>NZ_CP029191.1:5365436-8048154 GCF_008642335.1 Streptomyces venezuelae | reverse complement strand
GGTGAGCTTGAGGCGGGCCATCGCGGACAGGTCGGCGGCCGGCCGGCGACCAGGTAGGCGGAGGCGGCCGGGGTGTTGCGGTAGCGGCCCCGCTCGAGGGTGACCAGGCCGATGCTGACCAGGCCGTCCAGCAAAGTCTGGGCGCCGCGTTCGGAGATCTGGGCGCGGGCGGCCAGCTGGGCGGCGTCGTGGGCCGCCGTCCTCGAGGTGGGTGAACAGGCGGTGTTCGCGGCGGCGCCCAGGATGCCGGTGGACCAGTAGCCGTTGATGAGCCGCAGGATGGTGTCCGGCCCCAGTCCGGAGCGGAATCCGGCCCGGCATGCCCCGCGGTGTCCGGCCCGGTGTGGGGCGTGGTGGTCGTGGTGGGCTGGTGCTCGCTCATGCGGTTCCTCCCCGGCCCGCGGGGGCCGCGTGGGTGCGAAGGGCGGTGCGCAGCACCGTCACGACGCGTTCGATCTGGTCGGCGGTGAGTTCGGCGTGCATGGGGATGGCCAGGTGGCGGGCGAACAGGTCGGCCGAGACGGGGCAGGCCTGCCGGGCGGCGAAGACGGGCTGCAGGTGGCTGGCCCAGGTGCCGTGGCCGCAGCCGATGCCCTGGCCGCGCAGGTCGGCGGCGAGGGCGGCCCGGTCCACCCGCGCGTCCAGCGCGATGAGGTAGGACTGCCAGGCGTGCGTGCGGTCGGCGGGCACCTGGGGCAGCGTCACCAGTTCCTCGTCGGCCAGGAGTTCGCCGTAGGCGGCGGCGACCTGGGTGCGGCGGGCCAGGAGTTCGTCGATCCGGCCGAGCTGGACCTGCAGGATGGCGGCGGCGATGTCGGAGAGCTTGAAGTTGTAGCCGATCTCGGTGAACTCCGGGATGGGCAGGCCGACGATCTTCGACTGGTCGAAGATGCTGCCGATGCCGAAGGAGGAGCGCAGCCGGGCGTCGGCGGCGATGGCCGGGTCGGCGGCCAGCAGGGCGCCGCCCTCGCCGCTGGTGGCGCCCTTGCGGCCGTGGAAGGACAGGCAGGAGACGGGGGCCAGGGCGCCGGCCTGGCGGCCCTGGTAGGTGGCGCCGACCGCGCAGGCGGCGTCCTCGATGAGGAACAGGCCGTGCCGGTCGGCCAGGGCCTGCAGTTCGCGGTAGTCGGCGGGCAGGCCGACGGTGTCCACCGCGATGATGCCGGTGGTGCGCTCGGTGATCAGGTCGGCGACGGCCTGGACGTCCACGGTGTGGGTGTCGGGGCGTACGTCGGCGAAGACGGGCACCGCGTCCAGGTAGCGCACCGCGTGGGCGGGGGCGGGAAGGTGTAGTCGGCGACGATGACTTCGTCGCCGCGCTGCACGCCCAGCGCCAGCAGCGCCACGTGCAGGGCGGCGCCGCAGTTGCTCAGGGCGACCGCGTCCATGGCGTAGCGCTGGGCGAGCTGGGCCTCCAGGGCCTTGCCGCGCGGGCCCTGGCCGGCCGGCCAGCCGGAGGCGAACACCTCGGCGACGGCGGCCAGTTCCTGCTCGCCCAGGCTGGCGTGCACCAGCGGAACGGCGGCACCGGACCCGGCGGCGGGGGCGGACGTGGCGGCGGAGGCGGCGGGTGTGGTGGTGGTCATGGCGGTCACGTCCCCTGCGGCTTGGGCGACTGCTGCGGCTGCGGCTGCGGTGTGGTGGGCGGCTGGTAGCGCAAGGGGGTGAGTTCTCGACGTCGTAGCGCTTGCGCATCTCCTCCACGGCGCCGGGTCGACGGTGGTGCCGCGCGCCCAGATCTCCGCGATCTCCTCGAAGTACTGCTCGTGGTCGGGCGAGGGGAAGCTCTGGAAGAGCATCTTGACCGGCTTGTCGGTGGCGTTGCGGAAGGCGTGCGGGGTGCCGGTCGGCACGAACATGCAGCCGCCCTCGGCGGCGCGGATGACGCGCTCGCCGCTGGCGGAGCGCCAGTGGTGCCAGGTGTCGCGGGTGCGTTCGGTGGGCTCGAAGCACATCAGGTCCAGCTCGCCCTCGAGGACGTAGAAGAACTCCTGGGACTCGTGGTGGACGTGGGCGCCGACGTCGAAGCCGGGCGGCACGATCACCTCGAAGATGGAGACGGCGGAGCCCTGCGCCTGGGTGGCCTTGAAGGTCACCTCCTGCGCCGGGGTCTTCAGCGTGCGTCCCCCACCGGGCGGGACGATCAGGCTGGAAGTCATGTGATGGTTTTCCTTCGGTTGTCGCGGACATCTCGCACGGCGCGCGGCCCGCACCTGCCCCTGTATGGGGGGGGCGGGCGGCCGGGGGCGGCGGGTCAGCCGGCGGCGGGCGGGGTGTCGCTGTTCCAGCGGCCCAGGGCCATCTCGGCGGTGATGCCGGGGCCGAATCCGGCGATCAGCCCGGTGGCGTCGGGCATCGGGGTGTCCTCTTCGAACAGGCGCAGGGCGGCGTCCAGGACGACCGCGCTGGCGATGTTGCCGTACTCGGTCAGCGTGGACCAGCTGTGGCGGAACACCTTGCGGTCCACGTCCAGGAACTTGGCCAGGTCGTTGAGGATCCGCGGGCCGCCGGCGTGCACGATGTAGAAGTCGAGGTTGGAGGCGTCCCACTGGTGGCCGGCGGCGAAGTCGCGCAGCACCGGGGCGAGGGGTTCCATCGTGCCGGGCACCCGGCGGTCCAGCTGGAAGTGGAAGCCGGTGTCGCGCACCGAGTAGGAGATCCAGTCCTCGGTGTCGGGGATGAGGTAGGAGGAGTTGCGCTCCAGCTCGATGCCGGTGCCGCCGGTGCCGCGCACCACGGCGGCGGCGACCGCGTCGCCGAACAGGCCGTCGGAGAGCAGGGAGCCGATGTCGTCCATGTCGGGCTGGTAGCACAGCGAGCACAGCTCGCAGGAGACGATCAGGACGTTGCTGCCGGGGTGGGCCACGCAGAAGTCGTGGGCCCGGTTGATGGCGGCGCCGCCGGCCGCGCAGCCCAGCTGGGCGATGGGGATCTGGCGGGTGTCGGAGCGAAAGCCCATCTTGTTGATGAGCCAGGCGGTCAGCGAGGGCATGAGGAAGCCGGTGCACGACACGTAGATGATGGCGTCGATGTCGCGGGCGTTGACCTCGGCGTTGGCCAGGGCCTCCTCGACGACCTCGGGGGTGCGTTTTTTGGACTCCGCCTCGTAGATGCGGTTGCGCTCGGTCAGGCCGGGGTGGGCCAGGGTCTGCTCGATGGGCTGCACGATATGCCGCTTCAGCACCCCCGTGTTGCGGATCAGCCGCAGCGCCAGGGGCAGTTGCGGCTTTCCGGCGTGGACGCTCTCGGCGAATTGAAGCGTCTCTTCCGCTGTGATGACGTATTCCGGCACACGCACTGACGGCTTGCATAGCCTAGGCATATCGGGAATCCACTTTCTCTAGAGTCTGCCTTCTGCACGTGAGGAAGCTGCTTAGCTTTCGCGCACTCCCGGTGCCGCCCGGCGGGCGGCGGCGAGGGCAGCTGCTGTGACGGCGTCTGCCGCGCCGCCTTCGCCGGCCCCGGACCAGCACCACATCCCGCGCCCTCTTCTGCGCGGGCCCTGTCGAACCTGCACGGCCCGGTGGAGCCCTGGGGGCGGGGCCCGTGGGGGCAAAGCCCCGGGGTAGCTCCCCGGGGCAGGTCCCCGGGGCAGGTCCCCGGGGGTGCCGGGGGCCCGTGGGGCGGGCCCGCTGGGCAGGGCCCGTGGGGGCGGGGCCTGCCCGTGGGGGCGGGCCGGCCCGTTGGGGCGGGGCCCGTTGGGGGCAGGGGTGGTGGTCCGGGCGCCGGGGAAGGCGGCGCGGATGATGCATCGGGTGGGGCAGGCCGGCTCGAGGGCCGGGTGAGGCGGAGTGCGGTGGGGCGGAGTGCGGTGGAGCGGAGTGCGGTGGGGCGGAGTGCGGTGGGGCGGAGTGCGGGGCCGGGGTTCCCGGGAGGGTGTGGCCGAGGCCGGAGGCCCTGGCGGGGAGGTGCGCGGGCGCGGTGCCGCGGGAGGGTGTGGCCGGGGGGCGGGGTGGTGCGGGTGCGCGGTGCCGCGGTCTTGCCCTGGCGGGCGGGGTACGGGCGCGGGTCCGGGGCGGTGGGGCGTGCCGTGGGGTGCGGGCCGGGGGGTGGCGCCGGGCGGGCGTTGCGGGGCCCGTGGGGGTACGGGGGCGCCCCGGCGGTACGGGAGAGGCGCCCTCGCCCTGGGCCCGGGGGGGGCGGCTCGTCGTCCGCCGTTCACCGCCGGCTGCTGGCTGTCGGCTGCTGGCCTCTCGCGGTGCTGGCGCGTTGTCGAAGGGCGGTCGCGTACCGGGCCGGGCGCGGCGGGGCATGGCGGGGCAGGGGCAGCGGGCAGGGGCAGCGGTCCGGTGCGCGCCGGCTGTTCTCCTGCCGGTGCGCCCTTTCTGGGTCCGCCGCCGACCGGCCCCCGCAGGGGGGTTGACCGGGCCGGGCCGGATCGGGCGGGGCCGCGGCACGGCTGCGCCCACGCGGGATGGGCTCACTGCCGGTGTCTGCCGGTGCGGGTGCTGGCGCGGCTTTTTCCGGTACGGATTTCGTCACGGCCGAGGAGCCGAAATCAAGGAGGGAAAATCCCTGCCGGGCCCGCGTGCGTCGACGCCGGGCGTCAGGGCGTACGGGCAAATAAATGCGGTGGGGGGAAGCGATGCCGCCGGGTCGTGAACTCGGCAGGGCCGTTAGGGGCGGCGGTTACGACGCTCAACCCACCGCCTCAGAACCGGCTTTGGGCAGGGAAGTCGTGCGGAAATAGTGACACGGATGCCGTCCCGGCACCAAGGGACTCCGAAAGTGACGTAGGTCACTGCGCCGGGGTGTTGTGCGCTCCGTATCTCCGGACGGCTGTCCGCCTTCGCGCGGAGTGAGGGCGTCCGCATCTCCCGCTGGACGGGGGCGAGTTGGCTGCCGCGGTGCCGGGGCGGGGACGGGAGCGTGCGGAGGGCGCCCGCCGCGCTCCGGCGGGTCGGGCCCGGCACTCCCCCACCACCGCGGCCGCGGTGCACGGCCGCCCCGCCTGCGCCCCGGGGCGGCGCCCCTACCTCCCTCCCCGTAACGGATGCCATCTCAACGACCGTGCCAGGGCACCCGGTTGGGCCCGGGTTGCGGCAGGACCGGACAGGCCTGGGGCTGCGGCAGGCCCGGTTGGGCCTGGGGTTGCGGCAGGCCCGGTCGGGTCGGATGCCGCGGGGGCGGGCGTCCGGGGCGGCCGGACGGCGCACGCCCGGGGGGGGCCGGGCCGGGCACAACGCCTTGGGGGGGCGTATGCAGCGGTGCGTGCCGCCCCTCCCCCGCCGGCCGGCCGGGCGGGCGGGCGGCCAGGCGGGCGGGTGGGGTGCGGGTCCGGGGGACGCTCCGGGCTCCGGCCGTCCCGGGGGGGGCGCCGCGTGTGGAGGCGGCGCCACCGCGTGCGGGGGCGGCGTCCGTGTGCGGGGGCGGCGTCCGTGTGCGGGGGCGGCGTCCGTGTGCGGGGGCGGCGTCCGTGTGCGGGCCGGGGCGGGGGCGGTGTTGGCCGGGGCGGGGTCAGAGGACGCGGATGGCGGATTCGGCGTGGTGGCGGGCCAGTTGCAGGGTCTGGCGGCTGTCGCGGGCGAGGTCGGCGCGGATGCGGCGGCGGGCCTCGGCCAGGGTGGTGCCGGCGCCCAGGACCTGTTCGATGTGGTCCTCGCGCAGCAGGGCGTGGTGCTGGGCGACGACGGTGACGCCGCGTTCGTCGGGCAGGACGGACCATTCGCCGCAGTGCGCGGCCAGCAGCGGGCGGGGCACGGTGGCCTTGTGCACGATGCGGCCGGCGTGCGGGAAGCAGATGCGGATGCCGGCCACGTTGCGGGCGGGTCCGCCGTCGTCGGCGGCAAGTTCCAGGGCGACTTTCTGGATGCCCAGGTGGGGTTCTTCCAGGGCGGCGCGGCGCACGTGCGGGAGCTGGCCGGGCCAGTCGGCGACGTCGTAGAGGAAGCCGTAGACCAGTTCGGCGGGCCCGTGGACGCGGATCGACTCGGCGAAGGAGAGGGCCAGCTGGTCCAGGCGGGTCCAGCGTTCGGCCAGGAACTGCAGGCTGCGCAGGGTGGAGCGGGTGTTGTCGGTGGTGACCTGGGCGAGCCAGATGGCGTCCTGGGGCCGGTCGGGGGCGGCGGTGAACTCGTGTTCCAGGGTCACCCGGCAGCGGCCGGGATCCAGCGGCTGCACGCTCCAGCGGCCGGCCATGGAGGTGGCGGGTTCCATGAGCAGGTCCTGGCGGAAGGCGATCTGGCGGCGTACGGGGTCCTGGGTGCGGTGGGCGGTCCAGGAGACGATCTGGCCCTCGGCCAGGGCCCAGACCCGCACGCGTTCGTGGACGCCGTCGAAGTCCAGGCGCTGGGCGTAGATGTTGCGCGGCAGGTAGAGCGGCCAGCGCTCGGGGTCTGCGATCAGCGCGTAGAGGGTGGCGGCGGGTGCGGCCACCTCCCGCGTGTGCGACAGCCGGTGGATGCGCTCGCCGGGCACCGGGCCCCCCTTTCTGTTGTGTTGTGCGCGCGTTGGTCGGGGCAGGTCGGACCGGGCCGGGCCGGGTGGTGCAACGCGGTGGGGCGGGGCGGGTGCCCGGTGGCGGGCGGGCGGGTCCGGGGTGGAGCGCGTCCGGAGTGGGGCCGGTGGTCTGTGCAGTGTGCCCCATCCGGCTCGACGCGCACCCGGAGACGGCTCGAGTCCGCCTCGTCCCGTGCCGGGTGTGCGATGGGAGGGGGCGGGAGGGGGGTGGGGGTTGCTGCCCGGCTCTCGGCCGCCTGAGGCTGCGGCCTGGCTGCGGCCTGGTGTCCCGCCTGGCCTGCGGCCCGGACTCCCGGCCTGGTGCGCTGCCTGGCCTGCGGCCCGGACTCCCGGCCTGGTGCGCTGCCTGGCGTGCGGCCTGGTGTCCAGCCCGGTCTCCGCGTCCGGTCCGGTCTACGGTCCGCCGTCCGGTCCGGTCTTCGGCTCGGCGTCCGGGCCGGCGTCCGGCCGCTCGGCCGGGGCGCCGCGCGCGGGGAGCGGGTGCGGCGCGGGCAGCCCGGGTGGTCCACGGGGGCTGGGCGACCGGGTGGTTGCAGGGGGCTGGGCGACCGGGTGGTTGCAGGGGGCTGGGCGACCGGGGGCTGGGCCGCCGGAGCCCGGAGGCGGGGGCCAGATGGCGGGAGGGGGCTGGGGGCGCGGTGGCCGCACCGCCGGGCGGCTGGTAACCGGGCGGTCGGTGACCAGGTCGTCCGACCGCCGGGTGGCTGAGGCCCGGACCGCCGGTGAGCAGGTGTCCCGGCCGCCGGTGAGCAGGTGTCCCGGCCGTCGGAAGGCTGGCGCCGGACCGCCGGTGGCCAAGTGGCCTGCCATCGGAAGGCCAGGACCGGACGGCCGGTGAGCAGGTGGCCCGGCCTATCGGAAGGCCGACGCCCGGACCGCCGATGGCCAAGTGACCCTAGCCTGGCCGTCTTGCCAGTGATCAGGCGCCATGGGCCCGGCGGCGGCAGCCAGTGGCGGACGGCCGGTGATTGGGCAGCCATGGCGCCACGACCGGTAGCCCAACGGCCAGTGGCCGCAGGGCCGGTGGCCGGGCAGCCATGGGACCGACGGCGGAAGCCCAACAGCCAGCGGGCCAAGGGCCGGTCGCCGGACAGCCATGACCGACGGCGGAAGCCCAACAGCCAGCGAGCCAAGGGCCGGTCGCCGGACAGCCATGACCGACGGCGGAAGCCCAACAGCCAGCGGGCCAAGGGCCGGTCGCCGGACAGCCATGACCGACGGCTGGCCGCCGACGGCTGGCCGCTGACGGTCAGTGGCCGAAAGGCCGGTGACCAAGCGGCCCCGCCCGAGGACCGGCAGCCGGACGATCCGGCTGCCGGATGTCCACGGCCGGACACCCGGTAGCCGACAGCCGGCGGCTGTGGCCCGGGGGGACACCGAGCGGCCGTGGCCGGGCGACCGGCGTCCGGCGTCCGGACGGCCAGTCCCCAAGGGGCAGCCGGCCAAGCGGCCGGGAGCCAGGCATCCGGCGTCCGGACGGCCACCGACCGCACGGCCGGGCCCCAAACGCCCCTGGCCGTACGGCCGATACGGGAACGGCCGGGGCCGGACGGCCGAACACCTGCTGGCCCTGGCCCACCGTCCGGAAGTCGGTCATCCGGCGAACCGGAAGCCGGACAGCCGGACAGCCGGAGCCGAACGATCGCCTCCCGGACAGCCAGAAGCCAACGGCCGGAAAGCCAGGCAGCCGGACCACTGGAGCCGAACGGTCGGACGCCAACGTGCCCCGGCCAAACGGCCGTCAGCCGGATATCCGACGACCAGGCAGCCCGGCCCGAAGGGCCCGTCAGGACCTGGCCCTGGCCAACCGGCCGGTAACCGCACGATCAACGACCGGTCAGCCACCGACCGCACGGCCGGCGGCCGGGCAGCCGGCGAGCGGAAAGCCGTGCCGGGCGGCCGGGCGCCGGCTGGCCCGGCGAGCGGGACCGGCGGCCGCACGGGCCGGGGCCCACAGGCCGGCTGTCGGCGGGCCGGTGGCCGGGTATGCGGGCCGTCGGCCGGCCAGAGCCAGGTGTTGCGGGCCGTCGGCCGGCCGGGGCCAGGTGTTGCGGGCACCGGCCGGCCGGTGCCGGGTGGTTCAGGCCGCGTAGAGGTCGAACGTGGAGGTGCGCCGCGGCCCGGCCGTGACGTCCAGCTGGGGATCGACGGCCAGCATCGCCTGGTGCAGCCGCTGCACCTGCGGGGAGGGCTCCACCCCCAGTCCTTCGATCATGCGGATGCGCAGCTTGCGGTAGATCTCCAGGGCCGAGGCCTGCCGTCCCGAGCGGTAGAGCGCCACCATGGCCTGCGAGTGCAGCCCCTCATGCTGGGGGTAGCGCGCGGTCAGCTCGGTGAGCTCGGCGATGAGCTCGGAGTGCCGGCCCAGGCGCAGGTCGGCGTCGATGCGCCGCTCCACGGTGCCCAGGCGGGACTCCTCCAGCCGCATGACCTCGATCTCCAGGATGGGGCCCACCCGCACGTCCACCAGCGCGGGCCCGCGCCACAGCGCCAGGGCCCGGCGGAAGCGGTCGGCGGCGGTGGCGTCGTCCCCGTTCTCGAAGGCGGTACGGCCCTCGGTGGCCAGCCGGTCGTACTCGTGCACGTCCACGCCCTCGGCCGGTATCTGCATCAGATAGCCGCCGTGCCGGGTGGCCAGGACCTCCTTGGCGGTGCCGGGGGTGCCGGGCCCCAGCGCGGTGCCCAGGTGCCGGCGCAGCTGGAGGATGTAGGTCTGCAGGGTGGTCAGCGCGCTCTGGGGCGGTTCGGTGCCCCAGAGTTCCTCCATGAGCGTGGGGACGGGCATGACCTGTCCGGGATAGAGGGCAAAGAGGGACAAGATCTGCCGCGGCTTGCGTGCCGTCGGAACAATCGATCCCCCGTTGACCTCGGCGCTCAACGGACCCAGAACCTGAATCTTCATGGGTGTTCTCCGTACTTCGTCGAGTGTGTGTCTTGACTGCATTCCGTCGCCGCGGGCGCTCTTGGGTCGGGTGCGGGGCGTCCTCCTTTCGCCGTACGGGCCACGGGGCCCCGGTCGTGGAACAGGAACAGGAACAGGAACAGGTGCCGGAAGGGGAACCGGGACGGGGACGGGAAGGGGCAGGGGTGAGGCGGCGTCAGGCGCCGTACACGCCTTGCGGGTTGCACGCTAGGCGGCGCGGGCCAGGTGCGCCTGGCCCGGGGTGAAGCCGGTGCGACGGGCAAGGAAACGTTGTCGCGCACCGCCCCTCCCCCCCCTTTGCTCCGTCAAGTCCTCACGTCCGTGAACGGTTCCAACTGCGGTGCACCGGTGCGCGGGGGCACCGGTGCGCGGCGGTACGGGCCCGCTGCCGCGGTGGGGCGCGGCAGCCGGCGGTGGTACGCGGGTGGTGCACGGCGTGGCCGGTGGGGGCGGCGCACGCGCTCTCCACGCGGCTCGCCCGCCGCAGATCTCGCGGCGGGCGAGTGCGTGGGGAGGGGAAGGGCAGACACAGGGGGCGGCGGGGGGCCGGGTGGCCCTGGCCGCCCGCGGCCGGCGGGGCCGCCGGCCCGGGGGGCGGGTCAGCCGGTGGGCACCAGCCGCACCCGGGCCGCGGGAGGCGCGGCCCCCGGCACGGCCCCGGCCCCGGCGGGGGCCGGGGCCGGAGCGGCGGCCGGGACAACAGGGGCGGCAGGGGCGGCGGGGGTGGGGGCGGCGAGGTCGTGGCCGGCGGTCAGGATGGAGCGCTGCAGGCGCCGCAGCCGGGCCGAGGGCTCCAGGCCCAGTTCCTGCACCAGGGTGGTGCGCAGCCGCTGGTAGGCGTCCAGGGCCTCGCCGCGCCGCCCGGAGCGGTGCAGGGCGAGCATGTACTGGGCGTGCAGGCTCTCGTGGGTGCGGTAGCCGTTGACCAGGACGGTCAGTTCGGCCAGCAGCTCGCGGTGGCGGCCCAGGCGCAGGTCGGCCTCGATGCGCCGGTCCAGCGCGCACAGCCGGCTCTCGTCCAGGCGCTTGATCTCCATCTGCAGCTGCGGGCCGGCCTGGACGTCGGCGAAGGCGGTGCCCGACCACAGGGCCAGCGCCTCGCGCAGCTGGCGGGCCGCGCCGGCGCAGTCCCCGGCGTCCATGGCCCGGTAGCCGGCGCCCGCCAGCCGCTCGAAGGTCCGCACGTCGCTGGCCCCGCCGCCGCTGCACAGCAGATACCCGCCGGGCATCGTCACCAGCACGTCCTTGGCGCTGCGCACCGGCCCCGCACCGGCGCCCGTCCCGCCCGGCGCGGACCCGGCGCCGGTGGCCGCGGTGCCGGTGGCCGCGGTGCCGGTGGCGTCCGGGAGGGTGTCGCGCTCCAGCGCGGCGGCGATCAGCTCGCGCAGCTGCAGGACGTAGGTCTGCAAGGTGGTGCGGGCGCTGCGCGGCGGGGCCGCGCCCCACAGCTCCTCGGTCAGGGCGGACACCGGCACCATCCGGTCGGCGTGCAGCGCCAGCAGCGCGAGCACCTGGCGGGGCTTGGGGGCGGTGGGCGTGATGGACCGACCGTTTTCCCGCACCCCCAGTGCGCCGAGTACCTCGATGTCCACAGCGTCCCCCTGAAGGTGGTTGTTGCCGCTCGCGCCGTAGCCGCTCGCGGAGCCGATCCCCTTACCGCACCCAGATTCAAATAGATTCGGGGACCGCTGTCAATACAAAACCGCGTAGCTGGTTTCTAGCTGCGCTGGAGTCGACTTCAGGCGATCTACCTGCCATTTCTTGAGTGGATCTTGAGGAAGGGGCAGGTCACGCGGGTGCGGACGGGCGGGTTTTGGCCGCGGGTGGCCGGTCCGGCACGGGTGAGGGCGGACCGGGGCGGGCCGGGACGGGCCACCGGCCCGTCCGGGCGCCTGAAACAGCGGGTGTCCGCTGTTTTACTTTGGGTCTAACAGGGGCTGAAGTGCCGGGTATTTGCGGGGACTTGGCGGCGGGGCGGTGCCCGGAAGGGCGCGGGCGGTGCCCCGCGGGGGCGGGGGCGGGGTACGGAAGGGCCGGCCTGGGGCCGGAAGGGGCCGGGCCGGGGTCCGCAACGGCGGGTGGCGGGAGCCGCAAGGGGCGGGTTCCGGGCTCGGGAGGGGCGGGGTCCGGGCTCGGGAGGGGCGGGGTCCGGGCTCGGGAGGGGCGGGTTTTGGGCTCGGGAGGGGCGGGTTTTGGGCTCGGGTGGGGCGGCGGGGGCCCGCCGAGGGCGCCGGGGCCGCGCCGGGGGTGTTCCAGCCGCCCAAACGCAGGCGCTACGTGGTGCTCCGGCCGCCGGGGTGGCTGCGGTCCTGCGGGGCGTCCGGGACGGCGGGGTGGGCGGGACCGGCGGGGTGGGAGGTGGTGGCGGCCTGGGCGGTGGCGGGGTGGGGGGTCAGGCGGGGCAGCAGGAGGTCCCAGTACTGGGCCAGGGTGCGCGGGGCGAGCCAGCGGGGGTCGGTGCGGCCCAGCGCGGCGAAGCCGACGGTGGCCGCGACGACGGCGGCCGCGGCGCCGGCCGGGCTGATGCCGCCGGCCAGGGCGCCCTGGCGGCGGGCGGTGTGCAGCAGCGTCTCGACCCAGCGCTGCCAGGCGCCGCGCAGGTCCAGCGGGTCGGTGCGCCAGGGGGCGGGGCCCACCAGCTGGAACCCGGCGCGCACCACGATGTCCTGTTCCAGGGCGCGCAGCAGGGCGTTCCCGGCTGCGGCCAGGCGCTGCAGCGGGCCGCTGTGGTCTTCCTCGGCCTGGCGGGTGATGCGGTGCAAGGTGGCCAGCGAGGCCGCCTCCACGGCGCGGGCCAGGGCGTGTTTGTTCGCGAAGTGGAAGTGCAGGGCGCCGGTGCTGACCCCGGCCCGCCGGCTGATGGTGCCCAGCGTGGCCGGTACGAAGCCCTCCTCGGCGAACACCTCGGCGGCCGCCCGCATCAGTGACTCCCGTGTGCGCGCGGCACGTTCCTGCTGCACCATCGTGGCTCTCCTGGACTGGACACGGCCCCCGGGACCCGCACCGCCGGCCGGCCGCGGGCCCGTACCCGGCGCGGGACGGCCCGCCGCCGGCTCCGGCCGCCGGAGGCCGGCTCCCGGCGCCATTGTGCCGGTCGGGGCCGGCAGCGGCCCGCTGCCGCCCGGCGGTTGCCGGTCGGCGCGGCGAGTGCCGGCTGGCGGCTGGCGGCTGGCGGCTGGCGGCTGTTACCTGCCGGCGGTCGCTGATGGGCGGCTGCCGGCCGAGGGCGGACGGGCGGACAGGTGGCGGGTGGTGGGTGGTGGGTAGTGGGTGGCGGCTGTTACCTGCCGGCGGTCACTGATGGGCGGCTGCCCGCCGAGGGCGGACGGGCGGACAGGTGGCGGGTGGTGGGTGGTGGGTGCCGGTTGGCGGACAGCAGTTGCCGGCGGTCGCTGGCTGACGGTTGACGTTGCGGCTGGAAGCCGACCCGGGGGGCTGGTGGGTGAGTGGCGGTCTCCGGTTGCGTGGCCGGCGGTTGGCGTTGCGGCGGCCGGCTATCCGCTGCCGGCGAGCGGTTGCGGCCGCTGGCGGGCGACGGACGGTCCCCGGTTGCCGGCCGGTGACCGGCGGCCACCGGCTGCCGGCCGCCGGCTGCTGGCTGCTGGCTGCTGGCTGCTGGCCGGCATGGTGACGGCCGGGCGGCCCCGCGGCTCCGCCCCCCGGCCCTCGGGTCGCGGCCCTCGGGTCGCGGCCCTCGGCCCCGGCTCCCGCGGCGGGGCCGGGAGACCCGCAGCCCCGGAGGGCGCAGGCCCAGGGGCCCGGGCGCGGAGCGGTGGCCCGCCGGCCCTTGCGAACGCGCCGCCGGGACACGGGACTTCACTCCCCCAGACCCCAGGCCCCGGGAACCGGGCCCCGGTTCCCGGTTCCCGGGCCGGGGGGCTTGGGCGGCCCGGGGCCGGCCGGGGCGGTGTGCGCGGCTGCGGGTGCCGGGGGGGCGGCGCTCTGTCCCGCGTACTCCCGCAAGGGCCGGACAGGGACGGTGCCGGGCCGGGCGGACGTGGGCGGACGGGCCGGTGGGCCGGGGGCGGTTACTGCGGGGGGTTGCCGTGTTTGCGGGAGGGCAGGTCGGCGTGTTTGGTGCGCAGCATGGCCAGCGCGCGGATGAGGACTTCGCGGGTGGCGGCGGGGTCGATGACGTCGTCGACCAGGCCGCGTTCGGCGGCGTAGTAGGGGTGCATCAGCTCGGCCCTGTACTCCTTGGCCAGGCGGGCGCGCATCGCCCCGGGGTCCTGGGCGGCGGCGATCTGCTTGCGGAAGATGACGTTGGCGGCGCCCTCGGCGCCCATCACCGCGATCTCGTTGGTGGGCCAGGCGTAGGTGAGGTCGGCGCCGATGGACTGGCTGTCCATGACGATGTAGGCGCCGCCGTACGCCTTGCGCAGCACCAGGGAGATCCGCGGGACGGTGGCGTTGCAGTACGCGTAGAGGAGCTTGGCGCCGTGGCGGATGATGCCGCCGTGCTCCTGGTCGACGCCGGGCAGGAAGCCGGGCACGTCCAGCAGGGTGAGGATCGGGATGTTGAAGGCGTCGCACATCTGGACGAAGCGGGCGGCCTTCTCCGAGGCCTCGATGTCGAGGACACCGGCCAGCGCCTGGGGCTGGTTGGCGACGACGGCGACGACCTGGCCGTCCAGGCGGGCCAGGGCGCAGATGATGTTGCGGGCCCAGCGCTCGTGGACCTCCAGGTACTCGCCGTCGTCCAGGAGTTCGGCCAGCACCTGGTGCATGTCGTAGGGGCGGCTGCCGTCGGCGGGCACCACCTCCAGCAGGCGGGGGGTGGGCCGGGCGGCGGGGTCGGTGCAGGCCGCGGCCGGCGGGGCCTGGCGGTTGTTCGAGGGCAGCAGGGACAGCAGGTAGCGGACCTCGGCCAGGCAGGTCTCCTCGTCGTCGTAGGCGAAGTGGCACACCCCGGAGGTCTCGGCGTGCACGTCCGCGCCGCCCAGCCCGTTTTGGGTGACGTCCTCGCCGGTGACGGCCTTGATGACGTCGGGGCCGGTGATGAACATCTGCGAGGTGTCGCGGACCATGAACACGAAGTCGGTCAGCGCCGGGCTGTAGGCGGCGCCGCCCGCGCACGGGCCCAGCATCACCGAGATCTGCGGGATGACGCCGGAGGCCTTGGTGTTGCGCTGGAAGATGCCGCCGTAGCCGGCCAGCGCCGCCACGCCCTCCTGGATCCGGGCGCCGGCCCCGTCGTTGAGGGAGACCAGCGGCGCGCCGGCCGCGATGGCCATGTCCATGATCTTGTGGATCTTGGTGGCGTGCGCCTCGCCGAGCGCGCCGCCGAAGATGCGGAAGTCGTGGGCGTAGACGAAGACGGTGCGGCCCTCCACCGTGCCCCAGCCGGTGACGACCCCGTCCGTGTACGGCTTCTTGGCCTCCAGGCCGAACCCGGTGGCCCGGTGCCGGCGCAGCTGCTCCACCTCCTGGAAGGAATCCTCGTCCAGGAGCAGGGCGATGCGCTCGCGGGCGGTCAGCTTGCCCCGGGCGTGCTGGGCCGCGGTGGCCTGCTCGCCCGGCCCGGCCAGCGCCTGCGCGCGGATCGCGGCCAGCTCGGCCGCCTTGCCGCGCGCCCCGGCCCCGGCTGCGGCTGCAGCCTCGGCTGCGGCTGCGGCTGCGGCCTGGGCTGCGGCCGTGTCCGGTGTGGAGGGCTCCGTCACCGTCGCCACGACGGTTCCCCTTTCTCCTCGGTCGGCCCGGCCGGACCGCGGCGGGCCCCGGTAGCGGACCGCAGCGCGCCACGGACCGGACCGCTGCAGCGGATCTCATGTCCGGGAAATTTCCCGTTACCCAACACCCCCGGGACCCCCAGGGCTCCCAGGACCCCCGGGGCCCCCAGGACCTCCAGGGTCCCCGGGACCTCCCTGGGCCCGGGGACCCTGGGGTCCCGCGCCCCGGGCATCCGGGACCTGGCCTGGGGCCGTTCCGGGCCCCGGGCCGGGTGGTGGTCCGGGCCGGGTGGTGGTCCGGACCGGGTGGTGGTCCGGACCGGGTGGTGGTCCGGACCGGGTGGTGGTCCGGACCGGGTGGTGGTCCGGACCGGGTGGTGGTCCGGACCGGGTGGTGGTCCGGACCGGGGGCCGGTTTCCCGGCCCCCGGGCCCGGCACCGTTCCCGGGCCCCGGGCTGCCCGGCCCCGAAGCCGGGTTCCGGCTGCGGATCCAGCACCGTCCCCGGTCCCCGGTGGCCGGTTTCCGGGTACGGCATCGCTTCCAGGCCCCGGGTGCCCGGCGCCGGGCTCGCGTCCCGGCCCGGGCACGACTGCGTTCCCAGGCCGTCCCGGCCCCGGCCCAGCACCGTGTTCCCGGTCCTGACTGCCGTTCCCGGCCCCGGGCCCAGCACCGTTCCCGGTTCTGACTGCCATTCCCGGTCCCGTTCCAGGTCCGTTCCCGGGTCCAGTTCACGTTCCCGGTTCCTGTTCCCGGGGCCAGTTCTCGTCCCCGGATCCGGCTCCGTTCCCGGCCCCAGTTCCCGTTCTGGGCCCTGGTGTCCCGTTCCCGGTACGGCTCCGTTCCTTGTCCCGGCCCCGGCCCCATCCCGGCCCCGGGGCCGGGATTTCAGTTCCGGAGGGGGCGAGTCGGTCCCGGCCCGGTCCCGTTGCCGGTCCCGGGTCGGTTCCGGTTCCGGTACGCGTCCCGGTTCGGGTGCCCCCTTCCGGGAGGGGCGGGCCGGCCGGCGCCCGGGGCCGGGGCGGTGCGTGTGTGTCAGCGCCAGCTGTGCGGTGCCCGGTAGGCCCGGGCGGCCTCCGGCGGGCGCCAGGCCTCGCTCCGGCGCGGCGCGTGCGGCCGGTCCTCCCCGCCCGGCGGCCGGCCGGCGGCCAGCGAGAGCAGTGTCACGGCAACAGCGGCGAGCTCTTCGTCGCTGGCCTGCCCGCGCTCGATCCTGAGCAGGGCGGTCCTACGTTCGGCAGCGTCCATGACCCCACCTCCCCTTTAAGCGCCAACGGTCGACCGCCGGGCTCAAAACAGGCTCGGGTCTGCCTGGAGCTGCCCGCACACCAGCCCGCACCGACCACCCGCCCCAGGACCGCACACCCACCCCAACACCCCTCCTGCCGCAAGACGGCCCCGGGCCCGGCCACCCGGGGGGCACCCGCAAGACGGCGGACCCGCACGCGCGGATGGGCCCCACACCGCGACCGACGGCCCCGCACGGCGACGGCCCCACACGAACAACGGCCATGCGCCCGGCACACGCCACCGAACCAGCCCACCCCGCACACCACCCCCGCCCCCAGCACCAGCACCAGCACCCACGAACAGCCCGGGTCCCGGCCGTACGCGGACGCCCCCCGCCCAGTGCGACACCACGTCAGCCACCCGGCGGCAGAGGGCTCCTGAACAGCACAACCGGCACCGCCCGGCCACAGACCCTATGCCCGGCACCGGCGCGCACCGCGACGGCGCCCCCCCTTGCGGCCGCTCCCCCACGGCCAGCGCCCCCAGACCTCCTGCACCGCCCGCAGCCCGATCCGCTGCCGCCCCTCCAGACCGTCCGCGGGCAGCCAGCCGGCCTCAGCGCTCCCCCTGCAGCCCAGCCGCCGCGCACGGCTGCCACGGCACCGCACCCCCGGCGCCCACGACCCGACCCCCGCAGCCGCACTCAGGCCCCGGCACGCCAGACCCGCACACCCCGGCCCACGCCCCCCGCCGCGGCCTCCCCGCCTCACCCCCAGCCCCGCCCCACCCCGGAACAACATCCCCCGACTCCGCCCCCCCGGGCCCCTCCCACCCAGCCGACGCACCGACCAGGCCGCACCCTCCGCACCGACCGGACCGCACCATCCGGGCCGGACCGTCCGGGCCGGGCCGTCCGGGCCGGGCCGCTGGGGCCGGGCCGTCCGGGCCGGGCCGCTGGGGCCGGGCCGTTGGGGCGGCGGCAGGGCCGCCCAGGCCCGCGGCGGGGACAGCCTGAAGGGGCAGAGGTGACACACGGTTTCATTAAAAACCGCTTGTACGGTTTTTAACGGGGCTAATGTCACGGGCATGTTCCCCGCCCCCGCCCTCCCGCCCGGCCCGCCCCAGGGCCGGAACGGAACCCCCGGCTTCCGGCCAAAGCAGCCCCCGCCGCCCCGGGCCCGCCCCACGGACACCTGCCGAGGTGGCCACCGCGCGGGGACCGGCGGACAGGCAAGCGGAATGCGTCACGCCGCACCGTTCCCGCAGCGGGGTTCGGCCCGCCTCTGGAGATCAAACCGGCAAGTTGGTTTTATACGCGGTCTGGACACGATTCGTGACGGGAGTCACCAGTGAGCAAGCAGGAACGGGCCACCCGTACCCGCAACGCCCTCATCCTCTCGGCCGCCGAGCTGTTCGAGCGGTACGGCTACGTACGGGCCAGCCTGGACGAGATCAGCTCCGGCGCCCGCGTCAGCCGCGGCGCGCTGCACTTCCACTTCGAGAACAAGGCGGCGGTGGCCGACGCCGTGGAACAGGCCGCCGCCCGCACCCTGCGCGCGACCGCCCAGGCCATCCCGCTGGGCCAGAGCAGCGCCATCCAGAGCCTGATGGACCTCTCCCACCGCATGGTCCACCTCCTGCACCACGACGTGGTCGTCCGCGCCGGCTTCCGCCTCAACTGCGACACGGGCCCGCGCACCCCCCTGGACCTGCGCCAGGAATGGCAGGCCTGCGTCCGCCGGCTGGTCACCCGCGCCGCCGACGAACGCGCCCTGGCCGCCGGCGTCTGCCCCGACGGCCTGGTCGCCACCGTGGTGGCCACCACCGTGGGCCTGGAAGTCCTCAGCCGCGCCAACCGCGGCTGGCTCTCCACCTCCTCCCTCACCACCTTCTGGCAACTCCTGCTCCCCTCCGTAGCCAGCCCACCCACCCTGCCCACCCTCCAACCCGGCGGCACCCCCACCCCCTGACCCACCCCCCACCACCCCACGCCCTGCCACCCGGCCTAGCCCAACGAACCCACAACAGACCAGAACCCAAAACCCGACCACGCCACGGACACGACAGGAAGAAACGAGACGAGACAGGACGGGGCGGGACGGGAAGGGGCGGGACGGGAAGGGAAGGGGCGGGACAGGGCGGGACGGGACAGGGCGGGGCGGGGCGGGACAGGGGGGACGGGGCGGGGCGGGGACGACTGGGCCGGGCAGGCCGGGCCGCCCCGGGGCCTCCCCGAGGCGCCCGGCCCTCCCCTCTCCCCCTCCCGGATAAGGCGCCCGCGCGGAACCAGGCCCCGAAGACACATCCGCCCCCCGGCAGCCGCGGGGCGGGCCAACACCGGGCAGAAGCAGGGGACAACGCCCCGGCCCGCCGGCAACACCCGGCAGGCCCGGGCACGTCGGCAGACGGCCCCGCAGGGCAGGGGTCAAGAGGCAGGAAGCCAGGGCCCGTTATCGAACGTGCACGCTAGGCTGCCGGCAGATCATCCCGCCCCCCCCCGGGCGGGAAACAGGCACCCCGGCGGCACACCCCGCCCCAGCCAAGGAGACACCCGGCCCATGACCCCGCCCCTAAAGAACCTCGCCGGCAAGGTCGCCCTGATCACCGGAGCCAGCAGCGGCATCGGCGCCGCCGCCGCCCGCGTCTTCACCCGCGAAGGCGCCCGCGTGGTCCTGGTCGCCCGCCGCGAGGACCGCCTGCAGACCCTGGTCAAAGAACTCCGCACGGCCGGCGCCGACGCCTCCTACTGCACCGCCGACGTGCAAAGCGCCCCCGACATGCAACGCGCCGTCGCCCACACCCTCAACACCCACGGCCGCCTGGACGCCGCCTTCAACAACGCCGGCGCCGCAGCCGCCAAAACCCCCCTGCACCTCATGGACGACGCCACCTACGACCTCATCATGGACACCAACGTCCGCGGCGTCTGGAACTGCCTGCGCCCCCAGATCAGCGCCATGCTCACCACCGGCGGCGGCGCCATCGTCAACACCAGCAGCGTCGCCGGCCTGGTCGCCACCTCCGTCGCCGCCCCCTACATCGC
This sequence comes from Streptomyces venezuelae, assembly GCF_008642335.1. NCBI lineage: Bacteria > Bacillati > Actinomycetota > Actinomycetes > Kitasatosporales > Streptomycetaceae > Streptomyces > Streptomyces venezuelae. The sequence continues at coordinate 8,028,831 of NZ_CP029191.1, read as the reverse complement.
CGCCAAACACGCCGTCATCGGCCTCACCAAAGTCGCCGCCGTCGAATACGCCCCCCACCACATCCGCGTCAACGCCATCGCCCCCGGCCTGACCCGCTCCGAAATGGTCCAGGACTGGTTCACCCGCCACCCCGCCCAAGAAGCCAAAAGCAAAGCCTCCTCCCCCCAAAACCGCATGGCCGAACCCGAAGAAATCGCCGAAGCCGCCGCCTGGCTCTGCACCGACCACGCCTCCTTCATCACCGGCACCACCCTGACCATCGACGGCGGCGCCACCACCTGGTAACCCCCACCCACCACCCCACACACGACCCCACACCAACCGGTACAGCTCTCACCCCGCAGTGCCCGCACACGCCAAGCCGGACAGGCGACCGGAAACTCCCAAGTCACCGCCCTGCCGACACTCCAGGCGGCCCAACCCGCCACACGCGTCCAGCCTCGGAAGGGCCCCGCACAGCCACTCCACACCCGGCTACGACGGAAACCCCCGCAGGCCCGCGCACCCCAAGCACACCGCAGCCCCCGCACCCAAAACACACCGCAAGCGCGCGCACCCCGCAAGCGCGCGCACTCAAAGCGACCCGCGGGCTCAGGCACCCAAAGCGACCTGCAAACTCGCGTACCCCAAGCGCCCCGCAGGCTTACGCACCCACGGCAGGAACCGGACCCAAGAGGATGCGCCTGGACCACCACAACCCAGGCTTGGCTGATGGCCTGTTGGTCGGGCCCTGGTGTTCGGCGTTCCGGTGGTGGGGTGCCTGCGGGGGTATGGCGGGGCGGTTGGGGTCTGTTGCGGGGAAGGCGTGCCCGCTGCCGTTGTAGTGCTGCGTGTTCAAGTGGCCTTGATGGGGAAGTCGCGGCTGCCGGAGGTAAGCCGCAGGTGCTGTCGCTCCGGCCGGTGTGAGGGCGGGGATGTTCTCCGTCCGGTGGGTGCTGGACGGCCGGCGAAAGGCACCCAAAACCCGGAACCCGGAAAAATCAACCGCAAAAATCCAAGACCACCAGGCGGCCGAGAAAACCCGGCACCCAGACCACCAACCCCGCCCAAACCCAGCACACAGAAAAGCAGCCCGCGGAAACCAACATCCCAACAACGCCGACCGGCACACAAAAACCACAACCAAACCCAGCAGACAGAAAGACACCCGCCAGCCCGAAAACACAGCCGCCCCCGCAAAAAAACCTGGCAGCCCAACACCCCTATCCGGCGTCGAGGACCCGGCCCAAAACCAGGACTATCAGCCGGCACGAAGCACCCGGAACCACAACCCAGGCGACCGCCAGAAACAAAAACCAGGGCAAAGCCGACCGGCACGAAGAACCCCGGAACCCAGACCGCCCACCGCACCGAAGAAAACAAACACAGAATCACCGGTCAGGCGCGAACACCCAGCACCCAGACCCCCGACCCGGCCCAAAACACCCAAAAACCCTAAAAGCCAGCCACCCAAAACCAGAAACTAAAAAGCGCCCGGCCAACCGGCACGAAGAACCCGACCACTCAGACCGCCCACCGCCCGCCGCCCGCCGCCCGCCGTCCGCCGCCCGGCACAGCAAACCCCCCGCCCAGCACCTCAACCAGCCACGCACCCCCAGCACCGGACCCCCCACGCCCACCGCCGGCAAAACCCCATCCCCGGACACCCCGACACCCCCCACACAACACCCGCGCACCACACCCCGGAACCCGCCACCCTCACCCCGCCGACGTCGGCACCAGCGACGGCTGCGCAACCGACACCGCCTCCGCATACAACCGCGCCCCCCGATCCGGCGCCAAATCCAACCGCGCCAACACCGCCGGCACCGTAATCGCCGGAATCACATGATCATACAAAACCGAAATCCGCCGCTCCACATCCGCCAGACCACACTCCAACTGCGAAAACAACTGCACCCCATGAAACGCCGACACAATCAACTCCGCCGTCTGCCGCGGCACCACATGCGACAACACCTCCCCCCGCTCCTTCGCCTCCGCCAACGTCTGCGCCGACAACTCAATCCACGCCGGCCACGCACTCCCATAATGCTCACGACCCTGCGGATCCGACGACAACACCGCCCCCGCCCTCACCACCGGATCCCGCGGCAACCGATGCGCCAACAACAACCCCGCATCCACCCACTCCTGCACCTTCAACTCCTGCACAGGACCCGCAAACGCCACCTGCGCCTGCAACACCCCCCGCGCCAACGCCTCCTTCGAATCAAAATGAAAATACAAAGCCCCCTTCGTCACCCCCGCCACCTGCAAAATATCCGACACCGTCGCCGCCGAATACCCACACTCCGCAAACACCACCGCAGCAGCCTCCAACACCGCCCGCCGCGTCCGAACAGCACGCTCCTGCCGCGCCACCCCACACACCACCCCTCCACACACCCACACCAACCAAACCCAACACCAACAACACCAAACCCAACACCCACCCCCCACCAGACGACCCCCCAAAAGAAACCGCCATGCACGTACCCTACCCACCCCACCCCCCACCACCCCCAACCCCAACACCCCACCCCCAAGCAGGCAGCAGCCCACACACCTGCGAGAACCACCACCAGGCCAGGCGAAGCCCTGGTCAGCCGACTGGCTTGGTCCAGACACTTGCAACCGACCCGACACCCACACCAACCGCTCACTCCACTCGAACGGAAGGCCCACGGAGGGGGCCGCGACCACGTAAGCCCCCTCCCCCACTCCCCACCCATCAGCCGGAGGAACAAACAGAACCCCTGCACCAACCGCACTTCAATCAGCAAACAGCCCCGCCCGTCAACCCATGAACCCATGAACCCAGCAGGTATGTACAACCCTCAGCAACAGCTCACAAAGCAGGCAGGACATGTCAAAGGGGGCCGCCCCAACAACAGACGGCCCCCAACTCACCGACCAGGCAAGCCGGACGGGCAAACAGATCTTCCGGGCGCCGGACCGGAACCCCTCCCGCTATACCCCCCGACCCGCCCAACTCCGCCCAGTCGCCGCCTCCGCATCCACCCGGCGCAGCAACTCCTCATCGATCTCCCCCAGCGAGCGCACCACATGCCGTGCCCCCGCACGCTCCATCAACGGACGCTGGAAACCGTCCTCGTAATCACTGGGATGCCCGATGAACGCCACTCCCAGATCTCGCGCCGCCTCCGCGACCCGCGCCACGTCGTCGATGAACGCCACCTGGTCCAGCCGCAGCCCGAACACATCCTCGGCGATCTCCCGGATGCCCGGCCGGAAGTCGTTCGTGCACACGTACCCCGGCGCGTCGAACAGTCCCGCCAGATGGCCCAGGTAGCGGTCGAAGTGCTTCCGCTCCAACCCTCCGTAACACACCGTGGACACGCCCAGCCCGCGCAGCCGCTCCAGCAACTCCTGCGCCCCGGGCAGGACGCGCACCGGGTGCTCCGCCACGTACCGCTCCCGCTCCTCGAAGTACGCGGCCAGCAGTTCCTCCGCGCTGCCCCCGAGCACCTCCGCGGCCGCCCGCGCCGCCACCATCTGCGACTGCGACAACAGTGCCTGCTCCAACTCCGGCCCGTACGTCCCGCCCCTCGACTCCACCAGCCGCCGGATCACCGGGCCGAAACTGTCGTTCAGCAGCACCCCGTCGATATTTACCGCGACCAGCCGCACATGGCTCAGCCCCTGCCCTCCGGCCGTCTCGACCGCATCCGTCTCGACCGCGCCCCTCTCGCCCGCACCCGTCCCGAGCAAACCCTCACGACCCGCCATCACAACCCCGCCCTCACCGTCAACAACGAACCCGACACGAACCGAACCAACTTGCACCAAGCCGTCCACCGGCCGACCCGCCGCTCAGCCACCCAGCCGCTCAGCCGCCCCGTCAGGCGGCGCGCTCTGCGGTGGGCTGGCGCTGCGCCGCACTGCACTGCACTAACTGCGTCGTGCGGGTTGAGGCTGGGGCCGGCAGGGCCTCCCCGGCCCCCGCCCCGTCGACGGCGCGAAAGCATAACAAGGGAACCGGACGCCCTGTTTTCCATAGCGATAAACGGACTGGGGAATTCCTCTTCAACCTGAAATCCGCGGTCCCGCCCCTGCCCTCACCCGTCCCGCACTACCCGCACCCCCGCCCCCGACCGCCTCCCACCAGGAACGTAACTACCCAGCGTTACGAAATCCCGAAACCGCACCCCACGGCGGGAAACCGCAGCAGCGGAATACCAGAATCCGAATAGGACTCTGACCCGCCGCATGTAATCACCATCAACCCTTGAAAAGGAAACCGGTGGGTATGTATGTTATGGCGTCACTTTCATTTCACCTCCGGGGGAGAGGTTCATGAGCAGCAGTCTCGTACTGTCGAAAGACGCCCAGGTCACCCACACCACCAGCAACGGCACGACGACTCCGGACGGCACCACCGTCGGGGTCACGGTCGGCGCCACCACCCCCGACATCGCGCAGACTTCGCGAAACGCGCGGAACGCGCAGGACGCGCAGGACGCGCAGAACTCCACGATTGACATCGCTGCCCAGCCCGCCGGTGTCACGGACGGCCCCACCACTCCGGCCGCCACCACTCCGGCCCCCGCCACCCGTCGGACCGGCACCGTCAAGGCGGCGCCCGTTCCGCCTCGCCTGACCACCACCGTCCCTGCCGAGTACGTGCACCGCGCCGCCCTCGCCGAGGTCTTCCTCACCGGCTGCGAGAAGACCGGTCCGGAGACCTACATCCTCACCGGTCAATGGCCTCGCGCCCACACCTTTTTCAACACCCTCGACGGTCGCCACGACCACCTCCAGGCGTGCGAGACCTTCCGGCAGACCGGTATCTATCTCGCCCACGCCGAGCACGGCATACCCCTCGGCCACCACTTCGTCATGCAAGACATGACCATGACCACTCACCCCGAGCACCTCACCATAGGCAGCACCCCCACGAACCTCACCCTCCACACCACCCTCTCCCGGCCCGGCCGCAGCCCCCAGTTCACCATCACGCTCAAGATCACCGACCCGCAAGGCCAGACCCTCTCCACCGGTTACGGCCACTTCACCTGCATCTCACCGGCCGCCTACCACCGCATGCGCACCGCCAGTAACCCCGACAACACCACTGACCCCACCACCCACACCCTCAAGGCGCTCGTCCACACCCCCACCCATCAAGACCCCTCCATCTACGGACGCGTTCACTCCCGCGACCTGGTTCTCGCCCCCACCCACCAACCCCGCACCTACCGGCTCAACCCTCACCCCGCGCACCCCGTCCTCTTCGACCACGACGGTGACCACCTTCCCGGCATGGTCCTCATAGAGGCCGCTCGGCAAGCCACGTACCCGCACCCCCCGACCACGCAGCTCACCCATACGCAGACGACGTTCCACCACTACGTCGAACTCACCACCCCCACCACAGTCACGGCCACCCCTCCCACCCACACGCGCGACACCACCACGCACACCGTCACCACCCACCAGAACGGCCGCCTCACCCACACCACCACCCTCACCCACACTCACTCGCAACGCTGATCACGCACCTTCAATCTCCATTCACCTGGGGTTCCTTTCATCCACGGTCAACCGTTGAAGATGATTGATTCGTAACTCGGGTGACGGTAATTGTTCAGTTCACCGGTGCAATTCCCCTGCCCCATCTGGGCGCCGAGCCCGATCCGATCAGCACGGGCATTGGTTGAATTCCAGAGCAATGCGGCACGGCACTCCCCACCTTGCTGCTCGCCGCCTCGCCACCTCACCGCCTCGCCATCTCGCCGTCTCCAAAAAGAGGAAAGGCGGGCCGACCTCCCGGTCGGCCCGCCACCCGCTTTATCGTCCGTGCAGTTCCACTTCGGCTACTCCGTCGCCCCCTCCCCCTCCGCCAGTTGATACAGCTCCGGCACGGAAACCTTGATCGGCTCCTGCGTGGTCCGGGCTATGACCACCACCGCGGGCTCATCCGGGTCGGGGTTCTCCTCCCGGTGCGGGACGAATGGAGGCACCAAGAAGAAGTCTCCGGGGCCCGCGGCGACCCGTACCTCCTTCGTACCGTCGTGGTAGACGAACACGGGGTGGCCGCTGACCACGTAAATGCCCGCCTCCGACGCACCGTGGTGATGGTTGTCCGTCGCGCTCAGCGGCGGGTTCTCCACCAGGCCCATCCAGAGCTTCTTCGAGCCGACCGTTCCTGCGCTGATGGCCGCGTAACCGTCCAACTCGCCGGCCCTGACGTGGTGCACACGGTTGCCCAGCGGCCTCTTCTGCGGCGCCGGGTCGTCCATGGCGGTGTTGGTGTTCATGTTGCAACTCCCCGCTGCGCGAGTTTCCTTGACTGCGCATCAGCCTGCTACCGGCGGGGCACTTCAGCAATCTAAGTTGCCGGACCCGCAAATCCGTCGATCCGTGCGAACGCCCCGTCGTCAGCCAAGACGGGGACCGCCGAGCAGACATCCCCTTCCGTCGCGACGGCAACGTCCTCCGCGAAGCCTCCGCCGATGAGTTCCCGGCCGGAGGCCCCCTCGGCTACAGCGGTGGCAATGTCCGGTGCCGTTCGGAAGGCAGCCGCCGCCATCTCCGCTTCCGGCGACAAGGCCGGCGCGTCGTCGATACGGTCGCGACCACCGGCACGACCGCCGTCACCACAACCATCACCTCCACCTCCACCTCCAGCACCAGCACCAGCACCAGCACCAGCACGGGTCCATCCGTGCAGCGCGCCGATAATCGCGCCCGCTCCCAGCAGATCCTCCAGCGCGGGCCTCAAGCTCCCGTCCGGCCAGCGTTCGCCGGAGGCGATGACCGCTACGGGGCGTTCCGTCGTCCCGTAACCCTCGCGGGCGAGCCAGTGGCCCACGGCTGTCGCGTTTCTGAGGGCACCGGCGACCACGGGTATGCCGCCGGCCGACGCGGCAATGGCGGAGCCGTTGGGTGAGGGCAGGACCAGGCGGGGTGTGAACGGGGCTCGCCGCAGCGCAGCCGGGGAGAGGGACCAGGGTGTTGTGGTCGTGGCCATCCGGCGTCCGACCGCCAGCTCCGCGCCCATCTGCTCGGCGAACGCGGATGCAGTCTCGTCCCGCCAGCGATAAGGGAAGACTCTCGTTCCCGCATCGACAGCGACCGTCACCGACGTCGTGAACGACAGTACGTCCACGACCACGAGGCAGGCGACGTCCACCGCCAGTCGTTCGGCTCCCGTGGGGCCCCAGTCGAACCGGACCCCGTGGGGCCTCTGCAGATACCAGTCATCCATGACCGCTGATCGTGCCTGCTTGCCGCGCGCCACGGGGGTGGGGCAGGCTCGCTCCATGACTTCGGTTCTGCAGAATGTGGCGGTCGATTGCGCCAACGCCTATGAACTTGCCCGGTTTTGGAGCGAGGTGACCGGTCGTCCGTTGCACCCGGAGGACAGGCCCGGCGACAAAGAGACTCAGGTGGTGCTGCCGGAGGGGCCGGTCCTGTTCTTCAACGAGGTGGCCGAACCGAAGGCCTCGAAGAACAGGCTTCATCTGTGCCTGCGTCCGGAGACGTCCCGCGAGGCGGAGGTCGCACGGCTTCGGGGGCTCGGTGCCACGTGGGTCGTCGACCGTCGGGAAGCGGACGGGTCGGGGTGGGCCGTGCTGGCGGACCCCGAAGGCAACGAGTTCTGCGTCCTGCGCAGCGGGTCCGACCGGGCCGCCACCGCGGAGACCACAACGACCAAAGCGGACACAACGGCCACAGCGATCACGACGACCACGACTCCCGGCACGCGCATATCCGCCGCACCGGAAACTTCCACGTCCCCCTGACGGGTGGCAGCGTCCCTCGACCCGCATTGGTCACCCGTTGTCGGGCAGGAGGAATCGAGCCGTAGCACCTGAACCGTGACACAGCTCTCCCCGCACTCTGCCCGCCTCTCTTCCTTCGACAGGATCACGGACCATACTGGTCGGGCTCCGATCACCTACAGAACGAATCCATGGCCAAGAACAGCAGCTCCTCGACCACCGTCCCCGACACCGCGTGGCTGGGGCGCGGGCGCCACCTCGGGCCCGAGCCCGAGCAGGATGTCCGGCGCAACCTGATCGCCCTCAAGGCGGCCGGGGTGCTCGACGACTTCCTGGATCTCGACCCCGCGGAGGCGGCCCGCTCCACCGTCCTGCATCCGCGGGACGAGTCCGCCGACCCCGGGCCCTCGGCCCGCAGGCTCTTCGAGGCCCGCTGGCACGTGACCGACGACGTCACGGTGCGCGCCCAGCTGACCACGTACGACTCCGACGCCCGGCGCAAGGACGGCGACGCCGGCGTCACCTGGGTCCTCGCCGCCGAGGCGGAGCAGGTGTGGGACGCGCACTGGCCCTCGCCCGCCACCATGTTCTGGCCCGACAGCGACCTGGTCCCGTGGGACCACGACGTACCGTCCGACCTGCGTCTGCGGACCACGAATCACCTGCCCAAGGACGACGACGAGCTGCGCCACCTGCTGCGGGAATGCACTCGCCGGAGCTGGTACATCCACGTCGTCGTGCACGAGGCGATGACGCCGGACGCGAAGGGGCAGCAGCCGGTCTCGACGTTCCTGCCGCCGAGCCTGCGCCACCAGGTCGTCGAGCACCGGGGCACGCCGGAGCAGGCGCAGATCGCCGACTTCGCGATGAAGCGGGAACTGGGCGTGCGGATGCCGCGCGGGGGTGCCGTCGTCCTTCCCACGGCACCGCCGCACCCGGAGTACGACGCGGAGCGGTTCACGGTGCGCACCGTCTTCCTCGACGGGTCGGAGCCGACCGAACTCCTCGACAGGGTCAAGGAGTTCGCCGCACTCCCCCGCCCTCTGCCCGCCGAGGCCGAGCAGGCCCTCGCGCGGCTGCGCCACGGCTGGCACCTGCTCACCCCGGACGAGGAACTGACGCACGCCCAGGACATGGTGACCAAGTACGCCGAGGCCCTCGACGCCATGACGACCTCGCGTGACCTGTACCGGGAGGCGGCCGAGGCCGCGCAGGCCGCGTTGGCCGAGGTGACGGGCGGGGACGGTACGGCCGCCACGACGGCCGCGCCGGGCCAGGGCAAGACGGACGGGGGCGCGGGCTCGCCCCTGAGCGCCTTCACCAAGGCGTTCGGCCGCTTCCGGGAACACAAGAAGTAGCGGAAGCGGGGACGTGTCCGGGGCACGTAAATCCCGTGCGTACGGGAGGCGCTGGCAGAGCGCGCCGAAGCGACACGTCGCGTCGAACAGCTGCGATCGCGCGTCGTCAGCAGCGCGCGCCACCAGGAGGGCGAGACGCCTCCCGAGGACGCGGCCCAGTTGCCGGCCGATGCCGGCGAGGTGCTCGACGACCTGGAGTCGCTGATCCGGCGGATCAACCGCACCAACGCCGCCACGGACCTCGGTGAGCACGGCACGCTGACCGACGCGCTCGCGCGGCGGGACGTGCTGCGGCTGCGCCACTCCGTGGTCACGGCGGCCGCGGACGCCGCGGCGGGCACGGGCGAACGGGGCTGCGGACGGCAGCTGCGGTCCGAGCTGGTGATGCTCTCCGCCCTTCCCGTCGCGGAGCCGCGCGGCCAGGCGGACGCGCTCGCCCGCGACATCCGCGAGATCGACGTGCGGATCCAGCGCGCGAACTGGGAGGTCGACCTGCTGGACTGAGTCGGTCCGGCCAATAACAGCGGGATGATGCAGCGGGATGACGGCAGGATGATGGGGAGCAGGTAGCTGTTCCGGAAGCGTGCACACACCGAGGGCCGGCGGTTTCCGGCCCACTCCTGGCGCGTGAAGAGCAACGCGGGGGTTCGACTCCCCGATGACAGATCAGCTCAGCACCGCGTACAGGTGACAGTGCACCATGCACAGCACATCATCACGTGCGGATCCGGGCAGTGAGGGCGGGTTCGGGGCACCCCCATCATCGAGATCTTCTCCCCGTGCAAGCGGGGAGGCAGCCGTGCCGTCGCGTCTCAGAACTGGCCCACCTGCGTGATCCGCTCGTCCCCGAGACTCCGCTGTACGTCCGCCAGCAGGACGCCGAGGAGCTCGGTGAGCCGGGCCTGCTGCTCGGCGGTGAGGCCGCTGATCAAGTCGGCCTCCCTGCCGAGCACTTGGTCCACCGTCGCCTCCACGAGTGCGTGGCCCGCTTCGGTCAGGGTGACCTCGACCGTACGCGGCCTGCCCTCGCCCGGGCGGCGGGTGACCAGGCCTTCGCGTTCGGCGCGGGCCACACGCTGCGAGACGGCGCCCGCCGTCACCATGGAGAGCCGGCCCAGTTCGCGGGTCGTCAGGGTGTACGGCGCACCGCTGCGGCGCAACACGCTCAGCAGGTCCAGCGTCGCCGTGTCCACGCCGGCGCGGGCGAGGACCCGCCTCCGGTCGTCGCCGAAGAGCTTGGCCAGCTGCCAGATCGGCGTGACGATGCCGATCGACGTGGCAGGGGTGCCGGGGCGCTCGCGCTCCCAGGCGGTCGCGATGTCCCGCGCGGTGTACGCGGCGGTCCCGGCCGCCTCCCGGTCACCGTCACCGCGCCCACCTTCCGCTCCCGAGGCGTCTCCCCCGGCGCCTCTCCCGGCCTCGCTCCCGGCCCCGGAATCCGCCGCCCCGCCGCCCGTCGCGTTCTCCACGCCCACGCCCATGTCCGCGTCCACGCCCACCTCTCAAGCTCAATCCCGATCTCGGCCCGGTCCCTCCGGGCATCCGTCCCACCAATGGTACGTTTACGTTTAGCTCTAAATTTAGGCCTCAACGGATGTTGGAGTTCACCTTATGGCACGCACCGTCCTGATCACCGGCGGCGGCACCGGCATCGGCCGCGCCGTCGCCACCCTCTTCGCCGAGCGGGGCGACTCCGTGTTCGTCACCGGGCGCCGCCGCGAGCCCCTCGACCGGCTGGCGGCGGAGACCGGCGCCACCGGCGTGGTGTGCGACCACACCCGGCCCGAAGCGATCACCGCCCTCCTCGCCGCACTCCCCGAACAGGTCGACGTCCTCGTCAACAACGCCGGCGGCAACACCGACTTCGACAGCGAACCCGGCAGTGACACGGCCCGCGGCCAGGAGCGCGAGGCCGCCGACCTCACCGCGTACGCGCAGGCCTTCCGCGCCAACCTCGACGCGAACCTCGTCAGCGCCGCGCTGACCACCCGGGCCCTGGACGGGCGGCTCGCGGACGGGGGCACGGTCGTCCACATCGGGTCGATCGCCGCGTCCCGAGGGTCCGGCGCCGGTTCCTACGGTGCCTCCAAGGCCGGGCTCGCCACCTGGAACCTGGACCTCGCCCGCACGCTCGGGCCTCGCGGCATCACCGCGAACGTCGTCGCGCCCGGCTACATCGCGGACACCGAGTTCTTCCGGGACCGGCTCCCCGACGAGCGGCGTGAGCAGCTCGTGGCGGCGACCGTCACGGGTCGCGCCGGTTCACCCGCGGACATCGCGGAAACAGTCGCTTTCCTCGCCTCCCCCGGCGCACGCCACATCACCGGTCAGGTGCTGCACGTCAACGGCGGTGCCTATATGACCAGTTGAGCGAGGATGCCGGTCGGGCGGCGGACCCCGCCGGATCCCAGCGGAGCTCGGCGGACCGCTCCCGCCCCGTCGGCGTACACAGATGCCGTGAACTTGTGTGTCAAACAGCGCCTTTGCAGCGTAAGTTGTGCGTTGAACAGTCCACGCCACGGTTGAAAGACGGACGGTACCCATGACCGACCACGCCACGACGCCCGGTCCGGCGGCGCACCAGAAGATCGACACCTCGGTGCCGCACTCGGCCCGGATCTGGAACTACTGGCTGGGAGGGAAGGACAACTACCCCGTCGACGAGGCGGCCGGTGACGCGTACAGCGCCGTCTTCCCCGGCATCGTCACCGTGGCCCGCAGCAGCCGTGCCTTCCTGCGCCGCAACATCACGCACCTGGTCACCGAGGCGGGCATCCGGCAGTTCCTGGACATCGGGACCGGACTGCCGACGGTGGACAACACCCACGAGGTCGCCCAGCGGCTCGCCCCGGAGGCCAGGATCGTGTACGTGGACCACGACCCGATGGTCCTCACCCACGCGCGCGCCCTGCTCACCTCCACCCCCGAGGGCGCGACCGCCTACGTCGACGCGGAGCTCTCCGACCCCGACCGCATCCTGGCGGCCGCCGCGGAGACGCTGGACCTCACCCGCCCCACCGCCCTGATCCTCAGCAACATCCTCGGGCACATCGCCGACTACGACCAGGCGCGCGCGATCGTCGCCCGGCTCGTGGACGGGCTGCCGTCCGGCAGCTACCTCTCGATCAACGACGGCTCACGCGGCATCGACGCCGCCTACGAACAGGCCCAGGACGCCTACAACGAGACCGGCGCCGTCCCGTACTTCCTGCGGCCCGTCGACAAGATCGCGGCGTTCTTCGACGGACTCGAACTCCTGGAGCCGGGCGTCGTCTCGGTGCCCTTCTGGCGCCCGGAGGCCGGTGCGCCCGCCACGGAGCCGATCGGTGAACACGGCGGGCTCGCCCGCAAGCCCTGACCGCCTCGGACTCACACTCGGACTCAGACGGTTCCGAGGTCCGACGAGTACCAGTGCTCGGGACGCAGGTAGTAGACGGCCTGCTCGCCGTGGTCCTTGGAGGCGAACTCCACGTACCGCTCGACCTTCTCGGGCGCGAGATAGCGCGCCGAGATCTCGCGCAGCTGCTCGATGGTGGCTTCCTCGGTGCGGACCACCGGGCCCTCCACGGAGACGTAGCGGATGGTCGGCTCCAGGCGGTCGACCATCAGCGAGAAACGTCCCGCCTCGGCGATCAGCTTTCCCTTCTTCGAGTGGCGGCCCGTCATCACCCAGAGCTCGCCGCCCGGGGCGTACTGGTACCAGATCGGCAGGGTGAGCGGCGCCCGCCCGGCCTCCGCCGCCACGGCCAGCGCTCCGATGTGCGGCTCGGCCAGGAACAGTTCGCGCTCTTCGACGCTCAGGGGCATAGGGGTCTCCTTCTTGAGTCGTCCGGGATGGTGGCGGCGGCGGTAACGGTGGTGGCGGTGGCAACTGTCATCAACTCGCCCGCCCCGGTGCGTATTCCGTTTCCTCATGCGTCGCTTCCGTAGGACCCACCAGTCACCCAATTCACTCGTTCGGGTGGTGGACGTGTGGGCTCCGTGCAGGGTGCCACGCGGGTTCGGGAGCCTGGTATTCCTCCGAGGATCGGCGCCACGCCCGCACGGCCACACCCGTACGGGATGTTCGACTCGTACGCGTTTCCTGACTCGTCCGACAGGAGCGTCACATGGCCGCGCCCCCACCGCCCGAGCCGTACCGGCTGCTACGGGCGACCGACCTGCTCGATCTCCACTTCGCGTTCCTCGGTCTGCGACTGGAACGCCCCCTCCTCGGACCGCGGCGGCTGGTGCGCAAGGAGCCCGCGCAACCCGCCTTCCTCGTGGTCACGTTCGGCCCTCAGCACGTCGCCGAGCAGGCCTTCTTCGAAGTCAGCCCCGGGCTGCCGGAAACCGCGCGCACGGGAAGCGAGCCGCACAAGCCGCCGCCCGTCGCCTCGCGCATCGGCGGCCGCAGCCTGCTCGTGTTCTCGGTGGCGGCCGATGTCGTCGTCGAGTACACCGAAGCGGGTCTGCTCACCGCCATGCGGACCCTGCCGCTCCATGTCGTGGACGCCGCACGGGAGCCCGCCTCCGCCGCGCGTCTGGCGCACACGGTGGCGGCACGGCCCGTCGATGTGTTCCAGGCCTTGCGGCTGGCCCGGACGACAGCGGAACTGGCCGCGCGGCACGGCCCGGCCGGTCCCCTCGCCTCGGGGCTTCTCACCGCGGCAGCCCCGCCCGCCCCGCACGCCCCGCGCGGCCTCTCCGGCCCCGGCCCCGAGAACCCCCTGTCCGACGCCGCCAACCCCCGTACCGGCATCGAGCTCCCCTATCGGCTGCTGCTCTCCCCGCCCCAGACCGCGACCTGGACGCATGCGACCTCGCTCCCCGATCCGGACGGTCGCGTCGAGCTCTGGCACACCCGGATGCCGGCCGGTCACGCCCGTGCGGTGTGGACGCGCGACCCCGGGTTCGACCCGGCCGACCCGCACGCCCTGCCCGCCGGGGGCAACGAGTTCACGATGGCGCTCGACCGCAAGGACCGGTCCTCGGTCGTGCACCTGAGCTCCAACCGGAACCTGCCGGGCGGATTCACGCCCGCACCGCTCGACGTCGACCATCTCGTCCTGTCCGCCATGGGCGGCTGGCTCGACTCGTTCGGCCGCTGGGACCGGCCCCCGGAGGGGTTCGACGTCACGCAGTGGCGGCACCGGGCCGCGCTGGGACGTGACCACTACGTACGCGTCATGTACCGCGGCCGCCTGTGGCCGTTCGGACATCTGGCGGACCTCGTCAAGGTCACCGAGCGCAAGTTCGACCACACGCGCCCGGACCGGGCCGCCTATCTCAACCAGCGGTTCTTCATCATGGTGCGCGAACCGGTGCGCGGCTACGGAACGCCGGAGGACATCGACGACCAGCGGCGACTGCACCGGCTCTTCCCGTTCAGCAGCGTCCGGCTGCTCACCCTGGTCACCCCTGATCTGGAGAAGCCGCAGACCATCCCCGGGCTCTCCGCGGTCGGCGGCGACCCCGACGAGAAGCTCGCCTTCTTCCCCGTCACCGCCACCGAGGATCCCTTCCAGTTCCAGGTGAGCATGGTCGACCTGGAGGGGCGGCTCCTGGAGTTCCGTACTCCGATGGCGTTCGTCGGCAAGCTCGTCCACGAGAACAAGGCCGATGTACAGGCGATCGTCCAGCACTATCGGAGCCTCGTCCCCGAGCCGTCCCCAGGGCCTCCGGACCTGAACGATCCCGCGGTCCGGCGTGCCGTCGCGGACGTGCGCGGCCAGTCCATCGCGTACGCGCCGAGCCGCAAGCCCGGCGACACGACGCTCTCCACCGGGCAGCTGGTCTGGGGCGCCGCGACCACCGAGGCCATCCTGAACCTCGACCCCACCGATCACCCACGGTTCGTGCCGACCGTGCGCTGGGCCCGGGCCGTGATCCCCGCGCTCGGCCAGTTCGGCGGATTCGGCGCCGACCAGCCGCAGTCGGTGTTCTATCCCGAGCCTTATGTACGGGACGCCTTCACCGAGGCGAACAAGGGGCAGGTCTTCGTCGAGCTCGTCTCGCCCGTGGACCTGACGTTCCGCGGTTCGGGGCAGACCTCCGGCGCCCTTGCCCAGCCCAACTTCCCCGTCGCCGGGCTCTCCCGGCTCACCGGCCCCGTCGCCGCGACACAGGGGACGGCGGCCGGCGCCGCCGCGGGGGCCGTGCCCGTCGACAAATGGGCCAAGCTCGCCCAGGGCCGGTTCAACCCCCTCGACTACTTCGGGGAGCTTGCCGGGGCCAAGCTGTTCGGGATGTTCCCGCTCACCGAGATCCTGAGCGAGATCGGCCTCGACAACCTCAAGGCGCCGAACTTCTTCACGGCGACGGTCGACGCGGTCACCGGTTTCCTCGGCGACCTGCGCGGACTGCGCGATCTGCTCACGTCCGTCGAGGAACAGTTCCCCGAGACCGTGGACGCGGTCCTTCGCGTGACCGACGCCGCGGCGATCTTCGCGCGGACCCTCGTGGACTACATCGTCGGCCAGCTGGAGCAGGCACCGGACCCCACCACCATCGAGGAGGTCGAGAACGCCTTCAACGCGTTCGCCGACGCCCTCGCCGCGCTGCGCGTCTCCCTGCCCGCGGGGGTCGACACCGGCGTACGGCAGCTGCTCGGCCGGATCGCCGACCAGGCCGCCACCTGGGACAGCGCCGTCGGCCAGGCCCTCGCGCTGAAGAAGGCGATCGAGCTGGCCGCGCTCGGCGCCAAGCTGCCCGACGTGGTCAACTCCCGGCTGCAGTGGCAGCCCGACATCAAGGCGTGGACGCCGGGCCAGGAGACGCCGACCAGGGCCGAGGACGCCGTGTTCTGGCCGACGGGGAAGCTGACGCTCGTCACCGACCTGCGCGGCTCGCTGCGGCCGGACGTGCCGCAGGCCGCCGATGTCACCTGCACCCTCGGCAAGTTCGACCTGCGCATGGTCCCCGGGTTCGACGCGGTCGTGCTGCACTTCGACGAGATCCGCTTCAGCATGCGGGCCGGGCAGAAACCCGACGTCGAGGTGAAGTTCGGAGGCGTCGACTTCGTAGGGAACCTCGACTTCGTCCAGACCCTGCGCAACATCATTCCGCTCGACGGCTTCAGCGACCCGCCCGCCATCACCGTCGACGGCTCGGGGATCCACGCCAACTACTCCATGCAGCTGCCGAACGCGGCCGTCGGCGTCTTCAGCCTGGAGAACCTCTCCCTCAACGCGGTGCTGTCCGTCCCGTTCATCGGCGACACGCCGCTCCAGGCCGGGTTCGCGTTCTGCCGCCGTGAGGCGCCGTTCCGCCTCACGGTGTCGATGCTGGGCGGCGGGGGCTACTTCGGGATCGTCCTGAACCCCAAGGAGATCGCCGTACTGGACGCGGCCCTGGAGTTCGGGGCCGCCGTGTCGATGAACTTCGGCGTGGCGAGCGGCAGCCTGTCGGTGATGGCCGGGATCTACTTCCGGCTCGATCTGGCGAAGAACAGCGTCACGCTCGTCGGCTATCTGCGGGCGCGCGGCGAGGTCGACGTCCTCGGCATCGTCTCCGCCTCCATCGAGCTGTACATGGAGCTGGGATACAAGGACGGGTACGCGGTCGGCAAGGCCACCCTGACGATCAGCATCGAGATCGGCTTCTTCGAGACGTCGGTGACGATCAGCTGTGAGAAGAAGTTCGCGGGCAGCGGCACCGGAGCCGCCGCGTTCGCCGTCTCGGCCGGGGACCCGCCCTGCCCCGCCATCAGTCCGCCCACCTTCGTCGATCTGATGTCCCCGTACCCCGACCCGGTGACCGGCGCCCTGATCGACCCGGTCCACGACTACCGCACCGCGTTCGCGGAGGTGGACTGACCATGGACAGCATCCGTTGGACCGTGCTTCCCGACGGGGTCGCCGACGCGGACACGGTACGCGTGTCCGTGCTCGTCAGCCCCAGCCTCACCGGCATCGGCGCGCTCGGTCAGTCCCCGTACTTCGCGAAGTGGCCGGAGCGGCTTGCTGCCCTTCTTCCCTCGCTGTGGCTGGAGTTCAACAGTCCGGCGGGCACGCGCGTGACCGCGCTGCGGCCGACGGGCCGCTATCCGGCCGCCGATCCCGCCCTGTGGCGGACCCTGTTCGACGACTCCACTTTCGTACGGCCTCCAGAGCCGCCGCCCAGCGCGTTCGCGGCGGACGAGCGGCGCACACTGCGCTCCTTCCCGGGCAAGCTGGTGCACGACGAGGTGACCGGGCTCTACGAGTCGATCGCGGTGTACACGACGCAGAGCAGGCTGCGTACCGCGTGGGCCCGGGAGGAAAGGGCGTTGTGCGAGGAGCCGCCGACGGACCACCGTGGCTGGGAGCTTCCCGCGCTGTTCCGGGTGGCCGACCTGATTCCGGACCGGGTGCTCGAACTGGGGCGCGATCCGAAGGTCGGGTACGCGGCTGTGGAGGAGGTGCTGCATCCGCGGGGTGGCCGTGCGGCGGCCGACGACGGTCGTACGCCCCGCTTCATGGACCGGACGAGCGGGGCGTACTCCGACGACAAACGGATGCTGCCGCTGGCCGAGGCCGCCAGGTTCTACGACCGGGGCAAGGCGCCGTCCCCGCCCGGGGTCGCGGAGGAGCCGACGCACCGGATCGACTTCCATGAGGCGTGCGGGCTGCTGGGCGACTATCCGGAGCTGCAGCGGCGGTTCGGTCTGGTCCTCGATCTGAGCTTCGCGATGCCGGCGGGGGTGGCGGACGGGGCTCAGGTGCGGGTGCACTTCGACGACGCGCTGCCGGATGCCGGTGTGCTCAACGCTCCGGGCAAGTGCCCGTGGACGCGCTTCCGTTACGCACGGGGCAGCGTCTTCGATGCGGCCGTCGGGGACAGCAAAGTGATCAAGGACCGCATGCTGGATCTCGGCGACCCCGAGCTGTGGCATCTCACCGAGCTCGACGTGGACGGAGCGGCTCTCAAGCACGTCGACTACGCCCGCACGATCGACACCCTCTGGAACGGCGGTCGTGTGCCGGGGGGCGCGCGGTCGGTGGCCCAGCAGGTGGCGGGCACCGGCACCCCGGCGGCCCGCGGCGCCGGCATCACCCTGCTGCACACCGACCGCGACCGGCACCTCGCCGGGCTCATCGGCGCCGACGTGGGCCGGCAGGTCGACGCGGCGGAGACCGTCCTGACGGCCGTGGACCTGCTGCGGGGGTACCGCGTCGACATCGGGGTCGTCGATCCCGCCACCGGCCGGGTCGCACAGTGGCGTTCGCTGCTGCGGCGCCGGGGACGCTACACGGTGCGTCGTCCGGGACAGCAGCCCGTCGAGATCCAGGGGGTGCGTCCCGACGAGGGGCTCGTGCGGGCCAGCGCGGTCACCGTCGACGCGGCCGACGACCGGCAGCTGTACGGGCACCAGGCGGTGTTCGGCTGGCACGGCTGGAGTCTCGCGGCGCCGCGCCCGGGCCGGACCATCGGCCTGGACGACAAGCCGGAAGCCCCGGCGCCGCCCGTGTCGCCGGACGTGCCGCTCGACACCAAGTTCGCCCCCGAGCCGGGCTCGCTGCCCGCGCTGCGGTTCGGCCGCACCTACCGGATGCGCGCCAGGGCCGTCGACCTGGCGGGCAACGGCCCCGACCACACGACGAGCACCCCGGACGCCGTCCACTCCGACGCGATCACGTACGGCCGCTGGGAGCCGGTCCCCCAGCCCGTGGTGATGCCGCTCCTGCCGTTCAACGAGGGCGAGTCCACCGAGCGCCTCGTCATCCGCAGCACCGTCACCGACGACGGCCGCGCGATCTCCACCGACGAGTACGCCCTGCGCCGTTCCGACGTCCCCGACCACGAGGCGCGCTCGGAGGTCGACGATCTGGACCGGCGGTACAAGCCGGTCGCGGAGCGGCACGTGGCGCCGCCGAAGACGGCCCTGCAGATGGCCGAGGAGCACGGCGTGTTCGACGCGGTGTTCGGCCCCGACACCTCCGCCGAGGTCCGTGAGGAGTACGTCGCCGTCGCGTCCCGCGAGGCCGGGTCCTTCCTGGACACGAAGGTGCGGGACCCGGAGTGGCCGCACCTGGAGCACGATCTGCTGCGCGAGGGCGACATCCACATCGCCAAGCACGACGTGCACGACCCGTTGCCGCTCACCCGGCTGCCCCTCCCCCGCCGCGGCGCCTGCCTGCGGCAGGGCGAGTTCGTGGTGCACAGCGCCGACCAGCTGATCCTGCCGTACCTTCCGGACGTCCTGGCCGAGGGCGTTCTGCTGCGCGGTCTGCCCGGGGACACGGAGAACCGCAAGATCCCGTTCCCCGGCCCGTGGCCGCAGGCCAAGCCGTTCAAGCTGCGGGTGCGGGAGGGCGACGGGGAACCGCACTGGCGCGACGGCGTGCGCGAACGGGTCCTCGAGGTGTTCCTCACCAAGGGTGAGATCGCCACGGTCCGGCTGAGTTGCTATGTCGACACGGCCAAGCTGCCGCTGCTGAGGCAGTGGAGCCTGCTGACCGGCTCCACGTTCTGGACGGACCTGCCCGCCGCAGACAAGGCCTTCGTCACCCGGGCGAGCGCCGACGGCGAGAACTGGATGCTGACCCCCTGGGTCGAGCTGACGCTGGTCCACGCGGTGGAGAAGCCCGTGCTCCGCCCCGGGCTCGGTGAACTGGTCCCGCACCGCGCGGCCGAGCAGACCGCGGCGCGGCTGACGGGGACGCTGACGAGCCACGCCGAGAGCAGCGGTCACGTCGAGGTGGACGCGCACTGGAGCGAGTGGCTGGACGACGTCACCCGACCCGAGCCGGTCCGGATCGACGGCCACACGCACCTGGAGGACATCACCCTCGCCTACACCGCCGACGAGCAACAGGTCGACCGCACCCATGAGTTCGGCGACACCAGGCACCGCAACGTCCGCTACACGCCGACCGCCGTCACCCGGTTCCGCGAGTACTTCCACCCCAGCATCACGCAGGACCGGGCGAACGTCACCCGGGTCGGCCCGGCCGCCGCTCCCCTGCCCGTGCCCAGCTCGCGCCGTCCCGAGCCGCCCTCGGTGGCCTATGTGGTGCCGACCTTCCGCTGGCAGCGGACCGTCGACGAGCAGCGCCGGTCCGTCACCCGACGCCGCCGCCCCGCGGGCCTGCGCGCCTATCTGAACCGGCCGTGGTTCTCCTCCGGGGACGACGAGATGCTGGCCGTCCTGCTCGATCCGGCGGGCGCGGCCCTGCCGGACGCCTTCGTCACCCGCTGGGGCGTGGACCCCGTGTGGGCCGACTCCACGGTCCTGCCGAACCCGGCCGCCGCACACTTCCCGAACGCGGCGAAGAGTCTGCGGGGGCTGCGGCTCGCCGAGTCCCCCGACGCGGCGCCGGTGGCCGTGGACGCGGTGGCGTTCGCTCCGGAGTTCCATGCGGAGCGGCGGCTCTGGTACGTCGACATCGACGTGGACTTCGGCGACGCGGCCACCACCGCGAAGTCGTACTTCCCGTACGTGCGGCTCGCCCTTGCCCGCTATCAGCCGTACTCGGTCGATCCGCTGCATCTGTCGAAGGTGGAGCGCGCGGAGTTCGCGCAGCTCGTGCCGGACCGCTCGGTCACCGGCCGCAGGGACGGCGACCGGCTCACCGTGCGGCTCGCGGGACCGGCGACGTACAACGAACTCGGCGAGCTGAGCGGCACCGGAGTCGTCGCCGCGGCCGCGAGCCGCCGGGTCGTGGTGACCCTGCAGAGCCGGGCGACCCTCCAGACGGACGAGATGGACTGGAAGCAGACGGGTGCTCCGGCGGAGCTGACGTGCCGGGCCGACGGGGGCTCAATCGTGTGGGACGGGGGCATCGCCGTGCCGGATGTGCAGCTGCTGACCTCGTACCGGCTGCTCGTGCAGGAGTACGAGCTGTACCGCACCGACGCGGACACCGCCACGGACACGCTCACGGTGAACGGCACGGCCGTGCCCGCGGCCCGGCGGCCGGTGCACGCCGACTACTTCGGCCTGAGTGTCGGCGTGCTCGGGCGGATCGACTTCGAGCTCTAGGAGGTTCGGGTGTCAGGACGACCTTTCGCCTACTGCCTGGTGGCCCTCTTGCTGGTCCTGACGTGGTCCTCGCCCGCGTCCGGCGCCCCGGCGAGCAGGTTCAACGACCCGCAGCCGCACCGCGGCGGCGCCGAGTACCGCGTGACGTACGGGGGACGGACGTTCGCCTGTTCGTCGGGGTTCGCCGTGCGCAAGGTGGTCAGCGACAGGCTCGGCATGGCAAGCGCCGGGCACTGCGCGCCGACCGGGACGGACGCGACGTCGGGCGAGTTCAGGTTCGGCACGTTCCTCGAGTCGTACGAGACGGAGACGGTGGACGCCGCGATGATCAGCGGTACCCGCCTCAAGCCGCAGGTGTACGCGACGACCATCTGGACGGACGGCGGTCCGCCGGGCTCCCCCGTCGCCCGCCGCGTACTGGAGAAGGCTGACGCTCCCGTGCGTGGGCAGCGGGTGTGTGTCAGCGGGAAGGTGACCAAGCTGGTCTGCGACATCGAGGTGTACAACCTGACCAGTGGTGAGTCGTGCAGCGAAGAGCCGCCCATCGTGTGCACGCGCGGTCTGGTGCTCGCGGGGAAGGAGGGGGTGAACATCGTGGCCGGCGGCGACTCGGGGGCTCCCGTGTTCGTGCCGGTCGACAGGGTGGTCGACGGGCACATGGTGTACGGGGCCCGGCTGGTCGGCATGTTGGTCGGCGGCGGGCCGCGGCGTCAGGGAGGTCCTGAGGATCTCGTGACGTTCCATACCGTCAGGCAGGTCGAGAGCGCCCTGACCGTGGAGGTGCTGACGACGGCGGACGTCACGAGCGCGGGCTGACGGTCTCAGTGCGGCAGGCGCATGGCGAGGGTGACGACGGCTCCGATGCTGCCCGTCGAGACCTTCAGATACTCGGTGACGTGGCGGGCGAGCCACAGGCCGCGTCCGCGTCCCTCGCCGGGGACACCGACGCCCGGGGCGAGCGGCGGGATGGCGTCCGCGGTGAAGCCCGGTCCCGAGTCACGGATGTGACATTCCAGGTGGCCGTCGACGCGCCGCAGTGTCAGCGTGCCGCCGCCGCCCGCGTGGGTGATGGCGTTCGTGGCCACCGCGTCGACGGCCACGATGAAGTCGCCCCGCTGCGGTTCGGGCAGTCCCTCGCGGTCGGCGTACTGGTCGACGAGCATGCGCAGACGCGGCAGATCGTCCTGGGTGAAGGGGCATTCCAGCAGGGGGGCGGCCGGCGGTTCGGCGGGGCCGAGCGACGTCATCGGCGGGTCACCTCGCTGAGCAGCAGGTTGGGCATGTTCTCCGCGCCCGCCATGCGCAGCATGCGGGCGCCCGACGGATGGCACAGGGCCCGGATCCCGTGGTCCTCGGCCGACGCGGCCAGCCGCAGCAGGTCCACGGCACAGGCGGCGCTGAGGAAGATGAGCTGGGACATGTCCAGCGTCAGCCGCCGTTCGTCCGCCGTGCGCAGGAGCCCTTCGCGTACGGCGGAGAGGAACTGTTCGCGGGTGGCGACGTCCGCCTCGCCCGCCAGGCGCACGGTGCCCGGCGCCTGTTCCACGTGGAGTTCTCCGAGGCGGGAGAGCAGTCGGCACGGGTGGGCCCGGTGCATGGCCGTCAGGACGTCGGGGGCGAAGGAACGGCTGTCGTAGGCGCAGATCTCGGTGTACGGGCGGTCGGTGAACAGGTGCTGGGCGTGCGATTCGCGGTGCATCATCACCGCGATGTCGGCGTCGAGGTCCGCCACCCAGTGCATGTCGATATACGTGCGCAGCCCGCGGTAGCCCTCTCGCAGTGCGCGGCCGGTCTCCTCCTCGATGCGCTGCCACTGGCGCTCGGGCGTGAAGTGCGGGGCGGGGTGGATGAGTGCGCGCATGCTGCTGACGACCAGCTGGCCCCGCTCGCGGGCGGCCCCCAGGAGGGGGCCCGGCGCGTCCAGGCTGTTCCACACCTCGCTCTCGTCCGTCTGCGGTGCGGAGAAGACCATGACCTTCTCGTGCCGGGCGAGTCCCGTCCACGTGAACGTGGTGACGACGTCGCGGCCCGCGTCGTCGTCCGCGTAGCTGACGAACGCGTGATCTCCCGCCCGGAGTTGCTGCACCGGCATCGTGCCGACAGATGCCGCGCCGTCAGCAGCGGCCATCGTTCACCCCCAGGTCTTCGAATGGACCGCCAGGGAACACCTTCTGCGGCACGGTGAGCCACGATAGAGACGTGTCCGCCGCTCGGGGCCGTCACCGCGCACAATGATCGGAAGTGAACGGTGCTACGCGCATTACTGCCGTGTTCCGATCGGCGGTGGTGCGGCGTGCATCAGGCGGGCCAGCAGGTCGTCGAGCGTGACCATGCCGGTCAGGCGGCCCGTGTCGTCGCTGACGACGGCGAGGGAGGCGCGGTGTCTGCGCAGCTGTTCGATGGCGTGGCCGAGGGTGTCCTTCGCGGCCAGTTCCGGTACGGGACGTGCCAGTTCGCGCGCGGTGACCTCGGTGCGGTCACGCGCGCGGGCGATCAGGGCGTCGCGGGCGTGCACCGAGCCGAGGACCAGGGGGCCTTCGAACACGAGGAGGCGGCTGCGGTCGTGTGCGGCGGCCGTGGCGAGGATGTCGTCGACGCCTGCCGCGGCCGGGACCGAGGTGATCTGGGCGGCGGGTGTCTGGAGGTCGCCGACCGGTGAGTCCGGCTCGGTGAGGGAGTTGGTGATCAGTTCCGAGTCGTGCTCACTGATGAGGCCGAGGCGCGCGGACTCCGTGACGAGGTGGGTGAGCTGCTCGCGGTCGTGGACGGGGGCGAGCTCGTCGCGCGGGGTGACGCGGCACAGCCGCACCAGGGCGTTGCTGACCTTGTTGAGCAGTCCGATGAGGGGGCGGACGACCTTGACGACCGCACGGAAGGCCGGTGAGAGGAGCATGGCCGAGCGCTCCGGGTGGGCGATGGCCCACGACTTGGGCGCCATTTCGCCGACGACCATGTGCAGGAAGACGACGACGATCATCGCGAAGGCGAAGGAGACTCCGTAGCTGACGCCGCTCGGCAGGCCCCAGCGGTGCAGCAGCGGATCGAGTGCGTGCGAGATCGCGGGCTTGGAGATCGAACCGAGGCCCAGGGTGCAGACGGTGATGCCGAGTTGCGCGCCGGCCAGCATCAGGGACAGTTCGCGCATGCCGGCGAGGGCCGCCTTGGCTCCGCGCCGTCCGTCGGACGCGGCCTTCTCCATGCGGTGTCGTCTGGCGGCGACGAGCGCGAACTCGGCGGCCACGAAGAAGCCGCTGCCGATCAGCAGCAGGACGGTCAGGAAGAGCACCATCGGGAAGCTCATGCGCGCGGCTCCTCGTCGTCCGTCCGTTCTCTGTCGGCGAGGGGGACATCGGGGCGGGCCTCGGGGAGCCGCTCCATGCGAACCTGCTCCGCGACGTGCCGCTCCAGCGTGCGTACGTCGATCACGACCGCGTCCCCGTCGGGCAGCTGCACGATGAGTCTGTCGCCCACGGACGGAAAGCGGCCGAGCCGGTCGACGACGAACCCGGAGACGGTGTCGTAGTCGTCCTCCTCGGGCAGTTCGATCCCGGTGGCCTCGGCGACCTCGTCGAGGCGGCGCCCGGCGTCCACCAGCCAGCCCCGGCCGTCGGGGACGGCCAGTTCGACGACGGTGTCGCTCTCGTCGGCGATGTCGCCGACGAGCTCCTCGGCGATGTCCTCGTACGTGACGATGCCCGCCACGCCTCCGTGTTCGTCCAGGACGACGGCGAACTCGTCGTCGCGCTGCCGCATCTGCTCGACGGCGTCGGGCAGTTCGAGGGTGTCCGGCAGGAGCAGCGGCCGTCGGGCGACCGCGCCTGCGGTCGTGCCGGACAGGCTTCCCGCGGTGAGCCGTGTCAGCTCGCGGACGCCGAGGACGCCGCCGATGTCGTCGGGGTGGTCGCCGAGGACGGGGTAGTTCGAGTGGCCGTGCGCGGCGATCAGCTCGATGGCGTCGGCCGCGCTCGCCTCCTTGCGGACGAAGACGGCGTCGGCGCGCGGCACCATGACCTCGTCGAGGGTGCGGTCGGAGAATTCCAGCGCGTGGTCGAGGAGCGTCGCGGTGTCCTTGGGGAGCTCTCCCTGTTCGTGGGACTCGCCGATGAGATGGCCGAGCTCCTCCAGCGTCGCGCCGTGGTGCAGTTCCTCGACGGGTTCGATCCCGACGCGGCGCAGCAGCCTGTTGGCGGCGCTGTCGAAGATGCGCACGACAGGTCCGACCACCTTCAGATAGGCGAGGGTGGAGGCCGCCAGGGACTTGGCGAGGCGCTCGGGCACGGCGAGCGCGAGGTTCTTGGGGGCCAGTTCGCCCAGGACCATCTGGACGACGGTGGCCAGGACGAAGGCGAGGACGACGGAGATGCCGCCGACGGCACCTTCGGGGATGCCGATGCCGGTCAGTGCGGGCCTGAGCAGGGCGGACACGGCGGGTTCCGCGATGAAGCCGACGACCAGGCCGGTCACGGTGATGCCGAGCTGCGCGCCGGACAGCATGAAGGAGAGCCGTTCGAGCACCTTCAGGGCGCGGGCCGCCCGCTTGTCGCCCGCGGCGGCCTCGCGGGCCAGGGCGAGGCGGTCCGCGGAGACGTACGCGAATTCCTGCGCCACGAAGTATCCGGTGCCGGCGGTGAGGACGAAGACGGCCAGCAGGCCGAGGGCGGCGCTCATCGGCGCGTCGCCGGGGAGAGCGGTGGGGGGTCCGTCGGTGGGGCGGACAATGCGGTGCTCCTCGTTCAGGGTGTTTCAGGACAACGGTCCTGGTCGTCCTCGGGTTCCCTGATCACTTTCCGCCGCCGCAGCGCGGCGTGCCACCCGGTGCGGGGGTCCATGTGCGGGCACCGCGTGCCGCCGGACGGGAAGGCGGTCCCCGTCTCGTCCTCCATGGCGGTGAAGAAGCGGCGCCCGGCGGACGACTGGCGTGAGGTGGACCAGGCGTATCCGGCGCCGACGGCGAGGGCGAGGTGCACGGCGTGCCGTCCGATGCCCTGGCCCTGCCAGTGGTCGGCGACGGCGACGCCGCAGATGTGGCCGAGCCGGCAGGGGTGGCAGACCTGGAATTCGAGGCTGCCGACCTGCCGGTCGTCGTGGTCGAGGACGACGACGGCCCGGCGTCCCGCGGGCAGCGTCTCTAGGACGCTCTCGTAGTGGACCGCGGGAGGCCGGGCCGGGGGGTTCACTCGGCCGGTGCCTTCTGTTTCTGTTCTTGCTGTTTCTGTTCTTGCTGTTCCTGGCCCTGCACCTGCGCCAGTCCCTTCCCTCTGGCGAGGGCGGTCGCGTCCTGTCTGAAGGCCCAGGTCATCTTGGGCTCCATGGCGAACCGGAACATGCGCTGTACCGGCGGCGTGCACAGAAGGGTGATCACCGTTCCGGCGAGGAGGGTCACGGTGATCTCGCCGAGCGGGCGGTGGACCCAGTCGGCGTCGTACCAGTCCCAGAAGCGGGATCCCTTGGCGAGGAAGCCGTGCAGCAGGTAGCCGTACAGCGTGCCGGCGCCCAGGGCCGTGAACCACAGCTTCCGCCCCGGCACCCATGCGAAGAAGCAGGCGACGAGGACCAGCGAGCAGCCGAAGAGCCCGATGGTCATGACGGCGCCGGACCAGCCGGGCGCGGCCAGTTCCTGTGCGCTGTCGCGGCGGTAGAACCACGCCGCGTTCATGCGCGGGGCCGCCCAGTACGCGAAGGCGAGGGCCATGGCGAAGACCGGCAGGGCCAGGATGCGTGCCTCGTGGCGCCGCACCATCTGGAAGTGGGCGGGCTTCAGGACGAGGCCGAGGACGAAGAACGGCAGGAACTGCAGGACGCGCTGCAGGTCGAGGTCGTCGCCGATGTCGGGGGACACGGACGCGAGGACGGCGATGGCGAGCGCGATCGGCAGCGGCCAGCGCACGAGCTTCCAGAGGGGGGTCGTGAGGCGCCAGATGAACAGCGCGGCCAGGAACCAGGTCAGGTACCAGGGGTCGAGCAGGCTGATGGGGTAGTCGGGGTCGCCACCCGCCCATCTCTTGAAGAAGGTGTACGCGACCTCGAAGATCACGTAGGGCACGGCGACGCCCGTGACCAGGCGGACGATGCGTTTCGGGCTCGCGTCGAAGCTGCGGGAGAAGTAGCCGGAGATGACGATGAACGCCGGCATGTGGAACGTGTAGACGGTGATGTACAGCGCGGCGGCTGCCCTGCTGTCGCCGCGCAGCGGTTCCCACGCGTGCCCCATGGCGACGAGGACGATCGCCAGGTACTTGGCGTTGTCGAAGAACGAGTCCCGCTGCTGGGTCGGCTTCGCCGCGTCCGCGGCCCGGCTTCCGAGGGCGGGCGTGGGCAGCGCGGGCCGTTGGGGAGGCAGCGCCAACGCGTGACGGCCCGTCGGCCGTGCGGTCTCACTCAAGATGCCTCCCACGGTGAACCTGGGCCTGCGAAATCGCGTCTTGCTCTAAATGCGGGTGATGCGCCGTCGCAGAACATCTCCGGCACCCTAGCCACACTTCTACAGTCGCGTAAAACCTCACTGGTCGTGGGCTTCACCACGTGGATCGGGCGTCCCTCGGGACAGGTGCCGTACGCCGACTGCCCCCGGGTACCCACAAAGACATCAACGAATCAGAAGCGTTCCCGAAACGGATGAGGCCGGCGCGACACCTTCCGGTGTCGCGCCGGCCTCATGTGCCGTCAGCGGCTGCCGCCCTGGTCGCCCGCGGATCAGTCCGTGCCGAACTCCATCGCGGCGCGGTCGAGGGCCGCGTCCTCGGTGGAGACCTGGCCGCGCGACGCGATGGCCTCGGCGCCGCCTTCCGGCATCTCCGGCATGCTGCCGATCAGCCCGGTGGCGGCCGCCTGGGCCGCCCCGATGGACGGGTTGGCGGTGCCGATCAGGCCGAGGCCCGCGTACTGCTCCAGCTTGGCGCGCGAGTCGGCGATGTCGAGGTTGCGCATGGTGAGCTGGCCGATGCGGTCGACCGGGCCGAACGCGGAGTCCTCGGTGCGCTCCATGGACAGCTTGTCCGGGTGGTAGCTGAACGCGGGGCCCGTGGTGTCGAGGATCGAGTAGTCCTCGCCGCGCCGCAGCCGCAGCGTCACTTCGCCGGTGACGGCCGCGCCCACCCAGCGCTGCAGTGACTCGCGCACCATGAGGGCCTGCGGGTCCAGCCAGCGGCCCTCGTACATGAGCCGTCCGAGGCGCCGTCCCTCGTTGTGGTACTGGGCGAGGGTGTCCTCGTTGTGGATCGCGTTGACCAGGCGCTCGTACGCGGCGTGCAGCAGGGCCATGCCGGGCGCCTCGTAGATGCCGCGGCTCTTGGCCTCGATGATCCGGTTCTCGATCTGGTCGGACATGCCCATGCCGTGGCGGCCGCCGATGGCGTTGGCCTCCATCACCAGGTCGACGGCGGAGGCGAACTCCTTGCCGTTGATGGTGACCGGGCGGCCCTGGTCGAAGCCGATCGTCACGTCCTCGGCGGCGATCTCGACCTCGGGGTCCCAGAACCGCACGCCCATGATGGGCTCCACGGTCTCCACGCCGGTGTCCAGGTGCTCCAGCGTCTTGGCCTCGTGGGTGGCGCCCCAGATGTTGGCGTCGGTGGAGTACGCCTTCTCCGTGCTGTCGCGGTAGGGCAGCTCGTGGGCGAGCAGCCACTCCGACATCTCCTTGCGGCCGCCGAGCTCGGTGACGAAGTCGGCGTCCAGCCAGGGCTTGTAGATCCGCAGCTGCGGGTTGGCCAGCAGGCCGTACCGGTAGAACCGCTCGATGTCGTTGCCCTTGAAGGTCGAGCCGTCGCCCCAGATCTGGACGTCGTCCTCGAGCATCGCGCGGACCAGGAGGGTGCCGGTGACGGCGCGGCCGAGCGGCGTGGTGTTGAAGTACGCGCGACCGCCGGAGCGGATGTGGAACGCGCCGCAGGTCAGCGCGGCAAGGCCCTCTTCCACCAGCGCGGCACGGCAGTCGACCAGGCGTGCGATCTCCGCGCCGTAGGTCTTGGCGCGGCCGGGCACCGAGGCGATGTCGGGCTCGTCGTACTGCCCGATGTCGGCGGTGTAGGTGCAGGGGACGGCGCCCTTGTCGCGCATCCACGCGACCGCGACGGAGGTGTCGAGACCGCCCGAGAAGGCGATGCCGACGCGCTCGCCGGCGGGGAGGGAGGTGAGGACCTTAGACATAGGAAGAGTATGCATCATCGCGCATGGTCATGCAAAGACGGGTGCGCGAGACCCGGTCCGGTGGCGGACGAGGACGTACGAGAGGGGTGTACGAGAGGGATGTACGCGTGGTCAGGCGGCGCCGTCGAACGGGGTGATGCGGCGGTACGCGGCCCGGGCGTACCGCACCCGGGCCACCGCCGTTCCGACGAGGGCGGCGGCCAGCAGGCACGCCACCCAGCCGGGGTCCCGGTGCCCTGCCCAGGAGAGTTCCCCGGTGGGGTGGGCGGCGAAGACGTTCAGCAGGGCCCAGCAGAGCAGGGCGGTGCCGGGCGCCGCGACGAACCGGCCGAGCGTGCCGACGAGTGCTGCCAGTACGGAGAGCGCCGCGAGCGCGAGGCCCGTGCGGTCGAGCGCGCCGAGCAGGTCGAACGCGATGACCAGCACGAGGGAGCCCGAACAGGCCGTCGTCCAGACGAACGGCGTCGCCATGGGTTCAGGGACGGCTCTTGCGCCCTTGGCGATGTACCGCCACTCCACCACCGTCGTTCCTCCCCACCACGGGGTGCCGGGCGCCACTCCGGCCCCCGGCTTCTCCCCGGTCGGCCGATTCTCCCACCCCGCGGCGGGAAAGCCGAGGTCGGATCAGTAGAGCTTGTTCACGGCGGTGGCGGTCGTCTTCTTGAAGTCGGCCGCCTGAGCGTTCGCGAAGTCGCCCATCTGCCCCCACCTCACGAGCGTCACCGTGTTGCCGTCGCGGCCCACCGAGAACATGTTGATGTCGGAGGCGCCCCACGTGGCGGTGGTGTGGACGCCGTAGACGTGGGCGCCTTCTTCGACGTCCACCTTTCCGTAGTACTTCTGCTCCGCGGTGACGTCCGGGTACTGCTTCATCACCGACTCCGCGCACCCGTCGAGGTTCTTCCTCAGCAGGGCGGCGAAGTCCTTGGCGCGCTGCTCGCTGCGCTCGACGACGGTCACCTGGAGAGCGGTCGTGTCGAGGTCGGTGTGGTAGCTGCGGTGCACCGAGATCGACGGCAGGGCCTCGCCGACGCACATCGGCAGCGGGTCGGGCTGACCCGCCGTGACCGGCCCGGCCGTCCAGGAGGACGAGGCGTGCGGCGGCAGTTCGCTCGGCGACAGGAAGCGGGGGGTGCCGGCCGCGGCGGCCGGCACGGTGCTCGCGGCGACGCCGGCGGCGGCCAGCGCGGCTCCCACGGCGAGCAGTCCCTTGTTCACGCGCTTGTTCATCTCCATCGTGTTCCCCCATCGGATGTGGTTCGGCGTACTGCTGGTCCGGGACCCCGTGCGCGTCATCAGAAACCGCTCCCTTGATCCCACGCTCCATACGACCCGCGACCCCCCGAAGCCGTTGCCCTCCACCACGTCACAGCTGTGTCCCCGGTGTCACCGAACGGCAACAGCGCATGTCTTCCCTGCTCAAGGGCCGGCTGTGACCATCGCACGATTCACTCGTTTGACGGAGGTCAGGACGTAACACCGTCAGCCTTCGGAAGGTCACTCGATCGATGAGCACATCGCAGCGGCGCCGGGCCAAGGCGTTCGAGCCCGTGGCCCTCGACCATGCCGAGGCCGTCATCGTCGACCAGTACACCCGGCTCGTACGCCTCGCGTACCTCACCCTGCCCGGCAGACTCAGCCGGCACCGGCGTGTTCTTGCCGCGCATTCTCTGGTACAGCGCGCCCTGCCGGGCTTTCGGGTGCGGCATGCGACGGCACGGGTTCCGTTGCCGCGTACCGGGAGTGCGGACGGGGGCGGGCCGCGGGAGGCCGAGCCCGCCAGGACGGGGACGGCATACATGACCGCGCGCGTGCTGTGCGCCGCGCTGGCCCACGAGCGGCGGCCCCGCGGGTGGCCGGACCGGCTGCCGCCGCCCCGCCAACTGCGTCCGGCGCTCCCCGTCGTGTGGGGGCTGCGGCTGTTCCCGCGCGCGGGCGGCACGGAGGAGATCGCACTCGCGCAGGTCCTCTCCGAGCTTCCCGCGCCCGCCCGCGCCGCGTTCGTGCTGTGCAGGCTGGACCGCCTGCCCCACCCTGAGGTCGTGGACCTGCTCACCGCCGCCGACGTGCCCGACCCGGAGGCCGCGCTGCGCGCCGCACGCCGCGTCGAGGAGACCGTCGGCGAGGCGGCGGGCAAGCTGCTGCGCTCGCAGGAGTTCGACGCCTGTTCGGTGCAGACCCGCCCCACCGACCTGCTCCGCCGCCGACGCCGCTTCCGGCTCGTCTGGTGCGCGGCGGGCATCACCGCGATCAGTTGCGCGGCGCTCCTGACGATCGGGCCCGTCCCGGTCCCGGGCGACAAGCCGGCACGGCAGACCGGTGGGCGCCCCGCGATCAGTGCCGACGCGCTGCTCCGCACTCCTCCCGGTGTGTGGGCCGACACCTCCCGGGTGGACTTCAGCGCCTGGCCCGCCCGCGGCTCCCGCGCCGACGACCGCGAGCTGCTCACCCGCGCCCTCGCCGCCTGGACCGACCCGCCACCCGGCACCCGCGTCGGCGCCGCCCGAGCGACGACCACCGAACCCCCGCCCAGGTCGACCCAGTTGCTGTACGCCGACGTCGTGGGCGGCGAGGCGGTCGTCCTGTTCCACGACGGCAGGCGTGTCGTGCGCTACGTGGAACCGGCGTCCCCGACCGAGCCCGCGTCCCTCGACTTCTCGCGCGCCGACGACTCCGACGTGACCACGGCGGCGGCGCTCGCCGTCAGCCGCAAGGACGGCAAGATCCGTTACCTCACCGCTCCGTGGATCGCGGAGGCCCGAACGCGCGACCTGCTGCGCCCCAACTCCCCCGGTCGGCCTCTCGACGTGACCGGCCAGGGCCTCACCGCGGCCGTCGACGCACCATCGGCCGCGGCCCCCTGCGACAGCCTGCCCGTGCTCCAACTGCGTTCGTCCGCCCGCATCGTGGAGAAGCACGCCTTCCTCGTCACCGACCTCGGCGACCTCGCCCCCGCCCACCTCAGCTACACGCCGCTGCCCGGCACCGGCGCGCCGGCCCGCCAGCCGCGCGAGGCCACCAGCGGCACGGCGCTGCAGAGCTGGGCGCGCGGCGCCTGCCGCCTCTCCGAACTGCGCGGGAGCGGCGTGCGGGCCGTCAACCAGTGGGACTTCGCCGATCAGAAGCTGCCGGAGGGCGGCGGCCGGGCCGTGTGGTCGTGCACGCGCGCCTCGACCTGGCGCGGGCCGGGAAGCGTCCTGCTCCAGTTCCGTACGTCCGCCGAGTCCGCGACGGCCCCGGCGAAGGTCGTGGGGCGGGCCCGTTCGACGGCCGCCTGCAGCCGTTTCGGACAGCATGTCGTGGCGAGTACGCGGTGGACGGCGGCCGGCTCAGGCCACCGGTATCTCCTCGCCGCCGGAAGCCGCGACGTCACCCGGATCACGGTCACCGGGGACGTCGACACGGAACGGCGCGGCCGCACCCTGGCCGTCCGGGCTCCCGAGGACGCCCGCGTGACCGTACGGGCACGGCTCGCGGACGGCGAGGGACTGTCCGAGGTGGGGCGCTAGGGCCTGTGTCGGAAGTCCCGTCGTCCGCCCGGAGGGCGGGCCCGGTGACGCCCGGCAGACGGGACTTCCGACACAGGCGCTAGTACGGACCGGCGTGGGTCGGGGTCGGCCACTTCGGGTGGCGGACGTCGATGACGTAGTCGTGCGCGTGCCGCCAGCCGTGGGGGCCCGCGTGCGCGTCGGCGAGGTGCGGGTCGTCGGCGGGCAGGGCGGTGTGGTGGTGAGTCAGCCGGGTCGGGTCGTGGGTCGGCCAGAGCAGCGCGGCGGCGGTCGCCGCGACGAGCGCCAGGCCGGTGAGCGTCGCCGCCGCCGCGGTCATCCCCGCGACGGCGGCCAGCCACCCCGCGAGCGGGTACGTGAGCAGCCAGCAGCCATGGCTGAGCGCGAACTGGGCGGCGAACGCGGCCGGCAGATCCGCGGGCGCGGCCGAGCGGCGGATCAACCCGCCCGCCGGGGTCAGGGCCATGGACGAGCCCGCGCCGAGGAGCGCCCACGCGGCCAGCAGCCCGCCCCAGGACCGACTGCCGTGCGCGAGGCCGAGGGTGAGCGAGGTCAGGACGGCGCCCAGGAGGAACCCGGCGGGCAGCATGACGCGGCGGTCCCCGAAGCGTTCCAGTGCGCGCGGCATGAGCAGGGCCGCCACCATCGAACCGGCCCCGAACGCGCCGAGGGCCAGCGACACGTGGCCCGCTCCGAGCCGCAGGTGCTCCCTGACGAGCACCACCGTGTTGACGATGACCATGGCTCCCGCGGCCGCGGCGACGAGGTCCAGCGCGAGCAGGGCGCGCAGCCGGGGCGTGGCCCAGTGGAGCCGAACGCCGAACGTCGCCCGTGCAGGGACGCCGCCGGCGCGCTCGACCGGGCGCGGCGCGGGCAGTGCGACCGACACGACCAGGGCCGCCGACGCGAGGAAGCCGAGGGCCGTACCGGCGAACAGCCAGCTGTACGTGACCGTTGCGAGCAGGGCGGCGGCCAGGACCGGGCTGAGCAGGCTCTCGAGTTCGTACGCGAGCCGGGAGAGCGACAGGGCGCGCAGGTAGTCGCGCTCGGCGGGCAGGACGTCGGGGATGGTCGCCTGGAAGGTGGGGGTGAAGGCGGCCGACGCGGCCTGGAGCAGGAGGATGAGGACGTACACCTGCCAGACCTGGTTCACGAACGGCAGGACGAGCGCGGTGCCGGCGCGGATCCCGTCCATCGACACCAGCAGGGCGCGGCGGGGCACACGGTCGGCGAAGGCGCCGATCAACGGGGCGAGGCCCACGTAGGCCACCATTTTGATCGCCAGTGCGGTGCCGAGGACGGCGGAGGCGTCCGCTCCGGCGAGGTCGTACGCCAGGAGGCTCAGGGCCACGGTGGCGAGTCCCGTGCCCGTGAGGGCGACGACTTGGGCGGTGAACAGGCGGCGATAGGTGCGGTTCCGCAGCACTGAGCGCATGACGGTGCCCCCTGGGTCGACGGCCCGGACACCTTCACGGTAGACGACGTGTGCGCAGATGCGCACACGTCGGCGGGAAAGACATCACGCGTGCCAGGGCGCTCCGGTGACCTGGTGGTCGGCGTGGCTGAGCGCCTCGGTGACCAGCCGTCGCAGATGGCCGTCGCGCAGCGAGTACACCATCCGGCGCCCGTCCTTGCGGGCCTGGACCAGCCCCGCGAGCCGCAGCTTGGCCAGGTGCTGGCTGACGGCGGGCCGCGCCGCCTCGCTCTCGGAGGCCAGCTCGGTCACGTCCGCCTCTCCCCCGGCCAGCAGCCACAGCAGGTGCAGCCGGGTGGGGTCGGCGAGCAGCGCGAAGACGGTCGTGGCGGTCTCCAACTGCTCCCTGCCCGGACTCCGTTGGTGCCCATGGTGTGCAGGTGAGGTTTCCGTGCGCTCCGGCATGGCCCCATCCTAGGGCCGTACGCGCGGACGGCACCGGAACGGTGCCGCTACAGGCTCGTCGCCTCGATCACGCACATCGGGCCGTTCGTCTCCACGACACGGTCGAGGCGGAACCCCGCGCCCGACAGCAGGGACCGCCAGTCCGCGCGGCTGCGTTCGCGGCCGTTCAGCATGCCCATCATCGTGAGGTCGAGCAGCGTCGCGACCTCGGGGGCGGCGCCCTCGTCGAGGACGGTCTCCACGAGGAAGAGACGGGCCCTGGATCCCGCGGCCCGGCGTACGCGGTCCAGAATGCGGGCGCACTGGTCGTCGTTCCAGTCGTGGAGGATGAAGCAGGCCAGGTAGGCGTCCGCGCCGGGCGGCACGCTCTCGAAGAAGTCGCCGCCCCAGGTGCCGACCCGGTCGGCCACGCCGGCCGCGCGCAGCACGGGCTCGGCGCCCGCCACGACGTGCGGCAGGTCGAAGACGGTGCCCCAGAGCCACTCGTGCCGCCGGGCGAGCGCGGCGAGCGCCGTGCCGTCGGCGCCGCCGATGTCGACCAGGTGGTGGACCTTCCTCAGGTCCAGGCTGTCCAGGGCGTCCTGCCGGAGGGCGAGCAAGTTGCCCATGGCGGCGTTGAAGCCGTCGACCCGGTCCGGTTCCTCCGCGATCCAGTCGAAGAGCGGCTTGCCCCACTCCCGTTCGGCGGCGGGCACTCCGTCGTGCAGCGTGGACCAGAGGCGGGCGAAGGGTGCGTAGTGGGTGTCCATCCACATGAGGGCCACGTCGCGCAGGGAGTCGTCGGTGCCGCTGCACAGCGTGTGCCCGAGCGGGCCGAGGCCGACGGTGTCCTGGTCCGCGTCGAACACGAAGACCTGCTCGGCGGCGAGGGTGCGGATCAGCCGGCGCAGCAGGTCGGTGCGGACACCGGCGGCCGCGGCCGCTTCGGCGACCGGCCGCGGCCCTGCGGCCAGCTGGTCGGCCACGCCCGCGCGGGCGATGACGTACAGGGCCTGGGAGACCTGGAATCCGGCGAGGAGGCGGAGCATCGCGACGGCCGGGGCGCGCCCGCCGGCGGCGGAGGCGGATGCGGATGCGGAGACGGAAGTGGAGGGTCCGTTCAATAACATGATCGAAGGCCTACCCCCGCGTCCGAGCGCGCACCACCACGCTTCGCGCCCTCTGGCCGAAAGCCCCCGCGCCGCCGGAGCGGACGGGCCGCCGCGCCCGCCGCTCCGGCGTGCCGCTTCAGGCCTTCGGCTCCGGCGCCCCGGAGGCGGTGGCGGGCGCGGGGACCGTGGCGGGTTCGATGCGGTCGGCCGTGGGGCGTACGGGGATGAGCGCGGCGACGGCGGCGGCCGTCAGGGCCACGCCGCAGCCGATCGCCATGGCGACGCGGAAGCCGTTCTCGGAGGGCAGGGCGTAGCCCCCGAAGTCCGTGGTGAGCTGGGCGAGTACGACACCGATGACGGCCGCGGAGACGGAGCTGCCGATCGAGCGCATCAGGGTGTTGAAGCTGTTGGCCGACGCGGTCTCCGACGGGGGTACGGCGCCCATGATGAGGGCGGGCATCGCGCCGTAGGCGAAGCCGACGCCCGTGTTGCAGACGATGGTCACGATCAGCAGGCTCCAGGTGGAACCGGAACTGATCAGGGGCAGCCCGAGACCGTAGCCCGCGGCGATGACGAGACTGCCCACGGACAGGGTGACCTTGGGGCCGCGGACGGCGGAGAGCTTGGCGCCCAGCGGCGACATGGCCATCATCATGAGTCCGGCCGGGGCCATCCACAGACCCATGGCGACCATCGACTGCCCCAGGCCGTAGCCGGTGGCTTCGGGGAGCTGGAGCAGCTGCGGTACGACCAGCGACTGGGCGTACATGGAGAATCCGACCAGGACCGAGGCCGCGTTCGTCAGCAGGACCTGGGGGCGGGCGGTCACCCGCAGGTCGACCAGCGGGTCGGTCAGGCGCAGTTCCCACCAGGCCCACGCGAGCAGGGTGACGACGGCGCCGGCGAAGAGGCCGAGCGTGGTGGCGCTCCCCCAGCCCCAGTCGGCGCCCTTGGAGACGCCGAGCAGCAGGCAGACGAGTCCGGCTCCGAGGCCGACGGCGCCCAGCCCGTCGAATCCGCCGCGGGCGGTGTTCTGCCGTTCGGCCGGCGCGAGGACCAGGATCAGGGCGCCGACGGCGAGGGCCAGGCCCGCGACGACCCAGAACAGTACGCGCCAGCTGGCGTTCTCGGCGATCGCGGCGGCGAGCGGGAGGCCGAGCGCGCCGCCCACGCCCATGGACGCGCTCATGATGGCGATGGCCGAGCCGAGGCGCTCCGCGGGCACGACATCGCGCAGCAGGCTGATGCCGAGCGGTACGACGCCCATGCCCATGCCCTGCAGCCCGCGACCGGCGATCATCGGCACGACGGACGAGGACAGGGCGCATACGACGGAGCCCGCGACCAGCGGTATGAGGGAGGCGAGCAGCATGCGGCGCTTGCCGAACATGTCGCCGAGGCGGCCCGCGACGGGGGTCGCCACGGCGGCGGCGAGCAGGGTCGCGGTGATGACCCACGAGGCGTTGGAGGCGGAGGTGTCGAGCAGGTCGGGGAGTTCCGCGATCAGCGGGACGACCAAGGTCTGCGTGATCGCGGCCACGATGCCCGCGAAGGCGAGGATGCCGATCACCGCGCCCGGCCGGGCCGCTGGTTGTGCACTGTCCACGGGGTACTCCCTGTAGTTGCCATCTGATGCCGTGGCGCGACACCACGGGGACGATGTGCACCGTACACGAGATATGCATGATGCATACCATGTGTGCCATGCACGCCATGTGCAGCATGCATACAATCCGTGATATATCTGGGCGCATGGACAAGCCGCTGGACCAGATCGAGTTCGAAACGATGCTCCTCGGCCGCCACATGAGTCTGCTCACGTCGAGGGGCGGCGGGCGGCTCGACCGCAGCGCCTACATTCTCCTCAGCCGGATCCGCGTCGAAGGCCCCATGTCCATCGGCCAGTTGAGGGACGCGTTCGGCCTCGACACCTCCACGCTGAACCGGCAGACCGCCGCGATGCTGCGCGCCGGCGTCGTCGAACGCATCCCCAACCCCGACGGCGGCATCGCCCGCAAGTTCGCCATCACCGCGGAGGGCGAGCGCCGCCTGGACGACGACAGGACCGAGAACGTCACGGGCCTCGGCAAGGTCCTGGCCGACTGGTCCCCCGAGGAGGCGGCACAGCTCGCGGACTGCCTCGCCCGCCTCAACCGCGACATCGAACGGCTCGACGGCCGTCCTTGGCCCCGCGGCTGAGCGACCACGGGACCGAGCTCCGCGGAACGGCAGCCGACCGTCAGCGGTGGCGGGCGATCAGCATGCGTGCCATCTCCTTGGCCCTCAGGGCCGCGTCGCGGTCGCCCTCCGCCGCCGAGATGATCGACCCCTTCATCAGGATGTGCCAGGACCGGGCGAACCCGTCGGAGTCGCGCAGCCCCGCCTCTTCGGCCATGCCGCGCACGAGGGACCGGATGTTCTCCAGGTACTCGATGCTCGCCCGCCCCAGCGGATGCTTCCAGCCCATTTCCAGCAGTACGTTGATGAACGTACAGGCGTCGAAGTCGTCTCCGTGGAACCACTCGTCGAAGACGTCGAAGATGGCCAGCAGCCTGCCCTCCGGGGTTCTGCCGCGGTTCCGGGCGCCCGCGACGACCCGCCCCAGGGTCCACTGCCGCTCCCTGCGGGCCAGGAACGCAAGGACGAGCTGGTCCTTCGAGGGAAAGTGCCGGTAGAGGGTCGCCTTGGCGACTCCCGAACGCGCGATGACTTCCTCGATGCCGACATCGCGGATGCCGCGTCGCGAGAAGAGCTCGTACGCGGTTCTCAGTATCCGCTCACGAGGCGCCAACTGATCCGTACCGGACGGCGGTCGACTGTCCATCACCGTCCAGAATAGTCCTGGACACGGGCGCGGCCCGCTGCCATGGTCGAGGCAGAGACGCACGAGACAGACCGGTCTTTCTGGTCCCGGCCGATGACGGCTTTCCGCCCCCGGCACCACAGGCCCCCATCACCACCACAGGTCCCGGTGTGCTCACCAACCGGCAGGGCAGCCGACGCGGGAGAACCCGGCCACCTGCCCGCCACCGGGAGCCGCCCCGACGGGTGGGGCCGCACGCTCCCTGGCGCGCCCCTCCCGCCAGGTGAGGCCGCCCCACCCGTCGGACGCGCGACACCGTCCCGGCGCACGCGGAGGTCGGCCCCAGGTCAGGGGCTGTCGCCGGCGGGGACTCCCCCCGCCTCCAGTTCCCTCTTCAGGTTGCGCAGGGTCCGGTCGATGTTGCCCGTCTGGAACACCGCGAAGGTCTGGCCTCGCGTCGCGATGCGGTCGAAGGTGTTGGCGACGGCGTCCGGCCACGAGCGGCGGTCGTCCGTCCAGGTCTCGGTCACGCGGGTCACCGCCTCCGCGTCCTTCGCGCCGGTCCCCGCCGACGGTTCCACTTCCTCGAAGCGGTACTCCCACGTGGCGATGGGGGCGCTCAGCCGGGGGCGCTTCAGGCCGATCGCGTGGACGCGGAAGGCGAAGCGGCTGCCCGGGTCCGCGGCGGTCACCGTGCAGCGGGTGGTCCAGCGGAACGCTCCGCGCTTGTTGTGTCCGACGAAGACCAGGCCCGTCGCGGCCGGTTCGTCCGGACCCGGCACGGTCGCGCCGAGGTTCTCCGGGCTCCAGCGGCCCATTTGGGCAACCCTGCTGACCTGCGCGTACACCTCCGAAGGGGCTGCATGGACCAGGATGCTGCGGGACACGGTGAACGTGCGGGCCATGGGGAATGCTCCGTTCCTCGGCCCATGACCTTACCCGCCGGTAGGTCCCACGGGAAGCGCCAGATCATCGCGGGACCCCAGGGGCGGATGCGCCGGTGCCGCCCGTTCCTTCGTCAGCGCCTTGGTGATCTTCCGGGCCAGGAGCGGGTCGGCCGGCAGCGTGTGCGCGGCGAACCAGCGGGCGGCCGACGGGTCGGGGGACGGCTCCACGAACTCGGCGCCCGCGTAGTCGTCGAGCGGCGGATCGTAGATGTAGCCGGCGACCACGCCGTGCCGTACCAGCCGGTCCACCAGCTGGTCGCGGTCCTGGACCAGGAGCGGTACGCGGAAGAGCGGGGGCGGGCCGCCGTCCCCGGGCCGGGCCCGGAGCGCCCGGGTCGCCCAGTCGGTGCCCGACAGGAGGGACGAGCCCGCCCTGCGCCGGGCGAGGTCGGCGTCGAGCCGTGCGGTGCGCAGCTTCAACTGGCCGCGGACCAGCGCTCCGTGGCGGGAACGGTAGCCGTGCAGGTCGACGCGGACCCACGGGTCGTACGCGGCGAGGCTCGGCTCCTCGGACGCACAGCGCGTGAGCCGGGGCGCCTGGAGGTCCATCCGGAACGTGTCGCGCTCCAGCATCCCCAGGCGCTGCAGGGTGCGCCAGACGGGGTGCACGAGGTGCAGACCCCGCACGGCCGAACGGGCCAGGGGGCGCAGGGTGGTGGCCAGGTCCGCGCGGAGGCTGCGCGGCAGCAGGAGTTCGTCGCGCAGCCGTGCCAGGTCGCGGCAGGTCCTCTCGTCCTCGACGGCGAGGAAGCCGCCCGCCATCGCCGCCACGTGTTTGGAGAGGCTGAACGCCGCCGCCGTCCCGAACGTCCCGATCGGCTGCCCGGCCACCCGCGTCCCGATCGCGTGGGCGGCATCCTCGAAGAGCGGTATGCCCAACTGGTCGCAGCGGCGGCGGAGTTCGTCGACACGGTCGGGGATTCCGTACAGGTTCGTGGTGAGGACGGCGTCCACGTTCCGCCAGGTCCGCTCCGGCACGGCGGCCGGGTCGATGTTGCCGTCCCAGACGGAGACCGGGGCCTGCACCGGGCGCAGTCCCGCCGCGAGGACCACGAAGAGGATCACGTCGTCGTTGACCGGCGACATCAGGACGCGCGCGCCGGGTCTGCACCAGTGCCGCAGCGCCAGATAGAGCGCGAGCCGCGCCGAGGGTGTGTAGACGCAGGGGCGTCCGAGCCGCCTCGCCATCGTCGTGGCGAGCCCCGTTCCGTACGGCATTCTCACCTCTTCCGTCGCGAGGTGCGCAGCGTGCCGACGGTCTTCAGGAGCCGGTCGGCCGGCTCCCTGAGCCGGGGGTGGGCGAGGACCGTGTTGCGCAGGCCCCGCACCGGTCTGCGCCACAGCCGGTGCGCCGCCGACACCGGGTGCGGGCGGGTCGCGAACCCTTCGCCGACGCGCAGTTCACGCGTCTTGAGCCAGTCCTTGTACTCCTTGTCGCCCCGGCCCATGTCCATGATCCGTACGCCGTCACGGCCCGCCGCCTCCGCCATCCGCAGGTGCATGATGAGGCCCGGCGAGTAGTAGCCGAGCCCGGGGTCGTACGCGGTGAACCAGGCGGCGGCCACGGTGCGCGACGTCGGCCCGAAGTGTGCGGCCACCGGCCGGTCACCCGCGTACACCACGGAGAGCATGCCGCTGAAGTGGTCCTCGCGGACCTGGAAGAGGTCGTGCACCAGGTCGACTATCCAGGGCCGCGCGAAGCGGTCCATGCGGCCCGTCCTGCGGTACTGGGCGGACTTCCAGCGCATGAGGGTGCGCAGGAGCTCGGGGTCGCGCTCGTCGTGGACGAACCGCACCTCCCCCACGTCGCGGCCGAGGCGGCGCTCCTTCTTCAGCGTCGTCTTGGCAAGGCCCGGGTAGGCGCCGCGCAGCCACTCGGCGTAGTTCTCCTCCTCGCCGACCTTCAGGTCGAGCACCGGGGAGGCGAAGGTGCCGGTGACGTACGCGCCGAACGGTTTCTGCTCCTCGACGAGGTGGTCGAACTCGAAGACGGAGAGCCCGCAGGCACGCAGCAGCTGGTGGCTGTTCCAGGTGACTCCGGGCCGGTGCACGAGGGCCTGGCAGTCGGAGAGGCCGAGCCCGATGGCCCGGCCCACGCCGAAGGCGTTGCGCTCGAAGGGCAGGAAACCGACGGCGTCCCCCTTCTCGCGCAACACCGCCACGTGGGTCCCGTCCCGGTGCCGGGCGACACCCATCGCGAACTCCGGTGCCAGGAAGGGGTTGGCGAACTGGGGCGACTCGTCCATCGCCCGGTGCCAGGCCGCGCGCAGCGGGGCGCTCAGCCCGTCGAGCCGGTGGATCGTGATGTCCATCTCAGGCCGACCGCCCTTCCGCGAGCTGACCGCTCCCCCGCCCTGCGAGGCTCAAAGGTCGCGAAAGCGTACGCATGTGTCAAGAGCGCCGACCGCGAGCGCACCGAGGCGGCGCGGTCGGCGCCGCGTCACTCGCAGTACTCCGCGTCGAGGATCGCGCCCATGGACTGGCCGTCCCAGTCCGCGTTGTAGCTGTACGACAGTTGGTGCCGGCCGTCCTCCGTGCTGTAGGCCATGGAGAGCCAGCCGACCATGCCGCCGCTGTGGCCCCAGAGCGTGGTGCCGCAGCTGGTCTTGATGCGTGAGAGGCCGAGGCCGTAGCCCATGTCCGGTGCGTCGGGCACGGCGACGGTGGTCTTCATCTCCTTGAGCTGCTTCGGCGGCAGGAGTCTGCCTCGCAGCAGCGCGTTGTAGAAGCGGTTGAGATCGCCGGTGGTGGAGACGATGTCGCCGTCGGCCCAGCCCTGCGAGCCGTTCATCTCGGTGATGTCGTCGATCCGGTCGGGGTCGGACGGGAAGAGTTTCGCGTAGCCGCGGCTGCTGGGCGCGGGCAGGTGGATTCCGTTGCCGGGGTTGGTGGTGGTCTTGAGTTTCAGGGGTTTGATGATCCGGTCGCGGACCTCCGCCTCGTACGTCCGGCCTCCGGTCTTCTCGATGATCAGCCCGGCCAGGATGTAGTTGGTGTTGGAGTACGAGTGCTTGGCACCTGGCCTGAACAACGGCTTGTGGGAGAGCGCCACGGCCACGTGCTTCTCGGGCGGCAGGGTGTCGTACCGGTGCGTGAGGTAGCCGTCGCCCTCCAGATACGTCTTGCTGTACTCCTCGTCGGCGAGGTAGTCGAACAGCCCGCTGGTGTGGTTGAGGAGCTGTCTCACGGTGATTCTGCGGCCGTCGTTCCCGTTGCCCCGCACCAGACCGGGGAGGTGGCGGTCGACGGTGTCGTCGAGGTCGAGCTTGCCCTCCGCCTCCATCTGGAGCAGCACGGTCGCCACGAACGACTTGGTGATGCTGCCGACGCGGAACCGGTCGTGCTTGCCGCGCGGCGCACCCGATTCGAGGTCACCGACGCCGGCCGCCGACGACCACACGCCGCGCGCGTCGCGTGCCTGTGCCGCGATACCGGGGGTGCCGGCGCGCACGGCCGCTTCCATGGCGCGCTGGGTGGCCCGGTGGTGCTTGTCCGCGGAGGTCCGCTCGTACTGCTCCGCCGGGGCCCGGTCCGACTCGGCTCGGGCCGGGGCCACGAACGCGGTCGCCGCGACCGCTGCCGCGACGACGCCCACCACGCCGGTCTTCGTGCGCTTGCGTAACGCCATGCCACTCTCCTCACAGGTGTCCGACGGGGGTTCTGTCCCCCCAGACACAAGACCCTCGCGAGGGGGCCGCGGGTTGAGCTTCCGCTCCGTGCGGCGGCAGGTGGCTGAAGGACGTCAGTCGTGGCCGACGGTGTACCGGTCCTTGACCTTCACCTCGGCGACCGAGCGTCCTTCGGGGAAGATGCTCTGCCAGTCGCCGATCACGTGGAGCTCGTCGGTGCCCATCGCGCGTACGACGGTGAGGCCCTCGTCGTACGCCTTGTAGGCCTTCATCCAGAGGTTGGAGAACGCCTGCGAACGGATCAGGTGCATCCAGTCCGGGCGGTACAACTCGCGGTTGTAGTTCGACTCCCCCATCGTGGCGACGAACTTGGAGTACATCGCCTTCACGTACTCCAGCGTCACCTCGTCGTCCTCGCCGATCGCCCGGTCGCGGGCGTCCTTGAGGGCGATGCGGAACTTCTCCAGGAGGCCTTCGGTCGCGCCCGAGGTGTACGACTCGTGGATCGTCGGCGGGTCGCACAGTCCGTACTTCGGCGACGACAGGCGCAGGAGCAGTCGCAGCGTGGGCTCGGTGATCCAGAGCGGGCCCGGCTCGTCGCGGTTGCCGATCGGGTTCGGCAGTACGCCTTCGTGTTCCCAGGCGGGCGGGGTGACGAGGTGGACGCCGGCGCGGCGCCGGTCGTGGCCGAAACCGGTGGAGTGCTCCAGCTGGCCGATCGGCAGGTGCGTCTTGAGCGCGGAAAGATAGGCGCCGTTGATGTCGAGAGCCGTCACCTCGTGTGCGCCCGGGGGGAGTTCCGGGCGGGTCCACTTGGGGCGGGCCTCCCAGATCTGGTCCGGGCCGCGCGAGGTCTGCTTGCGGAGGATGTCGGGGATCCAGGGGTGCGCCACGATGTCGTAGCGGCCGCCCTTGCGGGTCTCGTCCAGCAGGGCCATCGCATCGGGGATGGCCCGCTTCACGAGGGCCGCGGTGGCGGCTTCCACGTCGCCCTCGTGCGCGGCGAGCGCGTCCTGCACGGCGCGGCCGATGGCGTCGGGCGTGTTCGAGGCTCCGGCCGGGGCGGTCGTGGCGCGACGGCCTTTGGGGGCGAGTTTTACGGGGGTGGGTGCTGGGGCGGGTGTGGGCGCGGGGGGTGGCGTCGGTGTGGCCACGGGTGCCGGGCTCGCGGCCGTGACGCCGCACTCGGCGGGGTCCAAGTGCTGCGTGAAGCCTTCGATCCGGTCGGTCGCGGGCTGCCCGCACAGCACGCATGGCTCGGTCACGGGTGCGGGCTCGGGATCGGGGCCGGGGGCAGCCTTCGGCTCGGGCTCGGGCTCGGGCTCGATGGGCGTTTCAGGTTCGGGCTGCGGCTGCGGCTGCGGCTGCGGCTGCGGCTGCGGGGTGAGCCTCGTGCGGGCCGACTCCAAGAAGTACGCGTACTTCTCGCGTACCGCCCCCGCCGGCTCCCGTCCCGACTCCCAGCCGCCGACCGTGGTCGGACTGACGCCGATGGCGCGTGCCACCTGCGCCTGGGACAGGTTGAGGGCGTCGCGCAGGGCTCGGCGCTCCTCGGCGGGGGGCAGCTCCGCCTCGGGCCCGGACGCGGCGAGGAGCGCGTCGATCGCGTCGAAGTCGCTCACCGCGTGGCCCCCTTCGGCTCATCCGCCGCGGCGCGGCGACTCGGCACGGTACGGCGGTGGTCGGCGGGGAGTGCGTCGCACGCGCGCGTGGGACCGGCA
Source organism: Streptomyces venezuelae (assembly GCF_008642335.1). Classification (NCBI taxonomy): domain Bacteria; kingdom Bacillati; phylum Actinomycetota; class Actinomycetes; order Kitasatosporales; family Streptomycetaceae; genus Streptomyces; species Streptomyces venezuelae. The sequence continues at coordinate 7,984,071 of NZ_CP029191.1, read as the reverse complement.
AGGAGGTCGAGTACGTCGATGCCGTAGTGCGCGGCGATCGCGTCGCAGTCGTCCAGGCTCCAGGCGGCGGTGCCGGACTGACGGCGCGACACCTGCGTCTGGTCGACGCCGAGCACGGCGGCGAGGCTCGCCTGCGTGTCGCCGGTGAGCCGCATCAGCGCGGCCACGGCCGCCCGCAGTCGCTCGCCGGAAGACATCCCCATGGCCGCAGCCTATCCAAGCGTGCGCGTTATTCGCACATGGCACGCGGATTACGCATGCGACGAGGTCAGCACGTCAGCAGGCAGACAGACAGGCAGGGCACGTTCAGCACGCGTCGTCCGCCGGATTTCGCCGGACGAACACTTCGGTGCTCGGGCCGCGTTCGGAAAACCGGCCGAGGCGGACGCCTGCCCGCCCGGGACGACGAGGTGCCGCGGCCCGCTCGGCGCACCGGTCCCAGGTACGTCCTGATGAGGTCGTCGACGGCCGCCCGGGGCGGTGCCGGATGCGGCAGGTCTCCGCCGGTCCTCCCGGCCTCGTCCCCGGCCTCGTCCCCGGCTTCGTCTCCCGTCTCGTCCGCCGCCTCCGGTTCCAGGTCCGAGACGTGCGCCAGGGCCCCGCCCGGCGGTCGCCCGCTCCGCCTCGGCGATCATCCCGCTGTCCGGGTCCACACCCACGACCTCGTGGAACAGCTCCGGTGCGTACGGAAGACGCCCCCGCGCGTAGTGGGCCGCCGCGCCCTCGAAGAGAGTCTCGTCCCACTCCCAGGCAACCCCCATGCCCGTTCGCCCTCTCTCCCTGGTCGTATCGCGCTCCCCCGTCGCTCGGGGGTCGCACCCAGAACGTACTCTTTTCGCTCATCCGGATCTTTGCCCGCAAGGTGCCATCAAGGTGCCCGCAAGAGGAGTTTCATCAGTGGAGTTTCGGCTGCTCGGAGCGGTTTCCGTCGCCACTGAGGTCGGCGTGCTGCCCCTCGGCCCCGCAAAACGGCGCAGCCTGCTCGCCGCGCTGCTGCTCAGACCGAACCACCCGGTGCCGGTCGACCAGCTCACGGCCGCGCTGTGGGACCACGAGCCGCCCGCGCGGGCACGCGGTGTCATCCAGGGCCATGTGTCGCGGCTGCGGGTCCTGCTCAACAGCGCGGACGCCGACATGTTCGGCGTCGAACTGCTCACCCAGGGCACGGCGTACGTGCTTCGGATGCCGGAGTCCCTGCTCGACGCCCACCGCTTCGAGGAACTGGTGACGCTGGCCCGCGATCAGCGGGCGCCCGCCGACGCGGTGGCGATGTACCAGGAGGCGCTGTCTCTCTGGCAGGGGCCCGCGCTGACCGGCGCGTACCCGAGTCAGCCGCTGCAGGCCGCCGCGCAGGCGCTGGAGGAGCTCCGGCTCGCCTCCGTGGAATCACTGGCGACGGCCTATTCGTGGATGGGGGAGCACGCGCGTGCCGCCGCGGTCCTGCGGGCCGAGGCGAGCGTTCACCCGCTGCGCGAGTCGCTGGCCGCGGCGCTCGTGCGGGAGCTGCAGCGGGCGGGGCGCCGCTCGGAGGCCCTCGACTGGTTCCACCGCACGCGGCGGCTGCTCGCCGACGAGCTGGGGGTCGACCCCGGCAGGGAGCTGGCCGACGCGTACACGGATGTGCTGCGCGGGGAGGACGAGGCGGGTGGTGCGGCGCGACGGGCAGCCTCGCCCGCCGCCCCGGCTCCCCGGTCGACGTCGGCTCCCGCCTCGGCCTCGCCGTCCGTCACAGTCGCACCCTCGGCCTCGACCTCAGCGCCGGCCTCGACCTCGACCTCGATCTCCACCTCAGCATCATCCTCAGCTGCGACCCTGCCGCCGACGGCCGTCACGTCCCCCGCACCTCCCGCCCCACCGGCACCGTCACCGACCCCCACGGTCGACCTCCTCCCCCGCATGCCCCGCGGCTTCCACGGGCGTACCGACGAGCTCACCGCCCTGTCCCGGGCCGCCGCCGGTGAAGCGCCCGTCTGTCTGGTCACCGGGCCCGCGGGCGTCGGCAAGACGGCGCTCGTGGCGCACTGGGCGCACCGCAACCGCGAACAGTTCCCCGGCGGGCTGCTCTACGCCGACCTGCGCGGCTTCAGCGACACGGGTGAGCCGGCCCTGCTCGAAGTGCTGCGGGAGTTCCTGCTCGCGCTGGGCGTCGCGCCGCGCCGCATACCGGAGTCGGCGGGCGGCGCCTCCGCGCTGTTCCGTTCGTTGTGCGCCGACCGCAGGCTCCTCGTCGTGCTCGACAACGCGCGGGCGTCCGAGCAGGTCAGGGAGTTGCTGCCGGGCGGCGCGGAGTGTGTCACCGTGGTGACGAGCCGGTACCGGCTGCGCGGGCTCATCGCCTCCGACGCGGCCAGGCCCGTCCCGCTGGACGTACTCGAACCGGAGGACAGCACGGCGCTGCTCGCCGCGGTGCTCGGCCAGGAGCGGGTGCTCGCCGAAGAGGTGGCCGCGCGGCGCCTCGCGGAGCTGTGCGGCGGGCTGCCGCTCGCGCTGCGGGTCGCGGCCGCCAGGCTCGCGGACCAGCCGGACTGGCCGTTGAGCTCGATGAGCGCCGAACTGTCCGACGAGTCGCGCCGGTTGAGCCTCCTGGACGTGGAGGACACGGGGGTCCGCGCCGCGTTGCGGCTGACGGTGCGGCGGCTGCCGGACGACGCCGCGCACCACTTCGCGCACCTCGGGCAGCATCCGGGCACGCACGTCGACCGTTACGCGGCCGCGGCCCTCGCGGGGACGGACCCGGACACGGCGGCCGCCGCGCTGGACAAGCTCACCGCGGCGCACCTCGTGATCCGGACCGCGCCGGACCGCTGGACGCTGCACGATCTCGTACGGCTGTACGCGCGCGGTCTGGAGGCCGGGCCCGACGCGCTGGTGCGCGGCCTCGACCACAGCGTGGCGACGGCGCTCGCCGCCGCCGACGCGGCCGAGCCGGGCGACGAGTCGTGCTTCACGCTGCCCACGGACTTCCGTCCGCCGCAGGCCACGAGGGAGTTCGCCGACCGTGAGCAGGCGATGGCCTGGTACGAGGCCGAGCGCGACGACCTGGCGCTGGCGGCCGCCGCCGCGCATGCCGCGGGGCTGCACGGCAGGACGTGGCGGCTCGTCCTCGCGCTGTGGCCGCAGATCGTGTGGCGGGTGCGGGACGACTGGACTCCCCTGCTGCGTACGGCACTTGAGGCGGCGCAGGGCGACGGGGACGCGCGGGCCGAGTCGCGGGTGCGTGCGCTGCTCGGGTGGGTCCTGACGGAGGAGGGCCGTACGTCCGAGGCGCTGGCACATCTGGAGGCGGCGCCCGTGCTCGCCGCGCGGGCGGGCGACCGGCGGGGCGAGGCGACGGCGCTGATCAATCTGTCGCTGGCGCAGTCCGAGCTCGGCAGCCCCGAGGAGGCCGCCGAGGGCTGCGCGCTGGCCGCGGAGCTCGCGCACAGCGTCGGCGACCGCAACACGGAACGCCTCGCGCTGTACCACCTCGCCCGGCACCGCCTCGACGCACGGGAGTGGCAGCCGGCCTTCGAAACGGCGGTCGCCGCACTCGACCTCGACGCCCCTTCGGAGGCGTCGGCGGCGGCCCGGGTGCTGTTGCGCATCGTCATCGGTGAGGCGCTGCTCGGCATGGGCGACGAGGCCGAGGGCATCCGCCGGCTGGAGAGCGCGGCCCGCGAGGCTGAATCATCCGGCTACGACGACGGCGCGGTCCGCGCACTCGGTGCGCTGCTGCGCGTATCGGCGGACACGGGCCTGCAGGCACGGTACGACACGGCGATGGTGCGGCTGATGGCCCGTACGTGAGGGACGGCGCGCACAGCCGCGCGACGGAACAGGGCCCTGCATGCGTCTCAGTTCGCGAGTCTCCCGGGCGGCGTCTCCTGCTCAGCGCCGGCAGCGTGCTCGGTGAGCTGTTCGTTCACTTTTCGGGCCTGCTCGGCGAGCGCGCGGGCGCGTTCTTCCGCGCGGTCCGCTCGTGCGTTGATGCGGGCGATGTCGTCCTCGATGACCTTCAGGGCCAGCTCGGTCGCGGCGTCCGCGTCCTGCGGCGGGAGGTCGGCGGGAAGCTCCTCCAGCGCGGTCTTGACCGCGGGGATGCCGCCGCGTTCGTGGATCTCTTTCCAGAACTCGTAGTCCATCGCGCCATCTTGTCCGATCGGGCGGCGCCGACGCGAACGGCGGCCGGAGCGTCCGGCAGCGGGCGGGCCCCCGAGTGCCCGTCCCCGCCCCCACGCGTCCGTGCCGCGCCCCCGGCGCGCCCGTGCCGAGGGCCCGCGCCTCAGGACGCGGGCGTACCGGCACGGGCGGGCGTGCTGAAGTCCAGCAGGTCCTCGGCCGTCTGCTGGGTCTCCTCCGCGGCCTTGCGGGCCGTGGCGACGACGTCGCCGTGTTCCTGGACGAGCGTGTGGTAGATCGGCGCCTGGGTGGCGTCATTGGCCGGCATGACCTGCGGCTCCTTGTTCGGTGACGGTGTCGGACTGGTCCGCCGTGGGCGGCCGATCCGCGACCTTACGCGAACTCGGTACGCCGATGGGACCCGACCCCGATCATGAGACGGCTGCTTGTGACCACCTTCACACGCGAGGGGCCACCGGGACCGGTGAGGCCAGGGTGCGGGAAAAAATCCGTGCCATGACGGGATCTCGCCTGTTACGGTCCCCGACATGAACAAGCGCGCTGCGATGACGACGACGCCGGAGAGTGTCCCGGCGCGCTGACCGATGTCTCAGTCCGAAGCCCCGGGGCGAGTGCCCCGGGGCTCCGGCTTGTGGTCACTCGCCTCACGTCCGCGAGGAGACCCGACCCCATGAACAAGGCGACCTGTCACCCCGTCCCCGCCCACGACCACCGCAGGCTCGGCCGTGAACTCGGCCTGTTCGGGACCGATCCGCTGATCGGCGCGGGACTGCCGTACTGGCTGCCGGACGGGGCCGCCGTACGGCACGCCCTGGAGGAGTACATCCGTGACGCCGAGCGGCGGGCGGGTTACCGGCACGTGTACTCGCCCGTGCTCGGCAAGCGGGAGTTGTACGAGATCTCGGGGCACTGGTCGCACTACAGCGACGACATGTTCCCGCCCATGGAGCTGGGCGGCGAGCAGGTCGTGCTGCGGCCGAGCCTGTGCCCGCACCATGCGGTGATGTACCGCTCCCGCTCCCGCAGCTACCGCGAGCTGCCCCTGCGCATGGCCGAGACCGGCGGCATGTACCGCGCCGAACTCTCCGGGGTACTGGGCGGGTTGAACCGCGTCCGCGCCATCCACCTCAACGACGCGCACGTCTTCTGCACCCTGGACCAGGTCGCCGACGAGGCGCGGGCCGCGTTGGAGATGATCCGGCGGGCGTACGAGGCGCTCGGCATCCGGGCCGCCCGTTTCCGGCTCTCCCTGCCGGGTTCCGGCGGCAAGTATGTGGCCGATCCCGAGAAGTGGCGGCGGTCCACCGCGCTGCTCACCGAGGTGCTGGACGCCTCCGGGCTGCCCCATGAGGCCGTCGAGGGCGAGGCCGCGTTCTACGGCCCGAAGATCGACGTGCAGGTCGTGGACGCGGCCGGCCGCGAGTCCACCCTCTCCACCGTCCAGGTCGATTTCCATCAGCCCGAGCGGTTCGATCTGCGCTACATCGGCGCGGACGGCGCCAGGCACCGCCCCGTGATGGTCCACCGCAGCATCATCGGCAGCGTGGAGCGAGCGGTCGCGCACCTCGTCGAAGAGCACGGTGGGGCGTTCCCCGCCTGGCTCGCGCCCGTCCAGCTGGTCGTCCTGCCGGTGTCTGACGCCCAGCTGCCGGGCGCGGAGGGTCTGCTGCGGAGGTGTGGGGAGCTCGGTCTGCGGGCCGAGCTCGCCGGGCCCGAACTCGGCAGTCTGGGCGCGCGCGTCCGTGCCGCCCGTCTCGTGCCCTACCAGGCCGTCGTCGGCGCCAGGGAGGACGCGGACGGTTCGGTCGCGCTGCGGCTGCGCGACGGGCGGCGTGTCGACCCGATGCCGGCCGCCGATGCCCTGGCCCGGATCGACGCACTCGTCGGGGCGCACCGCACCGAGCTGTGGGGCGCCGAGTAATGGTGCGTCGACGGAGGCTCAGAGCGCGCCGATGATCAGCGTCAGGCCCATGACCGTCATCGTCGCCGCGATCAGGAAGTCCAGTGCGCGCCAGGAGGCGGGTCGCGCGAAGAAGCCGCTGAGCAGCCGCGCGCCGTAGCCGAGCGCGGCGAACCAGCAGACGCTGCCGAGCATCGCGCCCGCCCCGAAGGCCCAGCGCAGCGCGTCGTGACCGGCGGCGACGGAGCCGAGGAGGAGGACGGTGTCGAGGTAGACGTGCGGGTTGAGCCAGGTCATGGCCAGGCAGGCGAGCAGGGCGCCGCGCCGTGACCCGGCCGTCGCGCCCGTCGCCGTCATGGCGGTGGGGCGCAGGGCGCGGCGTGCGGCGAGCACCGCGTACGAGAGGAGGAAGCCTCCGCCTATGAGGCCGACGAGGGTCAGCGCGGGGGGCCAGGCCGTGACCACCGTGCCGACTCCGGCCACGCCCGCCGCGATGAGCACCATGTCGGAGAGCGCGCAGATGGCGACGACGCTGAGCACCGACTGCCGTCGGATGCCCTGGCGCAGGACGAAGGCGTTCTGTGAGCCGATGGCGACGATGAGCGAGAGTCCGGTGCCGAATCCGGCAGCGGCGGCGGTCAGTGCTGTTCCCATGGCTTCGACGTTAAGGATCTTCGATGGCATAAGTACAGATAAAGATTCTGATGTAGCTTAAGCAACTGTGAAGCCATTGCTGTCCGAGCTGCCGCTGGAACACGTACGGACGCTGCTCGCCGTCGTCGACGAGGGCACCTTCGACGCCGCGGCGGCCGCGTTGCACGTCACACCCCCGGCGGTCAGTCAGCGCGTGAAGGCGCTGGAGCGCCGGACGGGCCGGGTCCTGCTGATGCGGACGAAGCCGGTGCGGCCCACCGAGTCGGGTCAGGTCGTGGTGCGGTTCGCGCGGCAGCTGGCCCGTCTGGAGCGCGACGCGCGTGCCGAGCTCGGCATCAGCGACACAGGTGAGGCCGCCGTGCTGCCGGTCGCGGTGAACGCCGACTCGCTCGCCACCTGGTTCCTGTCCGCGCTCGCCCGCATCCCGGACGAGCTGCGGATCTGTCTCGAGCTGCGCCGCGAGGACGAGGACCACACCACGTCGCTGCTGCGCGAGGGCTCGGTGATGGCGGCGGTCACGTCGTCGCCGGACGCGGTGGCGGGCTGTACGGTGCGGCGGCTCGGCCGGATGCGGTATCTGCCGGTGGCCTCGCCCGAGTTCGTGGCGCGGCGGCTCGGCGACTGGCCGCGCGTACCGCTCGGGGACGTCCTCGCGGACGCTCCCGTCGTCTTCTTCGACCGCCGCGACTGTCTGCAGGACGACTTCGCGCGCAAGGTGACGGGCGGGCGCGGCGCGAGCCGGCTGCGGCACTACGTCCCCTCGTCGCGCGGTTTCGTCGAGGCCATCGAGGCGGGCCTCGGCTGGGGCGTGGTGCCGCAGGCGCAGGCCGAGCCGCTGCTGAGCGCGGGCACGCTGGTCCTGCTCGATCCCGAGCGGGTGATGGACGTACCGCTGTTCTGGCAGCAGTGGAAGCTGGACTCCCCCGCGCTGGCCGCGATGGCCGACGCGGTGGTGGCCGCGGCCGCCACGGCGCTCGACCAGTGACATGGGGCGAACAGAACGTGCGGCGCCGACGAGTCCTGTCTAGCGTCACTGGCATGAACACTGATCCGCAGAGTTACGAGCTGCTGCTGGTGCCCGAGTTCACCGAGGGCGACGGAACGGCGGAGGGCGGCACCGCCGGGGCGCTGCGTTCGGCGCTCGTGGTGGCCACCGGCAAGACCGGCGCCTCCGGCTATCCGCGGTACGTGGGCGACGGCATGGAGGCCGACATCGACCCGGAGACCCGGGCCGTCGAAGCGGTCCTCGTCGACGGGGCCGAACTGGATTACGGCCTTTCGGTTCGGGTCGCCCCGGCAGGGTGACAAAAGGAATCGCCGCGTCAAAATGCGGTCGCCGTCGTGAATGTATGCGGAAAGCCGCAATGCAAATCATGCACTCTGGCTTGAACGCATCGCTTTTTCTCAGGTCCACAGGTCGAGCGGGTACGGTCTTCGAAAAACCTCCTGCCGACCACGTGGGGAGCTGGTCATGCGACCGGGCGAGCGGATCGGGGGCCTCGTTCAGTCCCTCTCGGAACACCTCGTCACCAATGTCGAGGAGCATCAGCTGGAAGGCGCGCGCCGCGCCTTTCTCCAGAACGGATTCACGAAATTACCCTTCTTGGTGCCCGACCGTGTCAAGTCGGCGGTCGCGGACGAAATAGAGGAGCTCGTCGCCGAACACGGCGTGCGGCGCGGAATGAGCTTCAAGGAAACCGGTGGCACGCCACGGCTGATGCGCAATGTGCGTCATCAGGAAATCAGCGAACACGGGACCGTGATCCCGCGGGTGTACGCGTCCACCGAACTGCTCGACGCCCTGGCGAGGGTGGCCGGTGAGCCGGTGCTCACCTGCCCCTACGAGCCGGAGCGGTACGTGATCACCGAGCTGGAGCAGTCCGGTGACACGCACGGGTGGCACTGGGACGACTACAGCTTCGCGCTCGTATGGGTGGTCGCCTGTCCGCCCGCCGAGCACGGCGGGTTCGTGCAGTGCGTGCCGCGCACGTACTGGAACAAGCAGGATCCGCAGCTGCACCGCCAGTTCATCTCGCAGCCCATCCACTCCTTCGAACTGCGGCCGGGCGACCTCTACTTGATGCGGACCGACACCACCCTGCACCGCGTCTACCCGCTCACCGGCGGGCGGCGCCTCATCATCAACATGGGGTACGCGTCCCGCGCCGACCTGCACAAGCCGATCAGCCACGAGACCATGGACGGGCTCTGGAACGGCTCCCGCGAGGACCAGACTGAGCGGATGGACCACACAGATCAGGCGGAGCAGACCGTATGACACCGGTGGAGGGGGCCACGGCGGCGACGCCCGGGCCCCCTCGACTGGTCCGTCAGTTGGGCACCTCAGGGCTCGTCGCGCACTACGTCACGTCCGTGATGGGCGCGGGCGTCCTGCTGATCCCCGCCCTCGCGTGGGCGGAGGCAGGACCGCTGTCCCTCGTCGCGTGGGGGGTGCTGATCCTCTACAGCTACCCTTTCGCGCTCGTCTTCGCGAAGCTGTCGGTGGGGCATCCCACGAGCAAGGGCGTCGCGCGGTTCGTGGAAGCGGCGTTCGGTGCCCGTGCGGGCAGGATCGCCGCCGTCTTCCTGCTCCTCACGCTGCTCGCGGGCAATCCCGTCCTCGGGCTCGCGGCCGGCCGCTATCTGCTCGCGGCGGTCGACCCCGCGGCCTCCAACCGGGCGTCGCTCCTCGCGGGCGCCGCCGTCATCGTGTGCTGCGTCGCGCTCAACCTGTGGGGAATCAGGGTGAGTACCCGCGCCCAGATGGTGGTGCTGGGTTCCGTGGTGCTGCTGCTCGCCGTCGTCATCTGCCTTGCCCTGCCCCAAGGGGACTACGAACGCCTCACCCCGTTCGCCCCGCACGGCTGGGGTTCCCTCGGCAGCACGGTGCTCATCTGCTTCTTCGGATTCATCGGCTGGGAGAACGCGGCCCCGGTCGCCGAGGAGGTGCGGGATCCCGAACGCACCTTTCCCAAAGGAATTCTCTACGCCGTCAGTTGCGTGGGACTCCTGTATTTCGCCATGGCGTTCACCGTCTCCGTGGCCCTGCCCGAGGCATCCGCGGGCCAGTCCGACCTGACGGCGTTCGTACGGCTCCTGCAGGTGGCCACGGGCTCCGGACTCGAGAGCACCGGGTATCTCGTCGCGGGCGTCCTGCTGCTGCTCACCACCAACGCCTGGTGCCTGGGCACCTCCCGCGTCGTCTTCGCCCTCGCCCGGGACGGCATCCTGCCGGCCCGGCTCAGCCTGCTCTCCCGGCGGGGCAGGGTCCCGGCGCGCGCCGTCCTCGCGCTCCTGCCCGGGTACGCCGTGTCGGTGCTGCTGCTCCTGGCCACCGACTCCAGCGAGACGACGCTGATCAAGGCGTCGTCGGCCACCTATCTGCTCGTCTTCCTCATGGCCTTCCTCGCCGCCGCCCGCCTCCTCCCCCGGGGCGGCGCCGCCCGGCTGAACCTGCTGCTCATCGCGACGACCGTCGCGATGCTGCCGTTCTTCGGCGTCAGCGTCGTCATCGCGCTGGCGATGCTGCTCCTCTCCGTCATCGCCGAGCGCCGGCTGCGCAAGCGCGTCCCCCCGTCCACCGACACAGGAGTACTCACGTGACCGTGCGACACATCCTGCGGATACAGGACCTCTCGGCCAAGGAAATGTGCTCCCTGCTCGACCTCGCCGACGCGATGAAACGCGGCGACGACTCACACGCCCACCTGGCGGGCCGCTGCATAGGTCTGCTCTTCAACGTGCCGTCCACCAGGACCCGGGTCTCCTTCCAGGTCGCCGCCACCCAACTCGGCGCCGTCAGCCATCCGTACGGCGTGGAGGAGCTGCGGCTCGCCAACCGGGAGTCGATCGAGGACACCATCGGCGTACTCAACCGCTACCTCGACGCCCTCGTGGTGCGCTGGTACGACATGAACGACTACGGCGCCGGGCACCGCAGGCTGCGCGCGATGGCCGAGCGGGCCACGATCCCCGTCATCAACGCGCTGGACGACGAGGAGCACCCCTGTCAGGTCCTCGCCGACCTCATGACGTTGCGCGAACTGTACGGCGCGGAGGTTCCGTCCCGACGGATCGTGTACGCGTGGTCCTACTCCCCGCGGCAGAAGACCCCCGGCGTCCTGCACTCCTCCATGATGGCCGCGGCCCTCCTCGGCCACCGCGTCACCGTCGCCCACCCCCCCGGCTTCGCCCCCGAGGAGCGCGTGACCCGCGCCGCCCGGGACATCGCCGCACGTACCGGCGCGAGCGTCGACCTCACCGAGGACCTGGAGGACGCCGTCCGCGGGTGCGCCGCCGTGTACACCCTCAGCTGGAAGTCCCCCACCCTCGTCGGCCAGGAGGAGATCCAGGCGCGGACGCGGCTCGCGGACCGGTGGCGGATCACCGAACCGCTGATGCGGCTGGCGGGCGACGACGCGGTGTTCCTCGACTGCATGCCCACCAACCGGGGCGAGGAGGTCGACGCCGACGTCAAGGACGGACCACGGTCACGGATCTTCCAGCAGGCGGAGAACCGCCTGCACACCCAGAAGGCCCTGCTCACCCAGTTGTTCGACGGAACGCTCGGCGGAGGCGGACGATGAGGGCGGGGCGGTCCGGCACCCGGGTGGCGCTGGTCACCGGAGGGGGCGGCGGCATCGGCGGCGCCGTGGCGCGTCGGCTCGCCGACGAGGGCGCGGCCGTCGCGGTCGTCGACCGGGACGACGCCGCGGAGACCGTGGCCCGGGACATCCGCGCCGGCGGCGGGCACGCCGAGGCGTTCCTGTGCGACGTCTCCGACGAGGAGGAGGTGCCGGCCCTCGTGAAGGAGGTCGTGGGCCGGCTCGGCGACATCACCGACGTGTGCTGTGTGGCGGGGAGCATCCGGCGCGGGACGGTGCGGGACCTGTCCCTGGCGGACTGGCACGGGTCGTTCGCGGACAACGTGGACTCGGTGTTCCTCGTATGCCGTGCGGTGCTGCCGCTGATGGAGCGGGCGGGGCGCGGCAGCATCGTCACCGTGGCCTCGGGGTGGGGGCTGCGCGCCGGGGAGAAGGCGGCCGCGTACTGCACGGCGAAGGCCGGTGTGGTGATGCTGACGCAGGCGATGGCACTGGACCACAGCCCCGCGGGCATCCGGGTCAACTGCGTCGCCCCGGGCGACACGCGCACGCCGATGCTGGCCCGCGAGGCACGTCAACTGGGTCAGTCGGACGCGGACTTCCTCGCCGAGGCCGCCGACCGGCCGCTGGGCCGGATCGGCACGCCCGAGGACATAGCGGCCGCGGTCGCCTTCCTGGCAGGCCCCGACGCCGATTTCGTCACGGGGAGCGTGCTGTCCGTCGACGGCGGGGGCAGTATCTGAGCCGGTCCCTCAGAGGGCGCCGTCGGGGGCGGGGTCCGCGTCGGGGGCTGCCGCTCCCGTGAAGTATTCGAGCGTGCCGGTGAGGTCGAGGAGACGCTCCAGGTTCGGGGGCCGGTCGTCCAGGTGCAGACGTGTGCCGGTCTCCGCCGTGCGGCGGCCGATCATCAGCAGGATCGACAGGCCCATGGAGTCGACGTTGGCGACGCCCGCGCAGTGCAGGTGCAGGTCCCGGAGGCCGGGCCGGGCGCCGAGCTGTTCGGTGACCTCGGCCAGGAGGTACTCGGCGTTGTCGTAGTCGAGATCGCCGGTGATCTCTATGTGGACGGTGTCCGCGGTGCCCGCGGTGGCCAGGCGGAGTGCGGGGGGCAGTGTGGTCATACGGGCGTTCCAGGCACGGTGGGGTGATCGGTGGTGAGGGCTTCGAGTCCGCGTCGCAGGATGCGGGACGCCCGGGGGAAGTCTTTCAGCTCGTGCAGGAAGAGGTCGAGCGCCGGGGGGAGGGAGCGCACGGGCACTCCTCGGGCCTCCAGGATCCGGGCGGTCCAGGAGATGAACCAGCCGAAGAGGTCCTCGTCCCCGAGATAGAGGGCGGTGGCGAGGAACTCGACGATGTGCGCGAGGTCCTCCGCCGTGCGTTCGCGCTGCGCTTCGTCGTAGCCGCGCATGGCGGGGAACGCGTCCTCCAGGGCGCGGAAGACGGTGCGCACCAGTGCGTCGCCGCTGCGGGTGACCATCGTGTATTCCTGGTCGGCCAGGTGCGGGAGGTCGTCCAGCTGCTGGTGGTCGGCCTGCGGGCGCGGCAGGTGGCCCTCGGCGAGGCGGTCGGCGGCGGCCGGGGCGTCGGGTGCCCACGCGTCGGCTCCGAGCAGGCGTGCGTAGCGGCCGCCCGGTCCGAACGCGGCGCCGCCGACCAGGACGGGGACGCCGACGGCCTGGCATGCGGTGATCGCCGCGTGCGCGGTGGGGAGCCTGGTGGCGATCGAGCCGGACAGCGCGACCGCGTCGGCCTGCGTGGTGTGCAGGTGGGAGATGAGGTGCGGGACGGGAACCTGTGCGCCCAGGTAGTCGACGCGCCAGCCGCGCAGTTTGAGCACCTCGGCGAGGAGCCGGGCGGGCAGGGCGTGCCATTCGCCGTCGACGCACGCCACCGTGATGCGGCCCCGGTCGGGGGTTCTTCGGGCGGCGGGGTGCAGGGCCACGGCGGCCACGGCGCGTTCGTTGATGGAGGTGGCGGCGTGTTCCTGGGCGATGCTGAGGCGGTTCGCGGCCCATTCCTCGCCGACTCTGCTCTGCACGGCGGCGATCACGTCGACGAGAACGGACTCGGGGTCGGCGCCGTCGTCCAGGGCGCCCAGGAGGACTTCGGTGGCTGTGTACTCGTCGCCGACCGACACGGCTTCCCACAGTTGGTCGGCGAGCGCCGAGGGCGGTGCGGCGGTCCGGGGGCGGGACGGGGTGCTGGTGCTCATGCCGTGTACCTGCCCCGAGTGCGGCCGTTCACCGCACTCAGATGGTGCGTGCGGGGCGCCGAGATGGCGACGACGGCCATGTCGTCGTGGCGTCGGTTGCCGAGCCACTGGGAGGCGAGCATCTGGACATGTTCCACGATGCCCTCCGACGGCATCCCGGCGCAGCCGGCCAGGGCGCGCCTGAGGCGTGCTTCGCCGAACTGCGCGTCGCCCATGGGGCCGCCCTGGGCCTCGGTGATCCCGTCGGTGTACAGGAGGCAGGTCTCGCCCGGGGCGAGGGTGACCGCGGTGGTGCGGGCGGGGACGTTCGGCATGGCCCCGACCAGGGTGCCGCGGGTGTCGGCTTCCTCGACCGTGCCGTCGGCGCGGACGATCAGCGGGGGCGGATGGCCGGCGCTGGTCAGCCGCAGGTGCACTTCGTCGTCCCTGCGGACGGCGGAGGCGAGGACGAGTGTCGCGAAGCGGGTGTGGTGGGAGTTGAGCAACGCGGTGTTGAGCAGGGTGAGCATCCGCTGGTGGTCGTCGGCCATCGGCAGCAACGCGTGCAGGGTGTTGCGGATCTTGCCGGTGAGGACGGCCGCCTCCAGGCCCTTTCCGCAGACGTCGCCCAGCGTCACGAGTGAGGGCTCGCCCTCGACGGCGGCGGGGTGTACGTCGTAGAAGTCCCCGCCGATCCGCTCGTGGTCGGCGGAGGGACGGTAGCGCCCCGCGAAGTCCACTCCGCTGATGTGCTGCAGGGTCGGGGGCAGCAGCTCCCGCATCAGCACTTCGGTGATGGCGGTCTGTTCGGCGTAGAGCCGGGCGGCCGACATGGCGGCGCCGGACCGTGCGGCGAAGAGGCGGGCGAAGACCTCTTCCTTCTCGGTGAAGCCGACGCTGCCCTCCTTGCGCAGCAGGACGAGCGCACCGGCCGGGACGCCGTGGCCGGGCAGCGGGGTGATCACTATGGCTCCGATGGGGCCGAAGCCTTCGGGGATCATCCACTCCGGTGCCGCCGACGGGTCGATCCAGCGGGAGGGGACGGGAGGGAAGCCGCGCAGGGCCTCGCCGAGGCCGGGGACCTCGTCGGGGTCGACCGTCTGTTCCGACGTGGTGGGGGTGCCGCCGCGCAGGCAGGTGACCACGGGCAGGCGGTGGCCGCGTGCCGGTGCGATGGCGAGCGCCGCGTCGGCGAGGTTCTCGGCGGCCATCTGGGCGGTGACGTCCATGCAGCGCCCGAGGTTGAGGGAGGAGAGCAGGGTGCTGGACGCCTTCGCCAGGAAGGCGGTCCGCTCTCTCTCCATCTGGAGTGCTTCTCGGGCGAGCTGATGGTCCGTCTGGTCCACGAGCCACCAGGCGATGGTGCCGTCGTCCCGCACACTCGGGTGTGCTTCGAAACGGCGCCCTTCGATCGCTCCGGAGAGTGGGGCGTCCGATTCCTGTACGACGCGTGGTCCGGGCAGGTGTGTCGCTGCGTGGGCGGCGGCCAGCCAGGGCGGGACCACGGCGTCGAGGCGCGCCCCGGGGCGGGCGGCGGGCAGGAGTACCTGTGCGGCGGCGTTGCACTGCTCGAGGAACCCGGCCGCGTCGACGACCAGGACCGGGTAGGGGGCTCCGCTCCACGGGAAGTCCGGCCCCGTGCGTGCGGCGGTCTGCATGTGGGGGGAGACCAAATATGGAGGACCCGCTGGGCGAGTCCCTCACCTCACCAACTCATAGGGAAAATGTTGTCTTGCGGCAACGATCCCGCACGGGCCACCTTTCTGGCAACCCGCTCAGCCGGTGAGCGGAGAGACGGGGCGTTCGAAGAACGTCTCGAGGGAGACCGTGGCCTGCGTACCGCTGACGCCGTCGATCGCGTAGAGGCGACGCAGCACGTCCTGGAGTTGTTCGGTCGTCGACGTGCGGACCTTCACCAGAACCGACGCGCTGCCCGCGATGACGTGGGCCTCCTGTATCTCGGCGATGGCCGCGAACGCGTCGGCGGACTCCCCCATCCACGCCGTCGAGTCGACCATCACGAAGGCCAGCACTCCGCGGTCGAGCGCCGCCGGGTCCACCTCGACGGTCGTGCGCCGGATGACTCCGCGCTCGCGGAGCTTGCGCACCCGTTCGTGGGCGGCGCCCGCGGAGAGACCGGCTCCCTTGCCGAGCGCGGCGTACGAGATCGTCGCGTCCTCCTGGAGGAGGGCGATCAGCCGACGGTCGATGTCATCCACGGTCACCATGGCGCAACCATACAGCGTTCTGGCATAGTCGCGATCAACCGAACATCATTCGGCTTCGGTCCGTGAAGGGGTATCCATGTCCGGCAATGACAGCACTTCCCTGTACGAGATCCTGGACGAGCGATTCCGCACCGGACGGTGCGCGAACGGCGACGACCGGCTGGAGCAGCTGTACGGGGGCTGCCGGTGGGCCGAGGGACCGCTCTACCTCCCCGCCTGGCGCCAGCTCGTCTGGAGCGACATCCCGAACGACCGGCTGCTGCGGTGGGACGAGTCGACGGGCGCGGTCTCCGTCTTCCGCTCCCCCGCCGGGCACGTCAACGGCAACACCCTCGACCGGGAGGGCCGCCTCATCAGCTGCGAGCAGGGCAACCGGCGGGTCACGCGCACGGAACCGGACGGCCGGATCACGGTGCTCGCCGAGCGGTACGAGGGGAAGCGGCTGAACAGCCCCAACGACGCGGTCGTCCGCTCGGATGGATCGGTGTGGTTCTCGGACCCGGACTTCGGGATCACCAGCGACTACGAGGGACACCGCGCCGAGCCCGAGATCGACGGCCTCAACGTGTACCGGATCGACCCGTCGACGGGTGAGGTGCGCCTGGTCGCGGACGGTTTCGGAGCGCCGAACGGGCTCGTCTTCTCGCCCGACGAGCGGCAGTTGTACGTGTCCGACACGCGCGGCGGCTGCATCCGGGTCTTCGACGTGCGCGAGAACGGCACGCTCTCCGACGGGAAGGTGTTCGCCGAGGCGAAGGACGACGTCAGCCGGTTCGACAACATCCGCTTCGACGACGGCGGCCGCTTGTGGGCGGCCGCCATCGAGGGAGGGGTGCACTGCTACGACCCCGACGGCACCCTCATCGGGCGACTGAGGGTGCCGGAGCCGGTCTCCAACATCACGTTCGGCGGCCCGAAGAACAACCGGCTCTTCATCACGGCGACCAGCTCGCTGTACTCACTGGTCATGGCCGTCACCGGACTGCCGCGCGTGCGCCGCTGAGCTCGAGAGCCTGTCCGCGAACGTCAGAAGCGGACGTCGGAGCAGGCGTAGAAGGCGTTGCCGGTGTCCGCGATGGTCCACACGCCGAGGATGATGTGCTGGCCGGACTTCTGGGGCAGGAGGCCGCTGTGGGTGACCGTGGAGCCGGGCTGACGGCCGCCGAAGGGCACCGAGAGGAACGGCTGCGGGTCCAGATCGGCCCTGGTCAGCGGCTTGTTCGGGTCCCAGCCGTCCTTGGTGATGTAGTAGCGGAAGTCGGTCGTGGCGTGGCGGGCGGTGATGCGCCAGACGAAGGTGTGGTTCTGGCCCGCCGTCAGTTTGGTGGTGGGCCACTTGCCGCCTCGCGGGTCGTCCAGTTCGGAGAAGCGCCCGATGCCGCCCGAGCAGATGTGGCCGTCGGCGGGCCCACGCGCGGGGAACCCCTTGGGGCCCTCCACGCTCGGCGGCTCCCACTGGATCTGCCCGCAGTTGCGGACGGTGCCGTTGCCGCACAGCTGCTGGCGGCTGACGGGCGAATCGGTGTAGCCGTGGGCCTGGGCGCTGCCGCTGGTGGCCAGCATGGCCGATCCCGCGAGGCCGAGGCCCAGGAGTAACGAGGTGAGCTTCTTGCGCATGATGTGCTCCCGAGGTCCGAGAGGATGCGGTTGGGTCACACGTCCGACGCGGTCTAGACCAAGTCCGAGGCTAGTGCGACGAGTTGAGCATGTCCATACCAATGAAGCCCCTGCGAATGAAGCCCGGCCGCCCGCTCACTCCGTGGCTTCCGCCGCCACCGGCTTGGGGATGAGGAAGGACGTCGCGAAGGCCGCCGCGATGAGGGCGACACCGGCGATCATGCCTGCCGTGTAGCCGGCGGGTGACGTCTTGTCGGCCGGTTCCGCGGCGGTCTGCACGGCGTACAGGACGGCGAAGCTGAGGCCCGCGCCGAGGTTGAAGGCGCCCGCGTTCAGGCCGGGCAGGAAGCCCGGGTTCTCCTTCGGGGAGAGCACGATGCCGAGCCCGTTGAGGACGATGTTGCCCACGCCCGCGTAGGTGACGCCGATCAGGATCGACGCGGCGAGCAGCAGCAGCCGCGAGTCGGCGTGCAGCGTGAACAGCATCAGGGCGACCGTCACGGCGGAGCCGATGAGCCCGAGGCGCAGGATGCGCCCGTAGCCGTACGTGGCCGCGAGGCGTCCGGCGAGGGGGCCCATGGCGAGGCCCGCGAGGGCGTACGGCGTCAGGGTCCACCAGGCGGACTGCTCGGCGCTCATGCCGAACCCGGCCTGCGCGTCCTGCGCGAAGGCGGGGATCATGCCGTTCATCACGGCGAACACGCCGGTCATGGTGAGGACGGTGGTCAGCAGCAGGGCCCAGGTGGAGCGCTGCCGCAGATGGCGGGTGGCGACCAGGGGGTGGCTGCTGCGGTCCTCGATGCGCCAGAACAGGGCGAAGGCGAGGGCGGCGACGACGAGGAGGCCCACCACCAGCGGCCAGTTCGCGTCGCCGAGCTTGCCCGCCTCGTTGAGGGCGATCAGGGCCGCGCCGACCGACACGACCAGGGCGGTGACTCCGGGCCAGTCCATGCGGCTGTCGGCGTTGTCGGCGGACGCGGCGGCCTTCGACTCGGGGGTGAGCGTGGCGACGAGGAGCGTGGCGATCGCGGCGACGCCGGCCATGGCCCAGAAGACGGACTGGAAGCCGTGGTGGTCGGCGAGGTAGCCGCCCGCCAGGGAGTCGACGCCCGCGATGCCGCCATTGACGGCGGTGATGACGCCGAGGAGCGTGCCGTACTTCTTCGGCTCGTGGACCTCGTTGCGCAGCATGATGAGGCAGAGCGGCACGGTGGGTCCCGAGACGCCCTGGATGACGCGGCCCGCGAAGAGCATCGGC
This sequence comes from Streptomyces venezuelae, assembly GCF_008642335.1. Lineage (NCBI taxonomy): Bacteria > Bacillati > Actinomycetota > Actinomycetes > Kitasatosporales > Streptomycetaceae > Streptomyces > Streptomyces venezuelae. The sequence goes on along the minus strand of NZ_CP029191.1, from coordinate 7,965,500 downwards.
ACGCTCTCGGCGAGGGCGGCGACGACGCAACCGACGACCATGAGCGCGAGCATGCCCGCGAGCACCTTGCGCCGTCCGACGAGGTCGCCGAGGCGTGGCAGGAAGAGCGAGAAGAGCGCGGCCGACGTGAAGAACGCGGTCTGGGTGAGGCCCACCTCGGCGGAGGTCGCGCCGAGGGAGTCCTCGATGTTCTTCAGGGCGGGGCTGAGCATGCTCGCGTTGAGCTGGAAGGCGAAGCAGGCCGCGAGGAGCGCGGTGACCAGGACGCCGATGCGCACGGGACGGGAGCCGCGGGCGCCGCCCGGGGCGGCGGCGGGTTCGGTGAGGGCGTTCATGCGCTGACGTCACCGATCCGCTCGAGGGCGTCGACGATCAGGTCCCAGAAGCGCGTGTGGTCCAGGTCGACGGCGACCTGGGTGGTGCAGTCGTCCGGGGCGGGGGCGCGGAAGTCCGTCACGGTCATGCCGAGGGTGAGGGTTCCGGTGAGCTCGATGTCGACGGGAGCCTTACGCACGGTCATGACACTCGGGTCGATGACGTAGGCGACGGCGCACGGGTCGTGGACGGGCGGGGCGTCGAAGCCCTGGGCCTCCAGGTACATGGCGCCGAAGAAGTCGAGGAGCTCGTTGACGAAGAGGGCGGGCTTGGTGCCGACCTTGCCGATGCGCTCGATGACCTCGGGGGTGGCGAGGGCCTGGTGGGTCAGGTCGAGGCCGACCATGGTGACGGGCCAGCTCTCGTTGAAGACGATGTGCGCGGCCTCGGGGTCGATCTTGATGTTGAACTCGGCGACGGGGCTCCAGTTGCCCGTGTGGTAGCCGCCGCCCATGAGAACGACCTCGCGGACGCGCTCGACGATGCGGGGCTCCTTGCGGGCGGCCAGGGCGATGTTGGTGAGGCCGGCGGTCGGGACGAGGGTGATCTCGCCGGGCTCGTGGGCCATGACCGTGTCGATGATGAGGTCGACGGCGTGGCGCTCGTCGAGGGCCAGCGTCGGCTCGGGCATGACCGGGCCGTCGATGCCGCTCTCGCCGTGGATGTCGGGGGCGGTCTCCACGTCGCGCACGAGGGGGCGGGGGCAGCCCGCGGCGAAGGGGACGCCGGTGATGTTCGCGATGCGGGCCACCGAAAGGGCGTTGCGGGTGACCTTCTCCAGGGTCTGGTTGCCCACCACGGTGGTGACGGCTACCAGGTCGACATCCGGGTTTCCGTGCGCCAGGAGCATGGCGATCGCGTCGTCGTGTCCGGGGTCGCAGTCCAGGATGATCTTTCGGGGCATCGCGGAACCTCTTTGTTCGGCTGAGCGGGCGCTGCGCGTGTGATGCGCGTGCGGCGACGCTCGGGAAAACGTTCTCCCAAGACTGTGTGCACCGGCGCGAATTATGTCAATGGTCAACGACACACCCTGGCAAACTCGCCCGGAACGGACACGGGTCCGGAGCGCGCCGACACCTGCAGAATGGGGCCAACAGGGAGGATACGCCCGGGATATCGGGCCTGGTGACGGTGGTGGGCCGCTGATAACGTTTGCCGAAACGCATCGAAGGGTGGGCGCGGCGTGGCCGACGTAACGCTGAGAGACGTGGCCCGGGCCTCCGGCTGCTCCGTCGCCACGGTCTCCCGGGTCCTGGCGGGCACGCGCCCCGTGGGCGCCGAGACCGCGCGCCGGGTCCGCGAGGCCGCCGAGGCGCTCGGCTACCGGCCGAACCACGCGGCGCGCGCCCTGCGCAGTCGCTCCACGGGCACGGTCGGGCTCGTCCTGCCGCAGATCACGAACCCCTTCTACCCGACGCTGGTACGGGAGTTGACGCACGCCCTGCACGCCGGGGGCCGTGCCGTGCTCCTCGCCGACTGCGACGACGACCCGGCGGCGGAGGCGGAGTACATCGCCGACCTGCTCGGCCGGCAGGTCGACGCGCTCCTGGTGATCCCGGCGCACGAGGAGCGCAGCAGGGACGCGGTGGCCGCGGCGGCGGCCCGGGTGCCGCTCGTCCTGATGGACCGGGGCTGCGGACCCGCCGTCGCCGACTCCGTCGCGGTGGACAACACCGCGGGCATGGCGCTGGTCCTCGACCATCTGGCCGCGACGGGCCGCCGCCGCGTCTGCTTCCTCGGCGCGACGGGCACGGCGTCGGCCGCCGCGGAGCGCCGGGCCGCCTATGCGGCGGGTGCGGCGGCCCTCGATCCCGGGGCGCCGGACCGGGTGGCCCTCGGCGACTTCTCCGTGGAGTGGGGCAGGGCCGCGGTCGACGAGGTGTGGCCCGCCCGGCCCGACGCCCTCGTCTGCGCCAACGACCTGATCGCCATCGGCGCGCTGCAGCGCCTGCAGCAGCTGGGCGCCGACGTACCCGGCGAGGTCGCCGTGACCGGCTTCGACGACATCCCGATGGCGGCGCTCTCGGCGCCGGGCATCACGACGGTCCGCCAGCCGGTCGCCGAGTTGGCGGCGGAGGCGGCACGCCTGCTCGGCCGCCGTCTCGCGGGGGGCGAGGCGGACAGCCCACGCCAGGCGATACGACTGGCACCCGAGCTGGTGGTGCGCGAGTCGAGCGTGGCGGGGGCGGCACGCACGGCGGGCGGCACGGTTCCGGCGCTCGGGGGCGCTGCTCATCTGCTCGTCGAGTAAGGCCCGCCGCGTTTGGGAAGTCCCCCGCTGTCCGGGGCGGCCCGCGCCTACGCCGCCGCCCTGATCACCTCTCCGGATGTGGCCCCCCACCTGCCGTCGGGACCGTACCGGCCGGGGTGCCACCATCGCCTCCGAAAACGTCAGCGGAAGCATCTCGCCGCTCCGGGGCAAAGAGGCGGACGGGGACATCCTGCTGGAGCACACCATGGCTCCGGGCGAGGTGCTGCTCTTCGTCGATCCGCAGGTCATGCACTACGTCTCCCCCATCACGCCCACGGTCCCCGGCCTCGCCACCCCGGCACCGGCCACGCGTGCACCGGGACGTCCTCCGACGCCAGTTCCAGGGAGTGGCGGAAGATGTCCCGGTCGCAGGCGCCCGCTCGGCGGGCCTTCCGGTGCCAGCGCGCGGGAGAACAGCCAGAGGCGACGCGGGCCTCCATGACACCCAGCCACCGCTGGACCTCGGCGTCCGTCACGCCGGCCCCGGCCAGACCGCGGGCCGCACGCCCCAGGAGGGACCGGACCAGTTCGTGCGCGTTCCGTCGCACCGGCGCACCACTCGTCCGCGGCCACCACAGGGTGGCGTCCAGTCCCTGGCGGGCGGCGGCGTAGAAGTTGGCGCGGGCCTGTGCGAAGGGCAGCGCGGGAGCCACCGGCTCGTGACCGGTCGCGTGGTCGAGGACGAGCCCGGTCAGCAGGGCGGTGTTGGCGGCCATGTCGGCGGGGGTGGGGCCGGAGGGCAGCGCGCGCATCTCGATCCGCAGATGCCCGTCGCCGACGGGGTCGTACACGGGACGGTTCCACCACCAGACGGTGCCCACGTGCAGCCGCAGCTCCTCCAGCTCGGCGGGTCCCCCGTGGTCCGTGTCCTCCGTGGGCGGTGTGTCGGCGCACATCGGCATGAGCGGGCGGTGCCTGCAGGCGGCCTCCATGAGCTCGCCGACCCCGTCGCGCACCCATCCGTCGCCGAAGCCCGTACGTTCGAACGAGTCGGTCGCGGGTGAGCGGGGCGTGCCGAACGCCTGCTCGTACCACGGAATGCGGCTCTCGTCCCACAGCAGACGGCCGAGCAGCACGGGAGAGTTGGCGCAGACCGCGAGCACGGGGGCGATGACGAGCTGCGCCGCGTTGTAGAAGCGGGCGAAATCCGCCGCGGGGACCGTCAGGTGGATCTGCCAGGAGCTGGCGGCGCCCTGCGCGCACACGGAGTCGGAGCGCATGCGGCAGCTCGGCTCTCCGTGGACGTGGACACTCAGGTCGCGCGGGGTGCGGCCGAGGGCGTCGTCGAGGAGTCCGTAGCGGCGCTTCGCGGAGACGTTGTGGCGGGTGAGGTCACCGGGACGCAGGGTCGGCAGGGTGCCGGAGCAGTACGGCACCGCGCCGTGCGGCAGGGCGGCCTTCGCGACCGCGCCGAGCAGGTCGCGTGTCTCCTGGTGCAGGGCGGTGAAGGGTGCGCCGCGCAGGGGGACGGGGGTGAGGTTCGCCTCCAGGTTGTACCGGTTGACCTCGAGGACGAGCCGCGGGTCGGCCGCGGCGAGGCGGACCTCCTCGTTGCGTGCGACGGGGAGGCCGTCGTCCGGGTCGGCCAGGAACATCTCCAGCTCGGCGCCGAGCATCGGCTGCGCGAGGCCGAAGGAGGGCCGGGCCACCGTGTCGTGGAGGACGCCGAGGGACTGTTTCAGCCTCGTACGGAAGAGCTGGTGATCCTCGTCCGTGAACACGGTCTGCCGCAGTTCGCGACCCATGGTCCGCTCCTAGTCCGACGCACCGGCACGACAGCTCCCCGCCCCCGACGAGGACAACCCACCGTTTGGAAACGTTTCACAGCAGTATGTGATGGTTATCCGTCCTCGGCCCCTCGAAGGCGGAGGAGACCGGGCCCCGCACCGCGTGGTACGGCCTGAATACTGGCCGCCATGAACGATGTCGAGGTAGTCGTCGCACATTCCGAGCGCACCACCCTGCGGGTCGGCGACATGTTCCTGAAGGTGGACGCGGATCCGGGGCGTCTCGAAGCCGAGGCCGAGGTGATGTCACTGGTGCCGGTCCCGACCCCCGAGGTCCTGTGGCACAAGCCGTCCGTGCTCGCGATCGCCGCGGTCCCGGGGACGGCGCTCGGCCGCCTCGGCGAACCGTCGACCGCGTCGCCCGCGGCATGGGCCGCGGCGGGCGCCGCCGTCCGCAAGCTGCACGACGCGCCGCTGCCGCCCCGGACCAGCCGCGGCCCGGCGGAGCTGGCCGCGGAGCTCGACGCCGAGTGCGCGTGGCTCGTGGCGAACGACGTCCTGCCCGCCGACCTCGTCACCCGCAACCGCGGGATCGCCGAGGCCGCCCTGCGGCCGTGGACGCCGGTCTTCACACACGGCGACCTGCAGATCGCCCACGTCTTCGTCGACGGGGACCAGGTCACGGGCATCATCGACTGGTCGGAGGCGGCCCCCGGCGACGCCCACTTCGACCTGGCCACCCTGACGCTGGGCCACGAGGACCGTCTCGACGACGTGCTCGCCGGCTACGGCGCGGACGTCGACGTCGACGTGATCCGCGCCTGGTGGTCCCTGCGGAGCCTGCTGGCCATTCGCTGGCTGGTGGAGCACGGCTTCGACCCGAGGGCGCCGGGGTGTGAGATCGACGTGCTGAGGGCCCGAATGTGAGGTGGCGCTGCCGCGCCACCCCGTGTCCGGGCCCGTGCGGGTCAGCGGCCGACCCGCCAGGTGAGCGAGTCCGTCAGCAGGGACTTCAGGTCCGGGGCGCGGACCGCGTCCGTCGGGTCTGTGGCGCGGACCGTCAGCTCGTGGGTGCGGCCGTCGGCCGGGACGCCGAGGGAGCGGGACGTCACCACGAGGTCGCCCCGGGCGCGGCGGACCTCGCGGCCGTCGACGCTCCAGCGCACCCGGATGCCGTCCGCGACGTGCACGCGGACCTTGTCGTCACGGCGTACCGCGCGGTCCGTGGGCGTCTGTGCGGTGACGACCGACGCGTGGCGGTGGAAGCCCGCGATCATGGCCTCGCGGCCGGGGAGGTTGAACTCGCGGCCGAGCGTGCGCATGATCGAGTCCTTGGTGGGGCGGTAGAGGCCGCGCGGGTAGTAGCCGCCGCCCTCGTACGCGCCCACGGTGCCGCCGTCCGGTGAGGTCCGGCCGATCCAGCGGTACCACTTCTTCTTCTGGGCGGTGAGCTGCGCGGCCGTCAGCTTGCTGGTGTTGCTCTCCCAGGGCTCGGCGCCGGTGTACGTGCCGTACTCCTCGTACCAGTACTCGTCCGCCAGCTTGCCCAGCGAGTGGCCGGTCTCGTGGACGACGACCTGGTCGGACTGGGCGTTGTCCGAGGAGGCGGTGGCGATGCCGTCGTAGCCGGACGGCGAGGTGATGTCGTTGTAGCCCGCGCCGCCGTACTTGGTGGAGTTGGCGAGGACGATGACGAGGTCGGGGTCGGCGGCCTTCTTCGCGTATGTCTCGACCTTGTTGGTGTCCACGCACAGCAGCCGCTCGATGCCGTCGCAGAAGAAGGCCGAGCCGAGCGCGGTGTCCTTCACGGTGCCGTTCGTCGGGTCGTTGGAGACGCCGGACTGGCGGGAGACCGCGTCGACCGCCCAGACGTTGAAGAGGCTCTTGTACGACGCGTACGGCTCGACGGCCGAGACCTTGGCCCACTTGGCGCGCACGTCGGCGTGGAAGTCCTCCTGCTGGGAGGCGGTGTAGCCGTCGCCGATGAAGACGACGTCGAGCTTGGTGCCGGTCGGTCCCGCCGACACGATCGGGACGACGTCGCCGTCGCCCTTGATCTTCTTGCGTTCGGCCGACGAGAGCGCCGGGGAGGCGGGGACGTCGGTGTGGCGCGGGTGGGCGCCGGGTCCGGTGAAGTACTCGACGCGCTGGGGCTGTGCGGCGGCGGCCGGCTCCGGGGCCGGGTTCGCGGCTGCTGCCGTGCCGACGGGCCCGGTGGCCGTGACCGCCGCGGCGAGGGCGATGCCCGTGGCGAGCGCCACACGCAGGGGCGTGCGTCTGGCACGGATGAATATTCGATGCGTGGGGGGCATGGGTGTCCTTCCCAAGTCCGCGATATAAATGGCGGGTTAAACAGAGTTAAGGCGCGGCTCAACGTAGAGGCTCCCGGGGTCCGAGGCAATGGGTGAGCTGCAATTTGCGGGTGGGAAGGGTGAGTTCACGTGACGCACAGGAGTTCCGAGGGCCTGCCGCCCGACGACCCGGCCGAGATCGGGCGGCGCGTCCTGCGCCTGCGCGGCGAACGCGGCCTCACACAACGCCAGTTGGCCGAGCCCGCCTATACCGCCGCGTACGTCTCCACACTGGAGTCCGGCAAGGTGCGCCCCTCCGAGGCCGCGCTGCGCCACCTCGCCGAGCGCCTCGGCGTCAGCTACGAAGAGCTGGCCACCGGCCGACCCGCCCACCTCGCCGCCGAGTTGCGCCTACGCCTCACCGACGCCCGCCGCGCGCTGGCCACCGGCGCGCCCGAGGACGCGGCCGAGCTCTTCCGCGCCGTCCACGAGGAAGCCGTCACGCACAGCCTCGCCGAGGAGCAGGCCGACGCGCTCCTCGGCCTCGGCGACTGCCTCCTGGAGTCGGGCGAACTCACCGGCGCCCGCGACCGGTTCGCCGCCGCCGAACGGCTCCTTGCCGACCAGCCGCTGCCGCGCCGCGTCCCCGCCGTACGGGGCCGCGCCACCGCCCACCTCCTCAGCGGTGAACTGCGGTACGCCTGCTACCTCCTGGAGAGCACCCTCGACGAACTCGACGCGGCCGGGCTCCACGACCCCGAGGCCCTGCTGCTCCTCTACACGGCGTCCATCGCGCCCTACATGGACATGGGCGCGCACGCGCGGGCCGCCCACGCCGCCGAGCTGGCCCTCGCGCTCGCCCCGCGCGTCGGCGACCCCGCGCTCGTGGCGGGGATGCACCGCGGGGTGGCCCGCACGCTCATCGCGGAGGGGCGCATCGCCGAGGCGGACGCGTCGCTCGCCAAGGCCCAGGAGCTCTACCGCCAGCTGCACATCCGTACCGAACTCGCCCACTGCCACTGGATGCGCGGCTACGTCCACGCCCAGGACGGCGACCTGGAACACGCCGAGAGCGAGCTGCGCACGGCCCGCGACATCCTCGCCTCCAAGCGCGCCGCGCTCTTCACCGAGCAGGTCGAGGTCGAACTCGCGGACGTGCTGCGGCGGCGCGGCAAGACCGACGAGGCCGAGGCGCTGCTGCGGCCGCTGCTCACCGCGGGCGACGAGGACGAGGGCGGCGCCGGGCCGCTAGGGGCCGGCCGCGGCGCCGTGCACGCGGGCGGCGCGCACCGGCTGCTCGGGCTCATCGCCGAGGAGCGGGGCGACGCCGAGCGTGCCGAGGAGCACTACTGCGCCGCGCTGTCGCTGCTCGAACGCTCCAGCGCGGTGGGCGATCTGGCCGACCTCTGCCGACTCCTGGGCGATCTGCTGCGGCGCACGGGACGTGTGGAGGCCGCGATGGACGCGTACCGCACGGGCCTCGGCCACCGGGCCGCGCCGGGCACCACCACGCTGGGCCCCGCGCCCGCCACTCCCCCGATGTGACCGGCCATTCCCCGGTGTGACCTGCGGCTGCCTCTACATCTGCATCGAAAGATGTACGGCGATCTCCTCCACCGTCAGGACTCCCGTGATCGTTTTGGCGCCCACGATGGTGAGTACCCCTCGCCGCGAGCGATGACGAGCGGCGGCGACCGGCATCGAGGAGTGGTGACAGTGGTTCTGGGACGGGCACTCGGCGGCGGCCTCATCATGGGCGTGGCGCTCGGCGCGGGCACGGCGGTGGGGCCGGTGCTCGCCGACGGGCTCGGCCTCACCGGTTTCGCGGCGCGGATCGTTCCCGCCGTGCTGGTCAGCGCGGTGGCGGTGCCGCTCGTCGTGCTCGCGCTACGCCGCCGCGGCGGGTCCCTGCGGGACATCGGCTTCGGTGGCCCGGGCGGGAATCTGCGGGCCCTGTGCGTCGGCGCCGGGGTCACGGTCGGCGCCGCGGCGCTCGTGCTGGGGGCGGCGACGGCCGCCGGGCTGCTGAGCTGGTCGCGCCCTGACGTGCCCGAGCTGGCCGGGTTCCTGGTGACGAACGGTGTGGTCGCCCTGCTCCTGGAGGCGCTGCCCGAGGAGACGACGCTGCGCGGGCAGACGTGGACCGCGCTGCGCGGCCGGTTCGGCGGATTCGTGTCCGCGCTCGGCACGACGGCCGTGTTCCTGGTGGTGCCCGGCCTGTCGACCGTGGTGGAGGCCGGGGTCGCACCCCTGGTCGGTGGTGACGCCGGGCCCGTCGGTCTCGCGCCGGGCGGGCAGGACCCGGTCGACTACCTGATCCTGCTGACCTTCTTCGGCCTGATGCTCGTGACGGCCCGCACCGCGGTGCGGCGCGCCCCGCTGTGCGCGGGCATCGGGGCGCATCTGGCCTTCCTGACCGTCAACCGGGTCGTGTTCGAGGGGGACGAGCGCGACGCGGGCTGGTCCGTGCATCTGTCGTCCCCGGACGTGGAACTCCTCGTACCGGTGTATCTGCTGGTCGCCATGGCCGGGTTCGCGGTGTGGCGGCGGGTGGAGGGGCGGCGCGGAGGCGGTGCCTCCGGGCCGAGGGCGGGAGCGCCGTCCACGGCGGCCGACGGGTCGTTCAGTCGTCGAGCAGCCGCCACGCGGTGAGCGCGAGCCTCGCCCTGATCAGCCCGGAGGGCCCGGTCAGGTCGATGTCCATGCCCTTCCCGAGGTGTTCGATCCGCCGGGCGACGCTGCTGTGGTGCAGGTGAAGGAGGTCCGCGGCCCGGCGCAGAGAGCCGGTGGAGCAGTAGGCGTCCAGGGTCTCCAGTCCTTCCGGATCGTCGGCGAGGGCCGCGACGGCGGCGACGTCGGGGTTGTCCCGTACGGCGTCCTGCGGAACCTGCGCGAGCAGGGCCAGCGCCCCGAGTTCGTCGTACGGCACGACCGGGCGGCCGGCGGTGGCGAAGCGCAGGGCCGTACGCGCCTCACGCCACGACCGGTCGGGGCTTCCCGCGGCACCGATCCCCGCGCGTACGCCCGCAGGGAACGCGCTCCGGTCGACGGTGGTGGCCAAAAGCACGCCCACGCCGGCGAGCGGCGCCGCCTTCACCGGGCGGGCCGGGCAGATCAGGCCGCCGATCCGGTCGAGCGGCAGCCGCGCGCGTACGGCGACGACGCGGACCGGCAGGTCGGCGGCGAAGCCGAGGAGCCGCAGGGCACGCGCCCGTGCGGCCTCCTCGCTGTCCGCGCTGATGGCGAGTTCGACCAGGGCGGGGTCGGCCATGGTGGTGCGGGCCGGGCCGTACCGCTCGACGGCCGCCGCGGCGGCGATGGCGAGCCGGTCCAGGAGCACCTCGTCCAGCGGGTTCGGCGGCCCGGGGCGCTCCAGCCACACCGTGCCGATCTCCTCGTCGTCGAGGGTGACGGGCGCGGTGCTGGAGGCCGGCGCCTGCGGGCCGGACGCGTCCATTCCCTCGGGCGAGAGGCGGATCGCGCGCCCGGTGCCGCCGAGCCGCACCCCGACCACGCACTCGGCCAGGCCCGCCGAGGCCCTGGCGAGCGCGGCGAGGTCGACGCGGCGGCGCATCAGCGTGTCGTAGAACGTGACGACGCGGATCGCGCCCTCGACGTGCGGATCGAGTCCCGACAGCCGGACGGCCAGTGCTTCCATGCAGAGGAGGATAGGTCCGTCGGCGTCGGCGCGGGGAGCGCCGATCGGCGCGTGATCGGGCACGGGTGCCCGACAGTCGGCGGGTGACAGCACGGGCCGCTGCTGTGAGGATCGCCGCCATGGATCCCGAACTCGAAGCGTTCGTCCCGCTGCTTCCGCGCCAGGACCTCGACGACCCGGCCGCCGCGCGCGAGCGGTACTCCGCGTACGCCGCGTCGAAGCCGGGGCCGGACACGACGGGCATGGAGATCGAGGACCGCAGGGTGCCCGCCGATCCGGAGGTGCCGGTGCGGATCTACCGGCCGCAGGGGGCGCGGGGCGCCGTCGTGTGGATGCACGGGGGTGCGCGGATCATGGGCAGTCTGGACACCGAGCATCCGTGGGCCGGACGGGTCGCGGCCGCGGCGGGGGCCGTGGTGGTCTCGGTGGGATACCGGCTGGCCCCGGAGCACCGGTTTCCGGCCGCCCTGGAGGACGCGTACGCCGCCCTGGAGTGGACGGCGGAGCACGCCGCCGAACTCGGTGTCGACCCGGCGCGGATCGCCGTCGGCGGCCACAGTTCCGGCGGCAACCTCGCGGCGGCGGTGGCGTTGTGGGCCCGCGACCACGACGGGCCGCCGATCTGTTTCCAGCTGCTCAACGAGGCGTCCCTCGACGACCGCATGGAGACGTGGTCCGCACGGAACTTCACCGATACGCCGTGGGCCACCCGCGCCAACGTGGCCGCTTCGTGGCGGCACTACCTCGGGTCCCGGCCCGCCACGCAGTACGCGGCCCCGTCCCGGGCCACCGACCTGTCGGGCCTGCCGCCCGCGTACGTCGCCACGGCGGAGTTCGATCCGAACCGGGACGAGGACATCGCCTACGCGGTGCGGCTGTTGCAGGCCGGGGTGTCGGTCGAGCTGCACCAGTGGCCGGGCACCTTCCACGGCTCACAGGCCATCCTGTCCGCCGACGTGTCCCAGCGGCAGATCGCCCGGCTCGGGGAGGTGCTGCGGCGCGCGCTGGCGGACTGAGGGGGCGTCGTGATCCGGGCGGGGGCGGCGCGGATACGCCTCATGGACGCCGTCGCGCGGCGTGCTGCACCATGGGCGAGCAGTGTGCTGTCCAGTGCTGTTGAGCGACAGTCCAGGCCGCAGCCTGGAAAGGAGCGGCCTCTTGGCCTCCTCACCGCCCGCGTCCGTGTCCGCCTCCGCGTCCGTCCGCCGCGCCGTCCCCTCCACCACCGACGTCGTGATCATCGGGGGCGGGGTGATGGGTACGAGCATCGCGTTCCACCTCGCCGAGGCGGGCGTACGCGACATCCTCGTCGTCGAGCGCGGCGAACTCGGCGGCGGGAGCTCGGGGAAGCCGATCGGCGGGGTGCGGGCGCAGTTCTCCGATCCGCTCAACATCGAGCTCGGCCTGCGCAGTCTGCGCGCCTTCCGGGACTTTCCGCACCGGCCCGGCGCGGACGTCGGCCTCGACACCGTCGGCTACCTCTTCCTGCTCACCGACCAGGCCCAGGTGGCCGACTTCGAGGCCGGGGTGCGGACCCAGAACGCCCTCGGCGTGCCCAGCCGCCTGCTCGGTCCTTCGGAGGCGCGAGCGCTCTGCCCCTATCTGATCACCGACGGTCTGACGGCGGCCGCGTACTCGCCCGAGGACGGGCACGCACGCCCCGCGCTCGTCGTGCGCGGGTACGCGCGTGCCGCGGCGCGGGCCGGCGCCGTGTTCGCCACCGGCACCGCGGTCACCGGCATGGACGTGACCGGTGACCGCGTCACGGTCGTCCACACCGACCGCGGGCCGGTCTCCTGCTCGGCGGTCGTCTGTGCCGCCGGGGCGTGGTCGGCGCGGATCGGCGCCATGGCGGGCGTCGAGCTGCCGGTCCGGCCGCTCCGCCGCCAGCTCGCCTTCACGGTGCCGCTGGTGCCCGCCGCGCCGCGCATCCCGTTCACGATCGACTTCGCGTCGTCGGCGTACTTCCACAACAGTGACGACGGGTTGCTGTGGGGTCTCGCCGACCCCGGCCAGCCGGAGGGCTTCGACACCACGTGGACGCCCGGCTGGCTGGAGCTGTTCCGTGCCGCGGTGCGGCAACGGGCGCCCGCTCTCGCGGAGATGGAGACGGCGGGTGGCTGGGCGGGCCTGTACGAGGTCACGCCCGACCACAACGCGCTGATCGGCCGCTCCGACGCACCCGGCAACTTCCTCTACGCCACCGGCTTCTCCGGCCACGGCTTCCTCCAGGCCCCCGCGGTGGGCGAGATCGTCCGCGACCTGTACCTGGGGCGGCGGCCGTGCGTCGACGTCGAGCCGCTCGGCGTGCACCGCTTCCGCACGGGGTCCGCGAGGGGCCGCCCGGAAGCCCACGTGGTGTGAGGCCGAGGAACCCCGAAAGCGGCGAGGACGGCGAAAGGACGACATGTCGATGATCAAGCAGTGGCGGCTGCGCGCCGGGTTCGCCGAACGGCTCTCGCGGATGTACGGGCGTGAGGTCCCCGCGTACACGAAGCTGGTGGACGTCTCCCGTGAGGTCAACGAGGACGTGCTGCGCAAACGCGGCACCGAAGCCGAGCGCCTCGGCTCCATCGGCCGCGTCACCGCCGAACGGCACGGCGCCATCCGCGTCGGCACTCCGCGGGAACTGCACCAGGTCGCCCGCGTGTTCGGCGCTCTGGGCATGCACCCGGTCGGCTTCTACGACCTGCGCGACACCCCGGCCAGTGCCCTCCCCATCGTGTCGACGGCGTTCCGGCCGGTGGCCGAGGAGGAGCTGGCCCGCAACCCGTTCCGGGTCTTCACGTCCCTGCTCACCGTGGCCGACGCCCGCTTCTTCGACGACGGCCTGCGTTCCCGCCTCGACACGTTCCTCGCGGGCCGCGAGCTGTTCCCGCCGGAGCTGCTCGCGCTGGCCGACCGGGCGGAGGCGGAGCGGGAACTGTCCGAGGCGGACGCCGAGCGGTTCCTCGAACTCGCCGTTGGTGCCTTCGAGTTGTCGGCCGAGCCCATCGACGAGGAGTGGTACGCGTCGTTGGAGCGCGTCTCCGCCGTCGCCGCGGACATCGGCGGCGTCCGCAGCACCCACATCAACCACCTCACCCCGCGCGTCCTGGACATCGACGAGCTCTACCGGCGCATGACCGAACGCGGCATCGAGATGATCGACACCATTCAGGGGCCGCCCTGCTGGGCGGGGCCTGACGTGCTGCTGCGCCAGACCTCGTTCCGCGCGCTCGCCGAGCCGCGCGCGATGCGGGCGGCGGACGGCAGCGTGCGGCGCGGCCATCTGCGGGTGCGGTTCGGCGAGGTCGAGGCGCGGGGCATCGCCCTGACCCGCGAGGGCCGCGTCCTCTACGACCGGCTGCTCGGCCTCGTCGACGAACGGGCCGCGTCCCGCCCGACCGCCGAGCGGAACGCCGTGGCCCGCGCCGTGTGGGCCGAGCACCTGCCTGCCACCGAACACGAACTCGCCGCGCGGGGCCTCGGGTTCTTCACGTACCACGCCGTCCCCGACCGGCCCGAGGTCGGCGGGCGCCCGCCCGCCGACCTCGGCGGGCTCCTGGACGGAGGCTGGCTGCGGGCCGAACCGATCGTGTACGAGGACTTCCTGCCCCGGTCGGCCGCCGGCATCTTCCAGTCCAACCTCAGCGACACGGGTTCCAGGAACAGTGACAGGGAGGAGGGCAGTGCGTACGGCGTCGACACGCTCTCCGAGGCCATGGGCCGCGAGGTCCTCGACCCCTTCGCGCTGTACGAGCGGCAGCGGGACCGCTCCCTCGCCCTCCTCCCCCGCGCACTGCGTCCCACCCGCGCACCACGTCCCCAGGGAGCGTCATGACCGGCATCGCCCTGCCCGCCACCGACGAGCTGCGCGCCCGCGCCCGTACCGCGCTCGACCGCGTCGGCGTCACCGTCCCCGAGGGCAACGGTCTGCGGGCCCGTACCCCCATCACCGGCGAGGACCTCTTCGGCCTGGCCGCGACCGGTCCCGCGGGGACCGAGGAGGCGCTCGCGGCGGCCCGTGCCGCCTTCCTCGACTGGCGGACCACTCCGGCCCCGCGCCGCGGCGACCTGGTCCGGCGCCTCGGTGACCTGCTGCGCGACCACAAGGACGACCTCGCGGACCTGATCACCATCGAGGCGGGCAAGATCCGCTCCGAGGCGCTCGGCGAGGTGCAGGAGATGATCGACATCTGCGACTTCGCCGTCGGCCTGTCCCGGCAGCTCTACGGGCGCACCATCGCCTCCGAGCGTCCGGGGCACCGCCTGGCGGAGACCTGGCATCCGCTCGGTGTCGTCGGCGTCATCTCCGCGTTCAACTTCCCGGCCGCGGTGTGGTCGTGGAACACCGCCGTCGCCCTGGCCTGCGGCGACACCGTGGTGTGGAAGCCCTCCGAACTGACCCCGCTGATCTCCCTGGCCTGCGACCGGCTCCTGGCCCGAGCCGCCGCCGACGTGGGCGCACCCCGTGACGTGCACCGGCTCCTGCTCGGCGACCGGGCCGTCGGTGAGCGGCTCGTGGACGATCCGCGGGTCGCGCTGGTCAGCGCCACCGGGTCGACCCGCATGGGCCGCGAGGTCGGCCCGCGCGTCGCCGCCCGCTTCGGCCGCTCCCTGCTCGAACTCGGCGGCAACAACGCGGCGGTCGTCGCCCCCTCCGCCGACCTGGACCTCGCCGTGCAGGGCATCGTGTTCGCGGCGGTCGGCACCGCGGGGCAGCGCTGCACGACGCTGCGGCGCCTCATCGTGCACCACGACATCGCGGAGACGCTCGTGGGCCGCCTCACCTCCGCCTACCGGAAGCTGCCCATCGGCGACCCCTTCGACCGGGCGACACTGGTCGGCCCGCTGATCTCCGCACGGGCGCTCGCGGAGATGCGGAGCGCGCTGGACCGGGTGCGGGGCGAGGGCGGCGAGGTGCTGGCGGGAGGTGCCCGTTGCGCGGCGCCGTCGGCGCCGCACGCCGCGTACGTGGAACCGGCGGTGGTGCGCGTCGGGCGGCAGACGGACGTGGTCCGCGAGGAGACGTTCGCGCCGCTTCTCTACGTCATGACGTACGACACCTTCGACGAGGCCATCGCCCTCCACAACGACGTGCCCCAGGGCCTCTCGTCGAGCATCTTCACGTGCGACCAGCAGGAGGCGGAGCGTTTCCTGTCCGCCGAGGGCTCCGACTGCGGCATCGCCAACGTGAACATCGGGACGTCCGGGGCGGAGATCGGCGGCGCGTTCGGGGGCGAGAAGGAGACGGGCGGCGGCCGTGAGTCGGGCTCCGACGCGTGGCGCGCGTACATGCGGTCGGCCACGAACACGATCAACTATTCGAGCCGGCTCTCCCTCGCCCAGAACGTCAGCTTCCTCTGACCTGACCGTTCGACCTGCCCGTTACCTCGGCCATTCCCAGGAGACGCGGGTCAGTTCGCAGCTCGCGTCCCACAGCCGCGCCGCCGATGAGGGATCGGTGAGGTGATCCCACACCGCTTCGCGTCGCGGCTCCCCGCGCAGGCCGAAGACGCGCGGGCCCCACAACTCGCCGCCCCGCACGGCCGGGTCGAGCACGGCGCGGACCGCGGGCCACGCCCCGGCGTCCTTGCCCTGGACGAGGAGGGCCGCGGGGGCCGCGCCGAGCCGCGCACCGGTCGTGCGCGTGTGGACCGGCGGCCGTGACGGGGTGAGGGAGTCGAGGGCGCCGCCGGGGTGGGCGACCACGCTCGTGACAGGGCTGCCGGTGACGCGCAGCCGGCGGTCGAGCTCGATGCCGAAGTACATCTGGGCCAGCTTGGAGCGGCCGTACGTGCGCTTGGCGCGGTAGTCCTTGTGGGACTGCAGGTCGTCGAGGTCGAGCCGCTCGGACTTCGCCGCGAAGCTCCCCATGGTCACGACGCGGGCCGCAGGTGCCGCCGACAGGAGCGGCATCAGCCACCGGGTCAACGCGAAGTGCCCGAGGTGATTCGTGCCGAACATGAGCTCGTGGCCGTCGCCGGTCTCCTGGCGCGGCGGATCGTCGAGCGCGACGCCCGCGTTGTGCACCACCGCGTCGAGGCGGTCCACCGACAGGGACTCCACGGCCGACGGCAGCGACGCGAGGTCGGCGAGGTCGAGGCGTACGGCTCGGACCCGTGCGCCGGGGACCCGCGCGCGGATCGACTCCAGTGCGGCCCCGGCCTTGGCCGGGCTGCGGCTGCCGAGCACGACGGTCGCACCGGTCGACGCCAGCTGCTCCGCGACGAAGTACCCGATGCCGGCGTTGCCGCCGGTGATCAGGAAGACGCTGCCGTCGGCGCGCGGCAGGCTCTGGACGTTCCAGGGCGGGGGCGGGGGCGTGCTGGAGGACGTGGGCGACATGGCGGTGGGCTCCCTCGGTGGCGCGGAACGGTGAGGTCCACGGTGTCAGTGGTCACCGACACCTCACCGACATCCCTCCGACACGGTGAACGTTTCCCGTGCCCGCCGCGTCACAGGAACGGCCACGTCAGGGCTCCCCTCAGGAGGTCACATGCTCGCCCGTCCGTTCCGCGTACTCGCCGCGGTCGCCGTGTCCGGCGCGGTCCTGGTGACAGCCCCCGGGTGCGGCAGCGAGGAGGCTCTCGGCGACGGTGTGGACGGCGCCGCCCTCGCGGACCGTGCCCGGACGGTCGCGAAGGCCTGGGACGGTTCCGCGGCGGCCACCGCCTGGCGCACCGGGTATCACCCCGCCGGGGAGACGGTCCAGCCGCCGCGGGGCGGGTTGCACGGTCGGGCCGACGAGCGGGCCTTCGAGGACGGGCGCTTCGTCCTGCGGGGCAAGTTGCCGGATCCCGGGCCCAGGGGCGGCTGGGTGAGGTGGCCCGGCGAGCCGGTGCTCGCGCGGCCGCTCGTGGGGGCGGACGAGTCGTACAGAACCCTCGCGGTCCACCGGGCCGCGCGTGCGGGAGAGCCACACCTCACGGTCACCGGGGTGGCGCGGGGTGAGATGCGCGTGGCCACCAGCCGCGGACCGGCGACGGTCCCGGCCTGGCTGTACACCCTGGACGGGTACACCGCGCCCCTGAAGCAGGCCGCGGTCCTCCCGTCGAAGTCCCCCCGCCCGCCGATCGGCTGGGCGCGCGAGCTCCCCGGCCTCCCGCTCGACCGGCTCGTGGGGACAGCCCCGGACGGACGGGCGGTGACCGTGATCGCCCTCCACGGCGCCTGCGACGACGGAGCGATCGTGAAGCCGCTCGAAACCGACGGGAGCGTCGTGCTGCTCCCCTCCGTCAGGAACCGGAACGACGACGGCAGTCTCTGCACCAGTCAGGCGCAGATGCAGCGGGTGACCGTGGAACTGGAACGGCCGGTCGGCGACCGCGTCGTGCTCGACGCGCTGACCGGCCGGCCCGTCCCCTACAAGGGCATGCGCGGCCTCACCCCGTGACCGCCGCCCGCTACGGCGCCATCTCGTACGTCCCCGCCAGCGCCTCGACGCGCTCCCAGACACGCGCCGAACGGGCGTCGTCGACGACCGGACGGCGGACCGCGCCGAGCGCCCACGTCTGCTGGTCCTCGGTGGCGGAGTCCTTGCCGTGCAGCTCGACGGCGTGCGCGGAGAAGTCGCGTACGAGGACGGCGAAGAGCTCGTCGAGCACGTCCTCGTCCAGGCCGGTCAGGCGCGCCTGCTCCAGGATCAGCTGGCCGTGCACGACCAGCGCGAAGAGCTGGCCGACGGCGAGGAGCAGGTCGAGGTCGCGGCTCTGCCGCTCGTCGGGGGCGGCGGTGGTGACGAACGTGCGGAGGGCGTCGGCCTGCTCGCGGAAGCGGGCGACGTTGGGCAGCTCGGCGTACGCGTCGAAGGCGGTGCGCCAGTCGTGGAAGCGGATCGCGCCGAGGCCGCGGGCCGGGCCCTGCCGGAAGAGGAAGTCGTCGTCGGCCGCGTCGAGACGGGTCGGCACGGGCGCGTACTCGGCGGGGTTCAGGAGGTGGTTGCCCATGAACTTGAGGATCAGCGCGAGGTTGACGTGGACCGTGCCCTCCAGCTTGGGCAGGCCGCGGATCTCGACGGCCGCCTGCGCGAAGTAGTTGTCCTTCTCGAAGCCCTTGGCCGCGATGACGTCCCACATGAGGTCGATGACCTTCTCGCCCTCCGTGGTCACCTTCATCTTCGTCATGGGGTTGAAGAGGAGGTAGCGGCGGTCGTCGGGGCCGGCCGAGCGGAAGTAGTCGACGGCGCGGTCGCTGAAGAGCTTCATCCCGACGAGGCGGACGTAGGCGTCGGTCAGCTCGCGGCGCACGTGCGGGAAGGCGGTGACGGGGCGCCCGTAGAGGATGCGGTTGTGGGCGTGGGTGACCGCCTCGTACATCGCGTGCTCGCAGATGCCGATCGAGGCGGTGCAGAGGTTGAACTTGCCGACGTTGACGGTGTTGAGGGCGGCGTCGAAGGCGGCGCGGCCGGTGTGCAGCACGTCGTCGGGGCCGACCGGGTAGTTCTCCAGGCGGAACTCGCTCACGTACTTCGACGAGTCGACGACGTTCTTGACCAGGTGGTACGCGTCGTGGCGGCTGTCGGCGGCGAAGAAGACGTAGCCGTCCGGGCCCTCGACGTCGGTGCGGCGGCCGAAGACGGAGACGAGCCCTGCGGCGTTGCCGTTGCCGATGTAGTACTTGGAGCCGGTGGCACGGAAGCCGCCGTCGCCGTCCGGCTCCAGGAGCATGTCGGTGGAGTAGATGTCGGCGCCGTGGCTCTTCTCGGAGAGGCCGAAGGCGAACACTTCTCCCTGGTCGAGGAGTTCGGCGGCGCGGGTGCGGGCAGCGGCGTTGTCGCTCTGCCAGACCGGGCCGAGGCCGAGGATCGTGACCTGCCAGGCGTACCAGTAGTCGAGGCCGTAGAAGCCGAAGATCTCGTTGAGGGCGGCGATGCGGGCGGTGTCCCAGCGCTTGTCGCCCTGCTCCTCCCCCGCCGCGGACGCCGGGGTGAGGAAGGTCGCGAACAGCCCTTCCTTGGCGGAGAACTCCAGGAAATCGGCGAGCCAGGCGCGGGTGCGGTAGTCCTCGATCAACTTGCGCTTGCCGCGCGCCTCGAACCAGTCGACGGTCGCGCGCAGCAGCCTGCGGGTCTCGGGGTCGAAGTGGGTCGGGTCGTAGGTGTTCGGGTTGAACAGCAGCGGGTCGGCCATGGCGGTTCGCCTTTCCAGGAGGTACGTGGAGCGCGCTCAGCGCTCGGGGTTGAGGCGGTGGAGGGTGGCGAGCACGTCGTCGAGCCAGGCCAGCGTCATCCGTTCGTACGCGATGCCGCCGCGCAGCACGACGTGCTGGAGCTCTTGTCCGGCGTCGAGGGCCGCGCGGGCCGGTGCGTCGGGCCCCGTGAAGTCGCGCCGCTCGCCCGCGAGGTAGTGCGCGAGGCGGTCGGCGTGGGCCTGGCGGTGCCGCTCCACCTCATGGATCAGCGCGACCGGATCGTCGAACGCCGCGCCGCGGATCTTCACGGCGAGCTCGTGCCGGACGCTCTCGGGCTCGATCGGCTCGTGCAGCCACTGGGAGAGCGCGGCACGGCCGTCCGGGGCGACGGAGTACTCCTTCTTGTCCGGCCGGTCCTGCTGGACCACCTCGCGGACGTCGATCCAGCCGTCGCCCTCCATGCGTTTGAGGACGCGGTAGATCTGCTGGTGGGTGGCTGCCCAGAAGTAGCCGATGGACCGGTCGAACCGCCGGGCGAGTTCGTATCCGGAGCCCGGCTTCTCCAGCAGGGAGACGAGGATCGCGTGCTCGAGCGCCATGCCCGAATCCTTCTATGCAACTCGTTGCATAGACAAGCGGCGCAGGCCAGGTGAGACGCGGCTCACCTGCGCGATCAGTGGTCAGCCGGCCGCCAGGCGCCGCACCGCCGCCAGTGCACGGTCTGCGTGGGCGCTCATCCGGAACTCGCTGCGGACCACCTCGGCGACCGTGCGGTCCTTGCCGATGACGAACGTGACCCGTTTGGTGGGCGCCAGTGAGAAGCCGCGGGTCACGCCGAACCGGCCGCGCACCACGCCCTCGGGGTCCGCGAGCAGGGGGAAGCCCAAGGTGTGACGTTCCGTGAACTCGCGCTGCCGGTCGACCTGGTCGCCGCTGATGCCCACGGGCCGCGCCCCCGCGGCACCGAATTCGGCGGCGAGGTCACGGAAGTGACAGGCCTCCGCCGTACAGCCGGGGGTGAGGGCGGCCGGGTAGAAGAACAGCACCACCGGGCCGTCCTGGAGGAGTTCCGAGAGCCGCCGCTCGGTGCCGGTCTCGTCCGGCAGCGTAAAGTCCTCGACGGTGTCGCCCACCGCCACGCGCGCCGTCATGCCCGGGTCCTGTGCGACATGCGGTCCATCGGCGCCACGGTGCCTCCTCAAGTGTGGGAGCGAAACCCTACTCGACTGTCGGCGCACACCCTTCGCCAGCCCGCCCCACCGCCCTTGACCTCCCGAAACGACATCGTGCGATGCTGGGGATCACCGGGAGGCACCGAGCGAGCGACGGGGAGTACGGGCGACACGATGGCAGTGGTACGACGGACGGCGAAGGGCATCTGGGACCGCTACTCGGCATCCGACCCCGGGCTCCTGCGGCTCATGGCGGGACTGCGGACGGTCGGGGCGATCCTCCTCGCGCTCGCCGTGCTTGCGCCGCTCGGCACGTCGGTGACGCACCTCGTCGCGGGCGCGATGACGGCGATGGTCGCCACGTTCGCGATCCAGGAGAAGGAGGTGCGGGGCCAGGCCATCACCCTGGCGCTCGGACTGCCGGTCGCGCTCGCGGCCATATCGCTGGGGGCGCTGCTCAACTCCCGCGTGGTGACCGGGGACCTGTTCTTCATCGTCCTGATCTTCGGGGCCGTCTACTGCCGCAGATTCGGCGACCGCGGCACCGCGCTCGGGCTCATCGGCTTCCAGGTCTACTTCGTCTCGCTCTTCGTCAACGCGTCGACGTCGGCGCTGCCCACGCTCTACCTGACGCTGACCATCGCCTTCGCGTGCAGCGCGGTGGTGCGGTTCGCCGTGGTGCCGGAGACCCCGGAGCGCACCCTGGCGCGGCTGCGCGAGGCGTTCCGGGCGCGGCTCGCCCAGCTCATCGCCCACCAGATCGAACTCCTCGACGCGGACGCCGACTCCGGCGAGGGCCCGGAGAAGGTCCTGGACGACCTGCGGCGCAGCACCGCACGGCTGCACGAGGCCGCGCTGATGATCCAGGGCCGCCTTGAGGAGGGCTCGCGCGACGCGGCGGCGGCCGCGCTGCTGCAACGCAGGGTGGCCGACGCGGAGATCGCCGCGGAGCGTCTCGGCGTGCTGCTCCTCAACGCCCGCAGCGCGGAGCGCGTGGAGACGCTCACCCTGCACCTGCCGAGCGCCCCCGTCCCCCGCACGCGGCGCGGCCGCATCGGGCCCGACGCGGGCACCGCCCTGCGCAGGGACCTGCGCGCCCTGCACCTGCTCGTGGTGCGGCTGGTGCCCGACGACCGCGGTACGGCACTGCCGTACGTGCGCAACAGGCTGCTCGGCTACCGCGAGGAGCAGGGCCTGCCGCAGGGTTCCCCGGCGATCCAGGACTGTTTCCGTGCGGTCGGTGAGGCGGCGCGCGCCATCCTGGGTCTTCGGCTTGCGACCGACGGGGCGTCGGACGAGGAGTACGACAGCCCGGAAGTCATGCGGTCGCGCGAGGAGTTCGAGGCCGAGGAGATCTCGATATCCGGTGAGGCCGCGGAGGCGGAGGAGGAGCAGACCGGGCTGCGGCGGCCCACCACCCGGGCGGCCGTGCAGGTCGCCGTCGGGTCCGCGCTCGCCATCGTCGGCGGCGAGTTCCTGTCCACGCAGCGGTGGTACTGGGCGGTGCTGACGTGCTGGGTCGTCTTCCTCAACACGGCGTCCACGGGCGAGATCATGGTCAAGGGCTACCGGCGCCTGGTCGGCACGGTGCTCGGTGTGGTGGCCGGGGTGGCGCTGGCCGGCGCCGTCGGCAACCACACGTGGGCGGCGTTCGCCCTTGTGGTGCTCTGCGTCTTCGGCATGTTCTTCACCGCGCCGCTCTCCTACGCGATGATGTCGTTCTTCGTCACGGCGATGCTGGGCCTGCTCTACACCCTGCTCAACACCTACAGCCTCGACGTCCTCGTGCTGCGGATCGAGGAGACGGCGCTCGGCGCGGCCTGCGGCATCATCGCGGCGGTCCTGGTCCTTCCGGTGCGGACGTCGCACCGCACCGACGAGGAGCTCGGCAATGTCCTCGCGCGGCTGCGGGACGTCGTGTCGGCGGCCGTGTCGCAGCTCAGTGGCGGGCCCGCCGTCGACCTCGTGGACCTGGCGCGGGACCTGGACACCGCGCTGGACGACCTGCGCAGGTCCACGAAGCCGCTGACCCACCCGATCGCTCCGCTGCGGGCCCGCAGGCAGACGGCCCGCTACATCGTCGCGCTCCTGGAGACCTGCGCCTATCACGCCCGTTCGCTGGCGGCGACGGCCGAGCTGGTGCCCTCCAGCAAGAGCGTCGCGGCCGACGCGCGCCTCGCGCTCGCCGGGCGCCGCATCACGCACAACATCGACCTGATCGCCGCTCAGGTGCGCGACGAGGAGCCCGACGGCGTCATCGAGTCCGGGTCGAGCATCGCCTCGATGCTCGACAGCGGCCGCCACGAGGTGCTGCGGACCGGTTCGGTGGCGTTCCGCGTGCTGCGGCACCTGCAGCGGCTCGACGAAGGCATCGTCGGCCTCGCCCGCCCCCTCGGGGTTCCCCTCGCGGCGCCGGACTCAGAGCCTGTGCCATAACCCCGGTCGGATCAGTGGGCGTCGTCTGGTGCGTGCGATCGCAAGGCGCCGGAGCGTCCTGGGTGGGGGTCCCCCCGGGCCCTTCAGGCCTGGGGGAGGAGCTACCTGGGCGGTTCGGCAACGCGGCATGGGGGTCCCCCCTGGCCTTTAAGGCCTTGGGGGGAGTGCGTGCCAGACGGCGACCACCCGGCCGGGGTTATGACACAGGCTCTCAGCCTCTGAACCGGAGCGTCGTCTCCCGTGACGCGTTGCCGTGCGCGTCGACCGCCCGCACCCGTGCCGCATACCGCGCACCCTTTTCCGTGGCGGGCAGGGGGATGTCCAGGGAGTTGGGGCGCGGCATGAAGTAGTACTCGGAGAGGACCTTCGACGAGAGCAGCTTCGTGCCGGTCGCCGTGTTCTCGATGTCGACGCGGTAGTGGTGCACCATCTGGTCGTCGCGGGCCTGCCGGACGCGCAGGGTCCGGCCGCCGTCGACGAGGGCGAGCGGGCGGCGGCCCGTGAACTTCGGCGCGGTCGTGTTGCGTCGGGCGTCGGTGTAGGTGAAGGCGTCCTTGATCTGCTGCGGGCTGCTGCCCTTGAGGCGTACGGTCCAGGCCGGCCCTGCGAGGGTGCCGGCGCTGGCGTACGGGGGCTGCCAGTCGGCCGACCACTTGCCGCCGGTGTAGATGTCGTGCTTGTCGGCGGCCATGTTGACGCGGGCGATCTCCGTGCGGTCGCGGTACACCTCCACGAAGAGGGCCTGCGCGGTCGGCGCCTCGAAGCGGTCCGCGAGGCCCTTCTCCGTGATCGCCTGGTAGCCGTGGTCCATCTCGACGTACGACATCGAGCCGTCGTTGACGGCGGTGAAGTCGCGCTGGTGGACGGAGCGTTCGTCGTTGATGTTCAGGTGCGAGTGGCCGGAGAAGTAGATGACCTGCGGGTGGGCGGCGAGATCCTCGGTGAGCCGGGGGTTCGAGGCCTGCTGGCCGTCCATCGCGGTGCCGGGGGCGGGCCGGTGGCCCTGCACGAGGACCGGGGTGCGGACGTTCGCCGGGTCCGCGGCGATCTCGGCGAGCCGCTTCTTGAGCCAGGCGCGCTGCGCGCGGTCCGAGTCGTACGTCTCCGTGTTCACGGTGAACAGGTGCAGGCCGCGCACGGTCGACTCGTAGTAGCCGCCGCCCGAGTCGGGGAACCAGGCGCGCGGGTAGTGGGCGCGCATGTCGGCGAGGCTCGCGTCGTGGTTGCCGTGGGAGAGCAGCACCTGCGTGCCGTCCATGCCCTTCCGCTCCAGGTTGGCGCGGAAGATCTCGGAGACGATGCGGTGGTCGCCGCCGCGGCCGTCGCCGTTGTCGTTGATCATGTCGCCGTTGGAGAGGATCGCGTCCGGCTCGGGGAAGACCGACCCGATCGTGTCGAAGAAGCTCTCGTATTTTTTGTCGCTCTTCTCATGGCTCCCGATGTGCACGTCGGACATGACGACGAGACGTGCGACGGGCTTCTCCTTCCCCCGGACGAGATAGCCGGCCGACACCGGGACGCTCGACCGGCCACCGCGGAACGCGACGGCGGTGACGTTGGTGTCCTTGGTGAGGCGCAGCGCCCGCCCCGGCACGAGGACGCGGTCCGCGCGGGTGGGCGTCGTGCCGTCCAGGGTGTAGCGGATCGTGGCGCCGCGCTCGGCTCGCAGGGCCAGGCTGACGGGCCGTTCGTAGCGGCCGCCGGCCGTGCCGAAGGACGGCGGGGCGGGCGGGGAGGGCGGGGCGGTGGCGTGGGCAGCAGTCGGGAGCAGCAGCGTCAGGGACGCGACGGCGATCACGAAAGGGATACGTCTCACGGGGTCCGGGTCCTTGCCTATGGCCGGGCCTGGGGTGCGTGCTGCCCGGCGTGAACTCCCGTGACGCTAGGCGCCCTTGATGAGGTAACGAGGCCAGACCAGTTACCTTTCGGTGACTTGCCCATGAACGACTTGCCCATGAACGACTTGTCCGTGAACCGCTGCCGTCGGCGGGGGACCTGCCGGGCGCACCTGTGGGACGGGCGCACCCGGCACGCGCCGTCCGCCCTACTCGTGCGCGAGCATCCCCGTCCGCAGCCGGGCCAGGGTCTTCGCCAGCAGGCGTGACACATGCATCTGCGAGATGCCCATGACGCTGCCGATCTCCGCCTGCGTCATCTCCTGGCCGAAGCGCATCTCGATGATGCGGCGTTCCCGTTCGTCGAGTTCCGCGAGGAGCGGGGCCAGGGCGTGGATGTTCTCGATGACCTCCATGGCCGGGTCCGGCTCCCCCATGACGTCGGCGAGCGAGCGGTTGTTCTTGTGGGTGGTGCCGTCCTCGCTCCCGCCGTGCTGGGAGTCGAGGGAGCCGGCGGCGTAGCCGTTGGCGGCCACGATCACCTCGAGGACCTGCTCCTCGGTCACGGACAAATCCTCCGCGAGTTCACGGACGGTCGGCTCGCGGCCGAGTGCGGCGAACAGCTGCTCACGGGATTTGACCAGTTCGGTGCGGAGCTCCTTGAGCCTGCGGGGCACGTGGACGGCCCAGCTGGTGTCACGGAAGTGGCGCTTGATCTCGCCGAGGATGCAGGGGACGGCGAACGACACGAACTCGAAGCCGCGGCTCGTGTCGAACCGGTCGATCGCCTTGATCAGCCCGACCGTCCCGACCTGGACGATGTCCTCCAGCTGACCGTTGCCGCGGTTGCGGAACCGGCCGGCCACGTAGTGGACCAGGGAGAGGTTCATCTCGATCAGGGTGTTGCGCGCGTACAGGTAGTCGGACGATCCCTCCTCCAGGGTCTTGAGCCGGTCGAAGAAGAGCTTCGACAGCTCGCGGGCGTCCTTCGGTGCGACCTGGTCGGCTTCCACGACGCGGGGCAGCCCCACGATCTCGTCCCGCGTCCGCCGTATCGGCTCGACGGCGTCGTCGATGGCATCTGCGACACCCTTCTGCCGAAGAAACATCGTCTGGTTCTCCACGTTTTCGACTTCCATGACTCGGCTGCCCGGCGTCCCGGTGCGCGGACTCAGCTCGCCACCACCGTGAAGGGGATGCCTTCGCGGTCCGCGAGGACGGCCTCGCGCCGGTGCGGCGGCCCCTGGGGCGGGGTGATCACCCGGCCGCCCCAGCCCACGGCGGCGGCCGCGGCCGAGTCGACGTCGGCCACGCGGAAGCAGGCGTGCCAGCGGTGGCGGCCCTCGAGGCCCGGCGGTGTGCCGTCCCGCAGCGCCGCGACGGTGCGCAGCCCGTCGCGGACCAGGATCTGCCCGTCGACGTACTCCACCTCGCAGCAGTCACAGGAGGAGTCCGCCCAGTTGAGCGCGCCGCCGTAGAAGAGCGCGGCGGCGAAGATGTCCCGCGTGAGCAGTTCGAGCCGGGCGACGGGCCCCTCGCCCACCGTCCATCGCTCGTCGGGGGCCTGTTCGCGCAGTCCGAACACGGCGTCGTCGGGACCCGCGGCCACCACGACACGCCCGGCGCCGGTCGCCAGCGGGCCGACCGCGACGGTGGCGCCGCGCTCATGGAGCCGCGCCACCGTGACGTCGACGTCCTCGACGGCGAAGTACGGCATCCAGCCCGCGTAGATGCCCAGGTCGGACGCGGTCTCACTGAGGGTGCCGACCGGCTTGCCGGCCTGCAGGGCGAGGGAGCGCGGGCGGCGCGGCGAGCCGAGCAGCGGCACGTGGCACCAGCCGAGCACCCGGCTGTAGAACTCCTCGGCGGCCCGGATGTCCCGCGAGGCGAGGCTCAGCCAACAGGGTGCGCCGCGGGCCTTCCCCAAGGTCGGCGGCAGGCTTCCGCCGGACAGCGCCGGCTTGCGGGCGCCGGTCGGGATCAGGCGGGTACCGCCGGCCCTGCGCGTCGAACCGTCGCCGATCCACACGCGTCGGCCCGTCCTGTCCCGGCCGTTCACGACCGGCTCCGACGCCTCGCCCCGGGCCTGCCGCTCGCGGCCTCTGTCCATATCGATGTCCCTTTGCACAACGCTCTCTTTTCACCCGGTATCTGCGGTCCCGGCTGTGGTTCCGCAAACGGAAGGCCGCGTACCGGGACCTTCCGCACAGACCTCGGGGACTTAGGCCCTGCCTCGAGTGGCGCGAAAGACCCGGTAATCGATTTGCTCCGGGCCTGCGCTGCTGACATGGTCACGGCCATGCCGACCTTTGCCGCACCCGACGGAACCGAGCTCGCCTACCGCGTCGTCGGGGACGGAGGGGGCACCCCCGTGGTCTGTCTGCCGGGCGGACCCATGCAGGATTCCGCGTACCTCGGGGACCTCGGAGGTCTTGCCGCGCGGCGGCCGCTGCTCCTGCTGGATCTGCGCGGCACGGGCCGCTCCGCCGTGCCGGAGGACCGCTCCTCGTACCGCTGCGACCGTCTCGTGGCCGACGTGGAGGCGTTGCGCGTGCACCTCGGTATGGAGGCGCTGGATCTGCTCGCGCACTCCGGGGGCACGAATCTCGCCGTGCTCTACGCGGCCCGGCACCCGGAGCGCGTCGGCAGGCTCGCGCTGATCACGCCGAGCGTGCTGGCCGTCGGAATCGCGGTCGACGGCTCCGTGCGGCGCGCGACGGCGCTGCTGCGCCGGGACGAGCCGTGGTTCCCGGCGGCGTTCGCCGCGCTGGAGGAGATCGTGGGCGGCCGGGCGACGGCCGAGGCCTTCGAGGCGATCGCGCCGTTCGCCTACGGCCGCTGGGACGAGGCGGCGCAGGCCCATCGGGCCGCCGAGGACGGGCAGCGCAACGACGAGGCGGCCGCGGCGTTCGGTGCCGAGGGCGCCTACGACCCGGAGGGCACGCGGGCCGCGCTCGCCCGGCTGGAGTGCCCGGTGCTCATGCTCGCCGGGGAGGCCGACCTGAACTCGCCGCCGCCCGCGATGGCCGAGCTCGCGAAGCTGTTCCCGGGCGCCGAGCTGGTGGTGCAGCCCGGCGCCGCGCACTTCCCGTGGCTGGACGACCCGGCCGCGTTCGTGGCGGCGGCCGGGCCGTTCATCGGCTGAGGGACTTCGGTCCCGGTTTCACCAGATCCGGACGCGCTCCGACGGGTCCAGCCACAGTCCGTCGCCCTCGACCGTGCCGAACGCCTCGTGGAACTCGTCGAGGTTGCGGACGATGTTGGCGCGGAACTCCGGCGGCGAGTGCGGGTCGATCGTGAGGTACTGCTGCTCCTGCTCCTTGCGGCGCTTGGTCCGCCAGCAGTACGCCCAGTTCTTGAAGAGCCGCTGCGAGCCGGTCATGCCGTCGCTCTCGGGCACCGGCGCCCCGTCGAGGGAGATCAGGTAGGCGGTGTGCCCGATGGTCAGGCCGCCGAGGTCGCCGATGTTCTCGCCGACGGTGAGCGAGCCGTTGACGAACTCGCCGGGGAGATTGCGGGGCGAGAAGGCGTCGTACTGCTTGACGAGCGCCTTCGACTTCGCCTCGAACGCCGTCTTGTCGTCGGCGGTCCACCAGTCGTTGAGGTTGCCCGCGCCGTCGTACTGCGCGCCCTGGTCGTCGAAGCCGTGGCCGATCTCGTGGCCGATGACCGCGCCGATGCCGCCGTAGTTCTCCGCCGGGTCGGCGTCGGGCGAGAAGAACGGCTTCTGCAGGATGCCCGCGGGGAAGCAGATCTCGTTGGTGCCCGGGTTGTAGTACGCGTTGACCGTCTGCGGCAGCATGAACCACTCGTCGCGGTCGACCGGCGAACCGATCTTGGCGAGCTCCCGGTCGGACTCGAACGCGGCCGCGGCCTGCGCGTTGCCGAGCAGGTCGTCGGGCGAGACCTGGAGCGCGGAGTAGTCGCGGAAGGTGTCGGGGTAGCCGATCTTGGGACGGAAGGTCGCGAGCTTCTCGTACGCGCGCTCCTTCGTCTCGTCGGTCATCCAGTCCAGGCGGGCGATCGACTGGCGGTAGGCCTCCAGGAGGTTGGCGACGAGGTCGTCCATCTTGGCCTTGGAGGCCGGCGGGAAGTGCCGCGCGACGTACTGCTTGCCGACGGCCTCGCCGATGGAGCCCTCCACGAACGCGACGGCGCGCTTCCAGCGGGCCCGCATCTCCGGGGTGCCGTTGAGGGTGCGGCCGTAGAACTCGAAGTTGTTCCGCACGAACTCGTCCGTGAGGTACGGCGAGCAGGCGCGCAGCACGCGGGTGAGCAGCCAGTCACGCCACTGCTCGATCGGCACCTCGGCGAGGAGCCCGGAGAGGTGGGTGAGGTAGGACGGCTGGCGGACGCAGGTCTCCGCGATGGTGGCGTCCGAGCCGCCGAGCGCGGCGGCGTAGCCGCGCCAGTCGAACTCCGGCGCCAGCGCGGTGAGCTCGTCGACGGTGGTGAGGTTGTACGTCTTGAGGACGTCGCGGGTCTCGGCGCGCTCCCAGTGGCCCGCGGCGAGCCTCGTCTCCAGTTCGAGGACGGTCCGCGCGGCCGCGGCCGGGTCGGCGTGCTTGCCGAGGGTGAGGAGCTCGGTGAGGTACGCGACGTACTTCTCGCGGATCTCGGCGAACTTGTCCTCGCGGTAGTACGACTCGTCGGGGAGGCCGAGTCCGCCCTGGAGGATGTTGAAGAGGTAGCGGTCGGAGTCGCGGTCGTCCGTGTCGACGTACGCGCCGAAGAGACCGGAGCCGCCGATCCGCTCGAAGCGGCCGATGAAGGCCGCGAGCTCCCGGGTGTCCGACACGGCAAGGGCCTCGTCGATCAAGGGCTTGGCCGGGGCGAGGCCGCGGGCGGCGATGGTCTCCTCGTCCATGAAGGAGGCGTACAGCGCGGCGATCTTCCGGGCGTCCTCGGAGATCTCGCCGTGGCCGGCCGCGACCTCGTCGGCCAGCTCCTGGATGATCGTCTTGACCTGTTGCTCCGCGGTGTCGGCCAGCTCCACGAAGGGGCCCCAGCTGGAGCGGTCGTCGGGAATCTTCGCGGTGTCCAGCCAGACGCCGTTGACGTGGCCGAAGAGATCGTCCTGCGGCCGGATCTCGGGGTTCATGCCCGGGCGGGCGTCATCCAGAATGCTCATCCAGGCAGCCTATGCGAGGGGTCGCCCCGGCACGACGGGCCGCGGGGGCCGTTCGGCGAGGAGCGAACAGCGAGCCGCTCCCGGACGGCCCGGCGGCACGCCAACTCGCGCGCAAAACATCTCAATAGGAGCGATAAAGTATCGCGTCAACCTTCGTACGACTGTGACATCCAGGAGCACCTCTGTGACCGTAGCCATCGTCCCGTCCCAGGAAGACGCCGCGTCCCACGAAGACGCCGCTTCCGCCGACGCCACCGCCGACTCGGCCGCGCTGATCGCCGAGGACGCCCGTGACTTCGGGGTCTACGCGCGCACCGGCGGCTGGGCCTTCGGTCTCAAGGTCGCCCGCAGCGTGCGGCCCGGCGGGCAGAGCGCGGGCGAGACGCCGAAGGTCTCCGCGAAGGAGTTCGCGGAGCTCGCGGGGTGCTCGGCCGACCGCGTCATGCGGTACTACAAGGCGTGGGACAAGGCCGCCGACGACGGGATGGTGCCGCACTTCGAGGCGCTCTCCCCCGGCATGGACGTGGAACTCCCGGACGCCGACGTCTGGTTGTCGTACTACACCGCCCGCTCCAGCGCCCTCACCCAGCGCGGCGAGGCGATCACGCAGGCTGCCGAGGCCGAGGGCATCCGCCCCACCAAGGCCCTGGAGGTCGCGGAGAACCCGACCGCGCTGCGTGCCGCGATCCTGGCCGACCCCGGCACGGCCGAGGCGGCCCGCAAGGCTCTGATGGACCGCTTGGACGAGGACCCGGCGCTCCGCACCGAGCTGGTCCGCGACATCGTCCGCACCGACGACCTCAAGAAGGCCGTGGCGGCCGAGTCCAAGGCCGGTGACCGCGTCGACTACGTCCGGCAGATCGTGGAGAAGGGCCAGGTCAAGACGCCGGCCGGGCAGATGATCGACGCCCCGGCGGAGCTGCGCGAGGAGGCCGAGCGCCACCTGTCCCTCATCGACGAGCTGGACGAGGGCGAGGAGTCCGGGGAGTGGGCGCGCGAGGCGTACGACACCGTGCGTGACCTGGTGGCGCAGACCGTCCAGAGCGACCCGGAGCTGCGGGTGCAGGAGCGGCGGGCGAAGTTCTACAGCAGCCTGCAGAAGGCCACGAAGGTGTTCGAGGAGCTGACGTTCGACGACGTCGATGACATCGACGACATCTACGAGGACGACATGGTGAAGCGCCTCGAAGACCTCCAGCAGGCCATCGGCGCGTGCATCTCGGCTCTTCAGACGGCGATGCCCGTACGTCCCGAGGCTGATCAGGACGCCCGCGCGTAGCACTCGAGTCGTACGCGAGGACCCCTACCGGGAGGGATTCGCCGCCCAGGGCCCGGCTCGTAGCTTTTTGATCATGCCGTTGTGCCGGACGATCGAAAGGCTGCGCATCCATGTACGTCAAGGCATTCGCCCCGGAGTACCAGGGCGAGCTGGGCTCGGAGCTGAGCGTGAACTCCTCGTACGAGGACGTGCGCGCGTCGGCGGGCCGTGCGCTGTCCCGGGCGGGCGGCTCGGCCGAGCGGGCGCAGGCGGCACTGGCCCTGGCGGAGGCGAGCAGACGGCTCGGCCGGGTCGACGACGCGGGCGCCGCCTGGCGGCAGAGCTACCGCAGCGCCCGCGCGGCGGGGGACGCGGGGGCCATGGCGTGGGCGCTGTGGAGCGGTGGCACCCTCGCGCGGCAGTGCGGGGCGCTGCGGCTCGCGCGGCGGCTGCTCACCCACTCCGTGGAGCTGGCCTCGGGCGGCGGTGACCGGCTCGCGCACGGCTACGCGCTCGCGGGTCTCGCCGAGACGGGGCGCATCCAGGGGGACTACGCGGCCGTCGCCGCGCTCCACGAAGAGCTGCTCGAACAGGGGCGGGCGCACGGCGAGGCGCGGCACATGGTGTGGGCGATGACCGGGATAGCGCAGATGCACCGCAACCGCGGCGAGCACGCGAAGGCCCTGGAACTGTTCGAGGAGTCGGTGCGGATCGCGACCGACGCGGACGACGCGCGGGGGCGTGCCTGGTCGCTGCGGGGCGTGGCCGACGTACTGTCCCTGCGGGGCGATACGGACCGCGCCCTGGAGCTGCTCTCCGAGGCGGAGGGCGTGTGCCGGGCCATGGACCTGGCGAGCGCGCTCGCCTACAACCACAAGATGCGCGGCAACGTCCTGTACCGCGCCGGACGCCACGAGGCGGCGCGGGAGACGTACGCCGTCGCCCTCGACGAGTTCACCGCGATGCGGGAACCGCGCGGCACCGCGCTGTCCCGGCTCGGCCTGGTCAAGTGCCGGGCGCGGCTCGGGCGCGCCCGGGAGGCGACGCTCGCCGAACTGGCGGTCCTGGAGGCGGACTTCGACCGGATGGGGCTGCGGCACGCCCGCGACATGGTGATCGCGTTCCGCGCGGAGCTGACCCCCGCCGTCAGGGTGTCAGCGTGATGCGCACTCCGACCGTGCCCTTGAGCCCTCGGCGGATCCGGCTGCCGAAGAGCGTGAGGAAGCCGGGCACCCCGTACTTGTGCAGGATGAGGGTGCGGTAGCGGGCGGTGACGTCGGGCGGGCAGATCTCGGCGGTGGCGGGCACCTGCTCGCCGGTCGGTCTGCCCCGCCGGTCGCACGGGCCGACCATGACGTCCGCGCGCCCGCGGATCCGCTTCACCTTCCAGGACTCACCGGGCGTCCAGATGCCGAGGGCGTCGCCGTCCTCGACGACCCAGACGGGGGTCGGCACCAGGGTGCCGTCTTTCCGGTAGGTGCTGACCAGCAGGTACTTTCCGGCGCTGAGCTGTGCCAGCGAGGTGTCGGGCATGCCGAGAGTCTAGGGCGCGCCGCACGCGAACCACGTAACTCCTTATATTGGTTACATGGAACAGTCCCCCGGCTCCCCCGGCCTAGTGCTGCGCTCTTACAGCGGGTCCACCTACCGGTTCGACCCGGGCGCGCTCTGCCTGGAACTCCTGCCCACCGGTGGTCCGGGTGAGTACCGGCGGTACGAGGTGCTGCACGGGCCCGCCGACCTGGCCGACTGGGCGGAGCGGTCACGCCTGACACCGACCCCGCTTCTCGACGTCTCCGATGCCGAGGTGGCGGACGCGCGGCGACTGCGCGACGCGCTGTTCCGCGTGACGACCGCGCGGGCCCACGACGAGCCCGCGGACCCGGCCGACATCGCCGCCGTCAACGCGGCGGCGGCCCACCCGCCGCTGGTCCCCGCCGTCGGTCCGGACGGCGAGCGCGCCTGGGCCGGGCCCGCGGACGGCACCCGGCTGCTCGCCACCGTGGCGCGCGACGCGGTGGACCTGCTGACAGGACCGTTCGCACACCGCATCCGCACCTGCTCGGCCGGGGACTGCGCCCTGGTCTACGTCGACACCTCGCGCCCCGGCCGTCGCCGCTGGTGCTCGATGGAGCACTGCGGCAACCGCCACAAAGTGCGGACGCTGCGTGCGCGCCGCTCCGAGGAGAGCTGATGCCGGTCCGCCCCCCGTCCCGGACGGGCCGCGCCGCTAGCTCACGGGCGCCGAGGAGTCCGCGTCGCGCGGACCGTACAGCGCGGACGGGGCGCCCGAGGCCAGTGCCCAGTAGCGATCGCCGTACGACCAGTGCCACCACTCCGTGGGGTAGTTGACGAGGCCCGCGCCGGTCAGGGCGGCGCCGAGGACGGCACGGTGGGCGCGTGCCTCGGCGCCGATGTTCGGCGCGTGGGTGTAGCAGGCGCCCGCGCTCTCCTCCGGGTCGGCGTTCATGCGGGTGCCGAGGTCGAGCTCGCGTCCTTCGGCGTCGGCGAGCGTCAGGTCGACGGCGGCGCCCGCGCTGTGCGGGGCGATGTCGGGCGGGGAGACGTAGCGGCTGGCGGCGGCGTGTATCTCGGCGGCGGGCCGGTCGGGGTGGAGGGCGCGCAGTTGTTCCACGTACTCCTCGAAGTAGTGGCGCTGCAGAGCCGGCGGCCGGTAGCCCTCGACGAACAGCAGCCGCAGTCCCGGCGGGAGCAGCTCCTCGGCGTGCAGGAGCCGTCGCAGGACGCCCTCGCGCAGCAGCGCGAACGAGGTGTCGGACCCTGCCTGTTCCCGAAAGTCGACGAGCAGCCCGCGGCCGGTCCCCCCGCCCTTCGCCGTCCGTACGTCGACGAGCGGCTCCCCGCACTCCCGCACGGGAACGGCGGCGACCCGCGGGTCCGACATCAGCACGATCTCGCCGGGCGCCCCCGCGACGGCCGCCTGAACGGTGGTCACGACGCCCCCCACGGGGACACCTCGACCACCGCGTCCACGGGCAACGGCCCGTAGATGTGCGGGAATTCCTCCGCGCCCGGACGCGCCGCCTCGAACCGCACCGGCGCGGTGACACGTGCGCTGTCGATGTCGAGGACCACCAGCTCGTCGGGCCCGTCGTATCCCCCGTAGAGGAACGCGGCGACCCCCGGCAGCTGTTCGGGCAGCGAGCAGTGGATGAAGCCCACGTCGCCCAGTGTCTTGCCGCGGGTCGACATCTCGTACGTCCCGGCTTCCCTCGCGGCGTCCCACAAGGCGCGCTCGGTGATGTGCAGCAGTCGTGTCATGGATCAACGGTACGCGGAACGACGAATCCGTCGGGGTCATGACACAGACTCTCAGGGCCGAACGGCTTCCAGGGCGTCGGCGACGGCGGTGTGGAAGCGGGCGTGTTCCCGGGCGCTCGGGGGCAGTTCAGGGTTCCAGGAGAGCGTGGGAATGTGCGGACCGAGGGCGTCGCCGAGGGCCGCCGCGTTGCCCCGTACGTCGGTGAGGACGAGGTCGGGTTCGAGTGCGGCCGCCTCCGCCCAGGTCGTCGTCGACCAGTTCGCGCCCTGCCCCGGCGCGGGGTCCACGAGGCCGACGCCGAACCCGGCGAGGGCGGCGAGGTCGGGCCAGGCGTACGGCCGCGCGAGGTGGACGGAGTCGGGGCCCGCCGGGGAGAGGGCGAGGACGCGCGCACGTACGGGACCCGCGGCGGCGGCGGTCAACCGCCGTTCCGCGGCGGCGAGTTCGGCGTCCGCCGCCGGGTCCGGGGCGGCGCCCAGGCTGCGCCCGAGGGCGGTGAGGCGGTCCCTGATGCCGGTGAGGCTGCGGCCGCCTCCGACGTCGAGGACGACGAGCGGGATCTGCTCCTCCAGGTGTTTGGCGGCCTCCGGGTCGATGCCGTAGACCTGCCCGCCGCCGTAGGTGAGCGCCACGACCAGGTCGGGCCGCGCGGCGAGGAGGGCGTCGAGGTCGAGTGCGGGGCCCGCGCCGAAGTAGGGGAGGTCCGCGAGGGGGAGGCTGCCCGTCTTGGCGGGGTCGGGCAGGGCCGGGTCGTCGTGCGCGGAGCCGAAGATGCCGACGGGCCGTATGCCGTGGTCGTGCAGGGCCGCGCCGGTCGGCATATAGACGACGAGCCGGGACGGGCGGCGTGCGGTCCTCACCAGGTGGTCCCTGTCGTCGGTGAACTCCCAGTCGCCGCCCGTGTGTTGCGCCATGATCTCCGACTCCTCCTGCCGTCCCGTGCCGCGGCCTGCCGTGCCGTGGCCGTCCCGCTGCTACCTGCCCGGGCGCACCCCGGCGTACACGGGTCGGGCGTCTCGCTCCGCCGGTGGGCCTAGGGCTCGCGCAGGTACCGATCCCCGTCGTACGACAGATGTGGGGGCGGGGCGCGGGTTCGTAGTTTCGTCGGTGTCAGGCGCGAACGCGCACCGAGCCGGGGAGGCACATCATGAACACGCACGACACGCATGGAACCGTGAGGGACGGTCTTCTCGAGGCCGAAGGCCCCCTCAAGCTGGCCGTCATCGTCGCGAGCACGCGGGAGGGCCGCTTCGCACCGACCGTCGCGGCCTGGTTCCTGCGCCAGACCGCGCACCGCCGGGATCTGGACGTCGACGTGATCGACCTGGCCGAGGCGCGGCTCCCGGACGGGCTGTCCGGGCGGCCAGGACCGGAGGTCGCCGGCGTCGCGGCGCGCATCGACGCGGCGGACGCGTACGTCGTCATCACACCCGAGTACAACCACAGCTACCCCGCGTCGCTGAAGACCGCGATCGACTGGCACTACGCGGAGTGGCGCGCCAAGCCGGTGGGCTTCGTCAGCTACGGCGGCCTGTCGGGCGGCCTGCGCGCCGTCGAACACCTGCGGCAGGTCTACGCGGAACTCCACGCGGTGACGGTGCGCGACACGGTGAGCTTCCACGGCGCGCGGAGCTGCTTCGACGCGTCCGGCGAACCGCTCGATCCGGCCGGCCCGGAGACCGCGGCCAAGACGATGCTGGACCAGCTCACGTGGTGGGGCCGCACGTTGCGCGACGCCAAGACGGTGCGCCCGTACGCGGCCTGAGCCCACCGCTGTGCCTCACCTCCGCAGCCAGGCTCCCGCGCCCCGCACCCAGTCACTGAACAGGGTCTCGTCGCCCAGGACTTCGATGCCGTCGGCGGGGGTCGGGGTGCGGCGCAGGTAGAGGAGGAGCAGGAGGTCGGTGAGCGGGCCGCGTACGGCCGCGGTCGACTTCTTGTGTCCGTGCGAGACGGTGATCGGGGCCCCGGTGAGGTCGATCAGCCACTCCCCCTCCCCTTCGGGGGCATCGGTCGCGTGGAAGTGCACCGTGCGGCCGGGACCCAGCAGCGCCTGCATCTCGGCCTCCGATGCGTAGGCCTGGGGCAGCGTGCTGAACTCCAGCCACTCTTCGAGGCCGTCGAGGGCGACGTCCGCGGCGAGGGTGTACGTTCCGCCGACCGCGGCGGTCGCGTCGAAACGGTGGACGACCGTCTCATACGTCATGCGGCGCGCCCAGAAGAGGGGCGTGCCGCCCGGCGCGACGGTCCACACCCGCACCTCGGGCCCCGCCTCGCGCAACGTGTCCGCGAACTGCGCGGCCCCTTCGACGAGCCAGGCGGAGAGCGCCGGGACGTCGTCGTCCGCTTCGGGTGTGACGAGGTTGACCTGCTCGTCCGGTACGGGTCCGGTGGCGCGGGTCCGGACCACCGTCTCGGCCCAACGGTGCGCGCCGCCCACGTGGCGCAGGAGGTGGGCGAGGGTCCAGCCGGGACAGCCGGGCACGGGCGCGGTGGCGTCGGCACCCGCGATGGTAGAGGTCAACTGGGCGGTCTGGTCGGTGATTCGGTCGGCGTAGCGGTCGAGGACCGCGTGAAGGCTCGGACTCGTCATGGCGTCACGGTAGACCACGGACCGCAGCGTACTGGGCACGAACCAGGGGCTCGTGAGGACGGGCGAGGGGGTGGGGGCCTGGAGTGCGGGTGGAGATGAGGGCGGAGGTGGCGACTTCGGCTGCGGGGAGGGCGCCGCGTCGTCGGTCATGCGGAGTTGGCCGAGGTCGGTGAGGCCGGTGAAGTCGGTGCGGCTGGTGAAGTCGGTGAACTGTCCGGCAGCGCCGCGCCACCCGGCGGCGCCGGGCTCGCTGTCGGTGACGGACTCGCTTTCGTCGACGGATTCTCTGTCGTCGACGGAGCCTCCGGGGGCTTCGGGCCTGGCGACGTCGCCAGGAACTGTGTCGCCGCCAGTTCCCCGTACAGCGGGTCCGCCGTCACGAGTTCGGCGTGCGTGCCCACCGCGCGTACCCTTCCCGCGTCCATCACCACGATCCGGTCCGCCAGCGTCACCGTCGACAGGCGGTGGGCCACCACCAGGACCGTGACCTCACGGGAGACCTCCGCCACCACGTCCCGCAGCGCCAGTTCGTTGACCGCGTCCAGCTGCGAGGTCGCCTCGTCGAGCAGCAGCAGGCGCGGCTTCCGCAGCAGCGCCCGCGCGATCGCCACCCGCTGGCGCTCACCGCCCGACAGCTTGGAGCCCCGGTGACCGACGACCGTGTCCAGCCCCTCGGGCAGCCGCTCGACGACCGCGTCGAGTCGGGCGCGCACCAGGACCTCCCGTATCTCGGAGTCCGTGGCGTGCGGCGCCGCGAAGAGGAGGTTCTCGCGCAGGGTGCCCGCGAGCACGGGCGCGTCCTGCTCCACGTACCCGATCGTGGCCCGCAGTTCGGCGAGCGGCCACTCGCGTACGTCCTTGCCGTCGACCAGGACCCGGCCGCCCGTCACCTCGTAGAACCGCTCGATCAGACCGAACACGGTCGTCTTGCCCGCGCCCGAAGGCCCGACGAACGCGGTCATGCCCGGGCCCGGCACGTCGAAGGTCACGCCGTGATGGACGTACGGGAGGTCGTCGCGGTAGCGGAAGGTCACGTCGTCGAAGGCGACGGACGCGGCGACGGCGGGCGGCGTCGGCGCGGCCCCCCGGGCCCCTTCCCTCGCCCCGCTCTCCGTCCGCTCCGTCTCCGTCGGTTCCGTCTCCAGTCGTTCCGCCTGGACGATACGGGCGATCGCCGCCGACCCCACCTGGTACTGCGATGCCGCCTCGACCAGGCGCGACACCGGGTCGATGAGATAGAAGAGGAAGAGCAGGAACGCCACCAGCGTGGAGACGGAGATCGCGCCCGACGCGACCCGCGCGCCGCCGATCCCGAGCACCGCGAGGAACGACACCTGCACGGCGAGGCCGACCGAACTCCACGCCACGGACTGCCACTTCGCCGACCGCACGCCGTGCCGCCACGCCTCCTGCGCGGCCGCCTCCACCGCGGCGGATTCGCGCTGCTCGGCGCCGGAGGCCTTCAGCGTACGGAAGGCGCCGAACGCCCGCTCCAGTGCCGTGGAGATCGTCCCCACGGCCTCCTGCGCGCGCTGTGTCGCCCGCGCGATCCTCGGCATGACGAGGGAGACCGCGCCGCCGATCAGCACGATCACGCCGAGTGTGACGCCGAGCAGGACCGGGTCCATCAGCCCCATCAGCACGATCGTCGCGACGAAGGTGAGGCCTCCGGAGGCCGCGGACACCACGGACTGGGTCGTCACGGCCCGCAGCAACGTCGTGTCCGAGGTGACGCGTGACATCAGGTCGCCCGGCTGGGTCCGCTCCACCTCGCCGAGGCGCAGCCGCAGCAGCCGCCCGATGAGCGTGCGTCGGGCCGCGAGGACCACGGACTCGGCGGTGCGCTCCAGTACGTACGCTCCGACGGACTCGATCGCCGTGCCGAGGACCACCAGCGCGGTGAGGAGGATCAGGATCCCTGCGATGGAGTCGTCGCCGCCGAGCCGGTCCACGAGCGACTTGGCCGCGAGGGGCTGCGCGAGTCCGGTGGCCGAGCCGATGAGTGTCAGGAAGGCGCCGAGCGCGACGGCGCCCCGGTGGGGGCGGAAGTGGCGGTACAGGGCGCGCCACGTCTCCTTCGCGGGCAGTCGCTCCGGCTTGTCGGGGGACGTGGATCTGGGGGTGGGAGCTGCGTCGGTCACGTCGGACAGGACGCAGCGAGGACTGATCCACCTGACTGACGTGCAGGTGTCACCGAACACGGATGCGAGGAGTCGCCGTCCCGCATGATTCGGGCCGCACGTCACTACCCGGGGCGCCGGAGGGGAGTTAGTCGATCAGCCGCGTGCGGTGCAGAGACGATTCTGCACAGGGACGTGCGGTGCTGGAGACGACGCGAGCGGGAGCAGGGGTCTGGCGTGCGAGGGCGAGAGCGAGCGCAAGGGCGCGGGCAGGGGTGGGCGCGGGGGCGGGCGCGGGGCGGCGGTCATGGGGACGGCGTCGGCGTGCTGGTCGGACGGGCCGAGGAGCTGGGCGTGCTCCGCAGGATGCTCGCTCAGGGCCGGCTCGTGACCGTGGTGGGCGGCGCGGGCATCGGCAAGAGCCTCCTCGCCGAGCACGCGGCGATCGCGGTCGGGAGCGCGATGCCGGACGGTGTGGTGCGGGTGCGGTGGTGGGACGGCGTCCCGGCGCGACGCCGGTCGGTCGCGGAGACGGTCTTGGACGCGTTGGACGGGGGGAGGGAGGGGGTGGGGGTGGGTCGGGCGGGGGCTGGGTCCGGGCCCGGGGCTGGGGCCGTCGGGGTTGCGGCTCTCATTGATCGGTTGCGGTCGCGGCGGATGCTCGTGTTGCTGGACGACTTCGATCCGGTACGAGGTGAGTGCGTGCGTGTCGTACGGGCGCTCCTCGACGGGGCCCCGGAGGTGCGGGTCCTGGCCGCAGGGCGTCATCCGCTGGGCCTGGGCGAGGAGGCGGTACTGCGGCTCGGGCCGCTGGGGGGTGGGGCGGGCGGAGCGGGTCCCGTGGGCTTGGGGGACGCCGGGCATGCTGAGGGTGCCGAGAACGCCGACCGTGCTGCGCACCTTGACCGAGCCGCTGGTATGGGACGTACCGAGCACTCGGAACGTTCCGGGGCGACGGGGCGCACTGACCGCGCGGTCACCGCCGGGCCCGCCGCCGCGCTCTTTCTGGCGCGGGTGCGGGACGCCAGACGCCGGGCGGGGCACGACGCGCCTCCCCGCGACCACCCCGTGAGCGGCGAGGGCGTGGAGGAGTTGCGGATCGTGGACGACATCTGTCGGCGGCTCGAAGGGATACCGCTGGCCATCGAGCTGGCGGCGGCGCAGGCAGCGCGGTACTCGCTGCCCCAGCTCGCCGGGATGCTGGAGCGAGCGCAGGGCTGGCTCGGCGTGGCGGACGCGCCGCTGCGCAGGCACAGGTCGTTGCGCGCCGCCGTAGGAGCGGGGTACGCGCTGTGCGGCTCGGCGGAACGGACCGTGTGGGCCCGGCTCAGCGTGTTCGCCGGGAGCTTCGACGAGGACGCGGCCGCGTACGTGTGCGCGGGCGGCGGTCTCGACGCGCAGGACGTACCGGCGTCGCTGGCTCGCCTCGTGCTCGCCTCCGTCCTCGAACCGGTCCGCGACCCCGGCGGCGTCCTCGCTCCGCGCTACCGGATGTCCGCCGCCGTCCGCGGTTTCGGCGCCGAGCGGCTGCAGTCCGCCGGGGAGACGGCCGCGGCGGTCAGCCGGCACCTGTACTGGTACAGCCATGTCGCCTCCACCGCCCACCACTTGTGGAGCAGCGGACTGCACGAGCAGGCCGCCGCGCTGGTCCGCGACGAGGAGGCCGACCTGCGCGCGGCGCTGGCCAGGGAGCCGAGCGCCACGGACCCCGCGTCCACGACGCTGGCGGTCGCCGTGGACCTGTGGTTCTGGTGGGCGGTGTGCGGTCACGCCGAGGAGGGCCGCGCGCTCCTGCGCCGTCTGCTGCCGCTCGTCCGGTCCGACACACGGGTGTGCGGGCAGGCGTTGTGGCTGGCGGGCTGGCTCGCCGTGTGCGCCGGATCCCCCGCCGCGGAGGCGGCCGAACTGCTCGGCCAGGCATGGCGCGTGGCCATGTTCGCCGGGGACGACGCCACCGTGGGGCGGGTCTCGCACGTGCTGGGCGCGCTGGCCCTCGCGGACGGGCGGACCGAGCGGGCCATCGCCCATCTGCGGGTCGCGGCCGACACGATTCCCGTGCACGCCGAGCACGGGCCGCCGGTCGCCGTCAGTTGGGCGCTGCTGGCCGTGGCGCAGGCCGGGGTCAGGCCCGCGGAGGCGTGGCGCAGCGTCCGGCGTGCCTCGGCGGGGCCGCAGGCGCGTCACGACGTGTGGACCCGGTCGATGACGCTGTACGCGCAGGCTTTCGTCGACCATTTACGTGGCCGGCGCAGCCGCGCGTGGCGCAAGGCGCACAAGGCGCTGGCCGGGGCGGTGGGGGTGGCGGGAGCGGCCGCGCCGTGCGGGCCGACGGGTTCTGGCGGGGGCGCCCCGAGCGAGGGCGGTGCGGCGTCCGAGCGAACCGTGGCCGCCATGACGGGGCCGCCCGGCGCCGCGCTCATCCATCAGCTGATCGATGACATCGAGTCAGGCCCACCGGTCACAGGCAGCCAGTAAGGCGAATCCGACGGCGCCTCGACGCGCCGTACCGACCCACCCGCGCCCGGCACGCTCTGAGAACCGAAGCCGTCCCCGACCCACAACCGCCGCCCTCCTCACCGCGCCCCCCGCCCCTCCAACACCGCCTGCCAGTCCGGCGCTCCCCGCGTGGCCGCCTCCGTGCGTGACGGGGTCGCACGGCGGCCGCCCCGGGCGAAGAAGTCGGCGAGGGGCAGCGTCGCCGCGCCCACCGTGACCGCGTCGGGGCCGAGTTGGCCGAGGTCGACCGTGGCACGGGCCGCCGGGTGACGAAGCGCGTACGACTCGGTGTACCGGCGGATGGCCGGCAGGAGGCGCGGGCCGAGCTGGAGGCCGGCCCAGCCGCCGACGAGGACGCGTTCGGGGCCGAAGAGATTGACGAGGTCCGAGATGCCCGCGCCGAGGTACTCGGCGGTCTCGTCCAGCACCGCCAGTGCGACCGGATCGGGCACACCGCCCTCCGCCGGATACGCCGCCGCCAACAGCGCGCTCACCCCCGTCTCCTCGTCCGCACCGGGCGGCAGCACACCGCCTGCCTCCTGCCAGCGCGCGAGCAATGCTTCGGCCCCCGCGTACGCCTCCAGGCAGCCCCGAGCCCCGCACCGGCACCGGCGTCCGCGGACGTTCACCGTCAAGTGACCCCACTCGGCGGGCCCGCCGCGCGCCCCGCCGTGGATGACGCCGCCGGTGACCACGCACGCGCCCACCCCGGAGCCGATCAGCACGATCGCCGCGTCGCGTGCGCCCCGGCCGCCGCCGAACCACATCTCGGCCTGGCCGAGGGCGCGGGCCCCGTTGTCCACGAAGTAGGCCGTGTCCGGCGGGAGTTGGATGGCGTCGCGCAGCATGCGTTCCAGCGGGACCGCGTCCCAGCCGATGGTCTGCCCGTGCACCACCGTGCCACCCGGCCCCGTGCCACCACCCGGGCCACCAGCGCCCCCTGCGCCGGCCCGGTCACCCGCGCCACCCAAGCCACCGGCACCACCGCGGCCACCCACACCGCCCCGGCCACGCCCACCGCCCCCGCCGCTCACACCACCCGCACCGCCCAGACCACCCGCACCCCCAGCCCCATCACTGTCACTGCCACCATCCACGATGCCCGGCACCCCCACCCCCACCCCGATCAAGCCCCCGTGCGGCACCTCAGCCCCGGCCAGACCCTCCGCCCCGCACGCGATGCCCGCCCGCGCCGCCACCTCCGCCACGCCCTCCGCGATGTGTCGGACGACCGTCTCCACGTCGTGTCCCGAGTCCGTCAACGGGCGCTCCGTGCGGGCCAGTTCCGTCAGGGCCAGGTCGAACGCCTCCACGCGGACCCGCGTCTCCCCCACGTCGACGCCGATGAGGCGGCCGCTCGACGGGGCGACGCGCAGCAGCGTGCGCGGGCGGCCGCCGTCGGACTCGACGCTGCCCGCCTCCTCCAGGAGGCCGTCCGCGGTGAGTTCGGCGACGACGTTGCTCACGGAACCCGAACTGAGTCCGGTCGCGGGACCGAGCGCCTGCCGGCTCATCGGCCCGCCGAAATACAACCGTTGCAACACCGACGCCCGGTTGCCCACCCGCAGGTCGCGCACCGTTCGACTGCTCCGCTCGGCCATGTGGCTCCTCTCCGATCCGCAACATACCCGTGCGCGACCCCTTGACGCGACTTTCTCTCAGGTTTTAACTCACGTCCTAAATTAAGCCGTGAAACCATTCAGGCGTCGAACTCGGCGCCTCCCGTCCATCCCCGTTCATCCACCACGAAAGGGACGGTTCCGCCATGCGCAGACTCCGAGCCTTGGCAGCACTCGCCACCGTGACCGCTCTCTCCGGCGCCACCCTCACGGCCTGCGGCGGCGGCACGAGCACCGGCGGCGAGGGCAGCAACGCCTCGCCCAAGACGCTCACGTACTGGGCCTCCAATCAGGGGCCGAACATCGCGGCGGACAAGAAGATCCTCACGCCCGAGCTGAAGAAGTTCGAGCAGCAGACGGGGATCGAGGTCAAGCTGGAGGTCATCCCCTGGTCCGACCTGCTCAACCGGATCCTCGCGGCGACCACCTCGGGACAGGGCCCCGACGTCCTCAACATCGGCAACACCTGGTCGTCCTCGCTCCAGGCCACCGGCGCGCTGCTGCCCTGGGACGCGAAGAACTTCAAGGCGATCGGCGGGAAGGACCGGTTCGTCGACGCGGCGCTCGGCTCGACGGGCACCGAGGGCAAGGACCCGGCGGCGGTTCCGCTGTACTCGCTGTCGTACGCCCTCTACTACAACAAGGCGATGTTCAAGGAGGCGGGCATCAGCAAGCCGCCGGCCACCTGGGACGACCTCGTGACCGTCGGCAAGAAGCTTTCCAAGGACGGCAAGTGGGCCCTGGGGGCCGAGGGTTCGAACCTGGTGAACAACATCCACCAGGCCTTCGCCCTCGGCAAGCAGCACGGCGCGGACTTCTTCGACGCGCAGGGCAGGCCGACCTTCACCTCGGACGGCGCGGTGTCCGCCGTGAAGCAGTACGTCGACTTCATGGCCAAGGACAAGATCATCGCGCCGGGCAACGCCGAGTACGCGCAGAACCAGTCGCTGCGGGACTTCGCGCAGGGCAAGACGGCGATGGTGCTGTGGCAGGCCGCGGCGACCACGTTCGAGGCGCAGGGCATGAAGCCCGACGACTGGGGCGTGGC
This sequence comes from Streptomyces venezuelae, assembly GCF_008642335.1. NCBI lineage: Bacteria > Bacillati > Actinomycetota > Actinomycetes > Kitasatosporales > Streptomycetaceae > Streptomyces > Streptomyces venezuelae. Next base: position 7,921,093 of record NZ_CP029191.1, on the reverse strand, counting down.
CCCCGTGCCCGTGGTGTCCGGGAAGCCCGGCGCGGAGCGGCAGGTCAACTCGATGGTCGCGGGCATCAACCTCGCCGTCTTCAAGAACACCGACAACCTCGACGGCGCCCGCAAGTTCGTGAAGTTCATGACGAGCGACGCCGAACAGGCCCACCTCAACAAGGCGTACGGGTCGATCCCGCCCGTCACCGCCGCGCAGAAGGACGCCGCCTTCGACCGGGCCGACACCGCCGTGCTGCGCGACACGCTCCGTAAGAGCGCCGCGCCGCTGCCGCAGGTGCCCAACGAGTCGCAGTTCGAGACCTCCGTGGGCACGGCCATCAAGAAGCTGTTCGCCGACGCGGCGGCGGGCAGGCCGGTCACCACGGAGTCCGTGAAGTCCGAGCTGTCCAAGGCACAGCAGCAGATGCCGAAGAGCTGAGAGCCGACGAGAGCCGAGAGCCGACCCGTGACCACCCTCACCACACCGCCGCCCCCCTCCAAGGAGCGGGCCGCGCCACCCGACGGCAAGCGCCCCGCGCGGCTGCGCCTGCCCGCCCGCCTGCGCCGCGTCTCGCTCCCCTACCTCCTGCTGCTCCCCGCCCTGCTCCTCGAACTCGTCGTCCACCTCATACCGATGGGCGTCGGCATCGTGATGAGCTTCAAGGAGCTCACGCAGTTCTTCATCCGCGACTGGGGCGCCGCGCCCTGGACGGGCCTGGACAACTACGAGCTGTCGGTGGACTTCGACGCCCCGGTCGGCGAGGCGCTGCTGCACTCGTTCTTCGTGACCGTCGCGTTCACCGTGCTGTCCGTGGGCCTGTGCTGGCTGATCGGCACGGCCGCCGCGGTCTTCATGCAGGAGCACTTCCGCGGCCGCGGTCTGCTGCGGGCCGTCTTCCTCATTCCGTACGCGCTGCCGGTGTACGCGGCCGTCATCACCTGGTCGTTCATGTTCCAGCGCGACACCGGTCTCATCAACCACGTGCTCCACGACCAGCTGGGGCTCACCGACAGCCGTCCGTTCTGGCTCATCGGCGACAACAGCTTCGTCGCGCTGCTGACCGTGTCGGTGTGGAAGGGCTGGCCGTTCGCCTTCCTCATCGTCATGGCGGGGCTGCAGAACATCCCCAAGGAGCAGTACGAGGCCGCCGCGATCGACGGGGCGGGGATGTGGCAGCAGGTGCGGCGCATCACGCTGCCGTCGCTGCGGCCCGTCAATCAAGTCCTCGTCCTGGTGCTCTTCCTGTGGACGTTCAACGACTTCAACACGCCGTACGTGCTGTTCGGCAAGTCGGCGCCCGAGGCCGCCGATCTCATCTCCATCCACATCTACCAGTCGTCGTTCGTCACCTGGAACTTCGGCACAGGATCCGCCATGTCGGTCCTGCTGCTGCTCTTCCTGCTCCTGGTGACGGCCGGCTATCTCCTGGTGACCTCGCGGGGAAGGAAGTCCGCCGATGTCTAGCCGTTCGCCGGGGGCGGGCCGCTCACCGATGGCCGCGCCGCGTTCGTTCCTGTGGTCGCGACGGATCTTCCTGACGCTCCTCGCCGGTTTCGTGCTGCTTCCCGTGTACGTGATGGTGAGCAGTTCCCTCAAGCCGCTGCAGGACGTGTCCGGCTCGTTCCGCTGGCTGCCGAGCGGGTTCACCGTGCGGCCGTACTTCGACATCTGGAAGACGGTGCCGCTGGCCGACTACTTCATGAACTCGCTGGTCGTGGCGGGCGCGGCGACGGTGTGCTCGGTGGTCATCGCGGTGTTCGCCGCGTACGCGGTCAGCCGATACCGCTTCCGCGGCAAGCGGGTGTTCACCGTGACCGTCCTGTCGACGCAGATGTTCCCGGGCATCCTGTTCCTGCTGCCGCTCTTCCTCATCTACGTCAACGTCGGCAACGCCACGGGCATCGCGCTGTTCGGCTCGCGCGCCGGGCTCATCCTGACCTACCTCACGTTCTCGCTGCCGTTCTCCATCTGGATGCTGATCGGGTACTTCGACTCGGTGCCGCGCGAGCTGGACGAGGCGGCGCTGGTCGACGGCTGCGGGCCGCTGCGGGCGCTGTTCAGAGTCGTGGTGCCCGCCGCGATCCCCGGCATCGTCGCCGTCGCCGTGTACGCGTTCATGACCGCGTGGGGTGAAGTGCTCTTCGCGTCGGTCATGACCAACGACACCACGCGCACCCTCGCCGTGGGCCTCCAGGGGTACGCCACGCAGAACGACGTGTACTGGAACCAGGTCATGGCCGCCTCCCTCGTCGTGAGCATCCCCGTCGTCGCCGGCTTCCTGCTCCTGCAGCGCTATCTCGTCGCCGGACTGACCGCCGGAGCCGTCAAGTGACCCTCCCGCCCCTTCCTGAAAGGAACTCCGTGACCGACCCCTCCTCCCCGACCGCCCCCTCCCCCGACCTCTCCGCTCTCCCCCGGGACTTCGCGTGGGGCGTGGCCACATCGGCGTACCAGATCGAGGGGGCCGTCGACGAGGACGGCCGCGCGCCCTCGATCTGGGACACGTTCGCCCACACCCCGGGAAAGACCGACGGGGGCGACACCGGCGACGTGGCCTGCGACCACTACCACCGCTGGCCCGAGGACATCGCGCTGATGCGGGAGCTCGGCGTCGACTCCTACCGTTTCTCGCTCGCCTGGCCGCGCATCGTGCCCCGCGGCGACGGGCCGGTCAACGCGGCCGGCCTCGACTTCTACGACCGCCTTGTCGACGCCCTCCTGGAAGCGGGCATCACCCCCAACGCGACCCTCTACCACTGGGACCTGCCGCAGGCGCTGCAGGACCGCGGCGGCTGGCCCGAGCGTGCCACCGCCGAGCACTTCGCGGCGTACGCCTCGGTGGCGGCCGAGCGGCTCGGCGATCGGGTGCCGCTCTGGGCGACGCTCAACGAGCCGTTGTGCTCCGCCTGGATCGGTCACCTGGAGGGGCGCATGGCGCCTGGCCTCACCGATCTGACGGCCGCCGTGCGCGCCTCGTACCACCTGCTGCTCGGGCACGGTCTCGCCGCGCAGGCGATCCGTGCGGCGGCGCCCCGCGCGGAGGTCGGCATCGTCAACAACCTCTCGCCGGTGGAGGCCGCGTCCGACCGGCCGGAGGACATCGCCGCGGCGCGGCGGGTCGACGGGCACACCAACCGCTGGTGGCTCGACCCGCTGCACGGGCTCGGCTTCCCCGCCGACATGCGGGAGGTGTACGGCGTCGACCTGCCGGAGCGTGCGGGCGACCTCGCGACCATCGCGCAGCCGCTGGACTGGCTGGGCCTCAACTACTACTTCCCCGCCGTCGTCGCCGACGACCCCGGGGGCCCCGCGCCGTTCGCACGCCAGCTGTACCGGCCGGAGGTGCCGCACACCGGCATGGACTGGGAGATCGACGCGAACGGCATCGAGAGTCTGCTGATGCGGCTGACGGAGGAGTACGGGGCGCGGCGTCTTTACGTCACCGAGAACGGCTCGGCGTACCCCGACGTCGTCCGCGCGGACGGCACGATCGACGACGTGGAGCGCGCCCGCTATCTGGGCGAGCACTTGGCGGCCTGCGCCCGCGCGGCCCGCAGGGGCGCCCCGCTTGCCGGGTACTACGCGTGGTCGCTCCTGGACAACTTCGAGTGGGCGTACGGCTACGACAAGCGCTTCGGCCTGGTCCACGTCGACTACGCGACGCAGCGCCGCACGGTCAAGGGCAGCGGCCGCCGCTACGCGGACCTGGTCCGGACCCACCGCCACCGCGCGGCACGGGCCGCCTGAGCCCAGAACCTGGGTCAGCGGCGCAGGCCGGGCAGCATCCGTACCTCCGCTATGCGCAGCAGGCGCGCGAGGAGGAGGAAGCCCACCGCCATCGTCAGGGCGCCCGCCGTCAGCGCCAGGGCCGTCGCGGCCGTACCGGACGAGGTGATCTCGGTTCCGGCGCGGGCGGCGGCCCAGCCGAGGGACCCGGCCAGGGCGGACGCGAGGATCAGCTTGCCGTACGTACGGGCGAGGCGGCGGCCGTCCAGGTAGCCGCCGAGGCGGCGCCGCATCAGCCGCGCGGTGAGCAGCAGCCCCACGGCGTACGACAGCGTGTACGCGGCGGCCATCCCGGTGACCGCCCAGCGCGCGGGCAGCAGCAGATGGCAGGCGGTGGCGAGGCCGATGTTCACGCCCGCCACCCAGACCGCCATCCAGAACGGGGTGCGGGTGTCCTCGTAGGCGTAGAAACCGCGGAGCAGCAGGTACTGCGCCGAGAACGGGATGAGGCCGAGGCCGAACGCCTGGAGCATGTGGCCGAGGGGCTCGGTGGCCGCGGCGTCGGACGCGCCGTGCGCGAAGAGCAGTTGCGCGGTCTGCGGGCCGAAGGCGAGGAAGAAGAACCCGGCGGGCACGATCACCGTGCCGGTGACGCGCAGGGCGCGGGAGAGTTCGCCACGCAGGTCGGCGGTCCTGCCCTCGGCGGCGGCCTTGCTCATCCGGGGCAGCAGCGCGGTCACCAGGGAGACGGTGACGATGGACTGCGGCAGGAGCCAGATGGTCTGCGCGTAGGAGTACGCGGTGTAGCCGACGCCGTCCTTCGGCAGGGTGCGGTCGGCGGCGTTGGCGTAGTTCGTGACGACGGTCAGGGCGACCTGGTTGGCGAGGACGAGGAGCAGCGTCCAGCGGGCGGCGCGTGCGCTCTTGCCGAGGCCGGTGCCGCGCCAGTCGAAGCGCGGCCTGAAGCGCAGGCCCGCGGCGCGCACGAACGGCACGAGCGCGAGGGCCTGCAGGGCTATGCCAAGAGTGGTGCCGATGCCGAGGAGTCCGACCTGTTCGGCGGTGATGTCCCCGACGTCGTCCGGGACGGTCATCAGGCCCAGGTAGGCGCCGAACATGGTGACGAGCACGACGTTGTTGAGGACGGGGGTCCACATCATCGCGCCGAACTTTTCGCGGGCGTTCAGGACCTGTCCGAGGATCGCGAAGAGCCCGTAGAAGAAGATCTGGGGCAGCAGGAACCGGGCGAAGACGACGGTGAGCTCGAACGCCTCGTGGTTCTCGGCGGTGTCCCGCATGTAGAGGCTCACGATCTGCGGGGCGGCCCACACCGCGAGGGCCGTGCCCGCGCCGAGCACGCAGACGACGAGGGTGATCAGGCGCTGCTCGAACGCCGTGCCGCCGTCGGGGTCGGTCGCGCGGGCACGCACCAGCTGGGGCACCAGCACGGCGTTCAGGGCGCCGCCGATGAGCAGGGTGTAGAGGCTGGTGGGGACGGTGTTGGCGGTGTTGTACGTGCCGGCGAGGAGGCCGGTGCCGAGGGCGGCACCCTGGAGGACCTGCCGGATCAGGCCGGTGGCGCGGGAGACGACGGTCCCGAAGGCCATGAGGAGCGAGGAGCGCGCGAGGGTCGCCACGTCAGCAGCCCCTCATGTGCGGCTCGGCGCGTGTGTCTCGCTTGGCGCGTATGGCTTCGGAATGCATGCACGTGATCTTCGCACGGGCCTCTGACACCTCCCGTGACACCTGCGCGTGCCCTCTCCCTGTCGCCGTAACGCCCGGTTCGTCCCCGCTCGTACGTTCCTCGGCAGGGGCGCGGCGGTGGGACTGCGCGTCGGTCTCGGTCCGGCAGACGTCGTCGCCGGACAGGACGCGGCACTTCACCGTCACCGGCTCCGGCGGCGCCCCGGAGTTCGAACTCCCCTACTCGGCAGCGGATTCCGGGCCGTTCGACCCGGCGTACGACTGGCTGGACGAGCTCGCCGACGACTGCTGCCTCTGGGTGGCGGACCGGCTCGCCACCGCCGCGTCGCGTCAGACGCTGCTGGAGCACTTCCGGGCGGGCTTCCCCGCCATCTGAGGGGTCTCCCGCAGGATGCCCGCCGCGCAGGCCGCGACCGCGCAGAACGCCGCCGGCAGGAAGAACGTCAGGTTGAGCGGCATGAAGTGGGTCAGCGGGCCGATGACCGCGGGCCCGGCGAGCATGCCGAGGTAACCGAGGCCCGCGACACGGGAGACGTTGACCCCCGCCGCATCGGGGTCCGTGTGGCCCGCGGCGCTGAACAGCTGGGGGATGCACCCGGAAAGGCCCGCGCCGAACACGGTCCAGCCGATCAGGGCGAGCGGGGTCCAGGGGGACAGTGCCGCCATGGTCAGGCCCGCAGCGGCCACGGCCGCGCCGTACCGGAGGACGGCCACCGGGCCGTACCGCGCGGCCACCCGGTCGGCGAGCAGGCGGCCGACGGTCATGGCCGTGGCGAAGGCGCCGTAGGCGAGGGCGGCGGTCGCGGCGGGCGCGTCGAGCACGTCGCGCAGGTGCAGGACGCTCCAGTCGTTCGCGACGCCCTCGCAGAGCATGAGCATCAGGGCGAGGGCGGCGAGGGCCCAGATCCGGCGCGGGGTTCCGCGCCGTGACGGAGTCGGGGACTCGGGCGACGGTACGGATCCGGGTTCGGGTCGCAGCAGCGCGGGAGCGGACACCGCCGCCGCCACGACCCCGAGCACGGCCACCGCGCCGAGCGTCGCCGCGGGGCTCCAGCCCCAGCTGAGCGTGCGGGCGCCGACCAGCGCGGCGAGGACACCGCCGATGGAGAACGTGGCGTGGAAGGCGGACATGACGGGGCGTCGGTAGCCGCGCTCGACCTGCACGGCGTGGGCGTTCATGCTGACGTCCAGGCAGCCGTTGCCGAGGCCGAGGGCCAGCAGCGCGGCCCCCAGCGTCCATACGTTCGTGGCGAGCCCCGGCAGCACCACGGCCGCGGCGCACAGGGCGGCGCTGACGGGCACGACGGTGCGGGCGCCGAGCCGGTCGGTCAGCGGGCCGACGATCTGCATGCCCACGAAGGCTCCCGCGCCGAGCAGCAGCAGGAGCCACCCGAGCACGGCGTGACTGATCCCGGCCCGGTCCTCGACGGCGGGGATGTGGACGATCCACATGCCCATGAGGAAACCGTTCAGCGCGAAGTAGGCGAAGGTGGCCAGTCGGCCGGCTCGCAGTGTTCTCTCCATGACTTCGAACATAACGAACAGGATTGATGTTCGGAAGATTGATTTACGAACAGATTTATTGTTTGATGTGTGCGTGGCCAGTACCGAACGACTGAGGCAGATCACCGATGCCGTACGCGAGGCGGGACGGCTCGGTGTCGCGGAGCTCGCCGAGCTGACCGGCGCCTCCGAGATGACCATCCGCCGTGACCTGGAGGCCCTGGCGGAACAGGGCGTCCTGGAGCGCTATCGCGGGGGCGCGCGGAGCCTGCTGCTGCGCGGCGAGGAACCACCGTTCGCCCTGCGGGAGCAGGAGGGGTTGGCGGCCAAGCGGCGCATCGCCGCCGCGGTGGCCGGTCTTGTCGCGGACGGGGAGTCCGTCGTCGTCGACAGCGGCACGACCTGCCTGGAGGTCGCCCGCGCCCTGGAGCACCGCCGCGTGACGGTGATGCCGCTGTCCCTGCACGCGGTGAACGCCCTGTCGGCCGCGCCGCAGGTGACGCTGCTCGTGCCGGGCGGGCGGCCGCGCCCCGGCGAGCTGGCCCTGACCGGGCCGCTGACCACCGCGTCCCTGGCCGCGCTGCGTTTCGACACCGCGGTGATCGGCTGCTGCGGACTGACCGCGGCGGACGGCCTGACCGCCTACGACCTGGACGATGCCGCCGTGAAGCGTGCCGCGATCGACTCCGCCCGCCGCGTCATCGCCGTTGCCGACGCCGCGAAGCTCTCCCGTACCGCGCTGGCCTTCGTCGCCGCCGCGGACGCCCTGCACGCCGTCGTCACGGACGACGCGGCACCGGACGCGGAGACCGACCTGCTCGCCGCGGCGGGCGTGACCGTAAGAAGGGTATGACCCCCATGAACTACCCCCACCGCACCCCGGAAGCCCTCCCCGGCGTCGTGCTCTTCGACATGTTCGGCGTCATCGCGCGCCACCAGTCCGAGTCCGGCAAGGAGCGTCTGGCGGCCCTCGCGGGCGGGCCCGAGCCGGCGTTCTGGGACGCCTACTGGGGGCTGCGTCAGCCGTACGACCGCGGGGACGTGAACGGCGTCGCGTACTGGCGGCAGGTGGCCGACTCTCTCGGCACCACGTTCGACGACACCCGTGTCGCCCGGCTCGTCGAGGCCGATCTCGCGAGTTGGAGTGCCGTCGACGACACGATGGTCGCCCTCGTCGAGGAGCTGGCGGCCGCGGGGCGGCCCGTGGCGCTGCTCTCGAACATCCCCGAGGAACTGGCCGCCCACTACGAAGAGCGCCATTCCTGGCTCAAGCACTTCCAGGTGTGTGCCTTCTCCTGCCGCATAGGCCACGCCAAGCCCGAACCGGGCGCCTACCGCTGGTGCCTGGACGCGCTCGGTGCCGAGCCCGGACGCGTCCTCTTCGTGGACGACCGCGAGGAGAACATCCGCGCGGCCGAGGCCGTCGGGGTGCGCGGCCATCACTTCACGACCCCCGCCCGGCTGCGTGAGTCCCTCCGCCTCGGCGCGTGATCCTCAGCGGGTGATCGCGCCCAGCAACGCCTTGGCGCACAGGTCCCTGACCTGCTCGCGCGTCAGGTCGGCCTCCTCCAGCCACTCCAGGCAGACCGCCACCATGAACGCGAGCCACCCGCGCACCGCGAGGCGCAGCGCGGGCAGGTCCTGCGTGATGTCCGAGGCCGCCGGGTCCGCGGCGAGGGCCGCGAGGATCTGCCGCTCCTGCGCGGCGAGCCCGTTGCGGTAGACCTCCCGGACCAGCGGGTCGCCCGCCGCCTCGGCCCGGTGGAAGGCGCGGAAGCCCTGCGCGTGGCTCTCCACGTAGCCGAGGAACGCGTCGAGCCCGGTGCTGATCTGTTCGTGCACCGGCAGCCCCGGCTCCGCCGCCGTCAGGCGCAGCATGCGCTCGCTCTCCCGGTGCACCACGGCCGCGAAGAAGTCCCGCTTCGTCGGGAAGTAGTGGTACAGGAGCCCCCGCGAGACACCGGCGATCTCCGCGACCCGCTCGATCCACACGTCGTCGTACGGCTTCTGCGCGAAGAGCCGCGCCCCGACCGAGAGCAGCTGCTCACGCCGCTCCTCGGTACTCAGTCTGCGGCGCGTGCGCTCCTGGGGATTCGCGGCCATGCAGGCACCTTACTTGACGCGAATTCAATAGGGGCAGCAGACTGGGATCTCCTGTTGAATCCACGTACAACAGGCCCAACGGGCCCGTCGGACAAGGGAGATGGGCACATGGCGCAGACGACGCGGTCCGCGGCGGCGAACGGACCTGACGGGCAGCGTGCCCCGGCCCCTCCCCCGAAGGGTTTCCGCAGCGCCGAGCTCGGCTGGCCCGAGCTGCACCGGATACCTCATCCGCCGCGCAGGATCCCGCTGGTCGGCGACATCCTGGGGGCCAACGTCCGCACGCCGCTGCAGGACTCGATGAAGCTGGCGCGGCAGCTCGGTCCCATCTTCCGGCGCAAGGCGTTCGGCAAGGAGTTCGTCTTCGTGTGGGGCGCCGAGCTCGCCGCGGACATGGCCGACGAGGCACGGTTCGCCAAGCACGTGGGCCTGGGTGTGGCCAATCTGCGGCCGGTCGCGGGCGACGGGCTCTTCACGGCGTACAACCACGAGCCCAATTGGCAGCTGGCGCACGACATCCTCGCCCCCGGTTTCAGCCGCGACGCGATGGCGGGCTACCACCCGCTGATGCTGGACGTCGCACGGCAGCTGACGGCGCGCTGGGACGAGCGGGAGGCGGCGGGCCGGGCGGTGGACGTGCCGGGCGACATGACGAAGCTGACGCTGGAGACCATCGCCCGTACCGGTTTCGGGCACGACTTCGGCTCCTTCGAACGGTCCGCGCCGCATCCGTTCGTGTCGGCGATGGTCGGCACGCTCTCCTTCGCCCAGCGGCGCAACGTCGTGCCGCCGTTGCTGACCCCGCTCGTGCTGCGCGGCGCCGACCGGCGCAACGACGCGGACATGGCGTACCTCAACCGCACGGTCGACGCGGTGATCGCGGCCCGCCGCGCGGAGGGCGGTGCGGAGGCGGGCGGCAGTGGTGACCTGCTGGACCGCATGCTGCAAGTGGCTCACCCGGAGACCGGGGAGCGGCTGACTCCGGAGAACATCCGCCGTCAGGTCATCACCTTCCTGGTCGCCGGGCACGAGACGACGTCCGGCGCGCTGTCGTTCGCGCTGCACTACTTGTCGCGCTCCCCGGACGTACTCGCCCGAGCGCGGGCCGAGGTCGACGAGGTCTGGGGCGCGGAGGAGGAGCCCGCGTACGAGCAGGTGGCGAAGTTGCGTTATCTGCGCCGGGTGCTCGACGAGTCGCTCCGGCTCTGGCCCACCGCCCCGGGATTCGCCCGCGAGGCCCGCACGGACACCGTCCTCGGGGGCGAACATCCGATGCGGCGCGGCGCGTGGGCGCTGGTCCTCGCGACGATGCTGCACCGCGACCCGGCCGCGTGGGGCGAGCACCCCGAGGAGTTCGACCCCGACCGGTTCGCTCCTTCGGCCGTACGCGCGCGTCCCGCCCACGTCTTCAAGCCGTTCGGCACCGGCGCCCGCGCCTGTATCGGACGTCAGTTCGCGCTGCACGAGGCGACCTTGGTGCTCGGACTGCTGCTGCGCCGCTACGACCTGCACGCGGACCCGGGCTACCGGCTGCGCATCGCCGAGCGTCTCACCCTGATGCCGGACGGCCTGACGCTGCGTCTGTCGCGCCGCGCCCGGGCCGCGTAGAGCGCCATTGTCAGACCCGTGCGCAAGAGTGGAGGTGGCATCCCCCGATGTCACCATGCCATCCAGCGCAGAGGAGTCGCTCGACATGACCGGCACGACGTCCGAGGAACTGCTCGCCGCCCAGGCCTGCTTGCGCCTGCTGCACACGGCGCGCGCCGCGCTCTCCGACTCCGCGTCGGTCTCTCCCGTGGCCGCGGCGACGCTGCTCGCGGGGCCCATCGCGGAGGCCGACGAGGCGCTGCGCCGCGCGGGCCTGGCGGGCAACGAAGCGGCGCTCATCGACCGGATCTACGACCTCGCGCCGCCTCCCCCGCGCTCCGCCGATCCGGGCCCGCCGCCCGAGGGACGGTCGCGGTTGTCCCACTCCTGCGCGCGCGAGGGCAGCCAGTCATGAGCGGGGACCAGGGCAACGCCTCGTACGGGCACAAGGAGTTCAAGCGCTCCAAGAGCCACTTCGCGGACCGCGTCACGGCGGACGGCAGGGACGGCTGGCCCGTGGAGGCCGGGCGGTACCGACTCGTGGTGAGCAGGGCCTGCCCCTGGGCGGGCCGTTCCCTCATCGCGCGGCGGCTCCTGGGCCTGGAGGGCGCCGTCTCCCTGGCCGTCACCGATCCGATCCAGGACGACCGGAGCTGGCGCTTCACGCTGGACCCGGACGGCCGCGACCCGGTGCTGGGCATCCGCTATCTGAGCGAGGCGTACGAAGCGCGGGAGACCGGCTATCCGGGTGGGGTCAGCGTGCCCGCGATCGTCGACGTGCCGAGCGGCAAGCTGGTCACGAACGACTTCCAGCAGATCACGCTGGACTTCGCCACGGAGTGGACGGCGCTCCACCGCGAAGGCGCGCCGGACCTGTATCCGGAGCCGCTGCGCGACGAGATCGACACGGTGATGGACGGCATCTACCGCGACGTCAACAACGGGGTGTACCGCTCCGGATTCGCCCCGGACCAGGAGACGTACGAGTCCGCGTGCCATGACGTCTTCCACCGCCTCGACCTGGCATCGGAACGCCTGGCGGGCCGCCGCTACCTCGTCGGGGACACGATCACCGAGGCCGACATCCGCTTCTTCTGCACGCTGGTGCGGTTCGACGCCGTCTACCACGGTCACTTCAAGTGCAACGTACGGAAGCTGTCCGAGGACCGGGTCCTCTGGGCGTACGCGCGGGATCTCTTCCAGACCCCCGGCTTCGGCGACACGATCGACTTCGACCACATCAAGCGGCACTACTACCAAGTGCACACCGGCATCAACCCGACCGGCATCGTGCCGCTCGGTCCCGACCTCGCGGGGTGGCTGACGCCGCATCACCGGGAGGAGCTGGGCGGCCGCCCCTTCGGGGACGGTACGCCACCGGGGCCCGTGCCCTCCGGGGAGGAGGTGCCGGCGACGGGCCGCCCCTGAGACCCGGTCGCACGGCGGTCCCCGAGGCGGTCCCCGGGGAGGCCTCCGTCACGGCCGGGTCGTCGGCTCCTTGTCGGGCTTCCAGGTGAACTTGTCGCCGCCCACCCAGCGCACGGCGTCCGGGTCGTCGAGGTCGTGCACGGTGATGCCCGCCATGGCGGCGGCGTCGAGGACGTCCGTGACGGTCTTCGCCTTGCCCACCACCTCACCGTCGATCTCCACGATCCGGAACGGGGGGTGGCCGGGCTGGACCCCGAGGACCGTGATCCGGGGATTCGCCATGTACAGGAAGCCTTCAGTCATGCCCGAAACTCTTCCATGACGCCCCCGGAGCCCGCCTCGCCAGTCGGCCGCTCGGGCTAGAGAACACGGGCGCGGGGCCGCAGGGCGCGGTCGCCATGCACCGGCGCATCGCGGACGACTTCGTCGCACGGGATCTCCGGCTCGACCTGAGGCCGAGGCCAACCCTCACGCTAAACCTGAGGGTGAGAGTCGCAGGGTTCACCGCACCTCCAAGCCCGATGGTGGCGGCGGCGAAGCCCGCGACCTGAACGACGACCCCCTCAATTGCTAATGGGATCCATTTTCATATAGCGTGCGGGAGTTCGCACAAGGCACCTGACAACCCCAGCTGGAGAACCCCGTGGCCGTACCCAAAAGGAAGATGTCCCGCAGCAACACCCGGCACCGCCGCGCCCAGTGGAAGGCGGCCACGGCGCAGCTCGTGCCCGTGACCGTCGACGGCGTGGCGCACATGGTGCCGCAGCGGCTGGTCAAGGCGTACGAGCGGGGCTTGATCCGCCCGGAGGGCTGAGGGCACACCCGGTGCCGGGGTCAGGTCAGCCGGCGCAGCAGATCCGCGCAGGCCGGCGCCTCGTCCCCGTACCGGGCCAGAGGCTGGTGCGCGCCCCTCTCGTACGTCCCCACCTCCCACTCCCCGCCTTTCCTCTCCCCGCTCCCGACCCTGCGCAGGTAGACGAAGTCGGGGGGCGTGGGGGACGGCTCGTGGACGCCGTCGATCCAGTAGTAGCCGTCGGCGACCCCGGCGGCGCGCAGAGCCGCCTCGGCCTCACGGACATCCACGAGCCGTGCCCCCGTCGCCGCTAGTCGTTCGCGGGCTCGAGGTACCCGTGGTCCAGCAGCCACTTCACGTTGAGCCGCTGCCCCTCGCCCGGGTCCAGGAAGGCCGGGTCCAGCTTGATCTGCTGGCCCCGGCCGGGCTGCTCGAACCAGGGGGCGATGCTGCCCTGCCACACGTGGAACGGCTTGCTCACCTCGTAGACGCGGTAGTCGCAGGCGACGGCGGCGTCACGGGTGTTGAGGTTCTGCGGGGGCAGGGCGCGCTTCGCGTACGGGTCGCCCGCGGGCGCGAGGTACCCGCCGAACTCCGAGCCGAAGCGGTCCAGCTCCTCACCCTCCTCCAGGAGCTCACGGTGCTTGTCGACCCGGCCGTTGACGGTGTCGAAGCCGTCGTTGGGCGGGTACTTCCAGCTGCCGGTGTCCGCAGGACCCTCCCAGTACTTCTTCAGGAAGGCCTTCGGCGACAGCTTGCCGGTCCGCTTCCAGTTCTTCAGGAGCGGGCCGACGGGGCGCTCCCACTTCTTGGGCAGCCAGGCGGGGCCGAGGCGGGCGTCGTCGTGGAACGTGCCGGTGCACGGCTCGTGCGCCGCGCCGGCGGTGGCCGCCGGGGGCGCGGGAGCGGCGGAGGCCGTGGCGCTCGCGGCGGGCGCGGCCGTCAGGGCGCCCGCGACGCCGAGCGCGGCAAGGACGGTACGGATCCGGATCACTCGGCTCTGATCCACGCGGCTCTGGTCCACTCGCAACTCCCGGGGCATCTGTGTGCAGTCGACAACAATCGCTCGCACAACGTATCGGAGCTGTGGCTCTCCGTTGTCCGCTGTGGTCAACTCGCCGGAATGTGCGCCCCCGTTGGCCGATTCCGGGCGGCTCCCTCCGGCCTTCCACCGGTCTCCGCCCGGCGAGTCGCCGCGCCGACGTGCCCGGCTCTTGTCCGCTCACTCCTTCACCAGGCACTGTGTGTGTCTGCCACATCCGTCACTACCGACGCACGAGGTGCAGGTATGAACAGCGGAGCAGAGCCGGGCACGGGTACGGGTTCGCGGGGCGGTCCCGGGCGGCGGCGGTTCATCGGTGCGCTGGTGGGGGCGGCGACGGCCGGGGCACTCGCCTCCACGTCCGCCTGTGGATCGTCCGGTCCGGCGAGCCGGGAGCGCGCCGAGCTCACCCGCCGCAGCACCGCGTCCTCCGCGTCGCACCAGCGGCGCCGCGAGGGACAGTTGTTCCTGGGGACGTACACCTCGCAGGAAGGCGGCGGCCAGGGCATCGGTCTGGCGACGTACGACGACATGACGGGCCGCATCAAGGGCACGGGCACGCTCGACGGCGTCCCCGACCCCTCCTATCTGGCGCTGCATCCCTCGGGCCGCACGCTCTACGCCGTCAACGAGCGGGAGAAGGGCGGCGTGACCGCCGTCGCGCTCTCCCCCGACGGCGAGCACGACGTCCTCGGCACACGCGACACCGGCGGCAACGGCCCCTGTCACCTCTCCGTGCATCCGAGCGGCCGCTGGCTGCTCAGCGCGAACTACGGCTCGGGCAGCGTGGCCGTCCACCCCGTCGAGGCGTCGGGCGCGCTCGGCGAACGGACGGACCTGGTCACGCACTCCTCGCCACCGCCCGGCCCCGGCCAGCAGGGACCGCACGCCCACCAGATCGTCACGAGTCCGGACGGCCGCCACGTCCTGGCCGTCGACCTCGGCAACGACACCGTCTACACGTACCGCCTCGACGAGAAGGCGGGCAGGCTCCGCCGCGTGTCGTACGCGCGCATGCGGCCGGGCGCGGGCCCGCGCCACCTCACCTTCCACCCGTCGGGCCGCTTCGCGTACGTCGCCGACGAGCTGGACAACACAGTCGTCGTCTGCGCGTACGACCCCGCCACCGGCCGCCTCTCACCGGGCGAGCCGCAGTCGACCGGCACGGGTGAGGGCACCAGTTATCCGGCCCAGATCGTGGTGACGCGCGAGGGCCGCTTCGCCTTCCTCGCCAACCGCGGACACAACAGCATCACGCGGTACGCGATCGAAGGAGACGGCGCGCGGCTGCGGCTGCTCGACACGGTGCCCGTCGGCGGGGACTTCCCGCGTCAGCTGGCGTTCTCCCCGTCCCAGCGGCTGCTGTTCGCCGCGAACCAGAAGTCGGGCTCGGTGACCGTCTTCCGGGTCGACGCGGGCAGCGGCGCACTCCGCCTCACGGGCAAGCCGTTCGCCTCGCCGATCGCGGTGTGCGCGCTGCCCCTCTGACGTCCGGCGCCCCGGCGTCACCGGCGGCTCAGTTGGACGTCAGGCCGCCGTCCACGGCCAGGGCCGTCCCCGTGGCGAACGACGCGCGGTCGCTGCACAGCCAGAGGGCCGCCTGGGCGATCTCGACCGGATCGGCCATGCGCTTCTGCATCTGCCGGGCGACGAAGGCCTGTTCCAGTTCCGGGTGCGCCTCGACCGCGTGGCTGATCATCTCGGTGCGCGTGGTGCCGACGACGAGGGTGTTGATGCGGATGTCGTGCGCGGCGTACTCAGCCGCCGCTGCCCGGGTCATGCCGAGCACCGCGTGCTTCGCGGCGACGTAGGGCACGGGTGCTCCGGTGGCCACCATCGCCGCGGTGCTGGCGGTGTTGACGATCGCACCCTTGCCCGCTTCCAGCATGACGGGGATCTGTGAGCGCAGGCAGTTCCAGGTGCCGCGTACGTTGACGTCCATCGTCCGCTCGAAGACGTCCTGGTCGAGCTCGTGCAGCGGCAGCATCTGCGAGCCGGCGTAGCCCGCGTTGTTGAAGGCCGCGTCCAGGGCGCCGAAGTGTTCGCGCGTCGCGTCGACCGCCCGCCGCACGTCCCCGGCGTTCGCGACGTCGCCGACGCTGACGGCCGCCCGGCCGCCCGATTCGTTGATCTCCTGGGCGAGTCGCTCGAGTGCGTCCTCGCGGCGGGCCATCAGCAGGACGGCCGCGCCCTCGGCGGCGAAGAGCCGTGCGGCGGCCTCGCCGATCCCGCTCGAAGCCCCCGTGATCATGACGGCCTTGCCGGCCAGCATTCCATTCGTGTCGGTCATGCCGCGAGTAAAACCCGTACGGGAGCGGACCACACCCCCCAAAGATCATGAGATGCCCCACAGTGACCCCGTCGGTCAAGGGTGCACCCTGAGCCCCCGTCAAGTGTGGCTGGATATGGCGCGGACCTCTCCCCGACCCATGGCCAGAGCCAGCACAGCCCGCACTTGACGATGTACTGTCACGCGCGAGCGAGCATCGTCAGCACGCCCCCACACACCCGAGAGGACAACGATGCAGCACTTCAGACGCCTCGTCATAGCCATCGCGACCACGGCGGCCGCCCTGACCGCGGCACCGGCGGCGAACGCCGCATCCACGCCGGACACGGTCGCGGCCAAGAGCACATCCGCCGTGGTGACACTCCGGTACGACGACAGCCAGGCCAGGGGCTGGGAGACGGCGATCGCCGCCGGAGTCGCCTCGTGGAACACCAATGTGGACAACGTCAAGCTGACCAAGGCACAGCCCGGCACCCGGGCCGAGATCCAGATCGTGGCCACCAGCGGCTGGCCGCAGGCGACGATCGGCCCGGTCAAGCCGGGCGGCCGCGGCCGTGTCGAACTGGGCAGCCAGGCGGTCGGCCAGGGGTACGACAAGACCCGCATCGCCGCCCACGAGATCGGCCACAACCTGGGGCTTCCCGACACCAAGCCGGGCCCGTGCTCCCAGTTGATGTCGGGCTCCACCGGTGGCGTCAGCTGCAAGAACGCCGTGCCGAACGCGGCCGAGCAGGCCCGCGTCGAGTCCTACTACGCCAACGGCGTCGCCACCCGCGTACCGGCCGCCGGCCGGCTGGTGGTGGACGCGCCGTAGCCACCCGAAAATCCCCTGCGTGACGGTGCCCGGCCGTGACACCCTCGGCCGGGCATCTGCGACGGGTGATACGGAGTACTGACGGGTGGCAGAGAACGGCGGACCGGGTGTGCGGCTTCTCGCGGCGGTGCGGGCCGGGGATGTCGAGAGGGTGCAGGACATGCTCGGCGAAGGGGCGGATCCGGACACCGTGGACGAGGACGGGCTGCCCGCGTTGTGCGTCGCGATCGCGGCCTACGACGCGCCGGTCGCCCACGCCCTCGTGGAAGGCGGCGCCGCTCCGGACCGTGTGCTGCCCGACGGGACGACGCCTCTGTGGCGTGCGGTCGACGGTGGCTCACACGCGGTCTTCGAGGCCGTGCTCGACCCGGAGACCCCGCTGAGGCTGCCGGAATCGCCTGGCGCGGCGCTCATCGCGCTGGCCGCGGACTGGTACGAGACAGGTGCCGCCGAGGTCTTGCGGCGCAGGACCGGTGCGACGGGTCCCGTCACCGCGGTCCGGGTCGAGGACGACGACTACGACTGGGTGGACGAGGTCTCGCTCGGCGGACTCGTCGTGCGGGCCGGGCACGGCGCCATCCTGAGCACCCTCGAAGCGGCCTGCCGCGTTCCGGCCCCCGTCGACGAACTGATCGCCCGTGCCGTACGGCAGCCGGACGACGAGCACGTCGACTGGTCGGCGGTCCGCTGGCTCCTCGTCCGGCGCCATGACGACGCGTCCTGGTCGGCCGTCGTCGCCCACCGTCACCACCCGGACCCGACGCACCGCAGGTTCGTCGCCGACTACCTGCGGACGCGCTCGTTCTGCGACGTCGACCACCCTCGGTACGGAAAGCGCGAGACCGAGGTCCTCGCGGCCTGGTCCGCCGAGGAGACGGACAGCGGCGTTCTCGCCGAGGTGCTGGGCGCGTTCACGGAGTACGAGCACGACGGTCTGGCGGCCGCGGGGCTGCGCCACGCCGGTCATCCGGATCCGCGCGTGCGACGCGAAGTACCGTACGCGTTCCTGACGAACGACGGTCCGCCTTCTCCGGCAGGCCGGGAGGCGCTGCTCGCCCTCGTCCGCGACCCGGACACGGAAGTGCGGCTCAGGGCCTGCTGGGTGAGCGGGGGCGACGAAACGCTCCGCCCCGAGGTCACCCGGGCGCTGCTCCCCATGACCGAGGACCCGGACCCCGCCGTGCGCCGCCGGGCGACCGAGATCCTGGCCGCTTCCCCGGACCGCACACCGGCCGTCGCGGACGCGCTGACGGCGATGCTGGACTCCGACGACCAGCTCGTCCGTCTGGAGGCCGCGTGGGGCCTGGCCCGCCGCGACGATCCGCGCACCGAGGAGGCGTACGAACGCGTGGGCCCCCTCGGCCCGGGGTTCGAGCACGACCACCGGCCCGGTGAGCTCCTGCACTACCGGTGGCGCAGGCAGGACGCCGAGGCCGAGGCCTCCGCTACGGCTTCGTGAAGACCACGTCCGCCGCACGCGGCACGATCTCCACTTCGTCGCCGAGCGTCCACTCCGCCACGCGGGACACCGTCGCCGCGGGCACCACGTCGCTGATGCCCTCGGCGGCCGGGATGTCGTAGGTCGCGTGGGCGTCGTGCGGCAGGACGACACGGAAGCCGAGCTCCAGCGCGGTGCTCGCCGTGGCTCTGACACACATCTCCGACATCACGCCGCAGACGGCGAGTTCCTTCACGCCGGCGTCCCGCAGCAGCGATTCGAGCGGACTGTCCTCGAAGCCGTCGTCGACGGTCTTGCGCAGGACGATCTCGCCGCGGTCCGTGTCGGCGGGCAGGTGGATCTCCCAGCCGGGGGTGCCCGTCTCGTCGGAGGTGCCGGGCTCCCCGTCGTTCTGCAGCTGGACGACGACCGCGCCGCTCTCGCGCGCCCGCGCCAACAGGCCCCGCACACGCTCCAGGAGACGTTCCGCGTCGGGCACGGCTCCGTCGCCCGCGACGAACGCGGTCTGCATGTCGACCATGATCAGTGCCTGGACGGGCGCGACGGCCCCGGTGGGGGCGAGGGGCGGAGTGGGGTGCGTGGGCTTCGGCTGGTTCGTCATACCGCCATCATCCCTACGAGACGTACGACCTCAACTTGATTAACGTACGGGGGTATGAGCACGGACCTGACCGTTCTCCTCGTCGTCGCCGCCGTTCTGGCCGCCGCGACGCTCGCCGTCGCGGTCGCCCTGCTCGTGCGTCTCGTCCGGACCCGCCGCGCCCTGCGCAGAGCCGGTCTGCCCGTCGAGCGGCAGTGGGTGTTCTGGGCCGCCATCGCCTACCTCGTGCTGCCGGCCGACCTGGTGCCCGACCCCGTCTATCTCGACGACATCGGGGTGCTGCTGCTCGCGCTGCGGTCGATGCGGTCAGCCTCCGACGGGCCGTCCGCGCCGCGTGGTTGAGAGGCGCGCCTTCATGAGGAGGGCGTGCATGCACTCCGTCACCTGCGTGACGTCCTCGACGAGCTGGTGGAACGGGAGGCGTACGTCGGCCTGGCCGCGCGCGCGTTCGAGACGCAGGGAGATCCCGTGCCGGTCGAGGGCGAGCGGGCGGACCCGCACGACTCCTTGCAGGCTGTCCGGGCTGATGAGGCGGGTGAGCTGCTCGACGGCCTCCGGGTGGGCGTCGGCGAGGTGCGTGAGCAGGCGCGACTCCGCCTCGGCGAGCGGGTCGGGCACGGTCAGGGCGAACTCGTCGAGCTCCACGCCCTGACGCTCCCCGGTGGAGTCGTGCAGCACGGCGCACGTCGGCTCGAAGACCAGGCGCTCGCCGTCGTACCCGAGCGCCCCGGAGAGCCAGAGCCGCGCCCGGATCCGGTCCCTCAGCGGCACCGGCGAGACGTCGGCGAACTCGATCAGGGTGGACGGTTCGCCGCGTGGCGCGCAGATGACGGCCGCGGCGAGCGCGCTGTCCTCGGGCGGTGACAGCAGGATCCTGCCGTCCTCGGTCACGGTGTGCGCGCCCACGAGTTCGTCCCTGCCGATCTCCGTGGTCACCGCGCAGGACCACGCGGTGGCGAGCACGGAACGCGCGCGTGCCGCCGCTGTGGGCACGGTCGTGCTGCTGTGACGGACACCCATCCTGAACCTCCATTAGGTAAGCCTTGCCTAACCTAGCGAAGATTCCTGAACAGGGCCAGTACGCGTCTCGGCCCCGCGCGGCGAACCACGCGGGGCCGAAAGACCTACGCAAAAGCGAGCAACCCGGGCGTCAGTGGCCCCGGGCGATCCACTCCTCCAGATGCGGCGCCTCCGCGCCGACCGTGGTGCTGTCACCGTGCCCGGTGCGCACCACCGTCGCGGGCGGCAGCGTCAGGAGCCGCTCCTTGATGGACTCCACGATCGTCGGGAAGTCGCTGAACGAACGGCCCGTGGCACCCGGGCCGCCCGCGAACAGCGTGTCGCCGGTGAAGACCGTGCCGAGCGCGGGCGCGTGCAGGCTGACCGCGCCGTGGCAGTGGCCCGGCGTGTGCAGCACCTTCAGGACCGCGCCCGCGACGGCCAGTTCCTGTCCGTCGGACAGCTCGCCGTCCGGAGCACGGTCGGGATGCTTCCGCTTCCACAGCTCCATGTCCGCCGGGTGCAGCAGGATCGGCGCGCCCGTGCGGGCCGCGAGCGCCGGGGCCGCGTCGATGTGGTCGTCGTGGGCGTGCGTGCAGATGATCGCGACAAGGCGCCGCTCCCCCACCGCCGCCGCGATGGCGTCCGCGTCGTGCGCGGCGTCGATGACCACGCACTCGTCGTCGTCGCCCACGATCCACACGTTGTTGTCGACGTCCCAGGTGCCGCCGTCCAGGGAGAACGTCCCCGACGTGACGATGTGGTCGATGCGTACGCCGGACGCGTCGCGCTCGGTCTCGGCCGCCATCAGAACATCACCACCGAACGGAGGACGTCACCGTGGTGCATGCGCTCGAAGGCCTTCTCCACGTCTTCCAGGGCGATGGTCTCCGTGACGAACGCGTCCAGGTCCAGGCGGCCCTGCCGGTAGAGGTCGATGAGCATCGGGAAGTCGCGGGACGGCAGACAGTCGCCGTACCAGCTCGACTTGAGGGCGCCGCCGCGCCCGAACACGTCGAGCAGCGGCAGCTCGATCTTCATCTCCGGGGTCGGGACGCCCACGAGGACGACCGTGCCGGCCAGGTCGCGGGCGTAGAACGCCTGCTTGTACGTCTCCGGGCGGCCGACCGCCTCGATGACGACGTCGGCTCCGTTGCCGCCGGTCAGCTCGCGGATCGCCTCAACGGGGTCGGCGGAGCGGGAGTTGACGGTGTGGGTGGCGCCGAGGCCCTTCGCCGTCTCCAGCTTCTTGTCGTCGATGTCCACGGCGATGATGCGCGCCGCTCCCGCGAGGCGGGCGCCCACGACCGCGGCGTTGCCGACGCCGCCGCAGCCGATGACCGCGACCGAGTCGCCGCGGCCCACCTCACCGGTGTTGATGGCGGCGCCGATGCCCGCCATCACGCCGCAGCCGAGAAGTCCGGCCGCGGCGGGCGAGGCCTCCGGGTCCACCTTGGTGCACTGCCCGGCGGCGACGAGGGTCTTCTCCGCGAAGGCGCCGATGCCGAGCGCGGGCGACAGCTCGGTGCCGTCGGTCAGGGTCATCTTCTGCTTCGCGTTGTGCGTGTCGAAGCAGTACTGGGGGCGGCCGCGCAGACACGCACGGCACTGCCCGCACACCGCGCGCCAGTTCAGGATCACGAAGTCGCCGACCGCGACCTCGGTGACGCCCTCGCCGACCGACTCGACGACGCCCGCGGCCTCGTGTCCGAGCAGGAACGGGAAGTCGTCGTTGATGCCGCCCTCGCGGTAGTGCAGGTCGGTGTGGCAGACCCCGCACGCCTGGATCTTCACGACGGCCTCTCCCGGCCCCGGATCCGGGACGACGATCGTCTCGATCCTCACCGGCTCGCCCTTCGCGCGTGCGATCACGCCCTGCACCTGCTGCGCCATGACTTCAGCCCTTCTCTGTCCGCTCGTCTTACCTCCCACATCGTTACAGGTCGAGCGCGTCGGCACAGCACTCCCTCCCCTCCTTTCGGAGACCGTCCCTCCGCTCCTTTCATGAACCGACGGCCACGCGATCTAGGGTGTGCGCGTGCGCATCCTCGCCGCTCAGACCCTGCTGCCGGTCAACACGGCGCTCGCCGTCGCCCTGCTCGTGCTGCTCCTGGCCGCAGCGACGGCGGCGGCCGTCTTCCGGCTCGCCCCCGACGGCTCGCGCGGCCGGGCGCGGGAGATCGTGGTCGCGGGCGTCCGCGCCACCGCGCAGCTGGCGGCCGCGTCCCTCGTCATCGCCTGGGTCGTGCACCACACGGCCGCGTTCTACGCCTTCCTCCTCCTCATGTTCGCCGTGGCCGCCCGCACCGCGGGCCGACGCGTCACGCCGAACGCCACCTGGTGGTGGGCGGCGCTTCCCGTCGCGGGCCCCGTCGTCCCGGTCGTCGCCGGACTGACCCTCGCGGGCCTGCTCCCGGTACGCGGCGTCGCGATGATCCCCGTGACCGGCATCCTCATCGGCGGCGCGCTCACCGCGACGGTCCTCGCGGGCCGCCGCGCCCTCGACGAACTGCACACGCGCTACGGCGAGTTCGAGGCCGGCATCGCCCTCGGCCTGCCCGACCACGACGCACGCATCGAGGTGATCCGCCCCGCCGCGTCGGACGCGCTGCTGCCCGGCCTCGACCAGACCCGCACGGTGGGCCTGGTCACCCTGCCCGGCGCGTTCGTCGGGATGCTCCTGGGCGGCGCGTCCCCCGCGATGGCCGGGGCGGTGCAGCTCTTCGTCCTCATCGCCCTGATGGCGGTCCAGGCGATCGCGGTGGCCCTGACGGTGGAACTGGTCGCGCACGGCCGCCTGCACCGCACCACCCCTCCCGCCGCTTCCGCTGCTCCCTCTGCTCCCTCTGCTCCCTCAAGAGAAACCTCACCGCGGCCGCGGTGACCCGCCCCGCCCTGCGCGTACGACGGATCACGAGGGACGCCCCTTCCGCAGGCACACGAAGGCCGGGACCGCGCTGTCCGCGTCGGCGTCGTGCAGCAGATGCCGCATTTCGGCCGCCTCGCCGTCCCGTATGCGCCGTTCCCGTTCGTGCTCCGTCAGATCCAGTTCCGCGACGGTCGCCACGTCTCCCCCTCAGGCGGTACCCGAATACGTGCTCCCCCGGGATTCGGAGCTCCGGGGGCCGGGGATTGGGCGGAGGCCGACGCGTATGCTCCGGATCATGTCTGTCTACGAAGCGGTGGAAATCGAGAACCTCCAGGGCGGCCCCGCCGACCTGCGCCAGTACGAGGGCAAGGCCGTCCTCGTCGTCAACGTCGCCTCCAAGTGCGGGCTCACTCCGCAGTACGCCGGTCTGGAGCGCCTCCACGAGCAGTACGCGGCGCGTGGCTTCAGCGTGCTCGGCGTGCCCTGCAACCAGTTCATGGGCCAGGAGCCCGGGACGTCACAGGAGATCGCCGAGTTCTGCTCGGCGACGTACGGCGTGACCTTCCCGATGACGGAGAAGGTCGACGTCAACGGCGAGAACCGGCATCCGCTGTACGCGCGGCTCGTCGACACGGCGGACGCGGAGGGGCACACGGGCGACATCCGCTGGAACTTCGAGAAGTTCCTCGTCGACCCGTCCGGCAAGGTCGTGGCCCGTTTCTCGCCGCAGACCGAGCCCGACGCCCCCGAGCTCGTCGCCGCCGTCGAGAAGCACCTGCCCGCCTGACGGTCCGTGAGCGGGGCGGGGCCTCGGTGGTGTCTCCCCTACCGGGCCAAGCCGATCTGCGGACTCCGGGCAGCGCTCATACGGTGGCTGAATGGTCATCAGGTACCTTTCGCGCCCCTCCTCCGTCCGCACCGCGGCCCTCGCCCTCGGTGCTCTGGTCCTCCTGTCCTCACCGGCCGCCGCGACCGAGGCCCCGGCCGAGCCCGCGCCGCCGCGGCCCGTCCCCGTGTACTCGTCGGCCCTCCTTGACCGGCCGGGCACCCAGGTCCGGCCCGGTCCCGGCGCCCCCGCCGTCCCCGGCACCGTGTCCGCGCTGGCGTGGGTGGTGGCCGACGCCCATACGGGCGAGGTGCTCGGCGCGCGGAACGCGCACCGCAAGCTGCCGCCCGCCTCGACGCTCAAGTCGCTCTTCGCCCTGGCGACGCTCCCCCGGCTCGACGCCGACACGCGGCACGTCGTCTCGCAGCACGAGCTCGACGAGGTCGGCGAGGGCAGCAGCATGGTGGGGGTCGCGGAGGGGCGCGCCTACCGGGTCGCCGATCTGTGGCGGGGCGTGTTCCTCAGCTCGGGGAACGACGCCGTGCACGTCCTCGCGGGGCTCAACGGCGGTCTGGAGAAGACCGTTCAGGAGATGCGCGCCAAGGCCCGCGAGCTGGGGGCGCGCGACACCCACGTGGTGTCGCCCGACGGCTACGACGCCGCCGGGCAGGTCTCGTCGGCGTACGACCTGGCGGTCTTCGGCAGGGCGGGGCTCGCGGATCCGGAGTTCGCCCGGTACTGCTCGACGCGTGTCGCGCAGTTCCCCGCGGGCGGCTGGTCGTATCCGATCCAGAACACCAACCGGCTGCTGACCGGCGCCGACGGTGTGGCAGCGTACCCGGGGCTGCTCGGCGTCAAGAACGGCTACACCAGCCATGCGGGCTCCACCCTCATCAGCGCGGCCCAGCGCGGCGGACGCACGCTCGTCGTGACGGTGATGAACCCCCAGGCGGGCGGCGGGCGGGCCGTGTACGAGGAGGCGCGGTCACTGCTCGACTGGGGGTTCGCGGCGGCCGGGAAGGTGCGGCCCGTGGGTTCGCTCGTGCCGCCCGCGGAGAGCAGGCCCGCTCCCAGCCCGGCGCACGCGGGCGGGCAGGCGGCCCTGGCCGTGCAGCCCGACGACTCCGAATGGCCCGCGGTACTGCTGGTCGGCGCCGGCATCGCCGTCCTGCTCGCGGGCTGCGTCATGGCCGTCCGGCGACGGAGGGCTACGGTGGCCCGACGCAGGGACGCGCGACGCGTCACCGAGTGATTCGGGAAGGTCGGCCGGTGAGTGATCTGCTGGGGGTGGCCGTGCTCGGGGCGGGCCACATGGGCGCCGACCACGTACGGCGGATCGGCGGGACGGTGGGCGGGGCCCGCGTGGTGGCGGTCGCGGACCCCGACACGGAACGGGCCGAGGCGGCGGTGGCGGGGCGTGCGGGGGTGTCCGTCCACCGGGAGGCGCAGGACGCGCTGCGCGCTCCCGGCGTCGAGGCGGTCCTGGTGGCCTCGCCGGAGGCGGCGCACGAGGAGGCCCTGCTCGCGGCCTGCGCACGCGGCCTTCCGGTCCTCTGCGAGAAGCCGCTGACCCCTGACACGGCGTCGGCCCTGCGGGTCGTGGAGGCGGAGGCGCGCCTGGGGCGCAGGCTGATCCAGGTGGGGTTCATGCGCCGGTACGACGCCGAGTACGCGGCGCTGAAAGCGCTTCTCGACTCCGGGGACCTCGGACGGCCTCTGCTGCTGCACTGCCGCCACCGGAACGTGTCGTCACCCGCTCACTTCACGTCGTCGATGCTGATCAGCAGCTCCGTCTCCCACGAGATCGACGCGACGCGGTGGCTCCTGGGGCAGGAGATCACCGCGGTGACGGTGGTGCGGCCGACGCCGTCGGCGGGCGCCCCGCCGGGTCTGCTCGACCCGCAGCTGGTGCTCTTCGATACGTCCGGGGGCGCGGTCGTCGACGTGGAGATCTTCGTCAACAGCGGATTCGGCTACGAGGTGCGGTGCGAGGCCGTCTGTGAGCGGGGCAGCGCGCAGATCGGGGACGCGCACACGATGGTCGTCCGGACACCGGGCCGGGCGCACGAGGACGTGGCGCAGGACTATCTGGTGCGGTTCGCCGACGCGTACGACCGGGAGGTACGGGCGTGGGTGGCCGCCGCCCGGCGGGGCAGGGTCACCGGGCCGAGCGCTTGGGACGGATACGCGGCGGCGGCTGTCGCGGAGGCGGGGGTCGAGGCGCTGCGGACCGGTGCGCGGGTGGGCGTGGTGATGGCCGAGCGGCCGGCGTTGTACGGCTGAGGAGTCGCCGCCGTCTCCGTCTCAGACACCGCCGAGCAGGCGCGAGAGCCCCTGGTCGAGTTCGAGGCTCTCCTCCTCGCCGCCCGCGGGCACGACGGCGTACGACCGCACGAGGAACCGGCGCAGCACGATCTTGTCGAACTGTACGAGGGCCAGCCCCTGGTGCGAGTGGAACTCGAGGACCGTCCGGGCCCGCCCGCACGGCCAGATGTGCACGTCACCGCTGCCCGCGGGTGCGCTCATGCCCTCCTCCAGGAGCTCTCGGGCGAAGATCCAGGTGACCTCCGCGCCGTCGAGCGACGCCTGCGAGGGGAAGACCATCTGGATGGCCAGGGGATCCTCCGCCGAGTAGCGCAGGACGACGGGCAGAGCGCGTTCGCGGCCCTCGGGGGTGATGAGACGGGCACGTGCGGGCTGTTCGAGGGTGACGGCCATGAGCGGGGCTCCACTTCTGGTTCTTCTGCGCTCGGTGTGCGGTTGCGGGGACTCCTGTGCCCTTATGACCCCTTGCGAAGGGGTGTTATTACGCCAATCTGTCGAGATATGCATGTGACCTGCGTCACCCGTCTCGCTTCGCCCGGAACCGTCACGTCCGCCCGTGTGCCCACCTCGGGCGAATGCACGCGTGCTCTCGGGAAACATGCACCCCACGCGCCCCCGATGGAGGATGGCCTCATGCTGCTCGCCCGGCTCGCCCACGTGTCCAAGGAAGTGGCCGCCACCTCGGCGCGGTCCCGGAAGATCGCGCTGCTCGCCGAGTTGTTCCGGGCCGCGGAGCCTGACGACGTGCCGATCGCCATTCCCTATCTCTCGGGGCGGCTGCCCCAGGGGCGTCTCGGGATCGGGTGGAGCACGCTCAAGCACGCGGTGCCGCCCGCCGACGCGCCGACGCTGACGGTGCGCGGGGTGGACGAGGCGTTGACCGCGATCGGAGCGGTGGCCGGCGCGGGGTCGCAGGGGGAACGCAAGCGGCTGGTCGGTGAGCTGATGGGCGCGGCCACCGAGGACGAGCAGCGGTTCCTGATCGGGCTCCTGACCGGTGAGGTCCGCCAGGGCGCACTGGACGCGGTGGCGGTCGAGGGGCTCGCCGTGGCCACGGAGATTCCGTCGGACGCGGTACGGCGCGCGGTCATGCTCGCCGGGTCCGTGAGCCCCGTCGCCCAGGCACTGCTCGCGGAGGGCGCGGAGGCTCTGGACGAGTTCCGGCTGACCGTGGGCCGGCCGATCCTGCCGATGCTCGCGCACAGCGCCGGTTCCGTCGCGGAGGGCATCGACAAGCTGGGGGCGTGCGCGGTCGAGGAGAAGCTGGACGGCATCCGCGTGCAGGTGCACAGGGACGGGGACGACGTACGCGTCTACACCCGCACCCTGGACGACATCACCGACCGCCTGCCCGAGCTGACGGCCGCCGCGCTCGGTCTGGACGGCTCGCACTTCATCCTGGACGGCGAGGTCATCGCGCTGGGCGCGGACGGGCGGCCCCGGCCGTTCCAGGAGATCGCGGGTCGTGTCGGGTCTCGCGTGGACGTATCGACAGCGGCGGCGGAGCTGCCACTCTCCCCCGTCTTCTTCGACGCCCTGTCCGTGGCGGGGCGGGACCTTCTCGACCTGCCGTTCAGCGAGCGCCACGCCGAACTGGCGGCGCTGGTGCCCGAACCCATGCGGGTGCGGCGCACGCTCGTCACCGACCCGGACGACGAGCGGCAGCGCGGCGAGGCCCAGGAGTTCTTCGAGGCGACGCTGGGGCGCGGCCACGAGGGTGTCGTACTGAAGGGGCTCGACGCCCCTTACAGCGCGGGGCGCCGGGGCGCGTCCTGGCTGAAGCTCAAACCGGTGCACACCCTGGACCTGGTGGTGCTCGCCGCCGAGTGGGGCCACGGGCGCCGCACCGGCAAGCTGTCCAACCTGCATCTGGGCGCGCGACGGCCCGACGGCTCGTTCGCCATGCTGGGCAAGACCTTCAAGGGCATGACGGACGCCATGCTCGCCTGGCAGACCGAGCACCTGCGGGGCCTGGCGGTCGAGGAGAACGGCTACGTGGTGAAGGTGCGCCCCGAACTCGTCGTGGAGATCGCCTACGACGGACTCCAGAAGTCCACGCGCTACCCGGCAGGCGTCACGCTCCGCTTCGCCAGGGTCCTCCGCTACCGCGAGGACAAGTCCCCGGAGGAGGCGGACACCGTGGAGACGGTACTGCGGAACGGGCCCGGCGGAGCATAGCGAAGCATTGGGTGGATTTTGCCAATCCTTGGCCCCGATAGGGTGACAGGTCGGGGGAGATCCATCCATCACGCAAGGGGAGAAGCTGTGCCCGCCTCACGCCTCAGCCGTACGCCGCTTCCTGGCATCGGCATCCGGTACGACCTCACGACCCGAGAACAGCAGCGCCTCTCGGTGATCGCGCACCGGGACGGAGCACGGACGCTGAGCGCCTACCGGTCCGACGACCCGGACGAGTGCGCGCTGTCGACGCGGCTGAGCTCCGGTGAGGCCGACGCGCTCATCGACGCCCTCATGCCCTCGCACCACAGCCCGACCCTCCTGCACACCACGGACCTGGGTCTGGTCGCCGAGCGTGTCCTGCTCTCGGCGACCTCGCACTGGAACGGCCGGCTCCTCGGCGAGACCCGGATGCGGACCGAGACGGGTGTGTCGATCGTGGCCGTGCTGCGCAGGGCCGACGCCATTCCGTCGCCCGCCCCCGACTTCCGCCTCGCGGGCGGGGACACCCTGATCGTCATCGGGACGCGCGAAGGCGTCGAGACGGCCGCGACGATACTCGGGCGGGAGTGACCGTATGCATTCCGCTGTCTTTCTGATCGAGTTCGGCGCGATCATCCTCGCCCTCGGTCTGCTCGGCCGGTTCGCGGGCCGCTTCCGGTTCTCGCCGATCCCGCTGTATCTGCTCGCCGGCCTCGCGTTCGGCGAGGGCGGGCTGCTGCCGCTGGGCGCCAGCGAGGAGTTCGTCGCCATCGGCGCCGAGATCGGCGTCATCCTTCTGCTGCTGATGCTCGGCCTCGAATACACGGCCAACGATCTCGTCAGCAACCTCAAGACGCAGTACCCGGCCGGTCTGGTCGACTGCACCCTCAACGCGCTGCCCGGCGCCATCGCCGCGCTGCTCATGGGCTGGGGTCCGGTCGCCGCCGTGGTGCTCGCCGGTGTCACCTGGATCTCGTCGTCCGGCGTCATCGCCAAGGTCCTCGGCGACCTCGGCCGGCTCGGCAACCGCGAGACACCCGTCATCCTCAGCGTCCTGGTCCTCGAAGACCTGGCGATGGCCGTCTACCTGCCCATCATCACCGCCCTGCTGGCGGGCGTCGGTCTCGCGGCCGGCAGCCTCACGCTCGCCATCGCCCTGGGCGCCGCAGGCATCGTCCTCTTCATCGCGGTGCGCTACGGCCGGCTCATCTCGCGGTTCGTCTCCAGCGACGACCCCGAGAAGCTGCTCCTGGTGGTGCTTGGTCTGACCATCCTCGTCGCAGGGATCGCACAGCAGCTCCAGGTGTCCGCGGCCGTCGGCGCGTTCCTGGTCGGCATCGCGCTCTCCGGCGAGGTCGCCGAGGGCGCGCACTCGCTGCTCGCGCCGCTGCGCGACCTCTTCGCGGCCGTCTTCTTCGTCTTCTTCGGGCTGCACACCGACCCGTCGAGCATCCCGCCGGTGCTGCTGCCCGCGCTCGCGCTCGCCGTCGTCACCGCTCTGACGAAGATCGCGACCGGCTACTGGGCGGCCCGCCGCGCGGGCGTCTCGGTCAAGGGCCGCTGGCGGGCGGGCGGCGCGCTGGTGGCGCGCGGCGAGTTCTCCATCGTCATCGCCGGGCTCGCGGTCGCGGCGGGCATCGAGCCCTCGCTCGGGCCGCTGGCCACGGCGTACGTCCTGATCCTCGTGATCGTCGGACCGCTGACCGCCCGTTACACGCAGCCGATCGCGGCGTACGTGGGCGGCGTACTGGCACGGCGTCGCACCCCGGCCGCCGAGTCCGTGCAGGTGCCCGCACCGCGGGACACGGTCGAGGCGCTGGACGGACAGGACGCGGCCGACCGGTCCTAGGGCCTACCGGTGGCCGCTGATGTGACCGCGGGCGGCACGGGGGAGGCAGCCCTCCCCCGTGCCGCCCGAGTCGTGCGACGACTACCCGCCGATGCATCTGGGCCCGAAGGCCGCGTCGGCAGGGCCCTCGCGGTCCAGCGCGTTCAGCACCCACTGCGCGACGACGGGGTCCTTCGTGGCCTGGTCGTGCAGGAACGGGTCCAGGGGACAGCGGTCCTGGAGGACGACGTTGGTGACGTGCTCCTCGGGACCGTTCAACAGGGCGCTGGTGTAGGGGACGACGACCTCGTCGTACCGCGTGGTGACGACCGTGTAGTCGGGACCGGCCGGTGTCTCGGTCCCTTCGTTGAGCCTCGCGAGCAGCTCGGACCCCGTCATCTGGTCGAGGCAGGCCGGACAGGCGATGTCGCCGAGCGGCTTGGCGAGGGGGTTGGACGTGCCGTGGTTGGACGGCACGATGCCGACCAGGTCGTCGACCTTGTCCGCGCCGCCGAGGAACTTCACGTAGTAGCGCGGCATCATGCCGCCCTGGCTGTGCCCGACGAGGTCGACCTTCGCCGCCCCCGTGGCGGCGCGGACGGCCTCGACGAAGTCCTTGAGCTCCGCGGCGGACCGCGGGACCGAAGCGGTCGCCATTTTTCCGTAGTTGAACGCGAAGACGCAGTAGCCCGCCCTCTTCAGCCGGGGCGAGAGCGTGGCCCAGTTCTCCGCCATCAGCTTGAACGTGCCGTTGACCAGGACGACGGGCTGCGGGTGCGCCGCGTCCGGCTTGCAGGACCAGTCGTTGGCGCCGCGGGGCGGGACGTCCAGGATCGAGGTCGGCGCGGAGGCGGGGGCTGAGGAGGCGTGGGCCGGGGCGGTGAGGCCCACGCCTCCGAGGGCGAGGGCGGCCGCGGCGGTCAGCAGGGACCGTACGGCGATACGCAGGTGCATCGGCATTCCCAACGGTGAAGGGGGGCTGGTAACGAACGGCGTTCGACAATGCCGACCGCTGGCCGTGATCATTTTCGATGCGCGCGCACCGCGTCAAGGGGGTTACCGACCGGTACACATTCATCGTGCCCGGAAGGAAACCTTCCGATCCTCGGGCGGCACACGGGCAGTTCGGGCAGTTCACGGACTCGCCTCCCACGAGCCCACCCCGGCCTGGCACGATGCTCTCCATGACCACTGGGCCGGTGTTCCGCCTCGCACGAGCCGCGATGTTCGCGGCCGTGTGCGTGGTGGCCACGGCCCTGGGTCACGCGGTCATGTCCGGCGCCGCGCTGCCCTGGTGGGCCGTGGGGTACGCGTTCGCCGCCACGGCCGCCGCCGCGTGGTGGCTGACGGGGCGCGAGCGCGGGGCGGCCGCGGTCATCGGCGCCACGATCGCGGCGCAGCTGTGTCTGCACGAACTGTTCGGTCTGGCGCAGCGGATGGCCGGTCCGTCGGGCGGGGGCGGGGCGCCGGTGGGCGCGCGGGGTCACCCCGACGACGGCATGAACCACATGAACCATCCGATGCCGATGAGCACGCCGTCGCCGGGTTCCTCCGGCGGCGGCTCGTCCGCCGTTTCGACGCACTCCGCCGCCATGCCCGACGACGGCCTGTCCCACTGGGTCATGTCCGTCTTCGGGCACAGCGGCTTCGGCATGTTCCTCGCCCACGTCGTCGCGGCGCTGCTCTGCGCCCTGTGGCTGTGGCGCGGCGAGGCCGCCGTGTTCCGTACGGGACGTGCGCTCGCCGCCGCCGTGTTCGTGCCGCTGCGGTTCGTCCTCGCGGTCGTCGTCGCGGCCCTCCCGCCGACGCCGCCGCACGTCGCCACGCGCGTGCCCGTGCCGCGGCTGCGCGGGGTCCTTCTCCAGCACGTCGTATCGCGCAGAGGTCCACCGGTCCTTCCGGTCAGTTCCTGAAACCGCCCGCACCCCTCGGTGCCGGGCGGGTCTTCGGCGTCCCGCCACGGAGGCAGGGCGCCGCTCTCCGAACTCCCTTCACCGAAGGACCTCTTGCGATGACACCTGCCCTTTTGCGGTCCCGGCCCGGCATCGACCCGACCCGCGACGAGCTGACCACGCAGTGGGCGCTCGCGGCCCGTGACGGCGACGCCCAGGCGTTCGAGCAGTTCGTGCGGGCCACGCGCCGCGACGTCTGGCGCTTCGTCGCCCACCTCAGCGGTGACCTGCACGGCGCCGACGACCTGACCCAGGAGACGTACCTCCGTGCCCTGACCGCGCTGCCCGGCTTCGCCGCGCGGTCGAGCGCCCGCACCTGGCTGCTCGCCATCGCGCGCCGCGTGGTCGCCGACCGCTTCCGCTCGGCGGCGGCCCGGCCCCGCATCGCCGACACCGGCGACTGGCAGGCGGCCGCGGAACGGGCCCAGCCGCACGGCCTGCCGGGCTTCGACGAGGGCGTGGCCCTGCTCGACCTCCTGGAGACCCTCGACGCGCCGCGCCGCGAGGCGTTCGTCCTGACGCAGCTCGCCGGGCTGCCGTACGCGGACGCGGCGGACGCCGTCGGCTGTCCGATCGGCACGGTGCGTTCGCGTGTGGCGCGGGCCAGGGAACGGGTGAGCGAGCTGCTGCTCGCGGCGGACGACGCCGCGTAGCGGTACGCACCCACCGCGGCCGGGGCTTCGCGACAGGCCCCGGTCGCGGCCTCCGAGCAGGACGTTTAGCGTGGTGCGGGGGTGTCTGGAGGTCGTCGCCATGGACCGTGAAGCCATACCGGCGCCGGAACCCGCTCCGGCGTCCGATCCCGCGCGTGAGGCCGGAGCGTCCGTGCCGCACACGGGAGGCGGGCGGCACGAACACCGCTGGCTGATCCTCGCGGTGGTCGGCATCGCCCAGCTCATGGTGGTGCTCGACGCGACGATCGTGAACATCGCGCTGCCCTCGGCCCAGAAGGACCTGGGTTTCTCCGACGGCAACCGCCAGTGGATCGTCACCGCGTACGCGCTCGCCTTCGGCTCCCTGCTGCTGCTCGGCGGGCGCATCGCCGACCTGGTGGGCCGCAAGGTCGTCTTCCTCGCCGGTCTCGCCGGGTTCGCGGTGGCGTCCGCGATCGGCGGCGCGGCGACGAGCTTCTCGATGCTGGTGGCCGCCCGCGCCCTGCAGGGCGTCTTCGGCGCGCTGCTCGCGCCCGCGGCCCTGTCGCTGCTCACGACGACGTTCACCGATCCGCGGGAGCGCGCCAAGGCGTTCGGCATCTACGGCGCGATCGCGGGCGCGGGCGGCGCGGTGGGGCTGCTGCTCGGCGGCGTCCTCACGGAGTATCTGAACTGGCGCTGGTGCCTGTACGTGAACCTCGCGTTCGCCCTGGTCGCCATGGTCGGCGGCGCGCGGCTGCTGCACGCGGGCGCTCCCCCGGACCGGCCCAGGCTCGACGTGCCGGGCACGCTGCTGGTGTCGGCGGGACTCTTCTGCATCGTGTACGGCTTCTCCAACGCCGAGACGCACGCCTGGAGTGACGTGTTGACCTGGGGGTTCCTGGTCGTCGGCGCGGTGCTCCTGGTGCTGTTCGCGTGGTGGCAGACACGGGCCGCGCATCCGCTGCTGCCGCTGCGGGTGGTCCTCGACCGGGACCGCGGGGCGTCGTTCCTCGCGATGTTCATCTCGGGTGCCGGCATGTTCGGCGTGTTCCTGTTCCTCACGTATTACTTGCAGCAGATCCTGCAGTACACGCCCGTCAAGACCGGCCTGGCCTTCCTGCCCATGGTG
Organism: Streptomyces venezuelae; assembly: GCF_008642335.1. NCBI lineage: Bacteria > Bacillati > Actinomycetota > Actinomycetes > Kitasatosporales > Streptomycetaceae > Streptomyces > Streptomyces venezuelae. Next base: position 7,887,337 of record NZ_CP029191.1, on the reverse strand, counting down.
GCCGTGATGGTGGTGGCCTCCGTGGTGACCACCAACAACCTGGTGCCGCGGGTCGGCGCGAAGCCGATCGTGCCGCTGGGCATGGGACTTTCGGCGGCGGGCATGGCCTGGCTCACCGCCCTGGACGTGTCCAGCGGTTACGCCGCGCACGTCCTGCCGCCGCTGCTGGTCGCCGGGCTGGGTCTGGGTCTGATCTTCGCGCCGGCGATGAGCATGGCGACGGCCGGTGTCGCCGCCCATGACGCGGGCGTGGCCTCTGCGATGGTCAACACCAGCCAGCAGGTGGGCGGTTCGATCGGCACGGCCCTGCTGAACACGCTCGCGACCACGGCCGCCTCCAACTACCTGGTGGGCAGGAAGCCGAGCCCCCAGGTGCAGGCGCAGGCGGCGATGCAGTCGTACTCGACCGCGTACTGGTGGTCGGCCCTCTTCTTCGCGATCGGCCTCGTCGTTACGGTGATCCTGTACCGCAGAGGCGCGCCGAGACCGACGGAGACGGGCAGCGGCGCGGTCCACATGTAGGGCGGAGGCGCGATGGGTTCGGGCCCTGGCACGGAGCAGGCCGCGGGCGGGGTCGCCCTCGCGTCGGCCCGCGGTCGCTGGGTGCTGCTGTGCGCGGTGCTCGCGTCGGGCATGGCGTTGCTGGACGGCACGGTCGTCAACGTCGCCCTCCCGACGCTCGGCAGGGACCTCGGCACGTCCCTCTCGGCCCTGCAGTGGGTCGTCAACGCCTACATGCTCACGCTCTCCGCGCTGCTGCTCCTCGGCGGCGCGCTCGGCGACCGCATCGGGCGGCGGCGCACGCTCGTCATCGGCGTGGTGTGGTTCGCGGCGGCCTCCGCGCTGTGCGGGCTCGCGCAGGACGCCGGGACGCTCATCGCGGCCCGCGCGCTCCAGGGCGTCGGCGGGGCGCTGCTGACGCCCGGTTCGCTCGCGCTGGTCCGCGCCTCCTACCGCCCGGACGACCAGGCTCGCGCGGTGGGCGCGTGGTCGGGGCTCGGCGGGGTGGCCGGGGCGGTCGGGCCGTTCCTGGGCGGCTGGCTCATCGACGGGCCCGGCTGGCGGTGGATCTTCCTGATCAACGTGCCGCTGGCCGCGCTGGTCCTGTTCGCGGTCCGGCACGTGCCGGAGAGCCGCGACGAGACGGCGGCGCAGCAGCCGTTCGACGTGCCCGGCGCCTGCCTCGCCGCGCTGTTCCTCGCGGGCGTCAGCTTCGCGCTGATCGGCGCGTCCGGGGACACGTCGGCGGCCGGAGTGATCGTGCCGGGGGTGCTGGGGCTCGCGGCCGGCGCGGTCTTCGTCCTGGTCGAACACCGCCGACGGAATCCGATGCTGCCCCTCGAACTGTTCCGCTCGCGCCTGTTCACCGCGGCGAACGTGATGACGCTGTGCCTGTACGCGGCCATCGGCGGCATCCTGTTCATGCTGCCGGTGCAGTTGCAGACGACGCTCGGCTACGACGCGTTGCGGGCGGGCACGGCGACGCTGCCGATCACCGTCCTGATGCTGCTCCTGTCCGCGTCCGCGGGCGACCTGGCACGGCGCCTCGGCCCGCGGCTGCCGCTCGTCGCGGGACCGCTGGTGGCCGCCGCGGGGGTTCTGCTGATGCTGCGGGTGCGGCCCGGCGCGGCGTACGTCACCGAGGTGCTGCCCGCGGTGGTCGTCCTCGGTCTCGGCATGAGCCTCTTCGTGGCGCCGCTCACGGCGACCGTCCTCGCCTCCGTCGATGCGAGCCGGGCGGGGCTGGCCAGCGGCGTCAACAACACGGCGGCGCGCATCGCGCAGCTGCTCGTCGTCGCCGGGCTGCCGCTCGCGGTCGGCCTGTCGGGCACGGCGTACGCGGATCCGGACGCGATGAACGCGTCCTTCGGCGAGGCGGCGGTGGGCTGCGCGGCGCTGTTCGGCCTCGCGGCGGCCGCGGCCGCGGTGTTCGTCCGGCCGGGCCGGACGGCGGCCTGGCACGGCGAGGACGGCGAACGAGGCGGACACGGCAGCGAGCCGCAGTGCAGGACGTGCTGCGGGGTCGAGGCGCCGCCACTGGAGCCCGGCGGACGTACCGGGGAGTGACCGCCCGAGCTTCTGACAGGAAGCGGGTCACGAGATGGGTGCGGTCACCGTGCTGTCTCGCGTACGAACAGCGTCACCGACACGCTCGCCTCGAAGCCGTTGCTCCGCATCAGCGCCGCCGACGCCGTGTTGCGGGACTCGACGTCGGTGACGACGGCGCTCGCGCCCGCCTCCGTGAGCGTCGCGCAGCAGGCCTTCACGAGGCGGCTCGCGATGCCCTGCCCCTGGTACTCGGGGGCGCTCGCGATCCACTCCAGGTTGCCCCAGTCCGTGCGCTGGTCGAAGCCCATCGAGCCGAGGACGTAGCCGGCGAGACGGTCCCCGGCGAGCGCGACCCAGCACGCGGACGCCTCGCCGTCCGCATGGCGGGCGATCGCGGAGAGGGACCAGGACGTGTACGGCTTCACCGACGTGTCGTAGACGCGGCGGCCCAGCGCGAGCACGTCGGCCAGATGGGTGGCCCGCATCGGTTCGAGGACGATCTCCGTCCGGCGCTCCGGCGCGGCGGGGCTGGTCATGGGGCCTCCCAGGGGCGGTGCGGCGCCGGGGCCGCGGCTGCGTGCCACCTCACGCTATGAGGCGGCGGGGACTCACGCACGCCGGGCGACCGCACGGGCCCGCGCCCGGGACCGTCCCGCGGACGGCGAACGAAACGCCGACCCCGGCGCGCCGGTCGGGTGCTCACCCCGCCCCTCGTGCGCCAACTCCCCCGCTCCTACGAGCCTTTGATCAGTTGGACGTGTGTCCGAGGCACCCCTTCGGAGCCCTTATCGTGGACGGCATGTCCGTTCCTGAGCTCATCCGCATCGTCTCCCGCTCCTCCCCCATGGCCCTCGCCCAGGTGGAGCGTGTCCGCACCGAACTCGCCGCACTGCACCCCGGCATCCGTACCGAGGTCGTGCCGGTCACCACCTCGGGGGACCGCTGGATGGGCGATCTCGCGGCGCTCGGCGGCAAGGGAGCGTTCACCAAGGAGGTCGACGCGGCGCTGCTCGCCGGTGAGGCGGACCTCGCGGTGCACTGTGTCAAGGACGTACCCGCGGACCGGCCCCTCCCCGCAGGCACCACGTTCGCCGCGTTCCTCAAGCGGGACGACATCAGGGACGCGCTCATCCACCCGGACGGCCTCACCCTCGACGAGCTGCCCGCCGGTACCCGCATCGGCACGTCGTCGGTACGCCGTGTGGCGCAACTCGCCGCCTCGCACCCGGAGTTGGAGTGTGTGCCGATGCGCGGGAACGCGGGCCGCCGCCTGGCGAAGCTCGCGGCGGGCGACGCGGACGCGCTGCTGCTCGCCCAGTCGGGCCTCGACCGCATCGGCCGCCCCGAGCTGGCCAGCGAGATCCTGTCAGTGGAGACGATGTGCCCGCCGATCGGTGCGGGCATCCTCGCCCTGCAGTGCCGCGAGGACGACACCGCGACCATCGACGCCGTGTCGGACCTGGGCGACAAGGACGCCTGGCGGGAGGCGACCGCGGAGCGCATGTTCCTGCACGTCCTGCAGGGGCACTGCAATTCGCCGATCGCCGGGTACGCCCGTTCGGAGGGGGGCGGCGATCTGTCGCTGCGCGCCTGCGTGTTCACGCCCGACGGCAAGACGGTGCTGAACGCCCACGAGTGGGCGGGTCCGCTCGACCCCGCGACGCTCGGCACGTCGGTCGCCGTGGCGCTGCTGCGGCAGGGGGCGCGCGAGCTGATCGACGGCATCGCCCACTGATGTGACCGCGTCCCTCGTTGCGTATGACGGGAGCTCTCCCGCTGTGTGATGAAACGATGACAGCGTCCCTGAGCTGCGGTTCCACGGGTTTCGCTGGACGGCATGAACCACGAGAACACTGCCTCCAAGAACCCGCTGCGGCGCTCCGCCGCCCTTGCGCTGACCGCCGCGGTGAGCGTCACCGTCCTTGCCGCCTGCGGCGGCGGCACGTCGGGCACGTCCGACGGTGACGGCGGCGCGGGCGGCGGGAGCAAGAACGCCGACGCGCACACGAACACGGACGCGCCGCGTGTCCTCTGGATGGGCGACTCCATCGCCGGTGCCGAGGCCCCGGCGCTCGGCGCGGCGCTGAAGGCCGGCGCCGTCCCCTTCAAGTCGATGGCGGCCGACGGCGGCGGTGGCGTCGTCGGCGACGTGGCCGGGCCCACCTGGGACGAGCTGCCGAAGGAGCTCGCGTCCTTCAAGCCGGACGTCGTCGCGTACCAGATCACCACCTACGACTGGGGCACGCCGGACGCACAGCGCGCCGCCTACGACAAGCTGGCCAAGACCGTCGGTGACGCGGGCGCCGACCTCGTTCTCGTCACCGCGCCCCCCTTCAAGATCGACACGTTCTACAAGCCGCACGCGGCCGAGATCAAGACCGCCCCGAAGTCCGCCGCGGCCGTGGCCGACCGGCACAAGAAGAAGGTCCACTTCCTCGACGCCGCCGCCCTGTGGGGCACCGACGGCACGGCCCCCAAGGCGCAGCGCAGCAAGGACGGCGTCCACTCCTGCCAGCAGGGTTCGGCCGCGTTCGCGCAGTGGCTGACGAAGGAGCTGGGCCGTCTGTACTCGTTCACCCCCGCCCCGGCGGACCAGTGGGCGACCGGCTCGTGGACCGGCTCGAAGGTGTACGGCTCCTTGGGCTGCAAGTGACGCCCGCGCCCGCTGCCCCACATCCGCCGGCCATGCGCCACATCGCTCCGCTCGACGGGCTGCGGGGGCTCGCCGTCCTGGGGGTGCTGCTCTTCCATGCGGGCCGGTTCGACGGCGGCTTCCTCGGCGTCGACCTCTTCTTCGTGCTGTCCGGGTTCCTGATCACCGGCCTGCTCCTGGCGGAGGTCGCCCGGCACGGCCGCGTCGACCTGCTCGCCTTCTGGGGCCGCCGCGCCCGGCGCCTGCTGCCCGCCCTGGCGGTGACCGTGGCGGGGACGCTGCTCCTGGTGTGGGCCTTCGGCTCGGTGACCCTGCTGCGCCTCGGGCTCGACGACACGCCGTGGGTGCTGGGCAACCTCGCCAACTGGCACTACATCGCGGAGCAGGTCGGCTACTGGGACTCGGCGGACACGCGGGTGTTCAGCCATCTGTGGAGCATCGCGGTCGAGGAGCAGTTCTATCTGGTCTGGCCGCCGGTGCTGTGGCTGGTCGCTCTCGGGCCGGGTCGGCGCCGGGGCCGGTTTCCGGTTCCGCGCCGGGGGGCGGGGAGGCGGGCACGGTCCGGGGTCGACGGATGGGTCGCGGTGGTCGCGGCCGTCGGGGCGCTGGTCTCGCTGGCCCTCATGATCGCCTTCACGGGCCCCGTCGACACCACACGCGTGTACGAGGGCACGGACACCCGCGCGTTCTCGCTGCTGCTCGGGGCGCTGATGGCGACCGCTCCCGCGACCCGCCTCGTGGCGCGGCTCGGCTCCCGGGGCGCCTCGTGGGCGGCCCTGGTCCTGGCCTGCGGCATCGCGGCGTACTGGGCCATGGCCGACGGGCAGAACTCGCCCGACCTCTTCCGGGGCGGCCTGTTCCTGCACGCCCTGGCCGCCGCCCTGCTCATCGGCTGCCTCGCGCAGGCGCCGGGCGGGGCGGTCGGCCGGGTGGTGGGCAGTGCGCCGCTGCGCCGGCTCGGCACGGTCTCGTACAGCCTCTACCTGTGGCACTGGCCGGTCTTCGCCCTGCTGAGCGAGGAGCGTCTCGGCAGGACGGGCTGGGACCGGACGGCGATCGTCGTCGCCGTGTCCGTCGCGGCGGCCGTCCTGTCCACGTACCTGGTGGAGGACCCCGTGCGCTTCCGGGCCCGCTGGGCGCGCGGCCGCTCGGGCGCGGTCGCCCTGGTCGCCACGTTCGCCGTCCTTGTGGGGCTGTGGGCGGCCATTCCCGTGCCCCGGGCCGGGGCCGGGTCCGTGGACATCACGCAGCTCACCGCGGACGGCTGAGTCCACGTATGGAGACAAAGGGCCATTAAATGGGCGAAGATCGCAGAGAGATCACCGACGGGAGCACAGCGCCATGCCACGAGTTCTGCTGATCGAGGACGATCCCGCGGTGCAGAAAGGGGTGTCTCTGGCGCTGCGCCGCCGCGGTCACGAGCTGGAGGTGGCGGCGAGCGGCGAGACCGGGCTGCTCACGTTGGAGCGGTTCCGGCCCGATCTCGTGCTGCTCGACCTGATGCTGCCGGGCATGTCCGGTCTCGAGGTGTGCCGCCGTATCCGCGAGACCATGCAGCTGCCGATCATCATCCTGTCCGCGCGGGGCGACGACATCGACCTGGTCGTGGGTCTCGAGGCGGGCGCGGACGACTACATCGTCAAGCCCGCGAGCGGTGAGGTCATCGAAGCCCGCATGAAGGCCGTCCTCCGCCGCGTGGTTCCCCAGGACCCCGACGTCGATCCCGGCCGGGCCGGGCCTGCCGGTCAGGCCCGGCCGCACGGGCCGGAGCAGCACGGCGACCTCGCCCTCGACCGCAGCGCGCTGCTCGTGTTCAAGGAGGGCCGCGAACTGGCGCTCGCGCCCTCCGAGTTGAAACTGCTGCTCTTCCTCTCCGCGGCACCCGGTCAGGTGTTCAGCCGCCAGCACCTGTTGGAACAGGTGTGGGAGCACAGCTTCTACGGTGACGCCCGACTGGTCGACGCCTGTGTCATGCGGCTGCGCGGCAAGGTCGAGGACGACCCGCGCCATCCGGTGTACATCCAGACGGTGCGCGGCTTCGGGTACCGGTTCGGTCCCGTGCCCCGGCCGGACGGCGGGGAGCGGCCGCGTCAGGACGAGCGGTGAGGCTGCGGCCGCCCCGGGGCCTGCGCGTCCGCCTCGTCATCGCGTTCCTGCTCGTCTCGGCGCTGAGCGCGCTGATCACCGCCGCGCTCACGTTCCGTCAGGCGCGGTCCGCGATCCTCGACCGGACGCAGGACAACGCCGTGCACGAACTGCGCGCCCAGGTGGATTCCCTCGCCCCCGACCTGCCCTTCCCGCCCACCACGCAGGACTTGCGCAACTTCACCCGCCAGCTGGACCGGGCCGGCACGTCCCGCGACTGGCGGACCGCCGCGTCGTACCGGGGCGGGCCGCCGGTCAGCGCGCCGGGCGAGACACGGAAGACGGAGGTACCCGCCGCCCTGCGCACGGCCGTCGGGGAGGAGAAGGACGCGGTGGTCCGTCAGCGGGTCGAACATGACGGCACGCCATGGCTCGTCATCGGCATGCCCGTCCTGTACGGCACCGACGGTGCCGACGAGCGGCGCGCCGTGTCCGGCCTGGTGGTGTATGCCGACTTCTCCCTGGACGGCGACAAGGCCGACATCGCCGCGCTGGTCACCGCGGCGCAGGCGGGCGCGGTCCCCGCGCTCGTCATCGCCCTGGGCCCGGCTCTGTTCGCGGCGCGCCGCGTCCTGCGGCCCGTGCGGGGACTGCGCAACGGCGCCGAGAAGCTCGCGTCGGGCGACCTCGGCACCCGGCTGCCCGTGACCGGGCACGACGAACTGTCCGACCTCACCCGGACCTTCAACGCGATGGCGACGCACCTGGAGCAGGACGACGCGGAGCTGCGCCGCATGGAGGCCACCGCGCGCCGCTTCGCCGCAGACGTGGCGCACGAACTGCGGACGCCGCTCGCCGCCATGACGGCGGTGACCGAGGTCCTCGACGAGGACGCGCGCGGCGGGACGCTGCCCGCCGACACCGCCGATGCCGTCCTCCTCATCAGTGACGAGACCCGCAAGCTCGCCCGCATGGTCGAGGACCTGATGGAGGTGTCCCGCTTCGACGCGGGCGCCGCCACCCTGCACCTTGACGAGGTCGCCCTGCGCACGCTCGTCGAGAAGACCGTGCAGCTGCGCGGCTGGCAGACGCCGCCGGGCCGGGTCGTGGTGGAGGTGCCCGACGACGTACGCGTATCCGTCGATCCCCGCCGGATCGACGTCGTCCTGGCCAACCTGATCGGCAACGGACTGCGGCACGGTGCTCCTCCGGTCGTCGTCAGGGCACGGCGCGAGCCGGGTTCCGAGGCCCGGGACGCCGGAGGCGACGACCTCGTCGTCACGGTCATCGATCACGGCGCGGGCATTCCCGACGACGTACTGCCGCACGTCTTCGACCGTTTCTACAAGGCCGACGCGGCCCGTACCCGCTCCGAGGGAAGCGGTCTCGGCCTCGCCATCGCCGCCGAGAACGTCCGCCTGCACCACGGCACCCTCACCGCCGCCAACTCCCCCGAGGGCGGCGCGGAGTTCACCCTCACGCTCCCTCTCGCACTCCCCCGACCCGACGTACCCGAAGTGGAGGAAGGGCCATGAGGGCACGGCTCCCCCGCGGGTGGCTGTTCATCCTCGTCATGCTGGTCGTGGCGACCGGCTGCGGTGTCGGCACCACCGCACCGCAGAAGGCGGGCGCCCCCGCCTCCGGCATCCAGCGCCCCGGCACCCGCGCCGACCACGCGCGCCTCTACTTCGTGGGCCCCTACGGACTGCGCGCCACCACCCGCCCGACCGACCGCCCACTCCTCCCCCAGCAGGCCCTCGATCTCCTCCTGGAAGGCCCCACCGACGCGGAGCGCGAACGGGGACTCATCAGCGAAGTCCCGCCGATGAACGGCCGCCTGACGGCCACCGCGTCGGCTGCGGGCACCGTCGACATCTACCTTCCCGTGAACGTCGCGGAGCTGCAGATCGCCGCCGTCAGCCAGCTGGCCTGCACCGCCGCCCACTCCAAGGTCCCCGGCGACAAGCCGCCCACGGCCGTCGACATCCGCTTCCACGAGAATCTGGGCCGCTCCCCCGCGCCGTGGACCGTACGGTGTGACGCCGACGGCAACGTCCACCCGCTCACGGAGGACGCGCCCCGGTGACGACTACGGCGCCGAGCCGGCGTTCTTACGCCGATCGGTGTTCGCGTTCGCGAGCGTTCGCGTTCGCGTTGAAGCGCGCCTTCTTCTGGCGGTTCCCGCACGTGTTCATGTCGCACCACTTGCGGGTGCGGCTCTGGCTGGTGTCGAAGAAGGCGGCCCGGCAGGTCGGTGACGCGCACAGGGCCAGCTTTCCGTCGCGTTCGCCCGCGATGACGCTGATCGCGTCGGCGGCGACCACGCTGAGGGCGTCCTCCACGCCTGCTGTCGAGCCGCCGAGCAGCCAGCGTCGCTCGCCCTCGGGCGTCAGGACGGCCGCGGCCCGGCCCTGTGCGCTGCGGTCGTTGATGACCTGAACGGCGGCCGCGGGGAGAGCGTCCCGGAGCGCGGCCGCTGTCGCGGCGGCGTGAATCGACTCCCTGAGCTCACGTGCGAGGTCGAGCTGGGCAGGGGTGCAGGAGTCCACGGCGAGGCCGCTCACCGCGAGCCAGTCGACGAGTCGGCGCGGCACGGGAATGCGCTCCACCGGGTCGCCCTGACGCTCCGTGAGGGTCGCCGTGAAGCTGGTGGCCAGCACCTTGCCGAGGCGGAAGGCGGGGAACTCAGCGCGCATGGAACCACCTTAGCGGGTTGCGGCACGGCTCGGAGTACTGCTAGAACCGGCTTAGCCGGTTCGCGATGGAGCGCGGCCGGTTCCCCGCGACGGCCAGGAGGTCTCATGTCCGGTTCCACCGCCGACGGCGTACCTGCAGACGTGCACGCATTCACGTTCCGCGCGACCGACACGGACCTCGACGACCTGCGCGCACGACTGGCGGCGGCGCGGCTCCCCGAGGCCGAGACGGTCCATGGCGCCGGGCCCGGCCCGCGCCGCTGGGACCAGGGCGTTCCGCTCGCCGACCTGGTCCAAGTCGTCGACTACTGGCGCACGGAGTACGACTGGCGGGCGTTCGAGGAACGCCTCGATCGGATCGGCCAGTTCCGTACGACCATCGACGGCCTGGGCATCCACTTCCTGCACCGCCGGTCCCCGCGCGCGGATGCCACTCCCCTGCTCATGACGCACGGCTGGCCGGGCAGCATCGCCGAGTTCGTCGACGTGGTGGACGCGCTCGCGGATCCGGACGACGCGGACGCGCCCGCGTTCCACGTCGTGGTCCCGTCGCTCCCCGGCTTCGGCCACAGCGACAAGCCGGCCACCACAGGATGGGGCACCGAGAAGATCGCGGCCGCCTGGGTGGACCTGATGGGCAGGCTCGGCTACGACAGGTTCCTGGCCCACGGCGGTGACTGGGGAGGCAACATCACCACGGTTCTCGGCGGCAGGTTCCCGGCGCATGTCATCGGCGTCCACACGCTGTTCGCGGAGGCGCCGCCCGGCCTGACGACGGACGGGCTGACGGCGGCCGAGCGCGCATGGACCGAGGAGACCCGGGACTTCTGGCGTCACCGCGCGGCGTACGCGAAGCAGCAGGCGACCCGGCCGCAGACCATCGGCTACGCGCTCGTCGACTCGCCCGTCGGGCTTCTCGCCTGGATCCTCGACAAGTTCGCCGAGTGGACGGACACCGAGGACAGCCCGTTCGAGACGCTTTCCCTGGACAGGGTCCTCGACGACGTCACCCTGTACTGGCTGACGCGGACCGGCGCGTCGGCGGCCCGCATCTACTACGAGAGCCACAACTCCCTCGACCCCGAGCTCCGGGTCGATGTCCCGTCGGCCATCACGATGTATCCCCGCGACATCGAGAAGACGCCGCGCCCCTGGGCCCAGGAGCGGTACCGGCAGATCGTGCGGTGGAACGCGCCCGAACGCGGGGGTCACTTCCCGTCGATGGAGGTGCCGGAGTATTTCGTCGAGGATCTGCGGGCGGGCCTTGCGGCCGTGCTGGCCGTGAACGGGTGAACGGGATCAGGCCGCGCTCTTCTTGCCCCCGCGGCGTCCCGCACGGGACAGGGCGTCGATGAGCTCGTCCCTGGTCATCTTGGAGCGGCCCTCGATGTCCTGGTCCGCGGCGCGTTGGTAGAGCTCGCTCTTACTCAGCTCTTCCAGCTCGCTCTTGCTCGCGGCCTTGCTCGCGGCCTTGCTCTTGGTCCGTTGAGTGCGCTCGGCACCCTCGCTGTCCTTGCCACTCTTACTGCCCTTACTGCCCTTACTGCCCTTGCCATCCTTATTGGCTTTGCCGCCGCGAGCGCGGTCGAGGCTGCCCTGGAGGACTTCCATCAGGTCGACGACGTTGGTGGCCTCCGGTGCCTCCTCGGCGGTCGTGATCTCCTGACCCTCCGCCTTCGCGCGCACCAGCTCCCGCACCTTCTCCTGGTACGTGTCGTGGTACTTGGCCGGCTCCCAGGGCGCGTCCAGTGCGTCGATCAACTGGATCGCCATGTCACGCTCCTTGCCCTTGCCGGCCCGGGCCGAGGGCACCTCGGGGAGCTCCTGGACCGGGTCGCGGACCTCGTCCGCCCAGTGCAGGGTCTGCAGCACGAGCACCTTCTCGTCGGCCCGCAGCGCGGTCAGATACTGCTTGCCGCGCATCACGAACGTCGCGATGCCCGCCTTGCCGACCTCCGCGAGCGCCTCCCTCAGCAGCCCGTACACCTTGGTGTGGTCCTTGCCGCGCGGAGCGATGTAGTAGGTGCGGTCGAAGTAGACCGGGTCGATCTCGTCCAGGTCGACGAAGTCGCTGATGTCGATGGTCCGGGACCGGCCCGGGGCGACCTCGTCCAGCTCGTCGGGCTCGATGACGACGTACTCGCCCTCGGCCGCCTCGTACCCCTTGACGATGTCCTCGGTCTGCACCTCCTTGCCGGTGCGTTCGTTGACGCGCCGGTTGCGGATCCGGTCGGAGGTGCCGCGCTGGAGCTGGTGGAAGTGGACCGTGTGGTTCTCGACGGCGGTGTACAGGCCCACCGGCACGCTGACCAGCCCGAAGGTGATCACGCCGGTCCAGATCGCGCGTGCCATGTGCGCCCACTCCCGTCGTCATGCCCTGCTGGTCCCTGTCCGACCACGCTGGCACCGCCGGGCGCGGGGCGCGCGCTGGGAGCGGCCGAGCGGCGGAGACGTCGCGCAGCCCAGGCATACCGCGACCAGCGGAGACCGCGCGCGGCCGGGGCACACCACGGCTATTCGAGTTCTTCGAGGAGACGTGCCGACTCCTCCCGGGCCTCCCGCGCCGCCCGTTCGGCCTCCGCCGTCGCGTCCGCCGCCGCCCGGCTCCGCTTCTCGGCTTCGTCGTGCTCCCGCTGGGCCCGCTGGAGTTCCTCCTGTGCCCTGCGGAGCGATGCGTCGGCGTCCTCTTGTTCGGTGCGCCGCTCCGCGAGCCGCCGGTCCGCCGCCTCGGCCGCCTCGCGTGCCTCCCGGGCGCGCTTCTCCCGCTTCTGACGGCGGCGTTCGGCGAGCTCGTCCTTGCGTTGCGCCGCCGGGGCCGCCCGCGCCTTCGGTGCCGCGGTCGTGCCGGACGCGGACGGGAAGTCCGAGGGCGGGGTGAGTGTGCTCTCCAGGCGGCCGGTCGCCCACTGGTCCGCGGCGTCCTCGTCCGCGAGTACCGCGCGCAGCGTGGATGCGACGTCCTGCAGTGCGGCGTCCGACAGCCGGTGGCCGGCGTCCCGGGCGAGCGTGGCGGCCTGCCGGGTGAGGGCGGAGACGACGCTGGTGCGCTGCGTGGACAGTTCCTTGATCTCCGCGGCGTCCAGGGTCCGGTACGCCTCGCGCAGTTCCCGCCCGAGCGCCAGGAACCTGCGGCTCTCCGTCGGCTGCGCGTGCAGCAGCAGGTTCGCCGCCCACGCCGCGAGGGTGGGGCGGCGGGCGGCGCGGATGCGTCGGGCGTCCTCCGCGCGCCCGTCCGTCCTGGCCCGGGCGGCGAGCTCTTCGCGGCGGGAGACGAACTGGGGCGGCGCCGTGGCGTAGAGCTCGTCGAGAACCCTCTCCACGTCGCGTTCCTGGCCGCTGTCCCGTCCACCCTTGTGCCGCATCAGCTACAGAGTCCCCCGCACGGGGCCACCACGCACGTCGAGCGGGCGCGACGCCCACGAACGCCTTCGTCCCGGGACGGGAGTGACCGTGTGGCAGACCGTCGCCCCACCGGCCGACTACTGTACGGGCACGGCCCGTTGCCCTCCGTGGCGACCCGAGGAGGAACCCTGTGCCATCACCCTGCGACCCCGAACACGCTCCCGTCGGAGACGTGGGCACGGCGCTCATGATGATCGACTCGCGGCTCAAGACCATTCATGCCGGCAAGACCGAGGTCGACCCGGAACAGCAGGAGATGGTCCGGCAGTTCGCGGCGTCCCTGGGCCCGAGAGGAGCCGACGACCTGCTGAACGGCGCCTGCACGCTCATCTATATGTTCATGTCGTGGCTGCGGAAGGCGCATGAGGACCACGGCAAGGACGTCATCGAGTACGTGGTGCCGACGCTCGTGGCGACGATGCGGATGATGCCCAAGAGCATTCCCTCCGAGGCGATCCCGACCATGGCCGGCCTGGTCATCGCCGCGGGCACCGGCCTGAGCCCCAACCTCTGGCGCCAGCAGTACGGGGACTGGACCGAGGCCGAGATGAATCCCCTGGAGGCCACGGCCTTCCTCCTCGCCGAGCACATCAACCGCATCACCGACGACCCCGACTTCGCCACCCGCATGGTCGCGGAGACCCTGGCGGGCGCGGACGAGGCGGCCGGCGTGACCGACGCCTACGACGAGTCCGACGACGACTGAGGCGGGAGGACCGCCGCGTCGGCCCCGTCACGTCACGCCCCGGGCGCCAGGTCCGGACGCAGCCGGTGCCACACCGGGTGACGCAGGAGTCCGGCCCGGGTGCGGGTCGTGTACCGCACCTCGGCGACCAGGCGCGGCAGCACCCACCGGGCGCCGGGCGCGGCGGGCGCGGGCGTGAAGGGGCAGTCGTCGACGGCGGCGACGTCCAACAGGCGGGCGAGGTCGGCCCGTTCGCGTTCGTTCCACCCCGTGCCCACGCTCCCCCGGTAGACCAGGACCCCGTCCACGTACTCGCCCACGAGCACCGCCCCCGGCAGTCCGCCGAGCCGCCCCTGCCCCGGCATCCAGCCGCCGACGACGACATCTGCGGTGTGCACGTTCCTGACCTTGATCCAGGCCGGGGAGCGCCTGCCGGGTTCGTACACGGAGTCGAGGCGCTTCAGCACGAGCCCCTCCAGGCCCTGCGACCGGGCGAGCTCCAGCGCCTGACGGCAGTGTCCCGTCACCGCCGTCGGGACCGACCAGTCCGGGCCGCCTTGGACGAGCCCCTTCAGGGTGTCGCGCCGCCCGGTGTACGGCAGTTCGGTCAGCGTTCGGCCGTCCAGGTGGAGGACGTCGAAGAGGATCAGGTGTGCGGGGGCCTGTGCGGCGAGGCGGGCCGCCTTCGCCGGGGAGGCCGCGAGGCCCATCCGAGGCTGGAGCCGTTCGAAGCTGGAACGTCCCGCCTCGTCGAGTACGACGATCTCCCCGTCCAGCACCGCCGACACATCGCCCAACGCCGTTGCCAGAGCCCGGAGTTCCGGGTACGCGGCGGTGATGTCCGCGCCCGAACGGGAGCGGATGACCATGGTGCGGTCACCGGGCAGGTACACCAGCGCCCGCTGCCCGTCGTGCTTGGTCTCCGTGCTCCACAGGTGCTCGTCGGCCGGGGACGGCAGGGCTCCCGGGGTGGCGAGCATGGGAGCGATGCGCGGCAGGGCGGTCATTGCGGTCATTGGGCGAGGGCCCACAGCTCGAGGTAGGCGCGCTGGATGAACGCACCGGACAGTGTGGGACCGGTGTTGGCCAGGGCCACCAGGGCCACGTCCGCCTGCGGGCTGAAGCCCGCGAAGGCGGTGAAGCCGCGGGTGCCGCCGGAGTGGTGGTAGAGGTCGCGGTCGGGGCGGGGCCTGATGTTCCAGACGAGGGCGATGCGCCGGTCGGTGCGGGGCAGGGCGATGCGGGGCCGGGTGACGTCGGCGAGGGCGGTGCGCAGCGTGCGGGGGACGGTGGCGGGCGCCGTGGTCGGGTCCCGGAGGGCGTCGAGCGTGGTCAGGAGGTCGCGTGCGGTCGACCGGACCATTCCCGCGGCGGGCAGGGCGGCCATCTGCCAGGCGGGACGGGCTCTGCCGTGCCAGTAGCCGGCGGCCTGCGGCTGGTCGGTGGTGCAGCTGGTGTGCGTGAGGCCGAGCGGGCGCAGGACGCGGTCGGCGAGCAGCGGGGCGAAGTCGCCCGCTCCGGCGGCGCGGGTGAGCAGGTCGCCGAGAAGGCCGACGCCGAAGTTGGAGTAGCGCACGCGGGTGCCGGGGGCGGCCCGGGGCCGGGTGCGGGACAGGGCGCGCTGCAGGGACGCGGCGTCGTAGCCCTCGTACGGGTTGCTGTACCAGGCCGGTGCGGCCGTGCGCAGGAAGCCGGGGGGCAGCCGGGGCAGGCCGGAGGTGTGGGTGGCCAGGTGGAGGAGGGTGATGGGGGCGCCGCGCGGGCGGGGCGCGGCGGAACGCGGCAGGAAGCGGGTGATCGGGTCGTCGTACGCGACCTCGCCGCGCGCCACCATCTCGGCCAGGAGGAGCGCGGTGAACGTCTTGCTGAGCGAGCCGATCTCGAAGCGGGTGTCGGGGTCGGCGGGCACTCCGCCGTCGCGCGAGGTGGTGCCGGTGGTGAGCAGGGCGCGGTCCGGGCTCCGTCGCACGGCCAGGGCCACCGCGCTCGCGCCGGGGGCGGTGGCGCGCACGGCGTCGAGCATGCGTGCCGCCCAGGCGGACGTGTCCGCCACGTCTGCCTCCGGCCCTCTCGCATGCGTCACCGGCCCCGTCGCACGCGTCACCCCGTCGCCCCGCCCAGCGTCCGTGACACGGCGAGTGTCCCCGCGACAGCGGCGACGACGGCGGTGTGCTGGTGGTCGATGAAGCGCTGCTCGGGGTCGTCGTCGACGGGCTCCCCGTCGCGCGGCATCAGCCCGTCCGGGTGCTGGACCGCGGCGAACCGTTCCCAGTCCGCGGGGCGGCAGTACGGCTCCTCCAGGCAGCAGCCCACGATCAGCAGCTCGCCCATCAGGTCCCACTGCTCGATCTCGGCCCAGATGTCGATCCAGACCGGCAGCCAGGTGGTCACGTACGCGGCGAGGTCGGCGGGCAGGCCGGAGGGCGTGCCGCCCCAGTCGGTGAGGTGGAAGACCGTGTGGGTGAGGCAGTACGCGGTCATCCAGTCGATGAGCCAGGGCTCCGGTGTCGCGCCGAGCCAGGTGGCGCGGGTCAACGTGCCCCAGTCGTAGGCGCGCCCCCCGCGGTCCAGGCCGACGACGCGGGCCGCGTTCGCCACCGCGAGCCGGCGGTTGGGGAGGAGTTCGGAGCTGCGGACGGAGCGCAGCGCGCTGGTGTGGCCGAGCAGCCGTTCCAGGGGTTCGTGGCGCAGGCCGCCGCGCGCGAACGGCGAGTACGTCTCCAGCGGGTCGGTCATCGTCGGGTAGCGCAGCAGCCGTTCGTACAGCATGTCGCCCTTGCCGAACTGTTCCCAGCAGAAGCCGAGGAGCTCGCCCGCCATGCGCTGCTCGGTGCTCCCCGCGACCGACTCGCGCAGCACGAGGGAGGCGGCTGCGGCGCTCTCGGCCAGGGGTTTGTAGACGCTGTTGGGGTCGCCGAGGTCGGCGGTGGTGTCGGAGGGGAGGCCGCCGCGCTCGCGGTGTGCGTGGAGCCAGGCGAGGGCCCGCGCACCCACCTCGTGGGCGGTGCGGGTCACGGGCGTGGTCATACGTCCTCCAGTCCGAGCAGCCGCCGGGCGATCGCGACGTCGAGGGCGAGCCGCGGGCCCGCGCCGTACAGGCCGAGGTGTTCGACGAGGGGCACCGGGTCGAGGGGCAGGGGCACACCCTCGGCGTGCAGCAGGGCAAGCCAGCGCACGATGCGGGCGGCGGTGGGGAAGTCGCGGCGGAGCATGGCGCGGGTGGCGCCGCGGGCGAGTGCGAGCGGTGCGGCTCCGGTGCGGGCCGCGGAGTGGACGGGACTGTCGAGGCCGGGGAGGGCGAGCGGTGAGAGCTGACCCATGCGGACGGACCAGCGCTGCCAGTCGGTGTCGGTGGGCCCGTCGGACGGATGGTCGTCGAGGATTGGGGCGCCCGCGGGCTGCGGCGCGAGCGGTCCACCGTCCGGCCCGTCGGCCCCTTCGGCGAATCGGGCGAGCAGGGCCGCCGTGGCCCAGTCCCGCCACGCCACGAGCCACGGTTCGACGGGGCCTTCGGGCGGCGGGGCGGGAGTGCTCACCGCGGGTGGGAACACCGCGAAGGACTGGGTGATGGCGGCGGCGTCCTGGGGGTGGAAGGCCGCGTCGTGCAGCAGGTACGGGGCGAAGGCGTCGGCTCCGACGACACGGAGGGCGGCCAGTGCCGCCTTGGGGTCCTCCGCGCGTTCGACGTGCTCCGCGAGCACGGCGGTGCCCCCGACGCCGCGCAGGGCGTCGAGAGCACGGAGAGCCAGGTCAGCCGCTGACGCGGCGTACGCGGTCTGCGACTGATCGGGACTCACTTGCCTTTCGGCTCCTTCGGCTGCTTCGGCGAAAGGAGCACCAGCAGGATGAGGGCGCCTTCCGCTCGCGGCGAGTAGATGGGTGCGTCGCTCAGAATCGCCTCTGGCTCCACCATGGCGGTGCTGAGCGCCTCGGTGTCCGTCGGAGCGAAAAGAAGCGGTGTGTGCTGAGCAAGCATCAGTGCCTCCTCATAGATACGTCGTCACCAAGTCCGGTGACGCCCACCCTCGGACCAGTCTAAGGCCATTAGTCCTATATGTCTGTTTTGTGGGTCGACGGGTTCGCCGAAGGGGTCAACTCGCCCGCACTTCAGGGGAGTTCATCCAGCAGAGCCAGAAAAGCGGCGGCCGGAGGTGACGGCGCGAAGCGGCTCCACACGAGGCGCTCCACCCGCACCGGCCCATCGGTGATCGGTACGCACCGCACCCCGTGCAGTTCCGCCGCGAACGGCGCGGGCAGCAGGGCGATGCCCAGGCCATGGCGGACCATCCGGGACATGAGCTCGACGCCGGACACCTCGAAGGCGACCTCGCGCGGCACCCCGGCGGCCGCGAACGCGTCGTCCGACTGGGAGCGCGCGGCGCTGCCCTCGGCGAAGTCGACGAACGTCTCGTCGGCGAGACGGCGGAGGTCGACCTCCTCCTCCGCGGCCAGGGGGTGGCCCGGCGCGACCACGGCGACGTGCTGCCCATGGGCCAGTTCGCGGTCGCGGACCCCCTGGGGCCGGAAACCTGGCTGTACGCCGAGGAACGCCGCGTCGACGACGCCCTCGCGCACCTGCTCCACGAGCCGCTCGCTGGAGCCCGCCCGCAGCGTTATCCGCACCTGCGGGTAGCGCACCCGGTAGTCCCGCAGCACCGCGGGGAGATCGACCGCCGCCACGGTGGGGATCGACCCCACGGTCAGCTTGCCCCGGACCTCACCGGTTGCCGCGGCCACCTCGGCGCGGGCCCGCTCGGCCGCCTCCAGGGCCTGGCGTGCGGCGGGCAGGAACGCCTCGCCCGCCCTGGTCAGCCACACCTTGCGGCTGGTCCGCTCGAACAGCCGGGTGCCCAGTTCCTTCTCCAGCTTCGCCACCTGGTGGCTGAGCGCGGACTGGACGACGTGGCATCTCTCCGCCGCGCGGGTGAAGCTCGCGGTCTCCGCCACGGCGACGACGTACCGCATCTGCTGAAGGTCCATCGATCCATCGTGATTCACGATGGATCGAATGACAAACATGCGTTGGACCGATGGATCACCGGTCGGACATCCTGAAGTCAGCCCGGAAGACAGTCCGGAAACCCTCTCGGCCCACGGAGAAAACCATGCGCGTCATCGCCTTCGACCACCTCGTCCTGAACGTCGCCGACATCGAGCGCTCCCTCGCCTTCTACACCGGCCCGCTGGGGCTCGACCCGGTACGCGTGGACGAGTGGCGGGCCGGCGAGGTCCCCTTCCCCTCCGTGCGGGTGAGCCCCACCACGATCATCGACCTCATCGAGGGGCCCGACGGCGAACCGGCGGGCTCCAACGTCGACCACATCTGCCTGGTCGTCGAGCCCCTCGACTGGCAGGAGGTCATCGACTCCGGGCAGTTCACCGTGGTGGACGGTCCCGGCAAGCGCTTCGGCGCCCGGGGCACCGCGCTCTCCCTCTACGTCAAGGACCCCGACGGCAACACGGTGGAGCTGCGCTGGTACCCGCAGGACTCCTGAAGGTGCTCGTCCTCAGTTCCCGAAGGGGACGTCGTCCGTAGAGGCCATGCGGCGGGTCTCGCCGTGGGACCGGACGAACTCCTGGATGTGGGCGAGGGCCTGCTTCGCGTCGGACTCGTCCTTGCCGCAGCCGCGGGTGCCGGAGACGCCGTCGGGATAGCAGGAGGCCCGGTGGCCGTAGATCAGGCCGTCGGCGTTGCCGCCGGACTCTTCCAGAAGGCGGTTGGCGGCCGCCCCGTCGGCGGCAGCCGTTGTCCAGCCGAAGACGCGCGCGAGTTCGCCGCGGTCGCGCGCCTGCGAGCCGAGGCGGACCTGTTCGGTCACCTTTCCGAGGACGGTCGGCAGGTTCAGGTTGAACAGGCCCTTGTCCATGACCCGTTGGTTGTGTGCGATCGCTCCGCCGAACTCGTCGTACTGTCCCCGGACGTCCTCGGAGTCGCCGCTGATGTCCACGCCTTCGAGGTCGGTGAGGCCGCGGCTGACGTCCTTCCAGCCGGTCCCGCCCGCGGTGCCGTAGAAGCCGTACAGGACGCGCACCCCGGCGCTCTCCAGCTTGGTGCGGGCCAGGTCGCGCAGGGCGGCGACCGAGCAGTGCCGCCACTTCGTGTCGCCGCTGTCGCAGTGGTCGGGGTTCTTGATGTCCAGCCAGACGAACCCGATGTTCTTGCCCGTGCGGCGCTGCTGCGCGATTCGGTCGAACATGTCCGACATGGTGTCGCCGGAGCTCGTGGGGAGCCCGTCGTGATCCGCCCACCAGCCCTTCTTCCAGGCGGTGGCGTCGATCTCCATCGCGTTGGCGCCGTGGTCGAGTGCCTTGTCGACGCCGTCGACGGTCAGCACCCGGTGCGCGATCGCCCAGACCGGCCGCTTGTCCGTGGGGTCGGAGGCGGCGCTTGCCTGCGGGGCGGCCAGGCCCATGACCAAGGCGCCGCTCGCGGCGGTGAGCGTCGCCGCCCGGGCGGTCGAGCGGGTACGGGCTCCACGTATCACGGTTGTTCTCTCCGTCCGTTCCTGTGCTGCGCTCCGTCCGGGCGCGGCACGGGAGGGTGACGGCACCGCGGAACGAGCGTGCCGGACGCGTGCGTCCGCGTCCGGCCTCAGCTGCCGCACCTGCCCACACCGTCACATGTGAAACATTTGCGCTGGTCGGAGAGTTGCTCAGCCGTGACGCTGGTTGTAGGAGTGCGTGACCTTGTCGTTCATGGCACTGCCCCAGGCCCGCACCCGGGCCGCGACGGGGTGGGCCGTCGGCGCGGTGTCCTTCCCCTCCGCCAGCGGTTCGCGCCGGCCGGTGCCGCTGGGCAGCGCCCTGGCCGCCAGCGAGCTGACGCGCGTGGTCAGACCCGGCGCCACCCCGTGCGCGAGGTCCGCGGCCCGCGCCATGGGGGTCAGCACCAGCCTGACCCGTCGCCGCAGCACGGCACGGGTGATCCGGGCGGCCGCGCGCTGCGCGTTCATGGAGACGACCGGTGCCCCGGCGAGCGCGGAGAACCAGGAGTACTCGGCGGTGCGGTCGCCGCCGAACTGCGCGTGCAGATGCGAGCCCGTCCTCATGAGGCCGGGGTAGACCGCCGTCACGCTCACGCCGTCCGCGGCCGCCTCGGCATGCAGCCCCTCGGCGAGGACGCCCGCCGCCGCCTTGGCGCAGGCGTACGGCAGCAGATGGGGCACGCCCAGCAGGCCGCCCACGGACGAGATGATGCCGAGCCGCCCGCCGTGGGGGCTCTTCCGCAGATACGGGAGAGCCTCCAGGGCAGCGTGCAGGGTTCCCTTGAACATGGTGTCCATGGCGCTCTGGAACTCCTCGGCGCCGATCGACTCCACGGGGGCGACCTGGATGATGCCCGCGTTGGCGATGACGACATCGAGTCCGCCCCGCCGCTCGTACGTGCCGCGCATCAGGGACCGCACCTCGTCCTGGTCCCTGACGTCGCAGACCACGATGTCGACGACGGCCCGCGGATGGCGCCGGAGCAGCTTGCTCCGGGCCTGTTCCAGTTCCTCGCGGTCGCGTGCCGCGAGGGTGACGGCGCAGCCGCGTGCGGCGAACTGGTCGGCGATCAGCAGTCCCAGGCCGCGCGAGCCGCCCGTGACGCACGCGGTGAGTCCGGCCGGCTCCTTGGCGGAGAGGAGGGTGGGCATGCCGTCAGCCGGCCGGGTAGGGGCTGTCGTTGAGCAGCTTGGCGAGGTGCACGGCGTTGACGGCGAGGCTGTGCGTGGTGTCCGAGACCTCTTCGGGGGTCTCGTCCAGGTCCTTGTAGTCGGTGCCGTGCTGGGCTTCCCCGACCCAGTAGGTGACGGCGTTGGGCGCCAGGGAGAAGCCGATGTCGTTCAGGCCCTGGAACACGTCGGCGCTGACCTTGTGGGCGCCGTCCTCGTTGCCGACGACGGCCACCGCGGCGACCTTGCCGTAGACGAGCGGGCGGCCCTGGTCGTCGGTTTCCGACGATTCCATGTTGAGCCGTTCGAGGACGCGCTGGCAGACGCTGGAGGGGTGCCCCAGCCAGATGGGGGTGGCGATCAGCAGGATGTCGGCCTGGAGGACCTTCTCCCGCAGGGTCGGCCAGTCGTCGCCCTCCCCCAGGTCGATGCCCATGCCGGGGAGCACATTGTGGTCGGCCACACGGACCGTCTCGGTCGTCACGTCGAGCTTTTCGAGCTCGCGCATCACCTGGTCCGAGAGCAACTGGCTGCTGGAGGGCGTGGGGGACGAGTTCAGGGTGCAGACCAACGACAAGGCGCGCATCGCGATTCTTTCTACGAGGTGGTCCACCACGAAAAATGGTGGACATCGAGCACGTGTTCTCTCCCAGGCTGCGCACACTGTCGTGCGTACCGCCACGGGACCGCCACGGGGGCGGCGGTTTCCCCGGGTACCCCGGGCCTTTCGCCGTCACACACCCGCCACGCCCGGCCGCGCCGTTTTCCGTGTCGATGTCAGGGCAGCCGGAGTCCATGAATCACGATGGGGTAGTTCAAGCCGCTTCTGATGCACATCCGGCCGTCGTCCCGCTGCTGTGCCTCTTCTTGATCATGGGATTGGTGCAGGTGGTACGCCCGCAGCTCTTATGGAAGGTCAACAGGAACCTCCAGCGGGGCTGGGTGAAGGATCCCGACGCGACCGAACCCACCGCCAAG
The DNA here is from genome assembly GCF_008642335.1 of Streptomyces venezuelae. Lineage (NCBI taxonomy): Bacteria > Bacillati > Actinomycetota > Actinomycetes > Kitasatosporales > Streptomycetaceae > Streptomyces > Streptomyces venezuelae. Next base: position 7,865,134 of record NZ_CP029191.1, on the reverse strand, counting down.
GGGTACGCGATGGAACGGGCGATCGGGGTGATCTTCTTGGCGGGCGTCGTGTGGATGCTGGTCACGCAGGTCTGACCCGGCACAGCGCGACGCGGGGCCCGACCGTGGGGATGATGAAGCCGAAGGGACATACCAGCCCGGTCGACCTCAGAACGGTACAAAGATGAACAGCTATGAGACACCTGCCGACGAGCGTGTCGCCAGCGGCACGGTGGCCGGCGCGCCCTGCTGGGTCAGCCTGACCACCCGCGACCTGCTCGCCGCGCAGGAGTTCTACCACGCCGTGCTGGGGTGGGACTGGCGCATCGGCAAGCTGGGCGATCAGTACAGGTTCGCGAGCGTGGACGGGCTCCCGGTGGCGGGCGTCTCCGTCGTGGAGGCCATGGGGCACGCGGCGGTGGCGTGGACACCCTTCTTCGCGACGGCCGACGCCAACGAGACGGTGGCCCGCAGCCAGGAGCGGGGCGGGACCACCGCCGTCGGGCCCATCTCGTTCCCACCGGGACGGGCGGCGCTCCTGGCCGACCGCGACGGGGCGGCCTTCGGCGTCTGGGAGGGCCAGCTCATCAACAACTGGGAGCAGTGGCGCCGCGCGGCCCCGGTCTTCGTGGAGCTCTACACCCGCAACGCGTTCGACGCGGCCATCTTCTACGCGGAAGTCCTCGACTGGGCGTCGGAGGCGGGCTGCTGCGAGGTGCACTACGAGGACGAGAAGGTCGTGCTGCGCAACCAGGGCGACGTGGTGGCCCGCATTCACTCGGGCGCCGTGGAGTCCGCGCCCGATCCCGCGATCCGGCCGCACTGGCAGGTCCACTTCACGGTCGCGGACGTGGGGGCGTGCGCCGAGGCGGCGCAGGCGCACGGCGGGATGGTTCTTCAGGGCGGAGCGGGGTCGGCGGAGGCCGTTCTCAGTGATCCCGACGGGGCGCGCTTCGTCGTCGCCGAGGCGTAGCGGCCGGGCGGAATGCCCACGATCCGTTTGAAGTGCCGGTTCAGGTGGGCCTGGTCGTAGAAGCCGACCTCGGTGGCCACCGCGGCGGGCGGGCTGCCGTCGAGGAGGAGCCGCCGGGCCCGCTCGACCCTGCGGGCCATCAGGTACTGGTGCGGGGCGATGCCGAAGGCCGCGCTGAACGCGCGCACCAGGTGGGTGGGGTGGGCCCGCACTTCCCGTGCGGCCTCCTCCAGCGTCACGCCGTCCGGCACGCGCGCGTCGAGCAGTTCGCGCAGGCTGTGCGCCACTCCCCGGCCCGGCTCCGGGCCTGAGACACGGGCCCGGGGCCGCAGGTGCCCGCGGAGCCGCTCGCCGACGAAAGCCAGCCGGCTCTCCGCCTCCAGCTCGTCGCCGCGCCGTCCCAGGGCCTCGTGCAACTGGCCGATACGGCGGCGCAGCAGCGGATCGGTGATGTCGGGGTCGTCCACCGCGGGGCCGATGAGGCTCTCGTCGAGCACGGGCGCCTCCAGGTACACGACGCGCTTGCGGAAGCCGTGCGCCGTGGCGGGGGAACCGTTGTGCGGCACCTGCGGGGGCAGCAAGGACACGGTGTCACCCGGGGTGCCGCGTTCGCGCCGGTTCAGGTCGTAGCGGACCGCGCCGTCGTCGACGATCAGCAGCGTCCATACGTCGTGGACGTGCATCGGGTACGCGTGCTCGGTGAAGTGGGCGTGGAAGACCTCCACGACGCCCGGGACCTGCGGGCGCCACGCGGAGACCTGCTGCGACGACGGCACGCAAAGAACGTACAAGACGTGCGGGCGGCGCTGTCGGGAGCCTGGTGCGCATGACGACCGACATCACGCAGAACCGACACGCCCCCGTCCGCTTCGACACCAAGATCGCCGTCGTGCTGCGCGAGGACCTTGCGACCTGGCAGCGGCTGAACGTCACCGCGTTCCTGGTCAGCGGCCTCGGCACCCGGAACCCGGAGGTGGTCGGCGAGCCGTACGAGGACGCCGACGGCACCCCGTACCTGCCGATGTTCCGCCAGCCGGTCATGGTCTTCGAGGCGACGAAGGAGGTGGTGACGGCAGCGCACCGCCGCGCCCTGAGCCGTGACCTGCCCCGTTCGATCTTCACCTCCGACCTCTTCACCACCGGCAACGACCGGGACAACCGTGCGGCGGTGCGGGCCGTGCACGCGGACGGGCTGGACCTGGTGGGCATGGCGGTGTACGGCCCACGCAACGCGGTCGACAAGGTGCTGAAGGGCGCCCGCATGCACGGCTGAGTCCGCGTCCTGCGCCCGGCGCCGCGCCCTACGCCTGCTCGGCCGCCCGGCGGCGCAGCGTCACGCACGCACCGAGGACGCATCCGACAGCGAGCACGATCAGCCCCCGCAGCCACACCTCCGCCTCGACCTGGGTCGCGAGGACCACGCAGGACAGGGCGCCGAGCGCGGGCACGACGGCGGGGGCCCGGAAGTGATCGCGGTCGGACCCTTCGCCTGCGGGGTGCTTGCGGCGCAGGACCAGTGCGGCCGTGTTCACGATGAAGAAGACGACCAGGAGCAGGAGCACCAACGTGGAGGCGAGCGTGGCGACGTTGCCGGTCAGGGCGAGCAGCAGGGAGAGCGCCGTCGTGGCGGCGATCGCGGCCCACGGGGTGCGGCGGCCGGGCAGGACGCGGGTCAGGGGGCGGGGCAGCAGGCCGTCGCGTGCCATGCCGAAGGTGAGGCGGGAGGTCATGATGCCGGTGAGCAGCGCGCCGTTGGCCACCGCTACCAGGGCCACGACGCTGAACACGCGCGGCGGTACGCCGCCGGCCTCCTTGACGACTTCGAGGAGCGGTCCGCTGCTGTCCACGAGGGTCTGCGTGGGCACGGCCGCCGCGGCGACGCAGCCGACCAGGACGTACACCAGTCCGGCGGTGATCAGCGCGCCGAACAGGGCGCGGGGGTAGGAGCGGCGCGGGTCGCGGGTCTCCTCCGCCACGTTGACGGACGTCTCGAAGCCGACGAAGGAGTAGTAGGCGAGGACGGCGCCGCTCAGCACGGCGGCGGCGGGCCCGCTGCTCTCCGTACCGACGTCGGTGAGACGGCCGACGTCCCCGTCGCCGCGGAGCAGCACCCACACGCCGAGCCCGATGACGAGGACGAGCCCGCCGACCTCGATGACGGTGGCGACGGCGTTGGCCCGGGTGGATTCGCTGATGCCGCGCAGATTGAGCAGCGCGAGGGCGCCCAGGAACACGACCGCGACCAGCGCGACGGGCAGGGTGACGAACTCGGCCAGATAGTCCCCGGCGAACCCGCGCGCCAGGGCCCCCACCGAGACCACGCCGGCGGCGAGCATGCAGAAACCGGCGAGGAACCCGACGAAGGGTCCGTAGGCGAGGGTGGCGTAGTGGGAGGCCCCGCCGGCCCGCGGGAAGCGGGTGGCCAGCTCCGCGTAGGACGCGGCCGTCAGCAGGGCGAGCCCCAGGGCCACGGCGAGCGGCAGCCACACCGCGGGGCCGGACTCCGCGGCCACCTGCCCCACCAGCACGTAGACCCCGGCGCCCAGGACGTCGCCGAGGATGAAGAAGTACAGGAGCGTGGTGGTGAGCGTCCGCCGGAGCGGGGTGCCGGGCTCCGTCGAAGTGTCTGGCATGTCGTTCATGGCGCAACGTGTGCCCGCTGAACAGGGGAAACATCCACGGTGCCGCCATTCGGCCGCGCCGGGGGCCCGCGGGCGCGGGGGCCCGCCGAAATCCGGTCGCATCGAGGCTGATGCTCCGGGTTTTTCTGGGTAGACGGGCGTTGTGAAACAGGAGTGTTTGGTGGGCGAGGCGGACCGCGGCCGGACGGCGGGGATGGGCGACCGACGATCGTCGGTGGGCGAGTTCCTCTCGGTGTCCGCGGCCTTCGAGGAGAGCGGGGAGATCGGCGCCGCCCGTGATCTGGCCCGCAGTTTTCTGACGGACGTGCAGGCCGTGCACGGGCTGCACGTCTCCGCCGGGGTGATGGGCACGGTGCAGCTGGTGGTCAGCGAGCTGGTGACCAACGCCCGCAAGTACGCGCCCGGTCCGTCCCTGATGAGCCTGGACGTGCGGTCCGGCGCCGTCGAGATCAGCGTGTGGGACAGCAGCACCGCGCTGCCCGCGGTCCTGCCGCCGGACCCGAGCCGCATCGGCCAGCACGGTCTGGAGATCGTCATGGCCCTCTGCCAGAGCTTCGCCGTCCACCGCGAGCCGGTGGGCAAGCGGATCACCGTGGTGATCGAGCTGGAGGACTCCCCGCTCTGAGGGGCCCTACTCCGTGCCGGGTGCGCTCGGACTCCCCCAGTCGAGACGCAGCACCGCGAGGTCGTCGGAGTGCCGCCCGGCGTTCAGTGCGTGTGTCTGCTCGATCAGGCGGTCGACGTGCTCGGCCGGGTCCGTGGTCGGCAGGTCCCCGATGAGGTCGAGCAGCCCGTCGACGCCGAGCCGTTCACCCGTGGCGCCGTTGTGCCCCTCGGTGAGTCCGTCGGTGTAGAGGGTCAGGGCGCCGGAGGCCGGGAGCGGGACGACCGTGGAGGGCCACCTGCGCAGTCCGGGGACGACGCCGAGGGCGATGCCGTGCGCGGCCGCCAGTTCCTGGGTGCCCGTCGCCGTGGTGAGCAGGGGTTCGTGGTGTCCCGCCAAGTGGAGTGTGGCGGTGGCGGCGCTCTGGTCGAGGGTCAGGAGCGTGCACGTCGCGAACAGGTGCTGGCTGCCGCGCTCGGCGATCAGAATGCGCTCCATCAGGTGCAGCAGGTCGTTGCCGCGGTGCCCGCCGAGCACGAGGGAGCGCCAGGCGATGCGCAGGAAGACACCCAGCGCGGCGGCGTCGGGGCCGTGTCCGCTGACGTCGCCCACGACGGCGTGCAGCAGCCCGTCGTCCCCCTCCACGACGTCGAGGAAGTCCCCGCCGAGCAGCGCCCACGCGGCACCGGGCAGATAGCGCGTGGTGACCCTGACCGTCGAGGTGTCGAGGATGGGCTGGGGCAGCAGGCCGCGCTCCAGGCGCGCGTTCTCCTCCGCCCGCAGCCGGGCGGCCTGGGCTTCGGCGTTCGTACGTTCGGTCTTGCTGCGGTAGACGGCGTAGCGCACCGTCCGGTGCAGCAGCTCCCCGTCGACCTTTCCCTTGACCAGGTAGTCCTGGGCTCCCGCGGCCATCGCGTTCGCGCCCGCCTGGGCTTCGGAGAGGCCGGTCAGGACGATCACCGCGGTGTGCGGTGCCAGGCGCCGGACCCCGGTGACGGCGTCGATGCCCGAGACGTCGGGCAGGTGCAGGTCGAGCAGGACGCAGTCGATGGGACCGCCGGCCAGCTCGGCGCGGGCCTCGGCCAGGGTCGTACGCGTGGTCAGCTCGAACCGCAGTCCCGAGTCGTGGAGCAGCTCCTCGACGAGCAGGGCGTCGCCCTGGTCGTCCTCGATCAGCAGGATGCGGTACATCTGCTCGTCAGGGACGGCTGCGACGATTGAGGTCATGGTGCGTACTCCGCGCCGGCGCGGGTGGCTTCCGGCAGGGTGGATGGGCCGATGGCTTCCGGGGGCTCGGGTGCCAGAGTGAAGGTGAGACGGGCACCTTCGGTGTACTCGGGGTCCACGGCGATGGTGCCGCCGTGGAACTCGACGATCTTCTTGCACATCGCGAGGCCGATGCCGCTGCCGCTGTAGGCGTCCTTGGTGTGCAGCCGCTGGAAGATGACGAAGACCTTCTCGGCGTAGTCCGGTTCGATGCCGATGCCGTTGTCCGTGACCGTGAAGCGCCACAGGTCGTCCTCGCGCTCCGCCGTCACGCGGATCTCGGGCGGTGTCCCCGGCCGCCGGAACTTGACGGCGTTGCCGATGAGGTTCTGCCAGAGCATGCCCATCTGGGTGGGGTCGGCGATCAGCGTCGGCAGCGGATCGTGGGTGATCGTCGCGCCGGACTCCTCGATGGCGACGCTCAGCGTGGACAGGGTGCGGGAGAACACCGTGTCGAGGTCGACGCTCTGCTGGGCGTTGTGCAGCCGCCCCACCCGGGAGAAGTCGAGCAGGTCGTTGATGAGGACCTGCATGCGGTTCGCCCCGTCGACCGCGAAGTCGATGTACTGGTCCGCTCGTGCGTCGAGCTTTCCCGCGTACCGCCGCTGGAGGAGCTGCGTGAAGCTGGAGACCTTGCGCAGCGGCTCCTGGAGGTCGTGGGAGGCCACGTACGCGAACTGCTCCAGTTCCGCGTTGGAGCGCTGCAGCTCCGCGGCCTGCGCGTCGAGGCGCAGGCGCGCCTCCTCGCTGAAGGCGAGTTCCCGTACGAGACGACGGCGCATGAAGTCGATCTCGCCGCTGAGCCGGCGCAGGTCGGCGGGGCCCGTCGGGTTGATGGCGTGGTCGAAATCGCCTCCGGCGATGGTCCGCGCCTCGGCTCCGAGCTGCTCGAGCGGCCGGTTGATGCCGCGGCGCAACCCCTCGAAGATGAGAGCGGCGAGCAGGACGATGAGCGCCCCGATGGAGACGAACACCCAGTTCCGCAGGGTGCTCGTGGTCATCAGGTCGTCCCTCGCCCGGGTTCGCTCGGCACGCAGCCGCTCCTGCTGGTCGTGCAGCGCTTCCCGCACCCGGTCGAAGGCCTTCTTGCCCTCCGCCGCCCTCTCGGTGGCCAGGGTCGAGGGCGCGCCGGGCGGCTCCGCGGCGACCGGCCGGGCGAACCTCTCCTGCCAGCGCTCGACGGCCTCCTGCACGGCCGACAGGTCCTTCCTGCCATCGGAGTCGTCCTCCAGCAGGTCGGCGAGGTGGGACGCGTTCGCCTTCTGCTCGTCGAGGCCGCGCCGGTAGGGGGCGATGAACTCCGACGTGCCGGTGAGTCCGTACCCCCGGATCCCGGTCTCCTGGTCGAGGATGGCCGTCTCCAGGCGGATCGCGGTGGTCAGCGCGGGCGAACGGACATCGACCAATTCTTTGCTGATGGTGGCGGTACGCGAAAGGACCCAGGCTCCCGTGGCCCCGAGCAGCGCCAGGATCGCCAGGGACAAGGCCACCCCGACACGGAGCCATCTCCGTGTCGTCCACGTGGAGAGCGCTCCCACGCGCGGCCGCCCTTCTACGCCGGTCATCCTGTGGACTCCTTGTTGCGACAGCCGCGTTGAGGGTGCGGCCTGCATACTCTAGAGGCTGACAACACTTGTTGTCGCCAGCGGCCGCGGGGACCTAGAGTGCCTGGCATGCCAGGCATGAACTTCGAGTTGCGAGCCACTCCGCAGGAGACGGCCGCCATCGCCGACTCGGCGGTCGGTGCCGTCGCGCAACGCCTCGCCTGGCAACTCCTGGACGGACCCGAGCACCCGGCATCGGACGACCCGGCGCGGGCACTGCTCCTGCTCCACGTGCTGGACCAGCTCCAGCAGGCCACCGAGCGGCTCCAGCGGGAGGCCGCGGGGGCCGCGGCCGAAGCGGGCGCCGGCTATCCGCAGATCGGCGCCGCGTGCGGCATGACCCGCCAGGGCGCACGGCGTCGCTGGCCGGGGCTCTTTCACCACTCCCCCGAGAAACGCACGGAGCGTTCAATGATGACGACCCCCGCCCGCCCCTTCGACGTCCTGCTCGTCGAAGACGACATCGCCGACGCGATGCTCATCGAGGAGGCACTCTCCGAGCGCGGGGCCCGCAACCTGGTTCAGGTCACCGACGGCGTCGCCGCCCTGGAGCACCTGCGCACCCCGGGCACCCCGCGGCCCGACCTCATCGTCCTGGACCTGAACATGCCGCGCATGAACGGCCGGGACCTCCTGAAGGTCCTCAAGGCGGACGAGGACCTGCAGACCATCCCCGTGGTCGTCCTCACCACGTCCACCGCCCCGGAGGACGTGACCGGCGCGTACAGCAGCCACGCCAACGCCTACGTGACGAAGCCCGTCAACCTCGAGGAGTTCGAGACGGCCGTGCAGAGCATCGACGCGTTCTACCTCGACACCGCCACCCGGCCCCGCCCCTGACCGACCGCCTCCGAACGATCACGGCCCCGACGCGGCCGGGCCGCCCGTCAAATAGCGGACGAGCATCGTGACCAGCTCGTCCTCGAACCGCGCCCGGTCGACGTCGTCCGGCCCCGCCATCACCTTGTGCACCACCATCTCCACCGTGGAGACGACCAGCCGGGCGGCGACGCCGACGTCCGCGACCCGCACCTCCGGGTGGTTCCGCAGCAGCCGCTGGGCGTAGGCGATGCTGCGCTTCTCGTTCTGCGCCACGCGCTCCAGCAATTCGGGGGCGCGTGGCCCCTGTTCCATCATCACGCGCAGCAGCTGCGGGTCGTCGCGGTGGCTGTCGACGACGCTCCCGACGTAGGAGCGCAGGATGCTCTCGACGGACCGGGTCCGCAGCCCGTCCCGGTCCGGCTGGGCCGCCTCGATGGCGGCCATCCCCGCGTCGAGATGCCGGATCAGCAGCTCGACCAGGATCGCGTCCTTGTTCGGGTAGTACTGGTACAGCGATCCGATGGAGACCCGGGCCCGCTCCGCGATCCGGTTGGTGGTCCCCGCCGCGTACCCGTACTCGGCGAAAACGTGAGCAGCGGCGTCGAGGATGCGCTGCCGGGTCAGCTCCGCCCGGATCTGACGGGGCTGTTTACGTGGCTGCAGTCCACGTCGGTCGGACGACATCACACCTCCGGCGAGGCCCGTGAATGCGAGTAGCGCGGGACCTGAGTAATTGCTCACAATACTGGCATGACCTGCCCCGAAGTCACCGTGCCGCCTGCCGTCCCCCGCCCCCGAAGGGTCTCTCCCGAAGAGGTGATCGCACGGCTCGGGCAGCCCGATGCCATGATCAAGGAGAAGATCAAGGACCGTGTCGACGACTACGTACGGCACTTCATCGCCCACTCGCCGTTCCTGACGATGGCCACGGCGGACGCGGCCGGACGTACCGACTGCTCACCGCGCGGCGACTACCCCGGCTTCGTGAAGGTCCTCGACGAGCGCACCCTCGCCCTCCCCGATCGCCCCGGCAACAAGATCGCCGACTCCTTCCGCAACCTCGCGGAGAACGACGGCGTCGGGCTGTGCTTCTTCGTCCCCGGCGTGCGCGAGGTGCTGCGCGTCAACGGCAGCGGCTACGTCACCGACGAACCCGACGTGCTGGCCCGGATGCGCATCGAGGCCAAGCGGCCGGACCTGGCGATCGTCGTCGAGGTGGCCGAGGTGTTCTTCCACTGCGGGCGGGCGCTGGTGCGTTCCCGGCTGTGGGACCCGGCGAGCCAGGCGCTCGCCGAGGGCCTGCCGTCGATCGGGGAGATGGCAGCCGCGCAGTTCAATGTCGACGTCGACCCGAAGCTCCTCGAGGCGTCCCTGGAGGACGCCTACCGCAAGCTCTACTGACCACGAACCGAGGAACCACCGATGCAGCAGACCGTCGTCGAGCACATGGACCGGGTCACCGAAGACGTCGTCGCCCTCACCCTGCGCGCCACCACGGGCGACCTCGCCCCCTGGGACCCCGGCGCCCACATCGACCTGTCCCTGCCCAACTGGCTCGACCGGCAGTACTCGTTGTGCGGGGACCCCGCCGAGCGGGACGCCTACCGCGTCGCCGTCCGGTACGACCCGCTCAGCCGGGGCGGCTCGGAGTACGTCCACCGCTTCCTGCGCCGGGGCCGCGCCCTCGGGGTGTCACTCCCCCGCAACCACTTCCCGCTCGTCCCCGCCCCGCGCTACCTCTTCCTCGCCGGCGGCATAGGCATCACGCCGCTGCTCCCCATGCTGCGCGCGGCAGCGGCCGCCGGAATCCCCGCGACCCTGATGTACGTCGGCCCCGCGCGGGACAGCATGCCCTTCGCCGACGAACTCCTGCGCACCTACGGGGACCTCGTGCGGATCGTGGAGACCGGGCGGCACGGCAGGCCGGACCTCCACGCCCTCGCGGCCACGCTGCCTCCCGACACGCTGGTCTATTGCTGCGGGCCCGCGACCATGCTGGCGGCGGCCGAAGCGGCGTTCCCCGCGGAGCGGCTGCACGCCGAACGCTTCCAGCCGGTGGCGCGGACCTTCGGGCCCGACACGGCGTTCGAGGCGGTCTGCGCACGGTCCGGGGGCACCGTCGCCGTACCGGCCGACGAGTCGCTGCTCGACGCCCTCGCCCACGCGGGCCGCCCCCTGCCCGCGGGCTGCCGCGAAGGCATCTGCGGCAGCTGCGAAGTCACCGTCCTGGAGGGCACGCCCGAGCACCGTGACGACATCGGCGCGCCCGAGGGCCGCATGTTCGCCTGCGTGTCCCGCGCAGTGTCGCCCCGCCTCGTCCTCGACCTCTGAACACAGGCTCTGAGAACAGGGCACGCGGGCCTGGCCGATGCGGTCGCACAGGCGTACGTTGCCCAGGAGGGCCGGGGAGGGGGTCGGGAACGTGTCCGAACGCATGCCGAGGCCACCGCCCCCGTACTCCGACGACCTCGTCGAGGCCGACGTCCTGCCGCTGCGGGAATTCCTGCGCGCCCGGCTGGCGGAGCTGGAGGGCCGATGGCCGATCGGCAGCGACGAGCGCTTCGCCGCCCGCGCGCTGACCAACGCCATGCTGTCCACGGCCATGCGGCTCACCGAGGAGATCTCGACCTGGCGCCGCGCCCTCGCCGAGGGGCGCGGGGAGGAGCCGGGGCTGCTGCAGACCCTGCGACACGACATCGGGCACGACTTCAACCTGCTGGTCTGGGTCGCCCAGCAGTGGCGGGCGCACCCGGACCATGCGCACTGGCGGCCGCGGCACTACCTCAACGCGGCCCATCTGGCCTCGCTTCTCGAGCCGCAAAGCGGCGGCAGCTCCGCCGACGCCGTCCGCGGGCCCTACGGTCATGAGGCGCACCCGTGACGCAGCACCTCCGCGGGTGGCCGTTCTGGCTTGAACGCTCCCACCAACGGATGTCTCCACGCGCTTTCCGAGTCTTGATCGCCGTCATGGGGCATCCTCGTCACGGGCGACGCCGCCCGTGACGAGTGACGAAGGACGGGAGGGGTTCCGCCACCGATGCGAGACGTGCAGGGGCTGGACACGGGCGGGTCGTTGCCGGCGGAGCCTTCGGGGTTCGTGGGGCGGGCGCGCGAAGTGGAGGCCGTGCGTGCGCAGTTGGCGTCCCGCCGAATGGTCACCCTGCGAGGTCCCGGCGGGGTCGGCAAGACACGTATCGCACGGCGCGTCGCGGCGCGGGCGGGACGGGCGCACGGGAGCCGGTGGGTGGATCTGGCGTCGGTGTGCGAAGGGCCGCTCGTCGGGCAGGCGGTCATCACCGCGCTCGGGCTGCAGGACCAGACCGGCCGTTCCTCGGTGGCGGTCCTGACGGAGTGTCTCGCCGAGCAGGACGTGCTCCTCGTACTCGACACCTGTGAGCACCTGGCGGACGAGTGCGCGGCCCTGGCCGGTGCGCTCCTGTCGGCACTGCCCGGACTGCGGATCCTGGCCACCAGCCGTACTTCACTGGGGGTGCGCGAGGAGAGCGTCGTGCCGGTCGGGCCCATGTCGACCGGCCCCGACGGCGACGCGCTCGCCCTGCTGACGGCACGGGTGGAACAGGCGGGGAATGCCGCCGGGGAGCCTTCGCCGAACCGGGTGCCCGCGCAGGACGAGCCGGACGAACTCGTGCGTCTCTGCGACGCGTTGGAGGGCATTCCCCTCGCCATCGAACTGGCCGCCCCGCTCCTGCGGTCGGTCTCCGCCCGGCAGCTGAACCGGCAACTCGCCGAGCGTCTCGACCTCCTGTCGCCGGACACCCCGTCCGACACCGACCTCACGGCCGTGCGGCCGCGGCACGCGGGACTGCGCACCAGCATCGGCTGGAGCCACGAATGGTGCACCCCGAACGAACGGCTGCTGTGGGCCCGCCTCTCGGTGTTCCCCGGCAGCTTCACGATGACGGCGATGGAGTTCGTCTGCACGATCAAGCCGCTCTTCGGGTACGACCTGACCGATACCCTCGCCTCCTTGGTGAACAAGTCCGTCGTGCTGCGCGAAGGACCGCCGGGAGCCCGGCGCTACCGCATGCTCGACACGGTCCGTGAGTACGGCGCCGAGTGGCTCGAACGCTGCGGCGGACAGGACGAACTGCGGCTGCGGCACCGGGACTTCTACCGCCACCTGGCCCTGACCGGTGGCGAGAGCTGGCTCGGCCCGGGGCAGCCCGAGGTGTACCGGCAGGCCGCCGCCGAGCACGCCAACCTGCGCGCGGCCCTGCGGCACTGCCTGCGCACCGACACGTCGGCCGCACTGCACATGGCGGCCGACCTCTTCTACTTCTGGATCGCGTGCGGCAACCTCCGCGAAGGACGCCACTTCCTCGACGCCGCCCTGGCGCTCGACCCGCGGCACGAACCGGGACGGGCCCGGGCCCTGTGGGTGTGCGCCGTCGTCTCCTCCTGCCAGGGCGAGCACCAGGTCGCACTGGAACGCGCCACCGAGGCACTGGAGTTGGCCACGCGCACCGACGACGCCGCCGCCCAGGCCTGGGCCACCTACGCGCAGGGGCTGGCGCTCACCCTCCAAGGGGACACCGACCCCGCCCTGGAACGGTTCGCACTCGCCCTCCCGCTCGCCGAGACCGCGGGGGAAGAGATCGCCGCGCTGCTCTGCATGGCCTCCCACAGCTACCTGCTCGTGGCCCTCGGCGAACACGACCGGGCCCGGGCTCTCGCCGAGCGGGTCATCGCCCGCGCCGCGCCGACGGAGGACATCTGGGCCCGCTCCTTCGGCCACTACGTGATCGGCACCCTCGACACGGTCCGCGGAGAGCCCGGCCGCGCGATCCCCGCCCTGCGCACGGCCCTTGCGGCGAAGTGGCTCCTCAACGACGCGTACGGCATCGGCATAACCCTCGACACACTCGCCCTGGCGGCCGTCGACGACGGGCAGGCGGAGTGGGCGGCGTGGCTGCTGGGGCTGGGGGATCAGGTGTGGCGGAGGGTCGGCGTGCCGCAGCTGGGCGCCCCCGACATGGTCGAGCGGCGCAGGACGTGTGAGCGGCGGACCCGCGACGCGTTGCCCCCGGCGGCGTACGAGCGCCACCACCGGGCCGGCTTCACTCTGGACACGTCGACGGCCGAAGTCCCGGTGCAACTGCGGCGGCCCTACCTCCTCGCGTGACCCACGAACCGGACGATCGTTGGCAAATCATGAACAATACGACGCGTGTACTGGCCGCTGCCGCCCTCACCGGCGCCGCCGCCTTGTCCTTCTCCGGTGCGGCCCAGGCCCAGGCACCCGCCCAGCAGAACCCGCTGCCGGTGGGCCATGTGACGAAGGAAGTGGTCGAGGTCTACAACGACAGCGTCGCTCCCGCCGTCCACCAGCAGGTCCACGACATGCTGCACCGCGGGATGTAGCCGCTGTCGGCATCTCCTAGGCGACCTGTTCCCCTTCGATGAACGTCATCCTCACCTCGGTGGCGTGGACCTGCGTGATCGGCACTTCGAAGGGGTTCCGGTCGACGACGATGACGTCGGCGAGCATGCCGGGTTCGATGCGTCCGACGCGGTGCGCCATGCCTTCCTGGCGGGCGGAGTTGACCGTGAACAGGTCGAAGGCCTCCTCGAGACCGATGCCCTGGGACGCGCCGAAGCGGTCGCTGCTTCCCCCCGGTTCCTGCCGGGTCACGAGCGTCTCCATGGCCGCCCACGGGTTCACCGACGGCACGACGCACCAGTCCGAGCCCGCCACGACCAGTGCGCGGGCGTCGAGCATCTCGCGCACCGGCCAGGCGCGTTCGACCGCTTCCCGGCCGACGGCCGCCGCGATGTCGGAGCAGATCGGCGAGGGCCGCCACAGGTAGGGCGAGACCTCGAAGGTCGCGCCGATCCGTGCCGCACGCTCGATGTCCGGCTTCGACACGAACGAGCAGTGACCCACGTTGTGCATGCAGGGGCTGTGGCCGTTGGCCGTGCGGGCGGCCTCGATGGCGTCGAGTGCCGCCCTGGCCGCCGCGTCGCCTGCCGCGTGGAACTTGACCGTGATGCCCATCCGGTCGAACCGGGTCACCGCCTGGTCGAGGACGGCCGGCGCGACCACGAGCATGCCGTGCCGGCCCGCCTCGTCGCCCCGCCCCGCCACGGTGTCCGCGTACGGTTCGAGCATGGCGGCCGTGTGGCTGTCGGTCGGTACGCCGTCGAGGAAGATCTTCACGCAGTCGGGCGTGAGGTGCGCGCTCGCGTAGAGGTTGCGGTGCGCGATCACGTCCTCGCACGTCGGGTCGTACGGCGACCACACGAGACTGAGGCGTACGCGCTGCCGGACGGCGCCCCGCGCGGCGAGACGCGTATAGGCGCGCAGTTCGGCCCGCGGCCCCGCGGTGAAGCCGACCGCCGCTTCGGTGAACGACGTGATCCCGTACGAGAGCATCTCCCCGAGCGCCCACTCCAGAGCCGCCTCGACCTCGTCGTCGTCCGGTTTGGGGGCGGCGGCGACGAGCAGGTCGACGGCCGCCTCGCGCTGGATGCCGCTCGGACGGCCCGCCGCGTCCCGCTCGAAGATGCCGCCCGCCGGGTCGGGTGTGCCGGGGCCGATGCCAGCGAGCCGCAGCGCCGCGCTGTTCGCCCACGAGCTGTGGCCGCTGGTGTCCTCCAGGAGGACGGGGTGGTCGGGTGCGACGGAGTCGAGCATCGTCCGGTCCGGGGTGCCGCCCAGCGCGTACGCGTCCCACTGGCCGCCCAGGACCCACGTGCCGGGGGCGGCGGCGGAGACGTGCTCGGCCACGATGCGGAGCGTGGTGGCGAGGTCGGAGCCCTGCGGGATCTTGCAGCGCCGTTCGCGGACCCCGGCGTAGATCGGGTGCACGTGCAGGTCGTGCAGGCCGGGCAGCACGGTGTCCCCGGCCAGGTCCCGCACCCGCGTCTCGGGGCCGCGTCGGCGCAGCACGTCGGCGCGGGAGCCGACCGTGTCGATGATCCCAGCACGCACGGCGAGCCCTTCGGCCCAGCCCGACGGCGTCTTCACGTTCCCGCCGACGAGAATCAGGTCCGCGTACTGCTCACTCATGGCGCCCCATCTCCGGCTCAGCGGCGGTTGAGGAATCCGGCGTCCACGGGCAGCGTGACGCCGGTGACGTAGCGGGCTTCGTCCGAGGCGAGCCACAGGACCGCGTTGGCCACGTCGTCCGGCTCGACGGTGTCGACGGGCAGGGCGTTCGGGGAGCCCTCGGACAGGATCGGGTCCTGGGCGACGAACTCGACCATGGCCGGGTCGGCGACCATGCGGGTGGCGACGCCGGTGGGGTGCACGGAGTTCACCCTGATGCTGTGCGGGGCGAGGTTGTTGGCGTACGTCCGCATCAGCCCGACCACACCGTGCTTGGACGCGGCGTAGCCGAGGCCGCCGTTGCTGGCCCCGCCGATGCCGACGAGGCCGGCGGTGGAGCTGACGACGACGATCGAGCCGCCCCGGTCCGCGTCGATCATCGAGGGAACGGCCACCTCGATGGTGTGGAAGGTGCCGGTGAGGTTGATGTCGATGGCGTCGTGCCACGCCTGTACCCGATCGTCGACCAGGAGTGGCGCGATTCCGGCGTTGGCGACGACGACGTCGATCTGCCCGAACTCGGCGAGCCCGGCGTCGTACGCCTCCTGGAGGGCGTCCCGGTCGCGCACGTCGGCCTGCCGGGCGACGACGCGACGGCCCAGCGACTCGACCTCCTCGACCGCTTCGGACAGCTCTTCCGGTGTGGACAGTGGGTAGGGCACGGTGTCGACCGACCGGCAGATGTCCACGATGACCAGGTCGGCGCCCTCCTCCGCCATCCGCTGGACGTAGCTGCGGCCCAGGCCGCCGGCCGCGCCGGTCACGAAGGCCACCTTGCCCTCAAGACGCCCCGTTCCGTGGGTCATGTTCGTGGTGTACCGCGCGGCCGTCGGCCTGGCCAGGGGGGCACGGGGGTCCAGGATCGGACGGAGTGGGCGACGGCGAGCCCGTCGGCGAGGAGGGGGAGGGTGACGGGGGCTCGGAGGGGGACGGGGTTCCGGAGGGGGCCGGGGTTTCGGAGGGCGACGGGGAGGGGCAGCCCGGTCGGGTGGGGCCGGGGTGTGACGGGCCGGGGCGGGAGGGGCCCGGGTCGGAGGGGCGGGGGCTCGGGCCGGGGGCGGAGGGGTGCGGGCCGGGACGGGGAGGCCGCGGCGAGTCGGAGTCGCCGGGGCGTGGGCGGGGCGGGTGGGACGGCTGCGGGCCGATGACCACGCCGCCGCCGACCGGCCGGTCCGCCGGGGTCTTCCCGCCCGGCCCGGGGCTGGCCGGCAGCGCGCCGCGGCCGTCCGGAACCGCGTGGACGCCGCGCCGGTAGAAGTCCAGCCAGGCGAGGACCGTGCGCAGGTAGGCCGTGGAGTGGTTGTAGCTGAGGACGGCCCGGTCCAGGCCCGTCCTCGTGGCGAGGTCACGGTCGCCCGCGCACAGGTAGCGGCCCGCGGCGAGCGCGGCGTCGTGGATGTTGTCCGGGTCGGCGCGCCCGTCGTCGTTGCCGTCCGCGCCCCAGCTCGCCCAGGTGGAAGGGATGAACTGCATGGGACCCACGGCCCGGTCGTAGGTCGCGTCGCCGTCGTACGCCCCCGCGTCCGTGTCCGCGATCCGGGCGAAGCCGCTGCCGTTGAGGACGGGGCCCAGGATGGGCGTACGGGTCGTGCCGGCCGCATCGACGCGGCCGCCGCGCGCGTGCCCCGACTCCACCTTTCCGATGGCGGCGAGGAGTTGCCAGGGCAGCCGGCAGCCGGGGTCGGTGGTGGCGAGGGCCGCTTCGGCGCGGCGGTAGGCGGTGAGGACGGTGGAGGGGATGCCGGACTGTGTCCGCACGGCGGCACCCTGGCCGCCACCGCTGCCAGGTTCCCCCTTCCGGGCGCGCAGGGGCGGGAGTTCGGTGTGGTAGACGTCGGCCGAGGGCCCGGCGGGCGGGAGCCAGCCTCTGGCCTCCCGCGGTCCGCCGTCGGGGGCATGGCCGTGGCGGGCCGGTGCCAGGGGGCTGCCGGGCGCGGCCGACGCGGTCAGCCCGGCCATCGCGACGGCCGCGACGACCGTGCCCGACATGCCGCGGCGGATGCGGCGACCGCCCTTCTTGCGGTGCCTGTTGCTCGTTGCCATCACTCACCTCTGGGGGTCGGCGCTCAGCAGTCGGGGGCGGCGGGCCGGTTGGCGAAACGGTCGGCGAGATACGTCATGGCCTCGGCGTTCGCCGCCTGGATCGGCCGGAGGTGGTCGCTGATCGGTGGGCGGCCCGTGGTGTCGTACGTCTTCCAGGTGAGCGGCACGCCCTGCGCGCAGTAGGCCTTGTGCAGGGCGTCGGCCTGGTTCGGTTCGACGAGGGCGTCCTGCGTCGCGTGGTACTGGAACACCGGCACCTTGATCTTCGGTGTGGTGCCGGGGGTGGTCTCCGTGCCGGGGGTCTTCTCGGTGCCGAGGGTGTTCTCCGTGTAGCGGGCGACCCAGGGCGCGTCGACGAGCGGGCTGCGGGTGACGTACGCGGAGAGCGGCTTGTTGCCGTACTTGTTGATCATTTCGAGGGCGCAGCCGCCCGTTTCGAGGTCGGCGACCATGGCGCGCCCCGCGTCGTTCAGGACGTCGCGGAACTTGAGCTCGGGGTAGGCGTGGTCGAGGCCGATCAGGGCGTAGAAGAGGAAGCCGGAGCCGGGACGGCCGTTGAGGGGCAGGGCGACCTCCATGAGGTTGCCGGGGACGCCGCCCGCGACGATGCCCTTGAGGTCGAGTTCGGGTGCGTAGTCGGCCTGGAACTCCCCCGCCCACAGCGCGGCGCCGCCGCCCTGGGAGTAGCCGCGGAAGGCGACGGGCGCGTCGGCGGAGAGCCCGGCGGCGGGCAGTCGCTGCGCCGCGCGGACCGCGTCGATCAGGGCGGGGCCGAGGGACTTGCCGACCATGTACGTAGTCCTCGGTCCGGGGCGGTAGCCCTCGTAGTCGGGGACGGCGACCGCGTACCCCTCTTTGAGCATGGCGTTGATGACCCACTGCTCGTACAGGGCGCCCTTGGCGATCATCCGGGAGGGGGCGCAGCGGAAGGCGGGGCCCTGGGTGCCGGGTCCCCAGCCGACGATGGGCCGTGTCGCGGGGGTGCCGCCCTTGGGCACCAGGACGGTGGCGGTGACCGCGTGCGGCCTGCCGAGGGCGTCGGTGGACCGGTACATCACCTGCCAGGTGTCGGCGAGGGCGCGCGGTGTCGGCGTGCCGGGGTCGACCTTGCGGGAGCGGATGACGTCGCCGGGTCTGCCTTCGGGGAGGGAGGCTGGCGGTACGTAGAAGTCGTCGGGCGGCAGGGCCGCGGCGGCGTTCGCGGTGTGGGGGCGGGGGCCGCCGTCCGCCGGGGCCGCGGAGAGCGTGCAGGCAGCGAGGGTCAGGGCGAGGGCGACGGTGAGCCGCCCTGCCCGGCGGGTGGTGCGTGTTGGCATCTCAGTTCCCCTGTAGGTCGGCTGCGTTGGTCGGGCCGAGGCGGGCGATCACCCGGTAGGCGTTGCTCAGCGGGGTCCTGCGGACGACGGGTGCGAGCAGCAGGTCGAGGCCGTACGCGGCGAGGACCAGCGGCAGCGCGGTGAGCGCCACGGCCCAGCGGGCGGCGACGGCGGCCTTTCCGGGGCGCCGGGCGAGCCAGGGCGCGTCCTCCTTGGGCAGGGCGCGGGCCACCCAGAACCAGGTGGCGCAGGCGAGGTCGACCGGGATGTGCTGGTTGCCGCCCCGGTGTGCGGACACGATGGTGAAGCCGATGCGTTCCAGTTCGCGGCAGAGGTTGCCGATCGGGACGAAGTGCAGGTGCTGGGGTTGGAACCAGGGCATCCAGCGGCCGCGGAAGAGCCTGCCGAGGGGTGACTCGGGGTTGGGTACCTCGATGAGGAGGTGTCCGCCGGGCCGGAGCGCGGTGCGGGCGGCGGCGAGCTCGCTGCGCGGCATCACCGTGTGCTCCAGGTAGTGGAACATGCTGACGGTGTCGTAACGACCGGCCAACTCCTGTGCGAGCTCGATGAGTTGCCCGCGATAGGCGGTGGCTATCCGCCCTTCCTGCACGGCGAGTTCGACGCTCTCGCCCATGTCGAGGCCGTCGAATTCCGTGTCGGGGAGCTCCTCCTTGGCCGTGGCGCAGAAGTGGCCGTGCGAGGTGCCGACGTCCAGCCAGCGCCGGGGCCGCGCGTGGGTGCGCAGGGCGCGCGCGCTGTGCCGGAAGCGTTTCGTGCTGCCGCGTCCCGCGAACATCTTGGCCGTGGTCTCCTCACCCAGGCCGTCGTAGAAGTCCCCGTAGTAGAAGTCGAGTCCCTCGGCGGTCAGTTGCGGGTTCTGGAAGATGTGGCCGCAGTCCCGGCACTCGTCGAGGACGAAGCCGCCGGGCTTGTTCTGGACGTGGTCCCTGCTGCGGAGCCGGTGGCGGAGCCGTTCGGACGTGCACCAGGGGCAGGTGGTGCGCCGGGGTTGGAAGAACCGGTCCACTCCCCCGGCCAGCAGCCGCCGGTAGTGGGGTCTGCGCTCGGCTATATCTGCAGTCCGTGCCACGGGTTCTCCTGCTCTTCGTCGGCGAGCTCTTCGAGGTGTACGGCCGCTGCGGGCGCCCCGCCCGCGGCGCGGAAGGAGTGGCCGATGCGGCGGGCGGCGGCGGCGAAACGGGGCCGCCCGAGCACGTCGTCCAGGGCGGATCCGACGGCTCTGGCGTCAGCCCTGCCGAACCGCACGCGCACGCCCGCGCCCGCGTCGGTGACCTGGGCGGCGACCACGGGCTGGTCGTCGCGGATGGGGGCGACCACCAGGGGGACGCCGTGCCACAGGGCTTCGGTGACGGTGTTGTGGCCCGCGTGGCAGACGACGGCGTCCGTGCGGGCGAGCAGGGCGAGTTGCGGGACGACGGGACGGATCAGGACGTCGTCGTCGCCGCGCGGCGGTCCGAGGAGGCCGCCGGGGTCGACGACCACCGCGCGCACGGCACGGGAGCGGGCGCGTACGGCGTCGACGCACCGGGCGAGGAAGCGGGCGCCGACGGTGGTGTTGGCGGTACCGAGGGAGACGAGGACCAGCGACCGGCTGTCGTCGTCCCGTTCGACCCAGTCCCAGGGGAAGTCGGTGATCTCGGCGCGCGAGCCGAGCGCGGGGCCGACGAAGCGGAGCGGGCCGCGGCCGTGCGCCACCGGCCCGGCGAGCTCGCTGGTCGAGAAGACGAGGGTGAGCCGGGGCGAGAAACGCGGATCGTAGCGGGCCGAGGGATCGCCGAGGCGCAGCCGCAGCCCGTCCAGGAGGTCGGTGAGCCATGAATCGACCTTCGGGATGCCGATGAGGCTGCCCGAGAGTTCGGCGGAGGTGGTCGAGGAGGTGACGTAGGGGACGCCGAGCCGCTCCGCGACGAGTGCGCCCGCGACCGTCTGCTGGTCGACGACGAGCAGGTCGGGCCCGAACTCCATGACGGCGGTGGTCACCCCGGGCGCCATGGCGTACGCGAGCGGCGCGAAGAAGTCGTCCCACAGGAACTTCAGGGCGGCCACGCCGCGCAGGTCGCGGGGCCTGGCGTCGAGCTCGGGGGCGCCCGCGCAGGGGAAGACGGGCGCGTCGGGGGCGACGCGGCCCGCCAGGACGGCGGGCTGTCCCGCCCAGGCCACGTCGTGTCCGCGGCCGCCGAGTTCGGCGGCGACGGCCGCGGCCGGGTTGACGTGACCGGCGAGCGGCGGCACGACGAAGAGGAAGCGGCTCATGCGACACCTCCCGCGCGGTCTCCCGCGAGCGGCAGCTGCCCCTTCGCCCAGTCCAGGGCGATGGTGCCGACGCGTTCGGCGTCCTCGACGAGGACCGAGTGCTTCTGTCCCGGCACGACGACGACGTCACAGCGCGGCAGGAGGTCCGTCAGGCGTGCGGTCTCCTCGGCCACGAGACCGCCCTGGCCGTTGATCAGGAGCACCGGCCGGTCGAGGGCGCGCAGTTGGTCGTCGGTGAGGGTGCGGCCGTCCGGGATGTCCCGGGCGATGGAGGTCGTGGCGATCAGCCGTCCGGCGGCGCGGCCGAGGCGTGCGATGTGCGCGTCGTGCAGCTCGTCGCCCTGCCGGGTGGAGGCGAGCGATCCGTACTCGGCGACGAACCAGGCGAGCGCTTCCTCCTCGCTGCGCGACCCGGTGGCCTGGTGCAGGGCCCCCGCCATGGTGGCCGCCCAGCCGCGCGTAGCGGGGCCCGACTCGACGACGGTGACACAGGCCGTGCGTTCCGGATGGTGCACGGCGAAGTCCAGGGCCACGGTGCCGCCGAAGGAGTTGCCGAGCAGGTGCACGGGCTCGCCGACGTCCAGGGTGTCGAGCAGGGCGGCGAGGTCGTCGGTGAAGTCCTCCAGGGTGTAGCCGGTGGGCGGCCTTTGGCTGCGGCCGTGCCCGCGCAGGTCGTACATGAGGACGTCGAAGCCGGCGTCCGCGAAGTGCGGGCCGAGGGTGAAGTAGAAGCTGGCGAGGCTGTCGATGAAGGCGCCGTGGAGGAAGACCACGGTCGGAGGGCGAGGGTGTGGGGCGACGGCGGGAGCGTGCGGAAGTCGCTGTACGTGGTGGAGGAGGCCGTTGGCCCGCACCATGGCCACGGTCAGCCTCCCGCGCCGGGCCGCAGGGCGCGGCACACGTACGCGACGAGGTCGCCCACGGTGAGGGCGATGATCTCGTCGAGTTCCAGACTCGCCAGGTAGGCGGCGAAGTTGGCGTCGGGGCCGTACCAGTCGGTGAGCAGTCCGGCGAGGGTGACGAGGTCGATGCTCTCCATCTCCAGGTCGTCGCCGAAGCGGGCGTCCATGCCGATGTCGGCGGCGTCCGGGGCGTAGTCGCCGAGCACGGTGGTGATCATCTCCGCGATCTCCCGGAGCACCCGGCTCTCGTCCGGTGCGACGGTCGTCTTCACAGGTCGTTCTCCTTCACTGTCCAGGCCACGATGTGGTCCTTGACCGGTGCGGCGGGGGTGGGGGCGGGCGTGCTCGCCAGGTGTTCGCAGCGCACGTGGTGGCGCTGGCGCTCCGTCTCGACGATCAGCCCGTGCGGGCGTACCGCACGGACGGCGAAGCCTCGGGGCCGGCCGCGCAGACCGGAACCCTCGGCCTTGGCGGCGGCTTCCTTGGCCGCCCAGAACCGTGTGAACCACACGGCGTCGCGTTCACCGCCGCCGGCCGCGCCGAGCCCGGCGAGCAGGGCGCGTTCCCCTTCGTCGAGGGCGGCCCGGTAGGTGGCCTCGGAGCGTTCGGCGACGACCTCGATGTCGATGCCGACGCCGCTCTCGGGATGCTCCCGTTCCGCACGGGGCCGTACGAGGGCGACGGCGGTCTCCGCGCGGTGGGCCAGCGACAGATCGAGGGCGGGCAGCTCGCGGCCGTGCACGCCGACGGCGTACGGCCGGCCCGCGCTGTCGTTGCGGATGGCGATCTCGGCGGGGTAGACGGCTTCTCCCGGGGACTGCTGCCAGAGCCGGTGCCGGACCGCGTCCTTCGCGGCGATCCGCCCGAGCAGCCACTGGCGGCGGCCGCGCGGCGGATGGGTCCGGTGGACGGCTCGCTCGGCGGCGCCGAGCTGGGTGCGCATGACGAGGTCGCGCGAGGCCGGGTCGGGCCAGGAGTCGGTGAGCAGCGTCCAGCCGCCGGGCCTGATCTCGGACAGGGTGCGGTGCTCGGGGTAGCCGCCGGGGCGGTCGGCGCCGGGTACGTCGAAGCGGCGGTCCTGCCAGCCGGTGATCTCGGCCCAGACGGTGCCCGCGACGGTCAGTTGTACGTCGGCGGTGAGCGCGGTACCGGTCAGGGAGGTCACTCCGACGTGGCACTCGACGGGGGTGCCCGGGGCGGGGTGCGGACCGAAGAAACGGAAGGCGTGCATGCGTACGGGAAAGACGACGTTGCGGTCGGTGTGCGTGGCGAGGATCCAGTGCCCGAGCAACTGGCCGACGTTGTCGAGGAGGGCGCCGGGGGCGGCGGGGGCGGTGATGATCCCGCGGACGTGGCGGTCGCCGATCCCGGTGAGCTCGGTGAGCCCTTGATACGCGGGCCCGTGGAACATCCACCGGTCCCGGTAGAGAGCCTCCGCGGTGAGCGGGCAGGGCCGTTCGTCGGCTTCCCGGCGCCAGCGGGCCGGAGGCCGACTTGGGTAATTGTCGGCGACCTCGAGCACGGCTCGCGCGTACGGCCCGAACGCCACGCGCACGAGCCGCTCATCGGGCTCGGACGTCACGACGACCTCGACCCGGGTGGCAGGTTCGGCCACGAGCCACTGCTCCAGCCGAACGTCGTGCACGGCGACGACCCGCTGCCCGGGGCGGGCCCGCTCGACGGCCTGCGACATGTGATGGACGACGGCGGTCGCGGGGACGACGGGGTGCCGATCGGAGAGGTCGGGCCAGCCGGGACGCTGCGGAATGAAGCAGTGGTCGAGGAGGTGGGGCATGGAGGTGGTGTCGATGGTCAGGGGGGTGGTGGCGGTGGTCAGGGGGGCGGGTTCGGCGCCGTGGGCGGACGCAGGTCGGGGGTTCTGGGGGGCAGGGGGCTGGGCTGCGCGAGGAGCCTCGGGGGGCGGTTCGGGGCGGTTCGGTGCGCCGACGGACGTCTGCTCTGCGGCTGTCGCCCGTGCGGCCGGGTCGGCACCGGTCGGTGCACCTGCGGCTACGGGTACGGGCCTTGCCGTCGGCGGCTGCGGGTGTGGGTGACGCTGCGGCCGAGGGGTCGCCTCGGCACCCGCAGGTGCGGCGGTGGTGAACGGACTTGCCGCGGTCGGGCGCGGGGCCGGGGCCGTTGCCCCGCACTCCACCGCGTCGGAAGTCACCTGCTCCGGCATCTCGCCCGCTGCCGGTGGTCGTGAACCAGAGGCGGCCTCGGGGCGGTGCCGGGTCGCCGCCCCGGTGAACACCGTCAGCGCCGCGTCCACCGTCTCCGTCAGCGCGGACCGCAGTTCCGCCGCCGCGGGGAAGAGCGTCGCGAGGGCGTCCAGGCGGTCGGGGCGGGTGGGGCGTGGGGTGGGGGTCGGGTGGAGGGCGGAGAGCAGGTCCGCGCGGATCTCGGCGCGTACGTCGGGCGGTAGCGACACCGACGCCGCGCCCAGGTCGAGACGTACCGGCCGGCGACGCGCGGCGGTCCGGCGGGACAGCGGGGTGAACGTCGCTCGGTCGCTGCCCGCCGTCCACAGCGCGGCCACGACGCGACGCAGCTGGGCGAGGCCGCCGCAACGGGCCGTGTCCGCGGCGACGGTCAGGCCTTCGCGGCCCGCCAGGGTCGCCTCGATGAGGGAGCTCAGACGACCGGTGCCCACCTGTGCGAAGGCCCGGAACCCGGCGGCGTACATCGCGTCGATGAGCGGTCGGAAGCGCACGGGTTCGAGCAGGTGGCGTACGAAGAGGTCCCGCACGTCGTCCGCGGCCGCGGGGAAGGGGGCCGCCGTGGTGCCCGACCAGACGGGAACGCGAGCCGCGCGGACCGGCGCACGGTGGACGCCTGCCGTCAGCGGGCGCAGGTAGGGAGCCAGCATCGGGGTGTGGAAGCCGGAGCGGAACGGCAGGAGCTGCGCGACGGTCCGCCGCGCGCGGAACTCCTCGACGAGTGCGTCGACCGCGTCCTTCGGGCCGCAGATCATCGACTGCGTCGGGGCGTTGTCGTGGGAGAGCACCACGTCGGTGCGGGGGCCGAGGACGTACGAGACCTGCTCCGCGGACGCGCCGATCGCGGCGAACGCGACGCCGGGCACGCGGAGGGCGTCGGGGTCGAAGTCGGCGAGCAGCGCGTCGGCCGTGGCGGTGTCGTACAGGCCGCCCGCGAGCATCGCGGACCACTCGCCGATGCTGTGGCCGGCCACGGCGTCGGGTTCGACGCCGAGGGCGCGCAGGGCGCCGTCCAGTACGCGGCCGACTGCGAGCACGCCGACGCCGTGGCGGCCGACGTCGCCGACGACCGCGTCGGCTCCCGTCGACATCGACATCGACATCGACAGCGGCGGTGGCAGCGGTATGCCGAAGTGCCGCGCCACCTCCCCCACTTGGGGAGCGAACTCGGCCTCCAGGCCGGGGAAGACGAAGGCGAGCTTGCCCCCGATTCCGGTCCCGGACCCGGCCCCGGGTGCGGCCCCGGGCGCGAGCAGCGGTTCGGGGGAGAACCAGACGTCGCCTCTGCCGCGCCAGGCAGACCCCTTGGCCACCGCGCGGCGGGCGAGGGCGAGGCGCCGGGCGTCGGGGGCCACGATCGCGAGGCGCATCCGGCCACCCGAGGGCGGTTCCGCGTCCGCGTGGGCTCGGAGCGCGGCGTCGGGGGCGTCGAGGCGGTCGGCGAGCAGCTCCGGACTGTCGGCGGTGAGGCGGAGGACGGGTTCCGGCTCGTGGACGACGGTGGGGTTGGTGGGTGCGGTCGGGATGGCGGGGGTGGTGGACGCTGTTCGGCTTCGTGTGCCAGTGGCGCGTGGGGCCTCTTCGAGGACGACGTGGGCGTTGATGCCGCCGAAGCCGAAGGCGTTCACGGCGGCTCTGCGGACGTCGGGGGCGTCGCGGCCGCCGGGTCCGTCGACGTCCCACGGCTGGGCGGTGCCGAGTGGTTGGAAGCGGGTGGCCGCGAGGGCGGGGTGCGGGTCCTCGCAGTGCAGGGTCGGCGGCAGCGTCGCGTGGTGCAGGGCGAGCGCCACCTTCACCAGGCCCGCGACTCCGGCGGCCGGCATGGTGTGTCCGATCATCGACTTCACCGAGCCGATGACGCCGGGCCGGGAGGCGTCCCGTGTGTAACCGTGGGGTGGCCCGAACACCTCGGTCAGCGTGGCGAGTTCGGCGGCGTCACCGGCCGGAGTCCCGGTGCCGTGCGCTTCGAGGAGGCCGACGGCGCCGGGTTCGCGCGGGTCGAGGCCCGCCGCCTGCCAGGCCTGGCGGACGGCGCGGGCCTGGCCGCCGGGGTCGGGGCTGACCAGGCTCGCGGCGCGTCCGTCGGCGGCGACGCCCGTTCCCCGGATGACGGCGTAGACGCGGTCGCCGTCGCGCGTCGCGTCGGCGAGCCGCTTGAGGACGACGATTCCGGTGCCCTCGCCGATGAGGATGCCGTCGGCCCTCGCGTGGAAGGGGCGGCTGCGCTCGGACGGCGACAGTGCGCCGAGGCGGCTGAAGACGCTCCACAGCGTGACGTCGTGACAGTGGTGGACGCCGCCCGCGAGCATCATGTCGCACCGCCCGGTGGTGAGTTCGGCGACCGCCTGGTCGACGGCGATGAGCGAGGAGGCGCAGGCCGCGTCCGTGGTGTACGCGGGGCCGCGCAGGTCGAGCCGGTTGGCGATACGCGACGCGGCCAGGTTGGGGACGAGTCCGATGGCCGACTCGGGCCGGTCGGGGCCGAGTTGCCGCGCGAAGGCGTCCTCGATGCGGGCGAGGCGGGGCGCGTCGAGTTCCGGGAGGACCTCGGCGAGGGTGTGGACGAGCTGGCGTGCGGTACGTACGCGCTGGTCGTTGCGGGCCTGGGCCGGGGTGAGGTAGCCGCCTCGGCCGAGGACCACGCCGATGCGGTCGCGCTGGGGCAGGCTCGCCTCGCCGCCCGCGTCGGCGATCGCGCGGGCGGCGACCTGGAGGGCGATGAGCTGGTCGGGTTCGGTGCCGGGGACGGAGTCCGGCATGACGCCGAATCCGGCGGCGTCCACGGATGCGATGTCGTCGACGAAGCCGCCGCGTCTGCAGTAGATGCGGTCCGGATAGAGGGAGGCGTCCCAGCGGTGCGCGGGGACTTGGGTGATGGCGTCGGTGCCGGTGACGAGGTTCCGCCAGTACGTGTCCAGGTCGGGGGCGCCGGGGAGCAGGACGGCCATGCCGATGATGGCGATGGCCGTGCTCGGCCCTTCCGGCGCCGCCGGCGTGTCCGTCGCGCCGCTCCGGGTCTTCATCGCTACCGTCCCCACCGCTGCCGTCCTCACAGGGCCGACGCGGTGAGGACGACGGACGTCGCGGCGGGGTCGCCCCAGGCGAGCTCGCGGAGCAGGGCGAGGACTCCTTCGTCCGGGTCGATGAGGCCGACGCCGCGGCGGGCGTAGTCGCGGCCGAGCTCCGGGGTGACCATTCCGGCGTGGCTGCCCGTCGGAGCCCAGGGGCCCCAGTGGACGGTGAGCGCGCGGTTGCCCGTACGGGCGGACCAAGCCGCACCGAGGCTTTCCAGGGCGTCGTTGGCGGCGGCGTAGTCGCACTGGCCGCGGTTGCCGAGGACTGCGGAGACGCTGCCGAACAGCACGGCGAACAACGGGCGTTGGTCGCCGACGAGGGCGGCGGCGGTCGCGTCGAGGAGGTGGCGGGCTCCGTCCACCTTGGTGCCGTACACACGGTCGAACGACGCGGCGTCCTTGTCGGCCATCAGCCGGTCCTCGATGACGCCCGCGCCGCCGACGATCCCGTCGATCCGCCCGTACTCGGCCATGACCTCCTTCAGGGCGCGGTCGACGGCGTCCGGGTCGCGCAGATCGGTGACGTGGTAGCGGGCGGGACTGCCGAGCCGCCCCAACTCGCGGAGGGTGGCTCCGACTTCGCGCTGGGCGAGGACGATTCCGGCGGCTCGGTCGACCTCGGCCGGGGTCCGGCCGCCCTGCGCGGCGAGGGCCGCCCGCAGCGCGGCGCGGTCCCGGGCGGCGGCCGTGGCCTTGTCTTCGGGGACGTCGGGGAGCGGGGTACGGCCGAGGAGTTCGACGCGGCAGCGGGCGGCGGTGGCCAGGGCCAGGGCAAAGCGGGCGGTGATACCGCGGCCTCCTCCGGCGAGGACCACGACCGACTCGGGCGTGAGCCCACAGGCCAGCGCCTCGGCACGGCCGTCGCCTCCCCCGGGGCCCGCGCCGCGGTGCGCGGAAGGCCCCAGGGGCGCCGGCTCGGCACGCGGCGCGAAACGACCTTCGGGGGTGTGATCGACGACGGGTTCGGGGCGGGGGTCGGCCAGCTCGGTTACCAGGGCGCGGGCGAGTTCGGTGAGTGAGGGTGGTGGGGATGGCGGGGGTGTTGCGGGCTCTGGGGGTGCCGTGGGCCCGGTGGGTGCCGTGGGCCCTGCGGGTGCCGTGGACCCTGCGGGTGCTGCGGGTCCAGCGGATCCTGCGGGCGATACGGGTTCCGCCGGACCTGCGAGTCCTGCGGGTGATACGGGTTCCGCCGGACCTGCGAGTCCTGCGGGTGATATGGGTTCCGCCGGTCCTGCGAGCCCAGCGCGAGCTACGGGCTCCACCGGCCCTGCGGGGCTATCGGGTCCAGCAAGTCCATTGGGCCCTGCGCGTCCTGCGGGCCCTGCGGGTCCAGCAAGCCCATTGGGCTCTGCGCGTCCTGCGGGTTCAGCGGGTCCAGCGGGCTCCGCCGATCCTGCCGGTCCTGCGGGTGCTATGAATTCCGCGGGCTCCGCCGGCCCTGCGGGCCCTGCGGGTCCAGCAAGTCCATTGGGCTCTGCGCGTCCTGCGGGTCCAGCAAGCCCATTGGGCTCTGCGCGTCCTGCGGGTTCAGCGGGTCCAGCGGGTGCTACGGATTCCGCCGGTTCCGCCGGACCTGCGGGTCCATCAGGTCCAGCAGGCCCATCGGGCCCTGCGGGCCCCGCGGGCCATTCGGTCAGGCGTACCAGGCGGATGTTGGTGGCGGGGTGCTCACGCGCCGCGGTGCGGAACAGGCCGGGCAGCCCGGCCCCCGCGGCACCGGTGGCCGGGCAGACGCCGACCAGCCAGGCCGGTCGCCGGGCCAGCGCGGCGGCGTAGGCGGGGAATGCGGACGGGAGTGCGGGTCGGGCGTCTTCGGTCAGGGCGCCGACGTGGATGAGGCCGTCCACCCCCGCCTGGTCCGGCTCCGTGCCGCTCGTGCCGTCACCCGATCCGCGTATGGCCTCGGGCAGCTCACAGTCCCCGGCGAGGAGGACGACCTCCGCCCCTCGTCGCCGAAGCTCGGCCGCCACCGAGTGCGCCATGCTGCCCGCTTCAGTCCCTGCGTCAGCCCGCCCCCCGCTCGCCGCGCCGCCCACCACCGCGAACCGCTTGCCGGTCAGGTCCAGGTTCGCCGCTCCGAGCGGTGGCGGTCCCAGCGGCACCCGACCCATCACGTACCGCTTGGGCGCCGTCCCGAGCAGGCCGTCGCCCTGCGCCTCCTCCGGGCGCGCCGCCAACCCACCCGCACCCTGCGGCGCCTCCCGCCTCGCCTCCAGCCACCGCGTGATCGCCTCCGCCGTACGCGCCCGGGACAGCGCTTCGAGTGCGTGGTCGCCGAGGTCCACCGCGTCCGCTCCCCCACCCACCAGCCCCGCCAGTTCCCCGGCGATCTCGGTGCGCTTGATGGAGTCGATGCCGAGGTCGGCCTCCAGGTCGAGGTCGGGCTCGATCATGTCCGCCGGGTAGCCCGTGCGGCCGCTGATGATCCGCAGGACGGCGTCGAGCAGGTCGGTACCGCCCGCGGGCTCCGGCGGCGCAGGCATGGGTACGGGTACGGGCGTGGGCGTGGCCTCTGGTTCGGGCCTGGACACGCGTACGGGCGCCGGATCTCGTGGGGCCCCCTCCGCCACCCCCGCCTCAGGGGACGGGAACGCCCCGAAGTAGGCCAGCAGCACCTCACGCTGAGCCGCCACCATCTCCCGCGTCCCCCGCAGGAACTCGGTCAGCAGCTCGTCCCGGTCCCCTCGCGCCGCCTCGGACACATCCGCCTCCAGAGAGATACGTCGGGCCGGCCGCAACCCGCCCGGCAACGGCTCGCCCGAGGCGTCCCGGACCAGGTGACCGTCGACGGTCCAGCCCGCCGGTGCCTCCGGTACGGACTCCTCCAGGTCGGTCGTGGCGCGGCCCTGGAACAGCCACCCCGTGTCCACGGGCACGCCTTCGACCGCGAGTCGGGCGAGGGCGGCAAGAAAGCCGGGCAGTCCGGCACCAGCGTGCGGTTCGGTGGGAATCGTCCGGTACGGGCGGTCGTCGCCGAGGATCCGGCGGACCAGGGTGCTCAGTACGCGCCCGGGCCCCACCTCGACGAAGATCCTCGCCCCGGCCTCGTACATCGCCTCGATCTGCTCGGCGAACCGGACGGGCGAGGCGATCTGCGCGGCGAGCCCGGCCTTGATGGCTTCGGGTGAGTACGGGTAGGGGGCGGCGGTGGCGTTCGCCCACACCGGGAACTCCGGTTCCCGCACGGTCACTTCCGCGAGGGCCTCGCCGAAGACGGGGCCCGCGTTCGCGACGAGCGGGCTGTGGAAGGCGCAGGCGACGGGCAGCAACTTGGCGCCGTGCCCGGCATCGCCGAGGGCAGTCACCGCGGCCCGTACGGCGTCGGCCGGGCCAGAGACGACGCACTGGTCCGGCGCGTTGAGATTGGCCAACACGACGCGACCGGCCCCGCCGTCCAGCCCGAGTCCCACTCCCCGCAGCACCGCCGAGGTCGTGGTCGCGTCCGTACCCACCGCCGCCATGGCGCCCGCGTCCTCGCCCGTCGCATCGAGGATCGCCTCGGCGCGGCGGGTGCTCAGCGTGGCCAGTGCCTCCGGTGTGAAGGCGCCCGCCGCGCACAGGGCGACCAGTTCGCCGTAGGAGTGGCCCGCGGCCAGGTCCGGGCGCACTCCCGCGCGGGCGAGCAGGTCTGCGGTGGCGAGGCCCGCAATGCCCAGGGCCGGTTGGGCATTGCGGGTGTCCGTGAGCCCGGCGCGCCGGCGTTCGTCCGCGTCGGGGGTGAAGCCGGCGGGCGGGTAGAGCGCGGCAGCGCAGGCGGAGCCGAGGCGCAGGTGCTGCTGTGTCTCGGGGAAGGCGATGAGGAGTTCCCCGCTCATACCGGGGCGTTGGCTGCCCTGGCCGGGGAAGAGGAAGGCGACACGGCCTCCACCTCCACCTCCACCAACTCCACCTCCACCACCGCCGTCGACACCGCCTCCGACCCCACCGCCGCTCCCCCGCATCCCCGCGACGAAGATCCCCGCCGCCGGATCGTCCTCCCCCGCCATCGCTCTCCGCAGCAACCCCGGCAGGTCGTCCACTTCTCGCGCGACGACAGCGATACGTACCGGACCTGGGCGTCGCGCGGCACGCCGGGCAGTCGTGGCCGCCAGGTCCCGCAGGCGTGGCGTGACCGGGCGGTCTTCGATCAGGTCGAGCAGCCACCGGACTTCGCGGGCCGCCGCGTCCTCGTCGTCACCGCGGAAGGTGAACAACTCAGCGGGCCAGTGCGCGTGCCCGTGCGGCGGGGGCGCCCCGCCTTCGTGGGCGCGCAGGACCACATGGAAATTCGTGCCGCCGAAGCCGAACGCGCTGACCCCGGCGCGGCGTTCGGCGGGTTCCGTCGCCCACGGGCGGGCCTCCGCATGGAAGACGAAGGGGCTCGTGTGCCGGTCCCAGGCCGGGTTGGGGCGGGTCAGCTGGCGCGTCGGCGGCAGGACACCCGTGTGCAGGGCCAGCGCGGTCTTGATCAGACCCGCCAGACCCGCCGCGCACTTCGTGTGCCCGATCTGGGACTTGACGGAGCCGAGCGCACACCTGCCCGTCTCCGCGCCCGCTTCCGCGAACACCTCGGTCAGCACCGTCAGTTCGGTGCGGTCACCGACGACCGTGCCGGTCCCGTGCGCCTCGATCAGTCCGACCTCGGCCGGCGAGACGCGGGCCTGGGCGTAGGCGCGTTCCAGTGCGGCGCGCTGCCCCGCCGGGCCGGGCGCGGTGAGGCCGAGCGAGCGCCCGTCGCTGGAGCGGCCCACCCCCCTGATCACGGCGTAGACACGGTCGCCGTCGCGTTCGGCGTCGGCGAGCCGCTTGAGCACCACGCAGGCCACGCCCTCTCCGAGCGCGATGCCGTCGGCGTCCGCGTCGAACGTACGGCAGCGGCCGGTCGGCGACATCGCGCCCACGGAGGCGAAGAGCAGGTAGTCGTTGATCCCGTTGTGCAGGTCTGCGCCGCCGCAGAGCACCAGGTCGCTGGTGCCGTGGACGAGTTCCTTGCAGGCGGCGTCGACGGCGGCCAGCGAGGACGCGCAGGCCGCGTCGACCGTGTAGTTGGCGCCGCCGAGGTCGAGTCGGTTGGCGATGCGGCCGGAGATGACGTTGGCGAGCATCCCGGGGAACGAGTCCTCGGTGAGGCGGGGCAACTGTTCGGCCAGGGCTTCGGGCACGGAGTCGAGGTAGGAGGGGAGGACCGTGCGCAGGGTGGTGGCGTGGGCGAGGTCGCTGCCCGCCTCCGCGCCGAAGATGACCGAGGCGCGGGAACGGTCGAAGGGGCGGGAGCGGTCGAAGGGACGGGAGCGGTCGAAGGCCCGGCCCGCGCGGCCTGCGTGTCCCGGGCGGCCCGCATGGCCCGCGTGACCCGCATATCCCGCGTCCTCAAGCGCACGCCGAGCCGCTTCGAGGGTGAGGAGCTGGACGGGTTCGATGGCGCCGAGCGAGGCGGGCGGAATGCCGTGGGCCAGCGGGTCGAAGGGGATCCGCGGCAGGAAGCCGCCCCAGCGCGAGGGCGTGCGGTCGTCGTCGGTGCCGTGGTGGACCGCCGGGTCCCAGCGGTCGGCGGGGACTTCGGTGACGGCGTCGGTCCCTTCGAGGATCTGCGCCCAGTAGGCGTCGAGGCCGTCCGCCTGCGGGAACATGCAGGCCATGCCGACGATGGCGACGTCAAGCGGCTCGGGGGCCGCGGTCTCCGTGGTGGGCGGCGGCGCCGGAAGCGGGAAACGCAGGCGCAGGGCCGTCCTCCGCTCGGCCAGGAACTCCTCGGCCCCCGCCACCACTTCGGCGTGCAGTGCGCGGATCGTGGTCGGTCGCCTACGCAGCACGGACACCTGTCCCGCCATGAACATTCCGGCGGCCAGCTGGCGCCGCTCATCGGCGGGGAGCAGCTCGCCGTCGCGGCGCTCGACGCCTTTGCTGGCGATACGCAGCCGGCCCAGGTTCAGACGTTCCAGCTGTGCCCACCTCCGCTCCGGCGCCACGCCTTGCTCCCGCAGCCGTTCCTCCTCCGCGGCGAACGCCGCGGTGAAGGGGCTCGGCACGCAGCGGGTGGCGTGTCCGGGCGCGGTACGCAGGAGTGCCGACGCGTCCGCCGCGGCGACCTGGCGCTGGAAGCCCGGCTGTACGGCGCCGAGGGCGACCGCCTCCCGGGTGAAGAGGTACGCGGTGCCCATGAGCACGCCGACGGCCATGCCGCGGGCGGCGAGCGGTGCGGCAAGGGCCGTGACCATCGCGGAGGACCGCGCGTCGTGGATGCCTCCGGCGAACATCACCTGGACCTGCGCGAGCACCTCGGGGTCGCCGTCCGCGTACTCCTCCAGCACGGCCAACTGCGCCTCCCACAGCGGGAAGGAGGCGAGCGGCCCCACGTGCCCGCCGCACTCGGAGCCCTCGAACACGAACCTGCGGGCCCCGGCGGCCAGATACTGCCGCAGCAGCACCGGCGACGGGACGTGCAGGAAGGTCCGTATACCGGCGGCCTCCAGTTCGGCGGCCTGTCCGGGTCTGCCGCCCGCGATGACGGCGTGGGTGGGCCGGGCCTCCCGTACCGCCGCGAGCTGGGCCGCGCGGATTCCCTCGTCGGCGAAGCCGAGTATGCCGACGCCCCAGGGACGGTCGCGCAGTTCGGCGCGGGTGGCGGCGAGGAGGGCGCGGGTCTGGTCGCCGTCCGCGAGAGCCAGCGCCAGGAACGGCAGTCCGCCCTCGTCGGCGACTGCCGCGGCGAACTCCGGGCAGTCGCTGACCCTGGTCATCGGACCCTGTGCGACGGGCAGTCCGGTGCCCGCGGGGCGGGAGACAGGTGCTGGAGGTGCCGCTGCCTGCGCGATGGCGGTACGTATCCCACGTACCGTCTCCGCCGCCGTACCCCAGCGGGCGGCGAACCGGGCGGCGAGAAATCCGTCCTCGCCGACGGGCAGCTCCCGCTCCGGAGCAGCCTGTCCGCGACGCGGGAGCCGTCCGCCGCCACCGGCGGCCGTCCCGCCGCCGTCCATCGCCGCGAGCACGGCCCGATCGCGTTCGGGCAGGCCGGATTCGGCGAGGAGAGCGAGTTGCGTGTCGAGGACGACACCGGCCGCGCCGCCCAGCACGGCGGCCGCGGCGGTGCGGGGGCCGATGCCGCCGCACGCCCAGACGGGCACCGGCAGGTCGGGGTCCGCGAGGATCCGCTGCAGAAGAACGAAGGTACTCAGGCCCCCGCCGCTCAGGTCCCGGGCACCCGCACCTTCGCCTCTCACACCCCCGACGGCCCCCGCCCCACCCGCACCCCGCGCGCCGCCCTCGCTCCCGCACACGACGAGACCATCCGCCCCGTCCGCCACCGCCCGGACCGCCTCCTCGTGGTCGGCGACCTCGACCAGGACCCAGTAGTAGCCGCTGAGTTCGCCGGTCGGCCAGGCCGAGCCCAGGCCCAGCAGCACCGTGTGCGGGCGGCCCGGCGGCAGGGTGTCCAGGTCCGCGGGGCGCAGTCCGCAGCGGGCGCCCACCCGCACGCCGAAGCGTTCGGGTTCCCAGCGGCAGAGTCGGGCGAGTTCCTCGCGTGCGTGCCGGTCGCCCGTCCCGAGGTCGAGGATGCCGAGGCCGCCCGCCCGGCACACCGCGCTCACCAGACGGGCGTCCGGGCGACCGAAAGGGCTCACCCCGAGGACCGCGTCCAGGTTTTCCTCAGAAGACAGCATGCGCACTCCGACCGCTCGGCGACACAGGCAATTGCGTTGAATTGACGATCGAGCCGAGTGCGGAAGCTAGTGGCGCCGCGAGAAACAGGTCAAGAGCTGTTTCGCCGCGCACCGGAGATCTGTTGGGCGGTGAGCAAGGATCCGGGCCCAGTTGTCACGAGGACGCACCTCGGAGAATTACGCACCGGCGCACAAGTCCGGGAGCTCAATTACTCATCCGCGGATGAAGGCGCCCTCGAATCCCGGCAACTGAATTCTGCGGGTAATCCACATCTTGACCGTCCAACTACCCGTCAGTAGTTTACCGATCCGAAACAGAGCCGTATCTGGCGAAGATAACGACATGTACGGCCATTCTTCCTTCACCCGTTCTGCTCCTTCACGCAGTACGAGAGGCAGCTCATGAGAGCTCATCGAAAAAGAAACGGGGTGCGCGGCGCCCTGTGTACCGTCGCGACCGCGGGACTCGTCGCCGGTCTGGTCACCCTCACGCCCGGCGTCGCCACCGCCGCCCCGGTGCAGCTGGACCAGAAGTACACGTGCAAGTTCCCGATCATCAACAACGACCCGATCGAGATTCACATCTCCTCGGACATGCCCGCCACCATGAACGTGGGCGAGACGGTCCCCGAGTACGACATCAAGGCCGTCACCAAGGTCAGCGCGCGGGCCGCCCAAGGCCTCGGCGTCATGGGCGCGGTCACTCTGGAGGGCAAGGCCACGGCGGACGTGGTCGTCACGCTGCCCGGCGGCGACGGCACCCTGCCGATCAAGGTGGTCAACAACGTCGCCAAGGCCAACATCCCCAACCCGGCCGCGGCGTTCGAGGTCAACGCGACCGGCAAGTCGCCCGGCTCCCTGCTGACCTGGGCCAAGCCCGGCACCGCCAAGTTCGACGTCAAGGGCCTCAAACTGCACAACATGATCGCCCGGGACGCGTCCGGCGCGCCGGTCCAGCTCCCGCCGTTCGGCGACGAGTTCGAGGCCACCTGCACGCTCGACGCGGGCCAGGGCACGCTCCTGCACACCATGGAGATCAAGGGCGGCGGCACCGATCCCGGCCCCGGCCCCACGACCGGCAAGCAGAACGTGAACACCAAGGTCACGCCCAAGCAGGGCGGCGGTCAGCTCACCATGACTCAGGCGGGCGACACCGTCGCGCTGTCACCGGTCGAGGAGGGCGCGGGCGGCAGCTCGACCGGCGACCTGCAGAAGGTGACCGTCAAGGACGCCCGCAACGGCGCCACCGGCTGGTCGCTCACCGGGAAGGTCACCGACTTCACGGGCAGCGCCGGCACCATCGGCGCGGACAAGCTCGGCTGGACGCCGTCCTGTGCGACGGCGGCCGGATCGGCGAGCACGTGCGTGCCGGGCTCGAAGGGGCCGGTCGGCACGGCGGGCGCCACGCTGGCGAGCGCGCCCGACGCGGCGCGGACCGGCGGCGAGTTCACGGTCGGCGCGGGTCTCGCGCTCGACGTACCGGCGACCGCGGCGGCAGGTGAGTACGCGTCCGTGCTCACGCTGACGCTGACCTGACCCACCCGCTTCACCCCGTGGACCGGCCGTTGTGCGACGGCCGGTCCACCTCTCTTCTCTCTCAGGGGGCCGCATGAATGCCGTCCGTACGCAGTCCACGCACCCCACACACCCCCAGCGCCGCAGACGCGCCGCCGCGCTCCTCGCCGTGCTCGTCCTGGCGCTCGGCCTGCTCACCGCGGGCCGGCCACCGGACGCGTACGCCGCGGACAACGGCCGGTGGTCCGTCTTCCCCGCCGCCCGCAAAGGCGGCGACCACCGCGCGTACTTCCGGATGAAGGCCGATCCGGGGCGCACCCTGCGCGACAAGGTCACCGTCTCCAATCTCGCCGCGGAGCCGGTGACGTTCGTGCTGTACGCGGCGGACGCCTACAACACCCCACGCGACGGCGGCTTCGCGGTGCGCGAGCGGAGCGAGAAGCAGCGGTCCGTCGGGGCCTGGGCGCGGCTCACGCGGTCGGAGGTCACCGTCCCCGCCCGCGGCAAGGCGACCGTGCCCTTCACCATCGCGCTGCCCCGCACCGCACCGCCCGGTGACCATCCCGGTGCCATCATCGCTCTGGACAAGCGCGTCGCCCGCGCCGAGGGCACGGGCGTCGGCATCCGGCAGGCGGTCGGCGCGCGGGTCTATCTGCGGGTGAGGGGCGAGCGGGCGCCGGGCCTGAGCGTGCGGGACGTACGGTTCGACTACGAGGTGCCGCCGCTGCCCGGTCTCGGCAAGGACGCCACCGTCACCTACACGCTCGTGAACAGCGGCAACGTGCTGCTCGAACCGAGGGTCGACCTCAAGGCCAAGGGGCTCTTCGGCCGGACGTCCTTCGACAGCGCGGGCAACAAGCTGCCTGCCGAGCTGATGCCGGGCCAACGCGTGCGGATCACACAGAAGTGGGCCGGGCCGCCTCCGCTGGACTGGGGCAGCGTCGAGCTGACCGCGAGCGACAAGGCCGGTGAGCTGGTGGCGAGCGGCAGCACGGGGTACCGCACGGTGAACTGGAGCGTGCTCGTGGCGCTCGTCCTGGTGGTGGCCTTCCTCGTCGTCGGCGTGGTGGTGCGGCGCCGCAGGGCCCGCACCACCGCACCGGATTGACGCGACAGGAAGCAGGACGGCCAGGTTCGGGCGGTCCGCCCGTCAGGAGGCCGCCTGCCCGCCCCTCCTGATGCGCTGCGGCAGGTAGTGGAAGGCCGCTATGCCCGCGGCGCCGAGTCCGCCCGCCGCCGCCAGCATCAGGCCGATGCCGGACGTGCCGGTCGCGGCGAGACCGCCCGAGCCGCTCGTCAGCTGGGTGTTCACGTCGGAGCCCGAGGAACCGGAGCCACCGGTCGTGGTCCCGCCATCGCTCGCGGGGATGCCGCCGGAGCCGGCCGGATCGGTCGGGTCCGTGGGGTCGCCCGGGTCGGAGGGGTCGGTCGGCGGGTCCGTGGGCGGATCGGTCGGAGGGTCGGTGGGCGGGTCGGTCGGGGGGTCCGTGGGCGGGTCCGTCGGGTCCTGGCCGCCGCCGCCCGTGATCGTCATCTTGTGCAGAAGCGTCTTCTGACCGGCGTCGAGGGTGCAGTCCGCCGTGAACTCGTCGCCGTTGGGCGGGAGCTGGACCGGCTTGCCGTCCGCGTCGCGGGCGATCATGTTGTGCAGTTTGAGGCCCTTCACGTCGAAGGCCGCCTCGCCCGCCTTGCCCCACGTCAGCAGACCGCCGGGCGACTTGCCCGTCGCCGTCACCTCGAACGGCGCCGCGGGGTTGGGGATGTTCGCCTTGGCGACCGTGTTGACGACCTTGATGGGCAGGTTGCCGTCGCCGCCGGGCTGGGTCACCACCACGTCCGCGGTCGCCTTGCCCTCCAGCGTGACCGCCCCGAGCACCCCGAGGCCCTGCGCGGCCCGCGCGCTGACCTTCGTGACCGCCTTGATGTCGTACTCGGGGACCGTCTCGCCGACCTTCATGGTGGCGGGCATGTCCGTGGTGATCGCGGCCTCGATCGGATCGTTGTTGATGATCGGGAACTTGCAGGTGTACTTCTGCGTGAGCGACACGGGATCCGCCGACGCGCTGCCGCCGCCGGCGGTCAGCGCGAGCAGTGCCGCGGAGGCCCCGGCAAGGGCGGACCCCCACACCAGTCGTGAAGTCGCGTTCCCCGGCGGCTCTCCGTCTCCCGCGCGGTCTCGTATCCGATCTCGCATGCGCTCTCCCATACGTGGCCCCCATTCTGAGATTCGGCACAATCGAGCAATGACTACTGACAGGTAGGGGGACCGTCAACCTGATCGGCGCAGATCGGTGCGGTACGGGGGCACGTCGCCCGCAATTTGTCATCCGCGCACCATCGCGTACTCACCACCGCCACAAAAGTTCCGGGCAGCAGACCCCCTTCCGAGCCGGGCGGGAATCAGGCGGGAGGAGACCTTGACCGCCCAGCTACCCATCAGTAGTTTGCGTAGCCGAAACACCGCCGTATCGCCTGAAGCAATTCGGCAGGCACACTCCCTCACATTCACGGCGGCGGATTTCCCCTCTTCGCTCATCCCGGACGGCTGGGCCGGCGAGTCCGGAATCGCGGAGGTGACACACCGACAGATGGCACCGAGAGAAGGCACCGACGTTCGTCCGTGCCCATTCACGTAGCCCGAGAGGTAGCTCATGGGAGCGCACAAGAGACACGTCAGGGCACGCACTGCCCTGAGCGCGGTGGCGGCCGCCGGCCTCGTCACCGGTCTGGTGAGTCTGGGAGGCGGTACCGCCTCCGCCGACCCGGTGAAGCTCACGCAGAAGTACACCTGCAAGTTCCCGATCATCAACAACGATCCGATCGAAGTCGAGATCAGCGCCGACATGCCCGCCACCATGAAGGTCGGCGAGACGGTCCCCGAGTACGACATCAAGGCCGTCACCAAGGTGAGTCAGCGCGCCGCCCAAGGTCTCGGCGTGCTCGGGGCGGTCACGTTGGAGGGCAAGGCCACCGCCGATGTGAACGTGACCCTGCCCGGCGGCACCGGCAACCTGCCCATCAAGGTCGTCAACACGGTCGCCAAGGCGAACATCCCCAACCCGGCGGCGGCGTTCAACGTCATCGCCAGCGGCAAGTCGCCCGGCGGCCTCCTGACGTGGGAGAAGGAGGGCACGGCCAAGTTCGATGTGAAGGGCCTCAAGCTGCACAACATGATCGCCCGGGACGCGGACGGCAAGCCCGTACAACTGCCGCCCAACGGCGACGAGTTCACCGCCGACTGCACCATGGACGCGGGCCAGCCCACCACGCTCCACACGATGACCATCGGCAGCGGCGGCACCGATCCCACGGACCCGCCGACCGATCCGCCCACCGATCCCCCGACCGACCCGCCCACGGACCCTCCGACGGACCCGCCCACCGACCCGCCCGGCAATGACCCGGTGAAGCTCAACTTCGACATCAAGGGCACGTCGGTCATCAAGGCCGCCAACGGCAGCACCCCGCTCACCGGCGGCATCGACACCCGCTACGACCTGAGCAAGGGCACTTTCGACGCCGACCTGAAGCTGAACCCGACCAAGGGCCAGTTCACCATCATGGGCTTCCTGCCCACGACCGCGGACATCGCCTTCGAGCAGACCGGCAAGACCACCGGGACGCTGGACACGGCCGGCGCCCTCAAGTCACAGTCCGAGATGTACGTCAAGCTCGGAAGCGTCAACGTCTTCGGCATACCGATCGGCGGCGGCCCGGAGTGCAGGACCGGCACGCCCGCCAAGATCGACCTGGCCAGCGAGGGCCGCTTCCAGCCCTACAAGGGCGGCAAGCTCAAGGGCACGTACACCCTGCCCGCGCTCAAGGGCTGCGGCGGGCTCAACGACATGATCAGCGCCTTCACCGCGGGGCCCGGCAACACGATCGACATGGACCTCACCTACAAGCAGTAGCGCCGCACGCAACCGACCCGGCCCCTCGCCCTTCCCGGCGGGGGGCCGGACCGTTCCCCGCACCATTCGAAGACCTGGAGACTTGGAGACGCAGTGTTGAGATTGCGCGCCCTGCGGCGGCGTATCGCTCCTGCCGGGGCACTGCTCGCCGTGCTGACCGGCCTCACCTCCGGCCCGCCGGCCGCCGCGGCCCCGGTAGCACTGAAGCAGACGTATACGTGCGTGTTCCCGCTCATGGAGGAGGATCCGCTCACGGTCGAGATCACCGCGGACCTGCCGGCCAAGGTGAAGGTCGGCGAGCGCATACCGGCGTTCCGGGGCGTCTCGGTGTCCAAGGTGAGCAAGGCGGCCGCCACCGCGTTGCGGACGGTCGGCGGCGCCACCCTCGAAGGGACCGCCACGGCCGACATCACCGTCCGGACGCCGGAGGGCCCACTGGACATCGGCCTCGACAACACCATCCCGAAGACGCCCCTGCCGGACCCGCCCGCCGACTTCGAGGTGACGGCGACCGGCCAGGCCCCGACGCTGACGTTCCGGCAGCCCGGCAGCGTGAAGATCGACGTCAACAGCCTGCTCCTGACGATGACCCCGCGGGACGCGGCCGGCGCCAGGACGGGCCTCGACACGTTCGAGACGGAATGCACGCTCGACCCCGCGGACCAGAACAAGACGCTCCACACCATCCAGGTGGAGCCGGGTTCGGCGGAGCCGGTGCCGCTGAGCTTCGGCATCAAGGGCAGCTCCTTCATCAAGGCGGGCAACGGCAGCGCGCCGCTGCTCGGCGGCATCGACACCCGCTACGACCCTGACAAGGGAACCTTCGACGCCGACCTGAGACTCGACCCGACCACCGGGCGCCTCACCCTGTTCGGCTTCCTGCCCGCGACCGCGGACATCGCCTTCGAGCAGACCGCCAGAACGACGGGAACGCTCGACACGGCGGGCCGCCTCAAGGCGCACTCCGAGATGTACGTGAAGCTCACCGGTGTCAGTACGTTCGGTCTGCCCATCGGCGGCGGACCGCACTGCAGGACGGTGCAGCCCGCGGCCGTCGACCTGGTCGGCGAGGGCCGCTTCGAGCCCTACAAGGGCGGCAGGCTCAAGGGCACGTACACCCTGCCCGGCCTCAAGGACTGCGGCGGCCTCAACGACATGATCAGCGCCTTCACCGCGGGCCCCGGCAACACCATGGACATGGACCTGACGTACAGGAAGTAGCAGTGCCGGCACACGCCTCGGCGTCAGGAACCCGCGCCCGGCAGGTTCGCGCACTCCGGTGCCTTGTCGAAGGCCTTCCCGAGCGCGGGGTCGGCACGGAAGTCGTGCGCGGGGCCCTGGTACGCGCTCGCCTTGCGCAGCCCCTCCCCCGCCCGCTTCAACGCCGCCTCGAGGGACTTCTCGTCGGTGACATCGGCCTTCTTGAGCCGGGCGGTGGCGCCGGCGAGGCTGGTGCGGGCGGTCCGGAGGTTGCCCAGGGCCTTCTCGTACGCGGCGTCGCCGCCGTCGACGGGCGGTGCGCCCTCGTGCCGCATCTTCTTGTCCAGCGCGCCGAGTCGTCGGCCGAGCGCGTCCATGAAGGTGACGACCTCGGCGTGGTACTTCTTGGCGTCCTTGTGGTCCGATGCGGGGAGCGGCAGCTCCGATCCCACGTCCTGCACGCTGTCGCAGACACCCGAGGCCCAGTCGACCTGCGGGTCGTCGTCGGCACGTGAACTGCACCCGGACAGCAGCACTGCCCCCACGACCCCGAGGGACGCGGCGAGCAGCGCGGCGGTGTGCCGCGGCCGTCTCACGCCGGTGCTGATGTTGTTCGAGCTCCGCATGACTGCCTCCTCATCTGTTGAACGTGTCGATGTTCGCGATCCGCCAGCTCCCGCCCCGCTGGACCGCGTCGACCGCGAACATCGCTGCCGCCTGGGTGGCCGAACCCCCCTTGGCGGTACTGGTGTTGCTCTGGTCGGCGAAGACGAGGACCCGTGCCCTGTCGCCGTCGATGACCTCGACCCCGCTCTGCGT
The DNA here is from genome assembly GCF_008642335.1 of Streptomyces venezuelae. Taxonomy (NCBI): domain Bacteria; kingdom Bacillati; phylum Actinomycetota; class Actinomycetes; order Kitasatosporales; family Streptomycetaceae; genus Streptomyces; species Streptomyces venezuelae. Next base: position 7,823,259 of record NZ_CP029191.1, on the reverse strand, counting down.
GACGGTGGTGGTGAGGACGAGCTTCTGGCGTTCTCCCTGGGCGCGGACGCGTGCGAGCATCTCCCGGTGCTGGCCGACCGCCTTCCCGGTCAGGTACGTGTCCGCGGCGTTGTCGGTCCGGCGCGGGTCCGTGTGGTCGTAGGAGAAGACCGCGTCGACGGCCTGGCCGACCGTGCCCTTGACCTCGCTGGTGCGGGCCGTGTCGGTGAGCGCCGCGTTGCGCGCGGCAGGCATGTCGCGCAGGTCTTCGGTCCGGGTGTGCGCGTAGCCCGCGAAGCCCGCGGCCAGTACGGCGAGCAGGGAGAGCGAGGCGAGCAGCAAGGGCCGGGGAACGCTCCTGCGCGCGGCCGCGCGGGCAGTACGCTTCCGGGGTTTCGGGCGCGGGACTCGCGACGGCACGGGCGGCCGCGCAGTCACTCTCCGGCTCTCGGCCGCGGTCAACCGCCGCTGCCTGTTGACCATATGACGTGTCGTCGGCATGGTTCGGCCCCCTCAGTCGGTCGGCTCGTCGGCGGGTGCCGCCTCGCCCGCGGGGGCCTGGCCGAGCCCGCTGAGCTTCCAGCCCTCCGGAGTACGGGTCAGCTCGCCGAGCAGGCGGCTCTCCTTCGTGCTCGGCTTCTTCTTCGGCGGGTCGACCGTGATCCGTATAGCGATCAGGACCCCGGCCCGCCCCTCGCGCTCGTCCAGTTCCGTGACGGCCCCGGACAGCACCTCGGCCGTGGTGACCGTGCGCGCGGTGCGTACCTGCTTCTCGAACTCGGGTCTCCCCTCGCGCAGTTCGTCGAGGAGGTCGCCGGTGGCGGACTTCTCCCAGGCGTCGAGGCCGTGTTCCAGGTCGCGGTGGTCGAGGGTGTTCAGGTTCAGGGCGGCCTGCTCTCCGGCCGCGAGGACGTCGTCACGGGCCTCGGCGAACCGAGCGGAGTCGTCGTGGGCCGCCGCGTACCAGGACGAGCCCGTCCAGCCGGCGAAGCCGAGTGCGACGGCCGCCGTCGCGCAGACGAGCGAGAGCGTTGTCGTACGTGCCATGTCCCTCTCCCCTATCGGGCCTTGATGTCGGTGATCGTCCAACGGCGGCCGTCCAGGCGTGCGGTCACCGCCAGCTGGGCGGGTGCGGTGGTCGCCTTGTCGCTCTTGCGCTGGGCCCGCTGGTCGAGGAAGACCAGGAGCCGCGCGCGGTCGTCGGTGAGTTCGACGGCTCCGGCCCGTACCACCTGGCTCGTGAGCGACAGCTCCTGCTTTCCGACCTGTCGGCGGAGCCTGTCGAACAGGGCCCGGTAGTCGTCGGCCGCCTTTCCTCGCAGCACGTCGTGCGCGCGCCGCTCGGTGGCGGCCAGGTCGTCGGAGGCGTAGGTGAAGATGCCGGCGAGTGCGTCGCTGACGTCCGCGACGACGCGGCGGGTCCGCTCGCCGTCGGTCAGCGCGTGGTTGTCGGCGGCCGACGTGTCCGTGGCCCGGGCGGTGAGGACGAGGAACGTGCCGCCGGTCAGGAGGAGGGCCGCGAGGAGGAGGGCGAGGGCGGTCCGGGCGGGGCTCAGTGACCTTGGTCCGATCCTCATTCCGCCACGACCGTCCCGACCGGTATCGCCGTCAGCGAGCCGAGTTTCCAGCCCGACTCCTTGCGGTCGAGGCCCGCCTCGAAGCGTTTGCGGTCGGTGGTCGACCTGCCGGAGCGTTCGGTGATCTCGACGCGGACCGTGGCGATGACCTCGGCCGTGCCCGCCCGCGTGTCGAGGGCGACGACCGCCGCGTCGGTGACCGTGGCGCGGGTCGTGGTGCCCTCCTGTTCGAGAACCTTGGCGCTGTCGTCACCGGTGCGCCGCAGCTCGTCGGCGAGCGTGCCGTCCGCCGCCCGTGCCCAGGCCCGCAGCGAGGCCCGCACGTCCTTGCCGTCCATCGTGTTGAGTACGGCGATGTGTCTGCGGGCGGCGTCCAGCGCAGCGTCACGGTCGCGGGCGTACGTCAGATCGGCGTCGGCACGCGTCTGTGCGTACGTCCATCCCGAGAAGCCGCAGAACAGTGCGCCCAGAACCAGCGCGACCGACCATGTCATCGTCCGTCGTCTCATGACGCCCCCATCCCGAGCAGGCCGCCCAGGTCGGTCGGGCTGTGGGACGGCGGCCCGCTCCGCCCGAGGACCGGCGCTCCGGGCCGGGCGGGGGTCGGCACGCCGCCGCGCGGCGCGTGGGCGGAGCCGCGTACGTTCTGGCCGCTGCGTGGGCTCGCGGTACAGGACGCGTCGGTGTTGGTGGGGGCCGGTGACGTGTCGAGGCCGTTGCGGTACCGCGTGCCGCCGTACCCGTCCGTGCAGGGCAGCGGCTTGAAGAAGCTGGTGATCATGCCGAAGCGGACCCCGTCGGGGCCGATGGCGGTGGCTCCGGTGGCGGCGACCCGCGGCAGGCGCACCATCAGTTCGCGGGTGCCGCGCTGGCGGGTGACCAGGAGCTCGGAGGTGGTGACGAGGTTGGCGAGCAGCACGCCGAACGCCGGGTCGGTGTCCCGCAGCAGTCCGGTGAACTGGGTCGCGGCGTCCGGTGTCATGGCGATGAGGCGGCGCAGGTCGGGGTCGGACGTCTTGAGCCGGTCGGCCAGGGCTGCGGCCCCGCTCGCGAAGGACTTGAGGGCGTCGGACTGTTCGTTCTGGGTGCGCAGGACCGTCTTGGCGTCGACGAGGAGCCGTGTGGTCGCGGGCAGCGCCTTGTCGGCGGCCCGGACGAACTCGCTGCCGGTGTCGATGAGGATCTGCAGGTCCTGTCCGCGCCCTTCGAAGCTCTTGCCGAGCTCGTCGACGACGGTGCGCAGCGCGGCGGTGTCCACGGAGGAGGCGAGCCGGTCGACGCTGGTGAGTACGTCGGTGACCGGTGCCGGAGTCCGCGTGGCTCCCCGGGGGACCACGGAACCGTCGGTGAGATAGGGGCCGTCGTCGGTGCGCGGGCTCAGGTCGAGGTACTGCTCGCCGACCGCCGAGAGGTTCGCGACCTTCGCCTCCAGGTCGCTGGGGATCCTCGGCGCCGATTCCTTGATGCGGACGCGGGCCTCGACGCCGTCGGAGGTCAGCTCGACGGCTTCCACGCGGCCGACATCGACGCCCCGATAGGTGACGTTGCCGTGCGTGAACAGGCCTCCGGTCTCAGCGAGTTGGACCCTGACCGTGTAGTAGTCGCGGGCTCCCACGTACCGGCCGAGATCCGCGTACGTCGTCGCGATGTGGACGAGGACGAACGCGCCGAGGACGAGGAAGGCGATGTTCTTCAGGTGGGTGGAGAGGGTGAGCACTAGGAGTCGCCTCCTGATGTTCCGGTGACCGCGGGCAGCGGCAGGGAGGAGCGGGTGGCGGCGCCGTTCCCGCGGACCGGTGGCACGATCTCGGTGCCGGGGGCCGCGGCGATCTTCAGATAGACGTTGAGGTAGTCGCCCTTCACTCCGGTGAGCACCTCGTCCGTGAAGGGATAGGTGAACATGGCCTGCAGCGATTCGGGCAGGTCGGCGCCCGCGTCGGCGAGGTTCTTCAGGATGGGGGCGAGGGCCTTGAGGTCGGCCACGAGGTCGTTCTTCGTGCGGTCGACGGTGTCGACGGCGACCGCGGAGAGCGAGTCCAGGGCGCGCAGCATGGTGACGAGGGACGTGCGCTGTTCGCCGAGGACCTTCAGGCCGGGCGGCAGGTCCCGCAGGATCTCGCCGATCTTGCGGTCGCGGGTGGCGAGGGTGGTGGAGAGCCGGTTCATGCCGTCGAGTGCGGCCGTGATGTGCTTCTTGTTCTTGTCGAGGCTCTTCGCGGTGGTGTCGATCCGTCGTAGCAGGGAGCGGACGTCGCCTTCCTTGCCGCCGAGTGCCTTGTTGAGTTCGCCGGTGATGGTGCGGATCTGCTGGACGCCGCCGCCGCTGAGCACCATGGACAGGGCGCCGAAGACCTCTTCGATCTCGGGGTTGCGGTTGGTGCGGGCGACGGGGATGACCGCGCCGTCGCGCAGCCGGCCCCGGTCGTGCGCGTACGAGGCCTCGGTACCGGTTCCGGTGTCCTGGAGGTCGGGGCGGGCGCGCATGTCGTCGGGGGCGACGAGCTGGACGTACTTCTCGCCGAGGACGCTGGACTGTTCGAGGTTGGCGTACGCGTTGGCCGGCAGGCGTACGTCGCCGTTGACCTTGAGGGTGACCCGGGCTGCCCAGCCGTCGCGGGCCAGGGCTATCCGGGTCACGCGGCCGACCTCGACGTCGTCGACCTTCACCGCGGAGTGCGGGAAGAGGCTGACGACGTCCCGGAACTCGGCGGTCACCTCGTACGGATGGTCGCCGAGGTCGGCCCCGCCGGGCAGCGGCAGGTCCTCCAGACCGTCGAAGTCCGGGAGCCCTCCGGCGCCGAGGGCGAGGCCCACGAGGGTCACCGTGAGGCAGAGGCCCATCGCGATGCGGGCGGTGCGGCGCTTCACGGCCGTCCTCCCCCGGCGTGGGTCGGCGTGCCGTACACGGCACCGACCGGCGGCAGCGGCAGGACGGGCCGGGGAGATGCCAGGGGTCGGGTCCTGCTCCTGTCGCCCTGTGTTCCCGCCAGTTCGTTGATGTCGGCGCGCCCGTCGATCGTGCGGGTACGGGGGTTGTACGCCCGTTCCAGGTTGGCGGCGGCCAGCGGCAGCGCGTCCAGTGCCTCGGCCACCGAGGCCCGCTGGTCGACGACGGTCCGGGTGAGGCCGGCGAGCTTGTCGACGTTCGACTTCAGGCGGCCCCGGTTGTCACTGATGAAGCCCTTGACCTGGCCGAGCGCCGTGCCGAGGTCCTTGAGCGCGGCGGCGAGGTCGTCCTTGTCCTCGGCGAGGAAGCCCGCGACCTCGGCCAGCTGGGTCTCGGCGCGCCGCACCTGCCCGTCCTTGCGCTTGAGCAGGGTGATGAACTCCTGCAGCTGCTCGACGGTCCGTACGACATCGCCGCTGTTCCCGTTGAGGACGGCGGACGCGCCGCCGAGCTGGTGGATGGTGTCGCCGATGGCCTTGCCGTTACCGTCGAGGTTCTCCGCCCCGGCCTCGACGAGCCCGGCGAGTGCGCCGTCCTTGTTCGCACCGTCGGGCCCGAGGGCGTCGCTCAACTCGGTGACGCTCTTGAGGAGTTCGTCGACTTCGACGGGTGTCGCCGTGCGCTCCGCGCCGATCACGGCACCGTCACGGATCCGCGGGCCGCCGCTGTAGGCGGGGGCGAGCTGAACGAACCGCCCCGACACCACGCTGGGGGCGACCACGACGGCCCGGACCTGCGCGGGCACCTTCACCCCTTCGTCGACGGTGAGCCGCACCCGTACCTGTCTGGCCTCGGGCCGGATCTCGTCGACACTGCCGACGCGGACGCCGAGCACGCGGAGGTCGGACCCTTCGTGCACGGCGACGGCCCGGTCGAAGTAGGCGGTGATGTGCGTACCGTTCCCGGCGCGGGCGAGCGCCGTCACGCCGACGATCCCGACGGCGGCGAGCAGGGCGAGGGCGACGAGGACGGCCACGAGTCGCCCTCGGACGCGGGGTGTGCGGGCCATCAGCGGCCACCTCCTGGTCTCGGCGGCATGCATCCGCCGTCCGCACCCGTGCCCGCACTCGCCGCCGTCCCCGTCGGCAGGTAGTCGTCGGGCACGAGCCCGCACAGGTAGCCGTCCATCCACCGCCCGTTGCCCAGCGTGTTGCCGACGAGCCGGTAGTAGGGACCGGCGGCGGCGAGGGCCTTGTCGAGGTTCTTCTTGTTCTTGCTGAGGGTGTCGGTGACCCGGTCGAGGGCGGCGAGCGTGGGCCCGAGCCGCCGTTCGTTGTCGTCGACGAGACCGCTGATCTCGGTGCCGAGGTCACGGGCACCGGTGAGCAGTCCGTGGATGGCCTTCCTGCGGTGCCGTACCTCTTCGAGCAGCAGGTTGCCGTTGTCGAGCAGCCGCTCGAACTCCGTCTTCGTACTGTTCAGGGACGTGGTGAAGTCGGCCGATCCTTCGAGGAGTTCGGACAGTTCGTCGTTGCGCGTGGAGACGGTCCGGGAGAGCTTGGAGAGTCCCTTCATGGCCTTCCTGACGTGTGGCGGGGTGTTCTTGAAGGCGCCGGAAATCGCCTCGAAGCTCTTCGCGAGCCGGTCCTCGTCGAGCGCGCCGCTGGTGCGGCTCAGGCCGTTGAACGCCTCCATCACGTCGTACGGGGAGGTGGTGCGGGCCACCGGGATGCGCTTGCCGGGGTCCTGCTTGCGGCTGCCGAGCGGATCCACGGCCAGGTACTTGGCGCCGAGCAGCGTCTTGATGGCGATGCCGACGGTGCTGCGGTCGCCGATCCAGGCGTCCTCGACCTCGAAGGTCACCTTCACCTTCGGGCCGTCGAGGGCGACGTCCGCCACCTTGCCGACCCGTACTCCGGCGATCCGCACCTCGTCGCCGGCCTTGAGCCCGACCGAGTCCTTGAAGTCGGCGGTGTAGCGCGTGCCGCCGCCGATGACGGGCAGCGATTCGGCGTTGTAGGCGAGGAGCCCGACGAGGGCCATGGCCAGCAGCCCGGCCAGGGCGACGGCCACCGGGTTGCGCTCGCTGATGGGTTTGAGCCGCATAGGTCCCCGGAGCCGTCGGGGGCGTCGGAGTCGTTTCATGCCCGGCACCTCGTGTCCTTGATGGCGAGTCCGGTCGGTGGCGGACTGCCGTCGTAGGTGGAGACCCCGCTGAGCCTCGCCTCGCAGAGGTACAGGTTCAGCCAGGAGCCGTACGACGCGATGCGGGAGACGGCCGTCATCTTCCGTGGCGTCTTCTCCAGGAAGTTCTCGACCAGCGGCGCATGGTCGTCGAGGGTCTTCGACAACCGCCCGAGGTCCCGGATGCCGTCCTTCAGGGGCGCCCTGCTCCGCCCGAACAGGTCCGCCGTGCTCACGCTGAGCTTGGCGAGCGAGTCGACGGACCGGCCGACGGTCCTGCGGTCGTCCGCGAACCCTGAGACCAGCTTCTCCACCGTGCCGATGAGCTCGGTGAAGCCCTTCTGCCGGGTGTTGACCGACTTGAGGACCCGGTTGAGGTTGCCGATGACCTCCCCGATCACCCGGTCCTTGGCGGCGACCGTCGTGGTCAGCGAGCCGATGGTCCGCAGCAGGCTCTCGACCGTGCCGCCCTCGCCCTGCAGCACCTGCACGAGGGACGCGGCCAGCTCGTTGGTGTCCTTCGGGGAGAGGCCCTGCATCAGCGGCTGGAATCCGTTGAAGAGCTGGGTCAGGTCGAGCGCCGGGGTGGTGCGGCTCAGCGGGATCGTCTGTCCGGGCTCCAGGGCACGACCGACCGGCCCTGCGCCCCGTCGCAGATCGACGAAGCGCTGCCCGATCATGTTCAGGTACTTGATGGAGGCCGTCGCGGACGCCGGCATCCGACGGTCCTCGTCGAGGGCGAACTCGACCTCCGCGTAACGGCGTTGCACGATCTCGATGGACGACACCTGGCCCACCTTCACCCCGGCGATCCGCACCGAGTCGCCCTCGTTCAGGCCGGTGGCATCGGTGAACCAGGCCTTGTAGGTGCGGGTACGGCCGACATCGGTGCCCGCGACGCTGACGGCGAGCACGGTGGTGGCCAGGACGGTCACCACGATGAAGATCAGGGACTTGACGGCGGGCCCGGTCAGGCTGCGCTGGCCGCTCACTTCAGCCTCACCTCCGTCCCGCGGAACGCCGGTCCCACGAGCACGCTCGACCAGTCGGGCAGCGGGCCGCGCCGCGTCCGGTCCCGCGCGGTGAGGAGTTCGGTGACGAGGCTGTTCTCCTGGGGCGAGTTGGCCACCCCGAGCCCGCCGGTCACCCCGCTCGGCGCGGTGGCCGTGCTCGCCTTCCGGGCGCTGTACGAGCCGCCGGTGTAGGGGACGGGATAGCAGCGCGGTCCGCCGCCGGCGTCGAAGCGGGGCGTGTCCCGGCCCGGCACGTACGCGCCGCGCGAGGGGACGACGTGCACGTCGACACTCAGTCCCGGCCGGTCCGTGCCCTTGCCGAGGGCCGCGTCCATCACCGGCACGAAGTCGGCGACCGTGCTCAGGGTGCAGGGGAAGGCGGGCGCGTACTCCGCGAGGATCCGCAGCGTCGGGCGGCTGGTCGCGGTCAGCCGGATGAGGTTGGCCCGGTTGCTCCGCAGCCAGCTGCCGAGCTCCTGGGAGCCGCTGGTGACGGAGGCGTACAGCGAGGAGAGCCCGGCCCGCTGCTCCGCGATGGTGGCGCTCGTGGTCGTGGCGTCGTGCAGCGCGTCGACGAGGTCGGGGGCCGCGTCGGCGTAGGTGTCACTCAGCTCGACGAGCTCCTTGATGTCCTGGTTCAGGGACGGCAGGTGGGGGTTGAAGTCCTTCAGATAGCCGTCCAGGGCCACCATCGACGCGCCGATCTTCTCACCCCTGCCGTCCAGTGCCCGGGCGAGCGCCGACAGCGTGGCCGACAGCTTCTGCGGCTGTACGGCGGTCAGCAGCGGCAGCAGGTTGTCGAGCACCTGGTCCAGCTCGACGGCGCTGCGGCTGCGGTCCTGCGGGATGACGCTGCCCGCGGTCAGCGGGTGCGCGGAGGGGCGCTCGGGGGGTACGAGGGCGACGTACCGCTGTCCGAAGAGGGTGGTCGGCAGCAGCTGGGCGCGGACATCGGACGGGACGCGGCCGATCTTGTCCGGTCGCAGGGCGAGGGTGAGGCGTGCGGTGCGGCCGTCGGTGTCGATCCTCGCGACCTCGCCGACGACGACGCCGCGGAGTTTGACCTCGGCGCTCGGGCGCATCTCGCTGCCGGCCCGCCCCGTCTCGACGACGACGGACGCGGAGTTCACGAACTTCTTCTCGTACACCGCGATCGACAGCCAGACCAGCAGGGCGGGCACCACCAGGTACACCACTCCGGCGAGGCGTCTGCGGCGGGCGACGGCGCTTTCCGTGGGGCGGGTGCGCGGCGCCGGTGCCGTCGGTCCGGCCGGGGTCCTCCGTGTGTCCGGCGGGGCGCTCATCCGGCCACCTTCACCGTGGTCGTGGCGCCCCAGAGCGCCAGGCTGAGGAAGAAGTCGGTGACGCTGATGAGGACGATCGCGGTCCGTACGGAGCGGCCGACGGCGACCCCGACCCCGGCGGGTCCGCCGGAGGCTCGGAAGCCGTAGTAGCAGTGCGCGAGGATCACGAGCACGCTGAAGATGATCACTTTGAGGAAGGAGAGGAGGACGTCCGCTGGTACGAGGAAGAGGTGGAAGTAGTGGTCGTACGTGCCCGTGGACTGGGCGTTGAACAGCACGGTCGTCGCCCGTGAGGCCAGGTAGGAGCCGAGCAGCCCGATGCCGTACAGCGGGATGATGGCGAGCACGCCGGCCACGATGCGGGTGCTGACGAGGAAGGGTGTGGAGCGCACGCCCATGCTCTCCAGGGCGTCGACCTCTTCGTTGATGCGCATCGCGCCGAGCTGCGCGGTGAAGCCCGCGCCGACCGTCGTGGAGAGGGAGAGGGCGGCGACGAGCGGGCCGATCTCGCGGGTGTTGAAGTAGGCGGAGACGAATCCGGTGAATGCGTCGGTGCCGATCTGGCTGAGGGCCGCGTACCCCTGGAGGCCGACGACCGTGCCGGTGAAGACGGTGATGCCGATCATCACGCCGACGGTTCCGCCGATCACGCCGAGCCCGCCGCTGCCGAAGGCGACCTCGGCGAGGAGCCGCTGGATCTCCTTCGGGTAGCGGCGCACGGCGCGCGGGATCCAGATCAGCGCACGGACGTAGAAGAGGAGTTCGTCGCCCGGACGGTCCAGCCAGGCGAAGGCGCGGCTCTTGCCGCCGCGGGCGGTCAGGGCCATGGGTCACAGCCCCTTCGAGGGGACGAGCTGCAGATAGATGCCCGTCAGGACCATGTTGACGAAGAAGAGGATGAGGAAGGTGAAGACGACGGACTGGTTCACCACGTCGCCCACGCCCTTCGGTCCGCCCTTCGGGTGGAGTCCGCGGTACGCGGCGACGACACCGGCGATGAAGCCGAAGATCAGCGCCTTGAGCTCGCTGATGTAGAGGTCGGGCAGCTGGGCGAGCGCGGAGAAGCTGGCGACGTACGCGCCCGGGGTGCCGTTCTGCATGACGACGTTGAAGAAATAGCCGCCGAGGGTGCCGACCACGGAGACGAGTCCGTTGAGCAGCAGCCCCACCAGGGTCACGGCCAGGACGCGGGGGACGATGAGGCGCTGGACGGGTGAGACGCCCATGACGCGCATGGCGTCCAGCTCCTCGCGGATGGTGCGCGAGGCGAGGTCCGCGCAGATCGCGGATCCGGCGACGCCGGAGATGAGCAGCGACACGATCAGCGGGCTCGCCTGCTGGATGATGACGAGGACGCTGGCGCCTCCGGTGAACGACTGGGCTCCGAACTGCTCGATGAGCGAGCCGACTTGGAGGGCGATCACCGCGCCGAACGGGATCGTCACGAGGATCGCGGGCAGGATGGTGACGCTCGCGATGAACCAGAACTGCTCGACGAACTCCCGCCATTGGAAGGGCCGTTTGAAGGTCAGACGGACCACGCTCACGGCGAGCGCGAACATGTGGCCGACCTCGCGCAGCACACCGAGGCCGGGCAGGGGCGGACGCGCGGCGGGAGGGGCGGTCATGCGCCCGCTCCTCTGCTGACCCGGACGCTCGCGCGGGGCGCGACCGGCGTGGGCGCGACGCCACCCCGCAGGCTCGCCTCGATGGCGCGGCGGGCCGCTGGCGGCAGTTCGTGCAGCATGCCCTTGACCCGCTCCTGGCGGCGGCGCACGGCCCGCCGCTCCGGCAGCCCCGGCGTGGGCGCCAGCTGCGGCACGATGACCCGCTCCGTCGGCGGTCCGGCGACGATGCCGTGGGCGGCCTCCAGATCCAGGGTGGCCTGGTCCTTCTCCTCGGACATCCCGATGGGACCGGCCCTGCGGGCGTTGAGGAACTGCTCGACCACCGGTTCCTCGCTGGTGAGGAGCACTTCGCGGGGCCCGAAGGTCACGAGGTTGCGGCGGAACAGCATCCCCATGTTGTCCGGGACGGTCGCCGCGATGTCCAGGTTGTGGGTGACGATGAGCATCGTCGCGTCGATCTCCGCGTTGATGTCGATGAGGAGCTGCGAGAGGTACGAGGTGCGCACCGGGTCGAGACCCGAGTCCGGCTCGTCGCAGAGGATGATCTGCGGGTCGAGCACGAGCGCCCTGGCCAGGCCCACGCGCTTGCGCATGCCGCCCGATATCTCGCCGGGCAGCTTCTTCTCGGCGCCCGCGAGGCCGACCAGGTCGAGCCGCTCCATGACGATGCGGCGGATCTCCGTCTCCTTCTTGCGGGTGTGCTCGCGCAGCGGGAACGCGACGTTGTCGAAGAGGCTGAGCGAGCCGAAGAGCGCGCCGTCCTGGAACATCAGGCCGAACAGCTTGCGGGCCTCGTACACGTCCCGCTCACGGCTGTTGACCATGTCGACGCCGTCGATGCGGACGTGCCCCCGTTCGGGGCGGACCAGGCCCACGATCGACTTCAGGAAGACCGTCTTGCCGGTGCCGGACGGGCCGAGCATCACGCTGACCTCGCCGCGCGGCAGGGTGAGCGTCACGTTCTGCCAGATGTTCTGCTTTCCGAACGACTTGGTCAGCCCTTCGACGACCACTTCGACTCCCATCGCACCTCCTTGCTCGTATGTCGGTTCACCGGTCAAAGGGCGGGCAGCTCCGGGACGTTGCAGGGGGACCCGGCGCCGCAGACCCGCCCCTGGCGGATCTTGAGCGGGTTGCCGGGCCCGGCGACCGCGCCCGAGAGCAGTACGTCCAGGTCTTCGCCGTCGGCGCCGCAGCCCGTGAGTGCCGGGATGTCGAGCTCACCCTGAAGCGGTCCGCCCTCGCTCACGGGGTAGTTGCCGGTGAGGACCGTGTCGACGGGCCGTGAGGTGCGGCAGCGTGGTCCCACGTCGAGGGGCACGCCGTTGACGCGTACGTCGTACAGGCGCAGGTGCTGGCGGTAGCCCACCCTGGTCACCGGCGGCCTGCCCGGCCGGATGATGTTGACGATGGTCGCCGGTTCGGGTTCGAAGCGGACCTTGGCGGTGGTCGGCTGGAACCCGAAGGTGAGGAACGTACCCTCGGCGTCGGGCAGCTGCATGAGGCCGAGGTGGTCGTACTCGACATAGTCGGGGGCCCGCACCTCGCGCATGCGCATGGCGAGGTGCATGAGTCCGGGCCGGCCTCGACTACTGCTTCCGCTTCCGCTGCCGCGGGGGTCGTTGACGACGGCCGAGCTCTTCAGCTTGCGCAGGGTGGCGAAGCCGACCGGCACGGCACACATCGAGGTCGGCTCCAGCGTGCTGACCTCCGCACCGGGCGGCGGCGACGGGAGCCGCTTCGGGTCGAGTTCGCCCCTGGGCGGATCGAGGGGGCACTTGTCGGTGGTGGCCCGGAGCCGGGGGCCCGCGTCGATGCCTTTCGGAGGGTCGTTCCGGGGGTCGTCCGGGGTGCCGGTGGAGGCGCCGTCGTCCGGGGTTGCGGAGCCGGTATCCGGTGCCGGCGACGTCTCCGTGGGGTCCTCTGCGACGGGGACGGTGGCGAGGAGGGTGTCGGCGCCGCGCGCCGGGGTGCAGGTCAGCCGAGCGGCCGGGGCGGGATCGGCGGCCGTACCGCTGGAATCGGGGTCAAGGGCGAGGCCAAGCCGCCCGACCGTGAACGTGACGTCACCTTCGGCGCCGACCGTCACGTCCGGTACGTCGCCGCCGAAGCCGACCTCGACGGCGCCGCGCGCGGGCAGCCGCACCTCGGGCGAGGCCAGCTCCGCCCACTCGGCCCGTGCCCGCTCCCGCCGCTGGGCGACGGTCGTGGCGACCGCGGCCGTCCCTCCGACCGACCTCGCCCCCTCGGGCAGCAGCTCCTCCACGACGGTCCGCGGCAGACTCACCCGCACCCGCACGGCTACCGGCCTGATCGGCTTCCCGACAACACCACGGGCGGGAAACGTGGCGTCGAAGGCGACATCGACCTGTCGGGTGCCGGAGGGCAGCCCGCAGTCGTACTCGACTGTGAGGCTCGCCCGCCGCTGATCGCGCGCGGCGGAACCCGACCCGGGCAGCAGACCGGCCAGGCACGCCACGACGGCGACCACGGCCAGTCGTGCGGTGCGCCCGCCGCTCAGGGCACGAGTCATCGCTGCTCTCCGATCAAAGGGCGGACCCCGCGGCAGGGGGGCCGCCGCAGGGTCCGAGGGAGGGGCTCTCCACATGGCCCGGGGGGATCCGGGGCCATGTGCGCGAAGGGGGATTCGCGCAGGCGAGCCGCTTCTTGTTCAGCCGATGATTCGGACCTTACGCACGAGTAACTGAGCGACGCAACGGCCGAATTCGAAATGCGCTCCGAGCCGAGTCCACCTGCCCATTCCTCATCCCGGGGGCAGTAATTCCGGCGGCGGTTTCGTGCACAAGTGAGTATTCCGCCGACGGCCTCTTGACGGGCCGCACGCGAGCAGGGCGCCCTGAACTCGTCACCAGTGGAGCGAGGTTGACCGAATGAGGGTGCTGAGCAGGGTGCACACGGGCTGCCCATGCTCTACCGTGCCAGGGGTTCCATGGCGCCAAGATCAATTATGACCTTCGATCACGGGCGGAGTAAGGGGAGTTCCATGGCAGCGACAGTCAAGGCGGTGGACGCGGGGCATCCGGTGTCCGTTCTCCCCCGCGAGTTCGCCGCGGTGCTGCGGCCCGAACTTCCCGGACTCATCCAGGAAGTCATCGACGAGATCCGCCGCTCCTATCCCGAGTACGCGGAAGTCCTCGACGGCCCGTATTCCCGTGCCGTGCATCTCATCGTCGAGCACAATCTGACGAACTTCGTCGACCAGGTCGCCGCCCCGGACGCCTCCACCGTGCAACGCGACAAAGTGTGCCGCATGTTCGGGCGCTTCGAGGCGTACGAGGGCCGCAGCCTGGACACCATGCAGGCGATCTTCCGGCTCGGCGCCCGGCTCGCCCTGCACCGCGCCAAGCGGGTGCTGCGGCGGCTCAACCTGCCGGCCGGTCTGATGCTCTCCTTCGCCGACGCCCTGCTCGCCTACGTGGACAAGCTGATCGAGGTCTCCCGCGAGGGGTATCAGCAGGCCCGGGCGGAGATGGAGCAGGGCCAGGACATCCAGCGCCGACGGCTCCTGGAGCACCTACTGTCCGACGTGGCCACTCCCCGGGCCACCCTCGTCGAACTCGCCGAGCGCGCCAAGTGGCAGCTGCCCGACGAGGTCACGCCCATCGCTTTCAGCGCGGACGCGAAACCGGAACGGGGCGCGATCTCCGAGGACGTCCTGGTCGACCTCGCCTCGCCGCATCCGCGTGCCCTGATCCCCGGCCCCGTCGACGAGCACCGCCGCGCCTTCATGCGGGCGGCGCCGCACACCACCCGCGCGGCCGTCGGCCTCACCGTGCCGCTTGCGGACGCGGCGGAGTCCCTGCGCTGGGCCCGAAGAGCGCTGAGCCTCGCCGAGGCGGGTGTCCTGGAGGGCGACGCGTACATCCACTGCGAGGACCACCTCGTGACCCTCTCCCTCTTCGCGGACCCCGGCCTGATCACGGCGCTCGCCGAGCAGCAGCTGGCCCCCCTCGCGGGCCTCACCGCCAACCAGCGCGACCGCCTCATCCACACCCTGCGCGCGTGGCTCGACACCCGCGGCAACGTCGTCCAGATGGCCGAACTCCTCCACCTGCACCCGCAGACGGTCCGCTACCGCCTGCGCAACCTGGAGAAGGCCTTCGGCGACCTCCTCTCCTCCCCGGACCACCGCTTCGCCACGGAACTCGTGCTGCGCGCGCTGGAGTTACGTGCCCGAGGAACGGGAACGGCGCGCCGCCCCGGCCTGTCGGCCGTCACGGGCTGACCGTCTCCGAAGGGCGACGCCCCCGTCGGCTTCGGTGGCCTCTTCCGCCACGACATCCGGCGGCGGCCCCGCGCCGGTCAGCGCTGCGCGGCGAGGAAGTCGCGGTACCAGGCGATGGTGTCGTCGAGCGTGGTGTCGAGGGCGACGGGCTTCAGACCGAACGCTTCCTGGATCGCCGACGAGTCCATGACCTGCGGTTCGGTGTGCTGGTAGAACAGCTCGGCGTAGGAGTCCATGAAGACCTGGTCGAACGGGCCGAAGGGCACGGGCTTCTGCTTGATCACCGTGTTCAGCGGCTGCCCGACCTTCTCCTCGATCAGCCGGAAGACCTCCCGGGTGGTGAGGGCCGGCGCGGTGGGCAGGTGCCAGACGCGGCCATCGCCGTCCGGGTGCTCGCCGAGGGTGGCGAGGCCGACGGCCACGTTGCGGATGTCGGTGTAGCTGTGCGGCAGGTCGATGTCGCCGAGGCCGTAGACCTCGGCGCCCGTGAGGGCGCCGGGGAAGACGGCGCCACCGAGGGTCGAGTTGAGGACGTGGGGGCCGACGAAGTCGGCCGAGCGGCCCAGGACGACGCGGGCGCGACCCTCCTGATGCGCGGTCAGGTACTTCTCGTCCAGCGCCGCGCGCATCCTGCCCTTCGTGCCGGTCGCCCGCCACGCGGTGTCCTCGGTCATCACCTGTCCGTGGGTCTCACCGTACGGATAGAGAGTGTCGAGCACGACCAGGCGGGCGCCCTCGGCCTCCACGGCACCGAGCACCGCGTCCTGGATGCCGGGCATGACGTCGACCTGGAGGTGGTAGGCCACATTGACGCAGTGGTAGACGACGGCGGCGCCCTTGATCGCGGCCCGGGCACCGTCGGCGGTGCCCACGTCGCCCCTGACCCGGGTGACGCCCTCGGGAGCGAGCCCGCCGCCGGAGCGGTCGACGAGGCGGACCTCGTGCCCTCGGCGGGCCAGCTCGCCGGCCAGCGTCGAACCCGCGGGGCCGGCGCCGAGGACTATGTGCAGGTCAGATGAGGTGGCAGACATGATCCACATCCTTTTCGGGGAGTAGCTTCAGGGCCGTTGTGTTACACACCATAACTTTCGCGATGGGGTAGTGCAATAACGCGTCACGAACGCGACGGGCTGTAACATGCGCTGTCGGAGGTGGACCGCATGACATCGACACATCGGACCCGCACCCCACGGGAGCGGTACCGCGACCAGACGCGCGCGGAGATCAAGCAGATCGCCGTGAGCCAGCTCGCCGTCGGCGGCGTGGAAGGCGTGGCGCTGCTGCGTATCGCCAAGGAGATCGGCATGTCCGGACCGGCTCTCTACCGGTACTTCGCCAGCCGGGACGACCTGCTCACCGAACTGGTCGTCGACGCCTACCAGGCGGTCGCGGCCGACATCCGCGCCGTCGACATCTCGGGCGGCGGGCGGACGGCACTGCACGCCCTGGCAACGGCCCTCCGCGACTGGGCCGTGGCGCAGCCGCACCTCTACCTGCTCATCCAGGGCACCCCGGTCCCGGGTTTCCGCGCACCGGACGAGACCGTGGCGCATGCCCGCGAAGTCCTCGGCCCGTTCCTCATCGTCTTCGCCGAGGGCCGCCCGTCGGGCTCCGTCGAGCCGCTCGTGGACGAGTTCGCCCGCTGGCTGCGGGACGACACGGCCGTGGCGGCGTGGGTCGAGCAGCGCACCGGGCTGTCACCCGAAGAGCCCGCGGCGGCCGTCGCGTTGACCGGCGCCATCACCGCCTGGTCCCAACTGCACGGCACGGTCGGCCTGGAGGCGGCCGGTCAGTTCGCCGGCATGGGGCACCGGCCGGCGACGCTGCTCGCCGCACAGGTCGACATGCTGGCCGACGCGTTCCAGCTGGCGTAGA
Organism: Streptomyces venezuelae; assembly: GCF_008642335.1. Classification (NCBI taxonomy): domain Bacteria; kingdom Bacillati; phylum Actinomycetota; class Actinomycetes; order Kitasatosporales; family Streptomycetaceae; genus Streptomyces; species Streptomyces venezuelae. The sequence continues at coordinate 7,806,566 of NZ_CP029191.1, read as the reverse complement.
ACCCCGTATCCCCCACCCGTCCTCCGCTGCCCTCCGCCGTGCGCGGCACCGGGTTCTACGTATCCCTCGTCCGCGTCCCGACCGGCTCCTCACGGCGTCTTGACCGGCTTCGGAAAGGGCCTCAGGGTTGACTCCGGGCCCCCTCGGGCCCCCTCCCCTCTTGGAGAGCCCCGTTGGACACCACGCCACCGCCGAGCAACGCCGACGACCCGAAACCGCCCCCGCCCGCGCACCGCATGGACCCGTCCGGCGGGTGCCCGCACGCGGACAACGCCCGGCTGCTGGCCCGTGGCGCGGTCGCCCCCGTGGTCCTGCCCGGTGGGGTGGAGGGGATGGCGGTGCTCGGGCACGACGCGCTCCGGGAGTTCCTCGCCCACCCCGATGTCGCCAAGAACGCGCTGCACTTCACGGCGTTGCAGTCGGGCGGGATACCGGACGGCTGGCCGCTCAAGACCTTCGCCACGGTGCAGGGGATGACCACGGCGGACGGCGCCGACCACCGGCGGCTGCGGTCACTGGTGAGCCGGGCGTTCACGGCGCGCCGCGTGGAGGATCTCGCCCCGCGCATAGCCGAGTTGTCGTCCAGCCTGCTCGACGACATGGACCGGACGGCGGCCGCCGAGGAGGACGGAGTCGTGGACCTGCGCACGCACTTCGCGCTGCCCCTGCCGATGGGCGTCATCTGCGAACTGCTCGGCGTGGACGCCGCGCACCACGACCGTCTGCACCACCTCTCCGACCAGATCGTCGCCACGGACATCGGCCCCGAACAGTCCCGGGCCGCCAACCGGCAAATGATGGACGTACTGAGCGACATCGTGGCCGTCCGCACCGCGGAGCCCCGCGACGACCTCACATCCGCCCTGATCGCCGCCCGCGAGAAGAACGGCGACCGGCTCGGCCCGCTCGAACTGCTCGGCACCCTCATGCTGATGATCATCGCCGGGCACGAGACGACGCTGAACCTGATCACGAACGCGGTACGCGCCCTGTGCACGCACCGCGACCAGCTCGACCTGGTCACGGCGGGCCGGGCGAGCTGGGCGGACGTGGTCGAGGAGACACTGCGCTGGGACAGCCCCGTCAGCTACTTCCCGTTCCGCTACCCGACCCGGGACCTGCCCCTCGCCGGCACCGTCATCCCCAAGGGCACCCCCGTGCTCGCCGGGTACTCCGCCGCGGGCCGCGACCCGAAGGCCCACGGCCCCGACGCCGACCGCTTCGCCCTCACCCGCACCGGCCCGGCCCGCCACCTCTCGCTCGGCCACGGCGCGCACTACTGCCTGGGCGCCCCGCTGGCCCGCCTCGAGGCCACCGTCGCCCTCGAACAACTCTTCGCCCGCTTCCCCCGCCTTGACCTCGCCGTACCGGACGCGGACCTGCCGCGCCACGCGTCATTCGTGGGCAACAGCGTGCGGCGACTGCCCGTACGGCTGCACGGCTGAGTCCACCGGTCGACTCGGCTCAGCGCGTGCGCGAGGGTCGTCCGGACGACGCGTCGGCGATGTGCTGCGCCCACTCCTCGATCTGTTCGAAGTCGCGGAAGTCCCCGCCCTTCCCGGCGGCCACGATCTTTCGCGCGATGAACCCCTTGGCACCTTCTTCCAGGCATCCGCCGAAGGTGCGGTGCTCCTCCGCGTCGAACCGGAACAACACCGCCTTCGCTCCCCGCACGGGCGGGATCTCGCGTTGGGACGCCGCGACGTCGAGAGGACCGCTGCTGAAGAGCCACAGCGGCCGTTTGGCCAGCGCGCGGCGGTGCCGACGGGCGAACCGCCGGGCGTCCTTGTGCCAGCGGTCGGCGTAGAGCGCGCCTCCCAGGACCACGGCGTCGTAGGAGTCCACGTCGGCCACGGTCCCGGCCGGGACCGCCTCGGCCCTGAGGCCGTTCCGGCGCAGCACGTCGGCGATGGCCTCGGCTATCTGCGCGGTCGATCCATTGGTCGTCCCGTAGGCGACCAGCACGTTGTTGAGCATGACGGCTGTCTCCTTCCGCCTCGGCCTCCCGGGGCGGGGGGCCGTACCAGCCTCTTGGCCGGGGGGCCGGTCGGGCAGGGGCCGAAGGGTCCCCCACAGGGGCCAAGTGGAGTGGCTGCGGGGCCGGGTGGCCCCTGGCCCCGCGGGGCCCGCGGGAGCACGCTGCAAATGGCCACACGCCCACGCATTGGAGGTACCTCATGAGCGCGCCCCCCTCGCACAGCATGCCGCGGGCGCTGCCGCCCGAACACCGGCAGCGCCTGATGCGGTTCGCCGCCGAGGTGTCGATCCCGCAGGGAGCACGCCTCTTCGAGGAAGGCGGGCACGCCGACCGGTTCTGGATCATCCGCACCGGCTCGATCGCTCTCGACATGCACGTGCCAGGCCGCAAGGCGGCCGTCATCGAAACGCTCGGCCACAACCAACTCCTCGGCTGGTCATGGCTGTTCACCCCGCACTCCTGGCATCTGGGTGCCGAGGCGCTGACACCGGTACGGGCGTACGAGTTCGATGCCGCCACGGTCCTGGCGGCGTGCCGGGACGATCCGGAACTGAACGTGACGGTCACCCGCTGGGTCGGCGACATCGTGGCCCACCGTCTGCGCTCGGCCCGCACCCGGCTACTCGACTTGTACGCCCCCTACGGCAGCGGCAGCACGCGCTGAGCGTACCCCGAGCGGAGCCCCGGAGAGTGGCCCGGTCGGCCCTGGTGCGCACGTCCCCGACGAGTGACGATCGTTGGCGGCGCGGGACAGCCCGTAGCGCGACCGCCAGAGGAATCGAGGAATCGCCGTGAACGAGGGATCGCCGTGAACGAGGGATGGCCGGTGAGTGAGGGGTGGCCGGTGAGTGAGGGACGCACCTTCACGGAGCAGGAGCCGATTCGTATCTTCCTGCTCGACGATCACGAGGTCGTCCGGCGCGGCCTGTCCGACCTGCTGGACGCGGAGCCGGACATCTCGGTGGTCGGCGACGCCGAGAACGTCGAGAACGCACTCGTCCGCGGCCCCGCCCTGCGACCGCACGTCGCCGTGCTCGACGTACGCCTCCCGGACGGCGACGGCATCAGGGTCTGCCGGGAGCTGCGCAGCCGGATGCCGGGCCTCGCGGTGCTCATGCTGACGTCCTTCGACGACGAGGACGCCCTGTTCGACGCGATCATGGCCGGCGCCAGCGGGTATGTACTCAAGCAGATCAAAGTAGCCGACCTGGTCTCGGCCGTCCGGACCGTCGCCTCCGGCCAGTCCATGCTCGACCCGGAGACGACGGCCCGGCTCATGCGCACCCTGCGCGCGGACCCCGCCGACTCACCGTCGGCGCCTCCGGAGCTGGCGCGTCTGACGCCGCGGGAGCGGGAGATCCTCACGCTGATCGGCGAGGGGCTCACCAACCGGGAGACCGGCAAGAGCCGTTCCCCGAGGGTGAGCGTGCCGCCGAGCGACAAAGCGCGCTCCTCCAGATTCCTGAGCCCGCTCCGCGCGTCCCCGCGAGGCAGACCGCGCCCGTCATCCGTCACGGTGACCTCCAACTCCCCTCCCTCGCACCGCAGATGAACGCTCACGGAGCGGGCCCCGGAGTGCCGAGCCGCGTTGCTGAGCGCTTCGCCCACCACGGCGAGGGCGTGGTCGGCGACCTCATGGTCGACCTCGGTCTCGACGAGGCCTTCGATACGCAGGGCAGGAGCGAAACCGAGCACGTTCACCGAGGCCTGCACGGCGCTCGAGACCCGCTCGCGCAGCCCACGGGCACCCGTGGCCCCGGCGGCTTGCGACCGGAGGCCGAAGATGGTCGACCTGATGATCTTGATGGTGTCGTCGAGGTCGTCGACGGTCCGCGACAAACGTGCGACCGCTTCCGGATGGTCGACGAAGCGCTGAGTGCTCTGCAGGGTCATCCCGGCGGCGAACAGTCGCTGGATCGCCAGGTCGTGCAGGTAGCGGGCGATGCGGTCCCGGTCCCGCAGCAGGGCGATCTGTTCGGCGTCGCGGCGCCGTTCGGCGAGCTCCAGCGCCAGCGCGGCCTGACCGGCGAAGCCGAGCAGGGGCCCGGTGTCGGCGTCGACGAACCCGGCACGGCCCGCCAGACGCCCCAGCAGGAGCACGCCATGGCTCTTGCCGCCCGACCCGAGCGGCACGGCGACCACCGGCCCCAGCCCCGTCCAGGGCTGCTCCCCCGCTCCGATACGGACGTCGTTCGCGATGTCCGCACTCACCACGGGTTCCGCGGCGGAGAGCGCGGCGCCGACGAAGTCGTCCTGCGCGGACAGCACGAGCCCGCTCCGCTGCTCCGCGTCCACGCCGACCGCGCACGTCGGCTGCAGCGCGGCCGCCCCGGCCACGTACTCCGCGATCATCCCCACGTCCGCGGCGGCGATCACACGCGCCTGCTCGACGATCAGCCCCAGCACGTCGGCGCTCGGCGCCCCGGGCATCAGGGTGTTGGTCACCTCGGAGCTGGCCCGCAGCCAGCGTTCCCGGAGTCTGGCCTCCTCGTAGAGCCGCGCGTTCTCGATCGCCACGCCGGCGGCCACGGCGAGCGTGGAGAGCACCGCCTCGTCCTCCGCGTCGAACTCGTCCGCCCCGCGCTTCTCCGTGAGGTAGAGGTTCCCGAACACCGTGTCGCGCACCCGGATGGGAACGCCGAGGGGGAAGCGCACCGATCTTCCGCCGTCTCTCCTCGTCGATGCCGACGGTCAGGAACTCGGACAGCCGCCGATCGCCCGCGATCACCCCCAGGGCCCCGTACTCGGCGTCGACCAGCACCACGGCGGCCTCGACGATACGACGCAACACCTGCGGAAGATCCAGCTCCCGCCCCACCGAAAGAACCGCCTCCAGCAGGCTGTGGATCCGGCCCTGCGTCCCCCGGGCGGCATCGATCCGCACCTGCAGCTCATCCAACCGCAACTTCGGCAACTGCTGACCGGAGCCTCCCCGATCCTCGCCGCTCATCACTTCCTCCGACCGGAGCGGTAGTACGTCATCCTGTCGCCCTCATCGCCGCCGGCCCGCCGCAGCCTGTCCTTGCTCAGCAAGGTCAGTTTCGAGGGCTTGCCGGCCGTGCAGGCCGAGGCCGGCTTCGCCGCGATCCGCGTCGAAGCGCTCAGCCGGACGGCGTTGCGCGTGACCGAGTCGAGCTCCGCCTTGAAGACACAGCGGTAGACGTCCCCGTTCGCCGCCGGACCGGTCGCCGTCAGCGTCATGACCGTCTCGTCCACGTAGCCCTGGCGGATCACCATCTTCCGGGTGTGACGGCCCTCGGCGTTCTCGAGAGCTCCCTCCCAGGTGCCGAGATACTCGCTCGGTATGACGCCCGTCGACGTGATCGTCGCTGTCGCCTGGGGTGCCCGGTTCGCGGGGCCCTCTCCGTGCACGTGGGTGCTCTCGAAGTAGAGGTATGCCCCGGACACGATGGCACCTACAGCGGCGGCCGTGATCAGGACCAGTCCGTAGCGCGGTATGCGTGGCCCGGCCGCCTGCCTGTCCCGGCGCCCCTCGGGCAGGCCGAGAGCCACCGGGGCGAACGTCACCAACGGGAGCCGCTCGGAAGGAGGACCGGCAGCAGGACGCGGCACGGCCGCGTCCTGTACCGGTCGCTGTTCGTTCACTGCTGTCTGCGGGCGGCGTGTACGGACACCGATGACCGCGGCCGCGGCTCTACGCGTCAACGTGAGCTGCTGCGCGGGGAGTTGGACGGGGACTCGGTTTGCTCGGCGGTCCATTCCGAACGTGGCCGCGGCGGCACGACGGAGCAGGGTCGGCCGCGTCATTCGGCACCCCTCGGGTCCGCGGCCGACCGTCGAGAGGCGGGCCGTCCGGTCGACGGTCCGTTCGGTGGTCCGGTCTGCGGCCCGGCCGTCGGTGGCTCCGCTTCCTGTGGCGGGGGACCCTGCACTGCGTTGGGGTGGCCCACGACGGCCTCCGCCAGCCTGGTGTGCTGCAGTTGCACGAGGATCAGCGGCGCCGACGCTCCGACCGTGAAGGTCGCGAAGCCTCCGTCGACCTGCCCCGAGGCCGCCATGAGTGCCGCCACCCCGGCGCCCATCATGATGTGAACCGCGGCCGCGATGCTCTCGCCCGCGACGTCGTAGAACGCACTGAAAGAGGGAGGCGGCCCCTGGGCCTCGGGCTGCTCGGAGAGCCGGAACTCCTGCCGTCTCAGGAGCCATTCGGACATGCAGTCGTATGCGTGCACGACGCCACGTACCGCTCCGCCTGCCGCGCCGAGCAGCAGTAAACCCGCAGTGTCCACGTATCCCCCGTCTATGCAGAGAGACTCAGACGGTCGACATAGAAGACTACGGACCTCGACATCCCACGAGAAGAGCACATCCGAACCAGGAGTTCCGCACGTGCAGGTCCTTCCCCGATCCGGCGACCGCCTCCGGCCCCTCCTCGTGACCGGCCTCCGCGCTCCCTTCGCCAGGCGCGCGTGGGCCGAGGCCGCGTACTGTCTCATCGGGTTTCCGCTGGGGCTCGCGGGCGGGACGGTGCTCGCCGTCGTGCTCACGCTCGGTGCCGGGTTCACCCTCTCGCTGGTGCTCGCCGTGGTGGGCGCGCTGCTGCTCATCGGCGGGTTGCGGCTCGCCCGCGCGCTGGGCGGCGTCCATCGCGGGCTCGCCGTGGGACTGCTCGGCGTACGGACGCCCGCGCCGCCCCCGTTCCGGCCCGGCGGTGGCTTCGTGGCGCGTCTCGACGCGCGGCTGCGGGACGGGGCGGGGTGGCGGTCGGCGGGTTACGTACTCGCGAAGCTGCCCGTCGGCGCGCTCGGGGCGTACGCCGTGCTGTGGTGGGTCACGGGGCTCGTGAACCTCACCGCCCCGCTGCGGTGGGCGGTCTTCGGGCAGCGGCCCGGGCCGGGCGACCCCGACGGGATGCCGCTGCTCACCCCGGTCCCCTTCGGCGGACCGGAAGTCGACACGTTCGCGGGGACCTGGGGTGCGGTCCTGGTCGGTGTGGCGGCGCTGCTGTGTGCTCCGTGGGTGACCCGGCTCGTGGTCGCGGGTGACCGGTGGCTGATCGGGGCGCTCCTCGGACCGGGGCGGCTGGCCGACCGCGTACGCGATCTGGAGGAGACGCGGGCGCTCGCCGTCGACGACTCGGTGGCGCTGCTACGGCGGGTCGAGCGCGATCTGCACGACGGGGCGCAGGTGCGCCTCGTGGCGGTGGCGATGGGGCTCGACATGATCAAGGAGGGGCTCGTCGAGGGGCGGCAGCCGGATGTCCCTCGCCTGCGCAAGCTCGTCGACGGCGCGCACCGGAACGCCACGGAGGCGCTCACCGAGCTGCGTGACCTGGCCCGCGGCATCCACCCGCCCGCCTTGGACGACGGCCTGCCGGACGCCCTCGCCACGCTCGCCGCCCGCAGCACGGTGCCGGTACGGCTGTCGGCGGACGTGCCGGTGCGTCCCACTCCGGCGATCGAGACCATCGCGTACTTCTGCGCCGCCGAGCTCCTGACGAACGTCATCAAGCACAGCGGGGCGCGGCAGGCCGCGATCGGCGTGACGCAGCAGGACGGGCTGCTGCGACTGCGGGTCACCGACGACGGGCGGGGCGGCGCCGCGCTGGAGACGGGTGGCGGCAGCGGCCTCGCCGGGCTCGCCCAGCGGGTTCGCACCGTCGACGGGCGCATCGACATCCGCAGCCCCGAGGGTGGCCCGACGACCGTGACCGTCGAGCTCCCCCTGCGGGCGTGACGGCGTTACGGGCTTGAGGGCGTGACGGCGTGCGGTACGGGAACGTGCGAGGTCCGCGTGCGTGAGAGCATGCCCGTCATGCGTGTCGTGATCGCCGAGGACGCCGCCGTACTGCGTGAGTTGCTGGCCCAGATGCTCACCGAGCGTGGCCACGAGATCTGTGCCGCCGTGGGCGACGCGGACGCCCTGCGCGAGGCGGTCGCCGCACACCGACCCGACGTCACCGTGGTCGACATCCGGATGCCGCCGACCCACACCGACGAGGGCCTGCGTGCCGCCATCGACATCCGCGCGGAACACCCCGGCACGGGTGTGCTGCTCTTCTCCCAGTACGTGGAGACGAAGTACGCCACACGGCTCCTCGCAGCCGGTTCCGCAGGCGTCGGCTATCTGCTCAAGGACCGGGTGGCGAACGTCGCGGAGTTCACGGACGCGCTGGAGCGGGTGGCGGCGGGCGGCACCGCGCTCGACCCGGAGGTCGTCACGCAGCTCGCCGGCGCGGGCAGCCGCAGGGCGGAACTGGCCCCGCTCACGCCGCGCGAACGCGAGGTGCTTTCGTTGATGGCGGAGGGGCGTTCCAACGCCGCCATCGCCCAGGCCCTCTACGTCTCCGCGGGCACGGTGGAGAAGCACGTGGCCGCCGTCTTCGACAAGCTCGGGCTGCCCGCCTCGCACGACCACAACCGCCGGGTGCTCGCGGTCATCCGCCATCTGCGGTCCTGACCGCCTCGGCGAGAGGGGTCAATTCTCGCCGTTCTTGTACGTTCAACACACCCCTCTCGTACGGGAGTTCGCCTCGCGAGGGACCCAGGAACGACGTCCGGTCGGTGCCCCGGAGCCGCGACGGCCCGTGCACGCACCCCTCGCCCAGGCTCACCCCCACCTCCCCCACCGGAGTCCCACATTCCACGTCGTACCTCTACACCGTCTTCACGTACTCCCTCTGGACTTCCGCACCCTGGTACGCGTATCCGCAGGACATAGGCATATGCCAGAAGCACCACCGCATCGTGTGTTGCCAAATCCCTTACGGCCCACCCCCTGCTGTGCGAAAGTCATTAGCGGTCCACCACCCGTCAAGCTGGTCGCATCGCACCACCTTCAACGGAGTCGCACCGCACCTCAACGGAGCACCTCATGCCGTCCCATGTCTTTGCGGACCACGCAGCCGCCCAGCCGCCCGAGCGCGGCACGGTCGATGCGCTGATCTCGCAGACGCGCCGGCTCCGCGTCGACGTCGACGCCGTGCGGCGCGACGCCGCGGCGGACCGCGGGGACGCCGAGGGACGCTGGCAGCGGGCCCTGTGCGACCTGGCGGTCCACCAGCTCAACGACCTCGACGACCATCTGGCGCAGCTGCGGGACGGCCCGCCGCGGACGGGCGGCGAGCCCGCCCCACCCGCCGCCCCGGAGTCCGCCGAGCCGGGCCGGGGCTCCCTCCTGAGCCGCGTGGGCAGCGCCGAGTGGAACCTCCTCACCGACGAGGCGACCTGGTCCGGCGAGCTCTACGACATCCTCGGCCGCGACCCCGCCGCACCCCCGCTCTCCCTCGACGAGTTCCCGTCCCTGGTGCACCCCGACGACCAGCCTCAGCTGACGGCGATGGTCACGGACTGCCTCATCGACGGAAAACCCATCGACGGCGAGTTCCGCATCCTGCGCACGGACGGCCGCGAACGCCAGGTGCACATGATGGGCGAACCCGTGCTCGCCGGCGACGGCTCCACCGCCTCCATGTGGGCGGTCCTGCGGGACGTCAGCGAACTGCGCCGCAGCCAGCGCGCCGTGCGCGAGAGCCGCGACTCGCTCCAGCGCCACCACGACATCGCACAGACCGAGCACCGTCTCGCCGTCGCCCTGCAGGAGGCGGTCCTGCCGCCGTGGCGCGGCTCCCTGCGACTGCCGCACGGCGGCCCCGGACGGCTCGACCTCGCCGCGCACTACCTCCCTTCCGCGACCAGCGCACTCATCGGCGGCGACTGGTACGACGCGATGGAACTGCCCGGCGGCGACGCCCTGTTGAGCGTCGGCGACCTCACCGGGCACGGCGTCGCCGTCACCTCCGGCATGGCGATGCTGCTCGGCGCGCTGCGCGGCATGGCGGTCGCCGGAGCGCGACCCGGTCACCTCGCGGAACCCGGCCGGATCATGGGCTGGCTGAACCAGTTGCTGGATGCCACGGCCCAGCCCGCCCTCGGCAGCGCCGTCTGCTGCCGCTTCGACCCCGCCACGCACTTACTCACCTGGGCGCAGGCAGGACACCCCGCCCCGTTGCTGTTCCGCGACGGGACGGGGCGCGCGCTCACGCCACCGCACGGCGTGCTCCTGGGCGCGACCTCCGGCGCGGCGTACGAGCAGGCCGATGAGCAACTGCGGCCCGGAGACCTGTTGCTGCTGCACACCGACGGCCTGGTGCCGCGGCGCGACAGGGACACGGCGACGGGTCTGCTGCTCTCCCTCGCGTCCCGTTTCGCCGAGGCGCGTACGACACAGGACTGCGTGCGGACCGTCGTCGAGGAATTCGGCGAGGCACCTCGTGAGGACGACGCCTGCCTGTTGGTCGCGCGGGTCTGAAGCGTCCGACCGCGCGATGTCACATGTGCGTGCTCCGGTGCGTTACGCCCTCGCCGTCCTCCCCCTGGTGCCCTTCGCCTTCGGCAGGGCGAACTTGATCTCCTCGCGCAGGTCCTGGATCTTCGGGTAGCCCGCGTATTGCGCGGTCAGCCGGTACATCTCGCGCAGCCGGTCCCAGGTGCGGTGCGAGGAGTTCGCCCGCATCGACACCAGCGCCAAGCGTGCGTACCGGTCGGCCTGTTCGGGGTCGTCGGCGATGAAGCAGGCCGACGCGAGCGAGATGTAGTCGAAGATCTGCGACCGGTCGCGGTTCGCGGCCCGCAGCTCGATCGCCTCCTTCGCGTGCCGCTGCGCCGCGCTCGCCGCGGACGCCTCATGGTCGGCGAGGGTGCGGTAGGCCAGGGCCTGCATGCCGTGCAGATCCGCCTCGTCGAACATCTGCATCCAGCTCGGCGGCGGTACGTCCCCCTTGTCGGACACGAAGAGGTCCTCGGCGAGACCGAGGGCGCGTCGCATCGCCTGACCGCGCCCCATCGACGCGTGGGCCCAGGCGTCGATGGTGTAGAGCATCGCCCGGGTGCGGGGCAGGGCCTCCTCGCCCGCGCCCGACTTGGCGAGCTTCATCAGGTCCAGGGCGTCGTCCGGTTTGCCGAGGTGCACCATCTGGCGCGCGGCACGCGACAGTGCCTCGCCGGCGCGCGGGCGGTCGCCGCCCTCGCGGGCGGCGTGCGCGGCGATGACGAAGTACTTCTGCGCCGTGGGCTCCAGGCCGACGTCGTGCGACATCCATCCGGCGAGCACGGCGAGGTTGGCGGCGACGCCCCACAGGCGCCGCTGGAGGTGGTCGGGGTGCCGGTAGGCGAGCATGCCGCCCACTTCGTTGAGCTGGCCCACCACGGCCTTGCGCTGCAGCCCGCCGCCGCGGGCCGCGTCCCAGGCGCGGAACACTTCGACGGAGCGCTCCAGTTCCTCGATCTCCTGGGACCCGATGGGAGCGGCCTCGTAGCGGTCGAGCCCCGCGGGGTCGACGTGCAAGGGGTCTTCGATACGGGGGGCGTCGGCCTTGAGGGCCGGATCGGTGTGCAGCCAGTCGTGCATGGCGCTGCTGAGTGCGGAGCCTGCGGCAAGCGCAGCGCCCGCGCCCACCAAGCCGCGTCGGTTGAGCATGAGGTCCATTCCCGTGAATTCGGTGAGGACCGCGGCCGTCCGCTCGGGCGCCCACGGCACGCCGTCGGGGTGCTCCACACTCCCGTCGCCACGCCGCTTCCCTGCGCGCCCGTGCCGGACCAGACCCAGATCCTCAGTGGTCACGACACGGCCGAGACGCTCGGTGAACAGAACAGCCAGCACCCGCGGCACCGGATCGCGCGGGATCTCTCCCATGTCGATCCACCGCCGCACCCGCGAGGTGTCGGTGGCCAGCTGGGGGTGGCCCATGGCCGCCGCCTGCCGGTTCACCAGTCTCGCGAGCTCCCCCTTCGACCAGCCGGCCAGGCCGAACAGGTCGCAAAGGCGGGTGTTGGGTTGTCCGTTCACGTCAAGCCCCCAGGTTCTCGGCTGAGTTGACAGTAACCCTCTGTCAGTTGCTGAGCGACTATTCGCCAGGGTTCGCCAGGGTGCGCCACATGGTGTGCCAGGGGACGGCGGGTGTCAGGTAGGAGTGCGCCACCCCGACCCGGTCGCCGCAAGGCACTCCCCAGGGTGCACCCGAAGCGATCGGGCCGGGAGGCGCACGCAATTCACAGGCACACGAAGGGATCTGTATCGCCCATGTACGCAGCATCGTCCTCCGTGTCCGCCCCGCCCCGGCCGCTGCACCCGCGTCCCCCGGTCCACCGGAGCCGCGAGGTGACCCCGTCGTCGGGGAACGGTCCCTATCTGGAGCCGGTGCGCCCCGCGGGCGCGCCGCTGGGCGTCGGCCGCACGCCCCGCATGCCGGGCGCCGGCACGCAAACGCTCAGCGGGAGACTCGACTTGTCCGGCCCCCAGGGGGCGCAACTGCGCACCGCGATCGCCTCGGTGCACCGCATCTGCCCCGAGTTCAATCCGGTGCAGGTGCTCCGCAGAAGTGGTCGCACCGTGCTGCTCGTCGGCACGACCGGGCGCAGCACCGCCGTCGCCAAGTGTCTGCTGGACCACTCGCCCGGCTGGGCGGAGCGGATCAGGCACGAAATAGCGGTATACCGTTCATTCGTCCGGCACCGCCCGCCGGTCCGTGCGCCGCGGCTCATCGCGGCCGATCCGGACGACTGCACACTGGTGATCGAGCGAATGCCCGGACGGGTGGCGGCGCTGCACCGGCATCCCATCGAGTCCCCGCCGCGTCCGGACATCCGGGCGGCGCTGAGCTCCATCTGCCGCCTCAACCAGTGGCGGCCGCCGGCCGAGATGTTCGGCAAGCCGATGGACTACGGCAAGCGCATCACCCGCTTCCACGAGCTGGGCCTGCTGACGGACCGCGACATGGGCGACCTGCAGAAGCTGCTGCACGGCATCGCGCACTCCGTCGCGCATCAGGGCCAGGGTCACCAGGCGATGTGGCAGTTCTGCCACGGCGACGCCCTGCTGTCGAACATCCTGCTCTCGCCTCCGGGGCCCGTCCTCGTCGACTGGGAGCACGCCGGCTGGTACCTGCCGGGGTACGACCTGGCGACCCTGTGGTCGGTGCTCGGGGACGCCCCGGTGGCGCGGCGCGAGATCAGTCAGCTGGCGCAGGCGGCGGGCCCGGCGGCGCGTGACGCGTTCCTGGTCAACCTGATGCTGGTCCTGACCAGGGAGATCCGTACGTACGAAACGGCCGTGCAGCGTTCGATGCACGACGCGGCCCCGGCGGCACCGGGCCCGGCCCATCCCGGTGCTGCGCCGTCCGGCGAGGAACAGCGGCTGCTGCTGAGGCGGCTGCACGACGACTGCCAGCTGGCCCGCCGGGCCGTGCGTGCGGCGGTCGGCACTCGCTGACGGGGAAACAGGTCCGCGGTGCGCTTTGGACAGGGGCGCACCGCGGACCCTTCGTTTGTGGCCGGGACGACTAGGGCGCCGAGAACCGCACCGCGTCGACGTCGAACGAGTTGTCCTGGGGCGACGTGAACACCAGGTACAGCTTGTGGGTTCCGGTCAGGGCCTCGACCGGGACGGCGGGTGTCGACCGGTAGGTGTCCCAGCCCCCGGTGTCGGGGACGGGGGTCGTGGCGAGCAGCTTGCCGTCGGGTGCGTCGGCGCGCAGCTCGATGGAGCCGACGCCGTACGGCGAGGACAGCTGGTACGCGACCTTGCCGATGCCCTCCACGCTCATCGGGTCGAAGGCGATCCAGTCGCCGTTGCTGATGTCGCCGACGCGCTTGCCGTTCTCGGCCCCTTCCTGCGGGACGACGCGCGTCCCCGACTGGTCGTCGCGGTACTCGGCCTGCTTGTGCTTGGGCTGCAGCACGGATCGGCCGTACCCGGTCAGGGCGCTGACTCCGTCGCCGCCCTTGTCGGTGTACTTGGCGTTGAGGACGTACGTGAGGTCGGCGCCCTCGGGGTGTCCGCCGAGGTCACCGGTGTCGACGGTCCCCTCGCAGCCGGGGAGGTCGGTGGTGGGGTGCTCGTGGTCGTCGTGGCCGAGTGCCGGGTTGACCGTCACCTTCGAGCAGTCGACGGTGCCGTCCTCCGGGTCGGTCACGGTGACCTTGTACGGGATCTTGTCGCCGAAGTCGATGAGCTTGCCGTGGACGGGCGTCTCGATCGTCACCTTGGGCGCGGTGTTGCCTGCGGTGACGGGGACGTTGGCGTAGCCGGACTTGCCCGTGGAGTCGGTGACCTTGAGCTGGGCGTTGTAGTCGCCCTTGGTCGTGTAGATGTGGGAGGGGTTGGGTTCCGTCGAGTCGTAGGTGCCGTCGCCGTCGAAGTCCCAGGCGTAGCCGAGGGCGTCGCCGTCGGGGTCGGTGCTGCCCGTGCTGGAGAAGTCGACCTTCAGCGGGATGGGTCCGTCGGTGGCGGACGCCTTGGCCTTGGCGAGCGGGATGCGCTGGCCTTGTGCGTAGTCGACGCGGTAGAGCCCGGAGTCGTTGTTGCCGCCGCCGAACTCGCTGCCCCACTCCAGGACGTACAGCGATCCGTCGGGGCCGAAGGTCATGTCCATGGGCTTGGCGAACTTCGCCGATTTGAGGAAGTCGTTGATCTTGAGCAGCTTGCCGTCCTGGTCGAAGCGGATCTCCTTCACGGAGTCGCGTGCCCACTCGTAGAAGAAGTTCGCGCCGTCGAAGTAGGCGGGGAACTTCGTCGTGGAGGGGTTCTTCGCGTCGTAGTGGTAGACGGGTCCGCTCATGGGTGCGGAGCCGCCGGAGCCCATTTCGGGGAACTCTTGGGAGGTGCCGTAGCCGTACCAGATCTCGGGCTGCTCCAGGGGCGGCAGGTCCTTCAGGCCCGTGTTGTTGGGTGACGGGTTGACGGGCTTGGCGCAGTCGAACTTGGGGCCCGCCTTCTGGGTGTCGGGGTCGTAGGGCGCGTAGGCCTGGTTGTTGCCGTGGCAGAAGGGCCAGCCGAAGTTGCCGGCCTTCTTGATGACGTTGTACTCGACCAGGCCCTCGGGGCCGCGTTCCGTGGTGGGGCCGCCGCGGTCGGGGCCGTAGTCGGAGGCGTGCACGTACCCCGTCCGGGGGTCGACGGTGAAGCGGAACGGGTTGCGGAAGCCCATGGCGTAGATCTCGGGGCGGGTCTTGGGCGTGCCCTGCTGGAAGAGGTTGCCCTTGGGGATGGTGTAGCCGCCCTTGTCCTTGGGTTTGATGCGCAGGATCTTGCCGCGCAGGTCGTTGGTGTTGCCCGCGGTGCGGGCGGCGTCCAGCATCTGTTTGCCGGGGCGCCAGTCGAGGGGGGCGTAGCCCTGCCAGGCGGGGTCGAGGTTGGGCGGGGTGTCGTCGCCGACGCCGAGGTAGAGGGTGCGGTCGGGGCCGAACTCGACGGCGCCGCCGGTGTGTCCCGGCTCGGGGAAGGTGCGGTCGCGGTAGGCGGGGACGTCGAGGAGTTTCTTCTCGCTGGTGAGGTCGAGGGTGTTGTTCTTCCTGACCGTGAAGCGGGAGAGTCGGTTGACGTCGTCGGTGGCCTTGGCGGGCGCGTAGTAGAGGTAGATCCAGCGGTTGGTGGCGAACTTGGGGTCGAGCTCCATGCCGACCAGGCCGTCCTCGCCGCCCGTGTACACGTCGAGCTTGCCCGCGGTGGTGGTGGCGTGGGTCTTCGGGTCGAAGATCTTCACCTCGCCGCTGCGCTGGACGTAGAAGACCTTGCCGTCCTTGGCGACGTCGAGCTCCATGGGGTCGGCGGTGTTGTCGTCCAGGGCGGTCTTCTCGTAGCCGGACCAGACGGTGCCGCCGCAGTCGCCGGGAGCGTTGCCCGCGGCCCACTTGATGCCGCCGAGCACGTGTTCGCGGAAGGCGGGCTCGCTGTAGGAGGCCTTGTCGTGGCCCATGGCGGTGGCCCACACCTTGCCGCCCTCGGCGTTGCGGCACCAGGAGATGGGATGGTCGGCGCCCATCGCGGAGCCGCCCGGGTCGTACGTCGTCTCGTCCGCGGTCACCAGGACGTGGACGTCGCCTCGGGGGTTCTTGTCGAAGTTGTACCACTCCTCCGGGCGCTCCCAGCGCTCCGGCAGGCCCTTGGTGGAGGGGTGGGCGCGGTCGGCGACCTTGGCGGTGCCCTTGAGGACGCCCGGGGAGTGGGCGGGCATGTGGGCGCCCGCGTTGATGAGCTCGTCCCACCAGGGGAAGGAGTCCTCGACGCCCATGTCGAGCGTGTTGTGCAGGGCGACGACGCCCTTGCCGCTCTTCACGTACTTCTTCATGGCGTCGCGCTGCGCCTCGGTGTCCCAGACCATGCCGGAGTTCTGCAGCATGATGATGACGTCGAAGTCCTTGAGCTTGGCGTCGTCGAAGACGGTGGCGTCGTCGGTCCGGACGACCTCGAAGTTCTCCGTCGCCGCCTGCTCCTGCACCATCTGGACGCCGGCGGGGATGGAGTCGTGGACGTATCCGACGGCCTTGGTGAAGAGCAGGGCGCGGAAGGCGGGGGCCCTGTCGGCGGCCGTGGCTCCGGCGCCGGGCAGGAAGGCCACGGTGAGGAGCAGGGCGGCGGCCAGGGCGACGACCGCTCTTCGTGGACCCCTGAGACCTTGTGTGTCACGAGCATGACAGCTCATGAGTGGTCCTCTCTGTGTGGTCGGAACGGGTGTGCCGGATGCCGGAAGACGCGGAGTGTTCAGAGGGCCGCGAGGGTGCGGCGCAGGAAGCGCAGGCCGTCCGTGGCGAGCTCGTCCTGACCGCGGGCCAGGGGCCGCCAGACGGAGGCGGCGACCGCGATGGCGTCGTTGTGGGCGGTGAACGACTCGATGCACAGGGCGCCCCGGTACTCGGCCGCCCGCAGCGCGGCCAGGAAGCCGGGCCAGTCGAGGTGGTCGGCGCCCGGCGCGCCGCGGTCGTTGGCGCACACCTGGACGTGGACGATGCGCCCCGCCGCGACGGCCACGGCCTCGGGCAGGGAGTGCTCCTCGATGTTCTGGTGGTACGTGTCCAGGGCGATGCCGATGGCGTCACCGGGGAGGCCTTCGAGGGCGTCGAGGGTCTGGGCGACGGTGTTGAGCAGACTCGTCTCGTACCGGTTGAGGGGCTCGACGGCGATGCGGACCCCGGCGCGGGCCGCGTAAGCGACGACGGGGGCGATGTTGGCCCGCCACTCCTCGTAGGCCGCCGCGCGCACGGTGCGGTCCATGCGCCAGGTGCGGCCGACCGGCGCGTAGACGGGTCCGGCCACCACGGGGGCGCCGACCGCGTGCGCCGCGTCGACGCAGCGGCGGAGGTAGTCCTGCGTGGTGCGGGCGGTGACCGGGTCGGCGCGGACGAGGTTGCGGCCGTCGGACATGACCGCGACGACGGCGGCCGGGGAGATGCCGGTGGCGTCCAGGACCTTGGCGACGGCGGCGGGGTTCCAGTCGTCGGGGTTCTCCAGCGGGAGTTCCGCGCAGTCGAAGCCCCAGTCGGCGAGGCGGGGAAGGGTCTCGGCGAGTGCGTCGGTGGTCACGGGTGAGTGCCAGATCCAGGGGTTGGCGCCCAACTTCCAGACTGTGGAGCGCGGTTGAGGCCCGTCCGTCGGCGTCACTTCTTCCCTCCCCAGTCCTCGGGGTAGCCGGGCAGCTTCCGGCAGCCGCACATGGCGTAGTGCAGCGGCGGCATGTCGTCGCGGAGGTACTCGTCGAGGTTGGCCTGCGTGACGGTGGGCTGCGGCAGCTTCCACTCCTTGGGGACCGGCTTGCCGTCCAGGACGCGGAGGGCGGCGATGACGGGCGTACGCCACTGGAAGGTCGGATAGGTGGGGGCGATGGCGGTGAGCTTCTTCTCCTTCCAGGCCTCCAGGAAGTCCTGCTGGTCCTCGCCGGTGATGGGCGGTACGTCGACGCCCGCGTCCTCGAAGGCCTCGACGGCGGCGACCGCGGTGGCGCCGGAGTCCATCCACACGCCGTCGATGGAGCCGTGCCGGGAGATGGCGTCGGCGACGATGGACTTGGTCTTGGCGGGGTCGCCGTCGGTGAACTTCACGTCGGCGACGTCGAGTCGGCTCCTGTCGAAGGCGAGCTTCGCCGCGGACCAGCGGGTTTCGAGGACGTCGACTCCCGGTGAGATCCGCAGGGCGAGGATCTTCCCCTTCGGCTCGACCTCGTCGACGAGGAAGTCGGCGGCGACCGCGCCGTAGCCGTACCCGCCGATCGGGTTGACGAAGGTGACCGCGCAGTCCGTCTCGACGCCGCGGTCGAAGACGATGACGGGCAGCTTGCCGCAGGCCTCCTTCACGGCGGGGGTGAGAGTGGCGGTGGTGTTCGGGGAGACGATGAGGGCGTCGCAGTCCTTGTTCCCGGCGAGTTCCTGGATGTCGGAGATCTGCTTGTCGTCCTTGCCCTGCGCGTCGAGGACGGTGAAGTCGGAGATGTTCTCGTGCAGCTTCACCTCGGCCTTCATGGTCTTGAGGCCGACCTGCCGCCAGGGGTTGAAGACCCCCGCATTGGAGAAGCAGAGGTGCACGCCGCCCGAACCCTTCTTCTCGTACTGGGCGGTGCTGGTCATCTGTGGTTCGAGCATCTGCTCCCAGGGTTTGCCCGCCGGGCCCCGAGGGGTCTCGCGGGCGAGCGCCATCTGCCGTTTGTATTCGGACCGTTCGAAGAACTCGGACGGCTTGTCGCCATCGGTGTCCGTGCTTCCGCTCGCGGCGGCGGGCGCGTCGAGCGGGGTGTCGCTGGAGCACGCGGCGAGCAGGGCGCCCGACAGCAGGACGGCGGCCGGGGCGAGCATGCGTCTGCGGACCGTGCGGGGGTTCATGTGGGTGTCCCTCCCGAGGAGTGGGTACGACGACGGCGCAGCCGGGACCAGTCGGCGGCACCGATGCCGACGGCGGCGATGACGATGACGCCCTGGACGGTGGACTCCAGGGCGCCAGACACGCCCCGCAGATTGAGCAGGGTGAACAGGGCCTGCAGGGAGAAGGCGCCGGCCATCGCGGCGACGACGCTGCCGCGGCCGCCGCCGAGCACGACGCCGCCGAGGACCACGGCGGTGATCGCCTCGAACTCGTACCCTCGCCCTGCCTGCGCGGAGACGCCGGAGAAGCCACCGACGAGGACGGCGGCGAGCGCGGCGGCCACCCCGGAGAGGACGAAGGCGATGACGCGGGCCCGGTGCACGCGTACGCCCGACAGGGCCGCGGTGCGTTCGCTGTCGCCGGTCGCGACGAGCGTCCGGCCGAAGTCGGAGCGCATGAGGAGGACCGCGAGGGCGCCCGCGGCGAGGCAGGCGACGACGGCCCAGGGCAGCCAACCCAGCGCGGTGCCGCGGCCCAGCTGCCGGAAGTCCTGCGGGAGTTGGCCGTGCGGCGAGCCGCCCGTCCAGTAGAAGACGGCTCCTTCGAGGATCAGCATCATGCCGAGCGTGGTGATGAACGACGGGACGCGCAGCCAGGTGGTGATCAGGCCGTTCAGCAGCCCGGCGAGCGCTCCCGCGAGCAGCAGTCCGGCGGTGATGAGCAACCAGGGCGCGCCGGGGAACGAGCCGTAGACCTCGGCGGCCGCGACGACCCCGGCGGTCACGATCGCCCCCACGGACAGATCGAACTCGCCGCAGACGATGACCAGGTACTGGCCCGCCGCGAGGATCACCAGGGGCGCCGCCCGTTTGACGAAGGCGAGGAAGCGGTCGGGTTCGTAGAAGCCGATGTCGGTGACCGCGAGGAGGACGAGCAGCACCGCGAGGAGCGCGTAGACCGGAGCGCCGGTGCCGAGGGAGCGGACCACGCGCTGGTACGTCGCGCCGGTCGCCGTGGCCGTGGTCATGTGGGCCTCCTGCTGCCGCGCCGGGCGTAGAGGGCGACGGCGGCGATGATGACGACGCCGCGGACGACGTTCTTGAAGAACGGATCGACGCCGAGCTGGTTGAAGACGGAGTCCAGGACGGCGAGGACGAGGACGCCGCCCAGGGTGCCGACCACTCCCCCGCGGCCGCCCGCGAGCGCCGTGCCGCCGAGGACGACGGCGGCGATCGACTCCAGGTCGTAGCGGGCCTCCGTGCCGGCCCAGGGGGCGCCGGAGCCGAGGCGTGCGGCGAGGAACAGCGCGGCGGCGCCCACGCACAGCGAGCACAGGACGTGCGCGGCGACGACGGTGCGGCGGGTGCGGACGCCGGAGAGGCGTGCCGCGTGCTCGTCGCCGCCGGTGGCGTAGAGGTGGTGGCCGAAGCGGGTGCGGCGCGTGATCAGCCAGAGTGCGGCGGCGACCGCGAGGAGCAGGAAGAGGGAGACGGGGAAGGGACCGATGCGGTCGTAGCCGAGGTGCTGGAAGGAGACGGTGACCTTGCCCGCGGGGCCTGTGTAGTTGTCCTCGATCCAGCCGCGCAGGATGAAGGCGGTGCCGAGGGTGGCGATGAAGGCGTTGACCTTGAGTCCGGTGACGATGAGGCCGTTGGCGAGGCCGACGGCCGCCGAGAGGGCGAGGACGGCGAGGACCGCGGTGACGACGCCGCCGTCCTCCATGGTGGTGGCGGCGACGAGCGTGCCGAGGCTGATGAGGTAGGCCACCGACAGGTCGAGGGAGCCGGTGAGGATGACGGCGGTCTGGCCGACGGCGACGAGGCCGAGGGCGACGCAGTTCTGCAGGATGCCGACGATGTTGGCGAGGGTGAGGAAGTCTCCGCCGCGGGCGGCGACGACGATCCAGCCGAGTGCGGTGACGGCGGCGGCCGCGAGCCAGATGCCGACGGCCGGGTCGGCGAGCCGGCTCCGGTGGTGCCGGACGCTCGGTTTCACGGTGGGGGGCGGCGCGACGGCGGTGCCGGTCATGCGGCTCCTTCCTGTGCGGATCTGCCGGGCGCGGGCGGGGGCGGGGTGGGGCCACGGGCCGGTGGGGGCGCGCCGGGTGCCGGGGGTGCCTCGGGGTGTCCGGTGGCGAGGCGCATGACGTCCTCCTCGGCGGCGCCCGGCGGGAGTTCACCTGCGATGCGGCCGTCGGCCATGACGAGGATCCGGTCGCTCATGCCGATGAGTTCGGGCAGTTCGGAGGAGACGATGAGGACGGCGAGGCCTTCGCGGGCGAGGTCGCGGACGAGGGTGTGGATGGCGGCCTTGGCGCCGACGTCGACGCCGCGGGTCGGCTCGTCGAAGAGCAGGACGCGGGGCCGCGCGGCGAGCCATTTGGCGATGACGACCTTCTGCTGATTGCCGCCGGAGAGGTACTGGGTCTGCTGGTCCTGGCCGCGTGCGTGCAGGCGGACGCGTTCGAGGAGTGCGGTCGGCTCGCGGGCGGCGGGCGGCCTGTTCCGGTCGGGGACGGCGCGGGTGACGAGGAGGGCGTTGTCGCGTACGGACTGGCGCAGGGCGAGGCCTTCGGCCTTGCGGTCCTCGGTGACCAGGGCGATGCCCGCGCGGATGGCCCGGCGCGGTGACGTGGGGCGCAGGGCGGTGCCGTCGACGGTCATGGTGCCCTCGGTGAAGGGCGCCGCGCCGAAGAGGGCGCGGGCCAGGGAAGTGCGGCCGGAGCCCTGGAGTCCCGCGACGCCGGTGACCTCACCCGCGCGCAGGGTGAGGTCGATGCCGGACAGGCGGCCGTTGCCGCCGCCGCGGACGCTCAGGCGGACGTCGCCGATGTCTTCGGGGCGGGCGCGGGGCGGGTAGTAGGCGCTCAGTTCGCGGCCGACCATGGCGCGTACGACCTGGTCGGTGTCGGTCCGCGCGGTGGGCACGGTCGTCACGTGGCGGCCGTCCTTGAGGACCGTGATGCGCTGCGACAGGTCGAAGACCTCGCGCAGGCGGTGCGAGATGTACAGGATGCCGAGTCCCCGGTCCGCGAGGCGGCGTACGAGCGCGTGCAGGAGGCCCGCTTCGTGGTCGGCGAGGGGAGCGGTCGGCTCGTCCATGACCAGCACGCGCACGTCGGAGGCGAGCGCCTTGACGATCTCGACGGTCTGTTGGCGGGCGACGGACAGGTCACGGACGTACGTGCGCGGCGTGATGCCCGGTACGCCGACCTCGTCGAGCAGGGCGGCCGTTCGTGTCTCCATCGTGCGGCGGTCGACGAGGCCGCGGCGGGTGGGCTCGCGGCCGAGGAAGACGTTCTCGGCGACGGTGCGGTGGGCGAGGAGCGCGAACTCCTGGTGGATGATGCCGATTCCGGCGGCCTGCGCCTGCGCGGGATGCGTGAAGGCGTGCTCCGTGCCGTCGAGCGTGATCGTGCCCTCGTCCGGTATGTGTTCGCCGGCGAGGATCTTCATCAGGGTCGACTTTCCCGCGCCGTTCTCGCCGACGAGGGCGTGCACCTCGCCCGCGGCCAGATCGAGTGAGACCCCGTGCAGCACGCGCACCCCGAGAAAGCTCTTGGACACTCCGCGCATCGTCAGCATCGTGCGGTTCACCTGGCTTGCCTGTATCGCCTGCACCCTCGGCTCCTTCGGCAGCGGTCTGCAGAGCAATGTGATGAGCGCGCTTTGACCTGTCAAGGGCTCAAGCGCGTTTCTGTGTGCGGCAATTGACGGGTACTTAGGTCGGCGATCGAACAGCATCGGCCTTGTGAGCAGCGAAAGTCGTCCCTAAGGTTGCGGCATGTCTGGAGCGCCGGATCATCTGCCCGCAGCCGTGCCGTCCTCGCCCGGTGAGGTGCTCGCCCTGCTGCGCACCGGTGCGGCGGAGACGCGTGCGGACATCGCCCGGTTGACCGGTCTCGCGCGGTCGACGGTCTCGCAGCGCGTGGACGCGCTCATCGCGCACGGCTTCCTCGCGGAGGAGGCCGACGGCGGCTCGACGGGCGGGCGGCCGCCGCGCAGGCTCCGGCTGCGGACCCGCGAGCACGCGGTGGCGGGCGTGGACCTGGGCGCGTCGCACTGCCGGGTGGCGCTCATGGACATCGGCGGCGAGACGCTGGCGCTGCGCGAGGACCCGCTGTCCATCGCGGACGGGCCGCAGGCCGTTCTCGGCCACGTGGAGCGGACGCTGCGCACCCTGCTCAAGGAGTCGGGGCGGGACGCGGGGGGCCTCAAGTCGATCGGTGTCGGCGTGCCCGGGCCCGTCGAGTTCTCCACGGGCCGGCCGGTGGATCCGCCGATCATGCCGGGGTGGCACCAGTTCCCCATCCCCGAGTTCTTCGCCGACCGGTTCGGCCCGCGGGCCCTGGTCGACAACGACGTGAACGTGATGGCGCTGGCCGAGCAGCGCCGCGCCTTTCCGGACACCCGCTACCTCCTGTACATCAAGGTGGGCACGGGCATCGGCTGCGGCATCGTCGCCGACGGGAGGCTGCACCGAGGGGCGCAGGGCAGTGCGGGCGACATCGGGCACATCCGGGTCGGTGATGTGGAGGATCCCTGCCGGTGCGGCAACACGGGCTGCCTGGAGGCGGTCGCGGGTGGCGCCGCGCTCGCCCGCAGGTTGTCGGCGCTCGGCCTGGATGCCACGTCGGGCAGCGATGTCGTACGTCTGGTCAAGTCGGGCAACCGTGACGCCGTGCGCATGGTCCGTGAGGCGGGCCGTGCGGTCGGCGAGGTGCTCGCCGGCCTGGTGAACTTCTTCAACCCGGACACGGTGGTCGTCGGCGGGGCGCTCGCCGCCGTCCACGACCAGCTCCTCGCGGGCGTCCGGGAGGCCGTCTACCGCCGCTCGCATCCGCTGGCCACGCATGTGCTGCGCATCGAGCCGAGCCGTACCGGGGAGAACGCGGCGGCGATCGGTGCGGGGATCCTCGCGGTCGAGCACGCGCTCTCGCCGCGGCAGGTGGACCGCGTCCTGTCGGGCGCGGCGCGCTGACACCCGTAGGGGTCCCTCCGCGGACACACGCGTCCCACCCGTGACGGTGCGATCCGGCAGGGCGGGCGGCAGTATCGGCCAACACCGTCGAATCCCCCTGACCGCACGGCGCCGGTGACCGTAGCGTCTGGGTATGTCCGCAACCGACGCAGAGCAGATCGACCGGGCCAATTCCTCCGACCGCACACCGGCCGTCTTCGTGCACGGCCTGTGGATGCTGGCGAGCAGCTGGGACCACTGGCTGCCGCACTTCGAGGCCGCGGGGTTCGCCCCGGTCGCCCTGACGTGGCCCGGCGAAGCGGCGACGACGACCGAGGCCAGGCAGTACCCCGAGACCATCGCGGGCCGCACGGTCGGGCAGGTCGCCGACCATCTGGCGGGCCTCATCGGCACGTTGGAGCGCAAGCCCGTGGTGATCGGGCACTCCGTCGGCGGGCTGCTCACGCAGATCCTCGCGGGCCGGGGCCTCTCGGCGGCGTCGGTGGCCATCGACCCGGCGCCGTTCCGCGGCGTCCTCGCGATGCCCCTGACGACGGTGCGTTCGCTGATCCCGATGATCGCGAACCCCGCCGACCGCAAGCGCGCGAAGCCTCTGACGTACCAGCAGTTCCGCTACGCCTACGCCAACGCAGTCAGCGAGGAGGAGGCCCGCTCCATCTACGAGCGGTACGCCGTGCCCGCGCCGTGCGCCCCGCCCATGCAGGCGGCCCTCGCCAACTTCAACCCCCGCACGGAGGTGAAGGTGGACTGCCGCAATCCGCAGCGCGGCCCGCTGCTCGTCATCTCGGGCGGCAAGGACAACGCGATTCCGTGGGCGCTCGCCAGCGGCGCGTACAAGCGGCAGAAGCGCAATCCGGGCGTCACGGAGATCGTCGAGCTGCACGGAAGGGACCATGCGCTGACGCTCGACAGCAGGTGGCGTGAGGTCGCGGACGTGGCGCTCGCGTTCGTACGGCGTTTCGTCTGACGGGTTCGGGGCGCGGCCTCGGGCACGAAAGAGCCCCGACTGGACGGGGGAGACCAGAACGATCTTCCCCAGGGGCTACAGATGAGGCCCGGGGACACCGCCCCCTCCGCCGCCACACCCAGGGCGCAGGTGCGCGTCCAGTTCGCGGATCAGCTCGCCCACCCGTCCCCCGCCGGCCGGTGCCGCCGGATAGCGTGCGAGTACGTCGACGACGGCCGGTGTCGCCCGGCGCGCCGCCCGCTCGACACGCTCGGCTCCGACGGTCCTGTCGTCCCCGGCCGCGAGCTCGGCCGCACGCGCCGCATGGGCCGACGCTCCCAGGATGTGTTTGACCTGGGTGGCCTTGGCCAGCGGGTGCAGATAGGCGGCTCCGGCCGCGGCCATCGCCGCACGCGCCGCCTCCTGCGCGGGCCCGGCCTCCGCTTCCTTGGCCGCCTTCAGCGCCGCCCAGGCGGTGTCGCGGAGGCGCTTTCCGCGCTCGCCTCCCCCGGCGAACTCCCTCGCCGCGTCGATCGCGTCCCGCGGGCGCGCGTCGTCCGGCCGGTCGGCCTCGAAGACCGCGAGCACCTCCGCCGCACACGCCGCGGCGAACGCGGTGACCTCGCGGAGGTCCTGTGTGCCGAGGTCGACCTCCGTCGCACTCGCGCCGTCCCTGGCTGCTGTTCCGCTCTTTCCGCTCTCCCCTGCCATGCGTCCATCTTCACCTGCCCGCAACCCGCCTTCATCCGCCTTCACCCGCCTCTCAGCGGCCGGTGGTTCCGTCGATCCGCTCGCGCAGGATGTCCGCGTGGCCCGCGTGGCGGCCGGTCTCCTCGATCATGTGGACGAGGACCCACCGCATCGACGGGACGGGGCCCCGGCGGCGGGCACGGGGAGCAGGCAGCTTCAGGTCCGGGCAGGCGTCGATGATCACGTTCGCCCGCTCGACGGTCTTCCGGTACTCGGCCCGCAAGCTCTCGACCGTGTCCTCCGCGGACGGCCTCATGGTCGCCTGCCAGTCGGCGGGCTCTTCGCCGAGGAAGTAGAACCGTTCGACGGACGCCAGGTGCTTCAGCAGTCCGAGCAGGCTCGTGCCCGACGGGACTCCGCCCGTGCGGACCTGTGGTTCCGGCACGCCGTCGACCTTGTCCGCGATCGAGTTCCGCAGCTGGTCGAGGACGTTCCGGAGGATCGTCTTCTCGTCGTCGTCCGTCGGCATGGAGTCGTCACTCCGATTCCGTGGCGGGCCGGAGGAGTCCGGCGGTGGACTGGATGAGGAGGACGTGGTCGACGACTGTCGCGGTCTCGCCCGCGGGGCCCGTGGCCCGGCGCCGGGACGCCTCCGCCCGCAGCACCGGCCAGCGCGTCGGGTCGAGGCCCAGATCGGCGGCCACCTCTTCCGGGGCCGGGTGGTGGGCGTCGGGGTCCTGGTTCCAGGACCAGGGCGCCGTGGAGCCGTGGTCGACGATCAGGAGGAGCCCGCCGGGGCGCAGGGCGAGCGCGGCGGCACGCAGGACGTGGGTGCGGAGCAGCGGGAACGGGGTGTGGAAGTACTGGGCGGAGACGAGGTCGAAGCGGCCCGTCGGGAACCCTCCGGCGAGATCGTGCCGCTGCGCGGTGATCCGCTCGGCGACACCGGCATGGCGCGCGCGTTCGCGCAGCCGCTCCACGGCCGTGCCGGAGATGTCCACGGCGGTGACGTGCCAGCCCTGCCGCGCCAGCCAGAGGGCGTCGCCTCCGGCACCGCACCCCAGGTCCAGGGCGGTGCCGGGTAGGAGCGGCGCGGCGGTCTCGGCGAGCAACGGGTTGACGCGGGTGCCCCAGTCCTGGTGGGTGCGGTAGTGCCGCTCCCAGAACTCGTGAGCGCTGTCGGCGGTGTTGTCGGTCGTGTTCTCGGTGGCGTCCATGTCGCCAGCTTCCGCAGCACCGTTTCGCTCCGGCAAGAAAAATTGCGGATCTGCGAAATGGCCGACGGGGGCCGCTGTCAGTGGCGGCTGGGAGGGTGGTCCGCATGGACAGCGACGACGAACAGCTGCTGCGCGGCCGGGTCTACGGCCAGGATCACGAGCGACCGGGCCCGCGCCCGGGCAAGTCCTATGCGGAGCTGGTGGGCGGCCCGTTGGACGGGCTGCTGCTCGACATCACCGGCTGGACGCGCGAGGAGGTCACCGCGGGCGTCGCTCTGCCGACCGAGCTGGGGCAATTCGGTGCCGGCGGCCGGTCGACGTACCGCCCGGGTCCTGACGGCCGGGCCCGGTTCGAGTGGGCCGGGGACATCAGATGAGTCCGGGGGTATCACGGATGCGCTCCGCGTCACGAGCGCCGCGGTCGTGGTCGCGACGCACGACCGGCAACTGCCGCGGGACCTCGCGGACTGGCCGCGTCGGGAGATCATTGGTCCACGCCACTGACGCACCGCAGGCGGTGGGGCCGCCGCATGCGAAAACTTGTCCGTACCTCGCCCTTGACCCATCAGGACCAGCGCTGACATGCGTAATTCCGGCCCCTGGGCATGATTGACGGATCGTCGGAGAGCCGGTACCACTGACGCACGCCCGGCCCCGCACGCCCCGTCACGCTTCACCGGCCCAGAAGTCCCAGGAGGCTGCATTGCGAGGATCCGACACCGCCCGTACGCCGTCCGCGCGCAGACGCACCGTCAGGACGGCGGGCGCCCTCGCGTCGGCCGGCCTGCTGGTTCCGCTGCTCGGCGCGGCCCCGTCACCGGGCGCACCCCAACAGGCCGCTCCGGACCGGCTGCAGGGAGCGTTCGCCGCGGCCGCCGACGAGTACCACGTGCCCCAGAGCGTGCTGCTCGGCGTCTCCTACCTGCAGTCCCGGTGGGACGCCCACGGCGGCGCGGCCAGCGTCACCGGGGGCTACGGCCCCATGCACCTCACCGACGCCCGCACCGCCCTGGCCTCGGCCCCGCACCACAGCGAGGGCACGGAGGACCCACGCGGCGACACCTCGCGCCCGGCTCCCCCGCCGAAGGCCGAGATCCCCGAGGAGTCCGAACTCCCCGCCCGCCTCAAGACGCTGCCGCGCGCCGCCGAGCTGAGCGGCCGGTCCGCCGCCGACCTGCGCACCGACCCGGCGGCGAACGTCGAGGGCGGCGCCGCCCTGCTCGCGGCCGCGCAGCGCAAGCTCGGCAAGCCGCTGAGCAGTGATCCCGCCGACTGGTACGGCGCCGTGGCCCGCTTCTCCGGCGCGGACGACGAGGCCACCGCGGCCACGTACGCCAACGACGTGTTCGCGGTGATCCGCGACGGCGAGCAGCGGACCACGGACGCGGGCCAGCGAGTGACCCTTGCGCCGGAGCCGGGGCTGCGGCCCGACGCGGCGCAGCTGGAGCGCGCGGGTCTGCGCAAGGCGCCCAAGGGCGAGACGGAGTGCCCGAAGACCGTGTCGTGCGAGTGGATCCCGGCGCCGTACGAGGAGTTCAAGGACCCCAACGGCAACCCGGACTACGGCAACCACGACCTGTCGGACCGGCCGAAGAGCCAGAGCATCGACACGATCGTCATCCATGACACCGAGGGCAGGTGGGAGGGCGTCCTGAAGATGGTGCAGGACCCGACCTACGTGTCGTGGCAGTACACCCTGCGCTCCACCGACGGACACATCGCCCAGCACGTGAAGGCCAAGGACGTCGCCTGGCACGCGGGCAACTGGTACGTGAACGCCAAGTCGATCGGTCTGGAGCACGAAGGTTTCCTC
Organism: Streptomyces venezuelae; assembly: GCF_008642335.1. NCBI lineage: Bacteria > Bacillati > Actinomycetota > Actinomycetes > Kitasatosporales > Streptomycetaceae > Streptomyces > Streptomyces venezuelae. The sequence continues at coordinate 7,778,355 of NZ_CP029191.1, read as the reverse complement.
ACCGCCCCCGACACCTGGTACACGGAGGCGATGTACCGCTCGTCGGCGCGGCTGGTGAAGTACCTCGCGAAGAAGTACGACATCCCGCTGGACCGGCAGCACATCCTCGGCCACGACAACGTCCAGGGCACCGTGACGTCGTCGATCCCGGGCATGCACACGGACCCGGGCCCGTACTGGGACTGGCAGCACTACTTCACGCTGCTCGGCAAGCCGTTCCACCGCACCGCGGGGCCGGAGGGAGGAGTGGTGACGGTGGCGCCCCAGTACTCCAAGAACCAGCCCGAGTACACGGGATGCGTCAAGCCCGGCGAGAAGTGCGTGCCGCACGGTTCGGCGGCGGTGCGCGTCCACACCGAGCCCCGTGACGACGCGCCGCTGATCAAGGACATCGGCAAGCGTCCCGGCGGCCAGGCCTCCACGATCGACGTGAACGACACGGGGGCGCGGCTCTCCACCGGCCAGCAGTACGCGGTCGCCGGGCGCGAGGGCGACTGGACGGCCGTCTGGTACCTCGGCCAGAAGGCCTGGTTCAAGAACCCGAAGAAGCAGCCCACGGCGGTCGACGCGAAGGGCCTCGTGGTGACGCCGAAGGCGGGGGCGAGCGAAGTGCCGGTGTACGGGCGCGCGTACCCCGAGAAGGAGGCCTACCCGGCCGGTGTGCCGGTGCAGAGCGTCTCGCCGCTGCCGTACAAGATCCTCGCGGGTCAGAAGTACGTGGTCGGTGACAAGGTGCCGGGCGAGTACTTCTACTCCCCCACGTTCGACACCGCGCCGCACAAGGTGGTCCGCGGCAAGGACATGTACTACGTGATCCAGTACGGGCACCGGGTCGGCTACGTGCGGGCGGCCGACGTCCAGGTGGCACGGTCGGGCAAGTAACCGCGCCGCACACCGTCGGGTCCGGGGCCGCGTGGGGGCGGTTCCGGACCCGACGTACGATCTGGAGCGGTCACATGGCGCGGGCGGGAACTCCGGAGGTGCACGGGTGGGCAAGCAGGCGAGCAATCAGGTGCGTTCACGTGTCTCGGCGTACGCCGTCGCGGCCGAGCGGGACGAGCTCCTGCTGACCCGGCTCTCGGCCGCGTCCCCCGTGTTCGAACCCGGTCTGTGGCATCTGCCCGGCGGCGGCGTCGACCCGGGCGAGCAGCCGGAGGAGGCGCTCGCGCGCGAACTGCGCGAGGAGACGGGGCTGGAACTCGTCGGCGCGCGGCTCGTGGACGCCCGGACGTACTCGGCGCGCAGGCTCGGGGTGAGCTGGCATCTGGTGGGGCTCTTCTACGTGGTCGAACTGGCGCCGGGTCCCGTCCAGGTCGCCGAGGCCGACGGCGCCACGTCAGACGTCGCCTGGCTGCCGCTGTCCGGTCTGGACGAGTCGGTGCTGTCCCCGGCCGCGGTCGACGGGCTCGGCATGATCGGCGCCCACATCTGACGGGGACGACTCGTACAGGTCCCTGCGGGCCTGGTTGCTGATGGCCAGGAGCAGCGCGACGATCAGCCAGTTGGCGACCATCGACGAGCCGCCCTGGGCGAGGAACGGCAGCGCCTTGCCGGTGAACGGCATCAGGCCGGTCACTCCCGCCACGATGATGAACACCTGGAACGCGATCACCAGGGACAGGCCCGCCGCGAGCAGTTTCCCGAACGGGTTGCCGCAGGTGAGGGCGGTACGGAAGCCGCGCGCGACGAGCAGGGTGTAGAGCAGCAGCACCGCCATCACTCCGGCGAGGCCGAGCTCTTCGCCGACGGTGGTGAGGATGAAGTCGCTGCGCCCTGCGAAGCCGATGAGTTCCGGGTGCCCCTGCCCCAGGCCGCTGCCCGTGACGCCGCCGCTGCCGAAGCTGAACAGCGCCTGCGCGGCCTGGTCCGAGATCAGGCCCGGCGGGCGCCGATCGGCGGGCAGGTAGATGTCGAAGGGGTGCAGCCAGGCCATCACCCGGCCCTTGACGTGCGGTTCGGTGGCGCCGACGGCGACGGCGCCCACCAGGGTCATGGCGATCCCGCACGCTACCCAGTTGGTGCGTTCGGTCGCGATGTAGAGCATGGCGACGAACACGCCGAAGAACAGCAATGACGTACCCAGGTCGCGTTCGAAGACCAGCACCAGCAGGCTCAGGAGCCACACCGCGGCGATCGGCCCGATCTGCCGGCCGTACGGCAGCGTCATGCCGAGCATGCGGCGTCCTGTGCAGGACAGGGCGTCGCGGTTGAGGACCAGGAAGCCCGCGAAGAACACCACGATGCTGACCTTCGCGAACTCGCCGGGCTGGAACGAGAGCGGGCCGAGGTACACCCATCGTTTGGCACCGTAGGTGTCCCCCGGGAAGAACGCGGGCGCCATCAGCAGGGCCATGGAGGCCGCCATGGTGACGTAGGGATAGCGCTGCAGCTGCCGGTAGTCCCGCAGCGCCCACAGCACGGCGATCGTGGCGGCCACCGCGAGGACGGTCCACACGAGCTGCCCGCCGCTCGCGGGCGCCGAGTCGAAACGCGCGGCGTAGGCGGGGTCCAGGCGTTGGATCAGGACAAGGCCGAGGCCGGTGAGGAGGAACGCGAGCGGCAGGATCAGCGGGTCGGCGTGGGGGGCGAATCTGCGGACGGCCAGATGGGCGGCGGCGGCCAGGCAGAGCTGGGAGACGGCGAAGTGGAGGAGCCGGGCGGGCGGGGTGCCCGTCATGGCGAGGCCCGCGGACGCGTAGCCGTAGACGACGACGGCGAGGGCGAAGGCGAGCAGCAGCGCCTCGGTGCGGCGGGCGTCGAGGGCGTGCGGACCGGCGCCGGGGGCGTTCAGTCCACGCACGGCACACCGCCCCCCGCGACCTTCGGGGAACGGTCATCGGACTTCTTCTCGCCCTGGTCGCCGGAGTTCTTGGCGCCCTTGTCGCCGGTCTCCTTCGTGGCCTGCCGCACCCTCTCGCGCACCAGGTCGCGGTCGACGATGTTCACGTCCTCGCCGTTGTGCCTGGCGAAGCTCTCCACCGGCAGGGTCGTGAACTCCACCTTGCCGCCGGTGAGGTTCTTGGCCTGCCGGACGAAGGAGAAGACGCCCCAGCCCTCGTCGAGGACGACGTTGTCCTTGGCGACGTTCTTCAGGTCGAGCAGGCGTGCCGGGTTGGTGAGGGTGCCGACGCTGTTCACCTGGTGCAGGGCGGAGGCGAGGAACGCCTGCTGGCGGCGGGTGCGGTCCAGGTCGCCCCGCTGCAGGCCGTGCCGCTGGCGTACGAAGGCGAGTGCCTGCTGCCCGTCGAGTTCCTGTCTGCCCGCGGGGAAGTCGGCGCCAGAGTAGCGGTCCTTCACCGGGTGGTTGAGGCAGACCTCGACGCCGTCGAGCGCGTCGGCCAGGCGGTAGAAACCGGAGAGGCTGACCTCGGCGAAGTGGTCGATGGGGACGCCCAGGAAGTCGCGCACGGTGCGGATCTGGGACTGCCGGCCCGCCTCACGGCCCGCGTGCTCCAGCTCGTGCGCGTCCGTGACGCCCTCGCCGCGCAGCTCGTCCTCCTTGGCCGCCTTCGCGAGCCCGTACGCCTTCTTGATCTTGTCCTTGCCGTACCCCGGTATGTCGACGAGGTCGTCGCGCGGGATGGAGAAGCCCTTGGCCTTGCCGCCGTCGGCCGGGACGTGCAGGAGGATCAGCGTGTTGGCGTTGTAGCCGCCGATGTCGGAGTTCCCGGCGTGCAGTTTCCTCAGCACATCCTTGGGGAGGTCGTCCCCGTTCTGGTCCTTCCGCGTGTCGAGGCCCATCAGCAGGATGTTCGTCGAGCCGTCCTTCGACTTGGGTGCGTCGGCGCCGAGGGCGGACGAGGAGCCGATGCTGTCGATCTCGCGGTACAGGTACCAGGCTGCGGCGCCGCCGCACAGCACCAGGACACCGGTGAGGACCAGCAGCGTGCGGCCGAGCCTGGCCCGGCGAGAGAGGCGGCGCGCGCGACGGCGTCGGGTGCGGGGTCCTGCGGCTCGGTGCTGGGGCATGGGGACGATCCTGAACGCCCGTTCCTGAACGGATCCTGAGGAGACGGAAGAGGCCTTCAGGAAGGCGGCTTCAGGAACGGCCTCACGGTCGCGGCGCGGTGTCCGCCGTCGGCAGGCGCAGGACCAGGCGCGCGCCGCGCCCGCTCGGCTCCACCCGCAGGCTCCCGCCGTGGGCGCGGGCGATCTCGCGGGCGATGGCGAGGCCGAGGCCCGTGCCGCCGCTGGCCCGGTTGCGGTCCGCCTCCAGCCGCGTGAACCGGTTGAAGACCTCCTCCGTCGCCTCCGGCGGGATGCCTGGCCCGTCGTCGGTCACGTCGAGGAGGGCTGTGCCGGTGGCCGGGTCCTTCGCCGTGCCGACGCGTACCTCGGAGTCGGCGAACCGCTGGGCGTTGTCCAGGAGGTTCGCGAGCAGCCGCTTCAGCTGTCCGGGATCGGCGCGTACGAGGACCGGGTCGTCGGCGGGTACGAGGAGCAGCGGAACCCGTGCCGAACGGCGCCGGGCGATCAGCTCGGCCGCGAGCAGCGACAGGTCGACGAGCTCCGTGTTCGGCGGCTGCTGTGCGTCGAGGCGGGCGAGGAGCAGGAGGTCGGCGGCGATGTGCTCCAGTCGTACGGTCGAGTCGAGTGCCTGGGCGAGGGAGGCCGCCGTGGCGGGGTCGGGCTTGTTGAGGAGGGCGAGTTCGAGTTCGGCGCGGGCGGCGGCGATGGGGTTGCGGAGCTCGTGCGAGGCGTCGGCGACGAACTGGCGCTGCCGGGTGACGGAGTGCTCGAGGCGTTCCAGGGTGTCGTTGACGGTCTCGGCGAGCCGGGTGATCTCGTCCTGGCCGCCCGGCGTGGGGACGCGGCGGCTGAGCCGGTCCGCGGAGACGGCGACGAGCTCTTCGCGCATGGACTCGACGGGCCGCAGCGCGGCGCCGGTCACCGTCCAGGCGATGAGTCCGGTGAGCAGGGCGACCAGCGGGCCGCCGACGAGGACGGTGACGCCGAGGGCCCGTTCGGCGTCGGCGACGGCGTCGAGGACGGTCAGCGCGTAGACGTAGAGGTCGCCGTCACCGCCCGGCGAGGGGGTGCGGACGACCGCGACGACGCTGGTGTGGCTGGCCAGCGCGGGGGCGGCGGCGAAATCCCGTACGGCCGAGTCCTCGCCGCGGCCGGGGCGGAACGCCGCGAGGACGGCGGCGCGGGCGGCCGGGTGCGGGGCGGTGCTGGCGAGCGGACGCCCCCGGTCGTCGAGGACGAGCACGGCGTCCACGCCGCCGTCGGGCTCCGGCAGGTCGCCGTGCGGGCGTCCCTGCCCGGCCGCGATGTCCGCGGCGGCCTGGCGGGCGGCGAGTTCGGTGCGGGCGCCCGCGTTGTCGATCAGGTTGCCGCGCAGGGTGACGTACAGCCAGCCGCCACCGATGGAGAGGGCCACGACCATGATGAGGACGGCGGCGGCGGTGGCCCGGCCGCGCAGGGTGCGGGGGATGCGGGGGCGGAGGCCGCGGATGCGGCGGGGGCCGCGGAGCCCGCGGGCGGCACCGGCCGCACGGGTGCCGTCAGGGGACATCGGGAGCCAGCCGGTAGCCGATGCCCCGCACCGTGCGGATGGTGTGCCGGCCGAAGGGCGCGTCGACCTTCTTGCGCAGCGAGCTGACGTACACCTCGACGATGTTGGGGTCGAGGTCGGCCGGCGAGTCCCACACCTCGTCGAGGATGTCCTGCTTGGAGACCGTGCCACCGTCCGCCGCCAGCAGACAGCCCAGCACCTCGACCTCCCTGGCGGTCAGCTCGACCGTCTGCTCACCGCGCCTGCAGAGCCGGGCGACGACGTCGAGGGTCAGGTCGCCGACCTGGAGGGTCGCGGGGCGCTCGCGCCCGGCGCGGCGGCCGAGGGCGCGCAGCCTGGCGAGGAGCACGACGAGGGAGAACGGCTTGGTGAGGTAGTCGTCCGCGCCCGCGTCGAGCCCGTCGGCCTCGTCGTACTCGCTGTCCTTGGCGGTGAGGATCAGGACGAGGGCGTGCTCGTCGTGGACGCGCAGCCTGCGGCAGACCTCCAGGCCGCTGAGCCCCGGCAGCATCAGATCCAGCACGATCACGTCGTAGCCACCGGTCAGCGCGAGGTCGAGGCCGGTGTGTCCGTCGTGGGCCACGTCCACCCAGTGGCCGTCCGAGGAGATGGCACGGCGCAGGGTGTCGGCGAGTGCGTGCTCGTCTTCGATGACCAGGATCTTCACGGTGCAAATATCACATATCCACCGGCCCCGGAGCTGAAGAGGCGTTCAGGTCGCTCAGGTTGTCTTCAGCGTCATGGCGCGATCCTTTGGGGGCCGGTGCGAGAAACGCGCTGCCCGAGGATGTGAGGAGGTGGTCGTTGTGCTCTACGGCGACCCTCCCAGTCGCGTGTCCCGCTGCTCCCTGCGTGTCGTCACCGCCGGACAGCAGCGGCGGACCGCCGTCTGACGTACTCGTACACCGTCGCGGCGGGCTTCCCTTCCTTCCCCCCGGGCCCTTCCGCGCGCGGTGTCCTCCGCGCCGTGCCGCCGAGCCGCCCACGCCGTAGCGCCGTCGTGCCCGCAGAGCATTCGGGTTTCCCATGTCCAAGTTCCGTCAGTTCCCCTCCCGCGGCGCCGTGCGCGTCGCTGCGGATGTTCGCCGGGCTCGTGCCCGCCGTGCTGTTCACGTTCGTCTTCGGCACGTGGGCGGCCCGCTCGCGGCGTGTGGCGAAGGTGATCGTGCCGGTCATCGACATCCTGCAGTCGGTGCCGGTCCTGACCTTCCTCAGCATCACCGTCACCGGTTTCATCGCGCTGTTCCCCGGCTCCGCCCTGGGCCTCGAACTCGCCTCGGTCTTCGCCGTGTTCACCGCGCTGGTGTGGAACATGACGATGGCCTTCTACCAGTCCCTCATCACCCAGTCCACGGAGCTGGACGAGGCGGCCCGGCTGATGCGCCTCACCCGCTGGCAGCGGTTCTGGAAGGTGGACGTGCCCAGCGGCATGATCGCCCAGGTCTGGAACGGCATGATCAGCTTCGGGGCCGCCTGGTTCGCGCTGTCCGCCTCCGAGACGATCAGCGTCAACGGCCGCGACAACGGGCTGCCGGGCGTGGGCTCCTACGTCGCGCAGGCCCTGGACAACGGCGAAGGCACGCGGGTCGCGCTCGCCGTCGTCGTCATGGTCGTGATGGTCGTGTCCGTGAACTTCTTCTTCTGGCGGCCGGTGACCGCCTGGGCGGAGCGGTTCCGCACGGAGGACTGCGAGCTCGCCGAACAGCCCCGCAGCCGGTTCCTCGCCCTGCTGCGCCGCTCCACGGTTCCTTCGCTGCTCGGCCGCATGGCGCGGCCGGCCGGTGAGCGGCTCGACCGTGCCATGCGTGTCCTCGGCACGAGCCCCGGGCGGCTGCACCACGACCCGGTGCGCCGCAAGCGCGCCGACACCGTCTTCCATGTGCTGTACGGCGTCGCGGTCGCGGCCGTCCTGTGGCAGGCCTGCACGTACATCCTGGACAACGTCCCGGTCGGCGAGATCGGGCACGCGGCCTGGCTCGCGCTGGTCACGTACGGCCGCGTGATGATCCTCGTGGTGTTCTCCACGCTCGTCTGGGTGCCGGTCGGCGCCTGGATCGGCATGAACCCGAGGGTCAACCGGATCGCCCAGCCGATCGTCCAGGTGCTCGCCTCCTTCCCGTCCAACTTCCTGTTCCCGCTCGCCGTCGTGGTGCTCGGCGCCTCGGGCATCTCGCTGAACTGGGGTGCCATCGCGCTGATGGCGCTCGGTGCCCAGTGGTACGTCCTGTTCAACGTGATCGCCGGCGCGAGCTCCATCCCCGGTGATCTGCGCGAGGCCTCGGACGACCTGGGGCTGCGCGGGTGGCTGCGCTGGAGGAAGTTCATCCTGCCCGCGGTCTTCCCGTCGTACACGACGGGTGCGCTTGCCGCGTCCGGCGGCGCCTGGAACGCGTCGATCCCCGGCGAACTCGTCAGTTACGGCACGACGACGCTGACCGCCGTCGGCATCGGCACCTACATCACGCAGGCCACGGACTCGGGCGACTTCGCCCGCAACTTCCTGGGCGCCGTCCTGATGAGCGTCTACGTCGTCGTCATCAACCGGCTGCTGTGGCGCCGCCTCTACCGGTTCGCGCAGCAGCGGTGCGCGCTGTGACGGCGCGCCGCCACCCGTACCGGGCCCGAGCGCACCGGCTGCGCATGCGGCGCCACTGCCGCCTCCACCACTCCCTCACCCCGTCGCCGAGGAGCGATTCCGTGCACACCACCTCAGCCGTCACCGACCCCGCGGTCATCACCGTCCGCGGACTGCACAAGCACTTCACCTCCCCCGACGGCGGCGTGCTGCCGGTCCTCCAGGACATCGACCTGACCGTGCGCGAGGGCGAGATCGTCGCGCTCCTCGGCACATCCGGTTCCGGCAAGTCGACGCTGCTGCGCCACATCGCGGGTCTCCGCGCCCCGTCCGCAGGCACGGTCCACTACCGCGGCACGCCGGTGAACGGCCCCAACCCGGGCACGGCCATGCTGTTCCAGTCGTTCGCCCTCATGCCGTGGCTCACGGTGCAGCAGAACGTCGAACTCGGCCTCCAGGCGCAGGGCGTCGACCCGATCGCGCGCCGGGAACGGGCCCTCGCGGGCATCGACATGGTCGGCCTCGACGGCTTCGAGAACGCCTACCCGAAGGAGCTCTCCGGCGGCATGCGCCAGCGGGTCGGCTTCGCCCGCGCCCTGGTCGTCGAGCCGGACGTGCTGCTGATGGACGAGCCGTTCTCCGCCCTCGACGTACTGACCGCGCAGACCCTCCGGCACGAGCTCACCGGACTGCTCACCCGCCCCGGCAGCGCCACCCGTACCGCTCTCCTGGTCACCCACTCCATCGAGGAGGCCGTCCAGCTCGCCGACCGCATCCTGATCCTCGGCACCGACCCCGGCACCATCGAGGTCGAGCTGCGGGTGGACCTCCCGCGCCCCCGCAACCGCCGTACCCGCGGCTTCGAAGCGCTCATCGAGGACGCGTACGAATCCCTGACCGGCGAACGGGCCGAACTCCCGCCCACCCTCGGCACGCACGACCCGCTCCGGGCCGCCGCGCCCCTGCCGCACGCCGACGTGGAGCAGCTCACCGGACTCCTGGAAGAGCTCGACGGCCGGGGCGGCTCGGTGGACCTCCCCTCGCTCGCGGACGCGCTGAACTACGCGGTCGACGACCTGATGCCGCTGGTGGAGGCGGCGGAGACGCTCGCCTACGCCCGGATCAGGGCGGGCGAGCTGCGGCTCACCACCACCGGCAGCGGCTTCGCCCGCGCCGACATCCTCACCCGCAAGCGCCTCTTCGCCGCGGCGGTGCTGGCCAACGTCCCGCTCATCGCCACCATGCGTACGCTCCTCATCGCGTCCGGCAGCGGGCGGCTGCGCGAGCACCACGTCACGGAACGGCTGTGCGCGAGCTCCTCGGAGCGGGCCTCGCGGCAGCAGCTCAACACCGCGATCACGTGGGGGCGTTACGCCGAGCTCTTCGAGTACGACGCCCGTGACCGCGTCCTGCTGCTGCCGCGCGAGGACCACGCGGCGGGACACGCGGCAGGACAAGCGGCAGGACAAGCGGCAGGGGACAAGCGATGACGTCGCGCGAGTCCCTGCGGGTCGCCGTCGCCCTCGTCGCGGTCTCCGCCGTCCTGCTGGCCGCGGTGACCGCGCCGGTGCCCGGGACGGCGCAGCTGCTCTGCGGCGTGCTGCTCGGGGCGTCGGTCACGGCGGTGGCGTTCGCTCTGGCGGGCTGGGGCGCGGTCGGGCGGGGCGTAGTCCGTCGGAGCCCGGTCTGTCGGAGCGTGGTGGGTCGGCGCGCCGGCAGCGGCGACTTCTGAGAGGGCGGCACCGACGACGCGCAACGCCCTCGCCGCCCTGCTCCTCACCGTGCTCCTGGTCTTCCCTGGCGTGGTGCCCAACACGCCGGGGCACCTGGGGAGTCTGGTGGAGACCGCGCTGTGTTGGTCGGCACCTTCTGCAGAGCCACCACATCGGCGTCGGCGGCGAGGATGTCGCGGGCGACGTCGCGTGGCGCGGTGCGGTCGCCGCCGACGTCGACCCCCTTGCGGGGACGGCTGCGGGAACGGCTGCGGGAACGGCGCACCGCCGCCCACGCCAGCAGGAGCGGAACGCCGAGGCCGAACCACGGCGCCCTGAAGACGTACGAGCGGGAGCTGCACGGCGCCTATCCGCACCACGCGGCGGGCAACACGCTCGGCCTGTGGTCCCGGTATCCGCTGCGCGGAGTCGAGAGGCTCGACCTGGGCGGTGCCTGGCCGCACGCCATCCGGGCCGTCGCCCGCACGCCCGTCGGCGACACGGCGGTGTACGCGGTGCGGGTGCCGTCCGTACGCGTCACCTTCCGCGACGGCTTCACCGTGCGGCGGCGTGACGCGAGCGCCGCCCGGCCGGCCGAGCGGGTGGCACGGGACCGTACGCGACACGTGGTGGTCCTCGACGACCTCAACGGCAGCCTGCGGGACCGGGGGCTCGCCCCGCTGACCCGCGGACTGCGCCCGGCGGGCGGCGGCGGGTCGGGCCACGGCCAGGGCTTCACCTGGCCCGCCGCGTTCCCCGTCGTCCGGCTCGACCACGTCCTCGTGCGCGGCCTCGCGCCGACGGGGGCGACGGTCCTCCCGGACCTGGGCAGCGACCACCGGCCGGTCCTCACCGGACTGCGGTCCGTCCGGTGAGCGTCCACGAAGCCGTCCGGAGGAGCCAGAGGGCCAAAGGCCCCCGCCTTGAGGACTTTTGGCGCGGCGATCGAGCGCTCCGGACTGTGACGATCAAGGTGTAGCCGAAGATCATCCGTCACCGTGAGAAAGGGTGCCCCGATGACCTCCCTCTCGGACACGGACAACCCGCTTGTCCACGGCTTCCTGCCGCACCGGCTCCCCGCGTCCCACCTGGCCGGAGGCTGGACGGCTCTGGACGCGCTGGCCCACGCGGCCGGCGCCGCTCCGTGCCGGGAGGAGGCCCGCCTTCTCGTCGAAGAGGCCTGCCGGACGACCGAGTTGCCCGCGCTGCGTCTCCGCGTCGCACGGCTGTCGGAGCACCGGGCCAGAGCGGCGGCGGCGCGTCTTGCGGTGATCGTGGCGGCCTGCGGGTGGACCGAGCTCGACCCGGCGTCCACCGGGGCCACACGTGTGGCGAACGACCAGTTCCTCGCCCTGTGGACGTCCCTGGCCCACCGCAGCGACTTCTCCCGGCTCGTCGGGCTGCCCACCCTGGCGCTCTTCAACTGGGCGCCGCTGCGCAAGCCGGGCCGGGCCCTGCCGGTCGACCAACTGGCCCGCACCGAATCCCTCGTGCCGATCGTGCGCTGGTCGGCGGCGGACCGGCCGCTGTCCCGCCTGGACCGGCTCATGCTGGCCACGGTGCGTCTGGAGGCCCACGGGATCTGGCTGTTCCGGCTCGCGGAGACACTTGCGGGCCGCTCTCCCGGAGACCATTCCGTCTCCGTCGCGCTGCGCCGCATGACCCGCATCCAGCACACCCTGCATGGACAACTGCGTTCCAGCGCACTGAAGTTGGGCCTGGCACCCGCGTCCGGGCAGCAGTGCGCGGTGCTCTCCTCGCTGGCCGCGCAAGAGGCGTTGGAGCCGCCGGTGCTGCTCGCCGCCGACGCCGTCCTCGGCATGGGCGGCCGCATGGGGGCCGGCAGCCGGTGCCAGCAGCGCCGGCATCTCGCCGCCCGGCACCGCGCGTGGCTGTCGACCCTGGACCGCCGCAGCGCCGCCGTGCGCACCCTCGCGCACCGGCGCGGGGCGGACGCGGACGCCTACCGCGACGCCCAGGAGTCACTGGTCGCGCTGCGCTGCGCGTACGCGGAACTGGTACGGACCGCCGCGCAGCCCGCCGCGACGGGCTGCGCGGGACCGACGCATCGCATGACCGACGGCGTGCGGCGGAGCGGGCTGCCCGTCGACGGCGCGGCCTGACCCACCACGCCCGCCGGGCTCCGCACGGAGGCCCGCCGTCCGTCACTCCGGCCAGGCGGAGCCCTTGATGACCTCCACGAAGTCGCCGCGCTCGAAACCGGGCACGCAGTGGGCCAGCACGTCCGCCTTGACGTTGCCGAAGGTGGTCCGCGGGCGGTCCTTGATGCCGTCGGCGAACGCGGCGAGGATGCGGTTCTTGAAGTCCGGGCGCGGGTGCGCCGCGACCACGCCCGCGCGCTCCTCGTCGGTGACGGCGTCGTACCCGATCCCCAGGACGTCCAGTTCCACGCCTCGGGTCACCAGGGCCACCTCGGGGGCCATGTGCAGCGGGATCTCGGGGGTGGTGTGCAGGGCGATCGCCGTCCAGACGCGGTCCGCCCGCTCGTCCGTGATGCCGTGCCCGTGCAGGAAGCGGCGGGCCTCGTCCGCGCCGTCGATCTCGAAGCGCTGGTCGGTGCGGCGGAAGCGCTCGGTCAGTCCCAGGTCGTGGAACATCGCTCCCACGTAGAGCAGCTCCGGGTCGAAGGCCAGCCCTTGTTCCCGGCCCCGCAGCGACCCCCACAGGAAGACGCGCCGGGAGTGGTCGAACAGCAGCGGCGCTGCCGCGTCGCGCACCAGCTCCGTCGCCTCCTTCGCCAGGGTGCTGTCGGGGATCCGGATGCCCGCGATCGTCTCGGTCATGAGATGCGCCTTCCCTTGCCTGCTCGGTGGATGACTCCACCTTCGCCCGATGCCCTACCGTGTAGCCATGTCCATACAGCCACCCGCCCCACAGATTCAGACATGACGCACCGCGTGGCCTTCCTGGTCTTCGACGGCGTGACGCTGCTCGACGTCAGCGGTCCCGTCGAGGTGCTCCACCAGGCAGAACGGCTCGGCCTTCCCTACGAGACGGTGCTGGTGTCGCCGCGCGGCGGCGACGTCACGACGTCCTCGGGGCTCTCGCTGGCCGGGTCGATCGCGGCGGACGAGGTCGGCTCCGCGCAGGTCGGCCCACCGGACACCGTCGTGATCGCGGGTGCGGACCGGCTCGCGCTCCAGCCCCTCGACGACGACATACTGACAGCCGCCGAAAGCCTCGCCGGGCAGGCGGCGCGGGTCGCCTCGGTGTGCAGCGGCGCCTTCGTCCTCGCCGCGCTCGGCCTGCTCGACGGGCGCCGCGCCACGACGCACTGGCGGCACGCGGCGACACTCGCCCGCCGCCACCCGCAGGTCACGGTGGAGCCGGACGCCCTGCACATCCGCGACGGCCGGTACGTCACCTCCGCCGGCATCAGCGCGGGCATCGACCTGGCCCTCGGCCTCGTCGAGGACGACCACGGAGCGGACGCCGCCCGCGCGATCGCGCGCGAGCTGGTCGTCTTCATGCAGCGCCCCGGCGGGCAGTCACAGTTCTCCACGGCCCTCGCGACCCCGCCCGCGCGCAACGACGTGCTCCGCTCGCTGACCGCGTCCGTCCTCGCCGACCCGGCGGGCGAGCACACCCTGCCCGCCATGGCCGCGTCCGCCGCCGTCAGCACCCGGCACCTCGCCCGGCTGTTCAAGACCGAGTTCGACACCACACCGGCCCGCTGGGTCGAACAGGTCCGCCTCGACCACGCCCAGCAGCTCCTCCTGGACGGCCACAGCGTCACGGCGGCCGCCCGGCGCAGCGGCCTCGGCAGCGACGAGACGCTCCGCCGCGCCTTCGCCCGCCACCTCGGCACGACCCCGAGCGAGTACCGCAGCCGCTTCACCACCGCGCACGGACACGAAGCCTCGCCCGCACAGGAGATCCCGGATCAGGCACCGAAGACGTAACGCTCCCCCGCACGCACCTTCAGCGGAGCTGGGCCTCGAACCTCAGCCCGTTGTCGGCGAGTTCGCCTCGTACGGCGAGCCGGTCGCCGAGGGGTCCCAGTCGGCGGCGTACCCGGCGCTGTCAGCCCTGCTGGAAGAGCTCGGCGGGCAGCGGCTTCAGGAGTGCGTACAGGTCGTCGGTGATCGGCCGGTCCCAGGCGGCGATGGTCACCAGGACGTTGTCGCTGCGGTCGAACTGCACGCAGGAGATCCGGCTCTCGGAGAGCTTGAGGCGGCGCACGATGAGGAGGTTGTCGCCCTGCATCACCGGCACGTCCTCGCTGGACACGACCGTGACGTCCTCGTCGTTCTCCAGGGCGAGCAGCAGCTGGGCCACCTCGAAGGGGACCTCGCCCTCCGCGGTCTCGCGCGCGGGCGACCCCTCGGGGAGGTTACCGATGATCATCGCGGGGCCGCGGCCGCCGAACAGGTCGTAGCGCAGGAAGACGCCCTGGCAGCTGCCGTCGGGGGCGGGCAGGAGGCCCGCGCCGAGGTTGCCGGGCCAGTCACCGGGGTCCATGGCCAGGACATCGAAGTCCGGGCCCGCGGGAGTGGCGGAGCTGCGGCGGCGGAGGAAGGACATGCGCCCATGGTACGTGGCCTACGGGGCGTTCCGGCGCGGGGGCGGCCGCGTCCGGGGACGGCGGCGGACTGTCCGACCAGCGACGGAGCGACGCCGGCCGGCTCCGGCGCGCGGAACGTGACCCGGGCACGGCTCGGGGGCCCCTCGAAAGGTGGAGCCCCGGTGACCGAGGGTTCCGTACCGGCCACGGGCGCGGTGGCCTCGACGCGTTGCCTGCTGGTCGGCCCTGTCGAACTCCCGGCTGAGCCACCCGGGTTGACCGCCTGGCGGGGCCAGCCGTTGTACGCCGAGCCGCGCCACGCTGTCGTAGCCGCTGTAAGCCAGGCGTCCGACGCGTGGTCCGGGTTCCGTGCCGTTCCGTGCCACCGTGGGTGACGGCTTCGTCGCCCTGCTTGACCGAGCTCCAGCGCTTCTTCGTGCCTGGCGACGTCGCGAGGTGATCGGCGGGCTCCTCGCGGACAGCCCCCGGCTCCTCGCGGCCGGACGCGGGCGCCCAGAAGCGGCTCGCGCGGCTCCTGACCGACGAGTTCCGGTCGACCTCGGGCGGAGAGATGATGGTGCCCTTGAGCACGCTGCCACAGCGGACCCGCGCCCGGGCCCCCGACCACGAGCTAGCCGTTCTCCCCCGGAGTCTCCGGCGGTACCACCGCCACCGGGCACGCCGCGTGCAGCAGTACCGCATGGGTGACCGAGCCGAGGATGCGGCCGGGGGCGAGTCGGCGGCGGTGGCGGCCTACCACCACGAGGTCGGCGGCGTGTGAGGCGTCCACGAGGTGGCGGGCCGCGTCGCCCGGGGCGATGGACACGTCCACCGGGACGTCGGGGTGGCGTTCGCGGTACGGGGTGAGCACCTCGCCCGTGAGGTCCGTGTAGTCCCGTTCCGTCTCCTCGTCCGCGACGGCCTTCATCACGAACTCTCCGGCTGGCGTGGCGCTGAGCACCGGCCACGGATACGCGGCGACGACCTGCAGCCTCGCCCCGCGCCGCCCGGCCTCCGCGAAGGCGAACGCGACGGAGTGCTCGTCCGGCGCGGGCGCCGACAGGCCGAGGACCACACGCGCTCCGGCGTCCGGCGCCGCGTGCTCCGCGGGGCGCGGCACGACCACCACCGGGCAGGGCGCCTCGCGCGCGCACGCCAGGCCGTTCGAGCCGAGCAGCAGGCTGGCGAAGCCGCCCCTGCCGCGGGAGCCGAGGACCAGCAGGTCCGCCCCGGCGCCGAGCCTCGGCAGCTCGCGTCCGGGGCTGCCGTCCACCGTGACGAACTCCAGCTCGGGCAGACCGGCCCGGCCCACGACGGACTCGCGGGCCCAGTCCACCACCGGGTCGCTCTCACCGCGCTCGACGATGGCGGCGAAGGGGCCGTCGACCAGCGGCACGTCGTATCCCCGTACGTGCGCGATCCGCAGCGGCACGTGGCGCAGCGCGGCGGCGGCCAGCGCCCACTCCAGGGCGCGGCCGCTGCCGCGCGAACCGTCCACGGCCACGACGACGGGCCCACCGCCGTCCGGCTCGATGCCGCTCACGGACCCACTGCTCACGCTGCCGACCGGTTCGCTGCTCATGGCTTCAGCCTTGTGCAGTCCGGGGCGCGCGGCGAGAGTCGAAGGTCACGTGATCGACAGGGACCAAAGGCCGTCGCGGCCGCGTGCCGTGTCGGTGTCCGCGTGCTACGTCAGGTCGAACTCGCCCTCCCGGGCGCCATGGACGAAGGCTCCCCACTCCGCCGGGGTGAAGATCAGGGAAGGGCTCTCCGGGCGGTCGCTGTTGCGCATGGCGATGAAGCCCTCGACGAAGGCGATCTCGACGTCTCCGCGCCCCTCGCTGCTCGATCGCCAGTCCGCCGTGCTGAGGTCGAGCTCCGGCTTGTCCCAGCCCGCGAGCGGATGCTGCTGAGTGGTGCTGTCGGCCACGTCCGTGCTCCTCCCGAATGCGTCGGTCCGGCCGTCAGCCTAGCTTTCGCTCCGGGCGCCGGACAGGCCGCGGCGGCAGGTCCTCGGTCCGTCCGGCGCCGGCGGGTGCCGTCAGCCGGTGGGCGGTTCGGCTCCGACGAGCCACATGGCGAAGAACTGCGAGCCGCCTCCGTAGGCGTGCCCAAGTGCCTTGCGGGCGCCTTCCACTTGGTGTTCGCCCGCCTGGCCGCGCACCTGAAGTGCCGCCTCGGCGAAGCGGATCATGCCGGAGGCGCCGATGGGATTGGTGGACAGGACGCCGCCCGACATGTTGACCGGCAGGTCGCCGTCCAGCTCCGTGACGCCGGATTCGGTGAGCTTCCAGCCCTCGCCCTCCTCGGCGAAACCCAGGTTCTCCAGCCACATCGGCTCGTACCAGGAGAACGGCACGTACATCTCGACGGCGTCGATCTCCCTGCGCGGGTCCGCGATGCCGGCCTGCCGGTAGACGTCGGCCGCGCAGTCCTTGCCCGCCTGCGGCGACACGAAGTCCTTGCCCGCGAAGAGCGTCGGCTCGCTGCGCATGGCACCGCCGTGCATCCAGGCGGGCGGCCGGGGCGAACGGGCCGCGCCCGCACGGTCGGTGAGGATCATCGCGCAGGCGCCGTCGGACGACGGGCAGGTCTCCGAGTAGCGGATGGGGTCCCAGAGCATGGGCGACGCCTGGACCTTCTCCAGGGTGATGTCGTGCTCGTGGAGGTGGGCGTACGGGTTCTTCAGGGCGTTGCGGCGGTCCTTGTACGCGACGAGGGAGCCGACCGTGTCGGGGGCGCCGGTGCGCCGCATGTACGCGCGCACGTGCGGGGCGAAGAAGCCGCCCGCGCCCGCGAGCAGCGGCTGTTGGAACGGCACGGGCAGCGAGAGGCCCCACATCGCGTTGGATTCCGACTGCTTTTCGAAGGCGAGGGTGAGGACGGTGCCGTGGACGCGCGCGGCGACGAGGTTCGCGGCGACGAGCGCCGTGGAGCCGCCGACGGAGCCCGCCGTGTGGACGCGGAGCATGGGTTTGCCGACGGCGCCGAGCGCGTCGGCGAGGTACAGCTCCGGCATCATGACGCCCTCGAAGAAGTCGGGCGCTTTGCCGATGACGACGGCGTCGATGTCCGCCCAGGTCAACTCGGCGTCCCGCAAGGCGCTTTGCGCGGCTTCGCGGACCAGGCCCGCGATCGACACGTCACGGCGTGCGGCCACGTGTTTGGTCTGGCCGACCCCGACGACCGCCACGGGTTCCTTGGACACGGCCTCAGACACGGGTCTCTCCTTCCAGGACGGCGACCAGGTTCTGCTGGAGGCAGGGTCCTGACGTGGCGTGGGCGACGGCCCGGTCCGAGTCGCCCCGGTGGATGCGTGCGGCGGCTTCGCCGATCCGGATGAGTCCGGCGGCCATCATGGGGTTGGCGGCGAGGGCGCCGCCGGACGGGTTGACGGCGACGTCGTCCGCCAGGCTCAGGGCCTTGCGCAGGACGACTTCCTGCGAGGTGAAGGGGGCGTGCAACTCGGCCGTGTCGACGGGCCGTTCGAAGACTCCGGCGCGTTCGGCGGCCAGGCGGGTCGACGGCGAGTCGGTGAGATCGCGCACGCCGAGTCCGTGCGCCTCGATGCGGTGGTCGATGCCGCGGATCCACGCGGGCCGCTCGCAGAGCTCCCGGGCCCGCTCCCCCGCGGCGAGGATCACGGCGGCCGCGCCGTCGCCGACCGGCGGGCAGTCGCCGGTGCGCAGGGGGCGTACGGCGTACTCGCCCTGCGCGACCGGACCCTTCAGCTGTGCGTGCGGGTTGGCGGCGGCGGCCGTACGGCTCCGGCTCGCGACCCCGGCGAGTGCGGGCTCGTCGGTCTCGCCCGCGTCGATGAGCGCCTGGGCCTGCAGCGCGGCGAGGGCCACGGAGTCGGGCCAGAGCGGGGCGACGTAGTACGGGTCGAGCTGCCGGGTGAGCACGTCGCGCACGGAGCCGGGCGAGGACTTGCCGTAGGAGTAGACGAGCGCGGTGTCGGCCTCGCCGGTCTGCAGTTTCACCCAGGCCTCGTACAGGGCCCAGGCGCCGTCCATCTCGACGTGCGACTCGGAGATCGGAGGCCAGGCGCCCACCCCGTCGAGCGCCATCGTGAAGGAGAAGGCGCGTCCCGCGAGGTAGTCCGACGAGCCGGAGCAGGTGAAGCCGATGTCGCTCGTCTTCAGGCCGGTCGCGGCGAGGACTTCGTGCAGCACCGGCATGAGCATCTCGACCTCGGAGAGCTCGTCGGTGGTGCGCAGGTGGTCGCTCTGCCCGAAGGCGACGACGGCGACCTGCCGCCGTTCGTGGGGCGCCATCTAGACCAGCTCCTTGTACGTGTCGTAGTCGGCGTCGGGTTCGCCGGTGGGCCGGTAGTGGTCGGGGTAGCGGCCGCCCTCGGTCCAGACGGGTTCGACGCGCAGCCCCATGCGGACCTCGTCGTAGGGGATGCCCGCGATACGGGCGTGCAGGGCCAGGTCGGCGCCGTCGAGGGCGATGTGCGCGTAGACGTAGGGGACTTCGATGTCGAGGTTCTTCGCCTTGATGTTGACGATGCAGTACGTCGTGACGGTGCCGCGCGGCCCGACCTCCACGCGCTCCGCCGTGGCGACCCCGCACGTGGGGCAGGCGCCGCGCGGCGGAACGTACACCTTGCGGCAGGACGGGCACCGCTCGCCGACGGTCCGCCGGTCGGAGAGGGCGTGGATGTACGCCGACTGGGCGCGGCCCGGCGCGTAGGTGTAGTCGAGCCGGGCGGCCGCGACGATGCCGGTGACGGGGTCGTCGAACGCGCCGGTGTGCGGTGCGGTCCCGGCCTGCGCCGCCTCTCCCTCGTACGGCTCGAAGCAGGCGATGTCCGTGATGGCGCCGACGCGTTCCGCGGCCCAGCGGACCCGGACCCGCATGCCGCTACGGACGGCGTCGGGGCCGGGCGCGTCCAGTGCGTGGAGCAGGGCGGTGTCGGCGCCGTCGAGCCGGACGAGGACCCAGGCGAACGGGGTGTCCAGGGGCTGGCCGCGGCGCGGCTCGTGGTTCCAGGCCCAGGTGGTGACGGTGCCGGTGGCGGCGACCTCGACGAGGTCGCGGATCTCCTCGGCGGTCACGGGGTCGTACTCGACGGGCGGGACGAGGGTGCGGCCGTCGCCGGTCCGCACGCCGAGCACGGTGCGCTCGCGCAGCCCGGTGAGGAACGCGCTCTGCACGGGCCCGAGCGAGCGCGTGAAGGGAAACTCGACGACGAGGGGAGCACGCAGCACTTCTGGTGAGGGGACGGATGTCATGACGGGGACTCCGTTTCCGGGTGACGAGGGGAAGGGGCGCCCCTGAAAGGGGCGCGGGGAACTGCGCGACCAGCCACAGCGGACCCGCAGAAGAAGAACGACCTACGCACGCCGAAAAACAGGCACCCGCTTCTCCGCAAAAGCGCGAGCACCTTCCCTCGCATCGGCCGTGTCGAAGACCGGCCACCCCCGCTTGAGCTCGGCCGCGAGGCCGTCCGCCTCGGTCATCTCGGCGGTTTCGTACACGGACGCCTTCACCGCCTCCACGGCGAGCGGCCCGCACGCGTTGATCTGCTCGGCGATGACGAGGGCCTTGTCCAGGGCCGTGCCGTCCGGCACGACGTGCCCGATGAGGCCGATCGCCGCGGCCTCCGCCGCCGCGTAGGGCCGCCCGGTGAGCAGCATCTCCAGGGCGTGGGTACGAGGGATCTGCCGCGGCAGCCGTACGGTCGAGCCGCCGATGGGGAAGAGGCCGCGCTTCACCTCGAAGAGACCGAACGTCGCCGACTCCCCCGCCACCCGGATGTCGGTCCCTTGCAGGATCTCCGTGCCGCCCGCCACGCAGTACCCCTCCACGGCGGCGATGACGGGTTTGCGGGGGCGGTGGTGGCGGAGCATCGCCTTCCAGTGCAGATCGGGGTCGGCTTTGAGCCGGTCCCTGTGCCGCTCGCCCTCCATGCCTTTGCCGGCGAGGGCCTTGAGGTCCATGCCCGCGCAGAAGGAGCCGCCGGCGCCGGTGAGCACGATGGAGCGGATCCCGTCGTCCTCGTCGGCCTCGACCCAGCCGTCGTACAGGCCGACGAGCATCGCGATCGACAGCGCGTTCTTCGCCTCGGGCCTGTTCAGCGTGAGTATCAGTGTGGCGCCCTCGCGCCGCACGGAGAGATGTTCCGTCCCACGTTCCGTACCGCGTTCCGTCCCACCCATGGCCGTGCTCCCTCCGTCGACGGCCGCCCGCGCGGCCGGCCTGTCGGCTGCAGACCCGGAACAGGTTGCAGTAGCCGGGGAGCCAGTTCAATAGTTTTCTGACACTCAGTCAGTTTTCTTCCGCGGGGACCCTTCCCACTTGTGGGCCCCTCTGCTCTGATGACCGCCAAGCGAGACGTCAGAGTGGACGCCGGGGTCAGGAGGAGTGCGGTGGAGTACAACCTTGCCGACCTGTTCGAGTCGGTCGTCGACGTGGTCCCCGACCGCGAGGCGCTCGTCTACATCGACCACCCCGGCACGGGAGCGGAACGCCGCCTCACCTACGCCGAGCTGGACGCGGCCGCCAACCGCGTCGCCCACCACCTCGTCGACAGCGGTCTGCGCCCCGGCGAGCACCTGGGCCTGCACCTGTACAACGGCGTCGAGTACCTGCAGACGGTCCTCGCCTGCCTGAAGGCACGCCTCGTACCGGTCAACGTGAACTACCGGTACGTGGAGGAGGAACTGGTCTACCTCTACCGCGACGCGGACCTCGCGGCGCTCGTCTTCGACGCCGAGTTCACCGAGCGGGTCGCGGCGGCGCTGCCGCGCACGGAGAAGCTGCGGCACCTGGTGCGGGTCGGCGAACCGCCCGCCGACGCCCCCGCGCTCGACGTGGTGGCGTTCGCCGACGCGGAGGCGGCGGGGTCGCCGGAGCGCGGGTTCGGGCCCCGCTCCGCCGACGACCTCTTCATCATCTACACGGGCGGCACGACGGGCATGCCCAAGGGCGTCATGTGGCGCCAGGAGGACCTGTTCTTCGCCGGGCTCTTCGGCGGGGAGCCCGCGGGCGAGCCGGTGAAGCGGCCCGAGGAGCTCGCCGAGCGGGTCGCGGCGGGCGGGCCCGGCATCACGTTCTTCCCCGCGCCCCCGCTGATGCACGGCACGTCGACGCTGACGTCGTTCATCGCCTTCAACTACGGGCAGCGCGTCGCCCTGCACCGCAAGTACGTCCCCGAGGAATTGCTCCGCACCATCGAAAAGGAGCGGGTGTCCAGCGTCTCCCTGGTCGGCGACGCGATGCTCAGGCCGCTCATCGACGCGCTGCGCGGCCCGCTCAAGGGCACCGACCTGTCCTCCCTGTTCAGCGTCTCCTCGTCCGGGGCGATCATGTCGGAGACCGTCCGCGCCCAGTTCCAGGAGCTCGCGCCGGACGTGCTGCTCCTGAACAACTTCGGGTCCTCCGAGTCGGGCTCCAACGGCAAGGCGACCGACGACTCGGGCCCGGAGAAGGGCTTCCGGCTCGAGGTCAACGAGCGCACGCAGGTGGTGGACCTGGTCACGCACGAGCCGGTGCCGGTGGGCGAGCCGGGGCGTCTGGCCCAGCGCGGCCACGTGCCGCTCGGCTACTACAACGACCCGAGGAAGACAGCGGAGACGTTCTTCCAGAGGGACGGGGAGCGCTGGGTGCTGCTCGGCGACATGGCGACGGTCGACGAGGACGGCATCGTCACCGTGCTCGGCCGCGGCTCGCAGTGCATCAACACTGGCGGCGAGAAGGTGTATCCGGAGGAGGTCGAGCAGGCGCTCAAGTCGCACCCCGACGTGTACGACGCGCTCGTCGCGGGCGTCCCCGACGAGCGGTGGGGCAGCCATGTGGCCGCCGTCGTCCAGCTCAGGGACGGAGCGGCCCCGCTGGACCTTGAGGCGGTGCAGACCCACTGCCGCGCCCTGCTCGCCGGCTACAAGATCCCGCGTTCCGTGGTCTTCACGGACCACATCCAGCGCTCCCCCAGCGGCAAGGCGGACTACCGCTGGGCCAAGGCGGTGGCCGCCGAGGGCTAGGCACTGTTTCTCGGATCATGTGCGGAGCCAGATGGTGAGGGCCGCGAGGGTGATGGTGCCGAGGTAGATATAGGCGCGTTTCTCGTAGCGGGTGGCGACGGCGCGGAAGCCCTTGAGGCGGTTGATGGCGCGTTCGACGGTGTTGCGTTTCTTGTAGCGCTCGCTGTCGAATCCGGTGGGCCGCCCGCCGCGGGAGCCCCGGTTCTGGCGGTGTCTTTGCTGGTCGAGACGTTCGGGAATGGTGTGCCGGATTCCGCGTCGTCGCAGGTAGCGGCGGTTCTTCCGGGAGGTGTAGGCCTTGTCGGCCAGCACGTGATCGGGCCGGCTGCGGGGCCGCCCAACACCGCTGCGGGGCACGGAAATCTGCCCCAGCACCCGCTCGAGCTGAGGGCCGTCTCCGTAGTGTCCGGGTGTCAGGACGACCGTGAGGGGGCGGCATCGTCCGTCGGCGGCGAGATGGATTTTGGTGGTGAAGCCGCCGCGGGAGCGTCCCAGGCATTCGCCGAGCGGACCACGTCCGTCAGCCGGACGGCCAGTTTCCGCAGCACCGGATCGCCCTGATTCGTACCCTGGCCCGCCCCCTTTTGAGGGGGCGGGGCCGGCGGGGCTTTCCTCGCGCCGGCAGCATGCTGGTGTGCCCGCACCACGGTGGAGTCCACCGAGACGTCCCAGTCGATCCGGCCCCCGGCATCCTCAGCGGCCTGGACGCGAGACAGCAGCATCTTCCAAGTTCCGTCCGCCGACCAGCGACGATGACGTTTGTAGACGGTCTCCCACGGCCCGAACCGTTCGGGCAGGTCTCGCCACTGCACGCCCGTCCTCACCCGGTACAGGACGCCGTTGATCACCCGCCGGTGGTCACTCCACCGGCCTCCACGCGTACCACCACGAGGCAGGAGTGACTCCAGACGATCCCACTCCGCATTCGTTAAAATCCCCACGGCCCATACACCCAGCCTGGCCCCAACACCCATGTCACGTCAGCAGATCCGAGAAACAGCGCCTAGCACACGACGATGGCCCTCACCCGACCGCTGCGGTCGGGTGAGGGCCATCGTCGTGGCGGGGGGGGGGTGAGCCGCGGAGCGGTCTGCGGATCAGTCCGTGGTCAGCAGGCCCGCGCGGAGCTTGCTCACGACGCGGGAGAGCAGCCGGGACACGTGCATCTGCGAGCAGCCCAGGGTGTCCGCGATCTGCTGCTGGGTCTGCTCCTCCACGAAGCGGAGGTGGATGAGCGTGCGGTCCCGTTCGTCGAGGTCCGCGATGAGCGGGGCGAGGGAGTGGAAGTTCTCGACGAGTTCGAAGGACTCCTCGTCGATGCCGATGAAGTCGGCCAGCATCGTGTCGGACTCGTCGTCCTGGCCGTTGACCGCGGCGTTCAGGGAGACCGCGCTGTAGCCGTTGGACGCCTTCTGCGCCTCGGCGACCTCCGAGGGCTCCAGCTGCATCAGCTCCGCGAGCTCGGCCGTGGACGGCATGCGGCCGAGCCGGGTGCGCAGCTCCTCCGTGGCCTTGGACAGCTCGATACGTGCTTCCTGGAGCCGGCGCGGCACGTGCACGGCCCACGAGGTGTCGCGGAAGAACCGCTTGATCTCCCCTGTGATGTACGGAACGGCGAAGGAAGTGAACTCGACCTCACGGGTGAGCTCGAACCGGTCGATCGCCTTGATCAGACCGATGGTGCCGACCTGAATGATGTCTTCCATCTCCTGCTGGCCGCGGTGCTTGAAGCGCGATGCCGCGTACTGCACCAGCGAGAGGTTCATCTCGATCAGCGCGTTGCGCACGTACTGGTACTCGTGCGTGCCCTCCTCGAGCTGCGTCAGGCGGTCGAAGAACCGCTTGCCGACTTCACGCGCATCCCTCGGCGCGATGGAGGAGGGGTCCGTGTACGCGCGCTCGACGAGGTCCTCCCCGGCACGGGTGGCCGTGTCCTGCGTCTGCCCCTGCGTCACGGTAATCATGGCGTTCCGCTCCTTGTTCAGCTCGGCTGTTTACCCCCGCAGCGGCACGGTTACCCCGTCGATCGCGTCTCACGCGTACAGTTTTTCGAAGAATTCGGGCCCGGCTCCGGAGACAGGTCCAGAGCGGCGACGATGGTCTTGCCTCCGTCCCCCCTCTCGACCGTGACGCTCGAGCTGAGGCGCTGGACCATCAGCCAGCCGAAGCCGCCGGGCCTGGCCGGATCGTGGGGCACGTGCACCGGCACCTCCTCACTGCGGTCGCTCACGCAGATCAGCAGAGCGGTCCCCCGCACGCGGACCGCGAAACCCCTGAGGCCTCCGCCGTGCCGCATCGCGTTGGCCGTCAACTCACTGACCACCAGCAGCGCGTCCTCGTTCACCCGCCGAGCCTGCGCGCCCGGCATCCCCTGACTCACCGTCCGCAGCGCCGCGTCCACCTCCGCGCGAGCCTGAGCGCAGGTCGTCCGCACTGTGTCGGGCATCTCGGGAGCGCTCATGAAGCCTTGATCCTTTCCCTGCACACGTGCAAACGCGACCGCATCGCACCGTTCCTTGTGTTCGCATGCCCGACCCCACTGCCCGCACACCCCCTATATCCGACAAGGGGAAAACACGTTCACAACAGTGAAACGGCGTCCTGCCGGTCCCCTCCGCCCGCGGCCTGGCGTACCCGGTGAAAGGACCGCTCCATTCTCACCCGGCTACGGCATATGACAAGGTCGGGGCATGTCCCTCAACAGCATCGAACTCGCCAGACAGGATCGGGTGGCGGTCGTCACGTTGCGCCACGACATCGACCTCGAGAACGGGAGCGAGGTCACCGCCGCCTTCCAGCGCGCCCGGACCGAGAGCGGCACCGAGGCCACCCTGCTCGACCTCGCCGAGCTGACCTTCGCCGACAGCGCCCTGCTCAACCTGATCCTGCTGGCGCGCGCCGAGCACGAGCAGGCGCAGCGCCCCTTCGTCCTCTGCGGCCCCTTGCACAGCGCCATTCAGCGCCTGTTCGAGATCACGGGTGTCATCGACATCCTGGTTCTCGCCGACACGCACGAGGACGGTCTGCGGCAGCTGAACAAGCTCCTCGACGGATGACGGACGATGACTGACGACTGACGACTGACGACTGACGCTGAACGAATGTGCGTCGTCGATGTTTGACGCGGCGCTGAGCGGCCATGCGGATCTTCAGCACATGATGTCGATGCCAAGGAGCGTGAGCGATCATGACCGCCGACGAGAAGGCCAAGGCCAAGACCGAGCAGGCCAAGGGTGCCGCGAAGGAAGCGGCCGGCCGTGCTGTCGGGAACGAGCGTCTCACCGCGTCGGGCCGCGCCGACCAGATGAAGGGCGACGCGCGCCAGGCCAAGGAGAAGACCAAGGACATCGGCAAGCACTGACCGCAGCACCGTTCGACGCCGTTGGGGCGGCCCCGCTGAAGGGGCCGCCCCTTCCGGGTGTCTGAGATCATGGAAGTCATGGACATCATCCATAGGAACAACGTCACCGTCACGGGCAACCCGCAAGGGCCGACGGTGGTGCTGGCCCACGGTTTCGGCTGTGACCAGAACATGTGGCGCCTGACGGTGCCCGCCCTGGAGCCGCATTACCGGGTGGTCCTGTTCGACTATGTGGGCGCGGGCCGGTCGGACCGCTCCGCGTTCTCCGCGGAGCGGTACGGCTCGCTGGACGGTTACGCCCAGGACGTGGTGGAGGTGTGCGAGCGGCTCGACCTGCGCGACGCCGTGTTCGTCGGCCACTCGGTGAGCTCCATGATCGGTGTCCTGGCCGCCAGGCAGGCCCCCGAGCGCATCAAGGCCCTCGTCATGGTCGCCCCGTCCCCTCGGTACATCGACGAGGAGGGCTACCGCGGCGGCTTCAGCGAGGAGGACATCGACGAGCTCCTGGAGTCCCTGGAGGCGAACTACCTGGGCTGGTCCGCGGCGATGGCCCCGCTCATCATGGGCAACCCGGAGCGGCCCGAGCTGGGCGAGGAGCTCAAGAACAGCTTCTGCGCCACCGATCCCGAGATGGCCCTGGTCTTCGCCCGGACCACGTTCCTCTCGGACGCCAGGAACGAGCTGTCGAGCGTCCGCGTCCCGACGCTCGTCCTGGAGTGCTCGCAGGACGCGATCGCGCCGCGCGAGGTCGGTGCCTACGTACACCGTGCGGTCCCCTCGTCGAAGCTGGTCACCCTCGACGCGACCGGGCACTGCCCGCACCTGTCCTCGCCCGAGGCGACCAACGCGGCGATCACCGCGTTCCTGGCAGGCCTCGGATGATGTGCCGCACGGGAACCGGCCCCGAGGACGCCGACGCAGCCGACGGCGGTACCACCTCGGACTCGGCGTTCGCCGCCCTCCTGGAGGACAGCGCCGAGGAACTGTACGAGAACGCGCCGTGCGGGTACCTGTCCACGCTGATGGACGGCACCATCGTCAAGATCAACGGCACGTTGCTCGACTGGCTGGGGCTCGACCGGGAAGCGGTGGTGGGCCGGCTGCGGTTCACGGACCTGCTGCCGGTGGGCGGCAGGCTGTACCACGAGACGCACTTCGCGCCGCTGCTGCGCCTGCGGGGCGAGATCAGCGGAGTCGCCCTGGAGGTCAAGCAGGCCGACGGCAGCCGCAGGCCGGTCCTCGTCTCCGCCGTCGTCAAGTACGGCAGCACCGGCACGCCGCTGCTGACCCGCATCACCGTCTTCGACGCCACCGACCGCCGCGCCTACGAGACGGAGCTGCTGCGCAGCCGCAGGGCCGCCGAGGAGTCCGCGCGGCAGGCTCGCGCCGACCGGGCCCGGCTGCAGCAGGCGCTCGCCGTGCTCCAGGAGTCGCTGCTCCCGTCGTCCCTGCCGCCGATTCCCGGCGTCGAGACGGCCACGTATTACCACACCGCGTCCCCCGACCAGCTCGGCGGCGACTTCTACGACGTCTTCCCACTGGACGGCAAACGCTTCGGCTTCTTCCTCGGCGACGTGTGCGGCAAGGGCCCCCAGGCGGCCGCGGTCACCTCGCTGACCCGGTACACGCTGCGCGCCGCGGCTCTGCACGACCCCGACCCCGTGGCCGCGCTGACCACGCTCAACCAGGTCCTCCACGACCGGTACTCGGGCGACGACCCGCGCTTCTGCACCGTCATCTTCGGTGTCCTCGACCCGGACCCCGTCTCCGGGTACGTCTCCGTGGAGCTGGCGTCCGGGGGCCACCCGCCGGCCCTCGTCCTGCGCGGCGGCGGCACGGCGGACTATCTCCCGACACCGGGCGGCCTCCTCGTCGGCGCGCTGCCCGACCCGCGCTTCACGGCCGCGAAGACCACCCTCGCGCCCGGCGACACGCTGCTCCTCTACACCGACGGCGTCACCGAGGCCCGCACCGGCGCCGACCGCACGGACCTCTTCGGGGACGAGGCACTGCGCGCCTTCACCACCGAGCACGCCGGCACCTCCGCGGGAGACGTCGTCGGCGCGCTCACCGATCTGCTGACGGGCCTCGGCGCAGGCCTGGACGACGACACGGCCCTGCTCGCACTGGGAGCATCCGCACCGACCTCAACGACGGAAAGCGCGACGACGAAGATCACACCATGAGCCCACTGAAGATCATCACCGGTGACTCCGCGACGGGTCCTGTCCTGGCGATCATCGGCGACCTCGACCACCACACCGCCCCCGAGCTGCGCGACGCGCTCCCCACGGTCGGCCTGCGCCCCGGCGGCCGCCTCGTCCTCGACCTCGCCGCGATGCACTTCTGCGACTCCAGCGGCATCACCGCCCTGCTGGCCGCCCGCAACCACGCCCAGGCGGCGGGCGCGGACATCGCCCTCGCGGCCGTCCCCGCCAACACCCTGCGGATCCTGCGCATCGTCGGTCTCGACCAGATCTTCGCGCTCCACGAGGACGTCGCCTCCGCCACACGCCTCTAGGGCCCGGGCCGGCTGACCGGATGGCACGCGCCGCACGCCGTCCGGTCAGCCGGCGCAGACCGACGGCAGCGCGCGTCCCAGGGCGACGGAGTGCAGCGCGTCGAGTCGCCTCTCGTGCCGCACGTGCGCGGCCGCGGCGGTCAGCACTCCCTTGCAGTACGGCGCCGAGCGCGCGGCCGGGGATGTGGCGACGGACCGTACCAGCTCGCCGTTGACGCGGTTGATCTCCTCGCGGACCTCGGCGAGGTCGGGGCGTTCGGTGGGCGCCTGCGACGGGTCGGCGTCCCAGCGGCGGAACAGCCCTCGCTGGACGGCCTTGTTGGCCTCGATCTGGTCCCGGAAGATGCGGACGGTCGCCTCCGGGTCGGCGCCCGCCTCCGCCGCCTGCGCGGCCACGGCGTCCAGGACCTGCCGCTCGCGGGCCGGGTCGTCGATGGGGCTGTCCGTGCCGTACTTGGCGGCGGCGACGAGGTCGGCGGTGGCGAGGCGACGCGCGGACAGGTCGGCGAGGGGGCGCAGTTGGGCGTACGGGGCAGCGGAGGCGCGGGCGGCAGGCGTCGCAGCCGAGGGCTGCGCGGGCGCCGCGGCAGCCGTGCCACCGCCCATGAGCGGACCCGCGAGCAGACCCGTGAGCAGTGCGGCGGTCAGCACACCGGTGGCCGGTGCGCGGCGGACGGATGTGGCGTTTCGCACGTCGTCTCCCCTGGGGGTCATGGTCCAGCCGGTCGCATCAGTCCTGTGCGTCAGTCCTGTGCGAGGAACCCCGCGACGCGCCGCACGAACCACTCCGGGTCGTCCAGCCACGGGAAGTGCCCTCCACGGGGCTGCACTTGGCGTACGCCGTGCGGGAAGAAGCCCGCGAGCTCCTCGGCGTGTGCGGGGTTCGGGCCCCCGTCCCACTCCCCCGCGAGCACGAGCACCGGCGCGGCCAGCTCCGTCAGGGCCGCGCGGGTGGCGGCCGGGTCGAACGCGCCGTCGCCGTAGAAGGCGGCCGCCGCCTCGGCGTTCTTCTCCGACGCGCTCGCCGCGCGGTGCGCCCGCGCCGCCGCGTCCCAGCGTCCGTAGGCGAGGGGCGCGAGGGCGTCCGCCACCTCGGCGACGCTGCCGCCGGCAGCGAGCTTGTCGAGCGCGGCCTCGGCGGCCGGGTACCAGGGCTCGTCCGCGCGCAGCGCCGCCGCCGCGCGGTGGTCCCGGTCGGTGACGGTGAGGCCCAGGGAGTGCGTGGCCGGGGCGACCAGGACGAGGGTGCGGACCCGCTTCGGGTGGCGGGCCGCGTACAGCGTGGCGATGTTGCCGGACGCGGAGTGCCCGAGCAGGTCGACCCGGTCGAGCCCGAGGTGTTCGCGGAGCGCCTCGACGTCGTCGACGAGCCGGTCGCAGCGGTACGTCGCCGGGTCGTCCGGCTCCGCGGAGTCGCCCGTGCCGCGCAGGTCGAGCAGGATCAGGCGCCGGTGCGCGGTGAGTCCGCCGAGGTCGCCGAGGTAGGCGGAGGCGCGCATGGGGCCGCCCGGCAGGCACAGCAGGGGCTCGCCGTCCCCCTTCTCGTGGTAGGCGAGCTCCGTCCCGTCGTACGCGCTGAATGTCGGCATGGAGGTGATCATCACATCTCGTGTGCCGCCCGGGCAACGCTGTCGCGCCGTGGCCCATGACGGTGGCCCATGCCGCCGCCCGCGGCCTCGCGCCGCAGCTCAAGCCGGTCTGCGAGATCCCTTGACGCCCACCTCCCGGCCTGGATTACTGAGCTCCACAGAAGATCGACGACCGAATGATCGGTCGCCCGTTCAGGACGGGAGCATTCCCTATGACGCGTATGCCGCTACTGCTGGACGCGGCCGAACGGCTCGGCCCGCGCGAGCTCGCAGCCCTGCAGCTGGAGCGCCTCCAGGACACCTTGTTGCATGCGTACGAGAACGTCCCGTTCTACCGGGCGGCGTTCGACAAGGCGGGGCTGCGTCCCGACGACTGCCGCTCGCTCGCCGACCTCGCGCGGTTCCCGTTCACCACCAAGGACGACCTGCGGGCCAACTACCCCTTCGGGATGTTCGCGGTGGAGCAGTCCGAGGTGCGCCGCCTGCACGCGTCGAGCGGCACCACGGGCCTGCCGACGGTCGTCGGGTACACGGAGCAGGACTTGTCCATGTGGGCGGACGTGGTGGCGCGTTCGATACGCGCCGCGGGCGGCCGCCCCGGGGACAAGGTGCATGTGGCGTACGGGTACGGCCTGTTCACGGGCGGTCTGGGCGCGCACTACGGAGCGGAGCGGCTGGGCTGCACGGTGATCCCCGCGTCGGGCGGCATGACGGCGCGCCAGGTCCGGCTGATCCAGGACTTCCGCCCCGAGATCATCATGGTGACGCCCTCGTACATGCTCACGCTTCTGGAGGAGTTCGAGCGGCAGGGCGTCGATCCCCGGACGACCTCCCTGCGAGTCGGCATCTTCGGTGCGGAGCCGTGGACGGAGGAGATGCGGCGCGAGATCGAGGAGCGCTTCGCCATCGACGCCGTGGACATATACGGGCTCTCGGAGGTGATCGGTCCCGGCGTCGCGCAGGAGTGCGTGGAGACCAAGGACGGGCTGCACATCTGGGAGGACCACTTCTACCCGGAGGTCGTCGATCCGATCACGGGCGAGGTGCTGCCGGACGGTGAGCGCGGCGAGCTGGTGTTCACCTCGCTCACCAAGGAGGCCATGCCCGTCATCCGCTACCGGACACGGGACCTGACGCGGCTGCTGCCCGGTACGGCGCGGATCTTCCGGCGCATGGAGAAGGTGACGGGCCGCAGCGACGACATGGTGATCCTGCGGGGGGTCAACCTCTTCCCCACCCAGATCGAGGAGATCGTGCTGCGCACGGCGGGCATCGCCCCGCACTTCCAGCTACGGCTGACGCGCGAGAGCCGCATGGACGCCCTGACCGTGCGGGCCGAGGCACGCGCGGACACACCTGCGGAGCGGCGCGAGGCCGCGGCCCGCGAGATCGCGGCGGCGGTGAAGGACGGGATCGGCGTCTCGGTCGGTGTCGAGATCGTCGAACCGGAGACGCTGGAACGGTCGGTGGGCAAGTTCAAGCGGATCGTGGATCTGCGGGACTGACGCCTTCGGCCGTACGGCCAGTCATGGCACGCCGTCGGCGGGAGGGCTGGGGTCGACCGCGGACACGGCGAGATCGGGCAGCGACTCGGCCCGCGGCGCCGTGTGCGCGGGGCGGGCGGCGTGCGCCCGGCTCGCCTTGGTGATCGCGGCGTCGAGCTGCTTGCGCACGGTGTCGGGCAGGGCGGCCCCCTTGACGGTGCCGACCACGTCCCCGGCCAGCACGTGCAGCTTGGTGTTGGTGTTCTGCGAGGCCGTGACCAGCGCGTCCCAGGCGGCCTCGGCGCTCAGGTTGAACGTGGACATCAGGATGCCCCTGGCCAGGTCGATGGTGGGCCGGGTCCGCATGGCCCGGCGCAGCTGGGCCACGACGATCTGCAGCTCCTGGTCGGAGCCCTCGGGCCGGTTCGCCTCGTGCACGACCGGGCGGGGCGTCGCCACGGGCTCGGGCCTTGGCTCCGACTCGGGCCGCGACTCCGGCTCGGGCTCCGGTTCCGGCTCGGGGGGCGTGAACAGGCTGCGGGTGCCGGTCAGTTCGAGGAGTCGGTCCACGACGGGACTGCTGTGGCGGATGACCACGGTCTTGCCCTGGTGGACCGCGTGCTGACGCAGGCCGAGCAGGAGATTCAGGCCGGAGCAGTCGCAGAAGTCCACGCCGCGCAGGTCCAGGTCGAGTCCGGCGGCGGTGTCGGCGAGCGCGCGGTACAGATCCGTCCGGAGCCGTTGACCGGTGTCGAGGTCCAGCTCCCCGCGCACCACGAGACTCCTTCTGCCGCTCACGTCACTGCCGTCCCGTGGCGACGAGGCCGTCGGGATGCGGCTGCCCTGAACGTGCTCGCCATCCTCGTTCCCGAAGGGCCGCCGAGTGGACGCGGGCTCCGGCATGGCCTCTCCTCACCTCGCTGCCTTCCGCTGCTCCCAGGCTGCACGCCCGGGGACACGTACGTCAACTAATACATGAAATCGAGTACGTGTTTTTGTAAGCATGAATGCGAGGCACTAGGGTTGAGCCATGGATGGAGTGCCCGAGCCTCATACCGGATGGACGTTTCTCACCAACCACGCGCGCGTGCTGGCGGCCATCGCCGACAATCACAACGCCCGCATCCGTGACATCGCCGCCCACTGCCGACTCACCGACCGGGCCGTCCAGAAGATCATCGCGGACCTGGAGCAGGACGGTTACCTGTCCCACACCCGTGAGGGACGAACCAACACGTACCAGATCGATCCCGGCAAAGTGCTGCGCCACCCGGCGGAGTCGGGGCTGGCCGTGGCCTCCCTGCTCTCCCTGCTCGTGCACGACGAGGCGGACCGGACCGACTCGGCGCAGGCCGCTCCCTCCGGGCAGGACGACGGCCGGCACCACGCGAGCGCGTGATCTGACGAGGTCACGGCTCACCCCGCGGCGAAACGGTCCCTCAGTTCCCGCTTGAGGATCTTCCCGCTGGCGTTGCGCGGCAGCTCGTCCACGAAGAGGACCCTCTTGGGCGCCTTGAAGTGGGCGAGCTTCTCCCGTGCGTGGGTGATGAGTTCGTCCTCCGTGACGCCCCCGTCGCCCCGTACGACGACGGCGGTGACCGCCTCGATCCAGCGCTCGTCCGGCAGCCCGATCACCGCCGCCTCCGCGACCCCCGCGTGCTCGTAGAGCGCGTCCTCGACCTGTCGGGACGCGACGAGGACTCCGCCCGAATTGATGACGTCCTTCACGCGGTCGACGACGGTGAAGTACCCCTCGGTGTCCCGCACCGCGAGGTCCCCCGAGTGGAACCAGCCGTCGCGGAACGCCTCCGCGGTCTCCTCCGGCTTGTCCCAGTAGCCCTCGCACAACTGCGGTGACCGGTAGACGACTTCGCCCTGGGTGCCGTCGGGCACCTCGTGGCCGTCCTCGTCGACGACCCGTGCCTCGACGAAGAGCACGGGCCGCCCGCACGAGTCCATCCGTCCCGCGTGCTCGTCGGGCCCGAGGACGGTGGCGAGCGGGCCGATCTCGCTCTGCCCGAAGCAGTTGTAGAAGGCGAGCTCGGGCAGCCTGGCGCGCAGCCGCTCCAGGACCGGCACCGGCATGATCGACGCGCCGTAGTAGGCCTTGCGCAACGCCCGGAGGTCACGGTCCGCGAAACCCGGGTGCCGCGAGAGGCCGATCCACACCGTGGGCGGCGCGAAGAGGCTGTCGGCGCGGCCGGCCTCGACGAGGTCGAAGATCCGCTCGGCGTCGGGCCCGTCGAGGATGGTGCTCTCCGCCCCGACGGCCAGGTACGGCATGAGGAAGACGTGCATCTGCGCCGAGTGGTAGAGCGGCAGCGAGTGGACGGGCCTGTCGGTCTCCTTGAGGTCCAGGGCGGTGATCGCGCTGACGTACTCGTGGACGAGCGCCCGGTGCGAGAGCATCGCGCCCTTGGGGAGGGCCGTCGTGCCCGACGTGTAGAGCAGCTGCGCCAGGTCGTCGGCCCGGGGCCCGTCATCTTCGTACGAGGCATACGCCGACGCGTGCGTGAGCCGCGTGAGCAGTGAGTCGTCCGCGTCCCGCAGCGGCAGAACCGGTACGCCGGACGGCAGGCGGCCCGCGAGGTCCGGGTCGGCGAGGACGAGGGAGCAGCCGGACTGCCGGACGAGGTACGCGAGGTCGTCGCCGGTCAGGTTCTGGTTCATCGGCACGTGGACCAGACCGGCCCGCGCGCACGCGAGGAAGCCGATCAGGTACGCGTCGGAGTTGTGGGCGTAGGCGCCGACGCGGTCCCCGCGCGCCAGGCCGCTGTCGCGCAGGACACCGGCGGCGCGCGACACGGCCGCGTCGAGTTCCTCGTACGTCCACGACCGCTCGCCGTAGCGCAGCGCCGTGCGCCGTGGTGTGCGGCGCGCGCTGCGCCCGAGGACTCCGTCGACCGTACTGTCGCGTACACCCGTCATGGCGTGATCCTCGGCCCCCGCACCGGCCGGGTCAAGAGATCCGTTCCGCGGCAGGGGAAAGTGACCGACCGCTTGGTACGCTCAACCGCCCCTTCCCGAACCCCTGTTGGGAGGCACGATGCGCATCCGCACGAGACGCACGACGGCCGTGGGAATCACCCTGCTGACGGCACTGGCCCTGCTCCCGTCGTCCGGCGCGGGCGCCGCGCCGAAGGACGCCCGCCCCTCGGGCGGCGGCCTGCACGCCACCATCCGCTACACCGAGTACGGCATCCCGCACATCCTCGCCGAGGACTACGCGAACCTCGGTTTCGGCACCGGCTGGGCGCAGGCCGCCGACCAGGTGTGCACGCTCGCGGACGGCTATGTGACCATACGCGGCGAACGCTCGCGGCACTTCGGGCCCGACGCCTCCCCCGGTTCCGCGTTGTCGTCGGCGTCCACGAACCTCGGCAGCGACCTGTACTTCCGCGGTGTGCGGGAGGCGGGGACCGTGGAGAAGCTCCTCGCGCAGCCCGCACCCGCCGGGCCGAGCCGGCGCACGAAGGAGCTGATGCGTGGGTTCGCCGCGGGCTACAACGCCTGGCTGAAGCAGAACCGCGTCACCGACCCGGCCTGCGCGAAGGCCGACTGGGTGCGCCCGATCAGCGCGCTCGACGTGGCGCGGCAGGGCTTCGCCGTGCAGGTGCTCGGCGGGCAGGGCCGCGGGATCGACGGCATCACGGCCGCCGCACCGCCGACCGCCACGCAACCGGGAACACCCGCCCAGAAGGCCGCCCCCGACCCGCGGCGCACCGCGGAGGCGGCCCGCGAGCTGTTCTCCTCGCAGGACGCCGACATGGGTTCCAACGCCGTCGCGTTCAGCGGAAAGACCACCGCACATGGGAGGGGGCTGCTGCTCGGCAACCCGCACTACCCCTGGCAGGGCGGCCGCCGCTTCTGGCAGTCGCAGCAGACCATACCCGGCGAACTGAACGTCTCCGGCGGCTCGTTGCTCGGCACGAGCGTGGTCAACATCGGCTTCAACGGCGACGTGGCGTGGAGCCACACGGTCGCGACCGGCGTCACCCTGAACCTGCACCAGCTGACGCTTGACCCGTCCGACCCGACCGTCTATCTGGTGGACGGCAAGCGCAGGAAGATGACCAAGCGCACGGTCACGGTGCCCGTCAAGGACGGCGTCCCGGTGACCCGCACCCAGTACTGGACCCGCTACGGCCCGGTCGTCACGGGCCTCGGCGCCCAGCTCCCGCTGCCCTGGTCCTCGACCACGGCGTACGCGCTCAACGACCCCAACGCCGTCAACCTGCGCGGCAGCGACACCGACCTCGGCTTCGGGAAGGCACGCTCCACCGCGGGCATCCTCAAGTCCCTGCGCGAGACGCAGGGGCTGCCCTGGGTGAACACCGTCGCCGCCGACCGGCACGGCCACTCGCTGCTCAGCCAGTCGCAGGTGCTTCCCCGCATCACCGACGACCTCGCGGAACGGTGCAGCACGCCGCTCGGCAAGGTCACCTACCCGGCCTCGGGTGTCGCCGTCCTCGACGGATCGCGCGGCGCGTGCGCGCTCGGCTCGGACAAGGACGCGGTGCAGCCCGGCATCTTCGGCCCGTCCCGGATGCCGACCCTCAAGGACGCCCCGTACGCGGAGAACTCCAACGACAGCGCCTGGCTGACCAACGCCGACCAGCCGATCACCGGTTACGAGCGGATCTTCGGCACCATCGGCACCCAGCGCTCGATGCGCACCCGCGGCGCCGTCGAAGACGTGGCGGCGATGGCGGAGAAGGGGGACCTGACCGTCCGGGACCTCCAGCGCCAGCAGTTCGCGAACCGCGTCCCGGCCGCCGATCTCGCGGTGGACGACACGGCGAAGGCGTGCGCGGCTCTGCCCGGCGGCACGGCAACGGGCAGCGACGGCACGGCGGTTGACGTACGCAAGGCCTGCGAGGCCCTGGCCCGCTGGGACCGCCGCATGGACACCGACAGCCGCGGCGCCCTTCTCTTCGACCGGTTCTGGCGCAAGCTGACGGCGACCGTGCCCAATGCGCAGCTGTGGAAGGTGCCGTTCTCGGCGGCCGACCCCGTGCGCACCCCGAACACCCTCGACACGTCGCTGCCCGGCTTCCGCACCGCGCTCGCCGACGCGGTGACCGAGCTGACCGCGGCGGGCGCCGACGTGGCCGCCCCGCTCGGCGCGAACCAGTACGTCGTGCGGAGCGGCGAGCGCATCCCGGTCTCCGGCGGCACCGAGTCCCTCGGCGTCTGGAACAAGATCGAGGCGAACTGGGACAAGAAGGCGGGTTACACGGAGGTCGCCCACGGGTCGAGCCACATCCAGGCGGTCGGCTGGAACTCCGGCGGCTGCCCCGAGGCCCGCACCCTCCTGTCGTACTCCCAGTCCTCCGACCCCACCTCGCCGCACTACAGCGACCAGACGCGCCTGTACGGAAAGGAGCGCTGGGTGACGTCGCGCTTCTGCGAGAAGGACATCCTCCGCGATCCGGAGCTGGAGGTGGTGCGGGTGCGCGAGCGCCGCTGAGCTTTCGGCTACACGGCGCGCTCCCGCCCCTCCCAGTACGGCTCGCGCAGCCGTCGCTTGTACAGCTTGCCGTTGGGGTCGCGGGGCATCGTCTCGATGAAGTCGACGCTCCTGGGGCGCTTGTAGCCGGCGAGGTGGTGCTCGCAGTGGGCGAGGATCTCGGCGGCCAGGGCGTCGTCGCCGGTCCGGTCCTCGGTGACCTCCACGACGGCCTTGACCTCCTCGCCCCAGTCGTCGTGCGGGATGCCGAAGGCGGCGGCGTCCGCGACGGCGGGGTGGGTGAGGAGCGCCGACTCGATCTCGGCGGGGTAGATGTTGACCCCACCCGAGATGATCATGTCGATCTTCCGGTCGCGCAGGAAGAGATAGCCGTCCTCGTCGAGGAGGCCGAGGTCGCCGACGGTGAAGAAGTCGCCGATGCGGTTCTTCTTCGTCTTCGACTCGTCCTTGTGGTACGAGAATCCGCCGGTGGACATCTTCATGTAGACGGTGCCGAGCTCGCCGGGGCCGAGGCGGTTGCCGTCGTCGTCGAAGACCGCCAACTCGCTGATGGGCCATGCCTTTCCGACCGTCCCCGGCTTCTTCAGCCAGTCCTGCGCGGTGGCGAAGGCCCCGCCGCCCTCGCTCGCCGCGTAGTACTCCTCGACGCACTCGCCCCACCAGTCGATCATCGCCCGTTTCACGTGGTCGGGGCAGGGCGCGGCGCCGTGGATGGCGTGCCGCATCGACGACACGTCGTACGCGGCGCGTGTCGCCTCCGGCAGCGCGAGCAGGCGGTGGAACTGGGTCGGCACCATGTGCGTGTGCGTGCACTTGTGCACGCCGATGAGGCGGAGCATCTCCTCGGGTGTCCACTTGTCCATGAGGACCAGCGGATGGCCGATGTGCAGGGCGGCGCCCGCGAACTGGAGGACGGCCGTGTGGTAGAGCGGCGAGCAGACCAGGTGGACGTTGCCGTCGAAGGGCTTGATGCCGAAGATGCCGAGGAAACCGCCGAGGTAGGACTCCTCGGGGAGCTTGCCGGACAGGGGGCGGCGGATGCCGCGCGGGCGGCCGGTCGTGCCCGAGGTGTAGTTCATGACCCAGCCGAGCGTGCGGTCCTTCGGCGCGGACTCGGGTTGTCCGTCCAGGAGTTGGCCGTAGGGGCGGAAGCCGGGCACGTCGCCGACGGCGTGGCGGTGGGTCGCGGGGAGACCCGCCTCGTCGGCCGCCGCCACCGCGGCGTCCGCGAACCTCTCGTGGGCGATGAGCACCTTGGCGCCGGAGTCGGCGACGATCCAGGCGATCTCGGGGCCGACCAGGTGATGGTTGACGGGGACGAGGTAGAAGCCCGCCTGGGACGCGGCCAGGTACGCGGTGAGAAACTCCACGCCGTTGGGCAGCACGACGG
Source organism: Streptomyces venezuelae (assembly GCF_008642335.1). Taxonomy (NCBI): domain Bacteria; kingdom Bacillati; phylum Actinomycetota; class Actinomycetes; order Kitasatosporales; family Streptomycetaceae; genus Streptomyces; species Streptomyces venezuelae. The sequence continues at coordinate 7,740,219 of NZ_CP029191.1, read as the reverse complement.
CGAAGGCGTCCCCGCGCTCGAGGCCCGCGGCCCGCAGGCCGTGCACCAGCCGGTTGGCGGCGCCGTGCAGCCGACCCGCCGTCCACTCCTCGCCGTCGGGCGCCACGAGGACGGTGCGGCCGGGAGCGGCCGACGCCTGGGCCCAGAAGCCGTTCGGGGGCGTGCTCCCCGTCGAAGGTGTGCTCCCTGTCGAAGGTGTGCTCACGACTGGCCTTCCCTTCCCGCGATACGGATGACACGGTCGACGGCCCGCTCGAAGCCGCGCGTCAGATCGTCGAAGACGGCCTGGACGCTGCGTTCGCTGTTCATCCGGCCGACGATCTGCCCGACCGGGGTGCCGAGCAGCTCCCGCACCTCGTACTTCTGGATGCGCGAGACGGCCTCGGCGACCAGCAGCCCCTGCAGCGGCATCGGCAGCGTCCCCGGGCCCTGCGGGTCGTCCCAGGCGTCGGTCCACTCCGTGCGCAACTGGCGTGCGGGCTTGCCGGTGAGGGCGCGCGAGCGGACCGTGTCGCCGGAACCGGCCGCGAGGAGCTTCCGGGTCAGCGCGCGCGAGTGCAGGTCGGCCTCCGTGGTGGTGAGCCACAGCGACCCGAGCCACACGCCCTGCGCGCCGAGCGCGAGCGCGGCCGCGATCTGCTGTCCGCTGCCGATGCCCCCGGCGGCGAGCACGGGCAGCGGCGCGACGGCGTCGACGGCCTCGGGGGTGAGCACCATGGAGGCGATCTCACCGGTGTGGCCGCCCGCTTCGTACCCCTGGGCGACCACGATGTCGATGCCCGCGTCCGCGTGCTTGCGGGCGTGCCGGGCGCTTCCCGCGAGCGCCGCGACGAGGACGTCGTGGTCGTGCGCGCGGCGGATGACGTCGGCCGGGGGTGAACCGAGCGCGTTGGCGAGGAGTTTGATCGGGTAGTCGAAGGCGACGTCGAGCTGGTTGCGTGCGACCTGCTCCATCCAGCCGGTGATGCGCCAGCCCGACGCCTCGCCCTCGGCGAGCTCGGGCACGCCGTGCTTGGCGAGGGTGTCCCGCACGAACTGGCGGTGCCCCTCCGGGATCATCGCCTCTACGTCGGCCTCCGTGACGCCCTCGACCTTCTTGGCCGGCATGACGACGTCGAGTCCATAGGGCCTCCCGTCGACGTGCTCTTCCACCCAGTCGAGGTCCCTGGCCAGCTCATCGGGTGCCGTGTAGCGGACCGCGCCGAGCACCCCGAACCCGCCCGCCCTGCTGATGGCGGCGGCCACCGCGGGGAACGGCGTGAAACCGAAGATGGCGTACTCGACTCCCAGTCTCCTGCTCAACTCCGTCTGCATGGGCGCAGGATGCCGCAGCGATCCGGACGAGGGAAGAGATTTTCTGATGCAGTGTCAGATCGATGGGATCCACCGGGTTTCCCGGGATTTTTCCCCGACACCCGTCGATCCCCCGACCCCGCGCGCCGCGACGCGGCCGGGACCGGCTCTTCCTACGATGGCCGCATGTCCCTCGATCTGTTCTCCGGCATTCCGGTCAGCGACTTCGCGTCGGCCCTGACATGGTACGAACGCGTGCTGGGCGGCCCTCCCGCGTTCGTGCCGAACGACGTCGAAGCCGTCTGGGAGCTCGCGGAACACCGCTACCTGTACATCGAGCACCTCCCCGACCACGCGGGCCACGCCCGGCTGACCGTCTTCGTCGGCGACTTCGACGAGCGCGTCGCGCAGATCGCGGGCCGCGGCCTCGCTCCGACCCGCCGGGAGACGTACGCGAACGGCGTCCGCAAGGCGACGTACCGCGATCCCGACGGGAACGAGATCGGTCTCGGCGGCGCGCCGTAGGCGTTCACGTTCACGGGCAGGCGCAGAGTTCACGGACAGGCGCTCACTCCCTTGCCAGGACCACGACCGCGTTGTGCCCGCCGAAGCCGAACGAGTTGCTCACCGCGATGTCCGAGGACGAGGACGCGGACAGAGGCCGCGCACGGCCTGCGACCACGTCGATGTCGAGTGCCGGGTCCTGGTCGGTGAGCCCGGCCGTGGGCGGGACGAGGTCCTCGCGGAGTGCGAGGACCGTCAGCGCGGCCTCGATGGCTCCGGCGGCGCCGAGCGTGTGACCGAGGCTGCCCTTGGCGGAGGTCACGGGCGGCCGGTGCGGCAGGGCCCGGGCCAGGAGCGTCGCCTCCATCGCGTCGCCGCGCGGTGTCGAGGTGCCGTGTGCGTTGACGTGGCCGACGTCGTCGGGGGCGACGCCCGCCTCGGCGAGCGCGGCGCGCAGGGCCCGCTCGGCGTGGTGCCCGTCGGGGTGCGGAGCCACGAGGTGGTGGGCGTCGCTGCTCGCCCCGTATCCGATGAGGCGGGCGAGCCGGGGCGCGGAGCGGGCGGCCGCGTGCTCGGGGCGCTCCAGGATCAGGGCGCCCGCGCCCTCGGCGATGACGAAGCCGTCGCGGGCCCGGTCGAACGGGCGCGAGCGCGCGTCGGACAGCGCGCGGAGCTGGGAGAAGCCGGTCACGACGAGAGGGGTGACGGCCGCGTCGGCGCCGACGACCACGGCGATGTCGCACTGGTCCGAGGCGAGCAGGTCGCGGGCCGTGCCGAGGGCGGTGGCCCCCGAGGCGCACGCGGTCGCGACGTTCAGGGTCGGCCCGGTGACGCCGAGGTGCAGGGCGATGGCGGCGCACACCATGTTGGGCAGGTAGCCCGTCAGGAAGTACGGGGAGACGCGCTCCGGGCCGTCCGACGCGAGGCGGGACGTGGCGGTCCGCTGGGTGTGCATCCCGCCGAGGCCGCAGCCGGTGACGACGGCGACGCGGGTCGCGTCCCACTCCGTGGGGTCGAGCTTGGCGGCGTCCAGTGCCTGGGCGGCGGCCGCGAGCCCCATCCGGGCCCCGGGGTCGAGGTGCGCGGTACCGGGCTGCCGGGGGCGCAGCGCGTCCATGCCGTCGACGCGGCAGCTCAGGGAGACCGGCAGGTCCCGCAGTTCCGGGTCGGGCCCGGCGGTCGCCCGCCCGGCCCGGACAGCGGCCCAGGTGCTGTCCGTGTCGTGCCCTGCCGCGGTGACCAGGCCGAGACCGGTCACGGCGACGGCCGCGTCCCGCGTCATCCGGCGCAGCGCTCGTCGAGGCGGCGTTCGTCGACGCGACGTTCATCGATGCGGCGTTCGTCGACGCGAGCGGCGAACTCGGCGAAGGTGAGCTCCCGCAGCTCGTCCTCGGTGGCTTCGACACGCAGTTCGTCCTTGAGCGCGATGGCCATCTCGACGACCATCAGCGAGTCGACGAGCAGCTCGGTCATCCGCGCGTCGGGGCGCACGGCGGCCGGGTCGACGTCGAACCTGTCGATGAGCAGGCCGGTGATCAGATCCGCGGTCGCGGGTGACGCAGAGGTACTCATGGCGGGCCTTTCCGGAACGGCGCCCGGAAATCGGGCGCTAGGAAGAGAGACCACCTCAATGGCACCTTTAGTCTTGCGGTGACCCATTTTCAGCTGAAAGTGGGATCTTGTGACCGAAGCGCATGCGGGATCGCGGACCGACGCCCCGACCGGCCTGCTGGACGACGTCGGCATCGACCTGCTGGACGGCGTGCTGGGGTGGCTCGCCGACGACTACCTCCGCGTCGAGATGTCGGGCCTGGAGCACATCCCGCGCTCGGGACCCGCGCTCATCGTCGCCAACCACTCGGGCGCCTGGGGTCTGGACGCGTTCGTCCTGCACAAGCTCCTGTACCGGGAGCTGCGCAGGCCGGTGCACGTGTACGCCTCCCCCGTGGTGTTCCGGCTGCCGGCCGTGGCCGCGTACGCCCGCAGGCACGGCGTCTTCACCGACGATCCGACGCTGGGCCGGGACCGGTTGGCGGCGGGTCACCTCGTCGCGCTGTTCCCGGAGGGGCTCGACGGGGTCGGCAAGTCCTTCTCGCAGCGCTACCGGCTGCGACCCTTCAGCCCCGCTTTCGCGGTGACCGCGGTGCGGACCGGCGTACCGGTGGTGCCCGTGTCGATCGTGGGCGCCGAGGAGACACTGCCGAAACTCGGTGAGATCCGGTCGCTGGCCCGCCGTTTCGGCCTGCCGTACTTCCCCGTCACCACACCGCTGCCGCTGCCCTTCAAGTGGCGGATCAGCATCGGCGAACCCGTCCCCGCCCCGGCGGGCGCCGCGTCCTTCGCCGCCCGTGCGGCGGCCGCGCGACAGCTGTGCGACGAGGTGTGGTTCACGGTCCAGGGCATGGTGGACCGGGACCGGCGGCGCAGGACGACGCCGTTCCGGTAGAGGTCAGACCGCCGTCAGCCGTCAGAGATCAAAGGTCAGCTCGCCAGCCACTCGGCGGCCCTACGGGCGTCGGCGGCCGCCTGGGTGCAGCGCTCGGCGTGGGCGAGGAGCGTCATCCGGCACTGTTCACCGAACGCGTCGTGGTTCCAGCCGGACTGGCGCGCGCAGTCGGTGAGTTTCCTGGCGTGCTCCTCCAGGCTGCAGGCGCCCGCCTCGGTGACCGCGGCGTAGTGGGCGGGGCTCTGCCCGGCCGCGGGCGCCACGTACCCGTCGACCACGGGGCGTGCCGCCAGGTCGGCTGCCGCTTCCGCGTCGTCCGCGAGGGCGAGGCGCAGGGAGGCGGCGGGCAGGTCGGCCGGGAGCGCGTCGGGGGTCAGGTGCGGCGCGAGGACGACGGGTTCGGCGTGCCGGGTGAGGGCGCGGACGAGTTCGGTGGCGGTGAGGACGGCGAGTTCGGCGGCGGCGCACGGTCCCGGCGCCGCGCACAGGGAGGTAGACGGGTCGTGGCTGCCGTGTCCCTGCGCCTCGTCCAGGTCGCGCAGCCATGCGGTGGCGCACAGGATCTCGGTGCCCGCGTCGATCGCCATGCCGTGCCAGGTGAAGGGGGCGCGGATCTCGTGCAGGCTGGCGGCCAGCGGCGGATAGCGGCGCAGGGCCTCGCCGACGGCCCGCTCGGTGCGGTCGGTGGCGGGCGTCGGCGGCTGCACGGTCAGCAGCGCGAGGGCCTGCGGCACGGTGTCGGCGAGGGCCCGGGTGAGGGTTTCGAGGACGTGCTCGACGACGGCGTCCCGGCTGTCGTCCGTGGCGTCCTCGCCGCCGTCGTCGCGGACCGCCCCCGTGAGTCCGCCCGACTGCACGGCATGGACGTACGCGTCGAGACGCCGGCGCAGCGCGGCCGCACGGGCGGCGTACTCGGTGCCGTCCGCCGCCTGGGCCACGGCGTCAAGGATGGCGCTGATGAGGCTGTCGTCGGCGGCGGAGTCCCCGAGGACGATCCGCCGCGCGAGGCGCGCGGTGAGCGCACACCAGTCGTCGCGTGCCACGCCGCCGTCCGTGCGGCGCGCCGCGAAGATCTCGGCGGCCTCCTGGGCGACGGCCTCCCGCACCTGGACGCGCACCGCGGTGAGGGTGACGGGCAGCGCCGCGTGCGGCGTCACCCGCAGGCGGCGCCCCTCCGCGGTGAGGGCGGTGACCGTGCCCCGGGCGCCGGCTTCTTCGGCCCGGTCGATCAGGCCCCTGGCGTCGTCGGCGTTCAGCGGCATCAGGAAGGTGCCGAACGCGGTGCGCAGCCGGGTCGGCCGTCCGCCCGCGGTGCGCCGCAACTGCGTCAGGACCTGCCGGGTCAGGTGCTGCCGGGTGAAGGGCCTGAGTCCGAGGGCGCGGGCCGGTGCGTCGATCCAGGACACGCGCTGGGCTGCCAGCGCGGCGCTGATCAGCGCGCTCTCCAGGGGCCAGGCCTTCGGCGGGCGGCGGGAATCGGTCGTGGTGTCACTGGCGTTCATCGCCGGTCTCCCTCGGGGGTCTGCTGGCCCGCGGCGTCACTTGTCGCGCACCAGGTAGGGCTGGCTGCCGACGATCTCGCCGTCGTAGCGGGTGATGAGTTCGTTGACGCGGTCGCGGTGCGGCACCTCGCCCCTGCGCAGGGTGTCGGCGTACGCCTGCGGGGCGTGCGAGAGCGGATAGTCGTACGTCTCGTCCAGCCAGCTGCACTCGACCCAGCTGGCCGGGGTGTCGTTGGCGGAGGCGGGGCCGCGCCCGTCGAGGCCGGGGATCACGTCGTGTTCGTTGACGAGGCTGACGACCTGCGTGGTGGGGTCGACGGGTCGCTTGGTGTCGATGGGCGAGCCGACGGTGACCACGTGGGTGAGCCGGTACGTGGACACGAAGTCGAGGTCGCAGGCCAGGTTCATGGCGGTGATGCCGCCCAGGCTGTGCCCGACGATCATCAGCTCGGCGCCCTCGGGCACGCCCGCGCGCACGAGGATCTGCCGCGCGGAGCGGCTGTACGTGGTGTCGGTGCGCAGCAGCGCGTCGAAGGCCCCGACGAGATCCTGCGGGGTGCTGTTGCTCAGCCGTCCGAAGCTGGTGCCGGGCAGCAGCAGTACGTACCGCGTGGCGCCGTCCGTGCAGGCGATCCGCCGCAGCAGGGCGAGTCCGTGGTTGCCGAGGGCGGAGATGTCGTCGATGTAGCGGACGATGTCGTTGCCGGACCGGGCCAGGACGCGGGCCAGCATCGCGTCGGCGTCACAGCGTTCGGCGCGCCCCGGGCCCGGGTTGAGGTGCCTGATCAGTACGGAGGGCAGGCCGAGCAGCGGGTCGGTGGTGGGGACTCCGCCGGAGAGGGTGACCCAGGCGAAGCTGTCGTTGGTCGGGTTCTCGTCGAGCAGTCCGGCCAGCGCGAGCAGTTCCATGACCACGGGACTGATGGTGGTCAGGGTGCGGGTGACGCCGAGGAGTTCCACCAGGTCGCGGGCGGCGCGCAGCGCTTCGATCCTGCGGCCCGCGACGACGGCTTCGGTGAACCGCTTGGCGAGCGGCGCCGCGAGGCTCGGGTGTTCACGGGCGGCGGCCTCGATGCGCATCGCGAAGGCGTCCACGGCCATGGCGACGCAGGCGGGCCGCCGGCGCGCCACCGCGCCCAGGGACCGCACGGTCTCGCCGACCAGACCGCCGTTGGCGGCGAGCCCGAGCCCCGAGGGGTTCGTCATCGCGCGGGCCGCGGACAGCGCGCTGCCGACGGCCCACGCCGGGCGCCGCAGCGCCTGCAGCCCGACCCGCCAGCTCGCCCCGGCGGCGGTGAGATCGGCGCCGGTCCTGCGGGCGGCGAGTGCGGCGTCCGCGAGGAGGACCGATGCGGCGATGAGCAGTTCGGGATCGGTCTGCTCCGACTGGGCCTGCGGTACGGGGTGCTGCTCTTGTACGGGTTCTCCCCGTTCGGCCATCGCGTCGACTGCCTCGGTTGTCATCCCCGCCACCTTCTCTGAGGGCCACTCCCAGCAGTAGACCTGCCCGCGTGCCGGTCGGCAGGGCCGCTGCCGCCGCTCAGGTGAATCACCGAGCGTGCGCGCGTGCCGGGGTCGACGGCCGGGACGTCCCGTACCAGCATCCCGGTGTGATCATCGGAAGAGAGGGTGCGGGAGCGACGCGGACGCGATGGCTGCTGACCGGCCTTCTCCTGACCGGGAGCTGCTGGTCGGCCGCCGGGCCCTCCGCCGCCGACGGCCCCACGGCCAACGGGCTCGCCCTGGAGGTCACGGTCAACACCCGCCCCGGCCTGGGCGCTCTCGAACCCGGTATCCGGACCGGTGCCGCGGTCGTGAAGTCGTACCGCCTGACCAACCGCGGCGGTGCCGACCTGCACGACGTACGGGTGCACGACCCGGCCATGCCCGGCGCCGCGATCCGCTGCCCCGGCGGACTCGACCGCGTGCCGATGCTGGCGGGACTGCGCGTGGCGTACTGCACGGCGACCGCGCCCGCGCGGCCCGGGGCCTGGGTCGGCGACGTACGGGCGGTCGGACAGCAGCCCTACCTGCGCGCGATGGTGCAGGCGACCGCACGCTCGGGGTACGCCGGGGTCGGCGCGGCCCTCGGCCTGACGGAGACGGCGCGCGTGACGGGACCCGACCGGGCGGAGGTCCGCTATGTCGTGGCCAACCACGGCAACAGGCCCGTCCACGGCGTACGGGTCTCGGATCCGGCGCTGCCCGCGGAACGGATCGGCTGCGGAGGCTCCCCGCAGCCGGTCGTCGCCCACCTCGCCCCCGGCGCGCGGGCCACGTGTGTCGCTTCGGTGCGGCGCGCGCCCGGTACGTACGAGAGCCGGGGGCAGGCCGACGGCAGCGACCTGATCCGTACGCTCGACGTGCGCGGCGGTGCCGTGGCGCCACCGCGGCTCACGGCTCGTTCCTCGGCGCGGTTCACGCTCCGCGCGCCGCCCCCGCCCGCCGCTCACGTGCCGCGGCCTCCCCGGCCCGTGCCCGCGCCACCGCGGCGCCCGCCCGTCGGGCTGCCCCCGGAGCGACCACCCGCCGCCCCACCCCTCCCCGGGCCTCCCCTCATCGCGCTCTTCCCTCTGCCACCGCCTCCGCCGGGCATCGCGGCGACGGTGCCCGGTCCCGTGGGCCCCGCGCCGCCGCCCGGGGCGGGGCTGCCGCCTGGCGCGGTGCCACCGGGCGCCGTGCCGCCAGGGGCCGTCCCACCAGGGGCCGCGGCCGTGCCGCCGGGTGGATTGCCACCGGGGGCCGTGGCGGTGCCACCGGGCGTGGCCCGGCAGCAGGCTCAGCCGCCGAAGAAGAACACGTCACGCCCCCCACGACGTACCCAGCGCCCTGCCGAACCCCGGCGCTCCCTGGCCGGCCGCTTCATGCGGAGAGACCGCACCCCCACGGGGCTCGGCATGCTGAGCGCGCTGTTCCTCATCCTGCTCCCCGCAGCCATCGCGGCCGCCGTGTTCGGCTCGCGCAGACTCTGACCGTGCCGCAACGAATCGGGACTGCCGATGATCCTGAGTTTCGCCATCGTCCTGGGCGTCGCCCTGCTCGCCGCGGCGGTCGTCCTGCTCAAACACCGGTTCTGGCCGCCCGGACCCGACGACGAACCCCGCGAGGACGTCGCCGAGTACATCTCGATGATGGTCGGCGTCCTGTACGCCCTCGTCCTCGGCCTCTCCCTGGTGTCGGTGTGGGACGCCCGCTCCGGCGCCGAGGACCACACCGCCACCGAGGCCAGCGCCGCGCACCAGATCCATCTGCTCGCGGCGGGTCTGCCCGCCGGGCAGGCCGACCGGATGCGCGGCCAGATCGAGTCGTACATCCGGCACGTCACCGACACGGAGTGGCCCGCCATGGCCGAGGGCGCCCCGATCGGCACGACGGGCTGGCGGTTGCTCGACCAGGTGCGCGCAACGGGCCAGGTGCCGGCCGATGCCACGCCGGCCCAACAGGCCACGGGACAGGAGACGCTGGCGCAGCTGAGCACCCTGGACGAGGCACGCCGCGGACGTGAGGCCGACGCGGAGGAACAGCTGTCACCCGTGCTCTGGTTCGGCCTCATCGTCGGCGGCGTCCTCACCATCGCCTTCATGTTCATGTTCGGCGTGCAGCGCAGCTTCACGCATGTCGTGATGGTGATGGGCCTGTCCGGCCTGATCACCTTCACCGTCCTGCTCATCTACCAGCTGGACAGCCCCTTCGACGGCCTGTTCGCCGTGGACGCGACCCCGTTCACGCGCTACTTCTGACCGGCCTCCGGCTGCGCCTCCAGCACCGCCATCGCGGCGTTGTGTCCGGGGACGCCGCTGACACCGCCGCCGCGCACCGCGCCCGCGCCGCACAGCAGGACGTTGGCGTGCCGGGTCTCCACGCCCCAGCGTCCCGTGCCCTCCTGGGCGTAGGGGAAGGCCAGGTCGCGGTGGAAGATGTTGCCGCCGGGCAGCCGGAGGTCCCGTTCGAGGTCCAGCGGGGTCTTCGCCTCGATGCAGGGGCGGCCCTGCGCGTCCAGGGCCAGGCAGTCGGCGATCGGCTCGGCGAGGTGCGCGTCGAGCTGGGCGAGGGTGGACTTCAGGAGTTCGGCGCGCGCGGTGTCGTTGTCGCCGGCGAAGAGCCGTGCGGGTGTGTGCAGACCGAAGAGGGTGAGGGTCTGGCAGCCGCGTTCGACGAGGTCGGGCCCGAGGATGGTGGGGTCGGTGAGCGAATGGCAGTAGATCTCGGAGGGCGGCGCGGCGGGCAGCGTACCGCCGGCGGCCTGGGCATACGCGGCCCCCAACTCCTCGTACCCCTCGGCGATGTGGAAGGTCCCGGCGAAGGCCTCGCGCGGGTCGACGGAGGTGTCGCGGAGCCGCGGCAACCGTTCGAGCAGCATGTTGACCTTGAACTGGGCGCCTTCGGCGGGCTCGGGCGCCTCGTCGCCGAGGAACCCCGCGAGGGCTTCAGGCGAAGCATTGACCAGGACGTGGCGTGCGGAGGCGCTGTGTTCGACGCCCTCCGTCCGGTACGTCACCTCGGCGCGCCGCCCGTCCGTGTCGATCCGGGTGACCTCGCACCCCGTGCGCAGCCGCGCGCCCGACATCCGCGCCGAGTCGGCGATGGCGGAGGTGAGGGCGCCCATGCCGCCGACGGGCACGTTCCAGTCGCCGGTGCCGCCGCCGATGACGTGGTACAGGAAGCAGCGGTTCTGTCGCAGGGACGGGTCGTGGGCGTCGGCGAACGTGCCGATGAGGGCGTCGGTGAGGACGACGCCGCGCACCAGGTCGTCGGCGAAGCGCTCTTCGATCGCGGTGCCGATGGGCTCTTCGAAGAGGGTGCGCCAGGCGGTGTCGTCGTCGACACGGGCGCGCAGTTCGGCGCGGCTCGGCAGGGGTTCGGTGAGCGTGGGGAAGACGCGGCGGGCGACCTCGCCGGTCATGGCGTAGAACTCCCGCCAGGCGTCGTACTCGCGCTGTCCGCCGGTGAGCCGCGCGAAGGCCTGCCGGGTGCGGGCGTCGCCACCGCCGACGAGGAGCCCGGTGGGACGGCCGCCGCGCTCGGTCGGGGTGTAGGAGGACACGGTGCGGGTGCGGACCCTGAAGTTGAGGTCGAGATCCCGGACGATCTTCTTGGGCAGCAGGCTGACGAGATACGAGTAGCGGGAGAGCCGCGCGTCGACCCCGGGGAAGGGCCGGCTGGAGACGGCGGCGCCCCCGGTTCCGGAGAGCCGCTCCAGGAGCAGCACGGATCGTCCGGCGCGGGCGAGATAGGCGGCGGCGACAAGACCGTTGTGGCCACCACCGACGATGACGGCGTCGTACGCATCACGATCGGGCATGGCTCTTCCTAGCATCTTCGTGGCACGGGGTGGGCTGACGTTCCGGGTGGGTTGAGTGTTGGCTGATACACGGCTGCGGCCGGACCGCGGGACCGGTGATGCAGGGTCGGACGGTGTCGGCTGAGCCGGGCTCGGCTCGGAGGGATCCTCGACGTGATGCTGCCCGGCCTCGACGGCATCGGACTGATGACGTCGGCGCGCGGCGACGGCGCCTCCCCGTTCGCGATGATCATGCTGCCGACCGGCCGACAGCGTGATGTCATCACGTCGCGTCAGCCGTCCCGCCCCTGCCACGTGGTGACACATGCCTCGTTGCCCTCCTGGTCAGCGAGGACCCAGAAGGCCGGGGCGCGGCTCGCGGACACGAGTCGGCCGCCCGCCGCCAGCGCGGCCTCGACGCGGCGTGGTGCCTCGTCGTGCGGGACGCTGACGTCCAGGTGGAGGCGATTGCGCTGCGGACGTGCGCGGTCCATCTGCTGAAACCAGAGGGCGGGGCCCTGTCGGAGCGGGTCGACCAGCGGATCCTCCGGACCGTCCGCGCCGGCCTCGTCGGCGTAGGCCAACACCGCCTTCCAGAACGGCCGGATCCCGGAGATGCTCAGGGCGTCGATCGCGATCTCCACGACCTGGACCGAGCGGGGTGCCTCCGTGCCGATGCCGGGCCCGAGCGGGAACCCCGCCCGGTCGGCGGCGGAAGAGATGCGACGTGCGAGTTCGACGTCCCGGGTGGTCACCGCCGCGTGGTCCAGTGACTGAAGGGTGAGGAACGCCATGTCGGCGCGGACATCAACACGGAGATGGCGATCGGCATCGTCGCCGCACGCGGCGGCAGCATCCGCCGCCAGACTGATCGCGTCGACCAACGTCCCCACAGGCACGGAGGCTTGCAGGGTGCCCAGCACGTAGCGCCACCCGTGACTGCTCACGGCCTCAGATGCTTCCAGTCGACTCACTATCCGCTCCACGACCGCATCCTCGCAGCCCCGCTCCGGGGCGGTCACCGCCCCCCACCCGCCCCCCTCTGCCGCACCACAGCCACCCTCCGGTACACCTCCACCGCCTCCGCGCCCCGTCCCAGCTGTTCCAGGCAGTGGGCCTCGTCGTTGTGGCTGGCCAGGGTGTCGGGGTGGTCGGGGCCCAGGACGTGTTCGCGGGATGTGGCCACTCTGCGGTACTCCGTGAGGGCGTCGGTCCAGCGGCCGAGCCAGCCGAGGCCGACGGCTACCTCGCGGCGGCTGACGAGGGTGTCGGGGTGGTCGGGGCCCAGGACTCGTTCGCGGATGGCGCACACGTCGCGGGCTTCCGCGAGGGCCTCCTCCCAGCGGCCGAGGCGGCCGAGGTTGACGCCGAGGCCGTGGCGGGCCCGGAGCGTTTCGGGGTCGGCGGGGCCGTTGACGCGGGTGCGGTCGTCGATGAGGTGGCGGTAGAGGTCGAGAGCCTCGCCGCTGCGGCCGAGCCGGCCGAGGCTGATGCCGACTTCGTAGCGGGCGGTGAGCGTGTCGGGGTGGTCGGGGCCGAGGGCGTGCTCGCGCGCGTCGGCGACCTCCCGGTAGGTTGCCAGGGCTTCCTGCCAGCGGCCCAACTGGCCCAGTGCGTAAGCCACTTCGTAACGCGTGACCAGTGTGTCGGGGTGGGTCTGGCCAAGGACTCGCACGCGGGCCTCCGCCACTTCCTCCGCGAGTCGGTAGGAGTCCTCGAGGCGGCCGAGGCGGCTCAGGTTGTACGCGAGGTTGTGGCGGCAGCGCAGCGTGTCCGGATGGTCGGGGCCCGCCGTGCGCTCGCGGACGGCGAGCACCGCGGTGTACGTCTGGTGGGCCTCGAAGTGCCGTCCGAGCTGGCCGAGCACGTACGCCATCTCCTGGCGTGCGGCGAGCGTGTCCGGGTGCTCGGGGCCGAGCGTGCGCTCCCGGCCCTGTGCGACGCGGGTGTACTCGCGCAGGGCGTCGGAGGCGCGGCCGGTGCGGCTGAGCGTGAAGCCGACCTCGTACCGGCTGGCGAGCGTGTCGGGGTGGTCGGGGCCGAGCGCGTGCTCGCGTTCGGCGGCGACGGAGCGGTGCACCTCGCCCGCCTCCGCCCAGCGGCCGAGCCGGCCAAGGCTCAGTCCGGCGTTGTGGCGGTTGGTGAGGGTGGCCACCAGTTCGGGCGCGGGTGTGGGGCGTTCGGTGGGGCGGGGGGCCGCGGTGCGACGCGCGTCACGTCGGGGGATCCACTCGCCCGTGAGGCCTGCGGCCGCGTCGGGCGGGGTGGTGCGCAGCACGGACGCGCCGCCGGCCTTGTGTCCTGTGGTCATGCCCCGGGTCCAGGAGGGCAGGCGCGGCTCGTGCGGGACCAGGGGGTCGGCGCGGCGGACGGGTGGCGTCGCGACGGTCGGGACGTACGTGATCGACGTGCGTCCCGCGGCGATGCGGCGGCCCAGCTCCCGCGCGTCGTGCGGCCTGCTCGTGGGCTCCTTGGCGAGCAGGTCGAGGACGATGCGGTCGAAGTACGCGGGCAGTTCGTCGCGGTGTCTGCGGGGCGGCGCGGGTGTGGTGTCGCGGTGGCCGACGAGGACGGCCCAGGCGTCCTCCATGTCGAAGGGCGGGGCGCCCGTGGCGATCTCGTACAGCACGCACCCGAAGGAGTAGAGGTCGCTGCGCTGGTCGACGGGGTCGCCGCTGATCTGCTCGGGCGACATGTAGTGCGGGGTGCCCATCGCGATGCCCGTGCCGGTCAGCCGGGAGGTGAAGCCGATGTCGGCACCGAGGTGGGCTATGCCGAAGTCGCAGATCTTCACCGTGCCGTCGGCGAGCCGCATGATGTTCGCGGGCTTCAGGTCGCGGTGGACGATGCCCTGTTCGTGGGTGTACGCGAGGGCGCCCGCGACCTGGTCGGCGATCTCGACGACGTCCTCGACGGGCAGGGGGTGCTGTTTGTTGTCCTCCATGAGCTGGCTGAGGTTGCGGCCGTCGAGGAGTTCCATCACCAGGTACAGGACGCCGTCGTGCTCGCCGAAGTCGTGGACGACGGTGACGCCCCGGTGCTGGAGCGCGGCCGCGACGCGCGCCTCGCGCCGGAAGCGCTCACGCAGCACGCGCGTGAACGCCTGGTCGTGCTGGGGCCCCACCGGCTTGAGGCATTTGACCGCGACCTGGCGGCCCAGCGACTCGTCGCGGGCCCGCCAGACCTCGCCCATGCCGCCGCGCCCGATCAGATCCAGGAGCCGGTAGCGGCCCTGGATCAGCCTGGTGTCCGCCATCTCGTGTTGTCGCCCCCGTCGCCTCGCCGCGCCCTCCCCGCCCCGCCCAGTATGGCGTCCCGTCTGTGGAGTTTGTACGGGGCCGGGCGGCTGCCGGGGCCGAGTCGCGCCATGGCGCGCAGGATGTGTTTGGGCGGGAGTTGCCAGCGCACACGGTTGGGGACGGCGCGCAGGACGGTGCCGGTGAGGACGAGCCTGCGGGTCACCGCGGCGGGTGGCGGGGCCGCCCTGCCGTACAGCTCGTGGGCGTACGGCGGCAGGGAGGCGTACGCCAGGTTCGCCACACGCCTCCACAGCAGTTCGCGCGCCGGAATGAGCAGGGCGTGGGTCGGCGGGCGCTGCAGGAAGTCGTCGACGGCGCGCGCGTCGGGCCCGGCGGCGAGCCGTGGCCGTATGTCCTCGAAGTACGCGGCGAGTTCCCCCGTCGACGCCGGTACGTCCGCGGGGTCGAGGCCCACGAGGCGGGCGCTCTGCCGGTGTTCGTCGACGTACCGGTCGGCCAGCGCGTCGGTGAGGCGGAACCCCGAGCGGCGTACGACGTGGAGGTAGGAGTCGATCTCGGCGCAGTGCACCCAGAGCAGCAGCTCGGGCTCGTCGACGCCGTACCGCTCCCCCGTCTCGGGATCCGTCGCCCCGAGCATGGTGTGGATCTTCCGGACCCGGGCGCCCGCCTTCTCGGCCACCGCGCTCGTCCCGTAGGTGGTCGTGCCCACGAAGTTGGCGGTCCGCATGAGGCGGCCCCACGCGTCCTTGCGGAAGTCGGAGTTCTCCATGACGCCGCGGACCGCGCGGGGATGCAGGGCCTGGAGGTAGAGGGCCCTGATCCCGGCGACCCACATCATCGGGTCGGCGTGCGCCTGCCAGGTCACGGAGGACGGGCCGAACAGCCCGGGGTCACGGTCGGGTGAGGAGCCGGGTGACGGGGCGGGTGAGGGGGCGGGCGCGGATATGGACGTACGCGGGTGTGCGCGCTCCGGCATGGTGCGACCAACTCCTGACGGCTGACGGCCCGGCCCTGCACGTGACCGGTTCCCTCATTCTCGCCCGGGCGGCGGCCCCGTCGACCCCCTCGGCGTGAGGGCCGGCGTCGGCACCTGGTGCGCGGCCACCCGGCCGCCCGCCAGGACCTCGTACAGGCTCCGGGCGACGTCCGCACCGAAGGCGTGGATGTCGTGGCTCATCGCGGAGAGCGTCGGGTGGGTCAGCTTGCACAGCTGCGAATCGTCCCAGGCCAGCAGCGAGCGTGTCGCCCGGGCCCCGGCGTCCCCGGAGAAGTCCGTGGCCAGCTGGCGCCCCTCCGGCAGCCCCAGATCCGCCACGGCCGCGCCGAAAGCGGCCCCGCGGATGACGCTGTGCCCGAGCTCGGCCGTGCCGCCGACCCGGGCGATGGAGCGGTGCCCCAGCGCGGCGAGGTAGCGCACCGCTTCGGTGACGGCGGTGGTGTCATCGGTCCAGAGGGAGGTGAACGGGCCCATCAGCGAGGGGTGGGCGACGGCGACCGCGGGCAGCCCGAGCTGCGACAGCACGGGCACACGCGGGTCGTGCTCACGGAAGTCGACCAGGACGGAACCGGCGATCTGGCCCGACCGCCACCAGTGGCGCTGCAGCTCGATCTCCTCGTCGAGGCTCTTCACCAGGCGCAGGAGCAGCCCGCCCGAGTGATCGGACACCACGCTCTCCAGGCCGGAGATGAACTCCATGTAGAAGGGTTCGAGGCCGAGTTGGCGTGCGGGTCTGCTGATGGCGAGCCCGATCGTGCCCGTCCCCTGCTTGTTGAGCGCGCGTGCCGAGCGGTTGGGCTCCCAGCCCATCGCGCGGGCGACCTCGATGATCCGGGCCCGGGTCGCCTCCGACACCCCCGGCTTGTTGTTGAAGGCCAGGGACACCGCGGCGCGCGAGACCCCGGCCCGCGCCGCCACGTCCCGGATGGTCAGCCGCTGCTCACTCATGCGGGCTCCACCGCGAACAGGGCCGCCCTGACGGCGGCGACATCCGGTCCGCCACGGGGACCCACGGCATCCCATCCGCGTACGCCGATCGTCACGCTCTCCCCGGGCAGCGAGGTCGTCCGGGACGTCCGCGCAGACGACCTCCCGCCCGGGAGCCCGTACGGGGACGACCGCCTTGCCGAGCGTGCGCCCGTCCGCCGTCATGCGCCGCAGCCGTACGTCGGTGTTCCAGCGCCCTACGGTGCGGCAGGTCCAGGTGACTCGTCCGGTGGGGAGGGGGCGGGTGTCGGCGACGTGCTGATGCTCGGGGCGGCGGGTGGCGGAGTGTCGGCGGGGGCTGACGGGGCGTCCTGTGAGAGGAGTCGCGGCAGCATGAGGAGGACGACCGTCACTGCTGCGGCCAGCAGGACCACCGCGGCCTTGCGCAGGCGGGGGTGGGTGACCGTCCGTGCGTGTGGGCGGGCCAGTGGCGAGAGGTCCGGGCGGAGGGTGGTGACTTGGTCGGTCCTGGCATGCAGTGCGGCGCGAAGGCGGTCCTCGATGGCCGTCATGGCGTCTCCTCCAGTCTTCTGGCCAGGGCCGTGAGTGCCCGGCTCGCTGTCGACTTCACCGCGCCCCGAGACAGACCCAGGGTTGCCGCGATGTCCGCCTCGGACATGTTCGACCAGTACCTGAGGACGAGGACCTCCCGCTGGCGCACGGTGAGCAGTCTCAGTGCTCGCAGCACTTCCTGGTGTTCCTCCTTGAGGAGGACCTCGTCTTCCGGTGGTGGTGCGGGGAGGATCCGCGGCGGGATGTAGGCGCGCACGGTGCGCCTCCTGCGCAGCACGTCCCTGGAGGTGTTGACCACGCTGCGCCGTATGTAGGCCTCGGGATCGGCGATGTCGTCGAGCGATGTGCCGTGGCGCCGGTACAGGGCCGCGAAGGCTTCCTGGACGACGTCCTCGGCCGTGGGGACGTCGTCGACCAGGAGGACGGCCAGGCGCACGAGGTCGAGCCTGCGGTCGCGGTAGAGCCTGTCGACCTCTTCCGATGCCGTGCCGGACAGCCGGTCCCGGCCCCTGACGTCCGGTCTGTCGCGGTCCTGGGAGAGCCGGGCCAGCAGCCATCGCCACCGGCCGCGCGGGAAAGCACCTTCACAGGCGGATACGGCAGCCATCAGCGCCCTCGAGTTCCAGGAGTTCCAAAAGTGTCCTCTACAAAGAGAGGACGTATGGAGCGCCGACAGGTTGCAGTTCACCGCACGGTGCAACATCACTCGCCACGGCCTGCAACCCCGGGCGGGGCCGCACGTCTGTCAAGGCGTGAGGAAGACCGTACTGAAATTCAGAGCTGCCGCTGCCGCCACGCTGGCGTGTCTGGGACTGCTGTCGGGCTGTGCGGGCCCGGCCGGCGGGTCCGGGCCCGACCGCCCGGAGGCGGGAGGCCCGGCATCAACCCCTCCGCCGCTCTCCGGGGCGCGGAGCAGCGCTCCCGCCGCGCCGCCGGACCACGAGCCCGTCTCGTACGAGCCGAGCTGGCCCGACACCACGGTGCGCACGGCCCGCGGACATCGCGTCAACGCGTGCGTGCCCAAGGACCTGCGGAACAGAGCCACCACGCTGACGACCGTCGACGGGGCGCATCTGTCGGCACTGGTCCTGGGGGACGGGCCCGACGGCGTTCTCCTGGATCACGAGCAGGGTTACAGCATCTGCTCGTTCGTCGACATCGGGCGGCAGCTCGCCGAGCGCGGCTACCACGTGGTGATCCCCGAGTACCGCAATCACGGTGCGTCCGAGAAGCGTGCCGGGAACGAGCACATCGACCGGGACGCCCGCGCCGGTCTCGCGGAACTGCGGCGCCTCGGTGCGAAGAAGGTGTTCCTGGCGGGGGCGTCGTGCGGCGGGACGACGGCGGCGGTCGCCGGGGCGGATACGCCGTTGCGGGTGGTGGGCCTGTTGATGATGTCCTCGCCCGCCCGGTGCGGCCCCGGGGTGGACGCCGTGGCGGCCGTGAAGAGGCTGGACGTCCCGACGCTGCTCGTGGCGTCGCCCGGTGACATGCAAGGCAACGTCGAGAAGCAGGTCCGTGAGGTCTACGCGGCCTCCGCCGCCCGCGAGAAGGAGCTGGTCATCCGTAAGGGCGAGCGGCACGGAACGGACATGATCAAGCGGGAAGGCGCCTCCGGGGCCGCGTTGCAGGACCGGGTCATCACGTTCGTGGTGGATTCCTACGCCGCCGCCCGCTGACGGAAGCAACCAGGGAGAAACAGTGCAGCGACACAAGCGCAAGAGAACTTCGGCCCGTCTGCTGGGCCTGTCGGCGGCGGTCCTGTCCGCCGCGGCGGCAACCTTCACATACACGGCCGCAACCGGTGCCGCGGCCCCGAACGAGGTGAGGAAACCCGATGCGGCACCTTCGTCCGGAGGCACCGGAACGGTCCGCTACGACCTGGGTGACAAGGCCTGGCACCTGCCACGGACGGGCGAACCAGCCGAACTGACGGGAGTGGTGCACTACCCCGCCGACCTCGGCACGGGGCGGCACCCACTGATCGTGCTGCTCCACGGCCTGCACGACACCTGCGCCGACCGAAAGGCCGAGGCGGCACGCACCGCCGCCGAAGCCAGGGGCGACGATGCCGCGTACGAAGCCGCCAACGCCAAACTGACCGCCTGGCCCTGTGCGAAGGGAACGCCCGCCCTGCCCAGCATGCGCGGATACGACTACCTGGGCCGCAAGCTGGCCGCTCAAGGGTTCGTCGTGGTCTCGGCCGGCGGCAACGGCATCAACGCCTCCTCCGTGACGGGGGACGACAACGCCGCCGCGCGGGCGGATCTCATCAACCGGCATCTGCGCATGTGGCAGCGGCTCAGCTCCGAGGGCACGGGTGAGCTCGCCGGGAAGTTCACCGACCCGGCGACCGGAGCCGCCCGCCGCGTCGGCTTCGCCCACCACGTGGACATGGGCAACGTGGGGGTCATGGGGCACTCCAGGGCGGGAGCCGGGGCCACCTGGCAGGCGGCCGACAGCCACCGGAAGCAGTGGCCGAAGGGCGTCGAGGTCAAGGCGGTGGCAGCGCTGGCGCCCGCCTACAACGTGATGACGGAGGACATGTCCGCCTACACGATCACCAAGACTCCCTTCGCCGTCTTCCGGGGAACCTGCGACGGACAGGTCGGCGAAGAGGCGCTCTCGTTCGCGGCCGACGCGGCCAAGGGGAACCGGCACGGCTTCCACCGCTACGCGGTCCCCGGCGCGAACCACAACTACTTCAACACGCAGTGGTCGCCTCAGAGCCGCCAGGTCGCGGCCTTCGACGACGCCACGCCGGTGAAGGGACACCCCGGGCAGTGCACGGGTCGTGAGGGCGGGGCGCCGGCCAGGCAGCTGACCGAGCCGGAGCAGCGCCGGATCGCCGCCACGCACCTCAGCGCGTTCTTCCGCCGCCACCTCCTCGGCGACACCTGATCATCGTCTCAGCGGCGCACCCGCGGCATCCCCAACCCGATCCAGGAGATGATCTCCCTCTGGATCTCGTTGTTGCCGCCGCCGAAGGTGAAGATCACCGCTGAGCGGTAGCCGCGTTCGAGTTCGCCGTGGAGGACCGCGCCCGACGAGCCCTCCTTCAGGGCGCCGGCCGAGGCGACGACCTCCATCAGCCAGGCGTACGCGTCGCGGCGTGCCTCCGAGCCGTAGACCTTCACCGCGGAGGCGTCCTGGGGGGTGAGGGTGCCTTCCTGGACCGCGTTCACCATCTGCCAGTTGAGGAGTTTCATCGCGTCGAGCCTCGCGTGGGTCTTCGCGAGGCGTCCGCGGACCCAGTTGAGGTCGATGACGCGGCGGCCGTCGGCCAGCTTGGTGTCCATCGCCCAGCGCTGGACGTCGTGGAGGGCGCGGATCGCCATCGTGCCGTGCGCGGCGAGCGTGACGCGTTCGTGGTTGAGCTGGTTCGTGATGAGGCGCCAGCCCTTGTTCTCCTCGCCGACGCGGCGGGAGACGGGGACGCGGACGTTCTCGTAGTAGCTGGCGGTCGTGTCGTGCGAGGCGAGGGTGTTGATCAGGGTGCAGGAGTAGCCCGGGTCGCTCCTGGGGACCAGGAGCATGGTGATGCCCTTGTGCAGCGGGACGCCCTCCTCCGGGGTGGCCGTGCGGACCGCCAGCCAGACCCAGTCCGCCGTGTCGCCGTTGGTCGTCCAGATCTTCTGTCCGTTGACCGTGTAGTGGCCGGTCTGCTCGTCGCCCTCCCGCACCGCCTTCGTCTTCAGCGAGGCGAGGTCCGTGCCGGCGTCGGGTTCGCTGTAGCCGATGGCGAAGTCGAGTTCACCGGAGAGGATCCGCGGCAGGAAGTACGCCTTCTGCTCGTCCGTGCCGAACTGCATGATCGTCGGCCCCACGGTGTTCAGCGCCATCAACGGCAGCGGTACGCCCGCCTGCGCCGCCTCGTCGAAGAAGATGAACTGCTCCATGGGCGAGAGCCCGCGCCCGCCGTACTCCTCGGGCCAGCCGACCCCCAGCCAGCCGTCCGAACCCAGGCGGCGGACGGTCTCCCGGTAGAACCGTTTCTGGGCGGCCGGTTCGCGGTACCGCGCAGAGGAGTCGTCCGGCACCAGCTCGGCGAAATACGCACGCAGCTCCGTGCGCAACTGCTGCTGTTCAGGCGTGTATTCGAGGTGCACTGCCCCTCCAGGCTCTACTGGCTCGACGCTCGGCCGGCTCGGCTCGCTCGGTCCCGGACCCGACGGCGCACAGAGTAGAACCCGTTGCAGAAATAGGGAATGGGTCCGCGCAGGGCACGCAGCAACAGCGGTGGCAGCAGCACGCACTGCGCCGCCACCGCCAGCCAGAACAGGCCCGCGCGGTCGGCGCGTTCGGCCCACGCGTACCCCTCTCCCCCGGCGATCCCGCTGGCGAACGCGCCGATCCCCGCCGCCAGGCGCTGCCGGCCGAAGACGACCGCGGGCGAGCGGGTGGACCGCGCGAGGGCTTCCAGGTCGTTCTTCAGGAACAGGACGACCTCGCCGACGCAGATGAGCAGCGCCCCGCCGAGGATCGCGGCGGGGTGGCCGAGCGCCAGCGCCGCCATGCCCGCGGCCAGCGCGGTGAAACCGATGCGTAGGGCGCGCAGGTAGGGCAGGTGGGCCATCCAGTCCGAGAGGAGGGGCTGGGCGACCACGAGGAGGAGGGCGTAGAGGGCCAGGACGAGGCCGTAGAAGAGCGTCGATGTCCTGCCCACCGCGTACAGCGCGAGGTAGTGCTGGAAGAACATGAAGACGTACACGCTCAGCACGGTGATCGCGAAGGGGAGGAGGGTCGGCCCTTCCGTCGGCCGCTCACGCTCATCCTGGTCGTCCTCGGAGGGTGCTGCCTCCGGGGTCGCTCGCGCTGTCGCCTGCGGGAGCAGCGCGTGCCCCGCCGTGATCAGGCCGAACAGCACGGCGACCGCCGTGAAGAGCCCCGCCGACGCCGTCAGGACGAAGGGCGCGGCCGCGAGAGGGCCCAGTGCGATACCCGCGTTGAGCGCCGAGCTGCTCGCGGACAGGAGCGGCGCGCGCCGCTCCTCCCCCACCCCCGTGACCAGGTACGCCTTGTTGGCGGGCAGGTAGAGCGCGGCCCCGACGGAGACGAGGAACAGCGCGGCGACCGCCCACGCGGGTCGGCTCAGCCCCGGCAGGAACACGGCGAAGCCCGCCGTGCGGATCACCAGGGCCAGCAGCATGGTGGGCTGCAGGCCGATGCGTTCGGCCAGGGCCCCACCGACGACACCGCCCGAGAACTGCACGAACGAGGCGACGGCCAGCACCACGCCGACGGTGCCGAGCCCCATGCCCAGCCGTTCGTGCAGCAGGACGGACGTGAAGGGCAGCACGGCGAAGCTGCCCAAGGGGATGAGGAACGAGCCGACGAGGAGGAAGTACTGGGGAGCGGTGAAGTGGGTGAACTGTGCCAGGCCCGTCGGCGTCGGCCTCGGCCTCGGCCTCGGTTTCGGTGTCGGTGTCGGTGTCGGCTGGTGGGGTGACGGGTTCATCCTCGGTTGTCGTCGCCCACGACGGTCGGCCGTATGCTGCCGGCCGCGCTGAGCGCCCTGTGCAGGGCGAGTTCCGCGGTTTCGGCCTCGGCCAGCACGATTCCCGTGCATCCGCGCTGGTCGCTCAGGTGCTCCACACGCCGCCCCGGGACCGCCGTCGGGTACCACTCGGGCGAACCGGGGAACGCCGCCAGACCGTCGAGGCCGGTCCAGCCGGTGAGGGTGCCGGGGCGGTCGGGGTAGACGAGCACGAAGGCCGTGGCCCGTTCCGGGGCGTACCCGGTCGACACCGCGTCGAGGAGCGCGGGGCGGCGGCCGAGCGCCGTGTCGACCAGGGCCTCGTACACGTTGGTGCCCAGGGCGCGGCACAGGGCCTCGCCGACGAGGGCGCCGCCGATGCGGCGGTTGATCTCCACCAGCTCCGGGCCGTCCGCGGTGAGGACGAACTCCACGTGCGCGAAGCCGCTGTCGTGGCCCGCGGCGGCCAGCACGCGTCCTACCCACTCCTCGATGCGGGCGAGTTCGGGCAGCGGGAAGGCCACGGGGAACGCCGCCGCCTCCTCGCGGACGGACGGCTCGGGTGACATCTGGCGGCTCAGGACTCCGAGCAGCTTCGTCTCGCCCTCCCAGCCGAGGGTCTCCGCGCTGTAGACCGGCCCGGAGAAGAAACGCTCGGCGAACAGCCGCCCGTTGAAGGGGCGTTGGGCGGCTTCGCTGAGCGCGGCGTGCAACTGCCGCTCGTCCCGCACCGGCCATACGTTGCGGGAGGACGTGCCCGCGGAGTCCTTCAGGACGGCGGGCAGGCCGACTTCGCGGAGGATCTCGGCGGCGGCCGCCGTGGCGGTGGCCGAGGAGGTCGGCGCCGGGACGGCCACGGCGCGGCTGCCGCTCAGGCCCCGCTCGTGGAGGAGCGCGCGCACCCGGCTCTTGTCGCGCAGGAGCCGGACCGCGCTCGGGTCGGGCCCGGGCAGGCCGAACTTGGCGGCGAGGTCGGCGCCGGGCACGCTCCAGGTGTCGGTCGAGTTGATGAGCCCGCTCAGGTCGGGCATGGCCGACAGGGCGGCCGCGCAGGCTCCGGCGTCGTCGGTGTCGACGTCGACGATGTCGAGTGCCCCGGGGGCGAGGTGGGCGAGTTCGTGACGGTAGACGTCGCGGTCGCCGGTGAGCAGGCACAGGCGGTGCCCGGCGGCGTCCGCGGCCTCGACGAGGCGGCCCAGGCCGAAGGTGAGAGCTTCGAGTGCGGCGATGGTCATCGTGCCTGGTCCTCCTGGTGCGTTGCCCCGAGCGGGCCGTCGCCCGCGAGCATGAGCGGATGTGTCTCCCGTACGAGCTGCGCCTTGGTCGGCGCGGGTACGCCTCCCCCGCCGTCGCCACCCCGTACCTCGTACCGGCGCCGGTTCCACTCCATCGCCGACCAGGGCGGAGTGAGGTCCGCGAGGTCGGTGATCTGGTGCGGTTTCAGCGTGCGCGGGTCGAGTGCCTCGCGGTGGCGGGCGAAGACGCGGTCGGTGTAGCGGTGTCCGGTGTCGGCGCCGATGACGAGGTGGGTGCGCTCGGGGTCGCGCGCGGCCTCCCAGCCCGCGACCAGGTGCCCCGCACCCGTCGAGAGACCGGCGAACACCGCATGGTCGCGCAGCAGTCCCACCGCACCCGCCATGGCGTGCCGGAAGTCGAGCCAGTGGAGGGTGTCGTACAGGTCGTGGTGGACGTTGTCGAAGGGGATGGAGCTGCCGATCCCGGCGATGATCGCCTCGGGGTCGCTGAACCGCTCGCTGCCGAACGTGACGCTGCCGAAGGGCTGCACGCCCAGCAGGCGTACGTCACGGTCGCGTCCGCGCAGCGCCTCGACGAGGCCGCCGCTCGACGATCCCGTGCCCACGGCCCCGACGACGGTCAGCGGTACGCCGGGCAGCGCGCGGTCGACGAGCGCGGCGAACTCCCGGTAGCCGGTGTAGTGGACGGCGTCGTGGTACTGCCGCATCCAGTGCATGCCGGGCCGCTCGGCCAGCAGCCGGCGGACGCGCCGGACCCTGCCCTCCTGGTCGAGCCGCAGGTCCTCCGAGGGCGGCATCTGGTCCACGGTGGCGCCGAGCACCTCCAGCTGGGCGCGCATCGTGGCGTCGACCGTGGTGGAGGCGACGATGTGGCAGTGCAGGCCGTAGCGGTGGCAGGCCATGGCCAGGGCGAGCGCGTAGATGCCGCTGGAGCTGTCGACGAGGGTCTGTCCCGGTGTGACGGTTCCGCGTTCGAGCAGCGTGCGGACGGCGCCGAGGGCGGCGTACACCTTGAGGGTCTCGAAGCGGGCGAGGACGACGTTGTCGGACAGGCGCAGCAGGTCCGGGGCCTTTATCGCGTCGGTGATGTGGTCGTGGACCGGGGCGGTGACGGTGTGCGTGGGGGTCACTGTCGCCGTCACCGCCCGACCGAACGCAGGTAGCGGCCCAGGTCCTCGGCGCCCGCGACGTTGCGGGGGCCGCTGACGACATCGCCGTACGACATGACGTGGAAGCGGTTGTTCCGCACCGCCGGAACGGACTTCAGGCTCGGCAGCTTCTTGAGGTAGGCGATCTTGTCCTTCGCGGGCTGGTCGGCGTAGTCGACGATCACGATGACGTCGGGTTTCGCCTTGATGACCGGCTCCCAGCCCACCGTCGTCCACCCCTTGTCGAGGTCCCCGAAGACGTTGGTGCCGCCGGCGGCGGTGATGATGTCGTCGGGTGCGGCGTGCCGGCCGGCCGTGAACGGCTGGTCGGTGCCGGAGTCGTAGACGAACACCTTGGCCGGGTCGCCCTTGGCGGGCCACGTCTTCTTCAGCGCGGCGACCCGCTCCTTGAGTTCGTCGACGAGCTTGTCGGCGCGCTTCTCGACGCCGAAGATCTTCCCGAGGTTGTCCAGGTCCGTGTAGAGCGCCTGGAGGGGCGAGGTGTCGACGCTCTTGTTTCCGTAGTCCCAGCAGGTCTCGGTGTGCAGGTAGCTGGCGACGCCGACCTTGTCAAGGAGGGCGGGGGTGATGCCGCGTTCCTCGCTGAAGCCGGAGTTCCAGCCGGCGAGGACCCAGTCGGCCTTCGCGTCGACGACGATCTCGCGGGTGATGCGTTCGTTGCCGAGGCGGTCGACCTCGGCGTACTTCTCCCGCCAGGGCGAGCCCTTGATGGAGGGGTCGCCGAGCTTGTTCATGACGTAGCCGCGCATGCGGTCCGCGAGGCCGAGGGCGAACATCTTCTCCGCGCCGCTCACGTCGTAGGCGATCGCGCGCTCCGGGCGGATGTACGTGACGTTTTTGCCGCAGTTGGAGACGGTGACGGTGTCGGCGCCCTTGCCGGAGCCGGTGCCGGGCTTGCCGCCCGCCGCCGATTCGACCTCGGCGCCGCAGCCGGTCAGCAGGAGCCCGGTGGCCAGGAGCCCGGCGGCGAGGGCTCGGGGGAACGGGGGTCGGGTCACGAGTGGGGTCCTTCCGGGGACGGGGAAGCCGGTGCGGGGATGTCTGCGGGGATGCCGGGGAGCGGCGGGGGCGGTGCGAGGTCGTAGAGGAGTTGCGGGAGGCCCGTGCGCGGATGCGGTACGACGACCGCGTCCACGCCGAACACCTTGCGCACCAGCTCCGGGGTGAGCACCTCGGCCGGGTCACCGGCGGCGACCAGGCATCCCGCGCCGAGCACGGCGATCCGGTCGCAGACCTGCGCCGCGAGGTTCAG
Organism: Streptomyces venezuelae; assembly: GCF_008642335.1. Classification (NCBI taxonomy): domain Bacteria; kingdom Bacillati; phylum Actinomycetota; class Actinomycetes; order Kitasatosporales; family Streptomycetaceae; genus Streptomyces; species Streptomyces venezuelae. The sequence goes on along the minus strand of NZ_CP029191.1, from coordinate 7,714,283 downwards.
GTCGTGCAGGGCCGTCAACACGGTCAGCGCGGAGCCGCGCAGGAAGGACAGGAGTTCTACCTGGTGGCGTACGTCGAGGTGGTTGGTGGGCTCGTCGAGGACCAGGAGGCGGGGCTCCTGCGCGAGGGCGCGCGCCACGAGGACGCGCTGGCGCTCGCCGCCGGAGAGGCTCAGGACGCTGCGGTCGGCGAGGTGGGCGACGTCGAGCCGGTCCATCGCCTCGCCGCACAGCTCCCGTTCGCGGGCGGTCAGGGGGTGGTTGCCCTGTGCGTGCGGGGCTCGGCCGAGGGCGACCACTTCCTCGACGGTGAAGTCGAGTTCGGTGTGGCTCTCCTGGGTCAGCGCGGCGACGGACCGGGCACTGTCGCGCAGTTTCAGCGACGTCAGGTCGGTGCCGTCGAGCAGCACGACCCCGGATGTCGGCTTCAGCGCGCGGTAGACGCACCGCAGTGCGGTGGACTTGCCGCTGCCGTTGGGGCCGACGAGTCCGACGATCGAACCGGCGGGCACATCGAGGCTGAGCCGGTCGACGAGGGCGCGTCCGGCCGCCTCGACGGTCAGGTCGCGGAGGGAGAGGACCATCTACCGGCCTCCGAAGAGATAGCCGCGGCGGCGCATCAGGACGACGAACACCGGTACGCCGATCAGCGCGGTGATCACCCCGAGCGGCAGCTCCTCGGGGGCGAAGGCGGTGCGGGCCACGAGATCGACCCACACCATGAAGCAGGCGCCGGCCAGTGGCGCGACGGCGAGGACGCGCCGGTGCGTGGAGCCGACCCAGATCCGCACCACGTGCGGCAGGACGAGACCGACGAAGCCGATCGCGCCGCTGACCGCGACGATGAGCCCGGTGACGGCCGCGGTGAGCACGAACAGGCCGCGGCGCAGCGCGTCCGCGTCCACGCCGAGGCTGGCCGCGGTCTCGTCGCCGAGCGACAGGACGTCGAGCGACCGGCTGTGCCGAAGCAGTACGACGACCGCGACGAGGACCGCCGCCGTCACGAGCGGCAGGGACTCCCAGGTCGCGGAGCCGAGGCTGCCGAGCAGCCAGAACAGCACGGTCCGCGCGGCCTGCCCGTTCGGTGCGAGGAACACCAGCACGCTCATGAGCGCCTGGAAGCCGTACGCCAGCGCCACGCCGGTCAGCACCAGCCGCAGCGGCGTGAGGCCGAGCGGTCCGCGCGCGGCCAGATACACCAGTACGGTCGCGCCGAGAGCGCCGAGGAAGGCGGCGGCGGAGAGGGCGTACACCCCGAGTCCCGCGAAGATCCCGAACACGACGACGGCGGTGGCGCCCACCGAGGCGCCGGACGAGATGCCGAGCACGAACGGGTCCGCGAGGGCGTTGCGCACCAGCGCCTGGATGGCGACGCCCACGACGGACAGTCCGGCTCCCACGACCGCGGCCAGCAGGACCCGGGGCGTGCGCACGTGCCAGACGATGGCGTACCCCGACGCGTCGTCCGCGTCGATGGTGCCTCCCGTGAGGGCGGCGGTGAGGAAGTGCACGACGTCACCGAGCGGTACGACGGTCGGTCCCAGCGCGATACCGGCCAGGACGGAGACCACCAGTGTCACGGAGAGTGCGGTCAGTGTGGTCAACAGCCGCCCGCGGCCCGGGGGTTGCTGGTCGTGGTTCTGACGTGATGTGCCCGGCGAGCGGGCGGCGCGGCCCGCGGGCGGTGCCGCGGATGTCGCCTCGGTCATGAGAGTTCAGGGCGGGTGCCGGTCACGATCAGCCGCTTCGAGTGGTTGTCGTACGGGCCGCCGTCGAAGTCGCCGTAACAGCGCACGTCGGTGAAGCCGGCCGCCTCGAAGAGGGCGCTCAGCTCGGCCCCGCTGTAGAGGAAGGAGGTGATCGACGCGGCGCGCGCCTCCCCGTCCCGGACCAGCGTCCAGTCGGTGCGCAGCCGGGTCCAGCTGTCGAGGACGGTGTCGCGCTGCAGCACGTACGCGCCGCCGTCGAGGTCGACGACCTGGGGCCGGCCGATCCAGCCCGCGAGGACCTCCTTGCCCATCACGTCGATGAGCAGCCGCCCGCCCGGCACGAGCGAGTCGTGGGCGTTGCGCAGCACGCGCTCGTTGTCCCGCGGGTCGTCGAAGTAGCCGAACGAGGTGAAGAGGTTCAGCACCACGTCGTACGTCTCCGGCTCGACGTGCGTCAGCATGTCCCCTCGTACCAGGCGGACATCGACGCCCGCCGCCTCGCACGCGGCGTCGGCGCGCTTGAGCATGCCGGGGCTGAGGTCGACCCCGGTGACGGTGCTCCCGGCGCGGGCCAGGGGCACGAGGTACAGACCGGGACCGCAGCAGAGGTCGAGGACCCGGCTCCCGGCCGGGAAGCGGAGCAGCGGGGATCCGCCGACGAGGGCCTCGACCTCCGCGCGCCTGCGCTCGGAGAACATGGTCTCGGCGAAGTCCGACCAGAAATCGTCGTCCTCGTACCAGTTCATGGGGCTGCTACCTCGTTCCAGAGCGTGGGTACGCGCGGCCGCGCGGGGACTCTGGAACAGTGGTCGGGCCGGAACCGCTTCTGGTTCCCGGCCCACACCGACCGGTTGGGGGCGGCTCTGCCCGGGGGGGGCTCAGCCCAGTGTGGTCAGGAAGGCGTCACATGCCTTCGCGCAGCGGCGGCAGGCTTCCGCGGCGGCGGCCGACGCGGGGTGCAGGTCGCAGAGCGATGCGCACTGGAGGCAGATCGCTCGGCACCACTCCACCTGCATGCGGACGCGTTGCTCGTCCTGGTCGCTCTGTTCGGCGAGGACACGGGACGTCGCCTCGCACACGTCCGCGCAGGCGGTGTTGAGGCGGGGCGCCCCGCCCGGCTCGGCCGGGCCCTCGCGCACGAGGCACACGCGTGCGCAGTCGTCGCAGGCCTGGGCGCAGGCGAAGCGGTCCTCGAGGTAGCGGACGAGGTCCTCGTGGCTGAACTGCTCCTGGACATGTGGCGGGGCTGTCGTGACTGTCACGGGGACCCCTCCCTTCAGTCCCGGACGAGTAGCCGTCGAGCGGCGAACGAAACCCCGCGCTACCGGCCCCTCGCTTCACAGAGCTGGTCAACTACCGGAAGAGATCACACTTTAGACAATGTCTCGGTTTGGTCTCGGTCCCGTCCGGGCTGAACGGGGGCGCGCCCGGGCCCCGTACTCACGTCTCGAAAGGCCGAGCGGGTCAGCGACACCCGCTCAAGGACCCGACCGAGGAGATGCGATGAACGACACGACCGGAACCCGTGCGAGCAGCGACACGGCGAGCGGCACGCACCGCCGGAAGGCCGTGCTGCTGGCGTCCTTCGCCGCGGCGGGAGCCCTGCTCCTGTCCGCGTGCGGCGGGGGCGACGACGGCGGACCGGGCGCCAGGAGCGCGGGCACGGAGGCGGCGCGCGACACGTCCGACTCCATGGAACTCGCCCTCAAGTCCGGTACCGCGCGGCAGAACCGGGCTCCCGAGAACACCGGGGACTGGGCCAACCCGCCCGGAAAGCCCGCGACCAAACCCGTGCAGCGCAAGTGGGTCCAGCTCTCGGCGGGCCGGGCGGGCGCCCTCGACCCGGTGGTCGTCAACGGGTCCGGCCTGACCCTCTACCGCTTCGACAAGGACACCGCGTCGCCTTCCCGGTCGAACTGCAACGGCGCCTGCGCCACCACGTGGCCGCCCGTCCTCGTGGACCCTGGCGGCAAGATCTTCGTCCAGGGTGTGGCACGGTCGCAGGTGGGCGTCATCACCCGTGACGACGGCACCCACCAGGTCACCATCGGCGGCTGGCCGGTCTACCGCTTCAGCAAGGACACCAAGCCGGGCGACACCAACGGGCAGGGCGTCGGCGGCACATGGTTCGGCGTACAGCCCGACGGCTCGAAGTCCGGTCGGCCCGCGGGCCAGGAGGACCCGACGGACACCGACGACACGCGGCAGGCGCCCGCCACCAGCGCCATCCTCTTCGACGACGCGAACTTCTCGGACAACGGCCCGGCCCAGGGCATCGCGGGCAAGGGCTGCCAGAACGTCGCACGACCCAAGGTGACCTCGTCGATCTCGCTCGACGGCTCGGCGAAGATCTGGTCGGGTCCGGGCTGCACCGGAGCGTCCAAGGTCATCAACGGTGACGTGGCCGACCTGGCCACCATCGGCTTCGACAACAGGATCAGCTCGGTGAAGTTCGGCTGACGCGACGCCGCGCAAGCGGCCCGGAGACCGGTGCCCGCCCCGACATCCCCCGGGGGCGGGCACCACTCATGCCCACCACCCACGGCCCCGACGCGGAACCCCCGGAGACTCGGCAGGCCCCGCCGCGACGGGGGAGACACGGCGGGGCCCACCCATCGAGTGCCCGCTGACGGGACCCTCACACCCACGCGTCGAACCTATTTCCGCGGCCGCGGCCGCGGCCGACCGGCTCGCGGCAAGCCGCCAGGACGAGCCGTCACCGGCTCCTCGCCTCCACGCGTGGCAAGTTCCCGCCCACGCACCCACTCCCCGCGCGGCGCCCGCACGGCCTCACTCGCACACACGGACCCCCGACAGGCCGCAGGGCCCCTGGGAACCCGTCCTGAACCGTCCTTGCAAAACCTTTCTGGCCACAATCCAGTCGAATGCGGAACGTCCTTCCCGCGCGCTCCTTGGCTCATTGACGCTGTTGTGCGGCGGGAGTAGGACATCACTAACATCCCGGGCCCATCCGGCGGTGGTCAATATAGGGGGGCAGCCCATGACCATCGATCAGAAACAGTTGCTCCAAGGAATTTACGACGCGATCTTCGACGCACTCACCACCACTCCTTCCGGCATTGGTGGCGGACAGCCCATTCTGCGGCGCGCACAGACCTATATGTCGCTGCAACTTCCCGGAAATCCCGTTGACCCGGCGCAGTTCGCGAACCCGTGGTCCCCGAACAATCCGACCGGTTCCGTCGCGGCGAGCGAGAACTTCGCGACCCTGGTGGATCCCGTCCCCCTGCTGACACCGGCCTACGCGGTCGGCGGCGTCAGCACCGACAACGTCTACGGCGAGATCGTCCGCGCGAACGTGAATCCGCCGCCCGCGGACCCCGAAGGCCAGCGGGCGTACGACAGGGCGTTCAACCTGCTCTTCGTGGACGGCCAGGACTTCGACCAGGACGGCCTTCCCGTCACGGTGAAAGTCGACTCCCCGCTGTACCGCAACTACAAGAACAAGTTCCAGCTGTACAACGCCGCACTGCTCAGCTACACGACGAACTTCCTCCAGTACGACCTGAGCAAGCCCGAGGACCAGCGCAAGTGGGCCATCCTCGCGCCGGTGCTCAAGGCACCCGTGGACCTCGCCTACCAGGACCTTCAGGCAGCGAGTCCCGGCGTGGTGGAGAGCGCCCTCGCCACCCTGGGGCAGTTCCAGCAGTCGAGCCTCGCCGGGATCTTCTCGCGGGCGCGGCAGACGTACCTGCAGACCAGGCGGGGCAGCCTCGTGGACGCCAACATCTTCTGGCATCTGTGCGAGGCGTTCCCGGGCAACTGGTTCGCCGAATCCGGCGCCACGAACTTCACCGCATTGACGCTGACGTCCAACAGGCTCCGCATCAACGAAGAATCACGTTTCTCCCGCTATGGCGCGGGCGGCGGAATCAATCTCGGTCTGTGGCGCGTGGGCGCAGCGGGCACAACGGAAAGGACGCAGTACAGCCTGCACACCGAGACGTCGAACATGAACATCTCCTTCCGTTTCGGGCGCATAGAAATTCGCCGCCGCTGGCTCGACACTTCCCTGACGTCCTTGCGCGGCTGGAGCACGGCGGGCCGCAGGCCGGGGGATTACTCGACCGGCGAGATCAGCGACAAGAACGAGGGAATCTTCTCCCTGCTGCCCACCGCCTTCATCGTGGCCAGGGACATCAAGATAAGCGCGGACTGGGGAACCACGGACCTTCAGCGGGCCACGCAGGCCACGTCGATTCGCAGCAGCGTCGGCATCGGTCCTTTCTCACTGTCCGGCAGTTACCAGAACAGTTCGTCGACCCGCCGGTTCGCGTCGTCCTTCGACGGCACGACACTCACGGTCCCGGGCATGCAGATCGTCGCCTGGCTGAGCAGTCTGGTGCCGTACTCGCCACCGACCGACGGCCCCCCGTCGGCCCGGGCCGAACAGCTGGCGCTGGCGGCCGCCCGGCAACCCGCTCGCACCAACGTGTACGCCATCCCGTGGCTGGAGTCCGCGGGCGGCGGCGACGGTGCCGTCACTGCCGGACAGGGCGCGTCGCCTGCTTCGTCCCCCGAGAGCGTGCGGGAGGACGCCACCGAGGCCATAGGGGTCACGGGCGCCACCACTGCGCCCGCCTCCGACGACATTCCCGAGACTCCCGACAGTCAGTTCATCTCAGCGGAATCGTGAGCGCGGTCGCCACCTGAGGCGTCACACGACTCGCCCCGACCGCGGTGCCTCGCGGTCGGGGCGAGCACCGTGTCCGGCGGACGCTCACTGGCCGTCCTTCAACTTGACGATCTTTCCGTTCTCGTCGAGCGTGTGGTCGTTCCAGTACTCGTCCCACTTGTCCCCGACATGCTCCGGGACCTTGCCCTCCGGGTAGCGGGCGTAGCCCTTCGGCGGATCCTCCCCGTCGGGCTGGCACGCGGAACCGCCGCTGCCCACGTGCAGGACCGGATACTCGCCGCCGCCGCAGACCGCGTCCTCCATGGAACAGCCGGTCAGCACCGCTGCGGCCGCCGCGCCCGTCAGCGCGAGCACCACGAGGGACCGCGCCGACCGCCTGCCGGACGCGCGGGAGGCCGGGCGAACGCGAATGCTGCTGTGCACAGTCGTCTTCCTCTCATCGGGGTTGCGTGTCCAGGGTGCGCGGGCGAAGGGGGACGAATCATGAGTACGAGTACTCAGCCGCCGCGCCCGTCGTACTCGATCAACCCTGCACCCCACCCCTCTGCGCCACACCGAGTCACTTTGGCTCATACTGGCGCCACATAGCGCCACTCCTGTGTCATGCTGGCGCCACTGCACTGCCGTACGCACTGGAGGGGACGCACCATGCAGAACAGCACCATGCAGAACGACCCGTCGACCGGCCCCGAAACCCCGGATGCCCCCGTGGCCGCCTTCCCCACGACCCGCACCAAGAGCTGCCCGTTCGATCCGCCCGCCGAGCTGACGCGCCTGCGCGAGGAGCGGCCGCTCACGCGCCTGCGATACCCCGACGGACACGTGGGCTGGCTGGCCACCGGTCACGCCGCCGTCCGCGCGATCCTGGGAGACACACGTTTCAGCTCGCGCTACGAACTGCTGCACATGCCCTTCGCCACGGGCTTCACCGGTGAGCTGCCGCCCGCACCCACGGGAGACATGACCGGGCTCGATGCCCCCGAACACACGCGCTACCGACGGCTGCTTGCCGGCAAGTTCACCGTGCGCCGCATGCGGCTGCTCACGGAACGCGTGGAGCAGATCACCGTCGAGCATCTGGACGCGATGGAGCGCCGGGGGCCGGTCGTCGACCTCATGGAGGCGTACGCGCGGCCCATTCCCGCGCTCATGATCTGCGAACTGCTCGGCGTGCCCCACGCCGACCAGGACATGTTTCAGCGACACGTCGCGACGTCCATGACACTGAGCTCCACGGAGGAGGAGCGCGCGGCGGCCATGGTCGCGATGGACGAGTACATGCGGAAGCTGGTCCTGGAGAAGCGCGCCGCGCCGACCGACGACCTCCTCAGCGACCTGACCTCAAGCGACCTCACGGACGACGAACTCACCGGCATCGGCGGGTTCCTGCTCGGCGCGGGGCTCGACACCACGGCCAACATGATCGCGTTCGGCACGTTCGCCCTGCTGTCCAACCCGGACCAACTGGCCGCCCTGCGCGCGGATCCGGGCCTCGTCGATCAGGCCGTCGAGGAACTGATGCGGTACGCCACCATCGCCCAGACCGGACTCCGCGCGGCGCTGGAGGACGTGGAGGTCGAGGGGCGACTCATCAGAAAGGGCGAGTCCGTCACCCTGTCGATGGAGGCGGCGAACCGGGACCCGGCGAGGTTCCCCGACCCCGACAGGCTCGACCTGCACCGCAAGGCGACCGGTCACCTCGGCTTCGGCCACGGCATCCACCAGTGCCTGGGCCAGCAACTGGCCCGCGTCGAGATGCGCGTCGCCTTCCCGTCCCTGCTCACCCGCTTCCCGACCCTGCGCCTCGCCGCGGCACCGGAGGACGTGCCCCTGCGGGAGGGCATGAACATCTACGGCGTTCACGAACTCCCTGTGACGTGGGGTGAGGCGGACGGCGCGTAGAGCGCGGCGGCGGCGCGGTCGCGCAGGGAGGTGCGCTGCCACTCCGGGCGCGGGTTCGTCGAGCGCCTCGGCGAACCCGCACCCGGGACAGCGGGTACGTGCGGTCGGCGCCGCCACGCACGGCCGACAGGTAACCCTGGCCGCGCACGGTGACCAGGCCGATCGGGTCCACCGTGTCGAACACTTTGTGCATGGCCGATGCGAGCGCCGAGCCGAGGGTTCAGTCCGGTGAGGGCCGCCCGAAAGTCGGGCAGCAACGCGAACCCGCCGTTCCGGCCGCGCTCGGCATAGACGGGGACACCGGCCGCGGAGAGCGCCTCCATGTCGCGCAGGGGACGGCGGTCGCCTGAGAGTGCGGGTGGCGGGGCGGGCGGTCTCAGCTGCGGCGGCCGAGGCCGCATCGCGCCGGCCCGCGCCCCGACGCCCGGCGCGCGTCAGGAGAGCGTGTCCACCACGTCCCGCACCTGGCCCGCGACCGACTCCGGCAGCGGTGCGTAGTTCAGGCGTGACAGGTCCTTCTGGCCCACCCTGCTCGCCGTGTAGGTGAGGAAGGACTTGAGCGCGGGCAGGGTCGCCCGCTGGTTTCCCTTGTCGCAGACGATCTCGTACGTCACCTGGACGATCGGGTACGCGTCCGGCGTCGACGCGCCGTAGCGGAACTTCAGCTTCATGTCCTTGCCCCGGCCGGCGACCTCCGCGGCCGCGATGCCCTTCGACGCCGTCGCGGGCGTCGGCGCGACCGGGGCGGGCGCGCCCGTGTCGATGCTCACCGTCTTGATCTGGCGGGCGCGCGCGAAGGACAGCTCGAAGTACCCGATCGCTCCGACGCCGGAGGTCACCTCCGATGCGACCCCGCTCGACCCGCTCGCGGACGCGCCGCCCCTCCCCTGCCAGGACTTGGCCACCAGGTGGGGCCACGCCGTGGGGGCCGCGCCCGCGAGGTAGGCCTGGAAGTTCTGCGTCGTGCCGGAGTCGTCCGACCGGTGCACGGGTCGGATGGGCATCGAAGGGAGGTCGGTGCCCGGGTTGAGCCGCCGGATCAGCGGGTCGTCCCACACGGTGATCTTCCGGTCGAAGATCTTGGCGAGGGTGAGGGCGTCGAGCACCAGGCCGTCGACGCCGGGGACGTCGTAGCCGATCGCGATGGGGCCGCCGGCCATGGGCAGGTCGATGGCGCGCCCGCCCCGGCAGACGTCCCTGGAGCGCTCGACCTCATCGGGCTTGAGTACGCTGTCGGAGCCGCCGAACGCGGTCGCGCCCCGCAGGAACTGCGCGCCGCCCGCGCCCGACCCGATCGGGTTGTACGCGATCCGCACCTTCGGGCACGCGCGCTGATAGTGCTTGATCCAGTACTTCATCGCGTTCTGCTGCGCGCTCGAGCCGGTCCCCTGGACCTTGCCCGCGGCGGCGCAGTCGATCCCCGCGACGGCCGCGGCACCGGCGCCCGCGTCACCACCTCCGTCGTCACCGTCGCCCCCGAGCCCCGCGACACCGCATCCCGTCAGGGACAGCGACAGCAGAGCGGTGAGGGAGACCGCGGCGCGCGCTCTCCCTCCGTGGTGGTACGTACGTCCTGGACGTGGGCGTTGCAACGTTGTCCCCTCGGGGTACCGCGGAATGGATCTCGGCCTGACCCCAGATGCTCGCACCCGCCACCGCGCGGGCGGGTGACGCGGGGGCGAACATCGGGCGACGTCAAGCGGTACGGAGGGCGAGCGGTAGCCGGAACGTCACAGCGGCGCGTTACAACGGGCCGCCGCCGAGGAGCTGGCCGCCGTCCACCACGAGGGTCTCCCCCGTGATCCAGCGGGCGCCCTCCCCGGCGAGGAAGGCCACGGCCTCGCCCAGGTCCTCGGGTTCGCCGATGCGTCCGAGGGGCGTGGCCGCGGCGACCTTCGCTTCGTTCTCCTCCCACAACGCCTCGGCGAGCCTGGTGCGGACCACTCCGGGTGCGATGGCGTTGACGCGGACCTTGGGGGCCAGTTCCAAGGCGAGTTGCTTGGTGAGGTGGATGAGTGCCGCCTTGGAGACGTGGTAGATGCCGACGTCCTGGGCGACCGTGAGGCCACCGATGGATGCGGTGTTGACGACGGAGCCGCCATGCTCGCCCATCCATGCCTTCACCGCGAGCGACGTCCACAGGATCGGCGCCCAGAGGTTGACGTCCATCGTCTTGGCGAAGCGCCCGTGGTCCTGATCGACGACCGGACCGTACGCGGGGTTCGTACCGGCGTTGTTGACGAGGATGTCGAGGCTGCCGTACGTCGCGACGGTGTGCTCGACACAGGCACGCGCGGCCTCCTCGTCGGTGGCGTGGGCCCCGAATCCGGCCACCCCGTCGCCGAGTCGTGACGCCGCCTCCTTGTCGCGCTCCTCGCTGCGCGAGGTGACCACGACCCGCGCGCCGCGGTCGCGCAGCGCGGCGGCCGCCGCGAGTCCGATGCCCCGCGAGGCGCCGGTGACGACGGCGACTTTCCCGGCCAGGGACCCCTGCCCGGCACGCGGCGCGCTCACCGGCCGCTCCGCTCGTTCTCGCGGCGGCGCAGTTCGCGCAGGGCGATGGCCCGCTTGTGCACCTCGTCGGGACCGTCCGCGAGCCGCAGGGTGCGCAGGTGGGCGTACATGCTGGCGAGCGGGAAGTCGTCGCTGACGCCGCCACCGCCGTGCACCTGGATGGCCCGGTCGACGACCTTGAGCGCGACCTCGGGAGCGGCGACCTTGATGGCGGCGATCTCCGTCCGCGCCTCCTTGTTGCCGACGGTGTCCATCAGGTGTGCGGCCCTGAGGGTCAGCAGCCGCGCCATGTCGATCTCGACGCGGGACTCGGCGATCCAGTCCTGGATGTTCGCCCGGTCGGCGAGCGGCGCCCCGAACGTCGTACGCGACTGGGCGCGGTCGATCATCAGGTCCAGCGCGCGCTCCGCCATGCCGATCGTGCGCATGCAGTGGTGGATGCGTCCGGGGCCGAGCCGCGCCTGGCTGATCATGAAGCCGTCGCCCTCGCCCGCGAGGAGCGCCGTGGCGGGAACGCGTACGTCCTCGAAGAGCACCTCCGCGTGGCCCTCGCGGTCCTGGTAGCCGAAAACGGGGAGGTTGCGCAGGACGGTGACGCCGGGGGTGTCGAGCGGGACGACCATCATGCTCTGCCGGCGGTGGCTCGGCCCGTCCGGGTCGGTCTTGCCCATGACGATGAGCACCCGGCAGTTCTTGTGCAGGGCGTTGGAGGTCCACCACTTGCGGCCGTTGAGGACGTAGTCGTCGCCGTCGCGGACCATCCGCATCTCGATGTTGCGGGCGTCGGAGCTGGCGACGGCGGGCTCGGTCATGGCGAACGCGGAAGCGATCTCGCCGGCGAGCAGCGGCTTCAGCCACTTCTCCTTGTGCTCCTCGGTGCCGAAGAGCGTGAGGACCTCCATGTTGCCGGTGTCCGGCGCGTTGCAGTTGGTGGCCTCGGGGGCGAGGTGCGCGCTGCGGCCCATGATCTCGGCCAGCGTCGCGTACTCCAGGTTGGTGAGGCCCGGGCCCCACTCGGGGTGCGGGTGGAAGAGGTTCCACAGGCCCTGCTTCCGCGCCTCGGCCTTGAGCTGTTCGAGGACCGGCGGGTGGAAGTGGGGGTCGCCCGACTCCGCCATCTGGGCCTCGTACACCGCCTCCGCGGGGTAGACGTGCTCGTCCATGAAGGCGAGCAGCCGCTCCTGGTACTCCTTGGCCCTGTCGGTCACGTCGAACACGGGTCGTCCTCCAGCGGTCGTGTGTCTGGCAATCCTGGTGCAGCGACGTCAGCACCGGCGCCGGGCGCCGGCGCGAGGAGCCGGGCAAGCTGCGCCGCGGTCGTGGGCGCGTCGCGGTGGACGACCCCGGCGATGCCGAGCCGTTCCGCCGCCACGATGTTCTGCGGCAGGTCGTCGACCATCACGGTGTCCTCGGGCCGTACGCCGAGACGCTCGCACGCGATGGCGTAGGCACGGCGGGACGGCTTGCGTACGCCGATGTCCCCGGACACCGTGACGGCGTCGAACATCGCGGGCAGGTCGAAGCCGTCGTAGCAGTGGTCCCCGAGGGAGTTGGAGAGCAGGCCGACGCGTCGCCCCTCGGTCCGCAACGCCGCCACGAGGGCGATCGTGCCGGGGTCGGGACGCAGCCGGGTCTGTATGCGGCGCACCAGGCCGGGGCCTTCGACGGCTACACCGTGGTCCCGCAGCCGGGCCGCGAGGCCGTTCTCGAACTCCGGCTCTCCGATGCGGCCCTCCTCGTGCGCCACGAGCAGGGCGCCGCTCTCCTCGTCCTTCGAGAAGAGCCGGAGCAACAGCCGCGGATCGTCGGCCAGTTCGGTGCCGATCTCCTCGAACGCGGTGACCACGCTGGTGGTCAGCACCCCGCCGAAGTCGAACAGGACCGCAGTGCGCACCCGTACGTCCACTCCACCCGCCGTCATCGCCACCGCGCCTTCGCTCGCCTCCGGTTCCGTCAACGTAATTGAATCCGGGTTCAGGTTCAAGAGTGCGGAAAGCCCCGCCCCGCAAGGGCGGCCCCGCCTTGTACATTGAACTCAACGTCAAGTTCGAAGCGCGGACCACGGAGGTTCTGCCCATGCCGACACACGTCACCCTCGCCGAGTGGGAGCGCGTCGCGACGCGCGAGGTCACGTCGGGCGACATCACGCTGCGCGTCTTCGACCACGGCGAGGGGCGGCCGGGCAGGCCCCCGGTGGTCCTGTGCCACGGCTTCCCCGAGCTGGCGTTCTCCTGGCGGCACCAGGTCTTCGCGCTGGCGAGCGCGGGATACCGCGTCCTCGTCCCCGACATGCGGGGATACGGTGGGAGCTCGCGGCCCGCCGACGTCGACGCGTACGACATCCTGACGCTCTGCGGCGACTTGTCGGCGGTCCTCGACGACGCGGGCGCGGACGACGCCGTCTTCGTGGGGCACGACTGGGGCGCCATGGTGGTGTGGCAGATGGCCCTGGCCCACCCGGAGCGGGTGCGCGCGGTGGCCGGGATGAGCGTGCCCCTGACGCGGCGCGCCCCGGCGCCCCCGATCCCGATCCTGCGCAGGCGGCTCGGCGACGACTTCTACATGGTCTGGTTCCAGGAGCCCGGCGCGGCGGACGCGGCCCTCGGCCGCAACGTGCGCAGGACGCTCGTCGCGAAGGAGATCTACTCCGCCCGGTGGGCCGAGCGGCACGACGAGCCGTCGTCGCCCCCGCCGTGGCTCAGCGAGGAGGAACTCGCCTACTACGTCGAGTCGTTCGAGCGCACCGGCTTCACCGGCGGCCTCAACTACTACCGCAACCTCGACCGCAACTGGGAGCTCACCGAGCACCTGGCCGACCGCCGCGTCACCCAGCCCTCGCTGTTCCTCACCGGCTCCAAGGATCCCGTCGGCCAGTTCATGCCGGCGAAGGACCACGGCCACATGCTGACCGATCAGCGCGCCCACGTCGTGCTTGAGGACGGCGGCCACTGGATCCAGCAGCAGCGGCCCGACGAGGTCAACGCCGCGCTCCTCGACTTCCTCTCCCAGGTCGAGAAGTGACGGCCCAGGCCCCGGCCGCGGACGGCGGCCAGAAGCAACCGATCACGCCCCGCAGCGCCCGTGGCGTCAGGACGCGCACCGCACTGATCGCCGCCGCGCGCGAGGTGTTCGAGCGCGACGGGTACCTGGACGCCCGCATCACGGACATCTCCAAAGCGGCCCACGTCGCCTCCGGGTCGTTCTACACGTATTTCAACAGCAAGGAAGAGATCTTCCAGGCGCTGGTCGAGCAGGTGCAGGAGGAGATGCTCCACCCGCACCTGCGCGAGCGCACCGGCATCACCGACCCCCGGAAGCTCATCGACGCGTCGAACCGCGAATACCTGCGGGCGTACAAGAAGAACGCCCGCCTCATGGCACTGTTCGAGCAGGTCGCCCAGGTGGACGAGCAGTTCATGGCGCTGCGCATCGAGCGGGGCAACGCGTTCGCCCGGCGCAACGCCAAGCTCATCCGCACCCTTCAGGAGAGCGGCCGGGCCGACACGTCCCTGGACCCGCTCGTCACCGCGCACGCCCTGTCCGTCATGGTGAGCCGCATGGCGTACATGGTGTTCGTGCTCGGGCAGCGCATCCCGTACGAGCGACTCGTCACGACGCTCAACACGATCTGGGAGAACGGGCTGCAACTGCGGGACGCCGAAGACTGATCGCGGCCGCGTACCCCGGTGATGCGTGGAGGACCTCTTCGGGCACCCGTGGCTACCAGCCGCGCGCGGACTCCAGCAGGTGGTCCCTGACCAGCGCCACGTGCGGGTTGTCCGAGGAGCCGGGGCGCTGGACGAGGTACCCCGTGTTGATGGGCGGGTCGTCCGGGTCGTTGAGCAGGACCAGTGCGCCGGACGCCAGTTCGTCGGCGCACAGGTAGCGGGGCAGCACGCTGAAGCCCGCGCCGCCCACGACGGCCGCCTTGACCGCGCGCAGGTCCGGCATGGTGACGGCGGGCTTGCAGACCAGGCGCCTGCCGAAGACGTGCCGCCAGTACCGGCGGACGATGGGCAGGTCATCGGCGTACGCCACGAGAGGGACGCCGTGCAGCACCGCGGGGCCGTCGACGGCGAACCGCGCCGCCCCGCCGATCCGCTCCGCCCAGACCGCGGAGGTGACCAGGACGAACTCCTCGTCGGCGAGAGGCACGGAAGCCAACGTCCGGCCGCGGGGGCGGGCCGTGGCGATCAGCAGGTCGTGCCGGCCCGCGCGCAGTTCCTCCAGGAGGTCGTCCGTCAGGCCGGTCGCGACGCGCAGCACCACGCCCTTCTCCACCAGGGGCGCGATCCGCGGCAGTACGCAGTGGGAGAGGAGCTCCGCCGGTCCCGCCAGGTGCACGGGTTCCGCGGAGCTGTCGTCGGCGTGGCCCGCGACCTCGGCGAGCGCGTCCAGCGGGTCGACGATGCGGGCCGCCAGCTCGTCCGCGAAGGGCGCGGGCGCCGCGCCGCGCGGAAGCCGCTCGAACAGTTCCCGGTCGAGCCTGCGCTCCAGGGACCGGATCTGCGCGGTGACCGTGGGCTGCGACAGGCCAAGGAGGCGGGCGGCCGCGGTGAAGGACCCGGAGCGGTAGACGGCGAGGAAGGTGCGGAGCTGGTTCAGGTCGAGGGAGGGGGTGACCTCGGCGCCGGCGCCGGTATCGGCATCGGTATCGGCGTTTCTATGTCCCATGACCGGGAGCATAGAACGTAAGGGTTGTGGTGGCTAAGACCCTTACTGAACGCTGGTGGTCATGAACCAGCCCACTGGACAACAACTCACCATGCCCGGCACCGGCCTCACCGGCGTACGCCGCGCCGTGGAGGCGGACATTCCCGAACTCGTACGTCTGCGGTCGCTGCTCTTCGCGACCCGCGACGAGGAGTACTTCCGGACCACGCCGGTCGAGGGCGACTGGCGCCGCAACCTCGCCTCGGTGCTGCAGCAGCAGCTGACGGCCGACGCCGCGCGCATCGTCGTCGTTGACGGCGCGGACGGCGCGGACGGCGCGGACGGACTCGCGGCGTGCGGCATCGGCACCGTCGAGCAGTGGTTTCCCGGCCCGCACAGCGTCACCGGCCGGGTCGGCCACGTGATCGGCGTGGTCACGGACCCCGCGTACCGGCGGCGTGGGCACAGCCGGGCCATCATGCGGGCGCTGCTCGACTGGTTCGGTACGCGGGGTGCCTCCCGCGTCGACCTGTACGCGTCCGCCCAAGGCGAGCCGCTGTACCGGAACCTGGGTTTCGTCGACCACCCCGACCCCGCGCTGTACTGGCGCCCGGCACACCGCTGAGCCGCGCGGGCCCGGTCGCCCGAAAACACTCCGGACTGCCCCCCTCCGCAGCATCATGAAAGGAAGCGAAACGGGGGTGCCGTCATGGCTGTTCGCTTCGGTTCAGGTGCCGACCGCGTACCGCCCTGGGCCTTCGCCGTCGTCGGATTCGTCCTGGTGGTGGGGCTGTTCTTCGGGATACGGGGTGTCGCATCGCCCGGCGGCGGGGCGCGGGGAGGCGGTGGCGGCTCCCCCGACGGTGGCATCAGTTCGGACACGAGTACGGGGACGAGCACCGGTGGCGGTGGTGCCGACACGTCGGGCGGCAGCGGGAGCGGCGGTTCGGGCGGGGGCGACACGGCGGGCGGGACGTCGGGCGGTGGTACGGACGGGGGTACGGGGGGCACCGGCGGGTCGTCCAGCGGCTCCTGGCAGACCGGCGGCTCGGACGGGGGCGACGGCGGGGCCGCCGGAGCGGGCGGCGGAGGCGATGGCGGGGGCGGGGGCGGCAATCGTGGGGGCGGGACACCTCCCGGCTGGCTGCCGTGGGGCCCCAAGTCACCGAACACGGACGACGCGCCGGAGCCGGACAGCATGTACGACCTGCTTCAGCGGGGCGAGTGCCAACTGCCGTACGACAGCGCCACCGACCCCGAGAAACGGCCCGACAACTCGGCGACCCCGCAGGCCTGGAAGGTCATCGAAGGGCTCGCCGGCATCTGCAAGGCCGCGCACGGCGAGCGGACCGGCCTGGCCATCGCCATCCGCGCCGAAGCGGGGCTGCGCGCGGCGGGCTACCGGCCCGGGACCAGCGAGTACCTCTGCAAGGACGGTGACGCCTTCGCTGTCCTGCGGCGCTTCGTCGCGTACTACCGGCGGCATCCCGCCGAGCAGGTGGCGCTCCGGTCCGCTCCGGCGGGGACCGCGGCCTGCGGCAACAAGATCGCGGCCACGGAGCGCAGTGTCGCGCCCGGCGAGTCGGTCGGCCTCTACGGCACGTGGCCCGATGTGCCCAGGACCGTGGAACTGCGCGCCGCCGAGCTCCGGGAACCCCTGGTCCTGACGCCCTACGGGGACGAGAACGCCAGGGAGAAGTGCTGCAAGGACGGTACGGTCACCGTCGACCTGCCGGGCCCGGACGGGTTCGGTGGCCGCCGCCCGACGGTGATCGACGTGACGCTCGTGACGAAGAACGGGGCGAGGGTGACCCGCCGGGCGGCGTTCACGATCACGTGGGCCGGAATCCCGCAGCCTCCGGCACCTCCCCTCTCGTCCAGGTCCCCCGTCCCCACCGCCACACCCACACCCGCCCCATGACCGACCCCGCCCCCACGCCGAACCCGGAACCCGTCCCTGATCCCGACCCCTCCCCCGCGCCGAGCCCCACCCCCGACCCGGGCCCACCCCCCGACCCGAACCCAACCCCCGACCCTGACCCGGAACCCGCCCCGGGCCCACTCCCAACCCCCTCCGCCCCCCACATCGGCTGGGTGGAAATTCTCGGTGCCGTCGGATCCCTCGTCACGTTGCTCACCGCCGTCCTCTTCTACTTCGGCTGGGCGAGCACGGACGCCGAGACCAAGGCGCTCGGACTGCGCGACACCGTCTTCCACCTCTCCACCAGCGACTACCTGTTGCGCAGCGTCGGCGCCCTGTACCTCCCGGCCTGGCTCGCGGCCGGTATCGCGCTCGGCACGCTCGGGCTGCTCCGCTGGACCGCGGGCGAACCGGAACGGCTGGCCCGCGCGACCCGCGTGCTGCGGTTCGCCTGGGCCGTCCCGCTCGCCCTCGTACCGCTGTATCCGCTCAGTCCCTGGCTGTTCGACCTGCTGCTCCCGCTCACGGCGATCGGCGGCTTCGCGCTCAACGCGTACGCCCGCACACGCGAACGCCGGGACCTGCGCCTGTGGGGGCTCACCCTCTTCATCTGCGTGCTTTCGCTGTTCTGGGCCGTGTCGTCGTACGCGGCGATCGCGGGCCGGGGCCGCGCCGAGCTGACCGAGCGGACGCTGCGCGGCGAGTTCCCCGCCGTCGTCGTCTTCAGCGAGAAGGACTTGATGATCCGCGGCGGCGGCAGCTGTTTCCGGCGCGTCACCGACAAGGGGAGCCAGTACGCGTACGAGTACGGCGGGCTGCGCCTGTTCCACGTCTCCGGGGACCGCGTCTTCCTCGTGCCGCGCGACTGGACGCCCGAGAACGGCACGCTCTACGTCCTCAAGGAAGGGGACGGCCAGCGCGTCGATCTGCTCAGTGGAGCGGGCCGCCGGGCGAGGGAGTGCCTGGACTGAAGGGTCGGTGTGGCGCCGCGTCCCGGGCCGGAGGATGATCGTTTCGTGAGTGGCAGCGACGCGGAGAGCAGGGACAATACCGCCGCCGGACCGTGGTGGAGAAGATGGCGGTCCGGGCTGCGGCCCGTGGCCTGGGGTGTGCTGGCCCTGTCCACCGTCGTCCTCGTCCTCGCCGGAAGTGCCCGCGCGACGGTGTTGAACCGGGTCTTCTACCAGGCCGTGCTGGACGAGCAGGGCGCGTACGACCGGCTGTACGACGAGGTGCTCGTCGACCCCGCGACGGCACGCGTCACCCGCGATCTGCTCGGCCGGCTGCCCGTGCCCGAGGCGCAGGTGACGGCGAACCTGAAGAACGTGCTGCCGCCCGCGACCCTGCGCACCCTGGTGGACGAACAGATCGGTCACGCCGTGGCGTATCTGCGCGGGCAGGAGCCGCGACTGCGTCTCTCCGTCGACCTGCGGCCCGTCCTGACGAACATCGGCAGCTTCGCCGAGATCTACCTCGGGGACCTGGTCGCCTCCGCGCAGGGGCGCGAATCGCCCGACTTCGCCGCGTTCACGCGGGAGCTGACGGCCGCTCTGGACGACATCTCCCGCGGCCACCGCCCCGACAACCTCCCCGAGCTGCGCCTCGAACCCGCCGCGGCGCGGCAGGCGGCGGAGTGGCTCATGGGAGCCGTCCCGGAGGACCGGCGCGCGGCCCTGCGCCCTCAGGTGGAGGCGTCGCTCGGCTCCGGAGACGTGGCCTCGGCGCTGGCCGCGGTGGGGCCGTACGCGCTGGGCGACCGGGTGCCCGGCGCCGCGTCGGACCTGTCGGCCCTCACGGACGACGGCCGCTGGAACGTCGTACCGGACCTGAAGGCGGCGGGCGTCGACCTGGGCGCGGCCGAGCAGGCCCGGTACTTCACCAGGCTGGCGCTGGGATGGGTCCAGGGCATCGCGGGCGTGCTCGCCCTCGGAGCGGGCTGCGTGCTGGTCTTCACCGGCTCGGCGTCCTGGGCGGTACGGGTGCGCCGTGTCGGCACGGCGCTGGCCGCGGGCGGTGCGCTGTCGGCCGTGGTCCTCGCCGTGGCGCGGTGGCAGGTCGGGGAGCTGATGGCGCGCCCGCCGTCGAGCTGGCCGCCTTCCGTGGGCCGGCTCCTGGACGACGTGCAGCACGGTGCCGCCGACGCACTCCTCTCGGTGGGTCTGATCACGTCGGCGCTCCCGCTGGTCGCGGGTCTTGTCCTGGCCGGGGCGCCGTGGGCGTACGAGAAGGTCGTGGCGCGGCGCGGGGCACGGCTGACCGGGCGGCGGCGGAGCGCGGTCCTCGGCACGGCGGGCGGCGCCCTCGTGGCCGTCGCGGTGGTGGGCGCGGTGCTCGCCCCGCTGGCGGCGGGCAAGGACGCCCGCGAGCTGTGCCTCGGCTCGGAGTCGCTCTGCGACAGGCCGTACGACCAGGTCGCCTTCCTGGCCACGCACAACGCCATGTCGACGACCGCCGACCGGTTCATCGGCCCGCTCCAGGACCCCGACATCGTCGCGCAGTTGGACGCGGGGGCCCGCGGCCTCCTGATCGACACCCAGACGTGGGAGACCCCCGAGGAGGTGTCCGAACGGCTCCGGGAGGCGGACTTCCCGCCCGACATGAAGGAGCAGATCACCCGCCTGGCCGAGCGCGCCAACCCGCCGCGCCCCGGCATGTGGCTGTGCCACGCGGTGTGCCGGGCCGGCGCGATCCCCCTCGTGGACACGCTGCGCGAGATCGGCACCTGGCTGGACGAGCACCCCGGTGAAGTGGTCACCCTGATCGTCCAGGACGCGATCGACGGCGAACAGACGCGGGAGGCGTTCCGCCGGGCGGGACTGGACCGGCTGCTGTTCACCCCGGACGCCGACCCGGACCGTCCGTGGCCCACCCTGGGCGAGATGATCGACTCGGGGCGCCGCCTGGTGGTCTTCGCCGAACAGGCCGACGGACCGGCACCCTGGTACCGGAACTTCTACCGGTACGGCATGGAGACCCCGTTCGCGTACACCGCACCGGAACAGATGAACTGCGTCCCGCACCGCGGCGGCACCGGCAAGCGGCTGTTCCTGCTGAACCACTTCATCACCGACATGGGCGGCAGCCGCCTCGACGCCGCCGTCGTCAACAAACGCGACTTCATCCTGGAGCGGGCCCACCGCTGCCAGAAGGAGCGCGGCCGCCCGGTCAACTTCGTCGCCGTCGACTTCGCGACGATCGGCGACGCACTGGGCGCGGTCGACCACCTCAACAGAGAACGCCTGCACGCACGCGACGACTAGGGGCGTTCGAGCTTGGTGAGGAGCCGGGGGCGGGGGGTCATTGTGGGCGGTGGGCTTCGGGGAGCAGGGCGTGTTCGGTGAAGCCGCCGCAGGCGCGGAAGTTCAGGCGGCGATAGACGGGCTCACCGTCGGGCGAGGCCTGGAGCACGGCGACGGTGTGGCCGCGGTCGCGGGCGGTGTGGAGCGCGGCGAGGGTGATCGCCCCGCCATAGCCGCGTTCTCGGTGTGCGGTGAGGGTACTGATGTTGTAGAGCCCGGCGACGTCCGCGTACGCGAACACCTCGGCGGAGCAGACCGGTCGGCCCGCCGCGTAGCCGACGAGGAAGCGGGCCGGGCAGTCCGGGGCGAGTGCCCGCGCGGCGGCGCGGCTGTGGAAGCGGCGCACGGTCTCGGCGGGCGGGGTCCAGTTCGCGGCGAGGACCGTGGCGTAGTCGTCGAGTTGACGGGGTGTCGTCACGTGCTGGATGTCCAGGCCGGGTGGGGCGGACGGCGGCGGCAGCTCGTCCAGGGGTGCCCACATCGCCGTCTCCTGTTCCGCGGCGGGAAGGCCGGCGGCCGTCAGGCGGGCGGACAGGTCCGGCGGTGTCGAGGTCGGGCCGACCCACCAGGAGAAGGGGCGGCCCGTCGCGGCGAGCGCCCGTGCGGTGACGGCGACGCGTGCGGGGGCGGTGTCGGCGGTGAAACGGGCGCGGGCGACGACGTTGAACGTGTCGTCGTTCAGGCCGCTGTCGGCGATCAGGAGGTCGTCGGTCTCCACGACGGTGGCGCCGGGCATGTCCCGGTGCAGGTGGCAGGCGTGCTCGGCGAGGTTCCTCTCCATCCGGTCGAGGAGGTTGGAGGGGTCGGAGAGGTCGAGGAGGACGGAGTTGTCGGCGCGGTCGGGCTGGTCGGCGGGGCCGGGCTGGGCGGCGCGGCCGGGCTGGTCGGCGCGGCCGGGCTGGGCGGCGCGGCCGGGCTGGTCGGCGCGGCCGGGCTGGTCGGCGCGGTCGCCCCGAGCGGCGCGGTCGCCCCGAGCGGCGCGGTCGCCCCGGGCGGCGCGGTCGCCCCGGGCGGCGCGGTCGCCCCGGGCGGCGCGGTCGTTCCGGGTGGCCGGTCCGTCGGGGGGAGCGTCCTCGTCGTGGTGGTGGTTCATATCCCCGTAGCTTGCCGTGCCCCGGCCCGGCCCGTCGGTCGATTCGGGCCGTCCGCCGGCGGCTCGCCGCCTTCCCGCCCGCACCGTGACCGAAGCCTGTCGCGCACGTGTTCCACCTCACCTTCCGAATGCCGGCCGCGACCCGGTCCGCCCGCGGACGGCGCCGTAAGGTGATCAGTGCAGCTGGTTCGCCCCGTCCGCCAGACGGGAGCGTCGCAAGAGGGAACCCGGTGGAAATCCGGGACTGCCCCGCAGCGGTGAGCGGGAACGACCGCCGTCACATGCACTGGGACCGACGAACGGTCCTGGGAAGCGACGGCCAGTAGGTGTCCTCCCCGGAGGACGTGCCCGCGAGTCCGAAGACCTGCCCGCTGTCCGTGCCCGAACCATTCGTGCGCGGATATCCCGGTGACCTCGAGG
The DNA here is from genome assembly GCF_008642335.1 of Streptomyces venezuelae. Classification (NCBI taxonomy): domain Bacteria; kingdom Bacillati; phylum Actinomycetota; class Actinomycetes; order Kitasatosporales; family Streptomycetaceae; genus Streptomyces; species Streptomyces venezuelae. Next base: position 7,692,117 of record NZ_CP029191.1, on the reverse strand, counting down.
GCGGGTCGGCGAACACATCTGACGGACGGCCGCGCCCCGCGCGTTCCCGGACCCGTCGGGTGCGTCACCCTTCGCGCTCTCGTCCCGTCCCCGGGATCTCAGGGATTCATCTCGCGAAGGAGATCTCCGTGACCACCAGGACCGCAGCCGCGGCAGCACGGGCCACCGTGTACGGCTACCCCCGCCAGGGCCCGAACCGCGAACTGAAGAAGGCCGTCGAGGGCTACTGGAAGGGCCGCGTCACCGCCGACGCGCTCCGAACCGCCTCCGCCGACCTCCGCCGCGCCAACTGGCGTGAGCTCGCCGACGCCGGCATCGGCGAAGTCCCGACCGGCGACTTCTCGTACTACGACCACGTTCTGGACACCACCGTGATGGTGGGCGCCGTCCCGGAGCGGCACCGCGCCGCCGTCGACGCGGACGCCCTCGACGGCTACTTCGCGATGGCGCGCGGCACGCAGGACGTGGCGCCCCTCGAGATGACGAAGTGGTTCGACACCAACTACCACTATCTCGTGCCCGAGTTGGGGCCCGGAACCGTGTTCACCGCCGACTCCTCCAAGCAGGTGGCCGAGTTCGAGGAGGCCCGTGCGCTGGGGCTGACGGCGCGGCCCGTGCTCGTGGGGCCGGTCACGTATCTGCTGCTGGCCAAGCCCGCGCCCGGGGTCCCCGCCGACTTCGACCCGCTGACGCTGCTCGACCGGCTGCTCCCGGTGTACGCGGAGGTGCTCGCCGACCTGCGCGCGGCGGGCGCCGAATGGGTCCAGCTGGACGAACCCGCCCTCGTCCAGGACCGCACGCCCGCCGATCTCAACGCGGCCGAGCGCGCCTACCGTGACCTCGGCGCCCTGACCGACCGCCCCAAGCTCCTCGTCGCGTCGTACTTCGACCGGCTCGGCGACGCCCTCCCCGTCCTCGCGAAGGCTCCCGTCGACGGGCTCGCCCTCGACTTCACGGAGGCGGCCGCCGCCAACCTCGAAGCGCTGGCCTCCGTCGGCGGGCTGCCCGGCAAGCGCCTGGTCGCCGGTGTCGTCAACGGGCGCAACATCTGGGTCAACGACCTGGAGAAGTCCCTGTCCACCCTCGGCACCCTGCTCGGCCTCGCCGAGCGGGTCGACGTGGCCGCGTCCTGCTCCCTCCTGCACGTCCCCCTCGACACAGGCCTCGAACGGGACATCGAGCCACAGATCCTGCGCTGGCTGGCGTTCGCCCGGCAGAAGACCACCGAGATCGTGACGCTCGCCCGCGGCCTGGCCCGCGGCACCCACACGATCTCCACCCAACTCGCCGCGAACCGCGCCGACCTGGCGTCGCGGGCCGGCTCCCCCATCACCCGCGACCCGGCCGTCCGCGCCCGCGCCGGCGCCGTCACGGACGCCGACGCACGGCGCTCCCAGCCGTACGCGGAGCGGGCCGCCGCCCAGCGCGCGGCACTCGGCCTGCCGCTGCTGCCGACGACGACCATCGGCTCGTTCCCGCAGACCGGCGAACTGCGCGCGGCCCGCGCCGACCTGCGGGCCGGGCGGATCGACGGCGCCGAGTACGAGGAGCGCATCAAGGCCGAGATCCAGGAGGTGATCGCGTTCCAGGAGAAGACCGGCATCGACGTCCTGGTGCACGGCGAGCCCGAACGCAACGACATGGTGCAGTACTTCGCCGAACAGCTCACCGGCTATCTCGCGACGCAGCACGGGTGGGTCCAGTCGTACGGCACCCGCTATGTGCGCCCGCCGATCCTCGCCGGTGACATCTCGCGCCCCGAGGCGATGACGGTGCGCTGGACGACGTACGCCAACTCCCTCACCGACCGGCCCGTCAAGGGCATGCTCACGGGTCCCGTCACCATGCTCGCCTGGTCGTTCGTCCGCGACGACCAGCCGCTCGGCGACACCGCGCGCCAGGTCGCCCTCGCCCTGCGCGACGAGGTCGACGACCTGGAGGCCGCCGGCACCTCCGTCATCCAGGTCGACGAGCCCGCGCTGCGCGAGACGCTGCCCCTGCGCGCCGCCGACCACCCCGCCTACCTGGCCTGGGCCACCGAGTCCTTCCGCCTCACCACCAGCGGCGTACGGCCGGACACGCAGATCCACACGCACATGTGCTACGCGGAGTTCGGCGATGTCGTCCAGGCCATCGACGACCTCGACGCCGATGTCATCAGCCTGGAGGCGGCCCGCTCGCACATGCAGGTGGCGCGCGAACTCGCCGCCCACGGCTATCCGCGCGAGGCGGGCCCCGGCGTGTACGACATCCACTCCCCGCGCGTCCCCGGCGCCGATGAGGCGGCCGCGCTGCTGCGCAAGGGGCTCGACGCCATCCCCGCCGAACGGCTCTGGGTCAACCCGGACTGCGGCCTGAAGACGCGTGGCTGGCCCGAGACCCGCGCGTCGCTGGAGAACCTGGTCGCGGCGGCCAGGACGGTCCGCGCGGAGATCGGGACGAGCGCGTCCTGACGCGTGTGCGGCGCTCCGGCTCGAACCGGAGCGCCGCACACCCCCATGGCTCGTATCGCTCGCTCATCGCCCGCTGGGCCACCGGCGCTGACCTGTCCGCGCTGATGACACGGGCTCTCAGGCCCCGGTCGTCGCCTCCGCCCAGCCGAGCGGATGCGATTCCCTGCCGTCCGTGTCCGCGACCGGCGGCTCGCCGCCGGCCTCGTTGAACGCGGTCAACGCCGCGACCAGAGCCCCGCGTTGCTCCGGTGCGAGCCGCTCGACGATCGCCGTGACCTCTTCCCTGCGCCGGGCGGTGACGGTCTCGACGGTCCGCCGCCCCTCCTCGGTGACCCGGAGCAACGTCTCACGGCGGTTGCGGGGATTGACCTGCCGGTCGGCCAGGCCCATCGCGATGAGCCGGTCCACCATCCGCATGGCGGTCGACGGCGCCACCCGCAAGTGCTCGGCGAGCGTGACCAGTTTCGTGGCCCCGCGCGTCGAAAGTACGACGAGCATACGGAACTGAGGGAGCGTCACCCGCTCCTCGACCTGCGCGAGGGACCGCGCCGACACGGCGATCAGCAGTCTCGACGCCGTCAGGACCGCCCGCGTCACCGCGTCGACGTCGTCCGCGTCCTCAGGACACTTCCCGGGTTCGACCATGAGTCCTTTCTACCCTCCCCTGGTGGGTACTCGTCCGCCCCTACGGTGTTCGAGGCACCGGTTGAGACACAGGAGGTCATGTGTTCGACGACTTCGAGCTGACGCGGCGCGAGGGCGACGGCGTGCGACTGCGGGTCAGGCACGGCGGCGCCGGGCCCGCGGTGCTGCTCCTGCACGGCCATCCCCGCACCCACGCGACCTGGCACCGCGTCGCCCCACTGCTGGTCGCGGCCGGGTACACGGTCGTCTGCCCGGACCTGCGGGGCTACGGAGGCTCCGAGAAGCCGCCGACCGACGAGCGGCACGGCCCGTACTCCAAGCGCGCCATGGCGCGTGACTGCCTCGCGGTGATGCGCGGACTCGGGCACGAACGGTTCGCCGTGGTGGGGCACGACCGGGGCGCCTACGTGGCGACGCGCCTCACCCTGGATCACCCCGAGGCCGTGTCCGCTCTGAGCGTCCTCGACGCCGTCCCCATCGGCGAGGCGCTGGGGCGCTGCGACGCGAGGTTCGCCGCGAGCTGGTGGCACTGGTTCTTCCTCGGGCAGACCGACAAGCCCGCCGAACGCGTCATCAACGCCGACCCCGACGCCTGGTACAAGGCCACGTCCGAGCACATGGGCGACGAGGCGTACGAGGACTACCGGCGCGCGATCCACGACCCGGCCACCGTGCACGCCATGTGCGAGGACTACCGGGCGGGGCTCGGTGTCGACCGGGAACACGACGACGCCGACCGGCGGGCCGGCCGGCGCATCGCGTGCCCTCTGCAGGTGCTGTGGGCCACCCGCGACGACATGGTCGATCTCTACGGCGACGTACTGGACGTCTGGCGCGACTGGGCGGAAGCACCGCCGACCGGGGGCCCCGTGGAGTCCGGCCACCACATCGCGGAGGAGGCCCCCGAGCAACTCGCCGCCGCCCTGGTCGAGTTCTGGAGCAGGTCCGCTCCGGAACCGACACGAGCCTGAGCTAATTGACCGTCAGCTCCGCGACTCCCGGGTGCTTCTTCGCGCCCTCCTCGCCGCGTACCGTCACCCGCACGTACCGTGCGAGCCGCGGGTCGTCCGCCTCCACCCGGTGCCAGTTCCGCCCGTCGAGGGAGACCTCGACGCCATGGGCGGCAGGCTTCGTGTCGCTCCAGGTGGGCGTGGCCTTCTTGACGCGCACCGGCTCGCCGAGGTCCGTGGTGAGGCGGCCATTCGCGCCGTCCGGGACCCAGGCGGTCGCGGAGTTGCCGTCGAAGGCGGCGCCCGCGTACATGCCGGGCTGCTCGGAGGAGGCCGTGGCGGTGGTGCAGCGGGCCGCGTTGGTGGTGGGTGTCAGGTCCGGGCGGCGGGTCTCCAGGACGACCGGGCTGCCCATGCCGAGGGCCCGCTTGCCCTGCGGGGTGTCAAGCGTCATCGGCGCGCCGTCGGTGAGGCGGACGGTCGTGCGGCGGGCGCCGATCTCGATGTCGTACGTGCGCCCCTGCCAGGCGAGGCCGCGCAGGGTGACGCCGCGGTCGAGCTGCGGGGGCAGCATCGGGTCGAGGTGGAGGCTGTTCTCGCGCATCCGCATGCCGGTCAGGCCGTTGGTGAAGGTCTGCAGGAAACCGCCCTTGCCGGTGAGGAAGTCGTGCGCGGGCGAGCCCGACAGGGGGTCCGAGGCCCCCGCCTTGTCGCCGCGGGCCTCCGAGAACTGCGCGAACGGGCCGCGGACGAACGGCTTGATGGAGCGCTCCAGGTAGGTGTACGTGGAGCAGCCCGGCTCACCGATCCCGGCGGCGTCGATGGCGTGCACCGAGTCGGTCATGGCCGGGCCGTCCGGGTCGGTGCGCTGCGCGTAGTAGTCGAGGGTGGCGGCCGCCGCGCCCTCGGGCATCTTCCACTCCAGCGGGTACATCAGGAGGACGGTGTCGGCCTGCTTGATGGTGCTGCCCTTGTAGCCGTCGTACTGCTGGAAGACCTTGCGTCCCTCGTCGTACGGGATGCGGATGCGGTCGGCGATGGTCCGCCACTGGGCCGGGGGCCGCTCGCCCGCGAGTTCGGCGGCGCGGGTGGCGTGGCGCAGGGCGGTGACGGCGCCCGCGTTGGTGAAGACCGCGTCGTCGACGCCGTTGCTGTACTCGTCGGGCCCTGCCGTGTCCTTGATCGAGTAGCTGCCGTCCTCGTTGCGGCTGACGCGGCCCGCCCAGAACTCGGCGATGCCCTTCATGACCGGGTAGCCGCGCTCGCGCAGCCAGTGTGTGTCCTTGGTGGCGAGGTAGTACTGCCAGGTGGCGAGGGAGATGTCGGACTGGAGGTGGATCTGGGTGCGGCAGTGCGGCGGGGCGACACTGTGGCACTCCTCGGCGAGGTTGCCCGAACTGCCGCTGTTCCAGGGGTAGAAGAGCCCTTCGTAGCCGAACTTGCGGGCGTTCTCGCGGGCTCCCGCGCGAGTGCGGTAGCGGTAGTCGACCACGGACCTGGCGAGTTCGGGGCGGGTGGCGAGCAGGCCCGGGTACATCCAGGTCTCGGCGTCCCAGAAGACGAGGCCGGCGTAGTTGTCGCTGGTCAGACCCGCGGGCGCGATGCTGTTTGCGGCGCCTTCGCGGGTGTTGGCGAGCAGTCCGTACTGCGCGGACCGCACCCATGACTGCATCTCGCGCTGCCCGCGCACCTCGATGTCGCCGCGCCACAGCTCGGCCCAGGCGGCGGTGTGGGAGCGCAGCATGGTCTGCCAACCGCGGCCGGCGGCTCGCTGCGAGGCGGCGGTGGCATCCTTGCGGGGTGCGCGGGAGGTCAGGCCCGTGTCGATCCCGACGTACTTGGTGAAGTCGTACGACTGTCCGCGCCGGACCGGCAGGGCGATGCCCTGGCGCGACGTCAGATTCGCTGCGCGCTTTGCCAGTTGCGCCTTGGCACCGCGGACCCCTTGGTCGGCGCGGAGCGTGGAGGCGACGGCTCCGTCGACCTTCGTGCCGTCCGTGCGGAAGGCGACGTCCATGCTCGGCGTGGTCCGGGAACCGTGGCGGTGTCCGCCGGTCCGGTCGCCGCCGCCGGTCTGCCGGATCCGCCGGGCGCCGCGGCCGTCCAGCATGTCGGTGACGGTGGCCTTGCCGCTCCAGTGCGGGGTCATCCTCATCCGGACGGCCCCGACGTGTGGGTTGGTGCGGTCGGCGAGCACTTCGTAGACGAGGTCGGTGCGGCGCCCGTCGACGGCCGTCCAGGTCAGTGACGTACGGACGACACCGCAGTGCAGGAGGAGCGACTGGCTGTAGTCGGAGATGCGGCCGGACGGCGTAGAAGAGTTGAAGGTATCGCCGTGTGCTCCGCCCGTGCTGACCGTGAGGGCGGTCCAGTTGGGCAGGGCGGCGACCGCCTGACGGTTCTCGGCGGTCTTCTTGTTGTGCGCGTAGAGCCCGGACACGAAGGATCCGTCGTAGCGCGGGGTGAACAACGGCCACCCCGTCTTGGCCTCGCTGTCGGTGTATCCGGCGCCGTTGGGCGGTACGCGTTGCCCCAGGTAGCCGTTGCCGACGAAGGCGTGGTGGGTGTCCTTGGCATCGGCGCGGGTGGTGGTGCCGAGGGTCCAGCCGTCGCCCGTGCGGCACTGTGCGGCGGATGTCGTGTCACCGTCCGCGGCCGTCCTCGCGGCGACCGACGGCACCGAGGCGACGAGGGTTCCGGCCAGCAGCACCGCGGTCATTCGGGCGGCGCGGGGCCGCGCACCAAGGGAGTACGTCATTGTTCTCCGTCACTCTGGTTCGCCTTGCGAGGGTCCAGGGACCATAAATTTCCTGAACGAGTCACGTCAATAGATGCGTGTTCTCGGTCAAGTCTCGAAGACATGGAGAACGTGTGAGGGCGTGCGCGGTCACGCGTGAGCGCTCATTCGGTCCGTCACGGGTGCTGGGTGTCCGGGAGTTCCACCGTGGTGACGACGCGGGTCAGGGAGGGCTTGCGGGGCACGGACCCGAAGCCGAAGCGGACCGGGGGGTCCACGGCGGTGAGTGCGCCCAGGTCCTGCCCGTCCCATGACGCGCGCGCCGAGGTGAGGGTGCGCAGGTCCCTGGCGGCGTACCACTCGCGGCGCCCTCCGCCCGCGCTGCCGCGCGTCCGTACGCCCGGCATCAGCAGACGGGCCGGCACGTCGCACAGGGCGGCCCAGCCGGGGCTCCGCGCGAGACGGCCCGGGACCAGGCGCAGCAGGTGCCCGAGCGCCGTGGAGGACCCGGGTTCGAAGGCGAGCCGCAGCGGCCCCGCGGTCACGGTCCACTCTTCCCGCCCCTGCCCGGCGTCGACGGTCACGGGCCAGATGGCGATGTCGTCGAAGCGGTAGGTGGCGGCGACGAACTCCGCGACCCGCAGCGACGGCGCGAGCAGCACGCGGCGGCCGTCGGCGTGCTCCACCATGACGTCGGCAAAGGGCCCCAGCGGGGACACCGGCCAGTGACCGACGACGAGCCGCACGCCGGAACTGGTGCCGAGTCCCGCGATCCACCCGTCGAAGCGCACGCGGCCCCCGGTCCGCCGTGCCCCACGAAGGACGCGGCGGACCGGGGGCCCGCACCGTGTTCGAATGCGCCGCCCGCCTAGCTCTGCGGCGGGTCCTGCTGGGACCGGTCCGAGCCGAACTGGTCCCGGAGCTTGTCCTGGGCGGTGTCGACCTGGCTGGAGTACTTGCCCTGGGTCCTGTCGTCGACGAAGTCCCCTGCCTTGTCGATTCCCTGCCCGGCCTTGTCCTCGTGCCCCTTGAGCATCTGCTTGAGCTTGTCCATGACCGACATGGGCTGTACCTGCCTCTCGACTCTTCGCTTTCCTCCCCTGCTCCTCCAGATTCAGGGCGCGAGGCCGGATCCGCATCCTGTGGAGCCAACGCGATTCGAACACGTGAACCTTTTCCTCAGTCCGTGCCCCCGCGAGGGGCGGCCTCGGGGACGGTGATGGCCAGGTGGCCGTCGCGGTCCGGGCGAGGGGCGTCGACGGCCTCCAGGCGGGTGGCCAGGTGGCCGATCACCCGGGCGGTGAGCGACCCGTCCGGTGTGGCCGTGCCCTCCGGAGGCAGCCGGGCCTCGTCACGGCTCGGCGGGCTGTCGCCGAAGTACCGAGCCGTGTCCTTGTTCGCGACCCAGCAGGCGAGCGCGACCTCGAACCGGCCGGGAGCGGTCGCACGCACGCGGACGTGGGCGTGCATGTCGAAGCCGTCCCCGCCGAGCGTGACCGTCGCGGAGTGCTCGCGGCCGTCGGCGCACTGCTGCATCAGTTCGCGCAGGGCCGGTTCCACGACCGCCCGCGCCATCGGTTGTGCGTAGACCACCTGATTCCCCCTCGAAGGCCGACGTGTCCCCCGCGCGAGACTCCCGGCCCCCATGCCCATGCGTCAACTCCCGTACGGATACGCGTAACTCCTCGTACGCGTGACCGGGAGATGTTGCGGGCATGACAAGGCTGCCCGAGCCACCCACGGCCGTCCCGCAGCGCCCGAGGAGACCCCCCATGAAGCTGAAGTCGAGCAGAGCGATCCGCCGCGCCTCCCTGTCCGTCGGCGGCGCCCTCACCCTGGTCGTGGCCTTCGCCGGACCAGCTCTCGCCGCGCCGCCACAGGCCCTGCCCGCGAACGCCGACGGCACCGAGCAGACGTTCCAGCCCGCGTACGACTACGACGGCGACGGCTGTTATCCGACGCCCGCCATCGGACCCGACGGAACGGTGAACGGCGGGCTCAAGCCGAGCGGTGCCGTCAACGGCCAGTGCCGTGACGCGAGCGACCTCGCCAACACCAACGGCTACTCCCGCACCAAGTGCAACAACGGCTGGTGCGCCGTCATGTACGGCCTCTACTTCGAGAAGGACCAGGCCGTGGCCGGCAGCGGCCTCGGCGGCCACCGGCACGACTGGGAGCACGTCGTGGTGTGGGTGAAGGACGGCCGCGCCGAGTACGTCGCCACCTCGGCCCACGGCAAGTTCCGCGTCCACTCGCGCGACCAGATCCGCTGGGACGGCACGCATCCGAAGGTCGTCTACCACAAGGACGGCATCGGGACCCACTGCTTCCGCGCCGCGACCGCGGGCGACGAGCCGCCCGAGAACCACCGCGGCGCCTGGCAGTTCCCCGCCCTGGTCGGCTGGAACGGCTACCCGGCGGGTCTCCGGGACAAGCTGAGCGCCCACGACTTCGGCAGCGCCACCTTCGGGCTCAAGGACGCGAGCTTCCCCGGTCACCTGGCCGCGGCCCTGCCGTCGGGCGTGCCTTTCGACGTCAACGCCTGAGACACCGGGAGGCCGACCGCCCCTCGAAGGTTTTAGGCGTGTCATCCCTTTTGGGCGATACGAGAAGCGATCGTGGGCATGTGGATCACATGACTGACGTCGGCTTCTACGCCCGCAGGTACGGGCCTCCTCCGCGCGAGGGCCGCCCGGCCTTCGTGCTCGTCCACGGACTCGGGCTCTCGGGCCGCTACTTCGTGCCGCTCGCGCGCCGGCTGGCCGCGGGCGGCGCGAGCGTCCTCGTGCCCGACCTGCCGGGCAACGGGCGCTCGCGGTCCGTCGTACGCCGCGCGCCCGACGTCGGACGGCTCGCGGACGCTCTGGCGCACGGCCTGGAGCGTGCCCTGCCGCCGGGGCCCGTCGTCCTCGTGGCGAACTCGGTCGGCTGCCAGGTGGTCGCCGCCCTGGCCGCCCGCCACCCCCGCCTGGTGAGCCACCTCGTGCTGGTCGGACCCGCGCTCGACCCGGGCGCCTCCGGTGCCCGGCAATGCGTGCGGCTCGTCGCCGACGCCCCCAGAGAGCCCCTCGGCCTGCTCGCGCTGGCCGGGTTCGATTACCTCGTCACGGGTCCGCTGCGCTGCGCGGCCTCCTTCCGGCACGCGCTGCGGGACGCGGCCGCGGCATTCGAGGTGAACCTGTCGCGGGTCCGCGCGCCCACCCTCGCCGTACGGGGGGCGGGTGACACCATCGCCTCCGTCGCATGGACGCGGCGCGTGGCGGATCTCGTCGCCGACGGGTACGCGCGGGACATCCCGGGCGCCGCCCACGCGGCCCACTACGGCGCGCCGGACGCCCTCGCCGCGCTGATCGAGAAGTTCACGAGCGAGCAGTACACGAGCGAGGGGTTCACGAGCGAGCAGTCCACGGCAGGAGAGCCCGGATGACGTCCCACCGTTCTCCCTGGCTGCGTCTGCTGCCCGGCATCTCGCCGAAGCGCCGCGGTTTCATCCTCGCCTGGTGGGGGTTCGCCCTGACCTTCGGCGGGATGCGGCTGCTCACCTGGCTCATCCACATCGACGCGGCCGGGATCGGCGACATGCAGGCCGGCGGGGTGCACATCCACCACTACGTGTGGGGAATCCTGTTGCTCGCGGGAGTGGGCGCGGCGGGCCTCGCCGAACGCTCCGCGCGGGCGCGCGCCTGGATAGGGCTCGCCTACGGAGTGGGGCTCGCGCTCGTCGTCGACGAGGCGGCGCTGCTGATCAGCCTGGAGGACGTGTACTGGGACACGCAGGGCGGGATCAGCATCGCCCTGGCCATCGCGGTGATCGCCGTCGCGGGCAGCGTCCTCGCCGTCACGAGGGGGCGCCGCGCGTCCAAGAACGACGTGAACGAGGCGGACGAGGAGGACTAGGCTATTTCGCCTCTACGTCGGTGTGCAGCATGTGGTGGTCCGAGTACGGCGTGGGCCGCACGCGGTGCTCGCGCGCGGCGAACCCCCGCAGGAAGACGTAGTCGAACTTGCTGTGCCAGTCCGTCGTCGGCTCGCAGGGCCCCGTGGGCTCGGGGTGGCACTCGGAGTCCGTGTCCTCGGCCAACTCCCAGAGGGGGCGGAGTTCGGGGGCATCCGGCACCGCGTTGAAGTCGCCGAGAACGATCGCACGGTCGTGCCGGGCGACGGCCTCGGCCAGTACGCGGACCTGGGCGGCCCGGAACGACTCCTGCTGCCGCTGGGCGAGGTGCGTGTTGAAGACCCGCACCGACCGGCCGCCCACGGTGGTCGTGACGGCCATGTAGCCGCGGTCCTCCGAGCCGCCGTCGGGATACTCCACGAGGACGGGGTCCGTCATCGCCGCGGCCGAGAGGATCGCCTGCCCGAAGCCTCCCGGATTCCAGGGCACTCCCCCGCAGCGGCCCCAGTCCTGGAGGACCGTCCCGTACCGGACGTGGTACTCGAGGCCGTAGAAGCTCCGCAGGTAGTTCCTGATCCGCTCGACGTCCCGTACGCACGCCTCCTGCAGCCCGATGACCTGTGGCGCGTACGTGGCGATGTCCGCCGCCCGGTCGATGTCGCTCACGTCGCAGGGGTTGCAGATGTTCCACGTCATGACCCGGTCCGGCACGATCTCGCCGACCGCGTCGACCGGCAGCGACCTGACGAAGAGGGCGCCGCTCGGGGCGCTGGGGCCGACGAGCAGCATGAAGACCGCGAACACGGTGCCCGCCGGCAACCTCGTGCCCTTACGGAACACTCTCGCCCCCTTGGTCCGGCCACTCCCCGCGATCCCTGCAGTGTGCATGCACGAGATTATGTGACGGCCTCGGAACACCAGACGAAAGGACCCTCACATGTCCGGCGACCGGTTCATGCGCATCCACGGCCCCGAGTTCAAGGCCATGTCCGAGCGGGTCCTGCGGGCCACCGAGCTGACGTCCCGTCTGAACGTCCTGCCTTTCGAGGACGAGGAGGGCAAGGCAGACCTGTTCGAGCGGATCCTGGGCAAGCCCCTGCCCCCGCGAACCACGATCTACCCGCCCTTCTACACGGACCACGGCCTCAATCTGGACCTCGCGGAGCGCGTGTTCATCAACCAGAACTGCACGTTCCTGGATTACGCCGGTATCCGGATCGGCGAGCGCGTGATGATCGCCCCCAAGGTCACGTTCATCACCGTCGGCCACCCGGTCGACCCCGTGGAGCGCCGGAGCTGGCTCACCGGCGGGCCCATCGACGTGGCGGAAAACGTGTGGATCGGCGCCGGTGCCACGATCCTTCCCGGCGTCAGCATCGGCCGCGACGCCGTGATCGCCGCGGGCGCGGTCGTGGCCGACGACGTGCCACCGGCCAGCCTGGTGACCGGGGACAAGGCGACCGTCAACCGCCAGTGGTGAGTTCGGGCGGGGCCGGGGCGGAGTCGCTCGCGGAACTGCTGCGGGGACTCAAGGAACGGTCCGGCCTCAGTTACGGAGCGCTGGCCAGGCGGCTGCGCTTGAGTACGTCGGCGGTGCACCGGTACTGCAACGGCGACGCGGTGCCGGCCGAGTTCGTGACGGTGGAGCGGTTCGTGCGGCTCTGCGCGGCGTCGCCGGGGGAACTCGTGGAGGCCCACCGGCTGTGGGTGCTGGCGGACGCGGGGCGGGGGCCGAGGGGGGCGCGGTCCGACGGAGTCGGCAATTCCGGTGTGTTGGTGGTCGGTTCGGTGCCGGAGGTCGGGGCTGTGCCGGAGGTAAGTTCGGTGCCGGAGGCGGGGGCCTCGGCCGTCTCTTCCCCGCAGGTCCCGTACCCGCGGCCGCGGGTGCTCCTCCTCGCGGCCGTCTTGGCAGCGGTGATCGGCATCAGCTCGGTCTCGCTCGCCCTGCACGGCAGCGATGACGAAGGACGGACACAGCGGCACATCGCCGGTCCCACCGCCCCGCCGCCCCGTGGCTCCGCCGGCCCCTCGCCGTCCGACCGGGCGGAGAGGGGCGTCGACACCGACCGCCCCGGTGCCGGCGTCTCGCCCCGTGTCCAAGCCGAGGGGAAGGAGCGGAAGCCGTACGAGAAGGGGCATCGCGGCCGGACAACACCCGGCACTCCCCAGAGCGGCGACGACAAGGGAGGACCCGGACCCGGTCCCGGGCGGAGCAAGACCCCCGCCCCCGGTCCGCCTCTGACGACACGCGTCCGGCCGTTCCTCTACGACGGCTGCGTGCATTCGGCGCGGTGTCGGCCCGTCACCAGTACATCGAGGTCACCGTGCAGGGCACCGGCAAGGACCGGGTCGTCCTGGACGCCATGGACGTCCGTGTGCGCAGCAGCGACGCGCCGCTGCCCTGGAACAACTTCGAGATACGGACGCGCTGCGAGGACCAGATCTACGCCAAGTCCTTCACCGTCGACCTCGACGAGGCGGTGCCGCGCGCCGTGCCCATGACGGGACAGCGCGATTTCCCGTACACGGTGAGCGAGAGCGGCCCGCAGGTCTTCCTCGTCACGGCAAGCACCGCGCTGCACGACGTGCGGTGGTACCTGGACCTGAAGTGGTCCAGCGGCGAGCGGCACGGCGTGCTGCGCGTCGACGACCAGGGCAAGCCGTTCCGCACCAGCGGTCACGAGGGGCACCCCACGTACACCTGGCTGGGCACCGACGGATGGGGAACGGAGCCGCCCTGACGGGGTGTTCACGTCACCACGGCACCTCCCCCTCGTCGTCGAAGAAGCCGCCCGTCGTGCCGCCGTCGGGCAGATTCGCCAGCCGGATGGCGACCGCCGCGCCCTGCTCCGGGGTGCGGACGCCGCGGAACTCGTTGAGGTCGGTCGCGCAGAAGCCGGGGCAGGCCGCGTTGATGAGGATGTTCGTGTCGCTCAGCTCCTTGGCGTACTGGACCGTGACCGCGTTCAGGAACGTCTTCGACGGCGCGTACGCGACGGAGATCGGGCCCGTGTCGCCCCCGGGGGCGGTCTGCCGGGTGAGGGAGCCGACGCCACTGGACATGTTGACGATCCGCGGCGACGGCGAGCGGCGCAGCAGCGGCAGCAGCGCGTTGGTCACGCGGATGACGCCGATCACGTTGGTCTCCACGGCCGCGCGCACGGTCGCGACGTCGACCGTGGTCGGCGTCTGCGGCGCGCTGCCGGTGATCCCGGCGTTGTTGACGAGCACGTCGAGACGTCCGGCGCGGTTCTCGAGCTGCTCGGCCGCCGCGGTCACGCTCGCGTCGTCGGTCACGTCGAGCGGTACGCCGAACGCGTCGGCGCCGGCCGCCCGCAGTTTCGCGACCGCGGTCTCGCGGCGCTCCTCGTCCCGGGCGCCGACTCCGACCTGCCAGCCGAGGGCGCCGAGACCGGCCGCGATCTCGTACCCGATCCCCTTGTTCGCGCCGGTGACCAGCGCGATCTTCTGTTCGCTCGTGTTCTGTCCGTTCATGGTGTTCATCCTGCGCGGGCACGGCGGGAGGGGGCCAACACCGATCGGGTGGGCGTCGATACCGCACGGGTATTGATCCGGGCATAGCATTGCTCCGTGGAGACAAGGGAGTTGCGGTACTTCGTCGCCGTGGCAGAGGAGCTGCACTTCGGCAGGGCCGCTCAGCGGCTCGGGATCGCGCAGCCCCCGCTGTCGCGGGCGATCCACCGGCTCGAACGGCGCCTCGACGCGGTGCTGCTGGAACGCACGAGCCGCTCGGTGGCCCTGACGGAGGCCGGGTCGGTCCTCCTGCGGGAGGCCCGGGCGGCGCTGGACGCCGTCGAGGCCGCCGAACGACGTACCCGCCGCGCCGCCCTCGCCGCGACCGGCCGCCCCGGCGTGGTCCTCGCCACGAAGGCGGGCGCCTCCAGCGAGCTGCTGGCGAAACTGCTCGACGCGTACGCGGCTGAGCCCGACGCCGTCGCCGTCGACCTGCTGCTCTGCGGGATCGGCGAGCAGGAGCCGATGCTGCGCGACGGCCGGGCCGACGTGGCCCTGCTGCACCTGCCGTTCGACGACACGGCCGGTTTCGACACCGAGGAGCTCCACTCCGAGGGGCAGATCGTGGTGCTGCCGGCCGGGCACCCGCTCGCCGCCCGCGAGCAGGTGCGGGCGGCCGAGGTCGCCGGGCTGCCCGATCTGCCGCTGCCTCGCTGGCCCGGCCGCGACGGTACGTATCCGGACGGGCCCGGCCCGCGGGCCAGGGACCACGCGCAGCTGTTCCAGCTGATCGCGCTCGGCCGAGCGTGCTGGATCGCGCCGGAGTCGTGCCGTGCGCAGCTCGGCGACGACCTCGCCGGTGTGCCGGTCGTGGACGCGCCGCAGGTCACGACGGTGATCGCGTGGCCGCCCCACAGCCGGTCCCGGGCGGTCGCCGGGCTCGTGCGGACCGCCACTCGGCTCTGAATCCGACCGCCGGGGTCGGCCGGGCGCCGGGAAAATGGATCGACATACGTGCCCGTGTGGCGCTGGGATGACTCCGACCGCCCGCCACGACGAGTGGGCCCAGCGCAGGAGTTGTTCTTGACGACCGGAAGCACCGCGGTCCCCCGTCCGGCGATCGACGCCGCACTGGCCGGACGCCTCGTCGACACGCAGTTCCCGCAGTGGTCCGCGCTCCCTCTCGAACTGCTCGAACCGGCGGGCTCGGACCACGTGATCTACCGCTTGGGGGACGATCTGACCGTCCGGTTGCCCCGCCACGCGGATGCGATCGGACAGGCCGCGAAGGAGGCCGCGTGGCTCCCCCGGCTCGCGCCGCACCTGCCGTTGGCGATCCCGGTCCCGGTCGCGGTGGGCAGGCCCGACTTCGGCTACCCGTGGCCGTGGGCCGTGTCCCGGTGGCTGGACGGCGAGGTCGCGACCGCGGAGTCGCTGGGCGACTCACCCCGGGCCGCCGTCCAACTCGCCGAATTCCTCACCGCTCTGCAGGCGTGCGTACCGGAGGACCTCCCGGTGGACGGGGGTGCCGACATCGCGGGCGGCGGCGAGGGGCTGGCCGGTGAACCGCTGGCCGTACGGGACCGCGCGACACGGGCCGCCATCGCCGAGCTCGACGGCGTGTTCGACGCCGCGGCCATGACCGAGCTGTGGGACGCGGCGCTCGACGCGCCGGCGTGGGACCGCCCACCCGTCTGGTTCCACGGCGACTTCCACACCGGCAACCTGCTGACCGTCGACGGCCGCCTCAGCGCGGTCATCGACTTCGGCGGCCTCGGTGTCGGCGATCCTGCCTGCGACCTGATGATCGCCTACACCCTGATGTCCGCCGGAAGCCGGTCGGTCTTCCGCACCGCGCTCGGCGTCGACGAGGCCACCTGGACCCGGGGCCGCGGCTGGGCGCTGGCCACGGGTCTCAACGCCTACACGACGTACGCCGCCGTCAGCCCCCGGGTCGCCGCGCAGACGTCCCGGCAGATCACCGAGGCGCTGATCGGCTGAACGGCGCCTGTCGGTCAGGCTCCCGGCGGCCAAGCTCCCGGCGATCAGGCCCCAGCGGTCACGCTCCCGGGAGGAAGAGGCAGAGCAGATGGCCGTGCGGGTCACGGAGGATCCGTACGTGCTTCAGCGGCTGATGCTCCTCCACCGTGGCGCCCAGCGCGCAGGCGCGCTCGGTCTCCGCGTCCAGGTCGTCGACCTGGATGTCCAGGTGGGCCTGCATCTGTTGCGTACCGGGGCGTTGGGGCCACGTCGGGGGCGTGTGGTCGGGTTCGAGCTGGAAGCTGAGGCCGGGGCGCTCCGCCTCCAACGGCCGCAGACGGACCCACTCCGGGCTGTTCTCGACCTCCTCCCAGCCCAGCAGGGCACGGTAGAAGTCGGCCAGCGCGGGCGGATCGGGCGTACCGAGGACGTAAGCGGCGAGCGTCGTAGTCATGCCCCCACACTGCCCCCGCGTCTCACGCCCACACCATGGGCCATACCGTCGACGTATGGCGCAGGTCACGGGAACTCCGCCGGTGCGGCGGAGAGGGAGTGACCGTGAGGGACTCAGAGAACGATCTGCGCGAACGCGTGAGAGCCGGCGAGCGTGACGCGTTCGCCGAGCTGTACGACCGGTACGCCCGGCAGGTCTACCGGCATGCGCTGTGGCTCACCGGTGACTGGTCGACCGCGGAGGACATCATGTCGGAGACATTCCTGGCGGCGTGGCGGGGGCGGGAACGGCTCCAGCCGGACGAGGGCTCGCTGCGGCCCTGGCTGCTGGGCATCGCCACGCACAAGGCGGAGAACACGCGGCGCGGTCTGCGCCGCCGCCTGGCGTTCCTGGCCCGCCAGCGGCAGCAGACCGTGGTCGCCGACTTCGCCCCCGAGGTCGCGGGGCGCATCGACGACACACGGCGGCTGCACGCCGTAGAGGCCGCGCTGGGCCGGCTGAAGCGGCATGAGCGGGAAGTGCTGACGCTGTGCGTGTGGTCGGGCCTCGACTATCAGCAGACGGCAGAGGCGCTCGGCGTTCCCGTCGGCACCGTGCGGTCGCGGCTGTCCCGGGCGCGGGCGAAGCTCGCCCGGTTCGCGGACGAGGCGTCCGCGGCCGAAAAAACGGGAGAAGACAGGGAACCGCGTGACGCTCGCGGAGAGATGACGGGTGAAGCCGCGCTCGCGGCCCTGCCCCTGCGGGAGGAAACGGCATGAACCACAGGGACACCGACTCGACCGCCTCGACCGCCTCGGACCCTTCTTCCCGGGCCCGGCGTTCGGACGCCGACGTCGAGGAGATCGCCCGGCTGCTGCCGCCCCCGGCCCATCGGGACCTCCCGCACGAGCAGTACCTCCACCGCAAGGAACGACTGATGCGAAGCATCGACCACGACCACGCTGACGCCCGGGCCGACCGCACCGGCAGGACCCGCGAGGGCCGCCCCGGCGCCCGCTCCGCCCGCCGCCTGCTGCGCCCCGCCCTCCTCGTACCCGTCACGGCCCTCGCCCTCGGCGGCATCCTCGCCACGGGCGTCGCCCTCACGAACGGTGACGACGCACCGGCCACCGCGGCGACCGGCCGGCACGACGCACGGGACATGCGGCCCGCGGCGGCGCTCCTCGACCAGATCTCCGACGCCGCGGGCAAGGGAGACGCGCTGCGGGTCAGGGACGACCAGTTCGCGTACACCAGGTCCAAGGTCCGCGGGGCGGACCTCACCAGCGGCAAGGCGGTGGTCGGCCCGCTCAGGGACAGGGAGTCCTGGGTGTCCCAGGAGCCGGGCCCGCTGCGGAAACTCGGACTCGTCCGCAGCGAGGGAGAGACCCTGCCCATCAACGCCGAACTGGGTGACACCCACGGAACACCGGCGGGGCTCGGGCGGCCCACGTACCGCTGGCTGTCCACCCTGCCCACCGACCCGGAGAAGCTGCTGGCCTACCTGTACGCCGAGGTGCCGAAGTCCGACGGAGCGGAGCGCGACCAGGCCGTCTTCGACTGCATCGGCGGCCTGCTCGGCGGAGTGACGCCACCCGAGACGGCCGCCGCCCTCTACCGCGCCGCGGCCAGGATCCCCGGCGTCACGAAGGTGCCCACGGCCAAGGACGTCACCGGGCGGACCGGCGTCGGCATCGCCCGCGACGACACGACGTTCGGCGCCCGCACCGAGTGGGTCTTCGACGCCCGGGACCTCACGTTCCTCGGGTCACGGAGCTACCTCTTCAAGGACACGCAGTACGGCAAGGCGGGAACGCTCATGTCGGCCGAGGCCGTGATCGACTTCGCCGTGGTCGACAAGGCGGGCCAGACACCTGACACTCGGAGCTCATGACATGAGGCCACACGTCGGCGTGATCGCGTCGTACGACTTCACGCGCGAGGCGGAGCTGCGCCGCTGGTTCCCGCCGGGGGCGGAGTACACGCTGACGTTCACGGAGCGGGTCGCGTACCGGGACAACCTGGAGCTCGTCTCCGGCCTGGGCAGCCCGGACCTGCTGGCGGAACCGACCCGCACTCTCGTCGAACACGGGGCGCAGGCCGTGGCATACCGGTGCACGGCCTGCACGTTCGTCGCCGGAGCGGCGGGCGAGCGGGCGCTCCGGAGGGCCTAGACGCGGTCGGCGACGTCTACGAGGTGGAGGAGCAGCACGTACTCGACAAGGGAGACCACCCCGACACCGACGCGATCATCATCAGCTGCACGGCCCTGCCCACGTACAACGCCCTCCCCGACCTCGAGGAACGCACAGGCAAACCGGTCATCGCTGTCGCCGTCGTCCGTGTGACGGGTTCAGCGCGAGGCGAGTCGCTCCAGCAGTGCCGCGCTGCGTTCCAGCAACGCCCGTTCCTCGTCCGTGAGTTCGTCCTCGATGGCCTGCGCGAGCCAGCCGACCCTGCGGCCGCGCTCCGCCTCCAGCGCGGCGCGGCCCTCGTCCGTCAGCTCGACCAGTGACTTGCGGCCGTCCGTGGGATGCGCCCTGCGCGTGATCAGGTTCTGTTCCATCAGCAGTCCCACCGCCCGCGCCATCGACTGGGGGCGTACGCGCTGATCGGCGGCGAGGTCGCTGGTGGTCATGGCGCCGTCGCGGTCGAGCGCGCCCAGGACGGCGACCTGGCCCAGCGGAATCCGGTCCTCGTGCTTGACGCGCCGGGTGAGCTTGCCCATCGCGGTACGCAGTTCGGCGGCGATAGCGGCGGCTTCCGAGGGGCGCGCGGTCGGCGATGCGGGCGAGGAGGGCATAGGGCACTTTATCGCGCTGGTCGGTGGCGTCGCGTATCTGACCTGCAGGGATATGTACAGCAATACTGAGCAGCACAACTGAGCAGCATTGCTGTATTGTTTCGCCCTGTCGGGCTCAGCGCCAGCGTTGTCGCAGCCGGGGTCCGGCCTACGACAACGGGGAGGAACTCCCATGTCCAGCAAGGCAACCGCGCCCGTCGACAGCCTCGACGCCCCCGCCACCAGCGAGGCCGTCACCGCCATCGAGACCGTCACCGCCCGCCGGATCATCGACAGCCGCGGCAATCCCACGGTCGAGGTCGACGTCGTCCTGACCGACGGGTCCCTGGGGCGCGCGGCCGTTCCCTCCGGCGCCTCCACCGGCGCCCGTGAAGCCGTGGAACTGCGCGACGGCGACGCCGCGCGCTGGCACGGCAAGGGCGTCGACCAGGCGGTGGCCCACGTCAACGGCGAGATCGCGGCCTCCGTGCGCGGCCGGGACGCGGCAGATCAGGCGGGACTCGACGCCGCGCTCGTCGCCCTCGACGGCACCGCGACGAAGTCCCGGCTCGGCGCCAACGCGATCCTCGGCGTCTCCCTCGCCACCGCGAAGGCCGCCGCGGCGGCTCACCGCCAACCCCTCTACCGCTACCTCGGCGGAGCCGACGCCCACCTCCTGCCGCTGCCGATGATGAACATCGTCAACGGCGGTGCGCACGCCGACAATCCGCTGGACTTCCAGGAGTTCATGATCGCGCCCGTGGGCGCGGACACCTTCGCCGAAGCGGTCCGCATGGGCAGCGAGGTCTTCCACACTTTGCGCCGCGACCTGCTGGCGGCCGGGCACGCGACGGGCGTCGGCGACGAAGGCGGCTTCGCGCCCGCGCTGCGCACCGCCGAGGAAGCGCTCGACTTCGTGATGGCCGCCATCGAGCGCACGGGCTACCGCCCCGGCACGGACATCGGCCTCATCATGGACCCGGCGTCGTCGGAGTTCTTCCGCGACGGGGTGTACGACTACGCGGGCGAGGGCGTGCGCCGTACGCCTGCCGAGAACGTCGACTACCTGGCCGAACTGATCGACGCCTACCCGATCGTCTCCATCGAGGACCCGATGGCGGAGGACGACCTCGACGGTTGGCGCGAACTGACCGCCCGCGTCGGCGACCGCTGCCAGCTCACCGGCGACGACGTGTTCTGCACCAACGAGACGCTGCTGCGCGAGGGCATCCGCACGGGCGTCGGCAACTCGGTCCTGGTCAAGGTCAATCAGATCGGCACCCTGACCGAGGCCCTCGCTTCGGTGACCACGGCCCAGCAGGCGGGCTGGACGGCCGTCATGTCGCACCGCTCGGGTGAGACGGAGGACACGACCATCGCGGACCTGGCGGTGGCGACCGGCTGCGGTCAGATCAAGACCGGCTCGCTCTCCCGCTCCGACCGCACCGCGAAGTACAACCAACTGATCCGGATCGAGGAGGAGTTGGGCGCCTCGGCGCGGTACGCGGGCGGTTCCGTGCTGCGACGGGGATAGCGGCGGGCCGCGTCGGCCTGTGCGGGTCCCCCCTCACGCTCGGGGGCCCGCACAGGTCGCGCGGCGTGCGGTCAGCTTGCCAGCGTCGCGCGCAGCGCCTTCTTGTCGACCTTGCCGACCTTCGTCGTCGGCAGCCGGTCGAGCAGGACCGTCTTGCGGGGCGTGTACAGCTCCCCCAGCTCCGCGGTCACCGCCGCGCCGACCGCGGCCGGGTCGACGTCGACGCCGTCCGCCGTCGCGAGGAAGATCTGCACGGCCTCGCCGTACTCCTCGTCCGGTACGCCCAGCGCCGCCGCGTTGCGCACGCCGGGCAGCGTGAGCAGGAAGTCCTCCAGGACCCGCGAGTAGACGTTGTCGCTGGTGCTGCCGGTGACGATGATGTCCTTGGCCCGGTCGACGAGGTAGAGGTAGCCCTCCGCGTCGAGGTAGCCCATGTCGCCGGTGCGCAGCCAGCCGTCGTGCAGCGCCTCGGCGGTGCGCTGCGGGTCCTCGTAGTAGCCGAGCATCACCGTCTCGCCGCGCACGCACACCTCGCCGACCTGCCTGGTGGGCAGGGCCACCGTGCCGTCCTCGGCGCGGATCTCGATCTCGGTGTCGGTGATGGCGCGGCCGCAGCTGCGCCAGAGTTCGGGGCGCCGGGCCGCCTCCGACGCGAGGTCGTCCGCGCCGAACGCGGCGATGCCGAGCGCCTCCGACTGCCCGTAGCCCTGACTGAGCACGGGTCCGAAGACGTCGACGGCCTGCTGCAGGCGGCTGGGCGACGTCGCCGCGCCGCCGACGATGACGCGCCGCAGGTCGGGGAGGGCCCCCGGCTGGCACTCCGGGTGGTCGAGGAGCGCGTACAGCATGGGCGGTACGAACATCGTGGCCGTGATCCGTTCCTCGCGCAGCGCCGTGAGCGCCGCGCCCGCCTCGAATTCGGGGAGTACGACGAGGGGCGCCCCCGTCACCAGCGCCTGAAGCGAGGTGAGGTGGCCGCTGCCGTGGGTGAGCAGCGTGGCGACGAGCACGCGGTCCGCCGCCGGGGCCATGGGCGGGAAGAAGCTGGAGTTCCGGGGTGCGTCCTGCTGCGCGTCGTCCACCAGGCCCACCAGCGTGTCGTACAGCCGGTGGCTGTGCGCGGCGAGCTTGGGGCGGCCGAGGGTGCCGCCGGTGTAGAGGACGGTGACGGCCTCGTCCGCCGCCGGGGCGGGTATGCCATCGGGGCGTACGGTCGGGCACTCGGCGGCCAGGGCGAGGAGGTCCGCGCACTGCTCCGCACAGGGCCCGAGGCTGAGCAGGGCGGGGGCGTGGACGCTGCGGCCGGCCGCGTCGGCGGCCCGGTCCGCGAAGAGCGGGTCCGTGACGACGGCGCGCGCCCGGGACTGCTCGACGAGCGCGGCGAGTTCGCCGGGGCCCGGCTCGGGCGGCAGGAAGACGACGCGGCAGCCGATGAGATGCACGGCGAGCTGCACCAGTACGGAGTCCACGCGATTGGCCAGGAACAGACCCACGCCGTCGCCGGGCTCCAGACCATGCCGCCGCAGGGCGTGCCCCAGACCGAACAGCCGCTCCCGAGCCTCTCTCCTGGTCAGCCGCCGCTCACCCTGGACGAGCGCTTCGGCGCTGTCGTCCGTGTGCCACTGCTCCAGGATGCGGTCCACGTACGTCCGCGGCCCGGTTGTTTGCTGCGCGTTGTTGATCATGGACATATGCAAACATGCGGCGCGGGGGCCGGGGCGGCGCAGGGGGCGGATTCGGCCGGAAACAGGCGGAGTACCATGCCCCGCTGCACGGCGCTCGCCGTCGTGGGGACGGCGGTTCACGTCGCGGACACCTCGTACCCCTTGCGTCGAGTGGTGCGCGTGTAGTGCGCTGATCCCCATGGGGAAGAGAAGCACTGCCGCAATGACCGCCGCCCTTGTCGCGGGGTCCCTACTGACAGGCCTATCGGGTACGAGTGCTAACGCCGGCACTCCCGCGGACGCACGGTCGACCGGCTCGGACCGGCTGTCCGGGGTCGACCTCGACACCGTGACCATCCCGCAGTTACAGGCCCGCATGGCGCGGGGTTCGCTGACCTCGTCGGCGCTGACCCGGGCGTACCTTCGACGGATCAAGAAGGTTGATCCCACCATTCACGCCGTACTGCGCACCAGCCCGACGGCGCTGCGCCAGGCGGCCGCGAGCGACGAGCGCCACCGGCACGGCAAGACCCTCGGGCCGCTGGACGGTATCCCCGTCCTGCTCAAGGACAATGTGAACACCCGCGACATGCCGACCACGGCCGGGTCGCTGGCGCTCGCCGGGGCCCCGCCGGAGACGGACGCCGCACTCGTGACCCGGCTCCGCAAGGCGGGGGCCGTGATCCTCGGCAAGACGAACCTGTCCGAGTGGGCCAACTTCCGTGCGGCGAAGCCGACATCGGGCTGGTCTGCGGTGGGCGGTCAGACCAAGAACCCCTACGTCCTCGACCGCAACCCGTGCGGTTCGTCGTCCGGCTCGGCCGCCGCGCTGGCCGCGTCGCTGGCGCAGGTGGCGATCGGCACCGAGACGGACGGCTCCATCGTGTGCCCGGCCGGCATGAACGGCGTCGTCGGCCACAAGCCCAGCCTCGGCGTGGTCAGCCAGTCGGGCGTGGTCCCGATCTCCGCCGAGCAGGACACCGCGGGGCCCATGGCGCGCAACGTGACCGACACGGCGCTCACACTGTCCGTACTGAGCGAGGACAAGGGCGTATACGGTGACGCCGCCGCCCGAGAGGGTCTCCGCGGCGATCCCCGAGGCGCCCTGCCCGGCGATCTCCGCGGCGATCTTCACGGCAAGCGGATCGGTCTGTGGCGCCTGCCCTCGCTCGGTCCCGATGTGGACGCGCTGATGACGCGTACCGCGGAGAAGCTGCGCAAGGCCGGGGCCGTGGTCGTCGAGGTGACGCCCCCGTACCAGGCGCGGCTCGCCGAACTCGAATTCCCCGCGCTGCTCAGCGAGTTCCATCGGGACATCGACGCGTACCTCGCGACGCGCGAGGGCCCGCGGAACCTCGCGGAGCTCATCGAGTTCAACCGCACCCACCCACAGGAGCAGAGCTGCTTCGCGGGCCAGGAACTCTTCGAGCAGGCTCTCGACGCGCCGCCCACGACCGACCCCAAGTACCGTGCGATGCGAGCCGAGTTGAAGGAGCTCTCGCAGCGTTCCCTGGACGAGACCCTCGCCACCCACCGTCTCGACGCCATCGCCGCGCCCACGAACCCGCCCGCCTGGACGACGGACTGCGCACGCGGCGACAACGACGTCATCCCCTCCTCCACCCCCGCGGCCGTCGCCGGCTACCCCTCGCTCTCGGTTCCCGCCGGATCCGTGGGCGAGCTCCCGGTCGGGCTGCTCCTGATGTCCGGCAACCACCAGGACGCGAAGCTGCTGTCGCTGGGAGCGTCGGTGGAGGACCGGCTCAAGGCCTGGCGGGCGCCGCGCTATCTGCGGTGAGCACCCACGCCTGCCAGCCGCTCACAGCAGACCCAGGTCGCGCGCGTGCAGCGCGGCCTGGGTGCGGTCCCGCAGGCCGAGGCGGGCGAGGACGCGGGAGACGTGGTTCTTCACGGTGCCCTCGCTGAGGTACAGCTCCGCCGCGATCTCCCGGTTGGTGCCGCCTCGGGCCAGGAGCCGCAGGATGTCGATCTCTCGTGGGCTGAGGGCGACGTCCGGCGGCTTCCGCGGCGGCTCCGGGGCGGGCAGCGAGGCCGCGAGGGTGCGGGTCACCGAGGCATCGAGCTGGGTGACGCCGGCATGGGCCAGGCGGACCGCGCGGGCGAGTTCGTCGGCCGGCAGATCCTTGAGCAGGTAGCCGTACGCTCCCGCGCGCAGTGCCCGGACGACGTACTCCTCGTCGTCGAACGTCGTCAGCATCACCACCCGGCACTCCGGCGCCTCGCCGCTGAGAACGGCCGTGGCCTCGACGCCGTCCATTCCGGGCATCCGGACGTCCATCAGGACGATGTCCGGGCGGAGTTCCAGCGTCTTCGCAACGGCTTCACGTCCGTCCGTCGCGGTGTCGAGGACGGTGATGCCGGGCCGGGCGCCGAGCAGTGCGGCGATGCCGTCCCGGATGAGCCGCTGGTCGTCCACGACGAGGACGCGCACCGGCGCAAGCGCCGCCTCCTCCTCCGTGCTCACCCGTCCCCTCCCCCGCCGCCACGAGGCACCGTCACCGTCAGCCGCGTCCCCGCCCCCGGAACGCTGTCGACGTCCACGCTCCCTCCCACCAGGTGCGCCCGCTCCCGCATGCCGAGCAGCCCGTACCCCGCAGCCATACCGTCGGACACGAAGCCGCAGCCGTCGTCGGTCACCACCAGCCGCGCGACGTCTTCGCCCAAGCGAAGCGCCACCGTCACGCGGGTGGCCCGCGCGTGGCGCCGGACGTTGGTCAGCCCCTCCTGCGCGGCGCGGTACAACACGCTCACCTCTTGCGCTCCGTAACCCTTTTCGGAACCGCTCACCTCCAGGGTGACGCGCGGGGCGAACTGCGCATCCTGAGCGGCCCGACCGGTTCGCGTGAGGTCCGCGAGTGCCGACTTCAGGGATGCGCCAGGCGGGTCGGCGCGCAGCGCTCGTACGGACTGCCGTACGTCGCCCAACGCGCGTTTCACCGACAGCCTCGCCTCGTCCACCGCACGCCGGGCGGAGTCGGGATCCCGGTCGTGGAACTCGGCAGAGAGCTCCAACTGCACGGACACGGCGGTGAGATGGTGACCCAGGCTGTCGTGGATCTCCCGTGCGAGGCGGACGCGCTCGCTCGCGGCGGAGAGTTCGGCTATCCGTGCGGCGTACTCCTCCAAGGCGCGTCGCGCCCGCTGCTCGCCGACGGCGACGCCCGCCATGGAGAGCGCGAGCACCAGACCGACACAGAGCATCAGCAGGTCCGACACGCGCTCCTGGTCCCGGTACCACAGGGGCGCGTCGACCACATAGCCGATGAGAAGCCCGGCCACGCACAACGCACCCAAGGACAGGGCCACGCCACGCCCGAAGACGAAGTAGGCGGTGAACGGCAGCAGCACGAACAGGACTTGGGCGAGTTCGGACGTGTCGACGGCGACCACGGCCGCGATCAGCGCGCACCGGGCGGCCAGCAGGAGCGCGTGCCGGGCGCGCGTCCCGCCGCGCCGCTCCACCTCGTCCAGCGCGACCAGCGCAGCGAGCCCCGCGGCGAAGGCGCCGGTGCGCCAGTACGGGGGGCGGTCGGAGCCGAGGCCCGCGACCGCGCAGTAGAGCCCGCCGGCCAGCACCGCGGTGTACAGCAACGGCGACACCCACCGCACGGGCACGTACGCGGCCATGCGCGCACCCCCTTCCACGTGCCGCCCAGGCTAGGCGGGCCGACGCCCCGCGGGCGAGGGCCGGGACGAAGCCCCGACGGGGAGCGGCCGTTCGACACGTGCCGCTCGGCGGGCGGGGGAAGACGGGACCGGTGACGATCGCCGGGCGAGGGAACGTGCACCCGTGACGAACGGCGCGGCGAGAGAACGCGGGCCCGTAACGAACGGCGCGGCGAGAGAACGCAGGCCCGTGACGAACGGCGGGCGCACTCTCGCCCTTCTTCATCTGCCGTACGCACCCCACGAATCCATACGTTCGCATCCCAGGCCCGCACGCATCACACCGCACCGCACCGCACCGCATGCGCCCCCTCACACCGCACCGCATCCCACCGCGTCGCGTCGGGCCCGGACACCGACCCACCACACCACCACCCCGACCCCACAACTCACCGGAGCGTGCCCATGTCCGTCCCGCTGTCCGACCGCCCCGTTCGTCTCGGCGCCCTGTCCGGCGTACTGGCCGGGCTGCTCATCGTCCTGCCCGGGCTCGTCGAGGCGTTCACCGGGGAGACCGCCGCGACCAGCTTCTTCCTCGCGCTGTCCCCCGCGTTCTCGCTGCCGCTGCTGGCCGCCCTGCACCGGCGCCAGGCCTCGGTCGCCGGGCGCTTCGGGGAGACGGCGTACGTCGCCAACCTCGTCGGCCTCGGCCTGTTCGGCGGGGCCGCGTACGCCGCCAACCTGGTCCTGTTCTACTTCGACGACGACATCATCGAGGAAACCCTGACCGGCCCCACCGTCCCGGCGCTCATCGGCTCCGCGGCCGTCTTCGCGGTGGGCAGCGCCCTGTTCGGGACGGCGATGATCCGGGCCCGCGTGCTCCCGCGCGTGCCGTCCTGGTCGTACGCGACGGCGCTGCCCCTCTTCGCCCTCCTGGCAGCCCTGCCCGACTCCGTGCTCACCAGCGCGCTGCACGTCGTGGTCGGCGCCACCTTGACCTGGCTCGCAACCGCCCTGCGGCGGCCCACCGGAACGCCGTCACGCCGTCCGGAAAGCCCTCACGCAACACCCGTGAACAGCACTCAGCACTCGAACACCGACCAGCAGATCCCGTTCCGCAACCGCTGGTCATCCAGGACGAGTGCACGGATCCCGGCCGGGAGCTGATCGCGCTGCCATCGGCATTCGAGCCTGCCGGCCTCCTCACCCTGCCCCCGCGGGGCCGCCGCCCGCACGGCCTTGATCGCGTAGGCCGCGGCGCCGAGTTCGTGCGCGGCCACGTGTGCCACCACCGCCGCCTGCCCCGCGGCGAACGCGGCGTGCCGGGCGGCGCCGCTCAGCACCCGTGCCGCGGCCATGGCGTGGCCGCCCGCCGCCCGGGACTCGGACATCTTGATGTCGCCGCGGGTCCACGCCCGGACCTGCTCGATCGCCTCGCGGGGCCGCATATCCGAGGGCTGTGTCGCCTCGAAGAACGGCAGGACGCGCTCCGCGCAGGCGGCGGCCCACAGGGCCATGAGCTGGTGGTCGGAGTCCGTGAGCGTGCCGCCGCGCCGGATGGTGATGAAGCGCGGATCGCGGACCTTCGGAAGGATCATGGT
Organism: Streptomyces venezuelae; assembly: GCF_008642335.1. Lineage (NCBI taxonomy): Bacteria > Bacillati > Actinomycetota > Actinomycetes > Kitasatosporales > Streptomycetaceae > Streptomyces > Streptomyces venezuelae. The sequence continues at coordinate 7,664,342 of NZ_CP029191.1, read as the reverse complement.
CTTCTCCCGGGACAGCAGCCACTTGTCGTTTATCGATATGGTCCTCTAGTCTACGGGCATATCGAAAAACGATAGGAAGGCTTGCAGTGAACTCGCGACTTACGAGGACCCTGGCGTCCGTGACCTTCGCGCTGGCGGTGCTCTGCGGGCTCGCGTTCGTCGGCACGGCGGTCACGCACATGCTCGACGACGGGGCGGTCTGCGTGCAGACGGACTTCTGGCAGAACGCGAAGCTCGCGTCGGACGAACCCCTGCCGACCCACAAGGGCGTCGACGCGGCGAGCAGCGCCACCCGCCTCTGCCAGGACGGCCCGTCCGTCGCGCAGCGCGCCGCCGATCTCGGGAACGAACTGCCCTGGCTGCTGTTCGGCGCCCTGGCCCTGCTGCTCTTCTCGCGGCTGCTCGACGCCGTCCTCGCGCAGGGTCCGTTCACCGACGCCGTGTCGCGCCGCCTCTCCGCCCTCGGCTGGCTGGTCACCGTGGGCACGCCCGTCGCCGGGCTCGTCGTCGGCTGGTCGCACTCCTGGCTCGTCGCGAGCATGGCACCGATCGTGGGTTCGGAACCGACGGTCGCCGGGCCGCAGGCGCTCATCCTCGCCGGCCTCGCCGCGGTGATCATGGGCAAGATCATGCGCGAGGGCGTCCGCATGCGGGAGGATCTGGAAGGGACCATCTGAGGCCCACGACCGAAGAGACCGTCTGACAACCGAAAAGACTGTCTGATACCCGAAGAGACTGTCCGATGCCCGAAGAGGAACTGCACTCGATCCGGATCCACCTGGACCGGCTCCTGGCCGAGCGCGGCATGACCCTCACCGAACTGTCGGAGAAGGTCGGGATCACCGTCGTCAATCTGTCCGTGCTCAAGAACGGGCGGGCCAAAGCCGTCCGGTTCTCGACCCTGTCGCGGATCTGCGAGGTGCTGCGATGTCAGCCGGGTGACTTGATCACCCATGACGACGGCGGCGGGGGACAACGGGGCTGATCGGTCGGAGCGGACTCGTCCGGCAGAGGCTGCCGACGTCGGCCCCACAGCTCGTTCGTCACGAAATGCAGGACGTTGACCGTGACGACGGCCGGCGCGACGATCGCCACCGTGCGCGGGAACGCGGGCTGCAGGGACAGCGCGAGAACGACCGCCGTCACACCGTTCTGCTGGCCGAGCGCCAGGGACACCCTGTCGTAGCGGTCCAGGTTCCGGGCGATCAGCCAGCCGACGATCATCTGGGCGGTGAAGGCCGCCGCCCCGAGCGCGATCCCCGGCCCCGGCTCGACACCGTCGACCAGCAGCAGCCCCAGAGCGACGAGCGCCAGGTAGTACGCGGTGGTCAGCGCCCGGCCGAGCACCGGTACCAGCACGGGCGACCGGTAGAACAGGCCGACGACCGCGACGCCGAGCATCAGACCGTACGCGGTGGCCGCCGCGAGGACCCCGGCCAGCACCAGCAGACAGCCCGCCGTGCGCAGCACACCGCGCCACCCGCTCCGCACCGCCGCCCCGCTCCCCGCCGCCGCCCCGCGCCCCGGCCGCAGCGCGTACCACGCCAGTGCGGCCACGACGACCAGCGCCACGTTCCCCAGCATGGTCAAGGCGTAAGCGTCCGGCGTGACGGGCAGCGCGGACGCGTCCGTCCCGTCGTCCAGCGCGCTCAGCGCCACCGGAGCCAGATACGCCGTGAGCAGCACGGTGACCGGGTCGTCGAAGGACGACCAGACGGACAGCACGGTCTTGCCGCGCTCCGACATGCCGCTGCGCGAGCGCAGGGCCGCCACCGAGAGCGGGTCGATCTGGGCGACCGCGACCGCCAGGATCAGATACGCCGGTTCCCCGACCGCGAGCCACAGCACCGGCACGATCAGCGCGGCCTTGGCCAGCACACCGACGGTGACCGCGAGCAGCAGCGTGCGGAGATCGCCGCGCGCCTCGGCGAGGTCGATGCCGGAGGTCGAGCCGTAGAGGCCGACTGCGAGCAGGAGCGATACGAGCACCGGGTAGGCCGCGGAGTCGGTCAGGAGGCCGGTCCCCGTGGCGGCGGAGAGCGCCCAGCAGGAACCGAGGACGGCGAGCATGATCCACAGGTGGTACGCCGCTCTCAGCGTCCTTGCCACCATGCCCCGCTCCCGTCCGGTCGGCTGCCTACGGCGACGAGCATCCCAGCAGTGCGGCGGAGTCGGGACCGAATGCCCGGGAGTTCAGCGGATTCCGTTCGGTTCTGCGTCCGGTTCTGCGTCCGTCCTCGTCACTTGATGCACCAGGTCGTTCATCCTGCGGTCGGCGCGGGCCACTTGGCTCTGGTCGAGGGTGACGCCGAGCAGGAAGTGGTCATCGGGGCGGTCGACGTAGAAGAGGGCGCCCTCCTCGACGTCGAGGACGACCCGCGACAGTTTGCCCGGCATCACCGCACGCAGGGACTGGTTGAGGCGTGCCACGACGTAGTGGAGGCGCTCGCCGAGCTCCGTGTAGCGGGTGCGGCGTTCGTCGCGGGTGAGGCTGCCGCCGAAGAAGCGGGACAGTTCGGGGTCGTTGAACACGTCGGCGCTGAGCCGGCCGGTGCCCGGTGCGACGTATCCGGCGTAGTGCAGGGTGTCGGGCGAGACCGCCTCGACGCAGTGCTCGAGGAGCGCGGGTTCCGTCGTCCCCCACTCCCCCTCCACGACCCGGTGCGGCTCCTTCGACAGGGCGAGGGGCGTCCGTTCGATCACCGGCAGCGACGTCTCCGAATCGAAGCCGCCCGGATTCATCAGGGGCAACCCGATCTCCTGGCGGAAGGCCCCCACGAGTTCGGCCATGGCCCGGTCGCCCGCGTCCACCGTGTCGGCGCCCAGCGAGACGCCGGTCAGGCAGTCGTCCGCGCGGAAGTAGTAGTGGAAGACGGCGCCGTCGCCGACCTGGAGCACGCTGCGGATCAGCTTGCCGCTGTCGACGGAGCGCAGTACGTGGTCCATCCGGCCGAGAACGTAGTGGAGTTGCCGTCCCAGGCGTACGAACCGTTCGCGCCTGACGTCCTGTTCCTTGCCGCCGGAGCCGCCGAACCCGCCGCCCTGTGCCTCGGGAAGCCGGTCGAGGATGTCCACCGAGTAGCCGAAGACGCCCCAGCGGTACTGGGCCACATGATGAAGCCCGGTCTCGCTCAGCGCGTTCGCGCACAGCTCCACGAACACGTCGCTGTCGTCGGTCACGTGCGACGCGCGGCGCACCTCCGGCGGCGCACCGGTGCCGGTCACGGTCCTGTCATCGCTCATCTCGCCCCCATGGCCCCGTCGTTGAGAACGTCAGGCCACCGTGCCAGCATCTGCTCGCCCAGCGCCTGAACCAGCGGACTGCCGGGGCCCGGCAGCCGCCCCAGGGCGATCGTGGCCGCGCCGCCCCGGTCGTACGGCAGTCGCATCAGTGCGGGAGAGGCCTCCGTGGCCTCGGGCGCCGACGGTCGCGCGCCGCTCGGGTCGTTGCACACCCGGCCTAGGACCTTCTCGCGCAGGCCGCGCTCCGTCAGCCACGCCATGAGCTCGGCGGTCTCCATGTCGCTCGTCGGCCCCGCCCGGCCGATCAGGATGATGTGCTGGACCTGCCGGCACACTTCGAGCGTGACCGGGGTGCGGACGACACCGCAGTCGACGATCAGACAGCCCTGCAGGTCCATCAGCCGTTCGACAGCGGCACCTACGGTCTCCTGGAGCGTTCCGTTCGTCGGCAGGTGTTCGCCGGGCTTGTCGCCGGGGCCGAGGGGGAACACGGCCATGTCCTGGCGGCGCGGGTCACCGGTGTGCACGTGCCGCAGATAGCGGTGCACGGAGCGGTTGGCCAGCTCGATGGGGTCCTCGGCGAACCCGATGAGGCCGTCGGCCCTGGCGTCGGAGTGGGCGTTCCAGTACCGGGTCAGCTCGGTGAGACCGCCGCCGTCGGTGTCGGCGTCCATCAGGACCACCGTCTGCCCGACGCGGCCCACCGCGTCGTCGACGACCAGGCCGGCCGCGGCCGTCAGGAGCGTCGCGCCGCAGCCGCGGGCCGTGGAGAGCACCGCGACGGCGTGCGGGACGCCGATCGACCCCGTCCACGGATACGCCATCGGGTCCTCCTCTTTCCGTGCTGTCCGCCGCACTGTGTAGTCCGCTCAGATCTTCGGTACGTCCAGTTCGATGCTGATCCGGTTGTCCGGGCTCGCGTGGCCCCCGGCGTCCGCCCGCAGCCCCAGATGCGCGGCCACGGTCAGCGTGAGGGGGTGGTCGGGGCCGAACTTCTCCAGCAGGCCCTGGTGCGTCACCTCGTCGAGCTCCCGCGCCGCCCGTGAGTCGCCCGCGAAGACGAGCATGTTGGCGTGGCACAGGGCCGCGGTGAGGATCAGCGGATGGTGCGAATCCACATGGAGGGTCTCCCTGAGGCCGCGCAGGCCCCGCTCGCTGAGTTCGGCGGCGGTCTCGTCCTCCGCGTCGCGCAGCACCAGGGCGAGGTTGACCTCGCATATCCGGGTGAAGAGGTGGTCCTCGCCCCACTCGCGGAACGCGGCGAGGTTCTCCTCGGCCAGCGCCCGTGCCCCGTGGGGCCCGTCGATCCGGCCGAGGAACCGGAGGTCGGCCGCGAGGCCCACGCCCGCGACGAGGGCTTCGGGGTGCCGGGGCCCTCCATACACGACGAAGGCGTCCCGCGCCCGCGCGTTGAGCATGCGGGCCGAGTCCGCCTTCGCCCTCCGCGTCTGCGAGGACAGCGCCGGGGAGAGCGTGGCGATGTGCCGCAGCGTCGAGGCCAGTGAGCAGGCCGCGAGGAGCGTCGTCATGTGGGCCCAGCCGAGCTCCTCGTTGGTCTGGGTGAGGCGGTAGATCTCCTGGAGCCGGGTGAGCGAGTCGTCGTACCGTCCTGTCTCGCGCAGCCTGCTGGCCACGTGCACGGAGCTGCGCAGGGTCAGCTCGTGCTGCTCGCCGAGGACCCGCACCCGCTGCTCGTGCACCTCCTGGTGCTGCTCCAGGGAGTCGTTGGGCAGGCCGACCATGTCGAGCGAGAGTCCGAGGTTGCTGCCCGCCATGAGCGTGAAGTGGTTCTCGGGTCCGTACTTGCAGCGCAGGATGTCCCGGGTGGACTGGTCCTCGGCGAGGGCGTCCTGGGGGCGGCCCAGGGCCCGCAGCTCACCGCCGCGCCCGAGCGCGCTGCGCAGCGTGAACTCGCCGTCCAGGCCCTGCAGCCTGCGCAGTTCCTCCAGCGCGGCGCCGTTGATCCGGTTGGCCTCCGGGAACCGTCCGGCGTCGGTGTGGATGTTGGCCAGTTCGACGCGCAGGCGCAGCAGGAGAAGCAGGCGTTCGTCGTCGCCGGCGGACGCGGTCCAGGTCTGCTCAAGCCGCTGGGCCAGGGTGAAGGCGGCTTCCAGGCACTGGGTGCGGCGCCGGTAGCGCACCTGGTTGACGAGCCAGCGGCGGACCTCGGGGCTGTCGTCCATCACCGCGCCCGAGGACTCGACGTGGAGGTCGAGCTCCGCGTAGCGCGGGTACATGTCCTGGTCGTCGACCCGGTCGTCCGGGGGTGCGTAGGCGGCGAGGACGCGGCGGACCCCGGCGGCTATCTCCGCCGCTTCGGTCGGCTCCAGTTCGCCGAGCTGTGCCGCGAGGATCATCCGGGACGCCGTGAGCCGCTTGCCGTCCTGGCCGCGGCGCGCCTGGGACCTGCTGAGCAGACCGCGGGCCGCGAAGCCGAGCTGATGGCGGCCCTCCGCGCCCTCGGGCAGCCCGAGGAACTCCAGGGCGGCCGGGGACTCCAGGAGGTCCCAGCCGACGCCTTCCGGCGACAGCGCCGTCAGCATCCGCAGCAGGTCGAGGGAGGCCGGGCGCTCCTTGCCCAGGTCCTCGACGACGCTCTGCCAGACCGCGGAGGAGAACTCCTGGCCGACGGCCTGCCGGTTGCCGACTCCCTGCACGAACTCGGCGACCGCGGCCTCGGGCGGGCGTGCGGTGCTCTGCAGGTACGCGGCCATCTGGTCGAGGAGCTGCGGCAGCGTCTCCCCCAACCCCACCAGACGTGCGGCGAGTTCGGGGGTCAGCTGCGGCGCCTTGCGCCGCAGGTACCGTACGGCCTCCTCGGGGGACGGCGGCTCGATGCAGATGGGGTGGGCCAGCGTGCCCCACTCCGGGTTCTCGGACGTGATGAGGACGTGCACCTGGTTGCTGTTGAAGAGCAGGCTCTCGATCTCGTCGGGGTGGCGTGCGTCCTCGTAGACGAGGAGCAGCCGCTCGGGTCCGCCGTGCCGGCCCTCGAGGAGCTCGCGCAGCGCGTCCACGGCCCGGGGCGACGAGCGCCGGGACGCACCCAACTGGGCGCTCAGGAGCACGAGTTCGCGTACGACGTTCTCCGAGCTGTCGGCGGGCATCCACCACACGATGTCGTAGTCGGCGCGGAACCGGTTGAGGTATTCGAGCGCGTAGGTCCGCTTGCCCACTCCGGGCGGGCCGTACAGCACGACCGGCTTCCTCGCCGCCTGGCCCGGGGGCAGCGCGTTGCGCAGCTCTTGCAGGCAGTCCTCGCGGCCGAGGAACTCGCCCTGGCGCAGCGGCGGGACGTGGGAGATCTGGGGGTGCCTGCCGGGGAAGCGCGGCCCGTTCCCGGACCGGTCCGCCCACGGGACGCCGCGGCGGTCGCCGGGGAGGAAGTGGGTCAGGAGGGCGTTGCGTGCCGGGCCCTCCTCCAGCGTGTGCAGCCTGGGGCCCGGCCGGTCACGGAACGGCGGGTGCACCTCGACGTCCTCGAGCCAGGCCACGTCGACCTTCGGCCGGCCGATGAGCCCGTCCGGGTTCAGGTGGGCCATCAGACCGGTGAGGCGGGCGGAGCCGACCATGACGGATGACATCAGGACGAGGTAGGTGACGGTCGTGTCGCTCCGGCCGGTCCGCTCGCCGGAGCCGCGGTCGAACTCGCACATCACCCCGTTCGCGAAGAGTTCGGCACGGATCCAGTCCGCCCACCGGCGCTCCTGCGGCTCGAACACGAGACGTACGACGCGGGAGGCCGCGGGCACCTCGGCGAACCGCTCGACCAGGTTCTCGCGGACGTCGGGCGCGACGGGGGCGAAGCGCAGGTCGGCGTCGCCGCTGATCTCCCGGCCGAGCCGTTCGTAGGCCTGCTTCTGCAGCGAGGGTTCGTAGTTCTGCAGGGCGAAGGGGATGAGGACTTCCTCGTACGCGACGTTCGGCAGGTGTGCCACCTCGACCTCGCGCCAGTACTGCTCCTCGCTGGTGAGCAGGATCGGGCTCGCCGCGCCCGCGAACTGGTCCCTGGCCCGGGAGCGGCGGCGCTCGGCCTGTTCCGGGTGGGAGCGGTCCACGCGCATCGGGACCGGCAGGACCCTGATCCGGCTGCCGGACTGTTCGCGCACCTGCCGGGCGACGGCGGCGGACCCTTCGATGGACTGGTTGCTGAAGTTGAAGCCGACGACGACCACGTCCGGCAGGAGCAGCGTGCACAGGCTGGCGTTGTCCGAGTGGCCGGTGCGGCTGTCGATGAGCACGTAGTCGTAGTCGGCGGTGCGCAGGCTCTCCCTGAGCGCGTCGGCGAAGAGCCGGCCGCTCTGCTCCTGGTAGAAGCGGGCCCAGTCGAAGGTCGCGACGCGCCGGCCGTAGAGGCCGTCCTGGCGGCCGGGTCCGAGGAAGTCGATCCTGCCGGTGGGGCGCGCGAAGCGGTAGGAGAGCGAGTCGGTGTGCATGCCCACCTGGGTGTGCCGCTCGAGGAGCTCCGCGAGTCTGGTCTCCTTCTCGGCGTCGGGGAGGTTCTCGGCCGCCAGCGCCTCCACGGCCCGGCCGTAGTCCTGGACCATCTCCACCACGCCGGTGGACTCGGTCAGTTCGGGGTTGCGCAGGAAGGGGCGCAGGTAGCGGTGGAGGCCGGGTGACTCGAGGTCCCAGTCGACGACGAGGACGCGACGGCCCGCGTCGGCGAGCAGCCAGGCGACGTTGGCCAGTGCCATCGTCCGCCCGACCCCGCCTTTGTACGAGTAGAAGGTGACGACGGTCGCCTGGTGTCCACCACGTACGGAACCGGACGCTTCGGCACTGCTCATCGATGTCGCTCCAGCGTGGGTGCGTCAGCTGTGAGGCCCCCGGAGGATGGGCCGCCCGTCGCCCTCCGGAGTGGAGAACCAGGAACGGTGAGGGGCTGCCTCCCACCATGCCTCGGCAGGGCGGGACGGTGGTGCGGCGTGCGTTGGCTGCCACGGTACCCGCACCGGAGCGAACTGCCTATCCAGGAATTTCCTGCCCGAGAGCGGAATTCTCGGCATTCCCGAAACACCTGGGGAAACAGTAAAGTACAGGTCTTCGGGCGTCATGACGGGAGGCGAGTGACGGGCCCCGGTGAGGATTCGTTCGACGACGGCGCGCAGCACCTTCAAATAGCCGCCGCGGGCCTGTGGTGCCCCTACGAGTCCTCCGAGACCGGATCGTGTGTAGTCGCCGACGGGCACGGACAGGGTGTCGGGTTCCTTGCGCGGCGGCAGCCCCTTGGTGTTCCACGGCACGAGCACCAGCGCGGGCGACCGTTCGCCGGTCTGGTGCTGGCCCCACTGCAGCCGTCGGCGGAACACCTCCAGGTCGCGGACGGTGCGGGGTTCCTTGTAGTAGCGCTCGGTGAGCAGGACGAGGAGCGTGCGGCAGCGCATCGCGGGCGTCCAGTCCGGGCCTTCCGCGGGGGCGTGGCCGTGGCAGGGTTCGGAGAGGAGGCCCGCGTGGCCGGGGCCCACGCGGCGGTGCATCTCGGTCTGGACGTCGGTGTGGAACGCGCGCAGCCAGGGGTCCGACGGCACGGGCAGGGCGTGGCTGATGTAGTAGTAGGGAGCGTCCGGACTGCGGTGCGCGGTCATGCGCTCCACCCCTCTCGGTCAAGGTGCGTGCGCAGGGTGCTGACGCCGTGCGTGAGCCGCTGCCGTACGTGGTCGATGAGGTACCGGAGGTCGGCGCAGAAGCACGACGGGTTGTCGAAGCCGTTGTCGGGGCGGTGGCGGTGGGCGCGGAGCCCGCCTCCGCAGATGTCGACGACCGGGCAGGCCCTGCACTGCGCGCAGAGTCCGGTGAGACCGGCGCGCTCGGCGGCGAAGCCGGGGTCGGCGGCCGCGCGGTCGAAGTCGTGGGCGCCGATGTGGAGTACGGAGCGGGCGGCCCGTGCGCTGACCGTCTTGAGGATGTCGTTGTACTCGATGAGTCCGGACGGCTGGATCACCACGACATCCGAGCCATAGGGGCCCCACATCTCGCTGGTGCTGGTGCCGCCGAGGTGCAGGTCGAGCAGCGAGTCGAAGAGCCGCAGCGAGGTCTCACGCCGCGGGGCGTCGAACCAGCGGTCGAAGACGGCGGCCAGCCAGCGGCCGTAAGGCGCGTCGTCCGCACCCGGTGGCCGGGGCGGCGGGAACTGCCAGGTGGCGTGCGGGAGGAGCAGGTCGACGGTGGGCGGCTCGTGTGTGAGGAGCGCCTCGTACGTCTCCACGGGGTCGGCCTCGATGTCCACGACGCACAGCAGTCCGCCGTACAGCTGCCGGTAGCGCGGGGAGCGCAGCAGGGTCAGGGCGCGGGCCACTTCGGTGTACGTTCCCCGGCCCGCCCGGTCGGGGCGTCTGCGGTCGTGCGAGCGGGCGGTGCCGTCGACGCTGACGCCGACGGTGACGTCGTAGCGGCGGAAGATCTCCAGGAAGGTGCGGTCGATACGGGAGGCGTTGGTCTGGACGAGCAGGTCGACCCGGGTGGTGAGGCCCTGGCAGTCGGCGCGCAGGCGGCGGGCGAAGCGCTCCAGGATCGCGGGCCCGGCCAGCAGGGGTTCGCCTCCGTGCAGGACGACCTGGGCCCGTTCGGGGGTGTGCCTGCGCAGGTGCTCGGTGATTCTCGCGGACAGCCGTCTCATCACGGCGGGGCCCATGACAAGGGGCTGTTCGGTCCAGCCGCTGTCGCGGTGCTCGTAGATGTAGCAGTCGGGGCAGCCGAAGTTGCAGCGGCTGTAGAGCTTCACCACGAACTGGGTGAACGTCGCCGCCGGTCCGTCGGGCGGCGGAGTGGCGCGGGGTGCGGTCTCACACCGCACTTTCCCACCTCGGGCGCTCGGGTCCGGCGGCGCGGCCGGTGTTGCGCAGCAGGGCCTCGACGAGGGCGCTGCGGGGGAGCCGGCTGAGGGCGAGGGCGTCGGGCGGGCCGTTCGGTGCGTTGTCCGCGGATAACGCGATGGCGTGTGCCGTGTGCTGTGCCGCGTCATGTGCCATAACGCAGGCTCCCCCCGACTGCTCGGCTCCGCGACGCGCGGAGGCCGTCCAACATGCCACGGTCGAACGAAAGTGCCTCTGAAGGGAATCGTGCGACTGCTGCTACAGTCCGGGGCTCGTGCATCCTCGGACCGGTCGTCCCCCCGCTCGCGAATGCGTCGGTGCGCTCACCGAGCGCTCCCCCCAGATGCCTGTGAGTATATCGGCCGGGGCCAAGTAAGCCTATCCTCTGGGGTATTGAGGCAGCATGAACCGGCCTCGGGGGAGCCGCCGCCGAATGACCGGCCATCCGTTCTCACCGAGTCTGCGCGAATGTCCATCACGCCGGACCGTTGGCGGAAGTTTGTGAGGGGCGCGTGGATCCAGCCGCTTTCTTCTATACGAGTTGTGTACGTGCCGATGGCTGGCGCGCGCTGACGCGCTTCCACGCCGATCTGGAGTACCAGCTGCGCATCCAGGAGGGGTTCGGCGTCAGCGGCGTACTGGGCGCGGTCGCGGAGCCGGAGTCGGTCCGCGAGTCCGCCGTGACCAGGGCCGGAGTCATGATCGTGCTGTACTCCCCCCGCTACTTCACCGACCGCGGCGCCGGGCTCGAGTGGGCGGTCTTCGACGCCCGCATGCGCCATCACGAGGACATCCGGGGCGTCACGGCGCGTGGCTGCCTGGTCCCCCTGTGCTGGAAGCCCGTCGCCGACGACCAGCTTCCGGAGGGCGTACGCCCATCGGTGGAGGGGCCCGGAGCCTTCGACTGGCTGCGGCAGTACGGCCTCGAGTCCCTGGCGGCCCCCACCCATGCGGAGAACGAAGTACGGTATTACACACTGCTCGAACAATTGGCCAAAACCATTGCCGAGGCGGGGCGTACGGAACTGGAACGACTCGACCCGGCCGACGCCCAGGAGCTGGACCCGGCGTTCGGCAGCGAGAGCGCCGCGCAGGCGGGGCAGACGGCGGACACCGGCAGCGTGCGCGACTGGGCGCGCTGGACCGAGATCATCGACTCCGGCACGCTGCAGCGGCGCGCGCCGGGCTCCGTCGCCATCAGTTACGTCGGTGCCGACCAGCCCTGGGCCGACTGGATGTCGGAGGTGCTCGGCCAGCGGGGGCACGACGTCGTGCAGCGCCGCTGGCGTGCCAGCAGGGAGAGTCTCCAGGACGCGGTCGCCCAGGCGCGGGCCGCCGCAGAGCGGATGCTCGTCATCTTCTCGCGCAACTACTTCGCCGCCGGGAACACGAGCCCCACCGAGTGGGCGGACACGTTCGCCCACTCCCCCGGGCGGCCTTCGCAGGCCGTCCTGGTGCAGATCGACAAGGCGCCCCGGCCGCTGCTCGTCCGTGACGCGAACGTCGTCGTCCTGGCCGGCGCGGACCCGGCGGAGGCCGAGCACCTGATCGAGCAGGTGCTCCCCGAGTCCCCGCAGCGGTCGGCGGATCGTGGGAGCGGCCGGTGAGCCCGTCACGTCGTCCGCCCCGGGAGCTGCCGCGGATCAACAACCTCCCACCGCTGCCGGCCCCGTTCGTCGGCAGGGACGAGGAGATCGCGGACGCGCACCGGCTGCTCATGGACCACCGCGCCGTGCTGGTACACGACCCGGAGGGCCGTCCGCACGGGTACGGGACATCGCAGCTCGCCATCTCCTACGCCCATCTCTTCACCCAGCACTACGAACTGATGTGGGTCTTCGACTGCGCCAGGGAACCGGACCCGGTCCGGCTCGCCGGGCGGGTGGCGGAGGAGACGGAGCGGCTGCGCGAGCGGTTCGAGCGGGATCTGGGGCGGCCGCTCGACGGTCCGACGGCGGCCGACTGGCTCTACATCTTCGACAACGCGGCGGACCCGGACGGGCTGCGGCAGCATTTCCCGGAGGGCAACGCGCGCGTTCTGGTCACGTCGCGCGGGACCGGGTCGTGGCAGCAGGACGCCCGGCTGCTGGTGGGGCCGCTGGCCGGTACCGACGTGGTCCGGCTCCTCATGGAGAACATGGGTCTCGACAATCGGCAGGCCGCACGGCTCGCCGACATGTTCGACGGGCATCCGCGCCAGATCGTGCGCGCCGGCGAAGCGGTCCTGTCGGGCAAGGTCACCGTGGAACAGGTCGCCACCGTCACGGAGATAGCCCGCATGGTTCCCCCGCCGCCCGCGCGCCCGGAACCGTCCCCCTCGCTCCCCCCGCCACGGCGGGCCGACGTGCTCGACACGGCGCGCACGAGCCTGCGGTCCAGCCTGTTGCGCGCGACGGTGTGCGAGAACACCGGCAGTTACCTGCGCTGGATGGAGGCCCTGCGGTCGCGGCCGACGGCGACCGTGCTGCCCAAGACGGCGTCCGTGGGCGTGGAACTCCTGTCCATGGCCGAGCGCGTCGACCTGCTGCTCGACACCGTGTTCGAGCAGGAGGATCCGGGATTCGTCCGGGCGCTGGCCGACACGGTGTCGGAGGCGGCCGAGGCGGCGGGGACCGGCCGTCAGATGGCGGACAGCGTACGAGGTCTCGCCGGGGAGCTGGCGGAGCTCTGGCACGGGACGCTGCGGACGGCGGGGCAGGCGTCGTCGGCGGGGCGGGCCGGGGCTGCGGAGCCGGCCGAGGCGTCGTCCTGCTTCTTCTTCACCAGCTGGCACAACCGGGAGGTCGACTTCGACGAGGCGCTCAGGTTCCACAATCTGCTGGAGAAGCGGGTGACGGCGAAGCTCGGCGGGCGGGTGACGAAGTCCGGCTTCTTCGACAAGCTCATGCAGCACGGGGCGACGTGGGAGCCGAAGATGATCGAGGCGATCCGCACGACGCGACTGATGGTCCCCCTGATCACGGAGGGGTACTTCCAGCGGGACTGGTGCCGGCGCGAGTGGGCCGTCATGGTGCAGCGGATGGCGAACCTCAACGCGGTCCCGGGCCAGGAGCCCATCGCCATCATGCCGGTGTTCTGGATCAGGCCTCTCTCGGACTGGCAGATGCCGGCCGACTTCGCGCCGTACCAGTACTGGGTCCATTCGGGGGGCAAGCCGGAGTACGAGGGGGACGTCTTCGATCTGGTGGCGGACAACAAGGAGCGGGAGCTGAACAACTACGTGTCCACGCTCGCGCAGTCCATGGTCGCCCAGGCGAGTACCCAACTGCCGCACCTGGACAGGGACCTGGTGAAGAAGCTGCCGCTGGCGTTCAGGGACGTCGCCGGGCCGGGGCCTATCGTTCGTCCATGAGCACCGGACACCACGCCCCCGGCTGCGTCTTCTGCGAGGTCGGAGCGGGAACCCGACCGGCCCGTGTCGTCGCCGCAACAGCCGACACCCTGACCTTCCTCCCGCTCGACCCGGTCCACCCGGGACACGTCCTCGTCGTGCCCCGCCGCCACGTCGTGGACATCTGGGACCTCGACGAGGCGACGGCGGCGGCCGTCGGGACGGCGGTGCTCAGGGCCGCACACGCGGTCCGGGCGGTCCACCGCCCCGAGGGGCTCAACGTCATCCAGTCGTCCGGCGCGGTCGCCACCCAGTCCGTGTTCCACCTCCACGTCCACGTCGTACCGCGCTACACGGGCGACAGGATGCCGCGGCTGTGGCCCGAGGCGGCCGAGACGGACGCGGACCGCCTCGACGACTCGGCCCGGCGCCTGCGCGCGGCACTCGCCATCCCGCGAAACCCTGCCCTCCGGCACGCATCCCTACAGCACGAATCCCTACAGCACGAATAGCAGCGCGAACGCCTGGGCCAGGGTGAGGCCTCCGTAGAACCCGGCGACGGTGAAGGAGCCGGCGGCCTTCAGGACGCCCGCCTTCTCCCTGCCCGGCGCCACGTCCATGGCGAACGGCTCGATCGTGTTCGCGGACGACGTGCTGCGCACCCGCTCGTAGAGCCGCCGGAACAGCCGCTCCTGGTACAGGAAGTAGCCGTCCAGGGCCCAGAAGGCGAACACCGGCACGAAGCCGACGAGCGCGATGGCGCTCTTGTCGTTGCCGACGGCGTAGGCGAGCAGGGCGCCCGTGACCGTCAAGGACCACCCTTTGATGAGAAAGGAGTTGTTGCCCATGCGGGTCACGATCGTCTGGATCAACTCCAGATGCCGCATCCGCCCTTCGTCAAGCCCGGCCGACATGTGTCCCCCCGACAACTCGCCTGCCGAGGATCTTAGTCAGTGCGCCCGGCCGGAGGAACTGCGGCAGCACGGAGGACGGCCAGGACCGTGAGTGTCGCGACGACGCTGCCGCACACCATCACCGCGGAGGGTGAGGTCCGGTCCAGGACGGCGCCTCCGGTCAGCGCGCCGAGGGAAAGGGTCGCCTGGAAGGACGCGGTGAACAGGACCGATGCCGCTTCCGGCGCGGCCGGGGCCGCCTTGACGAACCACGTCTGGGAACAGAGGGGTACGGCGCCGTAGGCCAGGCCCCAGACGATGAGCAGTGCCAGCGCCGCGACCGGATCGCGCCCCGCGACGGGCAGCAGCAGGGTCACGGCCGCGATCACCGCGGCGACGGTCCCGAAGACGGCTCGGGGGTGACGAGCGATCGTCGCCCCGGCGAGGAAGTTGCCCGCGATTCCCGCGGCGCCGTAGGCCAGGAGTGCGGCCGTCGTCAGGTGGGGTCCCGCGCCCGTGACATCGTGCAGGAAGGGGATGACGTAGGTGTAGGTCCCGAAGTGCGCGAGCACCACCAAGAACGTCAGCAGCAGGGCGAAGCGGGTGTTCACCCGCTTCAACAGCCCGGCCAGTGCCCGCAGGTCGGTCGTCCCGGTGGGCGGCAGGGGCGGCATGACGAGGACGATCAGGATCAGGACGGCAAGGGTGAAGGCGCTCATCACGACGAAGGCGGTGCGCCAGCCGGCGGTGTTTCCGATGAACGTGCCGGCCGGTACGCCCAGTACGGAGCCGAGCGGCACGGCGGAGAAGATCACCGCCGTGGCGCGCCCGACCGACTCGGCCGGCACGAGGCGTTCGGCCAGGCCGATGGCGATGGACCAGAACCCGCCGATGACCACGCCGACGAGGACGCGGGACACCAGCACGAGCCAGTAGCCGGGCGCCGCCGCGACCAGCAGGTTCGCGACGAGCAGCAGGGTCGTGAACAGACACAGCATCAGGCGGCGGTCGACGCGCGCCGTCGCCGCGGTGGCCAGGGGCGCGCAGAGGGCGGCGAGGAGACCCGGCATGGTCATCATGAGCCCGGCGGTGCCGTCGGAGACCCCGAAATCGGACCCGATCTCGTCGAGGAGCCCGATGGGCAGGATCTCCGTCGTGACGATGGAGAAGATCCCCGAGGTCACGGCGGCCACCGCGAGCCACCGCACCGAGGGAGACGGGCCCGGCGGTCCGTCTCCTCCGGAGGGGTGGGTGGCTGCGGTCGTGGTGTTCAGCGAGGTCATGGATTCCGCCCTGTGAAAGCCCGGTGTGACACGGCTGTCAGTTCAACAGGCTGTACGGGGGCGGAGCTGGCGGTTCCCCGACGTCACCCTTGCCCGGCGACGGTCAGGCGAAGCGGCGTACGAACACGTCCGACTTGCCGTTGGTGTCACCCGGCACGATGTCGTCGGCCGTGGACGTGAAGACCACGTCGTGCCCGTCGGCGCTGACCGCGTCGACCTCTGCCGAGGCGGGCCGGTCCGAGACGGTCTTGTCGGTGTCCGTCCGCAGGTCGCGCAGCACGAGCGACGGTCCGGTCGGGTCGTTCGGGGCGTACAGCAGATGGTTGCCGGTGGGGTCGATGGCCAGGCCCTTGACGTCCGGGATGCGCCGGGCCGTGCCCGAGCTCACGTCGTGGACGTACGTGTCGGCGCCCGAGAGGTAGACGACCTTGCTGCCATCCTCGCTGACCTGGACGATCTCCGCCTCCTTGGCCGGGCCCTCGATCGGCCCGGAGATGGAGCCGTGGTCCCCGTCCCACAGGAAGACGTCCTTGGTCTTGCCGTCCTGGTAGGCGACGAAGCGGCCGTCGCCGCTGATGGACGGCCGGGACGGCGCGGTGTGGGCGAACCAGGCGAGTTCCTGCTTGGTGCCGGCCTGCCAGTCCCACACGTCGATGCGCTGGCTGGTCGACGGCCGGCCGATGGTGGCGACGTTGGCGACGTAGCGGCCGTCGCCGCTCACCGACGGCTGACTGCAGTTGAGGGCATCGCAGTTGAGGCCGATCGAGCTGCCCGCGGTCCACTGGGCCAGCTTGACCTTGGTGTCCCTGAACAGCAGCACCCAGTACGCGGAGTATTCGCCGTTGCCGCTGATCACCGGTGCGTCGATGGGGTAGCTGCCCACGTGCTTGATCTGCCCCGACGGCTCGTCGCGCAGGTACACCCGCTCGCTGCCCGCGGCGTTGCCGGGCGTCAGGTTGGTCGCCGACGACGTGAAGACGGTGCGGCCTCCGTCGGTCGTGATCGCGCCACCGGCGGAATCGCCGTCCAGCTGAGTGCCGTCGGCGGCGACACTGATCCTCTCGACACCGACTCCGACACTGCTGCCACTGCTGTCACGCGCGCCGCTCGCCGCATCGGCCGAGGCGACTCCGGGCAGCACCGCGGTGAGCGCACCCATCACCACCGCGGCCCCTAAAGCGCGCCGCACACGTCTGCCGCTCCGGTCCGTGTGTCTGTTCATTTTTCCCCCACTCAGGAAGAGGTCCCGCCTACGGTTCCCCAACGGCCGTCAGGCCGCGACGAGTTCCCGCTCGCGGTCCGGCGTCCTGACGCCGGGCTTCTTGTTCGGCAGGGAGAGGCGGAAGACCTTGCGCCAAGCGGAGAACACCTGCTTGGGGAGCGGTCCTGTGACGTACTCCAGCTCGTACTTCTCGAACAGTGCGCGCACCTTCACCGCGACCTCGGCGTACCGGTTGCTCGGCAGGTCCGGGAACAGGTGGTGCTCGATCTGGTGCGACAGGTTGCCGGTCATGAAGTGCATGGCCTTGCTGCCGCTGATGTTCGCCGAGCCCATCATCTGGCGCAGGTACCACTGGCCGCGCGTCTCGCCCTTGATCGACCGGCGCTCGAAGACCTGCACGCCCTCGGGGAAGTGCCCGCACATGATCACCGAGTGGGACCAGATGTTGCGGACCAGGTTCGCGGTGAACGTGGCGCCGAGCGTGGGGAGGAACGACGGGCCCGAAAGGAGCGGGTGGATCACGTAGTCCTTGAGCACCTGCTTGCGGATCTTGCGGCCCACGGCCTTGGCCCGCGCGCGGAACTCCGGGTTCTTGCGGCGGCGCTTGCTCAGGTTCTTGCCGAGCTCCAGGTCGTACGCCGCGATGCCGTACTCGAAGAAGCAGGCGTTGATGAAGTTCCACAGCGGCTGGCCGAGGTGCATCGGGTGCCACTTCTGGTCCTCGTCGACGCGCATGATGCCGTAGCCGAGGTCGTTGTCCTTGCCGATCACGTTGGTGTACGTGTGGTGCAGCTCGTTGTGGGAGTGCTTCCACTGGTCGGACGGCGAGACGTGGTCCCACTCCCAGGTGGTGGAGTGGATCTTCGGGTCCCGCATCCAGTCCCACTGGCCGTGCAGGACGTTGTGGCCGATCTCCATGTTGTCCATGATCTTCGCCACGGACAGACCCGCGGTGCCGAGCAGCCACGCGGGCGGGAAGATCGAGAACAGCAGCACACCCCGGCTGACCAGCTCCAGCTTGCGCTGCGCCGAGATCACCTTTCGGATGTAGGCGGCGTCCTTCTCGCCGCGTCCTGCGATCACCTCGTCGCGGATCGCGTCCAGCTCGCGGCCGAGCTCCTCGATCTGCTCCGCGGTCAGATGGGCGGTGGGGTCGATGGCGGTCAAGGTGCTCCTACCGTTCGATGTCACAGGGGCCCGCGGCGGCGGACACGCAGGTCTGGATGAGGACGCCCGGCTCGGCCTCGGTGATCTCGCCGGTGCGCAGGTCACGGACGGCGCCCGACTTGAGCGGTGTGATGCAGCCGAAGCAGATGCCCATGCGGCACCCGGAGGGCATGAGCACACCGGCCTCCTCGCCGACGTCCAGCAACGGCGTGGCGCCGTCCGCGGCGGCGGTCCTGCCGGTGGCACTGAACGTGACCTCGCCGCCGTCGCCGGCGACGACGACGCTCGGACGGAAACGTTCGGTGTGCAGGCGCTCCGGTACGCCGTACTCGCTCCACTGCTTCTCGGCGGCGTCGAGCAGGCCCGCGGGCCCGCAGGCCCAGGTCTCGCGCTCGGTCCAGTCGGGCACGAGTTCGTCGAGGCGGGCGATGTCGAGCATGCCGTCCGTGTCGGTGTGCACCTCGGTGAGCCGCAGCTTCTTCTCCCCGACCAGGCCGTGCAGTTCGTCGCGGAAGATCACGTCCTGCGGGCGCGGCGCGCAGTGGACCATGACGACGTCGTCGAAACGGGTGTCGCGCAGCATGCCCATCACGGGCGTGATGCCGCTGCCGGCCGTCAGGTAGAGCACCTTGGCGGGTTTGGCCGGCGGCAGCACGAAGTCACCGGTCGGCTGGTCGAGCTGGATGAGCGTGCCCGGTCGCGCCCTGCGGACCAGGTGGTTGCTGACCTTGCCGTCCGGGATCGCCTTCACGGTGATCGTGACGCGCCCGTCCCTGCGGTGTGTCGGCGACGTGAGGGAGTAGGCACGCCACAGGCGCACCCCGTCGACGTCGACCCCGATCCGCACGTACTGACCGGCCGTGTGACCGCGCCAGCCCCGTCCCGGTCTGATCACGATGGTCGCGGCGTCATCCGTCTCGGGGTGCACGGCCTCGATGCGCCCGCGCAGGTCGGCGCCCGCGCGCAGCGGGCTGACCAGGTCGAGGTAGTCCGACGGCAGCAGCGGCGTCGTGACCATCTCCAGTAGTTTCCACGCCCTGCTGCGGAGGGCTGTACTCGTCATGGTTCCAGCTTGCTGCGCCTCAAGGCGTAAAGTCCTGACCGCAGGACGTAAATCTGGACGACCTATTTGTTCGCAGGGAACAAAATCGTGAGCCATGCAATCCAGAGGGTCAGCGAGCTGGCCCTGGACGAGACGACAGTCACCGCGCTGCGGGCCAGGTTGCGGACCACCGCCGACGAGATCGTTCAGGCGATCATCGACGAGGTCCCGCCCTACGCCAACGCCCTCTCGGGCAAGATGGGCGCCACCATCCGCCGAGCCGTCCGCACCGCCCTGGGGCACTACCTGGACCTCGCGAGCGGGAACGCCACGGGCGGCGACGCCGGTGACGCCGCCTACGAGCTGGGCCGCGGCGAGGTGCGCGACGGCCGCTCGATGGACGCCCTGCTCGGTGCCTACCGCGTCGGCGCCCGCGTGGCCTGGCGATGCCTGGCGGCGGGCGCCGTACCGGCCGGTCTGCCCGCCGCCGAGGTCGCCAAGTTCGCCGAGCTGACCTTCGCCTACATCGACGAGCTCTCCGCCGCGAGCGCCGCGGGCCACGCCGACGAACTGGCCGCCCGGGGCCGGGCCCACGAGCTCCACCTGGAACACCTGGCCCGCGACCTCCTCGCCGGCGCGACCCCGGACGTGCTCCTCTCCTCCGCGCAGCGGGCCGGGTGGCAGCCACCGGTTTCCCTGACCGCGGTCCTCCTGCCCGCCGCCCAGGCCCGGCCCGCCTACCGCACGCTCGACCCGAGCACCCTCGTCCTCGACGATCTGCCGGACGCCACCGGTGTGCTGTTCGTCCCCGATGCCGACCGGTCCCGTCTCCTGCGGCAGCTGACCGAGCGCACCGCCGTCGTCGGCCCGGCCCGGCCATGGACGCGGGCGTCCGCCTCGTACGCACGGGCCGTACGCGCACGCTCCCTCTCCCCCGACATCCGCGACACCGAGGACCACCTGTCCGAGCTGGTGCTGAGCGCCGACACGGAGGCGTTCGCGGACCTGCGCGCCCGAGCCCTCGCACCGTTGCGGGCCCTGCCCGACGCGACCGCGCGGCGGCTGGAGGAGACGTTGCGGGCGTGGCTGCTGCACCAGGGGAGGCGGGACGAGGTGGCGGCGGCGCTGTTCGTCCACCCTCAGACGGTCCGGTACCGGATGTCGCAGCTGCGGGAGCTGTTCCCGGATCTCGGGTCGCCGCAGCGTGTCCTCGAACTGACGCTGGCGGTCGGTCTTCGGTCCGGCTGACGTAGCCGAGCCGGGTGCTTGCGCCTCACCCCTGCGGCAGCGGCGAACCGAGCAGCCAGTTGCCGGGGGCCTCCGTGTCGGTGCTGAGGTAGAACTCCTCGATGGCGGTGCGGAACTCGTCGTGGGTGATGGTGCCGCTCCCGTTGCGGTCCAGGCGCTGGAAGGCGGCACCGGAGGTGGCCGGGTCGATGCCGAGCGCGTCGTACATGCGGACGTATTCGTCAGCGGTGAGGGTGCCGCTCCCGTCGGTGTCCAGGGCCCGCATGAGGGCGTCGATGATGGGCATCACCAGGCGTTCGACGGTCTTGGCGTCGGCGGCGATGTGGGTCCGCATGGCGGTGATGAACCGGTCGGGCCCGATGCGGCCCTGCGCGTCGGGCGCACCGGCCTCGCCCAGGACGTCCCACCAGAGCACGAACGCCTCGCGCAGCGCGCTCTTCTCCTCCTCCCGTGGCGCCACCGCGGCGAACACCTCGCCGAACGCCTGGAAGTCGTCCCGGGTCAGCGAGCCGTCGCCGTTGCGGTCGAACCAAGCGAACAGGGTGGTGAACTTCTGCTCGATGCTGGTCTGCGCCATGGTGACCTCCTTGGAGCACCCCTGAACGCGGCGTGCGCCCACCGCGACGCCGTCCTGCCGCGCACGGTAGGCGCGTGTCAGCGGTTGGACCAGGTACATTCCCGGCCGCGTGAGCGGCGGGACCGGTGACCGGCCGGTGCGGTGCCAGGCGGCTTCCCGGGGCTCAGCGCACCCTCCCCCGCGCCTTCAGCGCCCCCGGCGGCAGCTCGGGCGCCCGCAGCGGTGCGCCGTCGTAGCCCTGCACCTCGCCGAAGCGGGTGGTCTCCGTCCAGTCGTGGCGGGCCGTCGCGATCTCCTCGTGGGTACGGCCGACGAAGTTCCACCACATGACGAGTTCCTCCTCGAACGGCTCTCCGCCCAGGAGCATCAGGCCCGCCTCCGACTCCGCGCGCAGGGAGAGTTCCGTGCGGCCGCAGCCCAGGTAGAGCATCGAGCCGGGGAGAACGGGGACCCCGTCGACGTGCGTCTCGCCGGACATGGCCAGGACCGCGTACTCGAAGTCCCGGTCCAGCGGGAGGCGTACGTCCGCGCCGCGGGAGAGGGCGAGGTCCGCGCCCACGATGGGGGTGTACGTCGTACCGGGTGACGTCGAGCCGTCCAGGGTGCCGAGGAGGAGCGTCGCGGTCAGGCCCGGGGCCGTGACCTGCGGGAGATCCGCGTGATGCTCGAAGTGCGGGGCGGTGTGGCGGTCGCTGTCGGGCAGGGCCACCCACAGCTGGGCTCCGTGCAGGAAGCGGGCGTGCGGGCGGGGGCTCTCCTCGGAGTGGGAGATCGCACGGCCCGAGGTCATGAGGCCCAGCTCGCGGGGGCGGATGGTCTGCAGGCTGCCGGTGGAGTCGCGGTGCAGCACCTCGCCGTCGTGCAGCCAGCTGACGGTCTGCAGGCCCATGTGCGGGTGGGGCGGGACCTGCATGCCGGGCTCGTCGGCGATGTCGTCGGGGCCGTAGTGATCGACGAAGCACCAGGCTCCGACCATGCGGCGCCCGAGGTTCGGCAGCAGGCGACGGACCTCGGTGGACTCGCCGAGTCTGACCCGCCGCGGACTGAGGAGTTCCCGTACCGGCTCCGCGACGACGAAGCCCCGGCCGCCGCACAGGGAGGGGACCGCTTCGCGATCAAGATTGCTCATGCCGCACAACCTAGCCCCGCGGACGCCCGGGAGGCAGTCGGCTATCCGCCACCACGTCCCCTCGGCACCCTCGGCACCGTCGCAAACAGTCGTGGAATATTCAACTACAGGGTCTCGTTACAGGCCACCAAGGAGGAACAATGACCTACTACGAGCACGGAACCGCGGCCGAGCGCTGGGAGCGCGCACAGCTCTTCTTCGACGCCAAGGAGTACGCCACGGCGGCCCGCATCCTCGACGCCCTGGTCGACGAGGCCCCGGAGCAGGTGGCCCCGCGTCTGCTGCTCGCCCGCGCGTACTACCACTCCGCCCAACTGGGGCGCGCCGAGAGCGCGTTGCGCGAGGTGATCGAGCTCGACCCGGTCGAGGCCTACGCCCGGCTCATGCTCGGACGCACCCTGCAGCGGCAGAACCGCCCCGACGACGCGGCGTCCCACCTGCGCATGGCGGCCGCGCTGAACGGGGACTTCGCGGAGGTATGAGCGGAGGTACAAGGAGCGCGGTTCACCCCCACAGGGCCTCGGCAGCGGCCACCCCGACAAAGGCCGCGCCGAGGCCCGCCGCCACGCTTCCCAGCGCGTTGGCCGCCGCGTGGCAGCGCGAGCCGGACTCGGCGAGCCGCAGTGTCTCGTACGAGAAGGTGGAGTACGTCGTCAGCGCCCCGCACAGCCCCGTGCCCAGGAACAGCTGGACGTGCGACGACGCGGCGCCCGCCACGACCGCACCCGTCAGCACGCCGAGGATCAGACAGCCCGCGACGTTGACGGCGAGGATGCCCCACGGGAAGTCGGTGCCGTACCGCTTCCGCACGGCCACGTCGGTGAGGTGGCGCAGGGGAGCGCCGATCATGCCGCCGACGATCACGAGCAGCCAGTTCACGGCCGACTCCCCGCCGCCGTCCGGCGCGCCGCCACCCGGCGCGTCGTCCACGCCGCGCCCCACACCGCCGCGAGCGCCGCGATCAGCGTCAGGGCCAGGTAGGCGAGGCCCGTACGGGGGTGGCCGCCGCGTACGAGGCGTTCGATGTCCACCGCGTACGTCGAGAACGTGGTGAAGCCGCCGAGGAAGCCCGTGCCGAGGAAGGGCCGCACCAGTGGGTGGGTCTGTTGCCGCACTTCCGTGACCAGCACCATGAGGACGCCGATCGCGGCGCAGCCCGCCGCGTTCACCACGAGGGTCGTCCAGGGGAATCCGTCGGGGGCCGTCGGCCACCCCAGCGACAGCGCGTACCGGGACACCGCGCCCATGCCGCCGCCCGCGGCCACCGCCGCGACGACCCTTCCTTCGTCCCGCGTCAACGTTCCTCCTACTCGCCGGCGCCCTCGCGGGCGCACTCGTTCGCAAGTAGGGACCGTTGGCGGCGTCGTCGCCGCGGTTCGGGTACGGCGAGCCCCACCGCCGCGCGGCGCGAGATCGCCGCTCGGTCAAGGTTAACCGGCGCGGACGGGCACCGCGTCGTCAGGCCCGCGAGCGGGGGCGGGCCTTCGCTGGATCAGGCCACGTCACGGAAGCAGTCGGTCATCGCGTCCACCGTGTCCTCCAGGCGGTTCCCGCCCCGGTGCGCCGCTCGCTGCCGTTCGGCGCCGGTGCCGTGCGCGCGGAGACGCGTCCAGGCGGCCCGGATCCAGGCGGCGTCCCCGTTGGCCTCCAGCGCCGGGCGGACGTGCGCGTAGAGCCGCTCGGCGAGTACGGGAGCGGGTTCGAGCCGTTGGGTGCGCGCGTCGAGGCCGTGGCCGCGCAGGCCGTCACGGGCCGCTCGCCAGTACGCCGCCCGCAGCACCTCCGGCGCGGGGTTCACGACCGGTTCGCCGGCGTGGACGGCGCGCAGCTCCGTCAGCGCCAACGCCCGTACCAACGCCGCGTACATGACCGTCTCCCCCGCGGTCGGCTGCGCGTCCGCCACGCGGATCTCCAGTGTCGGCAGGTGCGCCGAGGGCCGTACG
Source organism: Streptomyces venezuelae (assembly GCF_008642335.1). Lineage (NCBI taxonomy): Bacteria > Bacillati > Actinomycetota > Actinomycetes > Kitasatosporales > Streptomycetaceae > Streptomyces > Streptomyces venezuelae. The sequence goes on along the minus strand of NZ_CP029191.1, from coordinate 7,640,449 downwards.
TCCCAGTACAGGCCGCCCTGGTCCATGACCGCCCCGCCCGCGTGCAGATGGCCCACCAGTTCGTCGAAGTGCGCCACGGAGTCGAAGTACGGCGGTGGTCCCGCCACCGGCCAGCGCGCCCAGGACAGGGTGCGCCAGCTCGCGTATCCGGTCCACCGACCCGCCCAGTACGGGGAGTTGGCGGTGAGCGACACCAGCACCGGAAGCCACGGCCGCAGCCGGTTGCTGACCGCAAGGGCCGTCGCCCGGTCCGCGATGCCGACATGGACGTGGCAGGCGGCCGCGCACTGCTCGTCGTCCAGTGCGCGGAACGCCGCCAGGCTCCCGGCGTAGCGCGGCCCGCGGGTGAGCGGAAGTGGTCGCACCTCTCCCAGGACCGGCGCGCCGGACGACACGACCGCGAGCCCCTGCTCCTGTGCCGCGTCCGCGACCGCGCCGCGCATCGCGGTGATGTCGTCGGCGAGATCGGCCAGGCGGGTGTGCGGGCTCGTCCTCGCCTCCACCTGGAAGCCGGTGAGCTCGTCGCCCACCCGCTCCTCGCCGAGCCGCTGGGCGGCCAGGGCGGCCACCCGCGCCCCGTACGGCCGTACCTCGCGCGACGCCGGGTCGACGACGAGGTACTCCTCCTCCACCCCGAACGACATCCGTCCCTCGGCTCTCATGAACGGGAGCCTCTCACGGCGGACGGGCCGGGCACAGGACCGCACGAGGGCGGGGGGCCGTCGAGCGGCTAGTGCGCGGCCTCGCCCTCACGGATCGCCCGCACCAGGCCCCGCACCAGGTTCGCCCGCTCGGCCATCGCCTCGACCACCACGTACTCGTGGTCGGCGTGTGCTCCGCCGCCGACCGCCCCGAGGCCGTCGAGGGTCGGTATGCCGAGCGCTGCCGTGAAGTTGCCGTCGCTGCCGCCGCCGACCGCCTTGCCCTCAAGGCCCGGGATCAGCCGCCGAGCCGCCGCGAAGAGCCCGGCCGCCGCCGACTCGGGCATCGGCGGGCGGCCGATGCCTCCCTTGACGGTGATCTCCGCCCCTTCGAGGCGGGGCGTCAGAGCGGCGAAGGCGGCTTCGACGCGGTCCTTCTCCTCGGGCGACTCGACCCGGACGTCGACGACGACGGTCGCCGCCGCGGGGACCACGTTGTCCAGCGTGCCGGCGGACGCGACGGTCGGGGTGACGGTCGTGCCGATGCCGGGGGCGCCGAGCGCCTCGATGGCGAGGACCTGGTGGGCCGCCTCGACCAGGGCGTTGACGCCCGCCTCGGGTTCGAGGCCCGCGTGCGACGCGCGGCCGGTGATGGAGACCTCGAACGTGCCGCAGCCCTTGCGTCCCGTCTTCACTCCCCCGCCGTCGGCGGCGCCCTCGAACACGAGGACCGCGCCGCAGGCGCGGGCGCGTTCCTCGATGAGGGCGCGGGACGAGCCGGAGCCGACCTCTTCGTCCGCCGTCACGAGGATCTCGACGCCCGAGAGGTCGTCGAGCGCCGCCAGTCCGTGCACGGCCTGCACCAGGCCGCCCAGCATGTCGAAGACGCCGGGCCCTGTCGCGTGCCCGTCCTCGACGGCGAACGGGCGGCGGGCGAGGGTGCCCAGCGGGAACACCGTGTCGTGGTGGCCGAGGATCAGGACGCGGGGAGCGCCGCCCCCGGACCAGTGGACGTGCGGGCCCGCCTCGCTGTCGACGAGGGTGGCCTTTCCGCCGAGACGGGCCTCGATGACGCCCGCGACGGTTTTCGCCGACTCCGTCAGGGCGTCGCGGTCGCGCGACGGCGACTCGACCTCCACGAGTGTCCTGAGGTCCTCGATCATCGCGTCGACGTTCACGTCGGCCGGCTCGCGCATCGTCACGCCCGACAGGGTACGTGCGCGGTCACGCACCGCCCCTGGCGGGACCGGTTCGGCGCCCGGCCGGGCCGGACACCCGCGGTGGCCACGCCTCCGGGGCGAGGAGTCCGAGTACGTAGGCACGGGCCACCAGCGCCGTGCGGTTCGGGACGCGCAGGCGGCGGCAGAGGCGCGTGAGGTGGTAGTTGACGCCGTCGACGCCGATGCCGATCGTGCGCGCGACGACGGCTGTCGTGGCGCCGCCCGCGACCAGGCGCAGGATGCGGGCCTCCTGGGCGCTGAGCGCGGGGTGGGCGAGCTCGTCCTCCGCGTCCCCGACGCCGTCGCCGCCCGTCTCCTCCCCCTCGTCCGCCACGCGCAGCGTCACGATGAGCGGCGGGGTGTCCTCCAGCGGGTCGGTGACGGGTTCGACGGTGACCTGTCCGTGGCGGACGGTCCCACGTGCCCTCCAGCACGCCTCGACCGGGTAGCGGGACCTGCGGCCGGAGCGCATGGCCTCGTCCAGTTTGCGGAGCTGGTCGCTGTTGGTGGGGGTGAGCAGGTCGAGCAGGAGCCGGCCCGCCACGCCGCCCGGCTGGAGTCCCAGGGCGGCGGTGAAGGCCGGGTTGGCGACGGAGACGAGCCCGTTCGTGCCCGCGATCGCGGTCGGCGTCGGGGAACGGTCGAGGAGCGTCACGAACCGCCCACGCCACACGGCGGCGTCGGCCTCCCTGGGCTTCGCCGCGGCTGTCTCCGACGTGTCGTCCGGCGCGCCCCTCGGCTCCCTCTTCACGGCCACTCCGCCCTCTCTTCACATCCGCACCCACGTCCGCCGTGCACAACGCATTCGCGTCCGCCGCGCAAGCGCCGGGGCGGAAAAGCGCCCTACAAGATTACGTAGTCCTCGTCCGGACCCGCCGCTCCCCGGACGCCACCGTGGAGAACGCGCCCCCTCCTGCCGGGCGCCCAACTCCTCCGCGTCCAAGGGAAGGGGCCCTGTCACCATGCGCGCAGAACACACCGCCGCAGAACACGCCGCCGAAGAACACACCGTCGAGGTCTGCGGTCTCCGGGGCGACCCGGACCTCGTGCTGCCCACCGTCGACGTGACGGCCGTCGGGCTGACCGCCACCCCCGTTCAGCAGGCCGTTGAGCTCGCTCGGCGGCACGGTCCCCTGTACGTCCGCCGCTTCCACGGGCGCGATTCCGTGTGGGCCTCCTCGCTCGAGCTCGTCGAGGAGCTGTCCGACGAGACGCGGTTCGCGAAGGGCGTCGGACCCGCCCTGGAGAACGTCCGCGGCATCGCGGGCGACGGCCTGTTCACGGCGTACGACGACGAGCCCAACTGGGCCAAGGCGCACGACATCCTGCTCCCCGCGTTCGCCATGAACTCGATGCGGACGTACCACCCGCACATGCTGCGCGTGGCCCGGCGCCTCATCTCCTCGTGGGACGGCCGGTTCGCGCCGGGCGCGGCCGAGTCCGCGCCGGTGGAGGTCTCGGAGGACATGACCAGGATGACGCTGGACACCATCGGCCTGTCCGGCTTCGGCTACGACTTCGAGTCGTTCGGCCGCACCGATCCCCACCCCTTCGTCCAGGCTCTCGTACGGGGCCTGGCGCACAGTCAGGCGAAGCTGGCCCGCGACCCCGCGGGTGACTACACCGCCGACGACGCCGCGTTCAAGGAAGACGCCGCCTTCGTCGCCCGCGTCGTCGACGAGGTCATCGAGACCCGGACGGCGTCGGGCGACACCTCCGCCGACGATCTGCTCGGTCTGATGCTCAACTCCCCACACCCCGCCAGCGGGGAACACCTGGACGAGGCGAACATCCGCAACCAGGTCATCACGTTCCTGATCGCCGGGCACGAGACGACGTCGGGCACGCTCGCCTTCGCCCTTCACCACCTGGTGAAGAACCCGGCGGTCCTGCACCTCGCGCAGGCCGAGGTCGACGCCCTGTGGGGCGACGAGCCGGATCCCGATCCGACGTACGAGGACGTGGGGAAGCTCCGGTACGTGCGGCAGGTGCTCAACGAAGCGCTGCGGCTGTGGCCCACCGCGCCCGCGTTCCAGCGCAGGGCCCGCGTCGACACGACGCTCGGCGGGCATCCGGTGAAGGCGGGACAGTACGTGGTCGTGCTGACGCCGATGCTGCACCGGGACCCGGTCTGGGGCGACAACGTCGAGGAGTTCGACCCCGAACGCTTCGCCCCGGCGACGGAGGCGGCCCGCTCCCCGCACGCGTACAAGCCCTTCGGCACGGGCGAACGCGCCTGCATCGGGCGGCAGTTCGCGCTGCACGAAGCGACCATGCTGCTCGGCATGCTCGTGCACCGCTACCGGTTCATCGACCGCGCCGCCTACCGCCTGAAGGTCAAGGAGACCCTCACCCTCAAACCCGAGGGCTTCACCATGACGCTGGCGGCGCGGACCGCCGAGGACCGGGCGCGGAGCCGCGCGGCGGCGGGGAACACGCACGGCGGGGCCGCCGCGCAGCCCCAGGGCAGCCAGGCCACCGAGGACGGTCTGCCCACGCGTGCGGTGCCCGGCACCGCCCTGACGCTGCTGCACGGCTCCAACTTCGGGACCTGCCGCGGCTACGCCGAACAGCTCGCCGACCTCGCCGCCGACCTCGGCTTCGACGCGCGCGTCGCGCCGCTGGACGACGCCGCGGGCGCGCTGCCCACCGGCTCCCCCGTCGTGATCGTCACCGCCTCCTACAACGGCAGGCCCACCGACGACGCGCGCGAGTTCGTGTCCTGGCTGTCCGGCGCCGCGCAGGACGCGGCCGACGGTGTGCGGTACGCGGTCCTCGGCGTCGGCGACCGCAACTGGGCGGCGACGTACCAGCACGTGCCCACGCTCGTCGACGACGGGCTCGCCGCCGCCGGCGCGACGCGCCTCCTGGAGCGCGCCGAGGCCGACGCCTCCGGCGACCTGACCGGGTCCGTGGAGCGCTTCACGGCGGCGCTCCGCGAGACGCTGTTGCGGGAGTACGGGGACCCGGAGAGCGCGGGAGCCACCGCCACCGCGCCAGGGGAAGCCAGGGTCTACGACGTCGTCGAGGTGTCCGGCGGGCCGCTGGACGCACTGGACGCCCGGCACGGCACGGCGCCGATGACCGTGACGGAGACGGCCGACCTCGCGGACCTCAGCCACCCCCTGGCCCGCCCGAAGCGGTTCCTGCGGGTGGCGCTCCCGGACGACGTCACGTACCGCACCGCCGACCATCTCGCCGTGCTCCCCGTCAACGACCCCGCGTCGGTCGAGCGCGCGGCGTCCGTGTTCGGCGTCCGCCTGGACACGGTCCTGAACATCCGCGCACACCGCCCCGGCCGCACCACGCTGCCGCTGGACCGCCCGGTGTCCGTACGGGAACTCCTCGGCCGGTACGTCGAGTTGAGCGACGCACCCACCGCGGCGCACGTCGCCCTGCTCGCGGAGCACAACCCGTGCCCGCCCGAGCGCGCCGCCCTGGAGCGGCTGGCGACCGCCCCGGACGAGCTGTCCACGCGGCAGGGCAACCTGCTCGACCTCGTCGAGGACCACCCGGCCCTGCGCGGCCGACTCCCCTGGCCCGTCCTGCTCGAACTCCTTCCGCCCCGCCGCGCCCGCCACTACTCGATCTCGTCGTCACCCGCCGCCGCGCCCGGCCACGCCGACCTGATGGTGTCGCTCCTCTCGGCACCGGACCGCTCCGGACGCGGCACGTTCCGCGGCACCGGCTCCTCGTACCTCCATGGCCTGCGCCCCGGCGACACACTCCACGCGCGCGTGCAGCCCTGCCGCGACGCCTTCCGCATCCCCGCGGACGCGCACACCCCGGTCATCATGATCGGCGCGGGCACGGGTCTCGCCCCCTTCCGCGGCGCCATCGCCGACCGCGTGGAACTCCTCCGCGACGGCACACACCTCGCCCCCGCACTCTGCTACTTCGGCTGCGACCACCCCGACGTCGACTATCTGCACCGCGCGGAACTCGAAGCGGCGGAACGCGCGGGAGCGGTGTCGATGCGCCCGACCTACTCCAGGGCCCCCGAGGGCGAGCTCCTCTTCGTGCAGCACCGCATCGCGGCCGAGTCCGAGGAGCTCTGGCAGCTCCTGGAGGCCGGTGCCCAGGTCTACGTCTGCGGCGACGGCGCCCGCATGGCCCCGGGCGTCCGCGACGCGTTCCTGGACCTGCACGTGAAGCACGCGGGCGCCGACGCGGCTCGGGATGCGTCCCGGGAGGCGGCCGACGCCTGGTGGCGGGGGCTCGTCGCCGAGGGACGGTATGTGGAGGACGTCTACGTGAGCGCCTGAGGGGGCTCTGTTGGCGGCTCCTCGACGCTGCCAAGCCACAGCACGTCGCGGGCCCTCGTCATCGCCACGAACAGCTGGCTCCGGCGCAGTTCCTCGTGTTCCGCGGCCGTTTCGGGGGCCCGTGGGGCGGTGGCGGGGCCGTCGGCGGGCGTCGCGGGGCCGAGGGCGGTGTCGTGCCGGGGCAGGTACACCCGCTTGAACTCCAGGCCCTTCGCTCTGCGATAGCTGCCGAGCTTGACGGCGTCGACCGGGTGTCCGTCGTAGTGCTCCAGCATGCGGACCGGGATTCCCGCGCGGGTGAGGAGGCGTTGGTAGGCGCCGATGGCGCGGACCGAGGGGCACAGGACTGCAGTGTCGGCGCGTTCGGCGGCGGACAGGTCGCGCAGGGCGGTCAGGAGCGCCTGGTCGTGTTCGGCCGCGGTCGGCTTCACGACGCGGACGACCTGCCCGTCGTGGTAGGTGAGGTCGACGTCCCTGCGGCCGAGGGTGCGCAGCCCGTCGATGTCGTCGAAGGTGTCGTCGGCGACGACGTCGAGGGCCGCGTCGAGGATCTGCCTGCTGTTGCGGTAGTTGGTGCGCAGCACCTGTCCGCGGTCGCCGCGGATGTCGATGCCCGCGTCGGTGAGGCGGAAGCCGCCGGGGTAGACGGCCTGTTGTCCGTCGCCGACGAGCAGCAGGGCGTTGGGGGCGTCGCCCACCAGCGTGTGCAGCAGGCGCACGCCGACGAGGGTGAGGTCCTGGACCTCGTCGACGATCACCGCCGAGTACGGGGGCCGGTCGGTGCCGCGCTCGGCTTCCGCCAGGGCGAGGGACAGCACGTCGTTGAAGTCGTGCACGCCTTTCTCGACGCGTAAGGACTCGTAGGCCTCGAAGAGCTCCCACACGGCCTGCCGGTGCGGCCGTCGCAGGACGGTCCTGCGGCGGCGCCGCGGCACATTGGCATACTCGTCGAACGTGGTGATGCCGCGGCCCTTGATGACGTGGTCGATCTCCTGCTGCCAGTAGAGCGGTGTCGGATCGATCTCCGCCAGCCGTCCGGCGCGGCCGACGTGTGCCCAGGCGAGGCTGAACGCCGTGTCGGCCTTCTCCTTGTGCAGCCGTACCGGGACGCCGCGGGCCCGCAGGAATTCCTGCGCCCAGGCGTGCAGGCTGCTGAAGTCGACCTTCTCCGCGATCGACGGGGACATGGTTCTGAGGAACGTGCCCTGGACCCTGGGCAGGTTCTTGGCGTAGGTGACGTACAGGACGCGGCCGTTGGTGCGGCGGGCGAGGTGAGCGGCGCGGTGCAGACCGACGACCGTCTTGCCCGTGCCGGCGGGGCCGCTGATGCGGGCCGGGCCCGACCAGTTGCGGCGGACCAGCGCGACCTGGTCGGGGTGGAGGAACGTCATCCACTGTTCGATCGGGGCGCGCATCGCCTCTTCCAGCGCCGCGTCCCGCAGGCCTTCGAGGTCGAACAGGCCGTCCGGTTCGGCCGGTTGCCGCGGGGCGGGGAGCGGTGTCTGTGTCCGCGGTCGCCGCACCGCCGAGCTCACGTACTCGGGAAAGAAGCGCTCCAGGTGGTCGGCCATGGCGCGGACCGACTCCGCGCGCAGGCGCCGGGGCTCCGCGAGCAGGACGGGCCCGACCTCGTGCTCGCCGAGGAGCCTGATCCTGCCGAGCCCGGCGTCCACGCGCCGTCCCGCGAAGACCATGAGCGGCTGGACGGCGACCGGGGACATGCCGAGGGACGCCACCGCGCTCTCCGCGGTCTTCGTGACGGCAAGGAGCTTGGCGGTGTGTTCGTCGCGCGGCTCGCCGCCGGCGCGCAGGGTGCCGTCCCGCACCTCCGGCGCGGACCGCCAGTTCTTGACGTCGATGACGAAGACACCGCCGGGCCCTACGAGCAGCATGTCGACGTTGGCGCTACGCGTGCCCGGCCAGCGCCGGTCCACGAGGAGCCGCCACCCGCGCTCCGTCAGGACGAGCAGTTGGGCGGCGACGCGCTGCTCGGCCTCGCTTGCCGCCTCCCAGCGGAGCGCCTGGCGGCGGGCCGCCTGCCACTGCTCCCGCAGCAGCCGCTCCTGGCGCCGCGCGTCCTGTGCCCGGCGCGACGCCGACCCGCCTGCCGTCATGCGAGTACCCCCCTCGTACGCGGAGCAGCGATCATAGGACGATCCGCTACCGGTACGGCAGGGTGCGCGGGGCCCCTTCGGTCCCCGCGGCGCGTCTCAACCCCGGTACGTTTCGAGGAGCCGGAGCCACACCTCGCTGATCGTCGGGTAGGCGGGGACGGCGTGCCACAGGCGGCTGAGGGGGATCTCGCCCGCGATCGCCATCGTCGCCGAGTGGATGAGTTCGCCCACTCCGGGGCCGACGAAGGTGACGCCGAGGAGGATCTCGCGGTCCAGGTCGACGATCATGCGGGCGCGGCCCCGGTAGCCGTCGGCGTAGAGTCCTGCGCCCGCCACTCCGGACATGTCGTAGTCGACGGCGCGGACGCGGTGGCCCGCGGCTTCCGCCTCGGCGAGGGTCAGGCCCGCGGAGGCGGCCTCCGGGTCGGTGAAGACGACCTGCGGGACGGCGGCGTGGTCGGCGGTGGCGGCGTGCGCGCCCCAGCGGTCGGTCTCCAGGAGCGGGACGCCCTGGGCGCGGGCGGCGATGGCGGCGCCCGCGATGCGGGCCTGGTACTTGCCCTGGTGGGTGAGGAGCGCGCGGTGGTTGGCGTCGCCGACCGCGTAGAGCCAGTCGCTGCCCTCGACGCGGAGGCTGTCGTCGACCTTCAGGTAGGTGCCCGGTTCCAGGCCGACCGTTTCCAGGCCGATGTCGTCGGTGCGCGGGGCGCGGCCCGTGGCGAAGAGGATCTCGTCGGCCTGGAGGGTGGAGCCGTCGTCCAGGGTCGCCGTCACCACGCCGTCCTCGCGCCGCACCGCGGTGACCGAGACGCCGGAGCGGACCTCGGCGCCCGCCTCGGTGAGGGCCTCCTGCACCAGTTCCCCGGCGAACGGCTCCATGCGGGGCAGCAGGCCCCCGCCGCGTACGAGGACCGTGACCCGCGACCCGAGTGCCTGCCACGCGGTCGCCATCTCGACGGCGACGACACCGCCGCCGACCACCAGGAGGCGGCCGGGCGCATGGTCGGCGCTGGTGGCCTCGCGGCTGGTCCACGGCTTGACGTCGGCGAGGCCCGGCAGGTCGGGCAGGGCCGCGCGGGTGCCGGTGCAGACGGCCACGGCGTGCCGGGCCCGGAGCGTGCGCGCCGTGCCGTCCGTTCCGGTGACCGTGACCTCGCGGGGGCCCGCGATGCGGCCGTGGCCCCGGTACAGGTCGACGCCGGCCCCTTCGAGCCAGCCGACCTGGCCGTCGTCCTTCCAGTGCGAGGTGTAGTCGTCGCGGTGCGCAACGACCGCGGACACGTCCAGTGGCCCTTGCACGGAGTCGCGCAGGCCGGGGACGCGGCGGGCGTCGGCACGGGCGATGACGGGGCGCAGCAGGGCCTTGCTGGGCATGCACGCCCAGTAGGAGCACTCGCCCCCCACGAGCTCGCTCTCCACGATCGCGGCACTGAGTCCCGCGGCGCGGGCTCGGTCCGCCACGTTCTCCCCCACAGGGCCGGCTCCGATGACTACAACGTCGTACGTGATGGCATCCGTCATGAGGACAGTGTGTCGGCAGGTGTGCGCCGTGGCCACATGGGTACGCGCGCCGGACACGCCCCTGCGCGCGCGGCACCTTCCGCGCGTGCGACCAGGCGGAATACGTCCGCACGATCGGCCGTTGTGCACAGCGGCCACGCCTCAAAAGGGCCCCAAAAGGAAGTAGGGACACACCATGAGCACTGTGGAGCTCACCAAGGAGAACTTCGACCAGACGGTCACGGACAACGGTTTCGTCCTGATCGACTTCTGGGCGGAGTGGTGCGGGCCCTGCAAGCAGTTCGCCCCCGTCTACGAGAAGGCGGCCGAGGCCAACCCGGACCTGGTCTTCGCCAAGGTCGACACGGAGGCCCAGCCGGAGCTGGCCCAGGCCTTCAACATCCAGTCCATCCCGACGCTGATGATCGTCCGCGACCAGGTGGCCGTGTTCGCCCAGCCGGGCGCGCTGCCGGAGTCCGCGCTGACGGACGTCATCGGGCAGGCCCGGAACCTGGACATGGACGAGGTCCGCCGTCAGGTCGCCGAGGAGCAGGCGAAGCAGCAGGAGCAGTAGGAACGGTTGATGCGGTAGGGGCTGGGGCTAGCTGGACCCGCGGTGCACGACGTCCGCTCCGAGGACGTCGTGCACTTCGGGTTCCGCGCCCGGGTCGCGCACCACGCGGTCGACCAGTTCGGCCAGGCCGCGGCCCGACGGCAGCTCTATGCGGACGGTGCTGAGGCGGGGGCGAAGGAGTCTGCCCAGCATCAGGTCGTCGGAGCCGAGCACGGCGGTGTCCCCGGGTATGTCGATGCCCTCGTCCTGCAGCGCGCGCATCAGGAGCATGGCGTACTCGTCGTTGTAGGCGAAGACGGCGTCGATCCCCCGGGCGCGGCAGCGCGCGGCGAGCCGGGCGGCGGACGCCTCCTCGTACGCGAGGGGCAGCTCGGTGACCGAGGCGCCGGCGGTGCGGGCCCGTTCCACCGTCTGGCGGATCCCTTCGAGGCGGGGCTGTGAGAAGGCCTCCATGCCCTCTTCCTCGGGCACGACGACGCCGATGGTGCGTCGGCCGCGGGCCAGGAAGTGCAGGGCCGCCGCCTCGCCGACCCTGCGGCCGTCCATGAGCAGGGCGTGTGCGCCCTCGACGCGGTGCGGGCCGAGCGTGAAGACGGCCTTGGCGCCGGACCGCTTCAGGACCGTGACGCCGCGCGGGTTGAGCGCGGACGCGTCGGGCGCGAGGACGGCGACGGGGCGCAGCTCGGCCCAGGCGCGGGCCGCCTCCTCGCCGGTCAGGCCGAGGCTGGCGTACTGGACGACGGTGTAGTCGAACCTGCTGAGCGCCCATTGCAGCTCGTTGAAGAACCGGCTGAAGAGCGGGCCCATCGGGATCTCGGGCGTCGGCATGAGGACCATGCGGCTGTGTCCGGCGCGGAGGCTGCGGGCGGCGGCGTGCGGGACGTAGCCGAGCTCCCTGGCCGCTTCGTGGACGCGGCGGCGGGTGGGTTCGCTGATGCGGACGGCGCTGGTGTTGTTGAGGACGTACGACACGGTGGCGCGGGAGACCCCCGCCAGGCGGGCGACGTCGGCGCTCGTCGGCACGGAGCGCTGTGCGGGCTGCTGCTTCGGTATCTGCACCATGGCGGACCCAATCCTTGCAGACGGCGCCGGGGGCGCTTGAGGCGGGCGGCGGAGCCGACCGGTGCGGGCACGGGCGCGCGGCGCCGGTGCGTGGCGCGGGCCCCGGCGCGAACTCCCCTGCCCTGGTGGCGTGTTGGTCCGGAGCCCGGTCCGGCCCTCACCGCGCGGCCGGCGCCGTCCCGCCCGGCGCGGGCCACAGCACTTTGTTCTCCGTGCGGATGCGGACGACGAGCCAGGGTGTGTTGGCGAGGGTGAAGAGCAGGGCGGTGAGCCAGGCGGTGTGGACGAGGGGCAGGGCGATGCCCTCGATGACGACGATGAGGTAGTTGGGGTGCCGCATCCAGCGGTAGGGCCCGGTGGTGACCACGGGCGCCGTGGGCACGACGACGACGCGGGTGTTCCACTGGGGTCCGAGCGCCCGCATGCACCAGGCACGGCCTGCCTGGGCGAGGACGAGGACGGCCAGACACGGCCCGCCGATCAGGGGTGTGAAGGCGCGGTCGGCGAGGGAGACCTCCGCGAGGATGCCGACGAGCAGGCAGATGTGGAGGACGACCATCGGGGGGTAGTGGCGCTGCCCGTACTCGGTGCCGCCTTGTGCGAACGCCCACCGCGCGTTCCGGCGGGCGACCGCCAGTTCGACCAGGCGCACGGCGCCGATGGCCGTGACGAGGAGGAGCAGGCTCGCGGGCGGCGTCACGTGTTCGCGAGGTGGTCGAGGAGTTCGGCGAGTGCGCGGTATCTCCCGGCACGGACGGCGGCCTCTTCCAGATGGGCGGCGACGTCTTCCTGGGCCCGTCGGCCGACCGGACCGAGTCCGGTGGCGTCGACGGCGCCGAGCATGCGGGTGAAGGGCGAGGCGATGTCCTTGTGGTAGGTCTCCGGCGAGAGGATGCCCGACCTGGCCATGGAGCTGACGAGCCGCCCGAAGCCCGGCGCCCCGTGACCCGGGGGACGGAAGGTGCGCAGGACCTTGGACACGGCTTGGAGGGTCCGGTCCGGGTGCATCGTCATGCATGCCTGGAGGACGGTTCGGTGGAAGAGCTTGTGCCTGGCGCGGTCGTTCCGCAGCGCGACCGGGTCGGCGTTGCGGGTGACCACCAGGTAGTCGCGGATCGCTGTGCCGTGCCGGTCCTCCTCCAGGGTCCATCGGTTGACCCAGGTCCCCCAGGGGCCGTCCAGCGAGAACAGCTCCGCGAGGACCCGGTGATAGCTGGGCAGGTCCTCCTCGCTGAGCAGGTTGTGGATCAGGCCGTCCCGTGCCGCCGCGTTCAGTTTCGGCTGGGAGGGGTCCCACGGCTCCCCGTCGAGGAGGCCGTCGTAGTCACGGCCCCGGCTCCACGGGATGTAAGGGAGGGCGCGCATGGTCACCGTTCTTGTCGTGCGGTCCGTCGGGTTCGGTGGCCGGTCCGCTACCAGCTGAGGAGGACCAGTTCGATGGCGAAGCCCGGACCCATGGCGGCGACCAGGCCCGGTGCGTTCGGCGGTGGGGGCGTTTTCATGGCGGAGTGCAGGATGTCCAGTACGGAGACGGACGAGAGGTTGCCGTGCTCGGCCACGGACCGCCGGGTGAGTTCCAGCGCGCGCGGCGGCAGGTCGAGGGCCTGCTCCACGGCGGTGAAGACTTTCGGGCCGCCGCCGTGGACGATCCAGCTGACGATCTCGTCCGGCGTCAGCTCATGCCGTCCGAGGAGGCTGTGGACGGCCGTGGGCAGGTGCTCCCCCGTCAGCGTGGGGACCTCCGGGGACAGCAGGACCCGCAGCCCGTGCGAGCCGATGTCCCAGCCGAGGACGTCCTCGGTGCCGGGGAGCAGCAGGCTGTGGGTGTCCACCAGGGCGGGCCCCGCGGGCGCGCCGTCCCGGTCGGCTCCGATGGCCACGACCGCCGCGGCGCCGTCGCCGAAGAGACTGCCGGCGACGACGTTGGCGACGGCACTGTCCGCGAACTGGTAGGCCAGGCTGGACAGTTCGACGGCGAGCAGGACGGCGACCTGGCCGGGGTGGGCCAGGAGGTAGTCGTGGAGCCGGGCCAGGCCGACGGCGCCGCCCGCGCAGCCGCTGCCGAACAGCGGGACGCGCTTGACGTCGGGACGCAGTCCGACCCGGTGGGCGAGGCGGGCCTCCAGCGAGGGCACGGCGAGGCCGGTGACGGTCGTACTGATCACCGCGTCGACGTCCCGCGGACGGATGCCGGCGGCGCGCAGGGCGCCGGTGATCGCCCGCTCCCCCAGATCCAGGGCCACGTCGAGCCACATGCGGTTCTGCTCGGTGAAGTTCTCCTGGCGGGCGAGGTCGACGAGCTTCTCCAGCGGCAGTGACAGGGACCGGGTGTCGATGCCCGAAGTGTGCGCGATCTTACGGAGCACGAGAGCGCCCGCTTCGGACTCCAGTGCGGTGGTGCGGGCCAGGGTGGCGAGGATTTCCCGCTGGGGGTACGTGTAGGGCGGGAAGACCGTCCGGATCGCGGCCACCCGTGGGGCGCCGGCCGGTGACGGTCCGCCGTGGTCATGTGGAGCCTGATGCATCTGGATCAGCCCCGCCTCTCTTCTCGGTCGCGACGATCCCGGGCCGGGGCCCGGTACAGGTGGGGGACCACCAGTTGAGGGGGCCCAGGGCGGCCATCACGGCGGGCACCAGCACACCGCGCACCAGGACGGCGTCGACGAGCGCGCCGAGAGCGACACCGATGCCGATGAACTTGAGCAGGGCCACCTGCGAGGTGGCCATCGCGGCCGTCGAGATCGCCACGGCCGCGGCGGCGGACGTCATCAGGCGGCCGGTGCGGGCGATGCCCTCGACGATCGACGTGCGGTTGTCCGCTCCGCGGTCGAACTCCTCGCGGATACGGCCGAGCAGGAAGACCTCATAGTCGACCGACAGGGCCAGGGCGATGAACAGGACGAACAGGAGCATGGACGCGTCCAGCGTGCCCGTGGCGGTGAAGCCGCCGAGCAGGGCGCTGCCGCGGCCGTCCTGGAAGAGGACGACCAGCGCCCCGAGGATCGCGCCGAGGCTGACCGCGGCGACGGCCAGCGCCTTGAGGGGAGCGACGAGCGTGCGGGTGAAGGCGGTGAGCAGGAGCATGAGCCCTCCGCCCAGCAGGAGAAGGCAGGTGGGCAGGGCGTGGAGGACGCGGTGCGCGGTGTCGGTGACGTCCGCGGCCCGCCCGCCGACCAGGATGCTGCCCGGCGCGGAGGTGTCCCGTACCTGCCGCACCGCGGCCTGCGCCGCGCGGGTGTCGGGGGCGGCGGACGTGGCCGCCAGGAGCACCGCCCCCTCGCCCGATGGCGAGGTCGGTGACGTGGACGCCACGCGGACAGCGGTGATGCCCGGGAGGCGGGCCAGCCGCTCGCCGTAGGCGGGGGCGCCCCCGGCCGACCCGGGGCCGGTCAGCACCACGGTGAGGATCCGCTCGGGTGGTGCGGTGAACTCGGCGCGCACCTGCTGCGCCGCCGTGACGGAGGAGGCAGACGGGGGCAGGGTGCGTTCGTCCACGATGCCGAGGCGGGCGTGGGTGAACGGCACGGCGAGCAGCGCCAGGAAAAGGAGCGCCAGACCTCCCGACAGCAGGGGCCGTGCGGTGACGATAGTGGCGGTCCTGCGCCAGAAACGGCTGCCCTCGCCGGTACGGGTACGGCGCCACCGGGCCGGCGGATCGAAAGCCTGGGCCCGGGGGCCGAGCACGCACAGGCAGGCGGGCAGCACCGTCAGGGCGACCAGGGCCGCGAGCACGGCGACCGTCATACCGGCCAGGGCCAGGGCGCGCAGCATCGGCACGGGCACGGCCAGGGCGGTGGCCAGGCAGACGGTGACGGCGGCGGCCGAGAACGCCACCGAACGGCCGCTGGAGCGGCGGGCGGCCGCCAGCGCCGTGGGGAGGTCCGCGCCCCGCGCGCTCTCCTCCCGTACCCGGGCGAGCAGGAAGAGGCTGTAGTCGACGGCCAGTCCGAAGCCGATCGCGGAGGCGGCGCTCACCGCGACCCGTGAGATGTCGGCGACCTGTGCGAGCAGGCCCAGGACCGGGATGGCGCAGCCGATGGTGAGCGCGGCCACGACGACGGGCAGGAGTGCGGAGACCACGGATCCGTAGGCGAGGACCAGCACGACGAACAGGGCGGGCGCGGCCAGGAGTTCGGCGCGCCGCAAGTCGCGTTCGACGTGCTCGTCGATCTCCCGGTTGGCCCAGGTCGCGCCGCTGGGCTCCACACGGGCGGCCGGGGCGGCCGCGCGGGCCGCGGCCACCACGCGGGGTGCCGCCTCCTTGCGTTCCTTGTCCGTCCCCTTCAGCCGTACCGGGACCAGCAGGGTCCGCCCGTCCTTGGAGCGCAGCCAGGTGTTCGTCGTGGTCCGCGCGGACCACGCGGCCTCGACGTCGCCCTGCCCGGCCAGTGTCCGCACCACCGCCGCGGTGGCATCCCGGGCGACAGCGCGGCCGGCGCCGGTGTGCGGGGAGACGGCCAGGACCAGATCGGATGAGGGCACGCCGAGCCGGTCGGCCTGCCGGGCGGCGCGTTCGGCCTCGGTGCCCGTGGCGACCGCGCCGCCCGTGCTCAGCGCCGAGAAGGCGACCGGGGCCAGCGCCCCGGCGCACACCGCCGCCAGGAGGGCGCACACCAGCACCAGCCAGGCCCGCCGCACCGCACCCTGCTCGCGGGCGCCGCGCGGGCTGTCGTCCGTGGACGGGTGCGCGGCCTGCACTAGGGGGCAGCCGTGAACAGCAGGACCGCGTTCTGGCCGCCGAACCCGAAGGAGCAGCTGACGGCCGCGGTGCCGGGCACGGGCCGTGGCCGGCCCGCGACGATGTCGAGCTTGTGATCGCCGTCCTGGCCCCGGAAGTTCGCCACCGGCGGGACCTGTCCGTGCCGCAGGGCGAGGACCGTGTACGCCGCCTGGATGGCTCCGGCCGCCCCCAGCGCGTGTCCGATGACGCCTTTGGACGCGGTGACCGGCGGCCCGTCGGCGCCGAAGACCCGGGTGAGGGCCGTGGCCTCGGCGGCATCGTTCAACGGGGTGGAGGTGCCGTGCGCATGGACGTGGGCGATGTCGTCCGGTCCGCATCCCGCGTCCGTCAGCGCCGCGCGGATGGCGCGCACCGCGCCGTCTCCCCGCGGATGCGGGGCGATGGGGTGGTGGGCGTCGGCTCCTGCGCCGTACCCCCGCAGCAGTGCCTGGACGGGTGCCCCGCGGGACCGGGCCGAGCGGGCGCGTTCCAGGACGAGGACGCCGGCACCCTCGCCGAGGACGAAGCCGTCGCGGTCCGCGTCGAACGGGCGGCTGGCGAGGGCGGGTTCCTCCCGCCGCCGGGACAGCGCCCGCATCCGGGTGAAGCAGGTGGCCGTCATGCGGGAGCGGGCGGATTCGCTGCCGCCCGCAAGGACGATGTCGCACGTCCCCGACCGCAGCAGGTCCCTGGCGACTCCGATCGCGGTGGCACCCGAGGCACAGGCACTGGCGGTGGTGAAGTTGGGTCCCGACGCCCCCAGGTCGATCCCGACCTCGCCGGCGGCCATGCTGGGCACGCTGCGCGGGAGCGCGAGCGGTGAGACGCGGTCCGGCCGCCCCGCACCGAGATGACCGAACTCGCCCACGTAGGTGCTCAGGCTGTTCGATCCCACCCCCAGCACGACACCCACCCGTTCCGCGTCCCAGGTACGGGGGTCGAGGCCCGCGTCGGCGACGGCGCGCCGGGCGGCGACGAGGGCGAACTGGATGAAGCGGTCCACGCGCCGCGCCGGAGCGCGGCCGATCTCCGTGTCGGCGTCGAAGTCCGCCACCCGACAGGAGAAGTCGACCGGGAGCCCCGCCAGTTCGGGGTCATCGGCGGCCAGGGAGCGGCCCTCGCACAGGGCCTGCCAGTTCGCCTCGGCCGTATGGCCGGCCGGGGTCACCAGGCCGAGCCCGGTGACCGCGATGTCAGGACACATGCTCGAATGCCGTGGCGGCCTCACCGAGGGTGGAGGTGGGGCGGAGGTCGAGGGCGTTCTCGGGCAGGACGATCCCGAACTCCTCCTCTGCCGCGACGACCAGCTCCATCAGCCACAGCGAGTCCAGGCCGAGATCCTCGAATGTCGTCGAGGGGGACAGCTGGTCGGACCCCGCCTGCACGTCGAGGCGGTCGGTCAGCAGGGCCACCAGCTCCGCGGGGAGTTCCGGCCCCTGCGGGCTCCGCGCCGACGACTCGTCCAACTGCGTCATGTCTTCTCCCTTTTCAGTCACCTTTCGCCACCTTGACAGGACGGATCCTGACAATCCATCAGCGCCGTTGATCTCCACTCATTTGCGGCAGCGCCGTCCAGCCGTACGCGCCGTTCCCCCGCAAGCTACTGGCCGGTTAACGTTCGGGCACCCGTCGTCGAGCGAAGGTGTCCCCCACATGACTGCCGACCGTGCCGAAGGTCTGGCGCGCACCGCCCGCGCGCTGGCCGACGGAGAGGTGACCTCGCGTGCGCTGACCGAACGGACGCTGGCCAGGATCGAGGCGGCGCAGCCGGTCCTGAACGCGTTCAAGCTGGTGCGGGCGGAGGCCGCCCTCGCCGAGGCGGACGCCGCCGACCGGGAGCTCGCCGCGGGCGGGGCCGGTCCAGGGCGGCCGCTGCTCGGGGTGCCGCTTGCGGTGAAGGACGACATGGACGTGACGGGTGAGCCCACCGCGTTCGGGTGCAGGGGCGACTTTCCGCCGGCGACGGCGGACTCGGAGGCGGTGCGCCGGATCCGGGCGGCCGGGGCCGTGATCGTCGGCAAGACCAACACGTGCGAGCTGGGGCAGTGGCCGTTCACGGAGGGGCCCGGCTTCGGCGACACCCGCAACCCGTGGCACACCGGGCACACGCCGGGCGGATCCTCGGGCGGGTCGGCGGCCGCCGTCGCGGCGGGGCTCGTTCCCGCGGCGCTGGGGTCGGACGGCGCGGGGTCGGTGCGCATTCCGGCCGCCTGGACCCACCTCGTGGGGATCAAGCCGCAGCGCGGGCGGATATCGACCTGGCCGTGGCCGGAGGCGTTCCACGGCATCACCGTCAACGGGCCGCTCGCCAGGACGGTCGCGGACGCGGCGCTGCTCCTCGACGCGGCGAGCGGCAGCCACGCGGGCGACCTCCACCGGCCGCCCGCCATCCGCGCCGCGGAGGCCGCGACCCGCGATCCGGGACGGCTGCGGATCGCCCTGTCGCTGCGGATGCCGTTCACGGCGACGCCCAAGCAGCTGCATCCCGTGGTGCGGGACCGCGTGGTCGCCCTCGCCGAGCGGCTCGCCGCGCTGGGCCACGACGTCGCGGCGGCCGACCCGCGCTACGGCCAGGTCGGCCTGGCGTTCGTGCCGCGCGCGACGGCGGGCATCGCCGAGTGGGCCCGGCAGGTGCCCGACGTCTCCCTCCTGGACCGGCGCACGCGGGAAGCGGCCCGCATGGGGCGGCTGTTGGGCGGCGCCCCGCTGCGGCTCGCCCGCCGCGCGGAGGCCGTGCTGCACCGCAGGGTGGGGGCGATCTTCTCGACGTACGACGTGGTGGTCGCCCCGACGACGGCCGCGCCGCCGCCCCGCATCGGCGCACTCGCCGCGATGAGCGGCTGGCAGACCGACCGGACGATGATCGCCGCCTGTCCCTACGCGTGGCCGTGGAACGTCCTCGGCTGGCCGGGTGTCAACGTACCCGCCGGGCACACGCCGGGCGGGTTGCCCGTCGGCGCCCAGCTGCTCGGTCCCGCCGGGAGCGAACCGCTGCTGATCTCCCTGGCGGCGCAGTTGGAGGCGGACCGCCGGTGGCACGAGCAGTGGCCCGCGCCTCTGCCGTGATCGTGTTCCACGGTGACCCGTGGTCATGTTCTACGGTGACCCGTGTGACTGCCTTCACCGATGACCCGCACCTGTCCGCGACGCCCGGCCGCTCGGGCGCCACCGCGACCACCGAGGTCGAGCCGCGCGCGGTGGGCCGGGTCCGCACGGAGTACGCGCCCGACCGCGACGGAGACCCCGACCCCGGAGAGATCGTCTGGACGTGGGTGCCCTACGAGGAGAACGACGGGCGCGGCAAGGACCGGCCGGTCCTCGTGGTCGCCCGCGAGGCCTCGGGGACGCTGCTCGCCGTCCCGCTGTCGAGCAAGCGGCACGACGGCAGGGAGTGGGTGCCGATCGGGAGCGGGCCGTGGGACCGGGAGGGCCGTGACTCCTGGGTGGACGTCGACCGGGTGCTGCGGGTGCACGAACGCGGGATGCGGCGCGAGGCGTGCGCGCTGGACCGCATGCGGTTCAACCTGGTCGTACTCCGTCTCAAGGAGCGGTACGGCTGGCGCTGAGCGCACCCGTCCCCGGCTCGTGCGCGAACTCCGTCTCGAACGCGCCGCGCGTCACCGCGCCCTTCGTCCGGTCGAGCACTCCGAAGACGACGTGCGTGAACTGCCCGGCGAACCGCCCGCCTTCGCCGAGCAGCGCCCGGAAGGCGCCCGCCACCTGCGCCGGATCGTTCATGAACACGCCGCAGCCCCAGGCGCCGAGCACCAGGCGGCGGTAGCCGCACGCGGCCGCCGTCTCCAGGACGCGCTCGGCGCGCGCGGCCAGGGCCCGCCCGATGGCCGCCGCGCGCTCCGGTGCCTGGCGGCGGATCACCCCGGCGTTCGGCGCCGCGGAGGTGAGGAAGCCGACGGTGTACGGCTCGTCGAGGAGCCGCCCGCGGTCGTCGCGGAAGACGGGGACGTCGGGCGAGTGGATCACGCGGTCGGTGTAGAACGGGTCGCGGTCGGCGCGGTGGTGGGCGTAGAACCCGGGGACTTCGAGCAGGCAGGTGTACAGCGCGGAGGCGCGGCACAGCGCCTCCTCCTGTGCCTGGGCGCCGTTCAGGTACCCCCCGCCGGGGTTGCGCGCCGAGGAGAAGTTCAGCACCGCGAGGCGGGAGGCATCCGACGGGTCGTCGGCCGTCAGCCTGCGGGCCGCCTCCAGACTGCTCTCGCCGGTGACCTCGAAGCGCGTGTGCTCCACGCGCTCGCGGGGCGGCACCTCCACCGGGTCCGGCCCGAACATGCGCGTACCGGCGCGTGCCGCGGCCACCGCGTCGGCGATGACCGTCTCGCGGCCGCCCCCCGTCACGTACGCCCCCGCCGCGACGATCCGCTCCGTCTCCTGCGCCTGTCCGCGCAGCCGGGCGCTCATGTGCACGCCCCCGTGTCGTTCATGAACGCATGGTGAGCCGTGTGCGTCGGGCGGCGCAACAGAAATTCCCGGTACGTGAACGGCCTGAGGGGCACTCTTGTGCGAACGCCCTTTGAGGGTTTTGGGTGTGACGAGCAGCATCGAATGGAAGGATCCCCGCATGCCTGAGGGAGACTGTAGGAAACACCGCACGGCGGGCCGCACAACGGCGCGTGACACGGTGTCGGAAGCCGAAGTGGAAGCGCTGGTCCGCGGCATCTGCTTCAAGACGGGACCACCCCGCACCATCGGGGTCGAACTGGAATGGCTCGTCCACGAACCGGGCCTGCCCCACCTGCCCGTACCCGCCGCCCGCCTCGAAGCGGCCTATGCCGCACTGCGGGCCCTGCCCCTGCACTCGTCCGTCACCGTCGAACCCGGCGGCCAGCTGGA
Organism: Streptomyces venezuelae; assembly: GCF_008642335.1. Taxonomy (NCBI): domain Bacteria; kingdom Bacillati; phylum Actinomycetota; class Actinomycetes; order Kitasatosporales; family Streptomycetaceae; genus Streptomyces; species Streptomyces venezuelae. The sequence continues at coordinate 7,619,505 of NZ_CP029191.1, read as the reverse complement.
GCTCAGCTCGCTTCCCGCCGACTCGCTGACGGAGTGCATATCGGCCATGCAGGCCGATCTCGACGTCGTACGCGACGCGTTACGCCCCCACCGCCTCACCCTAAGCGGGGTCGGCGCCGACCCGTGGCGCCCGCCGTCGCGGATCCTGCGCGAGCCCCGCTACGACGCGCTGGAGTCGTGCCTCGACCGCGGCGGACCCGCCGGACGCCGCATGATGTGCTCGACGGCGTCCGTGCAGATCTGCCTCGACGCCGGGTACGAGGAGCCGGGCCCGCTCGGCTACGCGCGCCGCTGGCGTCTCGCCCATCTGCTCGGGCCCGTGCTGGTCGCCGCGTTCGCCAACTCACCGCTGCAGGACGGCCGCCCCACCGGCTGGCGCTCGACCCGGCAGGCCGTGTGGGCGGGCATCGAACCCGGCAGATCCGGCGCCCCGCCGCTGGACGGGGAGCCGCGCGAGACGTGGACCAGACACGCTCTCGACGCGCCGGTCATGTGCGTCAGGAGAGAGCCCGGCGAAGGCCCGTGGAGCGTGCCGGAAGGGATGACCTTCCGGGCGTGGGCCCGTGCGGGCGCCTCCCGCAGACCCACCCGGGAGGACCTCGTCTACCACCTGACCACGCTGTTCCCGCCGGTGCGCCCCCGCGGCCACCTGGAGCTGCGCATGGTCGACGCCCAGCCCGGCGAGGACGGCTGGATCGTCCCGCTCGCCGTGACGAGCGCCCTGTTCGAGGATCCCGAGGCGGCCGAGACCGCCTACCGCGCCGTGAAGCCGCTGGCCGAGCGGTACGGGCCGCCCGGCTCGACCGCCGCGCCGCACAATCCGCTCTGGCTGGACGCGGCACGCCACGGCCTCGCCGACCCCGAACTGCGCGAGGCGGCCGCCACGTGCTTCGCCGCCGCCGTCGACGCGCTGCCCCGCATCGGCGCCGGGACGTCCGTGCGGGACGCCGTGGCGACGTACGCCGCACAGTACGTCGCGCACGGCCGCTGCCCCGCCGACGACCTGCTCGACGCGGTGCGCGACGACCCCGCCCCCCACGACACACCTGGGAAGGATGTCCGCCGATGACCGGCTCCACCACCGACCCGGAAACGACCGACCCCGAAGCCCTGCGGGAGCGCGCCCTGGCCGCGCTCCTCGCCGCCCGGGAGCGCACGACCCTCCTCACCTCCTGTGTGGAGGACACCGAACTGACCGCGCAGCACTCTCCTTTGATGTCGCCGCTGGTCTGGGACCTGGCGCACATCGGGAACCAGGAGGAGCAGTGGCTGCTGCGCGCTGTCGCGGGGCGCGAGGCGATGCGGCCCGAGATCGATCCGCTGTACGACGCCTTCGAGCATCCCCGCGCCGAGCGCCCGAGCCTGCCGCTGCTGGCACCCGCGGAGGCCCGCGGCTACGCGGCCGAGGTGCGGGGACGTGCGCTGGACGTGCTGGAGAGAACCCCGTTCCGCGGCACGCCGCTCACCGACGCGGGTTTCGCCTTCGGGATGATCGCGCAGCACGAGCAGCAGCACGACGAGACGATGCTCATCACGCACCAGCTGAGGTCGGGGCAGACCGCCCTGACCGCACCGGATCCGCCGTCCTGCGAGCCGTTCACGGGCCCGAGTGAAGTCCTCGTGCCCGGCGGCCCGTTCACGATGGGGACGTCCACGGAGCCGTGGGCCCTCGACAACGAGCGTCCGGCGCACCACCGTCTCGTCCCGCCGTTCTTCATCGACACGACCCCGGTGACGAACGGCGCGTACCGGCGCTTCATCGAGGACGGCGGCTACGAACGGATGCACTGGTGGGACCCGGCGGGCTGGGCCATGGTCCGCCGCCACAACCTGTGCGCGCCGCTGTTCTGGCGGCACGAGGGCGGGCAGTGGCTGCGGCGGCGCTTCGGCACGATCGAGCCGGTCCCCGACGACGAGCCGGTCCTGCACGTCAGCTGGTACGAGGCCGACGCGTACGCGCGCTGGGCGGGTCGGCGGCTGCCCAGCGAGGAGGAGTGGGAGAAGGCCGCACGGTACGACCCGGTGACCGACCGGTCGACGCGCTACCCGTGGGGCGACTCCGACCCCACACCGGAGCGCGCCAACCTGGGCCAGCGACACCTGCGCCCCGCCCCCGCGGGAAGTTACCCGGCGGGTGAATCACCGCTCGGGGTGCGCCAGTTGATCGGCGACGTGTGGGAGTGGACGTCCGGCGACTTCCTGCCCTATCCGGGGTTCGCCGCCTTCCCCTACCGCGAGTACTCGGACGTCTTCTTCGGCGGCGACTACAAGGTGCTGCGCGGCGGCGCGTTCTCCGTCGACGAGGTGGCCTGCCGCGGCACGTTCCGCAACTGGGACCACCCGGTGCGGCGGCAGATCTTCGCCGGGTTCCGCACCGCGCGGGACGCGGGGCCCACCGAGACGCCGACGCCGGGGCCCGCCTGATGTGCCGTCACCTCGCGTTCCTCGGCCCGCCGGAGCCGCTGGGGAGTGTCCTCGTGGCGCCCGCGCACAGCCTGTTCCGGCAGTCGTGGGCGCCCCGGATGCAGCGCCACGGAACCGTCAACGCCGACGGTTTCGGCGTGGGCTGGTACGCCGAAGGGGACCCCGTGCCCGCCCGCTACCGCCGCTCCGGGCCCATCTGGGGCGACGGCTCCTTCGCCGACCTGGCGCGGGTCGTACGCTCCGGGGCGGCGCTCGGCGCGGTGCGCGACGCGACGCTCTCGGGAGCGGACGGAGAGGCCGCGGCGGCGCCCTTCGCCGCCGGGCCGTGGCTGTTCAGCCACAACGGCGCGCTCACCGGCTGGCCCCGCTCCCTCGGGACGCTCGCGCAGGGCCTGCCCCCCGCCGAGCTGCTCTCGATGGAGGCGCGCTGCGACTCCGCACTGGTGTGGGCGCTCGTCCTGAACCGGCTGCGCCGTGGCGACGAAGAGGCACAGGCCCTCGCGGACACCGTCCTGGAGGTCGCGGAGGCCGCGCCCGGCTCGCGCCTCAACCTCCTGCTCACCAATGGCGACACGATCGCCGCGACCGCCTGGGGCGACACGCTCTGGTACCTCGCGGAACCCGGCCGCCGCACCGTCGTGGCCTCCGAGCCCTACGACGACGACCCGCACTGGCGCGAGGTGCCCGACCGCACCCTGCTCGCCGCCAGCCGCACCGACGTACTGCTGACCCCGCTCAAGGAGCCCCCCGCGTGAGCCCGTTCCTGCTGACCCGCACCCTGCCCGAGGACGCCACCGGCGCGGCCCTGCGCGCCGACGTCCTCCAGGGCCTCACCCGCACCCCGAAGACACTGCCGCCCAAGTGGTTCTATGACGCCCGCGGCAGCGCCCTCTTCGAGGAGATCACCACCCTGCCCGAGTACTACCCCACCCGCGCCGAACGCGAGATCCTCGTCGCCCGCGCCGACCGGATCGCGAAGATCACGGAGGCTCGGACGCTGATCGAGCTGGGCTCGGGCTCCTCGGAGAAGACCCGCCACCTCATCGACGCCATGGCGTCCCTGCACACCTACGTTCCCGTCGACGTGAGCGAGAGCGCGCTGACCGGCGCCGCGAACACCCTGCTCGCGCAGCGGCCCGCGCTCGACGTGCACGCACTGATCGCCGACTTCACCCGCGGCCTCGCCCTGCCCGGCACACCCGGGCCCCGGCTTGTCGCCTTCCTCGGCGGCACGATCGGCAACCTGCTGCCCGCCGAACGCGCCGCGTTCCTCGCCTCCGTGCACGACCTCCTCTCCCCCGGCGACACGCTGCTCCTCGGCACGGACCTGGTGAAGGACGACTCGGTCCTCGTCTCCGCGTACGACGACGGGACGGGCGTGACCGCCGCGTTCAACAAGAACGTCCTGACGGTCATCAACCGCGAGCTGGGCGGGGACTTCGACCCGGACGCCTTCGAGCACGTGGCCGTCTGGGACCGCGAGCACGAGTGGATCGAAATGCGGCTGCGCTCCACGGCCGACCAGACGGTGAAGATCCACGCGCTCGACCTCGCGGTCGACTTCGCCGCGGGCGAGGAGCTCCGCACGGAGATCTCGGCGAAGTTCCGTGAGGACGGCGTACGTGCCGAACTGGCCGCCGCCGGTCTTGAGCTGGCGCACTGGTGGACGGACGAGAGAGGGCGCTTCGCGCTGTCGCTGAGCACGGTGGCGTAGCGCCCGCCGTCGTCACTGGGCGTCGGTGGTCACAAGCCGCCGACGTCCAGTGTCCTGGTGATCCGGGCCGATGCCTTGCGGGCCTCGGTCGCCGGGTCGCCGCCGGTCAGGACCTTCGTCATGTAGCCCTTGATCGGGTTGTCCGCCTCGACCTCCGCCCAGCGCGGGGAGTTGGGGGTCGCTTGGCCGTTCGCCGCGCCGACGGCCATCGCCGCCACGCCCTCCTCGTCGGCGACCGCCGGGGCCAGCTTCGCCTTGTTCGGGACGTAGTTCATGGTCCGCGCAAGATCGGTCTGCCACTTCTTGCCCGCCAGCGCCTCGATCACCTCGACGGCACCCTTGTGGTCGTCGCTGTGCTCGGGCACGACGAGGTCGGAGCCGCCGGTGAAGACAGCGGCGGGCTTGCCGGCCTTCTTGCCCGGGATGGGGAAGAAACCGAGCTTGCCCTTGAGTTCGGGGTTCTTCTCCTCGATGGCGCGGGCCGCGCCGGGCACCGCGACGATCTGCGCGACCTTGCCGTCCGCGAACACGCCGGTCTGCGGCGGGTGTTCCTCGTCGGCGTCGCGCGGACCGTCGCCGAGCGCCTGCAGCTGCCGGTAGAACTCCATGCCGCGCAGCGCCTCGGGCGTGTGCAGGGTGCCGCTCCAGTCGCCGGAGGACTCCTTGGTCTCCTTGGCCAGGTCGCCGCCCTCGTCCCAGATGAAGCCGGAGAGGGTGTACCAGTCCTGGCCCGCGAGGTAGATGCCCTGCTTGCCGCCGGTGTTCAGCTTCTGCGTGGCCTCGATCCACTCGGCGCGGGTGCGGGGCGGGGTCTTGATGCCGGCCGCGGCGAACAGGTCCTTGTTGTAGATGACGACGCGGTTGGCGGCGTACCAGGGGATGCCGTACTGGGCCCCTCGGTAGCGGCCCGGCTCGGCGAGGCCCGGCAGCCAGTCGTCCATGCCGAGGTCGCGCGCGGACTCCAGGGTCAGGTCGTACAGGCCGCCCTCGTCGACGTACTGCGCGACCTGGGTGTTGCCGACCTCGATGACCTCGGGTCCTTCGCCGCCCTCCTCCTTGAGCGCCTTCTTCACCTTGGCGCCGATGCCGGTCCATTCCTGGATGCGGATGTCCAGGTCGATGCCGTCGTGCTCCTTCTCGAAGTCCGACGTGAAGCGCTTGATGAACTCCGGGGACGCGCTGTCCTTCATCAGCCAGACCGTGACGGTCCGGGAGTCGTCACCGCCGGGCAGCACGCCGCACCCGGCGACCAGGACGGTGGAGGAGAGGACGAGCGCCAGGGACACGGCGGCACGGTGGTGCGGTCTCACGTGGGTCACTTTCTGCCTGCGGACAGGGAAGGTCAGCCCGACGCGGGGGGTGAGCGCACACGGCTCGAACGGGTACTGGCTGGATTTTGGTCCGTACCAATGAACTGGTCAAGGGGTACACCGTCGCGTACGCCGTCTCGCGCCACGGGAGGGACTGGGGCACGGTGGAGTGACGGCACTTCCCGGCGCCGTGCGGCACCGTGCCGTACGGCCCCACCCGACGGCCCGGAGGAACATCCTCATGTCGAACCACACGTACCGTGTCACCGAGATCGTCGGCACCTCGCACGAGGGCGTCGACCAGGCGATCCGCAACGGCATCGCGCGGGCCTCGCAGACGCTCCGCTCGCTGGACTGGTTCGAGGTCACGCAGGTGCGCGGCCACATCCTGGACGGCGAGATCCAGCACTACCAGGTCGGCCTGAAGGTGGGCTTCCGGCTGGAGGACGACGCCGAGGTATGAGGCCCGGTCGCCTAGGTGCGGCCCTCGCGCTCCTGGGCGTCCTTGAGGGTCTCCGGCGTGTTCGCCCAGGTCACCCGGACGACGGTGAAGCCGGCGCGTTCCGCGTCGGCGCAGACCAGCTCGTCGTCGTCCACGAGCATGCGGACCGTCCGCTTGCGGGCGAGCTCCTGGAGGATCTCCAGTTTGGTGCGGCGTGCGGGGCGCCGGTCGTTGTTGCGGCGCATCCAGATCCGCCCCTCCGGCAGCCCCTGGCGGGCCAGCCAGTCCACCGTGTCGGCACGGCAGCGCTCGGGGCGGCCGGTCAGATAGACGACCTCGCACTCCGCCGCGCTCGCCAGGGCCAGCTCGACGCCGCGGGCCAGCGGCGGGTCCTGGGGCGCCGCGGCGAAGAACGCGTCCCAGTCGCGGGGCCTGCCCTCCAGGAAGCGCTGCCGGTGGCCGGTGTCCGCGAGGGTGCCGTCCAGGTCGAACACGGCCAGGGGCCTGCTGCTGTCCTTGGGGGATCTGCTGTCTTCCATCACGTCGACAGCGTAGGAGCGCCCGGAGCCGATCCGCGAGGCGGGCCGGTGCCGGCATCGGGAATCCCGGCGGGCCGTGTGCGTTGAACCCTGTGTGAGCTCAGTGATCGCGGCAACCCGGTTCTCCGTCCTCGACCGATCGCGCACCCGGGAGGGGCACGACGGCCCCGAGGCCCTGCGCGACACGGTGCGCCTGGCCCAGGACGTCGAGGCACTCGGTTTTCATCGCTTCTGGGTCAGCGAGCACCACGGGGTGCCGGGCGTCGCGGGCTCGGCGCCCACCGTCCTCGCGTCGGCCGTCGCGGCGGCCACCCGCACCATCCGGGTCGGCACCGGCGGTGTGATGCTGCCGAACCATCAGTCGCTGGTGGTCGCCGAGCAGTTCGGGGTGCTCGAATCGCTCTTCCCCGGCCGGATCGACATGGGGCTCGGCCGGTCGGTCGGCTTCACCGACGGGGTGCGCAAGGCACTGGGGCGCGACAAGCACGACGCCGCGGACTTCGCGACGCAGCTCGGTGAGCTGCTCGACTGGTTCCGCGGCACGTCGGCGACGGGGGTGCGGGCCAGGCCCGCCGAGGGCCTGACCGTCCCGCCGTACGTCCTGGCGGTGGGCGAGGGCGCGACGATCGCCGCCGACGCGGGCCTTCCGCTGGTCATCGGCGACCTCCGGGGCCGCGAGAAGATGCTGCGCGGCATCGACCGGTACCGGAGCGGCTTCCGGCCCTCGCCGTGGCTGGCGGAGCCCTACGTCATGATCGCGGGCAGCGTCGCCGTGGCGGAGAGCCGGGAGGCGGCGCGCCGGCTGCTCGTGCCGGAGGCCTGGTCGATGGCGTACTCGCGCACGCACGGCACGTTCCCGCCGCTGCTGCCCGCCGAGCGCGTGGAGTCCCTGACCATGACGGAGAAGGAGCGCGGCTTCTACGAGTCGGGGCTGACCGGCCACGTGCACGGCACGGAGGAGCAGGTCGCCGACGAGCTGGAGCGAGTGATCAAGGAGAGCGGGGCGCAGGAGGTGCTGGTGACGACCAGTACGTACGACCGGGCGGGGCTCCTCGACTCGTTCCGGCGTCTTGCGCGGGTGGCGGGGCTGGCCGCCTGATCTCGGCTGTCCGACCGTTCGCGGCCGGACAGCGCCGGGTCCCGTCCGCGTCGCGTTCCGGGATCGGCCCGGAGGCGGCGCGGACGGGCGCGGTGCGCCTGTGGCACGGGGGATGGGCTCCAGCAGGAGCACCGCGGTCCCTGAGGCCCTTTCGGGCCTCGCGGAGGGTCTTGGGGGCCTTCAGGTGGGCGGCGGCGGTCTCACGAGACGGGTGGCGGGTCTCATGTCGTCGCCAGGGCCTCGGTCGGGGGCAGCCGTGCCGCGCGTACCGCCGGGTAGAAGCCGGCGAGGCCGCCGATGACGAGCGTGGCGCCGACGCCGCCCGCCATTGCCCAGACGGGGACGACGGACGGCCAGCCCTGGTAGGAGGCGTAGCCGCCGGTGACGGCGATGCCGAGCAGGACGCCGCCCAGGCCGCCGAGCGCGGACAGGAGCAGCGCCTCGGCCAGGAACTGGGTGCGGATCTGCCCGCGGGTGGCGCCGAGCGAGCGGCGCAGGCCGATCTCGGAGCGGCGTTCCAGGACGGAGATGACCATGGTGTTGGCGACGCCGACGCCGCCCACGAGCAGGGCCACTCCGCCGAGGCCGAGCAGCAGTCCACTGAGGGTGTCGTCGGTGGCTTCCTTGGCGGCCAGCGCGTCCGACGGCCGGGAGACGTTGGCCTCGTTGGGGCTCTCGGGGTTGGTGGTGGCGCCCAGGACTTCCTGCACGTCGTTGACGGACGATTCATCGGCGCGTGTGAAGATGGTGGTCGGCGAGCCGTCGAAGTCCAGTTCCCGCTCCGCCACGGACCAGCCCACGAGGGCGGACGAGTCGAGGGACGGCACGAGTTCGTTGGGGGCGAGCAGGCCGACGACGGTGAACCAGTGGCCGCCGATCCAGACCTTCACGTCGTCCCCCGCCCGGTGCACGCCGAGCTGCTCGGCGGCCTTGGGACCGAGGACGACCGCCGGGTAGCGGCTGTTGGCGGCGTTGAGCCAGCGGCCGTCGACGATCTCCGCGCCGACCGACTTCGGCAGGTCCGTGCGGGCCGCCGACACGTTGAGGCCGCCGGTCTCCTCCACCGGCGTGTGGTCGCTGCGGTACACCTTGGCGCTCGTCTTGCCGAGGGCGGAGACCGACTCCACGTCGTCCATCGCCGCGATCATGTCGACGGACTCTTCCGGCAGATGGGCCTCGCCGCCGCTGAAGTTCTGCCCCGGGGTCACCGTCAGGAGGTTGGTGCCCAGGTCCTGCAGCCTGCGGTTGAGGTCCTCGGTGGAGGAGGTGGAGATGCCGACCACGCCGACCATCGCGGCGATGCCGATGGCGATGCCGAGCGCCGAGAGGAACACCCGCATCGGCCGGGAGCGCAGCCCGGAGCCGCCGACCCGCAGCACGTCGGCGGGGTTCATCCGGGCGGGCTTCGGCCGTCGCGGGGGCTCGGGGGCCGCGGCGCGCTCCAGCTCCTTGATCGCGGTCATCGCACGGCCTCCTGGGGCACGAGGGCGTCGTGGGAAACGAGGGCAGAGGAGTCGCCGTCGGCCGTGAGCGAGTCGTGCTCGATCCGGCCGTCCTTGAGGCGCACCTCGCGGGGCAGGGTGGCGGCGATGTCGCGGTCGTGGGTGATGACCACGACGGTCGTCCCGGCCTCGTGCAGCTCGTGGAGCAGCTCGATGACGACGGCTCCCGACCGTGAGTCGAGCGCGCCGGTCGGTTCGTCGGCGAGCAGCAGCGGCGGGTCGCCGAGCACGGCGCGGGCGATGGCCACGCGCTGCTTCTCGCCGCCGGACAACTGGTGCGGCTGGTGGTAGAGCCGGTGGCCGAGGCCGACGCGGCGCAGCGCCCGTTCGGCGAGGCGGCGCCGCTCGCCGCGCGGCCTGCCGCTGTAGAGCAGTCCGTCGGCGACGCTGTCCAGTGCCGGTACGCCGAAGGCCAGGTGGAACTGCTGGAAGACGAAGCCGATGGTGTCGGCGCGCAGTGCGGACAGTTCGCGGTCGGTCAGGTCGGCCACGTCGTGCCCGTCGATGCGGACGCGGCCCGCCGACGGGCGGTCCAGGGTGCCCATGATGTTGAGCATCGTGGACTTGCCGGACCCCGATGGGCCGACGATGGCGAGGAGTTCACCGCGCCGGATGACCAGGTCGGCGCCGCGCAGGGCGGCGACGTCCTCGTACGTCTTGGAGACGCCCGTCAGCTCGACCACGGGCCGGTCCGCGGCGGAGACGGAGGCGACAGGGAGCTCCGGGGTGGACGAGGTCACTTGGGGACCCCCACGACGGTGCCTTCCTTGATGCCCTTGCCGGACACCTCGACCCTGCTGTCGGCGAACATGCCGAGCTTGACCGGGCGGTACTCGGTGCCGTCCGCGGTGACGACCTCCACCGCGTACCCTCCGCCGCGCTGCGCCACCAGGGCGCTCACGGGGACGACGAGGACGTCCTTGCGGGACTCGGCCTTCAGCGTGACCTGGACGGCGGCGGCCTGGTAGCGCCCGAGGCCCTTCTGGTCCTTCACCGTCAGCTCGACGGGCAGGGTGGCCTTGTCGTCGGAGTTCCCCGAGCCGGAGTCGCCGGAGCCGGATCCGGAGCCGTCCGCGGAGTCGTCGCCCTTGGAGGTGGAAGGTGTCCCGATGTCCGTGACCTCGGCCTGCACAGTGGTGTTGTCGGGGAGTTCGACGGTGACCTTGGTGCCCTTCTCGACCAAATCCTCGAACTGCACGTCCAAGTCGACGCCGACGATCCGCTCGGTGCCGGTCCAGGACAGAATGCTGCCGCTGAGGGCGGCGCCGGGCGAGGTCTTCACGTCGGCGACGCGCCGAGCGCCGTCGGCGACCACGGCGTCCCCGGCGGCCACGGTGCCGGTCTCCTCACGGTTCAGGTCGTCCTGCCACTCCTTGACGGCCTCGGCGGTCGCGGAGTTGTACGTGTCGTCGACGGTGAACCCCGTGTAGCCGAGGGCACGGAGGTTCTTCTCCAGCATCTTGACGTCGTCGCCCGTGCTGCCGGACTGCAGGGTGCGGTACAGCGGGAACGAGCCGTACAGGAGCGGTATCCGCTGCTGGTCGACGCGGTAGACGGTGTCGCCGCGCTCGATCCTCTTGCCCTCCTCGGGCACCCAGGTGACGATGCCGTCGCCCGCGCTGCCCGCGGCGGCGGAGCCTTGCCCTGACTGGTCGGACTGGCCCTGCCCGGACTGGCCCTGTCCCGACTGTCCCTGGCCCGACTGTCCGTCGCCCGTGCCGGAGGACGAGGCCGGTGCCTGCACGGTGGTCGCGTCGCCGTAGCCGAGATTGCCGTCGACGGTCTCGGTGTCGGTGAGCGTGGTGCGCTCCACTTTCGCCGTGGCGGGCGGGCCCGAGGGCGCGGAGCCCCCGGAGCCGCCGCCGTCGCCGCCGATGGTGCCGGTGGCGGCGACGCCGGCCGCCGCGGCCACGGTGATCGCGGCGAGCGCGATCAGCGAGGTGCGCAGCGGTCGGCGCCTGCGGCCACCGCCGTGCGGCGCCCCGTCGTCGTCGGAGCCGTCGTCGGAACCGCCGCCCACCGCGGTGTCCGGTGCGGTGGCGGCCTCCGCGGTGAGGGACGTCTCCAGGTCGCGGGTCCGGGGGCGGGTGTCCGGGTCGGGTTCCTCGGCGGTGTCGACCGCTCCGGGCCGCTGCGTCGACACCTCGCCGGCACTGTGCCGCTTCGTCGACATCTCACCGGAGCTGTGCCGTTCCAGCGCGCCGGACGGCTCGCCGGCCACGGACAGCGCTTCGGTCTCGTCGCGGCTGGTCACTGCGGGACGCCTCCCCCTTGACCGTTGTTCATCATCATGCCGCCGCCGGGGTACTTGCTCTGGCAGGCGCCCATGGCCTTGGTGAACTCGGCGCCGCCCGGGGTGATGCCGGTGCCGTTGATGTCGATCTTCATGTTGCTGCCCTCGATCTCCGGGTCGGGGAACTTGGGGAGCCCGTTCTCGCGCAGGCACTTCGCCCAGGCCGAGACCTTCCCCGAGTCGAGGGCGGCGCCACCGCCACCGCCGCCGCCCAGGCCCTGCGGGGCCTTGTCGCGGCAGGCCTCCTCGGCCTTCTTGAACGACTCGGAGTTCGGATCGACGCCCTCGCCGGGGGTGAGCCTGACGCCGCCGGTGTCCTGCTGTGGGTCGGGGTAGTCGGGCGCCCCGTTCTCGCGCATGCACTTGGAGTACGCGAGTCCCTGGTCGAAGGGGCTGGTCGGGGACGCGGACGGGTCCTTGTCCGACGAGGCGGCGGAGGAGTCCCCCGAGCAGCCCGTGAGGACGCCTCCGGCGACGAGGGCGGACGCGGCGACGAGTGCGGGGGCGATGGCTCGCTTGCGTGCGAATGCTCGCTTGTGTGAGGTGAACATGGACCCAACTTCTACGCGGCGGCCGGTCACACGGCGGGCACAAAGCGGGGCGTCCGCACAGTGCCCTGAAGGGTGCGGGACAGCGCACCGGGACATGCCGGAACGACCGCCCACGCGAGGGGGTGCGGCCGTTCCGGTTCCGTGTCGAGAATCTGCCCCGGGGGATACGCGGCCGGGGAGACGGGTCAGGTCTCGGCGCGCTCCGGGCTCCCCCGCTCCGGACTCCCCCGCGCGGGCGCACCGCGCCACGCCGTGTGCCTGCGCTGCTCCTCCGGCGTGCAGTCGATGCGTTTCACGGCCGCCTTGAGCAGCGGCGGCGCCATGACGGAGGTGACGACGGCGACGAGGACGATGATCGTGTACGTACGGGTGTCGAGGATGCCGAGCCGCAGCCCGACCATCGCGACGATGATCTCGATGACGCCGCGGGCGTTCATTCCCGCGCCGAGCGCGAGCGCCTCCCAGCGGCTCAGTCTGCTCAGGCGCGCGCCGATGTAGGCACCCGCGAACTTCCCGAGGACGGCGACGGCGAGCACGATCAGCGCGGCCCCGAGCACCGCGGGCTCGGTGAGCGCGCGCAGGTCGATGCGGAGCCCCGCGGTCGCGAAGAAGACGGGTGCGAGGACGGCGAGGACGACCATGCGCAGCGACACCGTGCGGGCCCGGTCGAACTCCCCGCTGGAGCCGATGAGCATGCCGCACAGGTACGCCCCGAAGACCGCTTCGAGGCCGAGCGACTGGGTGCCGGCCGCCGCGAGCAGGATCATCGCGGCGGCCGCGGACACCGTCCGCTCGTCCGAGCCCTTGCACAGACGCAGGGCTCTGCGCACGAGCGGGCGGCCGATCAGCAGCGCGATCAGGAGGACCAGCAGGAGGGAGCCGACGGCCTCGGCGAACACGCCCGCCGTCAGACCGCCCACGGTCATCGCGGAGACCACGGAGAGCATGAGCCAGCCGAAGGTGTCGTCGATCATCCCCGCGGCCAGCGTCAGCTGGCCCACGTCCCGGTGGATGAGGTCCATGTCCATCAGCGTCTTGGCGATGACGGGGATGGCGCTGACGCACATGGCGACGCCCAGGAAGAGCGCGAACATCTGCCGGTCGGACGTGTCGATGCCGAGCATGTGCGCCACCGGATACCCGAGGCCGACCCCCAGGGCGAGGGGCACGAGCAGCCCGGCGAGGCTGACGCGCAGTGCCGTACCGCCCCTGCGGCGGATCATCCGCAGGTCCATCTCGATGCCGGTGAGCCCCACGAGGAGGAGGACGGCGATCTGTCCGACGGCGTCGAGCAGATGCACCTGGGCCGGGTCGGAGGGCAGGAGCCAGGCGGCCGCGTCCGGCGCCGCCCAGCCGAACAGGGACGGGCCGAGGAGCACGCCCGCGCTCAACTCCCCCACGATGGCCGGGAGTCCGCAGCGCGAGGCCAGCCTGCCGAGCAGGATGGCGAGGAGCAGCAACACGCCGACCTGCAGCAGGAAGACGAGCAGGGGGTGTGCCGCGATCGGTGGTACGGGGGCTGCCGACAGCAGCTCGGCGGCCGCGGGCGGGCCGGCGGCGGGCACGGCGTTCACCCGCCCCGTTCGGAGAGGGCCCCCACGGCCGGTTCAGCCGGGGACGGGGCGAGTTCGCTGTAGCGCCGGAAGCCGTAGAGCAGGGCGCTCTCGTGGCGCAGGCGTTCGACCGAGCGCACCGCTCCGACGACGATCACGTGGTCGCCCGAGGGGTGGGTGCGTTCGACGGTGCACTCGGCGACGGCGTGCGCGGCCTCGACCAGCGCGGGGCTGCGCCCGCGGCCGAAGGGCCGCCAGGCGACGCGCTCGAAGCGGTCGGGTGCCCCGGACGCGAAGAGCGCGGCGACCCAGCCCGCCTCGCCGTGCAGCAGGTTGACCGCGAACGCGCCGCTGTCGGTCACGGCTCTCAGCGTCGGGCTGCCGCTGCGCAGACACATCAACAGCGTCGGCGGGTTCACGCTGAGGCTGCACAGCGAGGAGCACGTCATCCCCCGGGGGCCCGCGCCGCCGTCCCGGGCCGTCACGACCGACACACCGGTCGGGAACGACGCCATCATGTCGCGGAACTCGATGTCCATGTGCCCCGTTCACACCCCGTCGCGCATGCGTTTGAAGTAGGCGTTCTGCGTCGGCAGCGTCCGGACCAGCGACCGCGCCTTGTCCTTGATGGCCTGGAACTCCGCGAGCGCCGCCTTCTCGTCGATCAGGTCGAGGGCGGGCGAGGGCCGGACGGGGATCCCGCCGGTGCCGAGCAGGATGCAGTTGTACGAGTAGGGCGGCAGGCCGTGGTAGCGCGGGTGGACCGTGCCGGCGTCGGGGACCTTGCTCTCCCACAGCTCCAGGCGCTCGGCGAGCGCGTCGGGCACGGCCCGCGTCTTGGTGTCCCGCCAGTACTGGTTGTCCGCGCGCTTCGCGCCGCGGTAGTGCAGGACGAGGAACTCCCGTACGCCGTCCATCACGTTCTCCAGCGCGCTGTTGTACTGCTCGCGCAGGGGGAGGTCCCAGTCGGCCGCCGGGTAGTACTTGACGAGCTGCTCGATCGCGTAGTGGATGAAGAAGATCCCGGTCGACTCCAGCGGTTCGACGAAGCCGCTGGACAGGCCGATGGCCACGCAGTTGTTGACCCAGGAGCGGCGGCTGCGCCCGATCCGCATGCGGATGTGGTTGGCGGGCACGTCGGCCGCGGCGGGGCCGACGAACTCGCGCAGGGTGCGCTCGGCCTCATCGGGGTCCATGTAGTCGCGTGCGTAGACGTAGCCGGTGCCGATGCGGCTGATCAGCGGGATGGTCCAGATCCATCCGGCGTCCTGGGCGGTCGCCGTGGTGCAGGGGTGGAGCGGGTCCTTGTCCATGTCCATGGGGACCTGGAGGGCGACCGCGCTGTCGTTGGGCAGGGTGTCCTGGTAGGAGACGAAGGGCTCCTCCAGCGCCTTGTTGATGAGCAGGCCGCGGAAGCCGGTGCAGTCGACGAAGAGGTCCCCGTCCAGGCGCCCGTGCTCGGCGGTCCGCACGTGTGAGAGCCAGCCGCGCTCGTCGAGTCCGACGTCCACGACGTTGTCGACGACGTGCCGCACCCCGCGCTGAGTGGCGTACTGCGTCAGGTACTTGGCGAGGAGGTGCGCCTCGAAGTGGTAGGCGTACGGGAATTGGGCGCCCTGGTACTCGGCGATGGTGTTCGGCGACGCCTCGCCCTCGACGAAGTCCTGTTCCAGGAGCCGGTTGTCGAGGTAGCGGGGGCTGCGGTTGCCGTCGATGAGGGATGCCATCACGAAGCAGTCCACGTCGAACCGGTCGCTCGTGGGGTACCGCAGCCACCAGTCGGTGAGCGGGAACCCCTTGACCGACCTGAGCTGCTCGAAGGGGTGGTAGAAGTGGTGCCCCGGCTCGCGCCAGTTCTCGAAGCGGACCGCGAGTTTGTACGTGGCGTTGCAGGCGGGCATCCAGTCCCGCTCGGCCAGGCCGAGGAACTCGAAGAAGTGCCTGATGTCGCTGAACGTGGCCTCGCCGACGCCGATGGTGCCGACGTCCGCCGACTCCACGAGCGTGATGTTGATCCGGTCGCCGAAGGCCGCCGTCAGATACGCGGCGGTCATCCAGCCGGCCGTGCCGCCGCCGACGATGACGACGTCGCGTACGGGAGCATGCGTCATTTCCCCACCCCACTGTGATGTTTGAGCGATGTGTGAGCACCGATCGTGATGAAGTCCTAGCGGCCGTGCGCGTCCCCGCCGCTCAGCGTGATCGCGCCGGCCGGGCATCTCGCGGCGGCGCCGCGCACCGCCGCGGCCGTTCCCGGTTCGGGCCGTGCCGCCTTGAGCAGCACCTTCCCGTCGTCCTCCGACTGGTCGAACACGGCGGGTACGTAGCTCATGCACAGGCCGGAGCCCGCGCACCGGCCGCGGTCGACGTGTACCTCCACCTCTCTGCTCCCCTCCTCTCCTGCCTCTCTGTTCTCACCAGGTGACCGGCAGCCGCTCCACCCCGTAGGCGGTCGAGCGGACGCGGAACGCCACGTCCTGTGCGGGGACCGCGAGCCGCAGTCCGGGAAAGCGCCGCAGCAGCGCCGTGTACGCGATGCGGAGTTCCATCCGGGCCAGGGCCGCGCCGATGCAGTGGTGGATGCCGTGCCCGAACGCGACGTGCGGCACGGGTTCCCTGGTCAGGTCGAGCCGGTCGGGCTCAGCGGTCAGGTGCGGGTCGCGGTTGGCCAGCGGGATCGAGCAGACGACGGTGTCGCCCGCTCTGATCAGCCGGCCGCCGAGGGTGATGTCCTCGACGGCGGTGCGGGGGGTGGGGGCGTGCGGCACCGACAGGTAGCGGAGCAGTTCCTCGACGGCGCGGTCCAGCGCGGCGGGATCGTCGCGCACGAGGGCGAGCTGGTCCGGGTTCTCCAGGAGGGCGAGGGCGCCGAGACCCAGCATGCCGGAGATGTTGTCGAGGCCGGCGAGCATCAGGAGGATGCAGATGCCCCGCAGTTCCTTGTCGGTGAAGTCGCCTCCGTGGTCGCGGACGAGCATGCCGAGGAAGCCGTCGTCGGGGTTCTTGCGCTGCCGTGCCACCAGGGCTGCGAGGTAGCGGGTGAAGGCGGATCCGGCGGCCGTGCGCTCCTGGCGGCCGCGGCCGGTGGCGAGGTGGGCGTGGCAGCGGCGCAGGAAGTCGTCGCGGTCGTCGCGCGGCACACCGATGAGTTCGCACAGCACCGGCCCCGGGATCGCGGAGGCGAAGAGTTCCGCCAGGTCTGCGGGGTGTCCGGCGCGCTCCATGGCGTCGAGGCGCTCGGCGACGATGTTTTCGATGCGCGGCTGGAGCCTGCGCATCCGCCGTACCGTGAACTCGGGCGTGAGCATTTTGCGCAGCCGGGTGTGTTCGGGCGGGTCGTAGTCCATGAGGAGCCCGACGCCTTCGTCGGGCCGCTCGCCGTCGCCGCCGGCCGGTTCGCGCGAGCCGAAGCGGCGGCGGGTGGAGAACCGGGTGTGGTCCCCGAGGACTCTGCGCACCTCCTCGTGTCCCGTGACCAGCCACAGGGGTTCGCCGCCCGCGCCGGGTGCCAGGCTGACGCGGGTGACGGGCCCGTCGGCGGCGAGGCGCCGCAGGTCGTCGGCGGGGTCGAAGTGCGTGCGGCGGGTGTGCAGCGGCACCGGTGTGCTCTCGTGCGGCATGTCGCCCCTTACCAGGCCACCGGCAGCGTCTCCACGGCCTTCGACGTGAAGCGGAGTTCGTCGCGCGGCACGGCGAGCCGCACCCCGGGGAACCTGCCGATCAGTTCCGCGATCGCGATACGGAGTTCCATCCTGGTCAGCGGCGCGCCGAGGCAGTAGTGGATGCCGTGGCCGAACGCCATGTGCCGGCTGTTGTCCCGCGTGATGTCGATGGGCTCCGTGGGCTCCCCCGGCGAGTTGGTGTTGTTGGCGCCGAGCAGCGAACAGGCCACGGGCTCCCCCGCCTTGACCGTCTTGCCCGCGAGGGTGACGTCCTCCCGGGCGGTGCGGGGCGAGGCGTGCGAGATGATCGAGACGCTCCGGATCAGCTCCTCCACCGCGTGGTCGATGAGGTCCGGGCGCTCCTTGAGCAGGGCGAGCTGGTCCGGGTGTTCGAGTAGGGCGAGGATGCCGAGCCCAAGGGTGCCGCCGACGTTCTGGATGAAGGAGGCGAGGAGGGTCGCGGCGGTTCCGGTCAGTTCGGCGGGGGTGAGGTCGTCGCCGTGGCGCTGGATGAGGCGGCCGAGCAGGTCCTCGCCGGGGTTGCGGCGTTTCTGTGCGGTGAACTTGCTGAGGTAGACGAGGTACGAGTTGCCCGCCGCGTCCCGCTGGTCCCTGTCGGGGTTGTCGATGCGGTTGGTGTCGAGGTGGCGGGCGAGTTCGGCCTGGTCGTCGCGGGGTATGCCGAGCAACGCGCAGCCGATGAGGCTGGTGGTGGGCCAGACGAAGTGCGGTACGAGGTCGATGGGCTGGGCGGCGCCCTCCATGGCGTCGAGACGCTCGGTCACGATGCCCTCGACGAGGGGTTCCAGGGTGCGCACCCGGCGGAGCGTGAACTCGCCGGTGAGCATCTTCCGCAGCCGGGTGTGCTCGGGCGGGTCGTAGTGCAGCAGGTTGCCGGGTTGCACCAGGCGCCGGGAGTCCTCGATGTTGTCGGCGGGCGGCAGTGTGGTGAAGCGGTCCGTGTCGCCGAGGATCGCCCGCACCTCGTCGTATCCGGTGGCGAGCCAGGCGCGGTCCAGTGTCCCGGGAGGGGTGGTCTCGACGAGCGGAGACTGCCCGGTTTCGTCCAGTGGTTTGGGCATTTCTCGGAATCCTTTCGCACTGTCTCACGAGTCTGAATTCGGCTCCGCACACCCGTCAAGGTTGTCCAGGATGGGGTGCCCGGTAAGCCGCGCTCACCACCGCACGAGGAGTTCGTCGACCCCGTAATTGGGCGTCCAGGTGCGGAAGCGGATTTCTTCGGCCGGCCCCCCGAGTGACAGCTCGGGGAAACGGCGAAAGAGTGCCGATATCGCGATGCGGAGTTCGACGCGGGCGAGGACCGCGCCGATGCAGTGGTGGACGCCGTGCCCGAACGCCAGGTGCCCGGAGTTGTCGCGGGTGATGTCGAGCGTGTCCTGCGGTGCGCCGTTCGACGAGGCGCCGGCCGCGGGGTCGCGGCTCACCCCCAGCAGCGAGCAGATGACGGACTCCCCCGCCCTGATCAGCTGCCCGCCGACGGTCACGTCCTGCAGGGCGGTGCGGGGTGTGGCGTTCTGCACCGACGAGACGTAGCGGATGAGTTCCTCGACCGCGGAGTCGAGCAGGTCGGGCCGGTCCTGGAACAGGGCGAGCTGGTCCGGGTGTTCGAGGAGGGCCAGCGGCCCGAGGCCGAGCATGCCGCCGATGTCCTCGAGACCGGAGCCCATGATGGCGGCGGCCATGCCGGTCAGCTCGTCGTCGGTGAGGTCGTCGCCGTGCCGTCGGATGAGCATGCCGAGCAGATCGTCGCCGGGGTCGCGGCGCTTCTGCCGGATGAGCCTGTTCATGTACGTCATGTACGCGTTGACGGCGGCCCGTTGGCGTTCGCGCTCCTCGCGGCTGGTGTGCCGGCCGAAGCCGGTGCCGGTCCTGCTGATGTTGAGGTTGCGGGCGATCTCCGCCGCGTCGTCCCGGGGCACCCCGAGGAGCGCGCAGCCGACGAGCCCCGGGATGGGCCAGGCGAAGTGGCGGATGAGGTCGGCGGGCCTGCCCGCGCCTTCCAGCGCGTCGAGGCAGTGCTCGACGATCTCCTCGATGAACGGTTCCAGCCTGCGGATCCGCCGCATCGTGAACTCGGGGGTGAGCATGCGGCGCAGCCGCGTGTGCTCGGGCGGGTCGTACTGGCGCAGGTTGCCGACCTCGATCTGGCGCTTCCCGCCGTTCCTGCCGTCGTCGAGCGGCAGCATGCTGAACCTGTCGTCGCCGAGGATGGCCCGCACTTCGTCGTAGCCGGTCGCGAGCCAGTGGCGGCTCGGGGTGCGCCCGCCGGTGTCCAGTTCGACGATCGGGGTGTGCGCGCCGATTTCGACGAGTTCCGGTACGGGTTCGATGCCGTTTCTGCGGGTGTGCGCGGACGTGCTCACTGCCTTCGACATTCGGGGCCCTTTCGCCCTTTCACTCGCTGGCCATTACCTTCTTCGGCTCTGACGTTCTTTTCTCTTGCGTTCTCTCGTGCCGGGAATTCCGTTTCCGTCACCGGAGCTTGTCCGCGATGACGCCTCCGATCCGTGCCGAAGGTGCGGGCTGCAGCATCGTGTAGTGGCT
This sequence comes from Streptomyces venezuelae, assembly GCF_008642335.1. Lineage (NCBI taxonomy): Bacteria > Bacillati > Actinomycetota > Actinomycetes > Kitasatosporales > Streptomycetaceae > Streptomyces > Streptomyces venezuelae. The sequence goes on along the minus strand of NZ_CP029191.1, from coordinate 7,599,851 downwards.
CGCGGCGATGTCGTGGGACTCGATGTCCCCGGCGATATAGGGCCGCCAGGTTTCGCCCGCGGCCGCCGCGGTCATGTCCGCGGGCCGGTCCTCCGTCGCGACGAAGAGCAGCAGGTCGCCTCCGAAGCGGCGCGGCGTGTGGCGCGGGGTGAGCCGTCCCACGTTGTCTATGACCTCGCGCATGTTGGCCCTGAGTCCCTCGTCCATGTCCTGGCCGATGTTCTCGTCCGGCGGCAGCCCCAGGTTGCTCGCGCGCGGTGTGGTGGTGCCGTCCTGACCGCCCTCGGCCTGGACGTCGCTGTACTGGGCCCCGCCGAACTCCTCGGGGTATCCGTCGATCACCGCGAGGAGCTCGACCTGTTCGCCCTGTTCCTCCAGGTGCGCGGCGACGGCCTGGGCGATCAGGCCCCCGAGGGACCAGCCGAGCAGGTGGTAGGGCCCCGCGGGCTGGACGGTCCTGATCTGCTCCGCGTAGTCGGCCGCCATCTCCTCCAGGCTCTGCGGCAGCGGCTCCGGTTCGGCGAGCCCGCGGGCCTGCACCCCGTAGACGGGCCGGTCCTGCGGCAGGTGCCGGAGCAGCGCCGCGTACGCCCAGCTCAGTCCCGTACCGGTGTGCATGCAGAACAGCGGCGGGAGGTCGCCCTTGGGCCGCAGCGGAAGCAGCATCTCCAGGTCGCCGTGGTCGCCGCCCGCCCGGCGCCCTGCCGTACGGGTCCCGCCGTGCCCCCGGCCGTGCAGGGTGAGCAGCCCGTCGGCGCTCCGCCTGGCTCGTTCGCCGGTGCGCAGCATGCGTTCGCCTCCGGCCGCCGCGAAGGGGCAGGCGACGAAGCGTTCACCGGTGAGGCCGGGGGCTTCCGCGTAGCCGCGGGCGAGGGACGAGCCCGCGACGTACAGGTCGCCGGTGCCGCCGGGCGGTACGGGGCGCAGGTAGTCGTCGAGGACGTAGGCGCGCGTGTTGGGCACCGGGGTGCCGGTGGGGGCGCGGTCGGGCAGGGGTTCGCCCGGTCCTGTCCGGTGGTCGAGCCAGGGGCCGCCGGTCTCCGCCGCGCTGTGGGCGCTGACGAGGGTGGTGCGCGGGTGCGCGGCCAGCCAGGCACGGGTGTCGTCGACGGCCGCGTCGCCTTCGCTGTCGACGACGGTCACCTCGGCGAAGGGCACCGCGTCGGCGGTCCGCGCGTCGGCGGTGGCCAGCAGGTCCCGGGAGGTGACCAGACGCTGTGCGCCTGTCGGCCCGGCGGACGGTGCCGCGTCCTCGCCCGGTACGCCGAGCCGGACGCCGCCGCCCGCGCACAGGGCGGAGAGCAACGGTGTCAGGAGCGCGGACACAGGAGCCCGTACGTCGAGGAACGTCACTCCGTGGTGGGTGGGCGCCGCGTGCTGGTGGTGCACGGCGTGGTCGACGAGCGTCCGGTGTTCGACGACGGCGCCCGCGACGGTGCCGTCCGCGCCGTCCGGTGCCCGGGTGCTGAGGACGAGTGCCGCCTGCCGGGGCAGGGGTGTCGGCAGCGGTGGGCCGGACTGCGGTGCCGTGTCGTCGATGGCCGGGAGCCTCGGGTCGTCGAGGAGCAGGAAGGGCACGGTCACGCCGTCGCCGAGGAGCGGGGCCATGGCGAACGTGCAGACGAGGGCGGCGGGTGTGACCTGCCGCAGGCACGACGCCACGTCCTCCATGGGCCGGTTCGGGTCGGCGATCAGGCAGGCGGCGCCGGCCCTGAGCACCCCGAGGACCCCGACGACGAGGCCCGATGTGGGCGGCAGGGCGAGGACCACGATGTCCTCCGTGCCGATGCCCTGCTCGGCGAGGCGCCGGGCCAGGCGTCCGGAGGCGGCGTCGAGCGCGCCGTGGGTGAGCGGCCCGTCGTGGTCCATGACGGCGAGGGTGTCGGGCGCCAGCGCCGCCTGTTCGGCGAGCAGTTCGACGACCGTGCCGTCCGGGATCGGCGCCGCGGTGGCTCCGCGGGTCTCCAGGGCCTGGCGGCGCTCGGTCTCGTCCAGGAGGAGTTCCACCTGGCTGAGCCGGAGTCCGGGATCGTCCGCGACCTGTTGCAGTACGCGGGTCAGCCGCCGGGCGAGCGCGGACGCCGTGGAGCGGTCGAACAGTTCGGTGGCGTACCGCAGCGCGCCGTCGGCGCCGTCCGGGCCGCTGTCGGAGCCGTGCCGCTCGGTGAGGGCGACGACCAGGTCGGGGTGGGCGGCCGGGGTACCCACCGGCAGGCGCGTGGTGCGCAGGCCCGGCAGCTCCGGTGACTCCCACATCTCGGCGGAGTCGCTGAGGATCTCCAGGACCACCTGGAACAGGGGGTGCTGGGGTCCGGCGGGCAGCGCGAGCGTGTCGACGAGCCGCCCGAAGGGGACGTCCGGGTTCTGGACCGCGCGCTGGTACGCGTCCCGTGCGCGGCCGAGCAGTTCGCGGTACGTCGGGTCGCCGGACGCGTCGGTGCGCAGGACCAGCGGGTCGGCGAACGGGCCGACGACGCCGTCCAGGTCCCCCTCCTCGTCCCGGCGCGGCAGCACCGTGCCCAGGGCGAGGTCGGTGCCCGCGCCGAGCCCCGAAAGGAGCAGCGCGAGCGCGGCCTGCACCACCATGAAGAAGGTGGCGCTGTCGGCCTCGGCGATCTCCGTGAGGCGGATGTGGGTGGCGCTGTCGAGCTCCAGCGGCACCTCGTCGGCGCGGTGCGAGGGCAGGGCGGGCCTGGGCCTGTCCGTCGGCAGTTCCTGCTCGGGGCCGACGTCCGCGAGGGCCTTCTTCCAGTGGGCGAACTGCTCGCCGATGAGGCTGTCGCGGTCCTCCTCGTCCCGCAGCATCTCCTGCTCCCACAGGGCGTAGTCCGCGAACTGGAGGGGCAGCGGCGCCCGTTCGGGTGCGCGCCCTTCCCTGCGGGCCCCGTACGCGGCCGCCAGGTCGCGGACCAGGACGATCAGCGACGCGTCGTCCGTGGCGATGCGGTGCACGACGAGGAGCAGCACGTGTTCGGTCTCCGTGACCGCGAACAGGCGTGCCGTCCACGGTGTCTCACGGGCGAGGTCGAACTCGTGCCCCGCGTGGTCGGCGAGGAGCCGCGGCAGCTCCTCCTCGGTCGCCTCGGTCACGGGGAGGGCGGGCCGGGCGGCCTCGGCGTCGGGCTCCAGGACGCGCTGGCGCACGTCGTCGGCGCCGACGGGGGCACTGCCGCCGTCGACCTCCGTGCCGGGGCCGACGAAGACCGTGCGCAGGATGTCGTGCCGTGCCGCGACGTCGCCGAGTGCCGCCTCCAGCGCGTCCCTGTCGAGCCTGCCGCCCAGGCCGAGGGCGATGGACACCCGCTGGGCCGCCGAGCCGGGGTTGGCCGCGGCGAGCCGCCACGTCCGCAGCTGCCCGGCGGTGACGGGTATGTCCTCCGGGTGGTCGACGGGCTTCAGCTCCGGGAGCTCCTTGGACGTGAGCATCCTGGCCACGCCGAGCGGCGTGGACTCGCCGAAGAACCGCCGCATGCTCAGCTCGCTGCCGAGCTCCTCGCGGATCCGCGCGGCGAGGCGCATGGCCAGGCCCGAGTCGCCGCCCAGGTCGAAGAAGTTGTTGTCGACGCCCACCCGTTCCAGGCCGAGGACCTCGGCGAACAGGGCGCACAGGGTCGCTTCGAGCTCGGTCTCCGGCTCACGGCCCGAGATCCGTCCGGCGAAGTCGGGTCGGGGCAGGGCCGCACGGTCGATCTTGCCGTTGCCCGTCAGCGGCAGCGTCTCCAACATCACGATGGAGGCAGGTCGCATGTAGTCGGGCAGCAGCCGCGCCAGGTGGTCGTGCACGGTCTGGATCTCCAGGCCCTCGGTCTCGGGCACGACGTAGCCGACGAGGCGCTTGTCGCCGGGACGGTCCTCGCGGGCGATCACGGCCGCCTGCCGCACCTCGGGATGCGCCGCTAGCGCCGCCTCGACCTCGCCGGGCTCCACCCGGAACCCGCGCACCTTCACCTGCTCGTCCGCGCGCCCCACGAACGACAGCTGTCCGTCGGCGGTCCAGCGCGCCAGGTCACCGGTCCGGTACATACGTCCGCCCCCGCCGAACGGGCAGGCCACAAACCGCTCAGCCGTCAGATCCGGCCGCCCTACATACCCCCGGGCCACGCCGGGCCCGGCCACGTACAACTCGCCCGTCGCCCCGACCGGAACCGGGTGCAGGAAGCCATCCAGGACGTACGTCCGTACGTTGTCCAGGGGGCGCCCGATCGCCGGGGGCCTGTCCTGTGACCTGATGTTCTCGTCGACAGGGCCCGCGGTGGCCATGACGGTGGCTTCGGTGGGGCCGTAGGTGTTCCACACGCGTGCCTGTGTCGTCCACCGGCTCGCCAGGGCGGCGGTCATGAGTTCCGCGCCGAGGACCCAGTTGCCGACTCCTGGCACGGAGCCGGGGTCGAGCATGGTGAGCAGCGAGGGCACGACGCTGGCCGTGGTCACCCCCGCCGACTCGATCATGTCCGCGAGCGCGGAGGGCTCGGCCCGCTCGTCGGCGGAGGCGATCGCGAGCGTGCCGCCGCCGGACAGCGTGACCGCCACGTCCAATACGGCCGCGTCAAAGCTGAACGACGCGAACTGCAGCGCTGTGACACCCACGTCCACACCCAGCACCGGACGCATCGCCGCCGCCAGATTCGCCACACCACCGTGTGCGACCGCCACACCCTTGGGACGCCCCGTCGAACCCGACGTATAGATGACGTACGCGAGTTGATCCGGGGACAAGCCGACGCCAAGAGGAACCTCGGAGCAGTCGATGTCCTCCTCGTCCAGGAGCACGACCCGCGCGTCGCCGACCCTCACGTCCGCCAGACTCTCCCCCGCGCTCACGACGACCCGCGCACCGCTGTCGGCCACCATGAACGACAACCGGTCGGACGGATACTCGGGATCCAGCGGAACGAACGCACCGCCCGCCTTCCACACCGCCAACTCCCCCACCACCATGTCCACACCACGCGGCAGACACAGCCCCACACGCGACTCCGGACCGACCCCAAGACCCACCAACCGCCGGGCCAGCCCGTCCGCCCGCGCCTCCACCTCCCCGTACGACACGACCTCCTCACCACACCGCACCGCCACCGCATCGGGCGTGTTCCGCGCGTGTGCCGCGAACAGATCAGGGACGAGGGTGTCCGGGTGGGACACGGCGGTGTCGTTCCACTCCTCCAGGACGCGTGCCCGGTCGGCGTCGTCGGAGAGCCGCAGCCTGCCGACGGGCGTCCCGGGATCCGCGGCCATCTGCCGCAGCGCCCGCAGGAGCCGGTCGAGAAGTGCGCGGGCCGCCGTTTCGTCGAAGGCGTCCGGGCGGTACGTCAGGCGCATCCGCAGCCCGTTGAGCGGGTCCACGACAAGGCCGAGCGGATAGTTGATCGACTCGCGCATGCCCGCTTCGGTGAGTTCCACCCCGGCGGGGCCGGGCTCGCGGGTGCCGCCGTCTTCCGGTGCGGAGGGGTCGGCCCCGGTGGGGAAGCTCTCGAACGCCATGAGCGTGTCGAAGGTCGCCCCGCGGCCCGCCACGCGCTGGATGTCGCCCAGGCTCAGGTACTGGTGGTCCATCAGGGCGGACTGGCGGCCCTGGACGTCCGCGAGTACGTCGGCGACGGTCCGCGCCGGGGCGAACCGCACCCGTACCGGGACGGTGTTGATGAACAGGCCGAGCATGTTCTCCATGCCGGGCAGATCGGCGGGGCGGCCGGCCACGGAGGCGCCGAAGACGACGTCCTGGCGGCCCGCGAGCTGCCCGACGACCAGGGCCCACGCGGTCTGGACGACGGTGTTGAGCGTCACGCCCTGGGCGCGGGCCAGTTCGCCGAGCCTGCGGTCGAGCGCCGGACCCGCGACGGCGAAGACCTCGCCGGACGCGGCGTCCGGGTCCGGTGCGGCGACCGCGCCGGGCGCCATCGGCACGACCTGCGTCGGCTCGTCGGCTCCGGCCAGTTCCGCGCGCCAGGCCTCCTGTGCGGCCTCCTTGTCCTGCCGCGCCAGCCAGGTCAGGTAGTCGCGGTAGGGGGTGACCGGGGGAAGTCCTGCCGCGGTGCCGCCCGCTTCGTAGCAGGCCCACAGTTCGCGGCGCAGGACGGGCAACGACCAGCCGTCGAGCACGATGTGATGAAGCGTCACCATCATGCGGTGGCGGTCCTCGCCCGTCCTGGCCAGGAGCACCTTCACCAACGGTGGCTTCGCCAGGTCGAAGCCCTTGGCTCGGTCCTCCTTGCCGAGCCGTTCGGACTCCTCCCACGCCGCGTCCTCGTCGAGTTCCGTGAGGTCCGCCTCGCGCCACGGCAGTGTCGCCCGGTCCGCGACGACCTGCACGGACTGCCCGGAGCCCGCCACCTGGCGGAAGCCCACCCGCAGGCTGGCGTGGCGGTCGAGGAGCGCTTGCCAGGCCGCGCGCAGGCGTGCCGGGTCGAGGGGCCCTTCGAGGCCCACGATCATCTGCTCGACGTAGACGTCGGTGCTCTGCTGGTCGAACAGGGCGTGGAAGAGGAGGCCTTCCTGCAGCGGTGAGAGCGGCCAGATGTCGACCAGGTCCGGTGCGGCCGTCTCCAGCTTGTCGATCTGCGGCTGGTCGAGGGCGACGAGCGGGAAGTCGGAGGGCGTGTGGCCGCCCGCGGTGGGCTCGTCGACGTGTGCGGCGAGGCCGGTCAGCATGGCGGCCCAGGCCTCGACGAGGGTGCGGGCCGCCGTCTCGTCGAGCAGGCGGTGCGGCGCGTCGAGGCTGAGGGTGAGGCGGGGGCCTTCGGGGCCGTCGTGGACGACGCCCGCGAGCTCCAGCGGGTGCGCCACGGGGAACCGGCCGTCCGCGGGGCCCTGGTCGTCGCTCGGCGGTGCGTCGGTGCTGCCGTCGGCCGGAACTGCCGGGATGCGGCCGAGGTAGGTGAAGCCGATCCGGGCGGCGGGCAGGGCGGCGAGGTCCGCGGCGGTCTCGGGGTTGAGGTGGCGCAGCAGGCCGTGGCCGAGGCCGTCGCCGGGCACCGCGCGCACCTGTTCCTTCACGCGCTTGACGGCGATGCCCGCGTCGGGCCCGCCTTCCCGGAGGTCCTCGAAGTCGGGCTTGCCCACGTCGAGGCGCACGGCATGGGTGCCGGTGAACCAGCCGACCGTGCGCGAGAGGTCCATGGTGTCGGAGAGGGCGACCCGCCCGTGTCCTTCGACGTCCACGAGGAAGCCGCCCTCGGGCACGCCGCCGTCGGCCCACTCCGTGACGGCCGCGGCGAGTCCGGTCAGGAGCACGTCGTCGACGCCCGCGTGGAACGCTTCCGGTACGTCGGTCAGGAGCGCGGACGTGACGGGGACGGGGACGGTGACGGACACGCGCCGCACGGTGTCGGCGAGGTCGAGCGCGGGGTCCGGGGGCAGGGCGGTGAGCTGCGGGTCGGGGCCCTGGAGCAGCCGCGTCCACGCGTCGAGTTCCGCTGCCCGCTCCGTGCTCGTCGCCTGGTCGGCGAGGGCGCGGGCCCAGTGCCGGAACGACGTGGGCACGGGTTCGAGTTCCGGGGTGCGGCCCGCGGCGGTCGCGGCGCACGCGTGCTCCAGGTCGGGCAGCAGGATCCGCCAGGAGACGGCGTCCATCACGAGGTGGTCGACGACCAGGACGAGCCGTCCGGGTCCTTCGGGGCCCAGGTCGAGCCAGACCGCCTGGAGCATGACGCCGGCCCGCGGGTCGAGCCGGGCCACCGCGGCGCGGGTCTCCTCGGCGATGACGCGGGGCAGCTCGTCGGGGGCCGTGCCGGTGGCGTCGTAGCGGCGTACGAACGACCCGGCGGGTACGGTGCCGGGTCCGGACACGACGAGGCGCCGCTCCGGTTCCGTCTCGAGCCGGGCGCGCAGCACGTCGTGGTGGTCGACGACCGCGCGCACCGCGTCGGCCAGGGTCTCGGCGCTCAGACCGTCCGGTACCTCGACGACGGCGGTCTGGACGACCCGGCCCGCCGCCTCGGCGCCGACGCGGTCGAGCAGTTCGTGCATGACCGGCGTGAGCGGGATCTCCCCGGTGCCGGGGTCGCCGCCGCCGGTGGGCGTGGCCCGGGTGGGGACGGCGACCAGGGCGAGGGCGGCCGGGGTGCGGTGCTCGAAGACCTGGCGGGCGGTGACGGTGAGGCCCGCGCGGCGGGCGCCGGACACCAGCATCATCGACGAGATGGAGTCGCCGCCGAGCGCGAAGAACGAGTCGTCGGCGCCGGCCCGCTCGATGCCGAGCACGTCGGCGAACAGGTCGCACAGGACGGTCTCGACGGGTGTACGCGGGTCACGGCCGCCGCGCACGGCCAGCTCGGGGGCGGGCAGCGCGGAACGGTCGAGCTTTCCGTTGACGGTGAGGGGCAGCGCGTCGAGGACGACGGTCGTCGCCTGGACCATGTGGGCGGGAAGGCGGGTGGCGGCGAAGGCGCGCAGGGCTTCGGTGTCGAGAGCGCGCGGGGTCCCTGAGCCCGGTCCCGAATCCTCGGCGGCCGGCACCACGTACGCGACGAGGCGCTTGTCGCCCGGCAGGTCCTCGCGGGCGATCACCGCCGCCTCGCGCACGGAGGCGTGCGCTGCGAGGACGGCCTCGACCTCGCCGGGTTCGATGCGGAAGCCGCGCAGTTTCACCTGCTCGTCGGCGCGGCCCGCGAACGACAGCTGTCCCTCGGGGGTCCAGCGCGCCAGGTCACCGGTGCGGTACATGCGTCCGCCCGCGCCGAACGGGCACGCCACGAACCGCTCCGCCGTCAGATCGGGCCGTCCCACGTAGCCGCGCGCGACGCCCGGACCCGCGACGTACAGTTCGCCGCTGACGCCCGGCGGCACCGGGCGCAGGAAGCCGTCGAGGACGTAGGTCCGCATGTTGCCGAGCGGCCGTCCGATGGGGGGCGGGGCGTCCACGGGCTTGATGCCTTCGTCGACGCGTCCGACGGTCGCCATCACGGTGGCCTCGGTGGGGCCGTAGGTGTTCCACAGCCTGGCCCGTCCCGCCCAGCGGCTCGCGAGGTCGGCGGTCAGCCATTCGCCGCCGAGGACCCAGTTGCGTACGCCCGCGACGGTCTCCGGGTCCAGGGTGCGCAGCACGGACGGCACGACGCTGGCGGCTTCGACGCCGGTCGCGCGGATCATGCCGGCGAGCGCGTCGGGTTCCGTGCGCTCCTCGGCCGACGCGATGGCCAGGGTGCCGCCCGCCGCCAGGGTGACGGCGACGTCCAGGACCGCTCCGTCGAAGCTGAAGGAGGCGTACTGCAGCATGACGACGCCGTCGCGCAGGTCGAGCGCGGGCCGCATCGCCTCGGCCAGGTTCACGACGCCCCGGTGGGCGAGGGCGACGCCCTTGGGGCGGCCCGTGGAGCCCGATGTGTAGATGACGTACGCGAGTTGCTCGGCGCCGACGGGCAGCCCCAGCGGCTCGCCGGACTCCGCCGCGATCACCCGTGCGGTCCGTGCGCCGTCCAGGACGACCGTGCGGGCGGTGCCCTCGGGCACGTCGGCGAGGGTGGCCCCGGTGGCCAGGACGATGTCGGCACCGCTGTCGGTGATCATGTAGTGCAGCCGGTCGGCCGGGTGGTCGGGGTCCAGCGGCACGAAGGCGCCGCCCGCCTTCCACACCGCGAGCTCCGCCACGATCATGTCGGTGCCGCGCGGCAGGCAGAGGCCCACGCGGCGTTCCCTGCCGACGCCGAGTCCGGCCAGGTGGCGGGCGAGCCGGTTCGCGCGCTCCTCCAGTTCGCCGTACGTCAGGGTGTCCTCGCCGCAGCGCACGGCGTACGTGTCGGGGGCACTGCGGGCCCGCGCCTCGAACGCGTCGACGACCGATCCGGCGGCCAGCGGGCGCCCGGTCGCGTTCCAGTGCTCGGTCACCGCGGACCGCTCCGCCTGTTCGAGTACGTCGATGTCGCCGACGCGGGCCGACGGGTCGGCGGTGATCTGTTCGAGGACGCGTACGAACCGCTGGACGACGGACTCCGCGGCGGCGCGGTCGAACAGGTCGGGCCGGTGGTCCAGCTTGAAGCGCATGCGGTCGCCGCCGGGCACGGCGACGAGGGTGAGCGGATAGTGCGAGGCGTCGCGGGACGCCTGGGCGGGCCTGATCGTCACGGCGTCGGGGCCCGGCTCGGGGCCGGCGGGCGGCAGCGGATAGTTCTCGTACAGGACGAGGGTGTCGAAGACCGCGGCGGGCCCCGCGAGCTTCTGCACCTCGGCGAGTCCGACGTGCTGGTGGTCGATCAGGCCGGACTGGGTCTCCTGCAACCGCGCGAGCAGCTCGCCGACGGGCTGCGCGCCGTCGAGGCGTACGCGCACGGGGAGCGTGTTGATGAACAGGCCGATCATCGACTCCACGCCGGGGAGTTCGGCGGGGCGGCCCGCGACGGTCGCGCCGAAGACGACGTCCGTGCGTCCGGCGAGGCGGGCGAGCACGAGCGCCCACGCCCCCTGTACGACGGTGTTGACCGTAAGCCCGTGAGTGCGCGCCAACTCGCCGACCGCGCTGGTGAGTTCGACCGACAGCCGGGTGTGTGTCTGGTCGGGCAGCACCGGGGCGCGGCCCGGGTCCTGCGGTGCGACGAGCGTCGATCCGTCGGCGCCCGCCAGTTCGGCCCGCCAGGCGTCGCGCGCGGCGTCCTTGTCCTGGCGGCCGAGCCACGCCACGTACTCGCCGTAGGGCGCCACGCGCCGCAGCACGGAGGCGTCGCCACCCGCCGCGTACACCTGGGACAGCTCGTTCAGGAGGACCGGCATCGACCAGCCGTCCATGAGAATGTGATGGAACGTCACGACGAGCCGGTGGCGCCGTTCGCCGAGGCGGACGAGCAGGAGCCGCAGCAGCGGCGGCACGGCGAGGTCGAACCGTTGCGCGCGTTCCCGTGCGGCGAGCCGGTCGATCTCGGCGAGCGCCTCGGGCTCCACGAGCGCGCTGACGTCCGCCTCGGTCCAGGGGAGCGTGACCTCGCGCGGAATGACCTGGACCATGCGGGCCCCGGTCACCGGGCGGAAGCAGGCGCGGAGCGCCGCGTGCCGGGCCAGCAGCGCCTCCCACGATGTGCGCAGCCGAGCCGTGTCCACGGGCCCTTCGACGTCGAGGGTCGACTGCACGGTGTAGACGTCCGGGCCCTGGTCGTCGTAGGAGGCGTGGAAGAGCATCCCCTCCTGCAGCGGCGAGAGGGGCCACACGTCCTCGACGAGGGATCGGGGTCGGGTCGTCATCGCTCTGTCTCCTCACAGCGCCTGGGCCTGTCGGCCACGGCTTCTATGGCATCTATGGCTTCTCGCCTGCGAATCCGGCTTCGAGCTCCTCGATCTGGTCCTGTGCGAGGTCGAGGAGGCGGAAGTCGGACGGGGTGTGTCCGCCTGCCGTGGGGTCGGCGGTGTGGTCCGCGAGTCCGGCCAGCATGTCCAGCCAGGCCCTGCCGAGCCGTTCGGCGTCGGCTTCGTCGAGCAGCCGGCTCGCCCAGCTCAGGGTGATCGTCAGTGCGGGTCCTTCGGCGGTGTCCCTGACCACCGCGCCGGCGTCCAGTGCGTGGGTGGCGGGCATGTCCGGGTCGACCGAGCCGCCGATGGCGGTGTCGCCGGCCATCTCCCACGGGCCGGGCGGGCCCGCGGCGCGGCCCGCGCCCGCGGCGAACCGGCCGAGGTAGTTGAAGCCGATCTGTGCCGTGGGCGCGGCCTCGAACTCGGCGTGCGTCGCGGAGTTGAGGTGGCGCAGCAGTTCGTGGCCGAGTCCGTCGCCGGGCACCGCCCGCGCCTGCTCCTTGACGGCCTTCACCAACGTACCCGCAGCGACGCCACCGGCCCTAGCGCCGTCCAGGTCGACGCCGGTCACGTCGATCCGCACCGGCCGCACGCTGGTGAACCAGCCGACCGTCCGCAACAGGTCGACGCCGTCGAGGGGGTGGCGTCCGTGGCTCTCGATGTCGACGAGGAGCCCGGACGCGGTACCGGGCCGCGAGCGCGCGACCGCCCCTGCGAGGGCGGCGAGCAGCACGTCGTCGACGCCGCAAAGGAACGCGGCGGGCGTGCGGCCCACGAGCGTGGCGGCGTGCTCGGGCGGCACGGTCCAGGAGCGGTGGCGCAGGGTGCGTACGGTGTCGGTGGCCGGGTCCAACGGGCGCGCGCCCAGCACCTGTTGCTCCGTACCGAGGAGGGCCAACCACTCCTCGGCCTCCGCGACGCGGTGCGTGTCGACGGCTTGCGCCGCGAGGAGCTCCGCCCAGCGCCGGAACGAGGTGCCGACGGCTTCGAGGCGGGGTTCCCGCCCCGCGGCCGCGGCTTCGCACGCCGCCCGCAGATCGGGCACGAGGACGCGCCACGACACGCCGTCGACGACGAGGTGGTGCACGACGAGGACGAGGCGTCCGGTGCGGCCGGGCCCTGCATCGACCCACACGGCACGAGCCAGCACCCCAGCATCGGGGTCGAGCCGCTGCGCGGCCGCACGGGCGGCTTCGGCGGCGATGGTGTCGAGGGGCGGGGTGGGGGGTGTCTCGTCGCCGGGGGGCGCGAGGGGTGTGTCGCCGCTGTCGCCGCCGGGCCCTTCGAGGGCCGTCGCGTCGACGCGGGTCACCAGTGTGTTCGCGTCGACCGAGCCCCGCTCGCCGACGACGAGCTTCGGCTCGCCGGGGATCGTGCGGGCCCGCAGCATGTCGTGCGTGTCGAGGACGGCGGCGAGGCCCGTGGCCAGCGTGTCGAGGCCCAGTCCTGGCGGGGCGCCGACGACCACCCACTGTGCGAAGCCGGGGCTCGTGGCGCGTTCGCCCAGCGCGTGCATCACGGGGGTCCAGGGCACCTCGCCGACGCCGATGTCGTCGGGTGCCGCCGCCGGTTCGGCCGTCTCCGCGACCTGCGCGAGGCGTTCCGGGGTCTTCTCCTCGAACACCTGCCGTGAGGTCAGCACGAGTCCGGCCCCGCGCGCCCGCGAGGCGAGCTGCATCGACATGATCGAGTCGCCGCCCAGCTCGAAGAAGCTGTCGCCGACGCCGACCCGCTCCAGACCGAGCACCTCGGCGAACAGGTCGCACAGGGCCCGCTCGGCCGCCGTACGCGGCGCACGTCCCGTGACCCGCTCGGCGAAGTCGGGCGCGGGGAGCGCGGCCCGGTCCACCTTCCCGTTCGGGGTCAGCGGCAGCTGCTCCAGCGGGACGAACGCGGCCGGGACCATGTACTCCGGCAGCCGGTCGCGTACGTAGGAGGCGAGGCCCGGGGGCTCCGCGGCGCCGTGGGGCGCGTCGGCGGCGACGCCCACGACGACGTACGCGATCAGACGCCGCGCGTCCTCGGCGCGATCGCGGCGCGCCACGACCACGGCCTGGGTCACGTCCGGGTGCGCGGCCAGCACGGCCTCGATCTCCCCCGGCTCGACGCGGTGTCCCCGGATCTTGACCTGGTCGTCGGCGCGCCCGGCGAAGACCAGCTCGCCGCCGTCGGTCCACCGGGCCACGTCGCCGGTGCGGTACATCCGCTCCCCCGCGCCGAACGGGCAGGCCACGAAGCGCTGCGCGGACAGTGCGGGCCGCGCCAGGTACCCGCGGGCCAGCCCCGCCCCGGTCACGTACAGCTCACCGGTGACACCGGGCGGCACGGGCAGCAGGAAGTCGTCCAGGACGAACACCCGCGTGTTCGCCATCGGTCGTCCCAGGGGCACGATGTCGCGTCCCGGAGCCAGCGGCTCGCTCATCGCGGCGCAGACGGTCGTCTCGGTCGGCCCGTACGCGTTGACCATGCGTCGCCCGGACGACCACCGGTCGACCAGGCCGGGCGGACAGGCCTCGCCGGCCACCACGAGCGTCTCGAGGCTGTCCGGCAGCGCCTCCTCGGCCGCCAGGACGCTCGGCGGCACGGTCACGTGGGTCACGCGCGCCGTGCGGAGGGCGGCGTCCAGCGACACGCTCGGCGGCAGTTCGTCCGCCGGGGCGAGGATCAGCGTGCCGCCCGAGAGCAGCGCCATGCACAGCTCGGAGACGGCCGCGTCGAAGCTGAGCGACGCGAACTGCAGGACGCGCGAGTCCGCCCGCACACCGAAGCGGTCGATCTGAGCCCGCGCGAGGTTCCGCAGCCCGGCGTGGGTGACGACGACGCCCTTCGGGGTGCCGGTGGAACCGGAGGTGTAGATGACGTACGCGGCATGCGCGGCCGACAACGGCCGCAACCGCTCCCCATCCACCAACGGACCAGGCGCACACCGCCCGATCCCCTCCGCCACCACCGGGTCATCCACCACCACGACCCGACCCGCAAACCCCTCAGGCACCACACCCCGAGACCCGACCGTGCACACCACCACCGACGGACCCACATCACCCAGCACAAACCCCACCCGCTCCGCCGGAAGACCCGCATCCACCGGAACGAACACACCCCCCGCCAACGACACCCCCAACAACGCCACCACCCACGACACGGACCGCTCACCCACCACAGCCACCCGCACCTCAGGCCCCACACCCAACCCCACCAAATACCGACCCAGACGACCCGCCTCCGCCCCCAACTCCCCATACGTCAACCGGGTCTCGCCCGACTCCAGGGCCACCGCGTCCGGCGACACGCCCACCTGCCGCCCGAACAGCTCGGGAAGCGGTGCTCCCGCGGCCGGCCGGTCCGTGGCGTTCCACTCCCGCACGACCGTCTCCCGCACGGCGGTGTCGGCCACGTCCAACTGCCCCACCGGGGCCTGCGGGTCGGCGACGAGTTGTTCAAGGATCCGTATCAGTGACGCGATCATCTGCTCGGCGCGTGCGCGGTCGCACACGTCCGGGCGGTGGACGAAGTCGCCCTGCATGGGCGTGCCCGGCGACACGACGAAGGTCAGCGGATAGTGGCCCATGTCCTGCGGCGCGCCGGCGGGGCGGATCGTGAGCGAGGAGGGCGCGGAGTCGCCGGAGGGCGGGTGGGGGTAGTTCTCGTGGACCACGAGCGTGTCGAACTCCGCGCCGGGCCCGGCGAGTCGACGTATCTCCGGGAGCCCCATGTGCTGATGGGCCATCAGTGCGACCTGCCGTGCCTGGAGTTCCGCCAGCATGTCCGCCACGGGCTGCCGGGCGTCGAGTCGGACGCGCACCGGCAACGTGTTGATGAAGAGGCCGATCGCCGACTCCGCACCCGGCAGATCGGTGGGCCGCCCCGCCACGGTCGCGCCGAACACCACGTCGGCGCGCCCGGCGAGACGCGCGAGCAGCAGCGCCCACGCGCCCTGCACCAGGGTGTTCACCGTCAGCCCGCGGTCGCGGGCGAGTGCGGCGATCTCCCGTGACAGTTCCTCGGGGAAGGCGAACCGCACCCGCTCGGGCACGACCGGCACACGCACCGAGTCCGCCGGCACGACGAGGGTCGGCTCGTCCAGACCGTCGAGCTCCGCGCGCCAGGCCTGCCGCGCCACGTCGCCGTCCTGCCGGCCGAGCCAGGCGAGGTACTCGCGGTAGGACGTCGCCGCGGGGAGGTCCCGTTCGTCGCCGCCCGTGGCCAGCGCCTCGTACACGGCGGTCAGGTCGCCGATGAGGACGGGCAGGGACCAGCCGTCCATGATGAGGTGGTGGCTGGTGATGACCAGATGGTGCCGGTGCTCGGCGAGCCGGATCAGGAGCAGCCGCATCAGTGGTGGCCGGGTGACGTCGATCCGTTGCGCCCGCTCGCGCTCGGCGAGGCGCTCGGTCTCGGCGCGTGCTTCGGCGGGCGCCAGGCGGGACAGGTCCGCCTCGCACCAGGGGAGTTCGACGTCACCGCCCACGATCTGTACCGCCTCGCCCGAGGTGAGGCGGTGGAAGCTCGCGCGGAGGGTCGGGTGCCGGCGCAGCAGCACCTGCCAGGCCGCGCGGAACCGGGCGGCGTCCAGCGGGCCTTCCAGCTCCAGGGCCCGCTGCCCTTCGTAGACGTCGGGCCCGCTCTCGTCGTACGTGGCATGGAAGAGCATGCCTTCCTGCAGCGGCGACAGCGGCCATACGTCGGCCGGGGCCGGCACCGCGGCCTCCAGCTCCTCCACGTCGGCCTGTGTGAGGGCGGTGCCGAGGAGCGGGAAGTCGGTCGGGGTGTGACCGCCCGCGGTGGCGTCGGCGACGGTGTGCCCGGCGAGGCCGCCCAGCATGGCCGCCCAGGTGCTGCCGAGCCGCTCGGCCTCCGCCGCCGGCACCAGGTCGCCCGCCCAGCTCAGGGTGAGCGTCAACTCCGGTCCGTCGGGGGTGTCACGGACGGCGGCGTTGGCTTCCAGGGCGTGGTGGAGGGGCATGTCCGGGGGGACGGTGCCGCCGATGGCGGTGTCGCCGGTCAGCTGCCAGGCGGCGTCGGGCCCGGAGGCGTGCGTCGCTGTGGTGAACCGGCCCATGTAGTTGAAGCCGATCTCGGGGGCGGGCCGGGAACGGAGGACGGGCGCGGTCTGCGGGTTGAGGTGGCGCAGCAGCTCGTAGCCGAGCCCGTCGCCGCCCGGGACCGCGCGCAGCTGCTCCTTGACCGCCTTCAGCAGTACGCCAGCTGCCGGGCCGCCGTCCAGGACTTGGTCGAGGTCGATCCCGGACGTGCTCGTGCGCACCGGGTGCGCGCTGGTGAACCAGCCCACCGTGCGGGACAGATCCACGCCACCGTCCGTACCGAGCGGCTCACGGCCGTGACCCTCCACATCGATCAGGAGCCCCGAGGCGGATTCCGGCCGCCAGTGCGCGACCGCACCGGTCAGAGCCGCCAACAGCACGTCGTCGACCCCGCAGTGGAACGCGGTCGGCGTCCTGCCGAGCAGCGCCTCGGCCTGCTCCGGCGGCACCACCCAGGAGCTTCGACGCAGGGTGCGGGCGGTGTCGACGGCTGGATCCAAGGCTCGTCGCGCCAAGAGGTGTACGTCGTCGCCACCGCCGTCGCCGCCCAGCAAGGTCAGCCAGTCCTGGAGTTCCGCGGCTCGTTGCTCGCTGGTGGCCTCCGCCGCCAGCAGCTCCGACCAGCGGCGGAACGACGTACCGACGGGCTCCACCGTCGGCTCGCGCCCCTCGGCCGCCGCCTCGGACGCCGCCCGCAGGTCCGGGACCAGCACGCGCCAGGAAACACCGTCGACCGCCAAATGGTGTGCTACGAGGACGAGTTGGCCGGGACGTTCGGAACCTGCGTCCGCCCATACGGCTCGCACCATCTCGCCGCGCGCCGGATCGAGCCGCCCGGCGGCCTCACGGGCCAGCTCGCCCACATCGACAGCGCCGCCCGACACATCCACCCGCTCGATCAGACTCCCGGCATCAACCGACCCCGGCTCCGGGACGATCAGCCGCAGCTCGCCCGGCACCGTCCGGGCCCGCAACATGTCGTGCCGATCCAGCACCGCACCCAAGCCCGCCGCCAGCGCCTCCGGCCGCAGCCCCGTCGGCGTACCCAGCACCACCCACTGCGCGAATCGCGCACTCGTGACGCGCTCGCCCAACGCCCGCATGACCGGCGTCCACGGCACCACTCCGGTACCGACGTCGGCGACCGGCGCGAGTCCACTCCCCGCCGCCTCCGCGACCAGCGCCAGCCGCTCCGCGGTCTTCTCCTCGAACACCTGGCGGGGCGTGAGGATCACGCCTGCCTGACGCGCACGGGAGGCCAGCTGCATGGAGCTGATGGAGTCGCCGCCCAGCTCGAAGAACCCGTCCTCGACACCGACCCGCTCAAGACCCAACACTTCGGCGAACAGGCCGCACAGCACCCGCTCGACGTCGGTACGCGGCTCACGCCCCGTGACCCGCGCGGCGAAGTCCGGCGCGGGCAGCGCGGCCCGGTCCACCTTCCCGTTCACCGTCAACGGCAGCTCGTCCAAGAGCACGACGGCCGCCGGGACCATGTACTCCGGCAGCGCTTCGGCCACGTACGCCCGCAGCGACTCGACATCCACCTCGCGCCCGCCGCCGTCCGGCACGACGTAGCCGACCAGCCGTTTCTCGCCGCCCGACCCGCCCTGCCGGGCCACCACCACGGCCTGCCCGACCGCCTCATGGCCGGCCAGCACCGCCTCGACCTCGCCCAACTCCACCCGGAACCCGCGCACCTTCACCTGCTGATCCGCACGCCCCACGAACAGCAGCTCACCGTCCGCCGTCCACCGCACCAGGTCACCCGTGCGATACATGCGCTCGCCGCCGCCACCCGCGAACGGGCACGCCACGAACCGCTCGGCCGACAGGCCAGGGCGGTGCAAGTACCCGCGCGCCAGGCCGGGCCCCGTGACGTACAGCTCGCCGTCGGTTCCCGGACCGACCGGTTTCAGGAAGTCGTCGAGCACGTACGCGCGGGTGTTGATCAATGGGCGGCCGACCGGCACGTGCCCATCCCCCTGCGCCTCGGCCTGCCCCTGCCCGTGTCCGGGGCGCAGCGGCTCGCTCATGGCGGCGCAGACGGTCACCTCGGTGGGGCCGTAGGCGTTGACGAGGCGGCGGTCCGACCATCGCCGTGCCAGGCGTGGCGGGCACTCCTCACCCGCCACCACCAGCGTCTCCACGGTGTCCGGCAGCGCGTCCACGGTGCCCAGGACGGACGGCGGGACCGTCATGTGCGTGATGCCGAACTCGGCGGCGAGTTCTGCCAGCGAGCCGTGCGGCGGCAGCCGGTCGCCGTCGACGACGACGAGTGCCGCGCCGGACAGCAGCGCCATGCACATCTCGGAGACCGCGGCGTCGAAGCTCCAGGAGGCCAGTTGCAGGACGCGGGAGTCCGGGCGTACGGCGAAGCGTTCGATCTGGCCGGTGGCGAGGTTGCCGATGCCGCCGTGCGTGACGACGACACCCTTGGGCGTGCCCGTCGAACCGGACGTGTAGATGACGTACGCGGGGTCCGACACACGGCAGCCGCCGGGCCCGCCCGGCCGGGACGGACGCGCGGGGAGGTGGGAGACCCGTGGGGCGACCGGATCGGCGCCCTCGTGGACCCAGCGTCCCGCCCCCGCGTGCGTCACCGGGACCACCGGTTCCGTCGCGGTCGTGCACACCACGAGTGCGGGATCCGCGTCGGCGAGGACGTGCGCGATCCGCTCGGCCGGATACGCCGGGTCGACCGGCACGAACGCCGCTCCGGCCCGCACTACGCCCAGCAGCACCGCGACCACGTCGACGGAGCGTTCCATGACCACGCCGACGAGGTCGCCCCTGCCCACCCCGCGGGCGAGCAGTCCGTGTGCCACGTGGTCCGCGGCGCGGCCGAGTTCCGCGTACGTCCACCGCCGGTCCGTCCCGATCACGGCGGGTGCGTCGGGGGTGCGGCGCGCCTGCGCGTCGAACAGTTCCCCCAGTGTTCCGGCGGCGACCGGCCGGTCCGTGTCGTTCCACCGCTCCAGGACCGCGGTGCGTTCCGCCGTCGCCAGTACGTCGATGTCGCCGACCCGCCGCGTCGGGTCGGCCGCGATCTGTTCGAGGACGCGCGTCAGTTGCCGTCCCACCTGGAGGGCGCGCTGTCCGTCGAACACGTCGGGCCGGTACGTCACGCGGACCTCGATGCGGTCGTCGGGGACGACACCGATGGCCAGGGGGTAGTGCGTGCCCGCCTGGCTGCTGAGCTGGGTGAGCGTGACCGGGGTGGCGGAGCCGGGGAGACGGGAGGTGTTCCGCGGATAGTTCTCGACCATCAGCATCGTGTCGAAGACGGCGCCGGGCCCGTCGAGCGCCTGGATCTCGGCGAGACCCACGTGCTGATGGGGCATCAGGGCGGCCTGGCGGTCCTGGAGTCGCGCGAGCAGCTGCAGGACGGGTTCTCGCGCGTTGAGCCGTACGCGGACCGGCAGCGTGTTGATGAACAGCCCGATCATCGACTCGACGCCGGGGATCTCCGGTGGCCGTCCCGCCACGGTCGTGCCGAACACGACGTCCGTGCGCCGGGCGAGCCTCGCGAGGACCAGCGCCCAGGCGCCCTGGACGAGGGTGTTGACGGTCAGGCCGTGCGAGCGGGCCAGCGCCGTGATGGCGCGCGTGGCCCGGCCGGACAGCCGCACGGAGCGTTCCTCGGACAGGACGAGGCCGCCGGGCAGGTCCGCGGGTGCCACGAGGGTCGGCTCGTCGGCTCCGGCCAGCTCGGCCCGCCAGGCGTCCCGGGCGGCCTCCTTGCCCTGCCGGTGCAGCCAGGCGAGGTAGTCCCCGTACGAGGCGGGCCTGGCCGGTGCGGTGGCGGCGCCGTCCGCCGCGTAGAGCGCCGAGACCTCGTTGAGCATGAGGGGCGTCGACCAGCCGTCGGCGACGATGTGGTGGCTGGTGACGACGAGCCGGTGCTGTTCCGCGCCGAGGCAGATGAGAACGAGGCGCAGGAGCGGGGCGGTCGTCAGATCCAGCCGCTGCGCCGCCTCGTTCTCGGCGAGGCGGTCGGCCTCGGCCAGGGCCTCGTCCGACGGGAGGCGCGTCAAGTCGACCTCGGTCCACGGAAGTTGTACGTCCCGGCCCACGATCTGCACGGCTTCGCCGGAGGTGAGGCGGTGGAAGCCGGCGCGCAGCGCGTCGTGCCTCGCGACCAGCGATTCCCAGGCGGCCCGCAAGCGCCGGGCGTCCAGCGGTCCGTCGACGGCGAGCACGCGCTGGCTCTGGTAGGCGTCCGGCCCCTCCGCGTCGTAGGTGGCGTGGAAGAGCATGCCTTCCTGCAGCGGTGACAGCGGCCATACGTCGGCAGGTTCCGGCACTGCCGCCTCGACCCGGTCGACGTCGCCCTGCGTGAGTGCGGCGGCGCCGAGCAGCGGGAAGTCGGAGGGGGTGTGACCGCCCGCGTCGGGGGCGGTCGTCACGTGGGTGGCCAAGCCGCCCAGCATGGCCACCCAGGTACTCCCGAGCCGCTCCGCCCCGCCCTGCGTCAGCACGCCGTCGGGCCAGCTCAGCCGCAGCTCCAGTTCGGATCCTTCGGGGGTGTCACGAACGGTGACGTTGGCTTCCAAGGTGTGCTGGAGGGGCATGTCCGGGGGGACGGTGCCGCCGATGGCGGTGTCGCCGGTCGGCTGCCAGGCGGCGTCGGGCCCGGAGGCGCCCGCCGCCGTGGTGAACCGGCCCATGTAGTTGAAGCCGATCTCGGGGGCGGGCCGGGAGCGGAGGACGGGCGCGGTCTGCGGGTTGAGGTGGCGCAGCAGCTCGTAGCCCAGCCCGTCGCCGCCCGGGACCGCGCGCAGCTGCTCCTTGACCGCCTTGAGCAGTACGCCCGCTGCCGGGCCGCCGTCCAGGACTTGGTCGAGGTCGATCCCGGACGTGCTCGTGCGCACCGGGTGTGAGCTGGTGAACCAGCCCACCGTGCGGGACAGATCCACGCCACCGTCCGTACCGAGCGGCTCGCGGCCGTGACCCTCCACATCGATCAGGAGTCCCGAGGCGGTTTCCGGCCGCCAGTGCGCGACCGCACCGGTCAGGGCCGCCAGCAGCACGTCGTCGACGCCACAGTGGAACGCGGTCGGCGTCCTGCCGAGCAGCGCCTCGGCCTGCTCCGGCGGCACCACCCAGGACTGCTGCCTCAAGGTGGCCACCTTGTCGACGTTCGGGTCCAACTCCCTTTTGCCGAGTGCGTATTGCTGTTCTCCGAGCAGGCTCGACCAGCCGTCGAGTTCCGCGGTCCGCTTCTCTCCCGCAGCCTCCGCAGCCAGCAGCTCCGACCAGCGGCGGAACGACGTACCCACCGGATCCAGCTCCGGCGCCCGCCCCTCGGCCGCCGCCTCGCACGCCGCCCGCAGATCCGGGACCAGCACACGCCACGACACGCCGTCCACCACCAAGTGATGCAAGACGAGCGCGAGTTGGCCGGGCCGGTCAGGCCCGGCGTCCGCCCACATGGCCCGCACCATCTCGCCGCGCGCCGGATCGAGTCGTCCGGCGGCTTCTCGGGCGAGCTCGCCCACATCGACAGCGCCACCCGACACGTCCACCCGCTCGATCAAGCGGTCGGCGTCGACCGACCCCGGCTCCGGGACGATCAGCCGCAGCTCGCCCGGCACCGTCCGGGCCCGCAACATGTCGTGCCGATCCAGCACCGCACCCAGGCCCGCCGACAAATATTCCGGCCGCAGCCCAGCCGGCGTACCCAGCACCACCCACTGCGCGAACCCCGGCCGTGCCGCACGCTCCCCCAACGCCCGCATGACCGGCGTCCACGGCACCACCCCGGTACCGACATCGGCGACCGGCGCGAGTCCACTCCCCGCCGCCTCCGCGACCAGCGCCAGCCGCTCCACGGTCTTCTCCTCGAACACCTGGCGCGGCGTGACCACGAGCCCCGCGCGACGCGCCCGCGAGGCCAGCTGCATGGAGCTGATGGAGTCGCCGCCCAGCTCGAAGAACCCGTCCTCGACCCCGACCCGCTCAAGACCCAGCACCTCGGCGAACACCGCGCACAACACCCGCTCGGTCTCCGTACGCGGCTCACGCCCCGTGACCCGTGCCGCGAAGTCCGGCGCGGGCAGCGCGGCCCGGTCCACCTTCCCGTTCACCGTCAACGGCAGCTCGTCCAGCACCACCACGGCCGCCGGAACCATGTACTCCGGCAGCGCTTCGGCCACGTACGCCCGCAGTGCGCCGGCCTCCACCTCGCGCCCGCCGTCGTCCGGCACGACGTAACCGACCAGCCGCTTCTCGCCGCCCGACCCGTCCTGCCGGGCCACCACCACGGCCTGCCCGACCGCCTCATGGCCGGCGAGTACCGCCTCCACCTCGCTCGGCTCGACCCGGAACCCGCGCACCTTCACCTGCTCGTCCGCACGCCCCACGAACAGCAGCTCACCGTCCGCCGTCCACCGCACCAGGTCACCCGTGCGGTACATCCGACGCCCGGCCTCGTCGCCGAACGGGCACGCCACGAACCGCTCGGCCGACGGCCCCGACCGCCCCAGATAGCCGCGCGCCAGACCGGCACCGGCGAGGTAGAGCTCGCCCGTCGTTCCGGGCGGGACGGGGCGGAGGAAGGCGTCCAGGACGTACGCGCGGCGGTTGGGCAGCGGACGGCCGATCGGGAGGGCGTCGTCCATCGGGGCGCCCGGCGACAGGAGGTGGGTGGTCGCGCAGAGGGTGATCTCCGTCGGCCCGTACAAATGCCGAACCGACACCTCCGGGCAAGCCTCCCGCACCCGCGCCACCGCACCCGCCGGCACCACATCCCCACCCGTCAACACCTCGCGCAGACCGGCAAAGTACTCCGGGGACTCCTCCGCCAGCACCCGGAACATCCCCGCCGTCACATGCACCGCCGACACGCCATCGCCGACTGCCGCCCGGATGCGCCCCGCGTCCACCACACCCGCACCCGCGACGACGACCCGGCCGCCCGCCGCCAACGGCACCCACACCTCGAACAACGACACATCAAACGCGTGCGGCGCATGCATCAACACCGCATCACCGGCGCCTATCGACCAGCCTGAATCCCCCACCAGACCCGCCACCGCCCCATGCGGCACCACCACACCCTTCGGCACCCCCGACGACCCCGACGTGTACATCACATACGCCACGTCATCCCCGCCCACCCACACCGCAGGACCATCCGCAGGGCACGCGGCGACGGCCGATGTAGTGGCCGGATCGTCGACCACCACGCGTCGGGCACCCGCCGCCCTCTGCGGGACGAGCCCGCTCGTCCGCCGGGTGCACACCACCGCCACGGGCGCCGAATCCTCCAGCAGGAACGCCACCCGCTCCGCCGGATACTCCACATCCACCGGCACGAACGCCGCCCCCGCCCGCCACACCGCGAGCAACACCACGACCAGATCGACGGAGCGTTCCATCGCCACCGCGACGCGGTCCCCGCGCCGCACTCCGACGTGCGTCAGATGCCGGGCGAGGCGTGCGGACGAGTTACTCAACTCCTCGTACGAAACAGCCCGTTCGCCGTCTGTCACGGCCACCGCGGCCGGCGTGCGACGCGTCTGTCGGGCGAGCAGTTCGGGCACGGAAGCGGCCGTCACCGGCCGCCGGGTCGCGTTCCACTCCTCGACGACCAGGGACCGCTCGGTCTCCCCGGCCACGTCGACGCGCGCCACCGGTACCGACGGGTCCGCCACCACTTGTTCGAGGACGCGTGTCAGCCGGTCGACGACGGACCGGGCGTCCGCGTGGTCGTAGAGGTCGGGGCGGTGGTCGAGCTTGAAGCCCATGCGGTCGCCCTCGGGGGCGACGACGAGCGTCAGCGGATAGTGCGCCGCTTCCTCACCGCCGAGGAAGCGGATGGCGAAGGTGTCGGGCGCGGGCTCCCGCTCCGGGGGCCGCGGGTAGTTCTCGTACACGATGATCGTGTCGAAGACCGATCCGGGACCGGCGAGCCGTTGGATCTCGGGCAGTCCGAGGTGCTGATGGGCCATGAGGCCGGCCTGGCGCGCCTGAAGGCCGGTCAGCAGCTCGGCCACGGGCTGCGCGCCGTCGAGACGTACGCGGACCGGCAACGTGTTGATGAACAGGCCGATCATCGACTCCACGCCCGGCAGTTCGGCCGGGCGGCCCGCCGCCGTCGCGCCGAACACGACGTCCGTGCGCCCGGCGAGACGGGCGAGGACCAGCGCCCACGCTCCCTGGATCACGGTGTTCACCGTGACCCCGAGCTTGCGGGCCACCTGCGCGAGGCCCGCGGTCAGCTCCTCGGAGATGTAGGTGATCAGGCTCTCCGGGGTCACTGGGCTCCGGCCCGGGTCTGCCGGTGCGACGAGCGTCGGCTCGTCGGCCCCCGCGAGCTCCGCCCGCCAGGCGTCCCTGGCCGCCTCCTTGTCCTGGCGGTTCAGCCAGGCCAGGTACTCCCTGTAGGAGGTCACGCGGGGCAGGCCGTGGGTGTGGCCGCCGTCCGCGTACACGGCGGGCAGCTCGTTGAAGAGCACGGCCATGGACCAGCCGTCCATGACGACGTGGTGGCTGGTGACGACGAGGCGGTGCCGTTCGTCGCCGAGCCTGACCAGGAGCAGCCGCAGCAAGGGCGCGACCGCAGGGTCGAAACGCCGCGAACGTTCGCCCGCGGCCAGCCGGTCGGTCTCGGCGAGCGCCTCGTCCTCCGCGAGACCGGAGACGTCCACGAGCCGCCAGGGCAGTTCCGCCTCGCGCGCGATGACCTGCACGGCCTCGCCGGACTGGCGGCCGCGGAAGCTCGCCCGCAGCGCGCCGTGCCTGGCCAGCAGCGCCTCCCACGTCCTGCGCAACCGGTCCACGTCCAGGGGGCCCACCAGCTCCAGCATCCGCTGCCCCTGGTAGACGTCCGGTCCCCGGTCGTCGAAAGCGGCGTGGAACAGGAGCCCTTCCTGCAACGGCGACAGCGGCCAGACGTCCTCGACTGCGGAGCGGGTCATCGTCTCTGTCTCCTCATGGCGGCAACGGCGAGATGTGCGCGGGCGGGATGGGAAGGGTGGGTTTGGTGGGTGGCGGCCGGGTCAGGGAGGGTCAGGGGCCCTCCGCCGGGACGCCCGGCGTACCTTCGAATTCGTCGACTTCGTCCTGTGCCAGATCGAGGAGCGGGAAATCGGAGGGCGTGTGGCCGCCCGAGGCGGGCGCGTCGGTGTGGGCGGCCAGGCCGCCCAGGAGCTCCACCCAGGTCCGGCCGAGCTCTTCGGCCTCGTCGTCCGTCACGAGGTGCGCGGGCCGGCTGAGGGTGAGCGTGAGTTCCGGCCGTCGCCCGCCCCGGGCGTCCTGGACCATCGCGCCCGCGTCCAGGAGATGCCGCAGGGGTGTGTCGGGGTCGGACGAGCCGCCGACGGCCGTCTCGCCCCGCACCTGCCATGCGCCGCCCGCGGAGGACGCACGTACGTCGGACGCGAACCGTCCCATGTAGTTGAAGCCGATCTCGGGGGTTGGACGGCTACGGAGGGCGGGTGCGGTCTGCGGGTTGAGGTGACGCAGGAGCTCGTAGCCGAGTCCGTCGCCGCCAGGGACCGCACGCCGCTGTTCCTTGACCGACTTGAGGAGTGCGCCCGCCGCGGGGCCGCCCGCTCGGGCGTCGTCGAGGTCGATCCCTGAGGTGTCCAGGCGGACCGGGTGGGTGGCGGCGAACCAGCCGACCGTGCGGGACAGATCCACGTCGTGCCCCGCGAGCGGCTCACGGCCGTGCCCCTCCACGTCGACCAGGAGACCCGCGGCCGCGGCCGGCCGCCAGCGCGCGACCGCACCGGCCAGGGCGGCCAGCAGGATGTCGTCGACACCGCAGTGGAACGCGGTCGGCGTCCCGCTCAGCAGCGTCTCCGTCTGCTCGGGCGGCACCACCCAGGTATGCCAGCGCAAGGTGCCCACCGTGTCGATGTACGAGTCCAACTCCCGCCGTGCGAGCGGGACCCGGGTCTCGGCCTCACCGAGCAGGTCCAGCCATCCTTCGAGTTCCGCGACCCGCTTCTCCCCCACGGCCTCCGCGGCCAGCAGCTCCGACCAGCGCCGGAACGACGTCCCCACCGGATCCAGCTCCGGCACCCGTCCCTCGGCCAGCGCCTCGCACACCGCCCGCAGATCCGGGACCAGCACCCGCCACGACACGCCGTCCACCACCACGTGGTGTGCTACGAGGACGAGTTGACCGAGCCGGTCGGGGCCCGCGTCCACCCACACCGCCCGCACCATCACTCCGGACACCGGATCCAGCAGCCCCGCCGCGTCCCGCGCAGCACCGTCCGCCAGCTCGCTCACCACTTCGGGCCCGGCCCCCACCGCGTCCACGCGCGACACCAGCGAGGCCGCGTCGACCGACCCGCGCTCCGCCACCACGAACCGCGCCTCACCGGGAACGGTGCGGGCCCGCAACATGTCGTGCGCGTCGAGCACGGCGGAGAGGCCCGCCGCCAGAACATCCGTCCCGATACCGCCCGGCACTCCCAGCACCACCCACTGCGCGAACCCCGGCCGTGCCGCACGCTCCCCCGACGCCCGCATGACCGGCGTCCACGGCACCACCCCGGTACCGACGTCGACGGACGCATGTGCCGCGTCGGGCACCTGCACAACGGCGGCCAGGCCCTCCGGCGTCTTCTCCTCGAACACCTGCCGGGGCGTGACCACGAGCCCCGCACGGCGCGCCCGCGAAGCCAGCTGCATGGAGCTGATGGAGTCGCCGCCCAGCTCGAAGAAGCCGTCCTCGACACCGACCCGCTCAAGCCCCAGCACCTCGGCGAACAGCGCGCACAGCACGCGCTCGGTCTCCGTACGCGGCTCACGGCCCGTGGCCCGCGCGGCGAAGTCCGGCGCGGGCAGCGCGGCCCGGTCCACCTTCCCGTTCACCGTCAGTGGCAGCGTCTCCAGGACCACGAGGGAAGCGGGTCGCATGTAGTCGGGCAGCGCCTGCGCCAGGTGGTCGTGCACGGTCTGGATCTCCAGGCCCTCGGTCTCGGGCACGACGTAGCCGACGAGGCGCTTGTCGCCGGGACGGTCCTCGCGGGCGATCACGGCCGCCTGCCGCACCTCGGGATGCGCCGCTAGCGCCGCCTCGACCTCGCCGGGCTCCACCCGGAACCCACGTACCTTCACCTGCTCGTCCGCACGCCCCACGAACGACAGCTGTCCGTCGGCGGTCCAGCGCGCCAGGTCACCGGTGCGGTACATGCGCTCCCCGCCACCACCCGCGAACGGGCAGGCCACAAACCGCTCCGCCGTCAGGTCGGGCCGCCCCACATATCCCCGAGCCACGCCAGGCCCGGCCACGTACAACTCGCCCGTCGCCCCGACCGGAACCGGGTGCAGGAAGCCGTCCAGGACGTACGTCCGTACGTTGCCCAGCGGGCGGCCGATCGGCGGTGGATCGTCGGTCGGTCCGGTCGTGGCGTCCACGGGTCCCGCCGTGGCCATCACGGTGGCCTCGGTCGGGCCGTAGGTGTTCCACACCTGCGCCCGCGGCGTCCACCGGCTCGCCAGTTCTCCCGTCAACAGCTCGGCGCCCAGCACCCAGTTGCGTATGCCCGGCACCGCTGCCGGGTCAAGGACGCCCAGCAGGGACGGCACGACGCTGGCCGTCGTCACCCCCGCCGACTCGATCATGTCCGCGAGCGCGGAGGGCTCGGCCCGCTCGTCGGCGGAGGCGATCGCGAGCGTGCCGCCGCCGGACAGCGTGACCGCCACGTCCAATACGGCCGCGTCAAAGCTGAACGACGCGAACTGCAGCGCTGTGACACCCACGTCCACACCCAGCACCGGACGCATCGCCGCCGCCAGATTCGCCACACCACCGTGTGCGACCGCCACACCCTTGGGACGCCCCGTCGAACCCGACGTATAGATGACGTACGCGAGTTGATCCGGGGACAAGCCGACGCCAAGAGGAACCTCGGAGCAGTCGATGTCCTCCTCGTCCAGGAGCACGACCCGCGCGTCGCCGACCCTCACGTCCGCCAGACTCTCCCCCGCGCTCACGACGACCCGCGCACCGCTGTCGGCCACCATGAACGACAACCGGTCGGACGGATACTCGGGATCCAGCGGAACGAACGCACCACCCGCCTTCCACACCGCCAACTCCCCCACCACCATGTCCACACCACGCGGCAGACACAGCCCCACACGCGACTCCGGACCGACCCCAAAACCCACCAACCGCCGGGCCAGCCCGTTCGCCCGCGCCTCCAACTCCCCGTACGACACAGCCTCCTCACCACACCGCACCGCCACCACACCCGGGGAACGGGACGCCCAGCGCTCGAAGTCGTGCAGGACGGAGGCGGTCGGCAGCGGATAATGCGTGTCGTTCCACTCCCGGACGACGCGTTCGCGCTCCGGTGCGTCCAGGATGTCGATGCGGGCCGTCGGGGTCGTCGGGTCGGTCGCGATCTGCCGGAGGACGCGGATGAGGCGTCGGCCCAGTTCTGCGGCCTGCTCCTGCGGGACGAGGTCCGGGCGGGACGTGACGTGCACGTGCAGGTGGCGGTCGGTGGCGAGGATGCCGAGGGTCACCGGGTAGTTGGTCGCCTGGTGGCCCGCCGATGCGGTGAAGGAGGGGAGGTCGGCGGTGGCCGGGCGGGCGGGTGGCGCGGGGTAGTTCTCGTAGACCACGAGGGTGTCGAACATCGCGCCCGGGCCCGCGAGTTTCTGGATCTCCGCGAGGCCGAGGTGCTGGTGGGCGATGAGGGCGGACTGACGCGCCTGGAGGCCGGTCAGCAGCTCGGCCACGGGCTGCGCGCCGTCGAGGCGTACGCGGACCGGGAGCGTGTTGATCAGCAGGCCGATCATCGACTCCACGCCCGGAAGTTCCGCGGGGCGGCCCGCGACGGTGGCACCGAAGACGACGTCCGAGCGTCCGGTGAGGCGGGCGAGCACCAGGGCCCACGCGCCCTGCACCAGCGTGTTCACGGTGAGTCCGTGGGCGCGGCCGGTCTCCGTCAGGGCCCGCGTGTCGTCCTCGGACAGGCGCAGGGGTGTCTCCTCCGGCAGGACGAGCGCGCCGCTCGGGTCCGCGGGCGCCACGAGCGTCGGCTCGTCCGCTCCGGCCAGCTCCGCCCGCCATGCCGTGCGCGCGGCCTCCTTGTCCTGGCGTCCCAGCCACGCCAGGTACTCACCGTAGGAGGCCGCGCGCTTCGATACGGACGGGCCGCCGCCCGCCTCGTACACCTGTGAGAGCTCGTTCAGGAGGACCGGCATCGACCAGCCATCCATCAGGAGGTGGTGGGACGTCACGACGAGGCGGTGGTGTTCCGTGCCGAGCCGGAGCAGGAGGAGGCGGAGCAGTGGGGGCACGGTCAGGTCGAGGCGCTCGGCGCGTTCCTGCGCGGCCAGCTTCTCGGCCTGGTCGGAGATGTCCTGGTCGGAGGTGTCCTGGTCAGAGGTGTCCTGGTCGGTCATGCCTCGCGGATCGGTGAGGTCCGAGAGGTCGGCCTCGCGCCAGGGCAACGGCACGTTGCGGGTGATGAGCTGTACCGCCTCGCCGGACTTCCTGCGGTGGAAGCTGGCCCGCAGGGCCGCGTGCCGGTCGAGGAGCGTCTGCCAGGAGGCGCGGAGCCGGTCCGGGTCCAGGGGTCCTGTGATGTCCAGGAGGAACTGGACGGCGTATACGTCGGGGCCCCGGTCGTCGAAGTCCGCGTGGAACAGCAGCCCTTCCTGCAGTGGCGACAGGGGCCACACCTCGGCCAGGGCAGCGCCGTGGGCGGCGGTTGAAGACTTCACCGGGACAGGCCTCCCTCGAGCTTCGCTGCTATCGCTTGGAACTGGTCGACCTCGTCCTGCTCCAGGTCGAGGAGGTGGAAGTCGGACGGGGTGTGCCCGCCCGCGGCCGGGTCGTCGGTGTGGGCGGCGAGTCCGGCGAGCAGTCGCACCCAGGTCCCGCCGATCCGCTCCACGTCGGCCTCGGCGAGGAGCCGTCGCGGCCAGCTGAGCGTGACGGCGAGTTCGGGGCCTGTCGGCGTGTCCCGGACGACCGCGATGCCCTCCAGCACGTGCGGGGCCGGTGTGTCCGAGCCGTCCGTGCCGCCGGCCCCGGCGGGTCCCGCCAACTGCCAGGCCCCGACGCCGACCCCGGCCGCTCCGGCGACCGCCCCGGGCTCCGCGACCGCTGTCTCCGCCTCGGCCGCCGCCGCGGCGAACCGGCCGAGGTAGTTGAAGCCGATCTCCGCCGCCGGTGCGGCCCGCAGGACCGGGGCCGTCCGGGGGTTCAGATGGCGCAACAGGCCGTAGCCGAGTCCGTCTCCCGGGACCGCCCTCACCTGCTCCTTGACGGCCTTCACCAACGTACCGGCAGCCCCGCCGCCGGCCATAGCGTCGTCCAGGTCCGCGCCGGTCACCGCCAGACTCACCGGATGTGCGCTCGTGAACCAGCCCACCGTGCGCAGCAGGTCGGTCCCGTTCAGCGGCTCGCGTCCGTGCCCCTCGATGTCGATGAGCAGCCCGGAGGCGGTCTCGGGGCGCCAGTGCGTCACGGCGCCCGCGAGGGTGGCGAGGAGCAGCTCGTGCAGACCGCAGTGGAACGCGGCCGGTGTCCTGCCGACCAGCGTCTCGACCTGCGCCGGTGGAACGGTCCACGAGCGGCGGCGCAGGGTGCGGGACGTGTCGACGTCCGGGTCAAGGGCCCGGCCCGTCAACGGGAGCTGGTGGTTCCCCAGCAGGGTCAGCCAGTCCGGCAGCTCGGCGAGCCGGGACTCGTCCGCCGCCTGCGCGGTCAGCAGTTCGGACCAGCGGCGGAAGGACGTGCCCACCGGGTCGAGCCGCGGTGTGCGGCCCGCGGCCACCGCCTCGCAGGCCGCCCGCAGATCCGGGACGAGGACGCGCCAGGACACGCCGTCCACCACCAGGTGGTGGGCGATCAGGACCACCCGGCCGGTGCGGTCCGGGCCCGCGTCGATCCAGACCGCCCGCAGCATCGTTCCTGCCGCCGGGTCGAGCTCGCGGGCCGCTTCCCGTGCGGCCCGGCCCGCGATGTCGTCCAGGGCGTCGTCCGGGCCCCCGGTGCCGGCGGCGGTCGCGTCGACGCGGGAGACCGCGGCGCCCGCCTCGACCGAGCCGGGCTCGCCGACGATCAGCTTCGGCTCGCCGGGCACCGTGCGGGCGCGCAGCATGTCGTGGGTGTCCAGGAGTGCGGCGACGCCGGCCGTGAGGACGTCGAGGCCGAGCCCGGCCGGTACGCCGAGTGTCATCCACTGGGTGAAGTCCGGGCCGGCGACCTTCTCCCCGAAGGCCCGCATCACCGGCGTCCACGGCACCTCGCCGACCCCGACGTCGTCCACCGCGGTCTCGTGCCCGGCGAGCTCCGCCACTTCCGCGAGGCGTTCGGGGGTCTTCTCCTCGAAGACCTGCCGGGGCGTCACGACGAGACCCGCGCGGCGGGCCCGCGACACCAGTTGCATCGAACTGATCGAGTCGCCGCCCAGCTCGAAGAAGCTGTCCTCGGCACCGACCCGGTCGAGGCCCAGCATGTCGGCGTACAGCGAGCAGAGGATTTCCTCGGTGGCGGTCCTCGGCTCCCGACTCGTGACGCGTCCCGCGAAGTCGGGGGCGGGGAGCGCGGCCCGGTCGACCTTGCCGTTGGCGGTGCGCGGCAGGGCGTCGAGGACCAGCACGGCCGTCGGCACCATGTATTCGGGGAGTACGCCGGTGACGTACTCGCGGACCGTACGGCCGTCGACCGTGCCGCCGTCCGCGGCGACGTAGCCGATCAGGCGCGGTTCTCCGGGCCGGTCCTCCCTGATGGTCATGGCGGCGTGGCGCACGCCGGGGCAGCTCGCGAGGGCGGCCTCGATCTCGCCGGGTTCGACGCGGTGGCCGCGGATCTTGATCTGGTCGTCGGCGCGGCCCGCGAAGACGAGCTCGCCGTCGCCGGTCCAGCGGACGACGTCGCCGGTGCGGTACATGCGGCGGCCGAGACCGAACGGGTTCGCCACGAAGCGCTGGGCGGAGAGGCCCGCCCGGCCCACGTAGCCGCGCGCGAGCCCGGCACCGGCGACGTACAGCTCCCCCGCCACACCCGCGGGCACCGGGCGCAGGGCCGCGTCCAGGACGTACGCCTGGGTGTTGGCGATCGGGCGCCCGATCGGTGGCGGCCCTTCGCTGTCGCGGATGAGGGCGGTCGTCGAGATGATCGTCGACTCGGTGACCCCGTACTGGTTGTACATGGCGCGCCCGGCCGACCAGCGCCTGCGCACCTCCGTCGGCATGGCCTCGCCGCCCGTGATGAGCAGGCCCAGGTCTGGGAGGTCTTCCGGGGGCAGCTGCGAGAGGAAGGTCGGGGGGATCGCCGCGTGGGTGACGCGCCGGGTGCGCAGGAGGCGGGACAGTTCGTCGCCGGAGATGTCCAGGCGGGTCGGGGCGAGCACGAGCCTGCCGCCCGCACACAGGGTGGGCCAGATGTCCGCGAGGGAGACGTCGAAGCTCGGCGAGACGAGTTGCAGGACGCGGCTGTCGGGGTCGATGGCATAGCGCCGCACGTTCTCCGCGACGAGGTTGCGCAGGCCTTCGTGCGAGACGGTGACGCCCTTCGGGGTGCCGGTGGAACCGGAGGTGTAGATGACGTACGCGGCATGCGCGGCCGACAACGGCCGCAACCGCTCCCCGTCCACCAACGGACCAGGCGCACACCGCCCGCTCCCCTCCGCCACCACCGGGTCATCCACCACCACGACCCGCCCCTCAAACCCCTCAGGCACCACACCCCGAGACCCGACCGTGCACACCACCACCGACGGACCCACATCACCCAGCACAAACCCCACCCGCTCCGCCGGAAGACCCGCATCCACCGGAACGAACACACCCCCCGCCAACGACACCCCCAACAACGCCACCACCCACGACACGGACCGCTCACCCACCACAGCCACCCGCACCTCAGGCCCCACACCCAACCCCACCAAATACCGACCCAGACGACCCGCCTCCGCCCCCAACTCCCCATACGTCAGGCGCTGTTCACCGGACACCAATGCCACCGCGTCCGGCGACACCTCGGCCCGCCGCCCGAACAGCTCGGGGGCCAGGGCGTCCGGGACGGGTGCCGTCGTGTCGTTCCAGCGCCGCACGATGCGCGTGCGTTCGGCGGGTGCCAGGAGGTCGATCTCGCTGAGGCGGAGGCCCGGGTCGGCGGCGACCTGTTCGAGGACGCGGGCGAGCCGGTCGGCCAGGGACAGGGCCGTGTCGTGGTCGAAGAGGTCGGTGGCGTAGAGGATCTCGCCGTCGAGGCCGGCGGGGGCGCCGTGTTCGTCACGCCGCTCCACGACGGACACCGCCAGGTCGAAGCGGGCGGCGAGTTCGGGCGGCAGGGGCGCGGGGCGGACGTCGACGCCCGGGAGGTCCCAGGTGACCTCGGGGATGTTCTGGAGGGCGAGCATCACCTGGAACAACGGGTTGCGCGAGAGGGAGCGGGTCGGGTTCAGCTCTTCGACCAGGCGCTCGAAGGGGACGTCCTGGTGGGCGTACGCGGCCAGGTCCGCGGCCCGCACCCGCTCCAGAAGCTCGGCGAAGGTCGGATCGCCGCCCACATCGGCGCGCAGCACCAGCGTGTTCACGAAGAAGCCCGCCAACTCCTCAAGCGCCGCGTCCTCACGGCCTGCGGTGGGCGTGCCCAGTGTGATGTCATCACCCGCACCCAGACGGGACAGCAGCAGCGCCAGGGCAGCGTGCACGACCATGAACATCGTCGCCCGCCCCTGCCCCGCCACTCCCACCAGCCGGGCGTGCGTCCGCGCGTCCGTCGCCACGGGCACGAGGCGTCCGCGGAACGACGGCACCGCGGGACGCGCCCGGTCCACCGGCAGCGCCAACTCCTGCGACGCCCCGGCCAACGTGTCCCGCCAGTACGCCAGTTGGCCGCTCAGGACGCTCGCCGGGTCGTCCAGCTCCCCCAGCACCTCCCGCTGCCACAACGCGTAGTCCGCGTACTGCACCCGCAACCCGGCCCACCCCGGAGCCCGGCCCTCACACCGCGCCGCATACGCCGTCTCCAGATCCCTGGCCAGCACCCCCATGGACCACCCGTCCACCGCCACGTGATGTGCGACCACGGACAGCACACACTCGCCCTCGCCGACCTCCACCAGGCAGATCCGCCACGGCAGATCGGTGCGCAGGTCGAAGCCGGCCGTCAGTTGTGCGGCGAGCGTGCGGTCGATGTCGATCCCGCCCGCGTCAGCCATGTCGTCGGTCATGTCGTCGGTCATGTCGTCGGCCCGCAGAACGACCAGTGGCGGGCGTCCCGCGTCGCCGTGCCGCACCTGCTGGTGGGGAACGCCGTCGATTTCGGGGAAGACCGTCCGCAGGCTTTCGTGACGGTCCGCCACGTCCCCCAGCGCCGCCTCCAACGCGACGACATCCAGCCGACCCGAAATCCGCAGCACCAACGGCACGTTGTACGCAGACGCCGCCCCCGGAACCGTCTCCTCCAACCGGTTCAAGAACCACATCCGCTGCTGCGCGAACGACAACGGCACCACATCCGGCCGCACCCGCACCGCCAAAGCCGGACGACCGGACCCTGAACCCACGCCCCCGTTCGCGCGCTCACTGACGTACCGCGCCAGCCCCGCCACCGTCGGCGCCCCGAACAACTCCCCGATCCCCACCTCCACATCGAGGACCGCACGCACCCGCGCCACCAGCCGCATCCCCGACAGCGAATCCCCGCCCAGATCGAAGAACCCGTCCTCGATCCCGACCCACTCCAGGCCGAGGACCTCCGCGAAGAGGCCGCACAGGATCTCCTCGGTCTGCGTCCTCGGTTCGCGCCGGGAGACGCGGGCGGCGAAGTCGGGCGCCGGGAGGGCCGCCCGGTCGAGCTTGCCGTTGACGGTGAGCGGCAGGGCATCCAGGACCAGGACCGCCACCGGGACCATGTACTCGGGCAGGGTCCGGGCCGCGTACGCGCGCAGTTTTTGGGGGTCGATGTCGTCGCGGCGCGCGTGCTGGTGCCGAAGCTGTCGTTCGTCGGGGACGACGTAGGCGACCAGGCGTTTGTCGCTGCCCGGTCCGCCGTCCTGGCGGGCCACGACGACCGCCTGGCCGACCGACTCGTGCCGGGTCAGCACCGCCTCGACCTCGCCGGGCTCCACGCGGAACCCACGCACCTTCACCTGCTCGTCCGCGCGTCCGGCGAACGACAGCCGGCCGTCGGGCGTCCAGCGGGCCAGGTCCCCGGTGCGGTACATGCGCTCCCCGCCACCGCCATCGAGGGCGGTTCCGGGGAACGGGCACGCCACGAAGCGTTCAGCCGTCAGGTCGGGGCGCCCGACATAGCCCCGGGCGAGGCCCGGCCCCGCGATGTACAGCTCGCCGGCGACCTTCGGCGGGACGGGGCGCAGGAACTCGTCCAGGACGTAAAGGCGTACGTTCCCGAGCGGGCGGCCGATGGGCGGCGCCTCGTCGCCGGGGTCGATGCCGGCGTCCACGGGGCCCGCGGTGGCCATCACGGTGGCTTCCGTGGGGCCGTAGGTGTTCCACACGCGCGCCCGGGGCGTCCACCGGCTCGCGAGGTCGGCGGTGAGCAGCTCGGCGCCGAGGACCCAGGTGCGTACGCCGGAGACCGTGGCCGGGTCGAGGACGCTCAGCAGGGAGGGCACGACGCTGGCCGTCGTCACCCCCGCCGTCTCGATCATCGCCGCCAGCGCCGACGGCTCCGCCCGCTCCTCCGAGGACGCGATCGCGAGCGTGCCGCCGCCGGACAGCGTCGCCGCCACGTCCAGCACCGCCGCGTCGAAACTGAACGACGCGAACTGCAGCACCGACACGCCCACGTCCACACCCAGCACCGGACGCATCGCCGCCGCCAGATTCGTCACGCTGCCGTGCGCGACCGCCACACCCTTGGGCCGACCCGTCGAGCCGGACGTGTAGATCACGTAAGCCAGTTGGTGCCGGGTCGGCCGGCCGCCGAGGGAGGCGGTGGACTCCGCCTCCAGTGCCCGCCCGATGTCCGGGTCGTCCAGGAGGACCGTTCGCGCTGCGCCCACGGGCACCGCTGTGAGGGTGTCCTCGACGCCCAGGACGACGGACGCCTCGCTGTCGGCGAGCACGTAGCCGAGGCGGTCCGGCGGGTACTCCGGGTCCAGCGGGACGAAAGCGCCGCCCGCCTTCCACACCGCCAGCTCCGCGACGACCATGTCGACGCCCCGCGGCAGGCACAGTCCCACCCGGGACTCGGGGCCGACCCCGAGCCCCACCAGGTACCGGGCCAGCCTGTTCGCCCGCGCCTCCAGCTCCCCGTACGACAGGGCCTGGTCACCGCACCTGACCGCGGCCGTCCCCGGCGAACGGGACGCGCACCGCTCGAAGAGCTCGGGTACCGACAGGTCCGGGACGTCGGTCGCCGTGTCGTTCCAGCGCCGCACGATCCGCGTGCGTTCGGCGGGCGCCAGGAGGTCGATCTCGCTGAGGCGGAGGCCCGGGTCGGCGGCGACCTGCTCCAGGACACGGCCAAGGCGGTCGGCCAGGGACAGGGCCGTGTCGTGGTCGAAGAGGTCGGCGGCGTAGAGGATCTCGCCGCCGAGGCCCGCCGGGGCCCCGCGTTCGTCGCGGCGCTCCGTCAGGGTCACCGCGAGGTCGAAGCGGGCGGCCGGGGCCTTCATCGACGCGGAACGCACCTCGGCGCCCCGGAGGCGCCACCGCGGCTCGGGCACGTGGTCCAGGGCGAGCATGACCTGGAAGAGAGGGTTGCGGGACACGGACCGCGTCGGGTTGACCTCCTCCACGAGGCGCTCGAAGGGGACGTCCTGGTGGGCGTACGCGGCCAGGTCCGCGGCCCGCACCCGCTCCAGAAGCTCGGCGAAGGTCGGATCGCCGCTCACGTCCGCGCGCAGCACCAGCGTGTTCACGAAGAAGCCCGCCAGCTCCTCAAGCGCCGCGTCCTCACGGCCTGCGGTGGGCGTGCCCAGCGTGATGTCATCACCCGCACCCAGACGGGACAGCAGCAGCGCCACGGCGGCATGCACGACCATGAACATCGTCGCCCGCCCCTGCCCGGCTACCCCCACCAGCCGCGCATGCGTATCCGCGTCCGCCGCCACCGGCACCAGCCGCCCCCTGAAAGACGGCACTGCGGGACGGGCGCGATCCAGCGGCAGCGCCAATTCCTGGGGCAGGCCCTCCAACGTGTCGCGCCAGTAGGCGAGTTGGCCGCTCAGGACGCTCGCCGGGTCGTCCAGCTTCCCCAGCACCTCCCGCTGCCACAACGCGTAGTCCGCGTACTGCACCCGCAACCCGGCCCACCCCGGAGCCCGACCCTCACACCGCGCCGCATACGCCGTCTCCAGATCCCTGGCCAGCACCCCCATGGACCACCCGTCCACCGCCACGTGATGTGCCACCACGGACAGCACACACTCGCCCTCGCCGACCCCCACCAGGCAGATCCGCCAGGGCAGCTCGCTCCGCAGGTCGAAGCCGTATCCCGCCTCTTCCGCCAGCGCTTCTTCGACCCGGGACGCGGCACACTCCACGGTCATCAGGGAAGGCCGTCCCGCCGCGCCGTCCAGAACCTGCTGACGGGGGACGCCGTTGGCTTCGGGGAAGACCGTCCGCAGGCTTTCGTGACGGTCCGCCACGTCCCCCAGCGCCGTCTCCAACGCGGCGACATCCAGCCGACCCGAAATCCGCAGCACCAACGGCAAGTTGTACGCAGACGCCGCCCCCGGAACCGTCTCCTCCAACCGGTTCAAGAACCACATCCGCTGCTGCGCGAACGACAACGGCACCACATCCGGCCGCACCCGCACCGCCAACTCCGGACGACCGGACGCCGACCCCACCCGCTCACCCACCCGACGCGCCAGCCCCGCCACCGTCGGCGCCCCGAACAACTCCCCGATCCCCACCTCCACATCGAGGACCGCACGCACCCGCGCCACCAGCCGCATCCCCGACAGCGAATCCCCGCCCAGATCGAAGAACGACACGTCGGTGCCGACCCGGCCCAGGCCGAGGATCTCGCCGAAGAGTCCGCTGAGGACGTCCTCCACGGGTGTCGCGGGACCGCGCACCGTCCCCGCGCCCTCGAAGTCGGGCGACGGCAGGGCGGCGCGTTCCACCTTGCCGTTGGCCGTGAGCGGAAGGGCGTCCAGGACCAGCACGGCGGCCGGGACCATGTACTCCGGCAGCCGCTCCGCCACGTACGCCCGCAGCGCCCCGGCCTCGACCTCACGCCCGCCCTCCGGTACGACGTACCCGACCAGCCGCCGGTCGCCGCTGCCGGACCCTCCGTCCCGGCGGGCCACGACAACCGCCTGGCCGACCCCCTCGTGCCCGGCCAGTACCGCCTCGACCTCGCTCGGCTCGACCCGGAACCCGCGCACCTTCACCTGCTCGTCCGCACGCCCCACGAACAGCAGCTCACCGTCGGCTGTCCACCGCGCCAGGTCACCCGTGCGGTACATCCGACGCCCGACCCCGTCGCCGAACGGGCACGCCACGAACCGCCCGGCCGACAGGCCCGGCCGCCCCAAATAGCCGCGCGCCAAGCCGGTTCCCGCGATGTACAGCTCCCCCACGACATCGGCAGGGACCGGTTGCAGCGCCGCGTCCAGGACGTACACCTGCCGGTCGGCCAGCGGACGGCCGATGGGCAGCGTCCGCCCCGCCTCCGCTTCCGGACCCAGCAAGTGGGTGGTCGCGCAGAGGGTGATCTCCGTCGGCCCGTACAAATGCCGCACCGCCACCCCAGGACATGCCTCCCGCACCCGCGCCACCGCACCCGCCGGCACCACATCCCCACCCGTCAACACCTCACGCAGACCCGCAAAGCACTCCGGAGACTCCTCCGCCAACACCCGGAACAACCCCGCCGTCACATGCACCACCGACACGCCATCGCCGACTGCCGCCCGGATGCGCCCCGCATCCACCACACCCGCACCCGCGACCACCACCCGGCCGCCCGCCACCAACGGCACCCACACCTCGAACAACGACACATCAAACGCATGCGGCGCATGCATCAACACCACATCACCAGCACCCAACGACCAGCCCGAATCCCCCACCAGACCCGCCACCGCCCCATGCGGCACCACCACACCCTTCGGCACCCCCGACGACCCCGACGTGTACATCACATACGCCACGTCATCCCCGCCCACCCACACCGCAGGACCATCCGCAGGGCACGCGGCGACGGCCGCGCGGACGCGCGGGTCGTCCAGCACCACCCGCCGACCCTCGTAATCCGCGGGGATCGCGCCGCGGTACGCCTCGGTGCACACCACCGCCGCGGGATCGGAGTCGGCCAGCAGAAACGCCACCCGCTCCGCCGGATACTCCACATCCACCGGCACGAACGCCGCCCCCGCCCGCCACACCGCGAGCAACACCACGACCAGATCGGCCGAACGTTCCATCACGACCGCGACCCGGTCGCCCCGGACCACTCCCGCGTGGGCGAGATACGACGCGAGGCGACCGGCCTCCCTGTCCAACTCCGCGTAGGAGAGCAGCCGTTCGCCGTCCTGTACCGCCACCGCGTCCGAGGACCAGGCGAGGTGGCGGGCCAGCAGCTTCGGCACGGAGTCCGCGGCGGGGGCCGGTCCTTCGGTGGCGTTCCAGCTGCGCAGCAGCTCGGCGCGCTCGGGCGCGTCCAGCAGGGAGACTGCGCCGATCGGCTGTGACGGGTCGGCGGTCGACCGTTCCAGGAAGTGCAGGAAGGCACGGAGAGCCGATCGGAGCCAAGGGCCGTCGTAGAAGGCGGAGTTGGCCTCGAAGGTGATCTCCATGTCCTGGCCTTCCGGCGCGCCGCTCACCAGCACGCCGAACTCCTCGACGCGGCGGCTCGACAGGTCGCGCACGACGGACGGATGGCCCCCGAACGACAGGGTTTCCCCGGCCCTGGGCATGACGTTCACGTACGGGCCGAAGTGCCAGCGGTCGCCCGAGGGCCAGGCGAGTTCGCGGCGCAGCCGTTCTCCTCGCAGGCCTTGGTGGTCGAGGAGGGCGTCGATCTCCGCGTCCGTCGTCCGTACGAGGTCCAGGAAGCTCGTGGCGGCGGTGACGGGGACGCGGAGCGGCAGGATGTTGGCCATCGTGCAGGGCGTGCGTCGGGCCCGGTCGCCGGTGCGGCCCGCGACGGGGAGGCTCAGGATCGGCTCGTCCGTTCCGCCCAGGCGGCCGACGAAGGCGGCGACCGCCGCCACGACGAGGCGTGGCCAGCTCGCCTCGGCGCGGGCGGCCGCCGCGCGCAGCGCCGCGACGGCATGGGACGGCAGGTGGCCGGTCTCGCGCAGCACGTCGCCGGGGCCGGCCTCGGGCACGGTGTGACCCGGGATGCCGGTCAGGTCGGGGCGGTCCGCGAAACGCTCGTGCCAATACCGCCGGTCGGCCTCGTGGCGTTCCGAGGCGCGGTGCGCCGTCTCCTCGTCCAGCAGCGCGCGGAGCGGGGCGTGTGCCGCGGGGGCGCAGGGCTGTCCGGTGAGGAGTGCCGTGTAGAGGTCCGCGGCGCGGCGGGCGAGCAGGGAGCAGCCGTGGGCGTCCATCAGGAGATGGTCGTAGCGCTGGTACCAGATGTGGTGATCGGGGGCGAGGCGGAACAGGGCGTACGAGAAGAGGCGGTCGGCGTGGGAGGGGATCTCCTGGTCGAGTTCGGCCCTCATCCACGCCTCGGCGGCTTTCCTCGGGTCTTCCTCCTCGGTGAGGTCGTGGAAATCGAGGAGGGCACGTAATTGCGGGGGCGGGAACGTCATGCGCGCGCCGCCCGCGCCGTCGTCCTCGAATCGTGCGTGGAGGATTTCCGTCTCGTCCGTCAACTGCCGCAACGCACGCTCGAACAAGTGCGGGTGCACGGGCCCTTCGATGGCGACGTACTGTCCGACGCTGTACAGCCGGCGCGAGCCCGATACACGTTGCGCCAGCCAGATTCCCTCCTGGGCGTCGAGGAGGGGCAGAGTGCGAGCAGCGTTGCCGTTCATCATTCCCCCTGGCCGAGCAATTCCCCTCGGCTGTTCCGTCTGTCCGGGCCGTACGAGGAAGAGAGCCGTCCAACCGCTCAGTCTTCGCACTTGGACGGAGAGGCGGGCATGCACGGGAAATGCGCGCGGCCTCGCACGGAGAATCAGATGCTATGACCGCGGGAGGAATGGGCGCGACCGTCCGGGGTGGGCATTCACCGGAGCACCGGGCGCCCCCGATATTCGGGGTTTCCTATTCCGGGGCGGGGCTCAAAGAGCGGGAGCCGGCGTCGTACGACTCGGTGGCCGGTGCCGTCGTCCGCAGGGGGAAGCCCACCTCCACGACGAGGCCGCCCTGCGGGCGCGCGTGCGCGTTGAGGGTCGCGTCGTGTGCGGCGGCGATGGAGCGCACGATCGACAGGCCGAGCCCGTGGTGTCCGTTGTCGGCTTTCCTGCCGATGCGCTGGAAGGGCTCGAAGAGGCGGCTCACGCCGGTGGGCGGGATGCGGGGGCCGGTGTTGGAGACGCGGACGAACGCGCAGCCGCCCCGTACGCCCGTCACGACCGTCACCCAGCCGTCGGGCACGTTGTACCCCATGGCGTTGTCCACGAGGTTGGCGACGAGGCGTTCGACGAGGGCGTCGTCACCCCAGAGGCTCGCGGGGTGGAGGTGCGCCTCGACCCGCAGGTTCCTGTGGTCGGCCTCCTTGCGTGCGCCGACCAGCACGCTGCCGGTCAGCTCGGCCAGGTCGAGCGGCTCCCTGCGGTCCAGGCCGCGCTCGCTGCCGGAGAGGGTGAGGAGCGACTCCAGGAGGCGGGCCTGCTGTTCGCTGAGGGTGAGGAGGCGCTCGAAGTTCGACCGGAACGAATCCACCGTGGCCTCACGGTCGATGAGGGACTCCTCCAGGAGCGCGTGTTCCACGGTCAGGGGGGTGCGCAGTTCGTGTGCCGCATTGGCGACGAACCGTTTGTGGGAGTCCAGGGCCGCTTCGAGGCGGCCGAGGAGGCCGTCGACGGTGTCGGCCAGGTCCTTCAGTTCGTCGCCGGGCCCTTCGACGGCGAGGCGTTCGTGGACGTTGTGCGCGGAGATGCGCTGGACGGTGCTGGTGATGGTGCGCAGGGGGCGCAGCACCCGGCCGGCGACGACCCAGCCGAGGCCGATCGCGATCACCGACATGATCGCCAGTGCGATGCCGGACTGGGTCAGCAGGTGCTGCATCTCGGCGGCGTGCTGGCGCACCGCCTGCTGTTGCTGCGCGTGGGCGAAGCTGTCGACCGCGCCGGGGACCTCGTCGCGCGTGTACATGTGGACGCCCGCGTCGCCGGGTGATCCGGAGCCTCCGCGGCGGCTGACGAGGACCGTGCTGGTGGGGCGGTTGACCAGCAGGTAGGTGATCGTGAGGAGGACGGCGCCGGAGATGACGAAGAGCAGGCCGTACAGGAGGGTGAGCCGCATGCGGACCCGCCGGGGCACGAGCCGCGAGACGAGCCCTGCGCGGGGCGGTACGGCTCGGGTCGGGGTGCCGTGCGACCTGGCTGGACGTGACCTGGCCGGACGTGACCGGGCTGTACGTGACCGGGCCGACCGGGCCGCGCTTCGCAGACGCTTCGTCATCTCGTCTCGCTCACATCGTCAGATCCGGTATCCGCCGCGGGGCACGGTTTCGATCACCGGCGGGGAACCGAGCTTCGGCCGCAGCCTGTTGATGGTCGCCTTGACCGTCGTCGTGAACGGGTCGGTCGCCTCGTCCCACACCCGCTCCAGGAGCTCCTCGGCCGATACGACGCGGCCGCGGGCGGCCAGCAGGTATTCGAGGACCCCGAACTCCTTGGGCGTGAGGGCCAGTCGGTCGCCGGCGCGGGTCGCGATGCGCTGGGCGGGGTCGAGCCGCAGGTCGCCGTGGACGAGGATCGGCGGGACGGCCGGCTGGGCGCGGCGGGCCACCGCCCGGATGCGGGCGACGAGTTCGGCGTACGCGAAGGGCTTGGGGAGGTAGTCGTCGGCGCCGAGGCTGAGCCCTTCGACGCGGTCCGCGATCGTGCCGGACGCGGTGAGCATGAGGACGCGCGTGCGCGCCGGTTCCGCCATCAGGGCTCCGCACACCTCGTCGCCGTGCACGGTGGGGAGGTCGCGGTCGAGCACCACCACGTCGTAGTCGACGACGGAAGCCCGTTCCAGCGCGTCCTCTCCGTCGTAGACGACGTCGACGGCCATGCCTTCCCTGCGCAGCACTCTGGCCACGGAGTCCGCCAGTTCGGTCTGGTCCTCGGCCACCAGCACCCGCACAGCCCCACCCCCCGATGGATCATGGCTGACCAGGATCTCCGAGCGGGGGTCACACACTGGTCACAGCCCACCGCCCCGGCTCGCCCACACTCAGCCTACCGGCGGGGCGTCCGCACCGGACCGGTACGGCGGAACGGCATCCGCGGCGCGGGGTGCCGCGCCGCGGATGCCGCGGGAGGGGAGGGTTGGTCTCATCCGTGGCCGGGCGGCGGCGGGCCGCCGGGGC
Organism: Streptomyces venezuelae; assembly: GCF_008642335.1. Taxonomy (NCBI): domain Bacteria; kingdom Bacillati; phylum Actinomycetota; class Actinomycetes; order Kitasatosporales; family Streptomycetaceae; genus Streptomyces; species Streptomyces venezuelae. The sequence continues at coordinate 7,556,201 of NZ_CP029191.1, read as the reverse complement.
CTGGGCCGTGGTGGCGGCGTGGACCTCCCTGGCCACCGCCTGGTCCACCCGGACCACCTGGTCCGCCGGGTCCACCGGGTCCGCCCGGACCACCGGGTCCCGCGAGGAACACGCCCGGTCCGCCGGGGAAGGCGCCGTTCGGGCCGCCCGGCATCGGTCCGCCGGGCCCGCCGGTGAGCACCGGTCCCGGGCCGTGCGGGCCGCCGACCGGCTCGGGCACGGGGGCGTCGCCGTTGTCCGAGGGCTGGCGGGAGAACTGCGTGCGGTACAACTCCGCGTACAGGCCTTCCAGTCGCATGAGCTCCTCGTGCGTGCCGCGCTCCTGGACCCGGCCCTTGTCGACGACCAGGATCTGGTCGGCGTCCCTGATGGTGGAGAGCCGGTGGGCGATCACCAGGGAGGTGCGACCCTTCAGCGCGGACTGCAGGGCGCGCTGGAGTGCCGCCTCGGACTCCGAGTCGAGGTGCGCGGTGGCCTCGTCGAGCACGACGATGGGCGGCGCCTTGAGCAGCAGCCGTGCCATCGCGACGCGCTGCTTCTCGCCGCCGGAGAAGCGGTAGCCGCGGTCGCCGACGACGGTGTCGAAGCCGTCGGGCAGCGAGGAGATCAGGTCCCAGATCTGTGCCGCCTTGCACGCGTCGATCAGTTCCTGCTCGGTCGCGTCGGGCCGTGCGTAGGTGAGGTTGTCGCGGATCGTCGCGTGGAAGAGGTGTGCGTCCTGCGTGACCATGCCGACGGTGTCGTTCAGCGACTTCAGGGTGACGTCGCGGATGTCGTGGCCGCCGATCCGGATGACGCCCTCGACGGGGTCGTAGAGGCGTGGCACCAGGTGGGTGATGGTGGTCTTGCCCGCGCCCGACGGGCCGACCAGGGCGGTGAGTTTGCCCGCGGGGACGGTGAAGGTCAGGTCGCGGAGCGTCCACGTGTTCTGGGTGCGTTCCTGCGCGGGCAGGGCGATGGACTCCAGGGAGGCGAGCGAGACGTCCGCGGCCTTCGGGTAGCGGAACGAGACGTTCTCGAACGTGACCTCCGGTGCCGTGCGGCTGCCGTCGGCGGCCGCCGTGGCCGAGGCGGCCGGCAGCGGGATCGCGTTCTCCTTCTCGGAGATGAGCGGCTTCAGGTCGAGGATCTCGAAGAGCCGGTCGAAGCTGACGAGGGCCGTGAGGACGCTCGTCTGGGCGCTGGACAGCTGGTTGATCGGGCCCATCAGCCGGGTGAGCAGCGTCGCGAGGGCCACCAGCGTGCCGATCTGGAACGTGCCCTCGATGACGAGGGCGCCACCGATGCCGTACACGAGGGCGGTGGCGATGGCGCCGACGAGCGTCATCGTCAGGAAGAGCATCTTGCCGTAGACGGAGGTCAGGACCCCCAGGTCGCGTCCCTTGCGGGCCAGCTTCGAGAACATGCCCGTCTCACTGGCGGGGCGGCCGTAGAGCTTGGCGAGGAGGGCGCCGGTGACGTTGAACCGCTCGTTCATGAACGAGCCGACCTCGGCGTTGACCTGCATGTGCTCACGCATGATCCGCTGCAGCCTGCGGCCGACGACCCGGCCCGGCAGGATGAAGAGCGGGATCACCACGAGGGAGACGACGGTGACCACCCAGGAGAGGTAGAACATCGCGCCGAGGACGAGGATCAGGGTCAGCCCGGCGGAGACCACCGTGGACAGCAGCGCCGTGACCGCCTGTTGGGCGCCGACGACGTCGGTGTTGAGGCGGCTGACGAGGGATCCGGTCTGGGCGCGGGTGAAGAACGCCAGCGGCTGGCGCTGCACATGGTCGAAGATCTTGGTGCGCAGGTCGTAGATGAGCCCTTCGCTGACGCGGCCCGAGTACCAGGCCTCCGCGAAGCCGAACACGGTGCTGAACAGGGCGAGGACGGCGACCGCGACGGAGATCCACACGACCACCGAGGTGTCCCTGGCGACGATGCCGTCGTCGATGAGGTACTTGAAGAGAATGGGAGTGGCCACCACGTTGCACGCGTTGAGCACGGTGACGACCAGGAGAACGCCTATGTTGAAGCGATACGGTTTCGTATAGGGGAGGATTCGCTTGGCCGTGCCACGCTTGATTTTCTGCTTGGTCACCGCCTCGTCGGGACCCATCCCCCGCATCAGTACCGGCCCCGGGCCGCCGATCATGGCCACGAAAACCTCCTGTTTTCGTTGTCGTTTCGGTCGGGGAGCGCCTAGCCGGCGGCTTCGAACTTCTCCATCTCGTCGATGAGACTCTGCGGACGCATGTCCGTCCAGTTCTCCTCGATGTAGTCCAGGCAGGCCTTCCGCGTGTCTTCCCCGAACACGGTCCGCCAGCCGGCCGGGACTTCGGCGAAGGCGGGCCAGAGCGAATGCTGGTTCTCGTCGTTGACGAGAACCAGGAAGGTGCCGTTTTCGTCGTCGAACGGGTTCGGCATAACCACTCCGATCAATTTCCGTCGGCAGGACGTGTTTCACGCTAGCCGGGCGGTTCGGGACCGACAAGGCCGTCCAGAACGCGTGCCGTTCACCGTGAAATGCGCGGGCACCGGCCGGCGAAGAATCCGGTGATCGCGGAATTCACTTCGGCGGGCCGCTCCAGATATCCGTAGTGGCCGCAGCCCGGAATCTCCGTGTAGACGCTGCCGGGAATGGCCCGCGCGACCTCGCGGGAGAGGTGCGGGCGGACGACGAGGTCGTCCTGGAACCCGATGACCAGACAGCGGCTGGTGATGTTCCGGTACGCGCCCAGCCGGTCGGGGACGAGTTGCAGGCCGAGCTGCCCGCGTACGCCCGTCACGTCCACGGCGGACATCTCGAAGACGGCCAGCCAGTCGCGCAGCCGCTCCTCGTCGTTGAGCGTGCGTGGGGACAGGTTCTGCAGGGCCTGTACGTAGGCGGCGAAGCGGGGCGGGAGTTTGCCGCCCGCGTCGCTGAGTTCGATGTCGGCGGCGGTCATCGCGGCGGTCAGGGCGTCCGTGCGGCCGCTCGTCGCCATCAGGACCGCCTGGTGGACGAGGTCGGGCCGGGCGAGCAGGAGTTCCTGGACCGCGATCGCGCCGAGCGAATAGCCGACGACCCTGCACGCCCCTTCTCCCAGGTGCTCGATGAGCCCCGCCACGTCCGCCACCATGTCGGCGAGCGTGAACCCCTCGGGGCACGGATCGCTCGGCGGGATGCCCCGGTTGTCGAGGGTGATCACCCGGTAGCCGGCGACGGTGAGGGCCGGCACCTGGTGCGTCCGCCACATGCGGCCGGGCGCGCCGGTGCCGGTGACCATGACCACCGGCTCACCGGTGCCGTACTCGTCGTAGCCGAGGCGGGTCCCGTTGATCCGGGCGATCGGCATCGTGGTGTCCCCTCACCGGGCGCTCGGCGAGGCCGCGGCGAACCGGCCGACCTTGTCGATGACGTCCTGTCCGTAGATGCGCAGGGCCTGTTGGAGTGCGAACTCCGCCAGGTACGCGCGGAACGCGTCGGGCGGCTCGTCGGCGAGGTTCAGCATCCGCCGGTTGGCGAGGACCGCGTCGCCGTCGAGCCGCGCCAGGCTCGCCTCGACGGCGGCGTCCATGTCCTCGGGTTCCACGACCTCGTCGACGAGGAGCCGCGCGTCGGGCTCGGCCGCCCTGATGCGGCGGCCTTCGAGGATGACCTGCCGGGACAGCCGTGGCCCCGCGTACCGGCCGAGCCGGAAGTTGGCGACGCCGGGGATGATGCCCTCCTTCGCCGCGGGGAGGCTCAGAAAGGCGTCGGATGCGGCGAGGACGTGGTCGCAGACCAGCAGGATCTGGGTGCCGCCGCCGATGGCGAATCCGTCGACGGCGGCGACCCACGGCTTCTCCACGAACGGCGACTGCCACTGCCCCGGGTGGTCGATCCGGATACCGCGGACGAGTTTGTGGAGGTAGCCGAGTTCGCGGCGCAGCAGGAAGCCGACGAGCGGAATGTCCCCGGAGCTGAGGCTCTTGAGGTTGATGCCGGCGCTGAACACGCGCCTGCCGTGGTAGCGGGGGTGGCGCATCACGCCGCCGCGCACCAGGCCGACCCGGACGGCCGGGTCGAGCAGGGCGAGGTCGACGGCGGTCTCCATGTCGTCGACCTGCCGTACGTCCTCGGCGTTGAGGCAGTCGTCCCTGCACATCGTCAGCCGTGCCACGCCGTCCGCGCCCCGCTCGACGCGCACCGACTCCATCTCGGCGACGCCGGTACGCGTGAACTCGTCCAGGAGCGCCAGGGCGCGGGGTGTCGGGCGGAGCATGGCGTCGAGAAGGTGCGGTCCCGCGTACGGGGAGCGGAGCACGGCCCGCAGGAAGATGCCCTGGTCGATCTCGTGCCCCTCCTTGGCGGCCTGCGGCTTGCTCCGCTCGGCGTCGAGCCGCTTCTCGTCGGGCACGAGGCCCGGGAACGCCGCGGCCGCCGCGGCGAGGAGCGCGTCGATACGCGGGGACTCGGCGCGGTCCGCGGTCAGCAGGGCATACACGGCGTCCGCGTGCGCGTCGAGGAAGGCGGACCGCAGGGCGCGGGCCGCGTCCTGCGCCGCCGCGACCTGTGCGCGTTGCCCGGAGGTACGCGCGGGCGGTTCCGGCAGGGCGGCCACCAGGTCGTCGACGCGGGCCACTGTTCCGGACGAGGTGACGAGACCGGACCAGCGGTCCTGTACGGAGTCGGTCATAAGGCCCGCGCCTCCGCCTCCGGCGTCGTGCCCTGCCGCAGCGCCCGGTCGCAGGCGGCGAGGTGCGCGCCGAGCGCGTCCTCGAAGCCGGTGGTCGCCGCGTCGAACATGAGCTGCCGCCGGATCGCGATCTCCTTGCCCGACAGGTCGCCGACGAGTGTGGCCACGGCCGCCACCGCCCCGGCGGGGTCGTCGGTCAGCTCGTCCACGACGCCGAGGGCGAGTGCCTCGGCGGCCCCGACCGGACGCCCGAAAAGGAGCGCGCCGCGGATCCGGGCGACCCCGGCCAGCCGCACCAGGCGGTAGCCGGCCATCCCGGGCCAGGTCGCCGTCGCGTCGCGCGGGAGCAGCAGCCGGGTGTCCGGGGCCGCGACGCGGACGTCGGCGGCGAGGAACGCTTCGAGCGCGGTGCCGCCGCAGTCGCCGTGCGCCACGGCGACCGTGGCCACGGGCAACCGCTCCAGGCGCCGCAGCGCACGCTCCCACTTGGTGACCAGCATGACGTCGAGGCTCCCGGCCCAACCGTCGTCCGGCGCGCCGGTGACGTGGACGGTCACCACGGGGCTGTCGCCGCCTGCGCCTTCCGCGTCCTCGGCCCGGTCGCAGAGCGCGGAGACCGCCTTGACGGCGGTGGCCGACATCGGCTCCGAGCCGTCCAGCTCCAGTGCGTACAGAGGGTGCATGGCCTCTCCCGTCCTCACCATCGGATCAGCGCCGTCTCGATCGTGGAGCCCGGACCCATCGTCATGAGCACTCCGTACTCGCCGGGCCGCGCGACGCCCTCTTCGAGGAGACGTTCGTACGAGAACAGGAACGAGCCGCTGGACACGTTCCCGTGGTCGCGCAGCACACCGACCGTGTGGCGCACGTCGTGGCGGGTCAGGCCGAGGTTGACCACGACCGCGTCGATGACCTTCTTGCCCCCGGAGTGGACCAGCCAGTGCCGGATGTCGCTCCTGCGCAGACCCGTGCCCGCAAGGAGGCGGTCGACGACGAGCTCGGCGTGCGCGCCGACCACGTACGGGATCTGCGGGTCGAGGAAGAAGCTGAACCTGCCCTGGACGCGGTCCCAGTCGTAGCGCATGGCGTCGACCGCTTCGGGGATGACGCAGCTCGCGAACTTGAGGACGGCGGGGGGCTCGGCCCCCTTCGGGGAGGGCGTGTGGTTCTCGCCGGCCAGCAGCGCGACGGCCGCCGCGCCGTCGCCGAACAGGCTGTTCACGACCGCCGTCCGCATCGTCGAGTCGACCGCGTAGGCCGCGGAGCACGCCTCCACGCAGAGCACGACGGCGAGTTCACCGGGGTGGGCCGTGGCCCAGCCGGCCACCACGCCGAGCGCGTTGAGGCCCGCGTTGCAGCCCATGCCGACGATGTCGGTCCGCGAACAGTGCCGGTCGATGCCCAGTTCGCGGATGAGCAGGGCGCTGATGCCGGGCGTGAGCAGGCCGGTGGAGGTCACGCAGCACAGATGGCGGAGGTCGGACAGTTCGGCGCCCGCCTCCTTCAGGCAGGCGCGCAGGGCCTCGCCGCCCATCTCCAGGGCCAGTGCCTTGTGCTTGTCGAGCAGGTCGCCCTGGGACTCGGGGGTGCGGACGCCGTCCGCGTCCTGCGCGGGGAGGGTGAGGTTGCGGCGCTCGATGGCGCTGTTGAGGAAGACGGAGCGCACTTTGGGGTCGGTGATCCCGAAGGCGTCCAGCACTTCCTGCTGCGAGTAGGAGGCGGGGGTGACGGCGGTGCCCACTCCGGTGATGCGGGGGCGGGTCGCCAGGGCGGTGGTGGTCATCGGAAGGTCCACCCCCACATGCGTGGTTTGCTGCGCAGATGCCGCGTGCTGCCGATCACGGTCAGGTCCCTTCTCGTGGGGCGGAGTCTCGTGCGGAGAGGTCTCGTGCGGAGAGGTCTCGTGCGGAGGGGCCGCGTGCGGTCTCGGACTCGATGAACCGCACGAGCCGTGCGACGCCCTCGCTGATCTGGGCGGGCGTCAGATAGCTGGTCGACAGGCGGATGCCGTGCAGGCCACCGCCGCCGGGATGGAAGTACGTCATCGGCGTCCAGATGACGCCGAAGTCCTGTGCCGAGCGGATCAGCGCGGCGTTGTCCGCGCGGAACGGCACCCGCAGGGTGAGGAAGAAGCCGCCGGTCGGCTCGTTCCACCGCACGCCCAGGGCCTCGCGGCGCTCGGTGGGCAGGTGCGTGGCGAGCTCCCTGAGCGTGGCGCGCATGGCGTCGCCGTAGTACGCGGACGCCGCGCTGTTGAGCTCCGAGACCTTGCCGCCCGCCGCGAGGAGCGTGCCCGCCACGGCCGCCTGGCTGAGCGATGAGGTGTTGACCGTCACCATGCTCTTGATCTTGGCGAGGTCGTCCGCGAGCAGTCCGGTGCGCCCGGACGCGTCGACGACGGGCTGGTCGGCGACGACGAACCCGACACGGGCGCCGGGGAACACCGTCTTGGAGAAGGAGCCGAGGTGCACGACCGTGTGCGCGCGGTCCTGCGACTTCAGGGTCGGCAGCGGCGGACCGGGGCTGACCAGGCGGTACGGGCTGTCCTCAAGGATCAGGATGCCGTGCCGGGCGGCGAGTTCGAGGAGTTCGGCGCGGGCCTGCGGGCCCATGGTGGTGCCCGACGGGTTCGAGTGGTCCGGGACGACGTAGAAGGCGCGGGGCCTGCGGCCGCGGGCCCGTTCGTTTCTGATCGCCGCCTCCAGGTCGGCGCAGGACACGCCGTCCTCCCGCTCCTCCACGGGGGTCACGGCGATGTCCAGGAGGCGGGCGGCGCCGGTGATGCCTACGTAGCAGGGGCTGGAGACGAGGAGCACGTCGTCGGGGCCCGTGATCAGGGCGCGCAGGACGAGGAGCATGGCTTCCTGCGCGCCGACCGTCACCACGATGGACTCGGCCGGTACGTCGATGTTCTCGTCGGCGCGCAGCGAGTCGGCGATGATCTCGCGGATGAGGCCCGCCGTGGGCCCGTACTGGTACATGGCGGTCCGCACCTGCTGCGGTGAACTCCCCTGCTCCTCCAGGTGGTTCAGGTAGCGGCGCAGGTGGGTGAAGATCTGTTCGCTGTCGAAGAATCCGTCGTAGGGGCGCCCCGGTGCGAAGGAGATCGCCTCGGGGTAGCGGGTGGTGATCTCGTTGAGGAACGTCATGGTGTCCAGGACGGGGTCGGACACACTGGCGTGCAGTTCGGCCCTCCGCAGCGGCCGGGTGACCGGGGGCGGCGCCGGATCGGCCGGGCGCGGCCCGGTGCGGACCGGGCCGGGGCCGATGTCCGCGACCGTGGCGGTGCCCGTGAACGTCATCGCGTCGCCCAGTTCCCGGACGAGGGCGTCGAGGACCTCCGCCACGCCCGCGCGCCCGCCGGCCCGCAGCCCGTGCAGGACGGGGCGTCCCGCGAACACCGCGTCGGCGCCGTCGGCGACCGCCGTCAGCACGTCGGCGCCGCGCCGGACCCCGCCGCTCAGGAGGACGCGGCAGCGTCCCCCGACGCTCTCCGCGATCCCGGGGAGCGCGTCGAGCGAGGTGACGACGACACCGTCGGCGCCGCTGTCCAGGGCGCGTCGCGCGTCGGCCGCGTTCCGTACGCCGACGACGAGCAGCGGCAGGGCGGTGGCGGCGCGCAGACGGTCCACGTCGGCCCAGTCGGCGCGTGCGTCGAGCAGGGAGCGTACGTCGCTCAGTGGCCCCTGCGCCGGCAGGTTGGCGGGGGCGGCGGCCCGCTTGAGGCGGAGGTCGTCGAGGCCCCCCAGAGCGAGGAGGACGGCGCCGAACCCGGCGTCCTCGGCGCGTTCGGTGAGCTGCCGCTCGGTGGCGTGCTCGCGGAAGGCGTAGGTGCGCAGCCACGGCGGGACCTCGGTGGCGGAGCCGAGTTCGGCGAAGGTCCGCTCCGCGAAGGCGCCGACCACGCACGGGAGTTGGGCCGCTCCGGCCGCCCGGACGACGGCGAGTTCACCGCCGGGCCGCGCGGGTGCGGAGAGCGGACCGACGACGAGCGGCGCCGACCATACGCGGCCGAGGACCTTCACGGTGGTGTCGGGCAGCCCGGGAGTTGCCGGGCCGCCCTGGCGCAGCCCCCTCCGTTCGAACGCCTCGCGGTTCGCGGCCGATGTGCCGCTGTCGGCCGTCTGTTCCGGCATGAATGTCTCCCCGGCGTCCGGAAGTTATCGGGAAAGTGCTGTCCGTCGCTCAGAGTCACACGCTTCTCGACGGACCAACAGCGCGTCCAACCGGCCGATTCGCACACTTGGACAGGCACGGACAGGCACGGACACGGGCGGACACGCTTGCACATGCTCGCCGATGGTCACTGTGGGCGACGGCCGGATCGGACCGTGTCGGCGAGCAGCACGCCATCGAGGTCGAGGTCGGGATCGGAAGCGTGGCCGAGCGCGCTGTCGGGATCGCGGTCCTCTTCTCGCTCTCGTACGACATCCCAGCCCCCGGCGTCGAGCACGGCCATGAGCCGGTCGGCGGTGTGGGCCGGAACGCCGAAGCGGACGGCGAACCCCGAAGCGGCCGCGCCGTCCGGACCGCCAGCACCGTCCGCGGGGCCCGCGCTCTCGACACAGGCGTCGTCCGCGGCCACGCCCACCTCCGCCGCGGCGGCGAGCAGCCGCGCCAGCTCTCCCGGGCGGTCCGCGACGGCGACCCGTACCCGAGCTCCCCCGCCCGCGGCGCCGAGCCGGGTGTCCGGGATCTCCGCGAGGCCGGAGATGCCCCGGTCGAGGAGGTCCACGAGCGTGCGCATGCCGTGGTCGCGCCCGCTGCCGCCGGGTTCGGCGAGCGCGTCGAGGGCCGGTACGAGGCGGGACAGGTCCGTGTGCAGGTCTTTGAGGACGCCGGCGATCGCCGGGGCGTTGGACTGGAGGATGTCGCCCCAGAGCCGTGAGTTGCCGCCCGCGATCCGCGTGGCGTCGCGCAGGCCCTGTCCGGCGAGGCCGGCCAGGTCGGCCGGGCCCTCGCGCAGCCTCGCGGCCAGCAGGCTGGCCATCAGGTGGGGCACGTGGGAGGTCACGGCCACCGCCGCGTCGTGGTCCTTGCTGCGCATCACCACCGGGACGGCCTCGCACAGGGCGACCAGTTCCAGGGCCCGGTCGAAGGCGTCGTCCGAGGTCAGCCGGGACGGGGTCAGCACCCAGTTGCGGCCGCGGAAGAGGTCGGCGCGGGCGGCGAGCGGGCCGGAGCGCTCACGGCCCGCGAGCGGATGCCCGCCGATGTAGCGGTGCGGGTCGGGGGCACGGCTGAGGGCGGCCCGCTCGGGGCCCGCCTTCACCGACGCCACGTCGGTGTAGGCCGCGGCGAGCCCGCGCTCCTGCGCCTCGGCGAGCACGGCGCCCACCAGGCTCGGCGGGACGGCGATCACGGCCAGATCCACCGGGCCGGCCGGCGGGTCCACGATTCCGGCGCCGAGGGCGGCGGCGGTGCGGGCCGCGGCCGGGTCGCGGTCGGCGAGGAATACGGTCACGCCGCGCCGGGTCACCGCCAGGGCGACGGAGGTGCCGATCAGGCCCGTACCGATGACGGCCATGGTGCGCATCACTAGTCATCACCCGTCACTAGTCATCACCCGTCACTGGCCACTACGCGCGCGAAAAGCCGCCGGCCTCAAACGGAAAAGGCCCGCCGATATTACGGCCGGGCGGCCGTCCATTGTGCGCGTGGCCAAATCCGAAAGCGGATCGTAGAGTCCAGAAGCTCATTTATCTCCGGCTCTGGAGACACTCATGAGGGATTTACCGGAATCAGCAGAAGCAGCGGAATCACCCGAGGCAGCGGATCCGCTCGCCGATCTCTCCATCGACTATGTGGAGATGTACGTCGAGGACCTGGACGCGGCGGTCGCCCACTGGACCGACCGGTACGCCTTCACGGTCGTCGGCACCGGCACCTCCGCGGAGCATCGCGGCGTCACGGTGCGGCACGGGCGGATCACGCTCGTCCTGACCCAGGCGACGTCCGAGCTGCACCCCGCGTCCGCCTATGTCATGAGCCACGGGGACGGCGTCGCGGACATCGCGCTGCGCACTGCCGACCCCGACGCCGCCTTCCACGCGGGGCTCGCCCGCGGCGCGATCGCCCACCGGTTCCCGCGGCAGCGTACGGAGAGCGGCGCCGGGGATTTCGCGGCGTTCCGCGGCTTCGGGGACCTGGTCCACACACTCGTCCGCCGCGGTCCCGACGAAGGCCCTGGACTGCCCGCGGGCCACACGCCGGTGGAGCGCGCGGAATCGGGCGCCGAACAGGCCGCCGACGTCGGCCTGTTGGAGCTCGACCACGTCGCCGTGTGCCTGCCCGCGGGCGACCTCGACTCGATGGTCGCGTACTACCGCGACGCCCTGGGCTTCCGGTTCGTCTTCGAGGAGCACATCGTCGTGGGCGCGCAGGCCATGGAGTCGAAGGTCGTGCAGAGCCGGTCCGGGACGGTGACCCTGACCCTCATCGAGCCCGACACCTCGGCCGCCACGGGCCAGATCGACGAGTTCCTCAAGGGCCACCAGGGTGCGGGCGTGCAGCACCTGGCGTTCTCCTCACGGGACGCGGTCGATTCGGTGCGGGCGCTTGCGGGGCGCGGCGTCTCGTTCCTGCGCACCCCGGCGTCGTACTACGACCTGCTCGGGCAGCGCGTGGAGCTCGGCGAGGAGCGGCTGGCCGATCTGCGGTCGACGCACGTGCTCGCGGACGAGGACCACGACGGACGGCTCTTCCAGATCTTCACCGCCTCGACGCATCCGCGGAAGACGCTGTTCTTCGAGGTCATCGAGCGCCAGGGGGCGGCGACCTTCGGCAGCGCGAACATCAAGGCGCTCTACGAGGCCGTGGAGCTGGAGCGGACCAAGCAGCGTGGATTCGACCAGCGCTGACCCGGCCGCCAACGGCGCCGTGCGCGCCGAGGACCTGCACTGCCTCGCCGACGCCGAACGCGCCGCCGCCACCGTTCTGCCGGCCGCCGTCCGCGACTTCGTGGCCGGGGGCAGCGGCGCCGAGGTGACGCTCGACGCCAACCGCACCGCGCTGGACGGGGTGTTCGTCGTCCCGCGCGTGCTCAGGGACGTGTCGAAGTGCACGACGGCGACCACGCTGCTCGGGCGCCCGGCCCGGCTGCCTCTCGCGCTCGCTCCGGTGGCCTACCAGCGGCTCGTGCACCCCGAGGGGGAACTGGCCGCCGCCCGCGCGGCGCGGGCGGCCGCTGTGCCGTTCACCGCGAGCACCCTCAGCAGCGTCCCCGTGGAAGCGCTCACGGCGCTCGGCGGGGACGTCTGGTTCCAGCTCTACTGGCTGCGCGACGCCGAGCGCTCCCTCGACCTGGCCCGACGCGCCGAGGACGCCGGGGCGACCGCGGTCATGCTCACGGTCGACGTGCCGTGGATGGGGCGGCGCCTGCGCGACGTACGCAACCGGTTCGCGCTCCCGGACCACGTGCGCGCCGCCCACCTGGAGGAAGGCCCGTCCGCGGCACACCGGGCACCGTCCGGTCCCTGTCACGGGTCCGCGCTGGCCGCGCACACGGCGGCGGTGTTCTCGCCCGCTCTGACGTGGTCCTCGGTGGAGGCGCTGCGGGAGCGCACCCGGCTGCCGCTGGTTCTCAAGGGGGTCCTGGCGGCCGAGGACGCGGTGCGCGCCGCCGAGTGCGGGGTGGACGCCGTGGTGGTGTCCAACCACGGCGGCCGCCAGCTGGACGGCGCCCTGCCGAGCGTCGACGCACTGCCGGAGGTGGTGGCCCAGGTGGCCGGACGCTGTGAGGTCCTGCTCGACAGCGGCGTCCGCAGCGGCACGGACGTGTTGCGGGCGCTGGCGCTCGGCGCGTCCGGCGTCCTGGTGGGCAGGCCCGCGCTCTGGGGGCTCGCCGTGGGCGGCGAGGGCGGGGTGCGGCGGGTCCTCGACCTGCTGGCGGACGAGTTCCGGGACGCTCTGGGCCTCGCGGGGTGCCCGGACACGGCGGCCGCGCGGGAACTGCGGACGGTCCGACACTGAGGCCGACACGACGGATTACGGAAATGCAAGCGTCCATCCGCAATTCGCCGCCCCGGAGCGAGTGGCCGGAAAAGCAGAAATACGCACTCCGCAATAACCGATCGGCGGAGGCGCGACGAGTGACGGCACGATTGGCAGCACGCCGAGCACGCGGACTAGAATCGTGGAGTTTGCCCCCGAGCCGCGTACGGAGCCCCGCCCATGCACAGCCCTCACGATCCGTACGTACGCGTCCGGGGCGCCCGGGAGCACAATCTGCAGGGCGTCGACGTGGACATTCCGCGCGATGTCCTGGCCGTCTTCACGGGCGTGTCCGGCTCAGGAAAATCGTCGCTCGCGTTCGGCACGATCTACGCCGAGGCGCAGCGGCGGTACTTCGAGTCCGTCGCCCCCTACGCCCGGCGTCTGATCCACCAGGTGGGCGCGCCGAAGGTCGGCGAGATCACCGGTCTGCCGCCCGCCGTCTCGCTCCAGCAGCGCCGCTCCGCGCCGACGTCCCGCTCCTCCGTCGGCACGGTCACCACCCTGTCCAACTCGCTGCGGATGCTGTTCTCGCGCGCGGGCCGCTACCCGGCGGGCGCCGAGCGGCTCGACTCGGACGCCTTCTCGCCCAACACGGCGGCCGGTGCCTGCCCGGAGTGCCACGGCCTCGGCCGCGTGCACCGCACCTCGGAGGAGCTGCTCGTCCCCGACGCCTCGCTGTCAATCCGCGAGGGCGCCATCGCGGCCTGGCCCGGCGCGTGGCAGGGCAAGAACCTCCGCGATGTGCTCGACGCGCTCGGGTACGACGTGGACCGGCCGTGGCGCGAACTCCCGCAGCAGGAGCGCGACTGGATCCTGTTCACGGACGAGCAGCCGGTCGTGACGGTGCACCCGGTGCGCGAGGCGGGCCGGACCCACCGCCCCTACCAGGGCACGTACATGAGCGCCCGGCGCTATGTCATGAAGACCTTCGCGGACTCCAAGAGCCAGACACTGCGCGCCAAGGCCGAGCGGTTCCTGGCGAGCGCGCCGTGTCCCGCGTGCGGCGGGAGCAGGCTGCGTCCGGAGGCGATGGCGGTGACGTTCGCGGGCCGTACGATCGCCGAGCTCGCCGCGCTGCCGCTGTCCGAGCTCGCCGAAGCCCTGGCCGGGGCGGCGGACACGTCCGAGACGGCGCGTGTCCTGACCGAGGACCTGCTCGCCCGCATCGCGACGGTCACCGAGCTCGGTCTCGGCTACCTCAGCCCGGACCGCGCCACGCCCACCCTGTCGGCGGGCGAACTGCAGCGGCTGCGCCTCGCGACGCAGCTGCGCTCGGGCCTCTTCGGCGTCGTGTACGTCCTGGACGAGCCGTCGGCGGGACTGCATCCGGCCGACACGGAGGCCCTGTTGACGGTCCTCGACCGGCTCAAGGCGGCGGGCAACTCCGTCTTCGTCGTGGAGCACCATCTCGATGTCGTACGGCACGCGGACTGGCTCGTCGACGTCGGTCCGCAGGCGGGCGAGCACGGCGGGCGTGTCCTGCACAGCGGCCCGGTGGCGGAGCTCGAAGGCGTCGACGAGTCGGCGACGGCCCGCTTCCTCTTCGACCGCGCGGCCCCGCCCGTACGCGACGTACGCCCGGCGCAGGGCTGGTTGAAGGTCGGCCCGGTCACCCGGCACAACCTGCGCGGCGTGACGGCGGAGATCCCCCTCGGCGCCTTCACCGCCGTCACGGGCGTGTCGGGGTCGGGGAAGTCCACGCTCGTCGGCGAGATCACCGAGGAGCTGCCGGGGGTCGGGCGGCTGGTGTGTGTCGACCAGAAGCCGATCGGGCGCACCCCTCGCTCCAACCTCGCCACGTACACCGGGCTCTTCGACGTCGTGCGCAAGGTCTTCGCGGCCACGGACACGGCGAAGGAGCGTGGTTACGGCGTCGGCCGCTTCTCCTTCAACGTGGCGGGCGGCCGGTGCGAGACCTGCCAGGGCGAGGGTTTCGTCAGCGTCGAGCTGCTCTTCCTGCCGAGCACGTACGCGCCCTGCCCCGACTGCGCGGGCGCCCGCTACAACCCCGAGACGCTCGAAGTGACGTACCAGGGGCGCAACATCGCGGAGGTGCTCGACCTGACCGTCGAGGCCGCAGCGGACTTCTTCGCCGACACCCCGGCCGTCATACGCAGCCTGCGCACGCTGCTTGACGTGGGCCTCGGCTATCTGCGCCTCGGCCAGCCCGCCACGGAGCTCTCGGGCGGCGAGGCCCAACGCATCAAGCTGGCCAGTGAGTTGCAGCGCGTCCGGCGCGGCCACACGCTCTACCTCCTGGACGAGCCCACGACCGGCCTGCACCCCGCCGACGTGGAAGTCCTCACCCGCCGCCTGCACGAACTGGTCGACGGCGGCAACTCCGTGGTCGTCGTCGAGCACGACATGGCGGTGGTCGCCGGCGCGGACTGGGTCATCGACCTCGGTCCCGGCGGCGGCGACCGCGGCGGACTCGTGGTGGCGGCGGGCCCGCCCGCGGAGGTGGCCCGCGCGGAGGGCAGCCGCACGGCGCCGTACCTGGCGCGGGCGCGCCGAACGCTGCGATAGGCGTCGGGCTACCGGCTCACCTTCCGGGTGGCCCGCAGCCACTCCTTGTTCATGGCGGCGATGGACGGCAGCGGAATGCCCTTCGGGCAGGCGGTGGCGCACTCACCGGCGAGCGTGCAGCCGCCGAAGCCCTCGGCGTCCATCTGCGCGACCATGTCGAGGACGCGCGTCTCCCGCTCGGGCGCACCCTGCGGAAGCACGTTCAGGTGGTTGACCTTGGCGGAGGTGAAGAGCATCGCCGACCCGTTGGGGCAGGCCGCCACACACGCCCCGCAGCCGATGCACTCGGCGTGCTCGAACGCCGAGTCCGCGTCCGGCTTGGGCACCGGCGCGGCGTGCGCCTCCGGCGCCGAGCCGGTCGGCGCGCTGATGTAGCCGCCGGACTGGATGATGCGGTCGAAGGCGGACCGGTCCACCACCAGGTCCTTGACGACCGGGAAGGCCGAGGCGCGCCACGGCTCGATGTCGATCGTGTCGCCGTCCTCGAAGGAACGCATGTGGAGCTGGCAGGTGGTGGTGCGCTCGGGGCCGTGCGCGTCGCCGTTGATGACGAGCGAGCAGGCGCCGCAGATGCCCTCGCGGCAGTCGTGGTCGAAGGCGACGGGGTCCTCGCCCTTGACGATGAGCTCTTCGTTGAGGGTGTCGAGCATTTCGAGGAAGGACATGTCGGAGGAGATTCCGTCCACTTCGTACGTGGACATCGCTCCGTCGGCGTCGGCGTTCTTCTGGCGCCAGACGCGCAGGGTGAGCTTCATGCGTAGCTCCGCTGGGTGGGGTGGACGTACTCGAAGACGAGGTCTTCTTTGTGGAGGACGGGGGCGGCGCCGGTGTCGGTGAACTCCCAGGCGGCGGCGTACGAGAACTCCTCGTCCACGCGGGCCGCCTCGCCGTCCGGGGTCTGGGACTCCTCGCGGAAGTGGCCGCCGCAGGACTCGGCGCGGTGCAGGGCGTCGAGGCACATCAGCTCGGCGAGTTCGAGGTAGTCGACGATGCGGTTCGCCTTCTCCAGGGACTGGTTGAACTCCTCGCCGGTGCCGGGCACCTTGATGCGGCGCCAGAACTCCTCGCGGATCTGCGGGATGCGCTCGAGGGCCTTGCGCAGACCGCTCTCCGTGCGCGCCATCCCGCAGAACTCCCACATCACTTCGCCGAGTTCGCGGTGGAAGGAGTCGGGGGTGCGGTCGCCGTCGACGGACAGGAGCAGGTTGAGGCGGTCCTCGGTCTCGGCGAGCACCTCCTGCACGACCGGGTGGTCGTCGCTCACCTCGTCCTTGTGCGGGTTGCGGGCGAGGTAGTCGTTGATGGTGGACGGCAGCACGAAGTAGCCGTCGGCGAGGCCCTGCATGAGGGCGCTCGCGCCGAGCCGGTTGGCGCCGTGGTCGGAGAAGTTGGCCTCACCGATGGCGAAGAGACCGGGGACGGTGGTCTGGAGGTCGTAGTCGACCCAGAGGCCGCCCATCGTGTAGTGCACGGCGGGGTAGATCCGCATCGGCACCTCGAACGGGTTCTCCGCGGTGATCCGCTCGTACATGTCGAAGAGGTTGCCGTACTTCTCCTCGACCTTCTTCTTGCCCATCCGCTGGATGGCATCGGCGAAGTCGAGATAGACGCCCTGGCCGCCGGGGCCGACCCCGCGCCCCTCGTCGCACACGTTCTTCGCGGCGCGCGAAGCGATGTCACGCGGCACCAGGTTGCCGAAGGAGGGGTAGATGCGCTCCAGGTAGTAGTCGCGCTCGTCCTCGGGGATCTCGGCGGCCGGCCGGTCGTCGCCCTTGGCCTTCGGCACCCAGATGCGGCCGTCGTTGCGCAGCGACTCACTCATCAGCGTCAGCTTCGACTGGTGGTCGCCGGTGCGCGGGATGCAGGTGGGGTGGATCTGGGTGAAGCAGGGGTTGGCGAAGTACGCGCCGCGCCGGTGGGCCCGCCACACCGCGGTGGCGTTGGAGTTCATCGCGTTGGTCGACAGGTAGAAGACGTTGCCGTAGCCGCCCGAGGCCAGGACCACCGCGTCGGCGAAGTACGTGTCGATCTTCCCGGTGATCAGATCGCGGGCGACGATGCCGCGTGCCCGCCCGTCGACGACGATCACATCCAGCATCTCGGTCCGCGGATGCATCTCCACGTTGCCCGCCGCGATCTGCCGGCTGAGCGCCTGATAGGCGCCAAGGAGCAGCTGCTGCCCCGTCTGCCCGCGGGCGTAGAACGTCCTGGACACCTGCACACCGCCGAAGGAGCGGGTGTCGAGAAGCCCGCCGTACTCGCGGGCGAAGGGCACGCCCTGCGCGACGCACTGGTCGATGATCTCGACGGAGATCTGCGCGAGGCGGTGCACGTTGGACTCGCGGGCGCGGAAGTCGCCGCCCTTGACGGTGTCGTAGAAGAGCCGGTGGACGGAGTCGCCGTCGTTGCGGTAGTTCTTCGCGGCGTTGATGCCGCCCTGTGCGGCGATGGAGTGGGCGCGGCGCGGCGAGTCCTGGTAGCAGAACTGCACGACGCGGTAGCCCTGTTCGGCGAGGGTGGCCCCGGCGGAGCCGCCCGCGAGCCCTGTCCCGACGACGATCACGGTCTGCTTGCGCCGGTTGGCGGGGTTGACGAGCTTCGCCTCGAAGCGTCGGGTGTCCCAGCGCTCGGCGATGGGACCGGTGGGCGCCTTGGTGTCGACGACCGGTTCGCCCGTCGTGTACGCGGAGTACTCACTGGAGTAGTTCATGGGTCAGCTCACCAGTCCGGTCATGACGGCCACGGGTACGGAGACGAAGCCCACGGTCAGCACGAGGGCGAGACCGTTGGCGAGGGGCTTGAGGACGCGGTTGCGGGTCGCGGTGCCCACGCCCAGGGTCTGCGCGGCGCTCCACAGTCCGTGCCGCACGTGGAAGCCGACGGCGACCACGGCGACGATGTAGACGACGTTGCTGTACCAGGTGGAGAAGGTGTCCACGATGTTCTGGTACGGCTTCAGGTGCTCGTAGCCGCCCGGGTGCACGGTGCCGGTCGTCAGGTCGAGGATGTGCCAGACGATGAACAGGGCGATGATGATGCCGCCCCACCGCATGGTGCGGGTCGCGAAGCTCGCCTCGCGCCGCTTGTGCACGTACCGGGTGGGGCGCGCCTTGATGTCGCGGCGGCTCAGCTGGTACGCGGACACGGCGTGCGCGACGACGGCGGCGACCAGTACGACGCGGAAGAGCCAGAGTGTCCACTCGTAGTGCATGAAGGGCTCGCCGAGGGTGCGGAGCCAGTGCGCGTAGTGGTTGATCTCCGCGGGGCCGAAGAAGATCTTCAGGTTCCCGATCATGTGCAGGAACAGATAGAGCAGCATGATCAAGCCGCTGACCGCCATCACCGTCTTCTTGCCGATGGTGGAGTCCCAGAGCGTGCGGGTCATGGACGGCCGTTTGTCCGTCCGCGTTGCCAGAGCCATGCCGAAGACGCTACGGCCGAAAGTCCCGATCGGTCCAAGAGATGGTCCAGCTCATCTCCATAGCTTCAGCCTATGCAGGCCCGTAAGCTCCGGGTATGCAGTTCCAGCAGCTCCACTACTTCGTGGCCGTCGCCGAGACCCGGCACTTCACGCGGGCGGCTGAGGAGGTCCACGTCTCCCAGCCCTCCCTCTCGCAGCAGATCCGCGCCCTGGAGAAGGAGCTGGGCGCCGAACTCTTCAGCCGGGCACGCGGCAACATCACCCTCACGGACGCGGGCGAGGCGCTGCTCCCGCTCGCCCGCCGCATCCTCGCCGACGCGGACACGGCCCGCATCGAGGTGCAGGAACTGGCGCAGCTGCGCCGCGGCCGGATCCGGCTCGGCGCGACCCCGAGCGTGTGCACGGGCCTGCTCCCGGACGTCCTGCGCGCCTTCCACGACCGCCACCCGGGGATCCAGCTCCTCATCGAGGAGAGCGGCTCGCACGACCTGGTCCGAGAACTGGCACGCGGCGCGCTGGACCTGGCCCTGGTGGTCCTCCCCCTCCCCACCCCATCCCCGGCCCTCACCACCCTCGAACTGCTCCGCGAGGACCTGGTGGTGGTCTCGGCACCCGGTGCGCGCTCCCTCGGCCGCACCGTCCGCATCGCCGACCTCCAGGGCGAACGCCTCGTGATGTTCCGCCACGGCTACGACCTGCGAGAACTCACCGTTTCCGCCTGCCGGGCCGAGGGCTTCGAGCCCGAGTTCGCGGTCGAGGGCGGCGAAATGGACGCGGTCCTCGGCTTCGTCCGCGCGGGCCTGGGCGTCGCGGTGGTCCCCCGCATGGTCGCGGAACGCTCGGGCCCCGACCTCCGCATGACCCCCCTGGCCAAGCCGAGCCTCCACCGAACGATCGCCCTGGCCCACCGCAGCGACGTGGCACCGCCACGGGCTGCACGCGAACTCCAGCGGATGCTGCTGGAACGCTGAGGCTCCCCGGCTACGGCAGTCTACCCGTCTCCGGGTCGCGGCCCGTGAGGCAGTACGTGATGCCTGCCGGGTCCCGCATCACGAGCCAGGTCGCGCCGCGTGACACGTAGGTGGCACCGAGCTGTTCGTGCCGGGTGCGGGTCGCGTCCGGGTTCGAGCAGGCCAGGTCCAGGTGCGCGCCGGCGGGGCCCGGGGTGTCCAGGCGCTGGAGGAGGAGGCGGAGGGGAAGGCTTTGCGGGGATGTCACCCGGTGGAACTCGGGGCGTGTGGTCGGCGTGGAGTCCCAGCCCGTGAGGGTCGTCCAGAAGGCGATCTCCGTGTCGTACGACTCCGGGGGAATGTCCACGCACACCTGGTCCAGGCGGCTGACCGTGCCGTCGGGGGCCGTGAGCGGGGCCGGGCGGGACGTCTCGCCCGACCAGGGGACCACGCAGAAGACGAGGCCGGCCGGGGAGCGGAGCACCTCCAGGCCGTCCTCCGTGTGGACCGGGGCGGCGCCGAGTGCGCGGGCCTCGGCCGCGGTGGCGGCGATGTCGTCCACGGCGAGGTCCAGGTGGGTGCCGCCCGGACCGCCGTCGACGGCCTGCGCCTTGACGCACGCGTCGGCGGGGCCCGGGGGCAGCAGCGTCACGAACTCGCCGGACGCGCCCCGGGGTGCGGAGAGGCGCGAGCCCGTGACCGTCGCCCAGAACGCGGCCGCCTCGGCGAAGCGGGCGCGCGGGCGGTCGATGAAGGCGTACGCCCAGCGGATCACCGCTCGCCCCGTCGTGTGGTCACGGTCAGCCCCTCCGTCGTCACCCTTCGGCCCCTCGCGTCGTCACGGTCAGCCCGTCGTGTCGTCACGGTCAGCCCGTCGCGTCCGCGAGTGCCAGTTCGTGCAGGCGGTCCGGCGGGCCCGGGCGGGCGTAGTACCAGCCCTGGGCCGTGTCGCAGCCGAGTTCCCGCAGCTGGTCCGCCTGCGCTCCCGTCTCCACGCCCTCCACCGTGACCGCGAGGTCGAGGCTGTGGGCGAGGGCGACGATCCCCTCGACGATCTTGAGGTCGACCGGGTCGGCGGGGAAGTGCTGCATGCCCTGGGTGAAGGAGCGGTCCAGCTTGAGGACGCTCACCGGCAGGCGGCGCAGGTTGGCGAGGTTGGAGTAGCCCGTGCCGAAGTCGTCGAGGGCGATGTCCACGCCCATCTCGGCGAGCCTGCGCAGCGGCTTGAGCAGGTCGTCGTCTGCCCCTATCAGCGCGGACTCCGTGACCTCCAGGCACAGGGCGCCCGGCTCAAGGCCCTCGCGCTCCAGAATGTCGACCGTGTCGGAGACGAGGCCCGGGTGGGTCAGCTGCATCGGCGACAGGTTGACGTTGACGCGCAGCGGGCCCGCCTCGGTGTGGCGCGCCTCCCAGCGGCGGGCCTGGCGTACCGACTCCTCCAGGACCCAGCGGCCGAGCGGCACGATCAGGCCGGTGTGCTCGGCGAGCGGGATGAAGCGGTCCGGGCCGATGATGCCGTGCTGCGGGTGCAGCCACCGCACCAGCGCCTCGGCGCCGCGCACGCTGCCGTCGCCGAGGTGCACGAGCGGCTGGTACTCGATGAAGAACTCGCCGCGCTCCAGGGCGGCGGGCAGCGCCGTGGTCAGGCCGTGCCGGGTGATGGCGCGGGCGTCGGCCTCGGGGTCGGCGAGTTCGTAGCGGTTGCCGCCCGCGGACTTGGCGCGGTACATCGTGATGTCGGCGCTGCGCAGGACCTCCGCGGCGCCGCGCTCGTTGGCCGGGCCCTCCACGACGCCGATGCTGCCGCGCACGGTGAGCTCCCGCCCGTCGACGCGGATGGGGGTGGCCAGGGCGTTCATGATGCGCCCGGCGAGCTCGTCGACCTCGGTCTCGGTGTCGGGACCCGTGGTGAGCGCCACGAACTCGTCGCCGCCGAGCCGGGCCACCATCTCGCCGGGTGCGGTCGCGCAGGACTGCAGCCGGTCGGCGACCTCGACGAGCAGCCGGTCGCCCGCCGCGTGCCCGAGGCTGTCGTTGACGGTCTTGAAGCCGTCGAGGTCGAGGTAGCAGAGCCCGAACCGGGCGTTCTGCCCCGCGGAGAGCGCCTTGTCCAGGCGCTCGAAGAACAGGGTGCGGTTGGGCAGTCCGGTGAGCGCGTCGTGGGTGGCCTCGTACCGCAGGCGGAGGTTGAGCAGTCGGCGCTCGGTGGTGTCCTCCATCAGCGCCAGCTGGTACTGCGGCACTCCGTCCGCGTCGCGCAGCAGCGACACCGTCAGGTTGGTCCACAGGACCGTGCCGTCGGGGCGGTAGAAGGCCTTCTCCACGCGGTAGTGCTCGCGCTCGCCGCGCACCAGCTCCTCGTACAGCTTCCAGACGTGCGGCGAGTCGTCGGGGTGCGTCCACTCCCCCACGTTGCGTCCGCGGAGCTGGTGTTCCAGGCCGCCGAACATGCGGATCAGCGCGTCGTTGACCTCGAGGACCGTGCCGTCGAGGTCGGCGATGCCGATGCCGATCGCGGCGCCCTGGAAGACGGCGCGGAAGCGTGCCTCGCTGGCGTGCAGGGCCTCGGCGACGGCGCTGCGCGCGTTCAGCGCGGCCCGGGAGATGGCCTCCTGCTCGGCGAGCGTGCGCTCGCGGAGCGCCTGGGCGAAGCCCGCGGCCATGGCGTGCTGGATCCGGGCGGACCGGGCCCGCAGCTCTTCGCGCGGTCCGTCGCCGCCGCAGTACAGGACCAGATAGGCGTCGACGCAGTCGAGCGTGCGGCTGAGCGCCTCGGGGTCCGTGCAGTGCGTGCCGATGAGCGCGGCGCCGACGGCCTGGCTCTCCGCCGCGTCGAAGATCCGCTCCTGGAGCGCGTCACTCAACCGTCGGGCGAGCGGCACCAGTTGCTGTTCGAATTCGGGACGGGTCAGCGAGGTGGCCGTCACGGGGAAGATCGCACGGCTCCAGATGGTGGCGAACCGGCGGAGTCTGCCCTCGGGTCCGTCCTGCTCGCCGCTCAACGCTTCCGTCCCACGCCCGCGTATCCCGAGAAGGAGTACGGGTCCTCCTCCTCGGGAGCAGTGTCGGGCCGCCAGTGCGGCATCTGCACCAGGCCGGGTTCCACCATGTCGTATCCCTCGAAGAACCGCGCGATCTCGTCGCGCGAGCGCATGATCAGTGGATTGCGGATGTCCTTGTATACACCGACCGTGCGGCCGGCTTGCTCGGGGGGAACGGGGATCCCTTCGTACGAGGCGTGACTGAGGACGACGAGGCTGCCGGGCGCGAGTGCGTCCCGCAGTTCGGCGACCGCCGCGTAAGGATCGTACGCGTCCTCGACGAAGTGCAGGACGGCGACGAGGAGAAGAGCCACCGGGCGGTCCAGGTCGAGGACCGACGCCACCTCCGAACTGCCCAGAATGTCCCGGGGCTTGCGCAGGTCCGCGGCGAGGGCGGCGGTGCGCTCGGTGCCCTCGAGGACGGCGCTGCTGTGCGCGACGGCGACCGGGTCGTGGTCCACGTAGACGACGGCGGCCTCGGGGCTGGCCTGCTGCGCCACCTCGTGGACGTTGCCGAACGTCGGGATCCCGGAGCCGATGTCGAGGAACTGGGTGACGCCCTCCGCGACCGCGTGGTGCACCGCACGCCGCATGAAGGCGCGGTTCGCCTGCATGATCTTCGGGAGTCCCGGCATGAACTCCATCGCCTTGCGGGCCGCCTCCCGGTCCACCTCGAAGTTGTGCGAGCCGCCCAGGTAGTAGTCGTAGATGCGGGAGACGCTGGGCATCGAGAGGTCGATGCCGGGCGGTGCCCAGGCGGGACGCTCCATCAAGACTCCAAGGCGTAGGGGGACGGCGCAGGCGATCCGGTGTTCGAGGGTGAGGCTACTGATCGTCTGCCAAGGGAGCGAGTCAAAACGGAAATTGGCCGTCCGTTCTCGGTCACTGCCTTTGGCAAGTGCCGTGTCCCACACTGTCGACCGGCCCGTCCCCTCCCTGTGATATGAGAGGGGACGGGCCGGTCTGTCCGTGCGTCGCGCCGCGTTATCCGGCCGCGCCCACCGGTTTGCCCTGGGGGCTCGCCGCGTACCAAGTGCCGCCCACGCCCTGTCCGTTGGTGTCGCCGGGCTTCTTGTCGCCGGAGAAGGTGTACAGCGGCCAGCAGTCGATCGTCTGCTGTTTCCGCCCGTCCGGCCGGTCGAACACGGTGAAGCCCTTCTTGAGGATTCCTCGAGTGTCGTTCTTGTCCACGGGCGCCACCACGGGCCACTTGTCGAGGCAGGCTCCGGTGCAGGCGGACTTCATGGGCCAGGCGGAGTCCTTCGTGAAGCGGTAGACGGTCATGCCGTTCTTGTCGACGACGATCTCGCCGAGCTTCGGGTCCTTGCGGGTGGACAGGCCGGCCGGGTCGACGGGGGCGGTGTCGGCCGCCGCGGGCGCCGCCTTCTTGCCGTCCGGGGCGGCGGCGTACCAAGTGCCTCCGACGCCCTGGCCCTTGGCGTCGCCCGCCTTGGCGTCCTGCGCGTAGCGGTACATCGGCCAGCCGTCGATGGTCAGCTGCTTCGTGCCGTCGGCGGCGGTGACCTCGCCGAGCAGGGACTCGTCGACGCCGGGGGCGGCCTTCGCGCCGTCGGCGGCGACGGCCGGCCATGCCTTCAGGCAGGCGGCGTCGCAGTTGGACTTGGGGGGCTGGGCGGTGTCCTTGTCGAAGCGGTAGAGGGTGCGGCCCTCGCTGTCGGTGACGACCTTCCCGAGCTTCTTGCTGTCCCACACGGCGAGTTGCCCGGCCGGTTTCGCCTTGGCACCCGCGCCCTTGTCCGCGGCGCCGGAGTCCTCCCCGTAGCCGCCGTCCCCGCCGTAGCCGTCGCCCTTCGCCGGCGCTTCGTTGCCCACGTTCTGCCCGTTCGGGGACTGGTCGCCCTTCTCCTGGCCGCACGCCGTCGTCAGCGCCAGCAGGGCCGCGGCTGTCGCCACGAGCGAGGCGCTCCGCCAGGCCCTGGGGGAACCCCCACTTGGATACAGCATCGTTGACTCCCACTGTCCGCAGAGGTGTCGTGACGCCCGGTTGCGCCGCGACATGGCCCTAGGTACGGGTGCGGCCGGGCGGCGCGTTCAACGGCGGTACAAGATTCTTTGCGCGGCGCGTGAGGTGTGTGCGGTGTTCGAACACGGACGGGGGGCCGGACGGGCCGGCGTCAAACACCCGATGCGCCCGGGTCCTCCCTTCGGGTCATTCGGTGGCTCGGATGGCGTAGCGGGCGCGCGCGGGGCTCATGCTCCTCGTCGTGCACGGAACTCCGCGAGCCTTAACGCCCCTCGTCACACGCGTGTTGGCGCTCGTCGCGCTCGCCCTGCTGCTCGGCGCGTCGTCGTCCGTCGGCTCAGCGTCCGCCGACGCCTGCGCCTACGCGTCGGTCGGCCCGGGCGGCACGGGTGGCGACAACGTGGCCGTCGCGGGCGACGGCGCCGACTGCCATGCCGGGCCGGTACATCCCCCGAAGCCGCCGCCTCCGCCTCCACCCCCGGAACCACCGCCTCCGCCCCCGCCGCCCAAGCCGCCCGCGCCCGAACCGCCCCCGCCGCCCCCGGCTCCCGCACCGCCCGAGCCGTCCGTCCGCCCCGCGGCGCCACCACCTCCGCCGCCCCGGCAGGCCGCGGCCCCGGCGCCCGCGCCGAAGCCCGTGCCCAAGCCGTCCCCCCGCCCGCCGAAGCCTCCCGAGGCCGAACCGAAGCCGAAACCGGTGGCGTATCCGGAGTACCACGCCCCGCCCCGCAAGCGGCCGCCGCACCACGGCCCGTCCCTCGTCTCGCTCACCCTGCTCGTCACCGCACCCGCGGTGCTCGCCGTCGCCGCGCTGCGCCCGCGCTGACCGCCGGAGGAATTCATGTCGGAATGGCTTGTTCTCACCCTCGCGATGGTGGCCGCTTGCGGTGTCGTGCTCATCGTGACCCTCCTGCGGCACCGCAGGACCGGCGCGGACTACGACGCGTCCGAGACACCGGACGTGATCGAGTACATGACGATGATGATCGGTGTCGTGTACGCCATCGTCCTTGGCCTGGCCATCGCGGGTGTCTGGGAGGCGCGTGGCGCCGCGCAGGAACACGTCCGCGTCGAGGCACAGTCGCTGCACGAGGTCTCGGAGCGCGCGCGGATCTACCCGGAGGAAGTGCGGGACCGCATTCGGGACGACGTCCACACCTATGTCAGCCATGTCGTCACCACCGAGTGGGACACGATGAAGTCCAAGGGGGAACTCACCGACCGCGGCGCGGAACTCCTGGCGCGCGTACGCCACGACGTGACCGACTACGAACCGAAGTCGGACTTCGAGGCGCAGGCGTACCAGCCACTGGTCGACTCGGTGGCGGCCGCGGACGACGCGCGCAGCGCCCGTGCGGACAGCGTCGGCGCGACGATGCCCGGCGTGGTCTGGTTCGGCCTGATCACGGGCGGCCTCGTCACCATCGGCATGATCTTCGCCCTGCAGATCCGCCGCACGCCGCGCGAACTGGTCCTCGCCGGACTGTTCTCCGCGCTCTTCGCCTTCCTGCTCTTCCTCATCTGGGACTTCGACGCCCCCTACAGCCGGGGCATCGCGGCGACGGCGGAGCCGTTCAAGGCGCTGTTCCCCGGTCTCGGGGGCTGACCGCGCGCTCGCGGGCGAACCGCAGTCTCCACGGGGTGATCGCAGACTCGGCCTGCACACGCAGGCTGAGTTTCGATTCGCCGTTGACGCGCTCCTCGAAGGTGATCGGCACCTCGACGATGCGCAGGCCGCGCCGGAGCGCGCGGTGGTTCATCTCGACCTGGAAGGAGTAGCCGTTGCTCCGCACCGAGGGCAGGTCGATCGCTTCCAGCGCGGTGCCGCGCCACGCCTTGAACCCGGCCGTGGCGTCCTTGACACCGAGCCGCAGGACCGCGTTGACGTAGAAGTTCGCCCAGGCGGAGAGCGCTCTGCGGTGCCAGGCCCAGGTGGTGGCGAGCGCGCCGCCCGCCACGTACCGGGAGCCGATGACGACGGCCAGGTCGTCGCCGCCAGCGAGCAGGGTGCGCACCATCAGGGGAAGCGTTTCCGCGGGGTGGGAGAGGTCGGCGTCCATCTGGACCACGACGTCCGCGCCGTCGGCGAGGGCGCGGGTCATCCCGGCGACGTAGGCACGGCCGAGGCCGTCCTTCCGCGTCCGGTGCAGGACGGCGACGGTTCCTCCGGACTCCGCCGCGATCCGGTCCGCGAGAGCGCCGGTGCCGTCGGGCGAACCGTCGTCGACCACGAGGACGTGCAGGTTCGGCAGCCCGAGCGAGGTGAGCAGGTCGACGAGGAGAGGCAGGTTCTCCCGCTCGTTGTACGTGGGGACGACGACCACGACCTTCGCGGAGGCCGTGCCGCTCACCCGGTACGCCGGCTCCACGCTCATCCCCCCGTACGACGCACCGTGCGGTCGGCCCCACCCTACGGCAGGGATCATCAGATTCCGCCAACACCGTTCTGTCCAAGGCCAGTTGTCGGTCCGCGCGGCCGCCTTGGCCGTGAACCGCGGTGCGCCGCGGCGCGAAACGGCGCACTCTGGTCCCATGGCCTGGCAATCACCGATCGTCGTCCACCCGCCCGCCGCCGACGGCGGGCGGCAGGTCACCGTGCGCGGGCAGGACGCGGGAGTCGCCCACGGCGACGAGGACCTGACGGAACTCCTGCGGCGGGCCGGGCTCGGCGAGGCCGACATCGCCCTTGACGACCCGCACCTCGTCGAGTGGCGCGGCGCCCCGCACGTGTGGCCGCACGCCTGAACCCGGCCCCAGCGACAGCGCCACCCGGCGGTGCGCGCGCGCCGCCGCCTTGGCACACCACCGGCCTCCGCCGTCCACGCCGCGCCGCGCCGTTCCCCCGTCCGGCCCACGGGATTGCCCCGTTCGCGCGACACGGATCGCGGCGCGCCGGGACCATATCTAGCGTTTCGGGCATCGAGGTGCATTTCAGGCGCCAGCGGAAGAAGGTCCGCAGCTGCCCCTCGGAGACCCGGAGGATTCACCATGCGCGCGATACGCGTCGCTTCGGCCGCTCTGCTCACCGCTTCCGCGCTGGCCCTCTCCGCACCGGCCGCTTCCGCTGCCGCGGTCGGCGAGGAGAACGTCACCGCGTTCGGCTTCAGCATCTCCCCCAAGACGGTCGCCGCGGGCGGCCAGGTCACCCTCAACGTCGACGGGTGCGACGACGGCGACACCAAGGTCACCTCGGGCGTCTTCGACGACACCACCATCCCCAAGGGGCAGAAGTCCGCCACCGCCCACGTGTTCTGGGACGCGAAGCCCGGCGCGATGTACGAGGTGACGTTCACCTGCAACGGCAGCAACCCCGGCAGCGACAAGACCGACCTGACCATCGCCACCGGGCGCCCCGACGACAACTCGCACCACAACCAGAACAACCAGCACCACAAGGGCGTCAAGGCCGGTGTCGGCGGCAGCCTCGGCGGGCTCGACCTGCACGAGATCGCCCTCGGCGGCGCCCTGATCATCGGCACGCTGGGCACGGCGTACCACAAGGCCCGTCGGCGTACCGGCGAGGACAATTCCTGAGCCCGCCGGGCAGCGCGCGGCCCCCGGGATGTCTCCGGATCCCGGGGGCGCGGCGTTCCTCACCTGCCGTGCGAGCAGGGTGTTCCCTCAGATCCTGTTCTCCGAGCGGCGGCGCATCCAGAACACACCGCCGCCGAGCAGCGCGGCGGCGACCAGCGCGCCGCCGATCGCCATGTCGGTGCCGGTCGCGCCCGACTGCGCGGTGCCGCCGACGCCGCCGCGCACACCGCCGTGGATGACGGTGAAGGCGGCCGGACGGGTCAGGGTCTTGCCGCCGCAGTGCGCCGTGATGTCGTAGGCACCGGGGCGGGCGTGCTTGTGGATGATCGCGGTGCCGCTCGCCGTCGAGCCGCCCGAGATCTGGTGCAGGTTCGTGTCCGGGAAGGCGGGCGACGTGATCTTGCTGCCCGGCGTCTGGCAGGACGACCCGTCGACGGTGACCGTCAGATGCCCCCCTCTCGGAATCACACTGGGCATCGCCACGATGTTGGTCGGGTCGGCCCAGGCGGACGCGGCCGGGGCGGCGAGCCCGACGGCACCGACGGCCGCCGCGGCGACCGCGAGGGCACGTGTGGTCCGCATACGAGAAGTACGCATGGCAATCCTCCGCGGAAGACGCCCCGGGGATACCGTCCCCGGTCGATCGGCGAGAGCGCCTCCCAGACTGACCCTCAGATGACGTGCCCGGGCCCGCATGTCGGCGCTCGGCCGTCCTGGTGAGACGACACGCCGGGGCGTGTCCGCGCAGGCCGACATCTCCGCAGGTCACGGACCGTCAGAAAAATCCTGTCCGGCGCGACTCGGATGGCGCACTTCGCCCCGGTCGCCACCCGTTCGCTCCCGCCCTTTCGCACGCCGCGCGCCCCGCGCTTAGCGTTTTGGTACGCGCAACGGACGCGGCGCTCCGCCGCGTTCGAGAGGGGATAGAGCATGCCTTCGTCCCAGCCGGCCGACGAGTTCGAATTCCAGGATCTGCAGGATTTCCAGGAGGCGGAGAAGCAGAAGAAGCGCGCCCCTTGGGGTGTGATGGCGCTTGTCCTGCTGACCGGACTCGCGTTGATCCGCAACGGCTCCGGGGAATTCGACGTGGGCCCGCCGCAGCCCGCGTCCGCGGCGGCGGCGGACCGTGCGCCCGACGCGGGGGACGCCGCCCCGGTGCCGCTCACGTTCTCGCCCGCCGAGCGCGTGCGCATCAAGGGCATCCGGGTGGACGCGCCGGTCATGCAGGTGGGCCTTGACCCCGAGGGGTGGGTGGACGCGCCGCCGCCCGAGGACCCGAACCTCGCGGGCTGGTTCACCGGCGCCGTGTCGCCGGGCGAGAAGGGCACGGCCGTGGTGGTCGGCCACGTGGACAACCAGCGGGGTCCCGCCGTCTTCTACGGCCTCGGTTCGCTGAAGAAGGGGAATCACATCGAGGTCGGCCGCGCGGACAAGAAGACGGCGATTTTCGAGATCTACGGCATCGAGGTCTTCGACAAGAACAAGTTCCCAGGAAAGCGCGTCTACGGGAACAGCGGAACTCCCGAATTGCGGGTCATCACCTGCGGCGGCGGTTTCTCCGAACAGTCCGGATACGACGGGAACGTCGTGGTGTTCGCCCGTCTGGTCGCCGTGCGCTGAGCAAGGCGGCCGGACGGACGGAGGCTCAGGACATGTAGCGGCTCGGCACCGTGAGCCGGTAGCCGGAGTCGAGCAGCTCCGGCAGGTACGTGTGGAGTGCCTGGACGCTGCCCGAGCGGTCGCCGCCCGCGTCGTGCGAGAGCACCACGACGCCGGGCCCCGCGCCGGCCCGGACGCGCCGCACGATGGTCGCCGCGCCCGGCTCGGTCCAGTCGAGGGTGTCGACGGTCCAGGCGAGCGGTTCCATGCCGAGTTCGGCGCCCAGCTGGAAGGCGTTGCGGTTCCATGCGCCGTAGGGGGCCCTGAACCACTCGGGCGGCTCGCCGGTGGCCTCCTCGATGACGTCGCAGGTCCGCTCGATCTCCTCACGCATCGGGGCCCTGCCGAGGCGCGTCAGCAGCGGATGGCTCCAGGTGTGGTTGCCGATCACATGGCCGTCGTCGACCATCTGCCGCAGCAGGTCGGCGTTGTCGGCGGCCATCTCGCCGCAGACGAAGAACATCGCCCGCACGTCGTGCCTGCGGAGCGTCCGCAGGATGTCGGGGGTGTAGCGCGGGTCGGGCCCGTCGTCGAACGACAGGACCATCGAGCGCTCCCGGCCCGGCATGCGCAGGATCGGCGCCCTGCGCACCTGGGGCAGGGCCCGCCGGGCGCGCTGGGGACCGTATCCCGTGAGGGGCTGCAGGCGGTACGCGGAGGGCTTGAGGCGGCGTGCGGCGGGCGGGCCCCCGGCAGGTCCGCCCGCGGGGGCGGTGGCGGGCGGGCCGGGGGTGGACGAGCCCTCCGCTCCCCCGCACGCCGCGGTCGTGGCCAGGCCGAGGAGCGCCGCGGCGCGGAGCAGGACCCGCCGCCCTGGAGTCAGCTGATCATCTTTCATGACTCATCCGTCGCATGGCGGCAGGCCGGCGCGGAACATCAACACCGGGGCGGCCCCCGAAAGCACCCGTTCAGCCGCGGAGTCTTCTCAGGCGCGGCGGACCAGCGGGAAGGGCAGGGTCTCGCGGATGGTCAGGCCGGTGAGGAACATGACGAGCCGGTCGACGCCGATGCCGAGGCCTCCGGTGGGCGGCATCGCGTACTCCAGGGCGTCGAGGAAGTCCTCGTCGACCTCCATGGCCTCGGGGTCTCCCCCGGCGGCGAGCAGCGACTGCGCGGTGAGGCGGCGGCGCTGCTCGACGGGGTCGGTCAACTCCGAGTAGGCCGTGCCGAGTTCCGTGCCGAAGGCGACGAGGTCCCAGCGTTCGGCGAGGCGCGGGTCGGTGCGGTGCCGGCGGGTGAGCGGCGAGACGTCGGTCGGGAAGTCCTTGTAGAAGGTGGGCAGCTGGGTCTTCTCCTCGACCAGCCGCTCGTACATCTCCAGGACGACGTCGCCGCGGCCGTCGTCCGTCGTGTACGGGACGGCGGCCCGGTCGCACAGCCTGCGCAGGACCTCCATCGGCGTGTCCGCGTCGATCTCCTCGCCGAGCGCCTCGGAGATCGCGCCGTACACCGTCTTGACGGGCCAGGGCCCGGAGATGTCGTGCTCGACGCCGTCCTTGTACGCCACCGGCCGGCCGAACGCGGCGGTCGCGGCACCCTGGATGAGTTCGCGGGTGAGGTCGAGCATCACGTCGTAGTCGGCGAAGGCCTGGTAGGCCTCCAGCATCGTGAACTCGGGGTTGTGTTTGTAGGAGACGCCCTCGTTGCGGAAGGTGCGGCCCATCTCGAAGACCTTCTCCATGCCGCCGACGCAGAGCCGCTTCAGGTACAGCTCGGGGGCGATGCGCAGGTACAGGTCGAGGTCGTAGGCGTTGATGTGGGTGGTGAAGGGGCGTGCGTTGGCGCCGCCGTGGATCTGCTGGAGCATCGGCGTCTCGACCTCCAGATAGCCCCGGTCCAGCAGGCCCTGCCGCAGCGCCTGTACGGCGGTGGAGCGGACGCGGACCACGTCGCGCGCGCCGGGGCTCGCGACCAGGTCGAGGTAGCGCCTGCGGACCTTGGCCTCGGGGTCGGTCAGGCCGCGGCGCTTGTCGGGGAGGGGGCGCAGGCACTTGCCGGTGAGGTGCCATTCGGTGACGAAGACGGTGAGCTCGCCCCGGTCGCTGGTGCCGACGGTGCCGGTGGCGGTGATGTGGTCGCCGATGTCGGTGCCGGTGGTGAAGCGGTCAAGGACGTCGGGCCCCGAGGTGTCGCGGGTGAGGGCGAGCTGGAGGTCGCCCGACCAGTCGCGAAGGACGACGAAGACGATGCCGCCGAAGTCGCGTACGAGCATGACGCGGCCCGCGACCGTGACCCGGGTCTCCGTCAGGTCGCGGTTCACGTCCGCGAGTCGGTGGGTGCGCGGGGGCAGGCCCACGGGGTAGGGGTCGACGCCCTGTTCGCGCAGGCGGTCGAGTTTGCGGTGCCGGATGCGGATCTGTTCGGGGAGCCTGGATGCCGGGTCCGCTTCGGCGGCGTCGTCCGCGCCGGACAGGCCGAGCGCGGCGATGGACGGGAGGCCCTCGGTGGTCGCGGGCTGGGTGACGCCCCGCGGCTTGTGGCCCTTGCCCCAGAGCTTGCGCAGGGACGGCACCGAGACGAAGCCCTCGGCGATGCCGGACGCCAGGCTGATGCGGGCGAGGGCGCCGCTGTCGCCGTAACAGATGAACCGCGGGTACCACTCGGGGTGGTACTTGGCGTTGGAGCGGTAGAGCGCCTCCAGTTGCCACCACTTGGAGAAGAAGAGAAGCAGCTTGCGCCACAGGCGGAGCACCGGGCCCGCGCCGATGCGGCCGCCCTCCTCGAACACCGAGCGGAATACGGCGAAGTTCAGGGAGATGCGCCGCACGCCCGACCGGGGAGCGGCCGCGCACAGCTCGGCGACCATGAACTCCATGACGCCGTTGGGTGCGGTGCGGTCACGGCGCATCAGGTCCAGGGAGATGCCGTCCTTGCCCCACGGGACGAGGGAGAGGAGCGCGAGGAGCTTCCCGTCGGCGTCCAGGGCCTCGACGAGGAGGCAGTCGCCGTCCTCGGGGTCGCCGAGGCGGTCCAGGGCCATGGAGAAGCCCCGTTCGGTCTCGGTGTCCCGCCAGGCGTCGGCCTTGTCGACGATCTCTTCCATCTCCTCGTCGGTGAGGGTGGAGTGGCGGCGGATGCGGGCGGTGGCGCCGGTGCGGCGGACGCGGTTGACGGCCTGGCGGGTGACGCGCATGTCGCGGCCGTCCAGGTCGAAGTCGGCGACGTGCAGGATCGCCTCGTCGCCCAGTTGCAGCGCGCCGAGCCCGGCGCGGGCGTACGCGGTCGCGCCGTCCTCGGACGCGCCCATGACGGCGGGGGCCCAGGCGTAGCGCCGTGCCACGTCCAGCCAGGCGCCGATCGCGTGCGGCCAGGCCTCGCGGTCGCCGACGGGGTCGCCGCTGGCGAGGCAGACGCCGGCCTCTACGCGGTAGGTGACGGCGGCCTTGCCGCTCGGTGAGAAGACGACTGCCTTGTCGCGCCGGGTCGCGAAGTAGCCGAGCGAGTCCTGTGCGCCGTAGGCCCCGAGGAGGGCGCGGATGCGGGGTTCCTCGTCGCCGTGCAGGGCCGCTTCCATGCGCTGGGAGCGGAAGAGGGTGGCGGTGGCGTTGAGCAGGGCGAGGGCGCCGAACAGGCCGAGCCAGAAGTACAGGCCGCGCCGCGGGGCGCCGTCGAAGTAGTCGTGGCCGTGGATGAGCCCGCCGCAGACCCGGTTCGCCGCCCACAGCAGCCGCTCGCCGCGCACGAGGGTGCCGGGGAACAGCTCGACCAGGCCCCAGCCGGCCAGGATCGCGACGCCGAGTCCGGCGGCGAGGACCGCGATGGCCCGCCAGACGGCGCCGCGCCGGGAGTCGGCGGAGAACTCCTTGCGGGCGAGGATCAGCAGCACGAAGGCGGCGCCGCAGATCACGAAGGAGGGCAGCGACTCCGCCCAGAAGCCGAGGGCCGCGCCGAGCACGTCGAAGGCGAGAAGCAGCCCCAGATAGCTGACGACGAGCCACCAGGCGACCCTCTTGCGGGCGGCGGTCGCCGCGGCGAGCAGGAAGAGGAAGACGGCGTACGCGAGGTTCGCGCTGACCGGGACCGTGAGGAGGTCGAGGACACGGATGACGGGCATGAGGAGGCGGCGCAGCGGCGAGATGACCGCGAGGACCGCGCAGAAGACGCCGAGGGCGCCGAAGAACGCGGCGAAACCCTCCGGGACGCGGCCGAGGAAACCGCCGCGGGCCCGTATCCGTCCGCCGGCCTCGGGCTCCTCCGTGCTGACCGTCATGGCACGACTCTAGGAAGAGGTGTGCCGCCGCGCGCGTCGAGCGCGGCGGGACGGGGCATGCGAGCGGTATGACTGCCTCCGCTAATCTCTGGGCGTGAGTGAAGACCAGTCCCAGCAGTTCGAACGCGGCACCGACGGGCCCAAGGTGATCGTCGTCGGGGTCGACGGCTCCGACTCCTCGCTGAGAGCGGCGGCCTATGCCGGTGGTCTGGCGCGTCGGCAGCGGGCCCTGCTCGCGGTCGTGTACATCCAGCCGGTGATGGCGGCGGGCGCCGCGTTCGGGGTGCCGGTCGCCGAGACCACCGACGAGATCGCCGAGGGCCTCATCGCGGAGATCCGGGCCGCGACCGAGCGGGTGAAGGACATATTCGACGTCCGCTGGGAGTTCCACACGTTCCGCGGCGACCCCTACTCCGGCCTGGTCACCGCCGCCGACGACCTCAAGGCCGACGCCGTCGTCGTGGGCGCCTCCGAGCAGGCGGGCCACCGCATCGTGGGCTCGGTCGCCGTCCGTCTGGTGAAGGCGGGCCGCTGGCCGGTCACGGTGGTTCCGTAGCACCCGCAGGATCCTCCACACCCGGGTGACCTGGCCTGGTGTGGCTCCTTCCGTAGCGCCCCGCGCTGGGCCATCATGATCCGCCATCAGCCGACGGCCGTCTGCGAAGAGGTGGAGCTCATGTCGGGACTACGGATGGGACACGGCGTGCTGCGCCGCAAGCCCATCGAGCAGATCGAGGAGACCGAGACGGGGGCGGGCGGCGGACTCGCCAAGTCCCTCGGGCTCTGGCAGCTCACCGCCATCGGGGTCGGCGGCATCATCGGCGCCGGCATCTTCAGCCTCGCCGGGGCCGTCGCCAACGGCACGGCGGGCCCCGCGGTGCTGATCTCCTTCCTGATCGCGGGGGTCGCGAGCGCCGCCGCCGCCTTCTCGTACGCCGAGTTCGCCGGCATGATCCCGAAGGCGGGATCGGCGTACACCTACGGCTATGTGGTGCTCGGGGAGCTGACCGGCTGGTTCATCGGCTGGGACCTGCTCCTGGAGTACACCGCGATCGTCGCGGTGGTCGCCATCGGCATCTCCGGGTACTTCGGCTTCCTCGTCGAGGAGATGGGGGCCGAGCTGCCGAACTGGATGATGGGCGCGCCCGGCACCGGCGACGGGCACAAGGTCGACCTGTTCGCCGCGGTGCTGTGCCTGTTCATCGCGTACCTGCTGACGCTAGGCATCAAGAACGCCGCGCGCTTCGAGATGATCGTGGTCGTCCTGAAGGTGATCGTGGTCCTCGTCGTGATCGCGGTCGGCTTCTTCCACATCGAGACAGGCAACTACGACCCGTTCTTCCCCTACGGGGTCAGCGGCGCGTTCACGGGCGCGGCGACCGTCTTCTTCGCGGTGTTCGGCTACGACGCCATGTCGACGGCCGCCGAGGAGTCCAAGGACGCGCAGCGGCACATGCCGAAGGCGATCCTCTACTCCCTCGCGATCTCGATGGTGCTGTACGTCCTCGCGTGCCTGGTCCTCACCGGGATGCAGAGCTACAAGGACGTCGACCCGGAGAGCGGCTTCTCCACGGCCTTCAAGTCCGTGGGCCTCGGCGGTCTCGCGGACGTCATCGCGGTGGGCGCGATCATCGGCATCCTCACGGTGATGTTCACGTTCATGCTGGGCTGCACGCGCGTGCATGGAAGTGCTCATCACTCCCGAGCAGCAGTTCCGGCATGACCCACAGCCGGACCGTCGTCAAGGGAATGGGCGCCGGGTCGAA
The DNA here is from genome assembly GCF_008642335.1 of Streptomyces venezuelae. Taxonomy (NCBI): domain Bacteria; kingdom Bacillati; phylum Actinomycetota; class Actinomycetes; order Kitasatosporales; family Streptomycetaceae; genus Streptomyces; species Streptomyces venezuelae. The sequence continues at coordinate 7,520,466 of NZ_CP029191.1, read as the reverse complement.
CGGCTCCTCGCCGGGCGAGTCCGAGAGTCTGGCCATGACGTCGGGCAACACCTCCGGCATCCACTCCAGGGCGACCTTGCGCAGGGCCCCGCCGTCGCCGAACTCCGCGGGGAGCTTCGACCAGGCGACACCAGTACGTGCCTTCTCCAGGATGCCCGCCAGCGCTCGCCGGGGGTCACGCCCCGGGGCCGCGGGGACGATGTCCCGCACCTGCCCCCACGCCCCGTCCGTGAGCGTGGGCACACGGAAGCCGTTCTCACGGAACCAGGCGACCAGGGAACAGCGGGCCCCTGCCTTGCCGCGCGGCGCCGGGCCCGTCATGGTCACCTCGGCTTCGAGCAGTGCCAGGAACCGGGCCTGCTTGTCCAGTGGCATGCGGCCGAAGCGCTCCTGTGCCGCCCTGGCCAGCTCCATCAGATCGTCCGCACGCATGGACGCTTCCGCGGCTTCCGTCTGCCACTGAGCAGTATCCGCGCGCAGCTTCTCCAGGTCGGCCAGTTGCTTGTTGAGCGGGCGTACGGCGTCCGTCGCCGCGGCGACGGCCTCCGCTTCGTCCAGGCCGCGGTCGACCGCCTCACTGACGGCGACGGACCGGGTGACTTTGACGACCTTCCGCTGCCGCTCGATCCTGGCGTCCAGCTCCCGGATGCGGTCCTCGAAGTTCACATCCCGGCTGGCTGCCGCGGTGACCCAGTCGGCCGCTACTTTCTTTAGCCGGTCGAAGTCGCTGAGTTTTGCTCGCACCCTGCGCCAGACGTCCTTCTCGATGGCATCCGCCGGAACCAGCTTGCACTGCGGACCACCGCGGTTGCAGCGGTACTTGGCGGTGCGCTTGCCGGTGGGATTCCATCCCGTGTACGTGCCGCCGCACAGGCAGGTGAACCGCCCGCTGATCGGGTAGACCCGCCCCCGGTTCAGGGCCGGCCCTTTCTCGGCCAGCTTGATGGCCGCCTTCAGCTCTTCCGTCTCCTGGTCCGTGAAGACAGGTGGCAGGTCGATGACGACCGGTGCGCCGTGCAGCGGGGTGCCGTCGCGGGCCAGCTTCGCCTTCGACGCCTTGCGGAAGATCAGCCTGCGGCGCAGGATGGCGTCCCCGGTCAGACGGGCGCGTAAATTGGCGCCCGTCCACGGCAGACCGCTCTGGGTGTACAGCTGCTCCGCATTGAGAAGGTCAGCGGACTGGTCCCAGTTGCGCAGGCGGACGAACAGCTCACGCCCCCGTCGTGCGGCAGGCAGTCCCGCCGGGTCCACGACCAGGCGGCTCTCCTTCTTCTTGCCCATGTTCGCGACCTCGTACGGCCACGGGACATAGCCACCGGTGTATCCCCCGGCTTCGGCGTGCTCCTGCATGCCGCCCTGCGTGCGCGCGCGAGTGCGTGTGTATTCCTTGAAGGCGTAATTCGCCTCTTCGCGCATCTTGTCGCGGCCGTCGTCGGTGGTGTTGTCGATGTCCAGCTTGGCGTCGGCCACGAAGACGTCGTACTTCTCCAGCCCCCACACCCAGGGGTAGTAGGCCTTGTCGACGCGGCCGATCACCCGCCCTTCGGGCACCACGACCACATCGAAGGGGCAGGGCTCCTGCCGCGCCATCTCCATCAGCCGCGTCAGGTCCGGGCGTTCGTCCCACGGGAGGGAACCGGAGACTCCTTCGTCGGCAAAGGTCGCGACGAAGAACCAGTCCTTCTTCTCGATGTGACGCATGCAGCGCTTCACGCCCGCGCCGATGCCGTATCCCTTGGCCTGTTCCTCCGTGCTGACCCGGGCGTAGATGACGGCCCGCATCTGACCGGGCCGTACGCTCCGGGCGGCTGTCTCGATCGCACTCTCAGCGCTTTGCGTCATGGAGATCCCCTCGGCAACCGGCGGTCCTGCGTCCAGCGTGGCGTCGCCCGCTCAGGCCAGCGGCCCGAACAGGATTTCCATCACCTCGCGGTAGGCGAGCGCATTAGAATCCGCCACTTCGATGACCAGATCCACCTTCGGCGCCGGGTCATCGGCGAAATGCCGCCGCAGCCATTCACCGGCCTCGCCGGGCGATATGCCGCCTCCCTCCTCGGGAGTCATGTCCTGCATCACTTCTCCTGACGTCATGCGCATGGGGCGCGATTACGACTGACGCACACGGGAAGTAACTCCTGCTCAGCGGCGCCATCAAAGAGTGCTAAAAGCTGTCGAGTTACTGAGATTTTCATGTCCCGCCGGGGCATGAATTCCCCGGACGTGGATAGCCTTGGTGCACTAGCCAAAGCCTTACTTTCTGTGACTGCTCAACTATCCGGCCGCGGCCCGACGGCTGGGTGACCAGGATTCGTTGTCCGGTCCGGCACATGTGGCCGATGTTGATGCAGTGAAGGAGCAGCGCCGCTAAGGTCAACTCCGCACCGCCGCCAGACGTCTGAACCACTTGAGATCCCTGGCCCATCACGCATGGGAGGATCATCCGTGCCGCCTGCACAGGAGTCGCGCCGACCGGGGCGCCCTCACGAAGACCCTTACCTGTGCAGCGGACGCGACTCGCCCGTACGGTGCGGCGCCTGTGGAGCGCACCTCACGGCCACGGTCCATCAGCGCGGCGCCACGTACGAGGACGGCGGACTGCGCCATCACTACCGCTCGGAGAGATCCGTCAGCGGCTGTGGCCGGACCATCGCCGACGTCCGCGTGCTGGACGCGGAGATCACCGCGATGACCCTGCAGCGGCTCACCGATCCCGAGCAACTGGCCACGATCAGACGGGTGCAGGAGCGCCACCGTGCACTGCGCGAGCCGTACGAGGAAGAGATCCTGCGGCGTGGCAAGATCCGCGCCTACTTCGACCAGCGGCTGGCGAAGGAGGTCATCACCCTGCGAGAGCACGCTGCCTCAGTGGCGGACCTGGATTCGGCAATCGTCTCCGCACGAGAGGCGCTGCGCCGGCTGGACACCATCCCCGTCCCGGATCTGGACGACAAGACGTGCGGGCTGATCGTCACGGGATGGAGCACCGCCAGCGCCTCCGAGCGCTACCGCGATCTGCGCCGCGCCTGGAAGGGTTTCCAGCTCTTCGTGAGGCCCGGCTCCTCCACCGACTCCGCGGAGCAGGTGCGGGCCAGGATCTCGCGGCCTAAGCCGATTCCTCCCGCTCCTCATCGGTGACGGCACTGTCACCGTGCAGCAGGTCACGCAGACATTCGAGATCTTCCACGTCCTCCTGGTCCATGGGCGGCAGTCCGCGCACCATGTCCCGCGCCCACGCCTGGCGGTTGGCTTCCTCGTCGGCCCCGGTCGCCACGCTGCACTCCCCTCGAAGGTTCATCGGGACAGCAGCGGGGTCTGGGCTGCCTTGCGCTGTGGGGTGCGCTCGTGCCCCGGCTTCCATCGAAGGACACGGCCTGAGCCGTCGCCGGGGCGGGATGCGTGCGCCGCGCCGTGATCACTGACACCGTTTAGAGGGACGGGCGACCCGGTGTGATCACGACGCGATGCACGTCACATCGTTCTTTCGCTTGTGCTACCTGAAGTTTGACCATGCGTCACCTTCGTGACTCGGCTCGATAGGCCGTGGCCGCATCCCCTGTTGATCGGGGTCGTACAGCGCCCAGGGATGTGACACCCGACGCTTGGGCTCCGGTCCAGGTGAGTACCGGCTTAGCAATACCCCCGTGTTCTGGTCCGGGTGACCACGCTTTCGCGCGCCCTTCGGGCTATGGGAAAGATCCCCTGTTGTCGCCCACCGGATGGAGGAATTAACCACGCTCGGTGAGGTGGTCCATATTCCTCCGCGTGGTCCGGGTGTCAACGCGTCCCGCAGGAACCACTTCATGATTTTCTGCACCTCCTTGATCGCGGATGGGACGTACCACCCGTACCGGCCACGCGATGTGACACCACGTCAGTGACAAGGGGCGCACGTGACCGGCCTCGGGGGACGGAACCGGCCACGTGCGCATATGCCACGGTTGCACTGTGCACAGGACCGGGTGAGCGTGCGCGTCAGATATATGCGCGCACGGGCAGCACACGGGGTGTGAACGGCGACGCAGAGTGAGAGGCGCCTACGACAGACGACCGTGTCCCCGCTCCCCCAGCAAGAGGAACGAGGACACGTCGGCGCCCCTTGATCAGGGGCAGTGATCCGCAGCAGAGCCCGTACGGGAAGACTGCCGTCCTCCGCTGCGGATCACGCTCTGGGTGGGGTCGCGAAGATGGGGAAGCCGGGGCTGTCCGGCGGGTGCTCGTCCAGCGGGATCATCTGGAACCGCTGGCGGCATGCGGTGCACATCCGCACCAAACGCCCGCCTGCCGAGTTGGAATGCTCCAGCGCCACCGGCACCGGCTCGTCGACCGGGTCCTCGCACCCCCGGCACCCGGCGCTCACGACGGCCGCCAGGGCGCCCTGGGGATCCTGCGCGTTCCTCCGTGGCTGCAACCGTGGTCGCAGCGCCGGACGAAGATGGGCGGCTCGGTCGGCGGCCGCTTGCCCGGGGCGTAGGCCTCGATTCCGTCGCCGGGGCACAGACTGCACATGCCCACCTCGCACTCGGGTGACAGCTCCCTGGCCGCGGGCTTGGTCCTCATGACGGCCTGCCAGCGGGAGGCCGAGCGGACGCTACGCGCAGAATCTCATCCCCGCGGGCCGCACGGACATGATCGGCGTCGGCGTCCCACTCCAGACCGCCGCCAGGGGGGCGCAGCTGGACACGGCCGGGCCCCAGGCTGTCCATGACGCGTCCCAGGCGCTGGCGCACCGTATCGATAACCAGACTGCCTTTCTCCCACTCACTGTCCACTTCGAGGACCCCCTCGCCGGAGATGTTCAGCCAGCCGTATGGCCACATCGGCGCGGACGCACCCCAGCTGGACCAGACCCAGGTACGGCGACCCGAAATCCACACCGAGAGAGGGGAAGATGATCCCCGCCTCCCCGAGCGCTGCCCTCAGCGTCTCGGTCGCCATGTACGGGTCGGCTTCCTGCGGTTCGTGCGTAGTGGCCATGACCAGGACGGTAGGGAGGCAGGAGTGGTGGCCGCGAGGCACTATGCGCGATTATGCGCGGCGGTTGGCCGGAAATGCGGCTGCATGCGCGCGGGTTCGGCGAGACGCTGTACCGCAGATATCGATGCCGCCCGATGCTGAACGGATCACCGTCCAGCGAAGGGAACGGTCATGCGGCATCTGCGCTTCAACGGCACGGGCAGCGGCGTCAACGGCTGCCCCGCCCTCCATGAAGACCTTGAGACCGGTGAGATCATCGTGCACGGCCCCCCGGTCACCGACCCGGAAGACCTTGCCCAGCTCCGGCACTTCGGAGCAGGCGAGACAGCGATCGTCGTACCACCGCAACTGCTGGTGGACTTCGGCCCCAAGGAGGTTCAGCGCGTGCCGGACATCATCGGTCTCGACGAGTTCGACCGGCTGTTCACGCAGTTCGAGCACACCGCCTGGCGCTTGGAGACGCGGCGCCGGTACGCGAGCGACGAAGGAACGGACACCTATGCCCAGTTCCTCGCCGGCCGCCCGGTGGACTGGGACGGCGTCGATGCCGCGTGGTGCAAGGAGCGGCGCGAACAGACCGCACTCGGCAAGACCTTCGGCCGCGTGCGGATCATCGACGAGCCGCCCACGCCTGGGCAGCTCTACCTGCTCGACAACGCGCGCAGGAACAGCGCGGTCGGCGAAGACATCCGGAGCCTGTGGCGCCGCGATGCCGACCGGCTGAACCTTCCGGCAGAGGACTTCTGGATCTTCGATTCCCGGCTGGTCGCCCTGCTCAACTTCGATGACGACGACAACCTGCAAGACGTCGAACTCATCACCGAACCGGTGGCAGTGAACCGGTACGCCCAGGCGCGGGACGCGGCGATGCACTACGCCGTCCCCTATCAGGAAGCCGCGGCCCGGGTGGTCGCGGAGAAGTAGCGAGAGTGATGCGGTGAGTACCGACTACCAGCAGGCACGAGAAGCACTCGGACTGCGGCTGCGGGACTTGAGAGTCAACGCCCCTGGTAGTCGGCTCACCGGTAGCGAGCTGGCCGAACGCGCCGGATGGGCGCAGTCGAAGGTCAGCCGCCTGGAGCGCGGCCAGCAGACGGCGACAGCCGAGGACTTGGAGGCCTTCGCGAAAGGATGCGGCCAGCCGGAAGCAGCCGATGAACTCAAGGGGATGCTGCGCAGCATAGAGTCCCGGATCAGGCCGTGGCGCCGCCAGCTCGCGGGCGGACACCGCACGGTGCAGCAGGTGCACAACCGGGAACACGCCGCCGCCAAGCTCTTCCGGGGCTGGGAACCGGCCATGGTCATGGGGATTCTCCAGACCCCGGATTACGCCCGCGCCATCTTCCACCGGTACGCGGAACTGCAAGGCACACCCCAGGATGCCGAAGCCGCGGTGCGTGCGCGCATGAGGCGCCAGGAGACGCTGTACGACTCCACCAAGCGGTTCCACATCATCATGTGGGAGGCGGCGCTCCAGGCCCTCATCTGCCCGCCGTCGGTGCTGGCCGCACAGCTCGACCGGCTGACCGGTGCGATCGGGCTCGACACCGTGGAGCTGGGGATCGTCCCGCTGACGGCATCCCTGAAGATCCCGCCCGCCACGGGCTTCTGGGTGTACGACGACCAGCGCGTGATCGTGGAGACGTGGCACGCAGAGCTGTGGGTCGACGAGGCAGCGAACGTCCGCACGTACCTGCGCACCTGGGCAACCCTGCGCGAGTCCGCCGTCTACGGCGCCGACGCCCACAACATCATCAACGCCGCCAGACGGGCGCTGACGGCGCGGTAGTGGCCCGGCGGACTGATGACCACTGGAGAGAGGCAGCCGCACGCCGTAGTGGAGCGACGCAAGCACTGCACAGAGGTCGCGGCCCCGTTCCGCCGGGCACGCCCCGACCGTACGCGCCGCCGCTCCATGATCACCATGCGGCACGGACGTTCGGGGTGTCACCCGTTCGCGACGGCACCCGCGCGGCCAGCTCGCTCAGCAGCCGCTCCGCTTCCGCGTCGCCGCTCGCCGTGGCGCGGGCGAGGACGTCCATGACGTCGTGGGCTTCGGCCAGCGTCAGCAGCGGCAGGCACGTCTCGTCATCCATGCCCGCACCGTAGGGCAGCGGGCCAGAGAATAGGTGCGCCTGTGGATATTCAGGACTGGCGCCCGGTGATCCGTCCGTGCTCGATACCCGCGCGCACCGCTGCGGCCACGTTGACGGCCTGGTCCACCGTCAGCCCGTCGGCAGCGCGCCAAAACGTCTCCACCACCTCAAGATCCGCCCACGGCAGTTCGATGCCGCGCCTGTTCAGGGCTGCCTTCAGCTCCGCCGCGAATGCGGGATCAATATCCATGCTGAGATCTTCCCCGATCAACGCAGGGGCGGAAGCCCGAATCACTCAACCCGCCACAGGGATGTACTACGCCGCCTCGTACTCGTGTGCGCGCCCGCCGCGCCAGTGGATGAGCTTCGAGTCCCCGAGCACCAGGGCCTCGGCATCCTCCAGGCCGGCCCGGCGCAGAAACTCGATCAGATCGCGGTCGTCGTGGGCCAGCCCCAGGATGGCGGTGCCCACGGTGACGCGGCGGCCGCCGCTCGGGGAGGGGCGGTGGACAACTATCTCGGGTGCCATGTCTCCAGGGTGCGACGCCCGGCACGGCGTCGCACGTGCAGTGGCCACCGGTCAGGAGCGGAGTACCGTCGATGGGCAAAAGGGGAGGGGGCGGCATGGGTGAGATTCCACGGAGCCGCGACGCGAAGCACCCGTTCCTGCGGCAACTGATCACGCCCTTCTACCGGACGCGGATGGGTGCGGCCAAGCGCCGGACCGCCACCACGAAGGAGAACGTGGGCAAGATCAAGAAGGCACGCAGCGACCGGGCCTACATCAAGCAGCTCAAGAAGGACGGCACGCTGAAGTAGGGCATGCGAAAGAGCCCCCGGCCCTCACCGGACCGGGGGCTTCGCGTCGCCGGGACGCTCGGGAAGCTTGGCGCCGGGCATGCCAGCGAACCACGCCCACAGCTGCTCCGTGACCTTGGAGCGGTTCGAGCCCGCCGCTGCGACAGCACCGTCGAAGGCCGCCTTCACCTCGGACGCGACGCGCACCGAAGCCCCTTCGCCGCTGCCGGTCGCAGGGCGTCCGCGCTTCTTCGGGCCGTCGGTTTCTGTCATGCAGAAAATCATGGCGCACCCCCTTGACGGTGACAAGACCTCGCAGAATTCTCGTAATACAGAAAAGGAAGCACCCGCCGCCTGTCAGGGGGGATCATGAGCGTCACACTCAGCAGGACCGTCACGTACCGCGCCTTCGACTTCAGGGACGAGGTCCGCATCTACCGCGCCCGCGAGGACGGCACGATCGTCCCCGAGCCCGTCGAGGTGTGCCCGTTCCCGGATCACCCCGAAGCGCCGCTCGCGACCATGACCCTGCATCAGTGCCGTCGCAATGACGCACTGGGCATGTACTGGCACATCACCGGAGCCTGGACGGTGCAGGAAGCCGACTTCCGTACCCCGGGCGTCCCGCTTTTCGGCCGACCGGGGATCGAGGGCACCACGGTGCGCCGCTGGTACGAGGGCAACGCCAGTCTCGTCGAACTGTGCAGGCGCTGACGTGGCCTCGCCTGCGATACATGCCCTGCGCGCCCAGGGCAGAGCCGCCGGACTGCCGCGTCTCGACTGGACGACGACGTGCGCAGGCGCCGCCCTCGGCCACGCCAACTCCGGCGAACCGGCGAAGGACCGCGCGGCGTTCGAGCAGTGGGCCGATCACCTCGGTGCCACGCGGTGGCGCGAGACCAGGAGCGATGAGTACGTGCTGCTTCGCGCGACCGTCACAGCAGACGGCGAAGAGGGCCCGAGCGTCGTGCTGGTCGCCAACATCTACGCGCCGGAGTCCTCCTGATTCCACGCGAAGAAGCCCCCTTCACCCGAAGGTGAAGGGGGCTTTGCTGCGCTCGGATCACAGACCCTGCGGGCCCTGCGGCTTGTTCGGCACGGCCCAGGTCAGACCCCAGGCGGCGAGCACCGCGGCCACTGCCGTGAGCCCTTCCTGCGTGCTCAGGGAGCCGTCGGCCATCGCCGTGGCGAGCGACGCGGCGCCTGCGGCCAGTCCGGCGACGACCGCCTTGGCGTACTTCGAGACCTTCATGACTGCCTCACTTCTGGGATCTTCAGTTCCTGACCGGGGTAGATCCGGTAGGGGGACTTGAGGCCGTTGGCCTTGGCGATGGCCATCCACGGCACGTCGTACAGCGCGCTGATGCTGGCCAGATGCTCGCCGGGACGGACCGTGTGGGGCGGACGCGCTGCCAGGCGGCGCTTCACCCGCTCGCGCATCCCGCCCATGGTGAAGCCGCGCGGATCGGACTTGCCCGGCTGCCACTCCAGGTGACCGATGACGGACCGCTCGGACCAGCCATGCGCGCGGCATAGCGCGGCGGACGCCTTCTCGATGGCCTCCAGCTGCACGGCCGGCCAGGGGTCGCGGCCGTCCCCGAGGTTCTCGCACTCGAAGCCGTAGAAGGCGCGGTTGCCGTCGGTGTTCGCCTCGTTGTCGGCGGGCAGCGGCTTCTCGGCGACAACCGCGCGCAGCACGTCGTCGTCGCCGAGGCCCGCGTGGTTGGCGCGGCCGTAGCCGACCAGATGGACGCGGCCGTCCTTGGTGATGACGCCGTGGCAGAGCGGGCCCGGAAGCCCCGCGTAGCCCCGGTAACAGATCTCCACCGTGCGGGCGCTGCCCTGGGTCACCGTGTGATGGATCATCACGCCGTGCACCGGACCCCACGGCCCCATGTGGTTGCGGTTGTGGGTGCGCCAGTCGCCATGCTGGACGACGACCAGGCCTTCGCCCTTCAGGGCGGCGAGAAAGTCCGCGGCGGACAGGGGGGACGACATGGGCTATCCCTTCGGACTTGGCCCGGACCACGACTTGTCGCCGTCCGCGAAGGACTTGCAGTCGAGCACCCGGTAGCCGTCTTCGATCACTTCAAAGGCGTGGTCGTACGCCTTCGGGTCCGGCGCCGCCTTGCGGCCCGCCGCCGACTTGGAGTCGCGAAAAAGTTGATAGAGCGGACAGAGCGCCTTCTGCCGGGTGTCGGACTGCGAGACGTCCAGGCGGTGGGTCAGTTCGTCGATGCGGTCGGTGTTGCCGTCGACCCGGACGTAGCCGAAGCCCATGAGCACCGTGAAGGCCACATCCAGCAGCATGCTGCCGATCAGGAGAACGACCGTGCGGTCCGTGCGCCGCATCCTGCGGGAGACCTTCGCGAACTCCTTGCCGCTCTCCCCGCTGAGCGCCTTCGTCTCTTCGATGAGCTGCGTCGCCAGTTCAGTCAGCCGCTTCAGCGGCTCCGGTTCCTGAGTCACCGTCGTCCCCCGATTCGCTGCGCAGCAGTGCCGCCTTGGCTGTCAGTTCCTCTGAGAAGGCCGCCAGCCGTGCGGCCATGCGCAGCAGGTCTTCGCGCAGCTTCTCCGAGGCGGTCAACGGGGAATCTCGCGTGTGGTCCTGCGACATGAGATCAACTCCGTCGGACTGCGGCGCGTGCGTCCTCGATGGCGCGATTCGCGTCGACGATCGCCTGCGCAGCCGTAGTGATGGTGGCGACGTACTCACTTCTCACCGTTTCGTTGAGCTTGCGCAGCTCTTCTTCGAGCCGGTCCGCGCGCTGCGTCTCACGGTCCAGGGCAGCGCTCAGGCGGACGTACAGCACGCGTACCGCGGCGATGGCCAGCAGCGCGATGACGCCCACGGCGCCGTACTGCACCAGGACGCTGCTGGCAGGGTCGGCGGCGTCAGCGGCCGATTCAGTCAAGGAAGTACTCGATGCCATTGAAAGAGATCCAGACCGGGTCAGTGACCGTCAGCGTGTGCGTGTGGCTGCCCAGCGTGTGGCTGTGCGCCTCGGTCCCCGTCGTACCGCCGGGCTGGCCGGCCGTCGCCGACCCGTGTTTGTGCGTCGTCTCGTTGATCGAGTGAGAGTGATTGTTCACGCTGGTCGTGCCGCCTGGCTCCCCGTCGGCCGCCGATCCGTGTTTGTGCGTTGTGATCGGGATGGTATGGCTGTGACCCGAGGCGCTGTTCGTGCTGCCGCCGTGGTTGTGATCATTGTTGGCGATGCCATGGGTGTGCGACCCCTCGCTCGACACTCCCCCGCCGTGGTCGTGGACGTTGTTCTCCATGCCGTGGGAGTGGGACGACTCGCTGCCCGTGTTGCCGCTCGCGGCCTCGGCGGTCGGCACGGTCGTCCCGCCGACCATCACCACCGTGCCGTCCGTCTCGAAGTGCAGCTTCACGGTGGTGGCACCGCCCGCCTCCGAGCGGCCCGCGTCGACCGGGACGCGCGCCAGAGGGCGGTATCCGGTTGCGAGCGGCGTGCTCACCGCCACGGTGCCGCTCGACCGGGCGGCCACGCCGCGCCACTGCATTTTCGGTGAGCCGTTGTCCCAGATGCGCCGGTACCTGACCTGTCCCCCGCCGTTGCCGTTGTGCGTCCAGCCTGCCCCGAGCGTGACGACCGTCCAGGAGGTTGCGGAGTACGCCGCGGCGATCTTGCCGAGGGCGACCAGGTCGGTGCCCTGCTTGATGATCAGCGCGGTGTCGCCGACGACCGGCACGTAGCTCTCGATGGAGCGGATGCCGTCGATGGTTGTGGTGGTGTCGCCGCTGATCTGCACGCTGAGCGTCGGCGGGCTCGCGGTGTCGGCGATGGCGGTCACGGTGCCCTTGCGGATCGTCGCAGGATCGAAGTCCAGCAGCGTCTGCTTCGCGATCTCCGCGGCCAGCTCGCGGATCGCCTGGAGCTGCGCCGCCGCGGCGGCCTCCGCTTGTGCCGCGGCGTCCTGCGCGGCGGCTTCCTCGGGAGTGACGGGCGGCTCGGACGGGACGGACTCGTCGGGGGTACTCATGCGCCCCCCGCTCGCCCCAATTGACAGTTTCTTGATTCAGGAGAAAGGTGCCGCGCAGTAGCAGTTACGGGGGAAATACCATGACGGGAACCTTGATTCTTCTAGTCCTGCTGGGGCTGGCGATAGTGATTCCGCTGGGGCTGTGGTGGATGTCGACCGACAGCGGAGCAACACGCTTCATTCTGGGCCTGGTAATAACAGGGGTCACCCTGTCTGTCAGTGCAGCCGGAAACCAGATGCTGCACGCGGATCAGCAGAAATCCCGCCCGCACAGCACGTACCCGTGAATCAACCCCCCGCCGTCCGCTTCTGCCGCAGCGTCAGGGACTGCGTTCCCTTCGCGTCCAGGGGCACGTTGAAGGAGTCGACCGCGTACAGGCCGCTGACGTGGCTGCGCTCGCGGACCACCTCGATGACGGCACCCGCCTCGTACGCAGGATTCACGATGCCGGTGATCGAGAGCTGCGCGCTGAAGCCGAGCAGGTTCCGCAGAAGCTGGTCCGCGGTGGCCTGCGCCTCTTCGGCGGTCTTGATGAGCTGGTCCGTGAGGAACATCGGCACTTCGCCGTACGGACCCAGGTGGTACGTGGCGCTGGTCGGCTCTTCGTCCCACGCCACCGCGCGCACCGGGGGCAGTTCGTCGCCCGGCGACTCCCCCGTCAGGACGACGCCGTTGTAGCCGGGCTCGTCCGTGAAGACGCGGGAGAGATCGAGCAGCTTGCCCTGCCCCGGCATGTACTGGAAGTCGGGCGAAGGCAGGGCGTCAATGTCGACGGGCGGGGCGATGACGACCCAGCCCTCCACGTCAAAGTAGATGTCACAGCCGAGCGAGGTGGCCAGCTCGGTGACCGCCTCCCACGGGTCGTCGCCGACGTCGTACAGGCGCGGTGCCGTCGTGGTCCTGGTCGTGCTGATCGCGTCGTAGGACAGGTCCGGGAAGGTGCGTTCCAGGATCGCCTTGATCGCGTCGACGATGTTCGTGCCCTCAGCGATGACGTACGGGCTGACGAACTTGTCCCTGGCCACGGTGCGGCTCAGGTCATAGGCGTCCAGCTGGATGTCCGGTGATCCGCCCGTGCCGTCGGAGACGCTGACCTTGGCCAGGCGGAAGACGCCGAGCGGCAAGACGTCCGTCGTGCCGTCGCTGTACCGAACGCCGCGGTAGGGGCGCAGTTCCGTCCCGTAGGGAGTGAGCAGGCTGGCGGGGCCCTCCGGGACCAGCGTGCCGAGCGGATCGACGCAGGTGGCTTTGCAGGTGCGCCGCACGCTCGCCGTGCGGTCGCAGTTCACCTCTCCCCCGGTCGCGGGCAGACGCATCCGCTCCTGCGTCGGAGAGATCACGTCGATGTAGGCGTAGACCTGGTGACTGCGCCTGATCTCCGCGAGCAGGCGGGCCGATGCGCGCTGGACTGCCATCGGCCCGCCTCTCAGGACTCAGGGGCGGCCACCTGCACGAAGGTGACTTTCACGAAACGGATCGGATCGACGAAGCGCTGCCCCGAGACCTGCACTTCGGCCTGAATATCACCGACCGCGCGGACCCACCAGGCGTGATCCACGTTGGTCTGGAGGAACAGCGTCCGGCCCGACCGCAGAAGGGCCCGCAACGGCGCGTACTCCTCCCGCTTGAGGATCAGCGTCAGCTCGATTGCGTCGCCCTTGTAGCCCTCGGACAGCACCACCGGGTAATCCTCACCGAGCGGCTGATACATGACGCTCGTGCCCGTCGTCCCGACCTGCAGCGGCTCCGCTTTGACGCGCAGCGAGATCGCGGTCCGCGTGCTGATGTCCTTCAGCCACCAGTTCACGGCGGTCAGCGAGACCTCATCCGACGGCGGGCCGAAGCCGCTGACGAAGCGGTCGCCGGCCAGGCCGTACGAGATGGTCTGCGCCCGGTAGCGCCGGTTGACCAGGGGGATGACGGTGTCGTCCGTGTACGTCGCGACGCCGCTCAGCGGGTCGTACACGGGCGGGCTCGCGGCGATGCCAGGCAGTGCCTGCCACTCGCCGTACCCGCTGCCGTCATCGTCCTGATACTGCAACTCAGGAACGTGCCAAACGGCATGCGTGCTGCGTCCCGTCCCGTTGCGCCACACCGACGACGACCCGAGCAGGATGCCGACGCGGTCGAAGTAGACCAGGTCGCTGACTGCGCGGTCCGTGACCGACACCTCGCCCTTGATCCGCGTCGTGCCGTCGGGGACCGCGAAGGTCCCCGCACTCTTCACCCAGGTCGTGGCGTTAAAGCTCGTGCCCTGGATCGTCTGGCTGCTGATCAGCTGGTTGGCACGGTAGAAGTACAGCGTCAGGTACGGAGTGCCGGACGTGCTGCCCAGGAACCCCGACGTGAACGTGACCTTGCTGCCCGCCAGTTGCATGATCGCCGGATCGATGCCGGAGACATCGACCGCGTCCGGCATCGTCGCCACCGTCTTGCCCGCGACCAGGGGGACGGCCGGTTTGATCAAACCGATCCAGCTCGCAGCGCTGTTGATATCCGTGCCGCTGCCGGGGGTGAAGCTCGCCGTGACCGACGTCGCGCCTACCGGCACCACACCGTTGCTGTCGTAGATCCCCGTCGTCAGCCACGGGTCCGTGCTGCCCGCCGTGCTCTCGTTGCGCTCCGTCTCGTTGGCACCGGGAGCGGGTGCGCTGGGCAGCGGCTTGATGATGCCGACCCAGGAAGCGCCCGCATACCAGTTGCGATCCAGGTACCCGGTCCGCGAGTGCGAGCCGGTGCCGACCGGGCCGTTGGAGTCGGCCATCATCAGCGTCGCCGTGCGGTAGCTGTACCAGCTGACCTGATACTCAGCCGAGGTGTCCGACCGCTCCGTCACCTCCGAGGTGTAGCCCCAGCCTGTGTAGTAGTCGCCGGACGCGCCGAATGCGGAGATGCGCCAGGCACGGCTGTCGGTGTTCGTGACCGCCGCGGTGTTGATGCTGTTACCGCTGCCGCTCTGCGAGGTGTTCTCCGCGATGAACTGGTTCGCGGCCGTGTCGGCATTCCGGTACGCGCTGACCTGCGTGACGATCGGCTTCACTGTGGCGCTGAGCGTGCCCGTCCAGCTGCTGGGCTCGCTGCTGCCCGCGGTGCGCTTCAGCACCGCGAAGCGCAGACTGGCCGCGCCATCGGACTCCGTGATCTGCCGGACGACCGTCCAGCCGGACGGTGCCGTCAGCGTGGCGATGACCGTGTCACTGATCGCCACGGTGGCCACCATCAGGTCACCCGAAACGATGCCGCTGGGTCGGTTGATGACGTACGACGTGCTGTTGCTGGTCGTCGTCCAGGCCGTGCCTTTGCCGACGTAGGCGATGTCTGCGGAGCTGGTCGGCGGCGCGATGTTGGCGATCATCGAGCCGCCGCCCGCGTTGTCGCTCACCGCAAAGGCAGCCACCCTCCACGCGTTCACGTCCGAGTTCGTGACCACCGCAGAGGTCATGTAGAGCGGCGTGCCGGTGGCGCGCGTCAGCACGCCTTCGGCAACGAACTGGTCCGCGGCATCCGCCGCACCGCTGTACGCGACGACGCAGGCGTACCGGCGCGTGGACGCCACGCTCAGGCTGCCGTCCGTCCAGGTCGACGGCTCGCTGCCACCCGCGGTGCGCTTCAGGACGAAGAGCGCCGTGTCCGTCGACCCGTCATCGATCGAGGCCGTGTTGACGGCCGTCCAGCCTGCGGGCGGCGTGATCGTGCTGTGCTGGTTCGAGCTGACGAAGGCCAGCATGAGATCGCCGGTCGTGACTCCGACCGGCCGGTTCAGCGTGAAGTCCGTACCGCTGGTCGGCGACGTGAAAGCCGTGCCCGTCGCACGGAAGGCGAGCGAGGGCGTGATGCCGGTGTAGGTCAGCCGCTTCGTCAGCGTGCCGTGCGACCCAGTGCCGGTCACCGCGACGCGGCTGATCGAGCTGCCCGCGCCGGCCACCCAGTTGTCGCCAACCGGGTCGTCGCCCGTGGCGCTGAACGCGCTCAGGATGTTGCGGCTCGTGTGGCCGCCGTCGGACCAGGGCGCATTGGCCCCGTACATCAGGCCGACGTGATCGGCGTGATGTACTTCCCCATTCGCGGGGCTCGTCACCTCGATCTCGACACGTGCGTACGCAGTCGTCGGCGGGGACGTGTCGCTCGCCTTCACCTCCGTCCACGTGCTGGTGGCGTCTGTGCCGGTGCCTGTGATGGTGCCCGCAACGGCGGTGTACGTGTCGTCGTAGAAGCGGCACCGGACGGCGACCGAGCGCGCCGTGACGGCCGCCCGGAGCTGCGCCCGCACCGTCACCGGGGAGTCCGGCGCCAGCTCCACGAAGGGGCTCAGCACGGACATGGTGGCCGCGCTGGACGCGGTCATCTTCAGCGAGGCCACGCCCGCGTAATAGACACTCGTGTCCTGCACCGCTGTGCAGTTGGTGGTGACGTACTCCGGGGCGTCGGTCAGGGTCTCGAAGTCAGCCGACTGCACACTCAAGAGGTTCGAGCTGTCCCGCAGGGTCAGCGCCACGGCGGACGCGTAGCTGTCCGGGACGACGCTGACCACACCGATGCCGGGGGTTCCACTCACGGTGTTGTCGTCACCGGGCACGCCGGGCGAGGGGCCCTGCACGGTGAAGGAACGGCCCACCCAGACGCTCTTGGCGCCGAAGCTGGAGTACACCCGGACGTACACGGAGTACACGTCAGGGTTGATCGAGGTCGGCAGGGTGAGGGACGTGATGTCACCCTCGACCGTCGCCTGGTACTGCGGGGGCGTGCTGTTCGGGCTGAAGGTCGACTCTGCTGTCTGGATCGCGGTGAAGATGCGGTACTCAGCCTTCGCCTGCGGATCACCATCCACTTGGCTGTACGTCCAGCTGATGACCGGGCTCGGGGTGAGCACGGTGCCGGTCGGCGCCTCGACTGTGACGGTAGGCCTGACCCGGTAGTTGATCTGCACCCACACCTTGTAGACGCGGATGCAGTGCAGTGACGACGCATAACTGAACACCTGGCAGAGCAGCTTGTTCAGGCGATGGATGTCCCAGGGGTGTCCGAGCGGGTCCCGCTGGTAGGTCGCCACCTCGTAGTCTTCGATCGTCTGCGTCAGCGGGATGGTGCGCGAGGTGAATCGCGAGGTGTCATCGAGGCAGGACACGTTGATGGTCAGCGTGCGGTTCTGGCCGTCCATCTTCCGCGCCCGGACTTTCACCGTGACGGATGTGATGACCGCGCCCTCCGGCACGGTGCCGATGTCGACGGGAAACCTGACGCAGGCCCGGCCCTTGTGCGGCGGGTTGTAGCAGTAGCGGCTGTCGTCATCGTTGTTCCAGCAGTGGAAGAGCCGCGAGACCCCTGACCCAACCAGCACCCAACCTTCGTTACGAAAGTCGTCATTGCAGATGTGGGCCAGGGAAGTCACGGACGCCTCCCGACTCCTTGCTTGATCGCCATAGTCAGCTGGGGGATGGTCTCCCGCTCCAGGCGGTCGACGACGCCGTGGTCGGCACGGCCAGTGATCGGGATGTTCACCTCGACGTTCACGTCACCGCCGCCGCGGCCGACCAGGTCCCGCAAGGTGTCGATGCGCTCACCGCCCCGGAGGTTCATGAACTCCGGGCCGGACTCGCCGACGACCGCCGGGCCGCGGCTCGCCCCCGGTGTCCCGAGGCCGTACCAGTTGTGCGCCTTCTGGAAGTCGTTCGCCCTGGTCGGGGTGCCGTAGCGGTCCTTGATGTAGCCCAGACCCCACTTGATCTGTGTCGCGGGGTTGGTCTTCCAGTCCGCACCGGCCGACCTCATCTTGCTCCCGGGGAGCGCCTGCGGGATGCCGTACGCATCGCTCGTCGGGTTGTCCGCATTCCAGCGCCAGCCCGACTCACGCGTCCACAGGGCCTTCAGCGCCGACCAGTGGGTCGACCAGTTGTAGGCACCCAGCATGCTCTTGGCAATCGCCTGCGCCGCGGCGGGGGACTTGCCGCCAGTGACGGTTCCGCCCTTGTAGGTGTCGGGCCCCTTGTTGGCCAGCCCGTTCAGACCCGCCTGGAAATCCTTCACCTGCTGCGCCGCCTGGGGCGACACCGTCGGGTCGCCCACCGCGATGCCGTGGATGTGCGGCGAGAATCCCTCGGCCGGCGTACGCCGCCAGGCTGCGAAGCCGGACGCGCGCATCGCGCCGACGATCGAGTCCTTGGCCGGTCCGAGGTCGACCGCACCGCCACCGGCATGCGTCCCGGCGGACTGCCCCACGCTGTTGCTGTAGCTGCCCTGGAACATCGTGAAAGCGGTCCTGGCCAACTTGGAGGCGTTCTTCAGCATGGCGGCCGTGCGTTTGTTGACGACCACGCCGCCGTAGGTGACCTTCTCGCCGTCGCCGTCCTTCCACTTGGCCCACGGAATGAAGCCGCCCCCGCTGACGGGAGCGACGTCCATTTCCTTGATCCAGTCCAGGACCGTGTCGCCCATCTTGCGGGGGATGCCGGTGGCCAGCTGCTCCAGTCCGCTGTCATCGCCCGGGATGATCTTCCTGACTGCCGTTTGGGCGGCGCCCACCGCCGCGTTGATCGGCGGCTTGATGACGCCGTAGACGCCTCCCAGGACCACATCCTTCAGGACCTTCAGGGCGTTCTTGATGATGCCGTTCGGGACCAGGTCGGGGCCCCAGTCCGGGCCCCAGGGAGTACCGAGGACACCGCCGCCGTCGTCGAAGCGGTGCTCCGCATCCCCGAAGGCACGCACCTTCGCGCCGCCCATGGCCTGGCTGCGAAGCGCCGCCACGGCCTCATGACCGCCTGCGCCCGCGACCTCCTTCGCCGTCCACACGTGCTCGCCAGCGGACAGGCGCGCGACGATCGAGTCCGACGTCCCCGACCCGGGGCCGTCGACCGGGCCGCCCTTGGCGAAGCCGGGAAGGTGGAATTCACTCAGCTCTTTCGCGCTGAAAACCTTGGCAACGATGTTCCAGAGTTTGACAATTCCACGGTTGTAAACGACGTCCACAATCGCCTGGACGGGCGTGAAAATCATCTTGCGCAGGCCGTCCCAGGCCTTGCCTATCGCCTTGACGGCAGAGTCGAATGCATTCGGGATCGTCTTCGTGAAGAAATCGTGGACCGGATTCCAGAAGGTGTTGCGGAGCCACGTCGACCCGGCACTGAAGATCTCCCGCATCTTGTCCCAGAGCGACGTGGCTGCGGCGGCAATGCCGGTCGCGGTCGTCTGGAAGAAGGTGCGGATCGTCGTCCATGCGGTATTCCATATCGCGGTCACCGCGGTAAGGAAGGCCTGCATTCCGGCCCGGAGCAGATTCCAGCCCGCCTGAGCAATGGCCACGATGGCATTGACGACCGTCTGGAAGATGTTCCGGATCGCCGTCCAGGCGGTGTTCCAGAGATTCTGGAGCGCGGTCAGGAAGACCTGGAACGACGCCTTGAAGGCGTTCCATGCCGTGGTGGCGATGTTCTGGATTGCCGTCCAGGCTGCCCGGAACGCGGCAGTGAAGATGCTGACGAAGGCGTTGAAGTACGCCACCAGAACATTGAGAAAACCCTGCCACGCCACCTTTATGACGTTCCAGATAGCGACGCCAGCATCCTTGATCGCGTTCCAGGCCATTCCCCAGTTGCCGGTGAACACTGCGGTGAAGGTGAGGAAGATTGCGGTAACAGTGGCCCATAGCGCCTGCCACGCCGCCTTGACTACATTCCAGATCCCGGTCGCGATGGTGACGAGGACGTTCCAGGCACTGGAGAATACGGCGCTGAACGTCGCGTAAAACGTGTTCCAGATTCCGGTGACAGTCGCCCATATGACCTTCCAGGCGCCGGTCATAACCGACCAGGCAATCTGCGCGGCACCCGTCAGCCAGGCCCACCCGGTCTGCCAGGCGCCGGACAGAATGGCCCAGCCGACCTGATAGACACTGACCATCGTGGTCCACACGAATTGCCAGGCAGCCGTCATCGCCTTCCACGCAGCGGAGGCCGCGGCAGTCAGGCCCTGCCAGGCGGAGGAGAAGAGCGCCGAGAACGTCGCATAGAAGATGTTCCAGATACCCAGGACGGTGACCCAGAGAGCATTCCACCCGCCCGTGAAGCTACCCCCGAATTCACCCCAGAACAGATTCCACACAAACAGGATCGACTTCCATAGCGCGGACCACGCCATAGAAAGACCGGTCCAAATATTCCGCGCAGCAAGCTGTACCTGCGGCCAGACGGTATTCCACATCTCCATGAACGGGCCGATGAAGCCCTGCCATGCAGTCGTCAGGGCACCCCACACGGAATTCCATGCCGTCGAAAGGCCCCCGAGAAATCCGGCCCAGCCTGCCTGAAGTGCGCTCCAGACCGTCGATGCGGATTCCTTGATCCACCCCCATATCTCGGCCCAGTGCAGGGCTATGAAAGCCAGCACGCCAAGAGGCCCGAGCAACAGGAGGCAGAACTGCCCCCAGCCCTGCGTCAGAAAATCCCAGGCAACGCGGGCAGCCGCCTGTATGGCAACCCACGTAGCGGCCCACGCCACCTTGAGGGCATCCCAGACAACGAGTGCGGCAATCTTGATGGCATTCCACGTGGCATTCCACGCCGTCTTGAAAGCTGCCGTCACGTTGTCCCAGTACTTGACCAGGAAGTAGATCCCTGCCGCGAGTGCGGCAAGTGCCGCCACGACGGCCAGCACCGTGAGCGCAGCGCCTGCTATCAGCAGGAAGAACGGAGACGTCGCGGTCGCGAGAAGCACCGACGCTGCTGCAGCAGCCGTGCAATAGAGGGCATAGGCCTCCAGAGCCAGATTCCAGCCCAGCCAGGCGTACGTAATCGCAGTAATCAGCTCGGGGCTGAGCAGTGAAAGAAGATCCGCGAGAATTCCGAGAACGGTGACCGACTCTTCTGACGTCGACTCCACAGCAACGCCGAGGCTGCCCAGAATGACAACGAGGTCTTTGCAGATACTCTTCAGCTCGGGAGCGCTGTCCAGGAACTTGTTGACAAATCGCTCAAAACCGCCCTCCGCCGCCCACTCCTTCAGCTCCTGAGAGCCGTCGGCCAGCGCTTTGACAACCTTCACTCCGAGAGGCAGGAAATCCCGGAAGCCGTCCCCCAGGGCCGATACGACATTCCTGCCGATGCGGATGAAATCCTTCAGGGCGGGAACGCCGTACTTGAGGACCAGGTCAATGAAGGTGTCGAGCCCCTCGCCGTCCATCCAGTCCGCAAAATCCTGCGCCAGCTTGGTGACCAGAGGAGACACGGCTTTGACGATGGGAACGAATTTGCCCATGTTGCGGCTCACGGCATCCATCGCAATGGAGACTGGAGTCAGCGTGTCCTTCTCTGTCGCCTGAATGAAATCGCCCCAGGCGCTTTTCATCTCCCGCTCGGACTTGATGTACTTCCGTGCGGGCTCCGACAGACCGGCAATCGTCTGGTTGAGAACCTTCTGCGCCTCGGCGACCTTCTTCAGCTGCTCGCGGTATGCCGCCGTGCCCGGCTTCATTCCGGCAAGCGTCGCCTTCTGCCGCTCCAGCGCGTCGGTGGGACCCTTGACCTGAGCGGATACGCTTTTCAGAGCACCGACCAGGGCGCCGCCGAAGATGCCTGCCGCCGCACCCGCGGCCGTCGACGCTGCGGCTATCCCACCGGCAAGCGCGCCCACCGCAGTCGCTACAGGGAGCAGCGCCGGAGCCAGGGCGATAGCACGCGCCGACATGATTTTGAGCTGAGAATTGAAAGGCGTCAGGATGCTGTGCAAAGACCTCGTACTGCTGCCGAACCCATCCATATCCCGACGCGCCCGGCGCATTCCCGCACCGTCGTAGGTCGACGTGATGACGAAAGACAGCGAGGTGATCGTCGCCACGCCACGTCACCCCTCTTCGGACTCACCCCCGTCGGGGCGGTCGTCGTCGGGATGCTGAAGCGCGTACAGCTCATGCGGACGCGGGTAATGCCTCGGTTCCGGCGCCGGGTTCTTCTTGTGCTTCCGGTCCGTGAAGTGCGCGGCGCCCTGCATGCGATTCAAGGTCTGCACCTGTTCATGCAGGCCGGCCAGGACATCCGCGAGATAGCTCTCGTCGAGCGGCCCCGCATAGCGCTCGTATGCCGCCCATTCGGCCAGCTCGTGGGAATCGATCCGGGCGAGGAGTTCGCGCACCGTCATGCCCAGCACCCTGGCTAGCCGGAAGTAGAGAGCCCTTGCGGGGCGTCGTCGAAACCCTCGGTCAGTTCCTCGACATCCGACTCGGAGAAGCCGTTCAGCTTCTGGCAGGCGTCAAAGACGCGGGACAGGGCAGCCGCGCTCTTCTGTCCCAGCGGCTTGATGTCCGGAGGGCTGAACATGAGCTCACCGTCCTTGGTGATCACACATTTGGCGATCAGGCGGGCCCTGAAGTTGGCGAGGTTCTGCTTCTGCTTTCCGCCCTTGGTCTCCACCATCGACTGCTCGAACGCGTCGCGCTGCTCGCCGGTCAGCGTCCGCAGCCGGACCGTGCCGCCCCACTCCGGGACTTCGACGTCCTCCGTCTTGAGGTCGTCAGCCTTCAAGATCTGTTCACGAGAAAGAAGTGCCATCAGAAGCTGCCTTTCGATCACGGGATCGCGGGATTACAGGTAGGGAATGAGGGGGTAGCATTCGGCCATGGCTCAAAAAGTGGTAAGAACCCTTATCGATGACCTGACCGGTGAAGAATCAGAAGAGATTGCGACGCACACATTCGCCGTGGATGGTGTGGGGTACGAGATCGACCTCACGCCGGAAAGCCTCGACACCTTCTTCGAGGCACTGCGTCCCTTCATGAACAAGGGCCGTAAGACGGGCCGCGTGAAGAACGGCTCCAAGGCACGCAAGGCAGCGAACAGCGGCGAGGACACCGCAGCCATCCGCACGTGGGCGCGGGACAACGGGTTCGAGGTCAACGACCGCGGCCGCGTCCCTGCCCCGATCCGCGAGGCGTACGAGAAGGCCAACAGCTGAGAAGCGGACAGAAGCCCCCGGCACAGTGCCGGGGGCTTCGCTGTGCGCGGCGCCGGCCAGGGCTCCCGCGAACCCCGGCCGGCCCGCCGATCAGCCGCGACCCGCTGCGGCGATCGTCTCGGCCGCGTCGTCGAGGACGCGCTGGAGATTGTGCTCCATCTCCGGGCGGTGGTCCGCCATGACGTCACGGAACCAGGGAGCGCCCGTGTGCTGGCTGACCCACTTGTCGCGGTTACCGAATACGGGGTGGCGCCAGCCCTTGGCCGGGTCGTCCAGATATCCGGGCAGTCCCTGCTCCTGCGGGTCCGTCATCGTCGACAGCACGCGCAGGACCGGACTGCGCGACGTCCGCGCCTGGATCTTCACACCCCGCGCGATGCGACGGCGCAGCCCGGTGTGCTTCTGACCCTGCACCGGCACCGCGCGTACGTGTGCCTTCGCATCAGCCACAGCCGGACGGACGGCCTTCTCCAGGTCCTTGCGGAGCTTGCCCGGCAGCGCGCGGTCGACCTCCCGAAGAGAGTTGGCGACCCGCTTGAACTCCTCGCCCAGATGGACGTTGACTCCCTGCCGGGCGGCCATCAGCTGGTCGCCCTGGAGATACCGGTGCGCTGCGTCGGGAAGGTGACCTCGGTCTCCGAGAGGTCGCCGACATCGCCGCTGAGCGGCTGGTATTCGAGCAGGATGCAGGTGCCGGTGTAGCTCGGGTTCGAGGCGCTGACCGCCGCGGCCGTCGGCTTCACGACCACCGTGAATTCCGTCTCCAGGTCCCAGAGGGGGAAAAGCGTCGCGTCGACCTCGCCCGCTGCGAAATCCTGCTGGAAGTTCAGGACGAAAGAGTCATCCTTGAGGCCTGCGACGCGCTCGCGTCCCTGGCCGCTGAAATTCGTGGTTTCGATTTCGTCCTTGACGAGGTTGATTTCGACGGAACTGATGTGGTCGGAGAAATTGACTCCGTTGACGGTTATGTCGCAGGAGCGCAGCACGATCTTGGCCATCGCTAGTCTTCTTTCTTGTCGGCCAGCGACGGCCGATCGCTCACGGGCCGCACGTGCCCGGCTTCGATAAGCGCCCGCTCCTGGGCATCAGTAAGGGCGAGCGTCACCCGCTCGCCCCTTGTCTTTCCGCCTACGACTTTCGGCCCGATGACCTCGAACTCCCGCGGCTTCTCGACTTCCCTCGGGATACGCAAAGACCGCCGCGGCGGGGTGGCCGGGCGGTCCTGTACGGGAAGCGGTTCGGGTATCGGGCGATTGCTCGCCCGGGGCATCAGCTCATCCTCACCACAGCGACCGTGACGCCCGTGGCGTCGGGCGACATGGTGACGACGCAACGGCCCGTGCCGTCGCCCTGGTCGTATTCCTTGCGGAGCGGAATCCAGAGCCGTCCCGTGGTTGCGGCCAGCGTGAGCGCTGGATCGGGATTCGGCTGCCCGTAGGAATTGTTGCCGGGCACCGTGATCGTGACGGTCTTCTGTGTGCCCGTATTCTCGTAGTAGAGGAACGAATTGACGCCGTTCCCGATCTCGGCGGTATCGCTGACCGAGGCGGCGCCCGTCGTCGGCGCCGTCCCCGCATTGACGATGAATCGCGTCGTGAGTGCTGCCATGCTTCCTCACTCAAGTGCTGGGAGTGCGTACCGTGAGGCGCACGACAGCGCCCACATGCGGGATTCCGGCGGAAGCGAAATGTCCGCCGTACTCGCGGATTCCCTCCGCGTGAGCATCTGTTCCGTCGGCCAGTCCGAGATCCGGAGTTTCGAAGATGATGCGCCGGATGCTTTTTGAGCCCGTTCCTGTGACAAACTGGTCCAGTGCCTTCTGCGCCAGGGCGGGGTCTCCGTAGCCGACCAGGATGAAGAGGTCGAGAGTCCACGTATCCAGACCCCCACCGAAAGCCCCGTCGAAATCACAGGTCATTCCGTCGGGGCGCGGCGCAGGCATCGGCACCGCAGCTGGAACCTGGTTGACCGACGGCACCTCGGTATAGACGCTGAGATCCGGGATGGCGGCCTTCAGCGTCGTCTTCAGCGCAGCCCTGATTTCCGCGAGGGATGCCATGTCACCTCACTCGGATCGGATCGCGGCAATAGCGCGAAAGCTTCGTCATCGCCATGCGGTTGTCGCGCACGCGGATGGCACCGAAAGCGTCCGATCCGGCAACGCCGAAAGGAGCGTCCTTGATCTGAAACGTTTCGGCGGCCATGATCAGGCAGGCCTGTTTCACGGGTGCCGGGACGGCACTCCAACCCCACTTCGCCGTGACGCTCACCTCGGTGCCGAAGCTGAGCGACCCCGCAGCGTGGATCTCGTAGTAGGGCCAGCCGGGCATCCCGTCGACCACGCCATTGCGGGGGTGCAATACGTAGTCGGCGGGCGTCCAGGCCGCACCGTCCACCTCGATGACGAGATCCGTCACGTCGTAGAAGTCGTCGACCCGGACCCACTGCGTGACGGTCGATCCCTCGCGCAGGCGATAGATCTCATCCGGCCCGTACTCGCGAACCGTTGCCGCATCCGCCTTGTTGAACTGGCGCCCGCAGAACTGCTCGATCTCGCGGCTGACCGAGCTGAGGGCTTCCTCCAGGACGTCGTCGTACGTGGCGACTTCGTCCAGGTTGGGGAGGCGGACCTTCAGCTCTGGGACCGTGGCGTACGCATCACCGAGGGCCATAGGAACGACCCCCGTCCGCCTACTTGTTGCGCGGTGGCCTCGACATCTTCGATGCGGGCTGCGGTGCTGCCTTGGGGGCAGGCTCCGGTTCCGGTGCGGGGTCCGGCTTCTTGAGCAGGCCATGGCGCTTCAGGATCGAGTCCGCGACGTCATCACCTGCCGGGTGCTCCAGGAAGGCCGCGTCCGGATGCCCGTGCCACACCAGGTCGTTGTTCTCGGTGCGCCAGATGTGCCGATCGATTTTCACGGCGCCCCCTACTTGTAGAAGAGGACGACGGAGAGCTTCCCCGCAGTGAAGGCGGCCGTCGCGATGACGACGCGGATGCTCCGCTTCGCCGTCGTCTTGATGGCGGTCGACCCGGTAAAGCTGGGGGTCACCGCCTTCAGGCCCGTGGTGAGTCCGGCCTGCGCGAGCGCGGACGTCAGGTCCGCGGCGCCCTCGATCTGGAACGCCATCGTTCCCGTGGCACTGAGGCACGCCGTTGTCACGTCGATGTAGCCACCCAGCACCACCGCGCCGGCGGGGATTTCGTTGGGCAGCGAATCGCCGCTGCCGTTGCGCAGCGTCAGCGTGCCAGCGGCACCGCCGTCCACTGCGAAGTCGTAGACACCGGTCACGGTCTTGACGCCGCCGGTGCCGTCCAGGACTGGCATAGAACTGTCCTTCCAGACATGGCCAGGCGGCGGACGGCGTCACGCCGTCCGCCCCTGCGGCGGGAATCAGAGACCGGTCACCGTGCAGAACGCCGCGGGCCGGTAGGGCACGAGCGCGGCGCGCATGTCCGCCCTGAGTGCCTGCTTGCCCTCGACGAAGTAGGTCGAGTGGCTGTTGCTCACCTGGACGTCGATCCCGCGGCGCACCGCCAGCTCGATGTAGTTGGCGAAGTCGCCGACCAGGCTTGTGCCTGCGGAGGTGAACGCATCCGTCTGCGCGACCTGCAAACCCCAGATCCTTTCCGGCCCGGCATCGCTCGGGTTGCCCCAGATGTAAATGCCGTCGGCGGTGCGGAGAAGCCTGATGTTCTGCCAGTCGGTCGGGTGCATGACGACGGCATTCGGAATGGCCCGGCCCGTCACACGCACCTTGACCAGCGCCTTGTACACCGCGTCCGGCACCGGGTCGGAGCCTTTCGCTTGCGTTTGAATTCCCACCACATTCAGCAGGCCCCGGAGGTTCGGGGCGGTCCCGTTCCCGTTGAGGATCTGCCCGTCGAGCCGCTGCCGGACCATGAAAGGCAGCCTGTTGTCCACATATCCCTGGACCTGGCCAACGTCTTCGAGCTGTTCGTCCGTGACCGGCAGAAAGACCGCGATCTTGCGGACCAGAGACGACTTCTCGGTGAGCGCGAGCGCGGCCTCGGGGTACGTACCACCCTCATCGGTCTCGGCCGCCGCATTGGTGAAGGTCGTCTCCTCCATGTACGTGACGGCGGTATTCGACGTCGTCGTCTGCGGAATGAGGTCGACGACCTGAATGGGCCGCGTCGCATAGTCGACAACGCGCCCCGTGCGCACGGTCGGAGGTGCCCAGCCGGCGGACTCCGACAGCAGCGTCTTCAGGTGGATGTCGAGCGTGGATTCCGGGCCGGTCCTGCCCTGCTTCTGCTTGTACGCGGCGGACTCGGTGAAGAGCTGGCCGAAGGACTTCTGGGGCTTGCCCCTTTCGCGCTCATGCTCATCGCGGTCGGCGCCGTCGCCGGTCTCCCGGCCCTCCTGCGCAGAGCGGGTGCGTTCCGCCGCCTTCTGCACCTGCACGAGATTGTCGACCTGGCGACCGAGGTCGGTGGCCTCGTCATTCAGTTTGCGTATCTCTGCGGCCTTCTCGTGGGAGGTGCCCCTGATGCACTTCACCTTGGAGAGGTCGTACGCCTGGCCCGCCTCGTCGAAGATCTCGGCCAGCTTGGCATTCACGTTGTCGAGCTTTCCCTGCGCCTCCTTGAGCGCGGGAAATTCGAGGACTTCGGGCATCGTCAGTCTCCTGTATGGCGATTACGGGCGAGGAAGCGCACGTATTCGCGCGCTGCGTCCTCCTGCGGCGTGTCAATGAGCGCTGTCAGGTCCCGCAGTTCGTCATGAATCCATTCGAGGAGATCCGACGCTGCGGCACTCAGCGGTGCACGCCCTTTCGCGACCCGGAGAGCTAGGACTGCCCGTGCGCGCTGTTTCAGTGCAGACACCGTGACCAGACCGGCCGCGAGTTCGTCTGCGAATTTGAGAGTGTCGCCGGGGCTGCTACGAAGCTCCGGCACTTCGCGCCCCGCGTCGTTCAGGTGCGAGGCAAGGTGGTTGTAGACGCCGCGCCGGTCGGCCTCGGGTATCGAGACACCACCGGGCGCACCATTCAGCGAGGCGATACCGGCCAGGCAGGCGCGGACATTGGCCTCACCGCCAATCCCCATGTGATGGGGAATGCGGTAGTCGCTCTTCGACTCCGGGTCTCCCGAAGGATCGACCCAGGCGTATACGCTGCGCAGATCGGAGACCGGCGCGGTGGACGGCAGCTCGTTGACGGTCTTCATCTCGTCCCACGGAAGAGCCGTGGCGGCCGTCTCGTGAGGACGGATGGCGCTGCGGTACGGAGTCGAAGAACCGCCGCCCGGCCCGTCCTTCTGCGACTTCACCCCGAGCGTGCGGGTGTTGACCCCGGCGCCCACCATCACGGGACTCACCTCATGGACTTTGAGAGCCTTGAGATAGCGGACTTCTTCGCCGTCGAATGTGCCGTGGTCGGCCTCGACGATGTCAAAGCCGTAAGACCATTCGCCCAGCCCGGACTTCGCCAGCTCGCGGACCGTGAAAAAGGAGTCCCGGCCATGCTGCGTGTCCATGAAGAACTGCATGTCGGCGACGGCTTCGCTCTTCGTGGTGCGGATGACGCCCTTGCCGACCGGCAGAGCACCGCCCCACGAGGTGTGTCCGTAGGCAGACACGACGACTTCCGCGCCGTCCTGGAATGCTCCGGGAAGCGTGACGTCGCCGTCCTTGTCCTTGACGTCGAACGTCGAGAAAACGGCGGTGACTTCACCCTTAGCCGCGTCCTTGATCTGCATTCCCGCCCGGACGCTCTTCTTATCCATCGTCAATCACATCGCTTTCACCCGTACTAAGAACGGGAGGTGGGGCATTGGCGTCCAGCGGGGGCTGCATCTGCACGGAGACGAGGCCGGTGTGATGACCGATCAGCAGGCCGATGTCCTCGTTCACGAGGGCCCGGACGGCGTCGTCCGGCTCGAATCCGGATTTGATGAGGGCGTCCAGGGTGTTGGCCTGGACGCGCATGATGTCGGCGCGGTCGCGGGAGTCCTCGCGCAGAAAGGCGATGTCGCGGTCGTCGTACCAGAGGTGCGTACTGGCGCCAGAGGGCCTGAAAAGCACTTCGAGGCTTGCCGCTGCGATGCGCCAGAGCGGGCGCATGGTGCCATCGGCGAAACGGCGTCTCGATGCTGCGAAGTTGTTGGTATTGAGAGCCGACCCCTGCAAGCCCTCGGAAAAGCCGAGCCAGGACGGCGGAATCCCGGCGGCAGACGCTATGCGCGCCTCGCCCTTGCCGACGGTGCTCGTGAAGTCGAGCTGCCGGAAGTCGTGGGTCAGTGACGTGACGTCGGCGCCGCCCTGAAGGAAGAGCGTTTTGTACGCGTTGAACGCACCCTGATGCCCGGCCTTGAACGCTGCGACAAAGGCGTCGAACTGTTCCTTCTGGACGTCCTTGTCGAAACGGACGACCATGTTCGGCACGGCCGCGTGCTCAAAGAATGTTTTCTTATGAACAGTCGCCGCGGTATCCGCCTCAATCTCGCGCAGCACGGGCGTCAGCCAGCTCATGCCGCGAAAGCGCGCTGCCGGATCGGGGATGGGTGAGAAGTGCGCGACTTCGTCCGGCAGCAGGAGCACGGAACCGGCCAGTGGTGAGCCGCCATTGGAGAGTCCGTACAGGCGCGGCTCGTAGAGGTAGCCGATGACGCGTGCATCCGCCGCGTACAGGTCCCCCGAATGACTGCCGATCACCATCGACACCCAGTCGGGGCGCAGCCGCGCGAGCCGCAGCCCCGGACCGCCTGCCCGGTTGCCGTACCGGCCCGCATCGTCCGTGCGCGTCCAGAAGGAGTTTCCGGCCAGCGAGGCGTCCTGCTCCATGCGTGCGAGCAGCTCACCGGTCGTGCCGCCCGGCCAGGGGCGTTCGAGCAGGTTCAGCGCGCCGTTGGAGAAGAGATCACCGGGGCGGCCGTTGTTGAACTGGCGCCACATGAAACGGGCCTCGGAAAAGACCATCTCCCTGGCGACCACGCACGAGAAAATGGGCCCGTTGCTTTTGAAGGCACCCGCGATATAGCCCTCGAAATCAGTCTCGATCCGCTCGCGATCGGCGGTACTGCTCGGCACGAACGGGGAGGCATCCAAGGACCAGAAGTCGGGCTGCACGAAGGACTTGGTAGGGCGCGTGTAGAAAGGCCACTTCCACGACCAGGCCACGCAGTCACCCCCAGGCGCATCCGGCTTCGACGGGCTTCCTGGCGGGCTTCTGCTGCAGGCCCCACACGGCGAGCGTCGCGGCCTGCAGAGGTGAGATGTCGACGGCTGCCAACCGCTGGTCCCACGCCCACAGGTCGGCGACGGTGCGCTTGTCGGCGCCTGCCACGGCCGTGCTCAGCGGGACCTGATCCAGGTGCACGAGCGTGGGGTGATGGCCGCGCATCGGCACGACCGCACTGGCGAAAGAGCCGCAGGCCTGCGCGAACTCACGGGCGGTCGGCGAGATCACCGTGATGCCCTTGTCTTCGAGCGAACGGACCAGGGCGCCGGTCTGGCCGGCCCGGTTGATGACCACCGCCCTGGGCCGCCACCGCTTGTGCAGCTCCACCAGGCGCGGCACGATCCAGCGGTCCCCGGAGCGGTGATCGAGCAGCTGCTCACCGTCGCTGGTGATCTCGACGTGCGTGAGGGAGTCGGCGTTCAGTCCGGCGACGCAGATACAGCCGGACTTGCGGTCGGGCGCCAGCTCGACACCGAAGGACAGCTCGCCGTCCGGCATGGACGCGGTGTCGACGCACGCCTTCCACGACGCCTCGTCGATGACTCGCCACGACTCGCCCTCAACAGGCCAGTCCCCCACCCCGAGCCGCTCGCGCCCGAACTCCTCCGCGCTCATGCTGCGGCGTTCGGCCTCGATGTGCTCGATGGAACGTTCCGGGGAGTGCACCCCGCCGATGCGGATGCCGAAGCCAGGATTCGCCTTCGGGTAGCTCGCGTACAGGCGAGACAGTTGCCGGTCGTGCTCCTCCTGCGACCAGCGCGGGTCAGGCGTGAAGTCCTGTGCGTCATGGTCCTCGCACAGCGGCGGGCAGAACTGCGTGCAGGGATCGACGCTCCACTCCAGGTAGCACAAGCGAGGGTCGCCGCCCTTGAGACCGCGGGCGCGGACCCGTCCGAGCGCGGTGGACGTCTTGGTGCCGGACGATCCCGTGTACCAGACCTGCGGGTCCGGCACGGCGGACAGCGTCGGCAGGATCGAGCCCACCGCCTGGTCAGTGAGGACCATTGCTTCGTCCAGCACGAGGCGGTCACACGTGAAGCCGCGTCCGCCCCCTGCGGTCCTGCTCCGGAAGCGCAGGCGGCGCAGGGCCCCGTCGCGGAAGACCTCGATGCCCTCTTCGCCGTGCGAGCGGGACACCCGTCTGACCATGCGTTCCAGGTCGGGCGTGTTCTCGATCAGTCCGAGGATGCGCTTGAAGGCTTCGAGGCTGGTGTCGAAGAGGTGCGCGCTGTGGATGCACAGCTCTTCGTCGAAGAGGTACAGCGAGGCCAGTTCGACGGCTTCGAGGATGGCGCCCTTGCCGTTCTGGCGGCCCACCACGAGACCCACCTCAAAGGCGGACCAGGAGCCGTCACGGCGCTGCCCCAGGGCCTCGTCCAGCACCAGGCGCTGCCACGGGTCCATGGGGAGACCGGCGATCTCCGCCAGCTCCGCAACATCGGCGCCCGCGCTGGACACGCGCGGCGGCGCACTGAGTATCCGGGGCCGCTGGTCGCCGCGCCCCGGGATGACAACACCGCTCATGCCCCGGAGCCCCTGCGACGGCCGCGGCTGTTCTGACGGCGCGCGGCGCCCGTTGTGCCGCCCGTGCGGCGCTCGCGCAGCTCATCGAGCTGGGACTTCTCCGAGGTCTTCGGGATGGAGTCCAGATCCTCGATGACCTTGACCAGGCGCAGTGCCAGGGCCGCGGTCTCACTGCCCGCAGATCGCCGCGGCTTGCCACATGAGCAGCAGTCGAACTCGCCGGACATTTCCAGGGCGAGACGATCACGGATCGCTTCGAGCTGCGCGCGCTTGTCGCCGTCGCGGATGGTCTCGCGGAAGTCGTCGGACATGCGAGATCACCCCACTGGTTCCAGCTCTCGGATCTCTGCGGGGATGCGGACCGTGCGGCTCTCGCGGGACACCACCAGGACGCGGTCGTCCTCCGGCACCCGGACCCTGCGGGACTCCGCAGCGACGTACAGGGTGCGCGGCTCCTCTGCCACGATGACGACGCGCGGACCGGTGGGCCTGCCGTGCCCAAGCCCCGTGAAGACCGGAGCGGGCGCCGTGACCTCGAATACGCCCGAAGCCGTCGCCATGACGTTGACGTCGACGACCGGCACCGGGGCAACCATGCTGATCACACCGGGCGCCGCGATGACGCCGTGCGCCTGCACGACCGGATGCGGCGCGGTGACCTCCAGCTCGCCGACAACCGTGACCGTCGCGTTGGCGTCGACCAGCGGCGCTGGGGCGGTGACCGCGAGCGGACCGCCGGTCGTCGCCGTCGCGTCCATCGCGACAACGGGCGCGGGAGCCGTCACGCTCATCGTGCCGGACGCGGTCGCGGCGCCGTCGATGTCAACGACCGGCACAGGGGCAACAGTTGATGAAGCACCACTGACAGTTGAAGATCCGGCGAGGTCGACCACCGGCACCGGAGCCGTGACATGCAGGACGCCCGACGCGGTCACCGTGCCGTCGATGTCGATGCGCGGCACCGGAGCGTACGTATTCACCGGGGCGGTGACGTCCAGGGCCTCGCCGACAGCCTCAGCCGCCTGCGGCACCGGACTCAGCTCTGCGGCATCGCCGGGTGAGCCGTCACAGGCACCCACGCCGGTCGCCGCGTCGGCGCCCGTGGTGATGTCCACGGTGGCATCGAGCGCGGCGGCGGCACCTGCCGCTGCATCCGCCACGGCGCTCGGGGCCAGGTCGCCGGCTGCACCCGCGGCAGCCCCTGCGCCGGCCACGGGAGCCATGTCCGCAGCGGCGGTCAGGGCCGCCCCGGCGCCCGTCGCGGTCTGCGCCGGGGCGTTCGTGGTCTGACTCGTGGTGACCGTCGCGTCGGTGACCGTGCCGTCGGCCGTGACTGCATCCGCCAGCGCCCCGGCGGCGGGCAATGCATCCGGCGCCGTGCCCAGAGCAGCCGCCGTACCGGCGCCGACCACCGCGTCCGTGGAGGGCGCGTACGCCGTGCCCGCCGCTGCGGCCTCCGGCGGCGCGGCACCCGCACCGGGCACGGCCGCCAGGGCGGCGCCCGCGGTATCAGCCGCGCCGACCGGGGCGGTGATGTCCTCGGACGGGGTGACCGCAGCACCGGTACCGCCTGCCTCGGCTGACGCAGCTCCGACCGTCACCGTCGCGTCATAGGCAGTACCGGCGGCTGCGGCCACGCTGGCGGGGACGTCGACGATGACCGTCGCGTCCGGCGTCGTTCCCGTGCCCGACGCCGCGTCCGGCAGGGCCTGCACGTCCGGGAGCACGGTGTGCGCCGTCCCCGTCGCGGCAGTGGGCTCCGCATCCGGCACCGCGTCCAGTGGGGCGAGCGGCTGCGCCAGGACGCGGACGTACGCGGATGCGGGAGTGCCGCGACCGAGACGGGCCATGAGTCACCGCCCCCGGCTCAGCACTCCTCGAAGACGATGTACGCGATGGCGGTCAGCGTGGCCGCAGTGTTGATCCGGAGTTGCAGGAACTTCGACGGCAGCACGATGTAGTCGCGTCCCAAAGGGAACTGCTTCTCGTACTGGCTCGTGGGGCCGACGAAGGCGGCGGCGAACTCACGCTCCGTCGTGTTCGTCGTGATCGCCCCGTTGCCGTAGCCCGACGACGTCGTTCCCATCGTCAGACTGGATGTCTTCGCGTTGTCGCCGACGGGCACGATCGTGCTGGTGCTATGGGCAGAGGAGCAGGTGGACGCGGCGCTCGCCTGCGCGAGTGTGCACACCGACGGCGTGCCCGCCGCGGAGCCGTTGAAGCTGACCCCCCACTCGATGACCCGCAGACTGATCGTGGACGGCGGTGCGAGCTGGATGGCGACCTTGGCGCCCGCCGCGTACGACGTGCCTGCGAGCACCCCGGTCGTCGCATCGAGCGCGCAGTTGAAGGCGATGTACTGCGCCACAGGCCCCCCTATCGCGTCGATCCCCGGATCAGGGCCTGCGGCATGACGAGCTGGCCGCGCGGCACGAGCAGGCGGCCCATGAAGAGGTCGTCCAGGTACAGCGTGTTGGTGTTGGCGAAGCCGCTGACGCTGACGGGAATCACGCGGACGTACCCGGTCAGCGCGGGCGTCGTGAAGCTGCTGGGACCAAGCCGCGTCCAGTCGTTCTGCGTGCATGCCGTGTCCGGCACCGCGTCGACGAAGCTCGACACATAGGTGGTGCCGTTGGCCTGGTAATAGTCGAAGTCGATTTTGATGACCCCGGCGGCGACCGCCGTGTAGACCCACCCCTGGAAGACGTACGGGGTGGATGCAGCGACCGGGAAGACCGTGCTGGTCACCGCCAGCTCACCGGCCGCTGTGGCATTCCGCGTGAACTTGAGCGACTGCGTACCCCGGTGCGCCTGCTCCGTGCTCTGCGCCATCGCGGACGCCTGCGTGCCGATCGACCAGCCCGCCGTACCGCCCTCGAAGTCGGTGCCATCCGCCGTGCCGACGTTCGGACCCCAGAGGGAGCGGTCGCTGCCCGGCATCAGGCAGGTCCGGCGGCGCCGTAGACGAGCAGGTAGCCCGCGTCGCGGGACGCGCCCGCAGGGATCGTGACCTTGGTGGCGTCGGCGCCCGTGCCCACCGTGGCGCTCGTAGCGGCAGCCACCGTCGTCCCCATGATCACCGCCCTCTTCAGCACGGTGAACTCCTGCGCGAGATCGCACAGATCACCCGCGCTGACGTCACGCAGGGCGTACAGGGCGACGCGGTCACTCTCGCCGTTCAGCCACATCAGCGGGTACCGCGTGGTCGCGAGCGCTGCCATGAGACCTCCTACGGGTTCGGCACCACGCGCAGCCGCAGCGCGGTCATGAGCTGGACGGCAGGGGGCTGAAACGCCTCACCGGTGCCGCTTCCGAATCCGGCAGCGGCCATGAGACCGATGAAGACGTCGTCCACCGAGCCCGTCGCGGCAGCCACCCCTGCAGGCGCCTCGACGGCGCTCATGGACTGCACCGTGGCGTCGGGGGCCGTGCCTGCGGCCGTCGCCGCACCAGCAGGTGCCGCCAGGTCCGCCAGCACGTCACCGGCCGTACCGGCTGCGACTGCAGCGTAAGGCAGCCCCGAGCCGGCCGCGGTCACGTCCAGGGCCGACCCGGTACCCGCCGTCGCGCCAGCAGGCACATCCGCCTGCGCCACCGGGTCCGACGCGAGGCCCGTCGCGACCGTGCCGTTCGCCCCGGGCGCCATGTCCGGCGCAACGGCGTTTGCAGCTCCGGCGGCCGACGACGCCTCGGCGGACGCCGCCAGATCGGCGGCTGACGCATGCGCCGTGCCCGTTGCCGTCGCCGCGCCAGCATCCGCGGTGACGTTCGACGTCGTGCTGACCGTGGCGTCGTACGCCGTGCCCGCGACCGCCGTGACGTCTGCCGTGGCGCCACCGCTGCCCGTTGGGTCAGGAGCGCTGCCCGCTCCGGCCACCGCTTCGGCCGCAGCCGTGGCCGCGGGCGACACGTCGCCTGCTGTGGCGGTGCCCGTGCCTGCCCCGCTGGTGGCCTGGATGTCCGGCGCCGGATCGCTGACCGTGCCGGTGGCCGTCGCCGTACCCGC
This sequence comes from Streptomyces venezuelae, assembly GCF_008642335.1. NCBI lineage: Bacteria > Bacillati > Actinomycetota > Actinomycetes > Kitasatosporales > Streptomycetaceae > Streptomyces > Streptomyces venezuelae. Next base: position 7,484,915 of record NZ_CP029191.1, on the reverse strand, counting down.
GGATGCCTGAACGTCCGCCGTAGCGTCATTCGCTGCACCGGTCGCTGTCGCCGCTGCGGCTGCGGCGCCCGCGTCCGCGAGCACCGCCCCGGCGCTGCCCGCTGCGGTCGTCGACTCGGCTGCCGCGTTCGTGGCGGCAGTCTGGGAACGGAGCAGAAGCAGGAGGGACACGGGGGTCGCCCCCTAGTTGGTCGGCTGAATGAACGCCTGCACGCCGATGTACGGGGCGGACGCCGTCGCCACCGCGCCGCTGGGGAAGGTCCCAGGGAAGGCGCCCGTGCCCTGCCCCGTGAGCTTGTACCCGTTGGGATAGTTCGTGGCCGCCGCGAAGATGTCAGCCCCCGTGGTCAAATTCGACATCACGCTGTTGGGGCCCTGGAGAGAGGTGATGGACTGCGGCGTGGTGCGCACCGCCGTGTACTTGATGGCCAGCCAGTACAGCCCGGGATCGAGCACCCACGTGATCGAGCCGGTGCCGGACGTCGGACTCATGCTGATGGTGTTGGCCGACGTCGACAGACTCAGCACGCCCGCTGCGGTGGCCTCATTGACCAGCTCGCACGGGTACCCGCTCCACCCGACGTCGTCATACAGACCCCACCGGATCTGCGTCGTGTTCGTCGCCCCGGCTGTGCTGCCCGTGCGAGTGGCGAGGCGGTTCCAGAACTCCCTGCCTTGCGTCACCCAGACCGGGATGGCCCACATATCGCCTGCCGCCGGGGTCACCGTGAGCAGCGTGCCCACGTGATCAGCCGTGTACCAGAGGCCGTTCACGTGCGGACGCAGCGACGGGCCCGCCCGGGGCGCCGACGGGTTCACGTTCATCGTCGGGGACGGCGAGGTCGGCGTGATCCGCTTCACCGCGTCGCGTATCGCGTCGACGATCTCCGCCGCGCCCTTCTCGTTCGGGTGCAGGCCGTCCGTGAAAAGAGCCGTGGCGTCCTTGCCGATCACGGCGTCCAGGTCGGCGAGCTGCACCATCGAGTCGAACTCGGCGACCAGGGTGCGCAGGTCGGCGTTCCATGCGTCCACGTCGGCGTCACGGCTCGACTCGGTGCCGGACCACCCGGCGTAGTTGCCGGTGTATCCGGCGGCCGTCAGCTTGGCGATGTTGCAGACGATCACGGGCGGCGGCACCTTGGCTTCGAGCCACCAGCAGTCGAGCATGACCGCGCCGCCGGAATCCAGGGTGTTGACGGTACCGGTGATCGTCTGACCTGCGTTCGAAGCCGTCAGATTGGTGATCCGCTTGGTCACCGGACAGTGGGTGGCCGCCGCTGTCGGCATGATGTCCGACACCGACGTGGTCCCGGTCACTCCGGCCGTGCCACCCCAGGTGACGACACCGCCCGACGTGCCGGACGCGCCGACCAGGCCGATGCCCACCGGCTCCCCGTTGTAGTCGCTGGGCAGCGTCAGCGTGAAGTTCGCGTTGGTGGTCGACGTGCACCAGTGTGCCGAGTCGCCCGAGGTGTACCCCACCGCCGCGACAGAGGCGAAGCCCGCGCCGTAGGAGGTGCGCGTACCGACCTGGAAGCCGTTCTCGTAGATCACGCTCGCACGCCAACGGGAGATCATCGTGCGCATGGCGTGGATGAAGCCGGTCCGCAGCTGCGTCGTATTGCCCAGCAGGCCGATGTCGTTGATGCCGTAGTCGAGCAGCAGCGTGCCGCCGTCGGCGACGTACGGGCCGCCGCGCTGCGGGCGCTTGACCCGGTTCAGGAAGCGGCCGAAGCCTCCGGTGCTGGCGCCCTCGGTGAAGGCGCGGGCGCCGTTGACCGAGAAGTTCTGCCAGTTGGCGTGCTCAATGTCGAAGGAGGCACGCAGCAGGGAGTCCGCGCGGCCCGTCTGGTAGAAGGTGCCGAACGCGTACTGCATGTACGAGTGGCCGAAGACGGTCCAGAAATCGGGGACCTGGTATGCCTGGCGCTCTGCGAGAGGCATGCGATCAGCTCGCCGTCGCCAGCAGGGAGTTCACGGTGCCGGTGCCGGTCGACGCACCGAGCATCGACACAGCCAGGGTGGTCAGCTGCATGGGCACCTCCCAGCGGTCTCCGGCGTCCAGGTACCAGTGGTGCGTGGCCGACGTCGGCGCCGTGGAGTCGAAGCGCAGGTAGACGCGCACGTTGCTGGCGTTGGTGATCAGCAGCATGACGCGGGAGGCGTCGGCGGCGATCTGACTGGTGCTCGCGGTGGTCGACGGCGTCCAGGTGTTGATGGAGGCGGCGGCCGTGGCGCGCGCCTCGCGGACGACCTGTTGGTGGTCGCCGCCGCTGACGGCGTAGGTGTCGATGTTGGTGCCGGAACCGGCCGTTATGGCGACCTGACTATCCGCCATGACCTAGACCGTGAACCTGGCAATGCCGTTGCTATTGAAAACGATCGTGAATGTCCCAGCGGTCACGCTCTGTGATCCGCCGAAGTAATTGTAGCAAACACCCTGGTCAGCAACGGTGCCACCGGTGATCGTGTCGTCGTAGACGAAACAACCATAGACGTTCGCAAGAGTGACTGGCCCGCCGCCCGCGAGGTCCGCCGCGTCGAACATGGCAACGCCCGTGCTGGGGGTTGTGAAGGTCTTCGATGCCAGCGTGCGCCCGCCGCTGGCCCAGTTCGTGGCGTCCACCACCTCATTGGTCGTCGACCACTGACCCGTGTTGAAGCCAGTGCTGCCGACGGCGGCATCCTTGTCCGGAGTGATCGAGTTGTTGTGGAGACTGACCTTGACCGTGTCGGAGTCGAGCCCGGTGAAGCTGGTGCCCGCCGACTGGAGCATGGGCCCGGCCACCCACTCGCGGAAGATCGCGCTTGCTGACCATGCCATTACTCGTCACCCTTCGCATGTGCGGTCGCTGCAAAGGCGACGCAGTCCTGTCCCTCGTCACGGGTCGTCACCACGGATATGACGGGGCGGCCTTCGCCGTCCAGCCGTACGTCCTCGTCGCCGACGTAGTCCTCGCGCTCCACCGCCTCGACCTTGCAGCGCGTGCCGTCCAGCACGAGGGGGGCCGTGAGCCCCTTCAGGCCAGGGCAGTTGTGGAAGCGGTTCGGCTCGCCGTGCGTCACGGCCTCCGTCGTGCAGTTGGGGCACGACCAGCGCTGCTCACCTGACAGGTGCAAGGTCACGTCGCCCCCTCACGCAGCCGGTTGGGTGAAGGTGCCTGCGGTGATCTCCAGCGAGACGCCGACGGACACCGTGGTCGTATTGAGTTCGATCTGTCCGCCGCCCGCGGTCACCGTGACGCTGCCGTCGAAGGCCGTGCCGCTCGCGGACGTCGCGGCCCTGAAGTGCGTCGCGGTCCCCGCGGCCAGCCCGACGGTCGACAGGGGCACGGCGCTGAGCGTCGCCACGCCGGACGACGCGGACCCGAAGGCCGGAAGATCCAGCGTGAAGGTCGCCAGCAGCGTGCCCGTGATGGCGCTGTTGGCATTGGCGGGCTGGGTGCCGCTGTAGATCTTGATCGTGCCGTTGGAGCCTCCGCTGTCGAGGTGGTCGACCGCGGCGTTGCACATGGCGTTCTGCACGGCAGTCGAGAGCTGGACGGCCATGAGTCCCCCTTCACCAGACGCGGGACCCGGCGGCCGGCCGCGGTGCGCCCTGCGGCGCCGTGTCGTTGGCAGGCGCCTGACGCGGCGCGGGACGGGGACGCAGGCCGGAGCGGTACCAGCGCTTCACGCCGTCCATGTAGTTCTCGGGGCGTTCCGCACGGCAGCGCGCCTCGACGACGTCGCGGCCCGGATCGAGGACGACGATCTCTGCGCCGTGCTTCTCGTAGCGGGTCATCGCCTGCGGTTTCGGCACCGAGTGGATGATGTAGACGTCGTGGTCCTTCACGTGGCGCAGCGCCTCCGTGATGGCGGCCTCGCGGGCACGGAAGGCGACGGTCGCGTGCGGGCGCCTGTGGCCATGCGGCTCGGCGTGGATCGACGTCAGGGCGTTTGCGATCCGGTCATAGTCGACGACGATGTCGCCGGGCTTCGCGCGGTCGTTGACCCACGTGGACTTGCCTGCGGCGGGCGGGCCGATGACCACGTGCAAGGTCATCTGTTCTTCACCCTGATGGTGATCGACCGTTCGTCGGTGCGGTCCTCGGACGTCGTGATCCGGTTGGAGACCAGATACGGAGTGCCCGGGGTGCCTCCACTCAGCCAGGCCGTTGCCGAGTTGCTGTTGAAGCTATGGCTGTCCAGGTCGAGCCCGGCGCTGACGGTGAAGGCGCTCGTCACGATCGTTTCGCCGGAGGCAAGCCACTCCGACCAGTCCCACACCCAATCCAACGCGGCGTCGGGGTCCTTCTCCCAGATAGGGGCGACGGCCATGGTCACCCCCGCTGAATGAATAGATGCAGAAGATCGATATTCAGCGGGGTATTCAGGCAGGGCCGACGCCGACGATCAAGCGCTCGGTTTGACCTGACGACCACTCAGGTCTGGCCCTTGATCCGCAGCAAGCAAATTTGCAGGGCGCCTCGACACGTATTGATCTACCCCTGACCGCAAGCAGAGCGCCGAATCGATCAAGCGCTGACCTGCAACTTCGTCAGCGATCACTCGTCACTTGACGAGGCATCAGGTCAATTGCAAATGATCAGGCCTCTGACATGCGGGTTTGCCCCTAGATCGCGTAGAGGGTTTTAGCGGACACAGGGGCGGAGCAGGTCACCTTGGCGATCTCGTACGGAAGATCCCCGCCCCCCTATGCAAACCAGCAAACGGTACTGCAAACGCGGGGTGATCCATTGCCGCTCACTCCCCTCGGCGATCACAACGCCCGCCCTGCATAGGGTCATTCAGGGCGCCGAAGATCACGCCGCATGGCGTCGCTGTATAGATCTATGCAGGCTGAGGCCATGATCCATACAGGCACGGCGAAGATCGCTTACCACTGACGCGATGAGATCACCGGCCGCCGGGCGTCGCGGTTGCCCTTGCTGATGTTGCACCGACGGTGCGAGGGCCTGAGCCACTGCACATCATCGGGATCATCACCGCGCGCGAGCAGTACGGCGATCGACGGGTCGTGATCGGCCTGCCATGACCACGGGTCGAGGTAGTGCAGTGCCATGTCGATGTCGCGACCACACAGGTGACAGATCGGCACTGACTCACGCTTGAGCTGTGCCACGGCAGCACGCCATCGCGCACCACTGCGACCGGCACACCTGGCCACCGGCACGGCGCACCTCCATGGGTGGGGGCACACCGTGCCGGTGAGGGTGGATCAGGTAGCACAAGCGAAGCAGATCACTTGGCCAGGTGCAGCACCTGGCCGGGGTGGATCAGGTCGGGGTCACCGCCGACGGCCTTGCGGTTGCCTGCGTACAGCGCCTGCCAGCCGCCCTTGACGTTGTGCCGTACGGCGATGCGGTGCAGGTAGTCACCGGGCTTGACCTTGTAGGCCTTGCCGCCCCATGTGGGCGCCCGCCCCGAACGGGGCGCCGCCCTGTACGAACCGCCCCTGCTGTCCTGAGGCGCCACCCTTGGAGAGGCGCCCCTCGGCTTGGCGGGCACGCCCCCGTTCACAGCGGCGCCCCGCTTCTCCGGCGGCGAGGGGGCGGCCTTGTGTACAGGGCCCCCCGCTGTCGAACCCGCAGGGCGTACGACAGCGGTGAACGCCCTCGCGTACCAACCGCTGCGCCACGGGGCGATGCGCACCGGGGTGCCGGGACGGGACGCCTCTATGATCTTGCCGCCCCCGATGTACATGGCCACGTGTCCGCCGCCCCTGTAGATCACCAGGTCACCGGGCCGCACCTGCGACGGACTCACCCGCCGCAGTCCAGCCAGCTGCGCCTGCGAGGTGCGGGGGATGCGCACACCCGCCACGCGCCACGCCGCCTGCACCAGACCCGAACAGTCATAGGCGTTCGGGCCGGTGGCGCCGTACACGTACGGCTTGCCGCGCTGCGCCAGGGCATACGCCACAGCCTTGGCCGCGGTGCCGCTGACGGCGGCCCTGGGCTTGGCTGGCGCTGCCTTCTGGGGTGCGGCCTTGGGCAGTGCGGGCGCCGGGCCGCCCCGCGTGAGGCCGGCCCGTCTGCCGCACACGGGCCATGCCCCAGGCCCCTGGGAGGCGAGCACCTTCTCTGCGATCTGGATCTGCTGCGCCTTGGTGGCAAGATCGGCGCGGGCGGCGTATCTGCCGCCGCCGTACGCGCGCCAGGTGGACGCGCTGAACTGCAGCCCGCCGTAATACCCGTTGCCGGTGTTGATGCTCCAATTGTTGCCGGATTCGCACCTGGCAACGGCGTCCCACACACTCACCGGGGCGGCGTCTGCCGTGCCTGCCCCGAGAGTCGTGAGGGACGTGCCAACGATGCCCGTGACGGCACTCGCGCTGATCGCGCGCTTCGTCGCGAGTCCCTTCGGCTTCCTGTGCTTGTTGCGGTCGTGCCCCATGTGGATATCTCCGATGGGATCGGGTCCGCCCCCGCTCAGACCACCCGCCTTGCTGCGGGCATGAGAAAGCGGCCCGCTCGGGGGCCGCTGTATCCGTGGGTGGCCACGGATGAGGAAAGGGGCGCTGCCGCCCGTGGCGGGCGGCGCGCAGCAAAAAGCCCGCTCGCACTTCGCTGTGCGGCGGGCGGACGATCCGTCAGGAGCCCTCGCGGGCATGCCTGGTACGGGTCAATAGTGCACGTGCAAACGCTGCAATGCAATCACCTCGCTTCCTGGACGCGTGAGGGAGGCTTCGGCAGCGGTGCGCCAGGGGCCCGCGGCGGCATGGCCTCCAGGTCCCACAGACGGCGCTTCACGGTGCCGTAGCGGACCAGCTCGCCCCGGTCGGCCAGCTTGAAGAGGTAGCGACGCGAGCAGCCCCAGTACAGGCAGGCGGCTTCGGTGTCGGCGAGCTTCACGGCCGCCACGACTCCTGGAAGTCCGGGTGATCGTCGAAGACTTCGACCTTCAAGCGCAGCGCCCGAATGCCGTCCTCGCCGACGTCGGGACAGAGCCCGGCTGCGATCCGCTCGGCATCACAGCCACATCCCCACTCACCGTCGATCTTCGCCTCGTAGGCAAAGATCTCATCGAGCAGCCGCCGCTCCGCCTCGATGCGCTTCAGCGTGCGGGCGGGACTCTGAGCCCCCATGTGCCTGTCGTGCGGCGACACATACATACCGCGCTCGGTCATCAGGCGAGCCCGCTCCCACGGCGCGTCCGAGGGGAGATCGAACTTCATCCGGAGAGCCTTCCGGGCAACCGCCGCCTCTTCGTCGAGTCGCGCTCGGTAGAAGGCGATCATGTCAGGGATCTGATTCACAGCCCCACCTCGATCGGCTTCACCAGCACGGTGGCCACACCTCCGAAGCCCTTGTGGCCCCAGCCCGCATCGCTCTCCTCGGAGCACGGCAACCACTCCGGCTCGCCGTACAGATCACGCTCCGCCAGGGCCCACTTGTAGGCGTGCCAGTCGGCGGACCACTCACGCATGTGAGCGCTGCCCAAGCACTGTTCCAGTCGCAGGTCTCCCCCGTCAGAGCACTGCGACTGGAAGAACACACCAAACACTCGTTCGCCGATCACGCACCTTCTCCCGCCTCGTCGTACGTGGGCGGGAAGACGCCGAAGACATGACGGCACGGCCTGAACATGACCAGCACACCGTCAGCCGGGAACGCCTCAGGGCTCTCCCGGTCCTGCACGATCGCCTCCGGCGTCATCCGACACTCGGGGCACTCCGGGAAGGGCGGATAGGCGGGCGACTGAAGACCGGCCCGGTAGATCGCCTGCCGCCGCTCCTCAAGCCGGGCCTCCAGGTCGTCCAGCCATGACTGGTCCATCCTGATCCACTGCTGCGTCACGCGCCCTCTCCTTCCCCGACCCCACCGGGCGTACGGGATTTCATGACCGACTCCAGCTTCCCCTGGATAGTCCGCCACGCGTCATCGGCCGCCCGGTACTCATCCATCAGTGCCTGGCCGATCTCGTACACCTGATCCGGATAGACCTCGACGTACTCCGTCTTGACATAGAGCACCGGATACTCCTCAGTCTCAACAATGCGGACCCTCACGCACCCTCCCCTTCCAGCAAGTTGATCCAGTCCCACCTGCGGTACATCTGACCGCATCCTGGCGCCTCCGGCGTCCCGATGCACCGGACATCCGTCGACGCGTCCTCAGCGACGATCAGCGCACCACCGCAGCCGCCGCAGACCGTCGTTTCCAGCAGTCGCTGCGGCGCCTCGTACCCGAGAATGATGCGCGCCGTACGCACCCTTTTGCGCAGGTCTTCTTTGATCTCGAAGACCAGTTCGTCATAGCCGCTGTCATTCGCCATCGCGCACCAGTCCGGGATGGCCCGCAGCGCGCTGACGACCGTCACGGCTTCGCGCCGCCCGTGATCCGGATACAGCACGCGGCGCAGCGCCTCGAAATGCGCGCGGGCGTGGACCTTGATGCCCAGCAGGCATTCGAAGGCCGCTTGATTTCCCGGCGGATTGCTGTGCGGATCATCGACGGATTTTGGCCCCCCCGTCGTTGCGGCGGGCTCGGCTATTTCATCCTGCAACTGGTCCAGCAGCGACGGCAGCAGCGACGTCTGCGCCCGCGCCTCGATCTCGGTCTGGCACGCGCATTCGGCGTGTCTGCGACGGCCCGGACTCATGGCGGACCGCAGGGCCTGGCACAGCAGCGTGTGCCGTGTGATCGGCACGTGGTACTCCGCGCGCTCCTCCCAGCCGTCGGCCAGCTGGCGCACCAGGTCGGCGATGAACTCCGGGTCGTTCATGACCGTTTGCCTATGCCGAGCCGCGCGAACCGCACGATGCGGCGGGCCTCACGCTCGAACCACTCGCGGTCGTGGAACGGGCACTGAGTGGCCGTCACCTTCGCAGGCGTCTGATGCCGCGCAGAGTGCAGCGCTTCGACCAGTCTCCAGACATCCTTCATCGGTACCTCTCTCCGATCATGGCTGTGCGGCCCCCTGAGAGCCGCTGAGGGGTTCGGGGTCGCCAGATACCGTCCGGCGCCCTGCAGGGCGCTCACGGGCGCGCGAGCGGGCTGCACGGGGCCGCTGCCGCTACGGGCACACGTCGTGCACGGCCCAGCGGTAGGTCTCGTACTCGATGGCCCAGTGCGGCTGCTGATCCTCGATCAGCTCCCGGCAGGTGGCGCACCGCAGGGCGCGGGACGTCCAGCCCCTAGAACGGGGCGGGATCACATCGCTCGCAGGAGCGGGGCTCTGACGGCCCGTCTGAGGCGCTGCGGAGGCACAGGGGCGGTCCTGGTGCCCAGTGGCGCTCACACGGGCTCGTGGAGGGCCCGCAGGCACCTCCGTGACCCTCGTGGCGTCCAGCCCGAGGGCGCCGCAGGCATGGGACGCCACGATGTCGCACGGCGTCGCGCTCACGCTTGCGGTGCGCAGCCGCAGCTTCCAGGGCCGACCAGCCTGGGTGAGGACGTCGTAGGTGAACCGTCCAGCGATCAGCGCGGCCCGGTAGCCCTCTCCGTCCAGCGGCTGCGGATCTGCCGCAGTGGCGACGCCTCCGACCAGACACGCGAAGACGTAGCTGCCGCAGCGGTTGCACGTAGCGAGTTTGATCTCTGTGTCGATGAGGTTCCGGGTAGCCGTGACAGCCTCCTTTGGATCTTGTCTTGTCGTGTCTTGTCCGTCGCTTGTCGCCACGTCGTCGTGGGGGGGCCGCTTCGCTAGGCCCCCCCACACGTAGCGACGCGATCAAGGAAATAAGAGAAGAGGTAGCGACGAAAACACGACGCCGCAGGTCAGAGGTAGCGACGAAAACACGACGCATCCGCGACGGTAGCGACGAGGCATAGCGACCAAAGCACGACATGATCTTGAAAAATAGCGACGAATAGCGACGCCGCAGGTCAGAGGGCACGACCGATAGCGACGGGTTTTTAAAACCGCAGGTCAGAGCGGTGCGTCATTCCGGCTCTTCGATCATGTCCTGGACGTGCCCGGGACGGTCCGCGACGGCGGCACGCGACAGGGCGTCCAACTGCTGTCGGCCCGCGTAAGTGATCTCGTAGCGGGCGCTCCCCGTGATCTTCTTGATCAGCTCCTTCTTCAGCAGCGCGCTCACGTGCGTGCCGCACTTGCCCCGCTCGGCCGCCCCGAGTCCGAGCGCGGTCGCGATGCCGGTGACGGACACCCCCACCTCTCCGTACTCGCTGATCGCCCGCAGCACCATCGCCTGCTTGCCGGTGACGATGACCTCCACCGCCACCGGGGCGGCGTCGCCGCGCAGCCGGAAGACGAGCGAGTCGCCGACCTGGTGGCCCTCCAGCAGCAGATCCACGGCTTCGGCGACGTCCTTCTGGAAGCGCGTCACCAGCGCGACGCGCATGCTGCCCTCGTCGCGCCGCACCTCGAACTCGGCGTCGACGGCGCCGTCCCAGGCCGTCGCGCCACGCCCGCGGCCGCCCTCGGTCCCGGAGTGGTGCACGAGCATCACGCAGGCGCCCGTGACGTCCTTGAGGGCGTCCAGCGCGGCGATGATGACGCCCATCTCGGTGTTGTCGTTCTCCTTCACGCCGACGGTGCACCGTGCCTGCGTGTCGAAGATGACGAACTCGAAGCCGTACGTGCGGGCGTAGGCGATCAAACGCCGCTGCTGGTCGGGGTCGCCGATCTGGACGGCCCGGGGGTAGAACCGCACCTCGGTCTGCCGGCCGTGCTCCTGCTCCCAGGCGCGCACCCGCTTGCGCGTGCCGCGCACGCCTTCGGCGACGACGTAGAGCACGCGCGCCGGCTCGGTCCTGAAGCCGAACCAGCGCAGCCCCGAGGCGACGGCGCAGGCCATGGAGAGGGCGATGAAGCTCTTCAGGCTCTTGGGCGGTCCGAAGATCCGTACCAGTGACCCCTTGTCCAGGTAGCCGTCGATGATCGGCTCCGGTTCGGGGATGTCGTCCAGCTGGCCGGAGGTCAGCACGTCGGCGCCGAATTCCTGCGCCAGCGCCGCCATTCCGTCAGGGGAAGTGAGGAGTCGTTTCTGCTTTTCCAGGAAGCGTCTGGCCGCCTCCTCCATGTCCTCGCGGTTGGCTATTTCCCCCGCGATGCGCCGCTCACGTTCGGGGTCGGGGAGATGGCGCAGGAGATCCGTCCCGCTGGCGATGCGCGCGAATTCGTCCGCCTGGCCGCGGTTGAGCCCCAGCAGAACGATGCGCTGCGCCTCGGGATCAAGTTCCCGGAATACCGCCGCGAGGGTGTAGAAGTCGATTCCCTGAAGCGCTGGCACGTGCCCGTTCTGGTCGCCGGTCTCCGTCACGGGCACGTGCCTTTCTCGCCGTACTGGTCGTCATCGTGCAATCCGGGCGCGCTGCGCCGGTCTGTTCATACCGTTCTCCTGCTGGTGAGTTGTGGAAGATCCTTCGCCGTGATGAGCCGCGCCGTCCACAGCACGCTGACCGCGTGCGGCTCGCTGAAGGCGTAGAGGTGGTCCAGCATCCGCCCCCGCTGGACGTCCCGCGGTTTCAGTGCACGGCGCTCGCCGCGGATGAGCCGCAGCAGACTGGCCGTGTGCGCTGCGGTCGTGTCGCCACCCGGCGGCAGCGGCTGGCCGTGCACGGGCTGGATGTCGCCGTCGGCCAGGGCCACGGCGACCAGGGCCGCGTTGCTCCGCACCCCGTAGCGGTGGCGCAGCCGTCCCAGGGCCCTGTACACGGCGTCCTGGGAGATGGACCGCTGCAGGGCGATCTCTGCGACGGTCTCGCCGTCGGCAAGCATCTGGAGCGTCTCCAGCGCGCTGCCACGCGCCGGCCGCCTGCGCCGCGAAGGCGCCGCGGCCTCACGCCTGCGGTGGTGGTGATCCCTGCTGCGTCGCCGGTTGCACGGCTTGCAGTAGCGGCTGACTGCGCCGCCGGGCCGCCTGCGCAGCCCGACGTTGGCAGGGTCGGTCAGGTCGTGCTCACCCGCCTTGCACACGCTCCGGCGCGGCGGCCCCACCGCTCACCCCTCCTTCGCCGCGGCCCGCCCCGTCCCGGGGCACCGGATGCGCAGGGCCCGCGCGTCGGAGAACGGCGCCGCCTCGTGGCTGTCGAGGACGACGCCGCGCCGCCGGGTGCGCAGCAGCGTGACGTTGCGCCCGCAGCGCGGGCAGAGGCCTTCGCCGTCGCCGGTCATGTCCGGTCCTCCGTCCACGTCATGCGGCAGAGGTCGCATATGTGTGCCGTGTGCTCGCCGCGCTCCCGGCACTCGTGCCATCCGCCGCCCGCGACGGTGGCGCGCATGCCGCAGGGCCCGCGCAGCTGACGGCGCACCGCGCGCGCTGCCTGGTCCGCGAGCTGGGCGGCGTAGACGCCGTCGGCGGCCAGGAGCGCGTCCACGGCGATCCGCAGCGTCACTGGTCCCGGATCGAGATCCAGCGCCAGCGTCAGGGGGCCGACACTGGACTCCGCCTCGGGGAAGGACGCCGATACATCGGTCGGCGGCGCCCCGGTGGCATCGATGTAGGCGGTCCGGACGGCGGCCAGGACGACCGCGACCAGGCGACTGGCCTCCACGTCGGCCATGGCCGTTGCGACGGCGTCGCGCATCGCGTCGCTGACGTTTCGCAGGGACACGCTCACGGAGGCTGCGGTCCTGCCGAACCTCCGTATCGCCATGCCGTCGAACGACTCCCCTTCGTCGGCGATGAAGGCGTCGGGGCTTGGCCCCCTGACCGTCGGCGGCACCGCTGGCGCCGTCCCCTTCGGCTGCCACCCCCAGTCCTCGCCGTCGTCCAGCGCGTCGGCGGACGGGTAGCCGCTGCTCAGGCACTTCACGACGTCGTAGGTGGGGTAGTGCTCCTCCCCCGTGTCGACGACGTAGTGTTCCTGCAAAACAAGATCCCCCCGGCTGTCCTTCACCAGGGGGATCTCTTTGCGGCAGCGCGGGCAGGCGCCTGCGGTCGGATCATTGCTGCGGGTCATTGCCTTCCTCCTTTGGCGCGTGCCCCTTCGCGTTGCACACGCGGCAGATCAGATACAGGTTGTCCAGGCGGCTTGATCCGCCCGCCGTGCGATGGACCTTGTGCTTGAGGATCAGATCGCTGCCGCTGCGGACCTGGCCGCACGATCCGCAGCGGCAGCCCTGTACCGCGAGCAGCGTCCGCTTCTTGGAGCGCCGCTGACGGCTGCTCAGGACGCGGACGGTACGGATCGGGCGCGCGCTCACCGGATCAGCTCCAGCCGCAGCCCCGCACGCTGGCAGAACTCTTCGAGCTCGATTTCGCTGTCCCACCGGTCGCCACGCCGGAAGCGGGCGACGGCGCCGTCCGGCACCCGCTCCCACGTCTCGGGGCGGTTGGTCGCGTACGCGTCGGCCGTGCCGAGGCCGCTCCTGAAGCGCAGGTACAGGTACTGCCCGTCGTCTGTCCACGCGTCCCACTGCGACGGATGCGACTCACAGGTCATCTCGGCACGGACGATGGTGAGGTCAGTCATCGAGCACCACCACGGCCGCGACTCCCAGCCAGCACAGCAGCATGACGACGACGCCGACGACCGCGGCCAGCTGGCCGTCGGCGGTCGCCATAAAGGTGAGGCCCCCGGAGAGTCCTCCGAGGGCCAGTCCTGCGATGAATGTGATCACGAATCCTCCTCTCCTGACGGGGCAATGAGCCCCGCCCTCATCAGCATGTGCTGGACGCGCGGGCTGGCAGCGATGTCGTGTGCGTCGACACCTGCGGCGGCGGCTGCCTGGATCTCCAGGGCGAAGGCGATGCGGTTCTGGATCAGGTCGCGCTGCCTCGCCTGGTCGTTGCCCTTGGCCAGCTCTTCGCGGACGCGGGTGAGGAGCGTCGTGATCTCCTTGAGGCTGGCGGCGCCTCGCGCTTCAGGCGTCTGTGCCTGGTCGAAGGCCCGGACGTCGGCGGCGATCTTCTCCAGCAGTTCGGCGGGCAGTGCCGCGCCGTTGTGGATGTAGTTCTTCATCAGTCCTCTTCCTTGAGTTGATCCAGCAGTCCCGCGTCGTCCAGCGCCCCGAGCGCGCGCCGTGCCTTCGCGTCGGGGTAGGGCTCGTCTGTCGCCGCGTTGAAGAAGGGACCGCTGGACGCCCACCGCGCCACCTCCACAAGGCGCCGCAGCGCGTCCCTGGGGACGGGGACGGTGCCCTGCATCGCCTCGGCGAGGTACGCATCCCGGATGGCGGTGGCGCCGTACTCGGTCAGGCCGGAGCCCATCATCAGCACGCGCACGATCCGCTTCGCCTCGCTGTCGTGGGCGATGTCGTACGGGTCTGCCGCAATGGCGTTCACCCGACGGCACGTCACCAGGGCGTAGTCCGTGGTCATCCGGTCGATGCGGGGCAGTTCGAAGGGTGTACGTCGACAGCACGGCGTGATGCCTTCGTCAAGCGGTGGTGCAGCGTGGATGATCTCTGACTGCCCCGCCTGGTCCACGTTGCACTCGCCGCCGCAGAACGCGTGCTCGCCCTCGTCGTGCGCCGTCAGGGCGCAGTCGTCGACCGCGCGCCCGCACCGCGCACACCGCTCATGCATCGAGCCGCACGGCTCCGGGCAGACGGAGCGATCGAACCAGGTGGACGGGTGGGGGCAGGTGATCGCGTCGTGCCTCTCTGCCGTGTCCGGGGGCGCGGGTTCACCGCACGGCCCGAATGTCACCGGTACCCGGGGGACCGCTTCGTCTCCGCGTGCCTGCTGGATCGCCTCACGTGCCGTGGTGAAGGGGCGCTCGCTCTTTGATTCGCGGGTGGGGTGCTGGGCATCGAGCGGCGTCAGCCCCAGTACTTCGGCTTCCTCCGGGCCGACAACGCGCCGCGCCACGTTCCCGGACTCCAGCCGCTCGCGCAGCGCTGCGGCCGCCTCCTTACTCGGAGGCGCGCTGATCCTCTGGTCGTACGCGTCAGCGCTCATCGACTGCTGCCCCTTGTGGCACCCGCACCGGCACGGCGCCGCGCAGAACTTGCACTGCGCGGGCCTCTTGGCGCCGACCTGGCCGCTCGCGCCTTGGCAGTAGCCGTGTTCACCGTGCAGGCAACCCGTGGAGAGGTAGCGGTGACTCCTCTTGATCCGCCCGGTGACGCAGAAGGCCAGCCACTGCCAGGTGTCGCGGATGCTGCTCATGGTTGCTCCTCGTTGTCGAGGGTGGGCAGATCCTGCCTGACGGTGCGGTTCAGGGCGTGCTCGATCCCGGCGATAGCGGCGGTGACCTTGGCGTGCAGCGGCGAGAAGAACACTTCCGTCGCGCAGTGCAGGGCCGCGTTCATGTGGGCGTGCGCGGACAGATGGGACTGTGCGTCGATCAATGTGAGCCGTGCCTTCTCCAGCTCACGGCGCAGGTCGGTGATCTCGGATGTACTCATGCCTGGTCCCTCACCGTCTCGCACGGCCACCCTTCGCCGTCCCATCCGCAGACGGGCGTGCTGTAGGGCACGCCGTCGATGTCGTGGCTCTGCGGGGCGTGCGGGTCGCCGTTGCTGTCGATGTACGGGTTGTCTTCGTCGTAGGAGTAGGTGCGGTCATCGCTCATGCCGTGAACCTCCTGGTCTCGATGCCTGCCGCTTCGGCGAGCGCGGCAGTGTGCGAGGCGCCCCGGCTGCCGTCCTTGATGAAGGCGAGGCACACGTCCGCCCCGAGCGCGACCATCTGCCGGTTGCGGCTGAAGCCTGCGCCCCGGTCGAAGACGCCGCCGGGACGCCAGACGGCGGGGTGGGGTTCGACATCGATCGTGCAGCCTTTGCCGCGCAGCCAGCGGGCGTGATGATCGGCGTGCCGGTCGGCACCCGAGGGGCACGCTCCATGCACCACCACAACGGGGCGCGGTCCGGCGTCGATGAGTGCTTGCTCCAGCGCGGCGCCGACCGTGAGGGCGTCGTCCCAGTCCCGTGAGCCGGTCACGAGCACGCGGTACGGCTTGCTCACTCCTCCCCCTCCTCGATCTTCACGGCGGCGCGTTCCAGCGCGCGGTTCACCCGCCGGTCGTCATAGTTGAGTTCGGTGCGCAGCTTCATGCCGCGCACGGTGGCTGCGTCCTCTGCCCGCACCTCCGCGTCGCGGGCGTCCAGCGCTTCCTCGAACTCCGGCTGCGTACCGTTGCCGCCGTACAGGAAGAGGTCCAGCAGGGTGTCCCGGGCGCTCATCCCTCCCGCCTCCACGTCTCTTCCTCCACCGCGTCCGTCATGCGGTCCACGGCCCGCGCGATCGCGTCGCCCTTGTTCTTGCCTTTGCCCTTGCTCCGGATGGCGTCTGCGACGTCCAGCAGCGCGGCGGCGATGGCGAGCTGCGCCTGTGCGCCGCAGACGGCGGCGAAGACTGCGGCATCATCCACGCCCGGCGCGGCGTTGATGTTGTCCCGCACGTCGTTGATGACGGCGGCGGCGAAAGCGCCCGGTGTCTGATCAGACATCACGCCGCCTCCCCGAGCAGGTGCGCGAGTTCGGCGTCCATGCCCAGGTGCTCGCGCTCGGTGCCCTCGGGCACGGTCGCGTAGCTCTTGGTCAGGAACGCGTCGATGTCGTCCGCGTCGACCTCGGCCAGCGCCATGCCCTCGGGGCTGGTGAAGCTCATGAAGACCGCGCCGTACGCGTGGCGCATGATCCTCACGTCGCCGTCGCCCACGCTGCCGGGTGCGCTGATGCCGTCGGCGAGCAGGTCGCGGGCGAAGGTCCACACGGCGTGGCTTTCCGTGCCCATGTTGGTGTCCAGCAGGACTGCGTACGGGTCGCGTGAGTGGTAGATCAGCACGGCCGGGATGGGCACTTCGGTGTCGCTGAAGATCAGGCTCATCCTCAGCGGCTGGGTAATGGTCATCACTCCCCCTGGGAGGTCTCTTCGGCTTGCACGGGAAGGGGCCCCGCCTTCTTCTGCGGGGCCTCGGGGGTGGTGCTGTCGTCGGATGTGGCCGTATCGCCGCTCAGGGCGTCGCCCGCGGCGGGGACGTCGGTATCGGCGTGCGGGTCGCGCCGCGCCGCACCCCGCTGCCACAGGCGGCGGTGCGCACCGCGGCGCCGGCCGGTGGGGCGCAGTGCGGACACGGCGTAGCCCGCCGCGCCGCCCGCGGCGGTGTAGGCGGCGAGCGCCAAGTAGTCGATGGTCATGAGCCGTGCTTCAGGCACGGCATCGGGCCGCCGCACTTGGGGCATTGCGTGGGCGTCGGGCCTCCGGGCGTCACCGAGCCTCACCCGTCATGGGCCCGCCGGTCCGCGCCTTCTCCGCTGCATCGCAGCATGCGCCGCAGAGCGAACGGCCATTGATCCGCCCTATCAGCTCACCGGACCGCATTCTGTGGCCGCAGTCCTGGTAGATGGTGGCGAAGGGGTTCTCGTAGCGCGGGATGTAGTCGGGCCCGAACACCCGTGGGTCCGCGAGTCGGTCAGGCACCGTTGTCCTCCGCTTCGTCGCAGCAGTCCTCGCACGAGGCGTACGCGTCGTCGTCGATGTAGCCCGCCCGGTCGCCCGGTGTGATCTCGAACCCGC
The DNA here is from genome assembly GCF_008642335.1 of Streptomyces venezuelae. NCBI lineage: Bacteria > Bacillati > Actinomycetota > Actinomycetes > Kitasatosporales > Streptomycetaceae > Streptomyces > Streptomyces venezuelae. The sequence goes on along the minus strand of NZ_CP029191.1, from coordinate 7,467,535 downwards.
ATGTCTCGCACTCGGAGGTGTACGCGGCCTCGAAACGGCGGACGCCCCCGGGCGGCTGCGCGGGGGCGTCGGGTCGGGTGAAGGGACTGCTCATGTGTCGCTCCTTCCGTAGGGGCGGCGCAGGGCGGCCCGCGCCTCGGTGGCGAGAAGCACCACCAGGAGGAAGACCAGGTACGCGGTGAGGATCAGGGCGGGGATCATGCCGACTCACCCCGGAGGTAGGTCTCGAAGGTCTGCGCCCTGGCCACCAGGTACCGCGCATCGGCGGACATCTGGCTCGACTCCAGCGCAGCGCGCAGGGCGATGACCCGGATCACCTGGTCTGCCGTCAGCTCTTCCGCAATCAGGCCGCAGGTGCACCGGCCACGGCGTCCGCCGCCGTAGGTCACGCCGTAGTCGCAGTGCGCGGGGTGGGTGCGGTCCCTCATGGCTGCGCCCTTTCCGTGAGTGCGGCCAACCGCCGGGCACGCCGCTGCGCGTGCAGCTCGAAGAAGTCCTGCGGCTCCTCCGTGTGGTCGTGCAGCGCGACCATCGCCGCGAGGATCACGTCGCACAGCTCTTCCGCGACGTCGATGGATGTGTGCGTGACGCCCTTGCGGGGGTTCTGGCCGGTGACGCCGATGTAGGCCTGCGCCGCCTCGCCCGCTTCTTCCATGACCTTCAGCAGATGCAGTGCGACCGGGTCGCCCTGCTGCGGCGGGTTGGCGTCCAGCCACCGCACCACGTCGGCGATGTGCGTCCAGGAGTCGGTCATGACGCCGCCCTCCGCATCAGGTGCCGGACGTACGGCCCGGTGAGCGCGGTGCCGACGTGGTAGACGTCGGCGGGCAGCGGGTGGCCGGTGCCGTACACGCGGAAGTCCCAAACCAGTGCCAGACGGTCAGCGTGGTGCACCGCCCACAGTTCGACCTTGTTCACGGACCGGGTGGCGACGTGCAGCACCTCGCCCCGCAGCTCAATGCGGTGCCACTGGTCGTCGACCGGCACCTCGTAGCGGTAGATCTCGCTCATGACACCTCCGTCATGACGTGCCGCTCCCACGGAGCGGCGAAGCGGTCCAGGGGCTTGTCCGGCGTGATGTTGCCGAAGGACTTGCCGCACTGGCAGCGGCCCCACAGGTCGCAGTCCCCCAGTTCGACGACCAGCGCGTGGCCGCCGTCCCAGGACGCTGGCTCGGTGTCGGTCATGACGCTGCCCTCTCGCAGTCCAGCACGTCGTCCACTGCGGCCCGGTCTCCGCCGACCAGCACTGTGACGCTCATGCCGCGCCGGAGCAGGCCGCGCAGGAGATCGCGCCAGCCGATCTGCACCGTGTGCCGGACGAAGGGGTCGGGGAGCCGCTTCTCGAACTCGATGGTTCGATCATCGATACGTGTCGTGACGTGGTAGCGCACGATCACTTCACCGCCTTGTAGCAGGTCGCCCAGGTCACTTCGAGGACGGCCCGCGCCCCCGGCTTCGCGTAGCCCCGGTTCGGCTTGCTGTGGTCGCCGATGATCCGGCTCTCGTTCTGCCACACCCATGGCGACGTGGTGAGCGTGGTCGGGCCGGACCGCAGCCGCTTCCCGTCCAGGTACACCGTGACCGTGGAGCCGCGCCGCTCCCACGTGTAGGTGTGCGCGGTCGTCATGCGGGCGTTCGTCTGGACGTCCCACTCGGCACCGCGGCCGTGGCTGAACATCGCGACGGTGCTGTCCGTGTAGTCGTCGACCTCCGGGTAGTCGACCTCCGCACGGCTGCCCTCGTAGCGCAGCCACGCGCTCTTGAACCCGGGGTCGGTCTTCGTGACCTTGATGCGGGCGCTGTACCGCCCGTCGCGCAGGTCCATGCAGCGCTTCGGCACGACGGTGCCCACGACGTTGCTGCCGCCGCTCGCCGGCCGGTACATGGCGACCTTCAGCGTGCCGGTGCCGTCGTAGCCCTTGCCGATGCTGACGGTCTTCTGCGGCTCGTACGTGCCGCCGAACGGCGCCCCGCCGTTGCCGTCGGCACCGGACTTCGCGGTGTCCTCCCACCCGGAGGGGTAGGCCCACAGTGCGTCGCGCCAGCGGCCGGACAGTCCCGAGCAGTAGGCGCGCGGGGTGTCGGCGTAGTGGTCGCAGCCGCTGAGCCTGCCGACCGGGACGGGGGCGTTGACCGCGCTGTTGAAGTTCTCTGCCCAGACCTGCTTCCAGCCCGGCAGATCGCCCCTGGGCATCGCGTTGGGCGAGGGTGCGCCGTCGGCGCCGGGGGCAAGAAGAAGGGCCGCCACAAGGGCGGCCCCGGAGGTGAGGATGAGCGGCGCCCTGCGGCGCCGACGTGCGTGCTTAGGCATGGTGTCCCTTCATGGTTACGGGAAGATCTCCAGCAGGAAGGTCTCGATGTCCCGCGCTTCATTGCGGCTCGCCCATGTGCAGATCGGCTCATGCGTTCGGGCGAATTTCAGGTGCATCTCGTCACCGCAGCGAGGGCAGCGGTAGTGCTCCTGGTCGGGCTCGCTCACGATGCGCCCACAGGTGCCGTGCGCCGCACGCCCTGGAACCGGCGCGCGAGGCGGCGCAGCCGCCGCTTGGTGCCGTCGCCCCCGCCGCCGTGCCACCAGGCGTACGCGCAGGCAGCGGATATGGCGGCGCTGAAGACGGCCCATCCGTAGCTGCCTTCGCGGATGTTCTGGAGTGCGCTCAGGGCGTTGGCGAGGGCGAAGACTCCGTAGCACTGGTGCCGCGCGAGGCGCCCGCTGAAAAGCCCGACCAGGCCGATGACTGAAAGGGCCATGCCCAGGGCTGTCAGGACAGGGAAGTTCATCGCTGTGCGTCCTCCTCATTGCCGTACTCCCGCCGCTCCTTGAGGGCGGCCAACGCCTGTGCGGCTTCGGCGATGAACTCTTCGAGGGCGGCGACGGCGGCTGCATGCTCCTCGCCCCTGTGGCCCGCCGTGATCCGCCATTCGTCGCATTCGTGCGGAAGGCAGACCTCCCACTTGCCATTGGGTTCGCTGTTCCGCCTGGCGCCGGTCCAGTCATGGCACTGCCGCACCATGAACCCGTAGGTGCTCGTCATCGCTGTGCGTCCTCCTCGAAGGCGTCGGCGGCGGCCGTGACGACACGCGCCACGAAGACCGCCGGGCCGTGGACGGTGATCTCGTACGGGGGCTTGAAGTCCAGCGGCACGTCGTCGGCGGGGCCGAAGCGGATGTTCGCCTGGTACTGCGGTCGGGGATCGTCCATCACGGCGCACGGTCCTTCGCAAGATCCACCGGCCCGCCGGGGCACGTGATGGTGATGACCGTCATGAGCTGGTCGGACATCAGGACCGTGCGGCGATGCTTGCTGACCACGCCGTCGAACAGCGTCCGCCGCGCGTCGCTGCCGAGCGGGACGCTGCTGCCGTCGGCCAGTGCGCGGCGCGGGTCGTAGTTGTGCTGCACCTCTCCGCAGACCTTGCAGTAGACCCGTAGCCGCTCATTGCGCGGCGGTTCGGGCGGGGTGGCGGGGAGGCTCCGTTTCTTCTTGATCGTCATTGCCCGTCGTCCCTTACGTGAGTCCAGCGCTGGCCTCGTATGACGCCGCTGATGATCGAGCTGCTCACTCCGAACAGCTCGCTGAGCGCTTGCTGTGTGACGCCGCCTTCTGCGTATCGACGCCTGATCTCTTGCACGTTGGCGTCAGTCAGCTTGGCTCTGCTGTTCTGTTCGCCTCTGCGCGGCTCTTGGCGTGTGCCGTGCTGGTCCTTGTCCTCTTCGTTCTCGCGCTGGGTCTTCCAGGCGAGGTTGTCGGCGCGGTTGTCAGTGCGAACGCCATTGAGATGTGCTGCCTGATGCAAGGGCGAAGGTGGCGCTCCATGAAAGGCTTCACAGATGAGCCGGTTCAGGCGGCGGTTTACGTGCGCTCCTGATGCGCTGACCAGGTTCACGAAGTGGTAACCTCTGCATGGCCCAGGCTTCAGGAGTCGACCCGACTTACCGCGAACGTTGCCGTCACTGAAAGCAACGTAACCGGGGTAGCCGGGAATTCTCTTTCCGTACAGTCGATGGCGAATCACTGCAGATCCTTTCTCGGGTGCCGGTGGCACTGGCTGGTCGGGACGCCGTGGCGGGTGTAGCCGCGGTTGCCGGTGAGGTAGTGCTCGCTCAGCCCGCACTGACAAGCGGGCTTCGGATTGACTTCGGCGGCGAAGAGCCCCGGCTTCCACCGCGCGATGTCGGCGCGGATGCGGGCCGTCTCCGCTTCGGCGCGCCGGTACTCCCCGCTTTGCGTCCAGGCGTGCCAGATCTTGCACGGCCACCGCTCGTCGCAGGTCGTGCACTGCGGCTGGTCGGGGTTGGACTTGATCCAGGGGGCGTGGCCGATGGGGCGGGAAGCGGGCGGCTTCTTCTTAGCCATCGGGGTGGCCGTTGACCCAGGTGCGGCCGTCCAGCCCCTCGTAGGTCACGGTGAGTTCCACCGGCCCTGCCGTGCGCTCTCTCCACATCGCCCCCGGGGGTGTGATGTCGATGTCGTCACGCGTCCGGTCGAGCGTCAGGTCTCCCATACGCCCGTGCCTGCCGAGGTCGGACACGGCGCGGAAGATCCCGTTGCGCAGGATGTTGGAGTCCTCGCGGACGACCTGCTCCAGCCGGTGCAACTGGCGTTCCTGGTCGCCCGCGCGGTCCGTGAGTCGCTTCACCGCAGCTTCGAGTTCGGCGATCCGGTAGTCCTTGGACGTCGTCCAGCGTCGCCACGTCCTGCACGGCCAGTTGTCGCCGCACTCCCCGCAGATCGGATCATCGGGGCCGAAGTCGCTTTCGATGACGATGTGCTGCTTCGGTTCCTTCATCACGGCTCCTCGTTGCCGTCGAAGTCGAGCTGTCCGTGCACCTGTGTCACGGGCTCGGGCGGCATGAGCTGGTCGAAGTAGTGCTGATGAGCTGCGTCGTCGCGGTCGCAGACGAACTCACGGCAGGACAGGGCCGACCACTGAAACTCGCGCACCATTGCGCGGGCCTGGGCCAGGTCGGCGAAGTGAAAGGCGTTGCCTTCTTCGTCCTCCATCGGTTTGCCGCAGGCGTCGCAGTCGACGGTCAGGCACGTGTGCGTCTTGATGCCCATCACTCCTCCCCCTCCGCAAGCAGGGCCAGCCGCTCGTAGTCGGCGGCCTGCTGGACGTGTCGTGCCGCCTGGCGGAAGCGGCGGGACTGCGCGGCCATGCCCTCGCCCGGGATCTTGTAGTCGAGTGCCGCCGCCTTCACCCGCAGCTGCGCGGCGCGCAGCCTCAGTTCGGCGATGGTCTGTGCCGTGAAGCTCATGCCGCGCCGCCCTTCCGGGCCGGCGAGGTGGAGCCGATGACCGGGAAGGCGTCGGCGCCCTCCTGCGCCGCGATGCGGCAGCCCCGGCAGAGCGTCCCTTCGGCGCGCAGGTCCGCGATGCCGCGCACCTCATAGGTGTGGCCGCACGCCGTGGTGAGCTGCGTGATGGTCAGCCCGCCGCGTGTCGAGCGCGCCAGGTGCACGAGGTGTCCGCGCTGGAGGCGGATGCGGTGGGGGTAGGTGATCACAGGTCTATCCCCAGAGCGCGCAGTCGGCGGTTCGTCTCGTTCACCTCAGCCTGCAACGCGTCGCGTTCGGCCTTCAGCTCATGCGCGGACAGCGGCGGGCTGGAGGTAATGCACCACCGGATACAGAAGGCGGCCAGGGTGAGCGGCCACAGCATGGCGAACAGCAGCGCTTCCATGACGGCGTCGTACTGGTGGTGAGCCTCCCATTCGCCGACCGGGTCCTCGTAGCGGAGCGTGTCGTCGTAGAGGCTGCGCTGCGCGGCGAGGTCATCGATGCCGCGCTGCCGGACGCGCCCGTAGATGATGCGGGCCGCGAGAAGCCAGCTCGCCGCGGCAGCCATGGCGCACAGTGCGATGAAAAGAGTCATGTGCGGGTCCTTGGAATGCGAAGCGCCCCGCTGCCGGGCGGCAACGGGGCGCGGTGCGGATGAAGGGGCGTTCTCACTTGCCCTTGCGGCGGTTGTGCTCCTCCTGGGTGATGTCCAGGAAATCGTCGAACGCGTCGTCGGCCAGGGTCTGGTAGGCGCCAGCGGTCGCAGACAGGCCCTGCCTGTCGGCGTCCTTGGCCGCGTAGAAGGCGTCTTCCTGCTGCCGCAGGGCGTCCTGTGCGGGATCGGTGCTCATGGCGAACTCCTCAGGGATCAGGTGCGGGACCGGGCTGTCCGGCCCCACCGCACCCCCGCAGTCGCGCTCATGCCGACACGGCTGGCGGGGGACGGAGGGGTGGACAGGTCTCAGCAGAGGTAGTCCTCTGCGTCGAGGTCATCCAGGTGGTCGCTCGCCTTCTCGATCAGCACGGCCTTGGCCGGGTCGTCGTCGGCGAGCTGGTAGGCGTCGCACAGGTAGGCGTGTGCGGTGCTCATGGCTTCCCGGTCGTCCGACCAGAAGGGGCTCATTCCGAGGAAGTGGACGGCAGAGTCGACCTTGTCGATGAACTCTTCCGGGGGCACCTCTCCGAGGCTGGCCCGGTCGCCGTTCGCCAAGAGCGTGGCGATCAAGTCGCCGTGCCGGTGGATGATCGAGTCGAATGCAGAGGATGTTGCAGCGGTCATGGTCATTTCTCCTTCAGATACCGGCTCCACACCGAGCGCAGCACGAGGACGCAGACCGTCAGCGCGACCGCCGACAGTGCAACGGCCAGTGCAACGGCGGCCAGGCCCAACATCACGAAAACCGCCACGGTGCCGAGCACGGCGAGCGCGATCACGCCCAGGCAGCCACCCGCGATGTACGCGCCCCAGGGCCGTGCAACGAGGGGCTGCAACGGTGCAACGGCGGGTGCCACGCCCCCCGTTGCAGGGGGCGTTGCAGGTTTGCCGTACACGGGCCGGCCGTAGGTGTCGGTGCCCAGGTACTGGTGTGCCTGGGGCTCGGTGCCACGGCTCTCCAGCCACGGCTGCAACGGGGGGTGGTGCATCTCAGATCCTGTTCTGGCTGCGCAGTGTTCTGACGGTGATGACCGCGGTCACCATGACGACCATGAACAGGCCGCCGCAGCCTTCTTCCTGGCTGTGCATGACCGCGTGCGCCTCGCACTGGGGGCAGGGGCGGTTGTCGAAGAAGCCGTGCATCTTCGCGTGGGCTTCGCATTGCAGGCATCGTTCGGACATCGCTCAGATCCCAGCCCTGCGGGCGGCACGCTGCGCGCGCTTCAGCGCCGCCTCGGCGTCGTTCCTGGCGCGGCGCGCCTGCGCCTTGTCCCTGCCGGGTGCGGCTGCATCGAGCCGGGTCTTTGCCCGTGCCGCAGCGCGCAGCGCTTCGTCCAGCTGGCGCCGTGCGGCGTACGTCTGGTAGCTCTCCTCCTCATGGGCCCGCGCCTTGATGCGGTCGATCTCACGCTGGAACTTCGGGTCGACGCAGGTCTGCTCGCTCAGCTCGTCATCGGCCGCCGCCTGCTTGGCGATGCGGCCGGTCAGCCAGGCGAGGCGCGCGGCCTGGCTTGCGGTGTAGCGGGGCATGCGGGTCTCCTTCATCGGGTGCCGTCGCGGTGAATGCCGCGGGCGTAGTTGGTCAGGCGGCGGCCGACGCGCAGCCGCAGCCCCGAGGCGCGGCAGCGGCGGCACGGCTTGCCGCGCCGGGGCCGGCCACTGCGGGATGTCCTGAGCCGGTAGCCGAGGCCGTGACATCTGCGGCACGCGCCGAAGGGCGAGAGCCAGCAGCGCAGGCCGTAGGCGAGCGCGGCGAGGAGGGCTATCGAGAGAAGGACGGTCATGGTGAAGCCGCCTCTCAGCCGGGATTCAGGGGGCGGGGGAGGTGGTTCGATAGGGGATAGGGAGCAGGTCAGAGCGCTGGCGGTGTCTAGAAGGGTCGATAGATCTATCGATCACTGCCTCTAGAACCGCACGGCCCGCTAGGGCTTCGGCTTGCCGTTACGCTCGGACAGAACGAGCGAGAGATGACGCCGTTGTACGCCCTTGCGGTTGGCGCCCTGTCCGTCCTCTGTCTGGCCCCATACCTGCTCGGTGGACACACCCAACGGTTTCAGGGCAGCGGCCAGGGTCTTGGCGTCCCAGCCCGTATAGGTGTCGGGCCGGATCAGGGCGAGGCGTTCGCACAGCGTTTCCGACCACGCCCTGTCCGTGCTGGCGGGCCACGCCCGTTCCAGGTCGGCGAGCAGGTCGAACGTCGGTTCAGCGTTGTCCGGCAGCTGGCCGACCGCATGGCCGGTGATGTTGCCGTACGCCTCGCGCAGCGTGCGGGCGCGGGTGACGACCTTTTCCGCGCCCACGGCGTCGACGAAAGCGGACGACACGATGACCGGGTCGTCACCCTCCCCGGACATCCAGCAGATGCCAAGATCGCGGCGGCTGAACATGGTCGCGCGGATGCCCGACTTGTAGGCGCCCGTGCCCAGCACCATGTCGTTGGCCTGGTGGTTCATGACCTTGAGGCAGAACCTGAGGACGGCGTTCGCGCTGATCCCCGGCGGCAGCGACTTGGCGTCGGGCCGCTGCGTGGCGAACAGGCCGACGATGCCGAGGGCGGGCCCGCGCTTGGTGATGTCGGTGCAGATCGCTTCCAGCTCTGCCCCGTACTTCTCGTGCTCGAAGGGGACCTGGCATTCGTCCAGCCCCACGACGATGGGGTGCAGCCCGTACCGCTTGTCGCTGGCCAGCGCCGGGGTGACCTTCGACTCCGGGCAGATGTCGCGCGGCAGAGACTTGATGATCTTTGCCCTGCGCCGCAGTTCCGTTTTCAGCTCGCGCAGCGCGTGGACGACGTACTCGATGTCTTCGTCCTCTTCGCCCGCGCGGTAGCGGTGGCACACCGATTCCAGGGCTCCGAGGTCGCCGGTGCCCTTGAAGTCGAAGGCGTACAGCGCTGCCCTCGGATCGAGTGCGGCGATCAGCAGGAAGAGCCTGAGCAGGAACGTCTTGCCCATGCGGGGGATCGAGCCGATGACGATCGCGGCGAACATCAGCGTGACCTTCAGGTCCCGCATCCGCTGGTCGTTGCCGAAGACCACCGGCTTGAACAGGTCCACGGTGCCGTCCTTGAGCAGCGGCCACGGGGGCTTCGACGTTTCGTTCATCGGCCGGTCGCCCACGTACAGCTCAAGGCGCCCTTCGTGTTCGTCCGGATCGGCGGCGGGCCAGACGCAGCCCAGCTTGCGGCGCAGTCCGGAGGCCAGTGCCTCGCGCTTCTCCATCACGTCGTCGGGCGTCACGCCGTAGGGCAGGTCGAGGTCGGCGCGGTAGCCGGGGCCGTCCCGGCAGATCTCGGAGACGAAGCGCATCCCGTCCATGTCGCCGCCCTTCTTCAGGGCTGCGTTGATCCGGGTGTCGCCGATCGCCCCGAGCGCCCGCATGACGATCGAGCTGGTCAGCTTCTGCACCTCGGTCTTGAGGACTGCGGGCCCGATGACGGGGGCGTCCAGCTCCTGCCCCGCGTAGCCGAGCGCGAGCACGCCCGCCGCGGCGAACGCCCACATCCACTGCGGCGCCATCACGTACACCGTGAGCGCGAAGCCGAGCCCGATCAGAGAGGCGAGGACGGTGACCAGGCCGCGCAGCCGCACGCGGTGATCGCGTTTGCGGGACAGGGCGAGATAGCTGCCGACGTCCTCACTGCGCACCGCGTAGTCCCGCAAGGGGGCCGCCTCGCGATCCCACAGCCAGCGGCTCGCCGCGCCGGCCAGGCGCACAGCCCCGCGCGGCGCCCGCAGGGCGAGGCGGCAGGCATACACGCCGGAGCAGGTGCGCAGACCGTGGTACAGCGCCGCGTAGCCCACGTTGGCGCCCACGTGCCGGGCCGTGGCCAGGAAGTCCTTCCTGGTCGTCAGCCACGAGGCGAGGATCGGGCGGCGCTTCTCGATCGTGATGCCCGGCGCGGGCAGCTTCGGGTTGTCGACGGGGCGCGGCGCCGCTTCCTCGTGCGGTACTTCGGACGGCTGCTTGGTGAGGCTGACGGGTGCGGGCATGGTCGTCACGACGACTCCCCCGGCAGCTTCACGACGTCGGCCACGGCGAAGAGGTTCGCGCCGCCCGGCCCGGTGTCGACGGGCGTCAGCTTGCCCCGCGCCTTCCACGAGCGGACGGTGTCCGTCGGCACGTGGCAGAACTCGGCGACCTCGCGCGTGGTCATGGTCTCGCCACGGGCCACGGACATCAGCGCAACGGGTGCAACGCCCCCCGTGGCGTCCGTTGCAGGGGCGGTGCAGCACAGCGGCCAGACGTCGAGCAGCCGGGCCCCCGCGGGAGCCTGGCCGACCCATGCGGCGGGCCGCTGTGCAACGGGTGCAACGGACTCGCGTTGCACTGCAACGCCCCCCGTTGCAGTGCAACGCAGCGCCTGCCACGCCGTGGCGACACGGGCCCACGTGAGCGAGGCGAGGTGGGTGCCCAGTCCGATGCAGACGGTCGGCGCGGCGCTCGCGAGGATCACGTGCCCCCATGTCGTGGCGTCGCTCGCCGCGGTGATCTGGGCCGCCGCGCTGCCGTGCGCGACGTTCAGCGTGAGCGAGATCGCGGTCAGTCCGATGACGGTGCCGATCGCCCACCGGTACCCAGTGGTGCCGTACAGCGCGATGGAGGCGACGACGGCGAGCCCGTCCAGCAGGTCGATGACGAGCGGGTAGAACTGCCGCACCTCGCCCAGGCCGATCGAGTCAGCGGTGTCGCGCAGCGGCACCCACGAGACGCGCATGCCCACGACGGCGACGGCCGCGAGGGCGACGAGGATGACGGCGAACCCGACGACGGAGGCGGTCAGGTTCCAGCGCGCGAGAGGGCGCGTGAGGGAAGAGGAAACGGGAAACGTGTCGGGAATCTTGCTCGCCGCAGGCTTCGCGGCCTTAACTGCTGTGCGGGCCATGGAGGTTGCTCTCCGGGTCAAGTGCCCCGGTCGGCGATTGCCGTCACCGGCCGGGGTGCGCGGGTCGTGATTCCGCCCTACGCCCGCCGCGCGGGGCGGGGCAAGGCGGGCGGGGCGTGGCGAACGGTGGCGTTCAGGGGTGGGTTGTCACCCGGAAGACGAAGGTGCGCAACGCGGCGTCCCCTGTCTCCGGGTCGACGTACCTGTACGGCTCCGGACGGCCTTTGACCAGTGAGACCTTCGTCCGGTACGCGTCGGCGCGCATGACCGCGTAGAAGCGGTTCGGCTCGAAGTCCAGTCGGGCCACGCGTCGGGGGTCCAGTCCGAGGCGGTCGCAGATCTCGTGGACCAGGTCGCCGATCGGGTAGGTCCCTTCAACCTCGATCATGTGCTCTCTCCGTACGCCATCAGAAACTTCATGCGGTTGCCGCTGAGGCCGCTTCGTCCGGCTCGGCCAGCCCCAGCGCTTCGAGCAGGAGCAGGCGGTCGTCGCGGCCGGTGGAGACCAGGGCGGTCACCTGTGCCGCCCGCCGCTGTTCCGTGGACCAGTCGGCGCGCGGCGTCGCCGTGGAGTAGTAGCGCTCCTTGCCGGTCGTGCCGCGCTTCCTCCGCCTGCGCCTGCGCTCCGCTGAGTTGTGTGCAACCCGGCAGGCGCCGCACGGCGGGGTGCGCAGCCGCTTGTGCTTGTCCCAGCCGCCGGTCGTGCCGCAGACGGCCTCGCGCCGGGGCGGCGGCCCGTCGGGCGGCTTGCCGTAGTGCAGCCAGCGGCGGTAGCACGAGGTGCACCAGCCGCGGGCCTTGTGCACGTCCTGCTTGCCGCAGGCGGCGCAGGTGATGAGGGTGCTGCTGGTCATGGGCCGCACCTGCCTCGGTGTGCGTTGCAGTGGGGTGCGAACAGCTCTTCGCAGACGACGCAGCACTGGTACTCACCGTGCGCCCTGATGCCCAGGCACACGTGGCCGCACAGCGCGATATCACCCGGCGCCGGGGTCTGCGGGAAGCAGTAGATGCAGACGCGGTGCGCGATGGGCGGACCCGGCTGCCGCGTCTCCTTGGTGGTCGGTGCGGGAGCGGTGGTCACAGCCCCTCCTTCCTCTGCTGGTTCCTGTAAGCCGAGCGCACCGTCGCCTCGGCCTGGCGCTGCCCGCCGTCGCCGCTGTACGCCGCCCCGAGCTGGTCGACGGCGTCCTCGATCGGTATGCCGTCGGAGCACGCGGAGCGGGCGGCCCAGTACAGGGCGTTCGAGCGGTTCCCGGGGGCCGCGTCGCGCACGGTGTCGACCAGTCCGCCGATCGATCCGCCGCGGCGCGGCTGCGCGAAGAGAGGGCGCGGCGGCGCGGGCTTCTCACGGCACAGCTCCACGAGCCAGGGCGGGGCGTCGCGCACGGGCAAGCCGTTCTCTGCGACGTAGGGCCCCTTCGTGGTGACCGAGCCGGCCGCCAGCACGTAGCCGCCGCGCTGTCCGCCGTTGCCGCGTACGTCGACCAGTCCCTTCACGGGCGAGGCCTGCGAGGCTCGGAGCCCTGTGGGCCACCGGAAGTACAGGTGCAGCCCCATGGACCCGGTCGTCACGGCGAAGGTGTCGTTCAGCTCGCCGAAGTCGCCGCCGCACCGCTTGCAGATCTCACGCAGCGCGTCGTGCCCGTCGACCAGCGGGCCAAGGCGGTCGTGCAGCGACTCGAAGGGGGTGCCCTTCAGGGCGTACTCCCCCTTCGCTACGTCGCAGTCGACGACCAGCAGCCCTGAAGGCCCGCACGCAATCGCCGGGTTGGCGACAGGCGACGCCGTCCAGGCCGCGATGATGCGGTCGAGATCACGCGTCGCCCACTCCCCCCACCGGATCTTGTAGGGCTTGCCGGGCTGCACGAGATGCGGTTGCTTGTCGATGATGTCGCCGGACTGCGGGCACACCGTCCCCGCCGGGTTGCAGGGGAAGATCGTGAAGCCGCGCTGCCAGGCGGCGACGGCGTGGGCGATCAGGTTCACGGAACCCGTCCGGAGAAGTCTCCGACCGGCGCAGCGTTCGCGGGCAGTCCGATCCGTTGCCGGATCGTCCAGACTCCGGAGGTTCCGATATCCAGGTGCACGGCGATCTGTCCGTCCAGCAGCCCTTGTCGGTGCAGCTTCCGCACGATCTCCTCGCGTTCGGCGAGCGTGAGCGGGCCCGCGCGGTCACCGTCGACAGCGCGCACCACGGCGATGTCGTCGACCTCCGTACGGTGGAGATAGAGCGGGTCGCCGTGCCGTTTCACGCGTTCGTAGTGCTTGGCGCAGTACCCCTTGGCGCTGTGCCGGGCCGTGCATTCCGGGACCTTGCAGCCCGTGCGATAGCGCCGCCCTCCGAGTGGGTGGCCGTGCCGCCGCCAACGGCGGTAGTGCCGTTCGCACCATGTGCGCGCCAGTTGTGGCCTGGTGCAGCCGCGGATGGCGCAGACGTGCTTCCGCATGCCGTCCTCCTGTGGACATGTGCCTCATCAAGCAGGCAGGGACGGGGTGAGCGCGCCTCCGTGGGGAAGCCCCGCCCCTGCCTGCATGACGAAGGGGCCCGCCGTGACGGGCCCCGGATGAGTCAGCCCTCGGCACACTTCGGGTAACGGGCGCCGCGCACGCAGTCGTCGTAGTCGGACCTGGACACCCTGAACTCGTGCTCGCGGCCGTCCTTGCCCTGCGTCGTCAGCTCGTACTCCCAGTGCTTCACCGCCGCCTTGTACTTGCTTTCCTTGTCCACGACCGTTCCGGCGGGCCCCTCGGCGTAGTCGGCGCCGCATCCGGCCAGGACCAGGGCGAATACGGCCAGCGCTGCGACGGTCAGGCGGCGGATCACCGTAGGACCCCGGCCGCGGACGCAGCGGCGAGCCACCCCGCGTACTCGTGGGTGATGCCGTCGTACAGCGCGGCGTCGCTCACCGCGTGCGGGTCGGCCGCGTGGAAGAAGGACGCGTTGTCGACCGTGCGGTCTTTGAGGTCGTCCAGCTTCTTGAGGAAGCGCATGTTGCGTGCGGGGCCGAAGCCGACGAAGGAGAAGAAGATCGGCCATTCGCTGGCCGTGCGGATCGCGCTTTCGGCCTGCTGCCGTGAGTCGGGGTCGCCGTCGGTCTGGAAAATGACCAGTGCAGGAGCGCTCGGATTGTCGTGCGCCTCAATGACGTAGTTGATCGCGGCGGCGTAATTCGTCGATCCCCAGTGCACCCGGTTGTGCGTACGGTCGACGACGCCCTGGTAGCTGTCCAGGTCGATGTCGCTGAGGTGCTCGACGTACGAGCCGAAGTAGATCAGCGGCACGCAGCCGTCGTCGTCCATGTTCGCGGACAGTCCGAGCGCCTGCTCGGCGAGGCGCTGCATGCTGCCGTCCTGGTAGTAGGGCACCATCGAACCGGAGTGATCGAGCACCAGGTACACCGCCGCACGCTGCCCGGTCAGGCCCTGCTTCTCCAGGCTGACGGCGGCGGTCTTGGTGAGGCTGACCAGGCCGGGCGGCACCTTGTCGAGGCTGATCGCCGGGCCGGTGCCGCTCGGGGCGGGGACATCCTTCTTGCGGTTGAACATGCGGGATTCCTTTGCGGGTTGAGGGCGCAGCCAGGACCCGCCCGGATGTAGCGGGTCCTGGCTGCGGGCATGAAAAAAGGGACACGCCCATGCGGGTCGCATCCCTCGTGGTGGTGCGGTGGATCTACTGCAGGAACTGCGGCGGGCAGTCCTCGTACAGCCTCGCGATCATCAGCATCTGGCCCTGCCCCATGCCTGCTGTCGGCACCTGCTTGCTCTGCAGGAAGCCGGTCAGCGCCGGATCAACGGCAGATGCTGAGGCAGGGGGCGTCGGGGCAGGGGCTGCCTGCGGCGAAGCGGCAGGGTTCCCCCACTGAGGGGCGGCACCGGGCGCAGAAGCACCCTGAGGTGCAGCGGCAGGGGCTTGGCCCTGGCCAGCCGGGGGCTGGCCCCACTGCCCCTGCGGAGGGCCCGCGGGTGCCGCCGCCTGGGTGCCCTGCCACGGGTCGTAAGGGAGCTGCTGCGAGGCGTACTGCGGCTGCGCCTGCTGCGGGGCCGGGGCGCCCCCGTACGGCGCCTGTGCAGGCTGCTGGCCGTACTGCTGAGGCGGTGCGGCAGCCGGGGTCTGCTGCACGGTCGGCCGATTGAACTGCTGCGCCGTGCGTGAAGCGTCGTACGCGGTGGCGGTTGCGATGTCCTGCGGAGTCAGGGATTCGGCATCGAGGTAGAACGCCCCGTCGTTGCCGCCCTTCGGCGCACCTCTGCGCAGCCGTGCCAGCACCTTGGTGCCGATGCGGTCGCGGTTGAGGGCGGGCACCAGGCTGACACCGCCGATGCTCACCCCCTTCAGCTCCACGGGCTGGCCGGTCTGAGGGTCGGCCAGATCGACGATTGCCACGTCGGCGGTCACGAACTCCTTGGGACCTTCCTCTTCCTTGAAGGTCCGCATGGTGGAGCTGTCCGGATAGAAGATGAAGAGTCTGTCCAGCCACTCGGGGTGGTGCTTCGGCGAGAAGAACTCACCGCTCTTGCCCGGCTGCTGGAACGGGTTGGGTGTGGTCACTTAGTCCTCTTCCTTGATCTCACTGACGTGCGCCAGGTGGCCGATGCCGCCGCACTTGCCGTACACGACTTCGTCATCGATGGGCGTGATCCCGGCGGTGCGTATCGCGTACGCGAGGCAGGCCAGGTGGCCTTCGGCGTACATCCACGAGCTGCCGCTGACGCGGTCCCACCAGTCTTCGAGGCGGTATTCCTGCGGGCCCTGCCCCAGGTCGACGGTGACGGTCTGCCCTGCCTTGGGGTGCGGGTCGGAGTGGATCACTTGGCCTTCCTCCATCCTGAGGCGCCTTTGTCGAAGGAGGCGCATGCTTCTTCGTCCTTCACCACGGCGACCGCCTTGCCACCGCCCTCGCCGTCGCGTGTCGTGATCACGAGGTTGCCGAAGTCGTCGCAGGATTCGGCGTAGTTGGCGAAGCCGTCCGGCGCCGCGTTGACCACGGCAGGGCGGTCGACCTTGTGGTCGATCGGTGCGTCGTTCCACGGCTCGCCCGCAGAGGAGCAGGCGCTGAGCAGCAGAACGCCCCCGGCGCCAAGGGCGGCGAGGGCGATGGGGATCTTGCGGTTGCGGGTCATCGGGTTCCTTTCACGGGAGTTCGTGTCTCTGCGCGCCGCAGCCGGCGCACGTCCAGCGCAGCGGCCCGCCGACTGCTTCTGCCCAGCGGTGCAGGGCGGGGAAGAGGCTGTGCAGGGCGGCGCGGATCAGGGTCATTGCGACATCACTTCGAACATGGGGCGGGTATACACACCGCTGTCGCATCCGAATGCCGTCACGACGACAAGCTCCGGGTAGCGAATGACTGGGTCCCGGAACTCAATCTCACAGCGCTCTAGATTTCCCGGGCTGTCTGGGTCGGTCTCCCACCATTCGACGGCGGGGTCACTGGCGGTCATTGCGACTCTCGTTTCGCTTAAATCGAGCGCGGTTTCTCAGATCATTGCAGGGCTTGCACATTCGACCACCGTTCTTGCGAACGTAGTAGTTGGCTGGGTTGGTCAAGTCATGCAGCTTCGCGCCGCATACTCGATACGCCCTCCGAATGTTCACGGAGTGAGGTACCGCTTCGAGATGCAGAGGGTTAACGCACCATGGCAGGCAACATAGATGATCTACGTCGTATCCGTCCGGTATGGGTCCGACGAACAGCCGGTGCGATACACGATGCGCATACTCGCGATCAGCGCCGTAGCAGATACGGGCATATCCCTTGTTGTTTACACGGGTCCCGTACCGCCAGTGTCCCGACGGCTGGATAATGAGTCTCGCCCGAAAGTGCTCTTCGAGGTCAGTCACTCGCTTTCCGCTAGTCACCGGCCAGGACACCCCCGCTTCATCGTCGGGTCTCCGGGCGCAAACCAGGGGCAGAAGCGACATGACTCAGAGTTGACGGCGAAGTAGCTCGCCACTTCCAGTGCCGGTATGGCATTCTCCCCTGTCGAGAGTCGCTCAGTCGTCTCCGCTATCCGGTCCACCCTGGCCAGCGCATCGCGGGCGATGGCCGGGTCATACGGCTCGGTCCACACGTAGAGATCGTCGAGGCTGGACGCCTCGCGCGGCCATGCGACCAGGGCGACGTGGTCCACCGCTTCGCCCTTGAGGCGCATGCCGTAGGCGTAGACGTGCACCTGGACGCGGTATGTCGGCGATGGGCCTTGCGTCTTCAGTTTGTCGAGCGACCAACGGCCCATCGCTTTGTGGTCGGCGACCATGACCAGCGTGCGATCAAGGAGATCAGCCGTGCCGCGCGGCACGTGCACCGACGGGAATTGAAGTGGCGTTTCTACTGCGTATCTGCCCTGCCCCGCGTCAGCCCACAAGAACATGTCGGCGAGGCCAGTGTGTACACAAGTCCCGACGAAGGAAGCCCAGTTATCGCCACCCGGATTGACAGGGGCAATTCGCAGTAGGGACATCGCGATTCGACGGTCACACGGACTGCCGATCTCCGAAGGTCCCAGCGTTGTCTGAGTGCTGCGATCGGTGCGGTTGGTATACGCATAGAACATCTCTTTCAGCCGCGCCGCTATCTGTTCACCCTGCACCGTCATCGGCACCGCCGCGGCGGCCGGCTCGACCGCGCCCGGTTGGCTGAACGGGCTGCCGGGCTGCGCGAACAGCGGCCCCTCAGCCGGTGCCGCAGCCGCAGCTTCCGTCGGGCCTGAGGCAGTCGGGGTGGGCGCCGCAGCCCTCTTCGCGACTACCGCCACCACCTTGGCCAGTTGTGCGTCCGTCGTCGTGTGCTCTTCCGGCGGGAACTCGATCAGCCCGCGACTGCTCGCGTCCGTCGGGAACGTCTTCGCCAGCGCCTCGATGTCCGGCGGCGGCCCGTCGCCGGTCGGCTTCGGGGCAGTCGCACTCTCCGTAGACGCCGCCCTGGGGGTTGAGGCAGCAGGGTTCGTCAACGGGCCATCGACCTTCGTGCAGCCGCCGCCGTCTGTTCTCGGCTGCACGCTCCTCTTCGTACTGGACGGCGCAGCCTCCGAGGCAGCGGCAGCATCCTCCGCAGAGGACGGGGCCGCCACAGACTCCGTACGCACAGTCGTCTGCGCAGGTTTCCCCGCGCACTGGGTCACCCGCTTCTTGTGCATGAAGCGGTGCGGCGGGTGCGCGACCGCGATGTGACAGGCCACCGGGTCCGTAGACGTATTCACATCCTCGGCATGCGCAACATCCTTCGCAGTGCCCTCCGGTTGCGGTGGGGCCGTCGCAGTTCCGGATGCATGGTGAGCGCTCTGCCGCGGCGGCGAGCCCTTCGGCGTAGGCGTCGACTCCGGGTAGGGCGGGGGCAGTTCCCTGTCCTCGATTTCCCGCGCGGTTGCTGCCCACTGGCTGATCATCTCCTCTGCTTCGGTCGACTCTGGCCCGGTAGGCGCAGGAGCGGCATCCTGGGTCGGTGCCTGCCCAGTGACATCCTGGGCAGGTGGCGTTGTTGTCGCAGGCGAGGGGCCAGCGGCAGTGCCAGACGGGCCAGATGGGCATGGCTCTCCTTCCGGGACGTACGGCTTGTCGGACATGGGGCACTGCTCGCGCTTCTCCAGCGGGACGCGCACGTCCCGGACGTGGTCGATGAAGTGCCCTGTCGTCAGATCGAGCTGCGGCGAGCGCCCGCACTCGGGGCACTTGGCGTAGTCGCGGCCGATGACGGGACGCACGTCGTCCGGCGCCGTCTCGGGACCGCGCGCGAGCAGCCAGGTCGGGATGTCGCGCCGCGATCGCGAGCACTCGGTGCCCTTCTCACGGTCGTGCTTGCGGTAGCGCTTCTCTGCCGTCGCCGCGACGTTCTTGCGGCAGCCGATGCAGTGGTATTTGTCAGCGGCCACGACGGCGCTCCCTCTGCCTCCAGGCCCACGCGAGGGAGCACAGGAAGAGGAAGCCTCCTGCGTTCAGGCCGATGACGATCTGCGGAATCACGTGGTGCCTTTCAGTCGGCGTGCGGGCGGGTTGATCAGGTAGGCAGTGGCCCGGTCGAAGAACTCGATCGCGTCGCGGGCATGGGCCAGCACGGAGTTGCACCTGCCGCACACCAGGCCGCGTACGCACTTGCCGCACGAGGTGGGGCCGGGGCAGCAGGCATGGTCGTGGTCGACAGCAAGGCGCTTGGAGATCCCCTTGCCGCGGGTGCAGATGGCGCAGCGACCGCCCTGGAAGCGCAGCAGCTTGTCGTAGTCGCCGGGCGCGAGACCGTACGTGTCACGCACCCGGCGCTCATGCGCTGCGGTCCTACGCCGCTGCTTCTCCAGGCGGTGATGGCTCGCGCACCGCGGTCCGGGATGCGGGGCGGGGCGGGGACTCCTGGCGTCCGCCGGGCAGTCCTTGCAGCGCCGCCTACCGGACACGGTGGTGCCGGTGCTCGGTCGGCGGCGGCAGGGTGCGCCAGTCCAGGGACGGCCAGGTACACAGCCGTGCGAGGCGGCGGCGCTCGCGCCGGTCCCCCGTCGTCGTCCAGTACTTGACCTTGGGGCGGCGCCGCACCGTCTCGCGGTAGCCGGACCGGGTCGCCTCGCGGCTGTGCCCGCCACGCAGCGGCACGTAGTCCAGGCGCGGCGTGCGCCGCTCCATGTCCGTCCAGCCCGCGTACCGGAACGACATAGCGCGGTAGACGTAGCCCATGTGCCCGTACGCGGTGTCGGCGTACGACACCACGATGCGCGGCGGCATCTGCCGCAGGGCGCGGGAGACGAACCAGCTCGCGGTGTTCGGCGGCATGGCGTCGTCGACCCACAGGCGGTTCAGCTCGATCACGCAGGACGGGTCGCCGGGGCAGGCGCCGCGCTGCAGGTGCCCGCTGGCCGGCGAGCCGAGCGTGACCAGGCCGACGGCCGCGAGTCCGGCGTGCAGGCCGTAGGCGTGGCTCACCGTCGGTTTGCGGTGCAGGTAATGCTTCTCTTCGGCCAGGGCCCGTGCGTCACGGCTCTCCATAGGCCGCACCTCCAAGTCCAAAAGGTCGACCATGGCGGGGAGTTCGAGCGGGATGTCCCACGGCTCGTCATCGCTCAGGTCGGGAAATTCGATCTCGTTCGTCATCGGCGTCGGCCCATTTGTCTCGGGGGTCAAGGAACCCCGGACGTGGCATGCCGCAGATGGTGCACCAGTCGCATTCGACTACCAGCGAGGGAGCACCAATAGAGCTGTTCCACAGATGCCCGTCCGGCGTATTCCCCCGACACATGGTCGTGTTACAGCGCCATCGATTCGACGGCGCAGCCGACCAAGTCCCGTGCCAGATTCGGCGGAACAGCATTTCCAATCATGCGCACGCGCCGCCGCTTGCTGAGCGGGCGTGCAAGGCTGGCCGGACTCCAGTCATAGGAATCCGGAAAAGCCTGGAAGCGCGCGTACTCGAACGGTTCGAGCATGCGGAATCCGCAGGAGTCGACGAGCATCTGCCAGGCACGCGACTTCCGGCGGTGCAAGGTGCCGAGGTAATCCATCAGCGGCACGCCGTACGGGACCGGCGGATCGGGCATCAGCCCTGCCCGGTCGACCGTCGTCACGGTCATGAACGGCTCCTCAGCCGTGCGCGGGCGCGTCTTCGAGTAGTACGGGATCACCAGGCCGTGATGATTCCCCGACGCCGTCACGGTCGACAGCGGCTCGGAGACCAGCCGTGCCTTCGAGGACCCGCCCCGCAGTTCCGCGATGAACGGCGGAACGACCAGCCCGGTCGTCTCGCGTGTCATCACGGTGCGCGCCGGGCGGTCGACGGGCACCGCGTCGTTGTTCCACGTACCGCCCGCGGGGACCAACAAGCCCGTTTCGTTGCGCGTCGTGACGGTACGCATGGGGGCGCCCGCCGCGGTGGGACGCTTGCCGTCGCGGCCCTCCACCGGCACCAGCGAGGGCGAGCCCCAGTACTTGCGCAACCCGTACCCGATACGCCACATGGTCTTGTCGGCGAGTGGCGTGGGCCGGTCCCCGATCAGCTGCGCCTCGCGGTCCCAGTCGATCAGTTCACTCGCCGGCCGGACGTAGGGGCGCACCACGGCGCCGCACGTGCGGCAGGCGTACATGTACTGCGCGCGGTACTTGCCCGCGTCGCGGCCGTTCTTCCATGCCTGGCGCCCGCGCACGTCGCCGCAGTTCTCGCACTGCGCCATGGGAGCGAGCCAGCCGTCGATGTCCGGGCAGCGCGTGCCCTTCAGGTGCAGCATGCAGAACCAGCGGTCGCGCCACTGGTTCGCGGACGGGCCCAGCATGTTCGCGTGCGCCGCGTTCAGGAACACCTCGTGCAGGCAGTAGCCGGTGTCCTCCATCGCTATCTTCCAGGCGCGGAAGGCCCACCACTGCCGCACCTCCACCACGTTCTCGACGATGATGAAGCGGTAGCGGTGCACCTCGGCAAAACGCTGGACGTCCCACATGGTCGCCCTCGAACGCTCTGCCGCGTCGTCCGGCTGGACCGGGCGCTTCTTGCCCTGCGCGACGCTGTGCTTGGTGCACGAGGGCGAGAACCAGGCGCAATCGGTCCTGGGATACCTCCACGGGTCGACCTGCGACATGTCGGCGCAGTCGTGATCGGTACCGTCGTGGTTGGCCTGATGGATGTCGATCGCGAACTGCCAGTGGTTGATGGCGATCACGATGCGCTGGCCGGGAACGTAGCCGATGCCAACGGATGATCCGCCGCCACCACAGAAGCCGTCCAGCCAGGTCAGCTCACCGAGTCTCGCGAAAGCCTCGAAGAGCGCCATCCGTTGCGCAAGGGTCACAGCGCCCTCCTGGGCATGAAGAAGCCCCGCGGCCGGTGTGGCAGCGGGGCTGACGGGGATCTAATCGGCGGGACCGAAGAAGTCCCAGTAGGGGCACTCCGGTGCGTGGTTGTCGTCCTTCGCCGACCGCTCGCGGTGGCAGAACGCGCAGTCGTTGCGCACCGCCGGAGCCGGGATGCTCTGCCCGCTGGCCGCGCCGCGGGCGCCTGACCAGAGCAGGCGCTCGACGACGTCCCAGCGGTCCACGCCTGGCGAGTCCTCGGTGTGCTCGCTGTACAGGTGCTCTGCGTACTGCAACGGCGGGCCGGTGAAGGAGCAGTTCATGTCGAAGCAGTTCAGCTGTGTGTCGGTCATGGCTGCTGACTCACCCCTGCGGCGGCTTGATGGTCTTGACCGGCGTCTTCGTCTCGAACTCAGCGAAGATCGCCGGGTACTTCGCGGCCAGGCCCTTGCGGTCGAGGTCCGTGCGGTAGGTCACGGCCACCTCGAAGAGCGGCGTGCCGTCCGCGTCGCGTGCCAGCCGCGATGGCGGGCGGTTGTCGTCCGGGTCATAGCCCAGCTCTTCGAGCAGGGAATCTGTCAGGCTGTCCGCGTACTTCTTCCACTTCGCAGCGGATTCCTTCGCGCTCCGCAGCTCCGCGAAGCGCAGCGCGAGACAGTCGTCCACGTCGACGGCTTCCGGCTCCTTCTCGCTCATGTCTCTTCCTCTCGTCATCGGATCAGCAGCGCGCCGGCTGCCGCCTGGACGCCCGCGAAGGCGGCGATGCCCAGCAGCTGGCGTGCGAAGGTGAGGTCACTGCCGGGCAGGACGACCGCCGCCATGGCGGCCAGCCCCAGCGCGATGCACAGCAGTCCGCGCGTCATGACGTCTCCCTGGGGGTGCACTGCGGCGAGCGGCCGGACAGGCAGATGCGCTCGATCAGCTGCATCTGTTCGCTGGCCTTCTCGTCCCATTCGCAGCGCCGCTCTTCACGGACGGCGTTCAGGTCGCTCCCGATCACGATGAACAGTGAGCCGGGATGTCCGGGCCACCGGTCACCCGTGACCGGGTCGAAGTGCATGTTGCGGTAGCCGATCCGCATGTCCCAGTGCCTCTCACACATGCCCTCGGGAGCGCGGACGTTGAAGCGTTCGTCCGGCGGGTACAGGCGGTTGGTGGCGCGGTACTGCGCCTTGCGCCACTCGGCACCTTCCCAGCGGCGCCACTGCTTTTTGATGTCGTCCGGGACGGCTGCCCCGAGGTAGGTCTCCGGGACGTCGCTCACCGCTCCCCCGTCCTGCGCAGCCACGCGGCCGCCCCCGCAGAGACGCGCCGCGCCCTGCGTGAGGCGCTGGCAGCGCGGTCCTGGACGTCCGTGTCGTCGGCGCTCCGCGCGGGCTTCCTGCGAGCGCGGACCTTGCTCTTCGTGAGCTGGACGCGGCGGGTCACAGCGGCCTCGCGCTCTTGCGCAGCGTCGCCGGATCGAGATGCCCGACGGTGCGTACATGCTCGGGTCCCTCGGGGAAGCCGAGCTGCCGCAGCGTGACTTCATCCCGCGCATCGCAGTCGTGCTCGCCCTCGGGGCAGGCGCGGGCGAGGATCACCCACGTCTCGCGGTAGGGCCCGTTGATGTCCGTCGACTGGTACGCCGTTGCCCGGTGCAGTTCCTTGACGGTGTCGCCAGGTTGCGGGTCAAAGGCATTGAGCTGCCTCTTCGTGCATTTCGAGCAGTAGAAGTCGCCGAACCAGACGTTGGCGAGGAAGTCGCGCTGACACGCGGCGCACATGCGCACGTAGCTGCTCACCGCGCACCGCCCCTGCTCTTCGAAGTCCCCTTGCGCAGGTCCGGGAAGGCCGGGGTCGCACTGTCGGGGTCCGGGTCGTGCAGCAGGTGCCGCATCTCGGCTGCCTCGCCCTCGCGGATGCGGCGGGCCTTCTCTTCGGCCTCAGCGGTGAGTTCGGCCATGCGGCGCTGAAGTTCTTCGGTCGTGATGTCGAGGTCGGCGATGGTCGCCATGGCGCGCCCCCTTCAGGGCGGTACTGCGGAAAGAAAGAAGGCGCCGCTTGCGGCGCCACGGGTCCCGGTGGGGACGTGTCGTGATGCGTATCGGTCGCCCGCCCGGACTCGAACCGGGGTCTCTGCGCGTGAGCAAGGAGGGGAGAACGCAGGCTCTTCCTGACTGAGCTACGGGCGATATGCGGACGCCCCGGGATGCGGTAGCCACTCCGCTCCGGGGCGTCCTGTCCCGCGCCACCAGAAGCGCGGGGTCCCTGCCAGCGCCCGGCGTCCAGCAGGCCGGGGCGTCCCCTGGCAGGGGGCTAGTGGTGGCGGACGCCCCGGAGGGGCTTAGCAGCCTCCGGGGCGTCCCTGCTCCCCGCGCTGCCGCCAAGCGCGCGGGGTCCCTGCCCGGCCCGGCTGCAACCGGACCCGATCGGGGGCAGGGGAGCTTTCAGGAGTGGTGCGGGCAGTAGTCGACGTCGTCGCCGACGACGGCGTCGCACGTCAGGATGTGGATCACGAGGGTGGTTATGATCCGCGCGCTTCCTTGATCGCTGCTTCAAGATCGGCAACCGGCACGGTCTTCCGGCCGTTGATCGCCTGGCGCAGAGCTTTGATCTGCCGCTCGAAGCTCTCGCGGTCGCGCGCTGCCGCGTCGCGCCATGCCTGCTCGTCCCTCTTCGCGGCGTCCATGTTCCACTTCAGCAGGCGTATCTCGTCCAGCAGTTCGTCCCGCGTGTGCTGCGCATACTGCGCCTTGCGGCTCTTCTCAAGGCGCCTGTCGTTCGCGGCCCGCTCCGCACGCTGCCGCTCGTGCTCGTCCAGTACGGGGCGTGCATCCTGGACGGTCCCGAGCCCGGAGTCGGGGTAGCCCTCGCCGGGCCCCGGCGCCCCGTCCACGAACCCGGCCCATCCGGTATCGAGCCACTTGCCCAGCGCACCATGCAGCTCTTCGACTTCGGCCCGCGTCATGAGGAAGCTGCGGCCGTCCCCCGTGGTCGGGTGGAAGGCAGTGACGACGACATCATCCGTGATCGGCTTTTTGTACCGCGACGTGAAGACGATCCCTTCGCGTCCAGCAGTGGCCAGATGCTCGTTCGCTATGTGGATCTTTCCGAACAGGTCCATGACGCCCCCTTCCGGGGCAGTGATCGGTGTGGGGTGACAGCCGCCCCGCCACGGGGTGGGGTGTGGCGAGGCGGCTGCCGGGGACCCGCCCGGCGGACGGGGGCGACGCAACCGGGCGGGGGCTCAGGGGTCAGCGGACGCGGAAGCCGCCGCAGGCCGCCGCGCGTTCGAGGTAGGCGATCCAGTCGGGCCACCAGGCCAGTTGATCGGTGATGTCCGCGCGGACGTGATCCGGTGCGGCGTACCACCGCTTCAGCGCGGCGGTGATGCCGTCGGGCCCGGCCAGGTGTCCGCTCTTGCCGTGCAGGGCGCAGTACGCGATGCCGGTGGCGGTGCCCGGTGCGGGCCAGTCGGGGGGCCCGTCGTCGGTGAGCATGCCGAGCAGGCTCATGACCTGACGGGCGTCGTCCATCATTCCGTCGCTGATCCACAAGTACGCGGCGGTGCCCGTGGGCGGATTCTCGGCGATCATGTTGTAGCCCATGACGGGCGCCCCCTTCCTGGGGGTTGGCTGTGGCAGTGCGCCCGGCGGGATTCGAACCCGCACTGAAATGGCCTTTTAAGTGGCCGTCCCTCTGCCGTTGGGGTACGGGCGCAGGGCCCGCCCGGGAAGCGAGTCGGTGCGCGGAGCGCGGGCCGCATATCCCGGGCGGGGCTTGCCGGATCAGACGTGCGGGCACTGCTCCGGGAGGGAGAGCATGAGTGCAAGATCCACCCGTTCGTCCGGCGGGAGCAGGAGCGCCGCCTTCTCGCCCGTCTCCGTGATGCAGAGCACGGCGGATGTCCCGTCCGGCCCGCCATAGACCACTTCCTCGCTCCAGGTCAGCAACTGCGGCTTGTCGGGCATGATGACTCCCCCTCGCGGGTTGATGGGGTGGTGCCGAGGGCCCCGGTCTGCCTTTGCAGCGACGTCCGTGGTGACCGGACCGGGGCGGGGTGGGTCAGAGGTGCTGCTTCATGCAGTGATCGCAGACGCAGACGCCACCAGCGGTGATGTTCTGGCACGAGTTCCAGGGCTTGCGCTCGCAGTAGGTGCAGGAGCAGACGCCGCCGGAAGCAACGACGTGCCCGACCTCGTTCAATTCGAAGGTGCCGGGCTCGTACCATTCGGCGCCGTACCGGCCGTTGCCCATCCCCATCTGGTCAGCGTGGTCGATGGTGCTGCGTATCCAGCGAAGCGCTGCGGCTTCGTCACCCAGGTGCTTGCCCAGGTCCGTGCCGTTCAGCGTCACGCGGGTGTATCCGTAGTCGCTGCCCCGGCCCTTGACGACCTTGATCTTCCGGCCCTTGTAGGTTTCGCGGATCACCGCGCCCGCCCCTCCCACGCAGTGACCGCCACGGCCACCGCGACCAGCGCGGCGGTGAGCAGCGTGTACAGGACCCAGTGATCCCAGACCCAGACGATGATGGAGAGGATCATGAGGGCACCGTCGCGAACCGCGCCAGGTTCAGGCGCTCGTACAGGGCGGGCGAGACCATGGCGTACTGGTCGGTCTCGGTCCACAGGTCGGCGTCGACGCGGTATCCGGCGTCGGTGCAGAAGTTGGCGACGGCGGATGCCTCGTACGCCTTCTCCAGGCTGATGATCTCGACGTTCGCCCCCGTCACCGGGTGGTCGATGAAGACGTTGAACATGACTCCCCCTCACGGGTGCCGCGTCAGCGGCTGGTTGCCGGGCTGCCACCGCATCGCGTCGCCGCTGACGCTGTAGTCGTTCAGCACGCGGTCGATGCGCGCCACGGTGCGGCGCGGCGACGGGACGGCGGCAGACGGGTCGGTGCAGCGCGGATAGATCTCCCACGCGGTGTCGAGCACGTGACGCTCACTCGCGCGGTAGGCCATCACGCGGCGGAAGCGGCCGTTGATGAGCCGGAACGCGTGGCGCGGCTCGCGGCGGTAGGTGCTGCGGTAGGTCTCGGCAGCGATGCGGCCGAACGGGGAGGCGTAGCACCACGTGGCCGGGAGACCCCGGGTGACCAGGTATTCGGCGACGGTGGTCTTCATGGCCCCTGCCTCCCAGCTCGACTTTCCGTATATACAGAATCTCGCTGGGATCATGGTCCGTCAAGGTCGCCCGCCATGATTTTCGTATATACGAAAAGGGGAATCGGAGCGATCGGTTCCGGGCGCGGAAGAGCCCCGGCGCCGTGATGGCCGGCCGGGGCTCGGGATCAGTCGTCGTAGGCGGGTTCGATCTCGCCGTCGTCGCAGCACTCGCCCGCTTCATCGGCTTCCTCGCCGCACGAGTTGCAGAACCAGTACACGGGTTCGGGAAGTTCGTCGCCGGTCATGACGCCATTCTCGCCGGTCAGTCGCCGAAGCCGGACCACGACGTGACCGGCATGCCCAGCGTGACCAAGTCGGCGTCGGCGTAGTACGCGGACGGGTCGCCGTGCGCGCGGTCCGCGTCGAACCACGGCTTCGGGTCGCCCACGAAACGCGGCTCGAAGAAGACGTCACAGCCGTCGCGGGTGGTGTGCACCTTGACCTGGCGGCGGATGCCGCTGCCATCGGTGAACGTCCAGGCGGAGGGCTCGGGTACGGACTCAGGCATCGCTGCCCGCCCAGCGCTTCAGCATGCCCGCGATCTCGCGCAAGTCGCCCATCGTCAGACCGGTGCGCACGCCCTTGCCGTACACCCCCGACGTGGCCTGCACCACGGTCTTGTCGTCCGGCAGCTCCCCGAGGACCGCCAGCGTGTGGGCCAGGGCCTCGACGGGGTTCGTCGGCTGCGGGTGCTGCTTCATGAACGCGTACTGGTCCTGCATGATCTGCCCCCTTCTCAGGGCTGCGGGATGATCGGAGTGCCCCGGCGCCGTGCGACCAGTGACGGGCAGGTTCCCCCGCCGGGGCCGGTGTTCAGCGGCGCGCGTGCACCGCGGCCACGGCAGCGTCCTCGAACGCGTCGTGTGCGTCGCGGGCCGCGTCGCCGACGGTCTGCAGATCGGCGTCGTCGGGCGCATCCCCGAGGGCGAACGTGGCACCGATGGCCTGGCGCGCCGTGGCGACCACCGCGGCATCGCGCGTCGCCAGTCGCAGCGCGCCCCTCGCGGTGGTGACCGCGGTACGCGCCGCGTAGCGGGTGCGCATGTCATCGAGGGAGTCGGCCACTCCCTGACGCCGGGCGACGATCTTCTCGTACTGCTCCTGGCGCAGCGCTGCGAGGCTGCCCAGCAAGGCGCCGGCCGCGTCCGCCAGGGCCTCGCGGCGCCGCTCGGAACGCGCCCGCCAGTCGGTGATCAGGTACTGGAGCAGGCCGCCTAGCAGTGTGCCCGCGACCAGGACGATGGCAGATTCCATGATCCCCACCTCTGCGGTTCGATTTTCTGTATATACAGAATCTCGCCGGGACCATGGGCCGTCAAGGGGCGTCTGCTAGATTTTCTGTACCCCCAGAATCCAGGAGGCGGAGAACCCGTGGCCCTGCGAGGACGACCCCGGACCGGCGTGACCGAGCAGCACAACGTCCGCGTCCCGAAGGAGCTGTGGGACGCGGCCATGGAAGAGGCCAAGGCCGAGGGCACCACCGTCACGGCATGGATCAACGCCGACCTGGACAAGCGCGTGAAAGCCGCCCGGCGCCGCCGTGCTACGGAGCAGCGCCGGGCGGCCGGCGAGTCCGGTCAGTAGGTCAGCGTCCCGTCGCTGAGCCCCTGGACGATCTGCGCCTTATCGGCCTCGGTGAGGCCACCCTGCATCCACTCGGCCTTCATCTCCTGCATGGTCAGGCCGAAGAACTCGCGGACCAGCTTCAGGCCACTCGACTTGGGCGCGGCGGTGTCGGGCATGACGGACTCCTCTGTCGTGATCGGAATGGTGGAACCGCGGCGCGCACCGAGGCGAGTCAGGTGCGGGCCGCGGGCATGAGGAAGGCGCCCCGGCCGGAGTGCGGCGGGGCGCCTTGGGGTGTTGGTGCTGGTCAGGGGTCCAGAGACAGCCTGAACCTAAAGTTCACTTGCTGACATGCTCGGCTGCACGCGCGTGTGGTTCTCGATGAGCCGGGACGGGCTGCTTCCCAAGTGGTTCGCCAAGACGCATCCGACGCGGCACGTGCCGACCCGCGTGACGTGGATCGTCGGGGTCGCGTCGGCCGCCATCGCCGGGTTCCTGCCCATCGGCGAGGCGGCCGAGCTGACCAACATCGGCATCCTGCTGGCGTTCGTGGTGGTGTGCGTCGCGGTGATCGTGCTGCGCTACAAGCGGCCGGAGCTGCCGCGGACGTTCCGCTGCCCCGGCATGCCGGTGGTGCCCGCGATCGGGGTGGTGTTCTCGATCTGGCTGATCACGTTCCTGCAGTGGCAGACCTGGGTGCGGTTCGCCGTCTGGTTCCTGCTCGGCCTCGTCGTCTACTTCGGCTACTCGTACCGCAGGTCGGAGCTGGCGAAGACGGACGGGAGCGGTGTCGGGAAGTGAGGCGGCTCCCGTCCCGGGCCGCGGCCGGCTCCGCCGCGGCTACTTCCCCATGACGAGGCCGTCCTTGCCCGCGCCGCGGCTGAGGACGACGCGGCGGATGCGGTCGCGGACGTCGCCCACTTCGGCGCCGCCGTCGAGGGCGGTGTTGAGGTTGACGACGCGGACGGAGTCCGTGTCGAACAGCATGGGCAGGAACTCGGCTTTCTTCACCTCCCAGCGGGCGCCCGCCTCGGTGGGCGGCGCGAAGGTGAAGCGGCCGATGGTGCCCTGGTTGCCGCGCGGGTCGTGCGCGCCCTCGTGGTTGATCATCTCGCCGGCGACCTGGTCACCCATGCCGTAGACGACCCAGGTGCCGTTGATCTTCTCGTAGGCCTGCGGGACATGGGCGTGGGTGCCGAGGATGAGGTCGATGTCGGGGCGCCCGTGTGTGCGGGACGCCGTGAGCTGCTTGCCGAGGCGCAGCTGCTGCTTGTCGGGGGCGTCCTGCCACTCGCTGCCCCAGTGCAGGCTGACGACCACGACGTCCGCGCCCGCCTTGCGGGCCGCCCTGGCGTCCGCCACGATCTTGTCGCGGTCGATGAGGTCGACGGTCCACGGCTTGCCCTTCGGCAGCGGGTAGCCGTTGGTGCCGTATGTGTACGCGAGCTGCGCGACCTTGGCGTCACCCGCCCGCAGCCATGCCGGGGTCCTGTCCTCGGCGGCCGTGCGGGCCGAGCCCGCGTGCTTGACGCCCGCCTTATCGAGCGCGTCCAGGGTGCGGCGCACGCCGTCCGCGCCGTCGTCGAGGGTGTGGTTGGAGGCGGTGGAGCAGGCGTCGTACCCGGTGGCCCTGAGGGCGCGGGCCACTTGGGGCGGGGACTTGAAGCTGGGGTAGCCGCTGTAGTCGCCGTCGGCGCCGTAGACCGTCTCCATGTGGCAGATCGCCAGGTCCGCCTTGCTGATGACGGGCTTGGCGCCCGCGAGCATCGGCTTGAAGTCGTAGCCGTCGCCGCCCGCGTCCGCGTTGGCCTTGCGGATGATCGAGGCGTGCGGCAGGACGTCACCGGAGGCGGCGAGGGTGAAGCCGCGCTTGCCGGCCGCGGATCCGCCGGCCGGGCGGTGCGCCGGGCCCCCGCCCTCGTCGGCGCGGTGGGCGTCGCCGTGCCGGACCGGCTCCGTCCACGCCGAGGGCTGCTGAACCGTGCAGGCGGTGGTGCCCGCGAGGCCTGCGATCAGGAGGGCCGCGGCGGCGGCCGTCGCGGGACGTGGACGCGGGGTCCGCCGCGGGTTGTGGGAGGTGGGGGCGGGACGTGTGTGCCGTGTGATCCGTGCGCGCTGCTTCATCGGTCGGACTCCCTGGCTGGGACGATATTCGGCCAGATGAATCCACATATGGAGCTAACGGTTAATCAAGGACCATTGCCGTTCAAGTACCTGAAACGGAGTCATACAATTCCACCTGTGACACGAACAACACAGGGCGGCCCACCTGCGGTGAAACCGACGTCCGGGTCAAGCCTCCGTAAAGCGCCTTGCCCGGCCCCCCTCCCGGGTATTCGGCTGTCCTCACCGTGTGCCGGATTGGGGGGCCAGAGCCGGTGACGCGCACGGACCGGAGGAAGGCGGAACAGGATGCGGCACGAGAGCAGAGGAAACCCCGACGGCCCGGAAGGCCCACGGGACGGCGAACTGATCGTTCCCATGGCGTGGTTGTACGCCGAGTACATCGCCGACGAGCTGCTGCGCACCGGCGATCTGATGCCGCCCACCTCCTTCGAGTACCGGGCGGGGCGCGACGCGCTCGCCCTGACGATCTTCCTGTCGGACACCGAGGGTGAGCTGTCCGGAATCCGTGTGGTCTCCCAGCTGGAGACCTGGCTGAGCCTGACCGCGTACGGCCAGCCGTGGCAGGACTGGGTGCGCGAGCGGATGGCGCTGCTCACGGCGGGCGCCGCCGAGGGCCCCGGGCCCGATCTGGACCTCGCCGACCAGGCGTGGCGCTGGCTGCAGGAGACCGAGCTGCTGGCGCCCGACCTGGACTCCGTGCCCGGCCGCGCCGTCCAGGGCGAGGAGGACGGGCCCAAGGTGTGGACGCCGGCGTGGCGGCTCGGGCTGCCGCTGGGGCATCTGGCGATCCACCTCTTCTGAGACCGTTCGGCCCTTGAGTGATTCCGTGTTCCGCTGCGTACCGGAGGAGGAACAGCACTCCGCACCGACACGGAACGGCAGGGAACGCCATGAGGCCCCTGGAGCGGCATCGAGACGCGGGCGCCTACGCGCTCGGCGTCCTGGACGAGGCGGACGCCTTCCGCTTCGAGGATCACCTCATGGACTGTCCGGCCTGCCTGCTGGAGCTCGACGAACTCCACGCACCGGCGCTCCAGCTGGAGCTCTACGGCCGGGCGACCCGGGCCCCCGTCGAACCCTTCGCCGCGCCGTCCCCCGGCCTCCTGGACCGCCTCCTGGGCCGGGCGGGGCGGCTCTCCGGGGTCCGGCGCGGGCGTCGGCTGTGCGTGCTCGCCGTCGGCGCCGTCCTGGTCCTCGGGACGTCCGCCGTGTGCGCCGTGACCGTCGGGACGGCGGACGGTCCTGAACCGCTGCGGATCGCCGCACGGGACGCCCGCAGCGGGGTCTCCGCCACGCTCACCGCACGGGACCGTGTCTGGGGTACGGAGATCGGCCTCACCGTGCGGGACACGGCGGCATACGCGGCGGCCGAGGGGCGGGTCTGCGAGTTGGTCGCCGTCGCCGCCGACGGATCCGAGCAGACCGTCATGTCGTGGCGGGTGCCCGCGCCGACGGTGCGGACGGAGGGCACGGCGGCCCTGCGCACCGCGCAGACGGAGCGCTACGAAGTGCGCACGGGGCGGGGGAAGCCGCTGCTGACCCTGCGGCGCCCCTGAGCCGTGCTTCTCCGCCGCGCTACTTCAGCAGCCGGGACATCCGCCGGTCCGCGAGCAGCTTCCCGCCCGTCTGACAGGTCGGGCAGTACTGCAGCGAGGAGTCGGCGAAGGAGACCTCCCTGATCGTGTCGCCGCACACCGGGCACGGCTCACCGGTGCGGCCGTGCACGCGCAGGCCGCTCTTCTTCTCCGCCTTGAGGCGGCCCGCCGCGACACCGCGCGAGCGCTCCACCGCCTCGGTCAGCGTGGCCAGCAGCGCCACATGCAGCCCATGGACTTCCTCCTCGGTCAGGCTCGACGTGAGCCAGAAGGGTGACATGCGGGCCGCGTGCAGGATCTCGTCGCTGTACGCGTTCCCGACGCCCGCGATCAGGCTCTGGTCGCGCAACGCCCCCTTGATCTGCCGTCGTTCGCCCGCCAGGAGACCCGCGAGCCGTTCCTCGTCGAAGTCGGCGGCCAGCGGGTCGGGGCCGAGCCGCGCGATGCCGGGGAGCTCCAGCGGCGCCTCGGTGACGTACACCGCGAGGCGCTTCTGCGTGCCGGCCTCCGTGAGGTCGAAGCCCTCCCCCGTCGTCAGGGCGACACGCAGCGCCAGCGGACCCTTGCCGGGGCGCGGCATGCCGTCGGGGACGCTGTCGTGCCAGCGCAGCCAGCCCGCGCGGGCGAGGTGGGTGACCAGGTGCGTCCCGTCGGCGTCGATGTCGAGGAACTTTCCGTGCCGCTCCACGGCGGTGACGGTACGGCCCTCGAGGGCGCCGGGCGGCGGGTCGTACGTCTTGAGGACGCTGATGGCGACGGGCAGCACGCGCTCGATCTCCCGGCCGACCAGATGGCCCGTCAGGAACTCGCGCAGCGCTTCCACTTCTGGCAGTTCGGGCATGGCTCTTCCCTCACTCCCGCTCTTCCCGGGCGGGTACGACGAACTCGCACCACACGCATTTGCCGCCCCCTCGGGCCTCGACGCCCCACGCGTCCGCGAGCCGGTCCACCAGGAGCAGGCCGCGGCCCGACACCCCGGACTCGCCCGCGTCGCGGCGGCGCGGCAGGGCGCTCGACGAGTCCTCGACGTCGACGCGCAGCCGCCGGTCGGTGCCGGTCAGGACGCGCAGGGTCACGATGGCGGACCCGTCGGTGTGCATGAGCGCGTTGGTGATCACCTCGTCGGCCACCAGCTCGATCTCGTCGGCGCGCTCGCCCGCGCCCCACGCCCGCACCGCGGCCCTGATCATGTGCCGGGCCTCGGCGAGCGCCTCCGGGTCGCTCGGGGCGACGTGCTGCTGGAGTCGGCCGCCCGAGCGGGGCGCGTCGTCGGTGCGGCGGCGCAGGAGCAGGAGCGCCGCGTCGTCGTCCCCGCCGCGGCCGTCGACGATGCCGCAGAGCCGGTCGGCGAGCCGCTGCAGGTCGCGGGGTGCGACGGCGGCGAGCTCCGCGAGGGCGCGCATGCCGTCGTCCAGGTCGGCGCCGGGCTCCTCGACGAGGCCGTCGGTGCAGAGCAACAGGGTCTGGCCCTGGTCGAGTTCGAGGGTGGTGACGGGGTAGTCGAGTCGGCCGAACTCCGCGGAGAGGCCCAGCGGCAGGCCGCCGTCCACGGAGACCCGGTGGCAGGAGCCGTCGGTGCGCTGGAGGAGCGGGTCGAGGTGTCCCGCGCGGACGAGCTGCACCACTCCGGTGGTGAGGTCGGCGTCGGCATAGAGGCAGGTCGCGAAGCGGTCGGTGTCCAGTTCGTGCAGGAAGGTGGAGGCGCGGGCCATGACGGTGGCGGGCGTGTGACCCTCGGCGGCGTAGGCGCGCAGCACGATGCGGAGCTGGCCCATGACGGCGGCGGCGTGCGTGTCGTGGCCCTGGACGTCGCCGATGACGGCGCCGACGTGGCCACCGGGCAGCGGGATCACGTCGTACCAGTCGCCGCCGATGTCCCGTCCGAGCGCCGCCGAGCGGTACCGGACGGCGATCTCCGCGCCCGGCACGCCGGGGATGGTGCGGGGCAGCATGGCCTGCTGGAGGCCCTGGGCGAGGTCCTTCTCCTGCTCGTAGAACATGGCGCGCTGCAGGCTCTGCGCGATGCTGCTGCCCAGGGCGACCAGGACGTTGCGCTCCTCCTCGGTGAAGCCCGTCTTGTCCTGGTAGAGCAGGCCGAGCACGCCGATGGGGCGGGCCTGCGCGATCAGCGGCAGATAGGCGGCCGCGGTGATGCCGAGCTCGTCGATGTGCGGCCAGAGCAGCGGGTAGGACTCGGCGAATTCGTCGGCCGTCTCGATGTAGCGCGGGGCGAGGGTGCGGACGACCTCGCTCATGGGGTAGTCCTCGTCGACGCCCGTGAAGTCGGTGCCGGGCACGAAGCTGCCCGCGGGGCCCTCGGCGACGAGCCGGATGCGGCCCGCCTCGACGAGGCCCATGACGAGGTTCGACGCGCCCAGGTGGGCGAGGCCGTGGGTGTCGCGCAGGACATCGATGACGTCACGGACGGTGCGGGCGTGCGCGAGCGCCGCGGTGGTGCCCTGGACGAGGCTCGTGGTGCGGCGCCGCTCCGCCTCCTCGTCGGCGCGCTCGCGCAGCGCGGCGGGGCTGTCGCCGAGCTCCCGGGTGGCGTCCCTGACGAGGCCCACGATGCGGCGCGGGCGGCCCGTGGCGTCGCGCAGGATGCAGCCCTGCGTGTGGGTCCAGCGCAGCGTCCCGGTGTGGCAGCGGATGCGGAAGTACGCGCCGTACGTCTCGCTGCCGTCCTTCAGGGCGTGCGAGACGATCTGGTCCAGGCGGTGCCCCTCGACGGTCGGCACGCGGAAGGCGAGGGTCTCCGGCCGGTTGTCGTACTGCTCGGGGCGTACGTCGAAGACCTCGTGGGCGGTGGCGTCCATCGTCATGAGGCCCGTGTCGAGGTCCCAGTCGAAGCGGCCCGTGCGCAGCGCGGCGCCGTACAGCGCCAGGAAACAGCCGGCCGGTTCCCCGGCCGGCTGCTGTCCACAGCGGCATTGCCCCGCCGGGTCGTGCTCCATGGCATCACGCTAGGCGGAGGCTCCCGCGCCCGCACGCGGGGACACGGCGCCCGGGGTGCCGCGCGGCGGGCGGCGGGCAGGGCTCCGCCGTCCAACCGCGGGCCCCGCCCACTTGGACACCGTGCGACGGAGCAGCGGCTAAGCCGTCTCCGCGACCTTGCTCTGCACCCGCATCGCCACCTCCGTCCACATCTCCGCGCTCTCCCCGGCCAGATAGGCGACGATGCCCCGGCAGTGCGGCGGGACCTTCTCGATGATCTGGTCCCACTCCTCCATGCTGATGGTGTGGATGTTGAGGAGCCGCAGCAGGGTGCGGCCGATCTCGCTGAAGCGCAGCGCCGGGTCGGCCTTGAGGCGCTTGACGGCGGCGGCGCGGTCCTGGGCCGCGTCCCGGTCGGGCACGGCCGAGGGGCGGGCGACCCGCGGCGGCGGGACGTGGCCGCCGTGGTCCGTCCGCTTCCCGCGCTGCGGTACGGGGTCCTCGCCGCGCATCATGCGGTTGCGTACGTCCCGTACCGTCTCCGGCGAGATGGAGGCGACGCGGGCCACCTGGCGCAGCGACAGGGCCGGGTTCCGCGCGATGAGCTCGCTGGCGACCCTGCGCCCCTCGGCGCCGTTGATGGGCCGCACCCGGCCGTCGTGGCCGATCCGGCTCTCCTCGCCGTCCCTGCCGCCCGGCGCACGCCTGCGGATGTCCGCGACGGTGCCGGGCGCGATGCCGCTGACCGAGGCGATCATCCGGTCCGACCACTGCGGGTGCGTGGCGATGATGCGGGCGGCCGCCCGCTTGCGGTCGGCCGTGGTCAGCGGCAGGCCGTGGGTGACGTTGGACTCGACGGCGAGGACGAAGGCGTCGTCCTCCGCGCCGTCGAAGTACTTCACGGCGATCTTGCGCTGCCCCTGGAGTTCGGCGGCGCGCAGGCGGTGCAGTCCGTCGATGACGCGCATCGTCGGGCGGTGCACCGTGATGGGCGGCAGCGGGGTCTGTACGACCGCCAGTGCCTGTACGTGCTCCGGATCGACTCCGGCCGTTCGCGGTGAGTCAGCCGTCGAAAGCGAGCCGATCTCGACTTCGACGACCATGAATCGGTCGATCTCTGCGTGCTCGGGTGTTGCCAACTCAACTCCCCCTCAAGCTCTGATGTCCCCCGTGTGCGTGTCCCGGCACGCCGACCGGTCACGCCACACCGCCGCGCCGCGTACGCGTTCGCCCTTGGTCGAGGGCCCCTGAAGTGAATGCGTTGCGCGCTCTGCAGGCGTGTGTTTCTCCCGGATCACGGCGAAGGGTGCGGCGCGCACGGGTGCGCCCTTCGCCGTCTTCAACCACCGCAATCGGATTCCGGGAATTCACGGAATCCGTACCGTCATGCCGCGGGATGCGTTTCCCCGGCCGGTCATGTTCACCTTAACAACGCGTTTTCCGGCCTGGTACCCCTCACTAGTGGCGCGCCACGGCCTGCGCCACCCCTATTCACCCCTACCGGTCTGCGCGCCGGCGGCGGCACCCGCGAGGGTGCGTCCCATCAGCGGCGTCAGGGCCCCTACGGCGTGCGCCACCTCGTCGACCTCTGCCTGAGTGAGGGCCTGGTCGCCGTCGCAGAGCGCGGTCCCCGGCTCGGGGTGCACGTCGATCATGACGCCGTCCGCGCCGGCGGCGAGGGCGGCGCGGGTGAGCGGCAGGACGAGGTCCCTGCGGCCGCCCGAGTGCGAGGGGTCGACGATGACGGGCAGGTGGGAGAGGCGCTGGACGACCGGTACGGCGCTGATGTCCAGGGTGTTGCGGGTGGCGGTCTCGAAGGTGCGGATGCCGCGCTCGCAGAGCACGATGTCGAGATTGCCGCGCTGGGCGATGTACTCGGCGGCCATCAGCCACTCCTCGACGGTGGCGCCGAAGCCGCGCTTCAGCAGGACGGGCCGGCCCGCCGCACCCACCTCCTGGAGCAGGGCGAAGTTGTGCATGTTGCGGGTGCCGATCTGCAGCATGTCGGCGTAGGGCGCGACGAGTTCGACGCTGGCCGGGTCGATGACCTCGGTCACCACGGGGAGGCCCGTCTCCTCCCGTACGTCGGCGAGAATGCGCAGTCCGCTCTCGCCGAGACCCTGATAGGCGTACGGCGATGTGCGCGGTTTGTAGGCGCCGCCCCTGAGGAGCGTGGCGCCCGCCGCCTTGGCCATGCGGGCGGCGGCGAGGGTCTGCGAGGCGGTCTCCACCGCGCAGGGGCCCGCGATCACGGTCAGTGTGCCGGGGCCGATGGGGACGCCCGCCACGGTCACCACGGAGCGTTCGAGGTGGTGTTCCCTGCTGACCAGCTTGTACGGGACCGAGATCCGCACCACGTCCAGGACGCCGCGCAGGTGGGCGAGGTTGAGGGCGCCGAACGCGGCCACGTCCCCGACGAGCCCGACGATGGTGCGGGTCACGCCCCGGCTGACGAACGCGTCCCCGCCCGCCGTGCGCACCAGTTCGACGACCGCGTCCACATCCTGCTGCGTGGCCTCGGGGGCCATCACGACAACCAAGGGTTCCTCCCGTGCATGAGGAAATTCCCCGGAATTCTCTCGGGCCCGTCATACGGGCCTCTTCGGGGAATTACGTCGGGCGACCACGGTAGGAGGTGACCGGGCCTTTGCTCAACGAAGTCCCGTTTCCTTGTCCAACTGCCCAATGTCGTCCGCCCCTTTACATGGATCTCCGGCCCCTATCGGAAAGGCGACTTCCACGGCGAGTCCGCCGTCCGGGCGCGCGCCTGCGGTGATCACCGCGCCGTGGGCGAGGGCGATGGCGTGCACGATCGCCAGGCCGAGACCGGGCCTGCCGTCGTCGGCCGTTCGGCCGGGGCCCTGGAAGGGTTCGAAGAGGCGGTTCACCTGCTCGGGCGCCACGCGGGCGCCGGTGTTGGCGACGGAGACGACGGCGTGCCCGTCCCGTACGGCGGTGGCGACCTCCACCCGCCCGCCGGGGCGGTTGTGTCCGACCGCGTTGTCCACGAGGCAGGACACCAGGCGCTGGACGAGCGCCGGGTCGCCCAGGAGGGGCGCGGGCGCGACGGCCGCCGCCACCCGCAGCCCACGCCGCTCGGTCTCCGGGCGCGCGAGGCGCAGCGCCCACTCGGCGAGGAGCGCGAGGTCCAGCTCCTCGCGGTCGACGAGCCCGCGGTGGCTGCCCGCGAGCGTCAGCAGGGACTCCAGGAGGCGTGCCTGCCGTTGACTGATCTCCAGGAGCCGCTCGGAGCTCGCGCGAAACGTTTCCGCGGTGGCGTCGCGGTCGGTGAGCGTCTCCCGCAGCAGCGTGTGCTCCAGGGTGAGCGGGGCGCGCAGGGCGTGGGCGGCGTCGGCGACGAACCGCCGGTGGGAGCCGAGGGCCGCTTCCAGGCGGCCGAGGAGCCCGTCCACGGTGTCGGCGAGCTCCTTGAGCTCGTCGGCCGGACCCCGGAGGGCCAGCCGCTCGTGGAGGGTGTGCGCCGAAACGCGCCGGACGGTTGCGGTCATCGCCCGCAGCGGGCGCAGCACACGCCGGGCGACCAGCCGGCCGAGGACGGCGGAGACCACCAGCATGGCGGCGAGCGCGACGCCGGACTGCACCAGCAACTCCCGCAACTGGTCCGCGTGCTGACGTACCGCCTGTTCCTGGAGCCAGGCGAAGACGTCGCCGGAGCGGGCCGCCGACCGCACACCGGGGAACCCTCCGGCGGAGCGGTCGCCGCTCCCGTCCGTCCCCGCGCCCATGCCCGCCTCCGCCCCGTCGACGAGGACGCGGTCCGCGGGAAAGCGCAGGACGAGGAGATACGTGAGCGCGAGCAGGACCGCCCCGGAGGCGACGAGCAGCGCGCCGTACAGCAGCGTGAGACGGACGCCCGCCTTGATCATGAAGTCCACGGTGACCGAACGCCCGTCACGCACCGGTCACAGCCCGGTGCGGCCCGTTTCCTGTGAATCGGTCACAGATCTTCGGACCGCCGTGTGACCGCCCGCCGCGTAGAAACGGAACCGCGTCACCGCGACGGCAGCCACGGCCTCACCGAGGGGGAGACGGACGCATGACGGATGTCCCGTCGTCAGCACACGTGCAGCCGGTCGCAGGCGTCGTGCGTCGCGGGTTCCTCTCCGTCGCCCGGTCCCGCGACCGGGCCGATCTTGGCCGCGAGGTCCGCGCGCCGCTGCACGGCGAGCTTGCGGTAGGCGCGCGTCAGGTGCTGTTCGACGGTGCTGATGGTGATGCAGAGCTTGTCGGCGATCTGGCGATTGGTGTGGCCGCGCACGGCGAGCGTGGCCACCCGCAGTTCGGCGTTGCTGAGTTCGTCGGGATGTCGGCGGTTGCCGGACGACCAGGGCTGCTCGGCCGGGTGCGGGCTGCCCGTGTCGGCCGCGGACGGCGGCACGGGCATGCCGCACTCCCCCGCCAGCTGCTGCGCCTTGCGGGCCAGCGCCCTGGCCTGACCCACCTTGCCGAGCTCGCGCTGCGTACGGGCCAACTCGTCCAGTGCTCGGACGAGTTCGATGCGGTGCCCGCGGTCCCGCAGGATCTCGACGGCCTCACCGAGCAGCGGCGGCCGGTGCGCGGCCTTCAGCGTACGGGCGAGCACGCGCAGCGACACGGCGCGGACCCAGCCCTTCTGACCTGCCGCGAGGGCGAGTTGCT
The DNA here is from genome assembly GCF_008642335.1 of Streptomyces venezuelae. Taxonomy (NCBI): domain Bacteria; kingdom Bacillati; phylum Actinomycetota; class Actinomycetes; order Kitasatosporales; family Streptomycetaceae; genus Streptomyces; species Streptomyces venezuelae. The sequence goes on along the minus strand of NZ_CP029191.1, from coordinate 7,427,924 downwards.
CCTCGGCGAGGGCGCGGGCCCGCTCGCGGTCGCCCAGCGAGAGCTGCGCCTCGGCGGCGTCGGTGCGCCACGGGACCAGCGCGGGCAGGTCGAAGCGCCGGCGGCGCATGAGGTCGCCGCAGGTGAGGAAGTCGTCCAGCGCGGCATAGGGCCGTCCCGCGGCGAGGAAGTAGTGGCCGCGGGCCCTGAGGTAGAGCAGCCCGTCGGTCGTCTGGAAGGCCGAGTCGGGTACGGGTACGGCGAGTTGGGCCGCCGCTTCGTCGAGCCGGCCCATCAGTGTGCCGGTGAACAGTGCGGTGGCGACGGGCGCGGCGACGGCCACGCCCCATCCGTCCACCGGTACGAGGGTGAGCGCCGAACGCGCCAGCTTCCGCGCGGTCGTGAGCGCGCCCGCCCTGAGTTCGATGCGGGCCCTGGCCGCGGCGAGGAGCGCCTGCCACAGGGGCGCACGCCGCTCGGCGGCCTCGGCGAGCAGCGTCTCGCACCAGAAGGCCGCCGCTTCGAGGCGGTCGGCGAGCACCAGGGAGTCGACGGCGACGAGGAGCGCGGTCACGGTGTCGTCGTCGAGGCGGGTGCTCTGCAGGATCTGCTCGGCTCTGACCACCACGTCCTTGCCGGACCCGTCGAGGAGCGACTTCACCAGGCTCGCCGCCCGCTGGTGCGGGCTGCGGGCCAGCGCCGCCGCGTGCTGTGGGGTGGTGTCCTGCGCGGTCGTGTGCTCCGGTGTCCCGCCGGGGGCCGTGCAGTCGGGGACGGAGAGGCCCGGATAGGCGTACGTCAGCCAGAGGCGCGGGCAGTCGTGCCGGTGCGGTGTGCCGGCGCCGGATCGGCCGGGCCGCTCGGCGCTTTGCCGCTCGACGGCGCGGAGCACGTCGAGGGCTCGTTCCGGGCGGCCGAACCAGAGCAGGTGGCCCACGAGCGCGTCGGCGTGCCGGGTGCCGAGCCGTCCGTCCAGCGCGGCAGCCGTGAGTTCGGGCAGGTGCTGGACGACGCCGGCCGGGTTGACGCGCCAGAGGGCCCGGGTGAGGGCGGCCCGTATCTCCAGGGACTGGTGGGCGTCGGTGCTGGTGTCGCGGGCGATGCGCAGGCAGGTGAGGGCGAGGTCGGTCTCGTCGTCGGCGAGGGCGCGCTCGGCGGCCTCGATGAGGGTGCGCCGCGCCCAGGGCGCGTCGACGGTCTCGGCCGCGATCAGGTGCCGTACGACCGCGGAGGCGGCCGCGCCGTGTTCGTGCAGGACCCGGGCGCAGCGGGCCTCGACGCGGGCGCGGTCGGTGGGCTCCAGGCTTCGGAGGACGGCGGCGCGCCCGGCCTCGTGCCGGAACCAGCCCGCGTCGAGGAGGCCCGCCTCGTTCAGCGCTCGCAGGCTGCGCAGAAGCGATTCCCTGCTGGTCCCGAGGACCTCCACGAGTTCGGCGAGCGACATGTCGGGGCCCGCGACCGCCAGCGCCCACGCGGTGCGGCGGGTGGCGAGGTCGCTGCGGTAGAGGCAGGTGGCGACGGCACGGACGAAGGACTCGCCCGGTACGGGATCGCCGACGGCGGTGGCCGTGGCGCCCGCGGCGCGGTGGTCCTCGATGAGCGCCCGGGTCAGGAGGGGGCTGCCGCCGCCCCTGTGGAGCAGTTCGGGGACGAGCTTGCGCGTCCCCCACCACGGCTCACCGAATTCAGAGATCATCTCTGCGACTCCGGACCGCTGGAGCGGGCCGAGCCTGATATTCCGGCAGCCGGGCAGACGCAGTAAATCGACGCGCAATCTCGTATTGCCCGCCAGGAAGTCGCTGTTCTCTCCCAGCACGACCAGAATCCGGCTCACGGCCAGTCGGCGCGACAGGTAGAGGAGGCATTCGAGCGAGTCTCCGTCGGCGTGCTGCACATCGTCGATACTGAGCACCAAGGGCCTTTCCCTGGATTTTTCGAGCAGCAGTCCGCACAGCTCGGGAATCCCCTCCATGGCCACGGCGGGCCGTTCGCCGGCCGCCCGTCGCGAGCGGGCCGAGCCCGCCGCGCACCGCACGAGCTCTGTCGCGCGGCGCGCGTCCGCGCCGGGCAGACCGGCGCCCAGAAGCAGTTGCCCCATGATTCCGAGGGGCAGGTCCGCCTCCGCGCCGGACGCCGTGGCCTGCAGATACAGTGCGCCTCTTGCGGTGACGCGCGCGCCGAAGGCGCGCAGCAGCGCGGTCTTGCCACTGGCGACGGCGCCGCTCACCAGAAGGACGCCGCCATGCCCGCTCTCGGTTGAGTCGAGCATGTGCTCCATGACCGAGAGTTCTTCACCACGATCCACCAAGTTCATGAGCCGACTTCTCCCCCGCGGCTGATGGCTGGTCCTCGGGGCGACCGGAAGACCGGCTGGATCTATTGCTTGGACTTGACCGGCCACCTGACGGACGACTCTGCCATATTTGAAAATCAACTACCAGCGCCATTTGACTCAATGCCATGCCATAACCGACGTGAATGCGCCACTCCCCAGCCAATCGGACCCGCCCGCTCCATATCATTCGGAAACTCTTGCGTATTTGCCTGATGACTGAACTCGGCGATATGTGAGAACGCGCTTGCCGGCCGGGGAATGGACGTCCGTGGCGGCAGGGGCGACAGCGACGAGAGGGCCCGGGAACGATTGGCGCGTTCCGCATGGCCCTCTCACCCGCCGTCTGACCGGTATGGCTCCCTGCCGTCTACGACGGCAGCACCGGTGAGGGGCAGCCGGGCGGGATCGGCGACGCGGGGCGCGAGGGCGTGCCCGTCCCGGTGGGGCAGCCGGTCGGGGAATCGCCGGCGTCCTCGTCGGGGCTGGTTTCGCCGGGACTTGTTCCGTCGGGGCCCGTCTCGTCCGGGCTCGTCTCGTCGGGACTGGTCTCGTCGGGACTGGTCTCGTCCGGATCGGTCTGCCCGGACCCGGTCTCGTCGGGGCTCGTCTCGTCGGGCTCGGTCCCGGTCCCGGTCTCGTCCGGGGTGGTCTCGTCCGGGTCCGTGGGTGTCGGGCTCGACGGCGTGGGGGACGTGGGGCTCGGCGTCGTGGGGGTCGGTGTGGGGGTGGGGGTGGGCGGCTTGGTCGGACGGTCGTGGTGTGCCTTCCCGTCGCCGATCTTCCGCTCGATCCAGGTATTGTTGACGATGTTCACGATGGTGATCTCGACGATCGGCCGCGGCGCCGGGGTGACCACGACGACCCGCGTCGGCTGATAGCCGCTCCACGCCTGCCCGTTGTGCCGGGGCGAGCTCTTGAACGCGACCGGCGGCTTCAGCGGGTTCCCGCACGCGCAGCGCACCCGCGGCAGGCCGCGGTCGTCGACGAGGACGGCCGTGCCCGTCTGCAGGACGGACTGGTAGCTCGTGGGCGAGCCGCCGCGGTAGCCGTGGTTGGTGACGCGCGTGTCGGCCCGCAGCACGACAGGGGTCAGCCCCCGCAGATAGTCCGGTACGGCGGCCACGTCGATGCCGGACGCCTGCGCGAACGCGCGGGCCTTCGCGTGGTCGGCGGTGAGGAAGCGCACCTGCCGGTCGACGTCGCAGCTGCCCACGTTGTGGGTGCCGCCGTACAGCCCCGGTGTCCCGCCCGGGATGGAGCGGGTGCCCTGCGGGGTGGCCGATCCGGTGGGCGAGGGTTGCGGCGAACGGGTGACGGGCGGCGGGGAGGCGTCGGTCTGCGCGGTGGACTCGGTGAACGGGTCGGGGCCCTGGGCGGCGACCGGCTGCATGAACAGTTCGCTGCCGCCGTCGGCTGTCTTCTTGTCGCCGTCGCCCGAACAGCCCGCCGCGCCCGCTACCGCTAGGGCCGCGGATATCGCGAGGGCGACCGCGTGGGTCCTGGTGGATGTGCGCACCGGTTCTCCCGCCGTTGCCGTGCAGTGTGCCCCCGCTCACGGGGGGGTGTTCCGCCATTGTCTGCGGGGGTTCCCGAGGGCCCGCAAGCCGGGTCGAGCCGGGTGTGCGGCCCGGTCGGCGTCTGGCGTACGGCCCGGTCGGCGTACGGAATACCCTGGTCGGCAGCACAATGGACCCGTGCAGTGGTTCACGGCGGACGCGTACTGGCTGAGTCGGCTGATCTTCCAGCGGGCTCTGGCCGTGCTCTACGTGATGGCCTTCCTCGGGGCCGCCCTGCAGTTCCGGGCGCTCATCGGGGAGCGCGGGATGCTGCCGGTGCCGAAGTACGTCGAGCGGGTGCCGTTCCGCGCCGCCCCCAGCCTGTTCCAGCTGCGCTTCTCGGACCGGCTCTTCGCGCTGTGCGCGTGGGCGGGGTGCGCGGTCGCGGTGGCGTTGCTCGCCGGCGTGGACAACCTCCTGCCCCTGTGGGGCGCGATGCTGCTGTGGCTGGTGCCCTGGGCGCTGTATCTCTCCATCGTCAACGTGGGGCAGACCTGGTACGGCTTCGGCTGGGAGTCGCTGCTCCTCGAAGTGGGCTTCCTCGCGGTCTTCCTCGGCAACGACCGGGTCGCGCCGCCGGTCCTCGTGCTCTTCCTGCTGCGGTGGGTGCTCTTCCGCGTGGAGTTCGGCGCCGGGCTGATCAAGATGCGCGGCGACGCGTGCTGGCGCGAGCTCACCTGCCTGGACTTCCACCACGAGACACAGCCGATGCCGGGGCCGCTGAGCTGGTTCTTCCACCACCTGCCCAAACCGGTGCACCGAGTGGAGGTCGCGGCCAACCACGTCACCCAACTCGTCGTGCCGTTTCTGCTGTTCACGCCCCAGCCGGTGGCGACGGGAGCGGCCTGCCTGATGATCGTGACCCAGCTCTGGCTGGTCCTGTCCGGCAACTTCTCCTGGCTGAACTGGATCACCGTCGTGCTCGCGGTCGCCGCCCTCGACCTGTCCCGCTGGCACACGGCACCTGACGTCGCGGGCCCGCCCGTCTGGTACGAGGTGGTGGTCACCGCCGTGGCCGTACTGCTCCTGGCCATGAGCTACCGGCCCGTGCGCAATCTGCTGTCCCGGCGGCAGGTCATGAACCGCTCGTTCGACCCACTGCACCTCGTCAACGCGTACGGCGCGTTCGGCAGCGTCAACCGGGTGCGCCAGGAGATCGTCATCGAGGGCACGGCGGACACCGTGCCCCGCGAGGACTCCGACTGGCGGGCCTACGAGTTCAAGGGCAAGCCCGGCGACATACACCGCTGGCCGCGCCAGTTCGCGCCCTACCACCTGCGCCTCGACTGGATGATGTGGTTCGCCGGGCTGTCCCCCGCGTACGCGCGCTCCTGGTTCGGCCCGCTGGTGGAACGCCTGCTGGACGACGACCGCGACACCCTGCGGCTGCTGCGGAGCTCACCGTTCCCGCCCGGCTCCCCGCCCGTGTACATCCGCGCCAGGCTGTACCGCTACCGGTACACGACCTGGCGCGAGCTGCGCGAGACGGGCGCGTGCTGGGAGCGCACGTACGTCCGGGAGTTCCTGGGACCGACGCGGCTGGCTCCGCCGGCTCGGAGCGAGTAGCCGCTCAGAGCGAGTAGACGCGCCGTGCGGTGCCGCCGAAGACCTCTTGACGCTCAGAGGTGCTGAGGTCGGACGTCAACAACCCTGCGGTGACGAGGACTTCCGCGTAGGTCGCCGCGAGCGTGCTGACGGGCCAGTCGGAGCCGTACATCACACGCCGGGGTCCGAAGGCCTTGAGGACCGTGTCCGCGTACGGCCGCAAGTCGTCGACCGTCCAGGTCTCATGGTCGGCCTCGGTGACCATGCCGGAGAGCTTGCACACGACGTTGGGGCGGCCGGCGAGCACGCGAATGGTCGACGCCCAGGGTTCGAGGGCTCCGCACGCGATGGGAGGCTTTCCCAAGTGGTCCAGCACGAACGTGAGTTCCGGCATGTCCGCCGCCACCTTGGCGCAGGCGGGCAGCTGGTGGGGCAGGACCACAAGGTCGTAGGCGAGTCCCGCCGCGGCCATGGCGGTGAGACCCCACCGGACGTCCGGGCGCAGCAGCCACTCGGGGTCCGGCTCGGCCTGCACCTGGTGCCGGATGCCCACCAGGTGCTGTCCGCCCGGGAGTTCACGCAGGCCGGCCAGGGCGTCCGCGATGTCGGGGCGCGTGAGGTCCGTCCAGCCGACGACGCCCGCGACGAGGTCGTCGGCATCGGCGAGCGCCAGGAGTTCCGGTGTCTCCTCGGGGACGGTGACCGTCTGGACGACGAGCGTGGCGCCGACCCCGGCCGCGCGGGCCTCGGGTACGAGGTCGGCGAGGGAGAAGTTCCTGCGGATCGGGGCCAGGGCGTCCCCAGCGATCCAGTTCTGGTCCCGCACGGAGAGGTCCCACACGTGGTGGTGGGCGTCGACGAGAAGCGGCTCGGTCTCTGTCACGGCAGCTCCCCTACGACGGGCAGGCCCACGTCCGGACCCGCGGCCGAGTGGTCGTGGACGACGTGGAAGAGGTCGGTGCCGCGGTCGGCGCGGACCTCGGTGTGCGGCGCGACTCTCACAGCCGGTCCCTTCCCCGTACGCCCGGCGATATGTCTGTCCGGGCCGCTGCGGGTACCGGTACGTGCGCGGGCAGCAACCCGGTCTCCCTCGCCTCCCGCCAGAAGTCGTCCGGCACCTCGGCCGCGAACTGCTCGGCCGCGTCGGTGACCTGTTCCGGCGCGCGGATGCCGACGAGCACGCTGGCGACGGCGGAGTGGCCGAAGGGGAAGGCCAGGGCGGCGGCGCGGAGCGTCGTGCCGTGCCGCTCGGCGAGCGTGCGCAGCGCGCGGGCGCGGGCCAGCAGGTGCGGTGGCGCCTCCACGTAGTCGAAGCGGGCGCCCGGCTTGGGGTCGGCGAGGAGTCCGGAGTTGAAGACGCCGCCGATGACGATCGAGGCGCCGCGCTCGTTGGCGGCGGGCAGCAGCTCGGCGAGTGCCTGGTGGTCGAGGAGGGTGTAGCGGCCGGCGCAGAGCACGGCGTCGACGTCCGTGTCGCGGACGAAGCGGGTGAGCATCTCCGCCTGGTTCATGCCCGCGCCTATCGCGCCGACCATGCCTTCGGAGCGCAGTTTCTCCAGGGCGGGGTAGCCCTCGCGGAAGGCCTCCTCCTCGTGGTGGTCGGGGTCGTGCAGGAAGACGACGTCGACGCGGTCGGTGCCGAGCCGGGTGAGGCTCGACTCGATGGAGCGGCGCACGCCGTCCGCGCTGAAGTCCCAGATCCTGCGGTGCGTCCGCGGCACGGCGAAGCCGCCGTCGGCGAGGTCGTCGCCGGGGAGGTTCGCGGGCTCCAGGATCCGGCCGACCTTCGTGGAGATGACGTACGAGGAGCGGTCCCGCCCCCGCAGCGCCTCGCCCAGCCTGCGCTCGGACAGGCCGAGACCGTAGTGCGGGGCGGTGTCGAAATAGCGGATGCCCGCGTTCCAGGCGTGGTCGAGTGCGGTGGTCGCCTGCGCGTCGGTGATCGGCGCGTAGAGGTTGCCGATGCCGGCGGCACCGAAGGACAGCTCGGTCACCTCGACGCCACCGGAGCCGAGGGGGCGCCGCGCCAGGCCGCTCACCGCTGCACCGGCCGCGGTCGCAGGCCCTGCATGCCGCCGTCGACGGCGAGTGCGGTGCCGGTGGTGGCGCCGGACAGGGGGCTCGCCAAGTAGGCGATGGCGCCCGCGACTTCGTCGGCGGTGACGAGCCGCCCGGTGGGCTGTCGGGCTTCCAGGGCGGCCCGCTCGGCGGCGGGGTCGGGGGCGGCGGCCAGGAGCCGGCCGATCCACGGGGTGTCGACGGTGCCGGGGTTGACGCAGTTGACGCGCACCCCGTCACGCACGTGGTCGGCGGCCATGGCGAGGGTGAGGGAGAGCACCGCGCCCTTCGACGCCGAGTACAGGGCGCGTTGCGGGAGGCCCGCGGTCGCGGCTATGGAGCAGGTGTTGACGATCGCCGCGTCGGCGGAGAGGCGCAGGTGGGGCAGGGCGGCGCGGGTGGTGCGGACGATCCCCAGGACGTTGACGTCCAGGACGGCGTGCCACTGGGCGTCGTCGTTGTCCTCGACGGTGCCCTGGGCGCCGATGCCCGCGTTGTTGACCAGGACGTCGAGTCCGCCGAGGTCGGCGGCGGCAGCGGCGACGGCGTCCCGGACGGCCGTGTCGTCGGTGACGTCGGCCGCGTAGGCGCGCAGGGGTTTGTCGACGCCTCCCGGGTCGAGGTCGAGGACGGCGACGTCGGCGCCGCGGGCGGCGAGGAGCTCGGCGGTGGACCGGCCGATGCCGGAGGCCCCGCCGGTGACGAGGGCCTTGAGGCCTTGGAAGTCGGTCATGCGGCTGCTCCCTTGTCCCGTGTCAGGTGGTCGTGTGCGGGGGCGCCCTGCGCATGCTCCGGCCGGCCGAGGTCCGCGGCCCAGAACGTGCCGCCCGGGTAGGTGAATTCGGCGATCGACTCGGCGCGCATCGTCGCCGAGAAGCCGGGCGCGGCCGGGGCGGTGTAGTGGCCGGCGTGCAGCACGACGGGGTCGGTGAAGTGCTCGTGGAGGTGGTCGACGTACTCGATGACGCGGTTCTCCATGGTCCCGGCGAGTGCCACGTAGTCGAACATCGACAGGTGCTGGACGAGTTCGCAGAGTCCGACGCCCCCCGCGTGCGGGCAGACGGGGACGCCGAACTTGGCGGCGAGCAGCAGGATCGCGAGGTTCTCGTTGACTCCGCCGACGCGTGCCGCGTCGATCTGGAGGATGTCGATGGCATCGGCCTGGAGGAGCTGTTTGAAGACGATGCGGTTCTGTACGTGTTCGCCGGTGGCGACCTTGACCGGTGCGACGGCCGCGCGGATCGCGGCGTGGCCGAGTACGTCGTCCGGGCTGGTGGGTTCTTCGACCCAGTAGGGGTCGAACTCGGCGAGCGCGCGCGTCCATTGGACGGCTTCGTCGACGTTCCAGCGCTGGTTGGCGTCGACGGCGATGCGGATGTCGGGTCCGATGGCGGCGCGCGCGGTGCGGCAGCGGCGGATGTCGTCGGCGAGGTCGGCGCCGACCTTCAGTTTGATCTGTGTGAAGCCGTCGGCGACGGCCTGCCGGGCGAGGCGGGTGAGTTTCTCGTCGCTGTAGCCGAGCCAGCCGGGCGAGGTGGTGTAGCCGGGGAAGCCCCCCTCCAGGAGGGCGGCGGTCCGGTCCGCCGCGCCCGTACGGCCGGCTTGGAGCAGGTCGAGGGCGTCCTGCGGGGTGAGGGCGTCGGCGATGTACCGGAAGTCGACCTGGGAGACGAGCCACTCGGGCGTGGCGTCGGCGAGCAGCCGCCACAGGGGCTTGCGGGCACGCTTGGCGGCGAGGTCCCAGACCGCGTTGACGACCGCGCCGACGGCCATGTGCATCACGCCCTTCTCCGGGCCGAGCCAGCGCAGCTGGCTGTCGCCGACGAGGTCACGGTTGAGGGTGCCGGGGTCGGCACAGACGTCGTCGACCGGGCGGCCGATCACGTGGTGGCGCAGGGAGTGGATCGCGGCGACCTGGACGTCGTTGCCGCGCCCGATGGTGAAGGTGAAGCCGTGCCCCTCCAGGCCGTCGTCGGCGTCGGTGCGCAGTACCACGTAGGCGGCGGAGTAGTCGGGGTCCGGGTTCATCGCGTCGGAGCCGGCCAGCTCCCGCGAGGTGGGGAACCGTATGTCGTAGGTGTCTACCGCGGTGATGCGGGCGGGCGTCGGGGACACAGGGGGCCTCTCCGGAAGGGGGTATGACACAGGCTCTTAGTCCTGTACGCGGCCAGTGGTGACGCGGGCGATCATCAGGGCGACGAGGATGATTCCGCCGTAGATGGCCTGGATCCAGAAGGACGGCACCTGCGCGAGGGTCAGCAGGTTCTGTACGACGCCGAGGAGCAGCACGCCGGTGAGGGCTCCGAACATGGTGCCCTTGCCGCCGTCGAGACCGATGCCTCCGATGACGGCGGCGGCGAACACCGTGAAGATCATGTTCTGGCCCTGGTTGGCGTTGATGGCGCCGACGTACCCGGTCTGCATGAGGCCGCCGACCGCGGCGAGGGCCCCGGCGACGACGAACACGCCGAGCATGACCCGGTCGACGCGGATGCCCGCGGCGCGCGCGGCGTCCGGGTTACCGCCGATCGCGTACAGGGCGCGGCCCACGCGGTGGTACTTGAGGACGAAGCCCGCGATGCCGAAGGCGGCGCCCGCGAGCCACACCGACAGGGGGATGCTCAGGAAGGTGGTGGTGGCGAGGGTGTAGAAGGCGTCGGGCATGCCGAAGAGGGTCTTGCCCTCGGTGGCGCCGACGAGGAGGCCGCGCAGCACGATCAGCATGGCGAGCGTCACGATGAACGCGTTGAGTCCGAGCTTCACCACAAGGACGCCGTTGAAGGCGCCAATGGCCGCGCCGACCAGCACGATGGCGAGGATCCCGACGGCGGCGGGCAGGTCCGTGCCGAAGCCGGCCTGGGCGGCGGGCAGGACGAGCAGCGCGCCGACGGCGGGCGCGATGCCGACGACCGACTCCAGGGAGAGGTCGAACTTGCCGGTGATGAGGACGAGGGACTCGGCGAGGACGACCATGGCGAGCGCGGCGGACGCGCCGAGGATGGAGATGAGGTTCCGCTCGGTCAGGAACGAGTCGTTGAGCAGGGCTCCCAGCAGCGTGAGCAGCAACAGCGCCGGAAGCAGGGCGAGTTCGCGAGCGCGACGCAGGACGATGCCTTTTACGGCGCGGGCTTCGGCGGTACGGCTCGGTGCGGGGACGGCTTCTGCGGGCGCGGCCTTGAGATCAGCCATGGTGGTCTCCTTGGTCTTCGGCTGCAGGCCCGTTGTGGCCGGTCACGCGGTTCCCCGTGCCCCTTTCGGGGCCCGTGCCGCTCACGCCCTCGATCGACGCGATCAAGTCGTGGTCCGCGAAGCCCGCCTCGTGTTCCGCCACGACGCGGCCGTGGAACAGGACCAGGACGCGGTCGCAGCGGCGCAGGTCGTCCAGTTCGTCGGAGACCACGAGGACGGCCGTGCCGTCGTCGCGGGCGCTGTCGACACGGGCGAGCAGGGACTCCTTGGACTTCACGTCGACGCCCGCGGTCGGGTTGATGAGGACGAGCAGACGTGGGTCGGAGGCCAGGGCGCGGGCCATGACGACCTTCTGGGCGTTGCCGCCGGAGAGGTCGGAGACGGGCTGGTCGGGGCCTTCGGCGTGGATGTCGAGGCGGTCGATGAGGTCGTCGGCGAAGCGGCGCCTGGTGTCGGTGCCGATGAACCCGTAGCGGCCGAGGCGGTCGAGGACGCTCATCGTGGCGTTGTCACCGATGCTCATGCCGAGGACGAGGCCCTGGCCGTGCCGGTCGCGCGGGACGCAGCCGACCCCGGCGCGCAGGGCCGCGGCCACGTCGCCGAAGGGCAGGGGCCGCCCGTCGAGCGTGGCGGTTCCGGCGGTCGGTGCGTGCAGTCCGGCGAAGCTCTCCGCGAGGTTGATCTTGCCGCTGCCGCTGGATCCGGCGAGCCCGACGACCTCGCCCTCGCGCACGGTGAGGTCGATGCCGGTGTACGACTCGCTGGTGAGCCCCCGCACGTCGAGCAGCACGGGGGCGTCGGCCGGCACTCCCGCGCGGGCCACGGCTTGCCCGGCGTCGGCCTTCTCGGCGATGACCTCGCCCGCCATGGCCGCCACGAGGGCGCCGCGCGGCAGGTCGGCGACGGGGGCGCTGGTGATCCAGCGGGCGTCGCGCAGGACGGTGACGGTCTGGCACACCTCGTACACCTCCTGGAGGTGGTGCGAGATGAACAGGAACGTGACGCCGGACTCCTGGAGGGCGCGCATGCGCGTGAAGAGCCGCTCGATCTCCTGGTTGTCGAGCTGAGCGGTCGGCTCGTCGAGGACGATGAAGCGGGCCCCGAAGCTCAACGCCCGCGCGATCTCGACCATTTGGCGGTCCTCGACCTTGAGGTCGGCGGTGCGTGCGTCGGGTTCGACGTGTACGTCCCACTGTGCCAGGACGTCCGCTGCCTCGCTCCGCAGTCTGCGCCAGCTGATGAGACCGCCGCGGCCCGCGGGCTGCCGGTTGATGAAGAGGTTCTCGGCGACGGTCAGTTCGGGGACGACGGTGGGTTTCTGGTAGACGCAGGCGACTCTGCGGCGCCATGCGTCGCGGTCGCCGAGCGGTGGCGCGGGTTCGCCGTCGAAGCGGACGGTGCCCGCGTCGGGGGCCTGGAGTCCGGTGAGGACGGTGACGAGGGTGGACTTGCCCGCGCCGTTGCGCCCGACGAGGGCGTGGGACTCGCCGGGCAGGACGGTCAGTCGGCCGTCCTGGAGGGCGACGGTGGGTCCGTACCGCTTCACGATGCCGGACGCCTCGACGAGCGGGGTCGCGCCGGTCAGGCCCATGGGGGGCTCGGTCGTCGTCATGTGACCGTGTTGCCCCACAGCTCGGAGTCGTCGACGTTCTCCTTGGTGACCAGGGGGGCGGGCAGCTGGTCCTCCAGGATGCCGCTCGGCAGCTCCACGATCTCGGATCCGTGGTCGGTCGGACCGGGCTCGAACTTCTTCCCGTTCATCGCCGCCCTGATGTAGTACATGCCGTACTTGGCGTAGGCGTCGGCGGGCTGCGAGACCGTCGCGTCGATCCGGCCCTTGCGGATCGCGTCGAACTCCTGCGGGATGCCGTCGTTGGAGACGACGGTGATGTGCCCCTTCTCCCCCGCCTCCTTCAGCATCCCCTTGGACTTGAGGGTCTGCAGGGTGGGCGCGAGGTACACGCCGCCGGCCTGCATGTAAATCCCCTTGATGTCGGGGTGGGAGCCCAGCAGGGTGTCCAGCTTGGCGGCGGCCGTGTCGGACTCCCACTTGGCGGGGATCTCCAGGACCTTCAGCCTCGGGTGCTTCTTCTTGACGCAGTCCCGGAAGGCCTTGGAGCGCTCGCGCCCGTTGACGGAGGCCAGGTCGCCCATGATCTGCACGACCTTGCCGGTCCTGACCTTCTCCCCGAGATAGTCGCAGGCCTTCTCCCCGTACGCGACGTTGTTCGCCCGCACGACCATCGCGACCTCGCCCTTCTCGGGGGCGACGTCGACGGCGACCACGGGCACGCCCTTGCGCTCGGCCTGATCGAGCCCGGCGGCGATCGCGGCACTGTCGAGCGGCGCGACGACGAGGCCCTTCACGCCCTGATTGAGCTGGTTGTTGATGTCGGTGATCTGCTGCGAGGGGTCGCTGTTGGAGTTGACGGTCTTCATCGCGTCGACGTCCTCGGACTTCGCCATCTTCGGCACATAGTCGTTGTACGACTGCCAGAACGGCGAGGTCAGCAGCGGCAGGACCACACCGACCTTGCCCTCGCCGCCGCCCCCCGCGCCGGGCGACGCGGTGTCCGTCGTACTGCCGCACGCGGCGAGCACGAGGGCCGCGCAGGCGGTGGCGGCCGCGACGCGCACTGCTCGCGAAGTCCCCTTTCTGTTCGGCCTGTTGCTCGGTTTGCTGCGCAGTTTCCGGCTGGCCATCTGCGGACTCCTCATCGATGGGGGAACGAGGGGGGACCTGCTGACGCGAATATTTATCAGACCACTTGCCGCCCCCAACACCCCTCGTCGCCGACTTTCCCCGGTTTCCGGCCATAGTGGTCGGACCACATCTCTGGCTAGACTGCGGCGACCCCGGCCAGTGGAGGAGCGTTACGTGGACCAGCCAGAGCAGTCCGCCCCGCAGAAGGGCACCGTGACGCAGCGGGCCATCGAGCAGATCAAGGCGATGATCGGCGAGGGCAGGCTCGAACCGGGCCAACGTCTGCCCACGGAACGGGACTTGGCGGTGCGGCTGGGCATCTCGCGCAGTTCGATGCGCGAGGCCATCCGGGCGCTGACGGTGCTCGGAGTGCTCGAGGCGCGGCACGGCTCCGGCATCTATGTCACCCAGTTGGAGGCCGGCGACCTCCTGGAGACCTTCGGGGTGGTCGCGGACCTGTCCCGGGGAGCACGCCTCGTCGAGCTCCTGGAGGTCCGCCGGGTGCTGGAGTCCACCGCCACGGCACTGGCGGCCGCCCGCATCACTTCCGGCCAACTGGCCGATGTCGAAAAGCACTTGGAGGCGATGAACGCCACGGACGACCCGGAGGAGATCCTCTCCCACGACCTGGCGTTCCACCGCACGATCGCCCTCGCCGCGGGCAACGACACGATGGCCGCGATCCTGGAGGGCCTGTCCTCACGGACGTTCCGCGCCCGGGTCTGGCGCGGCTACCAGGAGGAGGGTGCCTTCGAACGCACCCGCCGCGAGCACACCCGCATCCACCGTGCGCTCGTCGCTCGGGACCCGGAGGCGGCCCGCGCCGCGGCGGCGGCGCACGTGGGCGAGGTGGAGGAGTGGCTGCGGGCGCAGGTGGAGGGGTGACGCGCGGTGAGGCGGCCGAGAGAAAAGCAGGCGACGCGCACGGGCCGGTCCTGACAGCATGCCGGCGTGATCACCGACTCGCGCGCCACCCCGTCCCTGACCGCGGCCGTAGCCAACAACGCCGCCTGGTGCGACGCCGTCTGTCGCTCCCACGGAGTGGGCGGCACCGTGGAAGGAGGCGTGTGGGCGAGTGCTCTGCGCACTCCCCCGATGTATCCCGACGCCGTGACGCTCTCGCCGACGGCGACGCCCGACGACGTACTCCCCCGCATCGACCTCTCCTCCCCCGGCGCCTCCGTCAAGGACAGTTTCGGCACGCTGGACCTTTCAGCGGCCGGCTTCGAGGTGCTGTTCGAGGCGCAGTGGATCCACCGCCCGGCGACGGAACCCGCACCGCCGCGTGCCGGTGGCTGGGAGCCGGTCGTGGGCGCCGAACGCCTGCCCGCGTGGGAGGCAGCGTGGAGCGGCGACGGTGAGAGCGAGGGACTGTTCCGGCCCGCGCTGCTCGACGACGGAGCGGTCTTCCTGGCGCCCGCGGGCACAGACCCCGTCACCGCGGACACGCACCCCTTCCCCGCGGGCGCCATCGCGTACCCCGGTGCTGGAGCCATCGGCGTCTCCAACCTCTTCGCCGCCGACGACGACCTGGACGCCGCGTGGCGTTCCTGCCTGGAGGCCGCGGACCGGCTCTGGCCAGGCGTGCCCGTCGTGGGGTACGAACACGGCGACGACCTCGCGGCCGCCCTGCGCCACGGGTTCGAGCCCGTCGGCCCGCTGCGCGTATGGCTGCGGACCGACGGTTGAGGAGCCCCGGGGCCTCAGCCCCGCGTGAACCGCAGCGTCACCAGTTCGAACGGGCGCAGCGTCACCGACACCGCGTCGCCCGCGAGCTCGGGCGCCGGCACCCCGTCGAGCGGCCGCTCCAGCAGGTCGGTCACGTCGACCGAACCCGCCGCGAACCCCGTGGTGAGCCTGGCCTTCGCCCGCCCGCCGTGGGCCTCGTGGAAGCGGACGACCACGTCACCGCTGCCGTCGTCGGCGAGCTTGACCGCGGTCACGACCACCGCGTCGTTGTCGACCGTCACCAGCGGCGCCACCTCGGCGCCCCCGGTGACCGTGCGCTCGGGCAGGTTGACGCGGTAGCCCTCGCGCACCGCGTCGCCGATCGCCGCGCCCGGCACCAGGGCGTGCCGGAAGCGGTGGACGCCCTGATCCGTCTCCGGGTCGGGGAAGCGCGGGGCGCGCAGGAGCGAGACGCGGACCGTCGTGGTCGTGCCGGAGTCCTCGGCGCGGACCGTGCGGGTCACGTCGTGCCCGTACGTCGAGTCGTTGACCAGCGCGACGCCCCAGCCCGGCTCCTCGATGTGCACGAAGCGGTGGTTGCACGCCTCGAACTTGGCGGCCTCCCAGCTCGTGTTGGTGTGCGTGGCGCGGTAGAAGTGCCCGAACTGGGTCTCCGACGCGTACCGCTCCGCGTGGATGTCCAGCGGGAAGGCGAGCTTGAGGAACTTCTCCGTCTCGTGCCAGTCGACCTCGGTGTCGATGTCGAGACGCCGGTCACCGGGCGCGAGCGTGAGCACCTGCGTGAGGCGTGAGTCGCCGAAGGTGCGCACGATCCGCACGGACGCGCCCTCGCCCGCGGTCACCTCGTCCGCGTCCACGAGGTCGGTCACCGTGTTGCGGTAGAACTCGTCGACGTCCCACGCATCCCACATGTTCGGGAAGTCGGCGTGGATCTGGGGCAGGTTCGCCGCCCGGCCCGGCGCGACGGTCTCGCGGTCGGCCGCCAGGTCGTACGCGGAGACGACCAGGCCGCGCCCGTCGATCTCCACGCGCAGCAGCCCGTTGTCGAGGACGTAGCCGCCGTCGGCACGCGTGGCGATCGCCGCGGTGCCGTCGGCCGTCGCGGGCCGCGCACCGCCCGCGGGCACACCGTCGCGGCTGTGCGGGGTGGAGTTGAAGACGAGCGAGCCCGTGCCCTCCCCCGCGAGCGCGCGCTGCGCCTTGTCGATGATGCCGTTCAGCTCCTGGGCGAGCGCCGCATAGGTCGCGCGGGCCTCGCGGTGCACCCAGGCGATGGACGAGCCGGGCAGGATGTCGTGGAACTGGTGGAGCAGGACCGTCTTCCAGATGCGGTCCAACTGCTCGTAGGGGTACGCGAAGTCGCCGCGCACCGCCGCCGTCGCGGCCCACAGCTCCGCCTCGCGGAGGAGGTGCTCGCTGCGGCGGTTGCCCTGCTTGGTGCCCGCCTGGCTGGTGAGGGTGGCGCGGTGCAGTTCGAGGTAGAGCTCGCCGACCCAGACGGGGGCGTTGGGGTACTCGGCCTCGGCTTTCTCGAAGAAGGCGGCGGGCGTCTCCCACTCGACGGTCGCCGAACCCTCCAGGTCACGGAGGCGGGCCGCCTTGGCGATCATCTCGCGCGTCGTGCCGCCACCGCCGTCGCCCCAGCCGGTCGGCGCGAGGGAGTGCCGGGCGACACCCTTGTCCTTGAAGTTCTTCGCCGCGTGGGCGATCTCGCTGCCCTTCATCGAGCAGTTGTACGTGTCGACGGGCGGGAAGTGCGTGAAGATCCGGGTGCCGTCGATGCCCTCCCAGTTGAAGGTGTGGTGCGGGAAGCGGTTCGTCTGCGACCACGAGATCTTCTGCGTGAGCAGCCACTTGGAGCCGGCCGCCTTGATGATCTGCGGGAGCCCGGCGGCGAAGCCGAAGGTGTCGGGCAGCCACGCCTCGTCGTTCTCGACGCCGAACTCGTCGAGGAAGAACCGCTTGCCGTGCACGAACTGACGGGCCATGGCCTCCGAGCCCGGCATGTTGGTGTCCGACTCGACCCACATGCCGCCCGCGGGCACGAACCGGCCGTCGGCGACGGCCTTCTTGACCTTCGCCCACACCTCGGGGCGGTGCTCCTTGATCCACGCCCACTGCTGCGCCTGCGACATGGCGAAGACGAAGTCCGGCTCGTCCTCGATGAGCGCGGTCATGTTCGACGTCGTACGCGCCACCTTCCGCACCGTCTCGCGCAGCGGCCACAGCCACGCCGAGTCGATGTGGGCGTGGCCGACGGCGCTGATGCGGTGCGCGGAGGGCTCGGCGGGGGTGGCGAGCACCTTCTCCAGTTCGGCGCGGGCCGCGGCGGCCGAGCCGTTCACGTCCTGGAGATCGACGGCGTCGAGGGCGCGGCCGACGGCGCGCACGATGTCGTAGCGCCGCCCGGAGTCGGCAGGCAGTTCCTGCATCAGCTCACCGAGGACTTCGAGGTCGATGACGAGCTGCCACACGGTCTCGTCGAAGACGGCGAGGTCCATGCGCTCCAGCTTGTACTGGGGCTCGCTGCCCGCCGTCTCCTTGTCGCCGAGCCGGGTGGGCAGGAAGGGGTGGTAGTCGAGGATGACGGGGTTGGACGCGGCCTCGATGTGCAGCCGCACCTCTTCGCCGCCCTCGGCGGGAGCGGCGATCCGGACCCACTGGTTGCGCGGGTTGAGGCCCTTCACCGGGGTGCCGTCGGGGCGGTAGACGAGACCTTCGCACTGGAAGCCGGGCATGTTCTCGTCGAAGCCGAGGTCGAGGATGGCCTCCACGTGCTTGCCCGCCCACTCCTGTGGCACGGTCCCGGTCACCCGGAACCAGCTGGTCCCCCAGGGCGCGCCCCACTTCTCGCCGACCGCTGTAGGCACGGGCTCTGCGGCGAGCCCTTCGGCGACCGGCACGGGTTCGCCGGGGGCGTTCCACACGGCGACGTCGAGGGGTACGGAGGCGGGGTGGACGGCGGGCCTGATGCGCTCGTCCAGGACGCGCTTGAGGCGGGCTTCGACCAGGGTGCGGTCGTCATGCATGAGAGGTCTCCCGGGGGTTGCTGGGTGCGGTGCGAGTGGGGGGCGGGTGGGTGGTGGGCTTTCCCCGATCCCGCCCCTTCCCGAAACTGTGGCTCCGCCCAGGCCCCGCTCCTCAAACGCCGGAGGGGCTGAAAGACGCAGCCCCTTGGTTTCGGGAAGGGGCGGGGTCGGGGAAGGAGAAATCGTTCTGGCCTAACGGACCTCCCCCGGTCTCACGACCTCCGTGATGCCCCGCGCAGCGAGGTGCCCCGCGTCCCCCACCCGTCCGGCAAGGACCACCGCCGGTCGCACCCCGTCCGCCACAAGACGGGCGAACGCCTCGAAGACCGCCCCACCGGGGCCGCACTCCGAGCGCCGGGACAGGTCATCGTCGACGACCACCGCGGTCGTCCGCGGCGCCGGCGCGTACGTACGGCTCCGCCACTCCCGCGTGATCCGCGCGATCGCCTCCCCCGCGGGCTTGACCTTCCCCTCGTTGGTCAGCAGACCGAGGCTGTACTCCAGCTCCGGGAAGTCCGCGAGGTCGCGCGAGACGTCGTGGGAGCACCACCACGTCACGCCCCACACGTCCTGGCAGTCCAGCGCCGCCTCGACCGTGTCCTCGGTGAAGTCCGCCGCGTGCTCGGCGGGTATGAGCGGCGCGGGCGCGCCGACCTCCTGGAGCCATACGGGACGGCGCGGGTCGGTCGCCCACGCCTTGGACAGTTCGATCATGTACGCCGCGTGGTGCCGCGTCGCCGCCCCCGTGCGTCCGTGGCGCTGGGCCGTGCCGTTGAACACCCAGGAGTGCACGGCGGTCACCGCGCCGAGTCCCGCGGCCTGCGCCGGGGTGAAGGGCTGGTCGTCCTGGTACCAGGCGGCGTCGTACTCGGCGTGCAGGTGCAGCTTGCCGGGGGCACCCTCCTCGCAGGCGGCGAGGACGGTGCGCAGCCAGCTCTCCGCCTGCTCCTCGGTGATGCGGTCGGGGTCGGGGTGCGGGCCCGCCGAGAACTGGTTGATCTCGTTGCCGATGGTCATGCCGATGAAGTTGGGCCGGTCCGCCAGCGCGGCGGCCAGCGTACGCAAGTAATCGGCCTGTCCGGAGAGCACGTCGGGGTCGGTGAAGATGTTCCGCCGGTGCCAGGTCTGCGTCCACGCGGGCAGGAAGTCGAAGCTCGACAAGTGCCCCTGCAGACCGTCGACGTTGACGTCCAGGCCGCGCTCGGCGGCGGCGTCGGCGAGCTGCACCAGTTGATCGACGGCGCGCGGGCGGATGAGCGTGCGGTTCGGCTGGAAGTACGGCCAGATCGGGAAGACCCGGATGTGGTCGAGGCCCAGCGAGGCGATGGCGTCGAGGTCGGCGCGTACGGCGTCGAGGTCGAAGTCGAGCCAGTGGTGGAACCACCCCTGGCCGGGCGTGTAGTTGGCGCCGAAGCGCGGCGCGCCCGAAGGCGATACGGAGAAGGGCAAGGGGGATCCTGGTTCTGGGGGGAGATGAGAGGGGGCGCGGCGGATCGCGGGGCGGGTGCTCAGCCCTTGACCGCGCCCTCGCCGACGCCGCGGAAGAAGTACCGCTGCAGGCAGGCGAAGAGGATGATCAGCGGGAGTACGGCGATGACGGTGCCCGCGGCGACGAGCCGCTCGTCGTTGGCGAACGTGCCGTGCAGGTAGTTCAGGCCGATGGTGAGGGTGAACCGGTCCGGGTCGCTCAGCACGATCAGCGGCCACAGGAAGTCGTCCCAGGCCCCCATGAACGCGAAGATCGCGACGACGGCGAGGGTGCCCTTGACGGCGGGCAGCGCGATGCGCAGGAACCGCTGCCAGACGTTGGCGCCGTCCACAAAGGCGGCTTCCTCGATCTCGTACGGCACGTTGAGGAAGGCGTTGCGCATCAGCAGGACGTTGAGCGCGGAGACGCAGCCGGGCAGCAGCACACCGATGAGGGTGTTGTTCAGGCCGAGCTCACGCATGGTGGTGAACTGGGCGATGATGATGCCTTCGACGGGCACGAGCATGGCCAGGATGAAGACGATCGTGGCCGCCTTGCGGCCGCGGTAGCGCAGGCGTGCCAGGGCGTAGCCGGCGAGGGCGGCGCCGACGCAGTTGGTGACGACGTTGGCGGCGGCGACCTTCAGCGAGTTGAGCGCGTAGTCCCAGACGGGGATGGTGTCGGCGACGCGTTCGAAGTTGTGCAGGGTCGGGTCGGACGGGAGGAACTTCGGCGGCGAGCTGAAGATGTTCTCGTGCGGGCCCTTGAGCGCGGTGGACAGCTGCCAGAGGAACGGGCCGATCATCAGCGCGAGGACCGCGATGAGGAGGAGATAGCGCAGGACGATCTCCCAGACGGGCATCCTGCGGCCGTTCTCGTCGGTGATCCGGCGCCGACGCGGCCCCCGGGCCTTGTCGGTGCGGGTCTCCTGGCGCGCACCGCCGTCGATGGTGGTCACGCGTCCTCCTTCCGGTCCGCCCGCAGGACGAGCAGCATGAGCGCGACGGTGACGACGAAGACGACGACGGAGATGGCCGAGGCGTAGCCGACGCGCCCGGTCAGGCCGGTGCCGACGCGCTGGACGAGCATGACGAGCGTGGTGTCCTCGCCCGCCGGACCGCCGGTGGGCCCCGCCATCAGGTAGACCTCGGAGAACACCTTGAAGGCGGCGACCGAGGAGAGGGCGGCGACGAGCACCATGGTGGAGCGCACGGCGGGCACGGTGACGCTGAAGAAGCGGCGTACGGCGCCCGCTCCGTCGACGGCCGCGGCCTCGTGGAGCTCGCGGGGCACGTTGGCGAGCGCCGCGAGGTAGATGATCATGTAGTAGCCGAGGCCCTTCCAGACCGTGACCGTCATGGCGCTCAGGAGGAGGAGCCACTGGTCGCTGAGGAAGCCGGCCTTGCCGACGCCCACCGCCTCCAACAGGGCGTTGACCAGACCCCGTTCGTCGAGCATCCACACCCAGATCAGGCCGACCACGACGATGGAGGCGACCACCGGGGTGTAGAAGGCGGAGCGGAAGAACGTGATGCCGGGGATGTGCTTCTGGACGAGCATCGCGAGCAGCAGCGGCAGGATGACGAGCGCGGGCACGACCCCGAGGACGTACAGCGTGCTGTTGCGCAGGCCGATCCAGAACATCTCGTCGTGCCACAGCTCCTGGAAGTTGGCGAAGCCGACGTAGTCGCCCTCGATGAGGGTCCGCTTGTCGGTGAACGCGTTGTTCAGGGTGCTGAGGAACGGATAGAGGATGAAGATGCCGACGATCGCGAGGCCGGGTGCCGCGAACAGCCAGGGGCTGGTGGGCAGTTGGCGCCGGATGCCGCGGCGGGGGCCGCGCCCGTCGGGGCGCGGCTCCTTGCGCACGCGTGCGGTGCCGGTGGTCGCGAGGTCGGTGGGGGCGGCCTGGGAGGCGGTGGTGCTCTTCATGGCGGTACCGGTTCCTGGTCTCAGCTCTGCTGGAGCAGCCGGTCGCAGTTCTTGACAGCGTTGTCAAGTGCTTCCTTGGGGCTCTGCTTGCCCTGCAGCGCCTTGGCGACGGAGTTGCGCAGCTCGACCTTCATCTGCTCGCTGAAGAGCACGGGGGTGTAGTTCACCGCGGTCTTGATGGACTTGGCGGCCGCGACGCGTACCCGCGTCTCGTCCTTGCCGTCCTGCTCGGTGAAGTACGGGTCGTCGAGGGAGCCCTCGGTGCTCGGGAAGATCGCGACCTTCTTGGCGAACTCCATCTGGCGCTGGGCGTCCGTGACGTAGTGCGCGAAGGCGACGGCGGCGGGCGTCTGCTTCGTCTTGGTGTTCACCATGACGCCCATGACGTACATGTTGTCCTTGCCGGTGCTGCTGATCTGCGGCGTGATGCCGATGTTCTTGTAGAGCCGCGGCGCGTCCTTCTTGAACTTCTCCAGGTCGAGGGCGCTGCCGGGGTTCATGGCGACGGCCTCGGTGAGGAACTTCTTGCCGGTGGACTCGGGGGTCGCGGTCAGCGCCTGCCCGTCGAGGGCCTTCGCGTCGTACAGCTTCTTGTACTTGGCGAGGAGTTCGACGCCCTTGGCGTCGTTGAAGGTGAAGCCGGTGCCTTCCTTGTTCATGAGCGGGACGCCGTAGCGCCCGAAGTCCTCGATCGTGGGGACGTTGGCGAGCGTGGCGACCTTGCCGTCGCTCTTGTCGGCCAGCTCCAGGGCGTCGTCGAAGAGCTCGTCGTACGTCGTCGGGGGCTTGTTCTCGTCGAGGCCCGCGTCCTTGAACAGGCGCTTGTTGTAGAAGAGCGGCCCGGTGTTGAGGTACCAGGGGAAGGCGTACGTGCCGTCCATGCCCGGTATCTGGTGGCTCTTCCAGGCGCCGGGGAGGTACTCCTTCTCGTACTTCGACGCCGACTTGTCGAGGTCGAGGGCGAGGCCGGCCTTGGCGAGCGGGGCGACGAGGTCGGGCGAGACGTTGACGACGTCGGGCAGGGTGCCCGCGGCCGCGTCGGCGCTGATCTTGTCGGCGTAGCCCTCGCCGGGCTGGTCGATCCACCGGACCTTCGTGCCCGGGTACTTCTTCTCGAAGCCGTCCACGACGCCCTCGAAGTACGACTTGAAGTTCGCCTTCAGGTTCCAGGTCTGGAAGGTGATCTCACCCTCGACCTTCCCCGACGCGTCGGTCGAACCTCCTCCGTCGTCCCCGTCACCACAGGCGCTCAACGGCAGCAGGACGGCGAGGACGGCGCCTGCGGCGACGGCTCTGCGGGGGTTGCGGGAGATACGCACGGTGAAACGGCTCCTTTGCTCGGCCCAGCGTGAGACGGCGGTGACTGCGACCGTCCGAGCCGGGCAATCCACGCCGAGGCAGACCCTGCACGGAACGGTGGCGCAAAGTCAATGGATTCGGGGAAATCAGGGGAACAGAAATCGAAGATCGGCCGATCGTTCGCACAACTCGCCAGGTCAGACGGGTGTGTTGGAAGTCTTGCGGCAGATGACTAATGCGCTTTAGAGTCTGAGCGCTCAAGCGCATTAGTATCCGGGAGCCAGGAAAGGGGCAACGGGTGCAAGGCAAGCGGTCACCGGCGCGCCGGCCGACCATGAAGGACATCGCGCGCCGCGCCGGGGTCTCCGAGAGCGCCGTCTCCTTCGCGCTCAACGGCCGGCCCGGCGTCTCCGACATCACCCGCGACCGGGTGCGCAGGGTCGCCGAGCAGCTGGGCTGGCGGCCCAGCACGGCGGCGCGCGCCCTGTCCGGCGAGGGCTCGGCGACCGTGGGCCTGGTGGTGGCGCGCCCGGCGGCGACGCTGGGCGTCGACTCGTTCTTCCTGCAGCTGATCTCCGGGGTCCAGGAGGTGCTCGCGGAGCGGCACTTGGGGCTGTTGTTCCAGGTCGTGGAGGACGTGGACGCCGAGTGCGCGGTGTACCGGCGCTGGTGGGCGGAGCACCGGGTGGACGGCGTCCTCGTGGTGGACCCGCGCACGGACGACCCGCGGCCAGCGCTCCTCGACGAGCTGGGGCTGCCCGCGGTGGTGACGGGCGGCGTGCCCGATCCGGACGCGGGGCATCCCGGCCTGTCCACGGTGTGGGCGGACGACGCGGGCGCGATGGCCTCGGTCGTGGGCCACCTGCACGCGCTCGGGCACCGCCGCATCGTGCACATCGCGGGCCTGGAAGGGCTCGCGCACACCGAGCGCCGCATCCGCACCCTGCGCGTCGAGGCGGACGGCCGCGGCCTGTCGGGGGTCCGTTCGGTGACGACGGACTACTCCGACGCCGAGGGAGCCGCCGCCACCCGGCGGGTCCTGGAGGCGGCGGAGCCCCCGACGGCGCTGGTCTACGACAACGACGTGATGGCCGTCGCCGGGGTCGCCGCCGCGACCTCCCTCGGCTTCGCGGTCCCTGACGACGTGTCGGTCGTCGCCTGGGAGGACTCGGCGCTGTGCCGCATGGTGCACCCGTGGCTGACGGCCCTCTCCCGGGACACGGTGTCCTTCGGCAGGACCGCCGCCCGCGAACTCCTCGCCCTCCTGGACGACGGTCCCGCGGCGACGGTCCAGGTCCCGCTCCCGCGCCTCATCGAACGCGAGAGCACGGGGCGGGCGCGGGCGTGAGCCGGTGTCAGGCGGGCGGTCCTGGAGGCCACGGAAGCCCGGCGAGGATCGGCAGCAGCGACTCCTCCTCGTGGTCGAGGTGGGCGGTCAGCTCCTCCGACATACGGGCGAGTTCGGCACGGAACCGTACGGGGTCGGCGCCGCCGACGTCCGCGAGGAGCGCGGCCAGCTCGCCCTGGATGCGGGCGATCTCCCGGTGCTCGTCGGCGAGCCGGTCGAAGGTGTCGCGCAGTTCGGGGTGGTACCCGGCCATGGTCGGGAAGAGGTGCGCGTCCTCACCGCTGTGGTGGAACTCCAGGGCATCGCAGAACGCCAGGCAGTGCTGCCGGATCTGCAGCCCGAGGCCCGGTGGCGGCGGGGCGTCCGGTCCCCGGTGCGCGGCGAGCGCGTCGAAGTAGGCGTCGGTCTCGTCGCGTACGTGGCGCAGCTGGCCGCGCAGCCAGAGGTGCACCTGCAGCATCTTGTCGGCGAAGTTGCCGGCGTCCTGCGGGATGTCCGCCTCGTGCGCGGGCCGTTCCAGAACGACCACGGGCAGGACCCGGTCCGTCCGCGTCTGGTACTCGCCGTAGCCCGGGTCGGCGGCCACGATCCGCTCGAAGAGCCGGTCGCGCCGCTCCCCTTCGGCGGGGACGGCGACGGCCTCGAACGTCTCGGTGCCGAGCTCCACGCTCACCGTGGGGTGCGCGAGGACGTTGTGGTACCAGTCGGGGTGGCGCGGGCCGCCGAGGTTCGACCCGGTGACCAGGAGCAGGCCGCCGTCGCGGACGTAGCCGAGCGGGGTCGTGTGCTGCTTGCCGGAACGGGCGCCGGTGGTGGTGAGCAGGAGGAGGTCGCCGCCCTCGAAGGGGCCGCCGACCTTGCCGCCGTTCGCTCGGAACTCGTCGATGACGGACTGGTTGAAGGGTGTGGGCATGACGGTGTCGCATCTCCGTGCGTGGTGGTGGAGGAACGTCGCGGCCACGCGTACGGCGTGACCGGGGGCGCGTCGAAGCGCGCGGGTCAGGCGATGGCCTGAGGGTGAGAACTCACGACGTGCTTATGACGTACTCATCGGCGTCGTCCTTGAGTGAAGGTGCTCGCCCGGCCCGCCGACCTGCCCACTGCTCTTTGGTCGGCGCCACGCGGCACGGGCACCATTACAGTCAACCGCTCCCCCGCGTGTCAACGCGAGTTGCCGCACACCTTCCGAGGTCACGCTTCGGAGGTCACGCCTGCGGAGGCGTCACATGCCCGGACACACCGGTGCCCCCGGTCGTCCAGGACAGGGGGCACGTGGCGAAGCGGGCCGGTGCGGTACCGGGCCGGTGTCGGCTCAGTCGATACCGGGGAGGATGTGCGGCTCGGCGAGGTCGTCCTCGTAGCCGGCCAGACGGATGGGGGCCGCCTTGGCCCACGCCTCCAGGTTGCGGAGCTTCTGGGGCCGTCCGGCCCGCTCGCCGCCGCGTTCCGCCGGTCGCTTCTCGTGCTTCGTCAGATCTGGTGTCACCGCGCACTCCTTTGTGTCGCGTAACGGAAGGACAAGGGCAGTTCGGTCGCGGTGGCGCCGTTCTCTGGCGGGACCGCGGCCGTGGTCGCCGGCCTGTCCCCCGAGCGGCCGAGGGATGCTTGTGGATCTCTCGTGGCCGCCCGTTCGCCCTACATTAACCAAATGAGCGCCGCCTCGCTCGATGGGGACCTGAGTCGGGGTGGAATCCGGACAACGCCCCCGAAGCGACCGCGCGAGGGCCGGATCATCAAGGCTCCCGCAGACCCCGGCGGGACGCACGGCCGAAGCCGCCACCCGAGCGTCGGCACGCACCGGAGCAACTCCGCCACCAACCGTGACGGCGCCGGGTGTTGGGCCCGCACGGGCCTACCGGTCACCGTGGGCGCCCACCCGGTCACGACTGGCGAAAAAGGCGGCAGCCGGTCCGGACCGCGCCACGCGCGGCACCCGGACCGGCTGCCCAAAAATCTCCGAGAACCATCCGAATACTGAGACGACGGTCTCAGTCGGCCCCACGGGCCTGCTCGGCTACCACTTGCCCGGCTCGTAGTCCTTGAGGAAGACGCCGTAGACGTCCTCGCCCGCCTCGCCGCGCACCACCGGGTCGTAGACGCGGGCGGCGCCGTCGATCAGGTCGAGCGGGGCGTGGAAGCCCTCCTCGGCGAGGCGCAGCTTGTCGTAGTGCGGGCGCTCGTCGGTGATCCAGCCGGTGTCGACGGAGGTCATGAGGATGCCGTCGGTCTGGAACATCTCCTGGGCGCTGGTGCGCGTCACCATGTTCATCGCGGCCTTCGCGGCGTTGGTGTTGGGGTGCCCCGCGCCCTTGTACCCGCGGCCGAAGACGCCCTCCATCGCCGAGACGTTCACGATGTGGGCCCGGCCGCTCGACGCCTTCTTCGCCGCGTCGGCCATGGCCGGGCGCAGCGCGCTGATGAGGATGAACGGCGACGTGTAGTTGCACAGCTGGGTCTCGAGGAGCTCCACCGGGGAGATCTGCTCGATGGTCTGCACCCACGTGTTGCTGTCGACGACGTCCGGGACGAGGCCGCCCGCGTCGATGGCGGTGCCGTCCAGGTGCCGGGCGACGCTGGCGTTGCCCGCGACGAGCGCGAGGTCGGCGACCTTCTGCGCGTCCAGACCGCTCGTGCCGACGGGCAGCGCGGCGAGGCCGTCGACCGCGCCGGAGTTGAAGGCGCCGATGACGGAGTGGGCGGGCAGCTCCCCGGCGGGCAGCGGCGCGCTCTCGCCGTCGACCAGCGCGGCGTAGGCGGAGGGCAGGCGGCGTACCGTCTGCGTCGCGTTGTTGATCAGGATGTCGAGGGGGCCCGCCGCCCCGACCCGCTCCGCGAGGGCCACGGCCTGCGCCGGGTCGCGCAGGTCGATGCCGACGACCTCCAGGCGGTGCAGCCAGTCCGCCGAGTCGTCCATCGCCTTGAAGCGGCGGATGGCGTCCTTGGGGAAACGCGTCGTGATGGTGGTGTGGGCACCGTCACGCAGGAGCCGCAGCGCGATGTACATGCCGATCTTGGCGCGGCCGCCGGTGAGCAGGGCGCGCTTGCCGGTGAGGTCGGCGCGGGCGTCGCGCTTGGTCCGGTTCAGGCGGGCGCAGTCCGGACAGAGCTGGTGGTAGAAGTAGTCGACTTCCACGTACCGCGTCTTGCAGGTGTAGCAGGAGCGCGGGCGCTGGAGTATCCCCGCGATCCGGCCCTCCTCCGTCTGCGAGGAGGGCAGCAGGCCCTCGGTCTCGTCGTCGATGCGCTGCGCTGAGCCGGTGGCGGTGGCCTCGGTGACGGCCTTGTCGTGGGCGGTCTTGGCGGCGCGGCGCTCCTGGCGGCGGCGCTGCTTCACCGTCCGGTAGATCCCGGCCGTGGCGCGGCGCACGGCGATCGCGTCCGGGTGGTCGACGTCGAGCTTGTCCAGCTCGTCGAGCACGCTGAGGCAGACGGCGAGACGGTCCGGGTCGATGCCGGGGCCGTACGCCACGTGCTCGGCGTGCCCCTCCTGGCTTTCGTCTGTCACCGTCATCGCCGTTGTCCTCGTTGTCCGTGCCACGGCGCATCCGGTCGTCCGCGGAACTCCAAAAGCGGAAGTTTACGTAGCGGTGGGCCCGGGAACCAAACCCGCTTTCCGTGCGCAGACCGTCACGAGTCCCGCGAGCTCGTCCCGCAGGCTCCGCGCGAGGAGCTCCAGGTCGGGCACGGCGGCGGCGTCCGCGACCAGTCCGTAGTGCACGCGCCCGCGGTAGGTGGAGACGGCGACGGCGAGGGACTGGCCCCGGGCGAGGGGCGCGAAGGGATAGACCGCGGTGAGGCGGCAGCCGCCGAGCCGCAGTCCGACGCCGGGCAGCGGAACGCTGGTGACGAGGATGTCGAAGAGCAGCCGGGCGGCCTGGGCGACGACGGGGCCGCCGATCCGGTGCCCGAGCGAGGGCACGTGTTCGGCGAGGAGCGCCACGGCTCCGGCGCCCCGCTCGGGGCCCGCGTCCTTGTTGCGGTCCATGGCGGCGCGCACGTCGCGCAGCCTGTCGAGCGGGTCCTCGCGACCGACGGGGAGGCGGACGAGGTAGCCGGAGAGGCGGTTGCCCGGCGGTTGGGCGGTGCGGGGGCGGCGGCGGGAGACCGGGATGAGGGCGCGCGGCTCGACTCCCTCGCTGCAGTCGCCGCGCTCGTCGAGCCAGCGGCGCAGGGCCCCGGCGACGACGGCGATCAGGACGTCGTTGACGGTGCCGCCGACGGCCTTGCGCACTTGGTGCACGTCGTCGAGGTCGAGGACGACGCCGGCGGTGCGGCGGGTGCCGGTGGCGGCCGAGGAGAGCGCGGCGCAGGAGCGTACGCCGAGCGCGGCGCGGGCCACGGAGGTGCCGATGCCGAGGGCCTGGCCCACGTCCGCGACAGTGCCGCGGACGCGGTCCGGCAGGGTGCGGGGGTCGAGGAGCGACCACGGGGAGGCGGCGGGTGCCGGCGGGCGCGGGCGGGAGACGGGCAGGTCGACGGGGTCGAGGAGGGCGGCGCCGAGCGTGAGGGCGCGCAGGCCGTCGGCGAGCGCGTGGTGGAACTTGAAGAGGACGGCGAAGCACGTGCCGTCGGCGCCCGGCAGGACGTGCGCCTCCCACGGCGGCCGGTCGCGCGCCACCGGACGTTCCATCAACTCCCCCGCAGCGGCGTGGAAGTCCTGCACGGGGGCCGCGATCCGTATGTGCTCCAGGGCGTCGAAGGCGGACATCGGTACGCGCATCGCGCCGCCGACGGGCAGCCAGACGGAACGTATCCGCATGCGCAGTCCCTGCACGGTCGCCGCGCGGGCCGCGAGGAGCCCCGCGGCGCGGTCCGCCGCGTCGGGTCCGTCGGCCTCGAAGATCCCGAGTGCCCCCAGATGCATGGGGTGTTCGGCGGTCTCAATGTTCCAGAAGGCCAGATCGAGAGGGACGAGCAGGTCGGAACTCTGAGCAGGCGTAGAAGTCACGGACTCGCTCTCGCGTCGAGGACGATGCGGGGGATGACGAACGAGAAGTCAACCCTTCCGGGCGACTACGGTCAAGTACGATCAAGCTACGCTGAGTTAACAGCACATTAAGGGCGGCCCGCCCCTCGGCGCCCCCTTCGGTCGCGATTGGGCGTGCCCGGCATGCCTTCAAACAACCTGCACATCGAATGTGCACTCCGGTCACGGAATTCGGGCCCCCCTCTCCACGAATTTCCATGCATCGACCACACGAGCCGCACACCGGCGGGAAAGTGTCCGTTTTGTTGGAAGGAGTCGCTCCGCGTCCTCCATTCCCGTCTGTGAATGTTGTGAAGGAGCTGCCGCGACGCGGTGAACCCGCCTGCACGCAGCGGTGATACGCCGCCACAACCGCGCTCGGCGGCCGCTCGGTCGACTGGATGTACGAGCTGCGAACGTGCTTTGATCCTGGCTCGCCGCGGAATTCGAATCCCCAGGTTCCGCGGTGGAAATACCTATGCACATTCATTGAGAAGGGCAGCTCACACCATGAACAACGTCCCCCAGGTCGAGACCCTCGAGATTTCCGACGCCGACCTCGACAACGTGTCCGGTGGCCTCGTCGCCGGTGTCGCGTCCAACGTCACCGGCACCGTTGACTCCATCTCCCCCGTCTCGGGCGTCGTCGCCGGCGTCGTCGGCACGGTCGAGGGTGCCACCGGCCTGAACACCGGCGCCGTCACCGGCCTGGCCGACGGCCTGACCGCCGGTCTCTGAGCTTTCCGCTCATAGATTCGCCGTGCTTCGGGAGCCCCGGGACCTCAGGTTCCGGGGCTCTCGGACGCATCGGCACAGCAGCCCGAGGCACAGTGAGGAAAGCGTTCCGTGCAGTTCCGCCAACAGGCCCTGTCCAAACTGCAGTCGCCCGAGGAACTCGACCTGCCGGTGCGCTACGCCCGCCCCCAGGGCCTGCTCGTCCTCGCCGTCACCCTCGTCGTCATGGCCGCGTCGAGCGTCTGGGCCGTCACCGGCTCCCTCTCCTCGACGCTCCGCGCGCCCGGCATCCTCACCCACGGCCGGGGCAGTTACGTCCTGCAGAGCCCCGTCACCGGTCAGGTGACCCGCGTCCTCGCCGAAGAGGGCGAACGGCTCGCCGCCGGTGCCCCCGTGCTCAAGGTCCACACCGAGCAGGGCGACAAGGTCGTGCGCGCGATCGCCGCGGGCCGCGTGACCGCGCTCGTCGCCAGGATCGGCACCGTGGTCACCACCGGCGCCGACGTGGCGACCCTGGAGCGCACGGCGGGCGCCCACGACCCGCTGACGGCGATGCTCTACGTACCCGCCGACAGCGCGGCCACCGTCCCCGTCGGCGCTTCGGTCGATCTCACCGTCCAGTCCGTGCCCACGGAGCGGTACGGGACACTGCGCGGCAGGGTGAAGGCGGTCGGCCGCGCCGCGCAGAGCCGGCAGAAGATCACCGGCTTCCTCGGCGACCGCGAACTGGCCGGGCAGTTCACGGAGGACGGGCCTCCCGTCGCCGTCCTCGTACGGCTCGCCCCCTCCTCCGCGACCAGGTCCGGCTACGCCTGGTCGACCGCCGACGGGCCGCCCTTCGCGCTCGACTCCATGACCTTGGCCACCGGCGCCGTCCACCTCGCCGAGCAGCGCCCGATCGATTGGCTGCTTCCGTGACCGCTCCCCACCCCTCCCCCGCGCACCAGCAGCAGCTGCCGCCGCCCGGCGGCCGCCGCAGGCACCGCCCCGATGAACCGCCGCGCCGCCGCCGCGCGGCACCGCGCCCCGCGTCGAAGGGCAGGCGCCCCAAGACCGTCCGCACCCCCACCGTTCTGCAGATGGAGGCCGTGGAGTGCGGCGCCGCCGCACTCGCCATGGTCCTCGCCCACCACGGGCGGCACGTCCCCCTGGAGGAGCTGCGCATCGCGTGCGGCGTCTCCCGCGACGGCTCACGCGCCAGCAACGTCCTGAAGGCTGCGCGCGGTTACGGCATGACGGCCAAGGGCATGCAGATGGAGCCGGCCGCGCTCGCCGAGGTGAAGGCGCCCGCGATCCTCTTCTGGGAGTTCAACCACTACGTCGTGTACGACGGCACGGGGCGCCGCCTCGGCCGCCGCGGCGTGTACATCAACGACCCGGACAAGGGCCGCCGCTTCGTGCCGTCGGAGGACTTCGACACCAGCTTCACCGGCGTCGTCCTCATCCTCGAACCCGGCGCCGACTTCAGGCCGGGAGGCCGCAGGCCCGGCGTCATGAAGGCACTGCCCGCCCGGCTGCGCGGGACCACGGGCACCATGCTCGCCGCGCTCCTCGCCAGCCTGCTGCTGGTCGCGGCCGGCGCGGCGCTGCCCGCGCTCAGCCGGACGTACATCGATCTCTTCCTGATCGGCCATCAGACGTCGCTGCTGGGCGCGCTGTTCGCGTCGATGGGGGCGATGGTCGCGCTCACCGTGGTGCTGACCTGGCTGCAGCAGGCGAACCTGCTGCGCGGCCGCATCATCTCCTCGACCCTCGGCAGCGCCCGCTTCTTCCGCCATCTGCTGCGGCTGCCCGTCACGTTCTACGCCCAGCGCTCCCCCGCCGACCTCGTGCAGCGCCTCGCGTCCAACGACGCGGTCGCCGAGACCCTGGCCCGCGACCTCACGGCCGCCGGCGTCGACGGCATCGTCGTCCTCCTCTACGCGGCGCTCCTGTGGACGTACGATCCACAGCTCACGCTCGTCGGAGTCGGCATCGCCCTGCTGAACGTCGTGGCGATGCGCGTCGTCATCCGGCTGCGCGCCACCGGCACGCAGAAGCTCCGCGCCGACAGCGCCAAGCTCACCAACACCTCGTACACCGGCCTGCAGTTGATCGAGACGATGAAGGCCACCGGCGGCGAGAACGGCTACTTCCGGAGGTGGGCGGGCCAGCACGCGACCACGCTGGAGGAGCAGCAGCGCCTCGGCGTGCCGAGCGCGTGGCTCGGTGTCGTCGCGCCGACCCTGGCGACCCTCAACAGCGCGCTGATCCTGTGGATCGGCGGGCTGCGCGCCGTCGAGGGGCACCTGTCGATCGGGCTGCTCGTCGCCTTCCAGGCCCTCGTCACCCGGTTCACCGCGCCGATCACCCGCCTCAACGGCGTCGCGGGCCGCATCCAGGACTTCGCCGCCGACGTCGCCCGCCTCAAGGACGTCGAGAACTTCCCCGTCGACACCCTCTACTCGCGCCCCGAACCCGCCGCCAGCACACGCCGCCTCAAGGGGCACGTCACCCTGGAGAACATCACCTTCGGGTACAGCCCCCTCGACAAGCCGCTCCTGACCGGCTTCTCGCTGACGGTCGGGCCCGGACAGCAGGTGGCGCTCGTCGGCGGCTCCGGCAGCGGCAAGTCGACGGTGTCGCGGCTGATATCGGGCCTCTACAGCCCGTGGGAGGGCACGATCCGCATCGACGGACAGCGCCTGGAGGACATCCCGCGCGGCGCGCTCTCGGCCTCCGTGTCCTTCGTGGACCAGGACGTCTTCCTCTTCGAGGGCACGGTCCGCGACAACGTCGCCCTGTGGGACCCGTCCATTCCCGACGACGCGGTGGTGGCCGCGTTGCGGGACGCCTGTCTGTACGAGGTGGTGGCCCGCAGGCCCGGCGGCATCCACGGCCGCGTCGAGCAGGACGGACGCAACTTCTCGGGCGGGCAGCGCCAGCGCCTGGAGATCGCGCGGGCCCTGGTCCGCCGCCCCAGCATCCTCGTCCTCGACGAGGTCACCAGTGCCCTGGACGCCGAGACCGAGCAGGTCATCATCGACAACCTGCGCCGCCGCGGCTGCGCCTGCGTCGTCATCGCCCACCGCCTGAGCACCGTGCGCGACAGCGACGAGATCGTCGTGCTCGACCACGGGCAGGTCGTGGAGCGCGGCCGCCACGAACACCTCGTCGCCGTGGGCGGTCCCTACGCCGACCTGGTCAAGGAGCACTGAGGTGACCTCCGTACCCGAACAGCACGCGTACCCGAACGACACGGTCGCCGCCGCCTTCAACGCGCTGGGCACCCCGGTCGACTGCGCGGGCCTGCGCAGTGTGCACCTGGAGGGGCCGCAGGTGCTGTGGCTCGTCGTGGCGGGCGCCCTCGACCTGTTCGCCGTCGACGCCGTGCAGCAGGGCCACTGGCACTACCTGGGCCGCCTCGAACCGGGCACCCTGCTCCTCGGCCCCGTCGAGGGCCCCCAGCACACCCTGGTCGGCCGCCCCCTGCAGGGCTGCGAGCTGCGCCGCGTCCCGCTGCGCGAGCTGTACCGCCCGGACTACGGCGACACCTGGTCGTACGAGCAGCAGTACCCGAGCCAGTACGACACCCAGGACGCCGCCCTGAGCCTCCTGGAGCACGCCTTCGCGCTCGGCATCGGGCGCGGCCACCGGGTCCTGTTCGAGGCGCCGCTCGACGGCAGAACCGCGGGCGACGAGGTGGTGGCCGACGACGACATCCTGTGGATGCCGGTCGCGCCCGGCAGCGTGCAGTACGGCGCCGCCTACAGCGCGGAGGCCGCGGGCGATCTGCTGGTCGACGCCGCGATGTGGCAGCGGATGGTCAACCAGCAGTACCGGCTTCTGGCCACGCTCGACCGCTGGATCGAACGCCTGGAGCGGGCCCATGAGGACCGTACGGCGGCCGGCATCAAGGCGGGCGAGAGCGTCCGCGAGCAGGCCGACCGGACGCTGATCGCCTCCATCGGGCGTTCGGGGCGGCGCGGTGCGCGGCGCACCGAGTCCGGTGGCGGACACGACGCGACGTACGCCGCCTGCCGCCTCGTCGCACGGGCGGCGGGCATCACGCTGTCGGACGCCGCGGACAGCGGTGCGGTGAGCGACCGGATCGACCCCGTGGAGCAGGTCGCGGTGGCGTCCCGGATCCGCACGCGCGCCGTGCGGCTCGACGGGCGCTGGTGGCGGGAGAACGCGGGGCCGCTCGTGGGGCACCGTGCCGCGAGCGGCGCGCCGGTCGCGCTGCTGTGGCGGCGCGGCGGCTACGAGTCGGTGCATCCGACGTCCGGGCGGCGCACCCGTGTCGACGCGGACAACGCCGACGAGTTCGAGCCGCAGGGCGTGATGTTCTACCGTCCGCTGCCCGAGCGGCCGTTGACGCTCGGGCGGCTCTTCCGCTTCAGCCTGCGCGGTACCGGCGGTGACCTGCGCAACCTCGTGCTCGCCGGTCTGGTGACCGTGGCGATCGGCACGCTGGTGCCGATCGCGACGGGACAGGTGCTCGGGGTGTTCGTGCCGAACGCCGAGAAGAGCCTCATCGTGCAGGTGTCCCTGGCCGTCATGGTCACCAGCATCGTCTCGGCCGCGTTCATGCTGCTCCAGAACCTCACCGTGCTGCGGATGGAGGGGCGGATGGAGAGCACGCTGCAGCCCGCGGTCTGGGACCGGCTGCTGCGGCTGCCTACGCGCTTCTTCGCGGAGCGTTCCACCGGTGAGCTGGCGAGCGCGGCGATGGGCGTCAGCGCCATCCGCCGGGTCATGTCCGGCATCGGGCCCGTCGCGCTCCAGGCCGGTTCGGTCGGCGCGATGAACCTGGTCCTGCTGCTGTTCTACAGTGTGCCCCTCGCCCTGGCCGCGCTGGGGATGCTGACCGTCATCGCCGCCGTGTTCCTCACCCTCGGCCTGTGGGAACTGCGCTGGCAGCGGCGGCTCGTGGAGCTCGGCAACAAGCTCAACAACCAGGCGTTCCAGACGCTGCGCGGGCTGCCCAAGCTCCGCGTGGCGGGCGCCGAGAGCTTCGCGTACGCGGCGTGGGCAGGCGAGTTCGCGCGCAGCCGCGAGCTGCAGCAGCGGGCCGGGCGCATCAAGAACGTCACGACGGTCCTCAACGCGGTCTACCTGCCGCTCTGCACCCTCGTCATGTTCGTGCTCCTCGCGGGCCCTGCGCGCGGGAGCCTGACCGCGGGCGAGTTCCTCACCTTCAGCACCGCCGTGACGATGCTCCTGACGTCCGTCACGCAGCTCACCGGCGCGTTGATCTCGGCGGCTTCCGTGCTGCCGATGTTCGAGCAGATCAAGCCGGTGCTCGACGAGGCTCCGGAGGTCCGCTCGGGCAGTACGCAGCCGGGCGAGCTGCAGGGCGCGATCGAGGCCCGGGGCGTGTCCTTCCGCTACACCGACGACGGCCCGCTGGTCCTCGACGACGTGTCGCTCTCGATCCGCCCCGGCGAGTTCGTGGCCGTCGTCGGACCGAGCGGCTGCGGCAAGTCGACGCTGCTCCGCCTCCTGATCGGCTTCGACGAGCCGGTCTCGGGCAGCGTGCTGTACGACGGTCAGGACCTGGCGGCCCTCGATCAGTCGGCGGTGCGCCGCCAGTGCGGCGTGGTCCTGCAGAACGCCCAGCCGCTCACCGGGTCCATCCTCGACTGCATCTGCGGCGCGGAGTCGTTCTCGCAGGACGAGGCGTGGGAGGCCGCGGCGATGGCG
Organism: Streptomyces venezuelae; assembly: GCF_008642335.1. Lineage (NCBI taxonomy): Bacteria > Bacillati > Actinomycetota > Actinomycetes > Kitasatosporales > Streptomycetaceae > Streptomyces > Streptomyces venezuelae. The sequence goes on along the minus strand of NZ_CP029191.1, from coordinate 7,392,407 downwards.
GGGCTCGCCGAGGACATCAAGCGCATGCCGATGGGCCTGCACACGATGCTCTCCGGCGGCGGCGCGGTCTCCGGCGGCCAGCGCCAGCGCCTGATGATCGCCCAGGCCCTGATCCGCCGCCCCCGCGTCCTCTTCTTCGACGAGGCGACGAGCGCCCTGGACAACGAGACGCAGCGCACGGTCATCGACAGCACCCGCGCCCTCAACGCCACCCGCGTCGTGATCGCGCACCGCCTCTCCACGGTCATGGACGCCGACCGTGTCGTCGTCATGTCGGAGGGCCGCATCGTCCAACAGGGCCCGCCCGCACAGCTGTTGGCCGATACGGGCGGGCGGCTGCACGAGTTGGTGCGGCGGCAGATGCGGTGAGACTACGGGTCGACGCTCTCGACCGGCTGACGCAGCACGGTCCTCAACTTCTCGGGAGCGGTCCTGCGAGGGTCGCTGAGGTAGATCTCGTGGTGCAGTCCCGTGGGCCGCAGGCCGTGCGCGGCGAGGTAGGTGTGGTGGAGTTCGTGCAGCACGGGCGCCTCGTCGTCGTAGGAGCCGATGTGCAGCACCTGTGCGCTGCGCCCTTCGTGCAGGGTGAGGTGCCGGACCCGGGAGATCGCGGGGCGCTTCTTCTTGGCCGGCGCGGCCTGTCCTGCGTCCTCGATCATCTCCTTGCTGATCCAGGGCGGCATGCTGATGAGCATCGTCCAGCTCCACGCGTCCTTGGCGCCGCTGGTGAAGGCCTCGGGCGTGTCCGCCCACCACAGTCCTTCCAGCGGAGCGACGACGAAGTCACCGCCCGCCGTGCGCTTGGCGGCGAACTTCAGGGTGTAGGCGACCGTGTAGAGGGCTTCGACCGCTTCGGTGTAGGCGGGCGCCGTATTGGGGTTTCCCGCGCCGTCGACGGCGATGAACTGCTGCTCGGGCACGTCCACGACCGCCCATGCCCTGTTCTTGGGCGCGTAGAACTCTTTCCGCTCGCGCTTGACGTCGTACGGCGCCATGACTGCCTCACTTCCTCTCGCCCCGCCCCATCTTGCCGTGCGGGGCCCCTGGACTCCGGCCCGCCCTGCCGACGGGCGGGCCGGAGACCCCGGGGTCAGGAGTTCGTGCAGCCCGGCACCGTGGCCTGTGAGGCGTCACGGATCAGCGCTTCGTGCGCCGCCTTAACCCGCTTCACGTCCGGCTTGACGACCTTGCGGTCGTAAGTGAGCAGGCCGTTCAGCTCACCCTCGACGTCGGTGATCTGGGTGTAGACCGCGCCGTTGTTGCCCTTGCAGGCGAGGGCGCGCACCTCGTCGAGCTTGGCGAGGTAGTCATCCGTGTACGTCGCCGGGTCCACGTCGACGTAGCTCTGCTGGACGGACCAGGCGTGGCCGGGCACCGCGAGTCCGAGGCCGCCGTACTCGCCGGCCACCAGGGCCCGTTTGCCGTCGGGGCGCGGCGGGATGGCCGGGCTCGGATATCCGTGCTCGTCCATGATGTCGCCGGTGCCTCCGTCGGCCCCGAGGTTGAGCCCCGACATGTTGTTGACCAGCCGTGTCGGGTCCCAGGCCTTGGCCTGCTCGGCGACGCGGCCGATGTCGTACTGGCCCCAGCCCTCGTTGAAGGTGACCCACATGACGACCGACGGGCTGCTGGCGTGCTCGTCGATCATCTGCTTCATCTCGCGCTCGTACTGTGCGCGGGCGGCCGCGTCCGGGGTGCGGCCCGCCTCCATCGCGGGCATGTCCTGCCAGACGAGGAGCCCCAGCTTGTCGGCCCAGTAGAACCAGCGGTCCGGCTCGACCTTGATGTGCTTGCGGACCGAGTTGAAGCCCATGTCCTTGTGCATCTTCAGGTCGTGGGCGAGGGCCTCGTCGCTGGGCGCGGTGTGCAGGCCGTCCGGCCAGAAGCCCTGGTCGAGCGTGGCCATGAGGAAGACCGGCTTGCCGTTGAGGACGGTGCGCGGGGTGCCGTTCACCTTCTCGACGGCGATGGACCGCATGCCGAAGTAGCCGGTGACGCGGTCGCTGCCCACGCGGACCTGGAGGTCGTAGAGGAACGGGTCGTCCGGCGACCACAGCCGGGGGTCGGTGATCTTCAGCTTGAGCGGCTTCCCGGTGCGTCCGCTGAGCTCGGCGACCTTCTTCTTGCCCTCGTACGCGGCCGCCGTGACCGGCACGCCGTCGCGCACGCCGCGCGCCTCGACGGTGACCTGCTTGTTGGCGACGTCTGGTGTGATCTTGAGGGAGTCCGCGTGGTCGGCGGCCACCGGCTCCATCCACACGGTCTGCCAGATGCCGGACGACGGGGTGTACCAGATGCCGCTGGGGTCCAGGCGCTGCTTGCCGACGGGCGGGTTCGCGCCGTTGTCGGCGTCGGTCGGGTCGTACACGCCGACGATGAGTTCCTGCGTGCGGCCGGGCTTCAGGGCGTCGGTGACGTCGGCGGTGAACTTGTCGTAGCCGCCCTTGTGTTCGGTGACCTTGTGGCCGTTGACGTACACCTCGGAGTGCCAGTCGACGGCGCCGAAGTTGAGGTTGAGCCGCTTGCCGTCGCCGATTCTCCAGTTCTTGGGGACGGTGAACGTTCGGCGGTACCACATGCGGTCCTCGTGCCGCTCGATGCCGGAGAGCTGGGACTCCACCGGGTAGGGGACGAGGATCTTCTCCTTGAGCTTCTTGCCGACCGGCGGCTTCTCGCCCGCCTCGGCTGCGGCGAACTGCCAGGAACCGTTGAGGTTCTGCCAGTCCTTGCGCTGCAGCTGCGGTCGCGGGTACTCGCGGTGGGCGTTGCCCGGGGTGACGTCGTCGGCCCACTTGGTGCGCAGCTGGTGTTCGGAGTGGTTGGGGCCGCTGGTCCAGAACTGGCCGACGGCGACACCGTCCGCGCCGTTCAGGCCGCCCTTGCCGTCGTACCGGACGTCGGCGAGGCCGGGGGCGTTGCCGGCCTTGTTGCCGACGACGGGTTCCTTCAGGCCTACGAGGAGGCTGCGTGGGTCGGCGGGGTCGGTCCTGACCGTGCCGAGCGGCCATTTGGCGCCGCCGATGACGGCATCGAGGTGGTCGGTGAGGCCCGCGGGCGGGGCGGCGAGCTTCTGGGCGAAGTCGAGCTTGAGGCTGCGGCCGTCCTTGAGGACGGTGGCGTCGATGGCGCCGTCGTAGTCGAAGTCCGCGGGGATGCGCAGGGCGCTGCGCGGGACGGCCTTCTTCTCGCCGCCGGGCGGGGTCCACTTCAGGCGCAGGTTGGAGCCGCCGTAGTGCTCGAAGTACTCGACTTTGATGTCGTAGGCCTTGCCCGCAGTCAACTCGATGGGCTTGGAGGTCTGTTCCTTGTCCCAGTCGTCCTGCCAGTGGTCAATGGCGATCTTGCCGTCCACCCAGAGGCGGAAGCCGTTGTCACCGATCATCGAGAAGGTGGTGGCGCCGGTCTTCTCGGGCACGATCCGGCCGGTCCAGCGGACGCTGACGTCGTCGGCCTGTCCGGTGGTGGACTTGAGGCGGGACTCCAGGTTGCCGAAGTCGATGTTCGGGTCGAGTCCGGTGGCCTTGAGCTTGTCGAAGTCGAAGGCGCCCGGGGCGGACTGGGTGAAGTACTCGCCCTTGAGCCCCTGGATCTCGACGGGGTCGTCGGCGGCGGTCGCGGCGGGGACCGCGGTGAGTCCCGCGATGCCGAGGGCGCCCGCGAGCAGCAGGGCGAGGGTTCGGCCCAGGTGTGCGGGGCGTCCGGGATGTCGTCTGAGGCGCACGGATCCTCCTTGGTGAGGAAGGGTGGCGGCTTGTCGCTGCAGTCGGTACAACGAGTCTGTACAACGTTGGAAGGAACGACAGTTGGCATGACAGCACGCGTTCCCGCGCGCTGTCCAGGGTCATGACAAACGCCCCGGAGGGCCGGGGCGGCCACCGACGCAGGGAGATCCAGTGCGGGTTAGCCTCAAGGACGTCGCGGAGCGCGCGGGCGTCTCGATCAAGACCGTCTCGAACGTGGTGAACAAGTATCAGCACGTCACCCCGGCGATGCGGGCCCGCGTCCAGGAAGCCATCGACGAGCTCGGCTACCGCCCGAACCTGACGGCACGTCACCTGCGCAAGGGCCGCACGGGGATCATCGCCCTCGCCGTCCCCGAGCTGGGCAACCCGTACTTCGCCGAGCTCGCGGGCGCCGTCATCGACGCGGCGGCCGAGCACGACTTCACGGTGCTGCTCGACCACACCCGCGGCGAGCGCGAGCAGGAGGTCCTGGTCAGCCAGGGCTTCCGGGCCCGGGTCATCGACGGCCTGATCCTCAGCCCGCTGGAGCTGGAGGCGGAGGACCTGCGGGCCCGCGAGGACGACGTGCCGCTGGTACTGCTCGGCGAGCGGAGCTACGACCTGGACTACGACCACATCGCCATCGACAACATCGCCGCGAGCCGCACCGCGGTGCGCCACCTCATCGGGCGCGGCCGCACCTCCATCGCCTACCTGGGGGCCCGCACGGACTCCGCGAACCGCCCCGCCCACCTGCGGCTCCAGGGTTGGCGCGAGGAGCTGACGGCGGCCGGGATCGCCGCACCGGAGAGCCTGGTGGGGCCGGTCGGCGGCTGGGACCGGTGGGACGGGGCGAAGGCCATGGCGCGGATGCTGGACGCGGGGGTGCGGCCCGACGCGGTGTTCGCGTACAACGACCTGGTGGCGATCGGTGCGATGCGGGTCCTGCACGAGCGGGGTCTGCGGGTGCCGTGGGACGTGGCGGTGGTGGGTTTCGACGACATCGCGGAAGGGCAGTTCGGAGCCGTCACGCTGACCACGGTGGCGCCGGACAAGCAGGCCATCGCGCGTCTCGCGGTCGAGTCGCTGCTGACCAAGCTGGCGCATCCGGAACGGACCGGCGGACGTGAACTCGTCGCCGACTTCCGGCTGGTGCAGCGGGAGAGCACGCTGGGCCGGCGCTGAGCGCGGGCCGCCCGGACCGGGTGACCGGCGTTCCCGAGAAGCGTGCGCGGAGGGTTTACAGCCTCCTTTCAACGATGTAAAAAGCTCCCCGTACCGCCGAGTTGACCGCAAGTGCCGTCTCTCCCGTGAGCGCTCTCAGTGCCGGGGCCGTGCCGTTTGGGGATCCAATGAAGCCGACCACTCTTCTCCGCCGTACCTCCGCGAGGACCCTCGTCGCCACCGGTCTCGCCGCGAGCCTCCTGTTCGCCGCCGGGTGCGCGAAGTCCGAGGACGACGACTCCGGCGGCGACAGCGCCGCATCGCAGGACCAGGCCGACGCAGGACAGGAGGTCGCGTCGGACGGCGACGCGAGGGGCAAGACCTGCGCGATCGGCGCGTACGGCGGCAAGAAGCTCGACCTGAAGAACGCCACCGTCGGCTTCTCGCAGTCCGAGAAGGAGGCCAACCCGTTCCGCATCGCGGAGACGGCCTCCATCAAGGCCGAGGCGGAGAAGCGCGGCGTCAAGCTGCTCACCGCCAACGCGCAGTCGCAGTTCTCCAAGCAGATCAGCGACGTCCAGGACCTGATCGCCAAGGGCGCCGACCTGCTCGTCATCGCACCGCTCAACTCCGACGGCTGGGAGCCGGTGCTGCGCGCCGCGGGCGCCAAGCACATCCCGATCGTCACCATCGACCGCAAGATCAACGCGACGGCCTGCAAGGACTACGTGAGCTTCATCGGCTCCGACTTCGTCGAGCAGGGCAGACGCGCCGCGGACCGCATGATCGAGACGACCGGCGGCAAGGGAAAGATCGCGATCCTGCTCGGCGCCGCGGGCAACAACGTCACCACCGAGCGCACCAAGGGCTTCCAGGACCGGATCAAGGAGAAGGCCCCGGACCTCGAGGTCGTCTTCAAGCAGACCGGCGAGTTCGCGCGGGAGAAGGGCCAGCAGGTCACCGAGCAGCTGATCCAGTCCAAGCCCGACATCACCGGGATCTACGCCGAGAACGACGAGATGGGCCTCGGCGCCGTCAACGCCCTCAAGGGCGCGGGCAAGAAGCCCGGCGACGTGAAGATCGTGACGATCGACGGGACGAAGGGCGCGGTGCGCGGCATCGTCGACGGCTGGATCGACGGCGTCATCGAGTCCAACCCGCGCTTCGGCCCGCTCGCCTTCAAGACGCTGGACACGTTCACCAAGGGCGAGAAGGTGTCCCAGGACATCGTCATCAAGGACAGCGCGTACACGAAGGACAACGCGAAGTCCGACCTCGGCAAGGCCTACTGACGTGCTGTCGGTGACCGGCCTGTCGAAGGCCTTCCCGGGTGTACGCGCCCTGGACGGCGTCGACTTCACCGCACGCGCGGGCGAGGTGCACGCGCTCATCGGCGAGAACGGCGCGGGCAAGTCCACGCTCATCAAGGTCCTGACGGGGGTGTACGCGCCGGACGCGGGCGAGGTGACGTACGACGGGAAACCGGTGCGCTTCGCCACCCCGCTCGAAGCGCAGCACGCGGGCATCTCCACCATCTACCAGGAGGTCAACCTCGTCCCCCTGATGAGCGTGGCCCGCAACCTGTTCCTCGGCCGCGAGCCCCGCGGCCGCCTCGGACTCATCGACTTCGGGCGGATGCACCGCGAGGCGGACGAGGCGCTGCGGGGCCTCGGCGTCCGTGTCGACGTGCGCCGCCCGCTGCGCGAACTCGGCCTGGGCGCGCAGCAGATGGTGGCGCTGGCCCGCGCGGTCGCCGTCGACGCGCGCGTCGTGATCATGGACGAGCCGACGTCGTCCCTCGAACCGCGCGAGGTGCGGACCCTGTTCGGCGTGATCCGCATGCTGCGGGAGCGCGGCATCGCGGTGATCTACGTCAGCCACCGCCTCGACGAGCTGTACGAGGTGTGCGACGCCGTCACCGTGCTGCGCGACGGCCAGGTGGTGCACACCGGCCCGCTCGCCGAGCTCGACCGGCTGCGGCTGGTCGCACTGATGCTGGGCCGTGAGGTCAAGGACGTACGGGAAGAGGGCCTCACCCAGTTCACGGGAGCGCACGAGGCGACCACCGAACCCGTGCTCCGTGCCGAGGGGTTGACCGCCCGGCATCGCCTGCACGGTGTGTCGGTCACCATCCGGCCCGGTGAGGTGGTGGGCCTCGGCGGGCTGCTCGGCTCGGGCCGCAGCGAGACGGCGAAGGCCATCGCCGGAGCCCTGCCGACCGACTCCGGGACCGTCGCGATCGGCGGCACCCGGATCCGTACCGGCTCCACGCCCGCCGCCATCCGCGCCGGCATCAGCCTGCTCCCCGAGGACCGCAAGGCGGAGGGCATCGTCCCCGGCCTGTCGGTCCGCGACAACATCGCCCTGGCCGCCCTCCCCCGCCTCTCCCGCCTCGGCCTGGTCGACGAACGCGCCATCGACGGCATCGTCGACACCTTCATCGACCGCCTGCGCATCAAGGCGTCGAGCCCCCTCCAGAAGGTCGGCGAACTCTCCGGCGGCAACCAGCAGAAAGTGCTGCTGGCCCGCTGGCTCGCGATGCACCCCAAGGTGCTGCTGCTCGACGAGCCCACGCGCGGCATCGACATCGGAGCCAAGGCCGAAGTGCAGTCTCTCGTGGACGAGTTGGCGTCGGACGGTCTCGGCGTGCTGCTGATCTCCTCGGACATGGAGGAGCTGATCGAGGGCTCGGACCGGGTGATCGTCCTCAAGGACGGCACGGCCGTCGCGGAACTCACCGGCACCGCGGTGACGGAGGAGAACCTCCTGCGCGCCATGGCGACGGACCCCGCGAAGTCGGACGCATGACCCACCACGACCGGCAGACGGGCTCTCACCACAGCGCACCGGCCCCGCACCCACGGAGCTCCCCATGACCGACATCGCCCTCGGCCGCACGGCCGCCGACCGCGACCGCCTCCTGCGCCTCCTCCAGAACTACGGCGTCTACGTCGGCGTCGCCGTCCTCCTCCTCGTCAACACCGCCTTCACCCCGCACTTCCTGTCCGGCGAGAACTTCCGCACCCAGGCCGTCCAGGTCGCCCCCGTCCTGATCGTGGCGCTCGGCATGGCCCTGGCCATCGGCAGCGAGGGCGTCGACCTCTCCGTCGGCTCGGTGATGGCGCTCTCCACCTCCCTCGTCTCGCTCTACCTCGGGTACGGGATGTGGGTCGCCCTGATCGTCGCGCTCCTCGGCGGCATGGTCGTCGGCCTCGCCAACGGGTCGCTCATCGCGTTCATCGGCGTCCAGCCCATCGTGGCGACGCTCGCCCTGATGGTCGCTGGCCGCGGGCTCGCCCTGGTCCTCCTCCCCCAGCTCAAGGACGTCCGCGACCCCACGATGGCGTCGCTCGGCTCCGGCGACCTGCTCGGCATCCCCTACCTCGTGCTCATCGCGACGGCCCTGGCGCTGCTCGTCGCCTTCGTCGTGCGGCGCACCACCTTCGGCAGGCAGCTCCTCGCCATCGGCGACAGCCGCCCCGCCGCGCTCCTCGCGGGCCTGCCGGTGCGGCGCGTCCTGATCATCGTGTACGTCGCCTGCGGCGCCCTCGCCGCGCTCGCCGGGGTCCTCGCGACCGCGCGGCTGAGCGCCAGCGACCCGACGTCGCTCGGCAACCTGATGGAACTCTCCGCGATCACCGCGGTGGTGGTCGGAGGCACCCCGCTGAGCGGCGGACGCGTCCGCATCGGCGGCACCGTGGCGGGCGCGGTCCTCATCCAGCTGCTCACGGCCACGCTCATCAAGCACGACCTGCCGCCGTCGTGGACGCAGATCGCCCAGGCCGTGGTGATCGTCCTCGCGGTCTGCGCGGCACGCGAGAGGGGCAAGCGATGACCATCGACACGAAGAGCCCGGCGGATCCCATGGACCACACGGCCCAGGAGGAACGGGCCGCGGGCCCCTCCCGTTCGGAGCGGCTGAGCGCCCTCGCGCAGCAGCACGGCGCGCTCGTCACCCTGATCGTCGCGGTGGCCGCCGCGTCGGTCGGCTTCGACACGTTCATGACGGCCGACAACATGGCGAACATGGCGGTGTCCTCCGCGTTCCTCGCGGTGGTCGCGCTCGGCATGACGTTCGTCATCGTCACCGGCGGCATCGACCTGTCGGTCGGCTCGCTGTTCGCCCTCGGCGGGGTGCTCGCCGCCTGGGGCTCGCGGTACGGGACGGCCGTGGCGCTGCTCCTGCCCCTCGCGGTCTGCGGGCTCATCGGCCTGGTCAACGGCCTGCTGATCGCGCGGGCCCGGCTCGCGCCGTTCATCGTGACGCTCGCGGCGATGCTGGCGGCCCGCGGCATCCTCCTGTCGGTGACGGACGAGGGGTCGAAGACGTACCTCGTCGACAAGGACTCGTTCTTCGCGACGCTGGGGCAGGGCAAGGTGCTCGGCATCGGCGCCCCGGTGTGGATCACGGGCGCGCTGTTCGTGGTGGGCGCTGTCGTGCTGCGCCGCACCCGGTTCGGCCAGTACGTGTACGCGGTCGGCGGCAACGAGGACGCGGCGGCGCTGATGGGCGCCCCCGTGGCCCGTACGAAGATCACCGTCTACACGGTGTCGGGGCTCTGCGCGGGGCTCGCCGGGGCCCTCAACGCGGCCTGGCTGGTCTCCGGGGTGACGATCCTCGGCTCCGGCATGGAGCTGGAGGCGATCTCCGCGGTCGTCATCGGCGGCACGCTGCTCACCGGCGGCTTCGGGTTCATCAGCGGGTCACTGGTGGGCGTGCTGCTCCTCAAGGTCATCCAGAACGTCATCAACCAGATCGGCTCGCTCGACTCCGCGTACCAGCAGGTGGTCAGCGGCGCGTTCCTCGCGGTCGTGGTGATCGCGCAGACGTGGCTGGGGCGCAGGCGCAGGGTGCTGTGAACGCGGAGCCCGAGGTCACATCGGTACGGTCTGGCCCTTGCCCAAGGCGATCACGCCGCTCCTGGACACCGTGTACAGCTCCTCGTCGCGGTCCGGGTTGACGCCGATCGTCGCGCCCGGCGGTACGTCGACGTTCTTGTCGAGGACGGCGCCCCGTACGACCGCGCCGCGCCCGATCCGTACGTTGTCGTGCAGCACGGAGCCCTGGACGACCGCGCCCTCCTCGACGGTCACGCCGGGCGAGAGGACGGAGCGGGTGACCTGGCCGCGGATGACGCAGCCGGGGCTGACGATCGACTCGCCCGCGATGCCGCCCGCGCAGAACTTGGCGGGCGGCAGGCCGTCGGAGTGGGTGTAGATGGGCCAGCGGCGGTTGTCCAGGTTGAAGACCGGCTGGTCGGAGATCAGGTCCATGTGGGCTTCGTAGTACGAGTCGAGGGTGCCGACGTCGCGCCAGTAGCCGTGGTCGCGCGGGGTCTCGCCGGGGACGTGATTGCCGTCGAAGTCGTACACCTGCGCCATTCCGCGCTCGGTGAGCAGGGGCAGGATCGAGCCGCCCATGTCGTGTGCCGAATGCTCGTCCTCGGCGTCCCGCTGCAGGGCGTCGACGAGGGCCTTGGTGGTGAACAGGTAGTTGCCCATGGAGGCGTAGACCTCGTCCGGGGAGCCGGGCAGGCCGGGCGGGTCGGCGGGCTTCTCCAGGAAGCGTTCCACCTTCGTCCCGTCGCGCCCGGGCGTGATGATGCCGAACGACGACGCGTCGGCGCGCGGCACCCTGATCCCCGCGACGGTCACCGCGGCACCGTTCTCGATGTGCTGTTCGAGCATGTGGCGCGGGTCCATGCGGTAGACGTGGTCGGCGCCGAACACCGCGATGTAGTCGGGCTGTTCGTCGTGGACGAGGTTGAGGGACTGCAGGATGGCGTCGGCGCTGCCGGAGAACCAGCGCGGGCCCAGGCGCTGTTGGGCGGGCACCGGGGTGACGTAGTTGCCGAGCAGGCTCGACATCCGCCAGGTCGTCGACACGTGCCGGTCGAGCGAGTGCGACTTGTACTGCGTGAGGACGCAGATGCGCAGGATGTCGCCGTTGACGAGGTTGGAGAGCACGAAGTCGACGAGGCGGTAGGTGCCGCCGAACGTGACCGCGGGTTTGGCCCGGTCGGCGGTGAGCGGCATCAGCCGCTTCCCCTCCCCGCCTGCGAGCACGATTCCGAGCACCGAAGGTCCACCGCGCATGCGTGCCCCCTACTTGTCGGACTTGTGGGCTATCTGTCGCCGTGCAGGATCTCCTCGTACACCTCGACCGTGCGCCGGGCGACCACGTCCCAGCCGAACTCCCTGACCGCGCGGTGGCGTCCGGCTCTGCCCATCGCGCCGGATCGCTCCGGGTCGGTGGCCAGCCTGTTCATGAGCAGTCCGAGGTCGTGCTCGAAGTCGGTGGGGGCGCTCTCGCGGTACGGGACGAGCAGCCCCGTCGTGCCGTCGCTCACGACTTCCGGGATGCCGCCGACCCGCGAGGCGACGACGGCGGTGCCGCACGCCATCGCCTCCAGATTGACGATGCCGAGCGGCTCGTACACCGAAGGGCAGACGAACACCGCCGCATGCGTGAGGAGTTGGATGATCTGCGGGCGCGGCAGCATCTCGGGGATCCACTGGACGCCGGCCCGCGTCCGGCTCAACTCCTCGAAGAGCGTGCGGAACTCGCGGTCGATCTCGGGGGTGTCCGGGGCCCCTGCACACAGGACGAGCTGCACGTCACGGTCCAACGCCCGTGCGGCGCGCAGCAGATGCGGGACACCCTTCTGCCGGGTGATGCGCCCGACGAACAGGACGTAGGGCCGGTCGAGGTCGATGCCGAGGCGTTCCAGGACGTCGGTGCCGGGGTCGGGGCGGTAGAGCTCGGCGTCGATGCCGTTGTGGACGAGGTGGACCTTGGCCGGGTCGATCGCCGGGTAACAGGAGAGGATGTCCTCGCGCATCGCGCCGGACACCGCGATGACGGCGTCGGCGGCCTCGGCGGCGGTGCGCTCGGCCCAGCTGGACAGGGCGTATCCGCCGCCCAGCTGCTCGGCCTTCCAGGGGCGCAGCGGCTCCAGGGAGTGCGAGGTCATGACGTGCGGGACGTCGTGCAGCAGCTTGCCGACGTGTCCGGCGAGGCTCGCGTACCAGGTGTGGGAGTGGAGCAGTTCGCGTCCGGCGAGCGACGCCGCCATGGACAGGTCGACGGAGAACGTGCGCAGCGCGTCGTTCGCGCCGTCGAGCGCGGGCCACGCCTGGTGCCGCATGAGCCCGTTGGAGGCGCCCTCCCCCCAGCAGTGCACGTCGAGGTCCGTGAGGGAGCGCAACTCCCGTGCGAGGAACTCGACATGGACGCCCGCTCCGCCGTAGACGTCCGGTGGATACTCCCGCGTGAGCAGCCCCACCTTCACGTAGAACCCTCCGTCGTCCGTCCGATGCCGGCCGCGCCACCTCATGGTCACCCAGAGGCGGCCCCGGGGGAAGACCGCTGCGGCGCCCGTTCGAAGCAGCAGTCCCCGCACAGCCCGCCGCCGGGGCACCGGTAGTACAGGCAGCAGCTGCGGCGCCGGAAGGCGGTGCCACGGAGGGTGCCTGTGCCGCGCAGGTCGGGATGGCCGAAGAGTTCCCCGGCCAGCGCGAGGGCCCGCTCCCCGACGTCCTCGCGCCCCGACCGCCGCGCCCAGCCGTGCAGTTCACGTGCCGCCCCCGCGAGCGCCGATCCCGCGTTGCCCCACAGCAGCCCGGCGGAGATCCGGTACCGGGCGCGCAACGCGGCGGACAGCGGCGCCAGATGACCGTGCTGCACCACATCCCGTACGGTCGCGGCGGCACCCGGCAGCAGACGTACGTCGGTGAGCCACAGGTCGTCGGGCGAGGTGCCGTCCGCGTCCCAGTGCAGCAGTGCGGGGTCGAGGTCGGGCACCCGCCCGTACAGCGCGGCGGAGCCGAGCGCCACGGACCAGAGCCGGGCGGCGAGCCCGAGCTGCGCCACGGACACCGCGATACGGTCCTCGGGGGCGCCGAGCCGGCCCGCCACCTTACGGACGCGGAAACCGATCGGATCACCGGATTCCGGTCCCGCGGGCCGCTCCGCGTACACCTCGGTGAACGGCTTCGCGCCGCCGGGCGGCGGGCCCGCGCGCAGGGCGAAGAATCCGCCGACGGAGCCGAGTTCTGCCAGGTCGATGAGGGTGGTCACGACAGAAGTACAACAAGCACGGCCGCGCGACCCGCCTCCGGGGTCCCCCTTGAGGTCACTCTCCGCACCTAGGGGATAACCCCTCCGGGGGAGGACATCGGCAAGGTCGTACTCCATCGGTAGTAGGACGGATTGCCTGCTCAAGTACGACGACGTAGAGGCGTTCCGGCGTCATCGTTGTCATCATGGAAGCAGACCGTTCGCCAGACCGGGTTCACCGGACGCACCGCACCCCGCGGAGCACCTCATGAGTGCTTTGGCACTGTCCGTGCTGCTCTCCCTCGTCTCAGCCGTCGCATACGCGGGCGGCGCGATCCTCCAGGAGCGCGTGGCGGCGACGACTCCCGGGCAGCGGTACGCACCGCTGCGCCGCGGCGCCTGGTGGGTCGCGATCGCCCTCAACGGTCTCGGCGCCCTCCTGCACGTCGTGGCTCTGGCCTACGGCCCGCTGAGCCTGGTCCAGCCGCTCGGCGCACTCACCATCGTCTTCGCCCTGCCCATGGCCGCCGTGTTCGTACGCCGCCGGGCCGGGGCCACCGCCTGGCGGGGCGCGCTCATGGCGACGGTGGGGCTCGCCGGGCTCCTCTCGCTCACCTCGTCGTCCGACTCGCAGACCCTGGCCGACGCGGAGCGCGTCGTGCTGGCCCTGGTCACGGGCGGCGGTGTGCTCGGCCTGATGGTGGCGGCGCACGCAGCGCACCGGCATCCGGTGATGCGCAGCGTGCTGCTCGCCTGCGCGGCGGGCGGCGCCTTCGGCATCGCGTCCGTCTTCACGAAGACGGTGGCGGTCGATCTGGACGAGAACGTCGCGGTGGTCGAGCAGCTGCCGAGCCTCGCCGTGATCGCCGTCCTCGCGGCGGCCGGCGTGCTGCTCTCGCAGGCCTCGTACCGGGGTGCGGGCCTCGCGGCGCCGCTGTCGACGGTGACCGTGGTGAACCCGGTCGTCGCGGCGGCGGTCGGTCTGACCCTGTTCGGAGAATCCTTCCGGCACGGTGCCACGGGCACGGTTCTGGCGCTCGGCAGCGGGGTCGTGGCCGCGTGCGGCCTGATCCTCCTCACGACGGAGCGGATCGCCCGGGAGACGTCGACGGTGACGGTGGCGCAGGGTGGCCCTTCGCCCGCCGGGGCGACGGGTTCGTATCCGCAGTCGCAGTCGCAGTCGCAGTCGCAGTCGCACGAGGATCCCGAGCCGCGTCCCGCCGCGGCCGGGCTGCCCGCGGTGCCCTCGCAGCAGCCGTCGGCGGCCCACCGCAGAACGCGGCCGCGGCATCAGGGGCGGCGTGAGCGCATGGTGTCCTGACGGACACGCCGGGGCCGGGCTCGGGCTCGGGCGCCCCTCGGATCAGCTGCTCTCTCAGTCTCAGATACGTACGCCGCGGGCCCGCAGGTAGGCGAGCGGGTCGACGTCGGAACCGAAGCCGGGCCCCGTCCGCACCTCGAAGTGCAGATGCGGGCCGGTGCTGTTCCCGGTGGACCCGGACCGGGCTATCCGCTGCCCGGCGCCGACCTGCTGTCCCGCTTTCACCGAGAGCGCCGACAGGTGCCCGTACTGGCTGTACTTGCCGTCGGTGTGCCGGATGACCACCTGGTAGCCGTAGCTGCCGCCCCAGCCCGCCGAGACGACGCGGCCCGCGGCGACGGCCTTGACGGACGTGCCGGTGGGCACGGGGAAGTCGACGCCCGTGTGGTAGCCCTTGGACCAGGAGCCGCCCGCCGCACGGTAGGGGGTGCTGGGCGAGGCGGCGACGGGGGCGGAGGCACCGGAGGAGGAGGGGCGGGGCGCGGCGTTCTTCGCCTGCGGGGACCGCGGCTTCTCGGCCTGCCTCTCGCGCTTCTTCTCGGCGGCCCGCTTCTCGGCGGCCGCCTTCTCCGCTGCCCGCTTCTCAGCGGCTCGCTTCTCGGCTGCCTGCCGCTCAGCGGCCTTCCGTTCGGCGGCCTTCCGCTCGGCGGTCCTCTTGTCGGGGTCCGGTTTTGTGGGCGCCTTCTGCCGACCGTCGGCGGTCCGCCCGTGGACCGAGAGCCGCTGCCCCGGCGTGATCAGGTCGGGGTCGTCGCCGATGACGCGCCGGTTGGCGTCGTACAGCCGCTGCCAGCCACCCCGGACCCGGCGTTCGTCGGCGATGCCGGAGAGCGTGTCGCCGTGGACGACGGTGTACATCTCGGCGGTGCCCGCGGCGGACTGCGGTGTCACCTCGGGCTTGACGTCCCTGACGTCGCGCTTGGGCCGCTCGGGCTTGCTCGCGGACTTTCCGGGGCCACGGGCCGGGGTGACGTCGGGCGAGCCGCCGCCGCGGGCGAGTCCGGCCTTCGCGGAGCAGACCGGCCAGGCGCCGGGTCCCTGCGCGTCGAGGACCTTCTCGGCGACGGCGATCTGCTGGTCCTTGGAGGCGCGGTCGGCGCGCGAGGCGTAGGCCGTGCCGCCGTACGCCTCCCAGGTGGACTGCCTGAACTGGAGGCCGCCGAAGAAGCCGTTGCCGGTGTTGATGCTCCAGTTGTTGCCGGACTCGCAGGCCGCGACCTTGTTCCACGTGTCGACGTCGGCGGCTCCCGCGGTACCGGCGACGGTCAGCGGGAGCGCCATGCCCGCACCGCCCGCCGTGACGGTCAGCGACGCGCGGTTGATGCGGTTCGGCTGATACCGGCGGTGCCGGCCGCGTACGGCCATGGGAGCCCCCTCGGACACACGTCATCACGGATGTGGCGCACGGTGTGCCGCACAGCGGTCACACGACAAGCCCGCAAGCTAGCGGGTCGGTGTTTCCGTGACAAGAGCGCGGGAAGGAGCGGGGGTTGTGCGGTTCATCCCCTCAAGTACTGCTGCAGCCACCTCAGTTGGACGCCTTGCTGGTAGGGGCCGCCGCCTTCGTGATCGTTGAAGGCGTACACCTCCATGGAACGTTCCGTTCCCGCGTACGCGTTGTAGGCCGCGAAGACCGTCGAGGGCGGGCAGGTCATGTCCTGGAGGGCCGCGGAGAAGAGGGCGGGAGCGCGGCCGCGGGCGGCGAAGTGCACGCCGTCGAAGTACGACAGTGTCTGGAAAACGCGCTCCTGGCCGCCTCGGCGGGCCTTCAGATAGGCGCCGATCTCGCTGTACGGGAGGCGGTCCGTGAGGGTCGTCGCGCGCGGGAAGTCGCAGAGGAAGGGTACGTCGGGGGTGACGGCCGCGAGATCGGGCACGAGCCCGCCGACGGCGAGGGCGACCCCGCCGCCCTGGCTGGCGCCGAGCACGGCGACCCGTGTCCCGTCCACGAGCGGGTGGGAGCGGGCGGCCTCGACGGCGCGTACGGCGTCGACGTACAGGCGCCGGTAGTAGTAGTCGTGCGGGTCCTCGATGCCGCGGGTCATGAACCCGGGGTGCGCGGGCCCGCTCCCCACCGGGTCCGGCGTGTCGCCCTGCGCCCACCCGCCGCTGCCCTGCCCCCGCGTGTCCATCACGAAGTGCGCGAACCCGGCGGCGGCCCACAGCAGATGCATATGAGGCAGCCCGCGCCCGCCGCCGTACCCGATGTACTCGACGACCACGGGGAGCGGTTCGCTTCCCTCGCCCTCGGCCCCGGCGGGCAGCACCAGCCACCCCTTGACGGGGTGTCCCCCGAACCCGGCGAAGGTGACGTCGAAGACCCGCACCCCGCGCAACGGCAAGTCCACGCGCTCGAAGCGAGCGTCGAGTTCGTGCTGCCGCGCCTCCGACAACGTCTTCTCCCAGAAGGCATCGAAGTCGTCGGGCTCGGCCAGGTCGGGCCGGTAGCGACGGAGTTCGTCGAGGGGGAGATCGAACTGGGGCACGGGCGACTCCTTCTGGGGGCGGGAAGCACGTTATGTCGGTGCTGCGGCAACCGACATCCTTCACACTGCCGCTTGCCCACACCTGCCCCGTCTCAAGTCACCCCGGGCGAGACGCCGGGGGACATGGCCGACGCAGGCGTGGGCGTGGGCATGGGCCGGGTGGCCCAGCCCACGCCCTCGCTTACATCGGCGACGCCGACGCCGGCCTCAGCGCATCGGGTCGGGCTGTGGCTCGGGCGCCGGGTCGGGGCCCGGCTGAGGGATCGGGGACGGAGGCGGCGGGTCCGGGCTGGGGCGCGGTCCCGGGCGCGGTACGGGGTCCGGGTCCGGGTAGGGCCTCTCCGGCTCGGGCGGCGGCACGGGGTCAGGGTCCGGGAAGGGCCTGACCGGCCCCGGAGTCGGTGCGGGATCGGGGAACGGTTGCGTCATTGCACTCCTCCAGCAGTGGTACGCCAGCGGTTCCTCCCCGCGTACCCGAGGCCCCCGCGCCCAAGCCTTCCACGGTTCCCTGCATGCTGCCCGCGACGGACACCCGGCAGCGGGACCGGCACCTCGCACCGCCCCGGCCCCCCTACTGGCGTGCCGCCCGCGACGGACACCCGCCTGCGGGACCCGCCCCCGCACCACCCCGTCCCTGCGCGTCTACCTCTGTCCCCTCCCCGCGACCAGCGCCGCCGCGGCCGCGAGCCCGAGCCGGGGACTGGCGAACACCGGCACCCGCACCTCCGGAACCAGCGCCTCCGCCCCCGCCATGGAGGCCTGCGCCAGCACGATCGCGTCGGCGTCCAGCACCCCGCGCACCGCCCGGGCCACGCTCTCCGCATACCCGGCGGTGTCCCCCGCCTCGAACCGCTCCCAGGCCCCCTCGACCACCACGGTCCGCACGGAGACGTCGCGTCCGGCCCGCCGCGCCTCCTCCTCGACGAGCGCGGAGGTCGGCGCGACGGTGGACGCGACCGCGGCGAGGACGACGACCCGGGACCCGGCGGCGACGGCAGCGGCCGCCATGGGCCGGTCGACCCGGACCACCGGAACCCCCAAGTCGCCCCCTAGGGTCTCGGCCACGCCGCCGATGGTGGAACACGTGCACAGCACGGCACCGACCCGGCCGCCCTCACCGCCGTCGGCAACCCGTACAAGAGCGGCCCGCACCGCGCGGGCAACGGCTTCGGGTCCTTCGCGCCGCGCCCGAGCCAGGAGCTCCTCCTCGACGTGATGACGCAGTTCGAGTCCAGGATGCCCCGCGTCCCGCAGCCCGTCGAAGACGGGGACGTGCACGGGAGAGGTGTGCAGAAGCCCCAGCGCGTCCATCAATCGGTGACCCGGCGGCTCTGCGGATTCCGCACCATGTCCGGGTCCCCCGGCACCGCCTCCGCCGGGTCGTCCCCGAGGGCGACCACGCGGTTGCCCTCGTCGACGTGCACGACCCGCGGCCGCAGCGCCCGCGCCTCCGCGTCCTCGACCTGCGCGTAGCTGATGATGATCACCTTGTCGCCGGGGTGCACGAGGTGCGCGGCCGCACCGTTGATCCCGATGACACCGCTCCCCCGCTCCCCCTCGATGGTGTACGTCTCCAGCCGGGCACCGTTGGTGACGTCGACGATGTGGACGAGCTCACCGGGCAGCAGGTCGGCGGCGTCGAGGAGATCCGCGTCGATGGTGATGGACCCCACGTAGTGCAGGTCGGCCTGGGTCACCGTGGCGCGGTGAATCTTGGACTTGAACATGGTTCGCAACATGGCAGCGCTCCGAAAGGTAGGCTCCCTGCCCGCGCTTCTGCAGGTCAAGGGCGCCATCAATCTACAACTGGCACACGCCCGATCCGAAGCCTGTGAGGAACATCGCCGCGCAGCCACTGATCCGTGCGCTCCGGAACCGGCATGCGCGTTATCGTCATCCTCCGCCGCGACGGAGAGTGACGAAGTGCGATGAGCGAACTGACGAAGCCCGAGGTCGACGTGCCCGAGGGCGCTGCGCCCGCCGAACTGACCATCCGGGACCTGATCGTCGGGGACGGCGACGAAGTGAAGCCGGGCACGGTGGTCAGGGTCCATTACGTCGGGGTGACCTTCGAGACCGGGAAGGAGTTCGACTCCTCCTGGGACCGTGACCAGCCCTTCAAGTTCCCCTTGGGCGGCGGCAGGGTCATCAAGGGCTGGGACCGGGGGTTGAGGGGGATGAAGGTCGGCGGTCGGCGCGAGATCGTCGTTCCCCCGCGTCTCGGCTACGGCAACCAGTCGCCCTCGCCGTTGATTCCGGCCGGCTCGACCCTGGTCTTCGTGGTGGACCTGCTCGACTCGTACTCCGCCGGCGCAGGCGGCTGGAGCAACGCCCGCTGACCCGGACCGTTCCTGCCGCCGCAGCCGGGGACTGAGGATACGGAGTGCTGCTGTTCATGCGGTTTCGACAGAGCGTTGTCATCGCGGCCGTGTGTGCCCTGGTCGCCGGTGTCCCGGGTGACCGTGCCGACACCTCCGCGCCCGCGGGAGGACCTGTGGAGGACCTCCTGAACGGCAGGGACTGGGCTCACTTCGCGGGCGGGAAGCCCACGCGCACAGGGGTACGAATCACACCCCTCGACCGGCGCATCACACGCCAGGACGGTACCGGCGGACAACCGAACCCACCGGTGAACCTGCGCGGTCCCCACATGGTGTTCCAAGGGGACGTCCGGATCGAAGCGGGCCTGCGGCGCACGGATGACACGGATGCCTACCTGCATCTGTACGGTGAGACGCCGGTCATCTACGACGAATGGCGCTACGAACGGCGCGGTGTGCGCATCGGCGTGGTCGGCGGGAGGCTCCGGATCGACCGCTGGGACGGGGACTCCGACAGGCCTGCGATGACCCGGACCTTCGGCAGCGGCCTGGGGCTCGAAGTCCGCCTCGCCGCCGAACTCCGCGCGGACAGGCTTGTGCTGGAGGCCGACGGCAGGGTCGTGGGAACCGTTCCCGCGCGGGACGTCTTCGGCAGTGGCCGCATCTGGTTCGGCGCGGACGCGGGAGCCCGCGGAAAGGGCTGGACCCTCAGCGATCTCCACGCGCGGTCGCTGGGAGGGGGCCGGATGTCCGTCATGGACGCGCCTGGCCTGCGAGTGCCCCGGTCCAGCGATGCGATGCGTGATCTGGCGGCGGTTCTCCCACGCCCGATCCGTATGGGAACCGCCTTGGCCGCGGGCCCCTTGCTGACCGACAGCGCCTACCGCCGGACGGCGGGTGAGGAGTTCTCCATGCTGACGTCGGAGAACGACTTCAAGCCGCAGTTCGTCCAGCCTCGACGCGGCGTGTTCGCGTTCGCGGAAGGCGATGCCTTGGCGGAATTCGCCGAGGCCAACAGGATGAAGGTGCACGGCCACACCCTCGTCTGGTTCGAAGCCCTGCCCGCATGGATGCGTGCCGAGATGACGCGCGGGCAACGCAGGCGCGTCATGGTGGAGCACATACGCGCGGTAGCGGGTCACTTCCGGGGCAAGGTGGCGGAATGGGACGTGGTGAACGAGCCCATGTCCGACGAGGATGAGGACTACTCCAACGGCAACCGGGGCGTGCGGCCACAGTTGTGGTTCGAAGCGATGGGTGAGGAGTACATCGACATCGCCTTCCATGCTGCCCGCGAGGCCGACCCGCACGCGGTGCTGTACCTCAACGAGTACGGGGTGGAGGAGGACGGTCCACGCTGGGATGCGCTCTACGCGCTGCTGGTCCGGTTGAAGGAGCGGGGCGTCCCGATCGATGGCGTCGGTTTCCAGGACCACGAATACGCCATCGGCGACCGTACCGACCCCGAGGTCTTCCGACGCAAGATCCGGGCTCTGGCCGGGCTCGGCCTGAAGGCCCGGGTCTCGGAGGCGGACGTCCTCGTCGACGAGGACGAAGAGGACATCCAGGCCCGCCAGTTGGCGGGAAAGCTCAGGGTCTGCGGCGAGGAACCCAACTGCACCTCGTTCTCGACCTGGGGTTTCACGGACAAGTACGGCTCCACGGCTGACCTGCGGCACTATCCCCCGAGTCCGGGAAACGCTCTTCCCTGGGACGCGACGTACGAGGCGAAACCGGCCTACTGGGCACTTCGTGACGTCCTGGATGACGCTCGCCGCTCAGGTACCGGATAGGCACGGGTATTGGTCTAGTCCTTATTTGGTTCAGACCATTGACATGCCCCTGCCCGCAGGGCTATTCCGTAGGCATCTCCTGTGCGTCACACCTGAGTTGACGCCTCCTACCTCTTGGATGGCCATGAGACGTACGCGATCCCTCCGTGCCACTCTCACCGCGGTGGCCACCGCCGTGGCCGCTCTGGGTCTGACCGCGGTTTCGGGCGCCCCCGCCCAGGCCGCGACCCCGCTCCCCGCGCGGGTCTTCGCCCCCTACTTCGAATCGTGGACGGGCGAGAGCCCGGCCGAACTCAGCGCACAGTCCGGGGCCAAGCACCTGACGATGGCGTTCCTCCAGACCGCGTCGAAGGGCTCCTGCACGGCCTACTGGAACGGCGACACCTCGCTGCCCATCGCCTCGTCGTCCTTCGGCGCCGACATCAAGACCATCCAGGGACGCGGCGGGGACGTCATCCCATCCTTCGGCGGCTACACGGCGGACACCACCGGAACCGAGATCGCCGACAGCTGTACGGACGTCGACCAGATCGCCGCCGTCTACCAGAAGGTCGTCACGACGTACGACATCCCCCGGCTCGACATGGACATCGAGGTCGACTCGCTGGACAACGCCGCCGGCATCGACCGGCGGAACAAGGCGATCAAGAAGGTCCAGGACTGGGCCGCCGCGAACGGACGCAAGCTGGAGATCTCGTACACCCTGCCGACGACGACGCGCGGCCTCGCGCCCAGTGGTCTCGCCGTGCTGAAGAGCGCCGTGGCCAACGGCGCGCGGGTCGACGTCGCCAACCTCATGACGTTCGACTACTACGACAACGCCGCCCACGACATGGCGCAGGACACCAAGACCGCCGCCCAGGGCCTTTACGACCAGCTCGCCAAGCTCTACCCGAACAAGAGCCAGGCGCAGCTCTGGGGCATGATCGGCGTCACCGAGATGCCCGGCGTCGACGACTTCGGCCCGGCCGAGACGTTCACCCTCGCCAACGCCAGGGAGGTCTACGACTGGGCGGTCGCCAAGGGGATCAACATGATCTCCTTCTGGGCGCTCCAGCGCGACAACGGCGGTTGCCCCGGCGGTCCCGCGGCGGACAACTGCTCCGGCATCGAGCAGAACACCTGGGACTTCTCGCGCATCTTCGCGCCCTTCACCAGCGGCGGCACGGCCCCGAGCGACGACTTCTCACTGACGGCGACCCCGGCGTCGGCGACGGTCAAGGCGGGCGGTTCCACCAGTGCCACGGTGAAGACCTCGGTGACCGCGGGCAGCGCCCAGACCGTGAAGCTCACCGTCAGCGGCGCCCCGGCCGGCGTGACCGCCACCCTCGACCCCGCCTCGGTGACGGCCGGCGGAACGTCGACCCTCACGCTCAGCACGACCACAGCGGCCGTCAACGGGACGTACAAACTCGTGGTCAGTGGCGCGAGTCCGTCCGCCGCGCACTCGGCGACGTACTCCCTGACCATCACCGGTGGCAACGGCAACCAGTGCACGGCGGCGCCCTGGGCATCCGGCACGGTCTACACCGGCGGCCAGCAGGTCTCGCACAAGGGCCACACCTGGAAGGCCAAGTGGTGGACGACGGGCGAGGAGCCCGGCACCACCGGAGAGTGGGGCGTCTGGCAGGACCTCGGCGCCTGCTGAGCCCGCACGCCGGGCCGGTCTGTCGTCGGCTGTGGGACCTGCCGTCCGCTGTGGGAAAGGGTCAGCTGTGGGAGAGGGCGAAGGAGAGGAGGAAACCGCTGACGGTGATGGCGCCGATGGCCAGGTGACTGTCTTCGAACGCCTCCGGGATCATCGTGTCCGCGATCATCGCGATGATCGCGCCCGCGGCGAGCGCCATCACGCCGGCCATGACGGCCGTCGACAGCACGCCCACGAGGGCGTACCCGGCCATCGCGGACACGGTGCTCGCGGCGGCGATCGTCCCCCATACGCCGAAGACGTATCCCTTGCTGCGGCCCGCGCTCTTCATGCCCGCCGAACTTGACAGGCCTTCGGGGATGTTGCTGATGAACACCGCGGCGACGGTTGCCGTACTGACCGCGCCGCCATCGGCCAATCCGACACCGATGACCGCGGACTCGGGCACCCCGTCCAGCAGCGCGCCGAGCGCGAGGGCCAGACCGGAGCCGGCCTGCTGGCTCTCGGAGGGCTGCCGGCGCACGTGCCCGGAGCGCTTGCGCTGGCGCGCGCCCCGGCGGGCCAGCAACACGTTGCCCCCCGTGTACAGGCCGGCTCCCGCCAGAGCACCCACCACCACCGGCACCATCCCCGCCTCCCGGTGCGCTTCGGCGATCAGTTCGAAGGACACCGCCGACAGCAACACCCCCGCGCCGAAAGCCATGACCGAGGCGATCACCAGCCGCGGGAAGCGCACCGCGAAGCCGAGCACGGCACCCACCAGCAGAGCGGAACCGGCCAGCAGGCCGAACGCACCGGCCTCCAGCATCTCGTTCATGTCGTTCATGCACACCAGGTACCCGAGGCACAACGTCCCAAGAGGGGACGGTCGGCCGAGCGGGTGGTTCGGCCGATGGCCCCGGGGTAACCGCAGTTCCATGCTTGAGAAACTCGCAGTGGTGCCGACGTCTCTCGCACGCGTGCTTCCCGGCCAGGGCCCCGCCCGGCATACCAGGGCACGCCGACGACGCGGCAGGCTGCACCGGCGGCTGCTCGCCCATCGCGATGTGCGGATCGTCCACTCGCCGGGGCCGGCCGCCCGGACCGACACCCTGCTGCTGGTCCATACGCGCCGTGTTGTCGGGCAGCTCACGTACGAGGTGTGCGAACAGTGCGCGAGCGGCGTGATCACGGAGGTGTACGTCGCCTCGCCGCTCCAGGACAGCGGCCTTGGCACCCGGGCCATCTCGCACCTGCGCGCGTGCTACCCCGGCGTCGCCTGGCGCAGTCGGCTCACCAAGCGCATGACGCGGGATCTGGCACACCGTGTGCGCCTGCCGCACACCGAGGCCGACCGCACCTGCGGGCACGGTACGTCCAGCCGGACACCGGCCACCGGTCCTGGCCGCGTCAGCTCTCCCCAGCACGCCGCACCGGCCCGTGCGTCAGAGGCGTGCGGCTGATCAGCGCGTAGCAGCCGCTCGCCAGTGCCATGCCCACCGGCAGCGCGAGGTCCAGGCCGCCGAGTGCCTCGGCGAGCGGACCCGTGTACAGGGTGTCCACGCAGAGCGCGGCGGCGGTCGAGCCCGCCAGCAGGGCACACGCACCCGCCGGGTTGATGCCGCCGCGATACCAGAAGGGGCTGGTGCGGGTCTCGTCGGCGAGGGCCTGTCCGTCGTAGCGGGCACGGCGCAGGACGATGTCGGTGGCGTAGATCGCCGTGCTGGGGCCGAGCAGGACGACGGTGAGCTGCAGGACGTTGTTGACCGTGTCGAGGAAGTTGGAGACGAGCAGTCCGTACAGGGTGAGTGCGACTGCCGCCGTGCCGTCGAACAGCACGCTGACGGAGCGGCGTATGCGCAGGCCCACGGCTTGGAGCGCGAGCCCGGCGCTGTACGCGGTGAGGGCGTTGATGGCGATGGTGCCGAGGACGAGCGCCAGCAGGAAGACGGGCGTGAACCAGCCGGGCAGGATCGACTCCAGGGCCGACTGCGGATCGGTCATGTCGACGGCGGTCGCCGCGAGCGCGCCCAGGGAACAGACCACCATGCTGGGCAGGAAGCCGCCGAGCGCCGTCCAGCCGGCGACCGCGCGCTTGGACGTGGTGCGGGGCAGGTAGCGAGAGAAGTCCGCACTCGTGGTGTACGACAGGGGCCCCGAGGCCACGAGGGTGACTCCGGCGAGGACGGTCGCCCACAGGTCGACGCCGCTCAGGCGGTGCGCGGGGGCGTACGAGAAGTCGGCGTGGTGGACCACGTGGCCGGCGACGACCAGGAACGCGGCGCCGAGTGCGAGCGTGATCACCGGGTACAGCCGCACGATCACGGCGTGGCCGTAGACGCTGATGGTGAGGGTGAGTGCGGCGATGACGACGATCACGACGACCTTGACTCCCGTGTCCGCCGTGATCCCGACCTTCTCGACCAGGGAGAAGGCGGCCACCGCGGCGGCCGACAGGTTCAGCGCGAAGTAGCAGACGGAGATCAGCCAGCCGACGATCGCGTTGTTCACGCGGTTGCCGATGACTCCGTACAGGGCTCGCGTGATCACCTCGCTGGGCGCGCCCGCGGCCGGTCCCGACACGGCGAGCAGCCCGGTCAGCGTCCAGAAGAGGTTGCCGACGACGAGCACGGCGAGGGCCTGCCACAGGGTCAGCCCCATCAGGATCAGGGCGCCGCCGATCACCAGGCTCAGGTAGTTGACGTTGGCGGCGGCCCAGACGGGGAACAACTCGCGGGCCCGGCCGTGCCGTTCGGAGTCCGGGATGTGGTCGATGCCGTGGGCCTCGATGCGACTGCCGCCGCCGGGCCGGTCGTGTGGTGGTTCGGCGACGCGGGCGTCCGGGCTCGCGTCAGGACTCGCGTCCGGGCTCGCGTCAGGACTCGCGTCCGGGCTCACATCAGCAGCGGACCCTGCTCCGTTCGGCGGTTGTTGAGGGCGTGGGGCGGGGTCGGGAAGCGTGGATGCCATCGGGCCCTCCGGGATGCCGGCCGGTGCGTGACCGACCCACCTGCTTGCTTATTGGTCGCACACTCAATAACGTGACCGGCATGTCGTCAAGCGTTCAGCGCAAGCGAATTCGAAAATCTCCGGCGGCCAGACGTGCGGAAATCGTTGAGAAGGCCGCGGATATTGCGCTTTCCGAAGGTCTGGAGTGCATCACGCTCCGCCGGATCGGCGAGGAGCTGGACGTACGCCCCGGCCTCGTGAGCCACTACTTCCCGTCGACGGAGGAGCTGGTGGCGGAGGCGTTCGGCAGCGCGGCGACGGGGGAGCTCGATGCACTGCTTCCTCCGGCGGAGCCGGGGTCCGGCACAGCTACCGCCACGGAGCGCCTGGCCGCCTTCTTCGCGCGCACGTCCGGCCCCGCGTGGAACGACATCAGCCGGCTGTGGATCAACGCGCGCCATCTGACCCGCTACCGCCCGTCGCTGCGCGACCGGGTCGCCCGGCAGGAGGACGCGTGGCGGGGGCGTCTGGCCGCGCTCGTCGAGGACGGCGTGGCGCGGGGCGAGTTCCGTACGCAGGAGGACGCGTCGGTGGTGGCGGTGCAGATCCTCGTCGTGCTGGACGGCCTCGGCGCGGACGGCGGCGCCGACGCGGACACGCTGCCGCCGGCGGTGGCGCGGATGGCGGTCACTTGGGCGGAGCGTGAACTTGGCCTGGAGCGTGGCGCGTTGGGGCCGGATCCGTACCCGTACCCGTAGAGGCGCGGGTGCGCAGGTCTACGTAGGCGCGCAGGTTTCCACGTACGAGGGGCGCCTCTCAGGCCGGCCGGAAGCCCCGTACGCCCGCTGCCCCGCCCGAAGCCGACCGTCGGCGGCCGACCGCCGACCCCCAGCCACCAACCACCAACCACCAACCGCCGATACCAATCCTTGGCCCCCTGGCCCCTGGCCCCCTAACCCCCGTCCCCCGAAGCCCACAAGAACAGGAATCCGCATGCGCCCCGACTCCGACCTGGTTCTCCTCGGTGCCCGTCTTCTCGACCCGGGCGTCGGAGGTCTCCTGCCGCACACCGCGCTCGCCGTGACCGGCGGGCGGATCGTCGCGGTCGGCGACGACCGGGACGTGCGCGCCCTCGCCGGTCCCCACACCCGCACCATCGACCTCAAGGGCTCCGTCGTGACGCCGGGTCTCGTCGACGGGCACCTGCACCCCGTGCACGGCGCCGAACTCACCGACGGGCTCGACCTGTCCGGCTGTACCGACCTGGACGACGTAGCTGAGGCGCTCGCCCGGGCGAAGCGGGACCTCGCGCCCGGGGCGTGGCTGCGTGCCTGGGGGCTCGACCCGAACGTGTTCGGCGACCGGCCCATCGAGGCCGCCGCGCTCTCCCCCGTCCTCGACGACGTACCCGCGCTGCTGCAGCTCTTCGACGCCCACTCGACGCTGGCGAGCCCCCGCGCCCTGGAGCTCGCCGGGGTCGACGGCCCGCGCACCTTCGACCAGGCCGCCGAGGTCGTCTGCGACGCGCAGGGCAGGCCGACCGGCCTCCTCCTGGAGGACGCCGCCTGCGAACTCGTCGAACGGGCCGCCCCGCGGGCGACGCGCGAGGAGCAGCGTGCGCGGCTCGCGCGGGCCCTGTACGGAATGGCCGCCGCCGGGCTCACCGGCGGCCACGCGATGGACGCGAACGGCGACAGCCTCGCGCTCTACGCAGAGCTGGACGCGGCCGGTGAACTCCCGGTGCGGCTGCGGGTGGCACCCTGGTGCCAGCCCGGCGCCGACGCCGAGACGCTGCAGCACTTGATTCAACTCCAGGGCACTGGCGGACGGTTGTGGCGGACGGCGGGGGTGAAGCTGTTCATGGACGGCACCGTCGACAACGGCACCGCGTGGCTGGAGCGGCCCGACTGCCACGGTGAGTCCACGCACGCGTTCTGGCCCGACCCCGCCGCGTACACCCACGTCATCGGCGAGCTGCACCGCGCCGGCGTGCCGACCGCGACGCACGCCATCGGCGACGCGGCGGTGCGGCACGTCCTCGACTCCGTCGAGAAGGCGCGCGGCGACATGCCGACGGTGCCTGCGGGTGTGCGGCACCGCGTCGAGCACATCGAGACCGTGCCCGACGACACGGTCCGCAGGTTCGCCGAGCTCGGTGTCGTCGCCTCGATGCAGCCCACGCACTGCTGTGACTTCACGCGGGCCGACCACACGGACAACTGGTCGCGGCGGCTCGGCGAGGAGCGGGCCGGGCGGGCGTGGCGCTGCCGCGACCTGTGGGACGCGGGGGCGCGGGTCGTCCTCGGCTCGGACTGGCCGATCGCCCCGTACCCGCCGCTCACCGTCATGGCCGGGGCCAGGCACCGCCGTCCGAGCCGTGACCTGTCCCTGCCGCCGCACGGCCCCGAGCAGGCGCTGACCGGGCTCGAGGCGTTGCGGGCGATGACGGTCAACGCGGCGTACGCGGCCGGTGAGGAGCGGGAGTCGGGGGCCCTTGCCGTCGGTTTCCGGGCGGACCTGTCCGTGTTCGCCGAGGACCCGACCGAAGTACCCGCGACCGAACTCACGGACGTCCCGGTCCGGTTGACGGTGGTCGACGGCCGGGTGACGCATCAGGCGGACCACCTGTAGGGACGCGGGCGGCCGGTCGGCGGCGGGGCGTATCGGCGTATCCCGCTGCCGATGGCGTGTTTCGGCCAAGCAGCCGCTCGGGGCCGGTCATTCCGCCGGGAGTGGTGTCCGACAACGGTGCACCGGGGCGAGGATCTCGCCGCCACCAACTGGTGGCGTCAAGGCAGTTGCGAGCGAAGGGGTTGGCCACGCCCATGCCCACACCCATGCCCACACCCATGCCCATGCCCACGCCCACGCCCACGCCCATGCCCACGAAGGAACGCACCGTGAATGACCACCGCACAGGAACCGGCACCAACAAGCGGACGGCACGCCGGCGCCGGGCCCTGGCGGTGGCGGCAGTGCTCGCCGCCGCGGGCACGACATTGACCGCGCTGCCGCAGCCGGCCATCGCCGCACCGCCCCGGCCCGCCGCCCCTGCGGCACTGCCGCCGCAGACCATCGCGGACCCGGTGCACTTCTGGAACGACGTGCTCATGGAGGTCGTACGAAGAGAGGGCGGCGGCCCGGGGCCGATGTCCCGGTCCGCCGCGATGCTGAACGCCGCCATCTACGACGCGGAGTCCTCGTACCAGCTCAAGTGGAAGGGAAAGATCACGTCCGAGCCCTACATCCGCGCCGAGAAGTACGCGGGCTGGCTCGAGGGGCCCGACGAGGAGGAGCGGGTCGTCGGCCGTACGGCGTACAACATCCTGCTCGGGCTCTACCCGTCGCAGACCAACTACCTCGACGCCCGGTTCCGGGAGCGCTTCGGGACCGAGCCGACCGGCTTCGACCTGCTCGACACGACGATCGTCGGGCCGATGGTCAAGCAGATGCGGGACGCCCGCAACGGCGACGGTTCCGACAACGACCAGGTGTACGTGGCGGACAACAAGCCCGGCGCCTGGCGACCCACGAGCTACCCCGACATGGTCGACCCCAGCTGTAACCGGGACAGCCAGGCCGTCACGCCGTTCTGGGGCAAGGTCAAGCCCTTCGCGCTGACATCGGGCTCGCAGTTCCGGCCGCCGACGCCGGGCCTCTACGGCACCTACGAGAAGCTGCTGGCCGACGACGCCTACAAGCGGCAGGTCGACGCGGTGCGCAAGGCCGGCGCCGACGGGCCCACGGACGCGACCCGGAACGTCGAGCGGACCCCGGAGCAGGAAGCAGTGGCCTGGTTCTGGGCGAACGACGAGGACGGCACGTACAAGCCGCCCGGTCAGCTTCTCCAGGCCACGCGCGAGGTCGCGACCCAGCGCAAGCTCACCACGTACGAGAACGCGCGTCTCTTCGCACTCGTCTCGATCGCGATGGCGGACGCCGGCATCGCGGTGCGAGACGTGAAGTTCTTGACGCCGATCGACCTGTGGCGCCCGGTCTCCGCCATCCGCGACAGCGGCCTGGACCCGGAGTGGAAGCCACTGCTCAAGACACGCGCCGGAGTGAACGTCACCCCGTGCTTCCCGGCGTGGGCCTCCGGGCACGCCACGTTCGGGGCCTCCTGGGCCGGAGTGATGAAGCGGTACTTCGGCAGCGACAACATCGCCTTCACCATGACCACGGACGAGCCCCAGTCCCCGATCAAGTCCCGCTCCTTCACCAGCTTCAGCCAGGCCGCCAAGGAGGACGCCCAGAGCCGCGTCTGGCTCGGCGTCCACTTCCCGTGGGACGCCGAGGACGGCCTCGTCCTGGGCGACAAGATCGCCGACCACGTCTACACGACGAAACTGCGCAAGCTCTGAACACGAAACCACGGGCTCCGCGGCGCGCGCACTCCCTCGACGAACTCGGTGGAATGCGCGTGCAGTGTGATCCGGGGCCGTCACAATGGTCACACGGTTCATCGGCGCCACGGTGGTGGCGCTGCCGGGGCAGCGCGTGGGTGCGGAGAGGGGAAGACGTGAGCGGGAGACTGCATCCGTCGGATGTGGCGGATGTATCGGATGCGGCGGATGTGGCCAGCAGGCTGAACACGGGGGTCGCGCACAACGCGCGCGTGTGGAACTACTGGATCGGCGGCAAGGACCACTACGAAGTCGACCAGCGGGTCGGCGAACAGGTCGCCACGATGTTCCCGGTCATCCGGGACGTGGCCCGCGCGGACCGTGAATTCCTCGGCCGCGCCGTGCGGTTCCTGACCGCCGAGTGCGGGGTGCGACAGTTCCTGGACATCGGCACGGGGCTGCCGACCCTGGACAACACCCACGAGATCGCCCAGCGGATCGCGCCCGATTCCCGGATCGTCTACGTCGACAACGACCCGATCGTGCTCGTCCACGCCCGCAGCCTGCTCGTCGGCACTCCGCAAGGAGCCACCGATTACATCGACGCCGACGTCCACCACCCGCACACCGTCATAGAGGGTGCGTCGGAAACGCTGGACTTCGAACAGCCCGTCGCCGTCATGATGCTGGGCATCCTCAACTTCATCCTCGACACGGAACAGGCGACGGACATCGTGCGCCGGATCATGGCCCCGCTCCCCTCCGGCAGCTACCTCGCCATGACACATCCGACCACCGACACCGACCTCGGTGGCGAGGGCAACGTGGAAGCCATGCGGTTCTGGAACGAGAACGCGACCCCTCCGATCACCGCCCGCAGCCGTGCGGAGGTCGGCGCGTTCTTCGAGGGCCTTGACGTACTCGCTCCCGGCCTCGTGTCGTGCTCGCGGTGGCGGGCCGAGTCGGAAACGGCGGAGACGCTTCCGCAGTTCGGCGCGGTGGCCCGCAAGCCTTGAGCAACTTATGGGCCGCCCACCGTGCAGGCGGGCGGCTTGCCCGTCAGCGGGGCGCCGGGGGCGGGTGGGCTGAGGCTGCGGGAGGGTAAGCGGGAGCGGCAAGGCCTGTCACGGCGGTGGCGGCCGGGGGGTCCGTGGCAGCGGCCGCTTCGGGCGCGGGCACGGCGACGGGGCAGGGACGGCTACCCGGACCTCGCCGTCGGCGCGAACTTCGAGACCATCGGCGACGCGAGCCGCGCGGCAACGTCTGGGTGCTGCGAGGCGGCGCGTCCGGCCTGATCGGGACCGGCCCCAAGCCTTCAACCAGGGCACGGACGGCGTCCCGGGCGCCAACGGGTCGTCCGACATGTTCGGCGACGCCGTCCACCTCGCCGACCTCGACAAGGATGGCCGCACGGACCCGTGACGTGAGCCTGCCATACGCCACCGCCCCCCATCTCGCCGCCGCTCCACCGCCGGATCCGACGCGGGGAAAAGCGATGGTCGGTGCGGTGTCCGGTTGGCAGACTTGGGGGATGGATTCGCAGCTCGGCGGCGTGCCGGACCATTCCTGGCTCGGCTCCCCCATCGACGCCCGCCCCCTCTTCGCCCCCGAACACACCGCGCTGATGGACACCTTGCGCGGCCTGTCGCCCGCCGAATGGGGCGCGGAGGCCGTGCCGGGCTGGAGCGTGCGGGACGTCGTCGCCCACCTCCTGGGGGACTTCTACGGGCGCCTCGGGCGGGACCGCGACGGGCACCGGGACGGGCCCGCCTTCGCACCCGGCGAGACCCTCGAAACGTTCATCCACCGCATCAACCAGGAATGGGTGGACGCCCTCACCCGCGTGAGCCCGGCCGCGCTCACCGACACGCTCGACCTGATCGGCCGCCAGGTCGCCCGGTTCTTCGAGGCCACCGACCCCGACGCGCCCTCCCTGGGCGTGTCCTGGGCCGGTGTCGACCCCGCGCCGATGTGGCTGGACAGCGCCCGCGACTTCACGGAGTTCTGGACCCACCGTCAGCAGATCCGGCACGCCGTCGGACGGCGGACCGACCCCGATCCGCGGCCCCTGGCGGTGGTCCTGGACACGTTCATGCGGGCGCTCCCCCACACACTGCGCGACATCGCCGCGCCGGCCGGCACGCAGCTCCGCGTACAGATCGACGGCCCGGCCGGTGGCACCTGGACCGCGACCGCCACGGAGGACCACCACTGGTCCCTCGCCGCGCCGGAGACGACGCCTCCCACACCCACCGCACCCTCCGCACTCCTGCGCCTGGACCCGGAGACCGCCTGGCAGCTGTGCACCCGACGCATCGACCCGGACTCCGCACTGGCCCGTGCCCACACCAGCGGCGACCGCGAACTCACCGCGGCCGCCTGTCACATCGTCTCGATCATCTACTGACGGCGTCAGCCGACTCACCGCCACGACAGACTTGAGTCTCCCGTAAGGGGAGACACGAGGGTGGGGGCATGAACGGCGAGACGCTCTATTCAATCGGTGAGCTGGCACGACGGACGGGTCTGACCGTCAAGACCATCCGGTTCTACGCGGACACCGGACTCGTACCACCGACCGACCGCACCCCTGCCGGATACCGCAGGTACGGCGCCGATGCCGTCGCGCGCATCGACCTCGTACGCACCCTGCGCGAGCTGGGAATCGACCTGGCCACGATACGCAGGGTGCTGGACAGGGAGGTCTCGCTGCCGGACGTCGCGCAGACGCACGCCCAGGCACTGGATGTGCAGATCCGCGTCCTGCGGCAGCGCCGCGCCGTGCTGACGGCGATCGTCGGGCGCGGCTCGACCCCTGATGAAGTGGATCAGAAGGACCTCATGCACCAGCTCGCCTGTCTCTCGGAAGCCCAACGCCGGCACCTGGTCGACGACTTCCTCGGCGCCGTCTTCGACGGCCTGCACGACCACCCCGCCTTCGCGGCGGTCACCCGCTCCCTGACCCCGCTGCTGCCCGACGACCCCGAGCCCGAGCAGATCGAGGCCTGGGTGGAACTGGCCGAACTGCTCCAGGACCACGACTTCCGCGCGACGTTGCACGGCATGGCCCAACCTCGCGGTCGACCGGGCCCCGGACGACGGCACGGCCCTGCCCCGCATCCTCGCCGAGGCCGTCCGGGCCCAGGTGACACCGGCCGTGGAGAACGGCGTCGCACCGGACTCGCCCGCCGCGGACCCGGTCGTCACCGCGCTCTCGACCCACTACGCACGCATCCTCGGCAGCCAGGCCCCGCACGACACCGCCGCCCTCCACCGGCGCCTCGCCGCCCGGCTCGAGCAGATGAACGACCCGCGCCGCGACCAGTATCTGTCCCTGTTGGCCGTCATCAACGGCTGGCCCGCGCCCGACAGCCTGGAGCCCGCGCTCACCTGGGCCGTCGAAGCGCTCAGGGCCCGGGGCCGGGTCCGGGTCCGGGTCCGGGTCCGGGTCCGGGTCCGGGTCCGGGTCCGGGTGCCGCAGCGGTGAGCCGGGCAAGCACACCTGCCGCACGCCTGGAGCCCGCCGAGTCCGCCGAACCCGCCGAGTCCTCCGAGCTCCCGGAGCTCGCCGAGCCCGCCGAGCGATGTCCTCAACTCCTCGGCGGCTACCGGGCCTTGGCCCGCCTCCCCCACTTCTGGCGGCTCTCCGTCATCGCCGTGACGTCGAAGGCGGCGGCGAGCATGAGCGGCCTCAGCCTGCTGCTCCTCGTCAGCAGCGCCTCCTCGTGCGGGACCGCCGGTCTCGCGGTGAGCTGCTCCACCCTCGGCCAGGGACTGACCGCGCCGTTGCGCGGGCGGCTCGTCGACCGGTACCGGGTCCGTCCGGTCCTCGCGGGCTGCCTCACCGCCCACCTGATCGCCACCCTCACCGTGCTGATGACAGCTCGCGACGGCAGCGCCGGTTCCGCCCCTTTGATCTGCGCTCTCGCCGCCGCCGTCGGCGCGACCGCGCCACCCGTCGCCGTCATGACGCGGTCCGCCTGGCACGGCGTCGCGTCCGGCGTGGCCCTCGACACGGCCATGGCGCTGGACGCCTCCCTGATGGGCGCCGCGCTGATCGTGGGTCCGGTGCTCGCCGGGTGGCTCGGCCTGTCGGTCTCGCCGTTCCTGCCGTATGCGGTCATCACGGCGCTGACGGTCGTGTCCGTCGCGCTCGTCATGGCGTCCGCCGGGACACTCGCGCCGCCGCCCACGGGCACGGCGGCCGCGAGCCGGGCCCGGATCTGGTCCTCGTCGCCGTTGCGGCGTCTGCTGATCGCCGACGGCCTGTTCGTCATGGCGGTGACGGCCGTGGACGTCGTCCTGCCGATCTACGCGCGCCAGGCCCACGCCGTCGAGCTGACCGGACTGTATCTGGGGAGTCTGGCGGTCGGCAGCATCGTGGGGAGCTTCGCTCTGGGTACGTTCACGAGGCGACTGCGCCGGGAGCGCGGGCGCGTGTCCCCCGTCCTGCTCCTCCTGTTCGCCGTCGGTTGCGCCGTCCTGGCCGCGGCCGTACGTCTGTCCCCCACGGTCGTTCTGCTGGTGTGCCCGGTCGCGGGGCTGGTCATCGGGTCGCTCTTCGCCGTCCTGCGCACCACGGGCGGCGACCTGGCACCGGCCGGGCAGGTCACCGAGACCATGTCCTGGCTCAGCTCCCTCGACATGGCCGGCGGCGCGGCGGGGGCGGCCGTGTTCGCGCAGCTCGCCGGGGCGTGGGGAAGTCGGGAGGCACTGATGTGCGTACCTGTGATCATCCTGGTTGCCGCCGCGGCCAGTTGGCGGGTCCAGGGCCGGAAGCGGTACTGATTCCGCCGACGTCTTCCCGGACCGGTCACGCCGACCGCCCCGCCACTAACTTCCGTCCGTCCCGTTTCGACGGTGCCCGAGTCGGTCACCCGGAGTGGACAGCCTCCGGCACAAGGGACGTACCGGAGCATCCGGACACAGAGACAGGACGGTGCATCACCATGGCCACCACCACGGCACGTGACATCATGACCGGCGGCGCCCAGTGCGTGCAGGCGCACGAGACCGCGCTCGACGCCGCGCGCAAGCTCACCGAATGGGAGGTGGGCGCCCTGCCGGTCTGCGGTGAGAACAACCGGCTCGTCGGCGTCGTGACCGACCGGGACATCGCCGTGAAGGTGCTCGGCAAGGGGCTCGACGCGGCCGAGGTCGAGGCGGGCACCCTTGCGCAGGGGGAAGCCGTCACGATCGGTGCGGACGACGGCGTGGACGAGGTCTTCGAGACCATGACCCGGCACAAGGTGCGGCGCCTTCCCGTCATCGACGGCACCGATCTCGTCGGCATGGTCGCCCTCGCGGACGCCGCGAAGTCCCTCGACGCGCCCGACGCCGGGCGCCTGATCGAGGCGCTCTCGACCGACTGACGGCTGACCACGGCAGAGCGGTCGCGGCGGTGCTCCCCCACCTCTCCGCGGAGGACTCGATCATCGCCACCGCCTCCGAAGAGGCCCTGAAAGGCCGCGACTTGATCATGGACTGCGCGGCGTCCAAGGCGGCCGTCACCAACGTCGTCGCGCCGGGTGGCGCAGCCCGAGGAGATTGCGCCCGCGTACGTCTACTTGGCGAGCGACGCCGACTCCAGCTACATCATCGCCACCACCGGCGGATACACGGACTCCCGCTGAGGAGCGCAGCTCGCCCGAGAGTTTGTGGGCTAGGTGGACCGGGGGTCCGCGACGGCGCCTCCGCGTTGCGGCCGTCCGTTGAGCCGTGCGGCCTGGCGCGTCAGGTGCGCGCGCTCCGCGAGGTTCGTGGCCTTGAGGGCCGCGTCCGCGTAGAGCCGTGCCGCGAGCACCAGGTCGCCGTCCCGTTCGTGGAGGTAGGCGGCCGCAGCGGTGTGCCGGGGCAGGGAGTCGTCAAGGTCCGCCAGTGCCGCGAGGCCCGCGCGCGGGCCGTCCGCCTCGCCGACCGCCACAGCCCGGTTGAGGCGGACGACCGGACTGTCGGTGAGGCCCGCCAGCTCGTCGTACCACTCGACGATCTGCACCCAGTCCGTCTCCTCCGCCGTCGGCGCGTCCGCGTGCAGGGCCGCGATGGCGGCCTGGGCCTGGAACTCGCCGAGCCGGTCGCGGGAGAGGGCGGTCTGCAGGATGCCGATGCCCTCGGCGATCGCCCCGGTGTCCCACCGGCCGCGGTCCTGCTCGGCGAGCGGCACCAGGCTCCCGTCAGGTGCGGTACGGGCGGCGCGCCGGGCGTGGTGGAGCAGCATGAGGGCGAGCAGGCCCGCCACCTCGGGGTGGTCGATCGCGGCCGCGAGTTGCCGGGTGAGCCGGATGGCCTCGGCGGCGAGGTCGACGTCGCCGGAGTAGCCCTCGTTGAAGACGAGGTAGAGCGTGCGCAGGACGGTGGCGACGTCGCCGGGCCGGTCGAAGCGGACACCGGACACGGTGCGCTTGGCCCGGCTGATGCGCTGCGCCATCGTCGCCTCGGGTACGAGGTAGGCCTGGGCGATCTGGCGGGTGGTGAGCCCGCCGACGGCGCGCAAGGTGAGCGCGACGGCGGACGACGGCGTCAGCGAGGGGTGGGCGCAGAGGAAGTAGAGCTGGAGCGTGTCGTCCGTGGCGGGAACGGGGCCGGGCGCGGGGGTCTCGTCGACCAGGTCCTCGCGTCGGCGCCGGGACGCGTCCGCCCGGGTCGCGTCGAGGAACCGGCGCCAGGCCACGGTGACCAGCCAGCCCCTCGGGTCGCGCGGCATGTCTGCGGGCCAGACGCGGACCGCCTCGACCAGCGCGTCCTGTACGGCGTCCTCGGCCGCCGCGAAGTCGGCTCCGCGGCGGACGAGGATTCCCAGGACGCTCGGGGTGAGGCTCCGGAGCAGTGCCTCGTTCACTTCTGTCGTCACTCCGTAGTGGTCAGTGGTCGGACGTCACTCCGTGATGGTGGGCGGCTCGGCGAGGAAGGGGCGCAGCTCCAGCCACTCGTAGATCGGCTCGCCGCCCGGTCCGGGAGCGGCGGACAGCTCCCCCGCCAGCTCGACGGCGCGGTCGTAGCTGTCGACGTCGATGACCATCCAGCCGGCGATGAGGTCCTTGGTCTCGGCGAACGGACCGTCGGTGACCGGCGGGCGGCCCTCGCCGTCGTACCGGACCCACGTCCCTTCGGGGGCGAGCGCCTGGCCGTCGACGAACTCGCCGGTCCCCTCGAGGCGGGCCGCGAAGTCCTGCATGTACTTGATGTGGGCCGAGATCTCCTCCGGCGTCCACTGGTCCATCGGCACGCAGTTCCGCGCCTCCGGGGCTCCGCGGTAGTGCTTGAGAAGCAGGTACTTGGCCATGGTGTTCTCCTCGGTGCTCGTGCGGCCCATTGTGGTCGCTCGTGGTGGCTTGCACGGCTGGGACGGAGCAGGCCGCGGGTTCTCGACATCGCAGACGAAGTTTTCCGGAGATTCCCATGGGGTTCGGGTCCTGAAGCGCGGCAGGGGTTCGGAGCGTATTCTGGTGGGGCGAGAACGTACGGTTCCGCCGCCGACCGCGGTGACAAAGCCCCACATTGTGGCCCGTCTGTCTCGACCGGGCCTGTCTCTCCTCCGAGAGCCCATCACGCGAGCCCTCCCACCCAGTTGGAGGTGGACGCAGTGACAACGTCCCCCAGGTCCCC
The DNA here is from genome assembly GCF_008642335.1 of Streptomyces venezuelae. Lineage (NCBI taxonomy): Bacteria > Bacillati > Actinomycetota > Actinomycetes > Kitasatosporales > Streptomycetaceae > Streptomyces > Streptomyces venezuelae. Next base: position 7,355,017 of record NZ_CP029191.1, on the reverse strand, counting down.
GTCCGGAATGCCGTCAGGAATGCCGTCCGGAGCCCCGTCGTCGATGTCCGGAGCCCACGCCCCCGGGGCGTCGCCCTCCATGGACACGCACCCCGACATCGTCGACATGCGCGCCCGGCACGAGAGTGCCGAACGCGCGGCGAGCACACCCAAAGTGCAGGCCATCGACGCGTTGGCCTTCCTCACCGGTCTCTACTTGGCCGCTTCTCCCTGGATCGCGGGCTTCAACCAGTTCCAGCGGCTCTCGATCGTCAACCTGATCGTCGGCGTCGCGTACGCGCTCCTGATGAGCGGCGGCTTCGGCCGAGCCTACGAGCGCTCCCACGGGATGGCGTGGGCCGCGTGCGCACTGGGCGTCTGGACGATCGTCGCGCCCTGGGTCATCCGCGGCGACGCCACCACACCGACGACCGTGTGGAACAACGTCGTCACCGGAGCCGTGGCCGCCCTCCTCGCCCTGGCCGCCAGTGCGGCGGCCAAGGCAGGAGACAAGTCGGACGCTTCGCACGCAAGGAACAGTGGAAGGGGCAGGAGGAACATGAGCCGTGCCGGTCACGACTGACCGGCCTGTCCCCTCCGCGACGGCGCCCCGTGGCATACCGGCCACGGGGCGCCGCGGCGTGCTCACGCCAGCAACCGCAGCACCGCTTCCTCCACGGCCCCCTGGGTCGCCGGGCGGCCGAACGTGGCGCCGTCGCCGAGCCGGTCGAGTGCGTCGGCGATCGTGCGGCCCTCCTCGAAGAGTTCGATGACGCGCGGGTTGATGTACGAGGCACGGCAGACGGCGGGTGTGTTGCTGAGGTACTCGCTGACCTCCCGGACCGCGCGGGCGACCGCGCGTTTGCGCGCCGCCTTGGACTCGTCGGCGACCTGCGCCGACACCGCGAGGGCGACCGCCGCGAGGACGGTGCCGTGCCACACGCGGAAGTCCTTCGCGGTGATGTCGGTGCCGGCGCGGTCCCGCAGGTAGTCGTTGAGGTCGGCGGCCTGCAGCTCGTGCCAGGAGCCGCCCTGCCAGTACGTGAACAGCCGCGGATCCGCGCTGTCGCGGCGCAGCAGGGCGCGCAGGACCTTGCAGGCGGGCGGGTCGACGAGCGCGCGTGTCATCGTCTTGGAGAACTTCGCCGGATACGTGACGGTGACCTCGCCGCGCCGGCAGGTGACGTGCTCCTTCAGCAGGGTCGTGAGTCCGTACGTGCCGTTGTCGCGGCGGTAGGACTCGTTGCCGATGCGGAAGAAGCCGAGGTCGAGCAGGCGGGCGGCGCAGGCTTGCACGCGTTCGCGGCTGAGGCCGCGCCCCGCGAGGTCCTCCGCCACGTGTGCGCGTACTTCGGGGAGCGCGGCGGCGACCTCCAGGACGTGCTCGTGCTTCGCCGTCTCCTGCCGCTCACGGAACTGCGGGTGGTACAGGTACTGGCGTCTGCCCGCGGCGTCGGTGCCTACGGCCTGGAGGTGCCCGTTGGGCCAGGGGCAGATCCAGACGTCCTGCCAGGCCGGCGGGATGACGAGCTCGCGCAGGCGCTTCTTCTCCGCGGGATCGGTGATGGGGTGGCCCGAGGCGTCCTTGTAGCGGAATCCGCGTCCCGAACGGACGCGGGTGATCCCCGGACCGTCGATGTGGCTCGTGCGCAGTCGCCGCTTCTCACCCATGTCCCAGGAGTGCCCCCAAAGCGTGGCGGCAGACCCCGGATCAGCCCGTTCGGCGCAGTGCCCCGCGGGCGCGCCGGTCAGCGACGGGTGACGATCGGAGGGCGGAGCAGCGATCGGAGGGCGGAGCAGCGATCCGGCCGGACGCCAGGAGTGACAGGGGTGACGACTGGGCACCCGGAGCGGCGGACACGACACGATCACGCACGAGGCGGCCCGGTGGGCCGGGACGCCGGAACGGACGGCTCATGAGCAGCGGTTTCATCGGACCCGAGGGGTTCGGGCAGGATCCCTTCGGAGCGCTCTTCGCGCGGTTCCTCGGCAACGGGCGACGGCAGATCGACATCGGCAGGCTCATGAGCGGCCCCGCGCGGGAGCTGGTGGCCGCCGCGGCCTCGTACGCGGCCGAGCACGGCAAGAGCAACCTCGACACCGAGCACCTGCTCCGGGCCGCGCTGACCATCGAGCCGACGCGCGGTCTGGTCGCGCGCTCGGGGGCCGATCCGGAGCAGATCGCCGAGGAGATCGACCGGCACTCCGCCGAGACGGAGGGCGCCGTGCCCACCCAGGCGGTCGCGCTCACCCCGGCCGTCAAGCGGGCGCTGCTCGACGCGCACGAGGTGGCCCGTGCGGTCGGCGCCGGGTACATCGGCCCCGAGCACATCGTCATGGCACTCGCCGCCAACCCCGACTCGGCGGCGGGGCACATCCTCAACGCGGCCCGCTTCGACCCCGGCCCGCCCCCTCAGCAGCCGCAGGGTCGCCCGGCCCCCGCCGAGCAGCGGCAGGGCGTCTCCAGCGGCACGGCCACGCCCACCCTCGACCAGTTCGGGCGCGATCTGACCGCGCGGGCCGCGGAGGGCGGCGTGGACCCGGTGATCGGCCGTGAGGAGGAGATCGAGCAGACCATCGAGGTGCTCTCCCGGCGCGGCAAGAACAATCCGGTGCTCATCGGTGACGCGGGCGTCGGCAAGACCGCCGTCGTGGAGGGGCTCGCCCAGCGGATCGCCGACGGCGACGTGCCGGAGACCCTTGCCGACCGCCGCGTCATCGCTCTGGACCTGTCGGGCGTGGTGGCGGGCACCCGCTACCGCGGCGACTTCGAGGAGCGGCTGAACGGCATCATCGAGGAGGTGCGCGCCCACTCGGACGAGGTGATCGTCTTCATCGACGAGCTGCACACCGTGGTCGGGGCCGGCGGCGGCGGTTCCGAGGGCGGTTCGATGGACGCGGGCAACATGCTCAAGCCCGCGCTGGCCAGGGGTGAGCTGCACGTCATCGGGGCGACCACGCTGGAGGAGTACCGGCGGTACATCGAGAAGGACGCGGCGCTGGCCCGCCGCTTCCAGCCGATCCTGGTCGCGGAGCCGACGGCGGCGGACGCGGTGGAGATCCTGCGCGGCCTGCGCGATCGCTATGAAGCGCACCACCAGGTGCGCTACTCCGACGAGGCGCTGCTCGCCGCGGTGGAGCTGTCCGACCGCTATCTGACCGAGCGCTTCCTGCCGGACAAGGCGATCGACCTGATGGACCAGGCGGGGGCGCGGGTGCGGCTGCGGGCCAGCACGAAGGGCACGGACGTGCGGGCGCTGGAGCGCGAGATGGAGCAGCTCACCCGGGACAAGGACCAGGCGGTGGCGGCGGAGCAGTACGAGCGGGCCACCGAGCTGCGGGACCGCATCACCGATCTGGCCCGCAGGATCGAGGAGGGGCGGAGCCGTGCGCCGGGTGACGGGCGGATCGTCGAGGTGAACTCCGAGGACATCGCCGAGGTGGTGTCCCGGCAGACGGGCATTCCGGTGAGCACCCTGACGCAGGAGGAGCGGGACCGGCTGCTCGGCCTGGAGGAGCACCTGCACCAGCGTGTCGTCGGGCAGGAGGAGGCGGTCAGTGCCGTGGCGGAGGCCGTTCTGCGCTCACGCTCGGGTCTGTCGAGCCCCGACCGGCCCATCGGGAGTTTCCTCTTCCTCGGCCCGACCGGCGTCGGCAAGACGGAGCTGGCGCGGGCGCTGGCCGAGGCGCTGTTCGGCAGCGAGGAGCGGATGGTCCGGCTCGACATGAGCGAGTTCCAGGAGCGGCACACGGTCAGCAGGCTCGTCGGGGCGCCACCCGGTTACGTGGGTCACGAGGAGGCGGGGCAGCTCACCGAGGCCGTGCGCCGTCACCCGTACTCGCTGCTGCTGCTCGACGAGGTGGAGAAGGCTCACCCCGACGTCTTCAACACCCTGCTCCAGGTCCTCGACGACGGGCGGCTGACCGACGCCCAGGGCCGGACGGTGAACTTCACCAACACCGTCATCGTGATGACGAGCAACCTCGGTTCGGAGGCGCTCACGGGGCGCGGCGCGACTCTGGGTTTCCGGGCCGACGGGTCGGAGGCCGACGAGGAGGCGCGGCGCGAGCAGGTGCTGCGGCCGCTGCGCGAGCACTTCAGGCCCGAGTTCCTCAACCGCATCGACGAGATCGTCATCTTCCGGCGGCTGACGGACGAGCAGCTGAGGCAGGTCACGGATCTGCTCCTGGAGGAGACCCGACGCAGGCTGCACGCGCAGGACGTCACCATCGAGTTCTCGACGGAGGCGGTGGACTGGCTGGCCAGGCGGGGTCACCAGCCGGAGTACGGCGCACGGCCGCTGCGCCGCACGATCCAGCGCGAGGTCGACAACCGGCTCTCCCGGCTGCTCCTGGACGGCAGGCTCACCGCGGGCAGCCGGGTCACCGTGGAGGTCGCCGACGACGCGCTGGACATGCGGGTCACGTCGGGCGCGGCGGCGGGGTGACGCCGCGCGGACTCGGGGTCAGCCGAGACCGCCGCTGCCGAAGCTGCCGCTGTTGCCCTTCCTGTGGTCGTCGGGGTCCTGCGACTCGCTGGCGTGCGTGCTGGACCTGCCGTATCCGTTGTGGAGCTCGTGCGGCAGGAGGCGGCGGCCGTCGTGCGGCATCTCGTCCGCCTCGCGGTACTCCCGTTCCTCCCTCGCCGGTCCGTCGTACGGCCGTTTCGGCTGCTCCTCCGGGCTCACCGTCCGCGTCTCGCGCGCCTGGGCGCGTCGGCCCCAGAAGAAGGCGGCCAGGAGCACGCCGACCACGACGAGGCCGGCGACCCACATCAGCAGGGCCGCGGTATGGCTGACAGCCAGTTCCATAGGTTCCATACAGGAGGTGTACCCGCCCAGCTCGAAAAGTAGCTCGAATCGCCCCTTTCGCGGCTTTTACCCTGCTGGTGCGGCCGTGCGCATGCGGTGGGCGAGGCGCGCGGTGCGGGTGGTGACGTCCACCGTGTACGCCTCGACGGTCATCGCCCGCCCGGACACCTTGAGGACCATGAAGCCGTGGTCGGAGAAGTTCTGCCAGGTGGCGGGGTGGCCGAAGTGCGCCTTGCCGTCGCCCGCCTTGCCCGCGGCGCCGCACACGATCTGGCGGGTGCCGCCGGTGCGGGCGGTCGGCTCCAGGATCTGCAGCGTGTGGTCGTGCCCGGAGAGGATCAGGTCGGCGCGTCCGCACACCACCTCCTCGTACAGCTCCTTGAGGTGGATGCCGCTGGTGTAGTTCCCGATCACGAAGCCGTCGTACGATCCGGCGCTGCCGTGCTTGCCGTTGTTGAGGTACGGGTGGTGGCCGAGCACGATCTTCCAGCGGGCCCGCGACGCCTTGAGGGCGCCGTCCAGCCAGGCGCGCTGCTCGCGCATGTAGGGGCCGTTCCACCAGTAGTGCGGGTCCATTTGCGCGACGTACGACGAGACGGGGTTGGTGTCGATGGCGAAGAACTCGACCAGCGGGTCGCTCCCGTCGCCGGGCCGCGCGGGCAGGGCGACGTTGTAGTAGCGGTTCGGCATGTACCAGCGGCGGGAGCCCTGGGCGTAGGCGACCTCGCGGTCGCCGCGGGAGGGGTCGCCGCCGCTGCCGGGGATCAGTCCGGAGCAGTCGTGGTTGCCGAGGACCATCAGCCACGGCATGTCCAGACCGGAGTTGGGGTCCTCGAACTTGGTGCGGAACTCCGAGTCGTCGGCGGACTCGGGGCCGTTCTCGTAGATGTTGTCGCCGAGGCCGACCGCGAGGCCGACGCCCTCGGCGCGGCACACCTCGCGGGCCGCGGCCGCCACCGCGTGCTGGGCCTCCTCGCCCGTACCGGCGTCGCCGGTGAGGAGCACCGCGTACTCGCCGGCACGGTTCGGGGCGGCCGGCAGGGGGAACTTGCCAGGGCGGGCGGCAGCCGCGGCGGGCTGGGCGCCGCCCTGGAGGACGGTCAGCGCCGCCGCCCCCGCCACCACGCCGCCCAGCACGGTCCGGCGCCGCGGCGCCCGCATCTCCCGGACCCGCTCCCCCACCGGCCCCTCGGCCAGGGCGGGTTCGGCCCGCAGCCACTGGTCCTCGGTCAGGTCCGCGCTCGGCGGTATCAGCTCGTCGTCGCACATGGAGGGTTTCTCTCACGGGCAGGCGTGCCAATGGTGGGGGACCGATGAACTCCTGGTGGACGAATGGACACGGGTGATCATTTGGAGGGCGGCGCCCCCATCCGTCCCTCAGGCCGCCTCCACCACGTCCGACGGGTCCACCGTGTCCGTGCCCTTGGCGAACTGCGTCCGGTACAGCTCCGCGTACCGCCCGTCGAGCGCGAGGAGTTCGTCGTGCGTGCCGCGTTCGACGATCTGTCCGGCCTCGACGACGAGGATCTGGTCGGCGGAGCGGACCGTGGAGAGGCGGTGGGCGATCACCACGGCGGTGCGGCCTTCGAGCGCCTCCGCGAGGGCTTCCTGGACGGCGGCCTCGGAGGTGTTGTCGAGGTGCGCCGTCGCCTCGTCGAGGATGACGACCCGCTGCCCGGCGAGGAGCAGCCGCGCGATGGTCATCCGCTGGCGCTCGCCGCCGGAGAGGCGGTAGCCGCGCTCGCCGACGACCGTGTCCAGACCGTCGGGCAGGGAGCGTACGAGCTCTTCGAGGCGCGAGCGGCGCAGTACGTCCCACAGCTCGTCCTCGGTCGCGTCGGGCCTGGCGAGGAGCAGGTTGTCGCGTACGGACTCGTGGAAGAGGTGGCCGTCCTGCGTGACCATGCCCAGCGTGGCCCGCATGGACTCGGCGGACAGGTCACGGACGTCGACGCCGCCGATGCGGACGGCGCCCTCGTCGGTGTCGTACAGGCGGGGCAGGAGTTGCGCGATGGTCGACTTGCCCGCTCCGGAGGAGCCGACGAGGGCGACGGTCTGGCCGGGTTCGGCGCGGAAGGAGATGCCGTGCAGGACTTCGTCGCCACCTCGGGTGTCGAGTGAGGCGACCTCTTCGAGGGAGGCGAGGGAGACCTTGTCGGCGGCGGGGTAGCCGAACCGGACGTCGTCGAACTCGATGGCGACGGGCCCGTCGGGCACCGGCACCGCGTCCTTCTTCTCCTCGATCAGCGGCTTCAGGTCGAGCACCTCGAAGACCCGCTCGAAGCTGACGAGCGCGCTCATCACCTCGACCCGCGCGCCGGCCAGGGAGGTCAGGGGCGCGTAGAGCCGGGTGAGCAGCAGGGCGAGCGAGACGACGGCGCCCGGCTTCAGCGACCCTTCAAGGGCGAAGTACCCGCCGAGGCCGTACACGAGCGCCAGCGCGAGCGCCGACACCAGGGTGAGGGCGGTGATGAACGCGGACTGCGCCATCGCGGTGCGTACGCCGATGTCCCGCACCCGGTGGGCCCGCGCGGCGAACTCCGCCGACTCGTCACCGGGACGCCCGAAGAGCTTGATGAGGGTGGCGCCGGGCGCCGAGAAACGCTCCGTCATGCGGGTGCCCATGGCGGCGTTATGGGCCGCCGCCTCACGCTGGAGCCTGGCCATGCGCGTGCCCATGCGGCGGGCGGGGATCACGAAGACCGGCAGCAGCACCAGCGCGAGCAGGGTGATCTGCCAGGAGAGCGTCAGCATGACGACGAGGGTCAGGATCAGCGTCACCACGTTCCCGACGACGCCGGACAGCGTGTTGCTGAACGCCCGCTGCGCGCCGACCACGTCGTTGTTGAGGCGGCTGACCAGCGCGCCGGTGCGGGTACGGGTGAAGAAGGCGACGGGCATGCGCTGGACGTGGTCGAAGACGGCGGTGCGCAGATCGAGGATGAGTCCTTCGCCGAGGTTCGCGGACAGCCACCGGCTCAGCAGTCCGAGAACGGCCTCGGCGAGCGCGATCCCGGCGATGAGCAGGGCGTAGTTCACGACGGTCGAGGAATCGGAGCCCGAGACGATGGCGGTCACGACGTTGCCCGCCAGTACGGGAGTCGCCACGGCGAGCAGTGCGGTGAGGACGCTCAGCAGCACGAACTGCCAGATGCGTCGGCGGTGGGGCCGCGCGAAGGTGCCGATGCGGCGCAAGGTGGCCCGGGCGAACGGGCGGCGGTCCTGCTGGGCGTTCATGACGCTGTACATCTGCGTCCACGCGGTCGTTTCCATGCTCATACGGGAAGGTTAGAACCTCAACTAAACTTGAGGTCAACCTTCCGGAGAACCAGGGCCTCGGAACCTCCGCCCGTTCGCGTCGTGGTCAGGGCACAGCCTCTCAGCCGAGTTCCAGCGACGTGACGCCGAAGACCCGCTCCTCCGCGTACGCCCTGACCGGGCCCGTGTACATGCGGGCCGTGTCGAAGGTGGGCTTCATGCCGCGTGCCTCTGCGAGCGCCACGGCCGCCGGGTTGGACTCGGGCACATCCATGGCGATGGGCGCGCCGTCCGCTTCGGCGGCCAGCGCGTCCAGGAGCGCTTCGGCATCCGCGCGGGTGTCCGCGAACAGCGGTCCCACGCGGCGGGCGTCGCGGCCCTGGCGCAGCACTCCGTACCCGGTCAGGCGGCCGTCGACGATGCGGGCGAGGGCGCGGTGGCCCGGCGCGGCGAGCCAGGACTCCAGGAAGCGCGGGCGGTCGGCGGGCAGGCATGCGCTGTCGTACGCGGTGAGGGCCCGCAGGCCCGCGGCCTCGACGGGGCGTACGTGCCGGTCGGGCACGTCGACCACCGGCAGCGGGCCGATGTAGCGCAGCGTTCCGTGCCGCCGTTCGAAGCCGGAGCGGCGGTAGTTGTCCTGCTGGTCCGGTACGCCGTCCAGACCCACGGTTCTGCTCCCGGCGTGGGCGAGCCCGGCCCGCCAGGTGGCGAGGCCGAGGCCGCGGCCCCGCCGGTCGGGGCGGACCAGGTAGTGGCCGAGGAAGGCGTAGTCGTCGCCGTAGTTGACCACGGAGATCGCGGAGACGGGTTCGCCGTCGAGGCGCCCCAGGAAGAACCCTTCCGGGTCCTGCGCGTGGAAGGAGGGGGCGTCGGCGAGGCCGGGGTTCCAGCCCTCGTCCGCCGCCCACCCCGTCACCACGCGCCAGTCGTCGGGCGTCGCCCGTGAGATCACGAGGCGCCCGGGGGCCGAATCCGTCATCGTTGCACCCTTCTCGATCCGACACGGTGGGCCGTGGAGGACCGCACCGGGTGCATCCTGCCCGAGCGGACGTCAGCCGATGCCCGCCACATGACGGTCGCGCGCGGCGCCGAGTCCCGCCACGACCTGCGGGACCAGCAGGACGAGCAGCAGCACGAGCGGCACGGTCCAGCTGTGCGAGACGTCATGGACGGCGCCGAGGAGGGTGGGCCCGGTGGCGGCGAGGATGTAGCCGAAGCACTGGGACATGCTGGAGAGTTGCGCCGCGTGCCGTGCGTCGGGCGCCCGCTGCACGATGAACAGCAGTGCCAGGCTGATGGCCGCGCCCTGGCCGAGGCCGAGCAGCGTCATCCAGAGGTAGGCGCCGCCGACCGGAGCGGCGAGCAGACCGGCGTAACCGAGCGCGCACAGGACGGCGCCGAGCGCGGCGAGCGTGCCCGAGCGCAGCCTGCCGCCGACGATCACCGGCGCGAGGAAGGAGCCCGCGATGCCGAGCAGCGAGGAGAAGGAGAGCATCCAGCCCGCGTCGCCCGGGGCCATGCCGGCGTCCTGGAACACGGTGGGCAGCCAGGCGGCGGCCGCGTAGTAGTTGAGGGACTGCAGGCCCATGTACGCGGTGACCTGCCAGGCGAGCGGGGAGCGCCACAGGCCGCGTACGGGGTGGGCGGCCTGCCGTGCCGCCGCCGCGCCGACCCGGGTGCGCGAGCGGAGCTGCGGCAGCCACACGAGCAGCGCGACGACCGCGAGCGCGCCCCAACAGGCGAGGGTGGTGCGCCAGTTCATGCCGCTGGCCTGTTGCACGGGCAGCGTGACACCGGCCGCGAGTGCGGCGCCGCCGAACAGGGACATGGAGTACAGGCCCGTCATCAGGCCGGCCTTCGCCGGGAAGTCGCGCTTGATGAGGCCGGGCAGCAGCACGTTGGCGACGGCTATGCCGGCGCCGATGACGACGGTGCCCGCGAAGAGCGCGACGACCGAGTCGAGCAGACGCAGGGCCGTGCCCGCGCAGATCAGGACCATGGTGCCGAACAGCGACCGCTCCATGCCGAAGCGGCGGCCGAGGCGGGGCGCGACGGGCGCGAGCAGGCCGAAGCAGAGCAGCGGCAGCGCGGTGAGCAGGCTGGTCGCGGCGGCCGACATGCCGCTGTCGTCGCGGATGGTGTCGGCGAGCGGGGAGACGGCGACGAGGGCGGGACGCAGGTTGAGGGCGAGCAGGACGACGCCGAGGGCGAGGTAGAGCGCGTGGCGGCCGGCCGTGGGGGGCGGGGTGGAGGCGGGGCCCGGCGGCGCCTCGGTGGTGCCGACGGGTGCGGCTTCGGCGGGCGCCGCTGCGTCCTCGGCGGGCGCCGGTGCTGCCTCACTCATGATCTGCTGCTCCTGATTCGTTCGTGTGGGGGTGTTCGCGCAGCGCGGCCATGCCCTCGTTGAGGTGGGCGAGCACCGCGGCCTCCGCGGCTTCGGCGTCCCGCGCCTCGATGGCGTCGACGATCGCCTGGTGGCCCTCGCGCTGGTGGCGTACCGAGTCCGGGACGGGGGCGCCGATCACGGACTGGACCGTGGTGCGCAAGGCGTCGCTGAGGTGCCCGTACAGCTCGGCGAGGACGCTGTTGTGCGCCGCGTCGGCGACCGTGCGATGGAAGGCCATGTCCGCGTCGACGAACGCGGTGATGTTGCCGCTCTCCCACGCCAGACCGCGCTCCGCGAGCGCGGCGCGCAGCGTGGCGAGGTCCTCCTCGGTGCGGCGCTCCGCCGCATACCGGGCGGCGTCGCGCTCCAGCGAGGCACGCACTTCGTACGCCTCCAGGACGCCGGCGCGGCGCAGCCTGCGCTGCACGGCCGCGCCGAAGTCGCTGTCCGCCCGCACATAGGTGCCGTCGCCCTGGCGGGGCTCCAGCATGCCGGTGTGCACGAGGGCGCGCACGGCTTCCCGCACGGTGTTGCGGCCGACGGCGAGCTGCTCGACGAGGAGCGGCTCGGCCGGGATCTTCTCGCCGACCTTCCACTCGCCGTCGCCGATGAGGCTCTCCATCTGGGCGATGACGAGGTCGACGAGGTTGGTCCGGGCGGCGCTGCGCAGCGGCATCGGTCGGCACCTTCTCTGCTGGACGCGGATGGACATGAGACGCGGATGGACATGGGAACATCCCATGTTTCACAGACATCGGAACATCCCATGTTTGAGCCTGTCAAACGGTGCGACCTGAAGGTTTTACCCGCGGAGTTTGGTCTAGACCTTGACAGGTCCAGACCATTTTCGCTTGAGTCGCGTCACCCCCATCGACGGCGTGGCCCCCGCAAACCCCGCCGCCACAAGGAGAGTTGGCATGATCAGACGCCTCACCAGCTTCGCCGCCGCGCTCGCCGCGCTCGGCGCGATGATCGTCCTGGGCCCGGCCGCGACCTCCGCGTCCGCCGCCGAGTGCGCGGCCCCCTGGAACTCCGGCTCCGTCTACACGGGCGGCAAGTCCGCCTCGTACAACGGCCACAACTGGACCGCCAAGTGGTGGACCCAGAACGAGACCCCCGGCCGCGCCGACGTCTGGGCCGACCAGGGCACCTGCGGCGGCGGCACGGGTCCGGGCAACCCCGACCCGTCCGGCTTCGTCGTCAGCGAGGCCCAGTTCAACCAGATGTTCCCGAGCCGGAACTCGTTCTACACGTACAAGGGCCTGACCGACGCCCTCAAGTCCTACCCGGCCTTCGCGAACACCGGCAGCGACACCGTGAAGCGCCAGGAGGCGGCGGCGTTCCTCGCCAACGTCAGCCACGAGACGGGCGGCCTGAAGTACGTCGTCGAGCAGAACCAGAACAACTACCCGCACTACTGCGACAAGACCCAGCCCTACGGCTGTCCGGCGGGACAGGCCGCCTACTACGGCCGCGGCCCGATCCAGCTCAGCTGGAACTTCAACTACAAGGCCGCGGGCGACGCGCTCGGCATCGACCTGCTCAACAACCCCTACCTGGTCGAGCAGAACCCGGCGATCGCCTGGCAGACGGGCCTCTGGTACTGGAACACGCAGAACGGTCCCGGCACCATGACCCCGCACAACGCCATGGTCAACGGCGCCGGATTCGGTGAGACCATCCGCGCCATCAACGGCACCCTGGAGTGCAACGGCGGCAACCCCGCCCAGGTCCAGAGCCGCATCGACCGCTACAAGTCCTTCACCCAGATCCTGGGCACCACACCGGGCAACAACCTGAGCTGCTGACACCCCTCCCGGCGCGGCGCCCCCTTCCGGCGCCGCGCACACCCCCGCCGCCGGGCGGGCGCAACCCCCCGCGCCCGCCCGGCACCTCACCCCGGGCCCACCGGCCCTTCCGTCACACCAGCGGCTCCAGCCGGAACACCGGATGCCGCGCCGCCTCGGCCGCGAACTCGTCGTCCGTCGACGCGTCCGTCACGTCGAAGTAGGGCCGGGTCACCGGCACTTCCCGCCAGTACTGGCGCAGCACCGGCACACTCTCCGCCGGGCCGAGTTCGACCACCCGCACCGTCTCCGACCTGCCGCCCCGGCTGAGGCCGACCTGCCCGGCCGCGCGCGCGTTGCGCACCCACTGGCTGACTCCGTAGGCGGCGACGAGCCACCGCTCGCCGCCGGACGACATCACGTCGACCGGCGTGGAGTACACCCGCCCGGACTTCCTGCCGCGCACGGACAGGTTGTAGCGGTAGGCCTTGCCGACCCCCCGCCGGGTCATCGCGTGGAACACCCGGTTGATCATGCGCGTGCCGGCCGTCATGCGGTACGTCTTGGCCATCGCCCCTCCTCGTGTCGAGATCGGAGCCTACGTCGCGGGGATCCGCCCCTTGGACGCGGCCAGCAACCGGGCGGCGCCGTCGCGTGCTTGGCGGGCCGGTTCGGGCGAGCCGGAGATCGCGGCGGCCGTCATGGCGCCCTCCGCGAGCAGGACGAGGGGCCCCACGATCGGTTCCGGTACGCCCGCGTCGGCCGCGAGCCCGGCAACGTACTCCCGGAAGGCGGCCTTGTGCGCGCGGACGGTCTCGGCGACGCCGGGGTCCACGGCGCCGAGTTCACCGAAGGAGTTGACGAACGCGCAGCCCCGGAAATCGGGCTCGGCGAACCACGCGTACAGCCAGTCGTAGACCGCGAGGACGCGCTCGTCGCCGCCGTCCGCACCGTGCAGCTCGTCGACGTACGCCGCGAGACGTCCGCGCCAGCGCCGGTCGCGGCGCTCCAGGCAGGCCCGGACCAGCTCTGATTTGGACGGGAACAGGTGGTAGAGCCGCTTGAGCGAGACGCCGGACGCGGTGCGGACCTGGTCCATGCCGACCGCCTGGACGCCGCGCTCGTAGAACAGCCGCTCGGCGGCGTCGAGCAGGCGGGTCTCCGCTTCTGCGTGCTCCATCGGGGCTCCCCGCCAGGGTCGAGAACGTACGTTCTCCCACCGTACTACGGACGCCGGCTCCCCCGCACCGTTGCATGAGAACGCACGTTCTCCTATCGTGGCGGCCTGCACGGAGAACGCCCGTTCTCCGCTTCACCGCAAGGAGCGCGCCATGACCGCCGACGCCGTCCGACCGCCCGTACCGCCCTTCACGCGGGAGACCGCCGTCGAGAAGGTCCGCCTCGCCGAGGACGGCTGGAACAGCCGCGATCCGCGGAAGGTGGCCCTCGCCTACAGCGAGGACTCGCGCTGGCGCAACCGCGCGGAGTTCGTCACCGGACGCGAGGCCATCGTGGGCTTCCTGTCCCGCAAGTGGGACAGCGAACTCGACTACCGGCTCATCAAGGAGCTGTGGGCGCACGACGGCCACCGCATCGCGGTGCGCTTCGCCTACGAGTGGCACGACGACTCCGGCCACTGGTATCGGTCGTACGGCAACGAGAACTGGGAGTTCGACGGACACGGCCTGATGCACACCCGTCACGCCTGCATCAACGACGTGCCCATCCAGGAGAGCGACCGCCTCTACCACTGGCCGCTCGGCCGCCGCCCCGACGACCACCCCGGCCTCACCGACCTCGGCCTCTGAGCCGGCGGCTGCTTCCGGTCACGCGTGTTTCCCCCGCCCGCAGTGGGCACCCGGTCGGCGACAGCGGCTCGGCCCGGCGAACGGCCGCGACGCCGAGCCTCCGCCCGACGGCAAGGAGGCCCACATGACCACCGCACGCGACATCATGACCCCCGGCGCGGAGTGCGCCGGCGCCGAGGAGACGGTCCTCCAGGCGGCCGCCAAGCTGACCGAGCTGGGCGTCGGGGCGCTGCCCATCTGCGGGACCGACAACCGCCTCAAGGGCGTTCTCACCGACCGCGACATCGTCGTCAAGGTCCTCGGGCAGGGCAAGGACCCCTCGAAGGTCCTCGTGGGCGAGCTCGCGCAGGGCGAGGCCGTGACGATCGGCGCGGACGACAGCGTCGACGAGGTCTTCGCGACCCTGACCGCGCACAAGGTGCGGCGGCTGCCCGTGATCGACGGCCACTCCCTGGTGGGCATGGTCGCGCTGGCCGACGCCGCCCGCGCGCTGAGCGACCCCAAGGCGGGGCAGCTCCTGGAGGCCCTGTCGACGGACTGACCGGACCGACCGTCCGGCCGACTCCGGCATGCCCCCGCACCCATGTCGGCCTACGGTGGAGATCCCGGGGACGCACCGCGTGGACCCGGCCCGCCGTAGGCCCCCACCCGCACGTCCCGCCCCCGCGTTCCCGAGGAGGAGCCGCATGCCCATCGCCACGGTCGACCCGGCCACCGGCGAGACCCTCGAAACCTTCGAGGCGCTCTCCGGCGACGAGATCGAACACCGGTTGGCGAAAGCCGAATCGGCTTACGCCCGCCACCGCCTCAGCGACTTCGCCGAGCGCGCACGCCTGCTCAACCGCGCCGCCGACCTGCTCGAGGAGGACACGGCGGACATCGCACGCACCATGACGACCGAGATGGGCAAGCCGGTGAAGGCCGCGCGGGCCGAGGCCGCGAAGTGCGTCAAGGCCATGCGCTGGTACGCGGAGCACGCCGAGGGCCTGCTCGCGGACGAGCACCCCGCGCAGCGGGACGTGAGCGACTCGGGCGCCGAGCGCGCGATCGTGCGCTACCGCCCGCTCGGCGTCGTCCTGGCCGTGATGCCCTGGAACTTCCCGCTCTGGCAGGTCGTGCGCTTCGCCGCCCCGGCCCTCATGGCGGGCAACGTCGCGCTGCTCAAGCACGCGTCGAACGTGCCGAGGACCGCGCTCTACCTCCAGGACCTGTTCACGCGCGCCGGTTACCCGGAGGGCTGTTTCCAGACGCTGCTCATCGGCTCGGGCGCCGTCGAGGACATCCTGCGCGACCGGCGGGTGGCCGCGGCGACCCTCACCGGCAGCGAGCCCGCGGGGCGCTCGGTGGCGTCCGTCGCGGGCGACGAGATCAAGAAGACCGTTCTGGAGCTGGGCGGCAGCGACCCGTACCTCGTGCTGCCGAGCGCGGATGTCGAGCGCGCGGCGGCGACGGCGGTCACCGCCCGGGTGCAGAACAACGGACAGTCCTGCATCGCCGCGAAGCGCTTCATCGTGCACACCGACGTCTACGACGCGTTCCGGGAGCGGTTCGTCGCCGGGATGCGGGAGCTGACCGTCGGCGACCCGATGGACGAGAACACGGACGTGGGTCCGCTCGCGACCGAGCAGGGCCGCGACGACCTGGAGGAGCTCGTCGAGGACGCGCTGAACAACGGCGCCACGGCGCTGTGCGGCGGGCAGCGGCCCAAGGAACAGGAGACGGGCTGGTACTACGCACCCACCGTCCTCGCCGACGTCACCCCGCAGATGCGGATCCACCGCGAGGAGGCGTTCGGTCCGGTGGCCACTCTGTACCGGGTCGCGGATCTGGACGAGGCCGTGGCGCTCGCCAACGACACGCCGTTCGGGCTGAGTTCCAACGTGTGGACCCGGGACGACGCCGATGTCGAGCGGTGCGTACGGGACCTGGAGGCGGGCGGCGTGTTCTTCAACGGCATGACCGCCTCCCACCCGGGGCTCCCCTTCGGTGGCGTCAAGCGTTCCGGTTACGGCCGTGAGCTGTCCGGCCACGGCATCCGCGAGTTCTGCAACGCGACGACGGTGTGGCACGGCGCGTAGGACCGCCTGCGCCTGCCGGCACGAAAAGGCCCGGGTCCCCGCGGGGACCCGGGCCTTACGCGGGCATCATGCCTTACGCGGGCATCATGCCGACAGAAGCGAGTCGTCCAGGGTCCTGGCGCCCGGCAGCCGGTGCCCCGCCGCGACGACCGCGGCGTCGATGTCGCTGGTGCCGGTGGCCAGGCACAGGCTGTAGGCGACGTCCTCGTACGCCTGGCGGCTCTCCGCGCTGCCCTGGTCGGCACGGAGCAGAGCCAGGGTCTTGTAGCGCTCCAGCAGGTCTTCCAGGACGACGGGGTGCGCCAGCAGCATGGAGAGCCTCCATCGGGTCGTGTGCGACGTTCGTTCTGCGTCCCGTCTGCCCGCCCGCGAGAACTCGAATCAGCTTGAACCACAAGAAGCACTTCCGTTTGTAGTCCCGGTGATTCGTCGTCAGACTCGATGTTGTGGACACGTCGAACAGTGAGGCCCCGGACAACGACCGCCGCGAGACCGAGAACGAGCGCGCCGACCGCAGGTGGGCCGAGCTGATCCAGGAGGTGCGGGTCGCGCAGACCGGGGTCCAGATCCTCTTCGGCTTCCTTCTGACGGTCGTGTTCACGCCGCGGTTCGCCCAGCTCGGCGACGTCGACCGGACGATCTACGTGGTGACGGTGATCCTCGGCTCCACGGCGACGGGCGCCCTCATCGGCCCGGTCTCCTTCCACCGCCTCGTCGCGGGACGCAGGATCAAACCGCACGCGGTGGTGTGGGCGTCCCGGCTGACGCTGGCCGGGCTCATCCTGTTGCTCGGCACCCTGACCTCGGCGCTCCTCCTCGTGCTGCGGGTCGCGACCGACAACACCGTGGTGCCGTGGCTGGTGGCCGGCGTCGTCGCCTGGTACCTGCTCTGTTGGTTCGTGCTGCCCGCCTGGGCGCGGCACAAGCACACGTCCGTGGACTGAACCGGCTCCGGACCCGTCAGGTGTGGATCACGGTGCCCGGGGCACCCAGTGTCAGAACCGAAGCAGGCAGCAAAATCCGTACCGTTCACGTCAAGTCACCATGAGTCATGCTTTGGCCCACTTTGAGTGATCCTTCCGGTGGTGGCCGATGGTGAACGGGCGGAGTGTGGGAGGAGGAGCCCCTAGTGGAGTTCCCGCCGACGGGAGATGCCACATGACCACGCACACGCGGACACCCATGCCCACCCCGGCACGCACGGGACGCGCGGCCCGGCCGGCGCGCAGGCCCCGTCTGATCACTCTGCCCGGCGTCTACGCACCGCAGTACGACACCGAGCTCCTTGCGCGGAACCTGCGCCGCGAGCGTATCGGCGAGAGCTCTTCCGTACTGGACCTGGGCACCGGCTCCGGGGCGCTCGCCGTCGCGGCGGCGCGGCTGGGGGCCCGGGTGACCGCCCTCGACATCTCCCGGCGCGCCGTCCTGACCGCCCGCGTCAACGCGCGGCTCTCGGGGCAGTCCGTCACCGTCCGCCGCGGCGACATGACGCGCGGGGTGCCGGCGGGCCCGTACGACTACGTGATCAGCAACCCGCCCTACGTGCCCTCTCCCTCGGCGATGCTCCCCCGGCGCGGCGCGGCACGCGCGTGGGACGCCGGTCCCGCGGGCCGCGCGATCGTCGACCGTGTCTGCGACGCGGCTCCCGGTGCCCTGCGGCCCGGCGGCGTCCTCCTGATGGTGCACTCCGCGCTCAGCGGCGTGGACGCCACGCTCGAAAGGCTCGCGGACCGCGGCATGAAACCGGCGGTCGCCGACCGGGAGTTCGTCCCCTTCGGTCCCGTGATGCGCTCGCGCGAGTCGTGGCTGCGCCACCGCAACCTGCTCGAAGACGGCGAGACCTGCGAGGAGTTGGTGGTGATCCGTGCAGAACTCCCCTGAACGCCCCCGCCGTGTCACGGTCGACCGCGACGGGCCGCTCCTGGTGGAGGGCCCGGTGGAGGTGGTCGGCGACGACGGGACCGTCTCCGTCTCCTCACGCTTCACCGTGGCGATCTGCACCTGCCGCCGCAGCCGTACGTACCCGTGGTGCGACACGAGCCACCGGCGGCGGGTGAAACAGCACGAGGACAAGCCGACACGGCCGGAGGCGGAGAACCAGAACCAGGACCAGGACCCGGAGGCACCTTCATGACGGCCCCCGCGCAGACACGCACCACGCAGGCACGGCCCGCCGTCCCCGAATCGCGCCGCCGCAGCCCCGAGCTGCCCTCCCCGCGCGGCGAGCTGTCCCGCGCGGTCATCGCCGCGCTCCGGGACGGCACGCCCGTGCCCGAACCGGGGGACGCGCGGAACACCGAGCCCTACGGGGACGACCTCCAGCTCGCCCTCTACGTCCTCTACGAACTCCACTACCAGGGCTTCGCCGGGGTCGCCGACGACAGGGAATGGGACCCGTCCCTGCTGACCCTGCGCCACGTCCTGGAGCGCCGCTTCCTGGACGCCCTGCACGCGGACGTGCCGCCGAGCGACGACGCCGAGGCCGCGCTGGCCGAGCTGCTCGTGGAGCCCGTCGGACACGACGAGGCGAGCGTCAGCCACCATCTGCAGCGCGACGGCGAGACGTGGCAGCTCAGGGAGTACGCGGCGCTGCGCTCGCTGTACCACCTCAAGGAGGCCGACCCGCACGCCTGGGTCATCCCGCGGCTGCACGGCCGGGCGAAGGCGGCGATGGTCGCCATCGAGTATGACGAGTTCGGCGCGGGCCGCGCCGAGGACGTCCACGCCCGGCTCTTCGCCGAGCTCATGGCCGACCTCGGACTCGACACGTCCTACGGCCATTACGTGGACGCCGCTCCGGCCGAGGTCCTCGCGACCGTGAACCTCATGTCCCTCTTCGGCCTGCACCGTGCCCACCGCGGCGCGCTGGTCGGGCACTTCGCCTGGGTCGAGGTGACGTCGTCGCCGGGGTCGCGGCGGCTGGCCGCGGCGCTGCGCAGGACCGGCGCGGGGCCCGCGGCGCAGCGCTTCTACGACGAGCACGTGGAGGCGGACGCCGTGCACGAGCAGGTGGTCCGGCGGGACGTCGTCGGCGGTCTCCTCGCCGCCGAGCCGGGCCTGGAGGCGGATGTCGCCTTCGGCGTCCGCGCCACGGGGTTCCTGGAGGACCGGCTCGGCGAACGGCTGCTGCGGGCGTGGCAGCAGGGCAGGAGCGCCCTGCTCGTCCCGCTCCCCGACGGGCCCGGGGCCATGACGGAGTGAGTCTCAGCCGCCCTCGACGCCGGTCGCGGTGTGCGGTGACCCGACCGGCTTCGACTCCGGGGACCCGCGCTGGCGCAGGTAGACGGAGAAGACGGCCATGCAGCCCACGGCGAGGAGCTCGGACTGCCAGTTCTGCAGGGTGCGGCTCCAGAAGTCGGCGGCGCCGAGGTAGCCGAACCAGCTGATGGGGGCCTGGAGTTCGCGCAGGTGCTGCTCGTTGTACGCGGCGGTGCCGGTGACGGACTGGGCGAGCCAGGAGAGCAGGAACAGCGTGCACATGAGGATGCCGAGCGACCGGGAGTACCAGGCCTGGCGCACGCCTCCGGCCGCCGCCCAGCGCGGCGAGTCGGGCTTCGCGTGGACGCCGACCTTCTGGTCCTCGTCGGACTCCGTGCCCGCCTTGTGGAGCTCCTTGGACTCGGGCGACCCGCGCTGGAGCAGCCAGACCGTGCCGAAGATGTAGAGGAAGAACTGCAGGTACTCGGACTGCCAGTTCTCCATGACGTCCACGGCGAAGTCGGAGGACAGCAGATAGCCGCCGAAGCTCATCGGGGCCAGGTCCTCCGCGACGAGCTGGTTGTTGAAGTCGGCGTGCCCCGCGACGGCCTGCCCGGCCAGGGACAGGAGGAAGCCCACGCCGAAGGCGAGGGTCAGGCTGTTCTCGCGGACGAAACGCAAGAGCCCCTTCACCGCTGGATCAACCCCTTCACCGCTGGATCAGCCCGAGCACCGTGCAGTAGGCCAGCCCTGCGGCGACCATCACCAGATACACCGTGAACATCGTCCGCACCGGTCAACTCCCCTTGATCTGGCACTGGTACGGCTTCTCGGGGCGTGGGGTGCAGCCCGCGGCCGTGATCTTCCAGCCGTCCGGAAAGGACGAGAGGAAGAGGGTGTCGCGGTCGGTGACGACGCGCGCCTGCCGCCCGTACACGTCGACGTGCCGCACCCCCGTCGACAGCGGGACCTGGGCCTCCGGCAGGGCCTTCGCGCAGGGCTGTTCGGCGGACTGCTCCAGTTCGTCGAGGGTGCCGGGGGCGAGCGCCGCACATCCGCGCGCGGCGTCCGGGGCGCGCAGACTGGCCTCGAAGCGGGCGGCGGCACGGGCCGCGGCGTCCTCGCGTGCGTCGACGCCACCGCCGCAGCCGGCGATGGCGCAGCCCAGCAGTGCCACGGCGACGCCCAGTCGTGTTGCGCGCACCAGTGCCGTACTCCTTCGCGGTCCCGTCCGGATACGGGCCCTCCGACCATGCCGCACCCCGGCACGCCGTACGGAAGACCGGGGTCCGACACGCGGACGTACACCCGAACGGGCCAACCGCTCAGGCGTCGCCGGGCGGTGCCCCCTGGTCGGGTCCGGTCAGGCGCAGCTGCACCTCGACCTCCTGGTCCCCGGAGGCCGTGGCCGCGTCCGTCACGACGAAGGCGGACGCCAGGGCCGCGCGCAGCCGGGACACGGCGACGGGCGCGCCCTGCAGGTCCGCGGTGACCGATCCCGCGAGCAGCACGCCGGGGACGGAGCCTGGGCTGTGGTCGGCGAGGAACCCGCCGGTCCAGACCTCGGGGGTGGCCTCCCTGGTCTGGCCGGGCGCGTCGGACCCGCGGTCGGAGGGGAAGTGTTCGCGCAGCACGGTGAACACGGTGTCGGCGTCGGCCGGGGAGCACTCGCCGAGGACCACCTGCACGAGGTCCGCGGACGGCGGGTGCGGGGACTCGGGGTGCTCGCCGGCCGCCCCGCCCGTCACAGCTCCCTCAGGGCCGGCAGGAGCTTCTTCTCGGCCCAGTCGATGAAGGGGCGCTGCTGGTCGCCGCCCACCTGGACGAGGGCGATCTCCGTGAAGCCGGCCTCGGCGAAGGGGCGTACGGCCTCGACGAAGTCGTCGACGTCGTCGCCGCAGGGGATCTGGTCCGCCATGTCCTCCTTGGTGACGAACTGGGTGGCGCCGGAGAACCCGGACGGTCCCGGCAGCTCGGAGTTGACGGGCCAGCCGCCGACGGACCAGCGGAACTGGTCGTGGGCGCGGGCGATCGCCGCGTCCTTGTCGGTGTCGTAGCAGACGGGCAGCTGCCCCACGCGGGGCTTGCCGCGGCCGCCGTGCTTGTCGAAGGACTCGATGAGCTCGGCCTTGGGCTCGGTGGCGATGACGAGGTCGGCGTGCTGTCCGGCGAGCGTGCAGGACCGCTCGCCGGAGACGGCGATGCCGATGGGCGGCAGCTCGTCGGGCACGTCCCACAGCCTGGCGTTCGCGACGTCGAAGTGGGTGCCTTCGTGGTTCACGTTGTCGCCGGTGAAGAGGGCGCGGATGATCTCGACGGCCTCTTCGAGCATCTCGATGCGGACGCGGGCGGAGGGCCAGCCCGCGCCGACGATGTGCTCGTTGAGGTTCTCGCCCGAGCCGAGTCCCAGCCGGAAGCGGCCCTCGGAGAGCAGCTGCATCGTCGCGGCCTTCTGCGCCACGACGGCGGGGTGGTAGCGGACCGTCGGGCAGGTCACGTATGTCATGAGGGGGATGCGCGACGTCGCCTGCGCGGCCGCGCCGAGCACGCTCCACGCGTACGGCGAGTGCCCCTGCGACTCCAGCCACGGGAAGTAGTGGTCGGAGGTGACGGAGAAGTCGAAGCCTGCCCGCTCCGCGGCGACCAGGTCGTCGACGAGCGCGCGCGGACCGGCCTGCTCGGTCATCATTGTGTAGCCGATTTGCACCATAAATGATCGGTTTGCCGAACGACTCGTCTCGAAACCTCCGGCGACCCGCCGCTCCACCGTACGGCTGCGGATCCCGTCCGGGGGTACAGGGGTCTCACGGTCCCGGACGGAGTGTCCGCGCGGCCACGGAAGAAACGCGGCAGACGCCGCGACGTGACATGGAAGAGAGGCGTCTCCTTTGCGCACTGTAGGAGTGGAGGAGGAGCTCCTCCTGGTCGACCGTGAGAGCGGCGAGCCCCGGGCCCTGTCCTCGGCCGTCCTGGCCCGGGCGGCCAGGGACACCGGGGAGAACTCCGGCGCCGAGAAGCAGGCCGACGACTACCGCGAGCCCGAGGAGGAGACCTTCGAGAGGGAGCTCCACGGGCAGCAGCTCGAATTCGCCACGCAGCCACGCTCCGACATGGGCGACCTCGCGGACGAGGTGGCCCGCTGGCGCGCGGACGCGGCACGGCACGCCGGCGACGTGGGAGCGGCGGTGGCCGCGCTCGCCACCTCGCCGCTGCCCGTGAGCCCGGCGGTGAACACGGGCAGCCGCTTCCAGTGGATGGAGGAGCAGTTCGGCCTGACGACACAGGAGCAGCTGACGGGCGGCTGCCACGTCCATGTGTCGGTCGACTCGGACGAGGAGGGCGTGGCGGTCATCGACCGCATCAGGTCCTGGCTCCCGGTCCTGGTCGCGCTGAGCGCCAACTCGCCCTTCTGGCAGGGCAACGACAGCCAGTACAGCAGCTATCGCAACAGGGTGTGGGGCCGCTGGCCGATGGCGGGCCCCACGGAGATCTTCGGCTCCGCCGAGCGGTACGAGGAGCAGGTCGCGGAGATGACCGCGACGGGCGTCCTGCGCGACCGGGGCATGGTCTACTTCGACGCCCGGCTCTCCCACCGCTACCCCACCGTCGAGATCCGGGTGTCGGACGTCTGCCTGGAGGCCACGTCGACGGTCCTGATCGCGACGCTGGCGCGGGGTCTGGTCGAGACGGCCGCACGCGACTGGCGTGCGGGGCGCCCGCCGCTCCCCCACGGCGTGGCGTCCCTGCGCCTCGCCTCCTGGCGCGCGGCCCGCTCCGGCCTGGAGGACACGCTGCTCGACCCGGTCACCATGCGCCCCGCCCCGAGCGACGAGGTGGTCCGCGGCCTGCTCGACCACGTCCGCGACGCCCTGGAGGACTCGGCCGACCTCGACCTGGCCCGCACCACCGCGGAGGACCTCCTGAAGCACGGGAACGGCGCCCGCGTGCAGCGGGAACTGCTGGAGCGCACGGGCAGCCTCCGGGAGGTGGTGAAGGAGTGCGTGCGCCGCACGAGCCCGATGTGACCGCACCGCACGCCTGACGGCGGGGACGAGCTGAGACCATCGGTGGCATGGCCCCTACACGTTTCCGCACAGACGTCTCCGCGGTCGGCCGCGCCCACATCCCCGAGGCACGGTGACCGCGCCCGCCGCCTTTCCCGGCGGTCCCGAACTGTTCCGGCTCGGCGCCGACGTGGCCCATCTCAACCACGGGTCGTTCGGCGCCGTGCCGGTCCCCGTCGCCCGGGTCCACCGGAGCATCGCGCAGGAGGCGGCCGCCGATCCGGACCGCTTCTTCCTCGGCGTCCCCGACCGGCTCGCGGACGCCCGCGGCCGTATCGCGGCCCGGCTCGGTGCCGACCCCGAGGGTGCCGCCCTCGTCACCAACGCCACCGAGGCCGCGGGGCTCGCCCTCGACGCCCTGCGGCCGGCGCCGGACGACGAGGTGCTGGTCACCGACCACGGCTACGGCACGGTCGTCGCGGCCGCCGCCCGCAGGGCCCGCGTCGTCACCGTCCCGCTCGACCCGGCGCTCCCCGACGAGGAAGCCGTGCGCAAGGCGGTGCTCGCCGGCCTCACCCCGCGCACCCGCGTCGCCCTCCTCGACCACATCAGCTCGCCCACCGCCCGCTTCATCGCCACGCCCGCGCTCCTGGCCGACCTCGCCGAACGCGGGGTGGCCACGGTCGTGGACGGCGCCCATGCCCCCGGCATGCTCGCCGACCCGCTCGCCGGGGCGCCCGACTTCTGGTTCGGCAACCTGCACAAGTGGGCGTACGCGCCACCGGGCAGCGCGGTGCTCGTGGTGGCCCCCGCACACCGGGACCGGGTGCCCGCGCCCGTGCCCTCCTGGGAGGACGGCCGCGGCTTCCCCCGCTCCGTCGAGTACCGGGCGACCGCCGACTACACGGGCCTGCTCGCCGCGCCCGAGGGCCTCGACCTCATCGCCTCGCTCGGCCCCGACCGCGTGCGCGCCCACAACAGCGCCCTCGCGGCGTACGGCGCCGAACTCCTCTCCGCGCTGCCGGGACTGACCCCGCTCCCCGCCGACGACCGGCTGGCCATGCGCGCCCTGCGCCTGCCCCCCGGCCTGGCCCGCACCCCGGACGAGGCGGCGTCCCTGCGTGAGGAGATAGCCGCCCGGCTGGGGTTCCGCGTCCTGATCTGGCCCTGGCCGAACGGCGGCGGCATCCGTGTCTGCGGACAGATCTACAACACACCGACCGAATACGAACGCCTCGCGACGGCACTGCGCCCTCTGCTCGACGGCCGCTGACCCGCCGCCGTCACCGGCGGGCGCCGCTCACCGGCGTCCGCCGAACTCCCAGTCGTGGACCTCGATGTCGGCGTACCGGTCCGGGGCCAGCACGGCGCGTGCCGTCTCCGGGTCCGGGGCCCGGAGCAGCACGGCCGTGCCGAGCCATGCGGTGCCGTCGTCGGACAGCAGGGGCCCGTACGCGATCAGCTCGTCCTGGTCGCCGGGTGGTGTGGGGAGGCCGTCGGGGCGGTCCGGGCCCAGGCCGAGGACGAGGTGGCGGTCGCCTCCGGTGCGGCCGCCGGGGAAGTCCCACATGGTGCGGCCGAGCATGTCGCGCCACCGGCGGAGGAGGACGTCCCGGTACACGCCTGCCTGCTGGTTGGGCTCGTCGTGGGCGAACGCGCGGGCGGCGGCGGGGTCCGGCAGGTCGACGATGTGCACGCTGCCGGAGGGGGTCTCGCCGTCGTCGGCGAAGGTCGGGCCGCGGGCGATCAGCTGGGCGGCATACCGGTCCATGTACGACCAGTGCTCCTCCCCCAGCTCCTCGCGCAACGGCAGCGAGCCGGGTCTGTCGCGGTGGTAGCAGAAGAACTCCATGAGCGGTGCCCCTCAGTCCGTCTCGGGCGACTTGAGGCAGACGCCGGTGAGCGGTGCCTCGACCGCCCAGCCGAGCGACTCGTACAAGCCGCGTCCCGCGACCGTCGCGCCGAGCACCCCGCCGCGGGCGCCCGTCTCGCACGACGCGTGCGCCAGGGCGTTCATGACGGTGCGTCCGAGGCCCTTGCGGCGGTGTGCCGACGCGGTCTCTATCTGGTCGAAGACGACGGTCTCGGCGCCGGGGAGTCCCGCGGCCTGGCCGTGAGCGGCGAAGGAGCCGTCCGCGGCCAGGACGAGGGCGCGGGTCACGCCGCCCCGGCTCCATGTGCGGAGCCGGTAGCCGGTCGGGAGGTCCGTCGCCCTGGTGCGCAGGGTCGTCGACATGAGGAAGCAGGGGTCGTCGAAGGCCCACTCGGGTGTGAGCCAGGGGGCGACGGTCTCCGGGGCCTCGAACACTTTCAGCCAGGTGCCGGGGGCCGTCGTCTTCTCCACGAGACGGCGGGTGACGGTCTCGTCGGCCTCGGGCAGGACGTGCCGGGTCACGTGGTGGGGCAGGCCGACATCGATCGTGTACCCCCACGGCTGCTCCACCGCGGGTGCCGACCCGCGCGAGACGACCCAGCCGTCGACCCAGGCCCGCACCATCGCCGTATCCACGCGACCTCCACACGTAATGGGTGCTGCCCGCCGCAGCACATTACGCGCAGCCTACTCGCCCTCTTCGTGCTCCTCGTTCTCGAAGTGCAGTGCGATCGACCGCAGTACGTCCGCGGACGTCACGTCCGTGCGCCCCTCGTCGTGGACTTCGGCGAGCTGTGCGAAGGAGAGGGCGAAGGCGGACGTGATCTGTTCGATCACGGGGCCCAGCTCCTGGCCCACCACCGCCGCCACCTCGATGGGCGTGGCGTCGGCGGGGATCTCGATGGGCGGCAGCATCTCCTCGAGCATGGCGCCCACCGCACCGCTGTTGTCGATCTCGCCGTCCGGGTTCTCGCGTGCCTGTCGGCGCATCTCGAGCGCTTCCGTCAGGATGCCGACGACTCGTTGCATGATCTCGCGCTGCTCCATGCCGGGAAGCCTAGACGCTGTGGATCACGGATGGCCGACGCGCGACCACGAATGCTCCCAGCGGGTCCTTGGTCATCTGGACCCCGGACGATGGACACGACAAGATATCGTTGCCAAGCGGAAGCCAACTGGCTGTTTTTATCAGTCAATTGGCCGAAAACGTGTGCCATGGGAAGACCGCAGCAACCGAGGGAAGCCAGGAAGCAATTGATGAGTACGGTGATTCAGGTCGGACTCCCGATCCGGCCTCGGTCTCGTTGCGCCCACCGGCTTCCGTAGTTGGCGCGAGCCCTGCCCCCACCCCCCACAGGGCTGCCCTCCGGCGCGGGACGGCCGGCGTACCAGCGCGGCCGTCGGACGGCTCGGCCCACCCCGGCCGGCCGCGCGCGCCGAGTGGTGTCCCCGGCCCGGCGGCCCACGGCCGCCCCACCCCCATTCACACCTTGAGGACGTGATGACAGACCTCATACAGGCCACCTCCGTGGTGCCCTCGGTGCTGGCCTTGGCCGCCGGCGGCGCGGCCTGGCGGTTCTGGGACCGGTACCGAGGCGAACGCGCCGAGAACGGCCGCCTCCGCGTACAGGCCGAGGAGATCACCAGACGACAGCACGCCACCGAGCACGTCCTGGCGCAGCTCGCCGGTGGGGTCATTCCCAGGCTGGGCGCCGAGGCGGAGCGTCTCGGCACCGGTCACGGTGTCGACATCGAACTGCCGGAGCCGCTGGTGAACACCGCGCTCGCGCAGCGGCTCACCGAACTCGCCAACTCGGCGGCGCACACGGTGCGCAAGGTGCAGTACGACGCGCAGACCAGCACGAGTTCACAGATCACCGAGGCGCGGGAGAGCGCGCGGAGCGAGGCCGCCCGCGCCCGCCAGAGCGCAGAGGAGTCCAGCCGCGCGGCCGTGCGCGCCGTCTCGTCCGCGATGGTGGGCATGGCGTCGAAGCTCAGCCAGCGCGTGAGCCAGGGCGTGCGGCGGCACGAGGGCGACGAGGCGTACGAGACGCTCGTCGGCATCGACCACCCCACGCAGCAGATGCTGCTGGTCGCCCAGAACTACGTGGTGCTGTCCGGCGGCAAGCTGTCGCGCCGCTGGCCCGCGACGCCGATGACCGATGTGGTGCGGGCCGCGATGGGCAGCATCGAGGAGTACGAGCGGGTCGAGCACCAGGAGCTCGGCGTCACGGTGACCAGCCGGGCGGTCGGGCCGATCGTGCACGCGCTGGCGGTGCTCCTGGACAACGCGGTGCGCTACTCCCCTTCGTCGGCCAAGGTGCACGTCGCCTTCCAGGAGGGGCACCACGGGGTGTCGGTCATCGTCGACGACGCCGGTCTGCGCATGAACGAGGAGCAGTTGACGTGGGCCAGGGAGATCCTGACGGGTGTCCGGCGCGACGACATCAACCAGCTCGGCGCGCACCCGCAGACCGGTCTGCGGGCGGCCGCCGCGCTCGCCGGTGACTACGGGTTCCGTATCGACCTGGAGGCACCGAACCCCTTCGGCGGCACGCGTGTGTACATGTTCATCCCCAAGAGCCTGTTGACCGCGTCCGCCCCGCCCGCCGCCGCCCCCAGGCCCGCGGCCGCCGAGCCGGCCCCCGCGCGTCCGGCCCCGGCAGCACCCGCTGCCGCACAGGCGCCCGCACCGGCGCCCGCGAAGCGCACCACCGCCAGCGGTCTGGCCGTCCGGTCGCGCAGGAGCCCCGCCGCGAGCCCGCGTCCCGCGGCGTCCGACGGCGGGGCGGCGGCGCCGGGACGCCCGTCCATCGCCGCGGCCTGGGCGAAGGGGACACGCAGCGCGCGCACCGAAGACCCGACCACCTCGCACGAAGGAGCATGACCGTGACCACCGGCAACGAACTTGGCTGGCTGCTGGACCGCGCTTTGGGGTCCATCGAAGGCGTCCGGCACGCGGTGCTGATGAGCTCCGACGGTCTGCTGCACTCCCGCACGGCCGGGATCGGGCAGGACGAGGCGGAGAAGTTCGCCGCGATCACCGCGGCCGTCCGCGCCGCCGCCCTCGCCTACGACGAGGAGACCGGCGGCGGGGGCACCCGGCAGGCCCTGATCGAGCTCACCAACCACGTGGGGCTGATCACCCAGGCGGGCGGCAACACGATGCTGTCGGTGCAGACCACGGGGCCCGACGCCGACATCGGCCTGATCACCCATCACATGCTGGAGCTGGCCCAGCGGGTGGGCCACGAGATGAAGGTCGCGCCGCGGCAGCCTTCCGAGCTCGGCCTGCCGACGACGTGAGCGGCCCGCGGCGGGACCCGGACCTGGTCAGGCCCTACGTCCGTACCGACGGACGGGTCCGCGCCGATCCGGATGTGCGCCTGGAGACCGTGGTGATCGCCGCGAGCGGCTCGGCCGAGGGCCTGGGCGCGGACGCCCGGCGGGTCATGGGCCTCTTCGACCGGTCCATGGGCGGGGGCCTCGCGGTCGCGGACATCGCGGCGGCCCTGGAGTTCCCTCCCTCCACGGTCCGCATCCTCGTCTCCTCCCTCATCGACGAGGGCCTGTTGGCCCGCCCCGTCGACGCGGGTGAGGACCAACCACAAACCGATCTGCTCCAGGAGGTACTGCGTGGTCTCCGCGCCCTCGTCTGACGGCCTCATCTATGTGCCACCCGGCGTGACCCGGTCCGCGAAGATCGTGATCTCGGGGAGTTTCGCCGTCGGCAAGACGACATTCGTGGGCAGCGTCTCCCAGATCCCGCCGCTGCGCATGGAGGAGCGGATCACGCAGGCCAGCGAGGGAGTCGACGATCTGGCGCGCACCCCGCGCAAGACGACCACGACGGTCGGCATGGACTTCGGGCGGCTGCACCTCAGCGACGCCCTGGTCCTCTACCTGTTCGGCACACCCGGCCAGGGCCGCTTCCGCCCCATGTGGGCGGGGCTGACCGAGGGCGCCCTCGGCGCGCTGGTCCTGGTCGACACCCGCAACCTGGAGGCGTCCTTCGAGATCCTCGCCCTGCACGAGGAGCAGGGCACGCCGTACGCGGTGGCGATCAACCTGTTCGACGACGCGCCACGCTACGACCTGGACGAGATCCGGCAGGCCCTCGACCTGGACCCGCACACGCCGCTGACGACGTGTGACGCGCGGGACGGCACGTCCAGCGTCCTGGCCCTGATCACCCTCTGCGAGTACCTGACCGAGTTGCACGCACCCGTTTTGGAGCCCCGCCCGTGACCACCCCGACCACGATCGATGTGGCGCCCGAGCGCCGGATCGCCCTGCACGAGGCCGAGTTCGCGGCCGATCCGCACGCCGCGTACGCGCGCATGCGGGCCGAGTTCGGGCCGTTCGTGCCGGTGGACCTCGTTCCCGGCGTCCCCGCGACCCTCGTCATCGGCTACGCGCAGGCCCGGCGGATCCTCAACGATCCCCTGCGGTTCCCCGCCGATCCGCGGGTGTGGGAGCAGTCCGTCCCGGAGACCTGCCCGGTCCGCCCGATGATGGAGCACCGCCCCAACGCGCTGCGCTCGGCGGGTCCCGCGCACACCCGCTACCGGTCGGCGAACAGTGCCGCGATCAACGCCGTCGACCAGCACGAGCTGCGTACCGTCGTCGAGAAGGTCGCCGACGCGACGATCGCCGAGTTCCGGGACGCCGAAGGCGCCGACCTGCTGACCCAGTACGCCTGGCCCATCGCCTTCCGCGTCCTGAGCGCCCTGCTCGGCTGCCCGGACGAGATGGGCCGCCGCATCGCCGACGGCATGGCGAAGATCTTCGAGGGCGTGGACGCCGCGAGCGGCAACCAGATCCTCTCCCAGGCGGTCGCCGACCTGGTGGCGCTGCGCCACCAGCAGCCCGGCGACGACATCACCTCGCGGCTCCTCGCGCACGAGGCGGCGCTCGACGACGTCGAGATGGCCCACCAGCTCGTCACGTTGTACGGCGCCGGGATCGAGCCCCTGACCAACCTGATCGCCAACACCGTCCTGAAGGTCCTCACGGACGACCAGTTCTCCGGCGACCTGCACGCGGGCGGCTCCTCCGTCCGCGAGGCGCTCGACACGGTGCTGTACACCGACCCGCCGCTTGCGAACTACTGCATCAGCTATCCGCCGCACCCCGTCGACGTCGACGGGTTCCTGCTGCCCGCGCACCAGCCGGTCGTCATCTCGATGGCCGCCTGCAACAACGATCCCGCACTCGGCGACCAGCACACCGCGAGCAACCGCGCGCACCTGTCCTGGAGCACCGGGCCGCACGCCTGCCCGGCGCGTCCGCACGCCTACCTCATCGCCGAGACGGCCATCACGCACCTGCTCGACGCGCTGCCCGAGATGGACCTCGCCACCGCCCCGGAGAACCTGGTCCGCCGTCCCGGACCCTTCCACCGGGCGCTGGCCGCACTGCCCGTCACGTTCCCCACCGCCTCATCCGTCTGAAGGGACCACCACCATGGCCGTGCCCACGCAGCCGATCGTCCTCGACCCCACCGGAGCCCGCGCCCACGACGAGCACCGCGCGTTGCGGGCGCACGGCCAGGCGGTCCGTGTCGACATCCTGGGCGTGACCGCCTGGTCCGTCGCCGACCCCGCGCTCCTCAAGGAGCTGCTCACCAGTCCGAACGTCTCCAAGGACGCCCGCGCCCACTGGCCCGAGTACGGCGAGACGATCCAACGGTGGCCGCTCGCCCTGTGGGTGGCGGTGGAGAACATGTTCACGGCCTACGGAGCCGACCACCGTCGCCTGCGGCGCATGGTCGCGCCCGCCTTCAGCGCCCGCCGCATCACCGCGCTGAAGGAGAACATAGACGAGGTCGTCACCGGCATCCTCGACCGTCTCGACGCGCTGCCGCCCGGTGAGACCGTCGACCTGCGCGAGCAGCTCGCGTACCCGCTGCCCATAGCGGTCATCAGCCGGCTCATGGGCGTACCGGCCGAGCAGCAGGACGCCTTCCGCCGGGTCGTCGACGGTGTCTTCGACACCACCCTGACCGCCGAGCAGTCCGAGGCCAACACCAGGGCGCTGTACGAGGCGCTGCATCGGCTCATCGCCGCCAAGCGCGCCGAGCCCGGCGACGACATGACCTCCCTGCTGATCACCTCGCGCGACGAGGAGGAGGACGGCGGCCTGTCGGAGGACGAGCTGCGCGACACCCTGCTGCTGATGATCAGCGCCGGGTACGAGACCACGGTCAACGTCATCGACCAGGCGATCACGCAGCTGCTCACCCACCCCGACCAGCTCGCGCTGCTGCGGTCGGGCGAGGTCGACTGGAGCGACGCCGTCGAGGAGACCCTGCGCTTCGAACCGGCGGTCAGGCACCTGCCCCTGCGGTTCGCGGTGACCGACATACCCCTGGCCGACGGGCAGACCATAGCCAAGGGGGAGGCGATACTCGCGTCCTACGCGGCCGCGAACCGCCACCCCGACTGGCACGGTGAGAGCGCCGACGACTTCGACGTCACGCGCACGGTCAAGGAGCACCTCGCGTTCGGCCACGGCGTCCACTTCTGCCTGGGCGCACCCCTCGCCCGGCTGGAGATCAGCACGGCCCTGAGCCTGCTCTTCGAGCGCTTCCCCCATCTCGAACTCGCGGTGCCCGCCGCCGAGTTGAAGCCACTCGGCTCACTGCTCAGCAACGGCCACGACTCGCTGCCCGTCCGGCTCCGCCCCGCGAGCGGCCGGTGAGCCAGACGGCGAGGGCGGCGCCGGCAGGGTCCGCCGGGTCGGCGAGGTCCGCCTCCGATGTGTCCTGACTCCTGACGCTGTGTCCTTCCACGGCGCTCAGCATCCCCGACCGCGACCGCGCGGGACGGGAGTGACACGTGGTGTGCGGGGGTAGGGCGTGGTGGACCGGTGCGGGTACGGGAGGACCGGTCCGGCCTAGGAAAGGGCGACGACGCATGAACAGTTCCGTCTCCAAGGGCTCCGCGTGGGCGATCCTCGCGCTGAGCGCCGCGTTGGTCTCGACCGCGCTCGGCCCCTCGGCGAGCGCGACAACGCCGAGGGACGCGGGCGACGGCACGGCCACGGCGACCACCGCACGCCAACGCGCCTGCCCCGTCGTCTACTTCGACCTGGGCGAGACGCTCGTCCACACCGCCGACGACGGCAGCATCACCTATCGGCCCGGCGCCGCCGCCTATCTGCGCGCCCTGCGCGCTCGCGGCATCCCCGTCGGCCTGATCACCAACGTGCCGTCCTCGTGGGGCTCGACCGACGCCGAGCGGGCCGCGCGGCTGCGGCAGGAGGTCGACGCCACCTGGAAGGGGTCGGCGCCCTTCGCGTGGCACGACTTCGGCGACCGCGTCCTCACCCCGCGCACCGAGGCGGAGCGCAAACCGGCCCCCACCCTCTGGCAACGGGCGAAGGCCGGCTCCGGCCACTGCCGGGTCGTCTATCAGGCGGAGACCGCCGAGGAGGTCACCGTGGCCTCCTCGCTCGGATTCGTTCCGTACCAGGTCGGCCGCCCGCACCGACCGGCGTTCCTGCCGGTGGGTCTGGTGGAGCTGCTCGGCCGCCGGGCTCCCGCCTGACCATCCCGCTGCGCAGCAGCAGTTGGAAGATGCCGAGGAGCACCGCCGTGGCGATCGCGCTGTGCCACAGCAGGGCGTCCAGGCGTCCGGCGGCGAGATAGGCGCCAGCGGCGATCGCGGCCAGTGCGCACACCGCGCGGTCCACGATGCTCTCGACGGAGAGCAGCGTGGCGCGCGGGGCGTCCGCGGGCACCGCGTCGTTCACCAGCTTGCGCTGGATGGGGTACGCGAAGCCGGTCGCGGCGGCGAACACGCAGAGCAGCACGACGACCGCCCACGGCCCGCCGAACGTCATGGCCGCCAGGCTGCCCGCGAGCGCGAGGCTGAGGATCGACACCCAGGCGACCGGTGGCAGGCGACGGCTCAGCCACTGCGGCCGCGCCGAGGCCACCGCCTCCGCCACGGTCATCGCCGCCATCACACCGCCGTGCGAGGCTTCCGCGATGCCGTGGTCGAGCAGGATCGGCTGGAAGAGGTTGACCTGGCAGATCCGCGAGAGCGTGAAGATCGCCACGCCCTGCACCATCACCAGGGCCAGCCACCGCGAGGAGGCGACGCAGCGCAGCGCGGTGCCCGCGTCCCGCAGGAACGCGCCGCCCCGGCGCCCTGCGTCCCCCTTTTCCGTACGGCCGTCCGCGCCCGCGATGCGGGGCAGTGCGACGGCGCAGACGACGGAGCCCGCGGCGCTGGCGGCGCTGAGCACGTACGGCGTGGGGTGCGCCACGGCCATCAGCGGCCCGACCAGCGGCCAGCACACGACCTTCGCCACGAGGCCGAGCGCACGGGCGGTGCCCTCCGCCTTCAGGTAGTGGTCGTCGCACTTCTCGGCACGCAGCCCGTCGTACAGGTAGGCGCTCGCCGCTCCCGAAGTGAGGGAACGGCCCGCGGCGATCGCGAGGAAGTGGACGAGGAATCCGGTGTACGAGGCGCTGACCACCGGAGCCAGGTTCGCCGCCGTCATGACCACGGCTCCGGCGCGCAGGCAGTTGCGGGTGCCGATCCGGTCGGCGATGAGCCCGGTGGGGATTTCGAACAGGCAGAAGGCGACGTAGTAGATGCTCTGGATGCCGAAGATCTGTCCGTCGGAGAGCCCGGCGGCCTTCTGGTAGGCGTAGAAGACCGGCATCCACCACAGCAGGTTGAACAGCAGCTGGAAGCCGTAGTTGAGGCGGATGATGCGGCGGGCGGTGTCCGTGAGGCCGGTGGTCGCCTGCTGTCCCGACGCCGCCCTCACAGCGCGTAGGGGCGGATCTGGACCAGCCGGAAGTCGCCCCGGTCGGTCATCAGCCACTCGATGTCCAGCGGCCTGTCCACGTCGTCCGCGCTGAAGTGGGACTGCAGGAGCCGCCCGGTCAGGGACAGGTCGGCGAGCCGGGCGCGGGTGGCGGCGGAGAGCCCGTCGCCCCAGGAGCCGAGGGCGACGGTGCGGCCGCCGCCCTCCACGGTGTTGTACAGGTACTGCTGCGGCAGGACCGAGCCCTCGACGACCTGCTCCGGGGAGCCGGGGGAACAGTTGAGGTAGACGTTGCGGAAGTCCTCGCGGCGGGTCGGGTTGCAGGTCACCAGGACGCCGCCGAGCGAGGCGGGGACGTACTCCTGGATGATGACGCCCATGTACGTGTCGTCCAGCGAGATGCCGACGTCGTGGCGCAGGCGCACGCTGCGGGGCGAGAGCAGCGATGCCCACACCTGGCGTACGGCGTCCAGGAGTTCACCGGTGCCGTGGACGGTGGTGACGGAGTCGTAGACGCCGGCGGCGGAGAAGCCCGGCAGGTCCTCGGCGTTGGACGAGGAGCGCACCACGAGGCGGCCTCCGGAGTCGGCGGGGAACGCCTGGCTGATCTGCCGGGTGACCGATTCGGGGACGGGGGTCTGCCGGATCAGGTGCTGGAGTTGCAGGCAGAGCGAGTCCAGGACGTCGGTGGCGTCGAGTTCGAGTGCCATCTTCAGCTTGCCGATGCCCTGTTGCAGGACGGTGGACGAGGCAAGGAAGTGCTGTTGGAGCGCGAAGGGCAGCGCGACGCCGTTCGGGGCGCTGACCGATGAGGCCACGAACTGGGCCGCCGCCGCCCGCAGTTCGCCGTCGGTGGGGGCGCCCGTGTGGAAGGCGCTGAGGCCGAGGCGTGCGGCGAGGTGCCCGTAGAGGTTCTCGCGCGGGGGGCGCGGTCGGCCGTAGAACGCGGTGAGGTCGGCGGTGCGGCTGTCGAGCACGTGGTGCAGCTCGCCGAGGTTGGCGGCCTTCGTTCCGTAGCGGTCGCGGTCGGTGCTGCGCAGCCGGTGCAGGGCGAGGACGGGAGCGTCTTCGAGGAGCGGCGGTTCGAGGCGGATGCGCTGCTGGTGCCAGGCGGGGGCCTGCAGGTCCGGTGCCCGGTCGAGCCGTTCGAGGGATATCTCGTCCTCGCGGACCCGGTAGCGGACCCACGCGCCGTCCAGGCCGTCCTTCTCGACGAGCTGTTCCAGGTCGCGGACGATCGCGTTGGGTATGCCCCATCCGGAGGCGAGGACGTTGGTGTGGGACAGCGGGGTGATCGGCGCGGTGTTGAGGAATCCCGCCACGCGGGGCACGTCGTCGGGCAGGCAGGGCATGGCCACGATGTCCGCCCAGCCGAGTTCGCCCGCCGCCGCGGTGTACGCGTCGTGCGTACGGAAGAACCGCAGCCGTCCGGTGGCCTCGCCGGGGTTGAGCGGGGTGCGGGCGCGGGTGCCGAAGAGCTCGTGGCTGAGGATGCGCGGCACGCTCTGCTCGCTGATCGCGGCGAGCGCCTCCTCCTGCCCGTGGTTGGCGGGCTTCAGGAGCAGCGGCAGCCTGCCGTCGACCCGGGTGCGCACGAACTCGTAGAAGGAGGCGAGCAGTTCGCCGTGCATGGTGTCGGCTTCGGTCGTCTCCAGGACGAGGAAGGTGCGCTCGCGCCCCTCGGGGTCCTCGTCGGTGTGCAGGGAGAGCACGCCGAGCAGGAAGCGGCGGTCCGGGTCCATGTAGACGGAGGCGTTGAACGCGTCGAGGTCCGCGTCGAGCGCGGTGAGGTCCATGCCGAGGATGCGGGTGGCGATGTAGTCGACGTGGAAGGGGTGCGCGGCGGTGTCGAGGAGGTGCCAGGTGTTCTCGGCGCGGTCGACGACGACTTTCAGGTACGGGTGTCCGGCCAGGACCCCGGAGAGGGTGCGGAAGAGCGGCAGGGAGAGGTTCTCGCCGACGACCGTGCGGTCCGTGGCCGGTTCGGCGGGTCCTGTGAGCAGTTGGGCGGTCATGCCGGGACCTCCTCGGGACGGGCGGCGGGCAGCACCTGGGGCAGGGCGTCGACCAGGGTCTCGAAGTCGCGGAGCACGGTCCGCGGGGTGGTGGCGGAGAGCAGGCACAGGGCGGCCATGGTGTTGGCGCCCGCGGCCGGGTCGTACACCGGCACGACGCTGCCGTCGGCGAGGGAGCTCTCCGGAACCACCGACAGCTCGCTGCCGCGGCTCAGGGGCACGTCCGCGGTCACGGAGGGGAAGTCCCAGACCTTGCGTCCGCGCCAGGCCTCCCCTTCTCCGTCGACGGCGAGGACGACGAGGGAGCCCGCCGCGCCGCGCGCCCGCTCCGGGGTGAGGGCCTGCGCGGGCCACTCCACGCGGCGTCCCACGAGGTGGTCGACGAGCATGCCGACGAGGTCGAGGCCGAAGACCTCCTCGATCTGCGGCACGGTCATCGCGCCGCCGAACCGTGCGGCCGTCTCGATCAGCCACATGCGGCCGTCGGCGCCCAGCTTGATCTCCGTGTGCGTGCCGCAGTCGCGCAGACCGAGTGCGTCGACGGCGCGCCGGGCCAGGTCCACGATCCGGTCCTGGGCGTCCTGGGCCAGGAGGGCGGGGGTGATGCTGGCGCGTTCGGTGAACGGTTCGACGGTCGGCATGCGGCCGCTGATGCAGACCGGGTGGAAGGTGCCGTCCGCGACGACGCCCTCGACGCTCACGTAGTCGCCCCAGCCGGGCTCGTCGAACCAGTCCGACGCGGTGCCGGTGACGATCTGCTCGACGACGAAGTCCGCGTCGGCCTCCGCGACATGCAGTTCGGCGAAGCCCAACTGGGCGGACTCGGCCATCACTTCGCGGGAGCGGGCCCAGGCGGCCGGGACCTCGCGCGGGTCGCGGATGATCTGGTGCGCGGTGGATCCGGCGCTCCAGGCCGCCTTGAGGAGCAGCGGCCCCGGCAGTTCGCGGGCCGCCGCACGCAGGTCCGCTTCGGTGCCGACGGGGCGGAACTCGGGCTGCGGCAACCCGTGTTGCTGCCAGGTGCGCCGCATCAGCCGCTTGTCGCGGGCGAGCGCGGCGGCGGCGCCGGCCCCCGCGAGGCCGAGCGCCTCGCAGGCCTCCGCGACGGCCACGACCGCGTATTCGGAGAAGGTGAGCACCGCGTCCGCGCCGACGGCCTCGGCCCGCTCGGCGATGAGGGACACCAGGTCGGAGCGGTGCGTGCCGTCGGGCGTGACGACCGACGCGCACAGTCTCCGGGCGGGCCCCGCCACGGCGGGAGGCAGAGCGCTGAGCGCCAGCAGGTGCACTTCCGCCCTCGCGGCCGTCCGGGAGAGGACGTGACCGAGCGGCGGACCACCCTTGGCATGCACTAACAGCACCTTGCTCACGGAAATTCGTCTCCATTCGTCGTGTTGATACGGGTTGGCATGAGTCTCCGAGTGGCGGGGCGTGTTCACCCGCTCACTCAAGGGGACCAAACCCGGGATGTCCGTAACGCCCCAGTGGGCACCGGGGACTCAGGCAAATGCCTGAGTCCCGCCTGCGGCAGTTCGGCCGAGAAGGGGGGCATGTGGGAGCTGGGGGCGGGATAGCCAGTGCCGTGTGACTGAGCGTCAGCCAGTCGTATACGGACGGAGACCGCTGTGGACGATTCCACCTTCAAGGCACTGAGCAGGACCGGTACGCCCGGCAGATACGCGGCCTTCGCGGACCTCGTCGACCTCGCCCCCGCCGCCGCGTTCATACGGGACAGCGACGGCCGCTACCTGTGGGCCAACCACGCGTACGCGCACCTCTACGGCACGGTCCCGGACCACGTGATCGGCAAGTACATCGAGGACCTCGACGAACCCGCAGAGGCCGAGCAGTTCCGCGCCCTCGACCAGGAGATCCTCAGCCGGGGCACACCGGTGCGCCACACCCTCGGCTACCGGCGCCCCGACGGCAGCGCGGGCCGGGCGGTGGGCCACCGCTTCCCCGTACGGGAGAACGCGCGGACCTGTGTCGCGGGGATCTACGTGGACGTTACCGACCACCTGCGCGCCACGGTCCAGTGGCAGGAGGCCGAGGAGAATCTGCAGGCCCTGCGCGACCACAGCGGTCTGCCCTGCGCGCTGCTCTCCGCGAACGGGCGGGTGGTCGAGGCGAGCGCGGCGGCGGCCGAACTGTTCCAGGTCAGCCCGCACGACCTGGTGGGCCGCCGCGCGCACACGCTTCTGGCACCGGAGCCCGACCTCGACCGGCTGCACCGCCGCTGGAACGGCCTGATATCCCGCCGCACGAGACGGGTGGAGACGTCCGCGGTACTCGTGGACGCGCACGGTCTGCAGCGCCGCGCGCAGCTGCACCTCACGTCGATCGGCCACTCGGCGTCGCGGGCGCGGCACGTGTGGGCCGTGGTCACGCATCAGAGCCTGGCCCACGAGGCGCATCCGGCGCTGACCGCCGCGCAGATCCGCATCCTGTCGCTGCTCGCGGAGGGCAGCAGCAACGGCGACATCGCCACGTCGCTGCACCTGTCGCGGCAGACGGTCGACTACCACCTGAGCCGCCTGCGGCACCTCTTGGGCGCGGCGACCCGCCCCGCTCTGGTCGCCCGCGCCTACGTCCTCGGCATCCTGGCCCCCCGCGCCTGGCCGCCGCGCTCGGCGACGGCCGCACATCCGCTCAGCACGGTCTGATCAGCACGATCTGCTCAGCACGGTCCGACCTACGGGTTCCTCAGCGGATGTTGACGTCGATGCACGCGTAGAAGGCGTTGGACGTGTCCCCGATGTTCCACACCGCGAGGACCTTGTGCCTGCCGGTGAAGTTGCCGAGGTTGACCTGGTGCGAGACCGTCGCCGGCGGCTGCTGGTTGTGGCCGTCGACGGTCGCGACCTTCGTGCCGTCGACGAAGTACTCGTAGTTCAGGGTGCGGTGCCGCGCGGTGAACGTCCAGGTGAAGGTCTGCGTCCTGCTGACGTCGCTGACCTTCCAGCCCTTGCTGTCGTTGTCCAGCTCGGCGAACCGCGCGTTGCCGCCGCTACAGCTGCGCAGGCCCTTGGGTCCCTCGACGCTCTGCGGTTCGTACTTGATCTCGCCGCACGCGATGGTCCGCGCGGCACACTGCGCCTGCCGGCTCGCCGGCGCGTTCACGTAACCGTGCGCGCTGGCCGAGCCGGTCGGCAACGTCAGGGCGAGCACGGGCGCCATCCCGGCGCCTATCGCTGCGGCGATCTTCCGCTTCTTGTCCATGCGTACTCCTGGGGCGAGGGGTCCACGGCTGCCGATTAGTCCAGACCATAGACTTCGGCTGAACACGGTCAAGGTTGGATTCCGGCCACAGCGGTGCGTACGGGCGCGGGGCCGGGTCACCAGCTGGCGCGGGGCCGGGTCACCAGCTGATCGCGGTTCCCACCGGCAGGTGATCGCTGCCCGTCTCGGGCATCACCCACGCACGCTTCGCCTCCACCCCGCGGACCAGGATCTGGTCGATCCGCGCCACGGGGAACTTCGCGGGCCAGCTGAACCCGAACCCGCTGCCCGCCTCGTCGTGGGCCGAGTGCAGCTGTGCGGTGAGGCCGTCGAGGGCGCGGTCGTCCACGGTGCCGTTCAGGTCGCCGAGCAGGACCACGCGTTCGTTCCGCTCGGCGGCGAGCGCCCGGGTGAGTGCCCGGGCGTTCCTGTCCCGGGTGGCCGTGCCGAAGCCTCCGTCCGACGTCACCCGTACGGATCCGAGGTGGGCCACGTACACGGCGAGCGGGCCCTGGTCCGTCGCCACCGTGGTGCGCAGCGCCCTGTTGTCGACCAGCTTGGCCGACGCCGGCTTGCTGTCGCCGAGAGGCCCGACGTCCTGCTCGGTGTCGACGGGCCGGGTGCGGGAGAGCGGCAGCTTGCTCCACAGTCCGACCGTGCCCTGCACGGTGTGGTGCGGGTACGCCCGCGCCAGTTCCTTCTCGTACGTCCCCCTGGCCCCCTCGCTGATCTCCTCCAGCGCGAGCACGTCAGCACCGGAGCCGATCAGGGCGCGGGCGGTGCCGACCGGGTCGGTGTTCTCGGCCGCGACGTTGTGGCTGACCAGGGTGAGGTCGCCGCCCGACTGCGCCCTGTCGCCGAGCAGCCCGCCGAAGAGGCTCAGCCACGCGGCGACCGGGAGCACCAGCGCGATCGTCGCGGACGCGGAGCGGCGCCAGAGCGCGACGCAGAGCAGCACGGGCACGCCCAGGCCGAACCACGGCAGGAACGTCTCCACCAGGCTGCCGATGCCGCCTCGGTCGGTGATCCGTCCGTGCAGCAGCATGAGCAGGCCCAGCGCGAGCGCGAGTGCCGCGGACACGAGGCCGCGCTTCCAGGGACCGGACCCGCGCAGGGAACGTATTGACCGATGGAGGCGTGGGCGCGGGGTCCCACGCGTGTCCGT
This sequence comes from Streptomyces venezuelae, assembly GCF_008642335.1. Classification (NCBI taxonomy): domain Bacteria; kingdom Bacillati; phylum Actinomycetota; class Actinomycetes; order Kitasatosporales; family Streptomycetaceae; genus Streptomyces; species Streptomyces venezuelae. The sequence goes on along the minus strand of NZ_CP029191.1, from coordinate 7,314,652 downwards.
GCCCCGCTCCGGTGCTCGGCCGCCCCGCGCGCGCTCCGCCGTGTCGACCCGCGTCATCGTCTGTCCTCGTTCGTCGTTGCTCACCGCTGCCGCCGCATCCTGGGGTCCTGCGTGGGGTCGGCGTACATCCGTGGGCAGCCGCGGTCCGCCGCGTCCGCGCGCAGTTCGTAGTGCCAGGGTTCGTTGCGGTAGATCTGGCACAGCCCGTACGCGGCGCCGTGCCCGGAGAGCCACGCCGTCGCCCTGGATCCCCCGAGGTCGACCGCATCCCCCGCCACGTGCGGGGACGTCTCCGCGGTGGCCACCCAGCGGGCGGCCTCGCTTTCGGACCCGTATTTCTCGACCGCTTCACGGAGAAGCCGATTCTGGTGTTCCGCGGAACGCCATCCGCTGTTGACACGGAATTCGACGCCGTTGTCCGCGGCAGCCGCTGTAGCCGCATGCCGGAGCGCCTTGCGCAGTTCCGGATCGAGTTTGGCCACGGCGGGAATCGAGTCGTCGAAAACGGTCGCGCCGCCCGGAGGGATACGTGACGGAGAGACCGGGGAAGCCGGGGAAGCCGAGGAAGAGGGAGAAGACAGAGAAGGCGTGGTGAAGGACGACCTTGAAGACGATGTCGGCGCCTGGCGGACGAGGACTGCCGCGGCGATCACCGCGACGACGCCGGCGATCAGACCGACGAAGATCAGCCCTCGAACCCCGCGGCGCGTTGTCCGTACCGTCCGTGCGGACGCTGGAATTCGAATCATGCCGCCAGTGAAAGCAATGCGCTGTTGCCGACACGTATGCGGTTTTCGATACGTCGACGATATGCGTCGGCTCGTACGCTGAGCACATGCGTGTCCTGATCGTCGAAGACGAGCCCTATCTGGCGGAGGCCATCCGCGACGGTCTGCGCCTGGAGGCGATCGCGGCGGACCTCGCGGCCGACGGCGACACCGCTCTGGAACTCCTCGACTGCAACGCCTACGACATCGCGGTCCTCGACCGGGACATCCCCGGGCCGTCCGGCGACGAGATCGCCCGCCGTATCGTCGCGTCCGGCAGCGGCATGCCGATCCTGATGCTCACCGCGGCCGACCGGCTCGACGACAAGGCCTCCGGGTTCGAACTCGGAGCCGACGACTACCTCACGAAACCCTTCGAGCTCCGTGAACTCGCGCTCCGCCTCAGGGCCCTCGACCGCAGACGCGCCCACAGCAGGCCTCCCGTACGCGAGATCGCCGGCCTGCGCCTCGACCCGTTCCGCAGGGAGGTGTACCGGGACGACCGGTTCGTCGCCCTGACCAGGAAGCAGTTCGCCGTACTGGAAGTGCTCGTCGCGGCGGAGGGAGGTGTCGTCAGCGCCGAAGAGCTGCTCGAACGCGCGTGGGACGAGAACGCGGACCCGTTCACCAACGCGGTACGCATCACGGTCTCGGCCCTGCGCAAGCGGCTCGGCGAACCCTGGGTCATCGCGACCGTGCCGGGGGTCGGCTACCGCATCGCTACGGCACCGGACGCCCCCGGGGGCGAGGGAGACGGCCCTGCATGGAGAAACGGCCGTGCGTAGAGAACCCGGCCTGAGCGTCCGCCTCAAACTCACCCTCAGCTACACCGGATTCCTGATGCTGGCGAGCGGGCTGATGCTGATCGCCGGATGGTTCTTCCTGACGCGCGTGAAGCACGTGGGGCTCACCTTCCAACCGGGCTACGAGATCCCCGTCGCGCGCGAGTTCGCCCCGGTCGCCGCCATCACGATGCTCTTCATGCTGGTGTTCGGACTCGGCGGCGGCTGGCTCCTGGCGGGCCGCATGCTCGCCCCCCTGAACCGCATCACCCACGCCACGCGCACGGCCGCGAACGGTTCGCTCTCCCACCGCATCCACCTGCCGGGCCGCGAGGACGAGTTCCGCGAACTCGCCGACGCCTTCGACACGATGCTCGAACGGCTCGAAGCGCACGTCGCCGAACAGCAGCGGTTCGCGGCCAACGCCTCGCACGAGCTGCGCACGCCCCTGGCGATCTCGAAGTCGCTCCTCGACGTGGCCCGCACGGACCCGGACCACGACACGGCCGAACTCGTCGACCGCCTGCACACCGTCAACACCCGGGCCATCGACCTCACCGAGGCGCTGCTCCTCCTCAGCCGCGCCCAACGGCGGTCCTTCACCCGCGAACACGTCGACCTGTCCCTCATGGCGGAAGAAGCCACCGAAACGCTGCTCCCCCTCGCGGAGACGCGCGGCGTCACCGTCGAGACCGGCGGCGACGTCGCCCCCACCATCGGCTCCCCGGCGCTCCTGCTCCAGCTGACGACGAACCTCGTCCAGAACGCGATCGTCCACAACGTGCCGGAGGGAGGGACCGTCCGGGTCCACACGAGCGTCCGCCCCCACACGGTGGTCCTGACGGTGGAGAACACCGGCGCGCACCTGCCCCCCGAGCAGATCGCAACCCTGACGGAACCGTTCCAACGAGGCACGCAACGCACACACGCTCAACACGCGGGCGTCGGCCTCGGCCTGGCCATCGCCGACACGATCACCCGGGCACACGACGGAACCCTCACCCTCACATCCCGCCCGACCGGCGGTCTGCACGTCACGGTGGAGCTCCCCGCGGCTCAGTGGAGCCGACCGAAAAGGTGATTGGCCGGTGCGTCAGGGTTCTCCCCGTAGAAGAACTCGGCAGCCGCCCGGTGGTACTCGTCCCGCGACAGCGTCCCTGAACCGTCCAGGTCGAGCGCGTTGAACACCTCGGCGCACTCGTCGTCACCGGCCCGCCCCGTGCTGCCGAAGATGTGCGTGAACTCGATCAGACTGATCGCGCCGTCGCCGTCGCTGTCGGCCAGATCGAAGAAGTGGTCGGCGACGGGGGCGAGTTCTTCGGGGTAGTGGGCGCGGTCGGCGAACATGGCGGCGAAGGCCTGTGTCATCTCCGCCGACGTCACCCTGTCGTCCTTGTCGGTGTCGACGGGAGCGATGACGGTCTCCCAGAACCGGCGCATGGTCTCGTACATCTGCTGCGCCTGAGGAGAATCGGGACCAATACCCCTTGCCCGAACATAGCGCTCGCTCATCAGGACGACGTCCTGCCGCGTGATCGCACCGTCGCCGTCGACGTCCGCAGCGCGGAACCACCGCTCGTACTTCCGTTTCCGCAGCTCGTTCATGGGCGCAACGTAAATCCGCGGCAACGCCCCGGCCAGACCCATTCCCGGTCAGGTGCGCACCCTGTACCGCCGGAGCTCGGGCACGGCCCGACCGGTCACGATCTCGTCCGCGACGAGCCGCCCGACCGTGGGGGCCAGGGTGACGGCGGAGTGCATGACGGCGACGTAGACGGACCGATCGCGTGTCGCGAATCCGATCAGCGGCCCGCGCGCGGGCATGGGACGGTTGACGGCCCGGTATCCGAGCAGGCGACACCCGTCGCTGCCACGAAAGGTCGCGCGCAGCCGCCGCAGGGCGCCGTACGCGGCCTGTTCGGAGGCCGACACCTGCCCTTCCGCGTGGGCGAGGGGCAAGAGCAGCTCCCCGCCCCGCACCTCCCGCACCTCGAAGTCGGGCCGGGCCACGATGGTCCGGACCAGACCGGGCGGCGCCGAGACCCGCACGAGGGTGGCGGGCGAGGCGGCGACAGGCAGGTCGACCGGAAGCGGCGCGCAGAGCCGCGGGATGCTGGTCCCGGCTGTGAGGACGACGGTTTCGGCGGCATGGAACCCGGTGGAGGTCAGCACGCCGCCGACCCGTCCTCCACGCACCCGCAACGAAGTGGCGCCGGTCCTGTACAGCACGGTGGCCCCGCGGGCACGGGCCGCTTCGACGAGCGCGCGGGTCGTCGCGGGCGCGTCGACACCGAGGTCGTCGGGCATGTGAACGGCCTCGTCGGGTGGGTTCCTGAGGCCGGGTTCCAGCACGGCGATCTCGTCCCGCCCTACACGGAACCGCCCTGGCCCCAGCGGCGCCTCCCGTTCCACCGGCCCGCCTCCCCAGGTCAGCGACCCGCTCCGACGGACGGCGGCACCCGCCAGCTCGGCGGCGAGCCGCAGATGGTCCGCGAGCACGTACGCACGCAGGTCCCGCGCCCCGGCGGGCGCCCCATCCCCTACCCCACTGACCCAGCCGAACGACTCCGCCGTGACCCCGACGGCCGGCCCCGCCCCTTGCTCGACCAACGTGACCGGCACCCCCCCCCGCTTGGCCAAGTGGTAGGCGACGGAGGCACCGACGATTCCGGCCCCGACGACAACGACATCCGGCATGGAGTCCTCTCCTGGGCAGCGCGTCGGCGGGCTCACCCCCGAGTCCGAAGGGACGGGGCCGTCGTCACACCGGGCGCACGGATCTGTGAGCGTGTTCCGGCAACGTGCAGTCCGGCGACCCTGCTGTCGATGCCGCCGGTACGCAAGCTGTTCCGTCCGCCGGTGGAGCCTCGACCACCGCGGAGAGCGGCGCCGGTGCACGGGTGGTCGAGGCAGAGGCGAGGAGGCCGCTGGAGGCGGCGCTCGACATGATCAGCGCCGCTCGTCTCGCCGGCGTGTCCGGGGGCACGACCAGCAGGTCCCAGCGGCCCCGGCCGGGGCTGAGCAGGACGACGCCGTGGTGGGCCGACGCCGTGGTGCTCCGGTGCAGTCGGACGACCTGGTTGGCGACGAGCATCCGGCCCGGCGTCGCGGACCACATGTCCCCTTTCACCGTGACGCTGCGGATGTCGCGCCACGCGGAGGGCAGACCGACGAGCAGCTGGGGCAGTTCGGTGACGATGTCGGACGAACGCGGCCACCACGCGCCGTCGATGGCGCGGGGCAGGCCACCGTCGGGCGCGAGGCGGAGACGGAGAGGGGGACGAGAGGGAAGCGGAAGTTCCTGAACGGTGGCCATGAGGTTCCTGTCGGTGGGGTGACTCGACGGTGGCGGGTGGTGTCAGGTCCGGCGAGCGGCGATCCGGTCCGGTGTCGGCCAGCGCACGTCGTACGCCCAACCGGCACGCTCGAAGAGGCGGATGACGACGGCCGACGGGTCGATCTGGCCCCGGTCGACGCCGTGGCGGGCACTGGTGGGGTCGGCATGATGCACGTTGTGCCAGCTCTCCCCGAAGGAGAGCAGAGCCAGCGGCCACAGGTTGGTGGCGCGGTCGTGCCGCCGGGTGCGGAAGGGACGCGAACCGATCAGGTGACAGAGCGAGTTCACGCTCCAGGTGACGTGGTGCAGCAGCGCGATGCGGACCAGGCCCGCCCACAGCAGCGCGGTCACTCCGGCCGGCCAGGAACCGCCGATGGCCCAGCCGAGACCGAACGGCAGCGCGAGGGTCAGAAAGCACAGGGCGGGGAAGGCGCGTGTGACGCGACGGATGGCGGCGTCGGCGAGCAGGTCGGGAGCGAAGCGCTCGGCCGATGTGGCCTCGTTGCGGAACAGCCAGCCGACGTGCGCGTCCATCAGTCCGCGCAGCTGCCCGAGCAGACGGGTGCCGTAGCGGTACGGCGAGTGCGGGTCGCCAGGACGGTCGGTGAAGGCGTGGTGACGCCGGTGCGTGGCGACCCAGCCGATGACGTCGCCCTGGAAACTCATCGATCCGGCGACCGCGAGAACCATACGCAACGGGCGCACGGCTCGGTAGGAGCCGTGGGTGAGACCACGGTGGAACCCTACGGTGACACCGAAGCCGGTGATCACGTAGAAGACAGCGGCCAGCACCATGTCGAGCGGGCCGACGAAGCGACCCCACAGCAGCCAGGCGGCCAGGCCGAGTCCCACGAACGGCAGGATGACGATCAGCGCGGTCACGGCGATGTACAGCCGGTCTCCCCAGCCGCGCTCACGCTCGGGGGCATCCGGTGGGAAGGGCGATGTTCCGTCGTAGTCCCCCGGCCTGTGCGGAGTGTCGGGCGGCGGCGTCGCTGTCGCGGGCCTGCCGGAAGCAAGCGTCATGATGGGGGAACCTCGACTTCGAACCTCGGTCACGAATGGTGCGGCCGGGGTCTCGGGCTGCCCCTCTGGCGGGAACCGCGAGGACACGAGCGGTCGGACGCACCGGCACACGAAAGGTCCTCGCTCCTTTCAACGTACTCCTGTCGTCGCGGGAAAGAGCCGGTACGAGGTCAGGAGATGGTGCGAACGCTCGGCAACGAGAACCGCAGGATGCGCCCCCACGTGGAGCCGTACTGCCGCCACAGCGGCCCGGTGATGTACGGGATGCCGTACTTCTCGCAGAGTTCCCGCACGCGCGGGGCGATCTCGGCGTAGCGGTTGCTGGGCAGGTCGGGGAAGGCGTGGTGCTCGATCTGGTGGCTGAGGTTTCCGCTGAGCACGTGGAAGAGCGGGCCGCCCTCGATGTTGGCCGAGCCCTGGATCTGCCGCAGGTACCACTCACCGCGCGTCTCGCCCTCGACGGAATCCTCGGTGAAGGTCCGCACCTCGCCGGGGAAGTGGCCGCAGAAGATGATGGTGTGCGCCCAGAGGTTGCGCACGGTGTTGGCGGTGAGGTTGCCCAGCAGGCAGGGCAGGAAGGAGGGGCCCGCGAGCAGCGGGAAGAGGGCATAGTCCTTGGCGAGTTGGCGGGCGGCCTTGCCGAGGAAGCCGGTCAGGTCGGCCGCGAGGGAGCGCCACGTCTTGCGGCCGGCGGCGACGGCGTCGGGCTCCAGGTCGTAGAGCGCGATGCCCCACTCGAAGAGCGGCGCCAGCACGATGTTGTAGAGCGGCTGGACGGCATGACGCGGAAGCCAGCGCTGGTCGCCGCTCATCCGGAAGACCACGTATCCGAGGTCCCGGTCACGGCCGACGACGTTGGTCCAGGTGTGGTGCAGGTGGTTGTGGGTGTGTTTCCAGGCCTGGGCTGGGGTGAGGAAGTCCCATTCCCAGGTGGCCGAGTGGATCGCGGGGTCGCCCATCCAGTCCCACTGGCCGTGCAGGATGTTGTGGCCGAGCTCCATGTTCTCCAGGATCTTGGCGACGGAGAGCATGGCGGTACCCGCCGCCCAGGCGGGCGGGAAGAGTGAGACGGCGAGGGCGATCCGGCCGCCGGCTTCCAGACGGCGCTGGGTGGCGATGACCGTACGTATGTAATGGGCGTCCTCGGTACCGCGCGCGGCGATGACCTCGGAACGGATCCGATCGAGCTCCTCACCGAACTCCTCGTCGAGGTCCGTCTCGACGCGTGCGGGCGGGGTCACAGTCACGGGGACTCCTTGAGTGGCTAGGCGTCGAGGGCCAGCGGACCGGCTGCCGCCGAGACACAGGTCTGGATCAACTGGCCGCTGCCCTGGTGCAGTTCGCCGGTACGCAGATCACGTACCCGGCCGTACCTCAGCGGTGTGAGACAGCCGAAGCAGATGCCGCGTCGGCACCCGTACCGCATCGGCACACCCGCCGACTCGCCTACGACGAGAAGGGGACTGGCGGGGTCGGCGGCGACCTCCGTACCGGTCCGGGTGAACACCACGGGGCTGCGGGAGGCGGCTTCGCGGATCCGTGGCAGGACCGGGGTGAGCCGGAAGCGCTCGACATGGAGTCGTCTGGCCGGCTTCTCCCTGCGCCAGTGGCGCTCCACCACGTCGAGCAGGGCGGCCGGTCCGCAGGCCCAGGTCTCCCGCTCCCGCCAGTCGGGGCAGAGCCGCTCCAGGTCCTGCGGTGCGAGTCTCCCGTCGTGCCGGGTGTGCCGTTCGCGGTAGTCCAGCCAGGCCAACCTCTGCCGCGCCGCGTCCAGTTCGGAGCGGAAGATGCTGTCCCGCGCGGTGGGTGCGCTGTGCACAAGGACCACGTGGGGGTGCGGGGGCGGCCGGAGCACGAGCGTGCGCAGCATGCCCATGACCGGGGTGATGCCACTGCCCGCGGTGACCCACAGCATGCGGGGTGGAAGGCGCCCCGGCAGGACGAAATCCCCCTGGGCCGGGCCGAGACGAAGGACCGTTCCCGGAGGGGTCCGGTGAGCCAGTTGCGGGGAGGCCGTCCCCCCGGGCGCCGCCTTGACGGTGATCGTCAAGAGCCCGTCCCGCCGCCCCGGCACCGAGGTGAGGGAGTACGTCCGCCAGTGCCATACACCGTCCATCTCCACGCCGATCGGCAGGTACTGCCCGGCGATGTGCCCCGACCAGCCCCTGCCGGGCCGGATCGTGAGCGTGGCGGCGTCCGGGGTCTCCGGAGTCACCGCTGTCACCCGCCCCACCGGGCAGCGGGCGCCGAGGAGGGGATCGATCAGTCCGAGGTAGTCGTCCGGGGTGTGGGGGCTGGCCAGCCAGGAGGCGACGGTCAGTAGCCTGCTCGCGAGAGCCGGTATCGCTGGCATCCGCGGATTCCTCTCGTCTCGCGGCACGTTCGCGTACGTCGAGTCGACCCGGGTCCGGTCGCATCAGCGTAACCGGGGCCGGCCGGTCGGGCGCGTGACGGAGGGCGCATCCTGCCACCGGGGTTCTGTCACATCTGACGAGCGCGTTTCCGAAGGGCGCGCTCCGGTCCAGCTCGGTGGTCTGCGCGGACACGTCGGGGCGGACCCGCGAAAGATGACCGGAAGGTGGTGCCGGTTCCGCGTCAAGGACGGTGTGGGCCGGGCGGCTCGGGGAGATCCAGGTCTTCGTGAACGACGGCGTGGGCGAGGGAGGGCAGGGGCGAGTCGAGGGCGAGGGCGTGGGAGCGGAGCCGTGCCAGCGCCTCCCCCATGGGGACGGAGTGCCGATAGGCGATCACACCGACTGCCTGGTGGATGACGGCGTGGGCCGGGAGAAGCCAGGCGTAGCCGGGGATCTGCGCGCTCGGCGCGGGAGCGGACAGCAGCAGGAGGTCGACGGCGGCCGCGTGATGCCGGGCGGCTTCCAGGTCCGTTCTGGACAGCGGCCCGGAGCGATCACGGTAGAGGGTGAGGACGAGACCGGCCTGCTGGACGGAGGCGGACCCACCCTGCACGGGCAGGGCGTAGACCGCGCGGATGCCGTGTTCCCTGGCCCGCCGGGCGAAGACCGGCCACTGGCTCGTCTCGTCGAGGACGTCGATGTCGTCGACCAGTAGCGGCAGGTGCTGCCGCATGGCCTGAACGCACGGCCCCTCCCCCAGAGTGATCTGGAGGGACTCCCCCGGACCGGCCAGGGGGCCCTCGGCGGACAGCGACACCCGTTGCGCCAGCGCGGCGTCGGCCGCCAACGTCAGTCCCACCGAGTACTCGTCCCGCAGCGCCACCCGGCACGCCGCGCTGACGCGACGGGCCGGATGGGGCCGGCCACTGTGGCGCGAGACGATGAGCGCGACCTCGGGCCGGGGGGCCGTCACCGGAATGCCGACTCTGAACCGGGCAGGCGGGCAGCCTGCGCTTGCGCGGTCATGGCGGGCTTTCCGATCTCCGGCATTCACCGCCGATGCCGCCCAGGTCGGAAGCCAATGTCAGGGGGAAACGGCGGTCATGCGTCGTCTCGGGCAGCGTGCCCTTCCACCGTACGCCTCATTCACGCAGCCACGACGGTGCCGGCCGTCCGGCCATCGCCGCTTTCATGACGCACCTCCGCGCGATCCGACTAGACTGGCGGCCACCGGGAACGAGTGCGTGCGCCGCTGTGCGATCTCCCCGAAGCGACTGGGCTGGAGGTGGGGAGATGTCGGTCAGCGACGGTCTCGCCGCAGTGCTGGCCAGTCTGCGTCCGGGCCGGGGAACCACGGAGCTGCTGGGCGCCGACCCGCGTCTGTGTGCCCAGGTCCTGGGAGTGGACGGCGTCGCCGTATCCGTCAGCACAGCCAATGGTCTGAGCGAACTGGTCTGGAGTTCCGGTGAGACCAGCGTCCGGCTGGAGGACCTCCAGTTCACCCTCGGCCAGGGGCCGGGCCCGGAGGCCATGGTCTCCTGCACCCGCGTCTTCGAACCGGATGTGCGCCGCCTGCCGGACGACCGCTGGCCGGGCCTGCTGCCCGAGTTGGGGGCGCTCGGCGTCGGCGCGGTCTTCTGCCTCCCCCTGCACGTCGGGGCCGCCTGCCTGGGCACCATGACCCTGCAGAGAGGGACTCCGGGGCCGCTGCCGGACGACCGGGCCACCGACGCCTGGCTGGTGGCGGGCGCTTTGACCGCCGCCCTCCTGGCCGGTGGACCGGCACAGGAGGCCTTCGCGGCGGCCGACGACGGTTCGGACTTCTACCGGGCCGCCGTTCACCAGGCGACCGGCATGATCAGCGTGCAGGCCGGGGTGCCCCTCGCGCAGGCACTGGTGCTGTTGAGAGCCCATGCCTTCGGCCACGGGAGGACCGTGGTGGAGGTCGCCGAGGACGTGGTGGCCAGACGACTGCGCATCGAAGATGACGAGGCCGGGCCGACCACGGCTGCGGGCGAAGGGACTGACGGGCCATGACGCGCGAGGAACAGGTTTTGAAGGCCATGCTGGAAGCCGTGGACACACTGGTCGACGACTTCGACCTGATCGATTTCCTGCACCAACTGTGCGACCGCTGCAACGAGCTCCTCGACGTGTCCGCCGTCGGCATCATGCTCGCCGACCCCAACGGCGGCCTCCAGCTCATCGCCGCCTCGGACGAACACACCCGACTGCTCGAACTCTTCGCCGTCCAGACCGATGAAGGCCCGTGCGTGGAGACCCAACGCAGCGGCACCGCCCGCCTGAACATCGCCCTCAACGCACCCGGGGAAACCGCCCGGTTCCCGCGCTTCGCCGAACAGGCCCAGGCTGCGGGCTTCCGCACCACGCATGCCCTGCCCATGCGCCTGCGCCGCCAGAACGTGGGCGCGTTGAATCTCTTCGACACGCGCGCCAAGGCCCTCAGCGCATCCGACGCACAGGTGGCACAGGCCCTCGCCGATGTGGCGACCATCGCCATCCTGCAGCAGCGTTCCCTCGTGCACAGCAGCGTCGAACGGGCCCAACTGCGGGCCGCCCTGTCCAGCCGTGTCGTCATCGAGCAGGCCAAGGGAATCCTGACCGAACGCTGGCAGACCACACCCGACCACGCCTTCGACGCCCTGCGCCGCTACGTGCGCGCCCACAACGCGTCACTGACCGCTCTCTGCCAACAGGTCATCGACGGCTCCCTCGACACCTCCGTCATCGAGCGACCCTGAGCACGTACACCGGCTATGAGCCGCCGTTCACTCCGGCCCCCGTGTCCGACCGCAATGTTCGTGCCAGGGACATCCAGTGGATGATGACCAGTACGCCGCCGCATGGCGCAACGTCGATGTCACCGCTGCCACGGGCGGGCCGACGCCGGCCTCCGCCTGCAGAGCCTGCGCCGACGACCTCGGCGCCGACTTCGCCGGGGTCGCCCTGGTGATCGCGGGCGAGCTACGGCTGCTGGCCTGTGCCACCGACGAGCGGGCTCACCTTGCGGAGGACGCTCAACTCGTGTCCGGGGAAGGCCCTTGCACCGAGGCGTACACGAAAGGTGAGCGCATCGAAGTGCCTGACCTGGAGAACGCGGTCGCCCGGTGGCCCGTCTTCGCTTCCATCGCGCTCGGACAGGGCGCTCGCTGCGTCATGGCTGTGCCCCTGACCATCGATGACGCCCACGTCGGCGCCCTGAGTCTCTACCGTTGCGAGCCGCGCCCGTTCACCCCGATGCAGAAGGTCCGCATCCAGGCCTATGCCCGCATTCTCGCCCTCCTCGCCCTGGACGAACACCCGCACCTGCTCACCGTCCGCCCCCGGCCCGGGTCGCTCGGACAACGGGGCTACCCTCCGGTGGTGCATATGGCTGCGGGCTTCGTCGCCGCCAAGTACGGCCTCAGCCCGGACGACGCCCTGGCCCGTCTCCGTGCCCACGCCTTCAGCCACGACCAGACCCTGCTGCGCACCGCCCAGAAAGCCATTGACGATCAGGGCCTGAACTGGGACGTGCGCGACAACGGTGGTTCATGCTGATGCGGAAATGCCGAAGGACCGTTCCAGATTGCTCTGAAACGGTCCCTCGATCAGCGACTCTCGCGAGTCGGGACGACAGGATTTGAACCTGCGACCCCTTGACCCCCAGTCAAGTGCGCTACCAAGCTGCGCCACGTCCCGGTGTGTTTCTCGCGGTGTGTGTTCCGCGTGATCACAGGTAGAACTCTACCCCACGTCGAAGGGTGCTCCGTCCTGCGGTGACTGCCGTCAGGGACGCGCGACAATCGGCGTATGAGCTCTGCACCTGGACCGTACGACAGTGGCCGTGAGCGCGATCGCGACGAGGAGGGACGGGCCCGTAACCAGCGGCCCCGCGACGGGCTCGGGCGGCCGTTGCCCTATGGGGCCGAGGGGGTGCCGAGGCAGCCGGAGGGGATCGTGCGTGCGCCCGAGGAGTCCGTGGCCGAGGCGCAGGCGCTGCTGGACGCCGGGCGGCCCTTTCACGCGCACGAGGTGTTCGAGGACGCGTGGAAGTCGGGGCCGGAGAGCGAGCGCGGGCTCTGGCAGGGGCTCGCGCAGCTCGCCGTCGGGCTCACGCACTCGGGCCGCGGCAACACCAAGGGCGGGGCGCGGCTGCTGTTGCGCGGGGCCGGGGCGATCGGTGAGTGGAGCGCGCGGGCCGAGCAGCCGCGGCCGTACGGGATCGGCGTCGCCGCGTTGGTGTCGTGGGCGGAGGCGTTGGCGGAGGAATTGGAGCGTGAGGGGGTGCCGCTGGATGTGGTCGCCCACGCGCCTCGGCTGGGACGGGTGGGGCCGGGCAGCGTAGGACCCGGGAGTGCGCGGCCCGGCAGTGCGAGGCACGACGGCGCGGGGCCCGACAGCGCGGGGCCCGACAGCGCGGGGCCCGAGAATGTGCGGACCGGCAGCGGGGAGCCCGGCAGCATGGAGGCTGGGCCCAAGGCGTGACACCGTGCCGGACGCCCCGTGTCACCGGACCGGACTCGTCCCGCATGCACACCCCCCGCCCCGATGTGAGGCTGGCCGTGTGACCACCACCGAGCCGTCGGCCGTGCCCGGCGCCGCCCCCGTCGAGGGCCCCGTCGAAGTCCAGGCTCCGCCCGTTCTCGACCGGCGGCGGCGCAACGTCGTCTTTGTGACGATCATGCTGGGGATGCTGCTCGCCGCCCTCGACCAGACCATCGTCGGCACCGCGCTGCCGACGATCGTGTCGGATCTGGGCGGGGCGGAGCACATGTCGTGGGTGGTCACGTCGTATCTGCTCGCGGAGACCGTCGCCACCGTGCTCGTCGGCAAGTTCGGTGATCTGTTCGGGCGAAAGGTCGTCTTTCAGGTTTCGGCGGTCGTCTTCATCACCGGGTCCTTTCTGTGCGGTCTGGCCACCAACATGACCCTGCTCATCGCCTGGCGTGCGATGCAGGGCATCGGTGCGGGCGGGCTGATGGTGACGTCCATGGCGTTGATCGCCGATGTCATTCCGTTGCGCGAGCGCGGCAAGTATCAGGGGGCCATCGGGGCCGTCTTCGGTGTGTCCACCGTCATCGGGCCGCTGCTGGGTGGGCTGTTCACTGATCATCTGAGCTGGCGTTGGGCCTTCTACGTCAACGTGCCCATCGCGATCGTCGTCGTGCTCGCGGCCGCCCGGACCATTCCCGTCGTGAAGTCGGCGGTGCGGCCCGTCATCGACTATCTCGGCATCGCGCTCGTCGCCGTCGGCGCGAGCGCGCTGATCCTCGCGACGAGTTGGGGCGGCAACCAGTACGCGTGGGGGTCGCCGACGATCATCGGGCTCTTCGTCGGCGGTCTCGTCGCGCTCGCGCTGTTCTGCGTCGTCGAGACGCGGGCCGCCGAACCGATGCTGCCGATGCGGCTGTTCGGCAATCCGGTGTTCACGGTCTGCTCGATCCTCAGCTTCATCGTGGGCTTCGCGATGCTCGGCGCGATGACGTTCCTGCCGACGTATCTGCAGTACGTCGACGGGGACTCCGCCACCATCTCCGGCGTGCGGACGCTGCCCATGGTGATCGGGCTGCTCATCGCCTCCATCTTCAGCGGCAATGTCGTCAGCAAGACCGGGACGTATCGGATCTTTCCCATCGTCGGGGCGCTCGTGATGGCGCTCGGGCTGTACTTGCTTTCGCTGATGGGGAGCGCCACCAGTACGTGGCTCGAGTCGCTGTACATGTTCGTGCTCGGCACCGGCATCGGGCTGTGCATGCAGGTCCTGACGATCGCCGTGCAGAACACCGTCGCGTACGCGGATCTGGGCACGGCGACGTCCGGCGTCACCTTCTTCCGTACGCTGGGCAGCTCGTTCGGCACCGCGGTGTTCGGCACGATCTACGCCAACACGCTGACGCCCAATCTGAAGGACGGGGTCGCCGCGGCCTCGCGGGCGAGCGGTGGTGACCCGGTCGCCATCGGCAAGGCCGCGCAGAGTCCGGACGGGCTGCACGAGTTGCCGGCCGCCGCAGCCGCGCCCGTCGTGAAGGCCTACGCGGACAGTCTGCACACCGTCTTCCTGTGGACGGTCCCGGTCGCGCTCCTCGGGTTCCTGGTGGCGCTGTTCCTCAAGCAGGTGGAGCTGCGCGACAGCGCGCGCATGGGCGCCCCCGACATGGGCGAGGGCTTCGCGCAGCCGTCCAGCGGCGACCCCGGGCACGTACTGGAGCGGAGCGTCGCCGCCATCATCCGCGACGTCGGCATGACCACCGCGCGCGGGATCATCCGGGACGCCGACACGCGGCTCGACATCGCGGGCGCCTGGGCCGTCATGCAGGTCTCGCTGTTCACGCGGATGGTCGGGCACGCGAGCCTGGGACTGATCGCCGCGCGGCGCCGGATTCCGCCGGAGGTTCTGGTGCCCGTCTTCGACCGCATGGTCGAGGAGGGGTATCTGACGCGTACGGGCACGTACTTCTCGCACACGCAGGCCGGTGAGCGCGAGGCGGAGGTGATCTCCAAGGCGTGGGCGTCCTGGCTGGGCGAGGAGATCCGGAAGGACATCGGCCGGCCCGCGGACAAGGAGCTCGCCGCGGCGGTCGACGTGATCGCCAAGCGGCTGCTCGCGGAGGATCTGGAGCAGGGGCTCTCGCCGGAGACGGCGGGTGCCACGGTGGTCGGCCGCCGATGAGTTTTCCGGGCGGGGGCGGTCTGTACGGACATGAAGACTCACACGCTTGAAACCGCCGGTGCCGACCTCGTCTACGACGTCCGGGGACCGCTGCCGACCGGCGACGGACGCCCGCCGTTGTTCATGATCGGACAGCCCATGGACGCCACCGGGTTCCGCGCGCTCGCCTCGCGCTTCCCCGAGCGGACCGTGGTCACCTATGACCCGCGCGGGCTGGGTCGCAGCACTCGTAAGGACGCGCGGGTCGATCACACGCCGCAGACCCAGGCCGACGACGTGCACGCCGTCGTCGAAGCGCTCGGGGCCGGGCCGGTGGAGATGTTCGCCAGCAGTGGCGGGGCGGTCACCGCGCTCGCGGTCGTGGCGACGTATCCCGCGGACGTGACCACGCTCGTCGCGCACGAGCCGCCGCTCATCACCCTCACGCCGGACGGTCCGGCGGCCGTGCGGGCGCGGGCCGGGGTCCGGGACGCGTACGAGAAGCGGGGCTGGGGAGCCGGGATGGCCGCGTTCGTGGCCATGACCTCGTGGGAGGGCGAGTTCACCGACGCGTACTTCGCACAGCCGGAGCCCGACCCCGCCGCGTTCGGGATGCCCGCGGAGGACGACGGCTCACGGGACGACCCGCTGCTGTCCGACCGGTCGTGGGCGGTCAGCGACTACCGGCCGGACGCCGACGCGATCGCCGCCGCGCCCACCCGCGTCGTGATCGCCGTGGGCGAGGAGTCGGAGAACGTGCAGACCGGACGCACGTCCGTGGCGGCCGCCGAACTGCTCGGGCTGCGGGTGAGCGTGTTCCCGAGCCATCACGGCGGTTTCTGCGACGGCGAGTTCGGATATCCGGGGAAGCCGGACGAGTTCGCGCACCGGCTGCGGGAGGTCCTCGACGGCGCCTCATGAAAGCTGTGCTGGGTCACGCGCCGTAGTGGGCCCGCAGTTCCCGCTTGAGGACCTTCATGCTCGGGCCGAGCGGGAGTGCGTCGGTGAACTCCACCAGGCGCGGGTACTTGTGGCGGCCCAGGTGCTCCTTGGACCACTCGATGATCGTCTCCGCCAGGTCGGGCGTGGCGTCCTCGGCCGCTACGACGACCGCGCAGATCTCCTCGCCGTGCACCGGGTCGGGCAGGCCGATCACGGCGACCTGACCGACGGAGGGGTGGCGCATGAGGACCTCTTCGACCTCGCGCGGGTACACGTTGAAGCCGCCGCGGATGATGACGTCCTTCTTGCGGTCGACGATGGAGAGGAATCCGTCGGCGTCCTTGGTGCCGAGGTCGCCGCTGCGGAACCAGCCGTCGACCAGGGCCTCCGCGGTCGCCTCGGGGCGGCCGAGGTAGCCGGAGAAGACGTTGTGGCCGCGGATGACGACCTCGCCGAGTTCACCGGCGGGCAGCAGTTCGACGCGGTCGTCGACGTCCGCGCGGGCGATCTCGACGTCGACGCCCCAGAGGGGGCGGCCGATGGTGCCGGGCCTGGTGCCGAAGTCGGGCTGGTTGACGGAGGCGGTCGGCGATGTCTCCGAGAGCCCGTACCCCTCGTACACGGGCGTGCCGAAGGCCTTCTCGAAGCGTTCGAGCACGGCGACGGGGAGCGAGGCGCCGCCGGATATGCAGATCCGCAGCTCGGGCAGTTCCCGCGCGGCCTCCGCGGCGGCCACCAGGCCCACGTACATCGTGGGGACGCCGTGGAACGTGTTGACGTTCTCCTCGACCATCAGCTCGATGGCCCGCGCGGCGTCGAAGCGCGGCAGCAGGACGAGGGTGGCGCCCGCCCGCCACGTCGAGTTCATGGAGACGGTCTGCCCGAAGGCGTGGAAGAGCGGGAGCGCGCCGAGTGCGGTGTCGTCGGGGCGGATGTCGTTGGCGTCGAAGGCGTTGACCGTCGCGTTCATCACCAGGTTGAAGTGGCTGAGCACGGCGCCCTTGGGGACGCCCGTGGTGCCGCTGGTGTAGAAGACCACGGCGGGGTCGTCGGCGTCGCGCGTGGCGTAGGTGGTGAGGGGTTCGGTGGCGCCTGCCAGGGCCTCCAGCTCACCGTCGCCGCCGAGTCGCACCATGCGTACGTCGGTCGCCTCGGCGGCCGCCGCGCCCGTCGCCGCCTGGGCGGGGTGGCAGAGGAGCAGGGTCGCGCCGCTGTCCCGCAGGACGTGCTCGACCTCTTCGGCGGAGAGCAGCAGGTGGACGGGGACGACGACGCCCCCTGCGGCGAGGATGGCGTAGTACGCCTTGGGGAACTCGGCGGTGTTGGGTGCCATGAGGGCCACCCGGTCCCCCGGCCGCACGCCGAGCTTCACGAGGGCGGCGCCCTGGGCGCGCGCCTCGCGCCACAACTCCTTGAAGGTGAGGCGCAGTTCGCCCTCGACGAGAGCGGTGCGGTCCGGGTGGCGGCGGGCGGGCTCAGCGAGGATCGCGGCGAGGGAGAGCGTGGCCATGAGGGTGGAGGCTCCGTTTCCGAGGGGCTTGCGGGCGTGCGGCTCTACGACTTCCGGCCTGAGCTTCGCGGCGTGCGGCCGGGGGCTGTTCTCGACGGCGGCCGGTCGGGCCGCCGTCGAACAGGCTCTCAGTCGCGCTCGACCAGGAGCGCGCTGCCCTGGCCGACGCCGACGCACATGGTGGCGAGGCCGCGCGCGGCGCCCGTGCGGCGCAGCCGGTGCAGCAGGGTGGTGAGGATGCGGGCGCCCGAGCAGCCGAGGGGATGGCCCAGGGCGATCGCTCCGCCGGACGGGTTGACGAGCTCGGGGTCGATGCCGAGGGCGTCGACGCAGGCGAGCGCCTGGGCGGCGAAGGCCTCGTTGAACTCGGCTTCCTGCAGGTCGTCGACGTTCCAGCCGACGCGGGCGAGCACCTTCCGCGTGGCCGGGACGGGGCCGATGCCCATGACGTCCGGGTGGACGCCCGCCGACGCGCCGGCCGCGTACCGCCCGAGGGATTCGAGGCCGAGGTCGTTCAGGGCTTCCTCGCTGACGATCAGGAGCCCGGCCGCACCGTCGTTCATCGGCGACGCGTTGCCCGCGGTGACGGTGCCGTCCTTGCGGAAGACGGGGCGCAGGCCGCTGAGCTTCTCGTACGAGGTGTCCTCGCGGACGCATTCGTCCGTGTCGACGACGGTGCCGTCCGGTCGCGTGACGGGGAGCAGCTCGTCGTCGAAGTGGCCGTTCTTTCGGGCGGCGGCCGCGTACTGGTGGCTGCGGAGCGCGAAGGCGTCCTGGCGTTCGCGCGAGACGCCGTACCGCTCCGCGACCTCCTCGGCGGTCTCGCCCATCGCGAGGACGCCGTGCAGGTCCTTCATCATCGGGTTGGTGAGCCGCCAGCCGAGGCGGGTGTCGGCGGTCTCCATGCGGTGCGGCAGCGCCTCGTCGGGGCGGGGCAGCACGAAGGGGGCGCGGCTCATCGACTCGGAGCCGCCCGCGAGGACGATGTCCGCCTCGCCCGCGGCGACGGTGCGCGCGGCGGTCGTGACGGCTTCGAGACCCGAGGCGCAGAGCCGGTTGACGGTCGCGCCGGGCACGGATTCGGGGAGCCCGGCGAGGAGGGCGGCCATCCTCGCGACGTTGCGGTTGTCCTCCCCCGCCTGGTTGGCGGCGCCCCAGTAGATGTCGTCGATCCGCGCGGGATCGAGCTGGGGGATGTCGGCGAGGAGTCCCTTCACGACGGCCGCCGCGAGGTCGTCGGGGCGTACGGAGGAGAGGGCGCCGCGGAGCTTCCCGATGGGGGTGCGGCGGGCGGCGGCGAAGTGGACGGTGCGCACGATACGGCTCCGGATCGTTCTGCGGGTCACGCTGCTTCGGTGGTACGTAAATTAGCGCTGCTAGTTTTGGAGTCTATGCGGGGGGTGGGGTTCAGGGGAAGAGCCCCCCGCGCCGCGCCGGAGGGCGTACGGGTGTCAGCCGAGGGCGATGCGGACCGCGCCGCCCCTGGCGTCCACGCGGCCCGTCCAGTCCCCCGCTACCCGGAAGGGGCGGTTCGGGACGGCCGGGCGGCGGGAGCGCGTGCGGTGCAGGGTTCTGCCGTCCTGCGTGATCACCAGCGCCGGACGCGCGGCGAACTCGGTCGTGCGGAGGGTGAACGCGCCGGGCGGGTCGTCCGGCGTGAGGCGGTTCGGGGCGATCCAGGCGAGCGGCGCCGCGACCCGCAGCCGTACCGAAGCCGAGGGCCAGTCGCCGTCGGAGAGGTAGCGCCGCACGGCCTCCGCCGCCAGCGTCCCCTCGCGCGCCACCGCACGTGCCGGTTCGGCGGCGTGCAGCACATTGCCCACCGCGAAGACACCGCGCCCGTCCGTGCGGAACGCGCCGTCGACCGCCGGGCCGCGCGTGCCGGGGTCCAGCAACAGGCCCGCGCGCCGGGCCAGTTCGTGGTCGGGGACGAAGTCGCCGGTGAAGACGACGGTGTCGCAGGCGACGTGCGCCGTCCTGCCGTCCCGGTGCCGGAGCCCGACGCCGGAGAGCCGGCCGCGGCCGACGAGCTCCACCACCGTGGCGTCCGTGAGCACGGGCACGCCGTGCCGCAGCCGCGCGTCGAGGGCGCGGGCCGGGCGTGCCTGGTGGCGCGGGTGCTCGGTGACGAGCGCGGCGACGGCGACGCCCGCCCGGCGCAGCGTGTCCAGGGCGGTGAAGCTCACCGGTTCCGCGCCGACGACGACGGCACGCGTCCCGATGCGCTGCCGGTGGAGGTCGGCGGCCTGCTGGAGCTCGCCCGTGGTGTACACCCCGGCGGGCCGGGTGCCGGGGACGAGACGGGCGGCACGCGGGCGCTCGCGGGCGCCGGTGGCGAGCACGACCGCGCGGGCGGTGATGCGCTCCAGGCCCCGGGGGCTCGTGGTGTCGACGGTGAGCGGCGCCGCCCACGCCGTCACGCTGACGCCGGTCCGCAGCACGGCGCCGGTGCCCACGGCCGCCGCCACGCAGCGCTCCGCGTACTGCGGTCCCGTCATCCCGAGACGTCCGAAGCCGCCGTGCAGACAGTGCCGCGGTATGCCGCCGGCCTGCCGCTCCCGGTCCACCACCTCGACCTCGCCGACGCCCGCCGCGGCGAGCCCGGCCGCCGTGGCGAGACCGGCGGGCCCCGCGCCGACGACCAGGACGTCGACGATGCGCTCGCGCCTCATCCGGTACCCATTTCCGCACCCCGTTCGTAGAGTTCCCGCACCTGGGCACCGCAGTAGAAGCCCTGGCAGCGTCCGTTCCGCGCCCGCGTGCGGCGCCGCAGGCCCTCCGGCGACCCCGGCGGGATCGTGGCCGCGAGCGCGTCGCGGATCTCGCCGCGCGTCACGCGCTCGCAGTGGCAGACGATCTCGCCGTACGCCGGGTCGGCCGCGATGAGGTCGGCGCGCCGATAGGGACGTGGGAAGGCCTCGCCTAGGTTGGGCATGCGGACCGGCTCCACGTCCCGGGGTGCGGAGAGGTCCAGGCCCGTGCCCGCGAGGAGTTCCGTGACGTGGGCGGCGATGGCCATGGAAGCGGTGAGGCCGGTCGAGCGGATGCCGCCGACGGTGACGTAACGCTGTTCCTTGTGCGCGCTGATGCGGTAGTCGTCCTGGTCGGTGGCGGCGCGCAGGCCCGCGTAGACCGCGGTGACCTCCTCGTCGAGCAGCTCCGGGAGGATGCGGTGGCCCTTCTCGCGCAGTGCGGCGATCCCCTCGGCCGTCGTGCCGGTGGCGGACTTGTCGTCCACCTCCTCGGCGGTGGGCCCGAGAAGAACGTTTCCGTGCACGGTCGGCGCCACGAGGACGCCCTTGCCGAGCGCCGTGGGGACGGGCAGCAGGATGTGGCGTACGAGGTCGCGGGCGAGCTTGTCGTAGACGATGAGCTGGCCCCGGCGCGGGGTGACGGTGAAGGCGTCGTGGCCGAGCAGCCGGTCGACGGTGTCGGCGTGCAGACCGGCGGCGTTGACGAGGTACCGGGTGCGCAGGGTGCCGCGGCCGGTCGTCAGAAGGTGGGCCTCCCCCGACGAACTCACACGCCCCACACGGCAGTTGAGCAGCAGGTCCACACCCGCGCGTACGGCCTGGGTCGCGTACGCGAGAGTGGTGGTCCAGGGACAGATGATGCTCTCGCCCGGGACGTCGAGCGCGCCGAGGGCGCCGGGGCCGAGGTGCGGCTCGCGTGCCCGGACCTCGGCGGGGCCGAGGAGGCGCGCCGCGTGGTAGCCGTTGCGTTCCGCCTTCGCCAACAGCTGTGGCAGAGCGGCGAGTTGTTCGTCGTCCCAGGCGACAAGGAGCGCGCCGACCGGCTCGACGGGGATCCCGGACTCGGCGGCGTACACGGCGAGCCTCGCCTGCCCCTCGCGGACCAGACGGGACTCCAGGGACCCGGGCACCGCGTCGAAGCCGGTGTGCAGGATCGCCGTGTTCGCCTTCGACGTGCCTTCACCGACGTCGTCGGCGGCCTCGACGAGGGCGATGCGCAGGCCTGGGTGGCGGGCCAGCTCGCGGGCGACGGCCGTGCCGACGACTCCGGCGCCGATGACGGTCACGTCGTACGTCACGTCCGGCGGCGCGCCGCGCCTGACCACGGCCATCAGGGCGTACGTTCCATGAGCGCCGACACCGCCGAGCGGAACCCGGCGAGACGTTCGGCGGCGAGGTCCGCTCCGATGCGCGGTTCGTAGACGGCGGCGGGCCGCCACTCCGGTACGGCGTCGGCGACCGTGAGGGTGGGGTCGATGCCGATGCGGGCGACGGCGGCGGCGCCGAGCGCGGTGACATCGGTCAACTCCGACACCTGGATGGGCAGTTGAAGCAGATCCGCCTGGGTCTGCATGAGGAGGGCCGACCGGGTCAGGCCGCCGTCGACGCGGAGGCTCGTCAACGGCTCCCCCATGTCCGCGGCCACGGCGTCGGCGAGCGCGACGACCTGCGCGGCGATGCCTTCGCACAGGGCGCGGACCAGGTGGCCCGCGGTGGTGTCGAGGCCGAGGCCGCTGATCGAACCGCGCAGGTCGCCGCGCCACCACGGCGCCGCGAGGCCGGCGAGCGCGGGCACGAAGGTGACGCCGCCCGCGTCGGGGACGGCCGAGCCGACGGGGTCGATGTCCTCGGCGCCCGCGATCACACCGAGGTCGGTGAGCCAGCGGACGGCGGACGCGGCGGTGTACACCTGCCCGTCGAGGCAGTAGCTGCTGCGGCCCGCGAGGCGCCAGGCGACGCAGCTGACCAGGCCGGAGTCGCCGCGGCGCGGGCGCGCACCGGTCTGGGCCAGCAGGAACGCCCCTGTCCCGTACGTGCACTTGGCGCTGCCCGGTGCGGTCACGTCCTGGGCGAGGAGGGCGGCCTGCTGGTCGACGATGAGGCCGGTGAGGGGGATCTCGGGACCGAAGGCGGTGGTGGTGCCGAACTCGCCCGCGGCGTCGACGACGCGGGGCAGGTGCTCGTCGCCGAGTCCGTAGAGTTCGAGGGCCCGCGGGGACCATTCGACGGTGTCGAGGTCGAGGAGCTGGGTGCGGCCGGCCGTCGCGGCGTCGGTGACGTAGGCACCGGTGAGGCGGTGGACGAGCCAGGCATCGCTGGTCGTGACGACACCCTGCCGGGTGCGGTGGCGACGTAGCCACGCCATTTTGGGCGCGGCGAAGTAGGGGTCGAGGGGCAGCCCGGTGAGGTGACGCAACTCGTCCTTGTGGTCGATGAGTTCTTCGCACACCGACTCGGCTCTGCGGTCCTGCCACACTAGGGCGTCGGTAAGGGGCCTGCCGGTCTCCGGGTCCCAGGCGAGAACGGTCTCGCCCTGGTTGGCGAGGCCGACGGCGGCGACCGGCTCCCCCGCGTCCGCGAGGGCCGCCCGCCCCGCTTCGACGACGGACGACAACAGCTCGGCGGGGTCCACCTCGACGAGCCCACCGGGAAGGAACCGGGGCCGCACCGGCGCGGCACCCGTTCCGATCACACCGCGTTCCGGGCAGACCACGAGGGCCTTGGTCCCGGATGTGCCCTGGTCCACGGCGAGCACGGGCCTTCGCGCCGGATCCCGCTCATGTGTGATCACCGCGGCAGCGTGCTACAGCGGCGAGGAGGGCGTCAAGGGACCGAAACGACAAGGGAGCGTCAGACCCGAACGGGCCGTGCGCCGCTGTCGCCGTCGCCGTGCCCGTCGCGCAGTGAACGCACCATGCTCTTCAGGCTCCGGAACGCGGCCTCCTGCTCGGTGTCGGTCATGCCCGCCAGCATGCGGACCTCGACGGACCGGACCGCCGCGGTCGCCTTCTCCAGGCTCCGCCGACCGCTCGGCGTGAGGCGCGCGGGGAGCGCCTTCCCGACGGGGGCCTCCGCGGGCCTGATCACGTATCCGTCCCGCTCCAGGGCCTGGAGCAGCACGTTCATCGTCTGCCGGGTCACGAACGCGCCGCGCGCGAGCTCGGAGTTCGACAGGCCAGGGCGCTGGGCCAGCAGTTCGAGGCAGGAGTAGTGCGTGACGCTCATCCCGAGCGGTCTCAGCACCTCCTCCATGGCGGCGCGCAGCGCGCTCGACGCCTCCTTCAGCAGGTAGCCCAGCGACTGGTCCAGGTCAATACCGGCACCCTTTTGACTCATGTCAGTATTCTGACATACCGTCGGCGTGTCAGTAATCTGACACAAAGTTTCGACACGAAGAGACGCAGTACGAAGAGAAGGAGCACCACCATGCCCGTCACCGGCCCCGACTTCATCTCGCTCCAGGCGCGCGACCTCGCCGAGTCCCAGGCGTTCTACGAGCAGTACCTCGGTGTCGTCCGCTCGCAGGCCGGACCTCCGCACGCCGTCGTCTTCGAGACGAAGCCGATCGCGTTCGCACTCCGCGAGGTCGTTCCCGGCACCGATCTCTCGTCCGTCCCGCAGCCCGGCGTCGGCGCGGCGATCTGGCTCCACGCCACCGGCGTCCAGGCCATCCACGACGCACTGGTGGCCGACGGTCACACCATCGTGTCCGCGCCGGTCGACGGGCCCTTCGGCCGTACGTTCACCTTCGCGGACCCCGACGGCTACCACATCACTCTCCACGACCGCGTCTGACCGGGTACCACGCGACGACCAGCGCGCCGACCGTCACCACCAGCACGGCCAGCACCCGCATCGCGGTGTCGAGGGCGGTGGTGAAGTCGGCGACGACCGCGTGCCGTAGCTCCGGCGCCGTCAACTCTCCTGCCGCCAGGGCCTGTTCCGCTGCCGGGACGGTCGTCGGCGCGTCGGTTCCCCGCAGCGGGGCCGGGAGGCCCGCGGTGAACATCTGCGTCACCACGCTGCCACTGACCGCCACACCCAGCGCGCTGCCCAGCTCCCGCGCCAGGCTCTGCAGACCGGAACCGACCCCGGCCCGGTGCGCGGGCAGCGCGGACATCATGCCGTGCGACAGCAGCGGCGTCGCCAGGCCGCATCCGGCGGCGGTGAGGGTCGCCCCGAGCGCGTACAGGGGGTACGGGGTGCTCGGGCCGACCAGCGACACCGTGCCCAGACCGGCCGCCAGCACGGCGAGCCCCGACCCGAGCGTCAGCCGCGGGCCGACGCGCCGCTCCAGGGCCACCGCGCAGCGCGGCGCGAGGAGCAGCGCCCCCGCCATCGGCAGCAGCCGCACCCCGGCCCCCAGCGGCGAGTAGCCCTTGGCGTACTGCAGGTACTGCCCATTGACGTAGAACAGGCCGAACATCCCCAGGAACACCAGCGCCATGCCGACCGCGCCCGCCCGCACCACGGGCACGGTGAACAGCCTTGGGTCCAGCATGGGATGTTCGCGCCGCAGCTCACGGACCGCCCAGACCGCCAGAAGCACCACCGCCGCCACGAACCCGGCCAGTACCCGTCCGCTGCCCCATCCGGCCTCCGGGCCGGACACGATGCCCGACAGGAGGGCCAGGAACCCGGCCGTCAGCAGGCCCGCCGACACCACCGACAGCGGACGGTCGTGCCGCGGCGGTGCCGGGGAGAACGCCCACACCAGGACGAGGGCCACGACGGACAGCGGCACCACGCACCAGAACAGCGCGCGCCACGACCCGAGTTGGAGCGCCGCGCCGCCGCCGACATTGCCAAGGACGGCCGCCAGACCCGTCATCGACGCCCACACCGCGACCAGCCGCGGCCGCCGGTGGGCCGGCGCGCCGCCCACCATCAGGGCGAGCGTCGTCGGCAGCACCGCCGCGGCACCCATGCCGCTCACCACCCGGCCCGCGATCACCACGCCGACGCTCGGCGCCACCGCACACAGCACGCAGCCCGCGGTGAACAGGCCCATGCCGGCCGCCAACACCCGTTTACGGCCGAGCCGGTCGGCGAGCGCGCCGCCCGGGATGAGCAGACAGGCGAAGAACACCACGTATCCGTCGACGACCCACATCACCGACTCCGCCGACGGGTGCAGGGCGCTGCGCGACAGTGCGGGCACGGCGAGATTGACGGCGGAGACCATGCCGACGACCAGGGTGACGCACAGGCACATCACCGCGACGGTCAGCGGGCCGGGGCCGGGAGCGGTCCCGGTGTCCGCGTTGCTGCCGGTGGCGGTGCCGGAGTTCGTACCGGTGCTCACCGTGCGTCCCCCGCCCGCACGAGTTCGGCCCTGAAGGCCAGCCGGTCGCCGCGGATGCGCAGGAACTCCAGGTCCACCGGCCGCCCGTCCGGCATCCGCGTCAGGCGTTCGACGGTGAACAGCGCCGAACCGGCCGGGATGTCGAGCAGCTCGCACGTGTGCGGGTCGCCGCCCACCGCGTGCATGGTGACGCTTGCCGAGCCGAGCCGGCCGCCGATGGACTGCTCGATGAGCCCGAACAGGTCCCGTCCCGCCAGGTCGACGGTGAGCAGCGGCTCCCCGATGTCCGCGGCGAGGTAGGTCAGGTCGAGGGAGAGCGGCACGCCGTCCAGCAGCCGCAGCCGTTCGATGTGGACCACCCGCCCGCCGTCGGGGACGTTCAGCCTGCGGGCCACGTCGCCGGGCGGCCGCACCAGGTCCGCGACGCGCACCTGATTGACCACCTCGCCGTGCGTGCCCAGCGTCTCCGCGAGGCCGGTAAGCCGCTCCAGGGTGTGCTCGTAGGGCCGCCGCACGATCACCGTGCCGACGCCCTGGCGCCGCTCGACCACGCCTTCGCCGCGCAGGACGCCCAGCGCCTCGCGCACGGTGTTGCGCGAGACCGCGAAGTCGGCGATCAGCGTCCGCTCGTCCGGCAGCATGCCCGACGCGAACGCGCCGGAGGCGATCTGACGGCGCAGCACCTCGGCGACCTGTCTGGCCCGGTCCGCACGGGTCCGCGGCCGGTTCCGCGGCATCCGCGGTGTCTGCTCGGTGGGCAGGGGGTTCATGGGGCCTGACATCCGTCGAAATTAGGACGCCAACATTTCCGTGACGTTACGCCACCTGCCCTGACCTGCGACAACGGTCGTGGCCTGCGGTGGGGCAGGGCGCGCGGACCAGTTCCGCCACCTTCACCGACGCCGCGAACGCCTCCTTCTCTTTCCATTTGCCGAAACCCTTGTTCCGCCTGACGGACTCGCCTAAGGTCAGCCGCTCCGGCCCGGCCGCCCCGTGCGGCCGGGCTTTCCCTGTGCGAAACGCCAAAGGAGCGTGCGGTGGAGAACGAGTACGCGGACGAGGGCCGTGGCATCGGCGTCGGCGTCGGCCGTGACGGCGACGGGTCGCGCGGCGTGGGACGTCGCAGTTTCGTCGTCGGGGCCGGACTTGCGGGCACCGGCGGCCTCCTCGGCGTCGGCGGAGCGGCACCCGCGGCCGCCGCCGAAGGCTCCCGACACGACGGGCCCGACAGCCGCGGCGCCTTCGGCCCCGACGACTTCCGCGCCCGTCGACTGCTGCTCGTACCCGATGTCGTCCTGCTCCCCGAGGGGCCCGTAAAGGACCGCGCGGTGCTCGTCCAGGACGGCACGTTCCGGGCCGTCGGGCCGGTCCGCGAGCTCACCGACGCGCACCGGAACGCCAAGAAGGTGCGCCTCAAGGGCCACCTGCTCATGCCCGGCTTCGTGGACGCGCACCACCACCTGACGCAGAGCTTCGGCAAGGCCCAGGCGTTCGGGCAGCCGTCGGAGATCTTCAAGACCGTCTGGGAGCCCCTGGAACACGCCCTGGACGAGGAGACCGCGCACCTCTCGGCGAAGCTCGCCGCCCTGGAGGCGCTGCGCGGCGGATTCACCACCGCCGCCGACGCCGGTACCCGCGCGCCCGTCGACGTGGGCGTCATCGCCGAGGCCGCCGAGGAGGCCGGGCTGCGCTGCGTCCTGTCGAAGGTCGTCTCGAACGGCAAGGGCGGCAAGGAGCACTTGGAGCGCTTCCAGGACTCCCGGCTGATACACCCCTCACTGGCGATACCCGTGCCGGAGGACGCCACCGCCGAGGTCCTGAAGAGGACCGCCGACCTGTGCGCGGACGCCGACGCGGTCTTCCAGGTCCACGTCAACGAGCACCTGGCCTCCGTGGAACGCTCCCTCAAGAGCGTGGGCCGACGCCCGTTGTCGTACCTGCACCACATCGGCGCCCTCAACGCGCACACCCTCGGCTCCCACGCCACGCTGCTCACCCCCGACGAGATGCGCATGCTCGCCGACACGGGGGCCGCGGTCAGCTACAACCCGGTCGCCAGCGCGTGGAAGGGCAACGCCGTCGCGCACGCCCTGATGTGGCACACCATGGGCATCCGCTTCGGCACCGGCACCGACGGCACGCGCGGCAACGGCTTCCGTCTGGTCGACGCCGCGGAGAGCGCGCAGCGGCTGTCGTACGGCCTGATGTCCGGCGACTCGGCGTGCGGCGCGGGCCGTGTGTGGCTCACCCACGCCACCTCGCTGAGCGCCGACGCCGTCGGACTCGGCAAGGTGACGGGCGAGATCGCCGTCGACAAGGCGGCCGACTTCCTCCTCGTCGACCTCCAGGTGCCCGAGCTCACGCCGTCGTACGACCTGTCGTGGGAGCTGGTCCGGTTCGCCGACCGCGACCAGATCAGCGCGGTCTTCGTGGACGGCAGGATGCGCCTCTGGCACGGCTGGCCCACCGACTGGGACGGGCGTGCGCTGGTCCGCAAGGCGGCCGAGACCGGGCCCGAGGTCGTGCGGCGGGCCCGGATCCAGCGGGTGGACCCGGACCCGGACCGCGCGGCCCGTGGGGGTGCGCGGGGAACCGGTGCGGTCCGGAATCAGGGGGATTCCTAAGGGATCACCGTTCCGGAGCCGTTGTCGCCGCTCAGGTTCAGGCCGAACAGCGCCTTCGCCGCCGGCGCCCCGATGTCGGTCGGGTTCTGCGCGGACGACCGGGAGGCCGTCAGACCGGCGGCGGCGCCGCGCAACAGCCACACCGCGCCGCCGTTCTTGACGGCGCCCAGGTCCTCGCCCGGCGCGCCCGCGACCAGGTCGGCCCTGCCGTCGCGGGTCACGTCGAGCAGCCGCACCGACCCGCCGAACACGTCGCCGGACTCCGCGACACCCGGCACGTCCGCCGTGTCCTGGTGGAACGCCTGGGCCCCCTTGCCGGTGAGCCCGTCCCTGCCGCCCTTGAGCAGCACCACGGCACCGGCCTTCGCCTTGGTCCCGATCGCCTCGCCGGGGACGCCGACGGCCAGGTCGGGGTATCCGTCGCCGTTCGCGTCGCCCGTGGCGAGGCGGCCGCCGAACTGGTCGCCCTTCTCGCTCGCCCCGGGCACCCCCGCGGTGTCCTGGGTGATCGTCTGCGTACGGGTCTGGCCGGGTCCGGACGACGAGCCGTAGTAGATCTTGACGGTGCCGGGGTCCTCCTCGGTGCCCTCGGTGTCGCCGTTCGGGAAGATCCGCGTCGCGAGGTCGGCGTTGCCGTCCTGGTCGAAGTCGGCGACCGCCGTAGCGGCCGACGAGGCGAGGCGCTGCGGGACGGTGGAAAGACCCGTCTTCGTGCCGAGCCACAGCTTGCCGCCCTCGGCGTGGTTCTCGTAGACGTAGAACGTCGCCAGGTCCTCGATGCCGTCGCCGTTGAAGTCGCCCGCCGCGGTCGAGTTGATGAAGTTGTCCGTGCTGTACACCTTCACCTGCTGCTCGCGGGCGGGGGCGCCGTCACGCCGGAAGGGGCCGTAGAGCACGTCGTGGTCATCGCGGTCCTCGCCGTTCTCCATGAACAGGTCCGCGTTCCCGTCGCCGTCGAAGTCGCCCGCGGTGATGTCCTCGCCGACCTGGGCTTTCGCCGGTGCGGGAAGGCGCACGGCGTCCTGGCCGGAGAGGCCGGTCCGCCGACCCCACAGGACGGTCACCGCTCCGCCGACGTTGTCCTCCGGCCGGTACTCGCGGCTCACCACCGCCAGATCGGTGAGGCCGTCGCCGTCCAGGTCGCGGGAGATCATCGCGTAGCCGAAGCCCTGGTTGTCGCCGGGGGCGCCGGGCACGCCGGGGGTGCTCTGGTCGATGACCGTGGTGCGCGCGAGGTCGAGGCCGTGCGCGGAGCCGTACCTGACGGTGATGTAGCCCGCCCAGGTGTGGCCGCCGACGGTCGCGCCGGGCGCGGCCACGGCGACGTCCTGGTATCCGTCGCCGTCGAAGTCCTCCCGGACAGTGGCCTGTTTTTCGGTGGCCTGTTGTCCGGTGGCCTTTCGTACGGTCGCTGCGGCGTCCTTCGCGGACGCGGCGCCTGCCAGGAGCGGCACGCCGAGCGAACCGATCAAAGCTGCGGCTACGGCGGTCGACAGGGTGGGTCGGCGGATGCCCACGGTTCCTCCTTGGGTGCACACGCGGTGGAAACACGTGCGCGCGGACGTGACTCATCTCGGAGACACGCGGAAACAACCGATGGTTGTGCGCGATACAGCGGGTGAACGGAGTCCTACCGGGTCCGGCGAATGCGGATCGGGCCGCGGGCCTGCGCCGGGTCGACCGGCTCGCCGCCCTGCGTGATCTCCACCTCGCCGGCCTCGACGAGGTTCCGAGCGGCGCGGCGGGCGGGCTCCATCAGCGCGCGCCAGCCGTCGTCGTCGCCTTCGTGGACCGCCCGCGCGGCGTCCGAGGGGCAGATCGTGGCACCCGGGGCACGGCGGTCCAGCAGCTCGAGGATGGTCTCTTCAAGGCGCCGCTCGGTCTTGCGCGACGACTGCCGCTCGTTCCGTGTCACCACGTCAGTCTCGCACTACAAGGGACGGTCGTTGAGGATCTTCTGGAAGAGCCGGTGGTCGCGCCAGGCGCCGTTGATGTAGAGGAAGGACGGCGCGACCCCGTACTCCTCGAACCCGCACTTCCTGAGCACGCGCTGCGACGCGGTGTTGTGCAGCAGGGTGCCCGCTTCGACGCGGTGCAGGCCGAGTTGGGTGTCCGCCGCCGCGCAGACGTGCCGCGCGGCGGCGGAGGCGAGGCCGCGGCCCACGTGTTCGGCGTCGATCCAGTAGCCGAGGTTCCCGCTGCGGGCCGGGCCGAGCACGATGTTCGAGACGGCCGCGTGGCCGACGATCTCGGCGCCGCTCACGAGCACCCAGTGCGCGGACCGGCCCGCCCGGCCGTCCGCCAGCTGCACCCGGACCCGCTCGGCCTGCCCCTCCGGGGTGTAGAAGGCGGCGGGCCGGTCCGGGTCCCAGGGGCCGAGGTGGTCGCGGTTGCGCCGGTAGGCGCGGGCGAGCGCCTCCGCGTCGTCGAGGGCGACGGGCCGGATGACGACGCCTTGCGTGAGGTCGACCGCTCCACTGATCATGTGCTCATCGTACGAGCGGTCGACCGGGGTGCGTCAGCGTCCGCCCGCGACGCGCAGCACGGTGCCGGTGGCGTACGAAGCCTCGTCCGAGAGCAGCCAGGCGACGGCCGCCGCGATCTCGGAGGGCTGTCCGGAGCGCCCGAGGGGGATACCGGCGGCGAGCTTCGCGGGCCGCTCCGGGTCGGCGTGGAACTCGGTCCAGATGACGCCGGGGGCGACGGCGTTGACGCGGATGCCGTCCCCGGCGACCTCCTTGGACAGGCCGACCGTCATGGTGTCGACGGCGCCCTTGGCGGCGGCGTAGTGGACGTACTCGCCGGGGGCGCCCAGCGTGGCGGCGGCGGACGAGACGTTGACGATGGCGCCGCCGTTGGCCTTCATGTCCCGTACCGCGCGCCGGGCGCAGAGCAGATAGCCGAGCACGTTCACTTCGAGCGCCCGGCGCATGCCGTCGGCGTCGGCGTCGGCGAGGGGGCCGACGGGGCCGCTGACCCCGGCGTTGTTGACCAGACCGGTGACCGGGCCGAGCTCGGCGGCGGCGTCGAAGAGGCGGTCGACGGACGCCTCGTCGGCGGTGTCGACCTCGACGGTGAGGCAGCGGCGTCCTGCCGCGCGGACGGCCTCCGCGGCCTGTTCGGCGGCGGCCGCGTTGGAGCGGTAGCCGATGACGACGTCGTGGCCGTCCTCGGCGAGACGGGCGCTGACAGCGGCGCCGATACCGCGGCTTCCGCCGGTGACGACGGTGACGGGGCTTGCGGGGCTGGCGGGGTGGTGCTGCACGGGGGACCTCCGGCTCTGGTGGCTGACTGTCGCGCCGCCCGGGCGCGGGGGTCGCCCGCGCCCGGATCACGCCGTCATCCTACGAACCGGTGATCTTGGTCAGCCGCGAGGGGCCTCGTGGT
This sequence comes from Streptomyces venezuelae, assembly GCF_008642335.1. NCBI lineage: Bacteria > Bacillati > Actinomycetota > Actinomycetes > Kitasatosporales > Streptomycetaceae > Streptomyces > Streptomyces venezuelae. The sequence continues at coordinate 7,283,213 of NZ_CP029191.1, read as the reverse complement.
CGGCGGCGTCGTGGCGGACCTCGTGGCCGGTTCCCGCGGCCACCCCGACCAGGGTGGCGCCGGCCGTGTCGCACCGCAGCTTCAGCACGTTCCGGTGGGGCTGCCACTGGGCGAGGCCCTTGTGGTCGCGCAGCAGGCGGCGCAGGTGCTGCGGGTCGCGCGTCCACAGGGCCGCGGGCACACCCCTGGTCGGGCCGAGCACATGAAGAGCTATGCGGCCGTCGTCCGCGACGTCGTACGAGGACAGGAGCACATCGACCGAGGTGTCACGGGTGTCGTGCGCGGGAGAATGCGTCATGGGGCGCCTCCGAGGTCGTGGACCCCGGGTTTCGCCGACTCGGTGATCCGCCGTTCCCCGTGCACGTCGCACGGGGCGGGTCGTCACCCGGGGCACCCGCGACGGAGCGGGGTGCCGTCCAGCGAGCCGGGGCTTGACACTGGAACTCGTGACCCGCCCCGACCGTAACACGGGCCCTAGCGGGTCGTCGCGGGAGTAATCGCGTCCTCCGGAGCGGCCTTGTCCGCGGGCAGGCTGTCCATGAAGGAGCTGACCGAGAAGACCGCGTTGCCGGGGCCCGCGGGGCCGTAGCCGGGCGGCGAGCTGAGGCCGTTGGCCTCCATCGTCGCGCGGTAGGCCTCCAGGAGCCGCACGTGGTACTCCAGCGGCGCGCCCTGCGGGTTCGCCTTGCCGAGCGGAGTCGTGGGCTCCGGGCACCAGGTGGTGAAGCGGGGCGTGATGCCGCGCGACATGAAGTACTGCAGGCCCTCGACGGTGGAGTCGATGGCCTCGTCGACCGTCTTGAAGCCGAACGGCTCGGCCATCTCGACGCCCGCGACGAAGTTCGGGATCACGTTGCGCGGCCCGAACACCTCGGCGGAGTCCAGGATGCGGCGGTGCCACTCGTCACGGCCGACGTACCGCTCCTTGCCGGGGCAGTACCGCTCGAACAGGTACGGGTCCCAGACCTCGTAGTTCGGGTGGTAGATCCGCACTCCGTAGTCGTGGAAGCGCTGCACGTCCTCCTTGGGCAGCGCCTGGGCGACGACCTTGCCGATCCAGCGACCGGGGAAGCGCTCCTCGATGGCCTTCGCGTACTGCCCGTAGAAGTCGGCCTCGTCCTTGCCCTGGAGCCGCGTGGTGATGGCGCCGCCGGTGAGCGTGTACGCGGTGGACGACTTGTTCGTGTCGTACTTGTCGATGATGGCGAGGGCCTCGAGGACCTCGTCCATCGGCTTCACACCCGTGTAGGGGCGGCCCGCCGCCTTCTGCTGGCGCCAGTTGTGGTTGATGTCGCAGTACTGGCACTCCTCCTTGGCGCCGAAGTACTGGCAGACCCGGAAGACCGTCAGATAGATGAGGTAGCCCCATTGGATGGTGGGCGCCACCTCCATCACCGACTTGCCGTTCTCCAGCGTGTGCCGGTAGTAGTCCGGCATCGGGGGCAGGCCGACGTCGGAGATCCGCGCCCCGTCCAGGTACAGGCCGAGCACGCCGTTGTCGTCGGCGGCGACGCGGTAGGGCGAGGAGGGGTTGACGCGCACCGAGACGACGGTGCGGCGCAGCTCGTACGGGCCGCCGGTGAGGACGATCTCCTCCGGCGGGCGGCGCAGGGCCGCGGCGCCCAGTTCGGGCAGGGTGCCGTGGTCGAAGGAGAAGATGAAGTACGACTTCGGCTTGACCTCGCCGTTCTCGTTGTCGCTGAGCGCCGACTCGTCGAAGGCGATGCCGCCGCGCAGCAGATCCTCCTTGATCACGGCTTCCCGCGGCACGTGCGGGAACCGCTCCATGAGTGACTCGATGAGCTGGGTACGGCTCTCGCTGCGGCTTGGCATGGGCCGGGCACCTCGGATCCTGTTGGTCGATCTGTCCCGTCCACGCTAATACGCGCCCGATCCGTTCCGGCCCGCGGGCCACGGCAGGGAGACCGGGACTCCCCTGCGGGCCGACGCGTAGCCGGCCTCCACCACGCGCAGGGTGCGCAGGCCGCCCTCGCCGTCCGCGACGTCCATCGCGCCCTCCCCCGCCCCGTACAGGAACGCCCGCAGCATCAGCTCGTCCAGGTCCGCGCCGAAGGGCACCTCCGTGCCGCTGCCCCTGCGCTCGCTGAAGCCGTGCACCTTCTGGTCGAAGGCATCCATCTCCAGGGTGGCCCGTTCGCCGACGACGGTGAGTTCCAGGCCGCCCCACGAGTGGTGGGAGCGGGGGTGCGACCAGCTGCAGTCGATGGTGGCGACGGCGCCGTTGGAGTACGTCACGCTGACCAGGCCGCTGGTCTCGGCGGCGACCTCGTCGGCGTACAGGAGGTTGTTGGTCTGCGCGTACACCTCGATGGGCCTGGCTTCCGGGAAGAGGTCGTCGAGCAGGTCGGCGATGTGCACGGTGTGGTCCATGAGGGCGCCGCCGCCGGAGAGCGCGGGCTCGGCGAACCAGCGGCGGGCGCGGGTCGGCATGGCGCCGTTGTTCGCGCCGGACACGGCGAGGACCCGGCCCGCCTCGCCCGCCACGACGGCCGCCTTCACGGCCGCGTAGGCCGGGCTGAACCGCACCGGGTAGGCGACGGCGAGCCGCACGCCCGCGTCCCGGCAGGCGGCGACCATGGCCTCGCCGTCCTCGACCGTGGCGGCGAGGGGCTTCTCGCACAGGACGGGCACGCCCTGCGCGGCGGCGCGTTCGACCAGGGGCCGGTGCCGGACGTTCTCGGAGCAGACGATCACCGCGTCGGGGCCCCAGGCGAAGGCTTCGTCGTACGTGTCCGCGTACGCGACGTGCGCCGCGTCGGCGACCGCGCGGCCCCGCACCTCGCCGGGCGCCGCGAGGTCCGTGTCGGGGTCGCTGCCGAGGACGTCGACGCCGGGCATGCGGGAGAGCAGGCGCAGGTAGGTCGCCGCGTGGACGTGGGCGAACGACAGGACGGCGACCTTCATCGCGTGGCCTCCTCGGTGGTCTCAGTGGTCCTGGACATCTCGATGACGCGGCCCGTGCGGCTGGACTCCACGGCGGCCTCGGCGATCCGTACGGCCTCTATGCCGTCGCGGGTGCTCACCCTCGGTTCGGGCCCGCCGTCCTGCCAGGACGCGGCGAACTCGCGGAGTTCGGTGAGGAAGGGGCTCTCGGTCATGGGGCTGGTGGGGATGCCTTCGTTGGCGGCGCGGACCCCTTGGGCGGTGATCCGGAAGCCGGGCACGGCGGTGGAGTCGTGGTGCAGGAGGCCGTCGGCTCCCGCGACGCGGAACGTCGTGCGGAACTGCTGGTCGGGCAGGCCCCACAGGCCGTTGACGTGGCTGACGGCGCCCGAGGCGTGGGTGAGGACGGCCGACGCGGTGACGACCTCGGGCGGGGCGCCGGTGGCGTGCTCGACGCCGCGGGTCCGCGCGTGCACGCGGACCACGTCGCCCGCGAGCCAGCGGGCGATGTCGATGTCGTGCACCATCAGGTCCATGATGACGCCGCCGGACTGGGCGGGATCGCCGAACCAGGGCGCCCACTGGGGCCTCGCGCCGCCGCGCGTGAAGCGCAGCACCGCGGGTTCGCCGAGGTCGCCGCGGGTCACCGCCTCGTGCAGGGCGGCGTACGCGGGGAAGTAGCGCACCACATGGGCGGGGTGCAGGCGTACGCCTGCCGCGTCGGCGGCGGCGCCGATCTCCTCGGCGTCGCGGGCGGTGAGGGCGAGTGGTTTCTCGCAGACGACGTGGTGGCCCGCGGCGACGGCGGCGAGCGCGAGTTCCTTGTGGGTGGGGGTGGGGGTGCAGATGTCGACGGCGCCCGCGTCGGCGAGAAGGGTGCCGAGGTCGTCGACGGCCCGGACGTCGTGCCCGCGCTCGGCGTACTCCGACGCGAGTTTCTCCGCGGAGCCGTCGACGGTGTACACGCTCACCCGGGCACCTAGTGCCAGCCAGCCGGGCAGATGGGCGCGGGCGATGCCGCCGGCACCGAGCAGGCCGATGTGAAGCGATCGCATGGAGCCTCGCATGGAGGGGTGCTGCCTTTCCGTCGGAGTCAGCTCTTGGAGCCGGAGAGGGCGACGCTCTGGACGAAGTGCCGTTGCAGGAAGAGGTAGACGATCAGCATCGGCAGGCTGGCGATCAGCGAACCGGCCATCATCACCGGGTAGTTCGTCTCGTACTGCCCCTCCAGGGAAGTCAGCCCCGCGCTGATCGGCATCCTCTCCGGGTCGGTGTTGACGATCAGCGGCCACAACAGGTCGTTCCAGGACCACATGGCGGTGATGACGGCGAGCGCGGCCAGCGCGGGCCTGATCAGCGGCAGCATGATCGACCAGAAGATGCGGAAGGAGCCCGCGCCGTCGATGCGCGCGGCCTCCTCCAGCTCTTTGGGGAGCGTGAGGAAGAACTGGCGGAGCATGAACGTGCCGAAGGCGCTGAACATGCCGGGCAGGAAGAGCGCGGGCGCGGAGTTGAGCAGTCCGAGGGACTGGATGATGTCGTACTGCGGCAGGACGAGCAGGGAGCTCGGCACCATCAGGACGGACAGGAAAAGCGCGAACAGCACGTTGCGGCCGCGGAACCGCATGCGCGCGAACGCGTAGGCGGCGAGCGAACAGAACACGAGTTGTCCGACGGTGCGCCCGATGGTGTTGATCAGGCTGTTGGTGAGCATTTCGCGGAACGGCAGCGCGGTGAAGACCTCTTCGAAACTGTCCCAGTTCCAGTCCTTGGGCAGGAACGTGGGCGGCACCTGTGAGGTTTCCGCGAGGGTCTTCAGCGCGGTGAGCAGCTGCCACAGGAACGGGAAGACCATCACGAGCGCGCCGAACGAAAGCACGGCGTGCGTGGCGACGGATCCCGGGTCGATGCGCCTCCGGTCAGGCATAGTGCACCCACCTCTTCTGGATCCGGAACTGGAGATACGTGAGGGCCGCGATGACCAGCATCAGCAGGAAGGCGAGCGCGGCGGCGGCGCCCTGCGCGTTCTCGACGAACGCCCATTTGTAGAAGAGGCCGACGACGGACTGCGTATCGCCGATCGCGGGGTTCTTCTCGGCCATCATGATGTAGATCAGGTCGAACGTCTGCAGGGAATTGATCATGCAGATGACGGAGGCGAAGAAGATGGTCGGGCTGAGCAGCGGCAGCGTGATGGTGAAGAACCTGCGCAGCGGTCCCGCTCCGTCGAGTTCCGCGGCTTCGTAGTAGTCCTGCGGTATTCCTTTGACACCCGCCATGAAGATGACGAGGTAGTACCCGGTGGTGGACCAGACCATCACCGTGCCGATCGCGTAGACGGCCGTGGACGGATCGGAGACCCAGTAGTGCCGGTCGACGCCGAACCAACTGAGGATTTCGTTGACGAGCCCGAAGTCACCGTTGTAGAGCCAGTTCCAGACGAGGCCGACGGCGACGGGCAGCGTCACGAACGGGATGAAGTACAGGGCGCGGTAGACGGATACGCCGCGCAGTCCGCGCCGGTTCAGGAGCGACGCGACGACGATGGCGATCGGCAGTGCCATCAGCCCGATGACACAGTAGATGAGCGTGTTTCCGAGTGCCTGCCAGACGGTGACGTCCTTGACGACGCGCAGGTAGTTGTCGGTGCCTATGAAGGTGTGGCCGCCGAACGCGCCGAATTCGGTGAAGCTGAAGTACAGGGTCTGCAGGAGCGGCCAGAAGTAGAAGACGGCGAAGCCGAGGCCGAGCGGTGCGATGAACCAGTAGGCGGACCGCTGGTTGCGGGATCCTGGGCGGGTGCCGGACGCCGATGTCCGGCTGCGCCCGGCCGCCTTCGCGGCGGCCGTCGCGGGAAAGACACTCATGAGTCGCGTTCCTCCTTCAGGGCCCGGTCCATCTGCTCGCCCAGCGTGCGGGCGGCGCTCTCGATGCCGCCCTTGCCGCTGAACGCGGCGCCGAGCAACGGGTATTGGAGGTTCTCCCAGACGGCGGTGTTCTTGGAGCTCGGGTAGGGAACCGCGTACTCCTGCATCTCGATGAAGTGCTTGAGGTCGAATTCGGGCATCGACTTGATCCAGGCGTCCTGCGTTCCCTCGTACGAGGAGATGGTGGCGCCCGCCTTCGCCTGGATCTCGGCGGCTTCGCGTCCTGCCATGAAGTGCACGAACTTCCAGGCGGCCGCTTTCTTGTCGCTCTTGGCGGAGACGACGTTCGCCAGTCCGTGGATGATGGTGGCCCTGCGCTTCCCCTGCGGCAGGACGGCGATGCCGCCGTGGTCCTTGAGCGCGGGCACGGCGTACATCTGTCCGGCCATCGCGGAGAGGTCGTAGTTCATGGCGACCTTCTCCGACCAGTAGCGCACGCGCCCGACGGACTCGACCATCGCGCTCTGCGGGGGCGACCAGCCCCGGTCGACCATGTCGGTCAGGAAGCGCATCCCCTCGATGGACCGTTCGTCGCCGAAGCCCGAGCGGCCGTTCTCCAGGACGTAGCCGTCGGCCCCGCAGATGGCCGGATAGATCTTGATCTGCCGGTCCATCTCGGCGGCGAAGCCGTGCACGCGCCGGTGCGGGTCGGTGAGTTCGGCGGCCGCGTCGCGCACGTCGTCCCAGGTCCAGCTCGCGTCCGGGTAGGTGATGCCCGCCTTGTCGAAGAGCTGCTTGTTGTACCAGAGGCCGATGGTGTCGAAGTCCTTCGGCAGCCCGTACTGCGTGCCGCGGTAGGAGTAGAGCTTCACCAGGGCTTTCGGGTGACGGTCCACGGGGGTGGCGTCGGCCTTGATGTGTCCGGAGAGCGGTTCGAGGACGCCGTTGGCCGCGTACAGCTGGAAGTTGACGGCGTTCATCCAGAACACGTCGGGTGCGGTGCCGCCGCGCATGGACGTCTTGAGGGTCGTCCAGTAGCTCGCCCAGGGCGTCAGCTGGATGCGCACGGATATCTCCGGGTTCCGCTTCTCGAACGCGGCGATGATCCGCTCCATGCCCGGCACCTGCGCCGGGTCCCACATCCCGTACGAGAGCGTCGTCCTGCCACCGCTGTCCGTGCCGCCGCCCCCTCCGGAGCAGGCGGCGAGCAAGGGGGCCGCCACCGCCCCGCCGAGCAGAGTCCTTCTGCGCATGTGCGTCTTCGCCTCCCGATGAGTCGCCGGACGCCCCACGGTCCGCCCGCACAGGGCGGTCTGCCGCTACGGCGCCTTGTCCGCGAGCAGGTCCTCCTCCACCCGGTCGAGCGCCTTGCGCACGGCGCCGATGGCCACGCCCCGCTCGCCGAGCGTGCTCAGGGCGATGCGCGGGACGTGCAGGGTCATGGGGTGCAGCCGCTCCTCGAGCAGCGGCACCAGATGGTGGCCGACGGGGGTCGCGCCGCCGGTCAGCACGATCAGTTCCGGGTCGACGGCGAGCGCGAGCGCCGCGATGCCGGGGGCGAGCCGGCCGGCGAAGTCCGCGACGGCGGCCAGCGCCCTCGGGTCGCCACCGTCGGCCGCGCGGGCCAGCGCGGCGACCTCGGACTCGCCGGGGCGCCGCCCGTCCGAGCCCTCGTGCCACTTCAGGGCTTCCTGCGCGGTGCTCATGCCGAGCAGGGGCAGCATGCCGAGTTCACCGGCGCCGCCGCGCCTGCCCCGGTGGAGGCGCCCGCCGATGGTGAGGCTGCACGAGACGCGGTGCCCGGTCAGGACGCAGACGACGTCGCCCGCGAGGGTGGCGGCGCCCTGCCAACGCTCGGCGAGTACCGCGAGGTTCACGTCGTTCTCGACGAGGGTGTGGCCCGGTTCGCCGTCCTGCAGCAGCCGTCCGAGGTCGACTCCTGACCACTCGGGCACCACCACGGACGTCACGACGCCGCCCTTGTCGACGACGCCCGGCACGCCCACGCAGCGGGCGAGGACGGCGGCTCGGCGCGGGACGTGGGCGTCCAGGAAGGTCTCGACGCCGTGGCGCAGCAGGTCGAGGCGGGCGCTGCCGCCGAGTCCCGGGTCGATGTCGCCGCGGTGGGCGGCCAGGACGGTGCCGCCGAGGTCGGCGAGGAGCAGCACCATTTTGTGCAGCCCTATGTCGGCGCCGAGGACGTATCCGGCTTCGGTGCGGAAGCGGAAGCGGCGTGCGGGGCGGCCTGGCGCCCGCTCCCCCGCCTCCTCCGCGGACTCGCCGACGAGTCCGCGTTCGGCCAGTTCCTCGACGGCGGCTTCCACGGTGGGCCGGGAGAGGCCGGTGCTCGCGGCGAGTTCGGCGAGGGTGCGCGGGCTGCGGTGGTGCAGGGCGCGCAGCACGACGGTGGTGTTCAGCCGCCGCAGGGCGATCAGATCGTGCCCCCGTGCCCCGTTTCGCATCAGTCCTCATCCCGGTTCCGCGTGGCGGCAGCCCGGTTGACGGGCCACGACGTCCGGCGCCGCACGGAATTAGGGAGGAGACTTGCATAACCGTCGCGGGCGGGGAACCCCTCCGGCAACGGTCGGTGGAACCCGGCCGTGACTCAGTCGACGTACGTTTCGAGCGTGCCCCGTCGGCGTACGTCGAGGGTGGCGCAGTGGAACGAGCCGCCGAACGGCGCGTAGTGGAGCAGGTCGCACGGGATCGGCTCGAACCCCCACGCCTCGAGCGCGCGCAGCATGCCCGTGTGGTGCCGCTCCGCGATCACGCGTTTCTCGTCGAGCATCAGCACGTTCATGCTGAGCCACTTGCCGCACATCGAGGTCATCCTCAGCACGCGTTCGTCGATCGGATCGGGCTCCGGGGCGACCAGGACGTCCCAGGAGTTCAGCACGTCGGGGAGGCGGTCGACGTCGACGTACTCGGGATTGACGAGCACCTTGCCGGGCGCGAGCAGGACGAACGTGGTGTCGATGTGCATGGGGACACGGCAGCGGCTCTCGATCTCGTGGACGCGGTACTCGGGCCCGAGATGGCGGCGCAGCCATTCGATGCCCATCAGGTTGGTGACGTTGCTCCGCGTCACGAAGAGATCGCGGCCCGCGCGCATGAAGTCCGCGGCGTCGAAGACCGGCTCGAACTCGGTGAGGACGTAGCGCATGGGCTCGCCGTCCTCCGGCGGACGGAAGTCCTCCTCGAACAGCGCGTCGGTGAGCTGCGGTTTGGGCGCGGACGTCCAGCGCGCGCCGCGCCGGAAGTAGTCCTTGAGGAGTTCGCGGTAGGAGTACGTCTCGAAGTACCGGCAGGGCCAGGCCATCGGCGTCTCGATGATCTCGTCGCCGACGACGAGCATGCCGTCCCGGGGACAGGCGTTGCAGAAGCCGCGTGACGTCCAGTCAGGAGTGGCGAAGTCGCGCTTGTGCTCGACGGCGGCAGGGCGGGTGACGGTGACGCCGAGGGACTCCAGGAGTGCGACGAAGCCGTCGAGTTCGGCCTGCGCGGGTTCGAGCAGGCGCTTGGGATACGTGTGCCCCGCGGCGAGGCCTTGCAGTCGGGCCGCCCAGGGCGGGATGTTGCAGGCCACGACCGGGTGGCTGGACGGGATCGTCGCGCCGTCGAGGCGGCCGACGACGACTTCCTCCAGCGGATCCCACTCGTTGTGCGAACTGACGGGCGATACGAGCGTTTTGTGCACTGGACCCATGTCCCCTGCTCTACCACGTGTCGCGCGTCCCACTCGACAGACGTGGCCGGTCTGTGAAGATCCGGACAGGGGTACGCGCACCTCCTGTGCCCGGATGGGGCAGGATGACGTCCGCGCCGGGTGGAGCTCCTGGAGGCAGTCGACGTGACTCCCGATGTCGTGCTCCCGCCCCGGCGTGACCGCACCCCCCGAAACAAGCAGGTAACCACGTGACGACACATCACATACGCCGCGTCCAGGCGCGTATGCAGGCGCACTCCCCCCGGACGACGGGAGCGAACCGATGAACCGTGCGCTCACCCTGCACGACTGGATCACGGCGGGCATCGCGGTGGCCGCGGGCGTCGTGGCCGCTCTGCTGCTCCGCGCCCTGCTGCGCTGGCTGGGCGAGCGGGCCAGCAGGACCCGGTGGAGCGGCGACGACGTCATCGTCGACGCCCTGCGCACCCTCGTCCCCTGCGCGGCCATCGCCGCCGGGCTCGCCGCCGCGGCGGGCGCGCTGCCCCTCACGCCGCGCACCGGCCGCAACGTGACGACGGCGCTCACCGCGCTGCTCATCGTGGCGGGCACGCTGACGGCGGCCCGGATCGTCACCGGTCTGGTCAGGAGCGTGGCGCAGTCCCGCTCCGGCGTGGCCGGGTCGGCCACCATCTTCGTGAACATCACGCGCGTCGTCGTGCTGGCGATGGGCTTCCTCGTCGTCCTGCAGACCCTCGGCATCTCCATAGCCCCGCTGCTCACGGCGCTCGGCGTCGGCGGTCTCGCGGTGGCCCTCGCCCTCCAGGACACGCTCGCCAACCTCTTCGCGGGCGTGCACATCCTCGCGGCGAAGACCGTGCAGCCGGGTGACTACATCCAGCTCAGCAGCGGCGAGGAGGGCTACGTCGTCGACATCAACTGGCGCAACACGACCGTGCGCCAGCTCTCCAACAACCTCGTCATCATCCCCAACGCCAAGCTGGCGAGCACCAACATGACGAACTACAGCCGCCCCGAGCAGGAGCTGTCGATCACGGTGCAGGTCGGGGTGAGTTACGACAGTGACCTGGAGCAGGTCGAGAAGGTCACGACCGAGGTCGTGGACGAGGTGATGACCGACATCACGGGGGCGGTGCCCGACCACGAGGCGGCCATCCGCTTCCACACCTTCGGCGACTCGCGGATCAGCTTCACGGTGATCCTCGGTGTCGGGGAGTTCAGCGACCAGTACCGCATCAAGCACGAGTTCATCAAGCGCCTGCACCAGCGCTACCGCGCGGAGGGCATCCGGGTGCCCGCGCCCGCGCGCACGGTGACGGTTCAGCAGGGCGAGCTGCCGCCGCCGCTGGGCATCCCGCATCAGCGGGACGCATCGATCCCGACGCTGCACTAGCGGTCGTACGGGTTCACCCTCGGCCGAGTGGCCGACCGTTCGGTGGCGGGTGTCCGGGTCCCGTGGTCCACTCGCGGGCATGGGGCACGACCACGGTCCGTCCGCCGCGACGGCGGGCGGCACGCTCAGCGGAACGTACCGCAGCCGGCTGCTGTGGACCATCGGCATCAGCGCGTCGATCACCGTCATCCAGGTGGTCGGCGCCCTGCTGTCCGGCAGCCTCGCGCTGCTCGCGGACGCGGCGCACAGCCTGACCGACGCGGTCGGCGTGTCGCTCGCGCTCGGCGCGGTCACCCTCGCCCAGCGGGCGCCGACACCGCGGCGCACGTTCGGCTTCTACCGGGTCGAGATCTTCTCCGCGGTCCTGAACGCGCTCCTCCTCGTCGCCATCTTCGTCTGGGTCCTGTGGTCGGCGATCGGCCGGTTCAGCGAGCCGGTGGAGGTCAAGGGCGGCCTGATGTTCGTGGTCGCGGTGGGCGGGCTCCTCGCGAACCTGGTGGGCCTGTGGCTGCTGCGGGACGCGAAGGACAAGAGCCTCAACCTGCGCGGCGCGTATCTGGAGGTCCTCGGGGACGCGCTCGGCTCGGTCGCGGTGATCGTGGGCGGCCTGATCATCCTGCTCACCGGGTGGCAGGCCGCCGACCCGGTCGCGTCGATCGTCATCGGCCTGCTGATCGTGCCGCGCGCGTACGGGCTGCTGCGGGACTCCGTGCACGTCCTGCTGGAGGCGACCCCGCAGGACGTCGACCTCGACGAGGTGCGGCGGCATCTCCTCGCGGAGCGCGGCGTGGTCGCCGTGCACGACCTGCACGGCTGGACCGTCACCTCCGGGATGCCGGTGCTCACCGCACACGTGGTGGTCACGGACGAGGCGCTGGCGGACGGGTACGGGGAGCTCCTGAGCCGCTTGCAGCGGTGCGTCGGGGGCCACTTCGACGTGGCCCACTCGACGCTGCAGCTGGAGCCGGAGGGTCATGACGAGGAGGGCGGGGCCCTGCACACGTGAGGCCCGGCCCGGTCACCGCTCACTCCCGGAGCGGTGACAAAATGGTGCGCATGACCATGATCGACGGGCTGTCCTCGCGCGCGATGGACGAGATCTCCCGTCTCGAGCGAACCCGGAACTATCTGGAGCCGGGTGATGTCGGCGGGGCCGTGCGGCTGTGGAAGGCGTACGTCCGTCGGCCCGAGCGCGAGCTGTGGCACGACCACGAGTTCGACAACGTGCACTGGTACTGCTGCGGTGACCCCTTCGAGGCCCGCGCTCTCCTCGACGTGCTGATGCAGGCCCTGTCACCGCGCAGCTCCCGTGAGCTCCGGCGGGTCGTCGCGCGGTCCGACGCGGTGTGGGAACGGTGATCCCGAGCGCCCGCGGATCCTCAACTCCTGTCGCCGCAGGGGGCGTTGGGCGGTGTGTGGCTGTTGACGTGGGTGTGGCCGCGCTTCAGGATGGAGGGCTCCCTCTCGGCGCGTGAGGGACCCCCACACCCCCCGCGGAGACCACAGTGCGCTTGTCCTCATGGCTCGGCGGCCTCGCGGCCACCGCGCTCGCCCTCACCGTTCTTCCCGTCTCCGCCGCCCGCGCGGACACCGCCGAGCCCTCGCCGCCCCTGGAGATCCCCGCCGCCCGACTCGCCGAGGCGCTGCACTGCGGGACGGACCTGGGCGACCTGCGCGACGCCAGTGACAAGCCGACCGTCCTCTTCGTACCCGGCACCGGCCTGAAGGGCGAGGAGAACTACGCCTGGAACTACATGGCCGAGCTCGAGAAGAAGGGCTACCGGTCCTGCTGGGTGGACTCCCCCGGGCGCGGGCTCAGGGACATGCAGGAGTCCGTCGAGTACGTGGTGCACGCGACGCGCGTCATCCACGAGGCCACCGGACGCAAGGTCGACCTCGTCGGGCACAGCCAGGGCGGGCTCCTGACGGCCTGGGCGCTGCGGTTCTGGCCGGATCTGCCGGGGCGGGTGGACGACATGGTGACGTTGGGCTCCCCGTTCCAGGGCACCCGGCTCGCCGGCCCGTGCCGCCCGATCGCCGAGGTCGCCGGCTGCCCGGCGTCGGTGCTGCAGTTCGCCCGTGACTCGAACTGGACGAAGGCACTCGCCGCCGACGGCACGCCCATGCCGGCGGGCCCCTCGTACACCACCGTCTATTCGTACGCCGACGAGTCCGTGGTCGCCGACGGGCAACCCCCGTCGCTGCCGGGCGCGCACCGCGTCGGCGTCCAGGACATCTGCCCCGGGCGGCCGTGGCCGACGCACATCGCCATGGTCGTGGACCAGGTCAGCTACGACCTCGTCGCCGACGCGGTCGACCACCCCGGCCCCGCCGACGCCGCCCGCGTCGACCGTGCGCACTGCGCCGAGCCGATCATGCCGCTCAACAGCCAGGGAGCCGTCGACGCTCTTCCCGGGCTGCTGAACTACCCGATCGAGCTGCTGATCCACAGTCGGCCGTGGGTGACGGAGGAGCCCGCTCTGCGCGCGTACGCGCAAGTCTCCTGAGCCTCCTCACGCCGGCAGCGGAATGATCGTCCGGTACTTGCCGCCCGACGCCTGCTTCGGCGGCTCCTCCGCCCGCTCCACGGTGACGTTGTCCAGTTTGTTGTCGGCGAGCAGGTGCGTCAGTCCGTCATGGGCCTTGCGCCACACGTGGTCCGCGTCGGCACCGGGCGCCTTGACCATGCGGACCCGCAGCGTCGCCGGAGCGGTCTGCTCGATCTGGAAGAGCTCCACGCCCGGCATGCGGTCGAACAGGCTGCTGAAGGCGAGAGGGGTCAGCCGGACGTCGTCGCCACGGCCGGACGGGAAGGTGAGGGTGTCACCGGCCCGGCCCTGGACCCGGATCGCCGGGGACGACGTGCCGCACGGGCAGGGGTCGGGGCGGAGCATGACACTGTCGCCGAGGTCGTAGCGGAGGAACGGCTGGACGCGGTTGGCGAGGTTGGAGATCAGGACCGTGTGCGAGAACTCACCGGGCGGCGTGGGCCGGTGGTCCTCGTCGACGGGTTCGAGCACGGCCCAGTCGTCGTTGACGTGGTACCAGCCCTCGGCGCAGCCGTGGCTGAGGTAGGTGCACTCCGTCGCGCTGTACATCGTGCGCACCTTGGCGCCGAAGGCCCGCGCGATGCGGTCGGTGTCGCTGTCGGTCATCGTCTCGCCCGCGGGTTCGACGAGCACCGGGTCGATGTGCAGGCGGCCCGCCTCCTGTTCCGCGGTGAGCAGCATGATCGTGCTCGCGTAGCCGATGACGAAGGCCGGGCGGTATGCGTTGAGCCGGTCGACGAGGCGCGACAGCGGTTCGTGCACGGAGAACGCCCGGAGCAGCTTGCTGCGCCCGCCGCCCTCCTGGGACATGCGGGAGTAGCCGGCGAAGCCGACGTAATGCCCTTCGGTGGCGACGAGTTGGGCGAAGCGGCCGCCGTGGACCACGGCCCGTGCGATGCCGAGCGGGCCGAGCCAGGAGGCGAGCACCCGGGAGGAGACGGCGGAGGACACGTTCATGTACCGGTCGTCGAGCACGAACAGGCCGCGCCTGCCGCTGGTCCCCGAGGTGGTGGCGACCAGGTACCGGCCGAGGAAACGGCGGCCGATCAGCTCGGGGTCGTCCGTGAACGCGCGGACCTTCTCGAAGGTGATGTCCCGGTCCGTCGCCCAGTCGTCGAAGCGGTCCATCAGGTGCTTCTTGTCGGTGACGGGCAGCAGCGTCGGGTCGTCGACCCGCTCGGGCAGCCCGCGGTAGAGCTCGCGGTAGTACGGCGACGCGGAGCGGGCGCAGGCCACCAGGTCCGCCAGCCGGTCGCCCCGGCGCCGCGCGACCTCGGCCGGGCCCTGCTTGCGGGCCTTGCGGATGTCCCGCGTCAGCCATGCCATGCTCTCGCTCATCGTCCTGTGCTCCTTCGGTGGCAGCTCCGGCCCGCGGCCGGCTTGCCGGGGGGCAGCGGGCACCCATGCCACGACCTTCGCGGATGGGTCGCGGAACAGCACACCTTGAACAAGGCATAGTCACCCCAAAAGGTGACCCGCGTGCCCGTACTGATCGTGTGGCCAACTGCCGCCGGTTCACACGGGGCTGGTTCCGGCCATGCGACGGCCGTCACCCGGCCCTGTCCTCACCTGATCAAGACCGATCGTGAAGGTTCGGTGCAGCAAGAAAACAACAAGCCAGAATCGGGGCACCGGTCATTGGACACGGCTGTCCGGCAGAGCAAACCGACTGTTTCCGGTTCGTGTCGAGAAGGGGAAGGAATGGCGCAGGCCGGTGGACGACGGAGTAAGCAAACCAATGGTGCGTAATGATCCCGCAAAAAATGCCGGGGCGGCGATCGAGCCCAGTTCCAGGGGACTTCGACCGGATCCGGAGCGCGGACGCCGCTGACACGCCCCATGGGCGCAGCCTTCACGCACTGCACTAAGCATTCATATTGAAATTTACCTCAAACTTGCTGCCGGTCATTTGATCACGCAAGAATCGCTGCATAAAGCATGGGGAATGTCTGATTCCGCCCTGGTGCCGTTATATCGACGTTGCCCTTTAAACTTTGAGCTGCGCATGATCAGGAGCGGCTGTGCTATGCGGCGACACCGTTGTCAGCGCTCCTGGCGAAGGGATTGATCTTGTCTTTCTCCCCCCCACCCCATCCGTCGGACCCATGGATACGTCGTTTCCGGCCCCGGCCTGAAGCCGACGTCCGCCTGGTCTGCTTCCCCCACGCGGGCGGCTCGGCCTCCTACTTCCACCCCCTCGCGCAGTCCCCCACCCTGCTGCCCGACACCGAGGTCCTCGCGGTGCAGTACCCGGGACGGCAGGACCGGCGCAGGGAGCGGCTCCTGGACAGCGTCCCCGAGATGGCCGACCGGATCACCGAGGCCCTCGCGCCGTTCGACGACCGTCCCCTGGCCTTCTTCGGGCACAGCATGGGAGCGGTGCTCGCCTTCGAGGTCGCGCAGCGGCTGCGGGAGGGCGCCATCGGCGAGCCCCGCGCGCTGTTCGTGTCGGGCCGCCGCGCCCCGTCCCGCTACCAGCGCGGCACCGTGCACCTGCTCGACGACGCCGACCTGGTCGGTGAACTGCGCAGGGCCGGCGGCACGGACCCGCGGTTCCTGGACGACGAGGAGCTGCTCGCGGAGATCATCCCGGTCGTCCGCAACGACTACCGCGCGGCCGAGCTGTACCAGTGGACGCCGACGTCGCCGCTGAGCTGCCCCCTCACCGCCCTGGTCGGCGACCGGGACCCGCAGGCCCCGCTCGACGACGTGGAGGCCTGGCGCCTGCACACCGAAGGACCGTTCGACCTCAAGGTCTTCTCCGGAGGGCACTTCTACCTCAATACGCACCAGCGGGGCGTCGCGGACGTCATCTCCGAGGCCCTCGCCGACAGTGCGCAACGACCCGCGACAGCAAGGGGGAACGCTCGGTGAGGTACGAGATGCTGGGCCCGCTCCGGATCAAGGACGGCGACGACTACGCCACCATCAACGCGCAGAAGGTCGAGATCGTCCTCACGGTCCTCCTCATCCGCGCCGACCGGCTGGTCTCCCTGGAGCAGCTGATGCGGGAGATCTGGGGCGAGGACCTGCCCCGGCGCGCGACCGCCGGGCTACACGTATACATATCGCAGCTCCGCAAGTTCCTGAAGGTGCCCGGCATGGCGGGCAACCCGGTCGAGACGCGCGCGCCGGGTTACGTGCTGCACAAGAACCCCGAGGACCGGATCGACGCGCAGGACTTCCCCGAACTGGTCGACGTGGGAAGGTCGTTGCTCCGGGAGAAGCGCTACGACGACGCGGCGTCCTGTTTCGGGCAGGCGCTCGCCCTGTGGCGCGGCCCGATCCTCGGGCAGGGCGGGAACGGTCCGGCCGCCAGCGGCCCCATCGTCGACGGCTTCTCGACCTGGCTGACCGAGATCCGCCTGGAGTGCCAGGAGATGCTGGTCGAGTGCCAGCTCCAGCTCGGCCGGCACCGGGAGGCCGTGGGCATGCTGTACGCCCTGACGGCCGAGAACCCGATGTGCGAGGCGTTCCACCGCCAGCTCATGCTGGCGCTCTACCGCTCCGAGCGGCAGGCGGACGCGCTGAAGGTGTACCAGTCGGTGCGCAAGACGCTCAACGACGAGTTGGGGCTCGAACCCGGGCGCCCGCTGCAGGACCTGCAGCGGGCCATCCTCTCGGGTGACATGCACCTGATAAGTCCACCGCTCGCGATGTCCGGTCACTGAGGGCGCGGGGCGGCGGTGGGCCCGAAGGGTCGTACGTATGCGGAGGAGACGTACGTACTCAGAAGGCGCACCGCAGGTGCTTGATGCCCTCGATGAAGCTGGAGTCCAGCCTGCGGGGCTGCCCCACGGCACGGATGTGGGGCAGCGCCGCCAGCAACTCCCGGTACAGGACGGTGATCTCCATCCGGGCGAGGTGGGCGCCGAGGCACACGTGCGGGCCCACCGCCCCGAAGGTGACGTGATTGTTCGCGCCGCGCGTGATGTCGAAGCGGTACGGGTCGGGGAAGGTGTCCTCGTCCCGGTTGCCCGACCAGTAGAACAGGAAGATGCGGTCGCCCCTGCGGAACCGGTGGCCGTTCATGTCGCAGTCACGGGTGGCGACGCGCCGCATCCAGTTGATGGGCGTGGAGACCCGCAGGATCTCCTCGACGGCGTCCTTCGCGTACGTGTCGAAGTCCGAGAGCAGGAGCTGCTTCTGCTCGGGGTGCTCGGTCAGCAGCACCAGGGCGTGCGAGATGGCGTTGCGGGTGGTCTCCATCCCGGCGATGACGAGCAGGATGAAGAACGACACGAGTTCCTGGCGGGTCAACTGCTCGCCGTCCGCCTGTACTTGAACGAGCTTGGTGATCAGGTCGCTGCCGGGCGCGGCGAGCCGTTCCTCGCGGAGCCCCGCGATGTAGTCGCCGAGTTCGCGGGATGCCTCGATCACGGCGCGCTCGGAGTCGGCGCGGTCGGGCACGTAGTCCGGGTCGAGCGGGCCCACGATCGTGTTGGACCGGTCGAAGAGGAAGTCGTGGTCCGATTCCGGTATCCCCATCATCTCGCTCAGCACGGCGATGGGCATCTCCGCGGCGACAGGCCTGATGAAGTCGCCCGGTCCGCGCGCGACGAGGTCGGCGATGATGCGCCGCGCGGTGCGCGTCGCCACCGCCTCGAACTCGGGGATCATGTTGCGGCCGAACGAGCGCGACACGATGCGGCGCAGCCGGGAGTGCTCCGGATTGTCCATGTTGATCATCGAGCCGTAGTACTCGTCCAGTTCGGGCGGCAGACCGATGATCGTGGTCGCGCCGTCGGACGAGAAGTCCTGCGGCCTGCGGCTCACCTCCGCGATGTCCGCGTACTTCACCACCGCGTGATACCCGAAGGCGAACGGCACCCCCGGCATGCTCTGCTGGATGAACGCCGGATGCGGCAGCCCGCGCATCTCCTCGAACAGCGCCACGCGTTCCTCGTACGGCCGCGCCCAGAACGACGGGTCGACCAGGTCGGGGAATGTGGCGGCCGGCTTGTTATCCGTGATGGGCACGATGCCTCGCTTCGCGTTGTCCGGACCGACACCGGCACACCCTGGCAGGGCGCCCTTAAGCGTTCCTAAGAACCCCGACGGAGTGTTGGCCGGGGGCCGTGCCCCGCGGTAGGGCTCGCCCTGCGGGAAAGCCGAGTATTAGGAGGGCTTTAGCGTCGTCGACGAGTCTGCGGTCCGGCGGGGGCCCCGCCGATCTCGCGGAGAGGGCGGTTGTCACCGGGATGGCGCACACCGAAGAGAAGCTTCTTGAGTACCTCAAGCGTGTCACCGCGGACCTGCGTCAGACCGAGCGCCGACTACAGGACGTCGAGTCCGCGGGTCACGAGCCGATCGCCGTCATCGGCATGGCGTGCAGACTGCCCGGCGGGGTCCGGTCCCCCGAAGAGTTCTGGGAGCTCATCTCCACGGGCGGCGACGCCGTCGCCCCGCTGCCCGGCAACCGCAACTGGGACCTCGACGCCCTCTACGACCCGGACCCGGAGAGCACCGGCACCAGTTATGTCCGCGAGGGCGGCTTCGTCTACGACGCGGGCGACTTCGACCCCACCTTCTTCGGCATCGGGCCCAGCGAAGCCCTCGCCATGGCACCCCAACAGCGCCTCGCCCTGGAGACGGCCTGGGAGGCCGTCGAGCGCGCCGGCATCGACCCGCTGAGCCTGCGCGCCAGCGCCACCAGCACGTTCATCGGCTGCGACGGACTCGACTACGCCCTGGGCGCCTCCGAGGTGCCCGAGGGCACCGCGGGGTACTTCACCATCGGCAACTCCGGCAGCGTCACCTCGGGCCGCGTCGCCTACACCCTGGGCCTCGAAGGGTCCGCGGTGACGGTCGACACCGCCTGCTCCTCGTCACTGGTCTCCCTCCACCTCGCCGCCCAGGCCCTGCGCACGCAGGAGTGCTCGCTGGCCCTCGCCGGCGGCACGTACGTGATGTCGTCGCCCGCCCCGCTGATCGGCTTCAGTGAACTGCGCGGCCTGGCACCGGACGGCCGGTGCAAACCCTTCTCGGCGGGCAGCGACGGCATGGGCATGGCCGAGGGCACCGGGGTGGTGCTCCTGGAACGCCTCTCCGACGCCCGCCGCAACGGCCACAAGGTTCTCGCGGTCATACGTGGTTCAGCGGTGAACCAGGACGGCGCGAGCAACGGCCTCACCGCGCCCAACGGTCCCTCGCAGGAGCGTGTCATCCGCGCCGCCCTCGCCAACGCCCGCCTCACCGCCGAGGACATCGACGCCGTGGAGGCCCACGGCACGGGCACGACCCTGGGCGACCCCATCGAGGCCGGTGCCCTCATCGCCGCGTACGGGCAGGAACGCCCCGAGGACCGGCCGCTGTGGGTCGGCGCCGTGAAGTCCAACATCGGGCACACGCAGATCGCCGCGGGCGTGGCGGGCGTCATCAAGATGGTCCTGGCCCTCCAGAACGACCTGCTGCCCGCCATCCTCCACGTCGACGCCCCCTCGCCCCACGTGGAGTGGGACGGCAGCGGGCTGCGCCTGCTCACCGAGCCGGTGAAGTGGCCGCGCGGCGAACGCCCGCGCCGGGCTGGGGTGTCTTCGTTCGGCTTCTCCGGGACGAATGCGCATCTGATTCTGGAGGAGGCGCCGGAGGAGGAGGCTGAGGCTGTCGCGCCGGTGCCGGATGGGTCCGTCGTGCCTTGGGTGGTTTCGGGGCGGACGGTCGAGGCGTTGCGGGAGCAGGCTCGCCGGTTGGGTGCGTTCGTGTCGCGGAGTGCTGAGGCGTTGCCGGGTGAGGTCGGCTGGTCGCTGGCCACGACGCGGTCGGTGTTCGAGCATCGGGCGGTGGTGGTGGGCCGGGGGCGGGAGGAGTTGGTGGCCGGGGTTGCGGCGCTGGCTGCTGGTGAGGTGTCGGCGGATGTGGTGGTCGGTTCGGCCGCCTCGGCCGGGGCGGGTCCGGTGTTGGTGTTTCCCGGGCAGGGGTCGCAGTGGGTGGGGATGGGGGCGCGGCTGCTGGAGGAGTCGCCCGTGTTCGCGGCCCGCATCGCCGAGTGCGAGCAGGCGCTGTCCGCGTACGTGGACTGGTCGCTGACCGAGGTGTTGTGCGGGGACGGGAGCGAGCTGGCCCGCGTCGAGGTCGTGCAGCCCGTGCTGTGGGCGATGATGGTCTCGCTCGCCGCCGTGTGGGCCGACCAGGGCATTGTCCCGGCCGCCGTGATCGGGCATTCGCAGGGTGAGATGGCCGCCGCGTGCGTGGCCGGGGCGCTGTCGCTGGAGGACGCGGCACGGATCGTAGCGGTACGCAGTGACGCACTGCGCCAGCTGCAAGGGCACGGCGACATGGCGTCCATCGGCACCAGTGCCGAGCGGACCGTGGAGCTCATCGGCGAGCGGCCCGACGTCTGCGTCGCCGCCGTCAACGGGCCCTCATCGACCGTCATTTCGGGATCCCCGGAACCCGTGGCGGCCGTCGTCGCGGATGCGGAAGCGGCCGGGCTGCGCGCCCGCGTCATCGACGTCGGCTACGCCTCCCACCACCCCCAGATCGACGCACTCCACGACGAGCTCACCGAACGCCTGGCCGACATCCGGCCCACCGCCACCGACGTCGCGTTCTACTCCACCGTCACCGCCGAACGCCTCACCGATACCACCGCGCTGGACACCGACTACTGGGTCACCAACCTCCGCCAGCCCGTCCGCTTCGCCGAGACGGTCCAGGCGCTCCTCGCGGACGGCTACCGCCTGTTCATCGAGGCCAGCCCCCACCCCGTCCTTGCTCTCGGCATGGAAGAGACCATCGAGCAGGCCGACGCGACCGCCACCGTCGTGCCCACCCTGCGCCGCGACCACGGCGACAGTGCCCAGCTGGCCCGCGCCGCCGCCCTCGCCTTCACCGCGGGCGCCGACCTCGACTGGCGCCGCTGGTTCCCCACCGACCCCACCCCCCGCACCATCGACCTGCCCACCTACGCCTTCCAACACCAGCACTACTGGCTCGAACACTCCGCCCGCACCGGAAAGACCCTCGCCGCCGAGCACAGCGCGGCCGAGACACAGTTGTGGCAGGCGGTCGACGAGCTCGACCTCGGGCTGTTGGCGGAGACGTTGCGGTCGGAGGAGGGCAGTGACGAGGCGGTGCGGGCGCTGGAGCCCGCGCTGCCCGTGCTTCAAGGGTGGCGGCGTCGGCACCGGGAGCAGGCGACCATCGACTCCTGGCGCTACCGCGTCACGTGGAAGCACCAGCCCGACACGGACAGCCCTCAACTGGGCGGCGACTGGCTCCTGTTCGTGCCCGACCGCCACGCGGAACATCCCGGCGTACGAGCCACCATCGACGCCCTGACTGAGCACGGCGCCGCCTCCGTCCGGCTGCACCCCGTCGAGACCGGGCAGGTTCGGCGCGAGGAGTTGGCGGCCGTGGACACGTCCGGGCTCGCCGGGATCGTCAACCTGCTGCCCCTGGACGAGACCCCGCACCCCGAGCACGCGGCCGTGCCCGCCGGGCTCGCGGCGACCACCGTGCTGATGCAGGCGCTCGGCGACACCGGCACGACCGTGCCCCTGCACACCGTCACGCAGGGAGCTGTCTCCACGAGCGCCACCGATCCGCTCACCCACCCTCTCCAGGCCCATGTCTGGGGGCTCGGGCGCGTCGCCGCCCTGGAACACCCGCGCTTGTGGGGCGGGCTCGTCGACCTGCCGGAACGTATCGACCACCCCACCCTCGCGCGTCTCGCCGCCGCACTCCTCCCCCAGGACGAGGACCAGACCGCCGTCCGCGCCACCGGAACCCACACCCGGCGGCTCGTCCATGCCCCCGCCACCGCCACAGAGCCGAACCGCGGTGTGGGCTGGCAGCCGGGCGGCACCACTCTCATCACCGGCGGCACCGGCGGAATCGGCGCCGTCCTCGCCCGCTGGCTCGCCCGCGAAGGCGCCCCGCACCTGCTCCTCACCAGCCGCCGCGGCCCCGACGCCCCCGGCGCACAAGAACTCGCCGCCGAGCTCCAAGAGTTGGGCACGCGCGTCACCCTCACCGCCTGCGATGTCAGTGACCCGCGGCAACTGGGCGGCCTCCTCGACCGGACGCCGCCCGAGCACCCCCTGACCGCCGTCATCCACGCGGCGGGCATGACCGACCTGACGTCGATCGCCGATCTGACGACCGCCCGCCTGGACGAAGTGCTCGGGTCGAAGTCCGACGCGGCCTGGCACCTGCACGAGCTGACGCGGGACATGGACCTCACGGCGTTCGTGCTGTTCTCGTCCGGGGCCGGGGTGTGGGGCAGCGGGCAGCAGGGCGCGTACGGCGCCGCCAACCACTTCCTCGACGCGCTGGCCGACCACCGCCGCTCCCAGAGCCTGCCCGCCACCTCCATCGCCTGGGGGCCCTGGGCCGAGGCGGGCATGTCCGCGGACCCCGAGTCACTCTCGTACTTCAAACGCTTCGGTCTGCTCCCCATCGAACCCGACCTGTGCGTCAAGGCGCTGCACCAGGCGGTCGGTGCGGGCGACGCCACCCTGACCGTGGCGAACTTCGACTGGGCGAAGTTCACGCCGACGTTCACCGCGCAGCGGCCGAGCCCGTTCCTCGACGACCTGCCGGAGAACCGGCGCGAGGCCGAGCAGGGCGGTTCCGCGGCCGAGACCAGCGCGTTCCGCGAGGAGCTCGCGAGGACGCCCGCGTCGCAGCGGCACGGGTTCCTCGTCCAGCACGTCAGGACGCACGCGGCCGCCACGCTGGGCCGCACGGTGGAGGACATCCCTGCGGCGAAACCGTTCCAGGAGCTCGGCTTCGACTCGCTGACCGCCGTCCAGCTGCGCAACCAGCTCAACACCACGACGGGGCTCGCCCTGCCCGCCACGGTGATCTTCGACCACCCCACATCCGAGTCCCTCGCCTCGCACCTGCGCGCGCAGCTGGGCGGCGACGGCGAGACCACCGGCGAGAGTGACGTGCTCGCGGCGCTCGACAAGTGGGACGCGGCGTACGGCACGGCGGGCATGGACGAGGCGGCCCGCAGGCGCATCGTCGGACGGCTCCACGTGCTGGTCTCGAAGTGGAGCCCGGCACAGGACGGTCCGGAGGGCGGTGAGTCCGGCCACGCCGACCTGGCGGCGGCGAGCGCCGACGACATCTTCGACCTCATCTCCAGCGAGTTCGGGAAGTCCTGAGCCCGCACACCCGCCCGCAATCCTCCCGATCACCACGTAGCGCCAAGGAGCCTGGGTCAGATGTCGAACGAGGAGAAGCTTCTCGATCACCTCAAGTGGGTCACCGCGGAGCTGCGCGAGGCCCGCCAGAAGCTCCGCGACAAGGAATCGGCCGAGCCGGTCGCCATCGTCGGCATGGCCTGCCGTTTTCCCGGCGGCGCCCGGTCCGCGGAGGACCTGTGGCAGCTCGTGCGCGATGGAGGCGACGCCGTCTCGGGGTTCCCCGACGACCGGGGCTGGGACCTGGAGTCCCTCTACCATCCGGACCCGGAGCACCCGGCGACCAGCTACGTGCGGGACGGCGCCTTCCTCTACGACGCGGGCCGCTTCGACGCCGAGTTCTTCGGCATCAGCCCGCGCGAGGCCGTCGCGATGGACCCGCAGCAGCGGCTGCTCCTGGAGACCGCGTGGGAGGCGGTCGAGCACGCGGGCATCGACCCGCAGGCGTTGCGGGGCAGCGACACGGGTGTCTTCACCGGAGTGAGCGCCCACGACTATCTGACGCTGATCAGCCAGACGGCCAGTGAGGTCGAGGGGTACATCGGCACCGGCAACCTCGGCAGCGTGGTGTCGGGGCGCATCAGCTACACGCTGGGGCTCGAAGGTCCCGCCGTGACGGTCGACACGGCGTGTTCGTCGTCCCTGGTCGCGATCCATTTGGCGAGTCAGGCGCTGCGGCAGGGCGAGTGCTCGCTCGCGCTGGCCGGCGGGTCGACGGTGATGGCCACGCCCGGTTCGTTCACGGAGTTCTCGCGGCAGCGCGGGCTCGCGCCCGACGGCCGCTGCAAGCCGTTCGCGGCGGCCGCCGACGGGACCGGCTGGGGCGAGGGCGCCGGGGTCGTGGCGCTGGAACTGCTCTCCGAGGCCCGCCGCCGCGGCCACAAGGTCCTTGCGGTGGTGCGGGGTTCGGCCATCAACCAGGACGGTACGAGCAATGGCCTCGCCGCGCCCAACGGCCCCTCGCAGGAGCGCGTGATCCGCGCGGCCCTCGCCAACGCGCGGCTCTCCGCCGAGGACATCGACGCCGTGGAGGCCCACGGCACGGGCACCACGCTCGGCGACCCCATCGAGGCCAACGCGCTCCTCGCCACGTACGGGCGGAGCCGGCCGGACGGCAGGCCGCTGTGGCTCGGGTCGATCAAGTCCAACATCGGTCACACGCAGGCCGCCGCCGGTGTCGCCGGTGTGATCAAGATGGTCATGGCCCTGCGCAACGATCTCCTGCCCACATCGCTGCACATCGACGCGCCCTCGCCGCACGTCCAGTGGGAGCAGGGCGGCGTACGGCTGCTCTCCGAGCCCGTCGCATGGCAGTCGGAGCGGACGCGGCGCGCGGGCATCTCGGCGTTCGGCATCTCGGGGACGAACGCGCATCTGATCCTGGAGGAGGCGCCGCGGGAGGAGGCGCAGTCGGCCGGGGAGGAGGCCACCGGGGTACCGCCGGGCTCGGTGGTGCCGTGGGTCGTCTCCGGGCGGACCTCCGACGCGCTGCGCGAGCAGGCCCGTCGGCTCGCCGAGTTCGCGGCGGGCGACACGGGTGCGCGGTCGACGGAGATCGGCTGGTCGCTGGCCACGAGCCGCGCGGTCCTCGAGCACCGGGCCGTGGTGACCGGGCAGGACTCCGCCCAGGCAATCGCTGCCCTGGGAGCGCTGGCCGCGGGCGAGACGACCGCGGATGTCGTGTCCGGGGTCGCGGGTGACATGGGGCCAGGTCCGGTCCTCGTGTTTCCGGGACAGGGGTCGCAGTGGGTGGGGATGGGGGCGCGGCTGCTGGAGGAGTCGCCCGTGTTCGCGGCCCGCATCGCCGAGTGCGAGCAGGCCTTGTCCGCGTATGTGGACTGGTCGTTGCGTGAGGTGTTGTGCGGGGACGGGAGCGAGCTGGCCCGCGTCGAGGTCGTGCAGCCGGTGCTGTGGGCGATGATGGTCTCGCTCGCCGCGGTGTGGGCGGACTGCGGGATCACACCGGCGGCTGTGATCGGGCATTCGCAGGGTGAGATGGCCGCCGCGTGCGTGGCGGGCGCGCTGTCGCTGGAGGACACGGCACGGATCGTAGCCGTACGCAGTGACGCACTGCGCCAGCTGCAAGGGCACGGGGACATGGCGTCCATCGGCACCAGTGCCGAGCGGACCGTGGAGCTCATCGGCGAGCGGCCCGACGTCTGCGTCGCCGCCGTCAACGGGCCCTCATCGACCGTCATTTCGGGATCTCCGGAACCGGTGGCGGCCGTCGTCGCGGATGCGGAAAGCCACGGTCTGCGCGCCCGGGTCATCGACGTCGGCTACGCCTCCCACCACCCCCAGATCGACGCACTCCACGACGAGCTCACCGAACGCCTGGCCGACATCCGGCCCGTTCCGACCGACGTCGCGTTCTACTCCACCGTCACCGCCGAACGCCTCGACGACACCACCGCCCTCGACACCGACTACTGGGTCACCAACCTCCGCCAACCCGTCCGCTTCGCCGACACCATCACCGCCCTGCTCGCCGACGGCTACCGCCTGTTCATCGAGGCCAGCCCCCACCCCGTCCTCAACCTCGGCATCCAGGAGACCATCGAGCAGGCCGGGGTCACGGCCACCACCGTTCCCACCCTGCGCCGCGACCACGGCGGCCGCACCCAGCTCACGCACGCCGCCGCGCAGGCGTTCGCCGTGGGTGCCGAGGTCGACTGGCGGCGCTGGTTCCCGGCCGACCCCGCCCCTCGTACCGTCGACCTGCCCACGTACGCCTTCCAGCGCAAGCAGTACTGGGTGGAGCCGCCCGCCGCGGTGACGTCGGGAGGCGGCGGGCACGATCCGGTCGAGGCCCGGGTGTGGCAGGCGATCGAGGATCTGGACATCGACGCGCTCGCGAGCAGCCTGGAGATCGAGGGGCAGGCGGAGACCGTCGGGGCGCTGGAGCCCGCGCTGCCCGTCCTGTCGGCCTGGCGGCGTCGGCACCGGGAGCAGTCCACGGTCGACTCCTGGCGCTACCACGTCACGTGGAAACATCTGCCCGACGCTGCGGCACCGGAGCTCGGCGGCACCTGGCTGCTGCTCGTGCCCGCCGCGCATGCCGCCCACTCCGCTGTCCTGGCGACCGCGCAGACGCTGACCGCGCACGGCGGTGAGGTGCGGCGCCATGTGCTCGACGCGCGCGCCGTCGAACGTGCCGGGCTGGCGCAGGAGTTGCGGTCGCTGATGGGCGACGAGCCGCACGCGGGCCTCGTCAATCTGCTGGCCCTCGACGAGGAGCCGCACCCCGAGTTCCCCGCCGTGCCCGCGGGTCTCGCCGCGACGACGGCACTCGTCCAGGCCCTCGGCGACAACGGCACCGACGTCGTCGTCCGCACCCTCACGCAGGGCGCCGTCTCCACCGGCGCCACCGACGCCCTCACCCGCCCCGTGCAGGCGCAGGTGTGGGGTCTCGGGCGCGTCGCCGCGCTGGAGTATCCGCGGCTGTGGGGCGGACTCGTCGACCTGCCCGCCCGTATCGACCACCAGTCTCTGAACCGCCTCGCCTCAGCCCTCGCCCCGGGCCCCGCCGCGCAGGACGAGGACCAGGTCGCGATACGCCCCTCCGGCGTCCATGCCCGTCGGCTCGCCCACGCGCCCGCCACCACCCCGAACGGCGGTGTGAGCTGGCAGCCGCGTGGCACCACCCTCATCACCGGCGGCACCGGCGGAATCGGCGCCGTCCTCGCCCGCTGGCTCGCCCGCGAAGGCGCCCCGCACCTGCTCCTCACCAGCCGCCGCGGCCCCGACGCCCCCGGCGCGCAGGAACTCGCCGCCGAGCTCCGCGAACTCGGCACCGCCGTCACCCTCACCGCCTGCGATGTCGGTGACCGCGAGCAGGTGCGCCGCCTCGTCGACGGCGTTCCCGGCGAGCACCCGCTCACCGCCGTCGTGCACGCCGCCGGTGTCCCGAACTACATCGGCCTCGACGAGGTGACGGGCGCGGCGCTGGACGAGGTGCTGCGGCCCAAGGCTCTCGCCGCGCTCCATCTGCACGAGCTGACGAGGGAGTTGGAGCTCTCCGCGTTCGTGATGTTCTCCTCCGGTGCCGGGGTGTGGGGCAGTGGTCAGCAGGGCGCGTACGGCGCCGCCAACCACTTCCTCGACGCGCTGGCCGACCACCGCCGCTCCCAGGGCCTGCCCGCCACCTCCATCGCCTGGGGGCCCTGGGCCGAGGCCGGGATGGCCGCCGATCAGGCGGCGCTGACGTTCTTCAGCCGCTTCGGTCTGCACCCGCTCAGCCCCGACCTGTGCGTGAAGGCGCTGCACCAGGCGCTCGACGCGGGCGAGACGACGCTGACGGTGGCGAACTTCGACTGGGCGCAGTTCACGTCGACGTTCACCGCGCAGCGGCCCAGTCCGCTCCTCGCCGACCTGCCCGAGAACCGCCGCGCGAGCACACCCGTGGCACAGGAAGACGCGTCGGAGGCGTCGTCGCTGCACCAGGAGCTGACCGAGGCGAAGCCCGCGCAGCAGCGGCAGTTGCTGCTGCAGCACGTGCGCGCGCAGGCGGCGGCCACGCTCGGGCACTCGGACGTCGACGCCGTGCCCGCGACCAAGCCGTTCCAGGAGCTGGGGTTCGACTCGCTGACCGCGGTGGAGCTGCGCAACCGCCTGAACAAGAGCACCGGCCTGACCCTGCCGACCACGGTCGTCTTCGACCACCCCACGCCCGACGCGCTCACCGACGTCCTCCAGTCCGAGCTGTCGGGCGACACGGCGTCCGCGGAGGCGGCGCACGCGACCGCCGCGGCCGCCGACGACGAGCCGATCGCCATCGTCGGCATGGCCTGCCGCTACCCGGGCGACGTCCGCTCCCCCGAGGAACTGTGGGACCTCGTCACGGCCGGCAGGGACGCCATGAGCGACTTCCCCGACGACCGGGGCTGGGACCTGGAGACGCTGTACGACCCGGACCCGGAGAGCCGCGGCACCAGCTACGTCCGCGAGGGCGGCTTCCTCTACGACGCGGGCGACTTCGACGCCGGTTTCTTCGGCATCAGCCCGCGCGAGGCCGTCGCGATGGACCCGCAACAACGGCTGCTCCTGGAGACCGCCTGGGAGGCGATCGAACGCGCCGGGCTCGACCGTGAGGCCCTGAAGGGCAGCAACGCCGGGGTGTACACGGGCCTGACCATCTTCGACTACCTGGCGCTCGTCGGTGAACGCCCCACCGAGGTGGAGGGCTACATCGGCACCGGCAACCTCGGCTGCGTCGCCTCCGGCCGCGTGTCGTACGTACTCGGCCTCGAAGGCCCCGCGATGACCATCGACACCGGGTGCTCGTCGTCGCTGGTGGCGATCCACCAGGCGGCGCACGCGCTGCGCCAGGGCGAGTGCTCGCTCGCCCTTGCGGGCGGCGCGACGGTGATGGCGACGCCCGGCGCCTTCGTCGAGTTCTCGCTGCAGCGCGGGCTCGCCAAGGACGGGCGGTGCAAGCCGTTCGCGTCCGCGGCCGACGGCACCGGCTGGGCCGAGGGCGTCGGCCTGGTCGTCCTCGAACGCCTCTCGGAGGCCCGCCGCAACGGCCACAAGGTCCTCGCGGTGATCCGCGGCTCGGCCATCAACCAGGACGGTACGAGCAACGGGCTCACGGCACCCAACGGGCAGGCGCAGCAGCGGGTCATCCGCCAGGCCCTCGCCAACGCCCGGCTCTCCGCCGAGGACGTCGACGCGGTGGAGGCGCACGGCACGGGCACGATGCTGGGCGACCCCATCGAGGCGAGCGCCTTGGTGGCCACCTACGGCAAGGAGCGGCCGGAGGACCGGCCGCTGTGGCTCGGTTCGATCAAGTCGAACATCGGGCACGCGCAGGCGTCGGCCGGTGTCGCCGGTGTGATCAAGATGGTGATGGCGCTGCGGAACGAGCAGCTGCCCACCTCGCTGCACATCGACGCGCCCACACCGCACGTGGACTGGGACGGCAGCGGAGTCCGGCTCCTGTCCGAGCCGGTCGCCTGGCCGCGCGGCGAACGCCCGCGCCGCGCCGGAGTCTCCGCGTTCGGCATCTCGGGCACGAACGCCCACCTCATCCTCGAACAGGCCCCGGACGCGCCGGACGACGCGCCCGCCTCCTCCGACATGTCCGACGCACCGGCAGGAGTGGTGCCGTGGGTGGTGTCGGCGCGCGGCGAGGAGGCGCTGCGGGCACAGGCGGAGCTGCTGGCCGAGCGCGCGACGGCCGACCCGCGGCTCGCCTCACCCCTGGACGTGGGCTGGTCGCTGGTCAAGAGCCGCTCGGTGTTCGAGAACCGTGCCGTGGTCGTGGGCCGCGACCGCGACGCGCTCCTCGCCGGACTGCGCTCCCTGGCAGCGGGCGAACCCTCGCCGGACGTCGTGGAGGGCGCCGTACAGGGTGCTTCCGGGGCGGGCCCGGTGTTGGTGTTTCCGGGGCAGGGGTCGCAGTGGGTGGGGATGGGGGCTCGACTGCTGGACGAGTCACCCGTTTTCGCGGCGCGTATTGCCGAGTGCGAGCAGGCGCTGTCCGCGTACGTCGATTGGTCGTTGTGTGAGGTGTTGCGCGGGGACGGGAGTGAACTGTCCCGCGTCGAGGTCGTGCAGCCGGTGCTGTGGGCGGTGATGGTGTCGCTGGCTGCGGTCTGGGCCGACCAGGGGGTCATTCCGGCTGCGGTGATCGGGCATTCGCAGGGTGAGATGGCTGCCGCGTGTGTGGCAGGTGCGCTGTCGTTGGAGGATGCGGCGCGGATCGTAGCCGTACGCAGCGACGCGCTGCGGCAGCTGCAGGGGCGCGGCGACATGGCGTCCGTCGGCGCGGGTGCCGAGCAGGTTGCCGAGCTGATCGGCGAGCGGCCGGGCGTGAGCATCGCCGCCGTCAACGGCTCCTCCTCCACGGTCATTTCGGGCTCGCCCGAGCATGTGGCGGCCGTGGTCGCCGAGGCGGAAGGCCACGGGCTGCGGGCTCGGGTCATCGACGTCGGCTACGCCTCCCACCACCCCCAGATCGACGCACTCCACGACGAGCTGACCGAACGCCTGGCCGACATCCGGCCGGTCTCGACGGACGTGGCGTTCTACTCGACCGTCACGGCTGAACGTCTCCAGGACACGGCCGCGCTGGACACCGACTACTGGGTCACCAACCTCCGCCAGCCCGTCCGCTTCGCCGAGACGGTCGAGGCGCTTCTGGCGGATGGCTATCGGCTGTTCATCGAGGCCAGCGCCCACCCCGTCCTCGCTCTCGGCATGGAGGAGACCATCGAGCAGGCCGACGTGCCCGCCACCGTCGTCCCCACCCTCCGGCGCGACCACGGCGACACCGTCCAGCTCACCCGCGCCGCCGCGCAGGCCTTCGCGGCGGGTGCCGACGTCGACTGGACGGGGTGGTTCCCCGCGGTTCCGCTGCCGCGGGTGGTGGATCTGCCGACGTACGCCTTCCAGCGGGAGCGGTTCTGGCTGGAGGGGCGCCGGGGGCTCGCCGGGGATCCGGCGGGGCTCGGGCTCGCCTCGGCGGGGCACCCGCTGCTCGGGGCCGCCGTGGAGCTCGCGGACGGCAGCAGTCATCTGCTGACCGGGCGGATCTCGCCGCGTGACCAGGCGTGGCTCGCCGAGCACCGGGTCATGAACACGGTGCTGCTGCCGGGCTCCGCCTTCGTGGAGCTCGCGCTGCAGGCCGCGGTGCGCGCCGGCTGCGAGGAGCTGGCGGAGCTGACGCTGCACACGCCGCTCGCCTTCGGGGACGAGGGGGCGGGCGCGGTGGATCTGCAGGTGGCCGTCGGTGCCGTGGCGGAGGACGGGCGGCGTCCCGTGTCCGTCCACTCGCGGCCCACGGGTGAGGGCGAGAACGCCGTCTGGACCCGGCACGCCGCCGGCACCGTGGCTCCCGCCGGGCCCGTCGTCGTGGACGGTTCACCGGGCGGTGCCTGGCCGCCGCCCGGGGCCACCCCCGTGGGCGGGCAGGATCCGTACGGGGAACTCGCTTCGTACGGCTACGACTTCGGGCCGGGATCGCAGGGCCTCGTGACCGCGTGGCGGCTCGGCGACGATCTCTTCGCCGAGGTGGCGCTGCCCGAGGCGGAGAGCGGCGGTGCCGACCGCTACCAGGTCCACCCGGTGCTGCTCGACGCCACTCTGCACGCGCTGATCCTGGACGCGGTCACCTCGTCCGCCGACACCGACCAGGTGTTGCTGCCGTTCTCCTGGAGCGGGTTGCGGGTGCACGCGCCGGGTGCGGACGGTCTGCGGGTACGCATCGCACGCACCGCGCCGGACCAACTGGCCCTGACAGCCGTGGACGACGCCGGGGCGCCGGTCCTGACGCTGGAGTCGCTCACGGTGCGGCCGGTGGCCGCCCATCAGATCGCCGGTGCGCGTACGGCCGACCGGGACGCGCTGTTCCGGCTGGTGTGGAGGGAGGCGGCCGCGCGGGCGGAGGAGGGCGGCGGGGCCGTGCGTCCCGCTGTCGTCCCTCCCGCCGTCGTCGCGCCTGCCGTCGTCGCGCCTGCCGGGGAGCCGCTGGGTGCCGCGCTCGGCGACGCGCTGTCCGGTGCTCCCATGCGGGAGTCGTTCGCCGCGCTGCGTGAGGGTGTGACGGGCGGGGCCGAGGCGCCCGATGTCGTGCTCGCCGTGTGCGCCACGCCTGGTGCGGGTGGCGCGCGTGGCGTG
This sequence comes from Streptomyces venezuelae, assembly GCF_008642335.1. Taxonomy (NCBI): domain Bacteria; kingdom Bacillati; phylum Actinomycetota; class Actinomycetes; order Kitasatosporales; family Streptomycetaceae; genus Streptomyces; species Streptomyces venezuelae. The sequence goes on along the minus strand of NZ_CP029191.1, from coordinate 7,251,042 downwards.
GAGGAGGATGCGGCCGGGTACGCGCGGCTCGCCGCCGTGACCCTGCTGTCGCTGCTCAAGGAGTGGGTCGACGATCCCGCGTTCGCCGCGAGCCGCCTCGTCGTCGTCACACGGGGTGCCGTCGCGGCACGGCCGGGCGAGGCGGTCGGTGATCTGCCGGGTGCGTCGCTGTGGGGTCTGGTGCGCAGCGCGCAGGCCGAGAACCCGGGGCGCATCACGCTGTTGGACGTGGACGCGTCGCAGGGCTCGCTGGCTGCTCTGCCCGGTGTAGTCGGCCTGACGGAGCCCGAGTTGGCGTTGCGGGACGGGCGGGCGTTCGTGCCTCGGCTCGTGCGTGACGACGCCTCCGCCCGGCTCGCACCGCCGGTCGGGGCGCCCACGTGGCGGCTCTCCGCGGGCGCTCTGGTCGATGCTCCGGAGGCCCGGCGGGCGCTGGAACCGCACGAGGTGCGGGTCGCGGTGAGGGCCGCCGCGCCCGACGCGGGACCGCTGGGGGCAGGTCGGGTCGTCGGTGCCGGTGTCGTGGAGGAGGTCGGTGACGCGGCCGGTCGGGTGGCCGTGGGCGACCGGGTGGTGGGGCTGTTCGACGCGGTGGGGCCGGTGGGCGTCACCGATGCGGCGCTGCTCATGACGGCTCCACGCGGCTGGAGTTGGACTCAGGCGGCCGGATCGTTCGGCGCCTATGTGGCGGCGTACCACGTACTGGCGGATGTCGTCGTGTCGAGCGGCGGGCACAGTCTGGCCGTCGCCGACGGAACCGGCGCCGTGGGGCGGGCGGTGCGGCGGCTCGCGCCGCACCTGCGCGTGGACGTCTTGGACGGTGCGGCCGACTTGGCCCTTGGTCGCGACGGGGCGTTGGTCGTCCATCGGGCGGGTTCCCCGGACGAGGGCCAGCTCGTCGCGCCGCCCGAGTCCGGCCGCGTACGCGAAATACTCGCCGGGCTCGCGGAGTTGGCGCGACCCGTCGACCCGGCGGAGGACGTCGACGCGCGTGACGGCGACGGCCCTCTCGTCCCGCTCGACGTCACCGCCTGGGACGTCCGGCAAGCCCCCGCAGCCGTGGCCGCCCCGCCCACCCCGGGCACGACCGTGTACACCCTGCCCGTCGCCTTCGACCCGGACGGTACCGTGCTCGTCACCGGCGGAACCGGCGCCCTCGGCGCCCTGACCGCCCGCCACCTGGTGGCACGCCACGGAGCCAGGCATCTGCTCCTGTCGAGCAGGCGTGGCGCCGACGCGCCGGGCGCCCTCGAACTGGCCGCGGACCTCTCCGCGCTCGGCGCGCACATCACGTTCGCGGCCTGCGACCCCGGTGAACGGGACGCGGCCGTCGCGCTCCTGGAGTCGGTGCCCGCGGAACACCCGCTGACGGCCGTCTTCCACTGCGCGGGCACCGTGAGCGACGCGGTGGTGCAGAACCTCACGGCCGGACAGGTCGAGGAGGTGATGCGGGTGAAGGCCGACGCGGCGTGGAACCTGCACGAGCTGACGCGGGACGCCGACCTGTCCGCGTTCGTCCTGTACTCGTCGGTCGCCGGGCTCCTCGGCGGCCCTGGCCAGGGCAGCTACACCGCCGCCAACGCGTTCCTGGACGCGCTGGCCCGGCACCGGCAGGACGGCGGCGCGGCGGCGACGTCCCTGGCCTGGGGCTACTGGGATCTGGACAGCGGGATGTCGGGGCGGCTCACCGACGCCGACCGGGCACGTCACGCCCGCGCCGGTGTGGTCGGGCTCGGCGCCGACGAAGGGCTCGCGCTGCTCGACACGGCCTGGGCCGGCGGTCTGCCGCTGTACGCGCCGGTCCGCCTCGACCTCGCCCGGATGCGCCGGGAGGCGGAGACCCGCCCCGCGCCCGCGCTCCTCCAGGACCTGGTGCGCGGCGCCGGAAGCAGGAGCGGCGGCGGGTCCACCGTGTCGGCGGGCGCGGCCGCGCTGCGCAAGTCGCTCGGCGCGATGTCCGACGCGGAACGGGAGGAAGCGCTGCTCGACCTGGTGTGCACGCACATCGCGGCCGTCCTGGGATACGACGCGGCGACGCCCGTCAACGCGACGCAGGGGCTGCGGGAGCTCGGCTTCGACTCGCTGACGGCGGTGGAGCTGCGCAACAGGCTCTCGACGGCGACGGGACTGAAGCTGCCCGCCACGTTCGTCTTCGACCACCCGAACCCGGCGGAGCTCGCCGCGCATCTGCGGCAGGAGCTGGCGCCGCGTGCGGCGGATCCGCTCGCCGACGTCCTCGTGGAGTTCGAGCGTCTGGAGAACTCGCTCCTTTCGGTCTCCGCGAAGGACGGCACCGCCAGGGCCGAGCTCGCCGGGCGGCTGCGCGCCACACTCGCGCGACTCGACGTACCGCGGGAGACGGCCGACGAGGTGTCCACGGCGGCGGCCGAGGGTGCGGCCGCGGCGGCCCGGATCCAGGACGCGTCGGCCGACGAGATCTTCGCGTTCATCGACCGGGACCTCGGCAGGGGCAACGGCAACAGCGAAGGCAATGGGCAGAGCGACGGACAGGGCAGCGGACAGCCAGTGGAGGGACAGCGATGAACGAGTTCGCCCGCAAGAAGCGTGCCCTGGAGCACAGCCGGCGGATCAACGCCGGCGACCTGGACGCGCTCGTCGAGCTGTACGCGCCCGACGCCGTGGTCGAGGACCCGGTCGGGCTTCCGCCCCTCACCGGGCACGACGCGCTGCGCGCGCACTACGGGCTGCTCCTCTCCGCGCACCTGCGCGAGGAGGCGGCCGAGCCCGTCGCCGGTCAGGACGCCACACACGCGCTGATCCAGATCACCTCCGTCATGGACTACCTGCCCCTGGGCCCGCGGTACGCGGAGCGCGGCTGGCTCAAGGCGCCCGACGCCCCGGAGACGGCGCGCATCCGGCGCACGGCGATGCTCGTGATCCGCATGGACGCGGCCGGCCTCGTCCGACACCTGAAGTCGTACTGGGGCACGTCCGATCTCGCAGTCCTCGACTGAGCCGCGGGACCGCGACGACTCGCACCAGGCCCGCTCACCCTTCCTGGAGGTGCCATGCCCGACGAGGCCGCGCGCAAGCAGATGGCCATCGACTACGCCCGGCGGATCAACGCCGGTGACATCGAGGGTGTCCTCGACCTGTTCACGGACGACATCGTCTTCGAGGACCCCGTGGGGCGGCCGCCGATGGTGGGCAAGGACGACCTCCGCAGGCATCTCGAACTGGCCGTCTCCTGCGGTACGCACGAGGTGCCCGAGCCGCCGATGACCTCGATGGACGACCGTTTCGTGGTCACGCCGACGACGGTCACCGTGCAGCGGCCGCGGCCGATGACGTTCCGCATCGTCGGGATCGTCGAACTCGACGAGAACGGGCTCGGCCGCCGGGTCCAGGCGTTCTGGGGAGTCACCGACGTGACCATGGACGGGCCCGCCGACACCAACCACCCCGAAGGGATCCGCGCGTGACCACCACCCGACCCGCACACGCCGTCGTGCTGGGCGCCAGCATGGCGGGCACCCTCGCCGCCCACGTCCTGGCCCGTCACGTCGACGCCGTCACCGTCGTGGAACGCGACGCCCTGCCCGAGGAGCCCCGGCACCGCAAGGGGGTGCCGCAGGGCCGCCACGCCCACCTGCTGTGGTCCAACGGCGCCCGACTCATCGAGGAGATGCTGCCCGGCACCACCGACCGCCTCCTCGCGGCCGGTGCGCGCCGCCTCGGCTTCCCCGAGGACCTGGTGACCCTGACGGGGCAGGGGTGGCAGCACCGCTTCCCGGCCACCCAGTTCGCGCTGGTGGCCAGCCGCCCGCTGCTCGACCTGACGGTACGTCAACAGGCCCTGGCCCCCGCGAACATCATCGTGCGGCAGCGCACCGAGGCCGTCGAGCTCTCGGGCGGCGGGAGCCGGGTCACCGGTGTCGTGGTGCGCGATGTGGACGGCGGTACGCAGGAGACACTCGAAGCCGACCTGGTGATCGACGCCACCGGCCGCGGCTCCCGCCTCAAGCAGTGGCTGTCGGCGCTCGGCGTGCCCGCACTGGAGGAGGACGTGGTGGACGCGGGCGTCGCCTACGCGACCCGCCTCTTCACCGCTCCGCCCGGCGCGACGACCCACTTCCCCGCCGTCAACATCGCCGCCGACGACCGCGTCCGCGAGCCCGGCCGGTTCGGTGTGGTCTACCCCATCGAGGGCGGCCGCTGGCTGGCGACGCTGTCCTGCACGAGAGGCGCACAACTGCCGTCCAGCGAGGCCGAGTTCTTGCCCTTCGCGGAGAACCTGAGCCATCCGATCCTCGCCGAGCTCCTGCGCGACGCGGAGCCGCTCACCCCCGTCTTCGGCTCCCGTTCCGGCGCGAACCGTCGCCTGTATCCGGAGCGCCTCGCCGAGTGGCCCGACGGGCTGCTCGTCATCGGCGACTCGCTGACCGCGTTCAACCCGATCTACGGACACGGGATGAGCTCGGCCGCGCGCTGCGCCGACACGATCGACCGCGAGTTCCGGAAGGACCCGCAAGGCGGCACGGGGTCCGCGCTCCGCCTCCAGAAAGCGATCGGCGCGGCCGTCGACGACCCGTGGATCCTGGCCGCGACCAAGGACATCGACTACGTCAACTGCCGGGTGTCGGGGACGGACCCGCGCCTCATCGGGGTCGACACGGAGCAGCGTCTGCGCTTCGCCGAGGCCATCACGGCCGCGTCGATCCGCTCCCCCAAGGCGTCCGAGATCGTCACGGACGTGATGAGCCTCAACGCGCCGCAGACCGAACTGGGCTCCAACCGCTTCCTCATGGCGATGCGCGCCGACGAACGGCTGCCTGAGCTGACAGCTCCCCCGCTGCACCCGGAGGAGCTGGCCGTGGTGGGTCTGGATCCGGCCAAGATCACGCCGGAGGCCGTCGGTCATTCCCGCCCGTAATAGCCCGTGCGGAAGTGTGCGGTTTTAACAGTTCCCTTGATGTTCTGTTAAAAGCTGCCCTTGTCACAGACCTTGTTGAAGGACTGATCACTGGGCCAGAGTTCATGCCGCGGCGAGCCCCACGCTCGCCGCCAGGCAGGAACCCACCCCCCATTTCCCTTTTAAGGAGAGTTCCTGCCTGCCATTCGGAAGGAATCAGTGTGTCGCAATCTCGTAGATACAGATTCGCCGCCGTGGCCGCTCTGCTCTCGGCGTCAGTGGTTGTGGGAACCCAGGCCACGGCGCAGGCACAGGCGCCGGTGAAGGACTCCGCTCCGGCCGCGCGCTATCAGCCGGAGATGGTGCGGGCGCTCGCCGCGTCGCTCGGTGTGAGCGAGAAAGCCGCGGTCGAGCGGCTCGACCGGCAGGACGCCCAGGAGGCCCGGCTGGCCGAACTGAGGAAAAGCGGGATATCCGGGGACGGGGCGTTCTTCGACGCCTCCGGCAGGCTGACCGTCAACGCCGACGACAAGGCCGATGTCACCGCCATCGAGAAGGCCGGCCTCGACGCCCGCGTGCCGGCCCGCGGCCAGGACAGGCTCGACGAGATCAAGGCGGGGCTCGACGCGGCGGCCACCCGGCGCGCCCCCGCCGGTGTCGTCGACTGGTCCGTGGACCTGGCGTCGGACAAGGTCACCGTCAAGGTCAACAGCGAGCGCGGGGCGGCCGCGAAGGCGTTCCTCGCCAAGGCCAGGACGTACGGCTCCGCCGTCAAGATCGTCCGGGACCAGGAGAAGCGCGCCCCGCAGGCCGCGATCGCCCCCGGCAGCAAGATGACGATCAACGACACCAACGGCTGGTGTTCCGTCGGTTACGGCGCCCGCGACCGGTCCGGCAAGCAGTACCTCGTCACCGCGGGCCACTGCGTCGAGGGCCTGCCCACCCTGCGCTACGGCGGCACCGCGTTCGCCAAGGGCACCCACACCCGCTTCGCGGTCGGCACCAACAGCCGCGACATGGGTGTCGCCGCCATCAACTCCGGCCACTCGATCACGACCCAGGTCGGCACCTGGGGCCAGGCCGGCAACGTCGCCGTGAACGGCAGCCGCCGCGCCTCGTCCGGTGCCGCGCTCTGCAAGTCCGGCGCGACCACCGGGTGGACGTGCGGCAAGGTCGGTTCGTACAACGTCTCCGTCACCTACGTCGACCAGAACGGCGGCCCCGACACGGTCGTCACGGGTCTCGCCACCTCCAGCGTCTGCACCGAGGGCGGCGACAGCGGCGGTGCGTACATCTCCGGCAACCAGGCCCAGGGCATGACCTCCGGCGGCCCGGTGAACCAGCAGTGCACCGGGGGTGTGAACTCGCGCGGTTCGTCCTACTTCCAGCCGCTCGACGACGCCCTCTCGTACTACGGTCTTACGCTCAACACCAACTGACCTGACTTCGAGGGAAGACCAGGGGCCGTCCACCGGCTAAGGTGGGCGGCCCCTGGTCGCCTGTGTGGCCTGAAACCGCCGTTGAGCCACCCTCATCGGGGCGAGGACTCCCGCCCGCCGAAAGACGCCATGCCGAACACCCCCCACACCGAAGGGCCCGATAGGAACACCGCAGGGTCCCGCACGAACGCCGAAGGGCCCGATACGACCTTCGCGACCGTGTTCCGCCGGGCCCTGCAGCAGCGCGGGCTGCCCCTGGAACGCATACGCGACCACCTCAGGGCCCAGCAGATCAGCATCAGCCTCGCCACGCTGAGCCACTGGCAGCGCGGGCGCAGCCAGCCGGAGCGCGCCCAGTCCCTGCGCGCCGTCGACGCGTTGGAGCCGCTCCTCAACCTGCCCGCGGGAGCGCTGCGCTCACTGCTTGGCCCGCACCGGCCCCGAGGCGGCCCCCCACCGGTCGACCCGACCGTCGCCCGCACGGTCTACGGCGAGAACTCGGACGTGGAACAGGCTCTCGGTGACGCGTTCCCGCAGTTCAACGAGGGGCTACGGCCGCTGACCGTCCAGGAGACGGTGTGCCTGGACGAGCACCGTTCCATCCATGAGACGTCGATCACGACCGTGGTGCAGGCCGTCCGTGACGCGGTCGAGCACCTGACCGTCGTCCACTTCCTCGACTCGCCGAAGGCGGGGACGGTCGACCTCGCCGTCCCCTACGGGCCGCCGCCGCGCAGCCGCTTCCTGCCGGAGCTCGGGTGCGTGGCGGCCGACATTCCGCTCGGGCGGCAACTGGCCAGGACCGAGACCGCGGTGGTCGCGTACACGCTCCGGGCCGCGTCGGACGTCTCCTACCAGCACGAGCGCCGTGTCACCACGCCCCTGCGGGCCTACCTGCTGCACGTGCGCTTCCATCCCCTGGCGCTGCCCGCCGGCTGCTGGAGCTATCAGCGCGAGCAGATCGGCGCCGAGCCCCGCCACCGCCGACGCACCGCACTCGACGCCTTCCACACGACCCACCTGCTGCCCACGCACTGCAGGCCAGGGGTCTACGGGATGGAGTGGGAGTGGCCCGACTGAGGGTGCTCGGACAGGGCGGTCACAGCCCGAGGTCGAGCGCCAGGCACGAGTAGTACTTCCACGAGCCCTCGGGGTGGTAGGCGCCGGGCTCGGTGCCACTGCGGCCGACGGATGCGCCTTCGGTCATGTCCTCGAAGCGGATGCGCTCGGGGAGGTGGCCGAAGCGCTCGCGGCGTACCGCGTCGGCAGGGCCGACGGCGGCACCGACGGCAGTGGTCGTGCTGGTGAGTTCCTTGCCCATGGGGATCTCCACTTCGACTTCACCGTGTGCGTACGTCACCACTCTAACCGGTGACGCGCCACGAGGGCCAGGCGTGTGTCCGGTCGGAGCGTGACGGGATTCGGCACCTGCTACGCTCCGAAAGACCTGGACCTGATTCCCGGGACCTGATTGATCGAGGAGTCGCAGACGTGGTGGGTGAAGACGACATCTCCGGATGAGATCCGGAAGTGACAGGCCACCGGCCGGCGCCGTAGGTGCGCTGCTGCCGTGGCCCTGTTCGTCGTTCCTTCCTTTCCCACCCTGCCCGGGGCAGAGCTCTGTCTGCCCTGTCGACACCTCGAGGTTTCCTCCATGTCCGACGCCGCCATCACCTGCTCGAACCTCTCCTTCGCCTGGCCCGACGACACCCCGGTCCTGAGCGACCTCTCCTTCACGCTGACCTCCGGCCGCACCGGCCTGGTCGCCCCCAACGGCTCCGGCAAGAGCACCCTGCTCAAGCTGATCGCGGGCGAGCTCAGGCCCGCCACCGGCTCGGTCTCGGTCAACGGCACGCTCGGCCACCTCCCGCAGAGCCTCCCCCTGACCGGCACCCTCACGGTCGCCGAGGTGCTGGGCGTCGCCCCCGTCATCCAGGCCCTGAACGCCGTCGAGTCGGGGGACGTGAGCGAGGAGCACTTCACCACCATCGGCGACGACTGGGACATCGAGGAGCGCACCCGCGCCCAGCTCGACCGCCTCGGGCTCGCCGGGCTCGACCTCGACCGTCGCCTGAGCACGCTCAGCGGCGGCCAGATCGTCTCCCTCGGCCTCGCCGCCCAACTCCTCAAGCGCCCCGACGTACTGCTCCTCGACGAGCCGACCAACAACCTCGATCTGGAGGCCCGGCACAAGCTCTACGACGTGCTGGAGAGCTTCACCGGCTGCCTGCTCCTGGTCAGCCACGACCGTCCGCTGCTCGACCGCATGGAGCGCATCGCCGAACTCAGCGGCGACGAACTGCGCTTCTACGGCGGGAACTTCAGCGCGTACGAGGAAGCCGTGCGCGCCGAGCAGGAGGTCGCCGAGAAGAACGTCCGCAACGCGGAGCAGGAGCTGAAGCGCGAGAAGCGCGAGCTGCAGCAGGCCCGCGAGCGGGCCGACCGGCGGCAGAGCAACGCCGCCCGCAACCTCAAGAGCGCCGGTCTGCCCCGCATCTTCGCCGGCAACATGAAGCGGGGCGCGCAGGAGTCCGCGGGCCGGGCGGGCCAGATGCACGCGACCCGGGTCAGCGAGGCCAAGGCCCGCCTCGACGAGGCCGGGCGCGCGCTCCGCGACGAGCAGCGCATCACCCTCGAACTGCCCGACACCCGGGTCCCGGCCGGACGCAACCTCTTCCTCGGCGAGGGCCTGCAGGTCCGGCACGCCGGCCGGGCGGTGTTCGCCGAAGGCGGTGTCGGCCTGACCATTCGCGGCCCCGAGCGCATCGCGCTGACCGGGCCCAACGGCGCCGGTAAAACCACCCTGTTGCGGCTCATCACCGGCGATCTCGCCCCGGACGAGGGCGAGATCAAGCGCAACGACGGCCGCATCGCGTACCTCTCGCAGCGCCTCGACCTGCTGGATCCGGAGCGCACCGTGGCGGAGAACTTCGCCGCGGCCGCCCCCGAGCGGCCCGAGGCGGAGCGGATGAACCTGCTCGCCCGCTTCCTCTTCCGGGGCCGGCGGGCCCATCTGCCCGTCGGCGTCCTCTCCGGCGGCGAGCGGCTGCGGGCCACGCTCGCCTGCGTGCTCTGCGCCGAACCGGCGCCGCAGCTGCTGCTGCTCGACGAGCCGACCAACAACCTCGACCTGGTCAGCGCGGGCCAGCTGGAGAGCGCGCTCGACTCGTACCAGGGCGCCTTCGTCGTGATCAGCCACGACGAGCGCTTCCTCGCCGAGATCGGGGTGAACCGCCGGCTGCGGCTGGCGGACGGGGTGCTCAGGGAGACCGGAGCGCCCGCGGTGTGAGCCGCCGGTGAGCGACCCGGCCCGTACGAGGCGACGCGCCCGGCGGGCCGACCACCCGGCCCCCCCTGACACACGGGAGAACGAGCCCCATGTCCCAACCCCAGCCCCAACCCCAGCCCCAGCCCTCGACTCGGCCCCAACCCGCCCTGCTCGCCCATGACATCGTGCGCAACTTCGGGGGCCGTCGCGTACTCGACGGCGTCTCCCTGACCGCCTCCCCCGGCCACCGCATCGGCCTGATCGGCGAGAACGGTGTCGGCAAGTCCACGCTGTTGCGGGTCCTCGCCGGTGCGGACGAGCCCGACACCGGCAGCGTCGTCCGCCCCGCCGACCTCGGCTTCCTGCACCAGGAGATGCCCTTCGACACGGGCTCGACCATCGCCGCGGTCCTCGACGACGCGCTGCGCGAAGCCCGCGAGGACCTGGCGGAGCTCGGACGGCTGAGCGAGGAGATCGCCCGCGTCCCCGAGGACACGCCCGCCCATCGAGAACTCCTCGACGTCTACGGCAGGCGGCTCGAACAGGCCCAGGACCGCGAGTCCTGGGACGCCGACCGCCGGGCGGCCCTGGTCCTGGACGGACTCGGCCTGGGCGCGCTCGCGCACGACCGTACGCTCGGCTCGCTGTCCGGCGGGCAGCGCGGCCGGCTCGCGCTGGCCGCGCTGCTCGTACGGCGGCCGACCGCGCTGCTGCTCGACGAGCCGACCAACCACCTCGACGACGGCGCCGCCGCCTTCCTGGAGGAACAGCTGCGCGACCTGCCGGGCACGGTGGTGGCCGCCAGTCACGACCGCGCGTTCCTCGACGCCGTCTGCACCGACCTGATCGACCTCGACCCGTCGGTCGAAGGACCGGTCCGCTACGGCGGCAACTACTCGGCGTACGTGAGCGAGAAGCGCGCCGAGCGGGCGCGATGGGAGCAGCGTTACGCCGATGAGCAGGAGGAACTGCGGGCGTTGCGGCACTCGGCGGGTGTCACCGCGCGCCGGGTGGCGCCTGACCGCGGGCCGCGCGACAACGAGAAGATGGGTTACGGCCATCGGGCGGGCCGGGTGCAGAGCCAGATCTCCCGCCGGGTGCGCAACGCCACGCGACGCCTCGAGGAGTTGGAGCGGGACCAGGTGGCCGCGCCGCCGCGGCCGCTGCGGTTCGCGGCGGAAGTGCTGAGTGCGCAGCGAACGACTGAGCATGTGGAGGACGACCCCCGGCCGCTGATCTCACTGCGGCACGTCCGGGTGCCCGGACGGCTCGCGCTCGACGCTCTGGACGTGGCGGCGGGCGAGCGGCTGCTGGTGACGGGGGCGAACGGGGCGGGCAAGTCGACGTTGCTCGCCGTGCTCGCCGGACACCTGGCCGCCGAGGGTGTGGTACGTCGACGGGAGCACCTGACGGTGGGCCTGCTGGCCCAGGACACGGTGTTCGAGCGGCCGGACCGTACGGCTCGGGACACGTACGCGCTGGCGCTGGGGCCGGAGCGGGCCGAGGCGGTACCGCTGGCGTCGCTGGGCCTGGTCCACGCGGCTGACCTGGACAAACCCGTCGGCACCCTGTCCGTCGGGCAGCGTCGACGGCTCGCGCTCGCCCTTTTGGTGGCCCGTCCGCCTCGGCTGCTGCTGCTCGACGAGCCGACCAACCATCTCTCGCCGCGCCTGTGCGACGAGCTGGAGGAGGCGATGGCGCCGGGCCCCGATTCCGGTGACGGTCCCGGTTTGGGAGCGATCGTCCTCGCGAGCCATGACCGCTGGTTGCGGCGGCGGTGGACGGGGCACACGCTCCGGCTGTCGACGTGAGACGCGTAGATGGCGCGTGGGTGACCTTCGTTGCGGGGCGCAGAGGTCACCTGTCAGGATGGTGACGTGAATCTCGACCACGTCTTCGTCTGCGGACATCCGGCCCTCGACTTCGCGGCCACGCTCCGCGCGCGACGTTCCACGCGGTTCGAGATGTTCGTGACGCCGGAGCGGCTCAACGCCTGGTACCTGGAGTCCGGGCTCGTGGACGCGATCACGCCTGCGGAGGAGAGCGATGTGCGGGCGGCGACGACCGTGCGCGAGGCGGTCTACCGGCTCCTCACGGACCGCCGCCTCGGCGAGGGCTTCGACCGCGAGGCGCTCGCCGTGCTCAACGCCGCGGCCCGCCGGACCCCCGTGACACCGCAGCTCGCCCTGGCCGGGCGGCACAACGAGGCGACCCCCGACCAGGCCCTTGCGACCGTGGCCCGCCAGGCCGTCGAACTGCTCGGCGGCCCGGACGTGCCGTTGCTCAAGGAGTGCGGCAACCCCGAGTGCACCCGGGTCTACGTCGACCGCTCCCGCGGCATGCGGCGCCAGTGGTGCGGCATGGAGTCCTGCGGCAACAAGATCAAGGCCGCCGCGTACCGCGCGCGGAAGAAGACCGGGGGGTGACGCGCACCGCCCTGAGGTGCCGGTCGAGAACTGCCGTGAGCCCCGCCATCGTCGCGGCGGCCAGGGCGAAGCAGCAGCAGACGAGACTCACGGTCCCGACCCATGCGGTGGGCCTGTCGAACACGGCGGCGGAGAGCCGGACCCCCGCGCCGAGCGCGCCCGCCCCCGCGGCGAGCAGCCAGGTGCCGGGGGTGAGCGCACTCCACACGTCACCGGCGGCCGCGGATCGCGCGATGCGCAGGACGACGCGTCCGGCGAGCACCGCACCGGCCAGAGGCGCGACGAAGGCCGCCCCCAGCAGGAGCAGTGCGGGCAGAACCCATGTACCGGGGTCTTCGGACGCAAGGATCATGACTGGAAGACGGCCGGAGCGACGGTGAGGTTGCACGGCGGGAGAGCTGTACGGCGTACCGCTGTTGTCCGGTGAGCGGCCCGCTAGAGCAGCACGGCCTGCAGATCGAGTCGTTTGACGTCGAGTTTCCGGTAGATCCTGGTCAGGTGCTGTTCGACGGTACTGACCGTGACATACAGCTTGCGGGAGATCTCCCGGTTGGTGAACCCGTCGGCGGCCAACTCGGCCACGCGGCGTTCGGCGTCGGTCAGCTCGGCGTCCGGTTCGGCGTGGCCGGGAAGGGGCGGTGGCGGGGGGACGGCGGAGGGCAGGGGGCCGGCCGAGGGCGGGGGCCCGGTCAGAGAGGGGGGCGTGCTGCCCCAGCGCCGGGCCAGGAGCTGGGCCTTGCGGGCGAGCAGCCGCGCGCGCTCCGTCTCTCCCGCCTCCCGTACGGCCGCACTCTGCTCGGCCACGGCCCGCGCCAGCTCGAAGACGTCACCGGCGCCCCTGAGCACGGCGACGGCCTCGTCGAGCAGCTCGACGCGGTCCGGGGTAGGGGCCGTGGCGGCCCGCAGCCGCAGCGTCATGCCCCAGGTGCGGCCGTCGGCAGGAGCGGGCAACGTCACCTGGTCGTCGACGAGTTGGCGGGCCAGGAGGGACTCGCCGAGGGCGAGGTACGCCTCGGCGGCACCGAGCCGCCACGATTCCAGCGCGGGCAGGTCGACGCCCCAGCTGCTCATGCGCGTACCGCAGGCGTAGAAGTCGCACAGGGCGGCGTAGTGGCAGCCGGTGGCCAGGTGGTAGCGGCCGCGCGCCGCCAGGTAATGCAGCCCTGTGCGGGTCTGGAACACCTCCGGGGCGACGGGCCGTTCGAGGAGGGCCGACGCGCCGTCGACGTCGCCGACGGCCGACGCGGCCTGCACGGCGGCCGCCAGCGGAAGGCCGATCGCGGCGCCCCAGCCCTTGGGGCCGAGCATGTCCAGCGCGGTGGCGGCGCGCTGTCGCGCCGCGGCCGGGTCGCCCTGACGCAGGTGGATGAGGGCACGCCACGCGGTGAACCAGGCCTGCCAGGTGGGGCTGTTGCGTTCGCCGGCCTGGGCGATGAGCCCGTCGCACCAGGCGGCGGCACGGTGCGGCCGGTCGCGGTAGGTGAGCGTGGCGAGGGCGGCGGTGTGGACGGCGACGGTGCGAGGGCCGAGGCGGTAGCGGTTCAGGGAGCGTTCGGCCGCGTCGACCACACCGGCGGGGTCGCTCTCGCCGCCGTGCAACAGGTCCTGCATCAGAGTGCCCGCGCCCTGCAGTTCGGGGGTGACGGCAGGCGGCGCCGACCGCTGCGCGGCCAGCACACCGGAGCCGAGCCGCTCCTTCACGTGCCCGGGGTAGAGGTAGGCACCCCAGAGCCAGGGCGTGTCGAGGTCAGCGGCGTTCATGGCGGGCGCGCCGCCCGGATTGGGCCCGGCGAGCGCACAGATCGCATCCAGCCCTTCGTCGACACGACCGTGCCAGAGGAGGTGGGTGGGGAGGGCCGCGGGGGTGGGGGCTGGGGCTGAGGTTCGGGCTGGGGCTGGGGCAGGGGCTGAGGTTCGGGTGGGGACCGACGCCGAGGTTCGGGCGGGGACTGACACTGAGCTTCGGGCAGGGAGATGGTGGAGGACTTTTGCGGGGTCCAGGCGCCATTCCGCGTCGGCGAGCGCACTCACGACCGCGGTCCGCTGCGCGGCGCCCCGGCACCTCCGGTACGCGGCCCGCAGATACTCCACCCCCGTCACCACTTCGTCGTTCTCCAGGGCGAGTTGCGCCGCCTCCTCGAACACGGCAACCGCCCACGGCGTGTCCGACCGGTCGGCGGCGGCGACGAGGTGCGCGGCCACCTCGTCCGCCGGGGCGCCCTCCTCGTGCAGGAGGGCCGCCACCCGCCCATGCAGCGCGCGACGTTCCTCCGTCGGCATTCCGTCCAGGACGGCCGACCCGAACGCCGGGTGGCACAGGCGCCCTTCGTGCAGCACCTCCGCGACGGTGAGCTGGTGCACGGCACGGGCCACGGAGGCCGCGTCCACGTCGAGGAGTCGGCCGAGCAGAGCGGGTGCGGCCTGCTGCCCCAACGCCGCGACGGCACGCGCGACTTCGGTCACCGGCGCCTCGTGTCGGTGGAGGAAGCCGAGTACCGCTCGCCCGAACGCCTCGCCGGCGCCGCCCGCCGACCGGTGGTCGTCGGCCAGCGCGTGGACGAGGGGCGGATGGCCCGCGCTCATGCCGTGGACGAGCGGAGTGAGGTTCCCCGCCGTTTCCTCGTCGAGTCGCCGCGCGAGCACGGCTTCCACCCCGGCCTTCGACAACGGCTCGAGGCGGATCCGCCGCAGCGCGGGCTCGTGCGGGAACTCGCTGCCGAGCAGCGCGTTGTCCGCCGTCTGATGGACGTACTCGGTGAACAGCACATGGAGCCGCGCCGAGCGCAGCCTGCGCATCATGTACAGCAGGCATTGCAGCGAGGCCGCGTCGGCGTGGTGCGCGTCGTCGACGGCGATCAGGACGGGCCGCTCGGCGACCAGACCGCGCAGCGCCTCACAGAGCCCACGCAGCGCGGGTGCATGAAGTACGGGTGGGGGCGGGGGTGCGGCGGCGGCCTCGTCACACCACGCCAGCGTACGTTCGGCCGTCGCGGCCGGCAGTTCCGGGCAGCCGCGTACCAATTGCTCCAGGATGCCCAGGGGCAGCTCGCGCTCGGCCCGGCAGGCCCTGGCGGTCAGCACGAGCACGGCGGGCGCGACCCGCTCGGTCCACGCCCGCAGCAGCGCGGTCTTGCCGGTGCCGACCGCTCCGCTGAGCACCACCACGCTGCCGCGGGTGTCCCCGGCATCCTCGTACGCGCTCCGCAGCGCGGCCAGTTCCTCGTCCCGTTCCACGAGGTCGACCGTTCCGTGCCGGTCCGCGGCGCGCGTCACAGGGTGCCCCACTGGCGGTCGATCAGCGCGAACATGTCGTCGGCGCTCGCGGCCGACAGGTCGTCCGCTTCGCCGCCCTGTCCGTCCTCGCCGTCGGCGGGGAGGGGGGCCTCCGCGGAGTCCAGCTGCTTCGGCTGCTTCGGCTGCTTCCACAGCAGGGTCTGGAGACGTCGGATCAGGCCCGTGCGGCGGGGGTCGTCCACGGCGAGTCCGGCGAGGGTCTCCTCCAGGTCGTCCAGGTGCCCGGCCACCGGGAGTTCGCCCGCGCCACCGTCGGGCAGGACCCTGTCCAGCAGGTGTTCGGCGAGGGCGCGGGGCGTCGGATAGTCGTAGACCAGGGTGGCGGGCAGCCGCAGCCCCGTCGCGACGCGCAGCCGGTTGCGCAGCTCCACCACGACGAGGGAGTCGAAGCCCAGGTCCTTGAAGGCCTTCTCCGGCTCCACCTCCTGCCCCGGCTCGTACCGCAGCACGCCGGCGACCTGCTCGCGCACCACGTCGAGGAGCCGTCCGCTCCGCTCCCGCACCGGCAGCGCGGCCAGCTCGCGTCGCAGCGCGGAGGCCTTCTCGGCGCTTTCGGCGCTTTCGGCGCCGTCCGAGGAGGCGTCGAGGATGCGGCGGGCCGCGGGGACCTCATCGAGCAGACGGGTCGGGCGGGCAAGGGTGAACAGCGGCGCGAACCGCTCCCATTCGATGTCGGCGACCAGGCTGTGCCCCCGTCCCGCGTCGAGCACGGAGCGCAGCGCACCGAGCGCCAGCCGGGGTTCCAGGGGCGGCAGCCCCTGGCGCCGGGAGAGCCCGGCGGCACCGCGGGCCAGGTCGCGGGCCAGGTCGCGGTCCTTTGGGTCCTTTGGGTCCTTTGGCAGATCCCAGATGCCCCATCCGACGGAGACGGTTCGAGGTCCCTCGCCCCCATCGCCGTGCCGCTGGGCGAGCGCGTCGAGGTAGGCGTTGGCGGCGGCGTACGCGCCGTGCTCCCTACTGCCGAGCGTGGCGGCGACGGAGGAGAAGTACAGCACGGTGTCGACGTGCCCGGAGCCGGTACCGGCCGCGAGATCGCCCAGCTCCAGGGCTGCGGCCGCGGCCGTGGCTGCGTCGAGGGCGTCGGGCGTGACCTCGGCGAGGGGGGCGAGCTCGCCGGGCAGGGAGGTGTGGATGACGGTTTGGATGCGTACGTCCGCGAGCTCGGCGAGTGCGCGGCTGCGGTCCTGGGTCTGGACCTGGGCCTGGACCTGGGCCTGGCTTCCGTAAGGGACGGTCAGAACGGTGAACTGCACGCCCTGGGCTGCTACTTCGGCGGCGAGCCCGCCGTCCTGGTGGGCCTGGTGGGCCTGGTGGGCCTGGCTATTCAGGTGATCGCCGTCTGGGACCGTGTCCAGGAGTACGACGTGCTCGGCGCCGGACGCGGCGAGCCACCGCACGACCTGTTCCGTCAGCCGGCCGACGCCGCCCGTCACCAGGACCGCGCCTTCCGGCCGCCAGCTTCCGGCCGCCTCGTCGCCGACCGGCGCGTCGGGCACCAGACGTCGGCCGTAGGCGCCGCCGCGACGCAGCGCGACCTGGTCCTCGCCGCTGCCCCCGCACAGCACCGCGTACAGCGCGGCGGGATCGAGTGTGTCGGGGTCGGCGGGCAGGTCCAGCAGTCCGCCCCACAGTTCCGGGTGTTCGAGGGCGGCCACGCGGCCGAGTCCCCAGACGGCGGCCTGTTCCGGAGAGACGACGGGGTCGGTGTCACCGCACGACACGGCGCCCCGGGTGGCACACCAGAGGGGCACATCGGCTTCGACGTCGAGGAGACCGTGCAGCAGGGTGAGGGTGGCCGAGGTGCCGCTGAACCGGCGTCGGGCGTCCGTGTTGGTGTCGGTGTTGGTGTTGGTGTCGGTGTTGGTGTTGGTGTCGGTGTCGGTTTCAGCGTCCGTGCCGTCGGCGAGCGCCAGCAAGGAAAGCACTCCGGCGAGCGGTACGTCGTCGTCCGCGCCCGTCGACCGCCACGAGCGGCTCAGGTCGGCCGGCTCGGCGCGCCCGGCACCCGTCCCGACCTCGACGAGACGTACCGGCGCGCCCGTCTCCTCCAGCGCCCGGACACACGTACGCGACCACGCCTCCGCACCGTCTTCGGGGGCGAGGACCAGCCAGGCCCCGCCGCCCGGCGCGGGTGTCGGCAGGTCCACGCGCCGCCAGTCGACGCGGTACCGCCAGGCGTCGACGGTCGACCGGTCCCGCCGCTCGCGCCGCCACGCGGACAGCGCCGGGAACACCGTCTCCAGGGCGGCCCGGTCCGCGTCGTCCTTGAGGTGGAGGGTGTCGCAGAGGGCCTGGACGTCCGCGCCTTCGACGGCTGCCCAGAACCCGGCCTCTTCCCCGTCCGCCACGGACGCGACGCCGGGCACCGCGACGTCCGCCAGCCAGAAGCGCCGCCCCTGGAAGGGGTAAGTGGGCAGGTCGACCGTGCGGGGCGGAGGGTCGGCCGGGAACCAGCCGGACCAGTCGACCGTGACCCCCGCCGTGTGGAGGCGCGCCATGGCCTGCGCGAAGGCGACGTCGTCCGGCAGGTCCGCGTGGCGCAGGGAGGCGGTGACGACGGGCTCGGACCCGCCTTGAGGGTCGGCGACCACGTCGAGGGTGTGTTGGGCGGCAGTGGCCAGGACGGGTGTGGGACCCAGCTCCACGAACACGCCCGCGCGGTCGGCGACTTCGGCGATGGCGGGCTGGAAGAGGACGGGTTGCCGCACGTGCTTGGCCCAGTACTCCGGAGCGGTGATCTCGGACCCGGCTTCCCGGCCCGTGACGTTGCTGATCAGCGAGACCTTGGGTGCGGCGAACTTGACGTCGCGTATCGCCTCGGTGAAGTCCGTGAGCATGGGCTCCATCAGGGCCGAGTGAAACGCGTGGCTGACCGAGAGCGCCTTGGTCTTACGCCCCTTATCCCGCCACAGCGCAACAACCCTCTCGACCGCATCCGCCGGACCCGAAATGACGGTGGAGTCCGGGGTGTTGACCGCCGCGAAGCTCACACCCGACCCCGCGAGGTCCGCCGCCAGCTCCTCAGGCGTGGCCTGCACCGCGCACATCGCACCGCCCTCGGGCAACGCACCCATCAACCGCGCCCGCGCACCCACCACCTTGCACGCATCCGCCAGCCCAAAGGCCCCCGCCACATGCGCCGCCGCGATCTCCCCGATGGAATGCCCGACCACCACATCCGGCCGAACCCCCACCGACTCCCACAACCGCGCCAAACCCACCTGCAGCGCAAACAACCCCGCCTGCGCCCACATCGTGTGATCCAACCGCCCCCGCGGCCCCCCGAAGACGACTTCGCGGACCGAACCACCCAACTCCACATCAAGCAGCCCGCACACCTCATCAAAGGCCTGGGCAAACACAGGGAACCGCTCATACAACCCGGCACCCATCCCCACCACCTGACTGCCCTGACCACTGAACAGCCAGACCATGTCCTTTCCGGCACCGACCGGCACGGAAGTCGGGCCTATCAGCGCCGGATGCGGCTCCTCCGCGGCGAGTGCCTCAAGCCCGGCCACCAAGTCGGCGCGGTCCGCGCCCACGACCACGGCGCGACGGTCATGCAGCGCACGCGTACGGAGCAGCGACCAGCCGATGTCGACGGGTGCACTCAACTCCGGTGTCGCAGCGGCCCGTTCGGCGAGGGCGCGACCCAGCTCCCGCAGCGCTTCCCGGCTGCGGGCCGAGACGAGCCACGGCACCACGAGATCCTGCCGGGGCCCGGGATCTTCGGCGGGGGGCGGTGCGGGGGCCTGTTCCAGGATCAGGTGAGCGTTGGTGCCGCTGATGCCGAAGGAGGAGACGCCCGCCCGGCGGGGGCGGTCCGTCTCGGGCCACGGCACGGGGGCGGTGAGGAGCCGCACTCCTCCGCCCTCCCAGTCCACGTGGGGCGTGGGACGGTCGATGTGCAGGGAGGCGGGCAGCTCTCCGTGGCGCATCGACATCACCATTTTGATGACGCCGGCGACGCCCGCGGCGGCCTGCGTATGGCCGATGTTCGACTTCACCGAGCCGAGCCACAGCGGCCGGTCCGCCGGTCGGTCCTTCCCGTACGTGGCGAGGAGCGCGTTGCCCTCGATGGGGTCGCCGAGCGTGGTGCCGGTGCCGTGGGCCTCCACGGCGTCGACGGCGTCCGGCGTGACGCGGGCGCTGGCGAGGGCCTGGCGGATCACGCGTTCCTGGGCGACGTCGTTGGGGGCGGTGAGGCCGTTGCTGGCGCCGTCCTGGTTGACGGCGGATCCGCGGACGACGCCGAGTACTTGGTGGCCGTTGCGGCGAGCGTCGGAAAGGCGTTCCAGGAGGATCAGGCCGACGCCCTCGGAGAATCCCGTGCCGTCGGCGGCCTCCGCGAACGGTTTGCAGCGGCCGTCCGGCGCCAGGCCCCGCTGGCGCGAGAACTCCACGAACGCCGTCGGCGTGGACAGGACGGTCACACCGCCCGCCAGAGCCAGGCCGCAGTCACCTTGGCGCAGCGCCTGGCAGGCCAGGTGGATGGCCACCAGCGATGCCGAGCACGCCGTGTCGAGCGTCACCGCCGGGCCCTCCAGGCCGAAGGTGTACGCGATGCGGCCGGAGATGACGCTGGCCAGGGTGCCCGTGGTCGCGTACCCCTCGACCTCCGGCGGCACCTGCTCCCCCGACATGTGGTCCTGGCTCGACACTCCTGCGTACACGCCGGTGAGCGTGTCCCTGAGTGTGCCCGGGTCGATGCCCGCCCGCTCGAACAGCTCCCAGGCCACTTCGAGGAGTACGCGCTGCTGCGGGTCGGCGGCGAGCGCCTCGCGCGGGTTGACGCCGAAGAAGTCGGCGTCGAAGCGGGCGGCGTCCCGGAGGAATCCGGCTTCGCGCACGTAGGTGGTGCCGGGGTGGTCCGGGTCCGGGTGGTAGAGGCCGGCCACGTCCCAGCCGCGGTCGGTCGGGAACTCCTCGATCGCGTCGCCCTGCGCGGCCACGAGGTCCCAGAGCTGTTCCGGTGAGGCGACGCCGCCCGGGTACCGGCAGGCCATCGAGACGACGGCGATCGGTTCCCGCTGCCGCTCCTCCACGTCGCGCAGGCGCTGACGGGTCTGCCCGAGATCCGCCGTCACGCGCTTCAGGTAGTGGCGGAGCTTGTCCTCCGTGCCTGGCTTGCCCTCCGTACTCGGCTTGTCCTCCGTACCCGGCTTGCCTTCCGTCCTCGGCCTGGCCTCCGTACCCGGCTTGTCTTTCTCACCCGGCATGTCTTCTCCGCTCCTGGTCAGGTCCACACCCGGTCCACTCCTGGTCAAGAGGGCAGTTCTCGGTCGATCAGCTCGAAGAGCTCGTCGTCCGACGCGGAATCGAGGTCGTGGTCGTCGCTCTCTGTGGCGTCCCCGTCGATGTCCCCCACCGCGCTCGCGGTGTCGTCCAGGCGCCACAACAGGCTCTGCAGGCGCGCCACGAGGCGGCCGCGTGTGCCCTCGTCGTGCGCGTGCCCCGCGATCACCGTCTCCAGCTTGTCCAGCTCGCCGAAGAGC
Source organism: Streptomyces venezuelae (assembly GCF_008642335.1). Classification (NCBI taxonomy): domain Bacteria; kingdom Bacillati; phylum Actinomycetota; class Actinomycetes; order Kitasatosporales; family Streptomycetaceae; genus Streptomyces; species Streptomyces venezuelae. Next base: position 7,230,244 of record NZ_CP029191.1, on the reverse strand, counting down.
GGCGCCGACGGGTCGGCACCCGCGGGGCACAGCTGCGTGCGCAGTTCCTCGGCGATGGCCGTCGGCGTGGGGTGCCGGAAAATGAACGTGGCGGGCAGGCGCAGGCCGGTGGCGGCGGACAGCCTGTTGCGCAGTTCGACCGCGGTGAGGGAGTCGAAGCCGAGATCCTGGAAGGGGGCGTCGGCGCGGACCGCGTCGGTCCCCGCGTGTCCGAGGACGGCCGCCGCGTGCGTCCGCACCAGGTCGAGCAGGGTGCGGTGCTGTTCCTCGGCGGTGAGCGCGGACAGCTTGCCCGCCCAGTCGGTGTTCTGCCGGACCGCCGTGGCGGCGGCGGTCGGCCGCGCCCGTCCCCGGCCGTCGGCGAAGGCGCGGAGGAGCGGGGGAAGGGCGGCGGCGGGTTTGCCGGCGAGGACGCGGGGGTTGAGGCCGGCGGCCATCAGGTGCGGGCGGCCCTGGCGGAGTGCGGCGTCCAGGAGGGCGAGGCCGTGCGCGGTGGTCATGGCCTTGACGCCGATGCGGGCCATGCGGGCCACGTCGACGTCGCTCAGGGCGCCGGTCATTCCGGGGGTACCGGTGCCGGGCGCGGATTGGTCGCCGTGGCGCGTGAACTCGGTCCCGGCCGCCGTGTCTTTGTCCCTCACGTCGTTCGACGCATCCCAGAGGCCCCATCCGATCGAGAGGCCTGCCTGGCCCCGGGCCCTGCGGTGTTGCATCAGCGCGTCGCAGTACGCGTTGGCCGCCGCGTAGTTGGCCTGCCCCGGACTGCCGAGCGTCGCGGCGGCCGAGGAGAACACCACGAACAGCCCCAGACGCATGCCCCGGGTCGCCTCGTCCAGATTCGCGGCGGCCGCGGCCTTGGCCGCCCACACCTTCGCCAACCCGTCCCGCGTCTGCGCGGTCACCACCGCGTCCTCCAGCACACCCGCCGCATGCACGACACCGGTCAACGGATGCGAAGGATCCGTCTTTCCGACCAACTCCGCCGCCGACACCGGATCGCCGACATCAGCCGCGACGAGGGTCGCTTCGGCACCCAATTCTTCGATGTGCGCGCGCAGTTCGGGAGCACCGGGCGCGTCGGGGCCGCGTCGGCTCGCCAGCAGCAGATGCCGTACGCCCCACTCCCGCACCAGGTGCTCCGCCACGACACGCCCCAGCGCACCGGTGCCACCCGTGATCAGCACCGTGCCTTCGGGGTCGAGCGGGGCGGGTACGTCGAGCACGAGTTTGCCGGTGTGCTTGGCCTGGCTCATGAACCGGAACGCCTCGCGGGCCCGGTCCAGCGGCCAGGAACGTACGGGCAGGGGGGCCAGGGTCCCTGACGCGAACCTCTCGCCGAGGTCCCGCATCATGGCCTCGATGAGGTCCGGCCCGGCATCGGTGACGAGGTCGTAGACGGTGTACGTGACGCCCGGATACTCCGCGCCCACCTCCTCCGGCTCCCGCAGGTCCGTCTTGCCCATCTCCAGGAACCGGCCACCGCCGCCCTCCCCCAGCAACCGCAGGGAGGCATCGATGAACTCGCCGGTCAGGCTGTTCAGTACGACATCGACACCGCGCCCGTCGGTGGCCCGCCGGAACCCGTCCTCAAAGGCGAGATCGCGGGAGGACGCACGGTGCGCGGCGTCGATGCCCATCCCCTCCAGCACGCCATGCTTGGCCGGACTCGCCGTGGCGAACACCTCGGCCCCGATGTGGCGGGCGATCTGCACCGCCGCCATCCCCACACCACCCGTAGCGGCATGGATCAGCACCCGCTCGCCCGCCTTCAGCCCGGCCAGCTCGACGAGCCCGTACCAAGCCGTCAGGTACGCGACCGGCATCGCGGCCGCCTGCCGCATGTCCCAGCCCCTCGGGACCGGCGCGACCATCCGCGTGTCCGCGACAGCAGTCGGGCCGAAGGAACCGTGGAGTACGCCCATGACGCGATCGCCGACCGACAGGTGCGTCACGCCGGGGCCGGCCTCCGTCACGACACCTGCACCTTCGCCGCCGAGGCCTACCTGTCCGGGCACCATGCCGAGACCGACCAGGACGTCGCGGAAGTTGATGCCCGCAGCGTGGATGGCGAGGCGTACCTGGCCAGGCCCCAGAGGCTCCAGCACCTCGGGGTACGCGACCGGGGCCACGCTTTCCAGCGTCTCGGCGCTTCCCTTGTCCAGGCGCCAGGCGCGGTCATGGGGCATGGCGATGCTGGCCGTGCCGCCGCTTGCGCGGACGAGTCGCGGAATGAGCAGTGTGCCCTCACGGAGGGCGAGTTGGGGTTCATCGAGGTCTTCCACGGCCTGGCGCAGGCGGGCCTGCGGCAGCGCACCCTCACTGTCATCCGTGCGCAGGTCTCCCTCGATGTCGAGCAGGACGAACCGGCCCGGGTTCTCCGACTGCGCACTGCGCACCAGACCCCACACCGCCGCCGCGGACGCATCCACATCGGTTTCGTCGCCCCCGTCGTCCGTGGCGACCGCAGAGCGCGTCACCACGACAAGACGGGACTCGACCAGCTCGGGCGCCGCCAGGAACTCCTGCACCAGCGACAGCACACCCTCCGCAACCCGCAGCGGGTCACCCACGGAGACAGCAACAGGCGCCAACACCGCCCACGGCACCTCATCACCCACCGACGCCACCACATCGGCCAGCCCGCCACGACCGTCACCCGAGAGCGCGACCCAGCCCCTGGCGTCGGACGCCTCTACCACCTGCGGAGCGGGGAGAGGCGTCCACTCCACCGTGAAGAGGCCGTCGTCCTGCGTCGGCACGGACTGCAATTGTTGGAGGTCGGCGGGGCGCATCGTCACGGATGCCACGCTCAGGACGTTCGCCCCGGCAGTGTCGGTGACCAGAACTCGTACTTCCCGCTCGGTCTCGTCGTGCGCGCCGGGCGACAGCCGCACGCGTACGGTGCCGGCGCCCGCAGCCCACAAGGAAACCTGGTTCCAGGTGAACGGCAGCCAGACCTTGCCGTCGTCCGCGACCGGCTGGTCGGACCAGTCGAGCAACAGGGCGGGGTGGAGTGTGGCGTCGAGGAGGGCGGGGTGGATGCCGTAACCGTCGTACGTTCCTGCGGCCTCGGGCAGGACGACCTCGGCCAGCAGATCCCCGCCGTCCCGCCAGGCGGCCCGCAGCCCTTGGAACGCCGGGCCGTACGCGTACCCCGCGTCGGCCACGCGCCCGTAGAAGCCCGCCAGATCCACGGGCACAGCACCCGCTCCGGGCCATGCCCCGGCCTGTCCTTGGACCGTTTGGGCCTCGGCTTCGGGGGCGAGTACGCCGGTGGCGTGGCAGACCCACGAGTCCTCGCCCCCTACGCCTGCGGAGGTGTCGGCGTCAGGGCGACTGTAGACGTGGATGCCGCGACGCCCATCCTCCCCGGCCTCGTCCACCACCACCTGTACGCGCAGCCCGGCCGCCTCAGGCACCACGACAGGCGCCTGCAACATCAACTCATCCACGACCGCACAACCGACCTCGTCACCGGCCCGCAACGCCCACTCGACCAACGCCGCACCCGGCACCAACACCGCCCCGCCAACCTCATGATCAGCAAGCCACGAGACCCCCGAACGCGACAAACGCCCGGTCAGAAGGCACCCACCCCGGTCGGCGAACTCCACCGCCGCACCCAACAGCGGATGCCCCGCAGCCACCAGACCCAGCCCCGCCGCATCCCCACCTCCCGCACGACCCGCCAACCAGAACCGCTCCCGCTGAAACGCATACGTAGGCAGCTCGACCGTGCGCGGCGCCGGATCGGCCGGGAACAACACCGACCAGTCCACGTCGACACCAGCAGTGTGGAGACGGGCCATGGCAGCCAGGAACGCCTGTTCATCGGAACGCTCACCGGCGAGCGAGGAGACGAGTACGGGCTCGGGTGCGGGTGCTTGCGGATCGGCGACATCGTCCAGGGTGTGCTGGGCGGCGGTGATCAGAACCGGGGCGGAGCCCAGCTCCACGAACACGCCTGCGCGGTCGGCGACTTCGGCGACGGCGCGCTGGAACAGGACGGTCTGGCGTACGTGCTTGGTCCAGTACTCCGGCACCATGACCTCGGCTCCGGCTTCCCGACCCGTGACGTTGCTCATCAGCGTCATCCTCGGCGCCGCGAACTCCACGTCACGTATCGCTTCGGCGAAGTCCGCGAGCATGGGCTCCATCAAGGCGGAGTGGAACGCGTGGCTGACGGCGAGCGCCTTGGTCTTACGTCCCCTCTCCCGCCAGAGTCCGGTGACCTCCTCGACTTCGTCCGCCGGGCCTGAAACAACGGTGGAATCCGGGGTGTTGACCGCCGCGATACTCACTGCGGATCCCTCAAGGTCCGCCGCCAGCTCCTCGGGCGTGGCCTGCACTGCGCACATCGCACCGCCCTCGGGCAACGCACCCATCAACCGAGCACGAGCCCCGACCACCTTGCACGCATCCGCAAGCCCGAACACCCCCGCGACATGTGCCGCCGCGATCTCCCCGATCGAGTGCCCGACCACCACATCCGGCCGCACCCCCAGCGACTCCCAGAGCCGGGCGAGCCCCACCTGCAGCGCGAACAACCCTGCCTGCGCCCACATCGTGTGATCAAGCCGCTCCCGCGACCCCCCGAACGCAACCTCCCGAACCGATCCGCCCAGCTCGACGTCGAGCAGCTCACACACCTCATCAAAGGCTGCGGCAAACACGGGGAACCGCTCATACAACCCGGCACCCATCCCCACCACCTGACTGCCCTGACCACTGAACAGCCAGACCATGTCTCCGCGCGGGGAGGCTGCGTCCTCACCGGACTTCGTCAACGCCGAATGTGTCTGGCCGGAGGCCAACGCGTGGATGCCCGCGTCCAGTTCGGCGCGGTCGGAGCCGATCACCACCGCGCGGTGGTCGAAGAGCGAGCGCGAACGCAGCAGGGACCAGCCCACGTCACGTATCGCCCCGGCCGATTCGCCCGTCACCGCCTCGCCGAGTCGGCGTGCTTGGTCGCGCAGCGCCTGCGGACTCCGCGCCGACACCACCCACGGCACCAGCACACCATCATCAGCCGCCCCGCCCTCCGGCTCGACAGCAACCTCGGCGACCGACTCGGGAACGTACTCCACGATCACATGCGCATTCGTCCCCGACGCACCGAAGGACGACACACCCGCACGACGCACACCCCGCCCCGCCACCTCCGGCCACGGCACCGCCTCCACCGCCAACCGCACCGCACCCGAATCCCAATCCACATGCGGCGACGGCTCATCCACATGCAAACTCGCCGGCACCACACCACGCCGCATCGCCATCACCATCTTGATGACACCCGCAACACCCGCAGCCGCCTGCGTATGACCAATATTCGACTTCACCGACCCCAACCACACCGGCCGACCCACCGAACGACCCTGCCCATACGTCGCCAGCAAAGCCTGCGCCTCGATCGGATCACCCAACGTCGTCCCCGTCCCGTGCCCCTCCACCACATCGACGTCCCCTGCCGAGAGACCACCACTCGCCAACGCCTGCCGAATCACCCGCTCCTGCGACGGACCATTCGGCGCCGTCAAACCATTGCTCGCACCGTCCTGATTCACCGCCGAACCCCGCACCACCGCCAATACTTGGTGACCATTGCGCCGGGCGTCCGACAGCCGTTCCAGCAGCAGCACGCCGACACCCTCGCCCCAGCCCGTGCCGTCGGCCGCCGCCGCGAACGGCTTGCAGCGGCCGTCGGGGGCCAGGCCGCGCTGGCGCGAGAAGCCGGTGAAGACCTCGGGGGTCGCCATGACGGTGACGCCGCCCGCGAGGGCCAGATCGCACTCGCCCTGGCGCAGCGCCTGCGCCGCCAAGTGGAGGGAGACCAGCGACGACGAGCACGCCGTGTCCACCGTCACCGCCGGACCCTCCAGACCCAGGGTGTACGAGACCCGGCCGGAGACCACGCTGCCGGAACCGGCGAGCATGGAGTAACCCTCCAGTTGGGCGTCCTGGGCCAGGCCTGCGGCGTAGTCGTGATACATGACACCGACGTACGTGCCGGTCAGGCTGCCCCTGAGCGTCGTCGGGTCGATGCCCGCACGCTCGAACACCTCCCACGACGCCTCCAGCAGCAGACGCTGCTGCGGATCCATCGCCAACGCCTCCCGCGGATTGATCCCGAAGAACGCCGCATCGAAGTCACTGGCGTCGGGGAGGAAGGCGCCTTGGTCGGCGTAGCTGGTGCCGGGGTGGTCAGGGTCGGGGTGGAAGAGGCGTTCCAGGTCCCAGCCGCGGCCGGTCGGGAACTCGCCGACCGTGTCCACGCCCGCCGCGACCAGGTCCCAGAGCCCTTCGGGCGATGCCACTCCGCCCGGGTACTTGCAGGCCATGGCGACGATCGCCACCGGGTCGTCCGTCGTGGCGGCGGGCCGCGCGGCGGGCGCAGGCGTGGCCGGGTCCGCGGCCGGTCCGCCGAGGCGCGTGCAGAGGTAGGCCGCGAGGGCCTGGGGGGTGGGGTGGTCGAAGGCCAGTGTGGCGGGCAGGCGGAGGCCGCTTGCCGTCGAGAGGCGGTTGCGCAGCTGGACGGCCGTGAGCGAGTCGAAGCCGAGGTCCTTGAAGTTGGCTTCGGTGCGTACGTCGGAGGCGGACCGGTGGCCCAGTACCGCCGCCACGCACTCGCGTACGACGTCGCTGACGGCGGCCCTGCGCTCTGTCTCGTCCAGGCCCGCGAGCCGTCGTTCCAGCGCGCCTTGGTCCACGGCGGAGTCGGCCGCTGCCCTGCGGCGGGTCCGGCTGGTCAGGTTGCGCAGGATCGCCGGTACGTCGTCCGCGGACAGTTCGCGTACGTCGATACCCGCCGCGACCAGGAGCGAGGCGTGGGGCGCGGCCGCGCGTGCCGCGTCGAGGAGGGCGAGGCCCTGCTCGTCGAGGAGTGGCTTGACGCCACCGGCCCGCAATCGCGCGAGGTCGGCGTCGTCCAGGTGCCGGGTCATGGCGCTGCCGCGTGCCCACAGGCCCCAGGCGATCGACAGGCCTGTCAGTCCTGCGGCGCGGCGGCGGGCGACCAGGGCGTCGACGAAGGCGTTGGCGGCGGCGTAGCCGACCTGGCCCGCGTTGCCGAGGACACCTGCCGCGGAGGAGAACATGAGGAAGAGGCCGAGCGGGAGATCCGCCGTGGCCGCGTCGAGGTTGGCGGCGACGGAGGCCTTGGCCGCCCATACCCTCGCAAGCTGCTCGCTGGTCTGCGCGGTGACCACGGCGTCGTCCAGGACACCGGCCGCGTGGATCACCCCGGTCAGCGGGTGCGCCGGGTCGATCGACGCGATCAGGTCGGTGGTGGCTCGTGCGTCCGTCAGGTCGGCCGCGACGATGCGGACGGCGGCGCCCAGACGGGTGAGACGGTCGGCGAGTTCGCGGGCGCCCGGGGCGTCGGGGCCTTGGCGGCTGACGAGCAGGAGGTGCCGTACCGCCCAGGTGCTGACCAGGTGCTCCGCGACGAGGGCGCCCATCATGCCGGTACCGCCGGCTATGAGGACGGTGCCGTCGGGGGTGAGGTGGCCGCCCTCCGGTGCCGGTGCGTCGGACTCGGCGTAGGTGCTGGTGGCGGTGGCGCGGGCCAGGCGGGGGGCCAGTATCACTCCGTCGCGGACGGCCAGCTGAGGTTCGTCGGTCGCGAGGGCCGCGGCGACGGCGACCGCTGATGCGTCCGCGTCCACCGTGTCCGCGGTGTCCAACAGGACGAAGCGATCCGGGTGTTCGGCCTGTGCGGCGCGTATGAGGCCCCATAGCGCGGCGGCGGGGACATCGATGGCGGTGGGAGTGTGGTCGTCTCCGGCGGCCACCGTTACCGGAACCGGCACCGGCACCGCGCCGTGAGTGACCAGTACGAGGCGGGTCTCGGTCAGACGCGGCTCGGCGAGCCAGTCCCGGAGCAGGTCCAACACCTGTTCGGCGACAGCCCGCCCTCGGGTGTCGACCGTTCCGGAGGCAGGCGCGACGGGCTCGACCAGGACGGTCGCGGGGGCCTGCATCCCAGCGTCCAGGGAGGTCAGCAGCGCAGGCAGGTCGGGGTAGTGCGGGACGCTCGGATCCGCCCAATCAGGCGCCTCCTGGCCGAGTACCGCCCAGCCGTCGCCGCTCTCCCCCACGGCTGCCACCGTCGGCAACACACTCCACTCCACAGTGAACAAATTGGGGGTGACGCCGCCTGCCCGGCCCGCCGAGCGCAGCAGTTCCGGGTCGGCGGGGCGTAGGGCCAGGGAGTCCACGCTGAGCACGGGCGCGCCCGTGGCATCGGCGACGGTCACGCGCAGCGCCCCACCGCTCTCGCCCTCGCCCCCTTCCTCGTACGGGGTCAGTCGGACCCGTACCGTGGCGGCGCCCGTGGCCCAGAGGGACACCCCGTTCCACACGAACGGGAGGTCGGGGTTCCCGTCTTCGACTTCGTCGGAGGTGTCACCGGCGAGAAGCAGCGCCGGGTGCAGTGCGGCGTCGAGCAGTACGGGGTGGATGCCGAAGCCGTCCTCGGACCCCGCCTGTTCCGGCAGCCGCACCTCGGCGAGCAGGTCCCGCCCTTGCCGCCATACGGCACGCAGGCCTTGGAACGACGGCCCGTACTCATATCCCGCCGACGCGGCCCGTTCGTAGAGATCACCGATCTGTACCGGCTGGGCGTCCGTCGGCGGCCACTGTCCACTCAGTCCGTCCGGTACGTCACCGAGGTCGGGGCTCAGCACGCCGGTCGCATGGCACAGCCAGTCCTCGTCCCGGCCCAGCCCGCCATCGGACTCGGCCCCGGACCCGGTCCCGGTTTCGGTCCCGGTCCCTGCCTCGGTGCGCGAGAAGACCCGCACCTCCCGCCGGCCGCCCTGCTCGTCGGCCGCGCCCACGACCACCTGGACTTGCAGGCCTCCGGTGCCCGGCAGCACCAGGGGTGCCTGGAGCGTCAGCTCCTCCAGTGTGGGGCAGCCCACCTCGTAGGCCGCCTGCAACGCCCACTCGACCAGTGCGGCACCGGGGACGAGTGTCGTGCCCGCGACCGCGTGGTCGGCGAGCCAGTCGCCGCCACCGGACGCCGAGAGCCGCCCCGTCAGCACGAGCGCACCGTCGGCGAGCCCGAGCGCGGCGGGCAACAGCGTGTGTTCCAACCGCCGCAGCCCCGCGGAACGCACGTCGCCGACGCCGTCCACCGGCAGCCAGTAGCGTCGGCGCTGGAAGGCATACGTGGGCAGGTCGACGGTACGAGGGGCGGGGTCGGCCGGGAACCAGCGCCGCCAGTCGACGTCGGCACCCGCCGCGAAGGCCTGCGCGGCAGCCCGGGTGAGCTGAGCGACGTCACCATGGTCGCGGCGCAGGGTCGGAACCACCGTGGCGGACACATCGGCCCGCTCGATGGTCTCCTCCATGCCGAGAGCAAGCACAGGGTGCGCGCTGGCCTCGATGAACAGCCGGTATCCGTCCGCGAGGAGCGCCTCGACCGTCTCGGCGAAACGGACGGGCTGGCGGAGGTTGGTGACCCAGTAGTCGGTGTCCAGCGCGGTCGTGTCCTGAAGACGTTCAGCCGTGACGGTCGAGTAGAACGCCACGTCCGTCGAGACCGGCCGGATGTCGGCCAGGCGTTCGGTCAGCTCGTCGTGGAGTGCGTCGATCTGCGGGTGGTGGGAGGCGTAGCCGACGTCGATGACCCGAGCCCGAAGACCACATGCCGCCGCCTCGGCGACCACAGCAGCCACATGCTCGGGCGAGCCCGAAATGACCGTGGACGAGGGGCCGTTGACGGCCGCGACGCTCACACCCGGCCGCTCGCCGATGAGCTCCGCGACCCGCTTGGCACCAGCGCCGACGGACGCCATGTCGCCGCGCCCCTGCAGCTGCCGCAGTGCGTCACTGCGTACCGCCACGATCCGCGCCGCATCCTCCAACGACAGCGCACCCGCCACACACGCGGCAGCCATCTCACCCTGCGAATGCCCGATCACCGCAGCCGGAATGACCCCCTGGTCAGCCCACACCGCAGCCAGCGACACCATCACCGCCCACAGCACCGGCTGCACGACCTCGACCCGCGCCAGCTCACGCCCGTCCCCGCGCAACACCTCACACAACGACCAGTCGACATACGCGGACAACGCCTGCTCGCACTCGGCCATACGCGCCGCGAACACGGGTGACTCGTCCAGCAGCCGAGCCCCCATCCCCACCCACTGCGACCCCTGCCCGGGAAACACCAACACCGGCCCAGGACCGACGTCACCGGACGCGATCCCTGACACGACATCCGGAGACGCCTCGCCCGCGGCCAGCGCCGCAACTCCGGCCACCAGCTCGTCCCGGTCCCGGCCCACCACCACGGCCCGATGCTCGAACACCGCCCGTGCCGTGACCAGCGACCAGCCGACCTCGCCCGACAGCGCCTGCGTGCCGTCCCCGGCCAGGAACTCGTGCAGCCTGCGGGCCTGTTCCCCCAGCGCTTGCTCGGACCGCCCGGAGAGGACCCACGGCACCACCGCACCCGGCGACGCCTCCCCGACCGGCCTTACTGGCACTTCGGGTGCTTCGGGTGCTTCCTCAAGGATCACGTGCGCGTTCGTGCCCGAGATGCCGAAGGAGGAGACGCCCGCGCGGCGCGGGCGGTCGCCGCGTGACCAAGGGACCGGCTCGGTGAGGAGACGCACTCCTCCGCCCTCCCACTGGACGTGCGGGGTCGGCTCGTCGACGTTCAGTGTCGCGGGCAGGAGCTCGCGCCGCAGGGCCATCACCATCTTGATGACACCCGCCACGCCGGCCGCGGCCTGCGTGTGACCGATGTTGGACTTGACCGAGCCGAGCCACAGCGGGCGGTCGTCCTCGCGCTCCTTGCCGTACGTGGCGATGAGCGCCTCGGCCTCGATGGGGTCGCCGAGTTTCGTGCCGGTGCCGTGCGCCTCGACGACGTCGATCTCCGACGTGGACAGGTTGGCACCGGCAAGGGCCTGGCGGATGACGCGGCGCTGCGAGGGGCCGTTGGGCGCGGTGAAGCCGTTGCTGGCGCCGTCCTGGTTGATGGCGGAGCCGCGGATGACGGCGAGGATGTCGTGGCCGTTGCGGCGGGCGTCGGAGAGGCGTTCCAGGAGGATCAGGCCCGCGCCCTCGCCCCAGCCCGTGCCGTCGGCTGCCGCCGCGAACGGCTTGCAGCGGCCGTCGGGGGCCAGGCCGCGCTGGCGCGAGAAGCCGGTGAACACCTCCGGCGTGGACATGATGGTGACTCCGCCCGCCAGGGCCAGGTCGCACTCGCCCTGCCGCAGCGCGTTGGCGGCCAGGTGCATCGCGACGAGCGAGGAGGAGCACGCGGTCTCGACGGTGACGGCAGGGCCCTCCAGGCCGAGCGTGAAGGAGACGCGGCCGGAGAGGACGCTGGGTGCGGTGCCCGCGTAACCCTCCGTCGCCTTGCCGCCCGCGTCGCCCTGGGTCTGGTTGCCGGTGGTGGCGGCGCCGACGTAGACGCCCGTGGGGCTGCCCTTGAGGGAGGTCGGGTCGATGCCCGCCCGTTCGAGTGCTTCCCAGGACGTCTCGAGGAGCAGCCGCAGTTGCGGGCTGCTGGCGAGTGCCTCGCGCGGGCTGAAGCCGAAGAAGTCGGAGTCGAACCGGTCGGCGGCGGTGAGGAAGCCGCCTTCGCGGACGTAGCAGGTGCCGGGGTGGTCGGGGTCCGGGTGGTAGATGCCCTCCAGGTCCCAGCCGCGGTCGGTGGGGAAGGGTTCGATGGCGTCGTCACCGGCGGCAACGAGGTCCCACAGGCCTTCGGGGGTCTCGATGCCGCCGGGGAACCGGCAGGCCATGCCGACGACGGCCACCGGTTCCTGCCTGCGGTCCTCCACCTCGCGCAGACGCTGCCGGGTGTCGTGCAGTTCGGCGGCGACCCGCTTGAGGTAGTCGACCAGTTCCTCTTCACTCGCCATGAGAGTTCACCCAGCCTTCAGCGTGGTTGTCGCGCCGTGCACGGTCGTTTCACACACCCAGTTCTTTGTCGATGAAGTCGAGGACCTGGTCGGTCGTGGCAACCTTGAGCTGCTCCTTCGTACTGCCCGAGCCGGGTGCCGAGCCGGGTGCCGCACTGGCCGACTTCCACTTCGACAGCAGCGTTTCCAGGCGGGACGTGACCGCGTCGGCGTCGAGGTGTTCGACGTGGGCGGAGGACAGGGCGTGCTCGAGTTTCGCGAGGTCGCGCAGGAGCGGTTCGGTGGCTTCCTGGCCGACGGCGGGCGTGTCGCCGTCGGGGGCGAGCTGCGCGCCGAGGTGTTCGGCGAGGTTGTCCGCGTCCGGGTGGTCGAAGACGAGCCCGGAGGGCAGCCGGAGGCCGGTGGCGGCGGACAGCCTGTTGCGCAGTTCGACCGCGGTGAGGGAGTCGAAGCCGAGTTCCTTGAAGGTGCTGCGCGGGGTGAGGCTGTCGGGGTGGTGCCCGAGGACGGTGGCGGCCTGCTCCCTGATGAGCCGTACCAGCGTGTGGTGGCGGTCGGTGGGCGACAGGGCGGCCAGTCGGCCGGCCAGGTCCGCGGGCTGTCCGCCCGCCGTCGCGGTCCGCCTGTTCGCGCCGCCGCCCGTGCTGGGGGCGGCGAGACCGCGCAGCAGGGCGGGCCTGGTGTGCACGGGGTGCGTGGCGAGGGTGCGCAGGTCGAGGTTGAATCCCACGAGGTGGGGGCGGCCGTTCCGGTGCGCGGCGTCGAGGAGGGCGAGGCCGTGGGTGTTGGTCATGCCCTTGACGCCGATGCGGCTCATGCGGGCGATGTCGGTGCCGGTGAGTCCGCCCGTCATACCGGTCGTCCCGTTGCCCTGCCGGTCGTCCGAGGCGTCCCAGAGGCCCCATCCGATCGAGAGGCCTGCCCGGCCCCGGGCCCTGCGGTGTTGCATCAGCGCGTCGCAGTACGCGTTGGCCGCCGCGTAGTTGGCCTGCCCCGGACTGCCGAGCGTCGCGGCGGCCGAGGAGAACACCACGAACAGCCCCAGACGCATCTCCCGGGTCGCCTCGTCCAGATTCGCGGCGGCAGCAGCCTTGGCCGCCCACACCTTCGCCAACCCGTCCCGCGTCTGCGCGGTCACCACCGCGTCCTCCAGCACACCCGCCGCATGCACGACACCGGTCAACGGATGCGGCGGGTCGGCCTTTCCGACCAACTCCGCCACCGCTTCGGGATCGCTCACGTCAGCAGCGACGACATCGACCGTGGCACCCAGCTCCGCCAACTCCGCGACCAGCTCACCGCTCCCGGCGGCATCGGGACCACGCCGACTGGCCAGCAGCAGATGCCGTACGCCCCACTCCCGCACCAGGTGCTCCGCCACGACACGCCCCAGCGCACCGGTGCCACCCGTGATCAGCACCGTGCCCTCCGGGTCGAGGGTGGGCGGGACCTCCAGCACCAGCTTGCCCGTGTGCTTCGCCTGACTCATGAACCGGAACGCCTCCCGCGCCTTGCCCAGCGGCCAGGAACGTACCGGGAGGGCCTTAAGCCGATCTGAGGCGAACAACTCGCCGAGCTGGTCCAGCATCCGGCGGATGCGTTCGGGCCCGGCATCGTCCACGAGGTCGTAGACGGTGTACGTGACGCCCGGGTACTCCGCGCCCACCTCCTCGGGAGCACGTACGTCGGTCTTGCCCATCTCCAGGAACCGGCCACCGCCGCCCTCCCCCAGCAACCGCAGGGAAGCGTCGATGAACTCGCCGGTCAGGCTGTTCAGTACGACATCGACACCGCGCCCGTCGGTGGCCCGCCGGAACCCGTCCTCGAAAGCGAGATCGCGGGAGGACGCACGGTGGGCGGCATCGATGCCCATCTCCTCCAGCACGCCATGCTTGGCCGGACTCGCCGTGGCGAACACCTCGGCCCCGATGTGGCGGGCGATCTGCACCGCCGCCATCCCCACACCACCCGTAGCGGCATGGATCAGCACCCGCTCGCCCGCCTTCAGCCCGGCCAGCTCGACGAGCCCGTACCAAGCGGTGAGGAAGGCCGCCGGCACACCGGCTGCCTCCCGCATGTCCCAGCCTCGCGGCACCGGCGCGACCATCCGCGCGTCGGCGATCACCACAGGCCCGTACGCACCCTCGAACACGCCCATCACCCGGTCGCCGACCGAAAGGTGCGTCACGCCGGGGCCGACCTCCGTCACGACACCGGCACCTTCACCGCCCATGGCTCCGTACGCCGGAACCATGCCCAACGCGACGAGCACATCACGGAAGTTGACGCCGGCGGCGTGCACCGAAAGCCGGACCTGTCCGGGCGCCAGGGGTTCGAGCACCTCCGGGCAGGCAACCGCCGCGAGGTCGTCCAGCGAACCGTCGTCGGCCATCCGCAGACGCCAGGCCGTCTCGCCGGTCGGCGCGACGACGTCGGTGGAGCGGCGTGCCTGAGCGAGACGAGGGATGTGGAGTTTGCCGTCACGGAGGGCGAGTTGGGGTTCGTCGAGGTCTTCCACGGCCTGGCGCAGGCGGGCCTGCGGCAGCGCGCCCTCACCGTCACCGTAACCGACGCCGACGCCGACGCCGACGCCGTCGATACGCAGATCCGCATCGACGTCGAGCAGGACGAACCGGCCCGGGTTCTCCGACTGCGCACTGCGCACCAGACCCCACACCGCCACCGCGGACGCATCCACATCCCCGTCGTCGTCCCTGTCGTCCGTGGCAACGGCAGAGCGTGTCACGACGACAAGACGGGACTCGACCAGCTCGGGCGCCGCCAAGAACGCCTGCACCAGCGACAACACACCCTCGGTGACCCGCAGCCCGTCACCCACGGAGACATCCACAGGCGCCAACACCGCCCACGGCACCTCATCACCCACCGCCGACACCACATCAGCCAGACCACCACCCCCGTCACGCCCGTCACCCGGGAGCACGACCCAACCCCTGCCGTCCCCCATGTCCGTCGAGGACGACGGAACCGGCAACGGCGTCCACTCCAAGGCGAACAGGCCGTGCACATCACGCTGTTGAGCGGCGACGAGCTGCCCACGCTGTACGGGACGCGTCCGCAGGGCGTCGGCACTCAGGACGAGACCACCGGTCGCATCGGTGACCGTCACGCCCACCCCGTGCTCGGCGCTCTCCCCTGCCGGGCGCAGGCGCACCCGCACGGTCGTGGCACCGACGGCCCGCAGAGACACCCCGGTCCACGCGAACGGCACGTAGAGCTGCTCGTCGCCCGAACCCGCCTGAAGGCGCGAGACGAGCAGAGGGTGGAGGGTGGCGTCGAGGAGGGCGGGGTGGATGCCGTAACCGTCGTGCGGGCCGGCGGCCTCGGGCAGGGCGACCTCGGCCAGCAGATCCCCGCCGTGCCGCCAGGCGGCCCGCAGCCCTCGGAAGGCCGGACCGTACCCGTATCCATCCTCCGCGGCCGTCGCGTAGAAGCCCTCCACGGTCAACGGCTCAGCGCCGACGGGCGGCCAGGCTCCGGACATCGTCTCGTCCACGGCCAGTGGACTTTCGGGGGTGAGTACGCCGGTGGCGTGGCAGACCCACGTATCGTCACCGCCCACAGCAGCGTCGGCAGTATCAGTGTCGGGACGGCTGTAGACATGAACACCGCGCCGCCCGTCCTCCCCCGCCTCGTCCACGACCACCTGCACCCGCAACCCGGACGCCTCAGGCACCACCACAGGCACCTGCAACATCAACTCATCCACGACCGCGCAGCCAACCTCATCACCGGCCCGCAACACCCACTCCACGAGCGCAGCACCCGGCACCAACACCGCCCCGCCCACCACATGGTCGGCAAGCCACGAGACACCGGAACGCGACACACGCCCCGTCAACAGGCAGCCACCCCGATCGGCGAACTCCACCGCCGCACCCAGCAAGGGATGCCCCGCAGCCACCAGACCCAGCCCCGCCGCATCCCCACTCCCCGCACGCCCGGACAGCCAGAACCGCTCCCGCTGGAACGCATACGTAGGCAGCTCGACCGTGCGCGGCGCCGGATCAGCCGGGAAGAATCCCGACCAGTCGACGGCAACTCCCGCCGTGTGCAGGCGTGCCATGGCCTGCGCGAAAGCGACGTCGTCCGGTCGGCCCGAGTCCAGGGACGCCGTGACGACGGGCTCGCCTTCTCGCGGGTCCACGACGTCGTCGAGCGTGCGCTGGGCTGCGGTCGACAGCACAGGGGCGGGACCCAACTCGACGAACGCACGCGCACGAGCGCCCACTGCGGCGATGGCGGGCTGGAAGAGAACGGCTTCCCGCACATGCTTGGCCCAGTACTCCGGAGCGGTGATCTCCACCCCCGCTTCCGTGCCGGAAACGTTGCTCATCAACGGAATCTTCGGCGCCGCGAACTTCACGTCACGTATCGCCTCGGTGAACTCCACCAGCATCGGCTCCATCAGGGCCGAGTGAAACGCGTGGCTGACCGAGAGCGCCTTGGTCTTACGCCCCTTCTCCCGCCACAGCGCAACAACCCTCTCCACCTCGTCCACCGGGCCCGAAATGACGGTGGAGTCCGGGGTGTTGGCCGCCGCGATACTCACGCCGGAACCCGCAAGGTCCGCCGTCAGCTCCTCCCGCGTGGCCTGCACCGCGCACATCGCACCACCCTCGGGCAACGCACCCATCAACCGCGCCCGCGCACCCACCACTCGACACGCATCCGCAAGCCCAAAGACCCCCGCCACATGCGCCGCCGCGATCTCCCCGATCGAGTGCCCGACCACCACATCCGGCCGCACCCCCACCGACTCCCACAACCGCGCCAGACCCACCTGCAGCGCAAACAACCCCGCCTGCGCCCACATCGTGTGATCCAACCGCTCCCGCGCCCCCCCGAACACAACCTCCCGAACCGAACCACCCAACTGCACATCCAGCAGCCCGCACACCTCATCAAAGGCCTGCGCGAACACAGGGAACCGCTCATACAACCCGGCCCCCATCCCCACCACCTGACTGCCCTGGCCACTGAACAGCCAGACCACGTCATCGCCTGTCGGCGACTGCCCCGAGGACGGACCGATCAGCGCCGGATGCGGCTCTCCCGCCGCCAGCGCCTCAAGTCCGGCCACGATGTCGGCGCGGTCCGCGCCCACCACCACGGCCCGGCGCTCATGCAGCGCACGCGTGCCGAGCAGCGACCAGCCGACATCGGTGAGCGGTGCGCGCGACGCGTCCTCGGCGAAGGCGCGCAGTCGGCGTGCCTGGTCTCGCAACGCCTGCGGACTCCGCGCCGACAGCACCCACGGCACCAACGCCCCGTCACCGTCCCCCGCAACCACTCCCTCGACAGCAACCTCAACGGCAGGCTCGGGAACGTACTCGACGATCACATGCGCATTCGTCCCCGACGCACCGAACGACGACACACCCGCACGACGCACACCCCGCCCCGCCACCTCCGGCCACGGCACCGCCTCCACCGCCAACCGCACCGCACCCGAATCCCAATCCACATGCGGCGACGGCTCATCCACATGCAAACTCGCCGGCACCACACCACGCCGCATCGCCATCACCATCTTGATGACACCCGCAACACCCGCAGCCGCCTGCGTATGACCAATATTCGACTTCACCGACCCCAACCACACCGGCCGACCCACCGAACGACCCTGCCCATACGTCGCCAGCAAAGCCTGCGCCTCGATCGGATCACCCAACGTCGTCCCCGTCCCGTGCCCCTCCACCACATCGACGTCCCCTGCCGAGAGACCACCACTCGCCAACGCCTGCCGAATCACCCGCTCCTGCGACGGACCATTCGGCGCCGTCAAACCATTGCTCGCACCGTCCTGATTCACCGCCGAACCCCGCACCACCGCCAATACTTGGTGACCATTGCGCCGGGCATCCGACAGCCGTTCCAGCAACAGCACGCCGACACCCTCGGAGAACCCGACTCCGTCGGCCCCGGCGGCGTACGGCTTGCAGCGGCCGTCGGGTGACAGGCCCCGCTGTCGTGCGAAGCCCGCGAACATGTCCGGGTCGGCCATGACGGTGACGCCGCCAGCGAGGGCCAAATCGCACTCGCCCTGGCGCAGCGCCTGCGCCGCCAGGTGGAGCGAGACCAGCGACGACGAGCACGCCGTGTCCACCGTCACCGCCGGACCCTCCAGGCCGAAGGTGTAGGCGACGCGGCCGGATGCCATGCTGCCGGTGCTCGCGAGGTAGGCGTAGCCCTCCAGCTGGGCGTCGGCCTCGGGGAAGGACTTGGCGTAGTCGTGGTTCATCAGGCCGACGTATGTGCCGGTCAGGCTGCCCCTGAGCGCCGTCGGGTCGATGCCCGCACGCTCGAACACCTCCCACGACGCCTCCAGCAACAGACGCTGCTGCGGATCCATCGCCAACGCCTCCCGCGGGTTGATCCCGAAGAACGCCGCGTCGAAATCACCCGCGTCGGGCAGGAATCCGCCCTGGTCGGCGTAGGTGGTGCCGGGGTGTTCGGGGTCCGGGTGGAAGAGGCGGCCGAGGTCCCAGCCGCGGTCCGTCGGGAATCCGCCCATCGCGTCCGTGCGGGTGTCGAGCAGGTCCCACAGGTCGTCCGCGGAGTTGACGCCGCCGGGGAAACGGCAGGCCATGGCGACGATCGCCACCGGGTCGTCCGTCGTGGCGGCGGGCCGCGCGGCGGGCGCAGGCATGGCAGGAGCCGCGGTCGGCCCGCCGAGGCGCGTGCAGAGGTGGACCGCGAGGGCCTGGGGGGTGGGGTGGTCGAAGATGAGGGTGGCGGGCAGCCGTACGTCGCAGGCGGCCGAGAGCCGGTTGCGGAGCTCCACCGCCGTCAGTGAGTCGAAGCCCAGATCCTTGAAGGCGACGTCGATGCTCACGCGGGACGCGGAGCCGTGGCCGAGGACGGCGGCGACGTACTCGCGTACGACATCGGTGAGAAGCTCCAGACGTCCGTCCTCGTCGAGACCCGCGAGGCGCGCGGCAAGCGCTCCGTCGGCGAGGCCCTCGGAGGCCACCCGGCGTCGTGCGGTGGGGGCGGTGAGCGTGCGCAGGAGCGGGGAGAGGCCGTCGGTGACGGCGCGCGGGTCGAGGTCGGCGGCGACCACGTACGCGTGGTCGTGGGCGCGGGCCGCGTCGAGCAGGGCCAGGCCGCCCTCGTCGGTGAGCGCGGCGAAGCCGGTGCGCTTCATGCGTGCCAGGTCGGTGTCGCTGAGCTGCCCGGTCATGCCGCTGGTCGCCTGCCACAGGCCCCAGGCGATGGACAGGCCCGCGAGTCCCTGGGCGCGGCGGTGCTGCACGAGGGCGTCGCAATAGGCGTTGGCCGCCGCGTAGTTGGCCTGGCCGGGGCTGCCGAGTGACGCGGCCGCCGAGGAGAAGACCACGAAGAGGTCGAGGGGGATCTCCCGGGTGGCTTCGTGGAGCAGGCGTGCGGCCGTCGCCTTCGCCGCCCACACCCACGCGAGGCTCTCGGGGGTCTGCGCGGTGACCACGGCGTCGTCCAGGACACCGGCCGCGTGGATCACCCCGGTCAGCGGGTGCGCCGGGTCGATCGACGTGATCAGGGCCGCGACCGATTCGGCGTCGGCGACATCGGCCGTCGCGATGTCCACGGTGGCGGCGCCCAACTCCGTCAGTCGGGTGCGCAGTTCCCTGCTGCCCGGTGTCCGGTCGCCGCGTCGGCTCGCCAGCAGCAGGTGGCGTACGCCCCACTCCCTGACGAGGTGTTCGGCGACCAGTCGGCCGAGCACCCCGGAGCCGCCCGTGATGAGGACCGTGCCGCCAGGGTCGACCTGCGCGTCGCCATCCGCGTGCTCGATTGCCCGCCCGCCTGCCCGTTCCTGTGTGGCTCGGGTCAGCCTCGGGACCCGTATCTCCCCGTCGCGCAGCGCGAGTTGGGGTTCGTCCAGCTGTGCCGCTTCCACGGCGTCCGCGAGCGTGTCCTCGGGGCCGAGGTCGATCAGCGTGAAGCGGTCGGGGTTCTCCGACTGGGCGCTGCGGACAAGCCCCCACACGGCCGCGGCTGCGACACCCACGTCCCCCTCGCCGTCGAACGCCACTGCTCCCCGTGTCACGAGCACCAGACGGCTGTCGTGCGGTGGCGCGGCGAGCCAGGTCTGTACGAGGTCGAGTACGTGAGTGGCGAGAGCCAGGCCGTCGTCGGCCGGGTCGGGCTCGACGGGGGCCGCGACCAGCTGCGGCGCCGGGGCGCCGGACTCGATGGACTCCAGGAGAGCGGCGAGGTCGGGGACGTCCTCCCCCAGAGTGACCCAGCCGCCCCCACGGGAGCCGCCCGCCCGAAGGCCACCCAGGTCTTCCGGCGCGAGCCACTTCAGGTCGAACAGCCCGTGCCGTTCGCGGGCCCCGGCCGCGGCCAGGCGGCCGATGTCGGTCGGGCGCGAGCGCAGGTCGCGGACGGTGAGCACCGGCGCGCCCACGGCGTCGGCGACATCGATCCGCAGGCCCTGGTCGACGCGCTCGCCGAGCAGGGTGAGGCGTACCCGGACCGTGGTGGCCCGTACGGCGTGCAGGGCCACGTCGTTCCATGCGAACGGCAGCCAGACCTGCGCGGTGTCGGTGGGCGGCAGCAGGAGGGCCGCGGGCTGCAGGACCGCGTCCAGGAGCGCCGGGTGGATGCCGAAGCCGTCCGGGTCACCGGCTTCCTCGGGCAGCGTCACCTCGGCGAGGACGTCCCTTCCGTGGCGCCACAGCGCGCGTACGCCGCGGAAGGCGGGGCCGTAGCCGTAGCCGGTGCGGTCTGCCTGCGCGTAGAGGTCGGCGGGGTCCACGGGGTCGGCGCCGGGCGGGGGCCAGGCGCCGTCCAGGGGTTCGGACCCCCTTGCACCATGCGCCTGTTCGGGGACCTCCTCGGAGCCCAGGACGCCCGTCGCGTGGCAGGTCCACGGCCGTTCCGACGCGAAGGCGTCGTCGGCGTCCGTGTCGTCGGGGCGGGAGAACAGCCGTACGTCGCGTCGGCCGTGCGCGTCGGCCGCGTCCACGACGACCTGGATCTGCAGGCCCCCGGTGTCGGGCAGGACGAGCGGGGTCTGCAGCGTCAGTTCCTCCAGGGCGGGGCAGCCCGCCTCGTCGGCGGCGCGGAGCACCCACTCCACCTGTGCGGCGCCGGGCACCAGGGCGTGCCCTGCCACGACGTGGTCGTCGAGCCACGCGGCCGACTGCCGCGACACACGGCCGCTCAGCAGGTGTACGTCGCCGCTCGCCAGGCCCACGGAGGCGCCGAGGAGCGGGTGTCCGGAGGCGGCGAGGCCAAGGCCCGCGGGGTCGCCGGAGCGTCCGGCGGCCGGGGCGAGCCAGAAGTCCTGGCGCTGGAAGGCGTAGGTGGGGAGGTCGACCGTACGGGGGGCGGGGTCGGCCGGGAACCAGCGGCGCCAGTCGACGTCCGCGCCCGCCGTGAACGCCCGGGCGGCGGCGCGGGCGAGCTGGGCGGTGTCGCCGTGGTCCCGGCGCAGAGTGGGCACCACGGAGGCGGACACGTCCGCCCGTTCGACGATGCTCTCCAGGGCGAGGTTGAGGACGGGGTGCGGGCTGGCCTCGATGAACAGGCGGTATCCGTCGGCGAGCAGCGCGTCGATGGTGTCGGCGAAGCGCACGGTACGGCGGACGTTGCGCACCCAGTAGCCGGTGTCCAGGGCGGTGGTGTCGGTGAGGTGCTCCGCGGTGACGGTGGAGTAGAACGCGACGTCGGTGGCGGCGGGGCGGATGCCGGCGAGCCTCTCGGTGAGCTCGTCCAGGATCGCGTCCAGCTGCGGGCCGTGCCCCGCCACGTCGGAGGCGACGGCACGGGCGCGCAGCCCGCGCTCCTGAGCATCGGCGACGACGGCCTCGATGCCCTCGGGCGGACCTGAAATGACCGTGGACGTAGGGCCGTTGACGGCTGCGACCACCACCCCCGGGTGTCCGTCGATCAGCTCGGCGGCCTGCTCCTGGCCCATGCCGAGGGACGCCATGCCGCCGCGCCCCGACAGCGTGCGCAGCAGGACGCTGCGGACGGATACGATGCGCGCCGCCTCGTCCAGGGAGATGGCGCCCACGACGCACGCGGCGGCGATCTCGCCCTGCGAGTGGCCGACGACCGCGGCGGGTTCGATGCCCTGGTCGGCCCAGACGGCGGCGAGGGCGACCATGACGGCCCACAGCACGGGCTGGACGACGTCGATGCGGGACAGTTCGGACCCGTCCCCGCGCAGCACGTCGGTCAGGGACCAGTCGACGTACGCGGACAGGGCCTGCTCGCACTCGGCGATGCGGGCCGCGAACACCGGGGACTCCTCGAGGAGCCGGGCGCCCATGCCCACCCACTGGCCGCCCTGTCCGGGGAACACCATGACCGGCCCGGGGCCCGTGGCGCCTGCCGCTCCCGACACGACGTCCGGCGAGGCCTCGCCGTCGGCCAGCGAGCGGAGTCCGTCGAGGAGTGCGGCCTGGTCCGTGCCGATGACGACGGCCCGGTTCTCGAACACCGAGCGGGTCGTGGCGAGCGACCATCCCACGTCGGTGGGCGACGACGACCCGCCGTTGTCGCGCACGTGCTCGGCCAGCAGCGCGGCCTGGGCGCGCAGCGCGTCCTCGCCGCGCCCGGAGACGACCCACGGGACGACGACGGCGGCGGTCGTGGACGGTTCCTGCGCCTCGGCCTCGGGTGCCTGCCGGGGATCCTGCTCGTCGGACCCCTCCGGGACCTCGGGTGCCTCTTCCAGGATCACGTGTGCGTTCGTCCCCGACATGCCGAACGCGGAGACGCCGGCGCGGCGCGGGCGTTCGCCGCGCTTCCACTCGACCGGCTCGGTGAGGAGCCTGACCGTGCCGGAGGACCAGTCGACGTGCGGGGTCGGCTCGTCGACGTACAGCGTGGCGGGCAGCAGTTCGCGCCGCAGGGCCATGACCATCTTGATGACGCCGGCGACGCCCGCGGCGCCCTGCGGGTGTCCGATGTTCGACTTGACCGAGCCGAGCCACAGGGGGTGGTCGTCGTCGCGTTCGCGGCCGTAGGTGGCGTGCAGGGCGCCCGCCTCGATGGGGTCGCCGAGCCTCGTACCGGTGCCGTGGGCCTCGACGGCGTCGACTTCGGCGGCGCCCAGGCCCGCGTTGGCGAGGGCGGCGCGGATGACGCGCTCCTGGGAGGGGCCGTTGGGGGCGGTCAGGCCGTTGCTCGCGCCGTCCTGGTTGACGGCCGAGCCGCGGATGACCGCGAGGACCTCGCGGCCGTTGCGGCGCGCGTCGGAGAGGCGTTCCAGGAGGAGCAGGCCCGCGCCCTCGGAGAAGCCCGTGCCGTCGGCGGACGCGGCGAAGGCCTTGCTCCGTCCGTCGGGAGACAGCGCGCCCTGTCGGGAGAACTCCGTGAACGCGCCCGGCGTCGACATGATGGTCACGCCGCCCGCCATGGCCAGGTCGCACTCGCCCTGCCGCAGCGCCTGGGCCGCGAGGTGCATCGACACCAGCGAGGACGAGCACGCGGTGTCGACGCTCACCGACGGGCCTTCCAGGCCGAGCGTGAAGGAGATGCGGCCGGACAGGACGCTCAGCGCGTTGCCGGTCAGGAGGTGGCCCTCCACCGCCTTGTCGGGCTGCGCGCCGCCGAACCCGAGGACGCCCGCGCCGATGTAGACGCCGGTCGGCGTCAGCTTCAGGGACGCCGGGTCGATGCCGGCCCGCTCCAGGAGCTGCCAGGCCGTCTCCATGAGCACCCGCTGCTGCGGGTCCATCGCCAGGGCCTCGCGCGGGGAGATCCCGAAGAACGACGCGTCGAAGCCGGGGGCGTCGTGGAGGAAGCCGCCGCGGCGCACGTAGCTGGTCCCGGGATGCTCGGGGTCCGGGTGGTAGAGGCTGTCCAGGTCCCAGCCGCGGTTCGTGGGGAAGTCGCCGACGGCGTCGCCGCCCGCGGCGACCAGGTCCCACAGGGCTTCGGGCGTACGGGTGTCGCCGGGGAAGCGGCACGCCATGGAGACGATGGCGATGGGCTCCTGTGCCCGCTCCTCCACCTCGCGCAGGCGTCGGCGGGCCTGGCCCAGGTCCACGGTGACCCGCTTCAGGTACTGACGGAGCTTCGCCTCGGTGCTCGGCGTTCCGGCACTCGACTCTTCGGCACTCGACATCGAACGTCACTTCTCCATCAGCTCAGCGAAGGCACGGGGGGCACGAGGGCGTACGGGGGGGGCGGCAGGTCACAACTCACGGTCGATGAACTCGAACATCTCGTCGTCGGACACGTCGTCGAGCGTGTCCAGGTCGGTCACGCCGGCCGCGGCACCCCTATCGGGTCCGGAGCCGTTCAGCTTGGACAGGAGGGTGTTGAGGCGCCTGGTGACGCGGCCCCGCGCCTCGTCGTCGAGGGCGAGAGCGTCCAAGGAGGATTCGATCCTGCCGAGTTCGTTGAGCACCGGGTCGGCGGCGTCCTTGGGCGCCTGCGGGGCACCGTCGGGCGACAGACGCTCCAGGAGGTGTTCGACGAGGGTGGCGGACTCCGGGTAGTCGAAGACGAGTGCCGCGGGCAGTTTGAGGCCGGTCGCGGCGGCGAGCCTGTTGCGGAGTTCCACGGCGGTCAGGGAGTCGAAGCCGAGCTCCTTGAACGACGTGTCCGGGCGGACCGCGTCGTGATCGGTGTGCCCGAGGACGCCCGCGACGTTGCTCCGGACGACGTCGAGCAGCACGCGGCGCCGTTCGGCGGGCGGGAGCCCGGCGAGCCGAGCGGCGAGCCCGTCCGCCGCCGCGGCGCCCGTGGCTGCGGTACGGCGCACGTTCCGCGTTCCCGGCGCCGCGCCGCCCAGGGCGCGCAGGAGGGCGGGCCGGGATGCGGCGGGCCGCGCGGCGACGACGCGCGCGTCGAGGTCCACCGCGACCATGTGGGGGCGGCCGTGGGCGTGCGCCGCGTCGAGGAGCGCCAAGCCCTTCTCCGTGGTGAGCGGTGTGAACCCGGTGCGTTTCATGCGCGCCAGGTCCGCCGCGCCGAGGTGCCCGGTCATGCCGCTTGCGGTCTGCCACAGCCCCCAGCCGATCGAGAGGCCGGTGAGCCCCTCGGCGCGGCGGCGCTGGACGAGTGCGTCGCAATAGGCGTTCGCTGCGGCGTAGTTGGCCTGCCCCGGGCTGCCGAGTGTCGCCGCTGCCGAGGAGAACACGGCGAACAGTCCGAGCCGCGTCTCCCGTGTCGCCTCGTGCAGGTGCCGCGCGGCGGTGGCCTTGGCCGCCCACACCCGTGCCAGGCTCTCGGATGTCTGTGCGGTGACGACGGCGTCGTCCAGGACGCCGGCCGCGTGGATCACACCGGTCAGCGGGTGGGCGGGGTCGGTCTTGCCGACGAGTTCGGCCACCGCACCCGCGTCACCGACGTCGGCCGCGACGACAGACACCTCGGCGCCCAACTCCTGCACCCGGGACACGAGTTCGGAGCACCCAGGGGCATCCGGTCCACGCCTCCCGGCCAGCAGCAGATGTCGTACGCCCCACTTCTCGACCACGTGCTCGGCCACCGCGGCGGCCAGCACCCCGGTTCCGCCGGTGATGAGGACCGTGCCGTCCGGATCGAGGGAGGGCGGTATGTCGAGGACCAGTTTGCCGGTGTGCTTCGCCTGGCTCATGAACCGGAACGCCTCCCGCGCCCGGCCCAGCGGCCACGCCTTCACCGGCAGCGGCGCCAGCACCCCGGAGGCGAACAACTCACCCATCTCCGCGAGCATTTCCCCGATCCGGTCGGGACCGGCGTGCGGCACCAGGTCGAACGCCCGGTACCACGCACCCGCGTGCTCGGCCGCGACGCGCTCGGGATCGCGTTTGTCGGTCTTGCCCATGTCGACCATGCGGCCGCCCGGCGCGAGCAGCCGCAGCGAGGCGTCGGTGAACTCCCCGGCCAGACTGTTGAGTACGACGTCCATGCCGCGCCCGCCCGTCGCCTCCCGCAGGCTCCCCTCGAAGTCGAGGTCGCGGGACGAGGCGCGATGGCCCGCGTCGATGCCCATGCCGTCGAGCACGCCGTGCTTGGCGGGGCTCGCGGTGGCGTACACCTCGGCGCCGAGGTGGCGAGCGATCTGCGTGGCGGCCATGCCCACGCCGCCGGTGCCCGCGTGGATGAGCAGGGTCTCGCCCGCCGTGAGCCGACCGAGGTCCACGAGCCCGTACCAGGCAGTCAGGAACACGACGGGCACAGCCGCCGCCTCCTGGAGGCTCCACCCTTCCGGCACCGGCACGACCATCCGCGCGTCCGCGACGGCCACCGGCGCGAAGGCGCCTTCGAACAGCCCCATCACGCGGTCACCGACGCCGAGGTGGGTGACGCCGGGCCCGACCTCCGTCACATACCCGGCACCCTCGCTCCCCGCGAACGTGCCCTTGTCGGGGTACATGCCGAGCGCGATCAGCACGTCCCGGAAGTTCATACCCGCGGCCCGCACGGAGACCCGAACCTGTCCGGCCGCCAACGGCGTGAGCGCCTCCGGGGCGTCGATCACGGACAGGTTCTCCAGGATGGCGGTACCGGAGGTACCGAGCCGCCATGCGGACGACCCGAGGGGCGGGACGAGCTCTTCGGGGACGCGGGCGGGGGTGAGGCGTGGCGCATACAAAACCCCGGCACGCGTGGCGAGTTGTGGCTCATCGAGGACGTCGACGGCGTGGTGTACGGCGGCTTGGTGACCGAGTACATCCCCGTTGGTCTCGATGTCGAGCAGGACGAATCGGCCGGGGTTCTCCGACTGGGCGCTGCGCACGAGACCCCACGCGGCGGCGGCGGACGCGTCCACGTCGTCGTCGCCCTCGGCTTCCCCGACGGCCTGGGCCCCGCGCGTCACCAGGATGAGGCGGGACTCCGCCAACTCGGGCGCAGCCAGGAACCCCTGGACGACCGAGAGCACGCGTTCGGCGACCCGCAGGCCGTCGTCCGCGTCACCCTCGACGGGCGCCACCACGGCCCACGGCGCCACACCTCCGGCAGCAGCGGCCGCCACCACGTCGGCCATCCCCGCGCCGTCCGCGAGCGTGACCCAGTCCCCGCCGTCCATGGCGACGCCTGGAACGCGGTCTCCGGAGGCCGGGACGGGCAGGGGCGTCCAGTCCACGGTGTAGAGCCCGTCGACGCCGCCGCGGGCGGCCGCCGCCACGAGCCGGGCGGGGTCGGCGGCGCGGAGCGTCAGCGCGTCGACGCTCAGGACGGGTGCGCCCGTCCCGTCCGCGATGACCACCTTCAGGTCGCGCTCGGCGGACTCCCCCTGCGGCGAGAGCCGGACACGGAGACGCGTCGCCCCGTCCGCGCTCAGCGACACGCCGATCCAGGCGTACGGCAGCCACATCTGCCCGTCCTCGGGCCGGTCGAGCAGCATCAGCGGATGCAGGGCGGCGTCAAGCAGCGCCGGGTGCATGCCGAAACCGTCGTGAGCGCCGGCCGGTTCGGGCAGCTCGACCTCGGCGAGCAGCTCCGTCCCGTGCCGCCACAGCGCGCGCAGGCCCTGGAACGCGGGACCGTACTCGTAGCCCGCCGCCGCGGCCTGCGAGTAGAAACCCTCCGCGTCCACGGGTTCGGCACCGGCGGGCGGCCACCGCCCGTCCAGGGCGGTGGCTTCCATGTCGCTGGGCTGGGAGTTCACCACACCGGTCGCATGACACAGCCAGTCGGCTCCGACCGCCCGACCCGCCCGACCCGCCTGACCCGCCTGGTCGGGGCGCGAGTACACCCGTACGTCACGCCGACCGCCCTGCTCGTCGGCCGTTCCGACGGACACCTGGATCTGCACGCCACCGTCCTCGGGCAGTACGAGCGGCGCCTGCAGCGTCAGCTCGTCGACCGTCGCGCACCCCGCCTCGTCGGCTGCCCGCAGCACCCACTCGACGATCGCGGCGCCCGGCACGAGAGCCGTTCCGGCCACCACGTGCTCGGCGAGCCAGGACGGAGCCGTGCGCGAGAGCCGCCCGGTGAGCAAGTACGAGTCGGCCTCGGCGAGTTCCACGCAGGCACCGAGCAGCGGATGCCCGGCCGACGCCATCCCGAGATCGGCGGCATCGCCGAACGCTCCAGAGGGCTCCTCCAGCCAGTAGTGCTGGTGTTGGAAGGCGTAGGTAGGGAGGCCGATGGTGCGGGGGGTGGGGTCGGTGGGGAACCAGCGGCGCCAGTCGAGGTCGGCGCCCGCGGTGAAGGCGAGGGCGGCGGCGCGGGCCAGCTGGGCGCTGTCGCCGTGGTCGCGGCGCAGGGTGGGCACGACGGTGGCGGTCGCGTCGGCCTGCTCGATGGTCTCTTCCATGCCGAGAGCAAGGACGGGGTGGGGGCTGGCCTCGATGAACAGGCGGTAGCCGTCGGCGAGGAGTGCTTCGACGGTGTCGGCGAAGCGGACCGGTTGGCGGAGGTTGGTGACCCAGTAGTCGGTGTCGAGGGCGGTGGTGTCGGTGAGGCGTTCGGCGGTCACCGTGGAGTAGAACGCGACGTCGGTCGGGACGGGCCGGAGGTCGGCCAGGCGTTCGGTGAGCTCGTCGTGGAGTGCGTCGATCTGGGGGTGGTGGGAGGCGTAACCGACGTCGATGACCCGGGCGCGCAGACCGTGGCTTTCCGCATCCGCGACCACGGCCGCCACCGGTTCCGGAGATCCCGAAATGACGGTCGACGAGGGCCCGTTGACGGCGGCGACGCAGACGTCGGGCCGCTCGCCGATGAGCTCCACGGTCCGCTCGGCACTGGTGCCGATGGACGCCATGTCGCCGTGGCCCTGCAGTTGCCGCAGTGCGTCACTGCGTACCGCTACGATCCGTGCCGCGTCCTCCAGCGACAGCGCGCCCGCCACGCACGCGGCGGCCATCTCACCCTGCGAATGCCCGATCACAGCCGCCGGGATAATGCCCTGGTCGGCCCACACCGCGGCGAGCGAGACCATCATCGCCCACAGCACCGGCTGCACGACCTCGACGCGGGCCAGCTCGCTCCCGTCCCCGCACAACACCTCGGTCAGCGACCAGTCCACGTACGCGGACAGCGCCTGCTCGCACTCGGCGATGCGGGCCGCGAACACGGGCGACTCCTCCAGCAGCCGCGCCCCCATCCCCACCCACTGCGACCCCTGCCCGGGAAACACCAACACCGGACCCGCCCCGGCCGACGTGGCAGCCCCGACCACCACATCCGCCGACACCTCACCAGCAGCCAGCGCCGCAACCCCGGCCACCAACTCCTCCCGCCCCCGGCCCACCACCACCGCCCGATGCTCGAACACCGACCGGGTCGTGGCCAGCGACCAGCCGACCTCACCCGGCAACGCCTCAGCACTCCGCGACACGAACGCACCCAACCGGCGAGCCTGCTCCCGCAACGCCTCGACCGTCCGCCCCGAAACCACCCAAGGCACGACGGACCCATCCGGCACCGGCGCGACCACCTCAGCCGCCGCCTCCTCCGGCGCCTCCTCCAGAATCAGATGCGCATTCGTCCCGGAGATACCGAACGACGACACCCCAGCCCGGCGCGGACGTCCGCCGCGCGGCCACGGGACGGGTTCGGTCAGCAGGCGTACGCCGCCGCCGTCCCACTCCACGTGCGGGGTCGGTTCGTCGGCGTGCAGGGTGGGCGGCAGCAGGTCGTTCCGGAGCGCCATGACCATCTTGATGACGCCCGCCGCACCGGCAGCGGCCTGGGTGTGACCGATGTTGGACTTCACCGAGCCGAGCCACAACGGCCTCTCGTCGGGGCGTCCTTGGCCGTACGTGGCCAGCAGCGCCTGTGCCTCGATGGGGTCGCCGAGCGTGGTGCCCGTGCCGTGGGCCTCCACGACGTCCACGTCGTCGGGGCTGCCGCCCGACCCGGCCAGGGCGGCGCGGATGACTCGCTCCTGGGAGGGGCCGTTGGGCGCGGTGAGGCCGTTGCTCGCGCCGTCCTGGTTCACCGCTGAACCACGTATGACCGCGAGAACCTTGTGGCCGTTGCGGCGGGTATCGGAGAGGCGTTCCAGGACGACGAGTCCGGCGCCCTCGCCCCAGCCGGTCCCGTCGGCGGTGGCGGCGAACGGCTTGCAGCGGCCGTCGGGGGCCAGGCCGCGCTGCCGGGAGAACTCCACGAAGGTGTTCGGGGTGGCCATGACGGTCACGCCGCCCGCGAGGGCGAGCTCGCATTCGCCCTGGCGCAGGGCCTGGGAGGCCAGGTGCATGGCGACGAGCGAGGAGGAGCATGCCGTGTCCACCGTGATGGCGGGGCCCTCCAGGCCGAAGGTGTACGCGACCCGGCCCGAGGCGACGCTCGGGGTGCTGCCGGTCATGATGCGGCCCTCGAAGCCGTCCGGCTTGCGGGCGAGGAAGCGGGAGCCGTAGTCGTCGTACATGATCCCGGTGATGACGCCGCACGAGGTGCCGCGGAGGGTGGCCGGGTCGATCCCGGCGTGTTCGAAGGCCTGCCAGGCGGTTTCGAGGAGCAGGCGTTGTTGCGGGTCGGTGGCGGCGGCCTCGCGCGGGCTGATGCCGAAGAAGCCGGCGTCGAAGCGGGCGGCGTCGTAGAGGAAGCCGCCTTCGCGGGTGTAGCTGTGGCCGACCTGGTCGGGGTCGGGGTCGAAGAGGCCGGCCGTGTCCCAGCCGCGGTCCTCGGGGAACGGCCCGATGGCGTCGGTGCCGGTGGCGACGAGGCGCCACAGCTGCTCGGGAGAGGTCACGCCGCCCGGGTAGTGGCAGGCCATGCCGACGATGGCGATGGGGTCGTCGTCGGTGGCGGTGGTGCGGGGCGCCGGGGCGGAGGCGGCCGGGGCGGTGGATGCGTCGGTGTCGGGGAGGTGGGAGCGGAGGTGGCGTACGAGGGCGGTGGGGCTGGGGTGGTCGAAGATGAGTGTGGCGGGGAGGCGGATGCCCGTGGCGGTGGAGAGGCGGTTGCGGAGTTCCAGGGCGGTGAGCGAGTCGAAGCCCAACTCCTGGAAGGCGCGGCTCAGTTCGAGGGACTCGGGGGCGGGGTGGGCGAGGACGGTCGCGATCTGTTCGCGGACGAGGTCGCTCAGGGCGCGGTCCCGGTCGGCGGCGGAGAGGCGCGCCAGGCGGGCGGTCCAGGAGGCGGGAGCCGCGGTGTTGTCTTCAGTGGCGGCCACGGTGGGCCGGGGGGTGCGCACGAGGCCGCGCAGGGCGGGCTGGAGGGTGTGGTCGGCGGCTTGGGCGCGCAGTGCGGCGCGGTCGAAGCGGGTGGCGAGGACCGTGGGGTGCGGGGCCGTCAGGGCGGTGTCGAAGAGGGCGAGGGCCTGCTCGTCGGTGAGGCCGGCGACGCCGGTGCGGTGGATGCGGGCGCGGTCGGTGTCGCCGAGCCGGGCGGCCATGCCGCCGGACGCGGATTCCCACAGGCCCCAGGCCAGGGAGGTGGCGGCGAGGCCTTGGGCGCGGCGGTGTTCGGCGAGGGTGTTGAGGAAGGTGTTGGCGGCGGCGTAGTTGGACTGGCCGCCGTTGCCGAGGATAGAGGCGCCGGAGGAGAACAGGACGAACGCGGACAGGTTCATGTCGCGGGTGAGTTCGTGCAGGGTCCAGGCGGCGTCGGCCTTGGGCGCGAGAACGGTGTCGAGCCTTTCGGGTGTCATCGACGCGATGAGGCTGTCGTCGATGACGCCCGCGGTGTGGACGACGGCGGTGAGGGGGTGGGCGTCGGGGATGCCCGCGACGAGCCGGGCCAGCGCGTCGGGATCGGTGATGTCACAGGCGGCGACGCGTATGTCGACGTCGACGTCCGCGAGGTCGTCCCGCAACTCGGCGACACCGTCGGCGCCCTCGCCGCGCCGGCTCACGAGGAGCAGGTGGCGTACGCCGTGAGCGGTGGCGAGGTGCCGGGCAACGG
This sequence comes from Streptomyces venezuelae, assembly GCF_008642335.1. Classification (NCBI taxonomy): domain Bacteria; kingdom Bacillati; phylum Actinomycetota; class Actinomycetes; order Kitasatosporales; family Streptomycetaceae; genus Streptomyces; species Streptomyces venezuelae. The sequence continues at coordinate 7,198,607 of NZ_CP029191.1, read as the reverse complement.
CCCGCCCGAGGCCACCGGTACCACCGGTGATGAGGGTGGTGCCGGTTGGGGGGAAGGGGGGCGGCGCCGGCGCCAAGGGAGACGTCGAGCTCCGGATTGCCGCAGAGGCCGACACCGCGGCCGGTGACGCGGCCGACCCTTGGGACGGGGTCCCGGCCGAGCCCAGGGACGGCGACGCTGCCAGGCCCAGGGACGGAGTCGGAGTCGGAGTCCGAGTCGCGGTGAGGCGGGGTACCCGTGGCGTGCCCATGCGTAGGGCCAGTTCCGACTCCGCGGCGTGCGACATCGCCGCGGTCACCCCCGCGGGCAGGGCGTCGCGTGATGCTCGGGTCTCGTCGATGTCGACGAGCAGGACGCGGTCGGGCTGCTCCGCCTGGGCGGCGCGGACCAGGCCCCACAGGGGGGCGGTGGCCAGGTCCGCGGGGGCGTCGTCCGGGCCTGTGGTGACGGCGCCCGTCGTGAGGATGACGAGGCGGGCGGCGGTCAGGGTGTCCGCGGCGAACCAGGCGCGGAGCAGGTCGAGGGCACGTTGCGCGTGTGTCCGTACGCGGGCGGGCAGGTCGCTCGCCGGATCGTCCCGGTCGGGGGCGTCACCCTTCGCGGCCGCCGCGTCCGTGTCCTCGGGGAGCATGGGCGCGACGACGATGTCCGGTACAGGCTCGCCCTTCGCCACGGCGTCCGTCAGGGCGGCCAGATCCGGGTGGCGGTTCACGGCGGGGCCCAGGCCCGGGTCGTCGGGGCCGAGCACGGCCCACGTGGCGGCCGCCGTCGACGGCGCATCCGGCAGCGGCAGTTGCTGCCACTCCACGTGGTGCAGCGGGAGCCCGGCCGCCGGACGCGCGGTCCGCCAGCGGTCGGCGGCGACGATACGCAGCTGGAGGGCGTCGACCGTGGCGACGGGCGCACCTTCGGTGTCCGTCAGGGTGAGGTGCAGCCGGTCGTCGCCCCGAGGGCCGAGCCGGACGCGCAGGCGCGTGGCGCCGGTCGCGTAGTGGCGTACGTCGCTGAAGGAGAACGGCAGCCGCACCCGCGCTTCGGACGCCCCGGTCGGCTCCGTCACGCCGTCCTCGCCCCGGTACAGCTCGTCCACCACGTGCAGCGCGGCGTCGAACAGGGCCGGGTGGAGTGCGAACTCGGCGGCCTCGGCGCGCTGTTCGTCGGCGAGGCGGACATCCGCGTACAGCTCGTCGCCGTGCCGCCAGGCGGCGCGTACCGCGCGGAAGGCCGGTCCGTAGTTGTAGCCCTGCGCGTCGAGGCGGGCGTACAGCGCGTCGACGTCGAGGGCGGTGGCATCGGCGGGCGGCCACGGGGTGATTCCCGGCTCGGACGGGAGCGTGGACGCGTGCGTGGACGGCCGCTCTGCGGCCCGACCCGTCCTGAGGATCCCGGTGGCGTGGCGGCGCCATCCGTACGCGTGGTCGCCGTCCCCGCCCGCCTCCTCGTCACCTTCGGCACCCGCGGGCCGGGAGTGGATGGTGAGCGTGCGGCTGCCGGACTCGTCGAGGGCACCGAGCGCGACCTGCACCTTCACCGCGTCAGCGTCAGCGCCTCCGCCGACACCGACACCGACACCGCCGTCACCATCGCCACCGTGCACTCCGGCACCCGAGTCTTCGAGCACCAGCGGCGTTTCCAGTGTCAGATCCTCGATCGTGTCGCAATCACCGTGCCTCCCCGCGAGCAGCGCGAGTTCGACGAACGCGGTGGCCGGCAGCGGTACGCCGCCCGCGATGGCGTGGTCGCCGAGCCACGGTTGCGTACGCAGGGAGAGGCGTCCCGCGAGCAGGAGGCCGCCGTCGGCCTGGTGGATGACGGCGGGAAGGAGGGGGTGGCCGGTCTCCTGGAGGCCGGCCGCGCGGGCCGGGGCGGCGGCGTCGGGGGTGGGGCGCCAGTAGCGTCGGCGCTGGAACCGGTAGGTGGGCAGCGGCAGTTGCTCCGCGTCGGCGGGGACGAGGACGCCGAGGTCGGCCGGCTCTCCGTCGACGTGGAGCGCGGCGACGGCGCCGAGCAGCGTGCGGACCTCGTCGTGCCCGGAGCGCAGCGCGGCGGCGACGACCGGCTCGGCGGCGGCGCCCTCGTCGCCCGTCCGGGCCGGGAGGCAGTCCTGGACCATCGTGGCGAGGACCGGGTCGGGCCCCAGTTCCAGATAGCGCACGACGCCCCGGTCGCCCAGCGTGCGCAACCCGTCGTGGAACCGCACGGGCTGCCGCACGTGCCGTACCCAGTACTCGGGGTCGGCGAGCAGCTCCGCGTCGGCGAGACGGCCGGTGAGGTTGGAGACGACGGACAGGGTCGGCGCATGGAAGGTCAGGGTGCGGGCCACGGCACGGAAGTCGTCGAGCATGGGCTCGATGAGCGGTGAGTGGAAGGCGTGGCTGACGTTGAGCCGTTTGGTCTTGAGCCCGCGCCCGCGCAGGGTCTGCTCGACGTCCGCGACGGCGTCGGCGTCGCCGGACACGACGACGGCGGTGGGACCGTTGACGGCGGCGAGGGAGAGACGCGCCTCGCGCCCCGCGAGCAGCGGCAGTACGTCGTCCTCGGCGGCCTGCACGGCGAGCATCGCGCCGCCCGCCGGAAGGGCCTGCATGAGGCGTCCGCGAGCGGCGACCAGCGTGCAGGCGTCGGGCAGGGTGAGCACCCCGGCGACGTGCGCGGCGGCGATCTCGCCGACGGAGTGACCCGTCAGATGGCTCGGGGTGATCCCGAAGGAGGTCACCAGCCGGTACAGAGCCACTTCGAGCGCGAACAGGGCGGCCTGGGTCACCCCGGTCCCGTGCAGCGCGGCGGCCCGCGCGGTGTCGGCGGGGGCGAACAGGGTGTCACGCAGGGGCTGTTCGAGGAGCGGGTCCAGATGGGCGCAGGTCTCGTCCAGTGACCGCGCGAACGTATCGAAGGCGGCGTACAACTCGGCGCCCATGCCAGGGCGTTGGCTTCCCTGCCCGGTGAAGAGGAAGGCGGTGCCGCCGCTCCGGGCAGGGCCCGCGGCACGCACGAGGGCGGGGTGCGTGCGTCCGCCCGCGAGTGCGGCCAGCGCGGCAACCCGCTCACCGCGCTCACTGGCCGCGCCGCTCTCATCGCCCTCACCACCGAATACGACCGCACGGTGCTCGAAAAGCGTGCGACGGAGCAGAGTCCCGGCAATGTCGGCGTGGTTGCCGACCATGCCGTCCCGCGCCGCGACGTAACCCGCCAACGCGTCCGCCTGCGCCCGCAACGCCTCGGGCGTACGCGCCGAAAGCAGCCACGGCGCCGGTGCCCGCACCGCCGGGGGCCGAGCCCCGTCAGCAGCCCCCTCCGGCTCCCTCCCGGCGGCGGAAGGCGCCTCCTCCAGGATGAGGTGGGCGTTCGTGCCGGAGATGCCGAACGACGAGACCCCCGCCCTGCGCACCCGCTCGCCCGCGGGCCATGCGACCGGCTCCGTGAGCAGCCGCACCGCGCCCGACTCCCAGTCGGCGTGCGGTGTGGGCTCGTCGACGTACAGCGTGGCGGGCAGCGTCCCGTGCCGCAGCGCCTGCACCATCTTGATGAGTCCCGCCGCCCCGGCGGCGCCCTGCGTGTGCCCGATGTTGGACTTGACCGAGCCGAGCCACAGCGGCCGGCCCTCGTGCCGCTCCTGTCCGTACGTGGCGAGGAGCGCGTCGGCCTCGATGGGGTCGCCGAGCCGGGTGCCCGTGCCGTGCGCCTCGACCGCGTCGACCTCCGCGGGCGAGAGCCGCGCCCCGGCGAGGGCGGCACGGATCACGCGCTGCTGCGAGGGCCCGTTGGGGGCGGTGAGGCCGTTGCTCGCGCCGTCCTGGTTGACGGCCGAGCCGCGGATGACGGCGAGGACCCGGTGCCCGGCGCGCCGGGCGTCGGCGAGGCGTTCCAGTACGAGGAGTCCGGCGCCCTCGGAGAAGGCGGTGCCGTCGGCGGCGGCCGCGAACGGCTTGCAGCGGCCGTCGGCGGCGAGGCCGCGCTGGCGCGAGAACTCGGTGAAGACGTACGGCGTGGGCATGACGGTGACGCCGCCCGCGAGCGCCAGGTCGCACTCGCGCCGCCGCAGCGCGTGCGCGGCCAGGTGCACGGCGACGAGCGACGACGAGCAGGCGGTGTCGATCGTCACCGCGGGCCCTTCGAGGCCGAAGGTGTAGGCGAGGCGGCCGGAGAGGACGCTCGGGGCGCTGCCCGTGACCAGGTGGCCCTCCGCCGCCGCGTCGATGTGCGGCGTGCCGAAACCGGGCAGCGCGGCGCCCGCGTACACGCCGGTACTGCTGCCCCGCAGCGACTGCGGGTCGATGCCCGCGCGCTCCAGCGCCTCCCAGGCACACTCCAGGAGGAGCCGCTGCTGCGGGTCGAGGACCGCGGCCTCGCGCGGGCTGATGCCGAAGAACTCGGGGTCGAACCGGTCGACGTCGTGGACGAACCCGCCCTCGCGCGCGTAGCTCGTCCCGGGGTGGTCGGGGTCGGGGTGGAAGAGCCGCTCCAGGTCCCACCCGCGGTTGTCGGGGAACGGGCCCAGCGCGTTGCCGCCCGTGGAGACAAGCTCCCACAGGTCCTCGGGGGTGCGGACGCCGCCGGGGTAGCGGCAGGCCATCTCGACCACGGCCACCGGTTCCTGGTCGCGCTCCTCCGCCTCGCGCAGCCGCTGCCGGGTGGCGTGCAGATCCGCGGAGACACGCTTGAGGTAGTCGACCAGTTTCTCTTCGCTCACCATGTGCGCTTTAACTCCCCGCCCGTGATCGCGACGCGAGGTGTGCGGCCGGCACGCGGCTCACACCCCGAGTTCGTTGTCGATGAAGTCCAGTACCTGCTCGGCGGTGGCCGTCTCCAGCTGGTCCACCGCGTCGTCGCCGTCCGCCGCGGCGGCCGCGCTCGACGTGCTCGCCGCGAAGCGGGCGAGCAGTGCCTCCAGGCGGGCCGCGACAGCTGCCCGGTCGAGTCCCTGGGCGACGGCGGCGGACAGGGCGTGCTCGACCCGGGCCACCTCCTGAAGGACCTGGGCGGTCATGTCGCCGTTCGCCGCCCGGCCCGTCCGTCCCGCCTGCGCCGCCTCGTCGGGGGCGAGCCGTTCGGCCAGGTGGGCGGCGAGCATGTGGGCCTGGGGATAGTCGAAGACGAGCGCCGCGGGCAGCTTGAGGCCGGTCGCGGCGGCAAGCCTGTTGCGGAGTTCCACGGCGGTGAGCGAGTCGAGGCCGAGCTCCTTGAACGGCGTGTCGACCTGCACGGCGTCCGGGTCCGCGTGGCCGAGCACGCCGGCCGCCTGGGTGCGCACCAGCGTGGTGAGGAGTTCAAGACGTTCCTCGGCGGTGCGGCCGGCGAGCCTGCCGGACCAGTCCGTGGCCTCGCCCGCCGCGGCCGCGGTGGGACGCGCCGTGGTGGATGTCGCCGCGGCCGTCGCCGCCAGCGTGCGCAGGACGGCGGGGACAGGCGCGTCGGAGGCGGCCGGAACACGAGGGTCGAGGTCCATCGCGAGCAGGTCGGGACGTCCGTGGGCGCGTGCGGCGGCCAGTAGGGCGCAGCCGCGGGCCGCGCCGGTCGGCTTGATGCCGTACCGGTCGATGCGGGCTCGGTCGGCCGCGGACAGCGTGCCGGTCAGGCCGCTGGCGGTCTCCCACAGCCCCCACGCCACGGAGAGCCCGGCGAGGCCCTCCGCGCGGCGGTGCGCGGCCAGGGCGTCGCAGTAGGCGTTGGCCGCGGCGTAGTTGGCCTGGCCGGGGGTGCCCAGGGTGGAGGCGAAGGAGGAGAACGTCACGAACAGGCCGAGCCGCATCTCGCGCGTGGCTTCGTGGAGTTCGTACGCGGCCGCCGCCTTCGACGCCCACACCCTGGCGAGGCTTTCCGGGCTCTGGCCGCCGATCATGGCGTTGTCGAGCACACCGGCGGCATGCACGACGCCGGTCAGCGGGTGCGCCGGATCGATCCCGGCGATCAGCGCGGCGACGGCGCCGGGCTCGCTCACGTCGACGGCCGCGAAGGTGACGTCGGCACCCCCTTCGACAATCCGTGAGGCGAGTTCCCTCGCGCCCTCTGCCGCGTCTCCGCTGCGGCTCGCGATGAGCAGGTGCCTGCTCTCGCCCGTGCGCGCCAGATGTTCGGCGACGGCGGCGCCGATCGTGCCGGTGCCTCCGATGACGAGGACGGTGCCGTCGGGGTCGAGCGGAGCGGGCACGTCGAGCACCAGCTTGCCGATGTGCTTCGCCCGGCTCATGTGCCGGAACACCTCGGGTGCCCGCCCCAGGGGCCGTGCCGCGACCGGCAGCGGTACCAGGGTGCCGTCGGCGAAGAGGCCGCCGAGCAGGTCGAGCATCCGCCTGAGCCGCTCGGGCCCGGCGTCGGCGACCAGGTCGAAGGCCTGGTACGACACTCCGGGGTGCTCCAGCGCGACCAGTTCGGGGTCACGCGGATCGCTCTTGCCCATCTCGACGAGGCGCCCGCCCGCACTTTCGCGGAGCAACCGGAGGGAGGCGTCGAGGAGTTCGCCGGTGAGACTGTTGAGTACGACGTCCACGCCGCGGCCGCCGGTGGCCTGCCGGAACGCGTCCTCGAAGGCGAGGTCCCGGGAGGAGGCGCGATGGGCGGCGTCGATCCCCATCTCCTCCAGCACGCCGTGCTTGGCCGGACTGGCGGTGGCGAACACCTCGGCCCCGATGTGCCGGGCGATCTGCACCGCCGCCATGCCCACGCCGCCTGTGGCGGCATGAATCAACGCCCGTTCGCCCGCCCGCAGTTCGGCCAGCTCGACCAGGCCGTACCAGGCGGTGAGGAACGCGGCCGGGGCGGCGGCCGCTTGCCGCATGTCCCAGCCGGCCGGAACGGGCGCCAGCATGCGCGCGTCGGCGACGGCCCACGGCCCGAAGGCGCCCTCCAGCATGCCCATCACCCGGTCGCCCACGGCCAGCCCGGTGACGCCCGGCCCGACCTCCGTCACCACACCGGCCGCCTCGGTGCCGGGCAGCGCGTCGGCGTCCGGATACATGCCGAGCGCGATCAGTACGTCACGGAAGTTCACGCCGGCCGTGTGCACGGCGATGCGGACCTGCCCCGGCTCCACGGGGCTCAGCACCTCTTCGCAGGCCACGGCCTCGACGGCGTCGAGCGTTCCGGATGCACCGCCGACGAGCCGCCAGGCCCGCGCACCGGGCGGCCCGGACACCTCGGCCGTCGCATCGGCCCGCGCCCACCTGGGCAACAGCAACTGTCCGCCTCGCACGGCGACTTGGGGCTCGTCGACGTCGGTAGCGCACTGGACAGTACGCAGAACCTCATGGTCGTCGGGATCGAGAGCGACATCCATGTCGAGCAGGACGAACCGCCCCGGGTTCTCCGACTGCGCACTGCGCACCAGGCCCCACACGGCCGCGCCCGCCTGGTTCGGCGCGTACGCAACCCCGTCTTCCTCATCGTCGGGACCGGCCGCGCCCCGAGTGACGAAGACGAGCTGCGTCTGCTCAAGGCGGGGCTCGGCAAGAAACTCCTGGACGAGGGTCAACACACGTACCGTCAGGGCGAATCCGTCCCCACCGGTCACCGCATCCGGAGCGTCCACAGGCACCAGCACCACAGGGGGTGGCGTGGCGTCGGTCGCGGCGAGGTCCCGTACTCCCTCGACGTCCAGCCCCCCGAGCGTCACACAGCCGCCGGCATCGGCCGCGTCCGCCCCACCCGGGGCCGCCGGCACGGGCAGCGGCGTCCACCGCAGTTCGTACAGCCCATCGGCACCGGACCCGACCGACCCGACCGCCGCCCGCACCTGCCGGGCACTGGTGGACCGCAGCCGCAGCTCGGCGACGTCGAGGACGGGAGCCCCGGCGGGATCGGTCACGACGAGCGACACGGTCTCCTCACCGCTCGCGCGCGGCCGACCCGGCCCACCGAGCGCACTGAGCGCACTGAGCCCCTTGATGCGCACCCGCACGGACGTGGCATCGGTGGCCCACAGCGAGACACCGCTCCAGGTGAAGGGCAGCAACACCTGCTCATTCGCGGCCCCGGAACCACCCTCGTCGAGACTCCGCTGTGCGAGCAGCGGGTGCAGAGCGGCATCCAGCAGCGCGGGATGGATGCCGAAGCCGGTGGGCGAACCGGCCTGCTCGGGCAGCTCCACCTCCGCCAGCAGCTCCGCTCCGTCCCGCCACATCGCACGGAGTCCGCGGAACGCCGGACCGTACTCGTATCCGGCGGCGGCGACACCTTCGTAGAACGCGCCGACGTCCACCGGTTCCGCGCCCGCCGGAGGCCACGCACCGGCCTGCCGCGCAGGCCTTACCCCCGGCTCCCGCCCCAGCTCGCCGACGGCATGGCACACCCACACGGCCCCGGCGTCCCGCTCAGGACGCGAGTACACGCGTACGTCGCTCCTGCCCTGCTCGTCGGCGGCATCGACGACGACCTGAACCTGGAGGCCACCGGTCTCGGGCAGCACGAGAGGCGCCCGCAGCGTCAGCTCCTGGAGCGTCGCGCGGCCCGCGTCGTCGGCGGCCCGCAGCACCCACTCGACCAACGCCGCACCCGGCACCAGGACGGTCCCGGCGACCACATGCCCGCCCAGCCAGTCCCCACGCTCGGCGGAGACCCGGCCGTTGAGCACCACTCCCCCGTCGGCGAGCGCGACGGCGGTGGGCAACTGCGGGTGGCCGGACCCGGCCGACCCCTGTTGCCCGACGTCCTCCCGCTTCACCGTGTCGGCCAGCCAGTAGCGTCGGCGCTGGAAGGCATACGTGGGCAGGTCGACGGTACGAGGGGCGGGGTCGGCCGGGAACCAGCGCCGCCAGTCGACGTCGGCACCCGCCGCGAAGGCCTGCGCGGCGGCGCGGGTGAGCTGGACGGTGTCGCCGTGGTCGCGCCGGAGGGTGGGGACGACGGTGGCGGGCACGTCGGCCTGCTCGATGGTCTCCTCCATGCCGAGTGCGAGGACGGGGTGGGCGCTGGCCTCGATGAACAGCCGGTAGCCGTCCGCGAGGAGCGCTTCGACCGTCTCGGCGAAGCGGACGGGCTGGCGGAGGTTGCTGACCCAGTAGTCGGTGTCGAGCACGGTGGTATCGGTGAGGCGCTCAGCGGTGACGGTCGAGTAGAACGCGACGTCGGTCGGGACGGGCCGGATGTCGGCCAGACGCTCGGTCAGCTCGTCGTGGAGTGCGTCGATCTGCGGGTGGTGGGAGGCGTAGCCGACGTCGATGACCCGAGCCCGCAGCCCGTGGCCTTCCGCCTCGGCGACCACAGCAGCCACATGCTCGGGCGAGCCCGAAATGACGGTGGACGACGGCCCGTTGACAGCCGCGACGCTCACGCCCGGCCGGTCCGCGATCAGCTCGGCGACCCGCTCGGCACCCGCGCCGACGGACGCCATGTCGCCGCGCCCCTGCAGCTGCCGCAGCGCGTCGCTGCGTACCGCCACGATCCGCGCCGCATCCTCCAACGACAACGCACCCGCCACACACGCGGCAGCCATCTCACCCTGCGAATGCCCGATCACCGCAGCCGGAGCGACCCCCTGGTCAGCCCACACCGCAGCCAGCGACACCATCACCGCCCACAACACCGGCTGCACGACCTCGACGCGGGACAGTTCACTCCCGTCCCCGCGCAACACCTCACACAACGACCAGCCAACGTACGCGGACAGCGCCTGCTCGCACTCGGCAATACGCGCCGCGAACACGGGTGACTCGTCCAGCAGCCGAGCCCCCATCCCCACCCACTGCGACCCCTGCCCCGGAAACACCAACACCGGGCCAGGACCCACATCACCCGACGCCACCCCGGACACCACACCCGGCGACACCGCACCGGACGCCAACGCCCCAAGACCGTCCGTCAACGCGTCCCGGTCCCGGCCCACCACCACGGCCCGGTGCTCGAACACCGACCGCGTCGTCGCCAGTGACCAGCCGACCTCGCCCGGCAGCGCCTCCGTGTCCCCGGCCACGAACTCGCCCAACCTGCGGGCCTGTTCGCGCAGCGCCTCGGGCGTCCTGCCGGAAACCACCCACGGAACCACCGCGCTGCCCGCCACGGACGGGTGATGACCAGGTACCTCCTCCGGCGTGTACTCCGATGTGTGCTCCGGCGCCTCCTCCAGGATCAGATGGGCGTTGGTCCCCGAGATCCCGAACGCGGACACGCCCGCACGGCGCGGGTGGCCTGTGTCGGGCCAGAGTGTGGGCTCGGTGACGACCTCGACCGCGCCCGCGTCCCAGTCGACGTGCGGGCTGAGCTCCTCGACGTGGAGTGTGGCGGGCACCAGACCGTTGCGGATCGCCATGACGGTCTTGATGACTCCGGCGACACCGGCGGTGGCGTGTGTGTGGCCGATGTTGGACTTGAGGGAGCCGAGCAGGAGCGGCCGCTCGCGGTGCTGACCGTAGGTGGCGAGCAGGGCGCCGGCCTCGATGGGGTCGCCCAGTTTGGTGCCGGTGCCGTGCGCCTCGACCGCGTCCACCTCGGCCGGGGCGAGGCGGGCGCTCGCGAGGGCGGCTCGGATGACCTGTTCCTGCGCGGCGTCGTTGGGGGCAGTGAGGCCGTTGCTCGCGCCGTCCTGGTTCACGGCCGAGCCGCGGACGACGGCCAGGACGTTGTGGCCGTTGCGGCGGGCGTCCGAGAGGCGTTCGAGCAGGATCAGGCCGATGCCCTCGGAGAAGCCGGTGCCGTCCGCCGCGGCGGCGAACGGCTTGCAGCGGCCGTCCGGCGCGAGTCCACGCTGGCGGCAGAACTCGGTGAACATCAGCGGGCTCGACAGCACGAGCACCCCGCCCGCGAGCGCCAGGTCGCACTCGCCCTGGCGCAGCGCCTGGCTCGCCAGATGGATCGCGACGAGCGAGGCGGAGCAGGCCGTGTCGACGGTGACGGCGGGGCCTTCGAGGCCATAGTTGTAGGCCACCCGGCCGGAGATGACGCTCGTGAGGCTGCCCGTGGTGGCGTGCCCCTCGAACCCTTCGGGGATGCGCGGGAGTTGGGACATGTAGTCCTCGCTCGACACACCCGCGTAGACGCCCGTGAGACTGCCCTTGAGGGAGACGGGGTCGATGCCGGCACGCTCGAACAGCTCCCAGGACGTCTCCAGCATCAGGCGCTGCTGCGGGTCCATCGCCAGCGCCTCGCGCGGGCTGATGCCGAAGAAGTCGGCGTCGAAGGAGCCCGCGTCGTCGACGAAACCGCCGTGGCGCACGTAGCTGGTGGCGTAGTGGGCCGGGTCCGGGTGGTAGAGCGCCTCAAGATCCCAGCCGCGGTCGGTCGGGAAGTCCTCGATGGCGTCCTTCCCCGCGGCGACGAGGTCCCAGAGGTCCTCCGGGGAGGCCACGCCGCCCGGGAAGCGGCAGGCCATCCCGACGACCGCGATCGGCTCGTGCCTGCGGTCCTCCTCCTGCGCCAGGCGCCGACGCGTGTCGTGGAGCTCGGTGGTCACCCTGCGCAGATACTCGACCAGTTGCTCTTCACTCGCCATGTGGGGTCACCCGGCCTTCGGAGTGGGGGTGGCGCGCGAGGTGTCGGGCCCGACACCCAGCTCGTTGTCGATGAAGTCGAAGATCTGGTCGGCGGATGCGACCTTGAGCCGGTCGGCGGCGCTGTCGTCGTCCGACGTGCCGTTCCTTGAGGTGTTGTTCGTGCCGCTCGGCGTGCCGTCCGCCGTGACGTTCGCGGCCTTCCAATGGGCGAGGAGCGCCTCCAGGCGGCTGGTGATCTCGCCCGACTCGCCGTGGGGCAACCGGGTCGCCAGGGTGGCGAGGCTGCTCTCCATGCGGGTGAGGTCGTCCAGCACCGCGTCCGGCGCAGGCGGTCCGGCCGATGCCGGGGCGGCTGCCTTGCCGCCGTTGGGGCGCTCGCCACCGGCGGTCAGACGCTCGCGCAGATGGGTGGCGACGGCGGCCGGTGTGGGGTGGCGGAAGACGAGGGCCGTGGGCAGGCGCAGCCCCGTGTCCGCCACGAGCCGGTTGCGCAGCTCGACGGCCGTCAGCGAGTCCAGGCCCAGCTGCTTGAACGTGGCGTCGCCGCGCAGCGCCTCCGGGTCGGTGCGGCCGAGGACCGCGGCGGCGTGGGTGCGTACCGCCTCGGTGAGCAGCCGGAGCTGTTCGGCGGCGGACAGGGAGGCCAGGCGTGCCGACCAGTCCGTGGGCGGCGTGCGGTCGGCGGCGGTACGCCGGGCCTGCGCGCGCGGCGCGGCGAGTCCGCGGAGCGGGGCGGGGAGGACGTCGGGGTCTGCGGAGGCCAGTGTGCGAGGGGCCAGGCGGGCCCCGACGAGGGGGGTGCCCGCATGTGCGCGGGCCGCGTCCAGGAGGGCGGGGAGCTTGTCGGGCTCGGGGGCCTTGACGCCGGGTACGTGGGGCGAGTCGGGGCTCTCGTCGGTGGGCGGCAGGGCGTAGGCGAGGGCGACGCTCGTCGTACCGGCGGTGTGCCGGCGCAGGGCGAGTGCCTCGCGGAACGCGTCGGCCGCGGCGTCCGCCGCGGACCGCGGGATGCCCAGATCCGCGCCGGCCGGGGACAGTACGGCGAAGAGGGCGAGGGGAAGGTGTGCCGTCGCGGCGTCCAGGGCCGCGGTGACGGCTGCCCTCGCTGCCCACCCGTCCGCGAACGAACCGCCCGTCGAGGCGCCGGTGACGTGGATGACTCCGGTGAGGGGGTGGTCCGCGCCGACGGCGGCGACGGCTTCTGTGAGCGCGGCAGGGTTTGTGGGGTCGAGGACGTCCGAGTGCACGACGGCACCCGCCGCCCGCAACTCGTCCGCGTCCAGGCCGAGTTCGTCCTCGGCGAGGATCAGCAGATGTCCGCACTGCTCGCCGCGCACCAAGTGTGCCGCGAGGGCGGCGACGGGCGCCCCGGCCGAGCCGACGAGGAGCACCGTGCCGTCCGGGTCAAGTGCCCGCGTGTTCATGGACGTTGGCGTCACGGACGTCATCGTCGGGGCGGTGGCGTGAAGCCGGGGGGCCAGTACTTGGCCGCCCCGGAGGGCGAGTTGAGGTTCGTTGCCGTCCACGGCCGCTGCCACGACGCGTTCCAGGACCGGCCCTTCCACCCCACCCTCGGCTTCCGCGTCGACGAGGAGGAAACGGCCCGGATGGTCGGCCTGCACCTGGTGGACGAGGCCGCGCACCGCGGCGGCCGACGGGTCGGGCAGCGCGCCGTCGTCCCCGCCGACCGCGCCGTGCGTGAGCAGCACCAGACGTGCGTCGGCGAAGCGGGCGTCGGCGAGCCAGCGGTCCAGGAGCGCGGCGGTACGCTCCACCGCGGCCGGAGCCTCACTCGCCCCTACGCCCACCACGTCGGAAAGCACGACGGACGGAAGCGGTGCCCCCGCGTCGACGGCCGCGCACAAAGCGTCCAGATCGCGGTACCCACCGTCGCCCAGACGGACCCACCCCGACGGAAGCTCCCCCGTCGAGACCCCACCGCCCGCCGACTGTGCTTTCCGACCCGCCACAGGCACCGCCACCGGCACCCACCGCAACGCATACAGATCGGACGCCGCACCCCGCCCGGCGCCCCGCAACACCCCGCGCCCCGCCGCGACCACGGCAAGCCCCTCGCAGGTCAGCACCTTCGCCCCCGTCGGATCGCTCACCGCGACCCGCCAGCTCCGGCCCGAACCTTCCGGGAGCGGTCCGTCCTCGCCCGACGGCGTGAGGCGGACACGTACGGACGTCGCACCCGTGGCCCACAGCGACACCCCGGTCAGGCTGAACGGCAGCCACACCTGCTCGGCCCCGGCCGGCGGCTCGACCAGGAGGGCGGGGTGCAGTGCGGCGTCGAGGAGCGCCGGATGCAGGCCGAACCCCGTTCCGTCCGGGGCCTCTTGAGGCAGTGCCGCCTCGGCGTACAGTTCCTCACCCCGCCGCCACAGGCCGCGCAGTCCCGTGAAGGCCGGTCCGTAACCCACACCACTCGCGGCGGCCCGCTCGTAGAAGTCGCTCAGGTCGACGGATTCGGCACCAGCAGGCGGCCACGCCCCACCCAAATCGTCCCCGTCACGCGCGTCCACGCCCGCGGACTCGGCGACGAGCTGCCCCGACGCATGACACGTCCACCCCCCACCGCCTCCGGCGAGAGCATCCTCGTCGTCAGGACGGGCGTAGACGCGCACGTCCCGGTGCCCGCCGTCCCCGTCGGCCGCCCCCACCACGATCTGCACCTGCACGCCCCCCGTGTCGGGCAGCACCAGAGGCGCCTGAAGCGTCAGGTCCTCGACACCCGCGCAACCGACCTCGTCGGCGGCGCGCAGCGCCCACTCCGCGAGCACGGAGGCGGGCACGACGGCGGTGCCGAAGAGGGTGTGCTGTGTGAGCCACGGGTGGCTGTGCCCGCTGATACGGCCGGTGAGCAGCCGTACGTCGCCCTCGGCGAGTTCCGCCGCCGCACCGAGCAGCGGGTGCCCGACCGCGGCGAGACCGAGGCCGGCCGCGTCCTGGCTGCCGCCGGACGCCTCCAGCCAGTAGCGGCGCCGCTGGAAGGCGTACGTGGGCAGCGCCGGGCTGCCGACCGCCCCGCTCCCGGGAAACCAGCCCTCCCACTTCACCGCGCAGCCCGCCACGAACGCCTGGGCCAGCGAGAGGGCGAGGCGGGACAGGCCGCCGTCCTCGCGCCGGAGCGTGGGAACGGTGACGGCGTCGACCCCGGCCTCCTCGAACGTCTCCTGGAGGCCGAGCGTCAGCACCGGATGGCTGCTGGATTCGATGAAGACCCGGTGCCCGTCGGCGAGGAGCGCCGAGACCGCGTCGGCGAACCGGACCGGGCGGCGCAGGTTCGTGACCCAGTAGTCCGTATCGAGCCCGGTCGTGTCGATACGGGTGCCGGTCACCGCCGAGTAGAACGCCACGGGGGCCTGGACGGGACGTATGCCAGCCAGAATGCGGGTCAGTTCGTCGGTGATGGTGTCGACCTGCGGGCTGTGCGAGGCGTAGTCCACGTCGATGACGCGGCCCCGGAGTCCACGCGCCTCGGCGTCCGCGACGACCGCGGCGACCTGCTCGGGCGGACCCGAAATGACGGTGGACGACGGGCCGTTGACGGCCGCGATGCCCACCCCCGGCCGCCCCTCGACGAGTTCGGCGGCCCGCTCCTGCCCCACGCCGAGCGAAGCCATCGCGCCCGCACCGGAGAGCTGCCGCAGCGCACGGCTGCGCAGCGCCACGATCTTGGCGCCGTCCTCCAGCGTGAGCGCCTCCGCCACGACCGCCGCGGCGATCTCACCCTGCGAATGCCCGACGACGGCCGCAGGGGTGATCCCCTGGTCGGCCCACACCGCGGCGAGGGAGACCATGACGGCCCACAGCACCGGCTGCACGACCTCGACCCGCGCCAGCTCACGCCCGTCCCCGCGCAACACCTCTCGCAACGACCAGCCAACGTACGCCGACAGCGCCTGCTCACACTCAGCAATCCGCCCGGCGAACACCGGAGACTCATCCAACAACTGAGCCCCCATCCCCACCCACTGCGACCCCTGCCCCGGAAACACCAACACCGGCCCAGGACCCACATCACCCGACGCCACCCCGGACACCACACCCGGCGACACCGCACCGGACGCCAACGCCTCAAGACCGTCCGTCAACGCATCCCGATCCCGGCCCACCACCACGGCCCGGTGCTCGAACACCGACCGTTTCGTGGCCAGCGCCCGGCCCACCTCCGTGACGGACGCGGTCCCACCAGGACCGCCCGACGCGACGAACTCGCCCAACCTGCGGGCCTGTTCACGCAGCGCCTCACCGCTGCGTCCGGAGACCACCCACGGCAGCACCACGCCGTCCGCCGCCCCGGCCCCGGCGTCGGCCGATTCAACGGCTGTTCGGGCCTCCTGAGGCCGCGCCTCTTCGAGCACGAGGTGTGCGTTCGTCCCGGAGATGCCGAACGACGACACCGCCGCCCGGCGCGGACGGTCGCCGCGGGGCCAGACGACGGGCTCGGTGAGCAGCCGTACCGCGCCCGACGACCAGTCGACGTGCCCGCTCGGCTCGTCGACGTGGAGGGTCGCGGGGAGCAGGTCGTGCCGGAGCGCGAGCACCATCTTGATGACACCGGCGACTCCGGCGGCGGCCTGCGTGTGGCCGATGTTCGACTTCACCGAGCCCAGCCACAACGGCCGCTCGGGCGAACGGCCTTGACCGTACGTGTTGAGCAGCGCCTGTGCCTCGATCGGGTCGCCCAGCGTGGTGCCGGTGCCGTGTGCCTCCACGGCGTCCACCTCGTCGGCCGCGAGGCGCGCGTCCGCGAGCGCGGCACGGATGACACGCTGCTGCGAGGGGCCGTTGGGCGCGGTCAGGCCGTTGCTCGCGCCGTCCTGGTTCACGGCTGAACCGCGGATCACCGCGAGGACCTCATGCCCCTTGCGCCGCGCCTCGGAGAGGCGTTCGAGGAGTACGAGGCCGACGCCCTCGGCCCAGCCCGTGCCGTCGGCGCTCTCCGCGAACGGCTTGCAGCGCCCGTCGGGGGCGAGGCCGCGCTGCCGCGAGAACTCGGTGAACATGCCCGGCGTGGCGAGGACGGTGGCGCCCCCGGCGAGCGCCAGGTCGCACTCGCCGCGCCGCAGCGCCTGCGCCGCCAGGTGGAGGGTGACCAGGGACGAGGAGCATGCCGTGTCGACCGTCAGCGCGGGCCCTTCCAGGCCGAAGCTGAACGAGAGGCGGCCCGATGCCACGCTGGGGGTGCTGCCGGTGAGCAGGTAGCCGTCGGTGGACCGGGACGGTTCGTGCAGCCGGGGGCCGTAGTCCTGGCCCGTCATGCCGACGAAGACGCCGGTGGGGCTGCCCTTGAGCGCCCGGGGGTCGAGGCCCGCCCGTTCGAAGGCCTCCCAGGCGCATTCGAGGAGCAGCCGCTGCTGCGGGTCGACAGCCAGCGCTTCCCGCGGGCTGATGTCGAAGAACTCGGCGTCGAAGTCGGCGGCTTCGTACAGGAAGCCGCCCTGCCGCGTCGAGCTGGTGCCGGACCGGTCAGCGTCGGGGTGGAAGAGCCGCTCCAGGTCCCAGCCGCGGTCGGTGGGGAACGCGCCGATCGCGTCGGCGCCGTCGGCGAGCAGCCGCCACAGGTCCTCCGGCGTACCGGCGCCGCCCGGGTAGCGGCAGCTCATGGCGACGATGGCGATGGGATCGTCGTCCGTGCCGGACGGGCCGGGGGCGGGGCGGCCCGCGGGTCGCGCGAGGTCCTCGCCGCCCGCTCCGGTCAGCCGCGCGCGCAGATACCCCGCGACGGCCAGCGGTGTCGGGTGGTCGAAGGTGAGGGTGGCGGGCAGCGGCAGCCCGGTGACCGTGCCGAGCCGTTCGCTCAGCTCGGCCGCCGCCATCGAGTCGAAGCCCGACTGTTTGAACGTACGGGCCGTTTCGACCGTCGCCGAGGTGCCGCCGAGCACGACGGCGATCTGCTTGGCGACCAGGCCGAGCAGGGTGCGTTCCTGGTCGGCGACGGAGAGCGCGGCGAGCCGTTCGGCGAGGTCGGTCCGCGCGCCGCCGACCGGGCGCGGCCCGCTCTCCTCGGGCGCGGAGGGCTCCCGCACCTCGCGGTACTCGGCCGGTTCCGCCTCGGGCCAGTACCGCTTCCGCTGGAAGGCGTACGTGGGCAGGCTCACGCGCTCCGTGTCGCCGAGCGAACCGTACGCGGCGGTGAAGTCGACATCGGCGCCCCGCACGTACGCCTGTGCCAGCGCCGCCATGAACGTGTGCGCCTCGTCGCGCCCGCGCCGGCACGCGGCCACCGCGGCGGGGCGCGGACGGCCTGAACCGCTGCCCGGACCGCCGTCCACGGAATCGGCCGCGGGGAAGCACTCCCGCGCCATCGCCGACAGCGGTGCGTCCGGGCCGAGTTCGACGAAGGTCGTCACCCCTCGCTCGCACAGCCCGCGCACCCCGTCGAGGAACCGCACGGGCTCGCGTGCGTGCCGTGCCCAGTACTCGGGGTCGGCCTGTTCGGTGCCGTCCGCCGACACGAGCTCGCCGGTGACGTTGGAGACGACGGGGATGACCGGCGCGTGGAACGTCAGTCCCGCGGCGACGGCGCGCAGCTCGTCGAGGACGGAGTCCATGTGCGGCGAGTGGAAGGCGTGGCTGACTTTGAGTCGGCGGGCCTTGCGGCCGTATGCCTGCCAGGCGAGCGTCAGCTCCTCGACCGTGTCGCGGTCGCCGGAGACCACGACGGATTCGGGGCCGTTGACGGCGGCCACGGCGGCCCGCTCCTCGTGCCCTGCGAGCAGTTCCGCCGCCTCGTCCGCGGTCGCCTGCCATGCGGCCATCGCGCCGGGTGCCCTCACCGCCTGCATGAGCCGTCCGCGGGCGGCGACCAGGGCGCTCGCGTCCGCCAGGGAGAGGACACCGGCCACGTGTGCGGCGGCGATCTCGCCGACGGAGTGGCCGAGTACGTAGTCGGGGGTGAGGCCGTGGGCGGCGGTGAGCCGGTACAGGCTCGTCTCGATCGCGAAGAGCGCGGGCTGGGTGTACTCGGTCCGGTCGAGCAGCCCCTGCCGTTCGGCGTCCTCGCCGAGGACGATCTCGCGCAGCGGCCGCTCCAGATGGACGTCCAGTGCCGCGAACGCCTCGTCGAGCGCGTCGGCGAACACCGGATGCGCCGCGTACAACTCACGTCCCATGCCCGGACGTTGTGCGCCCTGCCCGCTGAAGAGGAAGGCCGTCTTGCCGTCGGGGACCGCCTCGCCGCGGATCACGGCGGCGCTCTCGTCACCCGCCGCCAGCGCGTCCAGGGAGCCGAGCAGGTCGGCCGTGTCGCCGCCGAGCAGGACCGCGCGGTGGGCGAGGGGGGCGCGGGTGGTGGCGAGGGCGTGGCCGATGCGGGTGGCGTCGGGGGTGGCCGGGTGCGCGGCGAGGTGTGCGCGCAGGCGTGCGGCCTGGGCGGGCAGCGCGGAGGCGCTGTGGGCGCTCACGGGCCACGGGACGAGGGCCGGCCGCCGCGCCACGGAGGCAGGCTCCGCGGAACGGAGCCCCGCATCGGCAGACCCCTCCACCACAGGCGCCTCAGCCACCACAACGTGCCCGTTCGTGCCCCCCATCCCGAACGACGACACCCCGGCGATCAGCCGCCGCTCGGGGCGCGGCCACTCCCCGGCTTCCCGCTGAACGGTCAGACCGAGGTCCGCCAGCGGGATGGCCGGGTTGGGTGTGTCGAAGTTGAGGCTCGGTGCCAGCTTGCGGTGGTGGATGCTCAGCGCCGTCTTGATGAGCCCGACGATCCCGGACGCCGCCTCCAGGTGGCCGACGTTCGTCTTCGCGGAGCCGACGGTGAGCGGTTCGGTGCGCGCCCCGTCCTGACCGAGCGCGGCGCCGAGCGCGCCCGCCTCGATCGGGTCCCCGACGGGCGTACCCGTGCCGTGGAGTTCGACGTACTGGATCTGGTCGGGCGTCACTCGGGCCCGGCCGCAGGCCATGCGCACCACGTCGCGCTGCGCCTGCCCGCTGGGCAGCGTGAGTCCGTCCGTCGCTCCGTCGCTGTTGACGGCGCTTCCGCTGATGACGCAGTACACGGTGTCGCCGTCGCGCTGCGCGGCCCCGAGCGGTTTGAGCACCACGAGCCCGCCGCCCTCGCCGCGCACGAACCCGTCGGCGCGTGCGTCGAAGGTGTGGCAGCGGCCCGTGGCCGAGAGGCCGCCGAAGCGGGCCTCGGCGAGCGCGGTGGAGCGGGGCGAGCAGATGAGGTTGACGCCGCCCGCGAACGCGGTCTCGCACTCGCCGCGCCGGATGCTCTCGCAGGCCAGGTGCACGGCGACGAGCGAGGAGGACTGTGCGGTGTCGACGGTGAGGCTCGGGCCCGTCAGGTGGTACGCGTACGAGATGCGGTTGGCCAGAATGCTGCGGTGGACGCCGGTCATGGTGTGCCGGGTGACGGCGTTCCGCGTGGCGCGGTTCAGGACGTCGGCGTAGTCGTCCCAGAGGGCGCCGACGAAGACGCCGGTGCGGCTGCGGGCCAGGGCGGGCGCGGGGATGCCGGCGTCCTCCAGCGCTTCCCAGCTCAGTTCGAGGAGGAGCCGCTGCTGCGGGTCCATCGCCTCGGCCTCGCGCGGGCCGGCGTGGAAGAAGGGTGCGTCGAAGCCGTCGATCCGGTCCAGGTAGCCGCCCGGTCCGCGCAGGCCCGAATCGGTGCGCCGCCGCTCGGGCGGGGTGTCGCGCACGGCGCCGCGGCCCTCGCTGAGCAGCCGCCAGAACGCCGCCGGGTCGGGTGCTCCGGGCAGCCGGCAGGCCATCCCGACGACCGCGATCGGTTCGGGGCCCGCGCTCGCGCCGGACGGCGACGTGGCCATCACGTCAGCTGCGTTCGACCGCGGAACAACTGGCTGCCAGAAAACATCAACGGCGCTCCCGGTCCGAAATCGGAGATCGCTTCGCGTACCGGGCTCATCGTGAGCGGGTTCTCTAAAGGCGAACCAAACCCCGGCTAGCCGTCCGCCGCTTTAGACGGGCGCTATGGGTCGCGGCCAGCATCGGGGCCGGAAGGGCACCGGCACGAGAGGGAGAGCGATGGACAGGGGCACTGCGCAGGCGCCGCGGAACACGGGGGCCGGGGTGTGGCTGCGGCGGTACCACGACTCCGCCGCGGCACCGGTGAGGCTGATCTGCTTCCCGTTCGCGGGTGGCTCGGCGAGTTACTGGTTCGGCCTCTCCGGGCTGCTTTCGCCCGGCATCGACGTGCTGTCCGTGCAGTATCCGGGGCGGCAGGACCGGCACAAGGAGCCGTGTCTGGAGTCGGTGGCCGCGCTCGCCGACGGGGTCGTGGAGCAACTGCCGTCCGACGGAACGCCGTTCGCCCTGCTCGGGCACAGTCTGGGCGCGATCGTGGCGTTCGAGGTGGCGCGGCGCCTGCGGGACTCCGGCCCCGGCGGAACCGGCCCCGTGCACCTGTTCGCCTCCGGCGGGCTCGCCCGCCCCTACCGTCCCGCCGGGCGGTCCGGGGCCCTGGACGACGCGGACATCCTGGCGCATCTGCGGGCGATGGGCGGCACCGACGAGCGGTTCTTCCGGAGCCCGGAGCTGCAGGAGCTGATCCTGCCCTCGCTGCGGGCCGACTACCGGGCGGTCGCCACGTACGAGGCGCCGGGTCCTGAGCGTCTGGACTGCCCGATCACGGCGTTGATCGGTGACGCCGACGAGCGGACCTCGCCGGAGGAGGCCGGCACGTGGCGGGAGCGTACCAGTGCGGAGTTCGATCTCCGGGTGCTGCCGGGCGGTCACTTCTACCTCGACGCCTGTCAGGAGCAGGTTGCGTCGATCGTGGCCGCGGCGCTGACAGCGGCCGTCGGAGCGTAACGGCGGGAGGGAGAGCGTGCGCGGCCCGGAAAGACCCCTGGCGTGCTCCGTCGAGGGAAGCCGGAGCACGCCAGGTTGGACCGGACGCGGCAGCCGGGGGGCGGTGGCCGCGCGCGGTCGTCCTACTTCGTACGCAACCGCCCGCCGTGGGCTGTCGCGTACGACATCAGGGACGCAGGTCTTCCAGGCAGAAGAGCGCCTGGTCCAGAGTGGCCGCGAAGTCCATCTCCGGATCGTTCGCCCAGTCAAGGGAGACCTGCAGCATCACGCCGAACAGGGCCCCGGTGTAGGCGCGGACCGCGGGGTCCCCCGGATCGCGCCCGGCCCGCTTGGCGACCTGTTCGCCGAGGAGCTGCATGGTCTGGCTGATGTTGCCCAGGCTGGCCCCCCAGAGCTCCGGCTCGGAGAGGATGAGCACGAAGCGTTCGCGCTGCAGGGCCAGTTCCTGCTCGGAGATGTCGTTCAGCATCGAACGGATGGCCTGTCGTTCGGCCTGGATCGGTGTCAGGTCGGGCGACTGGGCCTGGAACATCATGGCGAAGGGCAGGTCGTAGTCGTGTGAGAAGACCAGGTCCTGCTTGGTCGCGAAGTAGCGGAAGACGGTGCTGGGGGCGACCTCGGCGGCTTCTGCGATCTGCTCGATGGTCGTGGCGGTGTAGCCCTGCTCCCTGAACAAGCGCACCGCCTCCCGCTGGATCGCGGCCTTGGTCCTGGCTTTCTTGCGTTCTCTCAGTCCAGGCACGGTTCTGCCCTGGTCAGACTGCGTCTGCTGCTTCATGCTCAGATTCTGCGGGCTTCGGGGTGCTCTGACCAACACTGCGGGGCAGCCACACCACCGCGAGGAGCACGCCGAGCAGTCCCAGGCCGCCGGAGACGACGAGGACCACGTCCAGGGCGTGGACGTACGCGGTCCGCACCGACTCGGCGAGCCCGTTGTTCTTGATCGCCCTGGCCACGGCGAGGCCGCCGAACACGGAGTCCTTGACGGCGCCGTGTGCCTGCTCGGGGACTCCGTCGAGGTCGAGCTTGCCGCGGTAGCCGGAGTTGAGGATGGAGCCGAGGATGGCCGCGCCGAAGCTGCCGCCGAGGGTACGGATGGACTGGTTGACGCCGGAGCCGACGCCGGCGGCGTCCTCGTTGAGCGCGCCGAGTGCCGCGTCCATGGCGGTGGGCAGGGCGATGCCGAGGCCGAGGCCGTACGCCGCCGTCCACGCGGCGGCGAGGCCGGTGCCGCTGTCGATGTCGGTCGTCGCGCCGTAGAAGAGGGCGGCGGCGAGGAGCGCGAAGCCGATGCCGACCGCGGTCTTCGGGCCGAGGGCCTTGGCGACCTTGTTGGCGACGGTCACACCGACGAGGAGGCCGCCGACCATCGGCAGGAGCCGGAAACCGCTGCCCATCGCGTCGGTGCCGAGGACCGCCTGGTAGTACTGCGGCATCGTGAACAGCACGCCGAACATCGTGAAGTTGATGACGGTGCCGAGCACGGTGCCCGAGGTGAACCGGGCCGAGCGGAACAGCGAGAGGTCGACCAGCGGATCGGCCACCCGCTTCTCCCAGAAAACGAAGACCACGATGGCGAGCATGCCGCCCAGGGTCGGCACGAGGGTGGTGACGTCGGTCCAGCCCTTCTCGCCGCCCTGGATCACGCCGTACGTCATCGCGGCGAGACCCACGCTGGAGAACACCAGGCCGCCCACGTCGAAGGGCTTGGCCTCCTTGGCCTTGGACTCGGGCAGCCAGGCCGACACCGCCAGGAAGGCGAGGATCACCACGGGCACGTTGATCAGGAAGACGGAGCCCCACCAGAAGTGGTTGAGGAGGTAGCCGCCCAGGATCGGGCCGAGCGGATAGGCCAGCATCGCGGCGCCCGCCACGGCGCCGATGGCCTTGGGGCGCTCCTCGTCGGAGAACATCACCGGCAGCAGCGACAGCGTCGTCGGCATGATCAGCGCGGCACCCAGGCCGAGCACCGCACGTGCGCCGATGAACGTGCCGGAGTCCTGGGCGTAGGCACAGCCCAGCGAGCTGATGCCGAAGATCACCAGCGCGGCCAGCAGCACCTTCTTACGCCCGAACCGGTCACCGAGCATGCCCGCGGGGATCATTCCCGCCGCGAACACGAGCGTGTACGAGGTCACGAACCACTGCAGCTCGACGTTGTTCGCACCCAGATCGTCGGCCATGGCGGGCAGCGCCAGGCTCAGGATCGTCACGTCGAAGCCCACGACCATCGACGCGAGCACGAGAGCCCCGACGGCCCACCACCGCCGCGCACCCAGATCTGCTGACACGAGAGTCGACCTCCTAAAGAGAGCTCAATATCTAGTCGGAGCGTACTCTCATTTTTTATCTCGTGGTACCAGGGGTTCCGTATGGAACGCGTCAAGAGAAGGCGTCCGGAGGCCTCTCTCCTAGGGGTGGGCCGGAGAGCGCCCTAGGGGCTGTTGAGGGGCAGGGGTGGGGTTGTGACAGCGCGTGCGGCGCCGTGACGCTGAGGTGGTGACGAACAACGCGACGACCAAGAAGCCCCCGACGGTGAACAAGACCGTCGCCCCCGAACCGAGCGACATCGGCCACTACTACGACCACAAGGTCTTCGACCTGATGACCCAGCTCGGAGACGGCAACCTGCACTACGGCTACTGGTTCGACAGCGGCCGACAGGAGGCCACATTCGACCAGGCCATGGTCCAGATGACCGACGAGATGATCCGCCGCCTCGACCCCGCGCCCGGCGACCGCATCCTGGACATCGGCTGCGGCAACGGCACCCCCGCGATGCAGCTGGCCCGCGCACGGGACGTCGAGGTCGTCGGCATCTCCGTGAGCGCCCGCCAGGTCGAGCGCGGCAACCGCAGGGCGCGGGAGGCCGGTCTCGCCGACCGGGTCCGGTTCGAGCAGGTGGATGCCATGAACCTGCCGTTCGACGACGCGTCGTTCGACCACTGCTGGGCCCTGGAGTCCATGCTCCACATGCCCGACAAGCAGCAGGTCCTCACCGAGGCCCGCCGCGTCGTGAAGCCCGGCGCCCGCATGCCGATCGCCGACATGGTGTACCTCAACCCCGACCCGAGCAAGCCGCGCACCGCCACGGTCAGCGACACCACGATCTACGCCGCGCTCACCGACATCGGGGACTACCCCGACATCTTCCGCGCCGCCGGCTGGACGGTCCTCGAACTGACCGACATCACCAGCGAGACCGCCAAGACGTACGACGGGTACGTCGAGTGGATCCGCGCCCACCGCGACGAGTACGTCGACATCATCGGCGTCGAGGGCTACGAACTCTTCCTGCACAACCAGGCCGCCCTCGGCAAGATGCCCGAACTCGGCTACATCTTCGCCACCGCACAGCGCCCCTGACCCGCCGAACAGACGACTCGACGACTCCTCAGGGGCCCGCCTGTGAAGAACCTCCGCATCCCCGTGTCGCGGACCGTCTCCCTCAACGTCCGGCACCTGCCCGCGGGCGGACCGGGCGCCGCGGGGCGTCCGTTCCTGCTGCTGCACGGCATGCTGTCGAACGCCCGCATGTGGGACGAGGTCGCCACCCGGCTCGCCGCCGCCGGGCACCCGGTCTACGCCGTCGACCACCGCGGCCACGGCGAGTCGGACGCGCCGGCGGACGGCTACGAGAACGCGGCCGTCGTCACGGACCTGGTCGAGGCGGTCACCGGCATCGGACTGTCCGGCGCGCTGGTGGCCGGGCACTCCTGGGGCGCGCACCTCGCGCTGCGCCTGGCGGCCGAACGCCCCGACCTGGTGGCCGGTCTGGCGCTGATCGACGGCGGCTGGTACGAGTTCGACGGGCCGGTGATGCGGGCCTTCTGGGAGCGCACCGCCGACGTGGTGCGGCGCGCGCAGCAGGGCACCACGAGCGCCGCCGATATGCGCGCCTACCTGAAGGCCACGCACCCCGAGTGGTCGTCGACCTCCATCGAGGCGCGCCTCGCGGACTACCGCGTCGGCCCGGATGGCCTCCTCATCCCCCGCATGACCTCGGAACAGGTCATGTCGATCGTCGAGAGCCTGCAGCGCGAGGCCCCCGCCGACTGGTACCCGAGGATCACCGTGCCGGTCCGGCTGCTCCCCCTCATCCCGGCGATCCCCCAACTCTCCGACCAGGTGCGTGCCTGGGTCGCCGCGGCCGAGGCCGCCCTGGACCGGGTGAGCGTGCGCTGGTATCCGGGCTCCGACCACGATCTGCACGCGGGAGCGCCCGACGAGATCGCCGCCGACCTCCTCCTCCTCGCCCGCGAGGTGACGGAGTCCGCCGAGGTGACGGCGTACGCGAGAGAGCCGCGTCCCCGCGGCAAGGCGGGAGTTAGACCCGCTTAAGCAGCCGCGGCAACCCTGACACCGACAGCGTGCGGCTCCCGCCTGCCCACACCGTCCCACCTGAGGCTTCACGCGCGAGAAGAGGAAGGCCGGCGATTCCCGTGGCGAACGAAGAGAAGCTCGTCGAATACCTCAAGTGGACGACCGCCGAGCTGCACCGGACCCAGCAGCAGCTCCGTGACCTCCGGGCCGCGCAGCGCGAGCCGATCGCCGTCGTCTCGGCGGCCTGCCGGCTCCCCGGCAAGACCCGCACCCCGGACGACCTGTGGGACCTGGTGTCGGAGGGGCGTGACGCCGTCACCGGTTTCCCCGACGACCGCACATGGGAGCTCCCCGAGGATCCCCCGTACGCGCAACTCGGCGGTTTCCTCGACGACGCGGCCGGTTTCGACGCGGGCTTCTTCGACATCGGCGCGGCCGAGGCCGTGGCGACCGAGCCCCTGCAGCGGCTCATGCTCCACCTCGCCTGGGAGACCGTCGAGCGCGGCCACATCGCCCCGCACACCCTGCGCTCCACCCTCACCGGCGTCTACGTGGGCGCCACCGGGCACGACTACGCGACACGTCTGGAGACCGCGCCCGACGAGCTGCTGCCCTACCTGGGCGGCGGCACCTCCGGCAGTCTCGTCTCCGGCCGCATCGCGTACGCCCTCGGCCTCGAAGGCCCCGCCATCAGCGTGGACACGGCCTGCTCGTCCTCCCTGGTCGCCCTGCACCTGGCCTGCCAGGCGCTGCGCCGCGGGGAGTGCCGGCTCGCCCTGGCGGGCGGCGGCACCGTGATGTCGACGCCGCACACCTTCCATGCCTTCGCGCATCAGAAGTCCCTGGCGCCGGACGGGCGTTGCAAGCCGTTCGCGGCCGCGGCGGACGGCATGGGACTGGGCGAGGGGGTCGGTCTGGTCCTCCTCGAACGGCTCGGCGACGCACGGCGCAACGGCCATCCCGTACTCGCCGTCATCCGCGGCTCCGCGGTGAACCAGGACGGCGCGGGCTACGGCCTCGCGGCCCCCAACGGCCCCTCCCAGCAGCACGTCATCCGTGCCGCGCTCGCCGACGCCGGGCTCACCCCCGACCAGGTCGACGCCGTCGAGGCACACGGGACGGGGACGCCCATCGGCGACGCCATCGAGGTGCAGGCGCTCCTCGCGACCTACGGCGCGGGCCGCTCCCCCGAGCGGCCCCTGTGGCTCGGCTCCGTCAAGTCCAACACCGGGCACACGCAGGGCGCCGCCGGTACCGCGGCGCTCATCAAGATGGTCCAGGCGTTCCGGCACGACACGCTGCCGCCGACGCTCCACGTCGACCGGCCCACCCCGCTCGCCGCCTGGAAGAAGGGTGCGGTCCGGCTCCTCACCGAGGCCGTGGACTGGCCGCGCCGCGACGAGCCTCGCCGGGTCGGCATCTCCGCCTTCGCCACGTCCGGCACGAACGCCCACCTCATCCTCGAAGAGCCCCCGGCCCCGGACGCTCCCGCCGCACCGGCCACCGAGGCAGCGGTCCCCGCACTCCCGGTGGCCTGGCCCCTGTCCGCACGTACCCCCGAAGCCCTCCAGGAGCAGGCGAAGGCGCTCGTCACCCACCTGGCGGCCGCCGACCCCTCGCCCTCGCCCGCCGAGGTCGCCCACTCCCTCGCCGCCACCCGAAGCCCCCTGGAGCACCGAGCCGTCCTCACCGGCACGGACACCACCGGTCTCCTCACCGCGGCCCGCGCGCTGGCTACCGGTGACGACCACCCCGACCTGACCCGTACCCCCGCAGACGGCACCCCCAAGAAGATCGCCTGGCACTTCGACGGCACACCCGCCGCAGGCACCGAGACAGCGGCCGCCGACCTCGCCGCGGCCTTCCCCCTCTTCGCGGAGATTTACGAGGAGATCCGGACCCTCCTCGACGCCCACCTCCCCGCGCCCCTCCCGGCCACGGCTTCCGAGCCCCCGCACTTCGCGCTGCACACGGCACTCGCCCACATGCTGCTGGAAGCCGGGGTGCACGCCCATACGGTGTCCGGAACCGGGACCGGCCACATCGCCGCCGCCTACGCCGCGGGCGTCCTTTCCCTCGACGACGCGTGCCGCCTGGCCGCGGCCCACTTCACGGCCACGGGGGAAGGCGCGTCGCCCACGCCCGAGGCGTACGAAGCGGTGCTGAAGGACCTGACGTTCCGGCCCGCGACGCTCGCACTCACCGGCACCGCCCCGGCCGACACCCCCGTGTCCTCCCCCGGCTACTGGCACCACCACCTCGCCTCCGCCCACCACGACCCCGGTCACGCCCCCGAGACCCACACCCTCCTCGACCTGAGCGCCTTCTCTCCCTCAACACCGGCCGCGCGCACGGTTCTTACGGCGCTCGCGCGGCTGTACACCTCGGGCGCCGCGGTCGACTGGACGCCGCTCACCCGGCGCACGCCGCGCCCCCGGACCGTCGACCTCCCGACGTACCCCTTCCAGGCCACGCGTTACTGGCTGCACGACCACACCACGCACACCGCGGTGTGACACACGGTGTGACACGTCAACACCCCACTCACACAGGAGCATTCATGACCAGCACCGACAATACGCCCGGCCAGGACGCCACCGAGCTGGAGAGGCAGCTCGCCGCGGCCACCCCCGAGGAGCGCGAGAAGCTCCTCACCGACACCATCCGCACGCAGGCCGGCAACCTGCTCAACACCACGCTGAGCGACGACAGCAACTTCCTGGAGAACGGCCTCAACTCCCTCACCGCCCTCGAACTCACCAAGACCCTGATGACGCTGACCGGCATGGAGATCGCGATGGTCGCCATCGTCGAGAACCCGACCCCGGCCCAGCTCGCCCACCACCTCGGCCAGGAACTCGCCCACACGACCGCGTAGCCCCCCTGGATGCCGCCTCAACCGCGGGCCAGACCGCTCTCCCAGGCCCACACGGCGATCTCGACGCGGTTGCGGGCGGCGAGTTTCGTCTGCACGTGAGCCAGGTGCGCCTTGACGGTCGACTGGGAGACGAACAGCTCGCCGGCGATCTCGGCGTTCGTCATCCCATTGGCCAGCAGCCGCACGACGTCCCGCTCGCGGTCGGTGAGTTCCTCCGTCGGCTGCCGGCTCACGGCAGGACCGGCGGACGTCCAGTCCTTGAGCATCCGTACGGTGATGGCCGGCGAGATCAGCGAGTCGCCCGCCGCCGCCGCACGCACGGCCTCCACGAGCAGTTCGGGGCTCGCGTCCTTGAGCAGGAATCCGCTGGCGCCATGGTGCAGCGCCTTACGGACGTACTCGTCGTCGTCGAAGGTCGTGACGATCAGCACCCGGGGCCTGCACTCCTCGGGGGTCGCCGCCTCCGCGCACAACCGGCGCGTGACCTCCAGGCCGTCGATCCCGGGCATACGGATGTCGGCGAGCAGCACGTCCGGCCGGAGGCGGCGTGCCGTCTCCAGCGCCGCGTCGCCGTCCGCCACATCGGCGAGGACCTCGATGCCCGGGCTCTTCTCCAGGATCATCCGGAAGCCCATGCGGACCATGTCCTGGTCGTCGGCGATGACCACGCTGATCGCCATGCGCGAACCACCCTTTCGACTCCTGCAACGCTAGGGCGACCGGCGTCGCGGTGACGCGCGGTGCCGTCCGTTCGGGTGACGGCCGACGCGGCAGAAGGAGCGGGCCCGCGGCACCTTTCCTAGGCTCGTCACGTGCTCCTGAAGCGTCTCTCGGACTGGGGGGCGGATCACCCGTCCTGGTCCACGGCGCAGAAGTGCGCGGTGGCGGCCTTCCTGCTGTCCCTGACCGTGGTCGACGACGTCCTGCTGGAACGGCTGCCGCCGCTGCAGAACGCGTTCGCCGTCGGTTCCGCTGTGGTGGCCAGTCTGTGTGCGGTTCCGCTGGAGAGCGTCTCGCGCACCCTCAGGGCGAGCGTGGCGGTGGTCGCCTCGTGGACGACCACGCTCTTCCTCCTCGCGAGCGACGACGCGGCCGCCGGGGCCTGGGGCGTGGGCGAGCTCGTCGCGCTCCTGTTGTTGCTGGTGGGCACGGTGTGGCGGGGCTCCGACCAGGCCGCGGCGATCCTGGGGCCTCCCCTGGCGGTGGCCTGCATCGCGATTCCGGCCCGCGACTCGGACCCGCACGAATGGACGCTGGCGATCACGCTCATCACGGTGATCGTCGCGGCTTTCTCGCTGCTGCTGCGCACGCAGTCGGAGCAGCGCGTACGGGACCTCGATGCCCTGCGCGCCGCCGAGCGGCGCGAACTCGCCCGCGAGTTGCACGATGTGGTCGCGCATCACGTCACCGGCATCGTCGTACAGACCAAGGCCGCGCGCTTCGCCGCGCAGGACCCGGAAGACGGTGCGCCGAACGCGCAGAGCCCGCAAGAGACGGCCGCCCTGCTGGAACGCATCGAGCGGGAGGCGACGGAAGCTCTCGGGGCGATGCGACGCCTCGTGGCCGTGATGCGGCGTGCCGATCCGGGCAGGCCCGTGACGACGGCACCCGTGGCGAGCCTGGCGGACACACGGAAGCTGGTCGCCGACTTCACCGGTGACGGCTGCCCGGACATCTCCCTGTACATCGAGCCCGGCGTCGAGGACCGTCTGCCGCCCGACGTGACGGCGGGTGTGCACCGCATCGTCCGCGAGGCGCTCACCAACGTACGCAAGCACGCTGCCGACGCCCGGCACGTGCGCATCACCCTCACGACGGTCGACTCCGACCTGGAGCTGAAGATCGTCGACGACGGGCGCAACGCGGCGGCGCTGCCGGAGCGGGCCAAGGGCGGCGGCTTCGGCATCGAGGGGATGCGGGAGCGGGCGGCGGCGATGGGCGGCAGCCTGCGGACGGGGCCGCTGCCGGGAGGCGGCTGGCAGAACGTCGCTGTCCTGCCGCTGCGTCCTGCGACGCGTTCCGCGCTGTGACGAGTCGGCGACAACAGTGGTGTGCCGCCCCCGCGGGGTAGCACACCACTGTCCTCATGCCGTCGCTGTCTCAACCGTTCACACTCCGGCGGGGGCGGCGTCCTCCGGCAGCGGCTGGGGCTGCGGGTCGACGTCGTCCTGGCGCTTGTCGTCCTGCTGCCGGTCCTCCGGCGCGGCACCCGGCTTCGGCTTGGGGCTGGTCAGCCACGAAGTGACCTTGCCGTTCGGGGTCATCTTGGCGTGTACGGCGCCGAGGCCGCCCGTCTCGCCGTAGGTGATCTCACCGCGCCCGTTGATCGTGCCGACGCGGCTGCCCTTGGACGTGATGTCGGCCTTGTACCCCTTGCCGACCGAGCCGTCGACGAGGCGCTGGGTCTTGACGAGCTTCCGCTTGGCGACGACGGACGCGCTGACGCTCTGGTCCGCACCGGCGGGCTGGTCGGCGGCGAAGGCCGCGGCGGGGGCGCCCAGGGCGACGACGGCACCAAGGGTGACGGCGGTGGTACGGATCGTGCGGCGAGACGTGAAGTGGCGCATTGAATTGCTCATTTCTCTACGGCGAGGAAAAGTCTTTTTTCCTTTCCTCCGACACCCATAACGCTACGAGTCGGACACCGTCGAGCGCGTCGCCAAAAAGGCCAGTCTCCATTGACCAAAAGGACAATATGGCTTCGGCCGGGCGCATGGAGCGCCCGGCCGAAGAAAGTGCGACTGCCCGCCTACTTGCAGAGCGGCACTGGGGCGTGGTTCTTGACGTAGGCGGCGGTGACCCAGCCGTTGGGCTTGTTGACCTTGTACCAGACGCGGTTGTTGTTGACCGGCTGACCGTTGGTCTTCTTGCAGGTCAGGTCGATGACCTGACGGTAGCGGTAGGTCCCGACGACCTTCGACTTGGAGGTCGGGTACTGCCGTACGTTGACTCCGAGCCGCGAGGTGACGGTGCCCTTGACCGGCTTGGCGGCCGGTGCCGCGACCGAGGTGCCGGAGTCCCGCACGTGCTGGGTGTCCGCCTGCGCGATACCGGTGAAGGCGACGGAGGCGAGGGCGACCGCCAGGCAGCCGCTCACTGCATTTCGAAACATCATGCCGTTTATTCTCCTTGGCGAAGCGCCGAGTTTCCTCCGAGAAAACCCGGTCTGCACTGCGGAGAAAAACGTAGGTGCTGGGCGGGAATCAGGATGTGACCCGACGCCCGACACGCGCCCGGTCACCGGATTGCAGGAGCTCGTTCGGCGCGGCGGCACGGGCGCGTGGCGCCGCCTCAGGAGAGCAGGTGCACCTTCTCGCCCTGTTCCTTCGTGCTGACGCACTCCTGGTAGGGGTTGACCTTGCCCTGCTTCTCGTCGCACTTCCAGGCCGCGCCGTTCACGGTCACGGTGACCGGCGGCTTCGTCTTCGCGTCCAGGGCCTTGCCGTACGCGTCGGTGACCTTGTGCGCCGTGGGGCAGGCGCCCTTGCCGTGCGTGGTGACGGCGCGGACGCTCAGCCCGTGCCAGCCAGTGCCGCAGTCGACGTTCTTCGTGGCGGCGCTCTTGCCACCGCCCTCCTCCCCGGACAGCTGGACACTCGCGCCGACGGGCCCGACCCAGTTGCCCGGGTGGGTGGCGCTCTCCTGCTTGGTGACCGGTCCCCACTTCCAGGGCAGGTCGACGGTGTCCTTGTTGCCGGGAGGAGTCACGACGGCGGTCTCGGGCGTGAAGCCCTGCTTCGGCTCGTCCTTCTCACTGAGGAAGACGAGAGTGAACGTCGTGCTCTTGCCCGGGTCGAGGGAGACCAGCTTCTCCTTGGACTTGCTGCTCTCGCGCAGCGTCTCGCTGTCCTGCCCCTTCTGGGTCAGGGTGACGCCGGGCTGCCCCTTGAGGGTGCAGGTCTCGGAGCCGGAGTTCTTCAGCTCCACCACGGCCATCTCCTGCTCACCCGTGGGCGAGTCGGACTTGGCCGTGCCCTTGTCGGTCCACGACGCCTTCAGCTGGTCCGTCCGGCAGGTGGGAGTGGCCGCGGAAGCGTTTCCGGCTGCCGCCAGAAGCGCCATCGGCGCGGCGACGGCCGCGGCGGCGGCCAGGGCGGTGGTACGGGTGATACGACGCGTACGTCCGTAACTGCTCATGGGAGTACCTCCGTGCCCGCCCAGGGAGAACCCTGCCGGACGGAGAGTTGGTTCGTTCCGCTGCGATCGGTCGATCAGAAGCAGCGGTTGCCTGAACACCACCACTCATTCTCCCAGCACCCCGCCCGCGCGCCACATCGGCGGACTGCGGTACGGGGTAAGGGTGTGGCGGCGGTTCCGACCGGCGCGGTCACGTCAGGACCGGCAGCGACGCGAGGCCGCGGACGAGGCGGGTGCGGCGCCAGGTCAGGCGGTCGGGCGGGACGGCTGGCCGGAGCGCGGGGAAGCGGGTGAGCACCGCTCGCAGGGCGATCTCCGCCTCGGCCTTGGCGAGGGGGGCGCCGACGCAGCGGTGGATCCCGTGGCCGAAGCCGAGGTGCGCGGAAGCGTCTCGGTTCAGGTCGAGCGAGTCCGGTGCGGGGAAGCGGGCCGGGTCACGGTTCGCCGCTCCGAGCGCGACCAGCACCGGCACGCCGGCCGGGATGTCGGTGCCGCCGAACGTGACCGCCTCAGTGGTGAACCTGAACGTCGCCGTGCTCACCGGAGAGTCATGGCGGAGCAGCTCGTCCAGCGCGCCGGGAATGCCGTCGGGGTCGTCGCGGAGGCGGGCGAGCTCGGCCGGGTGCTGGAGCAGTGCCAGGACGGCGTTGCCCAGGAAGTTCGTGGTCGTCTCGTGTCCGGCGACGAGCAGCAGCACCGCGAGGGAGACCAGTTCCTCCTCGCTCAGGCGGTCGTCCCCGTCGCGGGCCGCGATGAGCCGGTCGAGGAGCGAGTCGCCGGGTGTCCGGCGCTTGGCGGCGATCAGGTCCGTCATGTAGTCGGCCATCGCGTGGGACGCCGCGTCGATGACGTCCGGCGCTCCGGCCGCGAACAGCTCCGCCGACCAGCGCCGGACGTCGGGCCGGTCGGCCTGCGGGACGCCGAGCAGCTCGCAGATCACCATGACGGGCAGCGGCACGGCGAGGCCCGCCACGACGTCGCACTCCCCGCCGTCCGGCCACTGGTCCAGCAGCTCGTCCGTGGTGCGTGCGATGAACGGACGCAGCTTGCCGACGGCCCCGGTCGTGAACGTCGCGGTCACCAGCTTGCGCAGCCGCGTGTGCCGGGGCGGGTCGCTGGCGAGCATCGTGTGGGCCACCGCAGGGTGCAGGCGGCGGCTCGACCCCTTGCCCGCGAAGAAGGCGGCCGTGTCCTTCGACAGGCGCGGGTCGACCAGCGCTTCGCGGGCCTCGGCATAGCCGGTGATCAGGTAACTGGTGCGCCCACCGGATCCGTTGGGCACGGGCCGCACCGGGCAGGCGGACCGCATGGCCGCGTAGGCCGGGTACGGATTCCGCAGGAAGGCCGGGTCCTGCGTCGAGTCGGTCATGCCGTGCCGCCATTGCCCTGAAGAAGCTGCCCGTTGATCATCCGCCCGCCTTCTGCTCCTCCGTCATCCAGCCGGTGTCCTTCGGCCCGGGATTGAGTGTCGTC
Source organism: Streptomyces venezuelae (assembly GCF_008642335.1). Taxonomy (NCBI): domain Bacteria; kingdom Bacillati; phylum Actinomycetota; class Actinomycetes; order Kitasatosporales; family Streptomycetaceae; genus Streptomyces; species Streptomyces venezuelae. The sequence goes on along the minus strand of NZ_CP029191.1, from coordinate 7,164,587 downwards.
TTGACCGCGTAGTGCAGGTCGAAGCTCTCCAGCGTGGTGTCCAGCAGACCGGAGTCGACGGACTCGCAGAGCACCGGCGCGGTGACGTTCCCCGGCTCACGCTCGACACCGTCGAGGAGCCGCCCCGGCACGGCCGGATCGCTCGGCGTCCCGCCGGCTCCCCACGGCGTCTCACCAGTCATGGTCCTCATCCTGGCGGGCGCAGCTGCACATGGCATGCGATTTTCCCCCGGGCACCGACCACGCTCCGGACATGATCGAGGGCCGCTCCAGATTCCTCTGAAACGGCCCCTGACCTGCGACTCTCACGAGTCGGGACGACAGGATTTGAACCTGCGACCCCTTGACCCCCAGTCAAGTGCGCTACCAAGCTGCGCCACGTCCCGTTGCCCGTGTGACCTGGGGTTTCCCCCGGCCGAACGCGCACCGAAACAATACCGCACTCCGACCGGTGATCGCTCACACCTTTCGCGGGTCGGCTGCGGGCACGGGCGTGAACGAGCCGCCTCTCCCCCGGCACCTCGGGCTCGCCGGGGCGACGGGTCCGGGGCTCCTGTGACCCGGATCACCGGCCGGTGTCCGACCCGGCCTTCTCCGCAGCCGCCCGCCCACGGCGCGAGCGGGGCGAGGGCGTCGGACCCGACAGCGTCGGGGCGTCCGCGCGGACCAGGCCGCTGATCGCCGGGATCGCGAGGAGGGCGATACAGACCGCCACCGTCATCACCCCGCCGGTCAGCAGCACCGTCTCCGCGCCGAAGGCCGTCGCCGCGGGGCCCGCGAGGGCCTGGCCCACGGGCAGCAGGGCGAGGGAGCCGGCGACGTCGTAGGCGTGGATGCGGTTGAGGACGTCCGGCGGGACCTGCGTCTGGACGCTCGTCGCCCACATCACGCCCCAGAAGGAGACCCCCGCGCCCGCGATCGCCGCGCCCGCCGACATCAGCGGCACGCTCAGCTGGGCGCCGACGGCCGCGGGGAACGCGGCGTAGGCGACCAGCGCCGTCGCCCCGGCGCGGAGCATGCGGTGCGGGCGCAGCCGCAGGGCGAGGAGGCCGCCTAGGACGGTGCCCGCGCCCAGGGCGGAGTTCACCAGGCCGTACGCGCCGGAGCCGTGCTCCTGGACCACGAGCGTCGCCACCAGCGGCACGGTCGGCCCCGTGGTCGTGATCATCAGCACGCCGAAGACGGCTATGACGCCCCACAGCCAGGTACGGGACCTGAACTCGCGCCAGCCCTGTACCAGGTCGGCGCGGAAGCCGTCGCTGTGCGGCTGGGATCCGGGGCGGGCCGGGGGCAGTCGCAGGAGGAGGAGACAGAGGGCGCTGACGCCGTACGTCGCCGCGTGCGCGGCGAAGACCGCGCCCGGCGAGGCCAGGCCGACCAGGACACCCGCGGTGGCCGGTCCCGCGAGGGACGCGGTCGACTCGGCCACGCGTATCGCCCCGTTCGCCTTCTGCACGTCGGCGGCGAGGCGCGGGACCGTACTGGCGACGCCCGGCTGGAAGAGGGCGGCGGCCGCGCCGTTGACCGCACCGACCGCGCAGATCTGCCAGAGGACGACGTGACCGGTGAAGAAGAACACCGCCGCGAGCGACTGGGTGCCGAGCCGGACGACGTCCGCGCCGATCATCAGCAGGCGTGTGCTGAAGCGGTCGGCGAAGACCCCGCCGAAGATCACGAGGCCTGCGAAGCACACGGTCGTGGCCGCCATCGCGAGGCCGACCGCGCCGGCGCCGTGTCCGTGCTTCAGGAGCCCGGCGGCCAGGGCGACCGGCAGCATCGTGTCGCCGAGCTTCGCCACGGCGCGGGCCGCGAAGAACAGCCCGAAGTCGCGGGACCAGATGCCCCGGTCGGCGTCGAGGCCGCCCGGCTCTCCCCCGCCGCCTGTCCCTTGCGCCCGCACCCGCGCTCCCGAGCCCTTCGGCACGTCCCCCACCCCTCCCTACGGCAACGGTGGGATCATGCCACCACGCCCAACTCGGGGTGCAGCTCCAGGAGTCGGGGCGGCGCGGCCTGGCGCCAGGAGTCGGCCAGGATGTCCGTGAGCTCGTCGGCGTCCAGAGCAGCGAGGCGCACCCGCACCCAGGCCGAACCCGCCTCGTGGGCGGCGACCCAGAACTTGTCCGGCTCGGCCAGGACCAGTTCGTCGCGCTCGACCTTCGGGCAGCGCACGGCGAAGGACGTCTCGTCGTCGGGAACCGTCACGAACATCTTCCCGGCGACCCGGAACGTGGGCATGCTCCACGCGATCTTCTCCACCGTCTCCGGCAGGGCGAGCGCGATGCGGCGCACGTCATCTGAGGTGACGCGGGCACGGGCGCGGGATCTGGACTTCGACATGCGATGAACCGTAGCTAACGCCACTGACAATCACCCTTCGGCGCCCCCTCCGCGCCTCCTCCGGGTCAGAGCACCCGCTTGTCCAGCCACGCCGTCAAGTCCTCCTGGACCTCGGCGCGGTTGGTCTCGTTCAGGATCTCGTGGCGGGCGCCGGGGTAGCCCTTCCAGGTGAGGTCCTCCGCGCCCGCGTAGCGGAAGTCCTCCAGGAGTTCGTGGACGAGGGTCATGCGCTGGTTGCAGGGGTCCTGCTCGCCGACGGCGACGTGGATGGGCAGGTCGGCGGGGACGCGCGCGATGTTGCGCGGGTCGTTGATCTTCCGTACGGCGCGCACCCAGTCCAGGGAGAGGCCCGCCGAGAAGGCGAATCCGCAGCGTTCGTCGGCGGCGTACGCGTCGACCTCGGCCTCGTCCCGCGAGAGCCACTCGAACCCGGTGCGGTGCTCGTACGGGTCGTTGAACGAGGCGAAGAGCTCGGAGACGTACGAGGAGCGGGCGGCCCGGCCGTGTTCCGCCACCTCGCGTTCCAGGCGGGCGATGGACCCCTCGATCTCGGCGCCGGGCAGCGAGCGGAACGTACCGGAGAGGATCACTCCGGCGAGTCCGTCGGCGTACTCCTGGGCGTAGTCCCGCGCGAGCATCGAGCCGAGGCTGTGGCCCAGGAGGAAGAACGGGGCGCCGGGGTGCAGCGTGCGCACCTGGTCGCCGATGGCCTTCAGGTCGTCGACGATCGCCCGCCAGCTGTCGGCGTCGTCGGGGCCCGCCGTCTCGGATGTCACGCCGTAGCCGCCGGTGGCCTGGGCGGTGGCGCCGTGGCCGCGGTGGTCGGAGGCGACCACTCCGTAGCCGTGCTCGGTCAGGTGGCGGGCGAAGCGGTCGTAGCGCAGGGCGTGTTCCGCGGCTCCGTGCGCGATCTGCACGTACGCGCGGGGCCTGCCGTCGGCGGGCAGCCAGGTGTACGTGGCCACGGGCACGCCGTCCGCGGCGTTGAGCAGTCCCGCGGTGTAGGCGGGGGTCGGGGCGGTGGCGCTGGCGGTGGTGTCGTCGGCTCGGTCGGTCATCGCGCGGGCTCCCTGGTGCGTGTGCGTACGGTCCATGGTCGACGGAGTGCGTCTCCCGGCCAGCCTCCCCCGCGCGCGGGACGTCATGCAGGACTCGTTCGGCCGGAACCCACGCGGCCCGTCCGACCCATTGACCCTCCGCGGAACCGGAACCTACCCTGAGTCCCGCGCAGTGAAAGCGCTTTCTAAACTCACCGCACACCCGGCAACCGGCAGCCGGCCATCAGCCAAGCCAGCCCAGCCCAGGGAGCGCCATGAGTTCCATGAGTTCCGTGAGTTCCATGGCTCCGCGGAGAGCGCCGCGAGGCGCGCCGAGAGCCCTGCTCGTCTTCGTCGCCCTGCTCGCGCTCGTCGTGGGGCCCGGCATCGCGGCCCCGTCCCGCGCCGAGGCCGCGCCGGCCTTCCGTGTCCTGGTCTTCTCCAAGGTCACGAACTACCCCCACGACTCGATCCCGGCGGGCGTCGAGGCGATCGAGAAGCTCGGCGCCGAGCACGGGTTCGAGGTCGAGGCCACCGACGACGCCGGGGCGTTCACCGACGCCAACCTGGCCCGGTTCCAGGCCGTCGTCTTCAACAACACCAACTCCACGCCCGAGAAGGGCGATCTGCTCGACGCGGGACAGCGGGCCGCGTTCCAGAAGTACGTCCGCGCGGGCGGCGGCTGGGTGGGGCTGCACGCGGCGTCGGCGAGCGAGCGCGACTGGGACTGGTACGAGGGCCTGGTCGGGGCCATCTTCGACAAGCACCCCGCCGTCCAGAAGGGACGGGTCAAGGTGCTCGACCACGCGCACCCGTCCACGAAGGGCCTTCCGGAGCTCTGGGAGCGCGAGGAGGAGTGGTACAACTGGCGCACCAATCCCACGGGGAAGGTGCACACCCTCGCGCAGATCAAGGTGCGCGACGGCGTCTCGGGGCTCGACGAGGGCGTCGACCATCCGTGGTCCTGGTGCCAGAACTACGACGGCGGCCGCTCCTGGTACACGGCGGGCGGGCACGCCGCGTCGGCCTTCCAGGAGGAGGGGTTCCTCCGGCACATCCTGGGCGGCATCCAGTGGGCCGCCGGTGACAAGCCCGGCGACTGCACGGCCACGAAGACGGGTGCCTTCCAGCGCACTCCGCTGGCCACCGCCGACCTCGCCGACCCGTTCGAGCTGGCCGTCGCGCCCGACCGCCGGGTCTTCTTCGTCCAGCGCACCGGGAAGCTGAAAATCATCGACCAGGAGTCGCTGAAGGTCTCCACGGCGCTCGATCTCGCGTACACGCCGGAGATGACGAGCCAGTCGGACGGACTGCTCGGCCTCGCGCTGGACCCGGGGTTCGAGGACAACCACTGGCTGTATCTGCTGCACTCCGACAAGACGGAGAAGCGGATCAATCTCTCCCGCTTCACGGAGGCGGGCGGGAAGGTCGCCGCGTCGTCGGAGAAGCGGCTGCTCACGATTCCGACCTGGCGCGGCGAGGGCCGGGCCAACTCGCACATGGCGGGGTCGATCGCCTTCGACAAGAAGGGCGATCTGTACGTCGCGACGGGCGACAACACCGATCCGTTCGCGTCGGACGGTTTCGCGCCGATCGACGAACGCGAGGGGCGCCGCGCCTGGGACGCGCAGGGCACCTCCGGGAACACGAACGACCTGCGCGGCAAGATCCTGCGGATCACGCCGAAGGACGACGGGACGTACGCCGTGCCGGAGGGGAACCTGTTCCCGCCCGGGACGGACAGGACGCGGCCCGAGGTGTACGCGATGGGGCTGCGCAATCCGTTCCGCATCACGACGGACCCGGTCAGCGGCGCCCTGCTGGTGGCGGACTACGGCCCCGACGCGAAGAAGGCGGTGGCGGACCGCGGACCCGAGGGGACGGTGGAGTTCGACCGGATCACGAAGGCCGGCAATTACGGGTGGCCGTACTGCATCGGCGACAACACCCCGTTCAACGACTACGACTTCGCGACGAAGACGTCGAAGGCGAAGTTCGACTGCGCGAAGATCGTCAACGACTCGCCGAACAACACCGGGCTGCGCGAGCTGCCGCCCGCCCGGTCCGCCGACGTCTGGTACGCGTACTCCGAGTCCAACGAGTTCCCCGAGCTCGGCACGGGCGGCGGCGGGCCGATGAGCGGTCCCGTGTACGACTACGACCCGGCGAACACGTACAGGACGAAGTTCCCCGAGTACTTCGAGGGGAAGTGGCTCGCGTACGAGCTGACCCGGCAGTGGTTCAAGACCTTCTCGATCCAGGAGAAGGACCAGTCGTTCTCCGATCCGCGCTTCCCGCCGGCGAAGGCGGGCGATGTGCAGTCGATCAACTCCGTGTTCTCCGACATGAAGTGGAACCAGCCCTTCGACGCCGATTTCGGTCCCGACGGGGCGCTGTACGTGATCGACTTCGGGCTCGGCAGCGGCACGGGCCGCGGCGGCAGCAACGAGGGCTCCGGGATCTACCGCATCGACTACGTGGCGGACGGCCGTCTCCCGGACGCCCGGGTGAGCGCGACGCCCGACAACGGCAGCACGCCCCTGACCGTGAAGTTCTCCAGCGAGGGGTCGGGGCTGCCGGGCGGCACGCCGGTCACGTACGCCTGGGACTTCGACGGCGACGGCACGACCGACTCGACCGAGGCGAACCCGACGCACACGTACACGCGGAAGGGGCAGTTCACGGCCCGTCTGAAGGTGACCGGGCCCAAGGAGCTGAGCAATCTCGCGGTACGGGACATCACGGTCGGCAACACGCGGCCCGAGGTGACGATTCAGCAGCCGCCGAACGGCGGGACGTTCAGCTTCGGGGACACCATCCCGTTCACGGTCAAGGTGACGGACCGGGAGGACAAGCGGATCGACTGCTCGCGGGTCGTCGTGCAGTCCCAGCTGGGCCACGACACGCATCTGCATCCGCTGGACAACTACACCGGCTGCGCGGGCGAGATCGTGACGGACGCGGGCGACAGCCACGGTCCGGGGCAGAACCTGTACTACGGCATCACGGCGCAGTACGAGGACAAGGGCGCGAGCGGGGTTCCCGCGCTGACGGGGTCGGCTTCGCTGACGCTGCGGACGTCGTTCCGTGAGGCCGAGCACCGGACCGCGACGGGCGGCGCGCACGGCGGCGCCGACATCGGCGACCGCGCGGACGCGTCCGGCGGCAAGCGGCTCGTCGAGATCGAGGACGGGGACTGGGTCTCCTTCGACCCGGTGCACCTCAAGGGAGTCGACTCCGTGACGGTGGGCGCGGCTTCGGGCGGTCTCGGCGGTGACGTCGAGTTCCGCGCCGGGTCTCCTACGGGCGAGTTGCTCGGCAAGGTGACCGTGCCGAACACCGGAGGGTGGGGCAACTTCATCTCGCCGACCACCGAACTGGCCGCGCACGACGGCACGACGAAGGTGTACGCCGTCTTCACCAACCCGGAGTGGTCGCCCGACAAGGCCGACCTCCTCACGGTCGACTGGCTGCGTTTCAACGGCCCAGGGGTCGAGAAGAGGGCCGGGGCGCGGGTCACCGTCAAAGCCGCCCCAGGCAGCGGTTCGGCACCGCTCGCCGTCAAGCTCACGAGCACGGTGAGGCTCCCGGCAGGCCGTACCGCGACCTCGTACCACTGGGACTTCGGTGACAACTCCAAGTCCGGCGGCACGGAGAGCGGCAGCGCCGAGCACACGTACGCGCGCGTGGGGGCGTACACGGCGCATCTGACCGTCACCGACGACAAGGGCGACACGACGACCGGCGCCGTCCGCGTCACGGCGAAGTGAGGAAGACGATGACCAGGTATACGAGCGCGCCCTCCGTCGACGGCGCCAGACGGGCCTTCCTCCGTGCGTCCCTCGGTACATCGTTGGGGCTCGCGGCAGCGGTCGGCGGGGCGCTGCCCGCGCGGGCGGCGGAGCGGGCGTACAAGCGGCGTATCCCGCGCGGCGGCATCGGCATGCACCTGTACACGATGCGCGACGCCCTGGCGCGGGATTTCGCGGGCACCCTGAAGCGGCTCGCCGGCATCGGCTACGCGACCGTGGGGGTGAGCGGCCGCCACGGGTACGACGCCGCGGCCATCCGGCGGATGCTCGACGCCGTCGGTTTGCGGGCGGTCCTCGAACACGTCGCCTACCCCACGCTCACCGGCGCCGGGCTGCCGCAGGCGCTCGACGAACTGCACACCCTTGGCGCGAAGTGGCCGGTGGTGCCGAGCCTGCCCGGCGCGCTGCACACGCCGGACGGGTTCCGGGAGGCGGCGCGGCAGTTCAACAGGATCGGGCGCGCCTCGCGCGAGGCGGGGCTCGGTCCCGTGCTGTTCCACAACCACGGCTTGGACCACGTGGTGGTCGACGGCACGAACCTGTACGACGTCCTGGTCGCCGAGACCGATCCCGCTCTCGTCGGGTTCGAGCTGGACGTGTACTGGGCCGTGAAGGGCGGCGCCGATCCGGCGACGTACTTCCGGCGCCATCCGCGAAGGTTCCCCGCGCTGCACGTCAAGGACATGGCGCCCGACGGCGGGTTCGCCGACGTCGGCTCGGGGACGCTCGACTTCGCGGCGATGTTCGCCCACGCGCGCGTGGGGGGCGTCCGGCAGTGGCTGGTCGAGCACGACTCCCCCGCGGACCCGTTCGCGACGGCGCGGAACAGTTACGCGTATCTGGCGGCGCTGCGTTACTGACACGCCGCCGGTCGCGGCTCGGCGTCGGCCGTCCGGCGCCGGGCCGCTGTTCCCGGTTCGGAGGCGGCGCGGAGGCCGGCCGCGGTGAGGCGTTCGAGCACCGGGCCGTGGGTCATGGCTTCACCACCACGAGCGCGTACCGCACCGCCTCCTCACCCGCGCAACGGAATCGGGACGCACCCCACAGCCGGAAGCGCAGGCAGTCGCCGGTGCGCAAGGTGTGCGGCTCGCCCTGGACCGTGACCTCCAAGGCGCCTTCGAGCACCCAGATGTGCTGTTCGAGACCCGGCACGGACGGGCGGTCGTACGCGATGTCGGCGCCCGGCTGGAGCCTGCCCTCGACCAGCTCGCCGCGCATGCCGGTGCGGGGCGGCGAGACGGCCCAGCGCATGAAGCCCGCCTCGTCGTCCGCCCAGACGGCCTGGTCGACGGCGCGCACCACCTGGGCGGGCTCCGCCTCCACCTCGCTGAGGAGCTGCGACATGGTCCGTTCGTAGACCGCGCAGAGGCGGTTCAGGAGGGCCGCGGTGGGGCTGATCTCGGCGCGCTCGGCGCGGGACAGGGTGGAGCGGCTGATCCCGCTGAGCTCGGCCAGTTCGCCGAGGGACCAGCCGCGTTCGGCGCGCAGCTCGGCGAGCCGGGCGGCGAGGCGCGCGTCGACTCCCTCTTCGTCGTGTTCCATATTCGGGACGCTATCCCGTATCAGGGACGACGACAAGGTCGCCCGGGTCACGCGCCGACGCGGCTCAGCCGTGCGTCGAGACCGCTCCCAGCAGTTCCCTGACCCGCCCGGTCGCCTCGCGGAACATGGACGAGGCCAGGGTCTCCGCGTACCCCCGCTCCGGCGGCAGCCCAACCTCGATGACCTCCGTCACCGTGCCCGGGCGCGGGCTCATCACCACCACGCGGTCCGCCAGGTACACGGCCTCGGCGATCGAGTGCGTCACCAGGAGCACCGTGGTGCGGGTCTCGCGCCAGATGCGGTTCAGCTCGACGTTCAGCTGCTCCCGCGTCAGCGCGTCGAGCGCGCCGAACGGCTCGTCCATGAGCAGCACGGGCGGCTCGTGCAGCAGCGCACGGCACAGCGCCACCCGCTGCTGCATGCCGCCGGAGAGCTCGTGCGGGTACGCGTCCTCGAAGCCGTTCAGACCGGCCATGCGGATCAGATCGTCGGCACGCGCGCGTGCCCGTTCGGCGGGGAGCTTGCGCATCTCAGCCTGGAGGAGGATGTTGCGGCGCGCCGAGCGCCAGTCGAGCAGGGCGGCGCGCTGGAACACGTATCCGATGTCGGGCCGCGGTCCCCGCACCCGCTCCCCGCCCAGGAGCACCTCGCCCGACGACGGCGCGAGGAGTCCGGCGACGAGTTTGAGCAGGGTCGACTTGCCGCAGCCAGACGGTCCTACGATCGCCACGAACTCGCCGGCGCCGATGTCGAGGGAGACGTCGCGCAACGCGGTGACGTCCTTCTTCTTCGTACGGAACCGCACGGCGACGTCGCCGATCCGCACGGCGGGCGCGGTGGTCACCCCTTGATCCCGTGCGCCGCGTCCCAGTACTCCGTCACGGACTTGGGGTCCTTGACCAGACCCGCCTCGGAGAACACCTCGATGGTCTGCTTCCAGTCCGCCTCGGTGTTGACCCCCGGCGCCTTGCCCTTGGTGGCGTCGGTGTGCAGCAGCGTCAGCGTCGTCCTGAACTGTTCCGACAGGACGTCCTTCGGCGGGAGTTGCCCGGAGGCGCCCTCCATGGCCGCGACCGCCGGGCCGGGCTGTTTCTCGGCCGCCGTCCACGCCTCGCTGACCGCCGCGGTCATCCGCTTCGCCAGATCACCCCTGCCCTGGAGGGTCTTGCTGCCCGCTATCAGGCCGTTGGAGTAGAAGTTCAGGCCGTGCTCGGAGAAGCGGAGGTACGAGACGTCCTTCTCGGCCTTGCTCCGCATGGTGGGGCCCTGGTCGCTCGCGTAGCCGAGCAGCGCGTCCGTCCTGCCGGAGATCACCGCGGCGATCTTGCCCGCCGGGTCGGTGTTCTGGACCTTGACGTCGGAGAGCTCCATGCCGTTCTTCTGGAGGAAGATCGGGAAGGTCTTGGTGAGGGCGTCGCCCGCCGTGCCCGCGACCGTCCTGCCCTTGAGGTCGGCGGGCGACGCGACGCCCTCGGCCGTGAAGGACTGCACGGACGCGGGCGTGGTCTGCAGGAACACGCCGAGGCTCTTCACGTCCACGCCCTGGTCGACCCCGGCGAGCACGGCCGGCGTGTCCGCCCAGCCGAAGTCGGTCTGCCCGGCGCCGGTCGCCTGCACGGTCTTCTGGGATCCCTGCCCCGCTCTGATCTCCAGGTCGATGCCGTGTTTCTCGAAGATCTTCCGCTTCTTGCCGTAGTAGAACGGCGCGTGCTCGCCGTACGGGTACCAGTTGAGCGTCAGGGTCGCCTTGTCCAGCTTCTCGCCGGAGGCGCTGGTGCTCGTCCTGTCGTCGCCACCGCAGGCCGTCGCGGTCGCCGCGACGAGCGCCAGGGGGACGAGGGCGGTGAGGAGTCTGCGCGCGTGCATGGGGACGGCCCTTCTCGCGTACGGAGGACATGGCGGGGCAGGGGGCGTGATGCGCCGGGCGGGGGTCAGTACGTGGTGGTCACGCCCTGGTCCCTGCGGCTCGCGTGCCACGGGAGCAGCAGCTTCTCCGCGATCTCGACGAGCGCGAACAGGACCACGCCGATGAGCGACATGACGAGGAGTCCCGCGAAGAGCATCGGGGTGTCGAGGTTGCCGTTGGCCTGGAGGATCACGTAGCCGAGGCCCTCGTCGGCGCCGACGAACTCGCCGACGACAGCGCCCGTGACGGCGAGCGTGACGGCCACCTTCAGGCCGGAGAAGAGGTGCGGGAGCGAGGCGGGGAAGCGGATCTTGAGGAAGGTCTGCCAGGGCCGGGCGCCCATCGTGGCGGAGAGCTGCAGCATCTCGGGGTCCACGGCCTTGAGTCCGGTGACCATCGAGATGACGACGGGGAAGAAGGCGATCAGTACGGCGATGAGGATCTTCGGGGCGATGCCGAAGCCGAGCCAGACGACGAACAGCGGGGCGATCGCGATCTTCGGCACGACCTGGGCGAAGAGCAGGACGGGGTAGAGGGTCTTCTCGACGGTGGTCGAGGCGACCATCAGGACGGCGGAGAGGATGCCGACGGCCACGGCGATGACGAGGCCGATGAGGGTCTCGTACGTGGTGACCCAGCTGTGCTGCCACAGGTAGTCGGGCTTGTCGAGGATGACGTCGAGGGTGGCGCCGGGCGAGGGCACCAGGTAGGCCTCGACCATCTCGGTGGCGGCGACGACCCACCAGGCGGCGAAGCAGACGACGAGGAGCGCGAGGGGGCGCCAGCTCTTCTCGGCCGCTTCGGCGGTACGACGCCCGAAGCCCGGGCGTTCCCGTTCGGCGACCCCCGCCGTCTTCACGGGGGCTCTGGACACAGCGCTCTGGCTCACGGTGAACTCCCGGAAGCGTCATCGGAAAACGCTGTCAGAAAGCGCTTTCTGGAAGGCTGCCCGCAACGCTAATGAGTGGTCGGCCGCAGGGTCAATAGGTCGGACCTGAGTTTCGTGGCGCGGTCTGCCCGCCTCACCGACGGGCACGTGGCGGCCGAGCCGGCGCCGCCCATGCGGGGCGGGGGTCGCAGCGTCGGTCGGAGATGGGGGGCATTTCGATGGCACGCAAAAACCGGCCACGCCCGAAAAAGGCGTGACCGGTCTATTCCGAATGGCCATGGTGCGGAGATGACCATCGGCCGAGCATCTTCTCGACGAGTCATTGGCTCCTGTTTTGGACCCTTTTACCTGAGCATTTGACTCGCCTTACCGGAGCATTCGACTCGTCAGAGGATTTCGATGTCCTTCACCTTCGGCGGACGGTGCGGAAAGGTGATGTCGGTCCACCGGTTGATGCGCACGGAGTCGCCATTGGCGTCGTAGTAGATCAGGTCGTTGTTGCCCGTCTGGATGCGGTCGACCCACCAGCTGCCGAAGCCGGTCCGGCCCTTGTTGGCGTAGCAGTCCACGCTGGAACGGCCGTCGCTGGTGTGCGACCAGATCTTCAAGAAGTTCTCGCCGCCACGGCATTCGACGTGGTCGATGGCGAAGGCGTTGCCCGTGGGCATCACGACGGTGAACGCGGCGGCCGCGGCGATGGCCATGGTCGCGGAGCGGGCTACCCGCTTGGTTTTCGACAGCACAAGTACTCCCTGATTTCGGGCCCGTACATGGTCATTTGGCGACCATTTCCGGGAGACGTTTTGCGCTTGCACGATGACGATCGTGCAAGAAGCCTGTACATGGCAATCTTTGAAATGGCGCACGGCTGAAACGTGTCGCCCTATGTCCTGATCAACGCTCTTCGGGTGATTTGATGACCCTAAGGGCCAAGATTTCGGGCAGAGCGGACGAGGAGAGTGGGACTCGCATGGATCTGCGGCTGACCGGAAAGACCGCGCTCGTGACCGGAGCGAGCCGAGGCATAGGCCTCGCCACCGTGACCGCGCTGCTCGACGAGGGTGTGCGTGTCGTGGCGGCGGCCCGCACGATCACCCCGGAACTCGGGGCCACGGGCGCCACGGCCGTGGCCGTGGACCTCACCGCGCCCGACGGGCCCGCCCGCGCCGTGGACCGGGCCCGGACCGAGTTCGGCGGCCTCGACCTGCTCGTCAACAACGTCGGCGGTGGAGACGCGGACGCCAACTGGACGGGCGGCTTTCTCGACGTCACCGACCAGCAGTGGACGGACGCGTTCGACGTGAACTTCTACGCCGCGGTCCGCACCGCACGGGCCGCGCTGCCCCTGCTCTTCGAGGCGGAGGCCGGGGGCGCGATCGTCAACGTCTCGTCCACGAGCGCGCTCACCCCCCACGCCGGGCCGATCGCGTACAGCACCGCGAAAGCGGCCCTGACCGCCTTCGGCAAGGCTCTGGCCGAGCAGGTGGGGCCACGGGGTGTGCGGGTCAACACGGTCTCGCCGGGTCCCGTCCGCACCGCCATGTGGGAGAGCCCCGACGGGTACGGCGCACAGCTCGCCGCGTCCCTCGGCGTCCCCCACGCCCGGCTCCTGGACGGCCTGCCCGCCACCGCGGGCATGGTCACGGGGCGACTCGTCGAGCCCGCCGAAGTCGCCGCGCTCATCGCCTACTTGGGCTCGCCGCTCGCCGCGAGCATCACCGGCGCGGACCACGTCATCGACGGCAACTCCGTCAAGTCGGTGTGACGGAGCGGGCCGCCGCCTCCCCGAGCGCCTCCAGCACGGGGCGGATCAGCGGATGGTCCTCCGCGCCGCACCGCACCGCCGCGAACACCCGACGCGTGGGAGCCACGCCCTCGACCGGGCGGACCACCGCGCCCGACACGTCCATGCCGCGCAGCGCCGAGCGCGGTACGAGGGCGACTCCCGCGCCTGCCGATGCGAGGGCGACAACTGCCCGGAAGTCGTCCGACCAATGTTCCAACAGGGGCTGGAAACCGGCCTGTTCGCAGGCGAGGACGACCACGTCGTGGCAGGGGTTGCCGGCGAAGGGGCCGATCCACGCGTCCTTCGCGAGCTCGGCCAACGCCACCCGTTCCGCGTCCGCGAGCCGGTGGCCCCGCGGGAGCACGGCGTCGAAGGGCTCGGCGTACAAGGGGACGCGGGTGAGCCGCGGGTCGTCCGCGCCCGGCGCGCCCCGGTACTCGACGGCGACGGCCACGTCCACCTGCCGGTCCAGGACCATCGGCAGGCTCGCGTCGCCCTCCGCGTCCTGCACGCGGACCCGGATGCCCGGGGCGGAGTCCGCGAGCCGGGCCAGGGCGGGGGCGACGACCAGGCCGATGCCGGTGGCGAAGGCGGCGACGGTCACGGTCCCGGCCTCACCGGAGCTGTACGCGGCGAGCTCGGCCTCGGCCCGCTCCAACTGCGCCAGCACCGCGTTGGTGTGCGTGAGCAGGATCTCGCCGGCCGCGGTGAGCCGCACGCCCCGCGCCGAACGCTCGACGAGCCGGTGCCCGGTCTCCTGCTCCAGGGCGCTGAGCTGCTGGGAGACCGCGGACGGCGTGAGGTAGAGCGCGGCGGCAGCGGCCGTGACCGTACGGTGGTCGGCCACCGCCCGGAGGATGTGCAGCCGCCGCGCTTCGATCATGCGGCGATTCTCCCAAACGGACAGCCACCCGTGCACCACGGGCCCCGCGATGAGGGCCGTGGTGCACGGGTGCCGGGAGTGCGTCAGCCCTGCGCGGACTCCCGCTCCAGCTCCGCCCGCGCGGCGACGAACGCGTCGACCGCGCGGTTCACGTCCTCCGTGGAGTGGGCGGCGGAGAGCTGGACGCGGATGCGGGCCTTGCCCTGCGGGACCACCGGGTAGGAGAAGCCGATCACATAGACGCCGCGCTCCAGGAGCAGCTCGGCCATGCGGGCCGCCTTCGCCGCGTCGCCGATCATGACCGGCGCGATGGCGTGGTCGCCGGGCAGGATGTCGAAGCCCTCGTCGGTCATGCGGGAGCGGAAGAGCGCCGTGTTCGCGGCGAGGTGTTCACGCAGGTCGCCGGCCGACTCCAGGAGGTCGAGGACCTTCAGGGAGGCCGCGGCGATCACCGGGGCGAGGGTGTTCGAGAAGAGGTACGGGCGCGAGCGCTGGCGCAGCAGGGCGACGATCTCGGCGCGGGCGGCGACGTAGCCGCCGGAGGCACCGCCGAGGGCCTTGCCGAGCGTGCCGGTGATGATGTCGACGCGGTCCATGACGCCGTGCAGCTCGGGCGTGCCGCGGCCGCCGGGGCCGACGAAGCCGACGGCGTGCGAGTCGTCGACCATGACCATCGCGTCGTAGCGGTCGGCGAGGTCGCAGATCTCCTGGAGCGGGGCGACGTAGCCGTCCATGGAGAAGACGCCGTCCGTGACGATCAGCTTGCGGCGGGCGCCGCCCTCCGTCGCCTCCTTCAGCTGCTGCTCCAGGTCCGCCATGTCGCGGTTGGCGTAGCGGAAGCGGCGGGCCTTGGAGAGGCGGATGCCGTCGATGATCGACGCGTGGTTGAGGGCGTCGGAGATCACCGCGTCCTCCGCGCCGAGCAGCGTCTCGAAGACGCCTCCGTTGGCGTCGAAGCAGGAGGAGTAGAGGATCGTGTCCTCCTGGCCGAGGAACGCGGACAGGCGCGCCTCGAGCTCCTTGTGGACCTCCTGCGTACCGCAGATGAAGCGGACGGAGGCCATGCCGTAGCCCCAGCGGTCGAGCGCCTGGTGGGCGGCGGCGACGACGTCGGGGTGGTCGGCGAGGCCGAGGTAGTTGTTCGCGCAGAAGTTGAGGACCTCGCCGGGCCGTCCGCCCGACGTGACGGCGACGGTCGCGGACTGCGGCGTGCCGATGACGCGCTCGGGCTTGTGCAGACCGGCGGCGCGGATCTCGTCGAGGGTGGCCTGGAGGTCTTCGCGTACGGAGTCGAACATGCGGGGTTCCTTAAAGGAGGTCGGGGGCGGAGGGCCGGGGCCGGAAGCGGTGGTCAGGCGGTCCAGTCGAGGATGACCTTGCCGCCGCGGCCGCTCGCCGCGTCGTCGAACGCGGCCTCGAAGTCGCGGTGGCCGTACCGTCCGGTGATGACGGGGGCCAGGTCGAGGCCGCCTTCGAGCAGCACGGACATCGCGTACCAGGTCTCGAACATCTCGCGGCCGTAGATGCCCTTGATGGTGATCATCGAGGTCACGATCCGCGACCAGTCGACGGCGAACTCCTCGGCGGGCAGCCCGAGCATGGCGATCTTGCCGCCGTGGGTCATGTTGGCGACCATGTCGCGCATCGCGCGCGGGTTGCCGGACATCTCGAGGCCGATGTCGAAGCCCTCGCGCAGACCGAGCTCGCGCTGGCCGTCGGCGATCGTCGAGTCCGCCACGTTGAGGGCGAGGCTGACGCCGACCTTGCGGGCCAGTTCGAGGCGCTCCTCGCTGACGTCGGTGACGACGACGTTGCGGGCGCCCGCGTGCCGCGCCACGGCCGCCGCCATCAGGCCGATCGGCCCGGCGCCCGTGATCAGCACGTCCTCGCCGACCAGCGGGAAGGACAGGGCGGTGTGCACGGCGTTGCCGAACGGGTCGAAGATCGCGGCCACGTCGAGGTCGACGGGGACGCGGTGCACCCACACGTTCGTCGCGGGCAGCGCCACGTACTCGGCGAAGGCGCCGTCGCGCCCGACCCCGAGGCCGACCGTGGCGCGGCACAGGTGCCGCCGCCCCGCCAGACAGTTGCGGCACTTGCCGCACACCAGGTGGCCCTCGCCGCTGACCCGGTCGCCGATCTTGATGTCGGCGACGTCACGGCCGGTCTCCACGACCTCGCCGACGAACTCGTGCCCGACCACCAGCGGCGCGGAGATCGCCTGCTGCGCCCAGCCGTCCCAGGCCCTGATGTGCAGATCCGTCCCGCAGATCCCGGTGCGGAGCACCTTGATGAGCACATCCCCGTGGCCGATGACCGGCTCCGGTACGTCCTTCAGGCTGAGACCCGGCTCCGCCTTCTCCTTGACCAGCGCCTTCAACGCCACGGCTCCCGTCGTACGTCGCTTCTTCCCCCGACGACACAGGAATCTTCCCTACGGCGGCGCCCCGGTCCATCGAGGATTTCTTAAGCGCCGCCGCAGCTTTCCTTCAGACCCTGGGGTTCAGCGGGTCTGCCCACGTTCGAAATAGGCGATCAGCTCCGGATCGAGGGTGGGTACCTCGCGGGGCGTCCCGCCGTCCCGCAGCGACTGGGTGGCCCGCACCCCGGCCGCCACGGCCATGCGCGCCGCGACGGGCGACGTGTCGGTACGCCCTCCCTCCCGCACGAAACGTACGAACTCGTCGACGAGCAGCGGATCCGCGCCGCCGTGCCCGCCGTGGTCCTGCGCGTCCGGCACCGCGTACTCGGCGTCGGCCGTGCCCCGGTAGCCCGACCGGCGCGCGTTCCACACCTTCACCACTCCCCCGGGCCCGTCGCCGAAGTTCTCGAGCCGGCCCGCGTCGCCGATGACGGTGTAGTCGCGCCAGTAGTCGGGGGTGAAGTGGCACTGCTGGTAGGCGGCGAGGACGCCGTTGTCCAGGCGCATGTTGACCAGGGAGACGTCCTCGACGTCGATGACGGGGTTGAGGCCGCGCTGGGTGTGCGGCGGCCAGTGGCCGTCCTTGGTGTACCAGTCGTCGGTCTTCGGCTCGCCCGGCTCGCGGCGGTGCGGATTGTCGCCGTAGACCATGAGGTCGCCCAGGGCCTGCACCTGCCGCGTGTATCCGCCCGCGAGCCAGTGCAGCACGTCGATGTCGTGGGCGGCCTTCTGCAGCAACAGGCCGGTGGTGTACCGCCGTTCGGCGTGCCAGTCCTTGAAGTACCAGTCCCCGCCGTATCCGACGAAGTGCCGCACCCAGACCGTCTTGACCGCGCCGATCTCGCCGCGCTCGACGATGTCGCGCATCAGGCGGACCACGGGCATGTGGCGCATGTTGTGCCCGACGTACAGTCGCGTGCCGGTCTCGTGGGCGGTGCGCAGGATCGCGTCGCAGGCCTCGACGCTCGTCTCCAGCGGCTTCTCCACGAAGACCGGCTTGCCCACGCGCAGTGCCTCGCGGGCGAGCTGCGCGTGGGTGTGGTCAGGGGTGAGGACCACGACCGCGTCGACGTCCGGGTCCTCGACGACCTTGCGGTGGTCGCTGGATATCAGCGCGCCGGGGAAGGCCACGGCCGCCTCCGCCCGGGCGCCGGGGTCGTGGTCGGCGAGCGCGGTGACGCGTGCGCCCGCGCCCGGCCGGTGGGCGGTGCGGGCGAGCGAGCCGCGCAGCCCGTAGCCGAGAACGCCGAGACGAAGGTCGGTCATGGGAAGGGAACGTAGTAATCGCTTACTGCTGTGGTCAATACCTTGTCCGTGCCGGGTCGGCGGGTGTCGCCGCGTGGGCGGGCAGAAAGAGCGTGGAAATTCTGCAGGTCCTCTTGCGCGGTATAGCAACCGCTTACATGCTGTCGCGGGGTTCTGTGTCTGCGGGTGCGTCGTGGCTGGTCGCGCAGTTCCCCGCGCCCCTAAAAAACCATCCCAGCCCCGCACGCTTGTCGAAAACACCCCCCGGCCCCTCTCACATCCCCCTCCCCTAGGAGCCACGACCCACCATGCCGCCCGCCCCGCACCTCACCCTCCCGCCCACCGATCGCGTCCTCTCCCCGCTCACCGGGTGGACCCGGGCCCACTGGGAAGCCCTGGCCGACCGGCAGTTGGATGCGCTTGTCCCGTACGCCACGCCCGGGTTCGCGCAGTATCGGTTGCCGGGGCGGAACAGTTGGTCGGGGGTCGTGTCGGACGGGCTCGAAGGGTTTGCGCGGTCGTTCCTCCTCGCCGCCTTTCGGATCGCGGGAGCGGGCGGCGAGGTGGACCCCCGTCTCGTGGAACGCTACGCGCGGGGTCTGACGACGGGCACGGACCGTGACAGCGGTGAGGCCTGGCCGGAACTCACCGACTGCTCCCAGCAGATGGTGGAGGCCGCCTCCATCGCGATCGGGCTGTACGAGACACGCCCCTGGATCTGGGACAAGCTCGACACCCGGGTCCAGGAGCGGGTCGTCGACTGGTTCTCCGGGTTCGTCGGCGGGAAGACCTGGGACAACAACTGGCGGCTGTTCCAGGTGGTGTCCGAGCAGTTCCTCGCGTCGGTGGGCGCCCCGTACAGCCGGGCGGACATCGACGGCGGCCTGGACCGCATCGAGGACTGGTACCGCGGCGACGGCTGGTACACCGACGGCGACGGGCGCAACTTCGACTACTACAACGGCTGGGCCATGCACCTCTACCCGTTGTGGTGGGCCCGGATGACCGGCGGGGACGACGGCGGCCGAGCCACCGTCTACCGGGAGCGCCTCGGTCAATTCCTGTCCACCTACCCGCACTTCTTCGGCGGCGATGGCGCGCCCGTCCACCAAGGGCGCTCCCTGACGTACCGCTTCGCGGCCGCCGCACCCGTGTGGATGGGTGCGCTGGCCGATTGCACCCCGCTCGCGCCGGGCCTGACGCGGCGTCTCGCCTCCGGCACCGCACGGCACTTCGTCGAGCGGGGCGTGCCCGACGAGCGGGGGCTGCTGCCGCTCGGCTGGTACGGGACGTTCCTGCCCGCCACCCAGGCCTACTCCGGGCCCGCCTCGCCCTACTGGGCCAGCAAAGGCTTCCTGGGGCTGCTGCTTCCCGCCGATCACCCCGTGTGGACGGAGCGCGAAGTGCCGCTGCCCGTCGAGGAGTCCGACCAGTACACCGCGCTCCCCCGGCCCGGCTGGCTGCTGCACGGCACCCGGCACGACGGCATCGTCCGTCTGATCAACCACGGCAGCGACCACAACCCCCTCGAAGGCCCCGCCCAGGACGACCCGCACTACGCCAAGTTCGCCTACTCCACCGCGACCGCCCCGGAGACCGCCCCCCGCGCGTGGGACCGTGCCGTAGACGGTCACATGGCCCTTCTCGCCCCCGACGGCACGCCGTCGCGCCGCCTCCGCATTCACCCGCTGCGCTGCGAGGGCCGCGTGGCCGCCTCCCGCCACGACGCCCGGTACCCGGGCACCGACGAGACGTGTCCCATCGAGACGACGAGCGCGCTGCACGGCCCGTGGGAGATCCGGGTGCACCGCGTGCGGGCCCCGGCGGGGGCGACCGTCCGCGAAGGAGGTCACGCGGTGGCCGATGACACGCGGCCCCGCACCGAGTGCGGCCCCGGGTGGGCCCTCGCCCGTACGACGACGGGTCTGACCAGTGCGGTCGTCGGCCTGCACGGCTGGGACGGTGAGGCGGGCATCGCCCGCGAGGTGGCCGCCAACGCGTACGGTCCGCACTCCGCGACCCCGTTCCTGACGTCCGCAATCCCACCGGGCGGCGTCGGCATCCACGTCACCCTGGTCGCTCTCTCACGGGACACGGTCAGTCCTCGTGCGCTGCGGGAGTCCATCGCCTGTGACGTGGACGGCGACACCGTGAACGTCAGCTTCCCCGACGGCACGGCACTCGCCCTGTGACCCGGTCAGATCCCGCCCGCCTCCCTCCGATGGATCTGCTCCACCAGTTCCCCCGCCATGCGTTTGATCGTGTCGAGTCCCGCCGTGCCCCAGCGGCGCGGCTCGACGTCGACGACGCAGACCGTGCCGAGGACCGTCGCCGTGCGGTCGATCAGGGGTGCGCCCAGGTAGGAGCGGATGCCGGTCTCGTCGACCACGGGGTTGCCCGCGAACCGCGGATAGTCACGGACGTCCTCCAGGACGAGGGCTTTGCGGCGCACGACCACGTGCGGGCAGTACCCGTGGTCACGGGTCATATAGCGGCCGGCCGCGCGCTCCGGGTGCCCGGGTGCGTGCAGGCCCGCGAAGAACTGTCCGGTCTCGTCGAGGAAGTTGACCATGGCGTACGGCGCGCCCGTCATGTCGGCGAGCCGGTCCGCGAAGGCGTCGAAGGCCGGTTCGGGGTACTGCCCGATCCCGAGCCCGCGCAGCCTCCGCACCCGTGCGGGCGCCTCGTTGTCCACCGGGGTGAGCAGGAGGCGCCCGGTCGGGTCATGCATCACGTGTGGGCTCCGTAGCTGGCCGCCGGGGCGTGGTTGAGGAGGTGCTTGACGAGGATGAGGAGGGTCTGGATGCCGGAGCTGGAGATCCGTGCGTCGCAGCGCACGACGGGGACCTGCGGGTCGAGGTCGATCGCGGAGCGCACTTCGTCGGGTTCGTAGCGGTAGGCGCCGTCGAATTCGTTGATCGCCACGATGAAGCCCATGCCGCGCTGCTCGAAGAAGTCCACGGCGGCGAAGCAGTCCTCCAGGCGGCGCGTGTCGGCGAGCACCACCGCGCCGAGCGCGCCTTCGGAGAGCTCGTCCCACATGAACCAGAAGCGCTCCTGTCCTGGTGTGCCGAAGAGGTACAGCACGTGTTCGGGGTCGAGGGTGATCCTCCCGAAGTCCATGGCGACCGTCGTCGTGGTCTTGTTCTCCACGCCCGACAGGTCGTCGGTGCCTTCGCTGACCGTGGTGAGCAGTTCCTCGGTGCTGAGCGGCGCGATCTCGCTGACCGCGCCGACGAAGGTCGTCTTGCCGACCCCGAAACCACCCGCGACCAGGATCTTCAGTGCGGTGGGGAAGGGGTCAGAGCTGTCGTCGTAATCCATCGAGCACTGCCTCCAACAGGGACCGGTCAGTGGGGTTGTGGTAGAAGTCCGGGGCCTTCTGGGTGAGGGCCCCGCAGTCGAGGAGATCCGAGAGGATCACTTTGGTCACGGCCGCGGGCAGCTTCAGCTGGGCCGCGATCTCGGCGACGGAGGTCGGCTCCTCGCACAGTCCGAGGGCCGTCGAATGCTCCGGCCCGAGGTAGCCGAGCGGTGTGGAGCCGGTCGCCATCACCAGGGAGAGCAGGTCGAGTTGGCTGCTCGGTCTCGTCCGTCCGTTGCTGACGGTGTAGGGGCGGACCAGCCGCCCCGCGGCGTCGTCGAGCCAGGGCCCGTCGTGCGGGGCCGCCATCCTCATCGCCTCATCGGCGCGGGTTCGCCCGCGGTTTGCCGGGGGGCGGTGATCAGGTACGGCCGCACGCTCTTGACCAGCATCGCCATTTCGTAGCCGAGGACGGCCGCGTCCGCGTCGCGTCCGGCGAGGACGGCCAGACAGGTGCCCGAGCCCGCGGTGGAGACGAACAGAAGGGTCGAGTCGAGCTCCACGACGACCTGGCGGACGTCACCGCCGTCGCCGAAGCGGATGCCCGCGCTGCGCCCCAGCGAGTACAGCCCGGAGGCGAGGGCCGCCATGTGGTCGGCGCTGTCCGGGTCGAGGCCGTGCACCGACTTCACGAGTCCGTCGGAGGAGAGCAGGACGGCGCTGTGCGTGTGCGGCACGCGCTGCACGAGGCCGCTCATCAGCCAGTCGAGATCGGATACATGGCCGGTCGGCGCATCGCTCGCCATGGTGGATCGACTCCTTGGGGTACGGACGTACGTAGATCTGCGCAAGCAGCGGTGGGGGGTGGGGGTCGGGCCCGGGGTACTGGTCAGCCGCCGTGTCCTTGCCCGTCGTGCGGGGCGCCGGCCCGGTGGTCCCGCGGGGTGGGTTCGCGCGCGTCCTGCGCCTGGGCGAGGCCTATGCCGCGCTGGAACGCGGCCATCAGGCCCGGGTCGTGGCCGACGACCTGGTCGTTGTCGGTCCGCGGCGACGGTGAGTCGCGCAGCTGCGGAGCGATGTGTTCCTGGGCGCGCCGCTTGGGGAGCTGTGGTCTGCCGACCCGGCCGCGCACGGCGCCGTTGCGGGGCGTCGGGGGCGTCGCGGTGTGCTCGGCGGCGGCCTGCCGGTCCTCGGGCCGGATGCCGGGGGTGGCGTCGGCGGGTGTCGGCCGGTCCTGGCGGGCGCCGCGCACGGGGAGGGGTGCGGGGGCCGCGCCGTTCGCGCGGCGCGGCTGGGGCGGTGCGGAGGCGGCCGGGCCTGCCGGGTGGGGCTGGGGGGCGGCTTGGGACGTGGGCTGTGGGTGCGGGTGGGGCTGAAGAGGTGTGGGTTCCGGCCAGGTCGGGGGATCGGCGTGCGCCACCGCGCGTGCCGCGTCCCGCGCGCCCTCCTCCACGCTTCCCGCGGCGCCCCGCGACGCCGCCTCCGCCGCCGGGCGGCGGCGCGTGACCGGGTCGGCGTCCTGCTCCTCGCCGAGGAGTTCCTGCGGCAGGATCAGTACGGCCTGGACGCCGCCGTAGATGTTGGTCTGCAGCCGCACCGCGACGCCGTGCCTGCGGGCGAGCGCGGAGACCACGAAGAGTCCGATGCGGCCGTCCTGCAGCAGACCGGCGACGTCGACCTGGTCCGGGTCGGTCAGCAGGCGGTTCATCTTGTTCTGCTCGGTGACGGGCATGCCGAGGCCGCGGTCCTCGACCTCCACGGCGATGCCCGCGGTGACGAGGTTGGCGCGCAGCAGGACCTGGGTGTGCGGCGCACTGAACACGGTGGCGTTCTCGACGAGTTCGGCGAGCAGGTGGATGACGTCGGCGACGGCGTGTCCGCGCAGGGTGCCGTCGATGGGCGGCACCAGTTTGACGCGTGAGTACTGCTCGACCTCCGCGATGGCGGAGCGCATCACCTCGTGCATGGAGACCGGGTTGCTCCACTGGCGGCGCGAGACGGCGCCGCCGAGCACGGCGAGGTTCTCGGCGTGCCTGCGGATGCGGGTCGCGAGGTGGTCGACGTGGAAGAGGCCCTTGAGCAGTTCGGGGTCCTCGACCTCGTTCTCCAACTCGTCGAGCAGGGAGATCTCGCGGTGCACGAGCGACTGGAGCCGCCGGGCGAGGTTCACGAAGACCTCGACCTTCTGTTCGCTGCCCGCGTGGCCGGAGAGCTGCGAGGCCTGCACGACGGCGCCGACGGCGGCTTCCTGGGCGCGGTTCAGTTCGTCGGCGAGCTGGTCGAACTCGTCGCCGCCGGACCTGACCCGGGCCGTGGCCTCCGGTGTCGGCGGCTGGTCGCCGCGGCGCAACTGTTCGACGACGCCGCGCAGTTCGGTCTGGCCGCGGGCGGTGGCGCGGCGCAGCACGATGACGCGGTCGCGCACGGTCTTGGCGGCGCGTTCGGCGGCGATGGCCGCCGTCACGATGCCGGCAAGGCCCACCAGGGCGGCGGCGGTGAGGACGGCGAGCAGGACGGGGTCGGGGCGGGCGCCGGTCGAGCGCAGGGTGAACAGCACGGCCGCGCAGGCGCTGAGGCCCACGGCGACGGCCGGCAGCACGGCGATGCGCAGGAGCTGCGGCCGTATATGGGTCTCGGGGAGTGCGGCGGCGGTCCGGCTGCCGGGTCTGCCGTGCCGGCCGCCCTCACGGCGGTCTGCGCGGGCGGCCGGTGCGCGTAGGTGAGACATCTGCGTCCTCGGTACGTTGCGACGAGGGTCCGGCGGTCGGCCGGACCTCTCTTTGCGGCGTGGTTGCGGCATCGCCGTGCCGGTCGGCAGGTCGCGACGTCAGCCCTGCGTCGTCATCCCTGCGTCGCCCGACGGCCACTCACGGTAGTCGGCAACGTGTCAGGTGCGGTGGGCAGTTGACAAAGTCAGCGGGGCAGCGTCCCGCTCTGGTATGACGCCTCGTACGCGGGTCCGATTCGTATCCTCTGCTGTAATGGGCCCATGCACCTCAACCCTTACGGCGAGGACGCCGTGAAGCTGGCCGCCGAGCTGGCCAACCGCCGGCCGGCGGACGCGGAGGAGCTCGCGGAGCGCTGCCGCGCCGCGGGACTGGTCCTGGAGCGCCCGGTCGCGCACGCCGACCTGGTGCGCGCGCTGGAGGCCCTGGACGCCTGGGAGAAGGTCGTCGACGCGGTGGCGGAGCAGGAGCGGGCCGAGCTGGTCAACGCGATGCTGGC
Source organism: Streptomyces venezuelae (assembly GCF_008642335.1). Lineage (NCBI taxonomy): Bacteria > Bacillati > Actinomycetota > Actinomycetes > Kitasatosporales > Streptomycetaceae > Streptomyces > Streptomyces venezuelae. The sequence goes on along the minus strand of NZ_CP029191.1, from coordinate 7,140,199 downwards.
CGCGGCGGCCGCGTATCCGCGGCTGACCGACCACGCGGGCAGCGGCTGGCACCTGCACTACCGCGAGGCGGACCGGTCCCTCGGCGACCTGTTGTTCTCACTGATCTCGGTGGGCACCGCGCTGCATCTGGCGGGCCGGGGCATGCACCGGCTGCGGCGGTGCGCGGTGACCGAGTGCACGGCGGTCTTCGCCGACACCTCGCGCACGGGGCGGCAGCGCTACTGCACGCAGCGCTGCGCCAACCGCGACGCGGTCCGCAGACACCGCGCACGCGCCGCGTGAGGTGAAGGGGGCACAGGCGTGCCCCCGGCCTCGCGTCACCCGACGGGCGCCGCCTCCGGCTCGCCGCTGTCCGAGGGGCGCGTCCGCGCGGTCCCCGCGGCGTCCGCCGCGGCCGGTTCGGGCCAGCCGCCCTTGGGGGTGAGGGCGACGCTCCGCCACCACGGCGCCGAGGGCACGGATCCCGAACCGGGCTCGAAGGGTTCGCCGGGGCAGGGCAGCGCGATGGCGGCGCCCGCGCGGCGTGCCGCCGCCATGGTGTCCTCGCCCGGCTCGGACCAGGCGTGCGGGGCGAGGTTGAACGTCCCCCAGTGGATCGGCAGGAGCACGCCGCGCGGCTCGCCGCCCTGGAGGTCGAGGTGGGCCTGCAGCCCTTCGGCCGGCGTCATGTGGATGTCGGGCCAGTACTCGGAGTACGCACCGATCTGGATCATCGTCGCGTCGAACGGCCCGTACGCGGCGCCGATCTCCCGGAAACCGGCGAAGTAGCCGGTGTCACCGCTGTGGTAGACGCGGTGCTCGGACCCCGCCACCACCCACGACGCCCACAGCGTGTGCTGCTGGTTGCGCAGACCGCGGCCGCAGAAGTGGCGGGCGGGGGTGGCCGTGAGGGTCAGCCCCGACACCGTCGCCGACTCGTGCCAGTCCAGCTCGCGCAGGCGGTCGGCCGGTACGCCCCACCGCTCCAGGTGGGCGCCGACGCCGAGCGGCACCGCGAACACCGTGTCCGTGCCGGTGAGAGCCTTGATGGTGGGCATGTCCAGGTGGTCGTAGTGGTCGTGCGAGATCACCACCGCGTCGACGGGACCGAGCGCCTCCAGCGGCACCGGCACCGGGTGCAGCCTCTTGGGCCCCGCGAAGGAGAAGGGCGAGCACCGCTCACCCCACACGGGGTCGAAGAGGACGCGCCGCCCGTCGATCTCGACCAGGACGCTGGAGTGACCCATCCAGGTGACCCGCAATCCGCTGATCGGCGGCTTGGCGAGGTCGGCGAGGGTCGTCGCGTGCACGGGGACCGTACCGGCGGGTCCGCGGCGTACGCGCTCCTCCTTGCGGAAGTAGATCTTGGCGAACTCCAGGGACGACCCGGTCGGCCGGGTCCGCGCCCCCACGGGGTTCTGGAAGGACCCCTCGGCCACCGAGAAATTCGGCGACCTGCGGATGCGCGCCAGCCGGGCACCCGAAGGATCCGCTCCGAAGGCAGCGGACCGCAGCGAGCGCAGCCCGGGGATCAGGAACCGGGACACGGGACCTCCTGAGGGGGGTGAATAGGCCTCCCCATTATGTCCACCGGCTCCGGCTGAGTCCTGCGGGGCACCTGAGACGGCACCCCGCCCGGACGGCGCCCCGGCGTCACCGCAGCTCGTACACCGCCGTCACCGTGACCTCGTCCTGAATGCGTCCCGGCGCCACCGGCACCGACTCCTTCGAGAAGGAGGAGACCGGGACCGGCACGGGGCGCGGGCGCCCGCCGCCGCTCTCCTCCAGAGAGAGCAGCCGGCCGAGGCCGCGGCCGCTCAGCCGCGCGTACTGCACGGCCTTGCTCCTGGCGTCGTCGTACGCCGACGTGCGGGCCCTGGTGCGCAGCGCCTCCGGGTTCTGCACGTCGAAGGCCACCGAGTGGATGCGGCTCGCGTCGCCGGGGGCGTCGGCGACGGCACGGACCACGGCTCCGGTCTTCTCGATGTCCCGGATGATCAGGGAGAACATCTGCGTGGCCCGGTGGCCGATGAAGATCTCGCCCTCGCCCCTCGGCCCCGCGGCCTCGTACTGGTCCGGCTCGCCGTCCCGGTTGCGGTACACCGCGGACAGGGAGAGGTTCTCGGTCCTGATGTCGCGCTCGTCGACGCCCGCGGCGCGTGCGGCGGCAAGCAGCGCCTCGGCGGCGGCGTTCTGCTCCGTGAGCGCCTTGTCCGCGGTCGGCCGGGTGACCTCGATGCCCGCGGTGAGCACGGCCATGTCGGGTGCGGCCGACGCGCTGCCCGCCCCGGTCACGCTCACCGTCGCCGGCGCGGGCGCCACGGCGGCGGCCGGGCGGGCGGCGGGGGTGGCCGGGGCGGCGACGGCGGGGGCTCCCGGCAGCCCGAGAGCGGCGAGCGCGAGGGCACTGACGGAACGTACGGAAAGCACGGAACGTACTGAGCGCATGACGTGGGTTCCTTCCGGCTGCCCGTCCCTGCGGGGACGGTTCGCCGTCATCCCAGCACCGGGGCGACCGCGCGGGTCCACGCCACTCCAGCCCTGTCACCTCACCGGCCGACTCCCCTTACGATGGCGGGCGTTCGCCCCACGATGCCGTGCGAAGACCTCGGAAGAGCGGAGTGACCGGTTGCCAAGGCCGACGAGTTACGAGAGTGCCCACCGCGAGAGCCTCCTGGACCCGACGGCCTTCTGGGGCCGCGCGGCCGAGGCCGTCGACTGGTACGTGCCGCCCGCCACGGTCCTGGACGCCGACGCGCCGGCCGCGCCCCGCTGGTTCGCGGGCGGTGAGCTGAACACCTGTCACAACGCCCTGGACCGGCACGTCCTGGCGGGGCACGGGGACCGTACGGCGCTGATCCACGACAGCCCCGTCACCGGCACGGTCCGCAGTCTGACCTACCGCGAACTGCTCGACGAGGTCGCGCGCACCGCGGGCATGCTCGCGGAACTCGGCGTCGGCAAGGGCGACACCGTCGTCATCTATATGCCGATGGTGCCCGAGGCGGCCGTGGCGATGCTGGCGTGTGCGCGCATCGGCGCCGTGCACTCGGTGGTGTTCGGCGGCTTCGCGGCCCCCGAGCTGGCGGCCCGCATCGACCACGCGCGCCCCAAGGTGGTGCTCTCCGCGTCGTGCGGCATCGAGGTCGACCGGGTCATCGCGTACAAGCCGCTCCTGGACGCCGCTCTGGAGCAGTGCGCCCACCGCCCGGAGGCGTGCGTGATCCTCCAGCGGCCGCAGGCGGAAGCGGAGTTGCGTGCCGGACGGGACCTCGACTGGGCGGACGCGGTCCGTTCGGCGCCCGCCGCCGGCTGTGTGCCGGTGGCCGCCACGGACCCGCTCTACATCCTCTACACCTCCGGCACGACCGGCTCCCCCAAGGGCGTGGTCCGCGACAACGGCGGCCACGCCGTGGCGCTGCGCTGGAGCATGGAGCACATCTACGACGCCCGGCCCGGCGAGGTCTTCTGGACGGCGTCCGACGTCGGCTGGGTCGTCGGCCACTCGTACATCGTCTACGCGCCGCTGCTCGCCGGCTGCACCACGCTCCTGTACGAGGGCAAGCCCGTCGGCACGCCCGACGCGGGCGCGTTCTGGCGCGTCGTCGCACAGCACCAGGTGCGCACCCTGTTCACCGCGCCGACGGCGATCCGCGCCATCAAGCGCGACGACCCGAAGGGCACACACCTGGCCGGGCACGACATGTCGTCGCTGCGCGCCCTGTTCCTCGCGGGCGAGCGCCTGGACCCCGACACCTACCACTGGGCGCGTGAACTCCTCGACATCCCCGTCGTCGACCACTGGTGGCAGACCGAGACGGGCTGGCCCATCGTCGCCAACCCGCTCGGCATCGAGGCGCTGCCCGCCAGGTCCGGCTCACCCGGCAGGCCGATGCCGGGCTGGGACCTGCGCGTCCTCGACGAGGCGGGCGAGGAGTGCCCGCCCGGCACGGACGGCACGCTGGCCCTGCGCCTGCCGCTCCCACCGGGCAGCCTCACCACGCTGTACCGCGACGACGAGCGGTTCGCGTCCACCTATCTGAGCCGCTACCCCGGCCACTACCTGACCGGTGACGGCGGCCATGTCGACGAGGACGGCCACGTCTTCGTGATGGGCCGCCTCGACGACGTCATCAACGTCGCGGGACACCGGCTGTCCACCGGAGCCATGGAAGAAGTCCTCGCCGACCACCGGGACGTCGCGGAGTGCGCGGTGGTGGGCGTCGCGGACGAGCTCAAAGGCGAGCTGCCGCTCGGCCTCGTCGTGCTGCGCCAGGGCGTGGACCGCCCCGCCGCCGACATCGAGGCGGAGCTGCGCTCCCTGGTGCGGTCCCGCATCGGCGCCGTCGCCACCCCGCGCCGGGTGGTGGCCGTGCCGCGCCTGCCCAAGACCCGCTCAGGGAAGATCCTGCGCGGCACGGTCCGGGCGATCGCCGACGGCCGGGACTACACCGTGCCCGCGACGATCGAGGACCTCGGGGTCCTCGACGAGATCACCGCGTCGCTGCGGACGGGCGGCGCGTGACGGCTCATGGCACGGGCTTTTCAGGAACCGGCGTGGATCTGCATCTTGAGGGCGTCGATGTTGCGGAAGCCCTTCGCCTCCACGTGGTCCCCGGAGCTCTCGCCGCGGATGCGCCGCCCGATCCACGGCACCAGGTACTCGCGCGCCCAGTGGATGTCGTCGCGGCGCACCTCCAGCGTGCCGCGCGGCGGCAGCGGCGGCCATGCCTGGTCGGGGTCGGCGGGCACGTCCAGCCCCAGCACCTGGCCGGCCCGCAACGCCACGCGCGTGTGGCCCTCGGCGGAGAGGTGCAGCCGGTCGCCGTCCCACGCCCGGCGGTCCTGGACGGTCTTGAGGGACCACAGGTCGAGGACGGGGCAGCCGTAGCGGTCCGCGATGGCGCGGACGTGCATGTTGTACGTGGCGATCTTGCCGCGCAGGTGCTTGAGGACCGCGACGCCGCGGGTGTCGAAGCCGGTGGTCACCATGACCGTGCCGACCGCTGACGAGAGGTCGGCGACGGCGCGCTCGAACCGCTCGGCGACCTCGTCGGGGTCGGTGCCGGGCCGGATGATGTCGTTGCCCCCGGCGCAGAAGCTCACCAGGTCGGGGGCGAGCTCCTTGGCGCGCGGCACCTGGTCCTCGACGATCTGGTCGAGGAGTTTGCCGCGGACGGCGAGGTTGGCGTACCGGAAGGTGTGCTCGGGCACCCGGTCGTCGAGCAGGACCGCGAGGCGGTCGGCCCAGCCGACGAACGTGCCGTCGGGGGACGGGTCGCCCACGCCTTCGGTGAAGCTGTCGCCGAGCGCTGCGTAGGAGTTGATCACTCCGGTGTTGATGGAGTGGTGGATGAAGGTTGTCGACTCTGCGCTCACGACGTCACATCCTTCACCTCTCTAAGTGACCTACGCCACCGTAGGGAGGGGTTGACGGAGGGTGAGATAAGCCACCGGTCAAGATTCACCCAACTTCGGAATAAGTGCCAGTCCCGTCCGGCGGTCCTTTCCCGGCGATGCCTCCTCGGTTGACATGCAGCCATTCGGCTGCCAATCATGGAGAGGCAGCCGTGCGGCTGCATGACTGGGGGTGGCAGACAGTGGACGCGGCGTTCAAGGCGCTGGCCGATCCGGTCCGGCGGCAGCTGCTGGACCGGTTGCGGGACCGCAACGGACAGACCCTGCGGGAGCTGTGCGCGGGCCTCGACATGGCCCGGCAGTCGGTGAGCAAACACCTCGCGGTCCTGGAGGGCGCCGAGCTCGTCACCACGGCGCGGCAGGGACGGGAGAAGCTGCACTACCTGAACGCCGCTCCGATCAACGCCATCGCCGAGCGTTGGATCAGCCGGTTCGACCGCGAACGGGCCCACGCCCTCGCGGACCTGAAGAGAGCATTGGAGCAACCGACCATGAACAGCGACAGCATCGACGACAGCACGACGTTCGTGTACACGACCTACATCCGCACCACCCCCGAGCGGCTCTGGCAGGCCCTGACCGACCCGGCCTTCACCCGCCGGTACTGGGGCGTGAGCTTCGGCACCGACTGGACCCCGGGATCGCCCATGACCTGGACCGAGACGGGCGCCACCACGGAGGACCCCGAGCAGGTCGTCCTCGTCCACGAACCGCACCGCAGGCTGGCCTACACCTGGCACACCTTCAGTCCGCAGTGGGCCGAGGCGAACGGCATCGACGAGGAACTGCGCGCCCGACTCGCGAGCGAGCGGCGTTCCCGGGTCACCTTCGACCTGGAGCCCGAGGGCGACCGGGTGAAGCTGACCGTCACCCACGAGTTCGACGGAGCGGACACGCTGAAGTCCATGTGCAGCCAGGGCTGGCCCGCCATCCTCTCCAGCCTCAAGACCCTCCTGGAGACCGGCGAACCCCTGGCCTGACGTGCCACGGGAGGGCTGCGACGCGGAGACGTGACGGGCCACCGCCGAGACTTGATCGCCCCGGGAAGCCATGTCGTATCGTCAAAGACGCATCTACCGGCGAGCCGCGCCGGCGCAGAGCCCGAGGAGAGCCCGTGACGCAGGAGTCCCCGCCGACAGAGCTGGCAGCACTGGTGGAGCTGTCGGAGCCCGACCTCGCCGGAGTGCGCAACTTCCGTGACGTGGGCGGGCTGCCGACCGTGGACGGGCGGCGCGTCCGCCGGGGCAGGCTCTTCCGCAGCGGCCACCTGGCGCACGCCACCGCCGACGACGCCGCGTTCCTCTCCTCGCTCGGCCTGCACACGATCTTCGACTTCCGCAACGACGCCGACCAGCGCCTCGAAGGTCCCGACATCGAGCTGCCCGGCGTGCGCAACGTGAACCTGCCGCTGACCGACCCGGCCGACGGCGCCGAGTTCTGGAAGATGGTGCGCGACGGCGACCTCGACCAGCTGCGCTCGATCCTCTCCGACGGCAGGGCCGCCGACCGGATGGGCGCCGCGTACCGGACGATCATCAAGGAGCGCACCGCCGAGCACAGCAAGGTGCTGCACGCGCTCGCCGAGGACAGCGTGCCCGCCCTGATGCACTGCGCGGCGGGCAAGGACCGCGCGGGCCTGTCCATAGCCGTCACGCTCCTCGCCGTGGGCGTGGAGCGCGACGCCATCGAGGCGGACTACCTCAAGTCGAACGTGAAGCACCGCCGCTACAAGGTGCACCGCTCGGACAGCTCCCCGAACGCGATGTCGCCCGAGGTCATGGAGCTCCTCGACCCGCTCTTCGACGCCCGCGCCGAGTACCTGGCGGCGGCGTACGAGACGATCGACGAGACCTGGGGCGACGTGGACACGTACCTCTCCGCGGGTCTGAAGCTCAGCGCCGAGACGCGCGAGAGGCTGCGCGAGCGCCTCCTCGACTGAGCAGGACCGCGCCGGACCGAGCCGCTACTTACTGTTCGCGCCCACCTCGAAGAGCAGGTAGAGGAAGGCCGCGAAGACGTGGCCGACGGCCACATAGATGATCAGTCGGACCCAGAGCGCCCGGGGAAACTTCTCCTCCATGGTGTTGCGGGCGGGCCGCTCCGGCTGAACAGGGCTCTGCTGTTCCGGTTCCGTCATGTCGGGTCTCCCTGAGTGGGGCCGCCGAGGCACAGCGCGGTGGCGGGGCTCTGCAGCAGCGTGTGGACGAAGAGGAGGTCGGCGCCGCCCGGGTCGGCGGCGGCGATCCGGTGCGGGGTCAGCGAGTCGAAGTGCGCGCTGTCGCCCGGACCGAGGAGGTGCGCGGTGTCCCCGAGGCGCAGCCGCAGCCGCCCCTTCAGGACGTACAGCCACTCCTCGCCGGGGTGGACGCGCACGATGTCGCCCTGCGCCCCGTGCGGCACGTGCACGCGCAGCGCCTGCATGCCGCGGCCGGAGGCGCCCGCCTGCCAGTAGGCCCAGCCGCCGGCCGCGGTCGGTTCCATGTCCGAGGCGCGGACGACCGCGTCCCGGTCCGCGACCGTCTCGCCGAGCAGCTCCGAGACCGTCGTACCGTAGACACGTGCGAGCGTGAGCAGCATCGGCAGGGAAGGCTGGCGCTGCCCGGTCTCTAGGCGGGAGAGGTGGGCGGGCGAGAGCCCGGCCGTGCGGGCCGCGGCCTCCAGGGTCAGGGAGGCGCGGCGGCGCAGTTCACGCAGCTGGGGTGCCACGGCGGGGAGCGCTTCGGCCGCCTCGGGCGGCGGTGCGGGCTCCGTGGGCTCGGCAGGGCTCATACCTTGATTGAGCCAGAGCCTTGCCTCTCGGGCAACTTTCTTGCCCGAGAGGCAAAAACGACGGACCGCCTCTCGTCTACCTGTTCGCGACCGCCTGCTTCACCAGCGTCCTGCCGAAGTCCCACATCAGTCCGCCGCCTCCGTGCGCGTCCTCCATCACCGCGGTGAAGGCGTCCACGAAGCGGTCCACCTCCCGCTCCCCCACGGTCAGCGGCGGGATCAGCTTGATGACCTCCAGGTGGTCCCCGGAGACCTGCGTGAGGATGCGGTGCTTCTGCAGCAGCGGTACGACGACCATCTGCGCGAAGAGCCCCTTGCGGGCCGCCTGCAGCATCGTCCACCGGCCGCGCAGCTTGAGGGACCTGGGGCGTCCGAACTCGATGCCGATCATCAGCCCGCGGCCGCGCACCTCGCTCAGCAGCTCGTAGCGGTCGACGAGGGCGGCGAGCCGGGACTTCAGGAGCTCGCCCGTGACCCGGGCGTTCTCGACGACCTTCTCGTCCTCGATGACCGACAGGACGGCGAGCCCGGCCGCCATGGCCTGCGCGTTGGAGCCGAAGCTCGCCGAGTGCACGAGCACCCGGTCCATCGACGAGTAGACCTTCTTGAAGATCCAGTCCTTGCCCAGCGTCGCGCCGACCGGCACATAGCCGCCCGACAGCGCCTTGGCGACGCAGACCAGGTCGGGCTCGATGCCCTCCTCGTGCTGGTAGGCGTAGAAGTCACCGGTCCTGCCGAGGCCGGTCTGCACCTCGTCGGCGATGAGCAGCGCCTTGTGTCGGTGCAGCAGCTCCTGGGCGGCGCGCAGATAGCCGGGCGGGGTCTCGTGCACGCCCTTGCCCTGGATGGGCTCGACGATCAGCCCGGCGACGTCGCCCTTCTGCAGCTCCCGGGCGAGCGCGTCCAGGTCGCCGAGCGGGACCGCGGTGTCGGGCAGCAGCGGCGCGAAGCCGTCCCGGAAGCCGTCCTCGCCGTTGACGGAGAGGGAGCCCGTGGTGAGCCCGTGGAAGGCGTGCGCGCAGTAGAGCACCCGTGGCTTCCCGGTCGCGTAGCGGGCGAACTTCAGCGCCGTCTCGACCGCCTCGGTGCCGCTGTTGCCGAAGAAGACGCGGTCCAGGTGCGGGCTGTGCCTCAGCAGTTGCTCGGCGAGCAGCCCGGGCAGGGGCTGGCAGTCGAAGCGGGTGAGGTCGGCGAGCGAGGCGTCGAGGACGTCGTGGAGCGCCTTGCGTACGACGGGGTGGTGCCGGCCGAGCCCCATGACGCCGAAGCCCGCGAGCATGTCGAGGTAGTCGTTGCCGTCCGTGTCCCAGAAGTACGCGCCCTCGGCCCGTTCGTAGACCTTGTCGAAGCCGATGGTGTGCAGCATGCGCGGCAGCTGGTGGTTGAGGTGCCGGGTGTGCAGTTCGTACCGTTCGGCGCCCCGCTCGGCGAGAAGCCGGCCGAGGTCGAACTCCTTGGTCATACGTCGTACTCCTTGCCTGGGCCCTGCTGGTGCGCGCCGTCCTTGGCGGTCAGCGTGGCGCTGATGCGTCCTGCGATCTCGACGGGGGTGAGCCCGAGGTCGGCGAGGACCTCGCCCCGCTTGGCGTGCGCCAGGAACTGCTCGGGGATGCCGAACCGCCGCACCGGTACGTCGACTTCGGCCTCGCCGAGCGCGAGCGCGACCGCCGCGCCGACCCCGGAGGCACGGCTGTTGTCCTCGACGACCGCGACGAGGCGGTGGCGTGCGGCGAGGCCGGGCAGCTCGGGGTCGACGGGCTTGACCCAGCGCGGGTCGACGACGGTGCAGCGCAGACCGCGCTCCCGGAGCAGCTCGGCGGCCTGGAGACAGACCGGCGCCATCACCCCGACGGCGACGAGCAGCACCTCCGCGTCCGCCGACGCGTCGCCGAACAGCACGTCCATGCCGCCGATCCGGTCCACGGCCGGGATCGCGGGCCCCACCGACTCCTTGGGGAAGCGCAGGAGCGTCGGCGCGTCGTCGACGGCGACCGCTTCGCGCAGCTGGGCCCGCAGTTGGTCGGCGTCGCGCGGCGCGGCGATCCGCAGCCCCGGCACGACCTGGAGGATCGACATGTCCCACATGCCGTTGTGCGAGGCGCCGTCGACGCCGGTGACCCCGGCCCGGTCGAGCACGAACGTCACCCCGCACCGGTGCAGCGCGACATCCATCAGGAGCTGGTCGAAGGCGCGGTTGAGGAACGTGGCGTACACGGCGACGACCGGGTGCAGGCCGCCCGTGGCGAGCCCGGCGGCGGACACGGCGGCGTGCTGCTCGGCGATGCCGACGTCCCAGACCCGGTCGGGGTAGGCCTCCGCGAACTTCGTCAGGCCGACGGGGCCCAGCATGGCCGCGGTGATGGCGACGACGTCGTCGCGCTCGGCGCCGATGCGGACGATCTCGTCCCCGAACACGGAGGTCCAGGACGGGCCGTTGGACGGCGCGAGCGGCTCGCAGGTGAGCGGGTCCATGACGCCGACGGTGTGGAAGCGGTCCGCCTCGTCGGCGAGCGCGGGTTCGTAGCCGCGGCCCTTCTCGGTGAGGCAGTGGACGAGTACGGGGCCGTGGAAGCGCTTGGCACGGCGCAGGGCCGACTCGACGGCTCCGATGTCGTGCCCGTCGATCGGCCCGACGTACTTGAGCCCCAGATCCTCGAACATGCCCTGTGGCGCGAACGCGTCCTTGAACCCCTTCTTGGCGCCGTGCAGCGACTCGTACAGCGTCTGCCCGACGACGGGCGTGCGCTGCAGGATGTCCTTGCCCCAGGCAAGGACGCGCTCGTAGCCGTCGGTCGTGCGCAGGGTCGCGAGGTGGTTGGCGAGGCCGCCGATGGTGGGTGCGTACGAGCGTTCGTTGTCGTTGACGACGATGATCAGCGGCCGGTCCTTCGCGGCCGCGATGTTGTTCAGGGCCTCCCAGGCCATGCCGCCGGTCAGCGCGCCGTCCCCGATGACGGCGACGACGTGGCCGCGCTCGCCGAGGACCTGCCGCGCCTTGGCGAGGCCGTCCGCCCAGCCCAGCGCCGTCGAGGCGTGGCTGTTCTCGACGATGTCGTGCTCGGACTCCTCGCGCGAGGGGTAGCCGGAGAGGCCGCCCTTGCCGCGGAGCTTGGAGAAGTCCTGGCGTCCGGTGAGCAGTTTGTGGACGTAGCTCTGGTGGCCGGTGTCCCACACGAGCCGGTCGACCGGCGACTCGAAGACGCGGTGCAGGGCGATGGAGAGCTCCACCACCCCCAGATTGGGGCCGAGATGGCCGCCCGTCCTGGCGACCGCGTGCACCAGGAACTCCCTGATCTCCCCTGCCAGTTCGTCGAGCTCGGCCCCGGAGAGCCCCTTCAGATCCCGTGGCCCCCTGATGGTGTCGAGAATGGTCATGCTCGAGCCCCCTCTCTGGTTGTTCCCCCGGAGGCCCGGGAAACGGGCCTCCGGGGGTCACGACGTCACCCGCGGTTTCCGGAGACCGTCTCGCGGGCCGCGCGGATGGACTCCTTGAGGGAGCCCATCGTGGCCAGAACGGCGGTCGGTTCGTAGCCGCAGTGCGCCATGCAGTTGGCGCAGCGCGGGTCCTTGCCGCGGCCGTACTTGCTCCAGTCGGTCTCCTCGATGAGCTGGCGGTACGTGGGGACGTACCCGTCGCTCATCAGGTAGCAGGGGCGCTGCCAGCCGAAGAGCGAGTAGTTCGGGATGGCCCACGCGGTGCACGGGAAGTCCGCCTTGCCCTCGAGGAAGTCCAGGAAGAGCGGCGAGTGGTTGAGCCGCCAGCGCCGCCGGTTGCCGCCCGCGAAGGCCTTCTTGAACAGCTCGCGGGTCTGCTCGACACCGAGGAAGTGCTCCTGGTCGGGCGCCTTCTCGTAGGCGTAGGCGGGCGACAACATCATCTCGTCGACCTTCAGGTCGTCGTTGAGGAAGTTCAGGACCTCGATGATGGTCTGCGGGGTGTCGGTGTTGAAGAACGTCGAATTGGTGGTGACCCGGAAGCCGCGCTTCTTGGCCTCCTTGATGGCGGCCACGGCCTCGTCGAAGACGCCTTCCTTCGCGACGGACTCGTCGTGCCGCTCCCGCATCCCGTCGATGTGCACGGCGAACGCGAAGTACGGCGAGGGCTCGAACTTCTCGATCTTCTTGCGCAGCAGCATGGCGTTGGTGCAGAGGAAGACGTACTTCTTCCTCGCCACCAACTGCCGCACGATCTCATCGATCTGAGGGTGCATCAGCGGTTCGCCGCCGGCGATGGACACCATCGGGGCGCCGGACTCCAAGACGGCGCCCACGGCTTGGGCCACCGGCATGCGCTGCTTGAGCACCCCGGCCGGATGCTGGATCTTGCCGCAGCCCTCGCACTTCAGGTTGCAGGCGAAGAGCGGTTCCAATTCGACGATCAGCGGGAACTTGTCGCGCTTGCGCAGCTTCTGTTCAAAGAGATACGTAGCGACCTTGATGGACTGACGAAGCGGCATGGCCATCTGGCTCACCTCCGGGGGAGCAGCGAAGAACGGTGCCATTCAAAGAAAGCGGGGAGCACGGCACGGAGAACACGGAAAGCTGATATTCCACCGCGCACCGTGCCGATGCGGACGAGTTCGTGCTGTGGGGCATCCACGACCACCCGGACGGCGGCAACGGGCCGCTGACCGGTGCGTACGGCGCTGTGCAGCGTCGCGGCGGACTCCATGTCCACGGCGATCGCGCCCGTGGCCAGGAGGGCGCCGCGCTCGGCGCCGCGGACGACGTGGTCGGAGCCGGTGAGCGGTCCGGTGTGCACGGTGCGGCCGGGCACGGCCCGCACCAGCTCCTCGACCAGCAGCCCGGTTCCCGTGCAGGGTGTGCTGCCGCGCGCGTCCCTGGTCTCCTCGGCGACGACGAGGTCGCCGGGGTGCATGCCGGGGGCAAGTCCGGCACAGAAGCCGGTGGCCAGTACGGCCGCGTCGCGCAGGGTGTGCTGTCCGAGCGCGCCGGTGACGGCGCGCTCGGCGTTCTTGGGGCCCATGCCGGTGCGCAGCACGGTCATGTCTCCCGGCGCGCCCTTGCGGTCGCCGGTGCGCAGGGCGAAGCGCTCGATGCCGAGCGCGCAGGCGATCAGCAGCGGCGCGGGGCCCGGCCGGGGGGCCGGGGTCCTGTCCATCAGCTGCCCTTGGCGGGGCGGGCGCCGGAGCCGCCCGCGAAGGGCTCCCCGTTGATGTACCTGCCGAGGGCGGTGAGCGGGAACACCTGCCGGTACAGGTGGTAGTTGATGGAGAAGTCCCAGGGGAAGCCGGTGCCGGTGAAGTACGGCTCGTCCCACGAGCCGTCCGCGCGCTGCGCCTCGACGAGCCAGGCGATGCCCCGCTCCGTCGACTTGGCCTCCCGCTCCCCCGCCGACAGGAGGGCCAGCAGCGCCCACGCGGTCTGCGACGCGGACGACGTGCCGTGACCGACCCAGCCCCGGTCGCGGTAGGAGCGCAGGTCCTCGCCCCAGCCGCCGTCGTCGTTCTGCACCGACTCGACCCACCGCACCGCGCGCCGGATCGCCGGGTGCGAGGCGGGCAGTCCCGCGGTGATCAGGGCGGGCACCACCGACCCGGTGCCGTAGATGTAGTTGACGCCCCAGCGTCCGAACCAGGCGCCGTTCTCCTCCTGTTCGGCGAGGAGCCACTCGATGCCGCGCCGGGTGCGCGGGTCATGGGACCTGCCCTCGACGGCGAGCATCTCCACGACGTGTCCTGTGACGTCGGCGGACGGCGGGTCGATGACCTCGCCGAAGTCGCAGAACGGCAGCCGGTTGGGGAAGGGGCTGGTGTTGTCGACGTCGAAGGCGCCCCAGGCGCCGTTCTTCGACTGCATGCCGAGGTTCCAGCGGACCCCGCGGTCGATGGCGTTCTCCAGGCGCGCCTTGTCGGGGTGCGCGACCCTGCGCAGCGCGAGGGCGACCTCCGCGGTGTCGTCGATGTCGGGGTAGTTGTCGTTGTGGAACTCGAACGCCCAGCCGCCGGGCGTCAGTCGGGGTCTGCGCACGGACCAGTCGCCCGGCCGCACGATCTGCTCGCCGAGCATCCAGTCGGCGGCCTTGACCAACTGCGGGTGGTCGGCGGGCACTCCGGCGTCGGCGAGGGCGATCGTCGCCAGGCAGGTGTCCCACACGGGCGACTGGCAGGCCTCGATCATCCGCGAGCCGTCCTCGCGCCACACGGCGAACCGGTCGAGCGAGGCGAGTCCGGCCTTCAGGACGGGGTGGTCCAGGTCGTAGCCGAGCAGGTGCAGCGCGATGACGGAGTAGACGGCGGGCGGCTGGATCCCGCCCCAGCAGCCGTCGTTCTCCTGCCGCTCGATGATCCAGCGGGCTGCGCTGTTCATCGCGGCCCTGCGCAGCGGGCGCGGCGCGACCTTGTGGTAGACGTGCAGCGCCTTGTCGAGCCGCTGGAAGACACCGTCCCAACTCGCCACGGGTGCGAGGGGTTTGGTGGGGTTCGGTACGCGCGCGTCGGTGTGCAGCTCGTCCAGTGCGAACGGGGCGGGGCGCACGGGCCGCTTGGCGGACACGATGGTGAGCGGCACTATCGTCTGCCGCGCCCAGCAGCCGAAGTCGTAGATGTTGAGCGGGACCCACTTGGGGAAGTAGATGAGCTCCGGCGGGAGTTCGGGCAGGTCGTCCCACTTCCACCAGCCGAAGAGGGCGAGCCAGATCCGGGTGAAGACCCGGGCCTCGGCGATGCCGCCCCGGTCGCGGATCCACGCGGAGGCCCTCGCCATGTGGGGCTCGTCGGGCCGGTCGCCGGCCAGCCGCAGTGCGACGTACGCCTCGATGGTGGTGGAGAGTTCGCCGGGGCCGCCGTAGAACGTGGCCCAGGTGCCGTCGTCGCGCTGCTCGCCGCGGATGAAGAGCGCGGCGGCGCGCGTGGTGTCCTCGTCCCTGATCCCGAGGAACTGCCGCAGGAGGAGGTCCTCGGCATCCATGGTCACGTTGGTCTCGAGGTCGCCCTTCCACCAGCCTTCGGCGTCCTGCCGGGCGAGCAGGAAGTCCGTGGAGCGCCGCATGGCGCGCGCGGCGGCCTCGCGGGGGTCTGTCGCGGTCGTATCGGTCAGGTCTACGGGTTCGGTGGACTGGCTGGCCGAGGCTGCGCGGGGCGTGGCCGCTCCGGTGCTTCCGTCGGTCGTCGCTGTCATGGCTTCCCCTTCGTGCAGTGCGGTGGCTACGTCTGCTGTGGGTCCGCCGTCGGCCGACGCGTCACGCCGGCCGGCGACTGCCTGTGGGTCCGGGGGCCTCCCCCCGGGTCACCCGGATATCCGCGCGATAGTGCTCATCTCTCTCGTACGACGACGAAGTCGGCGAGCGCGACGAGCTGCGCCCGGATACGGTCCGGCATCTGGACGTGGTCCAGGGCCTCGATGGCGATGGCGTGCTGGCGCCTTGCCTCCTTGGCGGTCCACTCGCGGCCGCCGGCCTCCTCGATGAGGGCGGCGCGCGCGGCGAACTCGTCCTCGGAGAAGTTCTCGAAGTCGCTGCTCTTGGAGTCGGCGGTGAGCAGCTCGCCGAGCCGCTCGGACGCGGGACCGCCCGCGGCCAGGGCGGCCACCACGGGCAGCGACTTCTTGCGCTGGCGCAGATCGCTCCACGTCTGCTTGCCGGTGGCCTCGGGGTCGCCCCAGATGCCGAGCAGATCGTCCACGGCCTGGAAGGCGAGGCCGAGGTGGTACCCGTACTTCTCCAGGGTGTCGGCGGTGTGGTCGTCCGCGCCGCCCAGTACGGCACCGATGGAGACCGCGCAGGCGAGGAGGGCGCCGGTCTTCTTGCCCTCCATCTCCAGGCACTCCTCGACGGTGACCCGGTCGCGGTGTTCGTAGCTGATGTCCTGGGCCTGGCCGTCGATCAGGGCGCGGGTGGCGGTGATGAGGCGGCGGGTGGCGCGGCCCGCCTCGACGGTGCCGAGTTCGAGGAGGATCTCGTTGCCGAGCGCGAAGAGTGCGTCGCCGACGAGGATGGCCTGCGCGGGGCCGTGCACCTTCCACACGGTGTCGCGGTGGCGGCGCTGCTCGTCGCCGTCCATCAGGTCGTCGTGCAGCAGCGAGAAGTTGTGCACGAGCTCGACGGCGACCGCGCCGGGGACGCCGACCTCGGGGGGCGCGCCCGCGGCCTCGGCGGAGAGCAGGGCGAGCGCGGGCCGCACGGCCTTGCCGCCGTCGCCGTCGGAGGGGTTGCCCTCCGCGTCGATCCAGCCGAAGTGGTAGGCGGCCACGGTGTCCATGGGCGGCGCGAGACGGTCCACCGCGGCCCGCAGCACCGGGGTGGCCAGCGTCCTTCCTTGCTCGAGCAGTGAGGTCACGTCCACCGTGTCGGCAGCCGTTTTCTCGGCCGAGGGCACAGTCGGCACAGTTTCTCCTCTTGTTCCGGTGCTGTTTCGCTGGGGACCTGACCCCAGAAGGTCGAGCTTCACGCCGCCGCCTCCTCGAATGCGAAGAGGTGATCACGGGGGCGGTCGAGGGTGGAGAGGGCGGCTTCGGCCGCGCTGATGCCGCTGCGTACGGCGCCCTCCATGGTCGCGGGCCACCCGGTGGCGGTCCACGCGCCCGCGAGGTACAGGCCGCGGGCCTTCGTGCGGGCACCGGGGCGGAGCCTGCCGACACCGGGGGTGGGCGCGAAGGTCGCCGTGCGCTCGCGGGTGACGAAGAAGTCCCGTACCTCGGCGCCGTGGGCCGCTGGCAGCAGCCGCTCCAGCTCGGGCAGATAGCGCTCTCGCAGGGCGGCGACGGGCGCGTCGATCTCGTCCCGCGCGTTCGACTGCGAGAGCGCCAGGTACTGCCCCTCGGTCAGTCCGGAGGCCTCGGTCCGGTCGAAGACCCACTGCACCGGCGTGCCGATGGCGGCGAAGAAGGGCCGCTTCAGGACCTTCCTGTCGTACACGACGTGGATGTTCAGGATCGGCGCGGTGTCGATGTCGAGCAGCCGGTCGGGCTGGTCGAGGGCGCCGTCGGGAAGGAGGTCGTGCGTCTCGTGCTGCGGCACGGCGAGCACGACGGTTTCCGCCTCGATGGTCCCGCCGGGAACCTCCACGCGCCAACCGCCGTTGTCCGTACGGGAGATGGAGGTGACGCGTGCCTTTAGTTCCGTACGTACTCCCGCGGCGTCGAGCGCCTTGCGGGCCAGCGTGTCGTGGAGATCACCGAGGGGCACCCGGGACCAGCCGATGTCGGCGGCGCCCGGTTCGGAGAGCAGCCCGGTCTTGAACACCATCGCGGCGAGCCCGAGCGAGGCGTCGCCCGCGGTGGCGTTGAGCGTCGCGACGCCCACGAGATCCCAGAGGGCCTCGATGGCGCGCGCGGACTGACCGTTCCTGGCGAGCCAGCTGCCGAAGTTCTGACCGTCGAGCACGGGGTCGGCCGGGTCGAGTCCCTTGAGGGCGAGCGCCGCGCGGCCCACCTTGGCGCGCTCGACGGCCGACAGGTGCGGGTAGGTGGCGAGGCTCGCCGCGAGGTGCAGCGGCACGGGGAGCGCGGTGCGCCTGAGGCGCCCGAGCCGGTTGCGGTCGGCGTCGAGGACGGGCACGTCGAGACGTTCCTGCACGGGTGCGAGGTGTGTGCCGTCGATGCGGTCGAGGAACCAGCGGTAGGCGGTGCAGCAGCGCAGATAGACGTGCTGGCCGTTGTCGACGGTCAGGGCGCCGCGCCGGAAGGAGAACGCGAGGCCGCCGAGCCGCGGCCGTCCTTCGAGCAGCGTCACGCGCAGGCCCGCGTCGGCGAGCGCGAGTGCGGCGGTGACGCCCGCGAGGCCGCCGCCGACCACTACGGCGGCCGCCCCTGCGGAGCGGCCTTCGGCGTCCTCGGTCAGCCCCTCGGGCTGCATGTCTTCCCTCGTCATGCACCCACCCCTTCGGCCGTTGCAGTCTGGGACGCGACCTTGGAGCGGAGGGTTGCCCGCCGCTTTGCGAACGTTGCCCCAACTGCCCCACGATCGCTCCGGATGCGCATCACACACGCCTCCGGACGGTCTGTCGTGACACGTTCCGCGCGTCGAGACCGGACAGTCCGCGCACGGCGACGTACGCCTTCTCGCGCCCGGGGAGCGAGACGCGGCCGCGCAGGACCGCCTCCGGCTCGCGCTCGATGCGGTCGAGGAGACGTCGGTAGATGCCGGCCATGGCGGCCACGCAGGCGCCGCTGCGCCGGTCCAGCATGGGCAGCAGGCGGTAGCCCTCGGCGAACAGGGCACGCGCGCGGCGCACCTCGAAGTGGACGAGGCCGGCGAAGTCGGCTCCGGCGGGCGGTTCGGAGCCCGCGAACCCGGCGGAGCAGCCGAACTTGGCGAGGTCGTCGGCGGGCAGATAGGTCCGCCCGTCCAGGGCGTCCTCGCGAACGTCCCGGAGAATGTTGGTCAGTTGGAGCGCGAGACCGAGCGTGTCCGCGTACTCGGGCGCACGTTCGGCGTGGAGCGCCCCCCGCTCCGTGCCGAACACGCCGAGCGAGAGCCGCCCGATGGCCCCGGCGACGCAGCGGCAGTAGACCTTGAGGTCCTCCCACGTCTCGTACGTCTCACCACGTACGTCCTTCAGGACGCCGTCGATGAGTTCGTCGAGGCCTTCCAGCGGGATGGGGAAGTGCGCGGCGGCGTGGGCGAGGGCGACCGCCACGGGGTCGGTGTCGTCCTCGTGCACCTCGCCCGCGCGGATCCGGGCGACCAGCGCGCGGGTGTCATCGAGCCGCTGCGCCTTGACGTCCAGGGCGAGCTCGCCGTCGCCGATGTCGTCGACCCGCCGGGAGAGGGCGTAGAGCGCGGACATCGCCCGGCGCTTGGGCGTCGGCAGCAGTCTGATGCCGTACGCGAAGTTGCGCGCCTGGCTGCCGGTCACGGCCTCGCAGTAGCTGTAGGCGGCGAGCACCGACGCGGATACGTGCTGATCCGACTCCACGGCCCGGCTCACCCCTCTCCTCGCAGTACTGCACCCGTCTCGCGCAGCAGACGCGGCTTGGTCGGCTTGGGCGGCCCGGGCAGGACGTCGTACCCGGCGGTGACGATCGCCCGGGTGGCCGCCCTCCCCCCTGCCACGAAACCGGCCAGCAGCAGCTTCAGCCTGCCGTGGACGCTACCCACCAGGGGGGTGCCTTCATTCAGCAGGCCGCGGGCGCGTTCCACTTCGAATGCGACCAGGGCGCGCACCGATGCGCCCGCCGTCGGCAGGGCCAGATCTGACTCACTCACGTGGAACCGCTTCATGTCCTCGACAGGCAGGTAGATGCGGCCGCGCCGCAGGTCTTCGGCGACGTCCTGGATGTGCTCGACGATCTGCAGGCCGGTGCAGACAGCGTCCGAGCGGCGGACGCGCTCCGGGGTCTCCGTCCCCGTGATGGCCAGGACGAGGCGGCCGATGGGGTTGGCGGAGAGCGCGCAGTACGCGACGAGGTCGTCGTACGTCTCGTAGCGCGTGATCACCTGGTCCTGGCGGTTGGCCTCGATCAGGGCCAGGAAGGGGGCGGCCGTCAGGGTTCCGCGTTCGGCGGCCGGGCGCAGCGCCCGCACCAGCGGGTGGCCGGGCTCGGCGCCGGCGAAGACCTTGTCCAGGTCGGCCTCGACGGCGTCCAGGAGCGGCAGGGGTTCGTCCGTGTCGGCGTCGAGCCCGAGGTGGCGGGCGTGGCCGGCGCCGGGGGCCAGGTCGCCGTCGCCGATGTCGTCGATGAGGCGGACGACGCCGTAGACGGCCATGAGGTCGTCGCGCCAGGCCCGGGGGAGGAAGAAGGGCGCGACCGGAAAGTTCTCGTCCGCGGCCTTGGCGAGGACGGCGGAAGCATCGCGGAGCTGGAGATCATCCGTAGCCATTGCCGTCACATCTCCCGTTCTACACTGCCGACCCAATACATCCTATTTCGGACACGCCGCCCGGCTCTCTCCGAGGTGGGCCGTGCTCCGAAGCGGGGCACCGCGCGATATCGCCCCACTTGCCGCGAATCAGCACCTGTACAGCTTACGTTGTACAACCCAACACGCATCGTCGGGGTGTTCGGCGCATCACAACAACACACCGATCGGCGTCAATCTTCCTTTGCCGACGGCTAGTTGAGGGGGCCGAGTGGCCCCGGGGACACCATGTCACGACAGTGCCCCGCCGGGCTCCTCCCGGCGGGGCACTACTGCCGAACGGGTGTTCCCCCGTGGCTCGATCGGGCTACTTGCCCGTGAACTTCTCGTACTCCTTTATGACCTCGTCGGTCGGCCCGTCCATGCGCAGCTCGCCGCGTTCCAGCCACAGCACGCGGTCGCACGTGTCGCGGATCGACTTGTTGTTGTGGCTGACCAGGAAGACCGTGCCGGCCTCCTTGCGGAGCTCGCGGATGCGGGCCTCGGAGCGCTTCTGGAACTTGCGGTCACCGGTGGCCAGGGCCTCGTCGATCATCAGGACGTCGTGGTCCTTGGCCGCCGCGATGGAGAAGCGGAGACGGGCCGCCATGCCGGAGGAGTAGGTGCGCATCGGAAGGGTGATGAAGTCGCCCTTCTCGTTGATGCCCGAGAAGTCGACGATCTCCTGGTAGCGCTCCCGGATCTGCTCGCGGGACATGCCCATCGCGAGCCCGCCGAGTATGACGTTGCGCTCACCCGTCAGGTCGTTCATCAGGGCCGCGTTGACGCCGAGCAGCGAGGGCTGGCCGTCGGTGTAGACCTTGCCCCGCTCAGCGGGGAGCAGGCCCGCGATGGCGCGGAGCAGGGTCGACTTGCCGGAGCCGTTGGAGCCGATGAGGCCGATGGCCTCGCCGCGGTAGGCGGTGAAGCTGACGCCGCGCACGGCGTGCACCTTGCGCACCCCGCGCTCCTCGCCGCGCCTGAGGATGCGGCTCAGGGCGGAGGTGGCGCTGCCCTTGCCCGTCTTCGCGCCGTTGACGCGGTAGACGATGTGCAGCTCGTCGGCGATGACGGTGGGGATGTGCCCCTTGCCGGCGTTCGCGTCGCCCTTCTCGGGGGTCTTGTCGTCAGCCACGGCCGTACCGCTCCTCAGCCTTCCAGAAGTACACGAACCCGACCGCGCCGATCACCACGGCCCAGCCGACCGCGAAGGCCCACACGTGCGGGGGCAGGTACGAGGAGTCGTACTTGTCGATCATGGCGAAGCGGATCAGGTCCATGTAGATGGAGGCCGGATTCCACTGGAGCACGTCCCCGACCCAGGCGGGCACGTCCTTCTTGGTCGCGAGCATCGCGGGGATGCTGAACATGACGCCCGAGGCGTACATCCAGGTCCGCATCACGAACGGCATGAGCTGCGCCAGGTCGGGCGTCTTGCTGCCCATCCGGGCGAAGATCAGCGCCAGGCCCATGTTGAAGACGAACTGCAGGACCAGCGCGGGCAGGACGAGCAGCCAGGACAGGGCGGGGAAGATCCCGAACGCGCACATGATCACGACGAGCACGATCATCGAGAAGAGCAGCTGCTGGAGCTGCTGCAGCGCGAAGGAGATCGGCAGCGAGGCCCGCGGGAAGTGCAGGGCCCTGACCAGGCCGAGGTTGCCGGAGATCGCCCGCACGCCCGCCATGACCGAGCTCTGCGTGAACGTGAAGACGAAGACACCCGTCACCAGGAACGGCACGTAGATCTCGTGCGGGATGCCCTCACGGGCGCCGAGCAGCAGCCCGAAGATGAAGAAGTAGACCGCCGCGTTCAGCAGCGGCGTCGCCACCTGCCACAGCTGGCCGAGCTTGGCCTGGCTGTACTGGGCGGTCAGCTTCGCCTGGGAGAAGGCAAGGATGAAGTGGCGCCGTCCCCAGAGCTGGCGGACGTACTCGAAAAGTCCGGGGCGGGCGCCGCTGACGGTCAGACCGTACTTGGCGGCGAGTTCGGCCCGGGAGAGCCCGTCATCGGGCGACGGAGTCGACGGTGATGCTGTCACCGCGACTCCGCCGTCATGCGTTGTCTCACTCACGAGTGGAAACTTTCGTCTTCGAAAAGCGCAGCCGGTCGGGCGTAGGCGTGGGCCAGGGACCGGGGTATGGCCCGAATGCTCTCAGACCCGAGCTTGTCAGATGACGGGAGGTCGGCCCAGTCGGGTCAGCCGCCACACCGTACGCCACTTCATGGGCCTGCGAGGCCCGCAGGGCGTGGTCCAGCCCTCCTTGAAGCCGCCGAACCAGGCCTTCAGGGCCGGGCCCGAGGGGCGTCGGGCGAGGGTGAGGAGCATCCAGACACCGAGGTAGACCGGGACCAGCGGCGCGGGGAGGTTGCGACGGGCCAGCCAGACGCGGTTGCGGGCCACCATCCGGTGGTAGACCGCGTGCCGCGAGGGGGCCGTCGTGGGGTGGAACAGGACCATGTCGGAGCGGTAGTCGATCATCCAGCCCGCGTCGAGCGCGCGCCAGGCGAGGTCGGTCTCCTCGTGGGCGTAGAAGAACTCGCCGGGCAGCCCGCCGACCTCGGCGAGGACCTTCGTGCGGACGGCGTTGGCGCCGCCGAGGAAGGTCGTCACGCGCGAGGAGCGCATCGGGTCGGAGGCCCGCAGCCGCGGCACGTGGCGCCGCTGGGTCTCCCCCGTGTCCGGGTCCGCGATGCGGAAGCTGATGATGCCGAGCTCCGGGTCGGCGGCGAACGCCTCGCGGCAGAGCCGCGCCGTGTCCAGGGTGGCGAGCAGGCCGTCGTCGTCCAGGAAGAGCAGGATGTCGACGTCGGTGCCGCCGGGCCCGAAGGCCTCGATGCCGACGTTGCGGCCACCGGGGATGCCGAGGTTCTCAGGCAGTTCGACGGTGCGCACGCCCGCGGGGACCTCGGGCACGGGGGCGCCGTTGCCGACCACGACCACCTCGACCGGGTCGCCCTCCTGCTTGGCGACCGAGTCGAGGAGGGCGCGCAGCTCCTGCGGCCGGTTGCCCATCGTGATGATGACGGCGCCGACCTTCAGCTTCTCCGCCGCGGGGCTCGGGGTGCTGGGGGTGCTCACTTCAACCTGCTCGATACGAGGATGGACACGAGGTGGAGCAGGGTCTGCAGCATCGCGATGCCCGCGAGCACCGCCACGCCGAGGCGCGAGAAGAACAGGTCGCCGCGCGCCTGGTCGACGAACGCGATGACGAGGATCAGCAGGGACGCCTCGACCCCGAGGATGAGCCGGTGGAACTTCAGCGCGGCGGCGGCCCTGCGGGCCAGCGCCATGCCGGAGGAGCGCGGCTCGGCCGCCGACTCCTTGACCGGCTCCTTGCCCGTCTGGTGACGGGCCACGCCGACGAGGTCGGTCTCGGCCTTGATCAGGATCGCGCCGAGCGCGGCCAGGGTGCCGAGGAAGGCCCACAGCCAGTCGATGCGTCCCGAGCCCCATATGTCGGCGGCGCGCAGACCGAAGCCGACCAGGACCGCGGCGTCGCACAGGTAGGCGGCGACCCGGTCCAGGTAGACCCCGGCCATCGAGTACTGCTTCTTCCAGCGGGCGATCTCGCCGTCCACGCAGTCGAGCAGCAGGTAGAGCTGGACCGCGACCACGCCGAGGACGGCGCCCGTGATGCCGGGCACCAGCAGGGCCGGGGCGGCGAGGGCGCCGGCGACGGTCATCACGTAGGTCAGCTGGTTGGGCGTGACCCGCGTGTTCACCAGGTGCCGGTCGATGCGCAGGGAGACCTCGCGCATGTAGAGCCGGCCGGCCCAGTGTTCGCCGCTGCGCCGGTCCTTCACCCCCGGGGGGTGAACAACCGGGCGGAGCTCAGCTACCGATGGCTTTTGCATAGTCGGCGTATGCGTCCCTGATCTGGTCGGTGGACAGGTCGAGGTGTTCGAGGATCGTGTAGCGGCCCGGGCGGGTCTGCGGAGCGAACTCCACGACCTTCACGAACTCGTCCACGGAGAAACCGATCTCCTCCGGCAGCACGGGCAGGCCGTGGCGGCGCAGCACCTGGGCCATGAACGCCGACTCCTCGTGGGCACCGCGCAGGTGCATCGCGAAGGCCGCGCCCAGGCCGCACTGCTCGCCGTGGCTGGCGGCGCGCTTGGGGAAGAGCAGGTCGAAGGCGTGGTTGATCTCGTGGCAGGCGCCGGACGCCGGGCGGGAGTCGCCCGAGATCGACATGGCGATGCCGGTGAGGACCAGTCCCTCGGCCAGGACCTGGAGGAAGCCGTCGTCGCCGACGCCGCCGGGGTGGCGGAGCACGGCCTCGCCGGCCTGGCGGGCCATGGCGGCCGCGAGGCCGTCGATGTCCTCGCCGCGCTCGCGGGCGGCGAGCTCCCAGTCCCGGATGGCGGAGATGTTGGACAGCGCGTCGCCGATGCCGGAGCGGACGAAGCGGACGGGTGCCTCACGGATCACGTCGAGGTCGATGACGACCGCGATGGGGTTCGGCACGCCGTACGAGCCGCGGCCCGCGTCGTTGTCGAGCGTCGCGACCGGCGAGCAGAGACCGTCGTGCGACAGGTTCGTCGCGACGGCGACCAGCGGCAGACCCACGCGCGCCGCGGCGAACTTGGCGCAGTCGATGATCTTGCCGCCGCCGAGGCCGACGACCGCGTCGTACCGGCCGGACTTGCGGATGTCCTCGCCGAGCTTGATGGCGTCGTCGAGCGTGCCGCCACCGACCTCGAACCACTCCGCGCCGCCCAGCGAGGGCATCAGCCGCTCGCGGAGCACCGCGCCCGAGCCGCCGCTGATGGCGATGGCGAGCTTGCCGGTCGACGAGCAGATCCGCTGGTCGGCGAGGACACCGGCCAGGTCGTCGAGCGCCCCCGGCCGGATGTCGACGACGACCGGCGAGGGGATGAGCCTCGTCAGTACTGGCACGCGATCTCCCGGCCCTTGGCGAGGTCGTCGTGGTTGTCGATCTCGACCCACTTGACGTCGCCGATCGGGGCCACGTCGACCTTGAAGCCGCGGTTGACGAGCTCCTGGTAGCCGTCCTCGTAGTAGAGGTCGGGGTCGCGCTCGAAGGTGGTCTTCAGGGCGTCGGCGAGCTCGTCGGCGGCGGAGCCCTCGATGAGGGTGACGCCGATGTACTCACCGGTGGCCGTCGCCGGGTCCATCAGCTTGGTGATCTTCTGGACACCCTTGGCGTCGTCCACGATGACCTTCATCTCCTCGTCGGCGAGCTGCTTCACCGTGTCGAGGGCGAGGATGATCTTCTGGCCGTTGCCGCGGGCGGCGAGCAGCGTCTTCTCGACGGAGACCGGGTGCACGGTGTCGCCGTTGGCGAGGATCACGTCGTGCTTGATGGCGTCACGCCCGCACCACAGGGAGTAGGCGTTGTTCCACTCCTCGGCCTTGTCGTTGTCGATGAGCGTCAGCTTGAGGCCGTACTTCGCCTCCAGGTCCGCCTTGCGGTCGTAGACGGCTTCCTTCTTGTAGCCGACGATGATCGCGACCTCGGTGAGACCGATCTCGGCGAAGTTGCCGAGCGTCAGGTCGAGGATGGTGGTCTCACCATCGACGGGCACCAGGGCCTTGGGCAGGGTGTCCGTGTAGGGACGCAGACGCCGTCCGGCGCCTGCCGCAAGGACGAGGCCGATCATGCGGGTTCTCCTTCATCGTGTACGGCGGGTGCGCCCTTTTTCTCGGCGGCGACCCAGAAGCAGATGCTCTCGACGAGCACCACGAGTGCCACGGCCACGGCGAGTGCCGTGAGCGCGACGGTGAAATCGTTGGTGGACAGCACGGTGGCGGCCAGCGCGACCACGAGGGTCCTGCCTTCTTGGCCGCCGATCGCCCGCACCAGCCGGCGCGGGGGCGCACCGGCGCCGCCCTTGATGCGGTACACCGTGTCGTAGTGATGGTAGGCGACCGCCGACACCAGCCCGAAAGCCGCGGGCAGCGCCCCGTTCACATCGGCTTTCGCCGCGAGGACCAGGACCGTGCCGTACTCGGCAGCGCGGAAGAACGGCGGCACCAGCCAGTCCAGGGGGGCCTTGAGGGGCCGCGCGAGGGCGAGGCCGGAGAGGGCGACGTACACGACCGCGGCGACGACGACCCACGGGCTGCCGTAGGAGGTGAACGCGGCGACCGCGACGACCGCGGCGCCGCCGACGAAGGCGAACACGGGCGCGGGCAGAAAGCGCGCGCGGCGGCCGAGGGCGGCGAAGGACGAGGCGAGCGTGCCGTTGTCGGCGAGGTCGCCGAGTGCCTGGGCGGCGCGGTCGGTGCGGGTCGCCTTGCGGGTCAGCGAGCGCAGGACGCGTCCGGCGGTCGTGTAACAGGCGGCGAGGGCGCAGCCGATGAGCAGGACGACGAGGGTGACGCGCGGGGTGGTGACCGCGGTGAGCACGGCGATCATCGCCCAGCGCTCGCCGATGGGCAGCACTATCATCCGGCGCACCCAGACCGTCCACCCGACGCTGTCGAGCTTGTCCGAAAGGGCCGCGGTGGGGCTGGTGTTGGCGGTCGCGTCGTGATTCGCCTCGTTGAACGAGAAGTCGACGACGTGACGACAGGTCTGGAGGACCATGGCGCCGAGGGCCAGCGCCCAGACGTCGTCTCCGTTCGCGTTGGCCGCGCCGAGCGCGAGGCCCGCGTAGTACGCGTACTCCTTGGCGCGGTCGAACGTCGCGTCCAGCCAGGCGCCGAGCGTCGAGTACTGCAGGGAGTAGCGGGCGAGCTGCCCGTCCGTGCAGTCGAGGACGAAGGAGAGGAGCAGCAGCACGCCCGCCGCGACGAAGCCGCCGCGCGTCCCGGTCGCCGCGCAGCCCGCCGCGATCAGGGCGGTGAGCAGCGACGCGGTGGTGACCTGGTTCGGGGTGAGGCCACGGCGGGCGCACCAGCGGGCGATGTAGCGCGAGTACGGGGAGATGCAGTACGTCGTGAAGAACCCGTCCCGCGACTTCACCGCGGTGCGCAGGCGTACGGCCTCGTCGTCGACGGCGGCGACGGCCTGGCGTGCCTCGTTCCGCGCCTGGGGGTCGTCGGGCACGGTGGCGACGAGGGTGCCGAGGTCGGGGCGGTGCACGTCCGTCGCGCCGGACTCCATGGCCGCGGCGATGTCGTCGGGGAGCGCGTCGTGGGTGACGACGCCGCCGGTGGTGGTGGCGGTCGCCCGCAGCGCGCGCGTCAGCTCCGTGCGGGCCTCCGGCTTGGCCGCGACGGCGCCGGTCACCGCGGAGGCGGCGAAGCGGGGGTCGGTGAGGGCGAGGCGCAGCGCGTGGACGTGTCCGACGAAGCGTGCGTCGACGACCGCGACCCGCTGGTCGCCGGGCACGGCCGCGAGCAGCGACTCGGCGTCCGCCGCGTCGGAGGCGACCCGCACGTCGAAGCCGAGGGACCGCAGATCGCCTTCGAGCGGCGACCCGGGGACCGGCTGTCCGGTGAGGATGGCGGTCGACAGACGAACTCACTCCTTGAGTACCGGCGCGGCTCGCGCCGGGCACATGCGTAAGGGGAGCGCCCCCGGGCCCATGGCGGCCGGGCGGCACGTCGGCTGAGGCTATCGGATGATGGGAAGCGGGCGTTCATCACCCGTTCACGCCCCCATAAGGGCGGCCTGCGAGGGCCTCGGCTTCGCGATCATCATGGTGGATGGGGGGCCGCGCCCACAAACCGCGCCCCGGTCGGTGCCCGGCTTGCCCGATTGACGGTCACATGCCCGTGCGGGGCCGCGCCCGGGGGGTCGCTTAGGGTGGGCGCCCATGACATGGCTGATCACAGGCGGAGCGGGTTACATCGGGGCACATGTGGCGCGGGTCATGGCCGGTGCCGGTGAGGACGTCGTCGTCCTGGACGACGTCTCGTCCGGGGTCCCGCAGCGGCTGCCCGCGGACATGCCCCTGGTGAAGGGGTCCTCGCTGGACGGGGACCTGTTGCGCCGGGTCTTCGCCGAGTACGGCGTCACCGGTGTGGTGCATCTCGCGGCCCGCAAGCAGGTCGGGGAGTCGGTCGAGCAGCCGCTGCGCTACTACCGGGAGAACGTGGGCGGCCTCACGACGCTGCTCGACGCGGTGGCCGAGGCCGGCATCAAGCGCTTCGTCTTCTCCTCGTCGGCCGCGGTGTACGGCAACCCGCCGGACGCGGAGCTCGTGGGCGAGGACGCGCCGTGCGTTCCGGTCAGCCCCTACGGCGAGACGAAGCTCGCCGGTGAGTGGCTGGTGCGGGCGGCCGGGCGGGCGCACGGCATCGGGACGGTGTGCCTGCGCTACTTCAACGTGGCGGGCGCCGCTGCCCCCGAGCTCGCGGACACCGGGGTCTTCAACGTGATCCCGATGGTCTTCGACCGGCTGCGCCGCGACGAGTCGCCGCGGATCTTCGGCAACACCCACCCGACGCCGGACGGCACCTGCGTCCGTGACTACGTCCACGTCTCCGACCTCGCCGAGGCCCATCTGGCGGCGGCCCGCAAGCTCGCGGAGGGCGTTGAGGGCGATCTGACGGTGAACATCGGCCGGGGGCAGGGCGTTTCCGTACGCGAACTGATCACCGTCATCGGTGAGGTGAGCGGCGACACGCGTCCCGCGCTCGTCGAGCCGGCGCGCGCGGGCGACTCGCCGCGTGCCGTGGCCGACGCGCGTCTCGCGGCGGCGGAGCTCGGCTGGACGGCCCGGCGCGGGGTGCGCGAGATGGTCGAGTCGGCGTGGGCGGGTTGGTGTCTGCACCACCCGGACGCGCGCCGCGGATGATCGTTCCCACGCTCTGACCTGCACCCACTCCCCCAGTCGGCAACCATTGCCATTTTCGCAGGTCAGCGCAGTGATAACGGTGTTCAGTACCGCGTTGCCAGATACCCCCCACCCGTAGTTCACTGTGGTCGCGCTACCAGCGGACAGCACACCGACGACGCATGCGGGAGGGCCGCTCCATGGGGGCTGGGCACGATCACGGACACCTGCACGGGGCCCCGGCGACGGGGACGGCGGCCAACGCCCACAAGGGGCGGCTCCGCATTGCTCTGACCATCACGATCACGGTCATGCTGGCCCAGATCGTGGGCGGGCTCATGGCGGACTCGCTCGCGCTCATCGCGGACGCGACGCACATGGCGACGGATTCGCTGGGTCTCGGCATGGCCCTGCTCGCGATCCACTTCGCGAACAGACCGCCGACCGAGAACCGCACCTTCGGCTACGCCCGCGCCGAGATACTCGCGGCGCTCGCCAACTGTCTGCTGCTGCTCGGCGTCGGCGGATACGTCCTGTACGAGGCGGTCCAGCGGTTCGTCACCCCGGCGGAGACCGAGGGCGGACTCGCCCTCTGGTTCGGCGTCTTCGGGCTCGTCGCGAACATGATCTCGCTCTCGCTGCTCATGCGCGGCCAGAAGGAGAGCCTCAACGTCCGCGGCGCCTTCCTCGAGGTCGTGGCCGACACGCTCGGCTCGCTCACGGTCATCGTCGCCTCGGTCCTGATCATGCTCACCGGCTGGCAGGCCGCCGACCCGATCGCCTCGCTCGTCATCGGCGTCATGATCGTCCCGCGTACGGTCAAGCTCCTCAAGGAGACCCTGAACGTGCTCCTGGAGTCGGCGCCCAAGGGCGTCGACATGGCGGAGGTGCGGGCGCACATGCTCGACCTGCCCGGCGTCGAGGAGGTCCACGACCTGCACGCCTGGACGATCACATCGGGCATGCCGGTCCTCTCCGCCCACGTCGTGGTGAGCTCATGGGCCCTCGACGCGACGGGGCACGAGAAGATGCTGCACGAGCTCCAGGGCTGCCTGGGCGACCACTTCGACGTCGAGCACTGCACGTTCCAGCTGGAGCCGAGCGGCCACGCGGAGCACGAGGCGAAGCTCTGCCACTGACGCGCCGGGCTCGCCGCCCGTCACGCACGGTGTTATCGTGGCCAGAGTTCTTGAGTCCTGGGAGGTGGGTTGATGACTGTCGCGGTCTGCGCTGCTCCGCGCGGCGACACGTGCATCCCCACTCTCCGGGCACGCGTCTGACCTTCCGTACGGCACTCGTACTCTTCGTACGTCTCCCGTGCGCGCGGTCCGCGGGTCCTTCACTCAAGGATTTCCACGTTGACTGACAACGCTTCCCTTTCCCGCGCCTTCTTCGCCCTGCACCACGGGCTTCCCCGGCAGGGTCCCGGCTCCGACGACACCACCCGGCGGCTGCTCGCCTCCGTGGGTGCGCTGCCCGAGCGGCCGCGCGTCCTCGACCTGGGCTGCGGCCCCGGCCGCTCCGCGCTCCTGCTCGCCGCCGAGGCCGGCGCCGAGGTGACCGCCGTCGACCTCCACGAGCCGTTCCTCGACGAGCTCCGCGCGGCGGCCGACGCCCGCGGGCTCGCCGGATCGATCACCGCCGTCAACGCCGACATGGGCGAACTCCCCTATCAGGACGGCTCCTTCGACGTCGTCTGGGCGGAGAGCTCGGCGTACAGCATCGGCTTCGACACCGCGCTGCGCTCCTGGCGGCGCCTGCTCGCCCCCGGCGGGACGCTCGTCCTCACCGAGTGCGAGTGGACGGCCGCCGAGCCGTCCGCCGCCGCCCGTACCTTCTGGGAGCGGCACTACACGCTGCGCACCGGCGAGGAGAACGTCCGGGCGGCGACCGGCGCCGGGTACTCCGTGCTCGGCGTGCACCCGCAGCCCGAGTCCGACTGGGACGAGTACTACGGCCCGCTGGCCGCCCGCGCGGACGCGGCGGACCCGGGCGCGCCCGGTATGGCGCAGGCGCTCGCCGCCACCCGCGAGGAGCTCGCGATGCGGCGCGAGCACAGCGCCGAGTACGGCTACACCGGGTACGTGCTGCGGCCCGCGGACTCCTGGCGCACCCGCCCGGAGACCGCGGCCGACGTCGCCGCCGTGCACGCCGTCAACGCCGCCGCCTTCGCGACGGAGGCGGAGGCCGACCTGGTCGACGCGCTGCGCACGGACGCGGAGGCGTGGCTTCCCGGTCTGTCGTACGTCGCCGAGGCGCCCGACGGCTCGGTCGCCGCTCACGCGCTGCTCACCCGGTGCCGGGTGGGCGGGGCACCCGCGCTGGCCCTCGCGCCCGTCGCCACTCTGCCCGAGCACCAGGGGGCGGGTGCGGGATCGGCGGTCGTACGTGCCGTGCTCGACGCGGCACGCGCGCGTGGGGAGCGGATCGTCCTCGTGCTCGGGCATCCCTCGTACTATCCGAGGTTCGGTTTCAAGCCCGCTTCCGGGTACGGAATCCGGCCGGGCTTCGAGGTCCCCGACGAGGCGATGATGGCTCTGGTCCTGCACGGATCCGACGATTCCGCACAACTGCCGCGGGGCATGATCACCTATCCGGCCGCCTTCGGGGTCTGAGCCCTCTCCGCGTGTCCCGCCGCGTCCCCGCGCGGCGGGACATGCGGGTCCTCGAAGTGCCCGAGGTGTCCGGAACGTACGGCAGACTTGGGGTTCGAAGACCGAAGAGAAGGATGCGTATGCCGATCACACCTGCCACCGCGGCGAACAGCCCGTCGAACGGCACCGGAGAAGCGATCTTGCTCGAACTCGTCGACGAGGACGGCAGGACGATCGGCACAGCGGAGAAACTCTCCGCGCATCAGGCGCCCGGGCAGCTGCACCGGGCGTTCTCCGTCTTCCTCTTCGACGAGCAGGGCCGTCTGCTGCTCCAGCAGCGCGCCCTCGGCAAGTACCACTCCCCCGGGGTCTGGTCGAACACGTGCTGCGGGCACCCCTACCCGGGCGAGGCCCCGTTCGCGGCGGCGGCCCGGCGCACGTACGAGGAGCTCGGCGTCTCGCCGTCGCTGCTCGCCGAGGCGGGCACCGTGCGCTACAACCACCCGGACCCGGAGTCGGGGCTCGTCGAGCAGGAGTACAACCACCTGTTCGTCGGCATGGTGCAGTCCCCGCTGCGGCCCGACCCGGAGGAAATCGGCGGCACCGCGTTCGTGACGGCGGCGGAGCTGGCCGAGCGGCACGAACGGGACCCGTTCTCCGCCTGGTTCATGACCGTGCTCGACGCGGCGCGACCCGCGGTCAAGGAGCTGACGGGCCCCTCCGCGGGCTGGTAGCCGGGCGGCGGCCGCGCACCCGCCGGGCGGTCAGCCGCCGTTGGGCTTCAGGGGCAGGGCCGCCCAGATGACCTTGCCCCCGCTCGCGGTGTGCTCGACGTCGCAGGCACCGCCCGCCTCCGCGGTGATCTCGCGCACGAGGAGGAGCCCACGCCCGCCCGTCTGCGCGTGGTCCGCCACCAGGGCGGTCGGGCGGTAGGGGTGGTTGTCCTCGACGGAGACGCGCACCCACTCGGCGCCGACCGCGACCTCCACCGCGAGCATCGGCGACAGCAGGGCCGCATGGCGCACCGCGTTGGTCACCAGCTCCGAGACGATGAGCAGCAGCCCCTGTACGAGGTCGTCCGGCGCCGGTACGCCCTGCCGGGCCAGCAGGTCGCGCACCGCGTGCCGGGCCTGGGGCACGGAGGCGTCCACGGCAGGGGCGGTGAAGCGCCACACTCCTTCGTACGGCACCGATCCGCCACTCCTTGGGAGTGGGCACGGCCCTCTCCCGTCGTTCCCCATCGTCCGGTCGCCGCCCTCGCGCTCGATTGTCGCCACACCAAGAGTGTTGGTAATGCTCTGGTCGGGACCGCTCCACTGACCAGAAGTCAGCGACTATCGACGCGATTTGACCGCCTGGGTCGGACACCGTCAGTTGTCCGACTGCTCCTGCCCGCCCTGCCCTGAAGGGTTCGCCTTCAAGTGTTCTTCAGGTTGTACGAGACTGACGATGCGGCGTCCGCCGATACCGGTGGCGATCAGGCCCAGGCCGTCGACGAGCAGCGCCAGGGAGAAGAAGCATCCGATCACGTACTGGCTGCTGCTGGGCCACCCCGCGAGGACCAGGATGCCGATCAGCAGGCCGAAGGCTCCTTGCAGGAGCGTCAGGGCGAACTGCGGACCCCGCACCACCAGACTGCCGACGAGACGGAACA
Organism: Streptomyces venezuelae; assembly: GCF_008642335.1. Classification (NCBI taxonomy): domain Bacteria; kingdom Bacillati; phylum Actinomycetota; class Actinomycetes; order Kitasatosporales; family Streptomycetaceae; genus Streptomyces; species Streptomyces venezuelae. The sequence goes on along the minus strand of NZ_CP029191.1, from coordinate 7,107,289 downwards.
CGCCGCCCGTCAGGAAGAGCAGCGCCGCGAACATGGTCAGCGCCTCCGCGGCCACATCGGGCCTGCGGATGACGACGACGCCCGCCGCGAGGTTCAGCGCGGCGACCACGACGCCCAGCCAGAAGAAGCTGGTGCCCCGCGACTGGACGGCGTGCAGCAGACCGACGGCGCCGCCGACGAGCAGCAGCCAGCCGAACAGGAGCATCGAGGTCAGTGTGGCGACGCCGGTGTAGACGAGGCCGACGAGCCCGGCCACGGCGAGGATCACGCCCAGCAGGGCGAGCCAGCCGAAGCCGCGGCTGACCGTCCTGGCCTCCGAGGTGGCCCTGTCGTCCCTGGGTCCGGCCATCAGCGTCTCCCTCTCGCTCGGCCCCCTTCTTGATCGTACGTTCGAGGGGTGCGGATAGCATCCGGCGCATGGAGCCGCAGCTGAGCCACACCGTCACGGACGGCGTCGCGACCGTCCTCATCGACCATCCGGCCAAGCGCAACGCCATGACCGCCGACATGTGGCGACAGGTGCCGCCGCTCCTCGCGGCCCTGGGCGCCGACCCGGCCGTGCGCGCCGTGGTCCTGACCGGTGCGGGCGACACCTTCTGCGCGGGCGCCGACATCTCCACGCTGCGGGAGTCGCCCGGCACCGCGCAGGACCTCGCGGTGCGGGCCGAGGAGGCCCTCGCGGCCTTCCCGAAGCCGACGCTCGCGGCGGTGCGGGGGTACTGCGTGGGCGGCGGCGCGCAGCTGGCGGGCGCGTGCGACCTGCGGTTCGCGGACGAGGGTGCCTCGTTCGGTGTCACGCCGGCCAAGCTCGGGATCGTCTATCCGGCGTCGTCCACGCGCCGCCTGGTGTCGCTGGTGGGGCCCGCCACCGCCAAGTTCCTGCTCTTCTCCGGGGAGTTGATCGGTACGGAACGGGCGCTGCGCACCGGTCTGGTGGACGAGGTGCTGCCGTCGGGCGAGCTGGACAAGCGGGTCGCCGAGTTCACCCGGATCCTCGTGTCGCGCTCCCTGCTGACGCAGGCGGCGGCCAAGGAGTTCGCCGCGGGCCGCACGGACAGGGACGCGTACTGGACGGAGCAGGCGCGCGGCAGCGGCGACACCGCGGAGGGTGTCGCCGCCTTCCTGGAGCGCAGGCAGCCGCGCTTCACGTACTGACCGGAACCTGCCGGCCGGAACCTATTGGCCGAAGCGGCTCCCGGCGCGGAACTTCGCGACGATGTGCGCGGGCGCCTTCTCCGGGGACCCGGCGTCGTAGGGCGGCTGCGGGTCGTACTCGGCGAGGAGCTGCACGGTCTGCGCGTGCTCGTCGCCCGCGATCCGGCCGGCCAGGGTGAGGCCCATGTCGATGCCCGCGGAGACACCGGCCGCCGTGACGTACTTGCCGTCGAAGACGACCCGCTCCCCCGTCGACTCGACGCCGAGCCGGTCCAGCTCGGCCAGCGCGAGCCAGTGCGAGGTGGCGCGGCGGCCCTTGAGGAGGCCCGCGGCGGCCAGCGCGAGCGAGCCGGTGCACACGGACGTCGTCCAGGTGGTCGTGGCGTCGACCGTGCGGAGCCAGCCGAGGAGCGCCTCGTTCTCCATCTGGTCGCTCTGGCCGGGACCGCCGGGGACGACCACGATGTCGGGCCGCTGGACCTCCGCGAAGGACTTGTCGGCGACGAGGGCGAGGGAGCCGTTGTCGTCGCGCACCGGGCCCGCCTGCTCGGCCACGAGGACGGTCTCGGCGCCGGGCAGGTTGGCCAGTGTCTGGTAGGGGCCGATGGCGTCGAGGACGGTGAAGCGCTCGTACAGGGCGATGGCGATCTGCATGGTGTCCCTATCGGTGTGGGTGGATGGGCCGGGAAGAGGTACCGGACGGTTCGGCCGGTACGGGGTGGAAGCGGCGGCGGTACTCGGCCGGGGCCGCGCCGAGCAGCTTCACGAAGGCGCGCCGCATGGCCTCCGGAGTGCCGTAGCCGCAGGCGCGTGAGATCTCCTCGACGCCGTCGGAGGTGTCCTCCAGGAGGCGTCGGGCGTGTTCGACGCGGACGCGTTCGACGTACTTGCCCGGGGTCAGGCCGGTGTCCGCCTGGAAGGCGCGGGCGAAGTGGCGGGGCGAGAGGCGGGCGCGCGCGGCGAGCGCCTCGACCGAGAGATCGTCGGCCGGGTGCTCGGTGATCCACTGCTGGACCTCGCGCAGCGGCTCGCGCCGTGCGGTCTGCGCGGCGAGCTGGACGCTGAACTGCGCCTGGTTGCCCGGGCGGCGCAGGAAGACCACCAGGTGGCGGGCGACCGTGAGCGCCACTTCGCGGCCCAGGTCCTCCTCGACGAGCGCCAGGGCGAGGTCGATGCCCGCGGTGACGCCTGCGGACGTGGCGACATGGCCGTCCCGTACGTAGATGGGGTCTGGGTCGACGTCGATGCCCGGGTGGTCCCTGGCGAGCTTCTCGCAGTACGCCCAGTGCGTCGTCGCCCTGCGCCCCTCCAGGAGGCCCGCCTCCGCGAGGCGGATCGCGCCGGTGCAGACCGAGACGAGCCGCTCGGCGCGCGGGCCGTGCTCACGCAGCCAGGCGGTCAGTTCCGGGTCCTGCCCGCGTGTGCCCTGGCCGCCCGGGACCAGCAGGGTGTGCGGCACGGGGGCGTCGGTGAGCGCGGAGTCCGGGACGAGGGTGAGGCCGCTGGAGGTGCGTACGGGCTCGCCGTCGAGGGAGGCCGTACGGATGAGGTAGCCGTCCTGGGTGTCGCCCGTGCAGAGACCGGCGCCCGTGAACACCTCCACGGGCCCCGTGACATCCAGGCTCTGGACGCCGTCGAAGAGGACGACCAGGACGATTCGCTGCGTCATGCCGTCGATTCTTCGCCCGGACTCCGATGGCCGCAATGACGAGGATCCCACCTTTCCTGCCATGAGTGACCACCCCACGGACTACATACCGACCAGTAGGTAACGTGCACCCATGACCTCTTCGACGACCTCGTCCTCCTCGTCCGCCGCACTGGAGTCCCGGGCCGGACGCCGTTGCCACTCCGTCCTGAACGCCCTGCACTCGACGCACTACTTCTCGCCGGACGTGAACCGGGAGCTGAAGGGCCTCGGCATCACCCATCCCACGGCCGTGAACTTCGCCGTGCGCGCGGCGGCGCTGGGCGCCGTCGGCCCCGGGACGGTCGCCGCGACCTTCTACAACTACAAGTACGAGCTCGTCGCCGCCCACGTCCCCCAGGTGTGGCGGACGGCCTCCCCGGAGGACGTCCTCGCGGCACGTCTGCGCGGCGTCGACACGACGCTGCGACGGCTGCTCGGCGAGGAGCTCGTCGCCTCGCCCGAGATGGTCGAGGCCGCGGAACTCGCGCTGCGCGCCACCGAGGCCTGCACGCGCGGCGCCCGCCCCTTGTACGCCGCCCACGCCGACCTGCCCGTCCCCGAGCAGCCGCACCTCGCCTACTGGCACGCGGCGACACTGCTGCGCGAGCACCGCGGCGACGGCCACCTGACCGCACTGCTCCGCGCCGGACTCGACGGCCTCGAAGCCCTGGTGAGCCACACCGCGACCGGCAAGGGCACCCGGCCGAAGTGGGTGTTCTCCACGCGCGGCTGGAACCAGGAGGAGTGGGACGCGGCCGAGGACCGGCTGCGGGACCGCGGAATCCTGGACGGCGAGGGCGAGTTGACGGAGAGCGGAGTGGCGCTGCGCAAGGACATCGAGGCGGAGACGGACCGCCTGGACCGGGCTCCCTACGCACACCTGGGCGCGGCGGGCGTCGAGCGGCTCACCGAAATCGGCACCCTCATCGCCGGGGCGGCGCTGCAGGCCGGGGCGTTCCCCGCGGACCTGCTCGGCAAGCGCTGATCTCCGCCGAGGTGGCCGGACCGGCCGCAGGGCATGGCCTCGCGCGGGGCATGGGTTCGCGCGTCCGAGGTACCCGTTCGTTCGCCGGCTCCGCCGCCCCCCGGCGGGCCGGGGACGAAAGGGGAGTTCTCATGTTCCGTGCCGTGGCCCGGCTGTTCGGCGGAGCGTCGCGTTCCGCGGGCCGGGGCGGGCGGCGGTCGGGACACACGGCTCGGGCAGGCCGGGTCTGAGCACCCTCTGTCGGCGTCACCTGCCACAATTGCCCGGCAACCTCAGCGAGAAGGCGGTACCGGAACGTGGCAGCTTTGAAGACGTCCACCCCAGCATCCATCGAAGGCAGGATCGCCGAGGAGCTCGGCGTACGGGAGCGGCAGGTGAAGGCCGCCGTCGACCTGCTCGACGGCGGCTCCACGGTGCCCTTCATCGCGCGCTACCGCAAGGAAGCGACCGAGATGCTCGACGACGCGCAGCTGCGCACGCTGGAAGAGCGCCTGCGCTACCTGCGCGAGCTGGAGGACCGGCGCGCCGCGATCCTCGACTCGGTCCGTGAGCAGGGCAAGCTCACCGAGGAGCTGGAAGCGCGGATCCGCGAGGCGGACACGAAGGCCCGCCTGGAGGACATCTACCTGCCCTTCAAGCCGAAGCGGCGCACCAAGGCGCAGATCGCGCGCGAGGCCGGGCTCGAACCCCTCGCGGACGGGCTGCTCGCCGATCCGGGCGTCGAACCGCAGGCCGCGGCCGCCGCGTTCGTGGACGCCGACAAGGGCGTCGCGGACCCGCAGGCCGCCCTGGACGGCGCGCGGGCGATCCTCGCCGAGCGGTTCTCCGAGGACGCCGACCTGATCGGCGAGCTGCGCGAGCGCATGTGGGTGCGCGGCAGGCTCGCCGCGAAGGTCCGGGAGGGCAAGGAGGAGGCGGGCGCCAAGTTCGCCGACTACTTCGACTTCGCCGAGCCCTTCACCGACCTGCCCTCGCACCGCATCCTGGCGATGCTGCGCGGCGAGAAGGAGGAGGTCCTCGACCTCGTCCTCGAACCCGAGGAGCCCGCCGGGACGCCGGGCACCCCGTCCTCGTACGAGGGCATCGTCGCCCAGCGCTTCGGCGTCGCCGACCGCGGCAGGCCCGGCGACAAGTGGCTGCAGGACACGGTCCGCTGGTCCTGGCGGACGCGGATCCTCGTGCATCTCGGCATCGACCTGCGGCTGCGGCTTCGGACCGCCGCCGAGGACGAGGCGGTGCGGGTCTTCGCGTCGAACCTGCGCGACCTGCTGCTGGCGGCGCCCGCGGGCACGCGCGCGACGCTCGGCCTGGACCCCGGGTTCCGTACGGGCGTGAAGGTCGCCGTCGTCGACGCGACCGGCAAGGTCGTCGCGACCGACACGATCCACCCCCATGTCCCGGCCAACAAGTGGGACCAGTCCCTGGCGACGCTGGCGCGGCTCGCGAAGGAGCACGACGTCGACCTGATCGCCATCGGGAACGGCACGGCGTCGCGCGAGACCGACAAGCTCGCCGGTGAACTCATCACCAAGCACCCCGAGTTGAACCTGACGAAGGTGATGGTCTCCGAGGCGGGCGCCTCGGTGTACTCGGCGTCGGCGTTCGCCTCGCAGGAGCTGCCCGACCTCGACGTCTCGATCCGCGGCGCGGTGTCCATCGCCCGCCGCCTCCAGGACCCGCTCGCCGAGCTCGTGAAGATCGACCCCAAGTCGATCGGTGTCGGCCAGTACCAGCACGACCTGTCCGAGGTGAAGCTGTCGCGCTCCCTCGACGCGGTCGTCGAGGACTGTGTGAACGGCGTCGGCGTGGACGTCAACACGGCCTCCGCCCCGCTCCTCGCCCGGGTCTCCGGCATCGGCGCGGGCCTCGCGGAGAACATCGTGGCGCACCGCGACGCGAACGGCCCGTTCAAGAGCCGCAAGGGCCTCAAGGACGTCGCTCGCCTCGGCCCGAAGGCGTACGAGCAGTGCGCGGGCTTCCTCCGCATCCGCGGCGGCGACGACCCGCTGGACGCCTCCAGCGTGCACCCGGAGGCGTACCCCGTGGTGCGCAAGATGGTGAAGTCGACGGGCGGCGAGGTCGGTTCGCTGATCGGCAACACGGCGGCGCTGCGCTCGCTGAAGCCGGACGCGTTCGTGGACGACGTCTTCGGCCTGCCCACGGTCACGGACATCCTGAAGGAGCTGGAGAAGCCCGGGCGCGACCCGCGGCCCGCCTTCAAGACGGCGACCTTCAAGGACGGCGTCGAGAAGATCTCCGACCTCGCCGCCGGGATGGTCCTCGAAGGTGTCGTGACGAACGTGGCCGCGTTCGGCGCGTTCGTGGACGTGGGCGTCCACCAGGACGGCCTGGTGCACGTGTCCGCCATGTCCAAGACGTTCGTCAAGGACCCGCGGGACGTCGTGAAGCCCGGCGACATCGTCAAGGTGAAGGTCATGGACGTCGACATCCCGCGCAAGCGGATCTCGCTGACGCTGCGTCTCGACGACGAGGCGAATGCCTCCGGCGGGGACGGGGAGCAGCCGAGGCGGGGCGGGGGCCGACCGCCTCAGCAGCGGCAGCGCGGCCAGGGCGGCAGCGGTCAGGGCCGACGCCAGCAGGGTCAGGGTCAGGGCCAGCGGGACGGTGGCCGCGGGCAGAAGTCGCAGCGGCAGGGCCCGCCGCCCGCCAACGACGCGATGGCCGAGGCGCTGCGGCGGGCCGGTCTCGTCGACCCGAAGCGGCGCTGACGGGTCGTAGGCCCGACTGAGGGGGTGGAGGTCAGAGTGGCAGTTCCGTCACTTTGCCCTCCGCCACCTCCAGGCGACGCGTCACGTGGACCGCGTCCAGCATTCTGCGGTCGTGCGTGACGAGCAGCAAAGTGCCCTTGTAGGCGTCCAGGGCCGTCTCCAGCTGCTCGATCGCGGGCAGGTCCAGGTGGTTCGTCGGCTCGTCGAGGACGAGCAGGTTGACGCCCCTGCCCTGGAGCAGCGCGAGGCCCGCGCGGGTCCGCTCGCCGGGCGACAGCGTCGCCGCCGAGCGCAGGACGTGGTCCGCCTTCAGGCCGAACTTGGCGAGCAGCGTGCGGACTTCGGCGGGTTCGGTGTCGGGCACCGCCGCGCAGAACGCGTCGAGCAGGGACTCCTCGCCGTGGAACAGGGCGCGTGCCTGGTCGACCTCGCCGACCAGGACACCCGAGCCGAGCGCGGCGTGGCCCTCGTCCAGGGGGACGCGGCCGAGGAGCGCCCCCAGCAGCGTCGACTTGCCCGAGCCGTTCGCGCCGGTGATCGCCACCCGGTCCGCCCAGTCGATCTGCAGGGTGACCGGGCCGAGCGTGAACGCGCCCCGGTGGACCTCCGCGTCGCGCAGGCTCGCGACGACCGCGCCCGAGCGGGGTGCGGCGGCGATCTCCATCCGCAGCTCCCACTCCTTGCGGGGCTCATCGACGACGTCCAGGCGCTCGATCATGCGCTGCGTCTGGCGGGCCTTCGCCGCCTGCTTCTCGCTGGCGTCGGCGCGGAAGTTCCGGCCGATCTTGTCGTTGTCGCCGCCGCCCGACTTGGCCTTGCGGCGGGCGTTCTTGACGCCCTTGTCGGCCCAGGAACGCTGCATCAGGGCGCGGCTCTGGAGCGCGGCCTTCTTGTCGGCGTACTCCTCGTACTCCTCGCGGGCGTGCCGCCGGGAGGTGTCGCGCTCCTCCAGGTACGCGTCGTAGCCGCCGCCGTAGAGGTTGATCTGCTGCTGGGCCAGGTCGAGTTCCAGGACCTTGGTGACGGTGCGGGTGAGGAACTCGCGGTCGTGGCTGACGACGACCGTTCCGGCGCGCAGGCCGCGCACGAAGCTTTCGAGCCGCTCCAGACCCGCGAGGTCGAGGTCGTTGGTCGGCTCGTCCAGGAGGAACACGTCGTAGCGGGAGAGGAGCAGGGAGGCGAGTCCGGCGCGGGCCGCCTGGCCTCCCGAGAGGGAGGTCATCGGCTGGTCCAGGCTCACGGCGAGCCCGAGCGAGTCGGCGATTTCCTCCGCGCGCTCGTCGAGGTCCGCGCCGCCGAGCGCCAGCCAGCGTTCCAGGCTGGCCGCGTACGCGTCGTCCGCGCCCGGGGCGCCGTCCACGAGTGCCTGGGTGTCCCGGTCCATGGTCCGCTGCGCCTCGGCCACGCCGGTGCGGCGGGCCAGGAACGCGCGGATGGTCTCGCCCGGGCGGCGGTCCGGCTCCTGCGGGAGGTGTCCCACGGAGGCGGTGGCCGGCGAGAGCCTCAGCTCACCGCCTTCGGGGACGTCGAGCCCCGCGAGCAGCCGCAGCAGGGTGGACTTCCCCGCTCCGTTGGCCCCAACGAGCCCGATGACGTCCCCGGGGGCGACGACGAGGTCGAGCCCGGCGAACAGGGTGCGGTCGCCGTGGCCGGCGGCGAGATCTTTGGCGACGAGGGTTGCGGTCATCAGGGGGCAATTGTAGGGGTGACCAGGACGTGTGTTGAGGTTCGGGCCACCACGTACGACGTGCCCTTGGTCGTTCTGGACGCCAGGGGAACCCTGTGGTGCCCCGGCTCCAGGACCTCGTCGAAGACTTCGTGGACGTGGGTGCGGGAGAGCCGGTCCATCCGGTACGCCGTGAGCTGGACCCGGCACGTCGAGGTGACTTCGAGCTCGGCCGCGCGGGGCCCAGCGGCGAGGTGGGTCAGGCGGCGCTGTTCCTGGGGACTGCGGTCCAGCGCGTCCTCGATCTGCGCGACCAGGAGCGGGACGATCGGGGCGAGGCCGTCCACGTAGGCGACCGGGACGTCCGCCGCGTCGAAGGCGGCGCGCACGGACTGCCGGGTGGCGTCGGGCACCGTGGGCCCGAAGGCGACGGCACCGTACGTGCGGAGTTCGTCGGCCGGCACGCCCGTCGCGTCCGCCGCGATCTCCGCGCCGACGCCGATCGTCCGCAGCGCGGCGGCGAGCTTCGCGAGGGTCGCCACGCGCGCGCCGATGAGGAGGACCCGGCGGCGGTTCCCCGCGTCGCCCTCGGCGAGCAACTGCCCGAGTGCCGCGCGGTATTCGTCGCCGCGGAAGCGGAACGGTCCTATGCCGTGGTATCCGTTGAGCTCCAGGTCGGCCCGTTCCGTCGTCTGCCAGGCGAAGTCGCGCCAGACGAAGTCGTCGCTGTCGTCACCCGCCTTTTCGATCACCGCGGTGACGGCTCCGCACTCCAGGCCTTCACACTCGGGGCAGCCGTAGATGACGTAACGCCCCTCCTCCAGCGGCGCCTGCGCCTCCAGGAGCAGTCGGCGTACGTGTGTGGTGAAGATGGCCGGCGGAATGTCGGAGGCCAGCGGCGACACCGCGTCGAGGTCGCAGAGCTGGAAGAGGAGGGGGCGGCCGTCGACGATGAAGTCGACGAAGTCGCGGTGCACTTGGTAGTCACCGTTGGCGAGAACCCCACCGGCGCGGATGGCCGGTGCCAGACCGAAGGTCGCGTACTCGGCAGACATGCCGTAAGTATTCCCACCTGAGGTGGGATGTGAGCACGGCATTGCACATTCCGATACGCAGGTGCACCGTGTGGTCGTCGTCCCGGGGGGCGGCACGCATGGTGGGCGCCGCCCCCGGGGCCGCCGGTCAGCGGGGAGCTACCGGGTCGTTGTCCCGTTCCGGGCCGTCGCCGTTGTCGTCGGTCGCGGGGCCGATCCGGAGCTCGAAGTCACCGTCGTGGTGCTCGTGGCCGGCGATGACGGCCTTCTCCAGGACCTCCGTGCCGTGCTCGCCGCGCACGATGAGCGGGTCGTGGCGCAGGTCCCGCATGAGGGACACGCACATGCCGATCATCACGAGGGTGAAGGGCGCTGCGACCAGGATCGTGAGGTTGCGCAGACCGGTGAGCGCGTCGTCGTTGCCGTCACCGATGAGCAGCATGACCGCGCCGACGGCGCCGGTCACGATGCCCCAGAAGATCACGACGAACCGGCCGGGTTCGAGGGCGCCCTTCTGGGAGAGCGTGCCCATGACGATGGACGCGGCGTCGGCTCCCGAGACGAAGAAGATGCCGACGAGGATCATGACGAGCAGGCTGGTCACGGTCGCGATCGGGTACTCGTTCAGGAGGCCGAAGAGCTGGGCCTCCTGGGTCGTGTCGCCCTTGAGCCCGCCGCGGTCGGCGACCGTCATGGCGCTGCCGCCGAAGACCGCGAACCAGATGAGGCTGACGGTGCTCGGCACCAGGATGACGCCGCCGACGAACTGTCGGATCGTACGGCCGCGGCTGATGCGCGCGATGAACATGCCGACGAAGGGCGTCCAGGAGATCCACCAGGCCCAGTAGAAGACCGTCCAGCTGCTCAGCCACTCGGCGACGCCTTCACCGCTGGACGCCTCGGTGCGGCCGATGAGCTGCGGCAGGTCGTTCAGGTAGGCGCCGATGGAGGTGGGCACCATGTCGAGGATGATGACGGTCGGGCCCGCGATGAAGACGAAGACGACCAGGAGCCCGGCGAGCACCATGTTGATGTTGGAGAGCCACTGCACGCCCTTCTCCACACCGGAGATGGCGGACGCCACGAAGGCCAGGGTCAGCACGGCGATGATCACGACGAGCAGGCCGGTGCCCGCCTTGTCCATCCAGTCGACCTCTTCCATGCCGCTGCCGATCTGCAGGGCGCCGAGGCCCAGCGAGGCGGCCGAGCCGAAGAGGGTGGCGAAGATGGCGAGGATGTCGATGACGCGGCCCCATGCGCCGCGGGCGTGCTTCTCGCCGATGAGCGGCTCGAAGACGGCGCTGATGGTCTGCCGGCGGTTGCGGCGGAAGGTGCTGTACGCGATGGCGAGGCCCACGACCGCGTAGATCGCCCACGGGTGGAGCGTCCAGTGGAAGAGGGTGGTGGCCATCGCGGTCTCCATGGCCGCGGGCGCGTCCGCCGGGTCGGTTCCCGGCGGATGGTCCTTGAAGTGCGCGAGGGGCTCGCTCACTCCGTAGAACATGAGGCCGATGCCCATGCCGGCGCTGAACATCATGGCGACCCAGGAGACGGTGCGGAACTCCGGGTCCTCGCCCTCCTTGCCGAGGGTGATCTTTCCGTACCGGCTGACGGCCAGCCACAGCGCGAAGACGACGAACCCCGTGGCGGTCAGCATGAAGAACCAACCGCCGTTGTGCATCAGACCGTTGAGCATGTCCGTGGAGACATTCTCAAGCGAGTCCGTCGACACCGCGCCCCAGACCACGAACGCGAGGGTGAGCACGGCGGTGACGCCGAACACCACCCGGTCCGTCTGCGGGGATCGGCCGCCGGGGGCGGGCGTCATGATCTCTGACGTCCCTCCCCCGTCGTCCGCTTTATGCTGATCCTGCGTCACAAGTGACACCTTTCAGGGGGTCGGTATTGAGTCGAGAGTTTGTTCTTCGTTACCCCCTACCACATGTGACGTACCTCTCACCTTCTCAACAGGCCATGTCGGGCCGACCTGTGACCATGTGATACGGCGCGCGCTCGTCGAGCAGCAGGGGCACGAGCGCCCGGGCCGACTGTCGCAGGGGAACATATGCGCCAGTTTTCGTGCGCTTCACGGTGACGCCGTGCAGGGCCAGTTCGTCCTTGATGTCGCCGTACTGCGCGGCGTCCAGGCGGTATCCGCAGGGCGGGTCCTGGATGATCTCGGACGGCTCGGCGGGGTCGTTGTCGGCGCCTCCGAGGTAGACAGGACCGCGGTCGAGGAAGCCCGCCACCCGGGCCGCGCCGGTGGCGGCCTCCAGCTTTCCGCGGCGTTCGTCGGTGTAGTCGAACAGGCCGCCGAGCGCGGAGCGCTGGGAGGCGACGCGGCGCCGGTTGTTGAGCGCCTCATCCTTCTTCTCGGCGTCGGTGAGGGGGTCGACGCGGCTCTCGATCAGCAGCCCCGCCGCGTGCTTGATGCCGGACATGTTGCGCAGGATGCGCTCCTGTCCGTCGCCCGCGGTCTGTTTGATGGGGTCGCCGGTGACCGGGTCGGTCCAGATGCCGTACGTGCCCGTCGTGTACCCGTCGTGCCCGGCGGCCGGCCGCACGTACGCCTTGGACAGCGTCTGTGCCTCCGCGTGCACGGCGTCGTCGGTGTTGAGGTTGCGCGGCCAGAGGTCGAACAGGTCCTTGTCGTAGTACTTGGGCGTGGCGCCGTACTCGTGCAGGTCGTAGATGACGTCAGGTTTGCGGTCCCGGATCACGGCGGCCATCGCACGCGCCTCGGCGGTCTTGAGGGAGAGGTGGTCGCGGTTGATGTCGACGCCGTCGGAGTTGCCTCGGGTGTCGGCGGCGCGCCCGTCGGGGTTGGCGGTCGGCACGACGAGGAGCGTGGTGCGGCGCAAGAAGCGCTCGGTCTTCTTGTCCTTCGCGTACGCCAGGTCGCGGATCGTGGACAGACAGGCCTCGCGGCCCGAGGGTTCGTCGCCGTGCTGGCTGCAGATCAGCAGCACGGTGTTCCTCGCCGGGCGTTCGCCGATGCGGACCAGCTGGACGGGCCGGTCCTTCTTGGTGGTGCCGATGCGGTCGACCGCGACCCTGTTGGTGGCCCGGTCCACGGTGGCGAGGAGATCCTGTTCCTCGGGCTGAGTGGTCCAGCGCGCTCCGTTCGTCTCCTCGAATCCGGTACGGGGCGGGGTCGGCGTCGCCTGCGCGGGCGCCGTCAGGAGCGGCGCGGCGAGCGCGGCGGTGGCGCAGACGAGCGCGAGGGAGCGGATGCGCGGTGTCATGAAGTGCTGCCTCCCGGGACGGGGTTGATGCGGCGCGGCGGGGCCACGCCGTCGAGACGGGCTTCGCGGGGAGTGACGGGCGCGGTGGTGGTGAACGCGTCGGCCCCGCCCACCAGCGGCAGTTTCGCCGAGGTGCGGGCCAGGTCGAGGGTGAGCGTCGGGGTGTCGGCGGGAGGCTCGATCAGATTGCGGTCGGTGCCCGCGACGATCAGGGCGAGCCGGTGGCCCTTGGGCACGACGTGGTCGGTGGCGGCGAGGTCGAGGGTGATGGTGTGCGGCTCGCCCGGGGTGAGGGGGCGGCCGTGGCCGGCGTCGGCCCAGTTGCCGAGGTCGGCCCAGCCCCGGCTGAAGATCGTGTAGTCGACGTCGGCGGTGTTCGCGCGCGTCTCCTTGAAGCAGGAGCTGTCGCCCGTGGTGCTCGCTCCCCAGCACGTGCGTTCGGGGAGCGTGGTGATGCCCTCGCCCGCCGCCGCGTAGTCGCGGATCGTGTCGGGGCCGAGGTCGACGAGGACGGCGGAGAGGTGGGCGGTGCGGGTCGTCGGGGTCGCGGTGACGGTGACCTTGGAGGAGCCGGAGAGCCGCAGGTCACGGGCGAGCGGCTTGCTGGTGAAGCCCGCCTTGGCCGGTGTCGACATGTCGATGTTCTCGGCCCATGCCTTCTCGCTCAGGCGCGGGTCGTCCGTGAACGTCTCGGTGCCCTTGCCACGCCGGGTGCCGAGGGTGCCGACGCCGGGCTCCGTGCCCTTGGCGGGGCGGAGTTCGACGGCGCGGGTGCCGCGCGGGGGCCAGACGCGGTCGGTGCTCCAGCGGTCCGGTGCGCGTTCGATGTCGGCCATCGGCTCGCGGTCGACTCCGTTGTCGTAGCCGAGGAGTTCGTGGTCGAACCAGCGGTGCAGGGTGCGGACCCAGTCGGCGCGGCGGAGGTCGAACGGGTCGACGTGGCCTGCCTGGCTGAGCCAGATCTTGCGCTCGACCCCGTTCTCGGCGAGCGCGTCCCACCACTGGCCGAAGTGCTTGGTGCGGACGTTGAGGTCCTGCATGCCGTGGACGACGAAGACGCTGGCGCGCACCCGGTCGGCGTCCGGGACGTGGTCGCGCTCGCTCCACAGCGGGGTCCAGTCGCCGGTGCGGGGCGCCCCCTCGATGAGGCGCTGCTTCACCGCGCCGCAGCGGGCGCGGGCCTCGGCGCTCTCGATGCCGCTCGCGAGGCGGTCTGGGCCGCTGCCGTAGAGCGGGGCGCCCTTGGCGAAGTAGTAGTCGTACCAGGAGGAGATCGCGCCGATCGGCACGATGGTCTTCAGGCCCGGGACTCCGGTCGCGGCGACGCCTTGCGCCACGGTCCCGTCGTAGCTCTTGCCGATCATTCCGGTGGCGCCGTTGCTCCAGGTCGCCCGCGTCCGCTCGGTGCCGGTGCGGCTGGTGTAGCCGCGGGCGCGGCCGTTCAGCCAGTCGACGACGGCCCTCGCGGACTGGACGTCGGAGCGGCCGCCGACGTCGACGCAGCCGTCGGAGCGGTTGGCGCCGGCGAGGTCCACGGCGACATAGCCGTAGCCGCGGGGCACGAAGTAGTTGTCGTAGTACAGCGGGAGCTGGACGGGGTTGCCGTTCGCGTCGTACGTCTTCTTCTGGCTCTCGTTGCCGCGTCCGCAGCACGAGTAGTACGGGCTCGCGTCCATGATCACGGGTATCCGGCGGCCCCGGCGGTCGAGTTCACGGGGCCGGACGATGTCGACGGCGACGCGGTCGGTCCTCCCGTCCGCGTCGCCGTCGATCCTGGTGTCGACCCATACGGATTCGCGTATCGCGTCCTCGTACGAGTACACGGGTCTGCTCTCGCGCGGCGTGCGCGAGGACTCGGCGGCGCCCTGCGCCGCGCCCGGGGACATGAGGCCGGCGATCAGGGCGGCAAGGGCCGCCGTCAGGAGCGTTCTCCACAGGATGCGGGTGCGTCGCGCACGTATCGGCATGGCGCGGAAGGTACACCGGTGAACTCGCGTGCGACAGAGGGCCGCACGCAGCGGCGACAGGTGCGTGGGACATTGAGGCACATGTCGGCCGAATGGCAATCATGTGACGGGTGGGGCCATGGACATGACGTGTGCGGAAGGGGCTGAATAGGCTCGACGACCAAGACGAACACTTGTTGTGAACCTACGACTTGGAGCTCTTGTGCACCGCAGACTCATCGCCCCGGGCGCTCTGGCGGCCTCTCTCCTGCTGGCGATCCCGGCATCGGCCGCCGACTTCTCCCCCGGGGCCCCGGGCATCGGCGACCCCTATTACCCGGCGAGCGGCAACGGCGGATACGACGTCTCGCACTACGACCTGCGACTGAAGTACCAGCCCAAGACCGACCTGCTCGAGGGCACGGCGACGCTCAACGCCCGCACCACGCAGGACCTCTCGCGCTTCAACCTCGACTTCGGTCTGCAGGTCTCCGAGGTGCGGGTCAACGGCAAGAAGGCGAAGTTCAAGAAGACCGGCGACCAGGAGCTGGAGATCACGCCGTCGGCCGGGCTGCCCAAGGGCACGGCGGTCACGGTCGTCGTGCGGTACGCGGGCAAGCCGTCCGAGCTGAAGATCAACGGGTACACGGCGTGGCACCGGACGCCGGACGGCGGTGTCGCGGCGCAGGAGCCGGAGGCCGCCGTGTGGTGGTTCCCCTCCAACGACCACCCGCTCGACAAGGCGACCTACGACGTGTCCGTGTCGGTGCCCGACGGCACCCAGGCGATCTCCAACGGCGTCCTGCAGGCGCAGAGTTCCAAGCTCGGCTGGACCCGCTACAGCTGGCGGTCGAACAAGCCGCAGGCCAGCTACCTCGCGACGCTCGCGGTCGGCAAGTTCGACATCACGACCGACAAGACGGAGGGCGGTCTGCCCGTCCTCAACGCGTACAGCAAGGACCTGGGCGACAACGCGGGCGCGGCGCGGGCCAGCATCGAGCGGACCACCGAGGTCGCCGAGTGGCTGGAGACGCTCTACGGCAAGTACCCGTTCAACGCGCTCGGCGGCTACGTCCCGAACGTGAAGAGCAGCTACGCCCTGGAGACCCAGACGCGGCCCTTCTACAGCCCCGCCGCGTTCGCGAACGGCTCCAACGCCTCGATCGTCGTCCACGAGCTGGCCCACCAGTGGTACGGCGACAGCGTCTCCGTGGACGGCTGGAAGGACATCTGGGTCAACGAGGGCTTCGCGCGCTACAGCCAGTGGCTGTGGTCGGAGAAGGAGGGCGAGGGCACGGCGCAGGAGCTCGCCGACTACGTGTACGCCCAGCACCCCGCCGACGACCCGTTCTGGAAGGTCAAGCCCGGCGACCCGGGCCCGGACAACCAGTTCCACGGCGCGGTCTACGACCGGGGCGCGGTCGCCCTGCAGGCCCTGCGCAACGAGGTCGGCGACGACACGTTCTTCGAGATCCTGAAGGGCTGGCCGCAGAAGCACGCGTACGGCAACGCCAAGGTGAACGACTTCGTGAAGTACGCGGAGAAGGTCTCGGGCAAGCCGCTCGCGGAGCTGTTCGACACGTGGCTGTACCAGCCGTCGCGGCCCGAGGCGCCCGCGGTGCGCGAGGCCGGCATCGCCCGCTCGGCGGCCGCCCCGGCCAAGCCGAAGTCATGGAAGCAGATCGCGGCGACGAACGGCGTGCACGACCACGGGCACGACCACGATCACGTTCGCTGAGCATCCGGTGCGCGACGCGCCGTCGGGACCCGGTTCCCGGCGGCGCGGTGGCGTGCGCGGGCCTTGCGGGCCGCCGGGAGGTAGCGCAGGCGCTCGGGCAGCAGCGGTACGACCGTGCGGACGACGCGGCTGAGGCGGCGCAGGCCGCGCTCCTGTGCGTCGGTCCAGGGGAGGCCGATGGCCTCGCGGGCGTCCGGGGGCATCAGGCCGATCGTGACGAAGCGGCGGAAGCGGGCCAGCGGAGGCAGGAGCACGGGCCACAGGACGCGCAGCAGCAGCCGTAGGGGAGCCGGGCCGCGGTCCGGCGGCGGGACGGTCTTGTCGACGGCGGTCAGCTCGGCGGCGACGGCGGTGAGTTCGATCTCCTCGGCGAGGATCTTGCGGTAGTGCGGCCAGAACTCCTCCGGGGTCTGCGGCATGTCCCGGTCGTGGATGCCGAGGATCCGGCCGACCTGGAGCCACTCGGCGTACAGCTGCCGCTCCTGCGCCTCGGTGAAGGGGCGGCCCAGGTACTGCTGCGCGTGCCGGTAGACGGGGAAGCCGGTGGCGTGCACCCAGGCGTAGTTCGCGGGCGTCAGCGCGTGGTAGCGGCGGCCTCGGGTGTCCGTGCCCTGGATGGTGCGGTGCAGCACGCGCAGCCTGCGGCCCTCGGCGGCCGCCTCTTCCCCGCCGTACACCCACAGCAGGACCGAGCGGATCGAGCGCTCGCCCCTCCCCCACGGGTCGGTGCGGAACACGGAGTGCTCGTCGACGCCCGCGCCGACCGCCGGGTGCGCCACCTGCATGGTGAGCGCGGGCGGCAGCATCAGGAGCATGCGGATGTCACCGGCGATGTTCCAGAGGATGCCGCCGGGCGGGGGCGGGGACGTGTCGGCGGATTCGTTCGTGTCGCGGGCCGCGCGCTTCTCGCGTGCGTCGGCCGGGTGGTTCATGCGCCGTGCTCCTCGGACGTGCCCGGTTGGTGCACGTCCAAGTATGCGACCGGATCAGGACCGCCTTTCAGCGGGCCTCGGCGTACGCCTCCAGGATGACGTCGAGGACCGCGTCCGGTTCCCGCAGGGTCGGGAAGTGGTCGCTGTGCGCGAGCCGCACCACGCGGCAGCCCGGAATGCGCTGCGCCATGGTCTCGTTCAGCTGGACCACCTCGGGCTGGTCGCGCTCGCCGATGACCAGGGTGCAGGGGACGTCGAGCTCGCCGAGCCGGTCGATGGCGGGCGGGTCCGGCACGTGGTACGGATGCACGGCGAACCAGGCCGGGACGACGGCCTTGAGCAGCGCCGTCACTTCTGGGTCGGCGCCGGTGCCCGCCGCGCCGGAGACGCGCCGCATCATCGTCACGATGCCGTCGATGTCGCCCGCCTGGGCGCGCCGGCCGACCTCGGCCATGAACTCGGGCGGCAGGATGTCGTCGGCGCCGGTGATGCCGGGGACGATCAGGGCGAGGCTCGCCACCCGCGCGGGGTCGCGGAGCGCGAGGCTGATCGCTGTCGCGCCGCCCATGCTGGATGCCGCCAGGACGGCCCGGCCCACGCCGTAGTGGTCCAGGACCGCGATCAGGTCCTCGACCAGCGAGAACGGGGCGGTCGGCGCGGGCGACCTGCCGTACCCGCGCGCGTCGTAGCGGATCACCCGGTGCCGCTCCGTGAGGCGCGGCAGGATGCCGTCCCAGACGCGGGAGTCGCCCACGCCGGGGTGCAGGAGGACCAGGGGGAGGCTTCCGCCGCCCGTGCCGCTCGGTTCACCCGAGTCGTGCGACCACAGTTCGCCGTCCTTGACCGAGACCATGACGTCCATGCCTGCGAGTCTCGGGGCGCGACGGCGGGGCCGCCAGTGGTGGCGGGGGACGAGGGCGTGAATGCGTACGCCTAGCGGCCAAAACCCGATGGATCGGTGCCGGGGTCGGCGGACGAGTCGGTTCCGGGGGGCGCGCCCGGTCCCGCCACGGGTCCGGCGAGCGGGTCGGCCGCGGCGCGGCCCGCCACCTCGGAGGCCCACTCGGAGATCTGGCGGCGCAGCTCGGCCTCGGCCTCGGCGCGCTCCGCCTCTCCCCTGGCCTGCCCGGTGGCCGGCGCTCCCTCGGCCTCCCACGGCCCGTCCGTGTGCGCCTCGGCGAACAGCGTCGACGCCGTTCGCCGCCGGCCGCCGGGCGGGGCCGGTTCCGCGAAGCCGGGGACGGCGACGGGCACGAAGGCGGGGACGGGCATGAGGGCGCGCTCCATACGGAGCAGGAGGCGTGCGGCGAGGACACGGATGGACTGCATGACGGGGCTCTACCCGCTCATCCGTGCACAACAACGCACACATGCAGGGCAGTTAAGGCAGTTGTCGGCATGTGCGCCGTCCCGCGCATCCGGGGAAACGACCTGGGGCCCCTGCCGAACGGCGCGGTGGCGTCACCTCGGACATACGTGATCTCCGACATGACGCCACCGTGCGGGCTGCCACTGACAGTGGCGGACGGGCTACTGGTCCTGCGGCCCGGTGACGCCCTCCGGCTGACGGCCCACCCGGCGCCTGACGCCGAACCAGCCCGCGACGAGGGCGAGGCCCACGACCGGGATGAGGAAGAGCGTCTTGCGGCCGACCTCCGCGTCCTTCCACATCAGGCAGAGGACGGCGAGCAGGAACGCGATGGTGACGTACTCGGTGACACCGCTGAACGGGAGCTGGAACTTCGGCCGGGTGATCTCGCCGCGCTTCGCGCTGCGCACGAAGGCCAGGTGGCAGACCATGATCGTGATCCAGGTGCCGATGATGCCGAGCGAGGCCACGTTCAGGACGATCTCGAAGGCCTTGCCCGGGACCACCTTGTTGAGGCCGACGCCGACGACGCCCAGGGACGCGGTCAGCAGGATGCCGCCGTAGGGGACCTGGTTGCGGTTCATCTTGGCGGTGAACTTCGGGGCGGAGCCCGACATCGCCATGGAGCGCAGGATGCGGCCGGTGGAGTACAGGCCGGAGTTGAGCGAGGACATGGCCGCGGTGAGGACCACGAAGTTCATGACGTCGCCCGCGGCCGGCACGCCGATCTTGGAGAGGACCGTCACGAACGGGCTCTGGTCGGCCGAGTACGCGACACCGGGAAGCAGCAGCGCGAGCAGCACCACGGAGCCGACGTAGAAGAGGCCGACGCGCCACATGATCGAGTTCACCGCGCGCGGGACGATCTTGTGCGGGTCCTTGGTCTCGCCCGCCGCGACGCCGACCAGCTCCAGCGAGGCGTACGCGAAGACGACGCCCTGCATGACGATCACGACCGGCATCAGACCGTTCGGCATGAGACCGCCGTGGTCGGTGATCATGTTGAGGCCCGGCTTCTCGCCGTTCAGCTTGTGCTGGCTGGCGAGCAGCCAGATACCGATGATCATGAAGGCGCTCAGCGCGGCCACCTTGATGATCGAGAACCAGAACTCCATCTCGCCGAAGTACTTCACCGAGACGAGGTTCACCGAGAGCACGACCGCGAGGGCGATCAGCGCGAGCACCCACTGGGGTATGTCGGTGAAGAAGCTCCAGTAGTGCGTGTAGAGCGCGATCGCCGTGATGTCGGCGATACAGGTGGTCGACCAGTTGAGGAAGTACATCCAACCGGCGAAGAACGCGCCCTTCTCGCCGAGGAACTCACGCGCGTACGAGACGAACGAACCCGACGACGGCCGGTAGAGGACCATCTCGCCGAGCGCCCTGACGACGAAGAACGCGAAGACGCCGCACACGAGGTAGGCAAGGGCGAGCGCGGGGCCCGCCGAGTGGAGACGGCCGCCCGCCCCCAGGAAGAGGCCGGTGCCGATCGCGCCACCGATCGCGATCATGTTGACGTGACGGGCCTTGAGGTCCTTGCTGTATCCGGCGTCGCCCGCGTCCGCGGGGGCCTGGGTCGCATCCGTGCGGGGTGCGTCCAGGATGGCCGAATCTACGGCTTCCTTGCTCACGTGGTGGATCTACTCTCTGGTGCCCGGAAGAACTCCCGGGGTCCGGATGTGCCCCGGTCCGCGCACCCCTGACGCGCGCGAACCGACGGGACACCTTCCCCCAGAGATCGCCCCCCACGCGGTGGCGCACGTCACATAGCGGGACTTCTCACATGCTGGTCAGGGGGTGTACATACCGTCGATGACCTGCATGTACTTGTCACGGATCACCCGTCGGCGCAGCTTGAGGGAGGGTGTCAGCTCGCCCGTCTCGGGTCCCCATTCCTCGGTGAGGAGCCGGTAGCGCTTGATCTGCTCGGTGCGGTTCAGGCGCGCGTTGGCGGCCTCGACCGCGCGCGCCACCTCCGCCCGCACGGCTTCGTTCGTGGCCGGATCGCCCGTTACATCGATCCCGCGCGCGGCGGCCCAGGCGGGCGTCATCTCGCGGTCAAGGACGAGCAGCGCCACGAGATACGAGCGGCCGTCCCCGTGGACGAGGGCCTGCCCTATAAGAGGGTGCTCTTTGAGCGTGTTCTCGACGAGGGCGGGCGAGACGTTCTTGCCCGTCGACGTCACGATCATTTCCTTCTTGCGGTCGGTGAGCCAGAGATAGCCGTCCTCGTCGAGGCGGCCGATGTCACCGGTGGCGAACCAGCCGTCCGCGTCACGGGCGTCGTCGAGGCCCCCGTCGGGCCGCAGATACCCGTCGAAGACGGTGGCGCCGCGCACGAGGATCTCGCCGTCCTCCGCGATGCGTATGTCGAGCCCCTCCAGGGGACGGCCCACCGAGCCGAGCCGGAACCCGTCGGGACTGTTCGTGGTGACCACGCCGGAGGTCTCGGTGAGCCCCCACGCGTCCATGATCACGAGACCGAACCCGGCCCAGAAGCGGGAGACGTCCAGCGGCATCGGCGCCGAGGCGCTCGCCGTCCATACGAGCCGGTCGAACCCGGCCAGCGCGAGGAGCGGGTCGAGGACGTCCCGCCTGGCCTGCTCGTACGCGGACCGCAGCGCGGCGGAGGGCTCCTCGCCCCGCTCCCGGCAGGCCACGTGCGCGCGTGCCGTCTCGTTGGCTGCCTCGATGGCGCGGCGCTGCTCCTCGGGCAGCCCGGCGAGCGCCGCCCGTACGGAGGCGGCGAGCTTCTCCCACACGCGCGGGACGCCGAAGAACTGGAGGGGGTGCAGTTCGCGCGCGGTGGCCGCTACGTGGGCGGGGTCGGCGCACAGGTAGACGTGGGCCGCGCGCAGCACCGGCAGGTAGATGCCGAGCAGGCGCTCCGCGATGTGCGCGAACGGCAGGTAGCAGATGTGGCCCACGTGGTCGGGGAACTCGACGACGCCGTCCAGGGCGATGCCGCCCACGAGGACGTTGCGGTGGGTGAGACGAACGCCCTTGGGGTCGCCGGTGGTGCCGGAGGTGTAGACAACGGTGAGGGCGTCGGTGGGGCGGTTCTCGCGCCACCCCTTCTCGAAGGCGTCGGGGTTGAACAGACGGCTGCCGGTGGCGTGCAGGGAGCCGTACGTGCGGTGCTCGCCCGCCTCGGCGGCCTCCACGACGACGAGGCGCTCCAGTGGTGCGGTGTCGTCCGCCAGGAGCGGCTCCCAGCGCGGCAGTTCGCGGGCGCCCTCGACGATCGCGAAGCGGGCCCGGCTGTGCCGGACGATGTGGGCGACCTGTTCGGGGGCCGAGGTGCCGTACACGGTGACGGGGACGGCACCGAGGTGCACCAGGGCGAGGTCGGTCAGCCAGTGCTCGGGACGGTTGCCCATCATCATCAGGACGTGTTCGCCGCGCTCGACGCCGAGTGCGGCGTAACCGGCGGCCAGGACGGCGACCTTGCGCCGCGCCTCGCGCCAGGTGAGCGTCGACCACGCCTCCCCCGCGCGCCAGGAGAGCGCGGGAAGATCTCCGTGGTCCTCGGCATTGCGGAGCAGCAGGGCGGGGAGCGTGATGTCGGCAGGATCTCCGGGGAGTCGCAGGATCGTGGTCATGACCGCCTCCTGGTGCCATCGAATTGGCCCGTCGATGTAGCCCATCGATGGGGCCGGAGGGTTTCACAACACTGGTGTGCCAGCAATACTGTTGCACCATGACGACCGATACCGAGGGCGTGGCGACCGAGACCGGCGGGCCGTCGCTCACGGTCGACGAACTCGCCGCGCGCGCGGGGGTCACGGTCCGCACGATCCGCTTCTACGGCACCAAGGGCCTGCTGCCGCCGCCGGTGATCGGCCCGCGCCGCGTCGGTCACTACGGCCAGGAGCACCTGTCGCGGCTCGCGCTCATCGAGGAGCTGCAGCACCAGGGCATGACGCTCGCCGCGATCGAGCGGTATCTGGAGCAGCTGCCCGCCGACCTGAGCGCGCACGACCTGGCCATCCACCGCGCCCTGGTGGCCTCTTGGGCACCCGACTCGGCGGAGGACGTCCCGCGCGCCGAGCTGGAGCGCAGGGCGGGCCGCACGCTCGACGACGAGGACCTGGAGCGGCTCGCGGCGATGGGCGTAATCTCCGGGACCCGGGCCCCGGGGACGTACCGCGTGGACCTGGGCCTGCTGCGCCTGGGCGTGCAGCTCCTGGACGTGCCCATCGCGCACGAGACGATCCTCGCGGCGCGCACGGTCCTCCTCGAACACACGCGCTCGGCGGCCGGCGAGCTGTCCCGGCTCTTCCGCGACGAGGTCTGGGGCCCCTACCGCGAGCGGGAACCGGGCGCCGAGGACGCCGAGCAGGTGGCCGCGGTGCGGTCGCTGTCGGCGCACATGCAGCCGATGGTGGTGCAGGCGCTGGTGACGGCGTTCCAGCGCTCGCTCAAGGAGGAGCTGAGGGAGTGGCTCAAGGAGAGCTGAGCCAGTCCTCGCCGCTGGTCGTCAGACCTTGACGTGGGCCGCCGTCGCGCTCGGCGTCTCGTTCCGTGTGGCCTGCGCGAGGCGCTCGGCGTAGACCTCGGACAGGGCCGCCAGATCCTTCCGTCCGGCCGCGCGGCCGGAGGTGTCCCGCAGGTCGAGCGTGCCGATGTACTCGTCCTGGCGGATCACCATCGTCACGGTGTTCTTCTTCGCCGGCGTCTTGTACGCGTAGATGGTGCTCTCGCTGCCCTGCGGGGCGCCGTCGAGGACCGTGATCTCGCGCTTGGCGTTGTGCGCGTAGCTCTCCCAGGCGGCGAAGGCGCGCTCGGCGGCACGCGTGTTCTTGTACGCGATCAGCTCGTAGCTCGCGCCCTCGGTCTTGTCGCCGGTGAGGTACCCCACCCGCCCGTTGGCGACGGCTCCCTTGCACTTGCCGCCCGGGTCCTCGCACACGGAGGGGGCCTTCGCGCGGCTGTGCAGTTCCGTGCCGACGTGGCGCAGGGCGGTGGGCATCGTGTCGAGGGGCGGCAGGATCGCCTGGGCCCGGCGCGCGGCGCTCAGCGATCCGGTGCCCGCGCTGCCGCCGGTGCCCTTGCCGCCCGTGTGACCGCCCACCGTGCGGCCGTGCGAGGTCGAGGAGCCCCGCTTGTGCTTCTTCTTGTCCTTCTTGCCTCCGCAGCCGGTCAGGGCCAGCGAGAGGACCAGCACTCCGACGCCGACCGCTCGCGTCGTTCCCCCGGTCGTGAACCGCACAGCGGTCACCCTTCAGTTGTCGTGATCATGCTCTTCGGCAGGATACGACGCGGGGGCGACGGCTCCGGTTCCCGCCCCTGGCCAGGCGGAACCGGAGCCTCCGAAGGGACCCTCAGCTGTCGCTGAACTTCCCGCCGCTCTCCGCCTTCTCGACGAGCAGCGCGGGCGGCGCGAACCGCTCCCCGTAGGTCTCGGCGAGTTCACGCGCGCGTGCCACGAAGCCGGGCAGGCCGCCTTCGTAGCCGTTGATGTACTGCAGGACGCCGCCCGTCCAGCCCGGGAAGCCGATCCCGAGGATGGAGCCGATGTTGGCGTCGGCGACGGAGGTCAGGACGCCCTCCTCCAGCAGGCGTACGGTGTCGAGCGCTTCGGAGAAGAGCATCCGCTCCTGCATGTCCTTGAACGGGATCTCGTGCCCCGGCTTGGTGAAGTGCTCGCGCAGGCCCGGCCAGAGCCGGTCCCGCTTGCCGTCCACGTATTCGTAGAAGCCCGCTCCCCCGCTCCTGCCGGGGCGCCCGAACTCGTCCACCATGCGGTCGATGACACTGTCGGAGGGATGGCCCGCCCAGGTGCCGCCGGCCTCCTCGACGGCCCGCTTCGTCTCGTTGCGGATCTTGCGGGGCAGCGTGAGGGTCAGCTCGTCCATGAGGGAGAGGACCTTCGCCGGATAGCCCGCCTGGGCCGCGGCCTGCTCGACGGACGCGGGCTCGATGCCCTCGCCGACCATCGCGACGCCCTCGTTGATGAAGTGCCCGATGACGCGCGAGGTGAAGAACCCGCGCGAGTCGTTCACGACGATCGGCGTCTTGTTGATCTGGCGCACCAGGTCGAAGGCACGGGCCAGCGCCTCGTCACCGGTCCGCTCGCCCTTGATGATCTCGACGAGCGGCATCTTGTCGACCGGTGAGAAGAAGTGCAGACCGATGAAGTCGACGGGACGCGAGACGCCCTCGGCGAGCGTGGTGATCGGCAGGGTGGAGGTGTTGGAGCAGAGCAGCGCGTCCGGCTCGACGACGTCCTGGATCTCCTGGAACACCTTGTGCTTGAGCGAGGTGTCCTCGAAGACCGCCTCGATCACGGCGTCGCAGCCCGCGAGGGCCTGCGGGTCCGCGGTCGGCGTGATGCGGGCGAGCAGCGCGTCCGCCTTGTCCTGGCTCGTACGTCCCTTGGCCACGGCCTTGGCGCAGAGCTTCTCGGAGTACGCCTTGCCCTTCTGCGCCGCCTCCGCGGAGACGTCCTTGAGGACGACCTCGATGCCCGCGCGGGCGCACGAGTACGCGATGCCGGCGCCCATCATGCCCGCGCCGAGCACGGCGACCTTGCGGACCTGGCGGGGCTCGATGCCCTTGGGGCGGTTGGCGCCGGAGTTGACGGCCTGGAGGTCGAAGAAGAACGCCTGGATCATGTTCTTCGCGACCTGGCCGGTGACCAGCTCGGTGAAGTACCGGGCCTCGATGGTCAGCGCGGTCTCGAAGTCGACCTGCGAGCCCTCGACGGCCGCGGCGAGGATGTTGCGCGGCGCCGGGTAGTTGGCGCCTGCCGTCTGCTTCTTCAGGGTGGCGGGGAAGGCGGGCAGGTTCGCGGCGAACTTCGGGTTGGCCGGGGTGCCGCCGGGGATGCGGTAGCCGGGCTTGTCCCAGGGCTGCTGCGACTCGGGGTTGGCGTCGATGAAAGCGCGCGCCTTCTCCAGCATCTCCTCGCGCGTGGCCGCCACTTCGTGGACGAGGCCGTTCTCCAGGGCGCGCTTCGGGTTGTACTGGGTGCCCTGGAGCAGCACCTTCAGGAGGGCGTCGGCGATGCCCATGAGGCGCACGGTACGCGTGACGCCGCCGCCCGCGGGGAGCAGGCCGAGGGTGACCTCGGGCAGGCCGATCTTCGAGCCGGGTGCGTCGAGGGCGATGCGGTGGTGCGAGGCGAGGGCGATCTCGTAACCGCCGCCGAGGGCGGCGCCGTTGATCGCGGCGACGACGGGCTTGCCGAGGGTCTCGATGCGGCGCAGCGAGCGCTTGATGGCGGTGCCGGCGTCGAACGCCTCCTGGGCGTTCTCCGGGCCGACCTTGATCATGTCCTTGAGGTCGCCGCCCGCGAAGAAGGTCTTCTTGGCGGAGGTGTAGATGAACCCGCGGATGGCGTCCTTGTCGGCCTGGACGGCGGCCTCCGCGCGGTCGGCGATCGCCGCGATGGACTCCTTGAACGCCTGGTTCATGGTGTTCGCGGACTGGTTGGGGTCGTCGAGGACGAGGGTGACGACACCGGTGTCGTCCTGTTCCCAGCGGATGGTGGTACTTGCGGTCATGTTCTTCTCTCCGTGAAGTCTGGGGGGGGCGGGGCCCGGGGTGGGTGGTTGCGGTGTCATGGCCGACTGGCCGTCGGTGGGGGCTTGTCGCGCAGTTCCCCGCGCCCCTGAGAGGCGCACTCCGTGCGCCGTCTCAGCGGCCGTCGGGGAAAGGCGCGGCGGAGCCGCTGGCCTGTAGGGGCGCGGGGAACTGCGCGAGGACGGACCACCGGCCCGCAGTCGGCAGCGCACCCCCGCCCCGTACGGCGCGACCCCTACAGCCGTTCCACAATCGTCGCGATGCCCATGCCCCCGCCCACGCACAACGTGGCCAGCCCATACCGGAGGTCCCTCCGCTCCAGCTCGTCCACGAGCGTCCCGAGGATCATCGCGCCGGTCGCCCCGAGCGGGTGACCGAGGGCGATCGCGCCGCCGTTGACGTTCACCTTGTCCAGGGACAGCCCCATGTCCTTGACGAAGCGCAGCACGACCGCCGCGAACGCCTCGTTGATCTCGACGAGGTCGATGTCGTCGATCGTGAGCCCCGCCTTGGCGAGCGCCTTCCGCGTCGCGGGCGCGGGCCCGGTGAGCATGATCAGCGGGTCGGAGCCGGAGACCGCCGCGGAGACGATCCGCGCGCGCGGGGTGAGGCCATAGCGTTCGCCGACCTCCTTCGTGCCGACGGCCACCAGCGACGCCCCGTCGACGATGCCGGAGGAGTTGCCCGCGTGGTGGACGTGGTCGATCTGCTCGATCCAGTGGTACTTCTGCAGCGCGACCGCGTCGAATCCGCCGAGGTCGCCGATGTCCTTGAAGGACGGCTTCAGCTTGCCGAGGGAGTCGGCGGTGGTACCGGGACGCATGTGCTCGTCGTGGTCGAGGACGACGAGGCCGTTGCGGTCCTTGACGGGCACGACGGACCGGGCGAAGCGGCCTTCCTTCCAGGCCGCGGCGGCCCGCTCCTGGGAGAGCGCCGCGTACTCGTCGACGTCGCGCCGCGTGAATCCCTCGACCGTGGCGATGAGGTCCGCGCCGATGCCCTGCGGCGCGAAGTCGGTCTCGAAGTTGGTCATCGGGTCGGCGAACCAGGCGCCGCCGTCCGAGGCCATCGGCACGCGCGACATGGACTCGACGCCGCCCGCGAGGACCAGGTCCTCCCAGCCGGAGCGGACCTTCATCGCGGCGAGGTTGACCGCTTCCAGACCGGAGGCACAGAAGCGGTTCTCCTGGACGCCCGCGACCGTGTCGGGCAGCCCCGCGGCGATGGCCGCGATGCGCGCGATGTCGGAGCCCTGGTCGCCGACGGGGCCGACCACGCCGAGGACGATGTCGTCGATGGCGGCCGGGTCCAGGTCGGGGAAGCGCGCCTGGATCTCGTGGATCAGGCCGACGACGAGGTCGATGGGCTTGGTCCCGTGCAGGGCGCCGTTGGCCTTGCCGCGTCCGCGCGGGGTGCGGATCGCGTCGTATACGTACGCTTCGGTGGTCACGCGTGTGCCTTTCGAGGGTTCGTCAGGATGAGGGGTCGGCCGCTGCGGGTCAGCCGAGGAGGGAACGGCCGATGATCTCCTTCATGATCTCGGTCGTGCCGCCGTAGATGGTCTGGATGCGTCCGTCGGTGAAGGCCTTGGCGACGCGGTACTCCGTCATGTAGCCGTATCCGCCGTGCAGTTGCAGGCAGCGGTCGGCGACGCGCTTCTGGAGTTCGGTGGCCCACCACTTCGCCATCGACGCGTGCACGGCGTCGAGTTCCCCGTTCGAGTGATCGACGATGCACCGGTCGAGGAACGTGCGGGTGACGGCGCACTCCGTGGCCATCTCCGCGATCTCGAAGCGAATGTGCTGCAGTTTGGCGAGCGGACGCCCGAAGGCCTCCCGCTCCTTCACGTACGTCGTGGTGATGTCCAGGAGGTGCTCGGCGGCGGCGATCCCGGCGACGGCGATGCCCATGCGCTCCTGCGCGAGGTTCGTCATCAGGTGGATGAAGGCGCCGTTCAGCTCGCCGAGCAGGTTCTCCTTGGGGACGCGTACGTCGTTGAAGAACAGCTCGGCGGTGTCCTGGGACTTCTGGCCGATCTTGTCGAGGTTGCGGCCCCGCTCGAAGCCTTCCATGCCGCGCTCGACGACGAGCAGGGACAGGCCGTGGGCGCCCCCTTCGGGGGACGTCTTGGCGACGACGATGACGAGGTCGGCGAGGATGCCGTTCGAGATGAACGTCTTGGAGCCGTTGAGCACCCAGTGGTCGCCGCGGTCCTCGGCACTCGTACGGATGCCCTGGAGGTCGGAGCCCGCGCCGGGCTCGGTCATCGCGATGGCCGTGATGGTCTCGCCGCTGCAGAAGCCGGGCAGCCAGCGCCGCTTCTGGTCGTCGGTGGCGAGGGAGGTCAGGTAGGGGCCGATGATGTCGTTGTGCAGGCCGATGGCGAGCCCCGCGGCGCCCGCGCGGGTGAACTCCTCGGCGAGGACCGCGGAGTAGCGGAAGTCGGCGTTGCCGCCGCCTCCGTACTCCTCGGGGACGGCGAGGCCGAGCAGCCCCTGCTTGCCGGCGGCGAGCCAGGCCTCGCGGGAGACGATGCCGTCCTTCTCCCACTGTTCGTAGTGGGGCAGCACCTCCTTGGCGAGGAAGGTACGGACGGTCTCGCGGAACGCGTCGTGCTCGGCGGAGAAGATCTGCCGCTTCATCTGTACGTGGCCTCCTGGAGCCCTGGGTGAGCCGGCGGGCCCTTTCAGGGCCGGCCCTTGACGGATTCGATCGAGTGGGCCGGCCCGGGGCCGACGGGGATTCGCCTCAGTGGTCGTCCTTCTCGTTCAGCGCCGGTACGTCCCAGTCGCGGGCCACGTCGGCGGTGTCGGCGCCGGGCTGTGCGGGGCCGCTGCGGACCCGGGTCGGGGTCGCGGAGAAGCGGGGGGCGGGGGCGGGCTGGGTGATGCCGCCGTGGTCGGTGAAGGTGCCGCGGGCCGCGAGGTGCGGGTGGGCCGGTGCCTCGCGCAGCGAGAGGACGGGGGCCACGCACGCGTCGGAGTCCTGGAAGACGGCCGTCCACTCGTCGCGCGTACGGCCCTTGAAGCGGGCGGCGACGGCTTCGCGCAGCTCGTCCCAGCGGGCCAGGTCCTTGCGGGCGGGCGCGGTGTCGGCGAGGCCGAGCAGAGCGGTGAACTCGTCGTAGAACTGCTGCTCCAAGGGGCCCACGGCCATGTGGCCGCCGTCCGCGGTCTCGTACGTGCCGTAGAACGGGCAGCCGCCGTCGAGGAGGTTGGCGCCGCGCCGGTCCTGCCAGCCGCCGGCCGCGAGCATGCCGTGGATCATCGTGGAGAGGTGGGCCGCGCCGTCGACGATGGCGGCGTCCACCACCTGTCCGGTGCCGTGTTCGCGCGCGTGGTGCAGCGCGGCGAGGATGCCGACGACGAGGTAGAGCGAGCCGCCCGCGTAGTCGCCCACGAGGTTCGCGGGGACGGCGGGCGGCTCGTCGGGGTTGCCGATCATGCCGAGGGTGCCGGTGATGGCGATGTACGCGATGTCGTGGCCCGCACGCTGGGCGAGCGGGCCTTCCTGGCCCCAGCCGGTCATGCGGCCGTAGACCAGCTTCGGATTGCGGGCATGACAGGCGTCGGGTCCCACGCCGAGGCGCTCGGCGACGCCCGGCCGGTAGCCCTCGATGAGGACGTCGGCGCGTTCGACCAGGTCGAGGACGCGGGCCGGGCCTCCGTCGGCCTTGAGGTCGATGACGACGGACCGCTTGTTGCGGTTGGTCACGTCGTACTCGGGGTTGATCGCGAGGCCGCCGCCGCCGGGACGGTCGACGCGCACGACGTCGGCGCCGAGATCGGCGAGCAGCATGGCCGCGAACGGGCCGGGCCCGATGCCCGCAAGCTCCACCACACGCACTCCGGCGAGCGGTCCGTGAACGCCCTTGCCCGGCATCGTCATTGAGCCCCCAGCACTGTGACACAACTGATGTAACACCAGTGATGCTAAGAACGTGTTCCACTGGGCACAAGCCCCTGGCGAGCAAGCGCTTAGACAATTCTGGCCACGCCGTCGCGACGCGCGCTAGCCTCGGCCATCGACAACTGCGCGGGGGCCCACGACGGAGAGGTGCCATGACCGGTCGAAAGAGCGACAACAGCAACGTCAGTGAGCGCGCGCACGACATCGTGCTCTTCGGAGCGACGGGTTTCGTGGGGATGCTCACCGCGGAGCATCTCGCGGCCCACGCCCCCGAAGAGGTGCGGTGGGCCATCGCGGGCCGCGACACCGGCAAGCTCGAAGCGCTGCGGAAGCGGCTCTCCGCGATCAACCCGAAGTGCGTCGAACTCCCGCTGGTCCGTGCCGACGTGTCGGATCCCGCGTCGCTGCGGGACATGGCCTCCCACGCGCGCGTGGTCGCCACCACCGTCGGTCCGTACCTGACGTACGGACAGGACCTGGTCGGGGCGTGCGCGGAGGCGGGCACGGACTACGTGGACCTGACGGGTGAGCCGGAGTTCGTCGACCTGATGTACGTGAAGCACGACGCCCGCGCGCGGGAGACCGGCGCGCGGCTCGTACACTCCTGCGGCTTCGACTCGGTCCCGCACGACCTGGGCGCGTACTTCACCGTGCGGCAGCTGCCTGAGGATGTGCCGTTGCGCGTGGACGGGTTCGTCCGGGTGGGCGCGCGGTTCTCCGGCGGCACCTTCGCCTCCGCGCTCAACCAGTTCGGGCGGGGCCCACAGATGGTCGCCGCCGCCAAGGACCGCCGACGGCACGAACCGCGTGCGGTGGGCCGCAAGGCGTACGCCCCGCCCGGCGCGCCCCGGTACGCGGGCGAGGTCGGCGCGTGGGCGCTGCCGCTGCCGACGATCGACCCGCAGGTGGTGCAGCGCTCGGCGCGCGCCCTGGACCGGTACGGGCCGGACTTCCGCTACCGGCACTACGCGGCCGTGAAGTCGCTGCCGGTCGCGCTGGGCGCCCCCGTGGCCCTCGGCGGGCTCCTGGCGGTCGCGCAGCTGCCGCCCGCGCGGCGGTGGCTGTCCGCGCGCCTGAAGCCCGGGGACGGGCCTGACGAGGCACGCCGTGCGTCGTCGTGGTTCTCGGTCCGGTTCGTCGGCGAGGGCGGCGGGAAGCGGGTGTTCACCGAGGTCTCGGGCGGCGACCCGGGGTACGACGAGACGGCGCGGATGCTGGGCGAGTCGGCGCTGTGCCTGGCCCTCGACTCCCTGCCGCCGACGGCGGGGCAGGTCACGACGGCCGTGGCGATGGGCGACGCGCTGATCGAGCGGCTGCGAGCGGTCGGGCTCACGTTCCGGGTCGTCGCGGAGCGCGAGGTGCAGCACTCCTAGGGATACGGTCCGCAAAATGCCCCGCACGCGCGCGTGCGGGGCATCTTCACGTGGTGCGGCGGTCCGGTGGTCAGGCCACCGGGGCCGGGTAGGTCGGGTACTCGACCCCGGAGACGTACTGGACGACCCGGATGACCTGGCACGAGTAGCCGAACTCGTTGTCGTACCAGAGGTAGAGGATCGCGTTGTCGCCGTCGACCTTGGTGGCACCGGCGTCGACGATCGACGCGTGGCGCGACCCGACGAAGTCCATCGACACGGCGTCCGGCGCCGTCGTGAAGTCGATCTGCCGCTTCAGCGGCGAGTGCAGCGACACCTCGCGCAGGTGGTCGAGGACCTCGTCGCGGGTGGTCTCGCGGCCCAGGCGCAGGCTGAGGATGGCGATCGAGACGTCCGGCACGGGCACGCGGATCGAGCTGCCGGTGATCGGGGCCTTGAGGTCGGGCAGCGCCTTCGCGACGGCGGAGGCGGCGCCGGTCTCGGTGATGACCATGTTGAGCGGCGCGGAGCGGCCCCGGCGGTCGGCCTTGTGGTAGTTGTCCAGAAGGTTCTGGTCGTTGGTGAACGAGTGGACGGTCTCCACGTGGCCGCGCAGCACGCCGTACTCGTCCGCCATCGCCTTGAGCGGCGGGACGATCGCGTTGGTGGTGCAGGAGGCGCAGGACAGGATCTGCTCGTCCGGCTTGATCGTGTCGTGGTTGACGCCGTGCACGATGTTCGGGACGTCGCCCTTGCCGGGGGCGGTCAGGACGACCTTGTCGATGCCCGGGCGCAGGTGCTTGGAGAGGCCCTCGCGGTCGCGCCACTTGCCGGTGTTGTCGACGAGGATGGCGTCCTTGATGCCGTACGCCGTGTAGTCGACCTCGGACGGGTCGTTGGCGTAGATCACCTTGATCGCGTTGCCGTTGGCGACGATCGTGCTGTTCGCCTCGTCGACGGTGATCGTGCCCTGGAACTGGCCGTGGATGGAGTCGCGGCGCAGCAGCGAGGCCCGCTTGACGAGGTCCTGGTCGCCGCCGCCGCGCACGACGATGGCGCGCAGCCGCAGCCCGTTGCCCGAACCGGCCTTCTCGATGAGGAGGCGGGCGACGAGGCGCCCGATGCGGCCGAAGCCGTACAGGACGACGTCGCGGCCCTCGCTGCGCTCGGCCTTGTTGGCGCCGATGGCACCGGCGACCGCCTCGGCGGTGAACTGCTCGACGGTCAGGCCGCGGTCGTCGGCCTTGTAGGCCTCCGCGAGCAGGGCCAGGTCGATCTGCGACGGGCCGAGGTCGAGCGTGGTGAGGGCCTGCAGGAACGGCAGCGTCTCGGTGACCGAGAGCTCCTCACCGGCTATCTGCCGGGCGAATCGGTGGGTCTTCAGGATGCTGACCACCGACTTGTTCACCAAGGAGCGGCTGTGCAGCAGGACCGTCACGTCCCGCTCGCGGTGCAGCTTCCCGATGATCGGGATCATCGACTCCGCGATCTCCTCGCGGTGCTTCCAATTGGTGAACGAGTCGTCATTGACAGTCACAGGAGTATCTTTCGAGCTAGGCGGCGCTCATATGCTAACCCGCTCGTCTTTCCGGCTTTCAACCGGCGTCTTTCCGGCTGTCACCCGGCCGCCTCGCGCAGCGCGGAGCGGCACAGCGCGTCCGCGCGGCGGGTGGATTCCGGCAGCCGGTAGCGGGGCGTGAGGTGCAGGGTGTGCGCGCAGGCCCGGTCCAGGGAGACCCGGTGTCCCGCCGAGACGAAGACCGGCTTCACGCCCTCGCGGGTGCGCAGCGCACGGCCGACCTCTTCCGCGCCGTCCAGCAGCGGCGACGCGCTCCCCCTTCCGGCGGCCGGGTCCTCGTACGCGAAGGCGAAGGGGTTCTTGGCGACGCCGATGGTCGGCAGCCCTGTCAGGACGCCGAGGTGGCTCGCCAGGCCGAAGCGGCGCGGATGGGCCACTCCGTAGCCGTCGCAGACGACGAGCCCGGGGTCCGACCACAGCTCGTCCAGCGCCGCCAGGACCGTCGGGATCTCGCGGAACGCGAGCAGGCCGGGCACATACGGAAACGCGACCTTGCCGACGGCCGTCGCCTCCTCGACCACGTCGAGCATCGCGGCGTCGAGGACGACCACGGCCGCGGCCACGATGTCCCGCTCGTCGTCGTACGCGACGTCCACGCCGGTCACATGGCCCGTGCCAGGCGGCGGGCCCGCCTCGTCGAGGACGACGCGGGTGCGCAGTGCGTCCTGGACGGCGCGTGCCGTCCGCTCGTCGGTGGGCCAGTCGGAGGGCATCGCGTAGCTGCTCATAGTGCCGGGAAGCCTAGTTGGCGCGAAAAAGGCCCTCCGCCCGGCCGAACGCGCCCGGCATTAAAGACGCGTAAAGATTGCCGGATTCAGGCAATGAACGGTGCCGGTCCGCCATGTCAGGATTCCCCCGTACCGAGGTGAACGGCGCGACGGGGGAAGTGATCCGATGACGGTGTTTCTTGGTCTCGGCATCGCGGGGATCGTGCTGCTGGTGCTCTCGCTCCTCCTCGACGGGGTCCTGGAAGGGC
The DNA here is from genome assembly GCF_008642335.1 of Streptomyces venezuelae. Lineage (NCBI taxonomy): Bacteria > Bacillati > Actinomycetota > Actinomycetes > Kitasatosporales > Streptomycetaceae > Streptomyces > Streptomyces venezuelae. The sequence continues at coordinate 7,073,457 of NZ_CP029191.1, read as the reverse complement.
TCTTCGGAGGAGCGGGGGCACTGGACGGGCTCTTCGACGGGCTCCTGTCCCTGCCGGTCGTCGCGGGATTCGTCTCCATGCTCGGCTTCGGCGGAGCGCTCGTGCTCGGCACGACCGGCCTGGGCGCCGGTCCCGCCACCGTCGCGGGAGCCTGCGCCGGTACCGGGGCGGGCTGGGCGACGTGGAGGCTCACCCGCGCCCTGATGCGCGACCAGACCGCGCCCACGCCGCGCGGCGACGACCTCGTGGGCACCGCGGGATCCGTGGTCACGGCGATTCCGGCCGACGGCTACGGCGAGGTGCTGCTGCACCTCGCGGGCCAGCGCGTGAAGTACGCGGCCCGCAGCTCCGCCGCGGTGGCCCGGGGCACCGAGATCTGGGTCGACGCGGCGCTGTCGCCGACGTCGGTCGCGGTCCGGCCCGTCGAACGCTGACGCGGCCCCTGCTCCCGGCAGCCCGCCGTTCACCGCTCACCAACCTTCGCAACCGATCTGCCGTCCCCGGGTGGCAAGGGGGGAATGCACCATGAGTCCAGTCCTGATCTCGGTCGTGGGAGTCGTCGTACTCCTCGTCCTGCTGGCGCTCGTCGTCATCACGCGCTACAAGGTCGCGGGGCCGAGCGAGGCCTTCATCGTGACGGGCCGGCGCGGCAAGAAGTCCACGGATCCGGACACCGGCCGGGTCATGACCGACAACAGCGGCCAGAAGGTCGTGGTCGGCGGCGGCGTCTTCGTCGTGCCGTTCGTGCAGCAGAAGTTCACGCTCGACCTGTCCTCGCGGCACATCCCGATCGCCGTGCGCGGCGCGGTCACGCTGCGCGGCGTCAAGGCGAACCTCGAAGGGGTCGCCATCGTGAAGGTCGGCGGCACCGAGGACTCGATACGCGCCGCCGCGCAGCGCTTCCTCGTCCAGCAGGACGGCATCGTCGGCTTCACCCAGGAAGTGCTCTCCGGCGCGCTGCGCTCCATCGTGGGACGCATGTCGGTCGAGGACATCATCCGGGACCGTGCCGCGTTCGCCGGGCAGGTCGCCGAAGAGGCCGAGGCCAGCCTGTCCGGGCAGGGCCTGGTCCTGGACGCCTTCCAGATCCAGGACATCACCACCGAGGGCTCCTACCTGGAGGACCTGGGCCGACCGGAGGCCGCCCGCGCCAAGCAGGAGGCGGACATCGCCGAGGCCGTGGCGCGCCGCGCCGCCGAGCAGGCACGGCTGAAGGCGGAGGAGGAGATCGCCGTCGCGCAGCGGACCTTCTACCTCAAGCAGGCCGAGATCAAGGCCGAGACGGACGAGGCGGCGGCGCGCGCGAGCGCCGCGGGGCCGCTCGCCGAGGCCGCACGGCAGCAGGACGTGCTCACGGAGCAGGAGAAGGTCGCCAAGCGCCAGGCGGCGCTCACCGACAGCGAGTTGGACACCCAGGTCCGCAAGCCCGCCGACGCCGCGCGCTACCAGGCCGAGCAGGAGGCGGAGGCCCGCAGGATCGGCCTGGTCAAGCAGGCCGAGGCCGACGCGGAGCGGGCCCGCCTGACCGGTGAGGGCGAGAAGGCGCACCGTGCCGCGCTGGCCGACGCCGTACGCCTGGAGGGTGAGGCCGAGGCCGCGTCGATCGGCGCTCGGGGTGCCGCGGAGGCGGAGGCGATGCGCAAGAAGGCCGACGCGTTCGCGCAGTACGGCGACGCGGCCGTCCTGCAGATGCTCGTCGAGGTCCTGCCCAGCGTGGTCGGCAAGGCGTCCGAGCCGCTCGCCGCGGTGGACAAGATGACGGTGATCTCGACGGACGGGGCCGGGCAGCTGTCCCGTACGGTCGCCGACAACGTCGCCCAGGGCGTCGAGCTCCTCAACTCGACCACGGGGGTCGACCTCGCCGAGCTCCTCAAGAACATCACGGGCGGCAGGTCCGCGAGCCCCGCGGGTCCCGCGCGCCCGACTGCTTCGGCCAACGGAAAGATCGAAGTCACCGACTAGGCATACTTCGATCATGGACTGGACGGTGCGCTCCGCGAGTACGGCGGACATCGGGATACTCGTGGATCTCCGGGCCGTCGTCATGCGCCCTGATCTCGAACGGCTCGGCCGCTTCGATCCGCACCGGGTGCGGCAGCGGTTCCGGGACGCGTTCCGCGCGGAGCACACGTCCGTGGTCGAGAGCGGCGGCGCGGTCGCGGGGTGCGTCGCCCTGCGACCCGCCGCCGACGGGCAGTGGCTGGAGCACTTCTATCTGTCGCCCCGGGTCCAGGGGCGCGGCCTCGGCTCGGCGGTCCTCGGCGCGACGTCTTCATGGTCAGGGCCGCCCGGTGATCCGTGGTCCGGGGCGCCCGGTAGCCTCGCGATCATGTTCATCCTCGAATTGACCTACACCGCGCCGCTCTCCGCCGTCGACGCGCACCTGGAAGCGCACGTCGCCTGGCTCGACCAGCAGTACGAGGCGGGTGTCGTGCTCGCATCGGGCCGCAAGAACCCGCGTGACGGCGGCGTGCTCATCGCCGTCGCGCAGGACCGCGCGGAGATCGAGAAGATCGTCGCGGAGGACCCGTTCACCGTGGCCGAGGTGTGCACGTACCGGATCACCGAGTTCTACGCGACGAAGACGGCCCCGGCCCTGGCGACGTACCGCGAGCAGTTGCCCACGTAAGACCTCAGAGCCTGTCCCCGCGTAAGACCTCAGAGCCTGTCTTCGAGGCGGGCGATCCGCCCCTTCTCCCCCGCGGCCCAGCAGCCCCGGTCCTGCGTGCAGTCCACGGTGTCGTACGACCCGGAGTCGACCGTCCGCCAGCTCCGGCCGCCGTCCGTCGTGACGTCCGTGCCCGTCGGGCCGACCGCGAGCGCGGCGGAGCGGCTGTGCGGGAACCACGCGACGCCCGAGCGGTAGGCGGACGGGGGCTTGCCCGCCGGGTCCCAGCGGCGGCCGCCGTCCCGGGTGACGGCCGCCGCCTTCGGCGACGGCTGGTCTGCGCGGTAGTCGCCGCCGACCGCGATGCCGTGCGCACGGTCGCGGAAGGCGAGCCCGAAGACACCGCGGGCCGGGTCGCCCGCCGGGATCGGCGCGTCGGTGGCCTTCCAGGTCAGCCCACGGTCCGCGGAGTGCAGGACACGCGCGCGTGCCCCGCCGCCCGTGGCCAGCCACACGTCCCGTGGCCCGTTGCTCACCAGGCACTGGCCGCTCGCCGCGAAGCCCGCCTCGCCCTCCTGCGCCACGGGCATGCCCGCGTTCGGCAGGACCTTCCAGGACCGGCCCCCGTCGGCCGTGGACAGGATGCGGAACCTGCCGTCGACGGGATCGCTCATCGCCAGGCCATGGCGCCGGTCGAAGAAGGTCATGCAGTCGTAGAACGCCTTGGCGTCGGTGTTGCGGAACGACTCCGTCCAGGTGGCTCCGCCGTCCTCGGTGCGCAGCACTCGCGACGCCTCACCCTCGCCGATGGCCAGGACCACGGCGCGGCGCCCGTCGAACGCCTCGATGTCGCGGAACTCCAGACCGGCGGCGCCGGGCGGGGAGACTTCCCGCCACGTCTCGCCGCCGTCGGCGGTACGCAGCACCGTCCCCTTCGTACCGGCCACCCACGCCGTGTCCCGGCTGACGGCGGCGAGCCCCCGGAAGCGGGCGTCGGTGCCGCTGTCCTTGAGCTGCCAGCGCGGTTGCCGGTCCGGATGGTGCGCGCCGCCGTCCGCCCCCGCGGCCCCCGGCGCGCCGAGGACGGTTCCGGCGAGCATCGCGCCGCACAGTCCCGTCAGTACCATCCGCCTCGTCGACTTCGTCTTCCCCATGCCCCTCATGGCGGGCGAAGCTAGCCGACGCGCGGGGCCTCGTCCAGATGGCCTGAAGGTGTCCCCCATGAGGTGGTCGCCGGGAACCGCGGGCCCCGCCAGGGTGTCGCGGTGACAGAGGTCACTCGCTCCGAACCGCCCTCCGTGTGCACGCATCCGGTGTTTCCGTCGTCTATTCAAGTGCCGACCCCAGTCGTCCAGCAGTCAGTGAGGGAGCAGGCGTTGTCCACCGTCATCGAGCAAGCCGTAGAGGCCCGCCTGGTCGCCGCCGAGCCGCGGATGCCGACCATTCCCGCGACGCTCCACTACGACCGGCGGGATCCGTTCGCCGTGCGCATGAGCTTCCCCGCTCCCGCGACCCTGGAGGGCATCGAGGTCTACTGGACCTTCGCCCGCGAGCTGCTCGTCCACGGCGTGGAGCGTGCGGTGGGCGACGGCGACGTGCGCGTGCGTCCCTACGGGTTCGACCGCACGGTCGTGGAGTTCCACGCCCCCGAGGGCACCGCGATCGTCCACATCCGCACCGGCGACCTCCGGCGCTTCCTGCACCGCACGATGGCGCTGGTGCCGGCCGGACAGGAGAGCCGGCACGTGAATCTGGACCAGGACCTGGCCGAGCTGATGCGGGACGCCTGCTGAGAGGGATGAGAGGGGCAGGCAAGGTTCTCGCGCTCAGCCGCCGTCGCCCCCGCTCGACGAGCGCGCCGTCTCCGCGGCCGCGATCGCCGAGGCCAGCGCCTTGCGCAGGGCGCGCATCTGCTGGGTGACCTCCAGCGACGCGCCGCCGCCGCGGTCGGTGAGCTCGGCGATCCTGTCCCTGTAGCGCCTGCGGTCCCTGCCGGTGACGAACGGGCGTACCTTGCCGGTGGCCGCGCACATCACGAGGGCCGCCTCGCTCTCGGACACCTCCGTGACCGGCCGGGGGCCGCGCAGCACCGTGCCCGCGTCGGCCTGCAGCGCTTCCGCGTAGCCGGCGCGCTCCAGCTCCCAGTGCCGGACGGGAAAGAGGCCGAGGACGCGCCGTCGCTCCAGGCGCAGATAGCCGTGGGCGGTGAGCTGGTCGCGGACCTCGTTCAGGGTGTTACCGGAGCGGTGGGTCATCCACCCGCGCCACTTGCGCGGCCGGGACTCCTCGATGAGTTCGGCGAGCGCGTCGAGCACCGTGTCGCCCGTGCGCGCGCCGGTCACCGGGGTGACGATGCCGCCCGACTCGACGATCACTCCGCGCTGCGCGAGCTCCGCCAGCGCGCCGGCGCGGATGACGAGGTGCAGGTCGGGGCCGCCGGTGAACTTTCCCTTCTCCCCGTTCCACGACAGGAGCAGGAGTCTGGCCGGCAGGGACAGCGTGCCGTAGTGCACGGCGCCTCCTAGGTCCTGGGTCGGCGTCCACGGGGCCGGGTGCGGGCCCCCGATAAAACGTTGACACACCCCGGAGCCCGACCTACGGTGTACAGCGGTTCTGTTGCCGTCGATAGGAGAAGGACGTTGCTCGTCTGAGGTCATGAGACACCGCGTCACGCAGCTTTCGCTGCCGTGCACGCCGTGTGCGACCTCGGCATCACGAGCCGTCCCGTCCCCCGGCACAGGCCTTTTCTCGTTCTCCGGCCTTCCCTCGCCGCGGTGTCTCGAACGCGTTGCCCCTGACCGCGCTCCACACCACGCAACCGCGAGGCCTGTATGTCTACTCACCCCACCTCCATCAGCTGTACGTCGCTCTCCTTCGGCTGGCCCGACGGCACCGGCGTCTTCGACGGCCTCCAGGTCTACTTCGGACCCGGCAGGACCGGGCTCATCGGCGTCAACGGATCCGGTAAATCAACCCTGTTGAAGCTCGTCGCGGGTGAACTGACGCCCACCGAGGGCGCGGTGCGCGTCGCCGGGGACGTCGGATACCTGCCGCAGAACGTCACCCTCGACACCGGCCTGCGCGTCGACGAGGTGCTCGGCATCGCCGCGACCCGCGCCGCGCTGCACGCCATCGAGGCGGGTGACGTGCGCGAGGAGCACTTCACCGCGGTCGGCGACGACTGGGACGTGGAGGAGCGCGCCGTCGCCACCCTCGACCAGCTCGGGCTCGGCCACATCGGACTCGACCGCACCACCGGCGAGGTGTCCGGCGGCGAGTCGGTGCTGCTGCGCCTGGCGGCGCTGCTGCTGCGCCGCCCCGACGTACTGCTCCTCGACGAGCCGACCAACAACCTCGACCTGTACGCCCGTCGGCGCCTGTACGCGGCCGTCGAGGCATGGCCGGGCGTCCTGGTCGTCGTCAGCCACGACCGTGAACTCCTGGACCTGGTCGACCAGATCGCCGATCTCCGCGACGGGGAGGTGAGTTGGTACGGGGGCAACTTCAGCGCGTACGAGGAAGCCCTCGCCGTGGAGCAGGAGGCGGCCGAGCGCATGGTGCGCGTCGCCGAGACCGACCTGCGCAAGCAGAAGCGGGAACTGGCGGACGCCCAGGTCAAGTTGGCCCGCCGCAAGCGGTACGGCCAGAAGATGTGGGACCAGAAGCGCGAACCCAAGATCGTCATGGGTGCCCGCAAGCGCGCCGCGCAGGAGTCGGCGGGCAAGCACCGCATCATGCACGAGGAGCGGCTGGCCGAGGCGAAGGAGCGTCTGGACGACGCCGTCGAGGCGGTGCGGGACGACGACGCGATCCGCGTCGACCTGCCCCACACCCTGGTCCACCCGGGACGCACGGTGCTCACCCTGAGCAACCTCGAACTGTGCTACGGCGCCCGCGTGAAGGGCGAGTTCGAGCTGCGCGGCCCCGAGCGGATCGCGCTGATCGGCCGGAACGGCGCGGGCAAGACCACGCTGCTGCGCACCATCGCGCAACAGCTGGCACCGGTCTCCGGCGAGGCGCTGGCCCATGTGCCGATGCGCTTCCTGCCGCAGCGCCTCGACGTGCTCGACGGCGAGCTGACCGTCGCCGAGAACGTGGCGGCGTACGCTCCCGACGCGACCAACAACCGCATCAGGGCGCGCCTGGCCCGCTTCCTGTTCAAGGGAGCCAAGGCCGATCAGCGGGCGGCGACCCTGTCGGGCGGCGAGCGGTTCCGCGCGGCGCTGGCGGCGCTGCTGCTCGCGGAGCCCGCGCCGCAGCTGCTGATGCTCGACGAGCCGACGAACAACCTCGACATGGCGAGCGTGCAGCAGCTGTCGACGGCCCTGGAGTCGTACGAGGGCGCGCTGATCGTGGCCAGCCACGATCTGCCGTTCCTGGAGTCCATCGGCATCACGCGGTGGCTGCTCCTGGACGGAGAACTCAAGGAGATCACTCAGGAAAAGAAGACAGAAGCTGTCGGGTATTCGGCCTAGCGTCGGATGCATGGACCAGAAGCACGAGGACACGCACCGAGAGACCCAGCTGGACACGCACCGTTACATCACCGTCGACGGAGCCCGTGAGAACAACCTCAAGGAGGTGAGCCTGCGCATTCCCAAGGGCAGGCTCACCGTCTTCACGGGGGTATCCGGGTCGGGGAAGTCGTCGGTCGTCTTCGACACGATCGCGGTGGAGTCGCAGCGGCAGCTGAACGAGACGTTCACCTGGTTCGTCCGCAACCGGCTGCCGAAGTACGAGCGGCCGCACGCGGACGCCATCGAGGAGCTCTCCCCCGCGATCGTCGTCGACCAGAAGCCGGTGGGCGGCCACTCCCGCTCCACCGTCGGCACGATGACGGACATCTACTCCGTGATCCGCGTGCTGTTCTCCCGGCACGGCACACCGAGCGCGGGTCCGGCGACGGCGTACTCGTTCAACGACCCGTCGGGCATTTGCACCGAGTGCGACGGGCTGGGGCGCACGGTTCGGCCCGACTACGACCGCATCCTCGACCCCACCAAATCCCTGGCGGACGGCGCGATCCTCTTCCCGCCGTTCGCCGCGGGCACCTGGCAGGGCCAGACGTACACGAACACACCCGACCTGGACACGCACAAGCCGGTCGGCGAATTCAGCGCGGCGGAACGGCGGTTCCTGCTGCGGGGCGGTGGCGACGGCGGACGCGCGCGGAAGAAGGTGAACGTCAACAACACGGGCGGCGCGCGGGACATCGACTACGAGGGGCTCGCCGACCGCTTCGAGCGGCTCTACCTCAACCGCGACCTGTCCACGCTCTCCCAGCGGACGCGCGACATGGTGCAGGACTTCCTGCACGAGGGGTCCTGCCCCGCCTGTCACGGCGCCCGCCTCAACCCGGCGGCGCTGGCCACCCGCGTCAACGGTCTGGGCATCGCCGACTGCACCCGGATGGAAGTCACCGACCTGATCGCCGAGCTGGGGCGCGTCGACGACCCGGTGGCCGGGCCGATCGCGGCGGCCGCGGTGGCGGCACTGGAACGGATCGAGGCGATCGGCCTCGGCTATCTCAGCCTGGACCGCGAGACGTCCACGCTCTCCGGGGGCGAGGGCCAGCGCCTGAAGATGGTGCGCCATCTCGGATCCAGCCTCACCGGGATGACGTACATCTTCGACGAGCCGAGCGTCGGGCTGCACCCGCGCGACGTGGGGCGCCTGGGCGACCTCCTGCTCCGGCTGCGCGACAAGGGCAACACCGTCCTGGTCGTCGAGCACGACCCCGACGTGATCGCGATCGCCGACCACGTCGTCGACATGGGCCCGGCGGCCGGCACCGAGGGCGGCCTGGTCGTCTTCGAGGGCACTCCGGCGGAGCTGCGCCGGGCGGACACCCTCACCGGCCGCCACCTGCGGCGCGCCACCGGCATCAAGGAGCGCCCGCGCGAGCCCGTCGGCGGCCACTGGATCAAGGGCGCCGACCTGCACAACCTCAAGAACGTGAGCGTACGGGTGCCCACCGGGGTCCTCACGGCGGTCACCGGCGTCGCGGGCTCCGGCAAGAGCACCCTGGTGTCGAAGGTGTACACCGACGCGTACCCGGACGCCGTCGTCGTGGACCAGTCGTCCATCGGCATCTCGGGCCGCTCCACCCCGGCGACGTACCTGGGGATCATGGACACGGTGCGCAAGCTGTTCGCGCGCGAGACCGGCGCGAAGGCGAGTCTGTTCAGCTTCAACACGCATGGCGCGTGCGAGCGTTGCCAGGGGCGCGGGGTCATCTACAGCGACCTGGCGTTCATGGATCCGGTGACCACGACGTGCGAGGCGTGCGAGGGGCGCCGTTTCAAGGAGGAGGTGCTGCGGCTCACGGTCGGCGGCCGGTCCGTCGTGGACGTACTGGAGATGACCGCCGAGCAGGCCCTGGACTTCTTCGCCCACCTCGACGACACGTCGGTGGGCCCCCGGCTGCGGGCGCTGCGGGACGTGGGCCTCACCTACCTCACGCTCGGACAGCCGCTGAGCACCCTCTCCGGCGGCGAGCGCCAACGCATCAAGCTGGCGACCCAGTTGCACCGCACGGGCACGACGTACGTCCTGGACGAGCCGACCACCGGGCTGCACATGGCGGACATCGACGGACTGCTCGCCCTGCTCGACCGGCTCGTCGACGCGGGCAACACGGTGATCGTGGTCGAGCACAACCTCGACGTCGTCAAGCACGCGGACTGGGTGATCGACCTCGGCCCCGACGGCGGCAAGCACGGCGGGCGGATCGTCTTCGAGGGCACACCGGCGCAACTGCTCGAAGCCGAGGGCTCGTTCACGGCGGATCACTTGCGAGGCGCCCTGGGCGGGGGCGGGCGGCGCGCTGCATGATGTTGCGGCCACCCGTCCCGCCCGCGTGAGGAGAGCCGTCCGTGCCCAGCAAGAAGGCCCTGATCCGCCGCCCGAGCCCGCGCCTCGCGGAGGGCCTGGTCACCCACCTGCAACGCACCCCGGTCGACGTGGGCCTCGCCATGCGGCAGTGGGAGGCGTACGTGGCGGCGCTGGACGCCCACGGCTGGGAGACCTTCGAGGTGGAGCCGGCGGACGCGTGCCCCGACTCGGTCTTCGTGGAGGACGCGGTCGTCGTCTTCCGGAACGTAGCCTTGATAGCCCGGTCCGGCGCCCGCTCACGGCGGGGCGAGGCGACCGGCGTCGAGGAGGCGGTGGGCCGGCTCGGATGCTCGGTCAACTGGGTGTGGGAGCCGGGCACGCTGGAGGGCGGCGACGTGCTCAAGATCGGCGACACCCTGTACGTCGGGCGGGGCGGCAGGACCGACGCCGAGGGGGTGCGGCAGCTGCGGGCCGTCTTCGAACCGCTCGGGGCGCGGGTCGTCTCCGTGCCCGTGGCCAAGGTCCTGCATCTCAAGTCCGCCGTGACGGCGCTGCCCGACGGGACGGTCATCGGGTACGAGCCGCTCGTCGACAGCCCCTCCCTCTTCCCCCGCCTCCTGCCCGTACCGGAGGAGGCGGGCGCGCACGTGGTGCTGCTCGGCGGCTCGAGACTGCTCATGGCGGCGAGCGCGCCCCGCACCGCGGACCTCTTCGCCGATCTCGGATTCGACCCGGTTCCGGTGGACATCAGCGAGTTCGAGAAGCTCGAAGGATGTGTGACGTGCCTCTCGGTCCGGCTCCGTGAACTGTACGCCTGACCAGCACTGAGGCCGCAGAGGCAGTCGATACGGGTGGGGGCCGGGCTCACAGCCTCTTTACGGAGGGTTTAACCTACGGCAACGTAACCTACGACACCGTAGGTAGTGCACCGCTCGCACTGCCCGTGCAACTCTCTGTACTCCCGTCCCCCTGGAGCCCCCGTGACGATCACCTCTCCCCACCTCGGCAGCGCGGACAGCTGGACCGACGCCCGGCTGCTCTACGCGCTGGAGGAAGTGGTCGAGCAGGAACTCAATCGCCACCTCAAGGTGGCCAAGGACTGGATGCCCCACGAGTACGTCCCGTTCTCGGACGCCCGGAACTTCCCCGGCTTCTTCGAGGACGGCGAGGCGTGGGAGAAGGGCCAGTCCCCGGTCACCGACATCGGCCGCATCGCGCTGGTGGTCAACCTGCTCACCGAGGACAACCTCCCCAGCTACCACCACGAGATCGCCTCCCTCTTCGGCCGCGACGGCGCCTGGGGCACCTGGGTGCACCGCTGGACCGCCGAGGAGGGCCGGCACGGCATCGTGATGCGCGACTACCTCCTCGCCTCGCGCGCCGTCGACCCGGACCAGCTGGAGCAGTTCCGGATGGCGCACATGAGCGAGGGCTTCGAGTCGGACAACCGCCACTCGATGCTGCACTCGGTCGCGTACGTCGCCTTCCAGGAGCTCGCGACGCGCATCTCGCACCGCAACACCGGTCACCAGTCGGGCGACCCGGTCTGCGACCGCATGCTGGCGCGCATCGCCACGGACGAGAACCTGCACATGGTCTTCTACCGCAACCTCCTGAAGGCCGCGTTCGAGCTCGCGCCGGACCTCACGATGCAGGCCGTGCGCGACGTGGTCGTCAACTTCCGCATGCCCGGCCACGGCATGCCGGGCTTCGAGCGCGCCGCCGCGCAGATGGCCATCGGCGAGGTCTACAACATGCGCATCCACCACGACGACGTGCTGCAGCCCGTGCTGCGCTTCCTGAGGGTCCTGGAGATCGACGAACTCGGCCCCGACGGCCTCAAGGCGCAGGAGGAGCTGGGCTTCTTCATGAGCGGGCTCGACGCGGAGGCGTCGAAGTTCGACGAGAGGCTGGCCGCGCGCAAGGCGCGGATGGCGGCGCGGGGCGCCTGACTCCGGGCACCCGCGCTCTCGACGAGGTCACGGAGCTGGGCGCGTGCCGTGATTCCCAGTCGGGAAAGCTGCGGTAGAGGTGGGAGCCGACCGTGCGCGGGGAGAGGAAGAGCCGCTCCCCGATCTCCCGGTCGGTCAGCCCGCGCGCCGCGAGCCGGACGATCTGCCGCTGCTGCGCTTATCAGCGCGCGCAGGCGGGGTGAGGCGTTCTCCCCCAGTGTCCGGGCGGCGCGCTCGACGACCGCTCCGGCCTCTTCGCGCCGACCGCTGCGGGCAGCGACGGCGGCGACATCCGCGAGGACCGGGTAGGAGGCGTGGTAGTGCACGGGCGTGCCGTCCGAGCCCCTCCGGCAGCGTTCCCTGCGCCGCCCAGCGGTCGAGGGCCTCGTCGAAAGTCCCCTTGCCCGCTCCACGGTCACACCGCGCTGTCGCATCGATTTACGACCGTCCCCCTCGGTGCAACGGTGGGTCAGGGGGTGAACCCATGGCGCAGATGGCGCAGACCCACGAGTGGATGTTCTACGAGGTCATGTGGCGCAGCTGGGCGGGCCGGGCGCACGTGCCCTGTCCCGTGCCGTGGTGGGCGCAGCAGGCCTTCCGGCGCTGGAGCGACGACTTCGACTCGGGAACGTACGAGACGAAGGAAGCCGCCCTGGCCTCCAATGCCCTGTACCGCTACTGGCACATGGTGGGCGTGAAGGACCACCGTCAGGAGTCATTGATCGGTCAGGCCGGTGAGATCGAGCCGGTCTACGACAAGTACTGCTTGTTCTTCTTCCTCTACGACCCGGCGACGGGCGCCCTGCACCTGCCGCAGCTGCCCGGCGACGGCACGGTGTCCCAGCGCATGGAGGCACCGCACCTGCCGGTCGTCCTCACGGACTTCCGCGCCCCGGACGGCGTCGCGTTCGTGCAGCGCACCTTCGCGACGACCGTCGGCGCACGGCAGCGCGACCTCGTGGTGACCCGCGTGACGGTGGGCACCGCGACCGGCCAGCCGCGCGAGGGCTGGCTGTGCGCGGCGGTGATGCCCGCGGGCCCGAGCGGCTTCCAGCGGCACGACCGCAACGGCAGGCAGATCACCGACCGGCGGCTGACGTTCCTGCGGCACCTGCCGGCGGAGAACCGGGTGGAGACGAACAGCGGCTGGGGCCCGGTGTTCGACACCGTGCCCGAGCAGTACGGCGTGTACGGCAACCCGGACTTCAGCTACGACCCGGCCTCCTATCTGGCGCACAGCCCGTTCCACGACCTGGTCAACGGCGGCAAGCTGAACGGCGCCGGGCAGGCACAGGACCAGGTGGCGGGGTTGTGCAGCGCGGCATTCGCGTGGCCGTTCCGGGTCGTCGACGACGAGATGTTCGAGCTGGACGTACGGCTGCCCGTCGATCTGTACAGTGGGGCAGCCGATCTCGCGGAGATCAGGTCCGTACCGGCCGGTGAGCTGGAGGAGGCCAACCGGGCGTTCTGGACGACGAAGCTCCTCGGACAGGGCCTGCAGCCCGAGCTCCCGCGGCCCGTCGCGCACTTGACCGACCTGTTCCGCCAGTCGCGGTCGCAGCTGCTGATCCTCTCCGACCACGGGGAGATCCACCCCGGCCCCACGGTGTACGACTCGTTCTGGATCCGCGACTCGTCCGTCGAGGCCACGGCCTGCTCGCTGGTGGGCGACGGCGCGCTCGCCGAGCACCAGCTGGGCACGCACTACCCGTTGAAGTTCAACCGCGGCACGGGCCGGATCGGACCGTGCGCCGAGTACGGCTTCTACGGCGGTCCGCACGAGCGGGACGACCGCGAGTGGGACAGCAACGGGCAGGCTCTCTGGGCGATCGGCCGCTACGACCGCACGAAGGGCCGCGCCGCCGCGTTCGGCGCGAAGCTCTACACGCCGTACGTGATCGACGGTGCCCGCTGGCTGCGGGACAACCGCGACCAGTACGGGCTGCTGCACAGCGGCTGGAGCGCCGAGCACCTCGGCGAGCGCGACAAACCGCACTACTGGGACGACCTGTGGGCGCTCGCCGGACTGTACGAGGCGGCGCGGCTCGCGGAGCGCATCGGCTCTCCGGACGTGCCCGAACTGTGGGCGGCCTTCGACGACGTGAAGCGTGCCACGGCGGCCTCGGTGCGCTGGGTCCTCGCTGAGCAGCGCAGGCGCGGCGCCTGGGAGACGTACATCCCCACCGGCCCCGGCGACGTCGGCAGGCTCGACTCGACGATGATCGGCACCGCGGCGTTCTTCCACCCGCTGCGGCTGCACATGGGCAGCAAGCTCGGCACCGACATCGACGCGGCGGCGCGCTTCACGCTCGACACCATGTACGCCCACTTCGTGCGGGGCGGCTACCGGCACGAGTCCGCGTGGAACGCCTACGGCCCCTACCTCACCACGCAGTTGGCGCACGCCTATCTGCTCGCGGGCGATCCGGCGCGGATGGACGCGCTGCTCGGCTGGATCGTCGGGGCCGCGTTCCCGCGGACCGAGGAGCGGGCGGTGGCGCTCGGCGCCTGGAACGAGCAGCACGCCTTCACGATCGCGTCGGACTTCCACGAAGTGCCCGCCCGGCACTGGTACATGGGCGACATCCCGCACGGCTGGGCCGCCGCGGAGTATCTGCTCCTGCTCCGCGACATCCTGCTGTTCGAGGCGGACGAGGACCGCGATCCGCACATGTACATCGCGCCGGGTGTCCGTCCGCACTGGGTGCCGGACGGCGAGACGGTGGCCGTCGAATCCGCTCCGACGCTGTTCGGGGAGCCCTTCGGCTACCGGCTCACGCACGACGCGGGCCGCAGGACGGTGACGGTGGAGGTGACCGAGGCTCCGGCGCGGGTGCGGTACGTCTATCCGTGCCGGTTCGGACCGGTGCGGTCGGTGTCGGCGGACGGTCGGCAGCTGCCCGTCTCCGGTGACGACGTGCAGGTCCCCGCGGGGACGCGGCGGTTCGTGGTGACGTACACCTGATACGCCTGACGCGCCTGGCACGGCCGAGAACCCGCGGGACCCATGATCGGCAAGGGTCCGCGGGTTCGAGGCATCGGCGTACCGGCCGTGTCGGTGTGTCTGCGTATCGGCGAATCGGTTTCGGTGATTCAGGCGCGGGTTTCGCGTCTGAGGGCATACCGCTCCTTCTCGGAGAGGCCGCCCCAGACGCCGAACCGCTCGTCGTTGTTCAGTGCGTACTCCAGGCAGGCCGTGCGCATCTCGCACATCTGGCAGATGTCCTTCGCCTCGCGCACCGAGCTACCGGGCTCGGGGAAGAAGAACTCGGCTCCGGTCTGGGCGCACAGAGCCTGCTCCTGCCAGGCGAGTTCGGGCTCGGCTGTCATCTCGATCTGCATGGAACCCATGCTGTCCGACCGCGCGAAACAACCGATCAACGAACGATCAACGAACGTCTATCCGGCCTCAAGGCGGCTGTGCCCGTCGGGCGCCCCGCTGAGGGCTGCCCAGCCGCGGGCACCGCGAAACGCCCGTCGGCACCCGGCTCTGACCACGCGGTCCGGGCACCGAAGGCTGCGCCGCTACGCCCCCGACCCTCCGCCGGCCCTACTGCCCCTGCTCCCCGGGCGGCGACGGCTGCAGCACCGCGAACTTCGCACCCGCCGGGTCCGCGAGCTTCGCGAAGCGCCCCACGCCCTCCATCGACAGGGGCTCCATGCGCACCTCACCACCGGCCTCCCTGGCCTTGGCGGCCGCGGCGTCGCAGTCGTCCACCTGGAAGTACGGCAGCCAGTACGCCCCGGTCTCGGAGGGGTCGCTCGCCAGCGGCACGATGCCGCCGAACATGTCGTCCGCCGAGCCGTCCGCCGGGTGCACCATCGTGTACGACCCGCCGGGGAAGGCCGCCTCGGTCGTCTGCCAGCCGAACACGGCGCCGTAGAACGCGGTGGCCGCGGCGACGTCCGGGGTGTACAGCTCGGTCCAGATCAGACCGCCCGGTTCGTTCAGAACATCGAGTCCCTTGAGCTCGCCCTGCTGCCACACGGAGAACGGCACGCCCCCGGCGTCGACGAGCCCCGCCATGCGGCCGAGGTCGAGGATGTCCACGGCCTCGAAGAGGGTGCTGCCACCTGCCTGTTCGACCGCTTTCACCGTGGCGTCCACCTCCGGTGTGCGGAAGTAGAGCGTCCAGGCCGGCGCGGCCTCGTCGCCCGATATGGCCATCGCGCCCGCGGCGGTGCGGCCCGAGAGCTGGTACTGGCTGTAGCCGCCGACGTCCGCGGCGCCCTGCTGGAGCTCCCAGCCGAACAGCTCGCGGTAGAACCCGCTGACGCTGCCGAGGTCAGGAGCGCACATGTCCACCCAGACGGGTGCACCTGTCACGAAACGGTTATTGAGCATGATCGACTCCTTTGTCGGATCTCTCTTCCGCACTCAGAAGTCTGGCACTCGCCACTGACAATCGGGCTGCCCGCGCCCCCAGACGCCCCTCACTACGTCATTTGATGAAGGAAAAACATTTGTGAGAGCGCTCTCAGTCACAACTCTTGACGCCGTACCCGCCCGCCGAGACAGTGGTGCTCCCGTGGTGCCCCCACACACCACAACCCCCCACGCAACCGTGCAGGAGACCTTCCGTGATATCGCGTCGAACGTTCCTGACCACCGCAGCCGGCGCCGCCGGCGCCCTCACCTACCCCGTCTGGGGCAGCGCCCTGAGCCCCGGCGCGCAAGCAGGCCAGGCGGGCCGGACGGGCGGCGGGGCCGCGCCCGCCACCTGCGAGCTGGCCCTCGCGAACAAGTCGCTCCCCGGCCAGGTGCGCGCCTACGTCACAGGGCACGAGCAGGGCACCGGCCGCTGGGTGCTCCTCAAGCCGGACGGCGGCGTCTACCGACCCGAGTCGCCCTCGGCCCCGCAGACGCCGCTCCTGGTCGACTGCGCCATCCCACTCGGCGCCGCGGGTTCCGCCCCGAAGATACTGACCCTGCCCCAGATGTTCGGCGCCCGCGTCTACTTCGTGCGCGACGACAAGCTGGACTTCTTCCTCAACCCGGGCCCCGCCCTGGTCGAGCCCGCCTTCGCGACCCGCGCGGACCCCAACTACGGCCGTACGTGGTCGTTCTGCGAGTTCACCTTCAACCCGCAGCAGCTGTACGCCAACATCAGCTACGTCGACCTGGTGACCGCGCTGCCCATCGGCCTGACCCTGGAGGGCGACGGCAGGCACACCGTCGCCCCGCTGCCCGGCGGTGCCGTCGACAAGATCGCGGCGGATCTGACGGCGCAGGCGCGGAAGGATGGTCAGCCCTGGGACAAGCTGGTCATCCGCGGTGACAATGGCGGCGTCCTGCGCGTCATCTCGCCGCAGAACCTCATGGCACCGTACTTCGACCGCCCGGACCAGATGCCGTTCCGCGACGTGTGGAACAGCTACATCGACAAGGTGTGGGACAAATACCGCGGCACGGACCTCAGGATCGACCTCCAGGGCGGGCGCGGCGTGTTCACCGGGCGGGTCAACGGCAATGTCCTGACGTTCAACGGCGGCCACTCCTTCCCCAAGCCGACCTCGAAGGACATCTTCACCTGCAACCACGGCCCGTTCGCCAACAACCCGAACGACCCCGACGACAAGAAGGCCCTGCTGGCCCGGCTCGCGGCGGGCTTCAACCGCAGCATCATGCTCACCCACCCCTCGCAGCCGAACGGCACGAGCACGGCGGACTACTACCGGGACCCGGTGACCAATCACTGGTCACGCGTGGTACACGCCAACTCCCCCATCGGGTACGCGTTCCCGTACGACGACGTACGTCCCGACGGGCAGCCGGACGTGTCGGGCGCGGCGCACGACGGCAATCCGCGCCGGTTCACGGTGAGCGTGGGTTCGTAGCGCTCACGCACCCTTCGCAACCCCTCTCTCAGGAGCCCGTTACGTGCTATGCGGAGGCGCGGCGCACGAGGGCCGTCGGCAGAACCACACCGGCAGGCCCGCCGCCACTCTCCACTGCCCCCTCCCCCTCCGTACCTGCGCCGCGCTCCTGCACTCCCCTCCCCCTGAGCAGCATCCTGGCCATCAACCGCCCCATCTCCTCTATGTCCTGACGGACCGTGGTGAGGGGCGGTTCGGTCTGCTCGGCGACCGGGAGCATGTCGTCGAAGCCGACCACCGCCACGTCGTCCGGCACCCTGCGACCTCGTTCGCGGAGCACCCGGAGGGCGCCGGACGCGGTCAGGTCGTTGGCCGCGAAGACGGCGTCCAACTCGGGCGTACGGTCGAGCAGTTCTCGCATCGCACGCTCCCCGCCCGCCGGGGTGAAGTCGCCCTCGGCGATCAGTGCGGGGTCGACGTCGGGCAGGGCGTCGCGGTACCCGTCGAGCCGGTCGACCGCGGAGGTCTGGTCGAGGGCGCCGGTGATGTGCGCGATACGGCGTCGTCCGAGGCCGACCAGATGCCGCACGGCTTCCCGGGCGCCGCCCCGGTTGTCGCAGTCGACGTAGGGCGCGTCCGGCCCGCCACCCTCCGCCTCGGGCCAGCCGGGGCGCCCGCCGAAGACGGTCGGGACGCCGGCGCGGCGGATGATGCCGGGCAGCGGGTCGTCCAAGTGCAGCGAGAAGACGAGCGCGCCGTCGACGTGCCCGCCCGCGAGATACCGCCCCACCCGCTCGTGATCGTCCCGCCCCTCCGTGAGGAGCAGCACGAGCTGGATGTCATGCGCCGTCAACTCCTTGCTGATGCCGCGCAGTTGCAGCGCGAAAAACGGGTCGGCGAAGACCCGCGTCTCGGGCTCGGCGATCACGACGGCGACCGCGTCGTGGCGCCGCGTGACCAGGCTCCGGGCGGCCCGGTTGGGCACGTACCCCAGCTCGTCGACGGCCTGCCGCACCTTCTCGGCGAGCACCTCCCGCACCCCCGGGTCCCCGTTGACGACGCGCGAGACGGTGGCCCTGGAAACCCCGGCACGAGCGGCCACGGCCTCCAGAGTGGGACGCGGTTCCTCGGTCACCTTCGGCACTCCTCCCTGACGATGTCAGGAGGCATCTTTCCGTATGGCCGGCCGTGGGTACCGCCCCACTTACAAGCTCCGCCCCGCTTCTCTACTCCACCTCGATGCCGAAGTCCTGCACCAGCTCTTCCAGACCTCCCGTATAACCCTTGCCTCCCAGGACGAAGTCCCAGTCCCCGTTCGCCCTGCGACGGAACGAACCGAGTACGAGAGCGGTTTCGCGTGGGCGGCCGTCGGAGACCTCGAGGGTACCGAGCTCGGTCAGTTCGGGGTCGAGCAGGCGGATACAGGCATCCGTGAATCCAGAGAGGTCGGCGTCCGGGTTGACTTCGGGGTCGACTGCGGCCGCCAGCACGAGTCGGTCGGCCTCGGCCGGCAGTGCGTCGAAGGAGACGCAGACCGCGGCCTTGTCGGGCGCGGCGGCGGCCACTGCCCGCACGGAACCGTCCGGAGTCTGCAGATTGTTGTAGAAGACGAAGAAGTCGTCGCCGATGACACGAGTGCCCCGGCAGACGAGTGTGCATACGTCCAAGGCGACGCTTCCTGTCCACGACATGCCCAGAACGTTGTAGTCGTCGGGCAGTCGGGGGTCCGGCTCCGAGAGGGGCGACGGAGCCTCCGACTGCCCGTTTCCGCCGCCGAGCCGTCCGCGCAGACCGTGCCGATGCAGCAGATCGACGAGTTCGGCACCCGAGATCAGCTCCAGCGGCTTCCCGTTGGCGAAAGTGTGGGATCCAGGACCGAACCCCGACGTCGTCACGAGGACACCCTTGTTGACCCCCGCGTCCTGCACCGTCCCGTACAGATCACGCACAGCGGTGGGCGGCACCGTATTGCGGTAGCGCTTGACCTGCACGACCATCTTGCCGCCACGGATCGGCGTCGGATCCAGGGCGTCGACGTCCACACCGCCGTCATGGGACCGTGCCGTCGTCACGGCCTGCATTCCCATGGCCCGGAAGAGTTCGGCGACGAGATTCTCGAATGCGACCGGGTCCATCGCGTAAAGGTCCGGTTCCTCGTCGCTGCCGTGGGCGACGACGCGGTTCCCGACGTCCTGCGGACGTCGCCCGGGCCTGACCGACGCCAGTTGGTCGGGGCGCGACGAGAGCTGCCCCCTCAGCGCTTCGGCCAGGCAGCTGCAGGCGTCCACTTGTGCCAAGTAGAGCTCACGGAACGAAGAACGGGACGCCATCACGGTGGCGAGGAAAATACGCCCCGGCCGGCCTGTCGTGGGGTCGTGCCCGTCGACGAATCCGTTCAGGGCAACGGAATCGAGAACGCCAAACTCGTCCGAAGCATAGACCTCGTGCAACACAAGCAGCATGCACTGGGCGAGGACTTCTCTGTACAGAGCACGGCGTTGGCTCGTCGGGCGAGCTATCTCCTTGTCCTGGTCGGTCCCGTACATGTACCGAACCGACTTGACCTCAGGAACGACGCCGTAGGCGGGCAGTTCCCAATCAAGCACCAATTGGCCGGCGGCAGGGTCATAGGCGGCCGCGACCTGCCGCGGAAATCCCTCCGGCCATCCCGTCGACGCATACAGAGCCGCCGAGAAGTACTCGACCACCGCATCAGGATCCCGGCGCCTCACTCCTTGGGTCACGGCGGCGACGCCTGCGTTGTGGGCACGCACTTCGGCCAGCTGTCCATCGGCCCACGCCCGGTACTCCCGCTGGTAGGCGGCCAGCTGCTCGGGCTGCGTCAATGGTCCGGGGGCGAACGGCGGAACCTCCTCCGGGCGCATGAGCGAGGAGGACCTGAAGGGCGCGGCCCGGCAGCCCGCGGCAAGAATCCCCTGCAGCGCCGCGACCTGCGCGTCCAGCTCCTCGGTGCGTCGCTGCGCCTCGGCCTGCCGGTACTCGCGATGGCTCTGGGCGGCGCGCCACTGATACGCCCGCGCTTGCTGAGCCTGCTGTCGCTGCCGCCTGGCTTCAGCTTCCGACTGGCGCTGTTGTTGCCGTTGCATTTCGGCCCACACACCGACAAAACCGCTGGATCGACGACTCATATGCTGCAGCCCCCCGGGACATCGGCAGCCGAATACCGGCCGATTGTCCCCACAATCAGCCGTAACACAACGACTCTACCGACCAGCCGCCGCCCCGCATATCCAGTCGGCACAGCCGAGCGAAGTCCCTTCCACATACCCTGCCCCCATGTTCAAGAAGCGGAGAGAGCGCAAGCTGGCCGAGCTGCATCAGGAGCTGGGAGGCGCTCTGCGCGACCCCGACGTGGCCGTTCGTGCCAAGGCCGCGGTCGCCGCCGCCGAAGGTGCCGAGCTGGAGTGGGCGCTTCGGGAACTGGCCGGGGCCGTGGCGCGCGAGCCGTGGACGGACGACTTCCACGAGACCGTGGTCGACGGGTTCTGTGCCGCGCTGCGACGCGACGACGGGGTACGGCGGCGCGTCGAGGGGATCGTCGCCGCGCACCTGGACGACCCCGAGGGGTTCCTGCGGGCGTGGACCCGGTTCGTCGAGGAGCTCGGCGGGCCCCCGGCCCTGCGGGAGGTCGGCGAGGACATGCAGGACGACATGCGGGAACGCCTCGCGTATCTGCGCGGGCAGGGCTGGACCCCGCAGGGGCTCGACGGGGTCGGACGGCCCGGGGACTTCCAGCGCGATCTCGCGTTCGACTTCGCCGTGATGCTGGCGTCGCTCGTCGTACGCAGGAACGAACCGCTGGGCGCGGAGGACGCGGACCGGCTGCGGGAGCGGGCGCGGGACGTGTTCGCGGAAGCGCTGCCCCTCGCGCCGGGTTCCGAGGAGCGCACCGACATCCTGGTCACCCTCGCGCGGAGCGCCGACGGGGAGTCGTGGAGCGAGCGCGCGCAGGTCGGTCTGCTGATCGACGAGGCTCTTGACCTCTGCGCCGACGACGACTCGGACCGCACCACCCTCGGTGTCGAGACGCTCTCGGACCTGCTGCTGTTCAACGACACGCTCCGGTACGGACCGGTCCGCCGGGCCCTGGACCGGCTGGGCGCGGGGCAACAGCCCGTCCCCCGCGTCCTGGCCGAGGTCTTGCGCTGTTACGACGAGCTCCAGATGCACAAGCCCTTGGACGAGCCGCCCTACCCGCTGTTCCTCGAAGCCCTGCGACACCCCGACGCCGACGTGCGCCGGGCCGCCGCCGACGGCCTCAACCCGATGGCCGCGGGGTCCTCCGTGGAGGGCGAGGCCGTGGAAGGGCTCGTCCGGCTCCTCGACCACGACGAGGAGACCGTCGTCCGCGTCGCCGCCGCGCAGGCGCTGGCCGGTCTCGACTGCGCCGAGGAACGCCACGTCGGTGCCGTCACCGACGCGCTGCAGCGGCACGCCGACTCGCCGGTCCCCGCCCTCCGCGCCGTCAGCTTCCGCGACGCCCTCGCACGGCACATCCCGGACGCGTACGACCGGCTGCTGCACGAGCTCGAATCCCCGGACGTGCACTGGGCGTTCGTGGCGGGCTGCCTGTTCGCCGCGCTGGACGACGGGTTCCGGGTCCCCGACGACCTCCGTCCCCGCGTCCTCGAACGCCTGGAGCGGCTGGAGGCCGACGGCTGGGCCGACCGGTGCGCGGTGCCGGACGGCTACCCGGATCCGGACGACCTCGCCGAAATGCTCTCTCAGCTGATGGAGCGGCTGCGCGCCGGCACGAACTAGTGGTGGTGCCCTCCGGACGAGTCCGACGCGTCCGGCGACTTCGAGGAGCCTGAGGGTTTCGGCGACTTCGATGAGCTCGACGCCCCTGCATGATGCGCCTCATACTCCGGAATCGTCCCGTCCGCCTTCTTCACCAGGAACAGCCCCGCCATCCCCATGTCCGAGTGGCTCTGGACATGGCAGTGGTACATCCACGCCCCGGCCCCCACGCCCTCCCCCGCGATGACCTGGAAGCCGAAGGAGTCGCCCGGGCCCGTGATCTTGTCGTCGAGGATCTGGCTAGGGTCGTCGGGGCCGGTCAGGAGGCCCGTGCGGTTGTCCGCCCAGCGGTGACCGTGCACGTGGAACGTGTGGTAGTACTCGCCGTGGGTGATCGAGACGAACTCGACACGGTCGCCCACGGTCGCCTCGAACGCGGGGGCGTCGTGGCCCGCCTTGTTGTTGATCGTCATGTCGTTGAACACGACGGTGAACGTCTTGTCGGGCAGCAGATCGCCCTTGCGCCGCACGATCAGCGGGCCGTAGAGCCCCTTGCGCACGCCCGTGGTGCCGTGGTCCGTGCCGACCACGTGGTCGTGGTAGTGCCAGTAGCCCGCCGTGCCGGGGCGCCAGGTGCCGTCCTTGCGGCGGCCCGGCTTGTGCGTGCGCCAGGTGTACGTGCGCTTGCCGCCCGGCTCCACGTGGCTCTTGGTGTGTCTCGTGCCGTCGCTGGAGATCTCGTAGTCCATGCCGTGCACGTGCAGGCTCGCGTCGACGTCCATCGTGTTCTCGAACTCGATGTGCAGCGTGTCGCCCTCGTTGAGCTCGATGAGCGGGCCGGGAATGGACGCCTTGCCCTTCTCCAGGCCGTACCCCATCTGCCCGTCCGGGAGCTTCTCCGCGTACAGCTTGATGCGCTTGACCTCGCCGCCCGCCGGTGCCGTCCTCGGCGGCGCCTCGGCTGTGCTCGCGTCGGGCGCGCCCGCCACCGACAACGATGTCACCCCCGCCGCCGCTGCCGCGCCGCCGACGAGCATCCGACGGTTGAAGCTGCGCCTGTCCAGATCCCGTCGGTTCAGTCGGTCCATGACGAACTCCCCACTGCGGTACGGAGACTGACGGGGCGCAGGAGGCCCCGGGGACGGCCACACGGTATCGGCCGGATCTTTGTTTATCCACACGCAGGACAAAGTTGGTGCTATCGCGGTGATACCTATTGGCGAGGCGCGAAAAGAGGTCTAGCTTCGTCGGCGCTGTTGCTGTGACCGACGAGGGGTGGGTGTACTCATGCGGCGCACACCGCATCAAAGGCCCTTGACCATACGAGGGTTGAGCAGAACTCGACGTAGACCGGACCACAAGCACCGGGCCTGGGCGGCCGCGTTGCTGTCCGGCGCCCTGGTCACCGGGGCCCTCTCCGCACAGGCCGCGTCCGCGCGGCCGTTCCCGGAACCACCGCTGACAACGATGTCCCTTCCCTCGCCGCCCGGCGGGGCCAACGTCAAGGTGCTCGTCTTCCACGGGTCAGCGGCGGACGGCGACGAGTCGCCCGTCGTCAACGCAGGGATCGAGGCCATCGAGAAGATCGGGCAGTCGGGCCCCGCCGCCGAACGGTTCAAGATCGTGGCGACGGACGACGCGTCCGTTTTCACCGACGAGAGGAAGCTCGGCAAGTTCAACGCCATCGCCTTCCTCACCGGCGGCGGTGACGTCCTCGACGCCGAGCAGGAGGCGGGCCTGGAGGCCTACATGGAGGCCGGCGGCGGCTTCCTCGGCATCCACGACGCGGCCCGCGCCGAACCGTATTCGAGCTGGTTCACTGGCCTGATCGGCGCCCGTCCCGCCGACGCGAGCCCGACGGACGTCCAGCGCGCCACCGTCGAGGTCGGCGACCGCGAGCACCCGGCGACCAAGGGCCTGCCGCTCCAGTGGAAGCGCCCCGACCGGTGGCTGAACTGGACGAAGAACCCCTCGGGCGACGTCCACACGGTCGCCCGCGTCCGCGAGTCGACCTACCAGCCTGGCACCGGGAAGAACGGCTGGGACCACCCCGTGTCCTGGTGCCGCGACTACGACGGCGGGCGCTCCTTCTACACGGGCATGGGCGGCACCGCGGCCTCGTACGACGAAGCGGACTTCCGCAGCCATCTGCGCGGCGCCCTGCTCTGGACCACGCGCATCGCGCGCGCCGACTGCCAGGCGACGATCAACGCCGACTACAAGGCGGAGCGCCTCACGCAGGCCAACCAGCCGGGCAAGAACGACCAGATCGGCGAGCCGCACGGTCTGGTCACCGCGCCCGACGGCAAGGTCTTCCACATCGGCCGCGGCGGCGCGGACTCCTCGCGGCCCGTCGTCACCGACTGGAACAACCCGGACATCGGCAAGGGCACGGGCGAGATCCACGTCTACGACCCGAAGACCAAGAAGTCGACGCTCGCGGGCGCGCTGACCGTCTTCGGCAACAAGGGCGGCGGCGACGAGCTGATCAAGGTCGAGGAGGGCCTCCTCGGCATCGAGCTCGACCCGAAGTTCGAGCAGAACGGCTGGGTGTACCTGCACTACACACCCCACTCGCAGATCAACCGTGAGACGCACATGGCGCAGCGGTACGTCTCCCGGTTCACCTACGACCAGGGCACGGGCAAGCTCGACATGGGCAGCGAGAAGGTGCTCCTGAAGTGGCCGGTGCAGATCCACAGCTGCTGCCACGCGGGCGGCGGGATGGCCTGGGACTCCAAGGACAACCTCTACATCGCGACGGGTGACAACAACTCCTCGCAGTTCTCGGACGGTTACTCGGGCAACAACCCGCAGCCGAACTTCAAGGGCGTCTCCTTCGCCGACGCGCGCCGCACGGCCGGGAACACCAACAACCTCAACGGCAAGATCCTGCGCATCCACCCGGAGCCCGACGGGACGTACACGCTCCCGTCGGGCAACCTCTTCACCGGCAAGGAGCCGGACGAGGGCGGCGGCAAGACGCGCGGCGAGATCTATGTGATGGGCGTCAGGAACCCGGCGCGCATCTCGATCGACAAGAAGACGGACACGCTGTACGCGGGCTGGGTGGGACCGGACGCGGGCGCGCCGTCGACGACGTGGGGCCCGGCGAAGTACGACACGTTCGCGGCGATCACCCACGCCTCCAACCGCGGCTGGCCGTACTGCATGGGCAACAACCAGCCCTACCGCGACCGGAATCTGCCGGACCCGTCGAAGCCGCTCGGCTGGTACGACTGCGAGAACCTCAAGAACGAGTCGCCGAACAACGACGGCCTGGTGAACATCCCGCCGGCCGAGCCGAACAACATCTGGTACTCACCGCAGGGCGGCGGCGTCGACTATCCGCGCGACGCGAAGGGTGTGCCGAGCTACAAGACGGCGGAGCAGAAGATTCTCCTGCCGTGGCTCAAGGGCGGCGGCCAGGCCACGATGAACGGCCCGGTCTACCGCTTCGACGCGGCGAGCACGAGCGCCGACAAGTGGCCCGCGTACTGGGACGGCAAGTGGTTCGTCGGTGACTTCTACGACTCGGACCAGCCGCGGCACGCGGTGGTGACCGACCCGAAGACGGTCGGCAAGGGCGGTCTGCCCGTCCACGCCGAGTCGCTGAAGAAGATCATTCCGGTCGGCAACGACGGCATCAAGAACCTCATGGACTGGAAGTTCGCGCCGGACGGCTCGCTGTACGTCCTCGACTACGGCCGCGGCTTCTTCACCTCGGACTCCAAGTCGGCGCTGTGGCGCGTGACGTACAAGGGCGGGGCGCCGACACCGGCCGCCGACGACCTGGCCAGGAAGGCGGGATGATGCGATCTCCTATGTCGCGGACCTCACGGTCGGCGCAACGGCGAAGACTGTACACGGCGCTGTTCGCCGCGCTCCTGATGGTGCTCGGCCTGACGTCGACGGCGGCGGTGGCCCGCCCCGACAACACGGGCGTGTCCGCGCAGGCGCAGACACTCACGTGGACCGCCGACAACGACATCAGCAAGTACAAGTCGGCGCCGACCACGGCGGTGGCGGGTCCGACGACGATCGTGTTCGAGAACAGCGAGGCGACCGGCAACACGACCGGCATGCCGCACACGCTGACGTTCGACACCTCCGACCCGGAGTTCAACAACGACGTCACGCTCAACATCATGGCCAACCCCAACGACGACAAGGGCGGCAAGCACACCGCCGAGGTGACGCTCACCCCGGGCCGCTACCGCTACCACTGCACCATCCCCGGCCACGGTTCGATGCAGGGCATCCTGGTCGTGACGGAAGGAGGCGGCGAGGACACCAAGGCGCCGGAGGCCGCGGCGAAGGTCGAGGGGACCACCAACTCCGAGGGCGCGTACGTCGGTTCGGCGACGGTGGTGGTGACGGCGACGGACGAGGGTTCGGGCGTCGACAAGGTCGAGTACGCGGTGGGGGCGGACGGTGCCTGGCAGCCGTACACCGCGCCCGTGGTCGTCGACCAGGTCGGCACCCACAAAATCCGCTACCGGGCCACCGACAAGGCGGGCAACGTGTCCGCGGAGAGGGCGGCCGACTTCAAGGTCGTCGCCCCGCCGACGGACGACAGGACGCCTCCGGAGACGTCGGCCACGGTGAGCGGCGAGAAGAACGACCAGGGACAGTACGTGGGGATGGCGACGGTCACGGTGACCGCGTCCGACACCGGCTCCGGCGTCAACAAGATCGAGTACGCGATCGGCGACGGTGCGTGGACCGCGTACACCGCGCCGGTCATGGTGCACGAGGCGGGCGCCCACAAGGTCCGCTACCGCGCCTCCGACAAGGCGGGCAACCAGGCGGGCGAGAAGGCCGCCGAGTTCACCGTCGTCGCGCCGCCCGTCGAGGACAGGACCCCGCCGGAGACGTCGGCGAAGGTCGAGGGCAGCAAGGACTCGGACGGCGCCTACCTCGGTAAGGCGAAGGTGACGGTCACCGCCACGGACGCCGGGTCGGGCGTCGCCACGGTCGAGTACTCCCTGGACGGCGGCCCCTACCTCGCGTACGAGGCGCCGGTCGTCGTCGACCGCGTGGGGCGCCACACCGTGGCGTACCGGGCGAGCGACAAGGCGGGCAACGCGTCGGAGGCGAAGACCGCCTCCTTCACGGTGGCCGAGGGCGGCGGCGTGCCTGCTCCCAACTGCCCGGAGTACGACGAGCGGTTGACGGTCTTCGTGGGCACGGTCGACACGGGCATCCCGAACCGGGTCACGAACAACCGCTGCCGCGTGGGCGAGCTGATCGAGGACGAGAAGGAGTGGACGTCGCACGCGCTCTTCCTGAAGCACGTGAAGAGCGTGACGGACAAGCTCCTGAAGGCGGGCGAGATCGACAAGCGCGAGTACAACAAGATCAACCGCGCCGCCAAGCAGTCCGGCATCGGCAAGCCCGGCCAGACGGAGGGCTACCGCAAGCTCTTCGACGGCACGCAGGCGTCCCTCGACAAGTGGGAGCAGGTCGGGGGCGGCAAGTTCGGCCTGAACGCGGACGGTTCGATCACCAGCAGCACCACCGTCCAGGGCATGGGCATGCTGTGGTTCCCGCAGCGCAAGTACGGTGACTTCTCGCTGAAGCTCCAGTGGCGGGACGACGCGCCGGGCAACGGCAACGCCAACGGCGGCGTCTTCGTCCGCTTCCCGCAGGTCCACGACCATCCGGAGGAGTCACGCCCGGAGTGGGTCGCCATCAAGTACGGCCACGAGATCCAGGCCCTGGACCGGCCTGACGGCGACATGTACAAGACCGGCTCGATCTACGGCTTCGACCGGGTGGGCCTGGCCGGCGCGGGCGTCACGCCCAAGGGCACGTGGAACGACTACGAGATCAAGGTGGTGGACCAGCACTACTCCGTCTACCGCAACGGCGTCCTGATCAACGAGTTCGACAACACGGGCGGCCAGGAGTTCACGCCTCCGCGCGGCGACGACCCGGGCACGGACGGGCGGCGCTACTCGTCCGGCTACGTCGGGGTGCAGGTGCACGGGGTCACGGACGTGATCTCGTACCGCGACATCCGGATCAAGGAGCTGTAGCCCCGGGTCGAACCCTGCCGTGTCGGCGCCCCCGCCCCGCCCGGGACGGGGGCGCCGCTACTCCTCGTGCTTCGCCCGGCTCGGCTGCACCCGCTTCGGCTCGCCCGGCATCTTCGGGTACTCCGGCGGATACGGCAGGTCGCCGAGGCCGTGGTCCCGCTCGTCCTGGTCGGCGAGGGCGAGCAGCGCCTCCAGGGAGTGCCGGTGCTCGTCCATGCCGGCGTGGACGTCGCCGACGTCGGCGAAGCGTCCCGGCATGGTGGCGAGGTCGAAGTCCTCGGGGCGGGCGTCCTCGACCTCGTCCCAGCGCAGGGGCGCGGAGACCGGGGCGTGCGGGCGGGCGCGGAGGGAGTAGGCGGAGGCGATCGTGCGGTCCCTCGCCGTCTGGTTGTAGTCGACGAAGATCCGTTCCCCGCGCTCCTCCTTCCACCACGCGGTCGTGACGGCGTCCGGCATTCGCCGTTCCAGCTCCCGCCCGACGGCGATGGCCGCCCTGCGCACCTGCGTGAAGGTCCAGCGCGGCTCGATGGGCACGAAGACGTGCAGGCCGCGCCCGCCGGATGTCTTGGGCCAGCCTTCGAGACCTCCGAACTCGTCCAGCAGCGACCGCAGTTCATGGGCGGCGCGGACCGCGTCCGCGTAGTCGGTGCCGGGCTGCGGGTCGAGGTCGATGCGGAGTTCGTCGGGGTGGTCGAGGTCGTCGCCGCGCACGGGCCAGGGGTGGAAGGTGAGGGTGTTGTACTGGGCCGCCCAGATGACGGCGGCCACCTCCGTGGGGCACATCTCGTCGGCGGTCCGGCCGCTGGGGAAGGCGATGGTGGCGGTGGGGATCCAGTCGGGGTGGTTCTTCGGGGCGCGCTTCTGGTAGAAGAACTCGCCGGCCGCCCCTTCGGGGTAGCGCTGCAGGGTGGTGGGGCGGTCGCGGAGGGCGCGGAGGATGCCGGGGCCGACGGCCACGAAGTACTGGGCGACGTCGAGCTTGGTGAAGCCGCGCTCGGGGAACACCACCCGGTCCGGGCTGGAGAGACGTACCGTCCGCTCACCCGTGTCGATGTCCACGGCCGCGCTCTTGCCCTTGGCTGCACCCATGCGAGCCACGCTAAGCGTCCCGGACATTCACCGCACATCGGACGATATGGCTCGCCACGGGCACAAGGACCGCGGACCAGAGGTCCTTGGTCACCTCCAGTCGGGCCCTCCGGCGGCACGTCCGCGGACCCGCGTGCCGAAGACTGAAGCCCCGGACGCCCATCCCGCCCTGGATGACCTCGTCGTGTCGGGCACGGCGCTCGACGCCGTCCTGACCCGCCGGCTCCAGCTCGGCGACCCGGACGGCGACGTGCGCCGCGCCCTCGCGGCCTTCCCCGTACCGGAGTTGACGTCGACACGGAGGGCCGTCTCTGCCTGTGCAACGGGCTCCTGTCCACGGTCGGACTAGGCCAGCGCCACCCCGGCCGGACGCGACGAGCCCCCGGCGGTCACCCTCGGCCGGGACCTGGGCTTCCTGGCGGATCTGAGCCCGTGCGGCGGCCCCTACCGGGCGGTGGACGTGGTGCAGTGGCTGACGGGGAGGAGCGGGCCGATTTCGCCGGTGCCCGCGCCTTCGGCAGGATGGGGGGCATGACCGAGATCCGCACCCCCCGCCTCCTCCTCCGCCGCTGGCACGACGACGACCTCGCACCGATGGCGGACATCAACGCGGACCCGAGGGTCATGCAGTGGGTCGACGGCGGTCCCGTGCACGACCTGGACCACACCGCCGAGGCCATCGAGCGCTGGGAGGAGGAGTGGGACGACGAGGGCTTCGGGCTCTTCGCCGTCGAACTCCTCGCCTCCGGCGAGCTCGCCGGCTTCACGGGCCTCTCCGTCCCCGAGTCCCTGCCCGAGGCCGAGTCCGAGGTCGCGATCAGCTGGCGGCTCGGCGCCCAGTTCTGGGGCCAGGGCTACGCCTCCGAGGCGGCGCAGGCCACGCTCGAATTCGCGCTGCAGGACCGTGGCCTCGACCGCGTGATCAGCATCGACCGGGTCGGCAACCAGGCCTCCGCGAACGTCGTACGCAAGCTCGGCATGACCCTGGACCGCGAAACCGTCCACCCGGTCTCCGGCCACCCCCTGCACATCCACTCCATCGACCTCACGGAGTACGAGGCCTGAGAGTCGCGGGGTCAGGCGCGCACGGCGAGGGTCCGGTCGAGAACACGCTTTCGGGTCATGGGGACGCCTCCGGTGTGGGAGCGGCGTGGTCGCCCGGCCTGGGCCCGCAGGCGGTCCGCCGGGGTGGCGCCTAGATTTGAATCATGGATCTGCCGGTCATGCCGCCCGTGAAGCCCATGCTCGCCAAGCCCGTGAAGAAGATCCCGCCGGGCATGCAGTACGAGGCCAAGTGGGACGGGTTCCGCGCGATCGTCTTCCGTGACGGCGACGAGCTCGAGCTCGGCAGCCGCACCGGCAAGTCCCTGACGCGCTACTTCCCCGAGCTGGTGGCCGCCCTGCGCGAGCGGCTGCCGGATCGGTGCGTGCTGGACGGCGAGATCGTGATCGCCAAGGAGGGGCGCCTCGACTTCGACGCGCTGACGGAGCGCATCCACCCCGCCGCGTCCCGCGTGGCCACGCTCGCCGAGCGCACCCCCGCCTCCTTCGTGGCGTTCGACCTCCTCGCCCTGGCCGACGAGGCGCTGCTCGACGCGCCCATGGCCGACCGGCGCGTCCTGCTCGTGAAGGCGCTGTCCGGTGTCACGGCCCCCGTGCATGTGGCGCCCGCGACCACGGACCCCGACGTGGCGCACGTCTGGTTCGAGCAGTTCGAGGGCGCGGGCCTCGACGGCGTCATCGCCAAACCCCTCGACCTGCGCTACCGCCAGAACGAACGCCTCATGTTCAAGATCAAGCACGAGCGCACGGCGGACTGCGTGGTCGCGGGCTACCGCTTCCACAAGAGCGGCCCCATCGTCGGCTCACTGCTGCTCGGTCTGTACGACGACGGGGGCGCCCTGCAGCACGTGGGCGTGTGCGCGGCGTTCTCGATGAAGCGCCGCGCCGAGCTCATCGAGGAGCTGGAGCCGCTGCGCATGACGTCCGCGGCCGGTCACCCGTGGTCCTCCTGGACGGACGAGACGGCGCATGAGACGGCCCGTATGCCCGGCGCCCCGAGCCGCTGGACGGGCAAGAAGGACCTGTCCTGGGTGCCGCTGCGGCCGGACCGGGTCTGCGAGGTGGCGTACGACCACATGGAGAACGGGCAGCGCTTCCGCCACACGGCCGCCTTCCGCAGATGGCGCCCGGACCGCACCCCGGAGAGCTGCACGTACGCCCAGCTGGAGCAGCCGGTGCGGCACGCGCTCGACGACGTGCTGGGCGCGACGGACCGATAGCCCGCCCCCGAACCACTCCGATCACGCCAAGGCCCCGATCACGCCAATGTTCTCTTGCGCTCCCCCGTATCTTCCGCCCCTCTGACCGTGACCGTATGCTCCTGCGCCTGACACGTCAGTTACCGACGGTAAGGGGGGCGGGGCATGGGGCACAGTCGTGCCGAGGGAACCACGCGGCGGGGGTTCGTCGCGGGGGCGGCTGCGGTCGGTGGAGCGGCCACGCTGGGTGTGGGCGCGGGCGCGCTGCCCGCGGTGGCCGCGCCGGGCGCCGTGGATGCGTCGCGGGCGAAGCAGACCGTGGCGGTCCTCGGCGGTGGCGTCGCCGGGCTCACCGCCGCCCACGAACTGGCGGAGCGCGGCTTCGCGGTCACCGTCTACGAACGCAGGGCGCTCGGCGGCAAGGCCCGCAGCATGGACGTACCGGACAGCGCGAAGGGTAACCGCAAGCCGCTGCCCGGCGAGCACGGCTTCCGCTTCATCCCGGGCATCTACCACAACCTGCCGGACACGATGCGCCGCATCCCGTTCCCCGGGAACGCGAACGGCGTGTGGGACAACCTGATCGCGCCCCGCGAGATGTCCTTCGCGCGCACGGGCCGCGAGGACATCAGGATGCCGATCCCGTGGCCGGGCCACGAGCCGGAGAAGCTCACCCTGGACGACATCCGGCGGGCGCTGACCGCGCTGCTCGACACCGCGTTCAACCTGCCGGCCCACGAGGCCGCGTACTTCGTGAACCGCGCGCTCGTCTTCTTCACCAGCTGTGACGAGCGCAGGGACGACGACTGGGAGTCGACACCCTGGTGGGAGTTCACGCGCGCCGAGCGGATGTCGAAGGACTACCAGCGCATCCTCGTCATCGGCGTGACCCGCAACATCGTGGCGACCAAGGCCGAGGAGGCCAGCACCCGCACGGTCGGCACGCTCGGTGAGGCGTTCGTCCTCAACGCGCTCGGGCAGGGCGCGGACGGCCCGCCCGACCGCATCCTGAACGCGCCGACCAACGAGGCGTGGATCGACCCGTGGGTGACGCACCTCAAGTCCCTCGGCGTGGAGTTCCGCGTCGGCTGGACCGTGCGTGAGCTCGGCTTCGGCGCGGGACGCATCACGAAGACCGTGGTCGAGGACCCCGACGGCGTACGGCGCGACATCACCGCCGACCACTACGTCCAGGCCATGCCCGTCGAGCACGCGCGCCGCACGTGGAGCGCCGCGCTCAAGGCCGCCGACCCGCAACTGGCGCGCTGCGACAAGCTGGAGACGGACTGGATGACGGGCATCCAGTTCTATCTGACGGAGCGCCCGGCCGTCGTGAAGGGCCACTTCAACCTCATCGACTCGCCATGGTCCCTGACCGGCATCGCGCAGGCGGGGCACTGGCCCGAGCGGGACTTCCCGGCCGACTACGGCGACGGTGTCGCGGTCGAGTGCCTGTCGGTCGACATCTCCGAGTGGGACAAGCCGGGCATCCTGTACGGCAAGACGGCCAAGCAGTGCACCCGCGAGGAGGTCGCGAAGGAGGTGTGGGCGCAGCTCAAGGCCGCACTCAACGACACCGGCAGGACGGTCCTGAGCGACAGCAAGCTGCACTCGTGGTTCCTCGACCCGGGGGTGGACGGCCTCGGCACGCCGAACCCCACCAACGAGGACCAGCTGCTCATCCACCCCGTGGGCACCTTCCACAACCGCCCGTCGGCCGCCACGAAGATCCCGAACCTCTTCCTCTCGGGTGACTACGTCTCCGTGGACATCGACCTCGCGACGATGGAGGGCGCCAACGCGTCGGCCCGCCAGGCCGTCAACGCCCTCCTGAAGCAGGCGGGTTCGGGGCACGAACCGTGCACGGTGACGCCGCTGTACCGCGTCCCCGCGATCGAGGCCCTCAAGCGCGTCGACCGCACCCGATACCGGCTCGGGCTGCGCAACGCCCTCGATCTGGGCTGACAGACCCTCTCCGAGGGGCTGCGATTCCGGCCGCGTTCGGGGTAGGACTTGCGCATGAGGCGGCGGACGCGGACGCGTACACGGGTCGGGACCGGAACCGGGGCGGCGGTGGCGCTCGTGCTCGCCGCGCTGGCGTCCGGCTGCACGATCGAGCCCGCCGACGGAAAGCATCCGTCGGCGGGCAAGGGCGGCGACGTGCTCGCCGTGAAGATCGACAACGTCACGGCGGCCCGACCGCAGACCGGCCTGGACTCCGCGGACGTCGTCTACGTGGAACAGGTCGAGGCGGGACTCAGCCGCCTCATGGCGGTCTACGCGTCCCATCTGCCGCCCGTCGTCGGCCCCGTGCGCAGCGCGCGCGAGACGGACCTCGAACTGCTGCGGCAGTACGGCCGCCCCGCGCTCGCGTTCTCCGGCGCCCAGTCCAAGCTTCAGCCCCTGATCGCCGGCGCGCCCGTACGCGCCCTGCCGCCGGGCAAGGCACCCGGCAATGCCTACTACCGGGGCGGCGGGAAGCCCGCGCCGCACAACCTCTTCGTGCGCCCGGACGCCCTGAAAGTGGCCCCGCGCGAGGGTGCCCTGGCCGACGCGGGCTTCCGGTTCGGACCGCGCCCGAAGGGCGGCACCCCGCAGACGCGGCGGACGGTCCGCTTCCCCGCGGCGCGCTTCACCTTCGACTGGGTGGAGTACGAGGGGCGGTGGCGCGTCGCGATGGACGGCAGACGGGCGCGGACGTCCGGCGGGAAGGAGCTCGGCCCCTCGACAGTCGTCGTGCAGTACGTGAAGGTGCGGCCGTCGCACTTCCACGACCGCGCGGGCAACGTCTCACCGTTCACCGAGACGGTCGGCGAGGGGACCGCGAGCGTGCTGCGGGACGGGCGCGCCTACAAGGCGCGGTGGAAGCGCCCGACGGCCGGGGAGGGCACGGAGTTCACGACGGCCGACGGGAGTCGACTGCCGTTCGCGAAGGGGCAGGTGTGGGTGGTGTACGCGCAGGCGTGACCGGCCCCGCGGGGTCGCGCAGGCTCTCCGCCGCGTCCGCGACCCGCTGGATCAGGTCGAGGAAGACGCCCTGCTCCTCCGCCGAGAGCGGGGCGAGGAGGATCTGGTTCATCCGGGCGGTCCGCACGGTCAGCGCGCGGTGCGTGCGCCGGCCCTCTTCGGTGACGCGCAGCAGGCAGCGTCGGCCGTCCCGTGGGTCGCGCACCTTGGCGAGCAGTTCCCGGCGGATCAGCCGGGCGACGACCTCGGCGATGGTGGACCGGTCGAGGCCCACCCGCTCCCCCACCGTCCGCTGATCCAGGCCGGGTTCGGCGACGAGGGCGTTGAGGACGGCGTACTGCGGCGACGTGGTCTCCTCGGACACCATCGCGTTCCACATGAGGTGGTGCGCCTGCTGCAGCCGCCGGGCCAGATGCCCGGGGTGGGTGGCGAGGTCCACGGCCTCCACTCCGACTCCCTCTGCTCGACTCACGGCCTCTTGCACGGCAGTTGGGGCCACCCTATCCTCGCCGGAATAGTCAGTGCCCTGAGCATTGTGGACGCGGATGCCGCGGAGGCTGCGGATGGACAAGGTGGTGGCCACGGCTGCCGAGGCAGTGGCCGACGTGCGGGACGGGGCATCGGTCGCGGTCGGCGGCTTCGGGTTGAGCGGTGTGCCGAACGAGCTGATCCGCGCGCTGCACGCCTCCGGCGCCGCCGGTCTGCACGTCGTGTCCAACAACTGCGGCGCCCTGGACTCGGGCCTCGCGGTGCTCCTCGCGGCGGGCCGGATCGCCCGCGTGACCGGCTCGTACATCGGCGCCAACAAGGAGTTCGCGCGCCAGTACCTCGCCGGCGAGCTGGAGGTCGAGATGATTCCGCAGGGCACACTCGCCGAGCGGCTGCGTGCGGGCGGTGCGGGCATCCCCGCGTTCTACACGCCGGCCGGGGTGGGCACCCAGGTCGCCGACGGCGGGCTTCCGCTGCGCCACGACGGGCACGGCGGGGTCGCGCTCGCCTCCCCGGCCAAGGAGGTGCGGGAGTTCGACGGCACGCCGTACGTCCTGGAGCGCGCGATCCGCACCGACTTCGCGCTGGTCCGCGCGGCGCGGGGCGACCGGCACGGCAACCTCGTCTTCCGCAGGTCCGCCCGTAACTTCAATCCGCTCGCCGCGATGGCCGGACGCGTGACGGTCGCCGAGGTCGAGGAGCTGGTGGAGCCGGGCGGCATCGACCCGGACGCGGTCCACCTGCCCGGTGTCTTCGTGCACCGGGTGGTGCCGCTCACCCCCGGGCAGGCGGCGGACAAGCGGATCGAGAAGCGGACGGTGCGCGGCTGATGGCGTGGACCCGGGACGAGATGGCCGCCCGCGCGGCACGCGAACTCCGCGACGGTCAGTACGTGAACCTCGGCATCGGTCTGCCCACGCTGATCCCCGGCCATCTCCCTCCGGGCGTGGAAGTCGTCCTGGAGTCGGAGAACGGCATCCTTGGTGTGGGCCCCTATCCCACCGAGACCGAGGTCGACCCGGATCTGGTCAACGCGGGCAAGGAGACGGTGACCGTGCTGCCCGGCGCCTCCTTCTTCGACTCGGCGCTCTCCTTCGGGATGATCCGCGGCGGGCACATCGACGTCGCCGTCCTCGGCGCGATGCAGGTCTCCGCGCGCGGGGACCTCGCCAACTGGGCGGTCCCCGGCAAGATGATCACCGGGATCGGCGGGGCGATGGACCTCGTGCACGGCGCCCGTACGGTCATCGTCGTCATGACGCACACGGCCAAGGACGGCTCCCCGAAGCTCCTCGCGGAGTGCACGCTGCCGCTCACCGGCAAGGCCTGCGTCGACCGGATCGTCACCGACCTCGGCGTCCTGGAGGTGACGGGGCGCGGTCTGGAGCTGGTCGAGACGGCGCCCGGAGTCACCGCAGCGGAGATCGCGTCGAAGACGGCGGCGGAGGTGCGCGTGGCGCTGCGCTGACAGGCCGGAGACCGTCACTTACCGGGAAACGCCACCTTCCGGAGAACGTCACCGCCGGAGAACGTCACTTCCGGAGAACGTCACTTCCGGAGAACGTCACTTCGTCGTACGGAGTCACAAAAGATGACCACCCTCACCGACACCGCGTCCGGATACCATCCGCCCCGCGACCACCCGCCGTACCGCAGCAGCCGGCTCCGCCACCCGAAGCAGCCACTGATCCCGGTGCGCGACCCGGAGGCCGTGGAGCTGAGCGGTCCCGCCTTCGGAGTCACCGATGTCGCCGCCCTCGACCACGACCTGACGCGGCAGCACCCGGGCGAGCCGCTGGGCGAGCGCATCACCGTGAGCGGCCGGGTCCTGGACCGCCGGGGGCGGCCCGTGCGCGGCCAGCTCGTCGAAGTGTGGCAGGCCAACGCCTCGGGCCGGTACGCGCACCAGCTGGACCGGCATCCGGCGCCCCTCGACCCGAACTTCACGGGCTTCGGCCGCTGTCTGACCGACGACGACGGCGCGTACTCCTTCACGACGATCAAGCCGGGTGCGTACCCGTGGCGCAACCACACCAACGCATGGCGCCCGGCCCACATCCACTTCTCCCTTTTCGGCACGGCGTTCGCGCAGCGCCTGGTGACGCAGATGTACTTCCCCGGCGACCCGCTCTTCCCGTACGACCCGATACTGCGCTCGGTGAGCGACGAGTCGGCGCGGCAGCGGCTCGTCTGCGCGTACGACCACGATCTCTCCGTCCCCGAGTGGTCGCTCGGCCACCGTTGGGACATCGTCCTCGACGGCCCGTCCGCGACGCTGTTCGAGGAAGGGGGCGACCACTGATGTCACCTCCTGAGCCGTCGTACGCTCCCACGCCCTCCCAGACCGTCGGTCCCTTCTACGGCTACGCGCTGCCCTTCCCGCGCGGCGGCGACGTGGCGCCCGACGGGGACCCGGAGACGATCACCCTGCACGGATACGTGCTCGACGGCGAGGGGCGGCCCGTGCCCGACGCCCTGATCGAGACCTGGCAACCCGGCCCCGACGGCTCACGCGTGGGCGTCCCCGGGTCGCTGCGGCACGACCCGGTGACGGGCCGGTCCTTCGGGCGCGACGGGGTCGCGTTCACCGGCTTCGGCCGGGTTCCGACCGACGCGGACGGGCACTGGGCCGTGCGGACGCTGCCGCCCGGCGGCGTCTCGTACATCTCGCTCGCCGTCTTCGCGCGCGGTCTGCTGCACCACCTGTACACGCGCGCGTACGTGGTGGACGAGCCCGGCGACGCGCTGCTGGGCTCGCTCGACGCGGAGCGGCGGGCCACGCTGGTCGCCCGGAGCGAGGCGCCCAGGACGTACCGGTTCGACATCCGTCTCCAGGGGGACGGCGAGACGGTCTTCCTGGAGTTCCCGTCGGGGCCCGGGCCGGGTTCCGCATGAGTGGCCTGTTCGCTCCCGGTTCCGTCGGCTCGCCGGTCGCCGAGGCGACCTCCGACCAGGCCTTCCTCGGGGCGCTGCTGGCCGTCGAGTCCGCGTTGGTGTGTGCGCGGGCCGCGGTGGGGATGGCGCCGCCGGACGTGGCGTCGGCCGTGACGGAAGTGGCGGCGGACGTCGGCCGGTTCGACGCGGAGGACATCGCCTCACGCGCGCGGGAGGGCGGGAATCCCGTGATTCCCCTGGTCGCTGCGTTGGCATCGGCGGTGCCCCGCGAGGCGGCGGACCACGTGCACCGGGGGGCGACGAGCCAGGACATCCTGGACTCGGCGCTGATGCTGCTGTCCGCGCGGGCGCTGGACCTGATCCTGACGGAGCTGGCCCGCACGGAACGCGCCCTGGCCCGCCTCGCCGCCGCCCACCGGGACACGGTCATGCCCGGCCGCACGCTCACGCAGCACGCGGTCCCGACGACGTTCGGTCTGAAGGCGGCGGGCTGGCGCTCGCTTGTCCTGGACGCGCGGGACCGGCTGATCGACGTACGCGCGGGTCTGCCGGCGCAGTTGGGGGGCGCGGCGGGCACGTTGGCGTCGTTCCGGACGGAGGGGGCGTACGGGCGCGGGGGCGAGGCACTCACCTCGGCCTTCGCGAGTGAACTCGGGCTCTGTGCGCCGGCACTCCCGTGGCACGCCCTCCGCACCCCGGTCGCCGATCTCGCCTCCGCCCTCGCGCTCACCGCGGGAGCGTACGGCAAGATGGCGGCCGACGTGCTCACGCTCTCCCGCACGGAGATCGGCGAACTCTCCGAGGGCGAGGGCGGGGGCTCGTCGGCGATGCCGCACAAGGCCAACCCCGTGCGTTCCACGCTGATCGCGGCCGCCGCGCGCCGCGCGCCCGGCCTCGCGGCCACGCTCCACGCCTCGCTCGTCGCGGAGGACGAACGCCCCGCGGGCGCCTGGCACGCCGAGTGGGAGCCGCTGCGGGACCTGCTGCGGCTGACGGGCGGCGCGGCGAGGAACGGCGCGGAGCTGGCCGAAGGGCTGCGGGTGCACACGGACGCGATGCGCGAGAACCTGGACCGCACGGGCGGGGCGATCACCTCGGAGCGGGTGGCGACGGAACTGGCGCACGTCGTCGGCGGCGCCGCCGCGAAGGCGCTGCTGGCCGACGCGGCGAGCCGCGCCCGCGCGGAGGGCCGCACCCTGGCGTCCGCCCTCGCCGAGGAGCCCGCCCTGCGGGACGTCGACGTCACCGCGCTCACGGACCCGACGCGCTGCACGGGCTTCGCGGGGGAACTCACGGACCGGGCATTGGAGCGGCGATGACGCCGACACCGAATGGCAGACCGCTGATCAGGACCGATGGCAGCGGGCAGCCTCTCTGCCCCACCGACTGCGCCGACGACCACACCGACCCCGCTCCGGAGCGAAGTTGACCACCGAAGCCAGCTATAACCTGCCGCACCACACCGTGGAAGGCGTCGAAGCCGCCGCCCCACTCCTCCTGGGGCCCTCCCTCGGCACCTCCACCGCCCTGTGGGACGCCGTCGTCCCCGGCCTCGCCACCGCCCACCGGGTCGTGCGCTGGGATCTGCCCGGCCACGGCCGGTCCCCCGCGGACCTGATCGGACCCGGCGCGACGGTCGGCGACCTCGCCGAACTCGTCCTCACGCTTGCCGACTCCCTCGGCGTCGACCGCTTCGCGTACGCCGGTGTCTCGCTCGGCGGCGCCGTCGGACTGCACCTCGCGGCGCACCACCCCGAGCGGGTCGTACGGCTCGCGGTGATCTGTTCCTCGGCGCACTTCGGCGGGGAGGCGCCGTGGCGGGACCGGGCCGCGCTGGCACGCCGCGAGGGGCTGGCCGGGCTCGCGGATTCCGCGCCTCAGCGCTGGTTCACGCCCGGGTTCACCGTGCCCCGCCTCGTCGCGGACCTCCGCTCGGCCGACCCCGGCGCGTACGCGGCGTGCTGCGACGCCCTGGCGGCGTACGACATGCGGGGGTCGCTGGCGGCCGTCCGCGCGCCCACGCTGGTCGTCGCCGGAAGCGAGGACCCGGCGACGCCGCCCGCGCACGCGCGGGAGATCGCCGACGGGGTGCCGAACGCCACGATGGTGGAGCTCGCGGGCGCCTCGCACCTGGCACCCGCGGAACGCCCCGAGGCGGTCACGGAGGCGCTGGTCGCGCACTTCGCGGATGAGGGTGGCGCCGCCTAGAGGTTGGCGCGGGCCAGGAAGAGGCTTCTCGGGTTTGCCGGGCCGTGGTCCGCGAGCGGGCTCCGGGTTTGCCAGCAAGCCCCTCCTGACGGCCCCCTCACCGCGCCCCGTACACCGCCCCCGGCGTCTCCGCCTCGGCGAGCAGTTTCAGGGCCGCCTCCCCCGCCTGCGCCGGAGTCCAGCGGGCTCCCTTGTCCGCGGTCGGGCCCGGGCGCCAGCCCTCCATGACGGTGATGCGGCCGGCCTCCGCCTCGAAGACGCGGCCGGTGACCCCCGCGGAGGCGGTGGAGCCGAGCCAGACGACGAGGGGGGACACGTTTTCCGGGGCCATCGCGTCGAAGGTGTCGCCCTCGGGAGCGGCCATCGTGTCGGCGAAGGTCTGCTCCGTCATACGGGTGCGCGCGGCGGGTGCGATGGCGTTGACGCGCACTCCGTAGGGAGCGAGTTCCGCGGCGGCCACCAGGGTCAGGCCCAGGATTCCCGCCTTCGCCGCGCTGTAGTTGCCCTGTCCGACGCTGCCCAGGAGGCCCGCCCCGGAGCTGGTGTTGACCACGCACGCGTGCGGGGTGCGTCCCGCCTTCGCCTCGGCGCGCCAGTGCGCCCCCGCGTACTTGAGGGGAAGGAAGTGCCCCTTGAGGTGGACGCGCAGCACGGCGTCCCAGGCGTCCTCGTCGAGGTTGACGAGCATCCGGTCGCGCAGGAACCCCGCGTTGTTGACGAGGGTGTCGAGGCGGCCGTACGTGTCCAGCGCGGTCCGGATCAGCGACGCGGCTCCCTCGGACGTCGCGATGTCGCCGCCGTGCGCGACGGCGTCGCCGCCCGCCGCCCGTATCTCCTCGACGACCTCGTGGGCGGGGCCGCCCGCATCCCCGGTGGGGGCCGCCGAGCCGTCCGGCGCCACGCCGAGGTCGTTGACGACGACCCGGGCGCCCTCGGCCGCGTACGCGCGCGCGTGCGCCCGCCCAAGCCCGCGCCCGGCACCCGTGATGACGACGACGCGGCCTTCACAGAGCCCGGACGCGGAGGCGGATGCGGCGGCTGATGTCATGACGTGACTCCCTCGGCTCATGGTGTGTGCATACGTAGGACACGTGCCCTCAGCGGTTCACCGACGCCGCCGCCAGGAACGCGGGACGTTCGCCTCCGCCGTGCAGGCTCAGCGCCGCGCCGCTGATGTAGCGGGCCCGGTCGGAGGCGAGGAAGACGCAGGCGTCGCCGACGTCGGAGGGGTCGGCGAGCCGGCCCAGTGGAACGGTGCGGGCGACCTCGGCGATGCCGTCCTCGTCGCCGTAGTGCAGCGCCGCGCTCTCCGTGCGGGCCAGGCCGAGGACCACCGTGTTGACGCGCACCGCCGGCGCCCATTCGACGGCCATCGTCCCCGCGAGGTTCTCCAGGCCCGCCTTGGCCGCGCCGTACGCCGCGCTGCCGGGCGAGGGGCGGGTTCCGCTGACGCTGCCGATCATGGTGATGCTGCCCCCGCTCTCCTGATGGCGCATCACCTCGTAAGCGGCAAGCGAGGCGTGGAGCGGAGCGAGCAGGTTCAGTTCGATGATCTTCGCCTGGCGGGCCGGGGAGGACTCGGCGAGCAGCCCGAACGGCGTGCCGCCCGCGTTGTTCACCAGGCAGTCCACCCTCCCGTACGCCGCCGCCACTTCGGCGAAGAAGGCACCGGTCGCCGCCGCGTCGCGGAGGTCCAGCGGCCTGAACTCGGCCGTCCCGCCCGCCTCTTCGACGGGCTTGTCGGGCTGCCTGCGGGCGCAGATCACGACGCGCGCTCCGGCTGCGAGGAAGCTCCGGGCGATTCCGGCACCGACGCCGCGGGTGCCGCCGGTCACGACGACCACCTGTCGAGTGTCAGTCATCGCTGCTACCTTTCCAACTAACAAATGTTTGGTTGAAGGCGTGCGATTGAAAGGTAGCGGATCGTCTGATGTCTGTCTCCACCTCCGCCCCGGACAAGGGCGTCGCCGTCGTCACCGTCGACTATCCGCCCGTCAACGCCCTGCCGGTGCGGGGCTGGTACGACCTGGCGGACGCGGTCCGCGCCGTCGGCCGCGACCCCGGGACACGCTGCGTCGTGATCGCCGCCGAGGGCCGGGGGTTCAACGCGGGCGTGGACATCAAGGAGATGCAGCGCGACACCGGCCACACCGCGCTGATCGGCGCCAACCGGGGGTGTTACGCCGCGTTTTCGGCGGTGTACGAGTGCGAGGTGCCCGTCGTCGCCGCCGTGCACGGCTTCTGTCTGGGCGGCGGAATAGGCCTCGTGGGCAACGCGGACGCGATCGTGGCCAGCGAGGACGCCACCTTCGGCCTGCCCGAGCTGGACCGGGGCGCGCTCGGCGCCGCCACGCACCTGTCCCGCCTCGTCCCGCAGCACCTGATGCGCGCCCTGTACTACACCTCGCGGACCGCCACCGCCGCCGACCTGCACGCGCACGGCTCCGTGTGGCAGGTCGTCCCCCGCGCCGAACTGCGGGAAGCGGCGCTGGAACTGGCGCGTGAGATCGCCCGCAAGGACGGCACGCTGCTGCGCTTCGCGAAGGCCGCGATCAACGGCATCGACCCCGTCGACGTGCACCGCAGCTACCGCTTCGAGCAGGGCTTCACCTTCGAGGCGAACCTCAGCGGCCTCGCCGACCGCATCCGCGACGACTTCGGACAGCGAGACGGCTTCACACAGCAAGGGGAGGGTGGGGCGTGAGCGACAAGAGGATGACTCCCGACGACATCGTGGGGCGCCTGGAGAGCGGGATGACGCTCGGCATCGGGGGCTGGGGGTCACGCCGCAAGCCGATGGCGCTGGTGCGCGCACTGCTGCGGTCCGACGTCACGGACCTGACCGTCGTCTCGTACGGCGGGCCGGACGTCGGCCTGCTCGCCGCGGCCGGCCGGATCCGCACGCTGGTCACCGCCTTCACGACCCTCGACTCGATCCCCCTGGAGCCGCACTTCCGGGCGGCACGCGAGCGTGGCGCCTTCGAACTCGTCGAGCTGGACGAGGCGATGTTCATGCAGGGCCTCACCGCGGGCGCCCAACGGCTGCCGTTCCTGCCGATCCGCGCGGGGCTCGGCTCCGACGTCCTGCGGGTCAACCCGAACCTGCGCACGGTCACTTCGCCGTACGAGGACGGGGAGGAGCTCGTCGCCGTGCCCGCCCTGCGCATGGACGCGGCCCTGGTCCACCTCAACCGCGCGGACCGCTTCGGCAACGGCCAGTACCTGGGCCCCGACCCCTACTTCGACGACCTGTTCTGCGAGGCCGCCGACACGGCGTACGTCTCCTGCGAGCGCCTCGTCGACTCCGCCGAGCTCACCGCACACGCGGCACCCCAGACGATGCTGGTGTCCCGGCACTCGGTGACGGGCGTGACCGAGACGCCGGGCGGCGCGCACTTCACGTCCTGCGTGCCGGACTACGGCCGCGACGAGCCGTTCCAGAAGGCGTACGCGACGGCGGCGGCCGACCCGGACGCCTGGGCCGCCTTCCGGACCCGCTTCCTCCCCGCGGCCGGAACCGAACAGGACTACCAACTGGCCGTCCGCACCTGGCACAAGGAGCAGCGATGACACGGCCCACCCCTGCCACCGCCACCACCACGGCCACCCGTGCCGAGTACTGCGTGATCGCCTGCGCCGAGGCCTGGCGGGACGACGGCGAGATCCTCGCCTCCCCCATGGGCACGGTCCCGTCGATCGCGGCCCGTCTCGCCAAGCTGACCTTCTCCCCCGAACTGCTGCTCACGGACGGCGAGGCCCTGCTCATCGGCGACGTCCCCGCGGTCGGCGCGGCGTCGGCGGTGACCGAGGGGTGGCTGCCGTACCGCAAGCACCTGACGATGGTCATGGGCGGTAAGCGGCACGTGATGATGGGCGCGAGCCAGCTCGACCGCTTCGGCAACCAGAACATCTCGTGCATCGGCGACTGGTCCCGGCCCAGGCGCCAGCTGCTCGGCGTGCGCGGCGCCCCGGTCAACACGCTGAACAACCCGGTGAGTTACTGGGTCCCCAGGCACTCCCCGCGCGTGTTCGTCGAGAAGGTCGACATGATCAGCGGCGTCGGGTACGACAGCGCGGCCGCCGCCGGGCCCTCCGCGACCCGCTTCCACGACCTTCGCCGCGTCGTCTCCGACCTGGGCGTCTTCGACTTCGAGACACCCGACCACGCCATGCGCCTGGTGTCCCTGCACCCGGGCGTGACCCTCGACCACATACGTGAGGCCACCGGCTTCCCCCTGTCCGTGCCGGACATTGACATCCCGTACACCCGCGAGCCGACCCCGGAGGAGCTGCGGCTGATCCGTGACGTCGTCGACCCCCAGGGTCTGCGCGACCGCGAGGTGCGCCACCCATGACACCCACGCTGCGGACCCCCCTCACGGACCTGGTCGGTGTCCGGCACCCGATCGTCCAGACCGGCATGGGCTGGGTGGCGGGCCCCCGCCTGGTCTCGGCGACCGCGAACGCGGGGGCGCTCGGCATCCTGGCCTCCGCGACCATGACGGTCGACCAGCTGCGAGCGGCCGTCCGCGAGGTCAAGTCCCGTACGACAGCGCCCTTCGGGGTCAACCTGCGGGCCGACGCGGGTGAC
This sequence comes from Streptomyces venezuelae, assembly GCF_008642335.1. Taxonomy (NCBI): domain Bacteria; kingdom Bacillati; phylum Actinomycetota; class Actinomycetes; order Kitasatosporales; family Streptomycetaceae; genus Streptomyces; species Streptomyces venezuelae. The sequence continues at coordinate 7,028,944 of NZ_CP029191.1, read as the reverse complement.
GCGCGGGACCGTGTCCGGGTCATCGTCGACGAAGGAGTGAAGGTCGCCTCGTTCGCCTTGGCGCCCTCCAAGGAGCTGATCGCCGAGCTCAAGGACGCGGGCGTGGTGGTCGTCCCCTCGATCGGCGCGCGACGGCACGCCGAGAAGGTCGCCGCGTGGGGCGCGGACGCGGTGCTCGTGCAGGGCGGCGAGGGCGGCGGCCACACGGGCGAGGTCGCCACCACGGTGCTGCTCCCGCAGGTCGTCGACGCGGTGGACATCCCCGTGATCGCGGCGGGCGGCTTCTACGACGGCCGCGGTCTGGTCGCCGCCCTCGCCTACGGCGCGGCGGGCGTGGCCATGGGCACGCGCTTCCTGCTCACGTCGGACTCGACGGTCCCGGACACCGTCAAGGCCCGCTACCTCGCGGCCTCCGTCAAGGACGTCACGGTCACCACGCGCGTGGACGGCCTCCCGCACCGGATGCTCCGCACGGAACTGGTCGCGGGTCTGGAGAAGTCGGGCAGGGTCGCGTCGCTGACGCGTGCGGTGCGGCACGCGGCGGCGTTCCGGAAGCTCTCGGGCATGAGCCGCCGCCGGATGGCGCGCGACGGCCTCGCGATGCGGCGCAGCAAGGACCTGACCTGGAGCCAGGTACTCCTGGCGGCGAACACGCCCATGATGCTCAGGTCGGCGATGGTGGACGGCCACCCCGAGGCAGGCGTGATGGCCTCCGGCCAGGTGACGGGCCTGATAGACGACCTGCCGTCGTGCGCGGAACTGATCGACCGTGTGATGAGAGAGGCGGACGATGTACTGGACCGTCTGCCGTGCCCGTCTCCAAGCGGCCGGGCGGCGTGTTTCAGCCCGTCCGGCGATTGAGGACCGGGGTCCGGGGCAGAGCCCCGTGGCGGCAACCCCGGCGCCGGGCGCCGAGACGACCGCTCAACCGCCGGTGGCCGAACGGACCGGCCCCAAGTGATCCAGCGCCCGGTCCGTGAGGCCGTCCGCCCCGCACGCCCGTGCCAGGGCGAGGCCACGCTCCAGCTCCGGCACGGAATCCGCCGCGATGCCGTACTCGACGCGGGCGACCGCGTGTTCGTACGCGCAGGGCGACGCTTCCAGGTAGGACGCGGCCTGGCGGTACAGGGCGACCGACCGCTGCCCCGTCTCGAGCGCCGCCGCACACCTCAGCGCCTCCCCGATCGCGGTGTCCGTACCGAACCGCTCGGCCTGCCTGCGGGCGTCCGCGACGAGGTGCGCCGCACGGTTGGGGTCCTCGTGGGCCAGCGCGCGGGCGAGGTCGTACGCCCACGGGGCGAGCACGGTGTTGTACTGGCCGCGTGCGGTCAGCGCCTTCGCCGTCGCCTCGAGTTCGTTGAGGCCGTCCTTCGTCCGCCCGAGGGCGAGCAGGAGGCGACCGCGTACGGACGGCGCGTCGGGTACGTAGATCGTGGAGGCGGAGGGCGGCGCGAAGCCGTACCGGTCGGCGACGGCGCCCGCCTCCGTGACGTGGCCGCGCGCCAGCAGCGTGTCGATGAGCATGCTGGCCGCCTCCCAGTGCATGGGCAGGCCCCGACCGACGCGGTCGGCGAGGCGCAGGCTCTCGCGCAGGGACCGTTCGGCGTCCGTCAGGCGGCCGCGCCTGCGGTACACGTAGCCCAGGAAGGCGTGCGAGAGGGCGAGGTGTCCGCCGCTCCATCCGGCGGTCTCGTAGGCCCTGACGGCCTCGGTGAAGAGGCTCTCCGCGCGGTCGAGGCGGTCCGAGAAGGCGTACGACCCGCCGAGCATCAGGCGGAGCTCGAAGCTCCACTCGGGGTCGGTCCAGCCGAGGCCCGGCGCGAGGCGGCCGTTGACGAGGGCGCGGTCGCAGAGCTCGACGACCAGTTCCGCGCTCTCGCCGCGGGTCATGGCGTCGAAGGCGCGCAGGATCAGCAGGGCGCGCTCGGAGTTGTCGCGGCCCGCGAGAGGTCCCGCGAGTTCGGCGAGCCGCTTGGAGCGCGCGGGCGAGTCCTCCTCGCCCGCGTGGATGCCCTCCCACATGTAGTGCACGGCTTGCAGGCGCAGCCGCGCGGGCCCCTGTTCGAGCCCGCTCGCCTCGTCGGCGATGGCCCGCAGGCCCTCTTCCAGCTGGTCGTTGTGGACGAACGCCTGGGACAGGCGGCAGACCGCGTCGACGCGCAGGTCCTGGTCGAGGCCGGGCATGGAGAGCGCCTCGCGCAGATGCCGGATGGTGGTGGCGGGCGACGTCAGCATGGTGGCGCAGCCGAGTTCGTAGAGCACGCGCGCGTGGATGTCGGGCAGCGGCGGCTCGCGCAGGGCCCGCTCAAGGCAGCGGCGTGCCGCGTCGGGCGCGCCGACGGCGAGGTGTTCGGCGGCGGCCTCGCGCAGCTGCTCGACGAGCTCGGGGTCGTCGTCCGGGTGGACTTCGAGGAGGTGCGGGGAGGCGGCCGCGGCGCCCCTGCCGTCGTGGGTGATGACCGCGGCGGCCACGCCGTGCATCGCGGTGCGGGTGGCTGCCGGGATGGAGCGGTAGACGGTGCCGGCGATCAGCGGGTGGACGAACTCCAGGCCTTCGTCGCCGCTGACCAGGATGCGTGCCGTGCACAGGCGCTCGGCGCAGCGTTCGGCGCTGTCGTGTGTCATGCCGGCGAGGGAGGCGGCCAGGTCGAGCGAGATGGCGCTGCCGAGGATGGCGGCGGCCCAGGCGAAGCGGGTGGCGTCGGTACCGAGTCCTTCGAGGCGGGCGACGAGGCCGCGGCCGCGGGCCGTGCGGTTGAGGGCGCGCAGTTCGTCGGCGGAGCCCTCGACGGGTTCGAGTTCGCTGTCCTGAACCTTGGCGAGGAGCTCGACGGATTCGTACGGATTGCCGCCGGTGACGGCCCAGACCTCGCGGCAGAAGGGTGCGTCGGCGTGCTCGCCGAGCGTCGCGCGGGTCAGGCCGGCGGCGGCCTCAGGGGTGAGGGCGCGCAGGGTGGTGAACGAGCGGGCCTCGGCGGCGACGGTCGCGAGGTGGCGTGCGCTGTCGCCCTCGGCCTCGCCGGGCCTGCGGGCGACCACGACGAGCACGGGCAGTTCGTGGAGGCGCTGGGCGAACGTGGCCAGCCAGTGCAGCGTTTCCTGGTCGGCCCAGTGCGCGTCGTCGATGAGGAGGACGAGGGGCCAGTGCAGCCGGGCGAGCCGCGAGACCGCTTCGACGAGGCCGTCGCAGACGCCCTGCGGGTCGGCCTGGCGCCCGCCGGGCTCGGCTATGCCGAGTGCGGGGCCCGCGATGTCGTAGCAGTCGCCGAAGTACTCGCGGGCCTCGTCGGGGCCGAGCTGGACGAGTGCGGGCTGCAGCAGTTGTCGTACGACGTTGAACGGGACGGAGGTGACCGTCGCGCCGCCGCGCGCCGACCAGACCGTGGCACGGCCCTCGACCATGCGGCGCACTTCGGCGAGGAGCGCCGTCTTGCCGATGCCGGCTTCGCCGCTGAAGGCCAGCAGGCCACCGGCGGCGGTGGATTCGGCACAGAGCTCGTCGACGGCGCGGGCCACGGCGGCGAGTTCGACCTCGCGCTCCCACAGCGGGGCCCAGGCGGCTCCTCCGGGCCGTCCCTGCGTCATCGCGCTACCTCCCGGGGTCGCTCAATCGACGTACAGAAGTCGAGACTAGCCGGGTCGGAGCCGTGATGGAGAGCGGTCCGGGCAGGTACTCCCGCAAGGAGTGAGGAAGATGTCGCTCCGGGGACGGCCCACGGGTGCCGACACGCTCTTCACAGGCGTTCGATGATGGTCACGTTGGCCTGGCCGCCGCCTTCGCACATGGTCTGGAGGCCGAACCGGCCGCCGGTGCGCTCCAGTTCGTGCAGGAGGGTCGTCATCAGCTTGACGCCGGTCGCGCCGAGGGGGTGGCCGAGGGCGATGGCGCCGCCGTTGACGTTGACCTTCTCCGGGTCGGCGCCGGTCTCCCGGAGCCAGGCGAGGGCGACGGGCGCGAACGCTTCGTTGATCTCGACGAGGTCGATGTCGGCGATGGTCATGCCGGTCTTCTTCAGGGCGTGCGCGGTGGCGGGGATGGGCGCGGAGAGCATGCGGATGGGGTCCTCGCCGCGCACGGAGAGGTGGTGGACGCGGGCGCGGGGCGTCAACCCGTGTTCTCTCACGGCCCGTTCGCTCGCGATGAGCATCGCGGCGGCGCCGTCGGAGACCTGCGAGGAGCAGGCCGCGGTGATTGTGCCGCCGTCGAGGACGGGCTTGAGGCCGGCCATCTTCTCCAGGGTGGTGTCGCGCCGCGGGCCCTCGTCGGTGGTGACGGTTCCGTAGGGGACGATTTCGCGGTCGAAGCGACCCTCGTCGATGGCGCGGACGGCCCGCCGGTGCGAGCGGAGCGCGAACTCCTCCATGTCGCGGCGGGATATCCCCCACTTCTCGGCGATCAACTGGGCGCCGTGGAACTGGTTCACGGGCCGGTCGCCGTAGCGTGCGCGCCAGCCTTCGCTGCCCGCGTAGGGGCCCTCGGTGAGGCCGAGGGGCTCGGCGGCCTGCCGGGAGGCGAAGGCGATGGGGATCATCGACATGTTCTGGGTGCCGCCCGCGACGACGAGGTCCTGGGTGCCGGACAGGACGCCCTGCGCGGCGAAGTGCACGGCCTGCTGGGACGAACCGCACTGCCGGTCGATGGTCACGCCGGGCACCTCTTCGGGGAGTCCGGCCGCCAGCCAGCTGGTGCGGGCGATGTCGCCGGCCTGCGGTCCTACCGTGTCGAGGCAGCCGAAGACGACGTCCTCGACGGCGGCGGGATCGACGCCGCCGCGCTCGACGACCGCGCGCAGAACATGTGCCCCCAGGTCGGCGGGGTGGACCTCGGAGAGCCCGCCCTTGCGCCTGCCGACGGGGGTGCGGACCGCTTCGACGATGTAGGCCTCGGCCATGACTGCGTACTCCTCGGTCGTGGGCGCCGTGCGAGCGACGACGCGCCTGCTACGTACGTACGGAGATGCCGTCCAGGACCATCGACAGGTACTGGCGGGCGATCTCCTCGGGGCTGTGGCCTCCGCCGGGGCGGTACCAGGACGCGGCGACCCAGACGGTGTCGCGCACGAAGCGGTAGGCGAGGCGGACGTCCAGGTCGTCACGGAAGACGCCTTCCGCGACACCGCGCTCCAGCGTCGTGAGCCAAGCCTTCTCGAAGCGCTGCTGCGAGTCCGACAGGTACTGGAAGCGCTGCTGTGCGACGAGGTGCCGGGACTCCTTCTGGTAGATCGCGACGGCGGCGCGGTGCCGGTCGATCTCGCGGAAGGACTCGGTGACGAGGGCTTCGAGCGTGGCGCGGGGGTCGAGCTGGGCCTGGAGCACGGTGTCGTACCCGTCCCACAGCTCGGTGAGGAAGGTGCGGAGGATCTCTTCGAGCATCGACTCCTTGGAGTCGAAGTGGTAGTAGAGGCTGCCGGCGAGCATGCCGGCGGCGTCGGCGATCTTGCGGACCGTGGTCGCGTTGTAGCCCTGCTCGGCGAATACGTCGGCGGCGATGGCGAGCAGTTCGCGGCGCCGCTCGGGCGAGGGGCTCACCTGGGGCTTCTTCTTGGTGGCGGGTTTTTCACCGGCGCTCTGTTTCGGGTTCGGCACACGGACATTCTCCGCCTAGGCGTGCTGGCTGCTGACCGAGACCGTCTCCCCCGTCATGTACGAGGAGTAGCCACTGGCCAGGAAGACGATGACGTTGGCTATCTCCCAGGGCTCGGCGTGCCGCCCGAACGCCTCCCGCGCGGTGAGCTCTTCGAGGAGTTCCGGGGAGGTGACCTTCGCGAGGTGGGGGTGCAGGGCGAGGCTCGGGGAGACCGCGTTGACCCGGATGCCGTGGGGGGCCGCTTCGAGGGCGGCGCAGCGGGTGAGGGCCATGACGCCGGCCTTCGCCGCGGCGTAGTGCGCCTGGCCCGCCTGGGCGCGCCAGCCGAGCACGGAGGCGTTGTTCACGATGACGCCTGCTCGGCCTGCGGTTCGCAGGCGGCGCAGGGCCTCGCGGGTGGAGCGGAAGGTGCCGTTCAGCGTGACGTCGACGACCTTGTCCCACTGGTCGTCGGTCATCTCGGTGAGCTCGGCGGTTCCGCCGAGCCCCGCGTTGTTCACCACGATGTCCAGGTGTCCGTGGCGCCGCTCGGCGAGGTCGAACAGAGCCTCGATCTGGGCCGCGTCGGTGACGTCGCACGGGATGCCGTCGATCCGGTCGGCGCCGAACTCCTCGGCGAGCGCCGCCACCGACTGCTTCGTCCGGACCGCGTGGGCGTCGCCGATGACGACGCGCGCGCCCTCCTCCAGGAAGCGGCGTGCGGTGGCGCCCCCTATGCCCGCTCCAGCGGCCGCGGTGATCACGGCGGTGCGGTCGGCCAGCAGGTCATGCGCGGCCACGTAGGCGGGCGCGTGAGCGGGTGCGTGGGCGGACGCGTCCATGGGCTCCCCGATTCCGGCTCTCGACTCCTCGACACCCTTCACGGTAATCTACCAAACACTTGTTAGGGAAGACTTGTCGGGGAAGACCGAGGAGCCGAAGGGGTGGCCGCCGATGGACCTGGACTTCACCGCCGGGGAGAGGGAGTTCAGACAGCGGGCACGCGCATGGCTCGCCGCGCATGTACCGGCCGCGCCGCTGCCCTCGCTGGAGACCGGGGAGGGTTTCGCGGCCCACCGGGAGTGGGAGCGCACGCTCGCGGCCGACCGATGGTCGGTGGTGTCGTGGCCGGAGGAGTACGGCGGACAGGGCGTCGACATCGTCAAGTGGCTGGTGTTCGAGGAGGAGTACTACGCGGCGGGCGCGCCGGGCCGGGTCTCCCAGAACGGCATCAACCTCCTCGCGCCCACCCTCTTCGACTTCGGCACCGAGGAGCAGCGCGCGCGGGTGCTGCCCGCCATGGCGACGGGTGAGGTGATCTGGGCGCAGGCCTGGTCGGAGCCGGAGTCGGGCTCCGACCTCGCGTCGCTGCGCTCCACCGCGCGGCGCACGGACGGGGGCTGGCTGATCAGCGGCCAGAAGACGTGGTCGTCGCGGGCCGCGTTCGCCGACCGCGCGTTCGGCCTGTTCCGCGGCGAGCAACCCGACACGCAACGGGACGCGGCACACCCCGCCAAGCCGCACCGGGGCCTGACCTACCTGATGTTCCCGCTCGACGCGGACGGTGTGACGGTCCGGCCCGTCGGCCGCCTCGACGGAAAGCCCGCGTTCGCCGAGCTCTTCCTCGACGACGTCTTCGTGCCCGACGAGGACGTGATCGGCGAGCCGGGGCAGGGGTGGCGGATCGCCATGTCGACGACGGGCAACGAACGGGGGCTGACGCTGCGCTCCCCGGGCCGCTTCCTCGCCGCCGCGGACCGGCTGGCCCGGCAGTGGCACACGCGGGCCGACCCGGGCGACACGGCGCTGCGCGACCGGGTCGCCGACGCCGTCATAGGGGCGCGTGCGTACGAGTTGTTCACCTGGGCGAACGCCTCGCGGTTCGCGGCGGGCGAGACGATCGGCGCCGAGTCCAGCCTCAACAAGATCTTCTGGTCGGAGTACGACATCGCGCTGCACGAGACGGCGCTCGATCTGCTCGGTCCCGACGGCGAGTTGCTCGACGGCTCACCCGCGGAGGGCCCCGACTGGGCGGAGGGGTATGTGTTCTCGCTCGCCGGCCCCATCTACGCCGGCACGAACGAGATCCAGCGGGACATCATCGCCGAGCGGCTGCTCGGCCTGCCGAAGGGACGCCGCTGATGAGGTTCCTCCTCGACGACGAGCAGCGGGAGTTCGCACGCTCCCTGGACGCGATGCTGACGGCGGCCGACACGGTGGCGGCCACGCGCGCGTGGAGCGTCGGCGAGCACGGGCCGGGGCGGGCCGTGTGGGGGCGGCTCGCGGCCGCGGGCGTCTTCGCACTGCCCGTTCCCGGGGAGTACGAGGGGGTGGGGCCGCTCTCCGTGGAGACGGCCGTCGCGTTCGTGGAGGTGGGGCGGCACGCCGTGCCGGGGCCGGTCGTCGAGACGGTGGCGGCGGCCGCCCTCCTCGCCCGCCTCGCCGAGGAGGGCGAACGGGAGCCGGCCAAGCGCTTCCTGCCCTCCCTGGCCTCGGGCGCGGCGACCGCGACGCTGACGCTGCCGCGGGGCGGGCCGCTCGCCCTGGACGCGGACGCGGCCGACCTCATCCTGACCGCGGCCGACGGCGAACTGCGGCTCGCCCCCGGGCACGCGCGCGTGCGGCGCTCCCTGGACCCCGCGCGGCGTCTCGCCGCGCCGCTGCCGGGCGGCGAACTGCTCGCCTCGGGGCCCGCCGTCACCGCGGCGGCGCGGCACGCGACGGCCTGGGCGGCGCTCGCCACGGCCGCCCAGTCGCTGGGCGTCGGCCTCGCCCTGCTCGACAGGACCGTCGCGTACGCGAAGCAGCGGGCCCAGTTCGGCGCCCCGATCGGCGCGTTCCAGGCCGTCAAGCACCGGCTCGCGGACGTGCTGGTACGCCTGGAGTTCGCGCGTCCCCTGGTGTTCGGTGCCGCGACGACGATGACACCGGGCGACATCGCCGCGGCCAAGGTGACGACGGCGGAGTCCGCGTACGGCGCGGCCCGCGCCGCGCTCCAACTGCACGGCGCGATCGGCTACACGGCGGAGCTCGACCTGTCCCTGTGGCTCACGAAGGCACGGGCGCTGCGGGGCGCGTGGGGGGACCCGGGGGTGTGGCGGGGGCGGGTGCTCGCGGCGCGCGAGTGACCCGTCCCTCACCCGGGGTGCGTGGCGGGTTCCTGCGGGAGGGGCGCCCGGAGGGGATTCGGAGGTGCGGAAGGGGCGGGTGCTCGGCGCGCGCTGGGAACGGGGCGTCGCGCACCCCCGCCCGTCGGGCCTCGTTTCCGGGAACCCGGGTCGGGCGCGGGCCGCGGGATGCGATGATCAAGCGCATTGGGGAGCCGACCGAGAAGGAGGCCCCACGTGCGCGTGATCGGGCTCATGTCAGGGACCTCGTACGACGCGATCGACGCGGCAGCCGCCGATCTGACGCTGGACGGCGACCGCCTGGTCCTCACCCCCCTCGGGCTGATCACCCGGGGCTACGACGAAGGGCTGCGTGCCGCGCTCGGCGCCGCGCTGCCGCCCGCCGCGACCACCCTCGCCGAGGTCTGCCGACTGGACACGGACATCGGGCGCGCCTTCGCCGCCGCCGCGGTCGAGGCCGACCGTGAACTGTGCGACGGGCGGGCCGAACTGGTCGCCTCGCACGGGCAGACCGTCTTCCACTGGGTGGAGGGCGGCCGGGTGCACGGCACGCTGCAGATCGGCCAGCCCGCGTGGATCGCCGAGGCGACCGGGCTGCCGGTGGTCGCCGACTTCCGCCCGCGCGACATCGCGGCGGGCGGTCAGGGCGCGCCCCTGGTCAGCCTCGTGGACCGCATGTGGCTGCGCGGCAGGCCCGGCACCCCCGCCGCGCTGAACCTCGGCGGCATCGCCAACATCACCGCCGCCGACGGCACCGCGTTCGACACCGGCCCCGCCAACGCCCTGGTGGACGCGGCCGTGCACGAGGCGACGGGCGGCCGCCTCTCGTACGACCTGGACGGCGAACTCGCCGAGCAGGGCACGGTCGACGAGGGCCTCCTCGCCCGGCTCCTGGACGAGCCCTACTACTCCCTGCCCGCGCCGAAGACGACGGGCAAGGAGCTCTTCCACCTGCCATACCTGCGTACGGCGTTGAAGGGGTACGAGGCGCTGCCCACCGAGGACGTCGTCGCCACCCTCACCCGCCTCACCGCCCGCACGGTCGCCGACGCCGTCCGCTCGGTGGGGGCATCCGAAGTCATCGCCTCCGGGGGCGGGACCGCGAATCCGGTGCTGATGAGGTTCCTGCGGGCGGAGTTGGGCGAGGGGCTGCCGTTGCGCACGTCCGGCGAGCTCGGCCTGCCGTCCGCCGCGAAGGAGGCGTACGCCTTCGCCGTCCTCGGTTTCCTGACCCTGCACGGCCTGCCGGGCACCGTCCCGGCGAGCACGGGCGCCCGGCACGCGAGCGTGCTGGGTTCGATCACTCCGGGTAGGGGCGGGACGCGGTGGCCGCGAGTGACGGAGGGAGCGCAGGGACCGGTGCGGCTCGTCGTCAACGGGCATGAAGACGCGGGCCGGTAGGCAGCCACCCGCGGTGTGAGCCGGATCGTGGAGTGGGCCGAATTGAGGCCGCCCCTCTCATCCGGCTTTCACGCGGGGCTCATACGCTGACCGACATGACCCAGATGACTCCCCCGGGCTGGTACCCCGACCCCGGCCGGACCGCCGACGGTCCTCCCACCGAGCGCTGGTGGGACGGGACCGTGTGGACGGACCAGGTGCGCGCCGCCGCGGGCACCGCGGCCCATCCGACACAACCGGCCTTCCCGGCGTATCCGGAACAAGCCCCTGCGTACCCCGGCCAGGCCCCCGCCCCCGCCCCGCGCCGCAAACTGCGCGTGGCGATAGCCGCGGGCGTCGTGCTCGTCGTCCTCGCCGGGATAGGCGGGGGCGTGTACGCCCTCACCTCCGACGACGACAGCGACGGCGGCGGCTCCGCGGTGAAGGAGCCGTCGGCCGGCGCCCCGCAGGACCCGCAGGACCCGGATTCCTCGGAAACCCCCCGTTCCCCGGGCGCACCCGACCCGCGGGGCCCGGAACAGGGCCCGGAGCAGGACCCCGGCTTCGCCGGCGACGTCGTGAACGGCATCAAGATCCCCGTGCCGGACGGCTGGAAGGGCGGCAGCACCGAGTACGGCGCCGGGGTGCAGACGGACCCCATCCCCTGTCCGGGCAACGCCAGTGAGCAGTGCACCCGCGGCAGTGCCTTCTCGCAGTCGGCCGAGCAGCTGAAGATCGACGCGGACACCCCGGAGGCGGCGGCCAAGGCGGACATCAAGAAGAACGCCGCGCAGGGCTACGGCGGCAAGACCTATGGCAAGATCACCTCGCACAAGGTGCTGGCCTCCGAGTCCATCACCGTGGCGGGCCAGAAGGGCTACTACGTCCGCTGGAAGGCCGTCACGCAGAAGAGCGACGACGGCTACGTCGAGTCGCTCGCCTTCCCCTCCCCCGCCGACAAGTCGAAGATCGTCATCGTCCGCATGGGCATCGACGTCAACGACAAGGCGCCGTCCCAGTCCGTCATGGACGAGATCGCGAAGGGCATCAAGGCGGGGCCGGTCGGCGCGAGCGGCGGCAACGGCCAGGACGTATAGGCCCGGGTCGCCCAGGCATGGGCCCGGGCCACCCAGGCAGAGACACAGCAGGGCCGGGCGGGGTTCCTCGCCGCTCAGGAGGAACACCGCCCGGCCCGGGGGTGCGCGCCGCCCCCGTCCCCACGGTGCGGCGCGGGCGGGCCCGGATCCCGTCATCCAACGGATCCGGGCCCACGATCAGGTGAGGCCCAGTGCGGGGAGCACACAGGCCTCCACGAAACGGGTCACGTACTCCTCGTCGGCGTACGCCCCCTCCAGAATGGGGCGGGCGCGCAGCACGCCGAACAGCTGCACCGAGAGGAACTCCACCGCCGGGTGCCCCTCGGCGATCTCGCCGCGCTCGACCCCGCGCCGGATGATCGCGGCGATGGCCTGCAGCTCGGGCTCGACCAGCGTCTCGCGCAGCACCCGCTGCAGGTCCTCGTCCTGCAGGACCGCGTGGCTGAGCGCCTGGACCAGCATCGTGTCGCGGCCCGACTGCTCGCCGGCCGCGCGTGCCGCCTCCCGCAGGTCCCCGGCGAGGCTGCCGGTGTCGATGCCCGCGAACCGCACACAGCGGTTGGCGCGCAGCGCGGCGGCCACGAACTGGGGCTTGGTCTTCCACTGCCGGTAGAGCGTGGACTTGCTGCACTTCGTGCGGGCGGCGACGCCTTCCATGGTCAGCGCCTCGTACCCGCACTGGCGGAGCTGGTCGAGGACGGCGTCGTAGAACTCCTGCTCACGCTCCGGCGTGATCTTCGAGCGGTTCGACGTCGACGTCATGACTCACTTCCTGGCTATGGCGGCCGGTCTGCGCGACCGGCACCTTTCGATACGCCAGTGTACCGGTACGCCTCCGTATCGGTACACTGGCGTATCGATGAGTGGGGCGATCCTCCGCTCAGCACCGCACTACCCAGTCGTCACGCAAAGGGGCCGGGGGATGGAATCCCGAACCGAGCCTGCCGAACGGGAGCCGGACATAAACGTCCGACCGCCCCTCGTCCGCGAGCTCCTCCTCGTCGTAGGACTCTTCCTCGTCTACAAATTCGGCAGGCAGCTCGCCAACGGGCACACCGGCGAGGCCTTCCACAACGCGCACCGCGTGTGGGACGCCGAACGCACGCTGCGGCTGCCCGGCGAGGGCGCCGTGCAGGACGCCCTGCTCAGCAGCGACACGCTGATCCACGTCGCGAACACGTACTACGCGACCGTGCACTTCCCCGCGACCCTGCTGTTCCTGGTCTGGCTGTACCTGCGCAGGCCGCGGCATTACGTATGGACGCGCCGCGTGCTCGCCGCGCTCACCGCGGCCGCGCTCGTCCTGCACCTCGGCTTCCCGCTCGCGCCCCCGCGCATGCTGGACGCCGCGCACCTCGTGGACACGGCGCAGGTGTACGGGCCCTCGGTGTACGCCGCGAAGCCCGCGACCGACACGATGGCCAACCAGTTCGCCGCCATGCCGTCCCTGCACTTCGGCTGGGCGCTGATGCTCGCCGTCGGCATGATCGTCGCCACGTCGTCGCGGTGGCGGTGGCTGTGGCTGCTGCACCCCCTGCTGACCCTGCTGGTGGTGGTGGGCACCGCCAACCACTACTGGCTCGATGCGATCGCGGCGACCGCACTCCTCGGCATCGCGCTCGCGGTGATCCGGCTGCCGCGCCCCGGCCGCTCGCTGGTCGTGCGCCGTTCCGCGCCCGCGCCGGCGCACCACCTCGTCTCCTCGGGGGCCGGCCGATGAGCGCCACACTGCTCGCCGTCGCCCTCTCGCTCGTCTCCGCGGCCGCGTACGCCGCGGCGGCAGTGGCACAGGAGCGGCTCGCCTCGCGCGTCCACGACGGCGAGAGCGGGGTCCTGCGGATGCTCGGCAGCGGCGTCTGGTGGTCCTCCGTCGGACTCAACGCCTCCGCGGCGCTGCTGCACGTGGCGGCGCTCAAGTACGGTCCGCTCACCCTGGTCCAGCCGCTCGGAGCCCTCACCCTGGTCGCCGCGGTGCCGCTCGGCGCGCGGCTCGCGGGGCGCCGGGTCACGCGCCTGGAGTGGCGGGGCACGGGGCTCACGCTCATCGGCCTCGGCGCGCTCCTCCTGACCGCGTCGGGACCGGCCCCCGACGACACGCTGACGGTGCCGGAGGCCCTGGTCGTGGCCGCCGCGACGATGGCGGCCATCGGGGTCCTCTCCCGGCCCGGCACGCGGCCCGGCCTGCGGCATGCCACGGCGTCCGGCTTCGCCTCCGGGGTCGCGTCGGCGCTCACGCAGACCGTGACGGTCGCCGTCACGGACCGGTCGGGACCGCTGCTCAGCCCGCAGGTGTTGATCGTGGCGGTGCTGGTCGCGGCGTTCGCCGCGGGCGGCCTGCTGCTCTCGCAGACCGCCTACCGCGGCGGCCTCGGCGCGCCGCTCGCCGTGGTGACGCTCGCCAACCCCCTGGCGGCCTCCGTGATCGGCGTCGCGCTGCTCGGCGAGCGCCTGCAGGGCGGCATCGGCGGCATCCTCATCGCCGTGGCGGGCGCGGCGGTGGCGGCGTACGGCGTGGTCGTGCTCACGCGGTCCCCGCACGGCGCTGCCGGCGAGCCCGTGCCGGAGCCTCTGCCCTCGATCCCGGCTCAGCCGGTGGAGCCCGCGGGGCTTCGGCTCTCGCGGTTCTGAGCCCTGTTTCCGCTCCTGGTACGACAACGGCGTCGGCCGCACCCCGTCCCTCCGGGGGGGGTGCGGCCGACGCCGTTCGGGTCTGCGGGCCGGATGTGGCTGGTCGCGCGGTTCCCCGCGCCCCTGGGACGCCGGGGCTCCGTCGTTCGGTCAGCCGAACCCGCGCGCGTCCTGCTTCAGGGCCGTGTCGACGGTGAGCGCCGTCGCCACGACGAGGCTCAGGAGCGGCTCGGGGAGCTGGTAGTGGATCTGGAGGACGTAGTTGTCCGCGGTGGTGAACATCGTCTTGGCGAGGCCCTCCCACGTCTTCGTGATCCGGGCGACCTCGTTGTCCGCGTGGTCGACGATCGAGAAGTTCCAGGCGCGCCAGTTCTCCGCCTTGATCGCGCCGACCTGCTGGCCGTTCACCATCATGCCGAAGTTGATCTTGCCGATCACGTTCTGCTGGACGATCTCGCCGACCGGCTGACCGTCCGCGCGCTCGACGATGACCCGCGACTTCATGAACTTGCGGGGGCGGGTCAGCATCATCTGCGGCTGCCCGTACGCGTCGCGGATCTCCAGCTTGTGCGTCATGAACTGGTCGACGCTGGCGACGAACCGCGCGACCTTCTTCAGCGCGCTCTGGCCGACCTGGACGACCGAGCCGAGCGTGTTGCCCGACTGGTCCATCACGCTGTACTCGTTCGTCAGCTCGATGAGCTTGGCCTTCTGGTTCACGACCAGGACCGGCTCCGTGAACAGCGTGCCGCCGCCCTGCGCGGACGGCGCGACGCCGGCCTGCTGCTGCACCTGGCGCTGCACCTTGGCCGGGTCGGCCATGGGCGCGGCCTGGGGAGCCGCCTGCGGCGGGCCGCTGAACTGGCCCTGCAGCGCGGCGGTCTGCGGCTGGCCGAACTGACCCTGCGGCGCCTGCGCGGGCTGGGTCTGCGCGGGCTGGGCGGGCTGGGCCTGCTGCGGGACCTGCTGGGCCGGAGCCTGCTGCTGGCCGCCCTGTGGGGCCGGATTGGTGTGGTCCGTCCACTGGGAGCCGTCCCACCAGCGCAGCAGCTGGGGCGCGCCGTGCGGGTCCGGGTACCAGCCTGCAGGTGTGTTCGAATGCGTTGTCACTCGGGTGACCCTACCCTCCGGGCACGGGCGTCCCGCCAGCCCCTTGCCGAGTTGTTATGTCCGACTCAACCGGAGTGATCCCCTCGCCCCAGCCGGAGCGCTCTCCGCGTCCTGAAGGGGCGCGGCCCACCGTCACCACGTGATCTCCACCCCCAGATCGCCCTCCCCTTCCCGCAGCTCCATCGCACCGATCCGCCCCGCCGCCCGCACATCGCCCTCCGCCGACGCGAAGTGGTCCAGGGTGGCGCGCGAGGCCGTCACCGTCGCCCCCGCGACCTCCGTGCGCATCGAGAGGCGTGCCTGCGACTTCGCCCTGCGGACCGCGGCGATGGCCTCCGACGCCGCCGCGAGGACCGTCGCGTCACCGGCGTACTCCCGCAGCTCCGCACCGCTCGGCCACGGCGCGCGATGGACGGAGCCCTCCCGCCACCACGACCAGACCTCCTCCGTGACGAACGGCAGGACGGGCGCGAAGAGGCGGAGGAGGACGTCGAGCGCCGTACGGAGCGCGGCCCGCGCGGAGTCCGCGGCGGCCGCGTCGCCGTGGTCGCCGTACGCGCGCGCCTTGACCAGTTCGACGTAGTCGTCGCAGAAGTGCCAGAAGAGCTGCTCCGTGCGCTCCAGGGCGCGGGCGTAGTCGAAGGTGTCGAAGGCCGCGGTGGCCTCGTCGACGGTCGACGCCAGCGCGGCGAGGAGCGCCCGGTCGAGCGGCTCCGTGACGGCGGACCCGTCACCCGCGTCGAGGCTCAGGACGAACCTGCCGACGTTCAGGAGCTTCATCGCGAGCCTGCGGCCGATCTTCATCTGGCCGGTGTCGAACGCCGTGTCCGTGCCGGGCCGCCCGCTCGCCGCCCAGTAGCGGACCGCGTCCGAGCCGTACTGCTCAAGGAGGTGGCCCGGAGTGACCACGTTGCCCTTGGTCTTGGACATCTTCTTGCGGTCGGGGTCCAGGATCCAGCCGGAGATCGCCGCGTGCTTCCAGGGCAGCGCGTCGTGCCCGGTGTGGGCGCGCAGGACCGTGGCGAACAGCCAGGTGCGGATGATCTCGTGGGACTGGGGACGCAGGTCCATCGGGAAGACCCGCGCGAACAGGTCGGGGTCGGAGCGCCACTTCCCGGCGATCTGCGGCGTGAGCGACGACGTGGCCCAGGTGTCCATGACGTCCGGGTCGCCGGTGAAGCCGTGCGGGACGTCGCGCTGTGCCGCCGCGTGGCCGGGCGGCGTGTCGGTGCTCGGGTCGACGGGCAGGGCGGACCGGTCGGGGACGAGGGGGCGGGTGTGGTCGGGCCGCCCGGACGCGTCCAGCGGGTACCAGACGGGGATCGGGACGCCGAAGAACCGCTGGCGGCTGATCAGCCAGTCGCCGTTGAGGCCGCCGACCCAGTTCTCGTACCGGACCCGCATGTGCGGCGGATGCCAGGCCAGTTCGGCGCCGCGGGCCAGGAGCCGGTCGCGCAGGGCGGCGTCACGGCCGCCGTTGCGGACGTACCACTGGCGGGTCGTGACGATCTCCAGGGGCTTGTCGCCCTTCTCGAAGAACTTGACCGCGTGCGTGACGGGGCGCGGTTCGCCGAGCAGGTCACCGCTCTCGCGCAGCAGGGCGACGACGCGCTCCCGTGCGGTGTGCGCGGTGGCGCCCGCGAGCCGCGCGTACGCGGCGACGGCGGCCTGCGAATCGACACCGGCCGGCGGGTCGGCGAGGAAGCGGCCGTCCCAGCCGATGACCGGCCGTGTGTCGAGCCGCAGTTCGCGCCACCAGGTCACGTCGGTCGTGTCGCCGAACGTGCAGACCATCGCGAGGCCCGTGCCTTTGCCCGGCATCGCGAGAGGGTGCGGGAGGACGGGGACCTCGACACCGAAGAGCGGGGTCCGGACGGTCTCGCCGAACAGGTCCTGATAGCGCTCGTCCTCCGGGTGGGCGACCAACGCGACGCAGGCGGGCAGGAGTTCGGGGCGGGTGGTGTCGACGAGGACGGTGCGGCCGCCCGCGGCCCGGAAGCGGAGCTCGTGGTACGCGGAGATCCGCTCCCTGTCCTCCAGTTCGGCCTGCGCGACCGCGGTGCGGAAGGTGACGTCCCACAGGGTCGGCGCCTGCGCGAGGTAGGCGTCACCGCGCTCCAGGCTGTCCAGGAACGCGTACTGCGAGGCGGCGCGCGCGTCCGCGTCGATGGTCTGGTAGCCGTGCGACCAGTCGACGGAGAGGCCGAGGTGCCGCCACAACCCCTCGAAGACCTTCTCGTCCTCGGCGGTGAGCCGCTCGCACAGCTCGATGAAGTTGCGCCGGGAGACGGGTAGTTGGCGTTTGCCCGGCTTCTCGGGCGGGGTGAAGTCCGGGTCGTACGGCAGGGCGGGATCGCAGCGGACGCCGAAGTGGTTCTGGACGCGGCGCTCCGTCGGCAGCCCGTTGTCGTCCCATCCCATGGGATAGAAGACTTCCTTGCCGCGCATGCGCTGGTAGCGGGCGATCGTGTCGGTGTGCGTGTACGAGAAGACGTGGCCGACGTGGAGCGAGCCGCTGACGGTGGGCGGCGGTGTGTCGATGGAGAAGATCTCGTCCCGGGTCTTCGAGCGGTCGAAGGCGAATACGCCCGACTCGTCCCATCGCCGAGACCATTTCTCTTCGAGCCCGTCGAGGACGGGCTTCTCGGGGACGCCTGCACGGCGATGGGTGTCCGCCATGCCTCTGGATGCTATCCACGCGCGCCGAGTGCAGGCGCCCCCTTTTTTGCGGCGTCAGACGGTGTTTCCGACCTCAGACCGTACGGATCGCCGGGTCGCTGACGCCCGCCGCGCCGGTCTCCACGTGACCGGCGAGCCGCCGCAGGAACCCGGCGTCCGCGTCGGACTTCACCGTCAGGTCGTACCAGCGCTTCGTCGCCCGCAGGTCGACGGTGTGCTGCACGGAGGACCCGGCCTTGACCTTGAAGGTCTGGCCCGCGCCGCCGTAGGCGTTGGTCACCGTGAGGTTCACGTCCGTGCTGCCCGCGTTCTTGAGGGTCAGCTTGATGTTGCCCGTGGTGCCGTCGTGGCGGGCGATCACCTCGGGGCCGGCCTTCTTGCCGGGGCCCTTGAAGGTGCGCAGGAAGCCGTTGGGGCCGAAGACGGAGAGGTCGTAGGCGTCCTTGGAGTACTTCGAGTTCCAGGTGTCGGAGAGGGACTTGCCCGCCTCCGTGGTGTACGTCCAGGGCCCGTCGGTGCGGTTGGCGGAGCGCACGTGGAAGCAGACACCGGCCTTGGCGCCGCCGCTGAACGTGAGCGTGAACTTTCCGGCGGCCGGGTCCGCGGCGCCGTCCACCAGCGGGGCGTACGGCAGCGCACGGGTGGGCCGGGAGCCGGGCTCCTGCTTGGGCAGCGCCGGGTTCGCGGGCGCCTTC
Organism: Streptomyces venezuelae; assembly: GCF_008642335.1. Lineage (NCBI taxonomy): Bacteria > Bacillati > Actinomycetota > Actinomycetes > Kitasatosporales > Streptomycetaceae > Streptomyces > Streptomyces venezuelae. Next base: position 7,010,661 of record NZ_CP029191.1, on the reverse strand, counting down.
GGCACGTAGTCGTCGTGGCGCTGCTTGTCCGGCGGCTCGTAGGCGGCCGTGTCGGGGAGCTTCGCCGGGTCGAGGTCCTTGCCGCTGAAGTCGAAGGCGGACGTGAGGTCGCCGCAGATCGCGCGGCGCCACGGCGAGATGTTGGGCTCCTTGACGCCGAAGCGCCGCTCCATGAACCGGATGATCGACGTGTGGTCGAAGACCTCGGAGTTCACGAAGCCGCCGGTGCTCCACGGCGAGACGACGATCATCGGGACGCGCTGACCGAGGCCGTAGTGCCCGGCCGCGTAGGAGGCGTTGCCGGGGAAGTGGTCGAGGGTCGTGTCGACCGTGGACTTGCCCTGGTTGGCGTCCTTGGGGACGTACGGCGGGACGATGTGGTCGAAGTAGCCGTCGTTCTCGTCGTAGGTGATGAACAGGGCCGTCTTCGCCCACACCTCGGGGTTGGAGGTGAGCGCGTCCAGGACCTGCGCTATGTACCAGGCGCCGTAGTTCACGGGCCAGTTGGGGTGCTCGCAGAACGCCTCGGGTGCGGCGATGTAGGAGACCTGCGGCAGCCTGTCGGCCTTCACGTCTGCCTTGAGGAGGTCGAAGTAGCCGTCGCCCGCCTTGGCGTTGGTGCCGGTGCGGGCCTTGTCGTAGAGCGGGTCGCCGGGCTTGGCGTTGCGGTACTTGTTGAAGTAGAGCAGCGAGTTGTCGCCGTAGTTGCCGCGGTAGGCGTCGTTGATCCAGCCCCAGTGTCCGGCCGCGTCCAGGCCGTCGCCGATGTCCTGGTAGACCTTCCAGCTGACGCCCGCCTGCTCCAGGCGCTCGGCGTACGTCGTCCAGTCGTACCCCGCCTCCTGGTTGCCGAGGACCGGGCCGCCGCCCTTGCCGTCGTTGCCGACGTGCCCGGTGAGCATGTAGTAGCGGTTGGGGTCGGTCGCGCCCATGAACGAACAGTGGTAGTCGTCGCAGACCGTGAAGGCGTCGGCGAGCGCGTAGTGGAACGGGATGTCGTTCCGCTCCAGGTACGCCATCGTGCGCTCGGACTTGGCGGGGATCCACTGGTCGTACGCGCCGCTGTTGAACGCCTTGTGGCCGCCGGCCCAGTCGTGGTCGAGGCCCGCGATGAACTGCATGCCGAGGTTGTCGGCGTCCGGGTGGAACGGCAGCACTTCCTTGCCGCCGTTCGGCTGGTGCCAGACCGGCTTGCCGTTGGGCAGGGTCACCGGGCGCGGGTCGCCGAAGCCGCGGACGCCCTTCAGCGTGCCGAAGTAGTGGTCGAAAGAGCGGTTCTCCTGCATGAGCACCACGACGTGCTCGACGTCCTTGATGGTGCCGGAGGCGCGCCGGGCGGGGAGGGACGCGGCGCGGGCGATGCTCTGGTTGAGCATGGCGAACGTCGCGGTGCCGCCGGCCAGCTGCATGAAGCGGCGCCGATTGAGTTCAGGCATCAGTATTCCGACCTCGTGTTTTGTGGGGGACGCGAGCGGGGTGAAGTGTGCCAAGGGGAGCAAGCGCTACGGAAGGGGCTGTGACGGGCGTGTGAAGAGAAGTCCAACCCTTGGTGGGCAGGACACAAGTCCCGGGCATTCGGGGCGAAGGTCCCATATTTGACATGCGGGAATGCGCGTGACTCACTTGGCCGTGCACCGTTCCGTGGTGCGTTCCGCTCTGTCCCGCGATCGCAAGGAGGTGTTCGGGATGAGTCCCGAAGGAAGTCCTTGCGTCAGCGGTGATCTTCTCTGAGGCTGCGTCCCGCAGCTGACCGCCGCCCTTCTGTGGCCGCTGGTCGTATTACGTAGGTTTCGGCCGCTCCGTGCCGCCGCCTCCGAGGCGCCACCGCCCGCCGTTTCTCGTGCGTCTCCCCTGCTCCGCCGTGCCGCGCCCACGACGGCGACACCTGATGCCGCCGTCGCCGCACCCTCGGCGGCCGGGAGATTTCTTCACCCCGCATTCACACACCCACGTCCTCGTGCCCGGGTCTGCCTCGTCATGCCCCGCACGGAGGGAGGTCTGCCATGAACAAGCTGATTCCCCAGGTACGCCTGGCCCCGCCAGGCGAGAACCCCCGTCCCGCCCCCCGTACCCGCAAGTCCGCCGAACTCGACGCCCGCACCCGGGACGCCGGCGCCCGGCTCGCCGAACTCAGCGCGCTCCCCGCCCGCGACGTCCTGCGCGAGCTCAACACCACGCCCCGCGGCCTGCGTCAGGACCAGGTCCTGGAGCGCATCGAGCGGTACGGCGAGAACACCGTCGCCCACGAGCGCGCACCGCACTGGACCGCGCAGCTCGCCATGTCCTTCTGGAACCCCTTCATCGGGGTGCTCGTCGTCCTCGCGGCCGTCATGTACTGGCAGGACCCTGCCGACCCCGGCGTCTACATCCTCACGTCGATGGTGCTGATCAGCGCGCTCCTCCGGTTCTGGCAGGAGTTCCGCTCCTCCCGGTCGGCCGAGGCTCTGAAGAAGCTGGTCACCACGTCCTGTGCGGTGCAGCGGCGCTGGAGCGAGACCGCCGACACCGAAGAGATCCCGATGGAGCAGGTCGTCCCCGGCGACCTCGTGCGGCTCGCCGCAGGCGACCTGGTCCCCGCCGACCTGCGGCTGCTCACCGCCAAGGACCTGATGGTGAGCCAGGCCGCGCTGTCCGGCGAGTCGCTGCCCGTCGCCAAGGCCGACACGCGCGCCCACGACCTGGGCCAGCAGACCACCACGGACCCCGTCGAGGCCGACAACCTCTGCCTCATGGGCACGTCGGTGACGTCCGGCACGGCCACCGGCGTGGCCGTCGCGACCGGCGCGCACACCTATTTCGGTTCCATGGCGAGCGCGCTGACCGGCGACCGCCCGCAGACCGCGTTCGACGTCGGTGTGCGCCGGGTCAGCTTCCTGCTGATCCGCTTCATGCTGGTGATGGTCCCGGTCGTCTTCGCGATCAACGGCTTCACCAAGGGCGACTGGGACCAGGCGCTGCTGTTCTCGATCTCCGTGGCGGTCGGCCTCACCCCCGAGATGCTGCCGATGGTCGTCTCGGCGAACCTGGCACGCGGCGCCGTCGCGATGTCGAAGCACCAGGTCGTCGTCAAGCAGCTCAACGCGATCCAGAACCTCGGCGCGATGGACGTCCTGTGCACGGACAAGACGGGCACGCTCACCGAGGACCGTATCGTCCTCGACCGCTACCTCGGCACGCGCGGCGAGGAGGACCGCGAGGTGCTCGAGTACGCGTACCTGAACTCCCACTTCCAGACGGGACTGCGCAACCTCATGGACCGGGCGGTCATCGACCGGGTCGACGAGGCCGAGGAGGTTGTCGTCGACCGTCTCTTCACGATGATCGACGAGATCCCCTTCGACTTCGCGCGCCGCCGTATGTCCGTCGTCCTGCGCCGCAACGAACTCTCCGGGCCCGTCTTCGAGCACACACTCATCACCAAGGGCGCCGTCGAGGAGGTCCTCGACCGGTGCGGCCACATGATGGACGGCGGCGAGCGCGTGGCACTCACCCCGGAGCTGCGCGCCCACGTCACGGACCTCACCGACCGCCACAACCGGGAGGGCCTGCGGGTCCTCGCGGTCGCCACCCGCACCTTCCCCGTCGACCCCGACACCGCCGAGCGGGAGACCTACTCGGTGGCCGACGAGACGGAGCTGACGCTCGTCGGATTCCTCGCCTTCCTCGACCCGCCGAAGAAGGACGCGGCGGACGCGCTGCGGGCGCTCGCCGAGAACGGCGTCGCCGTCAAGGTCGTCACCGGCGACAACGAACTGGTCGCCGCGCGCGTCTGCGCCGACGTCGGCCTGGCCGCCGGGAGTGTGGTCACGGGCGCCGCACTCGACCTGGTCGACGACGTCGAGCTGATCGGACTGGCGCGCAGGACAACGGTGTTCGCGAAGGTCAACCCCGTCCAGAAGGCGCGGATCGTACGCGCCCTGAAGGCCGACGGGCACACGGTCGGTTTCCTCGGGGACGGCATCAACGACGCGGCGGCGCTGCGCGAGGCGGACGTGGGGGTCTCCGTCGACACGGCGGTGGACATCGCTAAGGAATCCGCCGACATCATTCTCCTGAAGAAGGACCTGATGGTCCTGGAACAGGGCGTGTTGATGGGCCGTCAGACGTTCGGCAACACCGTCAAGTACATCAAGATGACGGCGTCGTCGAACTTCGGGAACGTCTTCTCGGTCCTGGTCGCCTCGGCCTTCATCCCCTTCCAGCCGATGCTGGCCATCCACCTCCTGGTGCAGAACCTCTGCTACGACATCAGTCAGCTCGCGATCCCGTGGGACCGCATGGACGAGGAGTACCTGAAGAAGCCGCGGGCCTGGGACGCGCGGGGCATCGGCCGCTTCATGGTCCGGATCGGCCCGATCAGCTCGGTCTTCGACATCACGACCTTCCTGGTCCTGTGGTACGTCATCGGGGCCGACTCCCCCGCGCGGCAGACCCTGTTCCAGACGGGCTGGTTCGTCGAGGGACTGCTGTCCCAGACCCTCATCGTGCACATGATCCGCACGCGGAAGATCCCGTTCGTCCAGTCCCGCGCCTCGGTGCCGGTCCTGGTGATGACCGGCGCGGTGATGCTCTTCGGCCTGTGGCTGCCGTTCTCGCCGCTGGCCGGGGCGCTGTCGATGGAGCCGCTGCCGATGGGCTACTTCCCGTGGCTGATCGGGACGCTGCTCGCGTACTGCGCGCTCACGCAGCTGGTGAAGGGCCGGTACATCCGGCGGTACCACGACTGGCTGTAGCGGGATTTCCGCACGGCGGGCCTCGGGCATCTTGCGAAGTTAGGTGCCGTGGGCAACCATGCACGGCATGACTGTGCGCGTCCACGGCACCTGCGCCCCCGGCTTCGAAGGCGTGCGGGCGGAGTTCGAGCGGAGCTTCACCGAGCGCGGCGAGCTGGGGGCGGCCGTCGCGGCCACCGTCGGCGGTGAGCTCGTCGTCGACCTGTGGGGCGGCGACGCGGACCGGGGCGGCACCCGCCCCTGGGAGCGGGACACCCTGGTCAACGTCTACTCCACGACCAAGGGCATGACGGCGCTCTGCGCCCATCTGCTGGTCGATCGGGGCGAGTTGGACCTGGACGCGCCGGTCGCGCGCTACTGGCCCGAGTTCGCCGAGGCAGGGAAGGCCGACATGCCGGTGCGCTGGCTGCTCAGCCACCGCGCCGGGCTCATCGCGCCGGGCGAGCCGATGGCGCAGGGCGCGGTGTACGACTGGGAGAAGGTGACCGAAGCATTGGCGACGACGCGGCCGTGGTGGCGGCCCGGCACCGCCCAGGGCTATCACGCGGTGACGTTCGGGTTCCTGGTCGGCGAGGTCGTACGGCGGATCACGGGGGTCTCGCTCGGGACGTTCCTGCGCACGGAGGTGACCGGGCCGCTGGGCGCCGATGTGCACGTCGGCACGCCGGAGAGCGAGCACGGGCGGTGCGCGGACATGGCGCCGCCGGTTCCTCGCGAGGCGGCGCCGGCGGATTCCGGAGACGGGCAACCCTCGTCCTCGCGCACCCTGCTGGGCGACGCGCCGAAGCCTCCCGTCGCCGGTCTGTCGGACCACCCGATGGCCCCGGCCACCCTCGCGTTCCAGTACCTGCCGCTCGGCGACGTGAACGCCGCCGCCTACCGCTGCGCGGAGATCCCCGCCGCCAACGGCCACGCCACCGCACGCGGAATCGCCGCCGTGTACGCGGAGTTGGCGTGCGGACGACTCCTGTCGTCCGGCGCCGTGGAGCGGCTGCGCACCTGCCAGAGCGACGGCGACGAGCCCGACCTCGTCCTGCGGGTGGGCACCCCGCTCGCCGAGACGTGGCCGTGGGGCCTCGGCTACATGCTCAACCAGTACGGGCAGGCGGGCCCCAATCCGCGGGCGTTCGGGCACGGCGGCGCGGGCGGGTCGTACGCCTTCGCCGACCCGGAGAACGGCGTGTCGTACGCGTACGTGATGAACCGTATGGGCGCCGGCACGTCGGGCGAGGATCTGCGCAGCGTCCACCTGGTCGGCGCGCTGTACGAGGGGCTGCGTGAACGGGGTCCCGTACAAGGCCGATGATGGACGCATGACTACCAGCAGAAGAGCCGTCTTCTTCACGGGCGAAGCGCCGGATTCCCGCTTCGGCTCGATCACCACAGGGGACGAACGAGCCATGCTCCTCTACTTCGTGCGGTCCCAGCGCGAGACCCTGGAGCTCAAGTGCCGCGGTCTGGAGGCCGAGTTGGCCGAACGGGCCGTCGCGCCCTCCGCGCTGTCGCTGCTCGGTCTTGTCCGGCACCTCACCGACGTGGAGCGCCGCTGGTTCCGGATGGCCCTCGCCGGTCACGACGTGACCCCCCTCTATCCCACGCCCGACAACGCCGACGAGGACTTCGACGGAGCGGTGGCGGAGCCGGGCGCGATCGCCGCGGCCTGGGAGGCGTGGCGGGCCGAGGTGGAGTTCGCCGAGAAGTTCGTGGCGGAGGCGCCCGACCTCGACGTCGAGGGGCAGAGCCCGCTGTTCGGCACGGTGTCGCTGCGCTGGGTGCTGCTGCACCTGGTCCAGGAGTACGCCCGGCACAACGGCCACGCCGATCTGCTGCGGGAGCGGATCGACGGGGCGGTCGGGCTGTAGGTGCCAGGGGGCAGCCCCGCCGCGAGGTCACGTACCGGGGTGCTGGCCGGGCCCCCGGTCCTTGTCCGCGAGCTTGCTCGGCGACAGGTCCGTGGGGTCCTCGCCCGGTTCGAGGAGCGTGTTGGCGGGGCCGATGATCAGCGGGTCGGCCTTGCCGACGGCCTCCGTGTCCTTCGCCTCGTAGTCGAGCTGGAGCAGGAGGTGCCGCATGGCTTCGAGGCGGCCGCGCCGCTTGTCGTTGGTCTTCACGACGGTCCACGGGGCGTGCGGCGCGTCCGTGGCCCGGAACATCTGGACCTTCGCGTAGGTGTAGGCGTCCCACAGGTCCAGTGAGGCGATGTCGGTGGGGGACAGTTTCCACTGGCGCACCGGGTCGACCTGCCGGATCGCGAACCGGGTCCGCTGCTCCGCCCGGGAGACGGAGAACCAGAACTTGATGAGGATGATCCCGTCCTCGGTGATCATCTTCTCGAACTGCGGAGCCTGCTCCAGGAAGTGCTGGTGCTCCTTGGGGGTGCAGAAACCCATCACCGGCTCGACCCCGGCGCGGTTGTACCAGGACCGGTCGAAGAAGACGATCTCGCCCGCCGACGGCAGCTGGGCGACGTACCGCTGGAAGTACCATTGACCCGCCTCGTGCTCGGTCGGCTTGTCCAGCGCCACCGTGCGGGCACCGCGCGGGTTCAGCCGCTCGGTGAACCGTTTGATCGTGCCGCCCTTGCCCGCCGCGTCCCGCCCCTCGCACAGCACCGCGATGCGCAGCCCCTGCTCGCGCACCGTCTTCTGCAGCTTGAGCAGCTCGATCTGCAGGATCCGCTTGCGCCGTTCGTACGCGCTCCGCCCCAGCTTCTTCGTGTACGGGTAGTTCTCCCGCCACGTCTGCAGGGGCTGCCCCTGCTCGTCGAGGAGTACGGGGCGCTCCGGGCGTGCCTCGTCCACGGACAGACCCTCGAGCAGATCGTCCTCGTTCCTACCGGTCGGCTCCACCGCGCGGCCCTCTCCCTCTCCCTGTCCGTCCGTGCCCTCATCGGACAGCCTGCCCCCGAGATCGCTTCTCAGCACTCGCAATCCCGTCGTCCCCGTCCTGCGGGAATAGCCGGGCGATCTTGTTGGTCATCCCTGGTGGCATATCGATGAGCGGGATGTGAGGGAAGCAGATGCCCAAGGTGTACGCGTTCACCCGGCACGGGGGGCCGGAGGTGGAGACCTTCCTCGACCTTCCGGTACCGGAGCCGGGGCCCGGGCAGCTGCTCGTCGCGGTGCGCGCGGCCGGCGTCAACCCGGTCGACTGGAAACTGCGGGCGGGCAAGCGGCGCCCGGGGCAGGCGCCGCTCGCCGGGCACGAGGTGCTGGGCAGCGAGGTCGCCGGTGTCGTACGGGCGGTCGGGCCCGGTGTCGAGGGCTTCGCGGTCGGCGACCCGGTCTTCGGCAATCCGGTCACCGGCGGGTACGCGGAGTTCACGCTGGTCCCCGCCGACATCGCCGCCCACAAGCCGGACGCGCTGTCGTTCGCCGAGGCGGCCGTGCTTCCGGTGGCCGCGGCGACCGCGTACGACGGCCTTCGCCAGCTGGACCTGCCCGCGGGCGCGACCCTGCTGATCACGGGCGCCGGGGGCGGCGTCGGGGTCGCCGCGACCCAGATCGCCGCCCATTTCGGACTGCGGGTGGTCGGCACGGCGAGCGCGGGCAAGAAGGAGTACGTCGAGTCCTTCGGCGCCGTCCACGTGGCGCCGGGCCCCCGCCTCGCGGAGCGGATACGTGAGGCGGCCCCGGGCGGCCGCGTCGACGCGGTCTTCGACCTGGTCGGCGGCGCGGACCTGGCGGAGGTGGCGGGCCTCCTCTCCGACCGCCGGAAGCTGATCACGGCGGCGGCGAAGGAAACGGTGGCCGACCTGGGCGGCGCCCCGGTGGCGCGGGCCCGCACGTCGGCGGTCCTGGACGAGATCGCCCTCCTCGCGGTGGCGGGCGTTCTGCGCCCGCAGGTGACGGCGACGTACCCCCTGGACCGCGCGGGCGACGCCCTGCGCGCGGTGGAGGACGGCCACGCACGCGGCAAGACCGTGATCGAGGTGACGGCGTGACGACGCTGGTGGAAGAGGGGGGTACGGCGGAGACGGCGCGCTCGGCGGAGACGGCGGGCCCGGCGGAGACGGCGGGCCCCGCCGGAGCCACGGCCACGACGCACCCCACCGACCCGACCCAAACCGCCGGTACGGCGCACGCCACGGGCCCGACCCAAACCGCCCACCCAGCGCACACCACCGACCCAGCCCAAACCGCCCGCCCAGCGCACCCCACCGACCCAGCCCAAACCGCCCGCACGGCCACGCCCTGCACGCCGGTGCAGGCCGGACGTCCCGCCGCGGGCGCGGGAGCGCCCGCTCCCCACCCCCTCGACAACCCCGCCCTCGCCTCCCTCACCGGGCCGCACGCGTGTTTCGCGGAGGGGCGGGGGCGCGTCGTGCGGTATCCGGTCGACGTGTCGCCGTTTCTCGCGCTGCCCGACGACGTGACGGCTGCGGACTGGGCCGATCTGGCCGCCCTCGCCGGGCCCGGCGCCGAGGTGCCGCTGCTCGCGACCACGGTGCGGATACCGGACGGATGGGAGAAGACCTTCGACGTGCCCGGTGTGCAGCTCGTGGACGACGGGGTCGCCGCCGCGCCGGAACCGGAAGCCGTGCGGCTCGGCCCCGACGACGTGCCCGAGATGCTGGACCTGGTCGGGCGCACACAGCCGGGCCCCTTCGCGCCCCGCACCGTCGAGCTCGGCACGTACCTCGGGATCCGCCGCGAAGGCGCCCTCGTCGCAATGGCCGGGGAGCGTCTGCACCCGCCGGGCTGGACGGAGATCAGCGCGGTCTGCACCGACCCCGCACACCGCGGCCAGGGCCTCGGCACCCGCCTGGTCCTCGCCGTCGCGCACGGCATCAAGGCGCGCGGCGACAGGCCGTTCCTGCACACGTCGGCGCAGAACACGAACGCCATCCGCCTCTACGAGTCACTCGGCTTCCGGCTCCGGCGGACGACGGCGTTCCGTGGGGCGCTCGTGCCGGAACGGGCGCTCGTGCCGCCGCGGCCCCTCGTGCCCGGACAGGCGGCGCCCGACGGAAAATGAGAGGACTGTTCCGCTTGTCGTTGATAGCTTCCGGATCATGCAGCCCCTGAGTGAGAACGAGATCCGCGCGTCCTTGGTGAACTGTTCGAAGGGCGAGGCCCGCCGGCTCACTCTCCCCGCGGGCTTCGCCGACACCCCTTGGTCCGACCTGGACTTCCTGGGGTGGCGCGACCCCAAGGCGCCCGACCGCGGCTATGTGGTCACGTGGCGGGACGGGGAACCCGTGGGCTTCGCCCTGCGCGCCTCCACGGGGGCGCGCAAGAGCCTGCTGAAGTCCAGCATCTGCTCGGTCTGCGTGACCCCGCAGTCCGGCTCCGGCATCGCGCTGCTCGTCGCCCCGAAGGCGGGCGCGGCGGGCCGTCAGGGCAACTCGGTCGGCATGTACATCTGCGCGGACCTGGCCTGCTCCCTCTACGTGCGCGGGAAGAAAACCACGGCGCTCGCCCGCCGCATGGAGGAGAGCCTGACGCTGGAGGAGCAGAACGCCCGCACCCTGCGGAACCTCGACGGTTTCCTGGACCAGATCGTCGGCGAGTAGCCGGTAGGCCCTGCCTCAGACCGCGCGCGGGTCCACCATCTGCAGCGCGAGCGTCGCCGACGGTTCCGCAAGGCCAGGGCCGCCCGCCTCGGCCCAGGCGAGTATCCCGTCGAGCGACTCGTCGTCCGTGACGAAGCCGACCCAGGCCGCGCGGCCGCCCCGCCTGCGTCCCTCGTACGACGGCTGGACCACGACCAGGTTGGCCTGGCCGCACGGGCCGAGGCAGTCGCTCGTGCGCACCGTGAACCGGCCGCGCGACGCCGCGGCCGCGGAGCGCAGCCGCTCCAGCTGCCAGGCGTGGTCGATGCCGGGGTTCTTGCGCGCGTCGCCGCAGCAGCAGCCCCGGCACACGACGAGCGTGCAGGGGCGGCGGGCTGCGGCACCGATGGAGACGACGGGACTCATACGGTGATCATCTCAGGTACGCGAGGCCGGGATGCACCGCCCGGTAGCCGTCGACCAGACGGCGGGCCACCGCCACCGAGTCGACCAGCGGGTGCAGCGCGAACGCCTTGACGGCCGTGGCCGACGCACCGCTGTCCGCCGCCGCGAGCACCTCGCGCTCAACCGCCTTGACCGCACACACCAGACCCGTGGCGTGTCCGGGGAGGGGGGACACCGACATCGGGTGGGCGCCGTTGGCGTCGACGGAGCACGGCACCTCGATGACGGCGTCCGCGTCGAGCGCGGCGAGGGTCGTGCCGTTGCGGACGTTGAGGATCAGGGTCGCCCGTTCGTCGCGTGCGACGGCCCGCATGAGGGCGAGGGCGACCTGTTCGTACCCGCCGGACTCCAGGTCCTGTTCGGCCCGCTCCCCCGCTCCGGCCGCGTCCCTGTTCTCCGCCATGTACGTCGCCTCTCGCTCGGCGCGTGTGGAGTCCCAGGTCTTGAGGGCGGGGGCGTCCGCGCGTTCCATCTCCGCGTAGAACCGGGCCTGTTGGTCGCGGAGGAAGGCCCCGCGGGTCTGCTCGGCCTCCTGGTAGGCGCGTACGGTCTCGCGGTTGAAGTAGTAGTAGTGCAGGTATTCGTTGGGGATCGCGCCGAGCGACTGGAGCCAGTCCGTGCCGAAGAGCCTGCCCTCCTCGAAGGAGCCGAGGAGCGCCGGGTCGGCGAGCAGGCGGGGCAGTTCGTCGCGGCCGCCGAGGTGCAGGCCGCGCAGCCAGCCGAGGTGGTTGAGGCCGACGTAGTCGATGAACGCCTCGTCCGGGTTGCCGCCGAGCACGCGGGCCACCCTGCGGCCGAGGCCCACGGGCGAGTCGCAGATGCCGATGACGCGGTTGCCGAGGTGCCGGGACATGGCCTCGGTGACCAGGCCCGCCGGGTTGGTGAAGTTGATGACCCACGCGTCGGGGGCGAGCCGGGCGACGCGGCGGGCGATGTCGACGGCGACGGGCACGGTGCGCAGGCCGTACGCGATGCCGCCCGCGCCGACCGTCTCCTGGCCGAGGACTCCCTCGGCGAGGGCGACGCGCTCGTCGGCGGCGCGCCCCTCCAGGCCGCCGACACGGATCGCGGAGAACACGAAGTCGGCGCCGCGCAGGGCTTCGTCGAGGTCGGTGGTGGCGGTGACCGTGGGCGCGTCCCGGATACCGGCGGCCTGTTCGGCGAGTACGCGGGTGACGGCGCCGAGCCGCGCCGCGTCCAGGTCGTGCAGGACGACGTCGGTGACGCGGCCCTCGGCACGGTCGCCGAGGAGCGCCCCGTACACGAGCGGCACGCGGAACCCGCCCCCTCCCAGGATTGTCAGCTGCATCTCCGAACCGCCTTCCGTTGGACCGTTATCACCGGGGCTCACGTTACGTACGATGACGCGGCAGCGACTCGACCCCACGTACGTATCCGCGTACGACCCCCACGGAGGTAGCGTCAGATGACCGTCTGGAAGGCATCAACCGCCCTGTTCGGCGCCGTCGCACTGGCGGTGATGACGGGCGGCGGCGCCTCGGCCGCGCCCGCGGCACCCGGTGGCTGGCAGGAGTCGGGCACCTCGCACGTCAACTCCCTGACCGGCAGTCAGGGACTGGCGAGCCGCGCGGACGGCAGCCTCCTCTACAGAGGTCTCGGCTCGATACCCCTCGACCTGCGCGTCAAGGGCTGGGGGCACATAGGCGACCCCGACATCGCGAAGGGCCACACCTTCGACGCCTACCAGGGCGGCGACGACGCGCGGTCGAAGATGTTCGCCGTCACCGCGCCGGACGGCAAGCGGCACCTCTACGAGCACCGGCTCGACGCGGGCGAGAAGCTCAACAACTCCTTCGCGGCCGTCTCCCCCGACGACCAGTGGCTGGTGTCCGGCGAGTGGGGCGACCAGAACCGCCTCCAGGTGTTCCCCGCGCCCCTCCTCAACCCCTCGACCCCGCCGGCCGGCGGCGCGCTCCCCCAGGCCGGGCAGATCACGCTCGACAAGCCGGTGCGCGACATCCAGGGCTGCGACTTCGTCTCCGACACGCGTCTGGTGTGCGCCTCCAACGACGCGTCCAAGGAACTCTGGCCCGAGGACAGGCCGGTGCTCCAGGTCGACCTGGAGCGGAAGCTCGACGGGAAGCCGGTGACCGGCCGCGTCGCGAGCCTCTTCGCCGTCCCGCAGCGCAGCATCTGCTCGGGCTCGTTCGAGACCGAGGGCATCGACTACGACGCCGCGCGCCGCACCCTGCGCGTCGAGGTGGTGCCGCCCGCGCCGTGCCTGGTGACGACGGCGGTGTACGCGTACAAGCCGACGACCGGCTGACCGCAAAGCTAGGTCGTCCGGGGTACCTCGGCGATGGAACGGCCTGCCCAGTCCGGGGCCGGTTCCGTGAGAGCTTCCAGGCGTGCGCGGATCTCCGCGGGGAACGGCACCGCTCGGCCCGCGTTCTGGTCGACGTGGAGTGCGAGCAGTTCCGTCGTGGCCACGGGGGACGCGTCCGGGGCCGGTTCGTCGCCGTCGTCCTCCACCACGTACATCTCGTGCGTGAAGCGTGCCTTCTTCGCGTCCGTGCCCAGCAGACGGGTCCGGACGGCGAGGCGGGCGCCCTCGGAGACGTCGTTCAGGTACCGCACGTGCGCCTCGACCGTGTAGAGGGAGCAGCCGGTGGACTCGCGGTAGCCGGCGTGCAGGCCCGTCTCGATCATCATGGCGTCCGTGGCGTAGCCGAAGACGAGGACGTAGAAGGCCTCGCTCATGTGGCCGTTGTAGTCGATCCACTCGGGACGGACCCGGTGCCGGGCCAGGGGCAGCGACTCGCTCACTTGGTGCCTCCGTTCAGGCGGCCCGTGGCGCGCAGGACGTCGATGACGCCCTGGTCGCGCTCGGCGACGAGGTCCGCGATGGTGCGGCCGTCCGCCGCGTCGTCGCAGCCGACGACCACGGCGTCGTACAGCTTCTTGTCGAGTTCGGGCGCTTCGAGCCGCGTCCACGGGGACTTCAGGGACGGGCCGAAGTGGTCGAGCATGTGGGCCATGCCGCCCTCGCCGCCCGCGAGCGCGAAGGTGAGCATCGGGCCCATGAAAGCCCAGCGCAGGCCGGGGCCCTCGGTGATGGAGTCGTCGATCTCCCGCACGGTGGCCTCGCCGTTGGCGACCATGTGCAGGGCCTCGCGCCACAGGGCTTCCTGGAGGCGGTTGGCGATGAACCCGGGGACTTCGCTCTTCATGGTGATCACGGACTTGCCCGCGACCTCGTAGAAGCGCGACGCCCACGCCACGGCTTCGGCGTCGGTCCGCTCGCCGCCGACGACCTCGACGAGGGGTATCAGGTACGGCGGGTTGAACGGGTGCCCGACGACTAGGCGGCCCGGGGTCGCCGCCTCGGTCTGCATGTCGGTCATCGGGTAGCCGGACGTGGAGGAGGCGATGACGACACCGGCGGGGGCGGCGGCGTCGAGGCGTGCGAGCAGGTCGCGCTTGAGCTCCAGCTTCTCGGGCGCGCTCTCCTGCACGAACTCGGCGTCGGCGACGGCCTCTTCGAGGGTGGCGGTGACGGTGAGGCGGTCCTGCGAGGCGCCGTCGGCGAGCCCGAGCTGGGTGAGGGCGGGCCAGGCGGCCTCGACGAGGCGGCGCAGCTTCCGCTCGGCGTCGGAGGCGGGGTCCCAGGCGGTGACGTCGTAGCCGCGGGCCAGGAAGTGGGCGACCCAGCCGCCGCCGATGACTCCGGCGCCGACACAGGCTACGCGGCGGACTTCTTCGGGGGGTGTAATGGCGTTGCTGCTCATGGTGGTGTCCTCTGTGGGGGGGGCTTCGTTGTCAGGCGCGGGGCTTGAGACCAAGCTTCTGGCGGGCCTCGTCCGGCGTGGCGACGCGCGAGCCAAGGTTCTCCGTGATCTGCACGGCACGCTCGACGAGCTGCGCGTTGGTCGCCTTGTTGCCCTTGCCGAGGTAGAGGTTGTCCTCCAGGCCGACGCGGACCTGGCCGCCGAGCAGGATGGACTGGGCGACCCACGGCATCTGCATGCGGCCGAGCGCGAAGCTGGCCCACTGGGCGCCTTCGGGCAGCATGTTGACCATGGACTGGAGGACGCCCGGGTCGGCGGGCGCACCCCACGGGATGCCCATGCAGAGCTGGAAGACGGTGGGGTTGTCGAGCAGCCCCTCGGCAAGGAGCTGCTTGGCGAACCACAGCTGGCCCGTGTCGAAGATCTCCAGCTCGGGGCGGACGCCGAGCTCCTGGATGCGCTTGGCGCCCTGGCGGAGCATGTCGGGCGTGGAGATGTAGAGGTTGTCGCCGAAGTTGAGGGAGCCGCAGTCCAGGGTGCAGATGTCCGGCAGCAGGTCCTCGACGTGCGGGAGGCGGTCCAGACCGCCGACGAGGTCGGTGCCGGGCAGCTCACCGAGGTCCTGCAGCGGCACGATCGGGTCGATGACGAGGTCGCCGCCCATGCCGGCGGTCAAGTTGATGACGACGTCGGTACCGGTCTCCTTGATGCGCTCGACGACCTCGCGGTACAGGCGCGGGTCGCGGGAGGGCTCGCCGGTCTCGGGGTTGCGTACGTGGATGTGGACGACGGCGGCGCCCGCGTCGGCGGCCTCGACCGCCGAGGTGGCTATCTGCTCGGGGGTGACGGGCACGTGCGGGCTCTTGCGGACGGTGTCGCCCGCGCCGGTCAGGGCGGCGGTGATGATGACGTTGTCGTTCACGGGCATGCGGAACTCTCCCTCGGAGGTCGGGTGTTACGGGGGGCGTTTTCTCACGGTTCGTATGGGCGCGCTGTGCGCGTACGAGGTGTCAGTGCGCGGTCAGCGTCGCGTCGACGTAGGCGATGAGGGACTCGTGCATGTCGTCCGGGCCCGCGCCCGGAGCGTCCGGTGCCGAGGCGAGTACCTGCGTGGCGAGGCCGTCGATCAGCGCGGTCAGGCGCAGCGCGGCCGCTTCGGGGTCGGCGAGCCGGAAGACGCCTTCGGCGATGCCGCGGCGGATGACGTCGGCGACGGTGGTGCGCCACTGCCGGTAGTAGTCGGCGTGCAGCCGGCCCATGGCGGTGGAGCGGGCGGCCTCCGCCCACAGGTCGAGCCAGACGAGCCACTGCCAGCGCTGCTGCGGGGTGCGGGGGATCTGCAGCTCGATGAGCTGACGCAGTTCGTCGGCGGTGTCGGCGGCGTCCGCGACCCGGGCCGCGCGGCGCGCCGTGTCCTCGTCCATGCACCAGCGCACCGCGGCTTCGAGGAGGTCGTCGCGGCCCGGGAAGTGGTAGTGGATGGCGGCGGTGCTGGTGTCGCAGGCCGCGGCGATGTCCTGGACACGGACGGCGTGGAAGCCGCGTTCCGCGATGAGGCGGACGGTCTCGCGGACGATCTGCAGGGGGCGGCCGCCCTCGGGCGCCACGGCACGTTCGCGCCGCGCGGCGGGCTCCGCGGACCGGTCGGCCTCGGCACGCACACCGGCGGCGCCGAGCAGCCAGCCCGCGTCGACCCCGCCGGTGTCCGCGATGCGGGCGAGCTCCGCCGCCGTGAAGCGCCGGGTGCCGCCGAGCGACCGGGACAGCTTGGAGGGGTCCATGACGATGCGGCGGGCGAATTCGCGCTGGGTCACTCCGGCATCGGCGATGACTTTGCGGACGCGGTCCGCCACCTCGGGGTCGTACTCCATGGTCGGCGACCCTACCCGCACGTTGCGACAACCGCAACGCACTGGCGAGAGCCGTCATGAAAACACCTCCTCCGTAAGGCCTCCGGGCACGAATTGTGCTTCTGACTGATGGATCAGTCAGTATTGCCGTGCCGTGCCCCCTCCACGCCTCCAGGAACCGTCGGGCCCGGTGCGGCACTCTTCTGTCTGTGTCGTACGCATCTTCGTTCCCTCCACAGCGTCCTGCGCCGCCCGCCCCCGGCCACATGGTCGTGTGCGGCGGTGACAACGTCCTGGCCCACCGGCTCGCCGCCGAACTCCGCGGTGTCTACGGCGAACAGGTCGTCCTCGTCGTGCCGTCCGGGGGCGGCGAGCCGAGCCGGCCGACGGGCCGGGCCCTGACGACCGCACTGATCGGCCGTATCACCGCCGCGGTGTCACGCACCACCGGAAGCGGAATCGGGAACGGGAACGGCTCCCCGCACGGGAACGGGCACGGCGCCGGCGAAGGCGCCGCCGCCGACCTGCCCCGGACCGTGGAGGCCCCCGAGCTCACCGATGACGTCCTCGTCGACGCGGGCGTCCCGCAGGCCGCCGCGCTCGCCCTCATGCATGACGACGACGAGACCAACATCCGTGCGGCGCTCGCCGCGCGGCGCCTCAACCCCCGTCTCCGCCTGGTGATGCGGCTGTACAACCGCAAGCTCGGCCAGCACGTGGAGGAGCTGCTCGACCAGGCCGCGGCGGTGGCGGGCCTGGCGACGACGGACGCCAGCGTCACCGTCCTGTCCGACGCCGACACCGCGGCGCCCGCCCTCGCGGCCACCGCGGTCGCGGGAACCAGCAAGGTCGTGCACGCCGACGGGCTGCTGCTCCGCGCCGTGGAGCGCACTCCCCCGGCGCCGGGCCAGGTGGCGCCGCGCGGCCTCGCCACCCTCGCGCTGCTCTCGTCCACCGCCAACGACCCGGCGGGCGCGGAGGGTTCGGACGACGCGGGCGCCGGCGCGGGGCCCCGGCTGCTGCCGGACGACGACGCCGTCGCCGCCGCTCCCGGCCGGGGCGCGCTGGTCCTCGAGACGGTCTCGTACTCGGGGTCCGCACCGCCGCCCGGGTTCCTCGCGGGGCGCGGCGTGCCGCTGCGCGAGCTGTTCTCGCGTCGCCTTCGCTGGTCGGTGGCGGGGTTCGCGGCGGCCGTCGTCGGCATGGCCATCGCGTCGATCGTCACCACCGAGGACACCACGCCGCTGCACGCCACGTATCTGACGCTCCTCGACCTGTTCTCGATAAACGATCCGGCGACCGAAGGCCCGATGAGCCGCCAGATCCTCCAGCTCCTCGCGGGTCTGGTCGGACTGCTGCTCCTGCCCATCCTCTTCGCCGCCGTCCTGGAGGCCCTCGGCACCTTCCGCACCGCGTCCTCGCTGCGCCGCCCGCCGCGCGGCCTCTCGGGCCACGTCGTCCTGCTCGGCCTCGGCAAGATCGGTACGCGAGTCCTCGCCCGGCTCCGCGAGCTGGACATCCCCGTGGTGTGCGTGGAGGCCGACCCGGAGGCCCGCGGCATCTCCCTGGCGCGGCGGCTGCGCGTGCCCACCGTGATCGGTGACGTGACGGAGGAAGGCGTCCTCGAGGCGGCGAAGGTGCACCGCGCACACGCGCTCCTCGCGCTGACCAGCGCGGACACGATAAACCTCGAAGCGGCCCTGTACGCACGGTCGGTGAAGCCCGACCTGCGGGTGGCGCTGCGCCTGTACGACGACGAGTTCGCGACCGCCGTCTACCGCACCCTGCGCGCCGCGCACCCCGGCGCCCTCACCCGCAGCCGCAGCGTGTCGGCGCTGGCCGCGCCCGCCTTCGCCGGAGCGATGATGGGCCGCCAGATCCTGGGCGCGCTGCCCGTCGAGCGCTCGGTGCTGCTCTTCGCGGCGCTCGACGTCTCGCTCCAGCCGCAGCTGACGGGCCGCAAGATCTCCGAGGTGTTCCGGCCGGGCGCGTGGCGCGTCGTCGCACTGGAACGCGCGTCGGACCAGGAATCGGGCCTCTCCTCGGGCCTGGAGTGGGAGCTCGACCCGGACTACGTGTTGCACCCCGAGGACCGTGTCGTCCTGGCGGCCACCCGCCAGGGCCTGGCCGAACTCCTCGCCCGCAGACCACTGCCCGCACAGCCCTGACGATCAAAGGACGGGCTCTCAGTCCTTCGCCGGCGGCACCGGAAGAACCTGTCGCAGATGCGGGTCGGGGTGGAAGTCCCTGCGCCACTCGCGGGGATAGCCGACGGACGCCTCGATGTGCGGCACGCCGTCGTGCACGGTGGTGCGCGGGATGTGCAGGTGGCCGTAGACGACCGCGGCCGCCTCGTACTTCACGTGCCAGTCGGCGGAGCGTTCGGTGCCGCACCAGAGGGCGAACTCGGGGTAGCGCAGGATGCGGGTGGGTTCGCGCAGCAGCGGCCAGTGGTTGATGAGGACGGTCGGCAGACCCGCGGGGCGCGCGGCGAGGAGTTCCTCGGTGTGCTTGACGCGGGCGCGGGACCAGTCGTCGCGGGTCGCGTACGGATCGGGGTGCAGGAAGTACTCGTCCGTGCAGACGACGCCCGCCTCGTGGGCGACCTCCAGCGCCTGCTCCTTCGTGTGCGTGCCCTCGGGCCGGAAGGTGTAGTCGTAGAGGAGGAAGAGCGGGGCGACCACGACGGGGCCGCCGGGGCCGTCCCACACGGGGTAGGGGTCCTCGGGCGTCGCGATGCCCAACCCGCGGCAGAACGCGACGATGTGCTGGTACCGCTCCTCTCCGCGCAGCTGGACCGGGTCGTCCTTCGGCGTCCACAGTTCGTGGTTGCCCGGCGACCACACCACCTTGGCGAAGCGCCCGGCGAGCGTGCGCAGCGCCCACTCGATGTCGGCCATGCGCTCGGCGACGTCGCCCGCCACGATCAGCCAGTCCCCGTCCGACTGCGGCCGTATCGTCTCGACGTACGTCCTGTTCTCCGCGTACGCCACATGCAGGTCGCTGATCGCGAGCAGCTTCGGAGTGTTCTCGGATGCCATCACGCTGCGAGGCTAACCGAGGCGGCGCGGCGGCGCCCTCAGTGGTGATCGCCCTCCCCTCGCTGGACCGCCAGGAACTCTTCCGGTGTCGCCTTCGGGACCTGTGCCTTGGGGCCGTACATGGCGCGGGCCAGGCGGGCCCGGAGGCGTTCGGCGGGGCGGACCTTGCGGGTGACGCCGTTGGCGTCGACGACGGGACCCAACTCGTAGGGGCGGGGCTGCTCGTGGGCGGTGAGGCGGTACAGCTCGGACTGCGGGAGGCGTTCGTGGATCTCGACGTACTCGCCGTGCGGGAGGCGTCGGATCGTGCCGGTCTCCCTGCCGTGCACGACCTTCTCGTGGTCCTTGCGCTGCAGGCCGAGGCAGATCCGGTGCGTGACGAGGAAGGCGAGGGCGGGCACGACGAAGGCGCCGATGCGCACGAACCACGTGACGCCGTTGATGGAGAGGTGGAAGTGGGTGACCCACAGGTCGTTGCCGCCGCCGACCATGAGGACGCCGAACAGCGCGAGCCAGGCGACGCCGAGGCCGGTGCGCACGGGCGCGTTGCGCGGCCGGTCCGCGATGTGGTGTTCCCGCCGGTCGCCCTTGACCCAGGACTCGATGAACGGGTAGACGCCGATGGCGAGGAGGATCGCCGGGAACAGCATGAAGGGGATGAAGACGCCCAGGTTGAGCGTGTGACCCCAGGCGTTGATCTCCCATCCCGGCATCACCCGGATCAGCCCCTCGGAGAACCCCAGGTACCAGTCGGGCTGGGCGCCGGTGGAGACCAGGTCGGGGCGGTAGGGGCCCATCAGCCAGACCGGGTTGATGGTGGCGACCGCGCCCATGATCGCGAGGACGCCGAAGACGAGGAAGAAGAAGCCGCCGGCCTTGGCGATGTAGACGGGCAGGAGCGGCGCCCCGACCACGTTCTTCTCGGTCTTGCCGGGCCCGGCGAACTGGGTGTGCTTGTGGTAGAAGACCAGGATCAGGTGGACGACGACGAGTCCCAGCATGATGCCCGGGAGCAGCAGGATGTGGATCGGGTAGAGCCGCGGAATGATGTCCTCGCCCGGGAACTCCCCGCCGAAGAGGAAGAAGGAGAGGTACGTCCCGATGACGGGGGTGGCGAGGATGGCGCCCTGCGCGAAGCGGATGCCGGTGCCGGAGAGCATGTCGTCGGGGAGCGAGTAGCCGGTCAGGCCGGTGATGATGCCGAGGAACAGCAGCGTCCAGCCGAACATCCAGTTGAGTTCGCGCGGCTTGCGGAACGCGCCGGTGAAGAACACCCGCATCATGTGCACGAGCATCCCGGCGACGAAGACGAGCGCGGCCCAGTGGTGGATCTGCCGGATGAGGAGGCCGCCGCGCACCTCCATGCTGATGTCCACCGTGGATTCGTACGCCCGGGTCATCTGGATGCCCTTGAGCGGTACGTACACCCCGTCGTACGTCACTTCGGACATGCTCGGGTCGAAGAAGAGGGTCAGATAGGTGCCGGTCAGGATGAGGATGATGAAGCTGTAGAGGCAGATCTCCCCGAACATGAACGACCAGTGGTCGGGGAAGATCTTGCGCATCTGGCTCTTGGCCAGGGTGTTGATGCCGAGTCTTCCGTCCGCCCAGTCGGCGATCCGCTCCCCTTTGCCGGGCCGTGGAGGTCGTGCAGTCGTCCCGGTGCGCTCGATGCGTCCGCTCATGCGACTCCCTTTCAGGCGGTTCCAGGGTAGGTCGCATGGGTGACGGATCCAACAGCCGGGAATGTGACAACTCACCCGGGTGGCGTCAACCGATGCAGTCTCAGGGCGAGTTGGATCTCCAGGGTGCGGGCGGGGGTGTTCCAGTCGTCGCCGAGGAGCCGCGCCACGCGTTCGAGGCGCTGCACCACGGTGTTCACGTGGACGTGCAGCGCCGTCTTGGCCCTGGTGAGGCTGCGGTCCTGCCCGAAGTACGCCTCCAGAGTGCGCACGAGCTCCGTGCCGCGTTCGGCGTCGTAGTCGAGGAGGGGGCCGAGTGTCGCTCTGACGTAGCCGCCGAGGTCGGCCTGTTCGCCGATGAGCAGTCCGACGAAGCCGAGGTCGGCGAGGGCCGCGCCGTGTCCGGTGTGGCCGAGGGCGCGCAGCGCGGAGAGGCAGCGCAGGGCTTCGGCGTGTGCGGCGGGCAGTCCGGCGGGTCCGGTGGCGGGGCCCGCGGCGCCGACGGTGACCGGGGCGCCGACGGTCTGGCCGAGCGCCGCGGCGATGTCGGCGGCGTCGGCGCCCGGGGTGAGGGCCGGGGTCACGATGACCACGTTGTCGTGGTGGAGTCCGGCGAGGCCGCTGTGGGTGCGGGCGGCGCGGTGGGCGGCGGCGAGCAGCCGGGGCCGGGGCGCGCTCTCGCTGTGGGCGACGAACACGCCGTGGGGCCGGTCGAGCCGGACGCCGAGGCGGCGGGCGCGGCCGGTCAGTCCCGCGGGGTCGCCGGAGGGGGCGAGCAGGTCGCCGAGGAGTTCGCCGCGTACGCGGTCCTCGGTCTCGGCGACGGACCTGCGGAGCAGCAGGAGCAGGGCCGTGACGATGCTCGCCCGCTCGAAGAGGCGCCGGTCGGTGTCGGCGAGTTCGGGGCGTCCGGTGAGGGCGATGCTGCCGAGGAGTTCGGGTCCGGCGAGGACGGCGCACACCCAGGTGCCGTCCTGCGGTACGGCGCGTCCGCTGGCGCGGGACGCGGCGACGGCGGGTGCGGGCGGCGGCAGCGGGTCGGTGCCGGTGCGGGCGAGTTCGACGCCGTCCGCGTCGTGGATGAGGGCGCCGCCGTCGAGGAGCGCGGCGATGCCGTCGGCGACCTCGTCGGCGCCGCCGCCGCGCAGCACGAGGTCGGTGAGCTGGTCGTGGGCCTGTTCGGCGCGGCGCATGGCCCTGCTGTGCGCGCGGATGGTCTCGGTGGCGGCGTTGAGGTCGACGAGCGCGGCGCGGGTCTCCTCCAGGAGGCGGGCGCCGTCGATGGCTATGGCGGCGTGGTCGGCGAGGGAGGAGAGCAGCACGATCTCCT
Organism: Streptomyces venezuelae; assembly: GCF_008642335.1. Classification (NCBI taxonomy): domain Bacteria; kingdom Bacillati; phylum Actinomycetota; class Actinomycetes; order Kitasatosporales; family Streptomycetaceae; genus Streptomyces; species Streptomyces venezuelae. The sequence goes on along the minus strand of NZ_CP029191.1, from coordinate 6,988,317 downwards.
CCGTGGCGAATTCGCGGGCGGCGCGGTCGGCGGCGTACAGCACGCCGATGACGCGCGACCCGAGGCGCAGCGGCACCCCGAGGATGGCCCGCAGCCCTTCCTGGAGGACGGCGCTGTCGATGGCGTCGGTGTGATGGAAGCGGGGGTCCTGCTGGTAGTCGTGGGTGACGTAGGGGCGGGCGGTCTGGGCCACGAGCCCGCCGAGCCCTTCGCCCATGCCGAGCCGCAGCTGCTGGAAGGCGGCCGCGACGCTGCCGTCGGTCACGCGCATGTAGGTGTCGCCCGCGGTCTCGTCGTTGAGCGAGAGGTACGTGACGTCGGTGCCGAGGAGCAGTTTGGCGCGCCGCACGATGGCGCGGAGCACGGCGTCGGGGTCGCGGAGTGCGGCGAGGTCGCTCGCGGTGTCGAACAGGGCGGTGAGCTCGGCCTCGCGGCGGCGGTGCGTACCGAGGGTGTGGTGGATGCGCAGCGCGACGTCGGTGGCCTCCTCAAGGACGGCGAGATCCTCGGTGGAGGCACCGGCCTCGCGGGCGCGGGCGGCGGGGCGCGCGAACTCCTCGGCGGGCGCGCCCCGGTCGAGCAGGTCGAGCAGTCCGCGCAGCCCGGCCTGGGGTTCGGCGTGGCCCGCGCCCTGGGTGGTGGGAAGCATGGGGCGATGGTCTCCCGGCGGGGTGGGTGCGGTCGATGGCCTGCTCGGGATGCGGCGCAGGCGGGTGGGGTCAGCTGTTGAGGGGGACGGTGCCCTCGCGCTGCGGTGCCGGGGCCGGTGCGGGGTCCGCGGTCTCGTCCGCCGCGAGGTCGCGCCCCCTCGTCTCCCTGGCGAAGTGCACGGTGACGGCGGTGACGACGGCCGCCGCGCTCATGTAGAGGGCGACGGGGAGCGCCGAGTCGTAGTCCTTGAGGAGTTCCACGGCGATGATCGGGGCGAGCGCGCCGCCGATGATCGAGGCGAGCTGGGAGCCCATCGACGCGCCCGAGTAGCGGACCTTGGTGTCGAAGAGCTCGGAGATGAACGCGGCCTGCGGTCCGTACATCGCGCCGTGGAAGAGCAGCCCGACGGTGACGGCGAGCGCGATGACGGGGAACGAGCGCGAGTCGATGAGGGTGAAGAACGCGAAGGCCCAGCCGGCCATGCCGAGCGCGCCGACGATGGTCACCGGGCGGCGCCCGACGCGGTCGGAGAGCGCGCCCCACAGCGGGATCGTGACGAAGTGGAACGCGGATCCGATGAGCACCGCGTTGAGCGCGTCGCTCTTCGGCAGGTCGAGGTGGACGGTGACGTAGACGAGGACGAAGGCCGTGAGGATGTAGTACGAGATGTTCTCGCCGAACCGGGTGCCGATCGCGGTGAGCACTTCGCGCCAGCTTTTGCGGAACACCTCGACAACGGGCGGCTTCTCCTGCGCCCCCGCGGCGGCCGCCGCCTCGGCCTTGCGCTGCGCCTCCAGGAAGACCGGCGACTCGGTCACGGAGATCCGTATCCACAGGCCGATCATCACGAGCACCCCGGAGAGCAGGAACGGCACCCGCCAGCCCCACGCGAGGAAGGCCTCCTCGGACTGGACGGCGGCGAGGAGCGCGAGGACGCCGGTGGCGAGGAGGTTGCCGCCGGGGGCGCCCGCCTGCGGCCAGGACGCCCAGAAACCGCGGCTCTTGTCGCCGCCGTGCTCGGAGACGAGGAGGACGGCGCCGCCCCACTCGCCGCCGAGGGCGAAGCCCTGGACCAGGCGCAACACGGTGAGCAGGACGGGCGCGCCGACGCCGATGGTCGCGTGGGTGGGGAGGAGGCCCATCGCGAAGGTGGCGCCGCCCATCATCAGCAGGCTGATGACGAGGAGCTTCTTGCGGCCCATCCGGTCGCCGTAGTGGCCGAAGACGACGCCGCCCAGGGGGCGTGCCGCGAAGCCCACCGCGTAGGTGAGGAAGGAGAGCAGCGTGCCGACCAGGGGGTCGCTGGACGGGAAGAAGAGGCTGTTGAAGACCAGCGCGGCGGCCGAGCCGTAGAGGAAGAAGTCGTACCACTCGATGGTGGTGCCGACGAGGCTCGCGGCCACGATGCGGACGATGCCGGCGCGGGCGGGCGGGGCGGTTCCTTGCGGGGTTCCTTGCGAGGTTCCTTGCGACGCCATGTGCACCACTTCCAGGAGTTCTGCGGGGACGCTTCCGTACCGGCACAAGGTAGGAAACCGCAGATCAGTGGCGTATATGGCGGAGCACCATGGTTGTGCGCCCGGTGGTGTGACCGGACACCACGCGGGGTGCAAGATCGGACAGAAGTTACTTTTTGGTATGGCGTGACTTCCCACGCGGGCCGCAGTAGAACTCGTTTCGATTCAGCCAAGAGTGAGGAAGGTCACATGAGCCCTACACCCAAGCGTAGCCCCGCTTCTGACGGCCTGTCACGTCGAAGATTTGTCGCAGGAACAAGTTCTATTCTCGGCGCCGCCGCCCTCGCGGGCCACGTCACCTCCCAGGCCCACGCCAGGACGGCCGCGCCCACCGCGTCCGCCCCCGTCGCCGACGGCGCCCATGTCCCCGCCCTCGTGATCGGCTCCGGATACGGCGGCTCCGTCGCCGCGCTGCGGCTCGCCGAGGCGGGCGTCGACGTCCACCTGATCGAGATGGGCAAGGCCTGGGACACCCCGGGATCCGACGGCAAGATCTTCGCCAACACCACCAGCCCGGACATCCGCTCCTACTGGCTCCGGACCAAGACCAAGCAGCCCATCAGCAACTTCCTGGGCTTCCCGCTCGACAAGAACGTCCCCCGCCACACCGGCATCCTGGACGCCGAGGAGTTCGGCGGCATCATCGTCTACCAGGGCCGGGGCGTCGGCGGCGGCTCACTCGTCAATGGCGGCATGGCGGTCACGCCGCGGCGCGAGAACTTCGGCGCGGTGCTGCCCACGGTCGACGCGGGCGAGATGTACGGCACCTACTACCCGCGCGCCAACGCGGGCCTGGGCGTGGCCACCATCGACCCGGACTGGTTCGAGACCGCCGAGTGCTACCAGTACGCGCGCGTCGGCCGCAAGCACGCCCAGCGCTCCGGCTTCGGGTTCGTCTTCGTGCCCGACGTCTACGACTGGGACTACATGGAGAAGGAGCAGGCCGGCACCGTCCCCAAGTCCGCGCTCGCCGGTGAGATCCTCTACGGCAACAACCACGGCAAGAAGTCCCTCCAGCAGACCTACCTCGCGCGGGCCAAGGCGACAGGACGGGTCACCATCTCGCCGCTGCACAGGGTCACTTCGGTCACCCCGGCCGGCGGTGGCGGCTACACGGTCACCATCGACCAGATCGACACCGAGGGCACCACCACCGCCACCAAGTCCGTGACGGCCGACAAGGTGTTCTTCGCCGCGGGCAGCGTCGGCACCAGCAAGCTCCTGGTCAAGCTGAAGGCCACCGGTGCGCTCTCCCGTCTCAACGGCGAGATCGGGAAGGGCTGGGGCGACAACGGGAACGTCATGTGCGGCCGCGCGAACCACATGTGGGACGCGACCGGCAAGCTCCAGTCGTCCATCCCCACCGCCGGCATCGACAACTGGGCCGCGGGCGGTGCCTTCGCGGAGGTCGCGCCCCTGCCCACCGGCATCGAGACGTACGCCTCGTTCTACCTGTCGATCACCAAGAACCCGCACCGCGCCGAGTTCACCTGGAACGCCGCGGCGCAGCGGGCCGAACTGAACTGGCAGACCGCCTGGAAGCAACCGTCGATCGACGCCGCGAAGACGATCTTCGACAAGATCAACGCGAAGGAGGGCACGATCTACCGGACCGACCTCTTCGGCACGTACAAGATCTGGGGCGACCACCTCACGTACCACCCGCTGGGCGGCGCGGTGCTCGGCAAGGCCACCGACAACTACGGGCGACTACAGGGCTATTCGGGGCTCTACGTCATCGACGGCGCCCTGATCCCCGGCAACACCAGCGTCAACCCGTTCGTCACGATCACGGCGCTCGCCGAACGCAACATCGAGAAGATCATCGCGACCGACCTGTGAACGCTCCCGCACTTCATGAGCGCCGTTCCGCACGCGGTCAGGGTTTGGGCAGCACGCACACCGTGTCGAGGCCGAGCACGTGATTGAGCCGGCCGAACGCGAGCCACGACCCGATGCTCATGCTCAGTTCGACGATCTCGGCCTGGCTGTAGTGCGCGGTCATCCGCGCCCAGAACGCGTCGTCCAGGTGGTGATGGTCCAGGGCGTACCGCTCGGCGTACTCCGCGGCCAGCCTCGTGCGGTCGTCGAAGGAGTCGGTGGTGCGCCACTGGGTCACGGCGTCCTCGAAACCGTCCTCGACCTTCTGCCCGTCGCGCTCGGTGCGCCAGTCCAGGCAGAAGACACAGCCGTTGATCTGGGCGATCCGCAGCCGCGCGGCCTCGAACTCACGCAGGCCGAGGGTGGTATGGGCGTACACCGCGAGCGAGAAGTTGGACGCCGCGGCGCCGATCCCGGGGACCATGTCGCCCCACACATAGGGGATGGCGTCCTCGCCCTCGGGGATGTCGATGCGCAGGGAACCACTCATGGGTCACTTCCTTCCCAGTCGGCCGGCTGCCGGTCGCAGCGGGACGTCGAGCGCGTCGTAGAGCCCGGGGTCGGCGGCCACGAGCCAGTCGACGGCGTTCACCAGGCGGCCCACGGCCGTCGCGTTGCCGCCCGCGGAACGGTTCTCGTCCTCGTCGGTGGCCTCGACGGTGACCTCGATGCGCGGCCGGCCCTCGACGATCACGCGGTGGGCGCCGTCGCCGCCGTCGGGCGGGACCGGCCAGTCCGGGGCGCAGGACGGATGGATGCGGGTGACGTGCTCGATGACGATGCGCGGCTCGCCCCCGACGATGCCCTGCACCTCGAAGCGCACCGCGCCCTGCGTGCCCGCGGCGAACTCCCCCATCGTCCGTGTCCGCACCGCGGTGTCGAGCGCCCGCCGGTCCAACGTCTCGCGTATCTCGTCGAGTTGTACGTCGAGGGCCCGCGCCATCAGCCGGATCTGTCCGCCCCACACCATGGTCGGAACGGAGGGCGCGAGCATCAGCGGCTCGTACTCCATGGGGTGCCCCATGCCGATCAGATGGCGGACCGAGTCCTCCTGGTCGTACGTCGAGTAGTCGAAGATCTCCTGGCAGCGGATCGCGTCGACGGTGGAGCCGAGGCCGCTGACCAGCAGCGGAAGGATGTCGTTGCCCCAGCCGGGGTCGACGCCGGAGACGAACAGCGAGCCCCCGCCGTCGGCGACGGCCGCGAGCACCGGGTCCCTGAACTCCGGGGGCGCGCTGCGCTGGTCGTAGAGCGGGTACAGCGCGGGCGTGACGACGACGGCGCCGGACCGCACCGCCCTGACGACATCGGCGAGCGCCTCGTCGGGGCGCAGATCACCGGAGGCCGCGTACACGACGGCCCGCGGCCGGCCGGCGAGGACCGCCTCGACATCGTCGGTCGCGGGCACGCCCAACGCCCTTGCCAGACCGGCCAGTTCACCGGCGTCACGGCCCACCTTCTCCGGGCTGTGCACCAGTACGGCCGCGAGGGACAGCTCCGGATGGGCCTCGACGGCGCGCACGGCCGCACGGCCGACGTTGCCGGTGCCCCAGACCACCGTGGGAATCATGCGCGGAGGGTAGCGAGGGGCGTCGACGGTTGACAGAGGCGCGGCCCGACAAGAAAAGATATGTTCCCTTCCGCGCCGTTCCGAAGTCGCGTACCGCCGGTACGCTTTATGCATGCTCCTGGGGCGTTCCGCGGAATGCGCTCGTCTTCTCGCCCTCATCGACAAGGCACGCGGGGGCGAGAGCGGCGCCCTGCTCATCCGCGGGGAAGCCGGGATCGGCAAGACCAGCCTCGTCGGTTACGTCGCCGAGCAGGCCGACGACCTGCTGCGGCTCGGCACGCGCGGCGTCGAGGTCGAGTCCGACCTGCCGTACGTGGGCCTCGCCGATCTGCTCCGCCCCGTCCTGCACGCCCTCGACCGCATACCGGAGCGGCAGGGCGCCGCGCTGACCGGCGCGCTCGCGCTCGGACCCGCCGTCGCCCAGGACCGCTTCGCGGTGGCCGCCGGCACGCTCAGCCTGCTCGGCGCGCTCGCCGAGGAGGGCCCGGTCCTGGTCACCGTCGACGACGCGCAGTGGCTCGACCCGTACTCCCTGGACGCGCTCGCCTTCGCCACCCGCAGGCTCAGCCGCGAGGGCGTCGTCGTCCTGTTCACCGCCCGCGACGAGCAGGAGGAGGCGATGTCGCGGCTCGCCTCCGTCGAGACGTTCACGCTCACGGGGCTCGACGCGGAGTCCGCGCACCGGCTGATCGCCGAGAAGGGCACCGCCGAACTCACCGCCCAGGAGGCGGACCGGCTGCTCGCCGAGGCCCGCGGCAACCCCCTCGCCCTGATCGAACTCCCCGCGCTCCTCGCGGGCAGCGGCGCGGGCGACGACGCGGGCGACGGGTCCGGGGCGCCCCTGCCCATCGGCGAGATGCTGGCCCACACCTTCGGCAGCGCGGTGGCCCGGCTGCCCGCCGAGGCGCAGGACGCGATGCTGCTCCTCGCCGTCCTCGGCACCCGCCCGCTGGCGGGCACGGAGGCGGCGCTGCGCGCGCACGGCCTCAGTTACGAGTCGCTGGAGGCCGCGGAGGACGCGGGCCTGGTCGTCGAGGAACGCGACGGATACGCCTTCCGGCACCCGCTCGTGCGCTCGGCGGTCTACCACGGCGCGACCCCCGTGCGCAGGCGCCGCGCCCACCACGCCATCGCCCGCTCCCTGCAAGGAGCGACGGCCCCGGCCCTCGAACAGTACGCATGGCACCTCGCCGCCTCGGGCGCCGAACCCGACGAGCACGTGGCGTCCCTCCTTGAGAACGCCGCGTCCGGCGCCCCCGAGACCCTCGCCTACCCCCTTGCGTCCCGGCTGTACGAGCGGGCCGCGCGCTTCACCCCGGAGGGGCAGCGCAAGGCGGAGCGGCTGCTGTGCGCGGCCCGCGCCTCACAGGCCGCGGGCTCCCTCAACGAAGCGGCGGCGATCCTCGACCGCGCCCTGGAACACGCAGAACAGCTCGGCACCCAGCTCGACATCCGTCAGCTCCGCTGCTACCTGGACGTACAGCGCGGCCGTCCGACGCGCTCGCGCGAACTGCTCAAATCGGCCGTCGACGAGGCGGAGAAGGTCGACCCGGCGCTCGCCGCGGTCATGCTCGGCGGCATCGCGCTCACCGAGCTCGCGGTCGGCGACCTCACCGCGGCCCGCGGCACCTCCGCCGCGGCCATGGAACTCGCCGACTCCGCGCACGAGACGCTGCTTCCGGTACGTCTCCTGCGCACCCTGGTGCTGCTGCTCGGCGGCGACGCGGAAGCGGGCCGCGCACTCCTGCGCGAACTGGCGGAACCCCTCGCCTCCCCCGACCCCGCCTTCCCCTACCCGCTCGCCGGGGTGGGCGGCCTGTGCCACCTCGCCGCCGAGGAACTCGACGAGGCACACGGCATGCTGGACCGCGCCGCGTACACGGCACGCGGCTCCAGCGCGGTAGGTCTCCTCTCCCACCTCCTGTGCACGTTGTCCGTCGTCGAGTTCTGGCGGGGCCGCTGGACGCCGTCGCTCGCCCACGCCGACGAGGCGGTGCGGCTCGCGGAGGCCAGCGGGCAGCTGATCGAGGTGTCGCGCGGGCTCGCCGCCCTGGTCAAGACCGAGGCGGCGCTGAACCGCGAGGAGGACTGCCGGCGGCACGCCGCGAAGGCGATGGAGTGGGCGGGCTCCACGGAGCTGCCGATGGACGCGGCGCGGGCGCTCGGCGGCCTCGGCCTCCTGGAGCTGGGCCTCGGCCGTTTCGAGGAGGCGGTCCACCACCTCGAGGAGGTACGGGCGTTCTCGCAGCGCCACGGTCGGGGCGACGGCCTCTACCTCACCTGGGCGGCGGACCTCGCGGACGCGTACGTCCATCTGCGCAGGACCGACGAGGCGCGTGACGTCCTGGACGTCCTGGAGTACGAGGCGGGCCGCGGCCACCGACCGGTGACAGCGGGAGCGGCGGCGCGCTGCCGGGGCCTGCTCGAACCGGGTGACCCGGAGGCGGCGTCGCGGCACATGCGGCGCTCCCTCGCGCTGCTCTCCGAGCGTCCGGTGCCGTTCGAGCGGGGGCGGACCGAGTTCGCGTGGGGCGAGCAGCTGCGCAGGCAGGGCAGGCGCAGCGAGGCGCGGCGCCTCCTGGAGCGGGCCCTCGCCACGTTCGAGCGGCTCGGGGCGACGGGCTGGGCGGCACGGGTGGCGGCCGAGCTGCACGCGGCGGGCGGCACGGAGGTGCGCCCCGAGCGCGCGCCGCTGGAACGCCTCACCCCGCAGGAGCTGCAGGTCGCGCTGGTGGTCGGCCGGGGCCTGACCAACCACGAGGTGGCCGAACGCCTCTTCCTGAGCGTCAAGACGGTCGAGTTCCACCTGAGCAACATCTACCGCAAGCTCGACGGGGTGCACCGCAGGGCCCAACTGGTCCGCCTGCTCGCCCAGGCGTCGGAGGGGCCGGAGACGGCGGGGGTGTCCGGGGCTGCGGGGGCGTCTGGCGGCTGACCGTTCCGGGGGAGGGTCGGGGTTCTGGGTGGCAAGATCACCGGCGCTGGCATGCTGGGCCTCGAACCCAGCGGAAAGGCCCCGAATGTCCCTGCACGGCACGAACCCCACCAGCCTCTCGACCGCCTTGGCACGTGTCGCCGGGCACCGGCAGCGGTTCGAGGCGGCCTTCGCGCAGTACTTCGCCGACTTGTCGGACAGCCTCGAACGGCCGCCCCTCAGCCGTTTCGCACCCCGCTGCCTGGACCTGCTGGCGCAGTTGTCGCTGCGGGGCGGCAAACGGCTGCGCGTGGCGCTGCTGTACGAGGCGGCCCGCCTGGTCACCGAGGACGAGGTGCCCGGACTCGCGCAGACCGCCCTGAGTCTGGAACTGCTGCAGAGCCACTCGATCATCCTCGACGACATCATCGACGACGCGCCGGTCAAACGCGGGGGTCCCTCGACGTTGTACGCCTGCCGGGAGGATCTGCCCGATCGCCCGCAGAGCGCGCTGGGGATGGCCATGATGGTCGGCGAGCTCGCGGGCTTCCTGTCCCTGCGGGTGCTGTTGGAGGCCGACCTTCCCGCCGCCCTCAAGCAGGCCATGCTCCAGGTCCAATTGGAAGCCTCCACCGACACCGTCTTCGGCCAGGTCCTGGACCTGGAACGCGATCTCCTGCCCGACCCCGGCCAGGAACTCCTGGACAGCGTCTCCGATTTCAAGACCGCCCGCTACACCGTTCTCGCTCCCCTGCGCCTGGGACTCCTGGCCGCGGGCGCTGACCCCTCCGCCCACGAGCCGAGCCTGCGCCGTTACGCCGCCCTCGCCGGCATCGGCGGACAGATCCGCGACGACTATTTCGACCTCTTCGGGGACCCGCGGTTCACCGGCAAGCCCCTCGGCGTGGACGTGCGGGCCGGCCGCCACACCTATGTCACCCGGGCGCTGCTGGCCGCGACCAGCGGCAGCGCACACGCCGCTGTGCGGGCCGCGCTCCGCTCCCCCGACGCCGATCCGCAGACCTTCGAACGGCTCCGGACCATCGCACTGGACCACAAGGTCGACGTACACCTACAGGAGACCATCGAGAGGTACGGGACGGCCGCCGCGGCGGAGGCCGCGTCCTGGCGTGCGCACTGGCGCGAGGATGCCGTCGCCGTCTTCGAACAGATACCTCAGCTCAACGCGGAACGGACCGGCTGACGGACCTGGACGGCTCAAAGCCCGGCTTTCGTCTCTTCGCCGTCCCGGGTGTCCTGGGTGCCCACGGCCCATTCGAGGACGGCCATGGCGCCGCTGAGCTTCATGGCGGCCTGCGTCCAGGCCACCGACCTCGGGCCGTCGAGGACCGCGCCGGAGACCTCGTCGCCACGGTGCGCGGGCAGGTCGTGCAGGAGCAGGGCGCCGGGGCGGCGCGTCATGAACTCCTCGTCGACGTGGAACGGCCGGAACCGTTCGCGCCACGCGGCGTCGGACTCGCCGGTGCCGGTGGTTCTGCGGCGGGACGTGTAGACGACGTCGACGCCGGCGGGCAGGGAACGGGCCGAGTCGCGGCAGCTGAAGGTGGCCCCGACGTGCGCGGCCCGCTCTCTGGCGGTCACCAGAAACCCGTCGGGCAGGCCGTGGCCGGGCGGGCAGGCGAACGTGGCCTCGCAGCCGGGGACGCCGGACAGGGCGAGCGCGAGCGCCGTCGCGGTGCCGTTGCCCTCCCCCACGTACAGGAGCCGCAGCCCGTCGAGGCTCCCCAGCGTGAGCCGCAACGTGGCGAGGTCGCTGATCCCCTGGGTGGGATGTTCCTCCGGCGTCATGGCGTTGACGACGGGCAGGTGTCCGTGGCGGGAGAGGCGGCGCAGGTCGTCGAGCGCCCCTGCGGGCCGGGCCACGAGCCCGTCCAGCATGCCGCCGAGCGACCGTCCCGTGTCCTCGACGGCCTCGCCTGCCGAGAGGTGGAGATCGCCGGGGCCGTACGCGACGGTGGCGGCGCCGAGACGGACCGCCGCCACGGTGAAGGCGGTGCGGGTCCGGGTGGACGGCAGGGCGAACAGCATGCCGAGCGCGGCGCCGGACAGGGGGCGGGTGTGGGCGGCCGGGTCGTGATGCAACTCCAGCGCTCGTTCGACGAGTCGGCCGACGGTCTCAACGGTGAGATCGAGCAGGGAGAACAGACCGGTCTCGGGGCCGGGGGGTGGGGCCCCGCGTGCGGGGGCGAGGGTGGGGGCGGGGGGTGTCATGGGGTGTCCTGCGGGAGCCGTGAGGGAGAGGAGTTCTGGTATGCCGACGAACGCGCCGACGGTGGTGAACCCGCGTGTGCGGGCCTGGTGTTGCGCGGCGGGGACGTGGGGCGGTCCGGTGCGCCAGGAGGCCGCGGACCACTTCGCTCACGGCAACGGCGCGGGCAGCGCCGTTGCCGGCAAGCACGCGGCAGAACCGGTACGCGCCGCAGACGCGAGCCGCTGCCGACAAGGGCGTGGGCGGTTCGGTGTGTGACCGAACCGCCGGGGTCGACCCGCCCGCTTCGCGGGCTCACTTCACGCCGTCGTCCGGGGACCCACAACCTCGACGGCGGCAGTGGAGCGCGCCCGGTCACGGAGACGTTCCGCACCCGAGCGGGGGTGCCGTCGGGCACCCCCGTCCCCCGCCCTCGCGACGGTCGCTCCCCCGATCCTGAACGGACCACCGTTCGTACACCCCCGTAGTACGTCCGGTCACCGGATCTCTTTCCCCCATCGGTGTTTTCAGGTCCGCCTCGGTTCCGCGGCCGTGGGTACACCTTGGCCCCGCGCGCGGGCGAGGGCGACCGTGAAAACCCTGGAGTCCGGGTACGGGGGCCGGGGTGGGCGACCGGGTCCGACGGGGCGGGCGGGGCGGATGGGGCGTATGCCCGCACGACCGGCCACTCCGCGACCGCATCGAGCCGGTGGTTCCGCCGTTCAACCACTTGGCCCCACGGGCGAACCCAGGGTTTTCCTCGGGGAGGCTCGGGGAGCCGCGTCAGCTCGCCCCCCACCCCCCGTCCACCGGCAGCGATGCCCCCGTGACGTACCCCGTGTGCGGCCCGCACAGCCAGAGCGCGACCTCCGCCACCTCCGCCGGTTCGATGAGCCGCTTGATCGCGGAGCGGTCCAGCAGGACGTCCGCGACGACGTCCCGCGGCGCGATGCCGTGCACGGCGGCCTGGTCCGCGATCTGGCCCTCGACCAGGGGCGTACGGACGTAGCCGGGGTCCACGCAGTTGCTGGTCACCCCGTGCGGGGCGCCTTCCAGCGCGGCCACCTTGCTGAGCCCCTCCAGCCCGTGCTTGGCGGCGACGTACGCGGATTTGAACGGGCTCGCCCGCAGCCCGTGCACGCTGGAGATGTTCACGACCCGGCCCCAGCCCCGCCCGTACATGTACGGCAGACAGTGCTTGAGCAGCAGGAAGGGCGCCGTGACCATGAGCCGTTGAAGCTGCTCGAACCGGGCGGGGTCGAACGCCTCGATGGGCGCCACGTGTTGGGTGCCCGCGCTGTTGACCAGGATGTCGACGGCCGTCGGAAGCGCGGGGATCGCGGCCGCGTCGGTGAGGTCCACCGCGTGCGGCACCCCGCCGACCGCGTCGGCCACCGCCTTGGCCGACTCCGCGTCCACGTCGACGACATGGACCAGGGCGCCGCCGGCGGCGAACGCCTCGGCGCAGGCCCGCCCGATGCCGCTCCCGCCGCCGGTCACGAGGACGGACCGGCCGGTGAAGTCTTCGCTCGTCATGCCCGGAACGCTAGGGAAGCGGGGGCGGGTCCTCCCATGGTCGCGGGCACCACAGTGCGGGGGTGCGGGGTGTGGGCGGGCGCCGTACGGGCCGTACGCCGCCGCCGTGCCCCACGGGAGACGCACCCCATGGAAGTGACAACCGCGGGTTGACGCCCGCTCAACTGTCAACCTACGGTTGTCACATGACGCCTTCCTCGGACGCCACGCCGCACTCCGCACCGCACCCCGCGCCTCCTCCCCCCGTCCGCCTCGACGACCTCATCGAGGCCATCAAGAAGGTCCACACGGACGCCCTCGACCAGCTCTCCGACGCGGTGATCGCCGCCGACCACCTCGGGGACATCGCCGACCACCTCATCGGCCACTTCGTGGACCAGGCGCGCCGCTCCGGCGCCTCCTGGACCGACATCGGCCGGAGCATGGGCGTGACCCGGCAGGCCGCCCAGAAGCGGTTCGTGCCGAAGAAGCAGGGCGAGCCGTCGGACCTGGACCCGAGCCAGGGCTTCAACCGCTTCACGGAGCGGGCGAAGAGCACGCTGATGGCCGCGCACAACGAGGCGAAGACCGCCGGGCACGACGAGGTCCACACCGGGCATCTGATCCTCGGCCTGCTCAGTGAGCCGGACGCGCCGGCCGCGCGGGCGATCACCGCGCAGGGCATCTCCTTGGAGGACGTCCGCCACGCGGTCGTCGACGCGCTGCCCGCGAAGGCCGCGGAGGTGCCGGCGCTCGTGCCCTACGCCGTCGACTCCCGCAAGGTCCTGGAGCTGACGTTCCGCGAGGCCCTGCGCCTCGGGCACGACTACATCGGCACGGAACACCTGCTGCTGGCCCTCCTGGAACACGAGGACCGCTCGGGCACCCTCACGGACCTCGGCCTCGACAAGACCGCGGCGACCACATCGATCACCGAGGCGCTCTCCGCACTCTGATCCCGCGCGCGGCGCACGCTTGCGCATACCCGCAGGCCTCACGGGTTCCCGTGCTTCACTCCACCTCGTACTTGACGGGATTCTGCCTCTTGACACCCCCATGGGCGGCGGCGCCGGCGGCGTTCGCCGCCCCTTGCGTGGACGTCGACCGCGGCCGAAGCACCCTGGCCGACGTGCGGGAGGCCTTCAACTACCACGCCAGACGGCTCTTCGAACAGACCGGCGTCCCTGATTCCGCCAACAAATCGCGGGTTGTCTAGACCCATTGACAGCCTTTGCGGCGCTCCCTAATGTCCCGAGAACCGCCAGAAGAACGACACCGCACCTCGATCTTGCGTGGGGGGTTCGTGAACAGCACACCCGGTTCCGGCGACATCAAAATGGCAGCCCCCCAGAATCGCGAAGGTCTGCCCATCGTCAGTCTCGATCAGGCGCACTCACCGCAGAAGGTCCTGGCACACGGCGAATTGCTGCGGCGTTTCGTGGCGGGCCAGGAGATCAAGCCCGTGCACATGCGGATCGGCATCATGGGTGCCTGCAATATGCGGTGCAATTTCTGCAACTTCCACTCGCCCAACGAGGAGCAGTTCTACGACCTGTTCTCGTTCAAGGACTCGATCGCCACCGACAAGGCGGTGACGCTGCTCCGCGAGTTCGCCGCGAACGACGGCCGTGCCGTCACGTTCTGCGGCAGCGGCGAGTGCACCATCCACCCCGGCTACGCGGACATCTGCCGCGCGGGCCACGCGGCGGGGCTGCGGATCGGGCTGATCACCAACGGATCCCGCCTCGGCCGCCCCAAGGTCGCCGACTGCGTCGCGGAGACGCACACCTGGGTCCGCATCGGCCTGAACGCCGGCACGGAAGCCACCTTCGACGACATCACGCGCGACCGCGAGCAGACGTTCTCGAAGTTCATAGGCTCGGTCGGCAAGCTCCGCGAGAACGCCGTCGACCCGGACTTCCGCATCGGCTTCAACTATGTGATCACCCTGCAGAACTACCGGGAGATCATGGAGGCGGCCCACATCGCCCGTGAGTCCGGCGCGCATTACGTGCGTTTCGAACCCGAGTTCTACAGCGCTCTCGGCCACGAGACCATCGAATCCGTGATGCCGGAGATCTCCGAATCCCTCACCCGCGCCGCCGCCCTCTCCACGGACGCCTTCGAGGTGTCGGTCCCGAAACTGGACCGCGGCCCGATGGACCAGGTGGAAGAGGTCGAGGGCGACTTCGAGCACTGCCACTACAGCCGGTTCGTGACGGCCGTCGGCGCCGACGGAAATCTCTATCCGTGCCCGCAGGTCCACCTCAACAGCCGCTATCTGATCGGCAATGTCGTCGAGCAGGGATATGCGGATGTTCTCGAAGGCGGGCCGCGCGCCGAATGGGAGGCGTCCAACCCGCGCAGGACCGACCTGTGCAAGTCATGCTTCTACCGCCCGCAGAACGAGCTCCTGGAGCTCCTCAAGCGCGGTCAGATCAAACTCGACGAGGCCCTGGACGCGTACGCGCTGGAAGTCCCCAGCACGCTGCACGGCGACTTCGTCTGAGCCGCACATGCAACTACGTCACCTGCGCGGGATCCTCGCCACCGAGCCGGCCCTGCGGCACGCCGGGAGCGGTGTGCGTACCGTCGTCGAGCGGCTGGCCCGTGTCGAACGGGCCCCGCTCGCCGTCGCCGACAGCACCGCATCGGTACGCGACGGCCTGCACCACGAGCGGCTGGTGTTCCACTCCCCCGTACGCGGCTCCTTCGACGGCACGCTCCTCGCCCCGCCCGACCCGGCCCCCGGAACGAACGCGGGCCCCGGACCCGCCGTCCTCGTCCTCGGCGGCAAGAACGCCCGCCTGGACCAGCTCACCGGCGACGTGCCGCCGGACCACCCCGACCGCAACGTCGCCGAACAACTGGCGCGGGCCGGTTTCGTCACGCTCTCCTTCGACCACGGCATCGGCGGCGGCCTGGACGCCGGACGCAGGGCCGGGCGGGACGAAGGGACGCTGCTGGCCCACGCGTTCGCGCTCACCGGCCACTCCCTGCTCGGCGCCCTCACCGGCGACGCCCTGGGCGCCCTCGACGTCCTCACCGCCCACCCGCGCGTCGACCCGCTCCGTGTGGGCCTCTTCGGCCACAGTCTCGGCGCGGCCGTCGCCCTGCACACGGCGCTGCTCTCCGGACGCCGCGACCTCCCGCTCTGCGCGGCCAGCCATCTCGGCACCTACCAGGCCCTGTTCGAGCGGCTGTTGACCGGCCACGAGGGCGCGGTGCTCCCCGGCATCCTGGAATACGCCGACCTGCCCGACCTGTACGGTGCCCTCGCCCCGGCCCCCCTCCAGCTCCAATACGGCACGGCCGACTCCTACTTGGACCCCGACGACGCACGGGCCGCGGCCGACGCGGTCCGCGGGACGTACGCAGGCACCGGAGCCGAAGCCGAGGTCCACGAACTCGACATGGGACACGGCACCCACGTCGGCCACGCGGCGGACTTCTTCACCCGCACGCTCACGGGAACCCGGCCGCAGCAAGTCGCCACCCCCCATGTGCCCGCCCAGCGCATCCACTTCGAGGTCGACGAACGGCGTGCCGTGCTCGACCGCGTCGACGCCGCCCTCTCCTCCGGCATCCTCACCCAGGGCCCCCAAGTGGCCCGCTTCGAGGAGCTGGCCCGCCCGTGGACCGGCACGGACACCGCGGCGGTCGCGTCCGGCTCGGCGGCGCTGGAGATCGCCCTGCGCATCATCGGCGTGGCGGGCCGCACGGTGCTCGTACCGGTCAACACGTTCTTCGCGACGGCGGCCGCGGCCGTACGCGCCGGGGCGGCCGTCCGCTTCGTCGACATCGAGCTCGACGGCCTCGGCATGGACCCGGACGCCCTGCACGCCTCCCTCGACCGGCACCCCGACACCGCCGCCGTGCTGCCCGTCCACATCGGCGGCATCGTCTCGCCCGCCCTCGACCCGGTGCTCGCCCACTGCAGGCAGCGCGGCATCCCCGTCGTGGAGGACGCGGCGCACGCCTTCGGGGCGACACTCGACGGGCGCCCCGCGGGGAGCTTCGGGCGGTTCGGCGCGTTCTCCTTCTACCCCACGAAGGTCGCGGTGAGCGGCGAGGGCGGTCTGCTGTCGGCCGCGTCGGCGGACGATCTGGAGCAGGTGCGGCGCTGGCGCGACCACGGCAAGAGCGCGCAGGGCTCCACCCTGCACGACCGGCCCGGCGGCAACTGGCGCCTGAGCGAACTGCACGCCGCCGTCGGCACGGTGGACCTGGAACGCTTCTCCGGCACGCTCGCCGGGCGCCGGGCACTCGCCGCCCGGTACGACGTGTTGCTCGCGGACGTCCCGGGCCTCCGCCCGCACGCCGTGCCCGCGGCAGCCGACAGCAACTACTACAAGTACCTCGCCTATCTGGATCCCGAAGGGCCGCTGGACAGGCCGCTCCTCAAGAAGCTCCTGCGGGAGCGGCACGGTGTGGCGCTGGCGGGCGAGGTCTACGACCACTTGCTGTGCGACCATCCGCAGTTCGCCGCACAGCGCCAACCGGACGCTGATGCAGGCACGTTCGAGCGGGCGCGCTGGTTCGCGCGGCACCACATCGCCCTGCCGCTGTACCCGTCCCTCACCGAGGCCGAACAGATCCGGGTGGTCGCCGCACTCCGCAGCGAGCTGCCGTGACCCCCGAAACCCCGGCCGCGGAGACGATCTCCGCCTTCCGCAGAGGGGAGTGGCGCACCTCCCTCGACCGGGCGCCGCTGCCCGGCCCCGCGGGGCGGGAACTCGCGCTGGTGCCGGAGATCGTCGCCGACGCGGACCGGCGCTGGTGGGACAGCGCCCTGCCCGGCCTGCCCCTCCTCACCGGACGGCGTGAACTCCTGCTCACAGCGCTTGAGTTGTTCGACAGCGGCACCCTCACCGTCGGAGGCGTCGGTGAGCAGAGCGGTGCGGCGTTCCGCGCGGCACTGTGGGAGAGCGCGGGGCTGCCGGGCCCGTTGGTGGACCGGTGGTGCGCGATGCTGCGGGACGGCGTCCTGAAGAAGGACGACGCCCCCGAGCCCGACGGCGCGCTGGCCCTGGTCGCGCTGCCGGGCAACACGTTCACCTGCCTGGACGCGGTCTGCGACCAGGCCGAGCGCTCGGCGGGGGTGTGGTTGCGTCCGAGCCGGCGCGAACCGGTCTCCGCGGCCCGCCTCGTCGCCGCCCTGCTCGCGGCGGGCTGGCCCCGGGCCCGCCTCGGCTTCTACCCCGGCGAACAGCGTTCGTTGTACGGCCTGTTACGGCTCACCGACCGGCACGTCGTCTTCGGCGGGTCCGGGCTCGCCGCCTCCGTCCGCTCCTCCCCCGCGCTCACCCTGCAGGGCCCCGGGCGCGGCTGCGCGCTTGTACCGCCCGACATGCCGACGGACGACGCCGTGGCATGGCTGCTGCCACTGATCGCGGCGGATTCCGGGCGCTTCTGCAGCAACGTGCGGACCGTCGTCTGCGAGAAGCCCGACGCCGCCGCGGCCCTGGCGCAGAGCCTCGCCGCCGCCCTCGACGCGCTGTCCCCGGACGGGGTGTGGCCGCTGACCGCCTTCCGCGAGCCGGGCGCGGCCCGAACAGCGACGCGCGGCATCCGCGACCGCCTCCGCCCCGGCGACCGCGTCCTGACCCGTAGGCCGCCCGTGCTCCACAGCGCGGCCGACGACGTGTACGCGCTGCCTCACCTCGCCCTGCTGGACAGCCACTTGACGTCGTACGCGCGAAGCACGGACGACGCGGCTGAGTCCCATCCGCTGATCGGCCACGAGGTCCCCTTCCCCTTCGCCGCCGTCCTGAGCGCCTCCCCGCGAGCTGCGGACGCCATCGCCGCCGACTCCCTGTTCGTGTACCGCCCAGTGAAGTGAGGCCCCGCATGACCACCGCCTTCGGCACGCTGCCCGACAGGCTGCGCGAGCGCGTCCCTGAGCTCGGCATCGGCCTCGACACGTGGACGCGGCGCATGATGCGCTGGCACTTCGACCCGGAGACCGGCAGCCCCTTCTGGGTCGCGCGGCGCGGGAAGCTCGGCTTCGACCCGGTCGAGGACATCGACGGCTTCGCCGACCTGGACCGCTTCGGTCTCTTCGACAAGGCCGAGCTGCGCGCGGCGAACGCCCGCGATCTGCGTCCGCGCGGCTACCGCGACCGGCCCTTCCGGGTCTTCGAGACCGGCGGCACCACGGGCCCGCCCTGCCGGATCGTCAACGTCACGCGTCTCGCGTACGACGTGGAGATCTACCGCACCGTCCTCGAGGCGCGCGGCGTCGCGGGCGGCGACATCCTCGCGATGACGCCGAGCGGGCCGCACGCGTACGGGCACTTCGTGGAGGGCCTCGCCGACAGCTGGCGCGGCGCCGTGCACGCCATCGACTTCGACCCGCGCTGGGTGAAGGCCGCGCTGCGTGCGGGCGGCGAGGCCGGCGCCTACACCGGGCACCTGATCGACCAGACCCTCGCGCTGCTCGCCGCCGAGCGCCCGTCTCTGCTGTTCACGACGTCCCGGCTGCTCGTCGAGCTAGCGATGCGGCTGCCCCGGCCCCTGCACACGTACGGCATCCGCGCGGTCTGCACCGGCGGCACCTCGTGCAACGCCGCCGAGGCCGAGTTCCTGCGCGAGGAGCACCTGGCGGGCGTGCAGTGGATCGACACGTACGGGAACACACTGGTCGGCCATGCCCTGCAGGCCGATCCAGTGGCGGGTGCCCCCGCCGTGGCGGGCGGCACCGGGCACTCCTACCACCTGCCGCCGCCCTTCGCGGTCCTGAAGGTCGTCGACGACTCCGACCCGTGGCGCGAGGTCGAGGTCGGGCAGCGGGGCCGGGTGCGCGCCACGACGCTCCTGGAAGACCTGTTCCTGCCGAACCTCCTGGAGCGGGACAGCGCGGTCAGGACCGGGCCGCATCCGTGGTTCCCCTGGGACGGAGTGGCCGCCGTGCGGCCCTTCGTGGAGTCCGGGGCCGCCGAAGAGGCGGTGGAAGGCGTCTACTGACCGGTCCGCAGGCCGGTCCACCGACCCGAAGGATCGAGGGACACGCATCGTGAACCTGTCGTCGAACGGCGTACCGATACCCTTCACGCCGGAACTCTTCGGCCCGCTGCGCCGCAGCGCGGACCTGCTGGGGACGAGGGACGCCGGCGCGCTGCGGGAGCGGCTGCACGCGGACGGCTACCTGTACCTGCCGGGGCTGCTCGACCGCGCGGAGGTGCTGCGGCTCCGCGGCCGGTACTTCTCGCTCTTCCCGCCGGGCCTCCTCGCACCGGGCAGCTCGCCCGAGGACGGCGTCTTCTCGGGACGCGTGCCCGAAGGTGTCCCGGAGTACGGCGTCGCGGGGCATCCGGCGTACGCGTTCGTCCGCTCGGAGCCCTTCGACCAGTTCGTGGCGAACCCGGCCCTGTCCGAGCTGGCCGGTCAACTCCTCGACGCCAAGGCGGAGATGCTGCCGCGCCGGATCCTGCGCCACTTCCACCGCGGCACCCGGCGCGCCTCCCGCGCCCACGTCGACTTCGACTACATGGACAAGGGGTCGCCGCGCGTCGTCACCTTCTGGATCCCGGTCGGCGACTGCAAGCCGCCGACCGGCGCCCTGGTCTACCTGGAGGGCTCCCACCGACTGGCGCCCGAGGAGTACGCCCCGCTGCGCGACACCACCGACCGGCCGGGCGACCGGCGGCAGATCTGCCACGACCTGGAGCTGACCGCCCGCACGCTCGGCCGCCGCTGGCTGTACGCGGACTTCGCGGCGGGCGACGTGATGGTGCACCTGCCGCGCGTGATCCACGCGTCCCTGGACACGACGACGGACACGATGCGGCTCTCCGTGGACACCCGTTTCGTACGCTCCGACGACAGCCCCGACCCGCGCTGGCTGCGCCCCTGGTCGGCGGACGACGGGGCGTGAACCGCCACATCCCGCACGCCCTGCTCACCCCCATATCCGCACCGGGCGCCCGCCTGTCGCGTCCGACCGCTCCGCCGCCACGATCACGTCGTCGACGAGGCGGCCCTCCGCCACCGGGCACACCGGCTCCCGCCCCGTCGCCACGGCGGCCGCGAAGTCGGCGAGCAGGGGCTGATGGGGGTTGGCGGGCGGGGGAAGCAGCAGCGGAGGGTCCGGCGGTGCGTCGATACGGCCCGTGTCGAGGGGTGCGAGCGTCAGCGTGCGGCCGCGGCCCGTCAGCCTAAACCGGTCCACGGAGGGGCCGTTGCCCCACTCCACGAGGCAGTGTGCCGTCGGCCCGGCGGGCCAGCTCAGGGTGAGTTCGGCGCGTCGTTCCGCGCCGCGCGGGAAGCGGTCGCCGAGCCGGGCGGTCAGCTCGTGGGGCCGCCCGAACAGGTGCAGCAGCAGGTCGATCCGGTGGCTTCCCGCGTCCGCGAGGACCCCGCCGCCGGACACGGCGGGGTCGGTGCGCCACCGCATCGGGTCGTCGGGGCCGGGCGCGAAGGCACACCGGAAGTGCACCTCGACCTCGTCGGGCGTCCAGCCGTCGAGCACCGCGCGCAGCCGTCGTACGGCGGGCGCGAGCCTGCGGTAGTAGGCGACCCCGGCGCACCGGCCCGCCGTGTCGAGCGTGCCCCCGGTGCCGAGGCCGCCCGCGAGCGGCTTCTCGATCAGGACGGGCACGTCCGCGTCCAGGACGGCGCGGGCGAGCGGCACGTGGCGTACGAC
Source organism: Streptomyces venezuelae (assembly GCF_008642335.1). Lineage (NCBI taxonomy): Bacteria > Bacillati > Actinomycetota > Actinomycetes > Kitasatosporales > Streptomycetaceae > Streptomyces > Streptomyces venezuelae. Next base: position 6,967,416 of record NZ_CP029191.1, on the reverse strand, counting down.
GGGTGTGGCGATGTACACGGCGTCGACGCCGGCGAGGAGCACGTCGACGTCGGCACCGGACCTGGCGACGCCATGGCGCTCCGCGGTGCGTGCGGCGCGGAGCGGGTCGCGGCCCCAGAGGGCCACGGGTTCCTCGCCGAGGGCGTGCAGGGCGGGCAGGACGCGACGCGTCACGATGTCGCCGTATCCGGCGATGCCCCACTTCACGACGGTGTCCCCCACATCACGGTGGTTCCCCCGCTCAGGGCACGATCGCGACCTTCAGGGTCTCGGGCGGCGGGCCGTCGTAGGGGGCCTGTTCGGCGTCGGGGTAGAGGGCGCGGCTGGCGGAGAGCTGCTCCATGGCCTTGGGGAGTTCGTCGAGGGGGTACGTGTGCGTGTGGAGGTCGGGCAGGCGCAGGGCGTCGGTGCGGCGGTGGGCGAGGCGTTCGGCGACGGCGAGTGCTTCGGCGCGCGCGGTGTCGAGGGGTTCCGCGGAGCTGTGCACCCTGAGGCCCTTGCGTTCCCAGGTGACCAGGTCGACGGTGACGTGCGTGTCGACGTGGTGCGTGCCGAGGAGGACGACGAGGCCGTTCTGCCGTACGAGTCCCACGCAGGCGTTGAGGGTCGTGGGGGTGCCGACCGCGTCGACGGCGACGTCGAAGTCCGCGCCCACCGCGGCGAGTTGTGCGGCGCTTCCGTCCACGCGCCGCACCGCGTCCGCGCCCGCCGCGGTGGACCGTTGGAGCCGCCAGTCGTCGAGGTCGACGGCGACGATCTCGGCCGCGCCACGCGCCACCGCGACCCGCAGCGCCATCTGTCCGACGGGTCCCTGCCCGATGATCACGACGCGGTCGCCGAGGCGGACGCCGCGGGTGGCGTGCACCGCGAGCGGCAGGAGTTGCAGGAGCGCGCCCTGCTCGAAGGGCACGTCGTCGGGCAGGGCGCCCACGGAGATCTCGCGGGCCAGGGCGAACTCGGCGTACCCGGTGGTGAGCGGGGTGCGCACGAACACGCGCTGCCCGGGCACCACACGCCGCACTCCCGCCCCTGTCGCCTCGACCACCCCGGCGATCTCGTGGCCGAAACAGCCCTGGGAGCAGTGCTCCCGCAGTCCGTAGTAGTGGAAGTAGGCGAGGTCGCTGCGGTTGCAGACCGTGCAGGCCCGCACGCGGACCAGGACCTCCGAAGGCCCGGGCTCCGGCACCGCCACGTCGGTGACCAGCCGGATGTCGCGCCTGCCGACGAGTTCGTACCTGCGCATGACTTGCTCCCCTCAGCGGATGCGACCTGCGGAAGTCCCAAGGATTCCCCAACTCGCGCCCCGTCATGGTGGATTCGCCCGTCTCGACCGGTTCCGACTCCTTGACAGCCCGGTTTGGTACGAGCCAATATCCACTATCCGATTGGCCTGGACCAATCAGCAGGAGCCCCGCCGCACACCCTGTGCACACGCACACCTCGTGCCCCACACATCTCACATATGGACCCACCGTATGTACCCGCAACTTCGGAGGTCGCGCCATGGCACCGAGCAGTGACCCGACTCTGGAGCACCTCGCACACTCCGTGCTGCAGCCCGGCTTCGAAGGCACCACGGCCCCCGCCTGGCTGCGCCGCAGGATCGCCGAGGGTCTGGGCTCCGTCGTCCTGTTCGCACGGAACATCGAGACGCCCGACCAGGTCGCCCGGCTCACCGCGGACCTGCGCGCGGAGAACCCGGACCTGATCGTCGCCATCGACGAGGAGGCGGGCGACGTGACCCGCCTGGAGGCGTGGACCGGCTCGTCCCGCCCCGGCAACCTCGCCCTCGGCGCCGTCGACGACATCGACCTGACCGAGCGGGTGGCCCACGACATCGGCCGCGACCTGCACGCCGCCGGCGTCACCCTCAACTTCGCGCCGAGCGCCGACGTGAACTCCAACCCGCTCAACCCGGTGATCGGCGTACGTTCCTTCGGCTCCCGCACCGATGTCGTCTCCCGCCACACGGCCGCCTGGATCCGCGGCCTCCAGGAGGCGGGTGTCGCCGCCTGCGCCAAGCACTTCCCCGGCCACGGCGACACGGTCGTCGACTCGCACTACGGCCTGCCCCAGGTGAAGGGCTCCGCCGAGGAGATCGCGCTGACCGCGCTGCCGCCGTTCATCGCGGCGATGGAGGCGGGCGTGCGCGCCGTCATGACCGCGCACCTCCTCGCCCCCGCCTACGACCCGGACCTGCCCGCGACGCTCAGCCACCGCATCCTGGTGGAACTGCTGCGCGGGGAGCTGAACTTCGACGGGCTCCTGGTCACCGACGGCATCGAGATGGGCGCGGTCACCGACCGCTACGGCATCGACGGCGCGACCGTGAAGGCGGTGGCCGGCGGTGTGGACGCGGTGTGCGTGGGCGGCGAGAGTGCCGACGAGGCCACGTTCGACCTGCTCTCCACGGCCCTGGTGAAGGCGGTCATCGACGGTACGCTGCCCGAGGCCCGGCTCGTCGAGGCGAGCAGGCGCGTACGGGAGTTCGCGGCCTGGTCAGGCGAGCGGTCCCGCGCCGTCGACCGCGCGGCGGGCCCCACCGACATCGGCCTGGTCGCCGCCCGCCGTGCCGTGCGGGTGCACCACCGCTCCGGCACGGCGAACGCGTCGCTCCCCGTCGTGGGCGTACCGCACGTCGTGGAGCTGTCCCCCACGATGAACCTGGCCATCGACGGCCACACCCCGTGGGGCGTCGCCGAACCGCTGCGGGACCTGCGCCCGGGCACCACGTCCGTGCGGCTCACGGAGCCCGACCTCACCCACGCGGGCGACCTCCTGGACAGCGAGGTGCTGACCCCGGCGACGGGCCGCGCCCTGGTGGTCGTGGTCCGCGACGCGGCCCGGCACCGCTGGATGACCGACACCCTCAACCGCATCCTGCGGTGCCGCCCCGATGCCCTGGTCGTCGAGATGGGCGTTCCGGGGGGCGACGCGCTCGGCGCCACCCGCCTGATCACCCACGGCGCGACCCGTGTCTCGGGCATCGCGGCGGCGGAACTGCTCGCGGGCGGGGGTCTCACCCCTTCAGCGGCCCCTCGCAGCTGAAGTCCGCGCTGCCTGCGCGGCCGTCGGACCAGATGTCGACCTTGCCGAACGAGCAGTTCATGTCGGCCAGGTTGTTGTCGCCCGCCGTGGACCGTTCGAGGAGGAAGTAGTCCACGGTCTCCGACATGTCCTTGAACACGGCGTCGGGGTCTCCGGACGCGCCGAGGTTCGCGGTGATGCGGCCCGTGCAGGTGTACCTGGGCCGCTCCGGCGCACCGTTCGAGCGGCAGTCGGGCGTGATGCCCGTCGTCGCCGCGATGGAGGTGCGGACCTGGTCGGCGGTGGTGTCGCGGAGCTCAGCGACCGGCACGTACGTCGTGTCGGGCACGAAGAGGTCGTCGACGTGCGCGATCTGCTTGTCGAGGAAGGCGTCGTATCGGCTCTGCAGGCCGCCGTCCTTGCCGAGCCGGTCGCGCCAGGCGTCGAAGCGCGCCGGGTCGTCGGCCCGCAGATAGCCGTACATCTCCTTGAGCAGCCCGGGGCGTTCGGTCCACAGGAACTCGAAGAACGTGCCCGCGTAGTCGTAGAAGCGGAAGCCGTCTCCGTCGTACGTGGCGTGCAGGAGCTGATCGACCGTCATGCGCGGGCCGCCGTTGGCCGTGTCGTCGATGATGCCCTGCACCAGTGACTTGCGGGCCTTGATGCCGTCGTCGCGGGTGGCGCCGTCGAAGAACTCGGCGGTGCCCTCGTCCATCGCGGTCGTCCGGTCGCCCTGGTACCAGGGTCCCTCGCCGAAGAAGCCGGGCACGGCCCAGCGGCCGTTGAGGTAGTGCGTGTACTCGTGGCGGAAGAGCTCCTCCAGCGTCAGCGTGGAGTCCTGCGGGACGCGCCGCTGGTAGGTGTAGAAGGTCGCACCGCGCTCGATGTAGACGCCGCCGTTGTTCGTGTCCATGCCGGTGAGCAGGGGGTGGTAGTTCTCGTAGTCGGCGCGCGACGCGTAGAGAACCGTCGTCAGTGTCGTGTTGGGGTCGCCCTTCAGCGGCTCCTCGGTGCCGACGACCCGGTGGAACTGCGCCTTGACCTGCTTGCTCGCGTAGTAGAGCTGGTCGACGGTGGACCGGTCGAGCGCCGTGCGGACCTTCATGCCGCCCTTGTCGTACGTATAGGTCTGCGGGAAGAGGCGACGCTCGATGTCGGCCTTGCACACCTTGTACGGAGCGCAGGCGCCGAACTCGTTCAGCCAGGTGGCGACCTTCGCCCAGGGGGCGCTGCCCTCACCGAAGTTGCGGACGACGACGTCCACGAGCCCGCCGAGCCCGGTGACGATCTCGCTCGTGAGCCCGTCGATCTGCCCGAACCTGCCGTACTCGCTCAGCGCGTCGCGCACCACCCAGGCGTTGGCGGTGCCCTTGAGGTGGGTGTACCCGCCGAAGGCCTTGAAGGCGGCGCGGTAGGAGGGGTCCGCCTTCACCGCGGCGTGGAAGGCGGCGTCCCGGTTGCCGGGGTACACGCCGAGATAGCTCAGGGAGAGCGCGGCGAGCGCGGAGCCGGCCCACGCGGTGTCCTTGGCGGTGCCGGGGTGCTTGGCGTCCATGGTGGTCAGCACGCGCTTGACCAGCGGGAGTTGGTGCTGCCGCAGGCCGGGCGCGCTCGCGGCGTAGAGCGCCTCGCGCAGCGACTCGGCATTGCTGCGGGTCACGTCGAAGGTGCGGGGGGCGGATCCGAAGGCGTCGACGGCGCGCCGCATGGCGTCCACGGTCGGCGCGTCGGTGACGTCGATCTCGTCGTGCGAGAAGTCCTGGTAGGCGACGGCGTGGAGGTACGTGAGCAGCTCCAGGAGATTGCTGCCGTTCTTGCCGTCGTGGGCGGCCGCGAGCCCCGCGATGCGGCGGGAGACGGCCTGGACGTGCGCGTCCGACATGACGGGGGCGAGCCGCGCGTCCCACGTCCAGACGAGGGTGCGGAGACAGCCGTCCGCGGTGACGGCGGGGTCGGCGAGGAAGTCGGCGAACCGGTCGGGCGAGAGTCCGGTGACGCCGTCGAGGGTGCAGGGCACGGCCTTCGCGGAGCTCGCCTGCTGCTTCGCTTTCGGCTTGGGCGTGCGGGGGCCGGGGATGCGGCCGTCCTTGAGTCCGCCCCCGCCCCCGCCGGGCGCCGGGATCTCGTGGGCGCCCGGCTTCGGGGCCTTCGCCCGGCGGTCGACCACGTCCTGGGGGTTCGGGGCGGCCGGAGCGGTGGCGCTGCGGGTCTTCCCCGTGGTTACCGGGGGCTCGGCCGCGTGACCGACCTGGACGGCCGAGGCGCAGAGGGTCGCCGCTATCGCGCCGGCGAGCACGGATCTGCGCAGGGTGCGTAGACGTATCTGGGACTTCTGGGACACCGATGGCTCCTGTGGGAGGTGGGGGCTGAGGTGCTGCCACTGCGTCATGTGATGCGTAACGTAGTAATGTGATATTGCACTGACAACCCCTCAGGAGCCACCAACTGCTCGGAGTTCAGGCCCTGTTGCTGTCGGCGGGGTCCGGTTCGCGCAGTGTGCGCAGAAGGAGCCAGCCGAGCGCGGGCAACACGATCAGCGGCGTGAGCGCCGTCCGCAGGGAGGCTGCGTCCGCGACGGCCCCGATCACCGGGCTCGCGAGGCCCCCGATGCTCACGGTCAGCCCCAGGGTGACACCGCTCGCGGTGCCCATGCGCCGCGGCAGGTAGTCCTGCCCGAGGGTGATGTGCAGGGAGAACGGTACGTAGAGGCCGGCCGAGGTGAGGGCGACGAAGACACAGAGCACCGGGCCCGGGACGAGGACGACCCCGGCCACCGCGAGGACCGTGAGGGCGTACGACCACCGGACGACCGGGAGCCGGCCGTGGCGTGCGGCGAGCCGCCCGCCCGCGACGGTCCCGACCGCGCCGCCGACATACAGCACGAACAGGGCGGCGGTGCCCGCGACTTCGCCCCCTCCGATGCGCTCCCGGACGTACAGCGCGATGAACGTGCTCAGCCCGGTGAAGACGATCGAGCGACAGACGATGGCGCCGGACAGCTTGAGGAACGAGGGCCAGTCGTCCGCGGCGGGCACCGAATTCCCGCCAGGGGACGCCGACTTCGGGTCCGCTGCGACTCCTGTCCTGAGAACCCGCAGCGCCGCCACGCACAGCACCGCTCCCGCGAGGGCGGGCACGACCAGGAGTGGCGACGTGCGCAGGCCGCCCGTGGCGACGACGGCGGAGACCAGCAGGGGCGCGGTCGCGAAGCCGACGTTGCCGCCGAGCGAGAACCAGCTCATCGCGGTGTGGCTCCCCCGGCTCGCCCGCCGGGCCACGCGCGCGGCCTCCGGATGGTACGCGGCGACACCGATGCCGGACACGGCGACGACCAGCAGCGTCACCGCGTAGCTCCCGCCGACCCCCGCGAGCGCGACTCCGGCGCCGCCCACCAGCGTGCTCACCGGCAGCAGCCACGGCATGGCCCACTTGTCGGTGAGCGCCCCGAACAGGGGCTGGACGACGGAGGAGAGCAGGGAGGCGGCGAGCACGATGCCGGACGCGGCGGCGTAGCTGTAGGCGCGCTCGGCGACGAAGAACGGCACGAGGGCTGCGACGGCGCCCTGATAGACGTCCACGCAGGCGTGACTCAGCGCGAGGAGGGTGATGGGCCGTCGGCGGGGGGTCGAGGGTGCGGCGGCAGCGGCTGACGGGGCTTTCGTTCGGATGGACACCGGCTCATCGTCGCCACGCGCCACCCTGGCCCGCTTCCGATAAAGTGCCAACCTGTGCCGAAAACCCGCCACACCTTCCGCCACGCAGTCGGCCGGACGATCCGTCACACCCCCGAAGCGCCGACCGCCATCCGGGAACTCTCCCCCGGCGAGTGCATCGACCCCCACCGCCACGACGACCACCAGATCGTCTACGCGGGCTCCGGCGTCGTGGCCGTGACCACCGACGCGGGCACCTGGTTCGCGCCCGGCACCCGCGCCATCTGGGTCCCCGCCGGCTGCGTCCACGCCCACCGCGCCCACGGCCACCTGGCCCTGCACCTGGTCGGTCTGCCCGCGGGCACGAACCCGCTCGGCCTCGACGCCCCGACCGTGCTCTCCGTCGGCCCGCTCCTGCGCGAACTGATCCTCGCCCACACCCGGGACCCGGAGGACGACTCCCCGGAACGCCGACGGCTGCGCGCCGTGCTCCTCGACCAGCTGCGTGCGTCGCCCCAGCAGCCCGTGCAGCTGCCCACGCCCTCGGACCCGCGCCTCGCCGCCGTCTGCGACCAGCTGCACGACGACCCCGCGGATCCGCGGAGCCTCGCCGCACTCGCCGCCGCGGCGGGAGCGGGCGAACGCACCCTGAGCCGTCTCTTCCGCCGCGAGCTCGGCATGACGTTCCCGCAGTGGCGCACCCAGCTGCGGCTCTACCACGCCCTGCGCATGCTGGCCGACGGCACGCCCGTCACGGCGGTCGCGCACCGCTGCGGATGGTCGTCGACCAGCGCGTTCATCGACGTGTTCCGCAGGGCGTACGGGTACACGCCCGGGACGCATCACCGCCGCGCCTGAGACGCTGTCCCGTCCCGCAATTCCCTTGTGCGCACGCCCCCTTGGCACCGTCAGTGCCATGTGAAATATTACTGCCGTGCTCACGAGACATGCGTCAGACCTCGTCATCGTGGGGGCGGGAGTGGTCGGCGCCGCGTGCGCCTATTACGCCGTCCACGCAGGCCTCCACGTCACCGTCATCGACCGCGGACCCGTCGCGGGCGGCACCACGGGGGCGGGCGAGGGCAACCTCCTCGTCTCCGACAAGGAACCGGGCCCGGAGCTCGAACTCGCCCTGCCTTCCTCCGCGTTGTGGCGCGAACTCGCGACCGAGCTCCCGTCCCGCATCGAGTACGAGACGAAGGGCGGCGTGGTCGTCGCCTCGACGGAATCCGAGCTCGCGGCCCTGCGCCGGTTCGCGGCGGAGCAGCGACGGGCGGGCGTCGAGGCCGACGAGGTACCGGCCGACCGCCTCACCGAACTCGAACCCCATCTCGCACCGGGCCTCGCGGGCGGCTACCACTACCCCCAGGACGCCCAGGTGCAGCCCGCCCTCGCCGCCGCACACCTGCTGCGGGCGGCCGCCGACGCCGGGCGCCTCACGCTCCGGCTCGGCGAGGAGGTCACCGCCGTCCTCACCGGCAGGCAGGGCGAGGTGCGGGGAGTCCGGACGACGCGGCACGGCGAGGTACACGCGCCTCACGTGCTCAACGCCGCCGGTACGTGGGGTGGTCAACTCGCCCGTCTGGCGGGCCTGGAGCTGCCGGTGCTCCCCCGCCGCGGATTCGTCCTCGTCACCGAACCGCTGCCGCGCGTGGTGCGCCACAAGGTGTACTCCGCCGAGTACGTCGCCGACGTCGCGAGCGGCTCGGCGGCGCTCCAGACCTCCGCCGTCGTCGAGGGCACACCTGCGGGCCCCGTGCTGATCGGGGCGAGCCGGGAGCGGGTGGGCTTCGACCGGACGCTGTCGGTGGAGGCCCTGCGCCGCCTCGCGGGCCAGGCGGTACGCCTGTTCCCCGCCCTGGCGCGGGTGCGGGCGCTCCGCGCGTACGCGGGGTTCCGCCCGTACCTGCCGGACCACCTTCCGGCGATCGGCCCCGACCCGCGCCTCCCCGGCCTGCTGCACGCGTGCGGTCACGAGGGCGCGGGCATCGGCCTCGCCCCGGCGACCGGGGCGCTGATCGCCGCGATGCTGACGGACGGCGAACTCCCGCTGGACCCGACCCCGTTCGCTCCGGAGCGCTTCGCACGCGAGGAGGCAGTCCGTTGAACAGTCCGTTGAACAGTCCGTCGAAACCGACCGAACTCGTGGGCGCGGCCCCCGACCCGCCCTTCACGATCACTTTCGACGGGCGGCGACTCGACGCGCTGCCGGGCCAGTCCATCGCGGCCGTACTCTGGTCGGCGGGCATCCTCTCCTGGCGGACGACGCGAGGCGGCGGGCGGCCGCGCGGGGCGTTCTGCGGCATCGGCCAGTGCTACGACTGCCTCGCCACCGTCAACGGCCGCCCCAACAGGCGTGCCTGCCTGGTCACGGCGAGCCCCGGCGACACGGTCACCACGCAGGAGGGGAACGGTCATGCCGGGTTCGAGGAGTGACACCTGCGCTACGGATGGCGCGAGCGAGGGGCACGAGGCGCTGCCCGAGGACGCGTTCCACGATCTCGCGGTGATCGGTGCAGGGCCCGCGGGTCTCGCGGGTGCCGTGACGGCCGCCGAACTCGGGCTGTCCGTCGTCATGGTGGACGCGGCTCGGCAGCCGGGCGGCCAGTTCTACCGTCACCCCGCAGCGGCCACGCGCGCCACCCGCCCCGAGGCCCTGCACCACGACTGGCCCACGTTCACCGACCTGCGCGACCGCCTGCGAACCGGCGGCGTCACCTGCCTCTTCGACCACCACGTGTGGACGGTGACGCGGAAGGCGGAGGACGACTGGACCGTGCACGCCCTGACGGGCGACGTCGACGGGGTCTGCGAACCCGGCGACGGGCAGCGTTCGACGCGGGTGCGGGCACGCGCGGTCCTCCTCGCGACCGGATCGTACGAGCGACAACTCCCCTTTCCCGGCTGGACATTGCCTGGCGTCGTCGGCGCGGGCGGCGCCCAGGCCATGCTGAAGTCGGGCCTCGTCCTGCCCGGCAGGCGCGTGGTCGTCGCCGGCAGCGGCCCGCTCCTGCTGGCCGTGGCAGCCTCGCTCGTCACGGCGGGGGCCGAGGTGCCCGAACTGGTCGAGGCATCCTCGTACTTCGGCTACGCGCACCACCCGCGCGCGGTCGCCGCCCAGCCCCACAAACTGACGGAGGGCGCACACCACGCGAAGGCCTTGCTGCGCCACCGGGTCCGACCGCGCACACGCCACGCGGTCACCGAGGCGCACGGCACGGACCGCGTGGAAGCGGTGACGGTCGCCCGCCTCGACGACGCATGGCGTCCGGTACCGGGGACGGAACGGCGTATCGACTGCGACGCCGTCGCCGTCGGCCACGGACTGATCCCGCAGATCGACCTGGCGACCGGCCTGGGCTGCGCGACGCGCCGCACCGCCGACGGCGCGTACGCCCTGGCGCTGAGCCCACTGCAGGAGACGTCGCTGCGCGGCCTGTGGTCGGCGGGCGAGACGTCGGGCGTGGGCGGCGCGCAACAGGCCATGGTGGAGGGCGAGTTGGCGGCTCTGGCCGTCACGTTCCGGCTCACCGGCCGGCGTCCCGCTCCGCTCTCGCGCCTGCGCTCCCTGCGTCGCCGCCGCGACCGCATGAACGCCTTCGCCGACGCCATGACCGCCACGCACGCGCCGAGGCGGGGGTGGACGCGGTGGCTCACCGACGAGACCGACGTCTGCCGCTGCGAGGAGGTCCCGGCGGGCCGCATCCGCGAGGCCGTGACGGAGTACGGCGCCCGGGACGCGCGCTCCGCGAAGCTCCTGACCCGGGCGGGCATGGGCTGGTGCCAGGGCCGCGTATGCGGCTGGGCCGTGTCGTGCCTGGCGACACCCGCGCCGGCCGCCCCGCCCGAGGAACCGCCGAGCACCGCCCCCGACCGACGCCCCCTGGCCACACCGGTCCCTTTGGGCGCCCTGGCCGACCTGCCCGACCCGGCCGCCCCTCTCGCCCCAGCCGACCCGGCCGCCCCACTGAACCCAGCCGACCCGACCGACCCGGCCGCCCCTCTCGGCCCAGCCGACCTGGCCTCCCCACTGGACCCGGCCAACCCAGCCGACCCGGCCGACTTACTGGACCCGACCGAACCGGCCGCCCCACTCGACCCAGCCAACCCGGCCGCCCCACTGGACCCGGCCAACCCAGCCGACCCGGCCGACTTACTGGACCCGACCGAACCGGCCGCCCCACTCGGCCCAGCCGACCCGGCCGCCCCACTGGACCCAGCCGACCCACTCGACTCAGCCAACCCAGCCGGCCCATTCGGCCCAGCCAGCCCACTCGACCCAGTCGGCCCGGCCGCCCCCGAACCACGACTCCTCCCCCCTGACCCACACCTCCCCTCCCCCGCTCCACACCCCCCGCCTCACCACCTCCCGCCTCACCCGACCGAAGGGCAGCCGTCATGACCGCCGGACACTGGACCACCGACCGCCCCTGGCGCGGCATCATGGTCGCCACCGCGCTCCCCCTGCGCGAGGACCTCTCCATCGACTACGACGCCTACGCCGAGCACGTCGGGCACCTCATCGGCAACGGCTGCGACGGCGTCGTGCCGAACGGCTCCCTCGGCGAGTACCAGACCCTCACCGACGACGAGCGCGCCCGCGTCGTCCGCACGGCCGTCGAGGCCGCGGGCGACGGCGCCCGTGTGATGCCCGGCGTCGCCGCGTACGGCAGCGCGGAGTCCCGCCGCTGGGCCGAGCACGCCGCCGAGGCGGGCTGCGGCTCCGTACTCCTCCTGCCGCCGAACACCTACCGCGCCGACGAAGAGGCCGTACGTTCCCACTACGCCGAGGTCGCGAAGGCGGGCCTGCCCGTGGTCGCGTACAACAACCCTCTCGACACCCGCGTCGACCTGACCCCGGACCTGCTGGCCCGGCTGCACCGCGACGGCACGATCGTGGCCGTGAAGGAGTTCTCGGGCGACGTCCGCAGGGCGTACGAGATCGCCGAGCTCGCCCCGGAGCTGGACCTGCTGATCGGCGCGGACGACGTCCTGCTCGAACTCGCCCTCGCGGGCGCCGTCGGCTGGATCGCCGGCTACCCGAACGCGTTCCCCGCCACCTGCGCCGAGCTCTACGACGCCGCCCGCGCCCACGACCTGGCGACGGCGCTCCCCCTCTACCGGTCGCTGCACCCGCTTCTGCGGCAGGACTCCAAGACGGAGTTCGTGCAGGCCATCAAGTTGTCGATGGACATCGTGGGCCGGCGCGGCGGGCCGACCCGCCCGCCGCGCTCCCCGCTGTCCGGCGCCACGGAGGCGCTGGTCCGGTCGGCCACGGAGAAGGCGATGGCGGCGGGCCACCGCTGACCGACGCAGGTACACGCACGTACGCCGGACACCACGCACGCGTACGCCGGACACCACGCACACATAGGCCGGACAACCGGAGGCAGAGACGCCCATGCGCACCCGTCACGTGTTCCACGCCGTCGACTCGCACACCGAGGGCATGCCCACCCGCGTGATCACCGGCGGCGTCGGGGTGGTCCCCGGCGCCACCATGGCCGACCGCAGGCTGCACTTCATCGAGCACATGGACCACCTGCGCACGCTCCTGATGTACGAGCCGCGCGGCCACTCCGCGATGAGCGGTGCCATCCTGCAGCCTCCGACACGGCCCGACGCCGACTACGGCGTCCTCTACATCGAGGTGTCCGGGCTCCTCCCGATGTGCGGCCACGGCACCATCGGCGTGGCGACCGTCCTGGTCGAGACCGGCATGGTGCGGGTCACCGAGCCGGTCACGACGGTCCGCCTGGACACTCCGGCGGGCCTGGTCGCCGTCGACGTGCAGGTGACGGACGGCGCGGCGACCTCGGCGACGCTCACCAACGTGCCCGCGTTCTGTGTCGCCCTGGACCGCAAGGTCGAGGTGCCGGGCCACGGCACGGTGACGTACGACATGGCGTACGGCGGAAACTTCTACGCCTTCGTCCAGCTCGACGCGCTGGGGCTGCCGTTCGACCGCTCCCGCAAGGACGAGCTGCTCGCGGCGGGGCTGGCCGTCATGGACGCGATCAACGCGTCGCCGGACCGCCCGGCGCACCCCGAACAGCCGGAGATCAGCGGTGTCAAACACGTCTACCTGGCGGCGCCCGGCTCGGACGCCCGCCACTCCCGGCACGCCATGGCGATCCACCCGGGCTGGTTCGACCGCTCGCCGTGCGGAACGGGCACGTCCGCGCGCATGGCGCAGCTGCACGCCCGCGGCGAACTCCCGCTGGACCGCGACTTCGTCAACGAGTCGTTCATCGGCACGGAGTTCACGGGACGCCTCGTGGCGGAGACGGAGGTGGCGGGCCTGCCCGCGGTCGTGCCGCGGATCACCGGCCGCGCCTGGATCACGGGCACGGCCCAGTACTTCCTGGACCCCGACGACCCGTTCCCCGCAGGCTTCACTCTCTGACCCCCGCGTGCCCCCGGAACCCCCCGGAGCTCCCCGCCCCCTCCAACTGGCAACGTGACATTGTACTTTGGTGATCCGCGCGGGCGCGGGTACCACCGGAGGGGACACCATGGGGCACCTGAAGCAGAAGAACCTCATCACCACCAGGGAGCGGCTGCGCGACCAGGTCGGCCACGCGCTGCGGGCCGCCCTGATCTCGGGCGAGCTGCGCCCCGGCGAGATCTACTCCGCGCCCGGCCTGGCCGAGGACTTCGGAATCTCGGCGACGCCGGTGCGCGAGGCGATGCTCGACCTGGCCCGCGAGGGCCTGGTCGAGCCGGTCCGCAACAAGGGCTTCCGGGTCACCGAGGTGAACGAACGCGACCTCGACCAGTACACGGAGATCCGCGCCCTGATCGAGATCCCCATGATCGGTCGGATCACGCGCACGGCCGCCAAGGAGGACCTGGAAGTCCTGCGTCCGATCGCCGAGGAGATCGTGCGCGCCGCCCGCGACCACGACCTCATCGGCTACCTGGAGGCCGACCGCCGCTTCCATCTCTCGCTGCTCGCCCTGTCGGGCAACGACCGTCTGGTCGAGACGGTCGGCGACCTCCGCAAGCGCTCCCGCCTCTACGGCCTGACGGCCCTGGACGAGCGCGATCAGCTGACCCCGTCGGCCGAGGAGCACATCGAGCTCCTGGACCTGATGCTGGCGGGCGACGCCAAGGGGGCGGAGAAGTGCATGGCGCGACACCTGGGTCACGTGCGGTCACTGTGGGCGACGACCTGAGCGCCCACGGGCAGGCGGGGCACAACGAAAATGGTGCCGACCGGATTCCGGTCGGCACCATTCGGTGTCCTGCTGTACTGCTCTGGTACTACTCTGTGTCCGAGGGGGGACTTGAACCCCCACGCCCGATAAAGGGCACTAGCACCTCAAGCTAGCGCGTCTGCCATTCCGCCACCCGGACTAGGTGTCTGCCGCCTTGCGGGGGTGTTCCCCGCGGCGACATGGACAACAATACCAAGGTTTCGGAGTGCCTTTCACCTGCGTATCCGCCCGCCGGACCGCTCACTGTGAGTGACAGCGGGATTACCCGTGTCGGGTCCTCCGGCCGGGCCCTCCGGCCGACGGCGGGAGGGCCCTTCCATGGTGTGAGGTCAGTGGCGTGAGGTCAGTCGCCGCAGCGGCCGCGCAGCGAGTGCAGGTGCTCGCTCGACTTGCGGGCGAAGGCGTAGGACTCGACCGGGTTGTCGTGCTCGGTCTGCCAGTGGTGGTAGCGCTTGCCGTGCTGGGTGCGTGCCGTCACCTTCGAGAGGAACTTCTTGTAGTCGATGTCGCCGTCGCCCACGTCCGTCATGCGGTAGCCGTCCCGCGTGGTCTCGTCGCGGATGCCGTCCTTGACGTGGAACAGGGGGTAGCGGTGGGGCTGCTTCAGTACGTAGTCGAGCGGGTGGAAGGGGGCCGGGGTGCCGTCGGCGCGCTTGCCGAAGCGGAACTGGGCGCTGAACGCCCAGTAGATGTCCATCTCCAGATACACGAAGTCGGGGTCGGTCTCCGCGAGGAGCACGTCGTAGAGCCGGACCTTCGGCTTGTCGGTGGCGAAGGAGAATTCCTCGGCGTGGTTGTGCTGGTAGAACTTCATGCCGCGCTTGCGGGCCGCTTCGCCGTACGTGTTGAAGTCCTCCGCCGCACGCTTCCAGGCGTCGACGGTGGTGCCGTACCGGAAGGGGCCGGAAGCGGTGCCTATGTGCTTCAGACCGAGGGCCTCCGCGTCGTCGAGGACCTTGGTGAGGTTCTGCGCGAAGGTGTACGCGTTGGGGTTGTTGTTGTCGTAGTAGCCGACGTGGGAGCCGATGGGGTTCAGGCCGTGATCGCGGGCGAGCCGCTTGAGCTGGGCCAGGGTGATGGCGCCGGCGGAGCCCTGGGTGTATCCGGCGAATTCGATCTCGTCGTATCCGTACTTCTCCAGCTCGGCGAAGACGGGCGCGAAACCGACGGAGGACACCTTGTCGCGCAGGCTGTAGAGCTGGATGCCGAGCCGCCCCGGCGGCAGGACGGGGCGCCCGCGGCCCTTGCCCGCGGCGGCGGAATCGGCGGCGGCCGCGGGGGTCGCCGATGCGGCGGATGCGGTCGGGGCGGCCGCTCCGACGAGCGCCGCGGCGGTGGCTCCGGCGGCCACCCCGAGCATGCCGCGTCGGCTGAGTCTGTGCGCGAGTTCGGGGTCGGAGGTGGTGGGCTTGCTGCTCATGCGGTTCTCCTCGGTGGCATCGGGGCGCGTGGCATCAGGGGCGCGTCAGGGATGGGTTCGAAGGACGGATCAGGGATCGCTGAGGGCCGGGCCCTGATGGCAGGGTCCGAGCTGTCTGGTTCAGTGGAGATCAAGCAGATTCAGCGGATCGGGCCGGCGGGCGTCACCGCAGACCCGCGAGGTCGAGCAGGAGCGATTTCACATCGGTGGCCGCGACGCGGCCGCTGACGGCGCGGGGCGTGGAGCACAGAATGAGCGGACTTTCGTCCTCGCTCGTGGGGAGGCGGCCATGGCTGCCGCGAATAGGTGACGGGTCCAGGGGCACGACCGCCATGCGGTAGCGCATGCCGAGCTTCTTGCGGGCCAGCGCGCCCGCGGCCTTGACGCGGACGTACGGGTCCTCGGGGTCCATGAAGAGCTCGACGGGGTCGTAGCCGGGTTTGCGGTGGATCTCGACGAGCTGCGCGAAGTCGGGCGCGCGGGCGTCGTCGAGCCAGTAGTAGTACGTGAACCAGGCGTCCGGCTCCGCGACGGCGACGAGTTCCCCGGAGCGCGGGTGGTCCAGCTGGTGGTCCTTCTTGCCCTCGTCGTCGAGGAGCTGCTCGATGCCGGGGACGCCTTCCAGGGCGGCCCGGGTGGCTTCGAGGTCTTCGGGGCGGCGGACGTAGACGTGGGCGATCTGGTGGTCGGCGACGGCGAAGGCCCGGGAGGCCATCGGGTCGAGGTACTCCATGCCGTCCTGGGTGTGCACCTCAAGGAGACCCGCGCGGCGCAGGACGCGGTTGATGTCGACGGGCCGGTTCACCCGGGTGATGCCGTACTCGGACAGGGCGACGAGGGTCCTGCCCTCCGCCTTCGCGTCGTCCAGGAGCGGCGCCATGGTCGCGTCGAGTTCGGCGGCGGCGCGGAAGGAGCGCGGGTCGTCGGGGCCGAAGCGCTGCAGGTCGTAGTCGAGGTGAGGGAGATAGCACAGGGCGAGGTCGGGGTGGCGGGTGTCGATGATGTGCCGGGTGGCGTCCACGATCCAGCGACTGGACACGATGTCGGCGCCGGGGCCCCAGAAGTGGAAGAGGGGGAACGTGCCGAGTCTGTCGGTGAGTTCGTCGTGGAGGGCCGGGGGCCGGGTGTAGCAGTCGGGTTCCTTGCGTCCGTCGGCGTAGTAGACGGGACGGGGGGTGATGGTGAAGTCGGTGTCGGCGCCCATGGCGTACCACCAGCAGATGTTGGCGACGGTGTAGCCGGGGTGCGCGCGGCGGGCGGCGTCCCACAGCTTGTCGCCGGCCACGAGTCCGTTGTGCTGACGCCACAGGAGTACGTCGCCGAGCTCGCGGAAGTACCAGCCGTTGCCGACGATGCCGTGCTCGGCGGGGGTGGTGCCGGTCAGGAAGGTGGACTGGGCGGCGCAGGTGACGGCGGGCAGGACGGTGCCGAGCGGCGCCCTGGACCCGGACTGGCCGAGCGCTTTGAGACGCGGCATGTGGTCGAGGAGGCGCGGGGTGAGGCCGACGACGTCGAGGACCAGCAAGGGGGTCGGGGTCATGGGAGTTCCTTGAGGCCGAGGTCGGTCAGGAGGTCGCGGGCGAGGGAGAGCTCCGCGGCGATGCCCTCGGCGAGCTGGGGGCGGCCGCGGGGGCGCAGCGCGGGCGGGAGGGCCTGCCAGGTGTAGGTCTCGACCTCCAGATGCCGGGTGAGGGGGGCGGGCCCGCCGACGAGTCGGGTCAGGACGTCCTGGAGGACGGGGAGCGTGGAGGTGAGGGGCGCGGCGGGAGCCGCGTGGAGGGGGACGTGGAAGTGGGCGCGCCAGGGTGCCGTGTCGGGCAGCGCGTCGGTGGCGAGTGCTTCGCCGAGGTCGTCGGTGCCGCGCAGGCCGGCGCCGGTCAGGGTCCGGGTCTGGTGGAGGAAGCGGGGTTCGTCGAAGGCCGCGAGGGCTTCGCGTACGTCGGGGAGGTGGGGGTGTTCGGCGTGCAGTGCGGCGGACAGTTGCGATTTGACGACGGGGATGCCTGCGGCGCCGAGGGCGTCGAGGGCGGTCCGCGGGTCTTCGAAGGAGGTGGCGAGGTGGCAGGTGTCGACACAGACACCGATGCGGTCGTGGCCGACGGCGGTGAGCGGGGCGATGGCGTCGGCGGTCGTCTCGACGGTGCAGCCGGGCTCCGGTTCGAGGCCGATGCGGATGGAGCGTCCGGTCAGCTCGGTGAGGGCGTCGAGGCGCTGGGCCAGCACGGTGAGGGCGGTGCGGGCGGCCTCGGCGCGCGGAGTGTCGAAGGGGGTGCGCCAGGCGAGCGGAAGAGTGGAGATGGTGCCTTCGGTGACGTCGTCGGGGAGGAGAGCGGCGAGGAGCCTGGCCAGTTCGGTGGTGTGGCTGAGGCGTTCGGGGTCGGTCCAGTCCGGCTTGTACACGCGGTATTTGACTTGTTCCGCACCGAAGCCCTCATAGGGGAAGCCGTTGAGGGTGACGACTTCGAGTCCGCGCCGGTCGAGTTCGGTGCGCAGGCCCCGCAGCGCCGCGGGGTCGGTGACGAGGGAGTGGGCGGCGTCCTTGGCGAGCCACAGGCCGATGCCGAGGCGGTCCCTGCCGAGTTTCCTGCGCACGGGCTCGCAGTGGTCGCGGAGCTGGGCGAGCACTCCGTCGAGGGTTTCGGCCGGGTGGACGTTGGTGCAGTAGGCGAGGTGGACGGTGGAGCCGTCGGGGTGCCGGAAGCGCATGGGTCACGCCCCGCCGCGCAGGATGGAGTTGCCTTCGTGGGTGGCGGCGTCCGGTTCGCGCACGTCGAGCTGGAGTCGGCCGCTGAGCCCGTAGAACTCCACGGGGTTGCGCCACAGCACGAGGTCGACGTCGTCCTCGTCGTACCCGGTGGCCAGCATGGCGTCGGCGACCTTGCGGGTCTTGAGGGGGTCGCTCTTTCCCCAGTCGGCCGCGGAGTTGATGAGCACCCGGTCGGGTCCGAAGTCGCGGAGGATCGCGACCATGCGTTCCTCGTCCATCTTGGTGTCGGGATAGACGGAGAAGCCCAGCCAGCAGCCGCTGTCCTTGGCCTCCTTGACGGTGGTCTCGTTGAGATGGTCGATGAGGACGCGGTCGAGGGGCAGGGCGGACTCGCCGATCACATCGATGGTGCGGCGCAGGCCGGCGAGCTTGTCGCGGTGCGGGGTGTGCACGAGGGCGGGCAGCTCGTGGTCGGCGGCGAGCTGCAGCTGGGCGGCGAGCGCGGTGTCCTCGGCGGGCGTCATGGAGTCGTAGCCGATCTCTCCGACGGCGACGACGTTGTCCTTGACGAGATAGCGGGGCAGTTCGTCGAGGACAGGGGTGCAGCGGGGATCGTTCGCCTCCTTCGGGTTGAGGGCGATCGTGCAGTGGTGGGCGATGCCATACTGCGCCGCGCGGAAGGGTTCCCAGCCGAGGAGGGAGTCGAAGTAGTCGAAGAAGGAGGCGGGCGACGTGCGGGGCTGGCCGAGCCAGAAGGCGGGTTCCACGACGGCGCGGACGCCCGCGGCATACATCGCCTGGTAGTCGTCGGTGGTGCGGGACGTCATGTGGATGTGGGGGTCGAAGATGCGCATCAGGACTCCTGCTCCTCGCCGGTGAGGGGGCCCGCGGGGGCCGAGGGGGACTCGAGGACGGTCAGCTCCATGGCCCGGTGCAGGTCGCCGGGGACGGGGCGGCCGGCCGCGGACCGCTCCGTCGCGTAGTCGCCGAGCATCCGGGCGAGTTCCGCGTCGCCGTGGGCACGCCTCGGCAGGTCGGCGACGGCGTCCAGCGGGACACCGGTGAACAGGCACTTGAGGACGGCGTGCCGCCAGTCGTGCGGAGGGAGGTGCGCGGCGGCGTAGGGGCCGACGGCGGCGGCGACGAGGCTCGTGTCGTTGGTGCGCAGGGCGTCCTCGACGAGGGGCAGCGCGTCGGGTCCCGGTACCAGATGGGGCAGTGCCCGCAGGATGGCCCGGCGTTCGGCTGCGGTGCCCTGGGCGTAGAGGCGGGCGAGGGTCACCGGGGTCGCGTGGGCGGCTTGCAGGAGCAGGATGCGGGCGGCGTCGGCGTGCGGGGGGCCGCAGCGGCGTCCTGCCTCGGCGAACCGCAGTTCCCACGTGGGGGTGGGTCCCGGCCCCTCCCGTTCGGGTCGCTGTCCGTGCGCGGCGGCTTCGGCGGTGGCCTGGTCGAGCCAGGCGCGGGCGGCTCCGCCGAGGTCGTTCTCGAGCTGGGTACGGAGGGCGGCGATCTCGGAGGTGTCGGTCACGGGGTACCTCCTTCGGCGGGGGTGGCGGCCAGGGCGGGGGCGGGGACTGCGGCTTCCGCTCGGCGCAGGAAGTCGATGGAGCGGGCGGCAAGGTCGGGGCCCGCGTGGGAGTGGCGGGGCAGTTCGACGACGGTCAGCCCTCGGTAGCCGACGGTGGCCAGCGCTTCGAGCACGGGCGGGAAGTCGATCTCTCCGTCCCCGAAGGGCAGGTGCTCGTGGACTCCGCGGCGCATGTCCTCGATCTGGACGTGCCGCAGCCAGGGGGCGGCGGCACGCACGCAGTCCGCGGGAGGGAGAGGCTCGAGGCACTGGCAGTGGCCGATGTCGAGGGTGAGGCCGAGGAGTCCGGGGTCGGGGTCACCGAGTTCTCGACGCAGGTGGTGGAAGTCGGCGAGTGACGAGAGGAGATGGCCGGGTTCGGGCTCGACGGCGAGCGGAACACCGGCGCGGGAGGCGGCGTCGAGTACGGGGCCGAGCGCGTCGGTGAGACGGAGCCACGCGAGGTCGTCCGGGGTGCCCGACGGGGTGATGCCGCTGAAGCAGTGCACGGCGTGGGCGCCGAGGTCGGCGGCGACCTGAACGGCACGAATCAACAGACGCCCGCGCTCGGTACGCCGTTCCGGGTCGGGGTCGAGGAGGGAGGGGCCGTGCTTGCGCCGCGGGTCGAGGACGTATCGGGCACCGGTCTCGACGGTGACGCCCAGCCCGAGCCGCTCGAGCCGGCGGGCCACGTGGCGGGTGCGGGCGGCGAGATCGGGGGCGAGGGGGTCGAGGTGCATGTGGTCGAGGGTCAGACCGACACCGGAATAGCCGAGGTCGGCGAGGAGTCCGAGGGCGTCGTCGAGCCGGAGGTCGGTGAGCCCGTTGGTCCCGTAGCCGTACCGGAGCCCGGTGCGGGGGCTCTGCGGGGTCGCTCCACTCATGCGGCGCGTACCTTCCGTTCCGCTCATGTGACGCTCACCTTCCGTGCGAACCGGCGGGCCGCGGGGGCGAGGGCGGCGGTCAGGAGGGCGGTGGCGGGGGCGCCGGTGCGGGCGGCCAGGGCGGCCTGGAGCGGGATCATGGCGCGGATTCCGCCGCCGACGGCGCGCTGGGTGAGGGGAGGTGACGGGTTGAGGGCGGCGTGGAAGAGGGGCTTGGCGGCGGTTGCGGCGTAGGCGAGGGCGAGGGCGCCGGGGAGGGCTCGGCGGGCGGTGTCGACAGCGTTCCGGAGGTCCGGAGCGCCGCCGCCAGGGCGCATCGTTGCCGGCGGGGCACCCCGGCCTCGCCACGTGCCACCCCCGCCTGGGCAGGAGCGGCGTGCTGCGCCGATCAGGCGGGTGGTCAGGGCCGCTGTCGTCGCCAGTGCGGCCAAGGGTGCGGTCGAGGAGCCGCCCTGGGCTTCGCGGCGGGAGACGACGGTGACGGCCAGGGTGTGGGCGGCGAGGGCCGCCGCCGAGGGGGCGGCTGCGGTGGCCCGGGCGCGCGGGGTGTGGTCGGGGCCTGCCGTGGCGGTCGCGCCGAGGAGCAGGTCGAGGCCGCGCGCGGTGGCCATGGCTGCCGGACCGGCGGGGGTGTGCTTCAGGACGAGGTCGTACGCCCACACGGTTCCGGCCAGCGTGCCCGCCACGGCGAGGGCGGGGCGGCCCGCGCGGGAGGCGAGGGCGAGGCCGGCGGCGGTGAGGGCGGTGGCAGCGGTGAGGGCCGCGGGTGGGGCGATGCGGCCGGAGGGGAGGGGGCGTTCGGGGCGTTCGACGGCGTCTTCGGCGCGGTCGGCCCAGTCGTTCAGGGCCATACCGGCCTCGTACAGGCAGAGGGAGGAACCGATGGCGAGGAGAGTGCGGTGGTTGGGACGCAGACCGGTCGCGGCCGCTCCGGCGAGGGCGTCGCCGGGAACGGTGAACAGGGCGGGGAGGCGCAGGAGTTCAGCCCAGGCGCGCCGGGTGCCCAACGCGCTCACGAGGCCTCACCGCCCGCCGCGCCACCGACGGCCCCGCGACCGTCCGGTCCTGTGACGGGACCGTCTGCCCCGGCGGGTTCTCCCCGCCCCGAGCCACGACCGCCTCCCCCGGCGACGTCCGCCCGCCCGGAAGGACGACCCTCTCGCCCCGCTGAGCCTCCCCCTCCGGGGCCACCATCGCCCCCCTCGGCGGCAGCCACCCGCCCAGGGCCACGGTCGCCGACCCCGGCCGCGTCCCCTCCCAACTGCTGCGCGAAGTCCACCAGGGCGGCGTACTGCTCCCCCAGGGCAGCCGGGGCGCCGTCGTCCGGGTCCTTGAAGTAGAAGGCCAGGGCGGGGAGGGGGCCGGAGAGGGAGCGTTCGTGGGCGCGAGAGGTCAGGCGGGCCAGGTCCAGGATGAGGGGGGCGGCGAGGGCCGAGTCGCAGCCCTGCCAGGTGGTCTGGAGGACCATGCGCGTGCCGAGGAAGCCGTCGAAGGCGATGTGGTCCCAGGCCGTCTTCCAGTCGCCGAGGGAGGGGACGTCGTCGATGTGGACCTCGCCCTCGGGGGCGGAGCCCAGCGTGTCGGCGAGGACGCGTTCCTTGCCGGCGTTCTTCGCCGCGGCGGCTGCGGGGTCGGCAAGGGCTGCGCCGTCACCGCCGCCGAGGAGGTTCGTGCCGGACCAGGCGCGTACGGAGAGGGCGCGTTGCGCGAACATCGGGCCGAGTACGGAGCGCAGCAGGGTCTGGCCGGTCTTGCCGTCGCGGCCCGCGTAGGGGAGGCCGGAGGTGCGTGCCGCGTCGGCGAGGCGCGGGTGGTGCAGGCCCGTGGAGGGGGTGAAGTTCACGTAGGGGCAGCCGGCGCGGAGGGCGGCGGCCGCGTAGAGGGAGCTGGAGGGGAGCCGTTCGGCGCCGTCCGTGGGGAGCGGTTCGGTCGAGGCGACGTTGACCACCACGGCGCGGGCGAGGCCCCGGCGGCGTATGAAGGCGCGGATGTCGGCGGTGAAGGCGTCGATCAGTTCCTCGTCGGTGCGGGTGTCGCCGGGTTGCGGGCCGCCGGGCCGTATCTCCGCGTCGGCGGCGGCGAGTTCGGCGTGCACCGCCGAGGGGAGGCCGTGGGGCAGGACGCCGCCCGCGGCGAGTTCCTCGGCTCGTTTGGGCAGGGGGCAGCTGGTCGTGTCGTGGCCGCCGAAGACGAGCGACGACAACGTTGGCAGGCCGCGGTCCAGGAAGGGGGCGGTCTCGGTCACCATGCCGGTGGGTGCGTGGAGGCCGGCGGTGATCGCCGCGCAGCCCGCGACGGCCGTGGTCGCGACCGAGCCGCGTGCCCCGATCAGCCACACGCCGACGGGACCGACGGGCGGGGTCCCGGGGGGAGTGGAGGGCGTAGATGGTGAGGTCGCGGATGTGGACACGGCTGCCTCCTGCATGACTCAAGAGCTCGGGACGCGACGCGGGAGCTCGCGGAACGTGAGTGCGGTGCAAGACGGCGGGCGGAGGTCCGGCGTCCTCCGCCCGCCGCCGTCTAGCGACCCGCGTCCGAACCGGTCGTCGGGGCGGGTGGGTCGGAGTGGTGTGCCGACTCATGTGCCAACGCCTGTGCCGACGCGCGTGTCGGCGCATGTGCCGTTGCGCGCGCCGTTACTTGTGTCGTCACGTGTGTCGTCACCTCACTCATCCGTCACAGCCTTCCCCGGGCGGGCCTCTCCCAGGCCCGCATCCTGTCCTGAAGGGACCTGCCCCGGGTCCGCCCTGCCCGGGCGGCCCTTGGCGGCCAGGTCCTTGAGGCGGATGTTCCGGAAGGTGACCTCGTCGGCGTCGCCGTGGTTCTGGATGCCGATGTGGCCTTGGCGCAGGCTGCGGGCGGGGTCGGCGTTGGTGAAGTCGTTGATCTTGACCCCGTTGAGGTAGACGCGAAGGCGTTCGCCTTCGACGCGGATCTCGTACGTGTTCCACTCCCCCGGCGGGTTCAGCGCGCGGTCGCGCTTCTTCAGGTCGGCGGAGCGGAAGCCGTAGACGGAGCCCGTCGTCTTCTCGGGGACGTCCGTGGCGTCGATCTGGATCTCGTAGCCGTTGTTCACGGCCGACCAGGGGTCGTCGGAGGGCGGGAAGCCCACGAAGATCCCCGAGTTGTCGTCGCCCCGCATCCGCCAGTCGAGCTTGAGGGAGTAGGAGCCGAGTTCGCGCCGGTCGTACCAGAGCATGCCCATGCCGCCGACGGTCTTGAGCGTGCCGTCGCCCTCGTCGAGCCGCAGGGAGCCGGGGCCCGCCTGCTTCCAGCCCTCCAGCGAGGAGGCGGTGCCGTCGAAGATCGGGGTGTAGCCCTTCTCCGGTCGGCAGTCGGCCTGGGCCGCGCCGACGGCCCACCGGATGCCGCCCAACAGGTGCTGCCGGAAGGCGGGTTCGGCCCAGGACTCCTTGGTGTGGCCGCCGCCGGTGTAGAAGGAGCGGCCGTCCTCGTAGTTCTGGCACCAGGCGATGGGGTGGTCGCCGGACATCGTGCCGCCCGTGTACGACGACTCGTCGAGGGAGGCGAGCACGCGGGCCCGGTCGCGGGGGTTGGCGCGGTAGTTGTACCACTCGTCGGTGCGGTCCCAGCTGCCCGTGCCGAGGTGGGCGGTGGCCGGGTGCGCGTGGTCCTCGGCGTGGACCTTCGCGGGCTGGATCGCGGGGTGCGACTGGAAGTAGGCGCCCGCGAGCCCGCCGTAGAAGGGCCAGTCGTACTCGGTGTCGGCCGCGGCGTGCACGCCGACGTAGGCGCCGCCGCCGCGGATGTACCGCTCGAACGCCGTCTGCTGGGCGGCGTTCAGGACGTCACCGGTCGTCGAGAGCCACACCACGGCGTCGTACCGGGCCAGGTTCTTGGCCGTGAAGGCTCCCGCGTCCTCGGTCGCGTCGACGGTGAAGCCGTTCGCGGCGCCGAGTTCCTTGACGGCGGCGATGCCGGTGGGGATGGAGTCGTGGCGGAAGCCGGAGGTCTTGGAGAAGACGAGGACCTTCTCCCCCGCCTTCTTCGGCGGTTCGGGCTTGGAGGCCGCGGGGCCCGACACACAGCCGATGAGCAGGGCGGCCGCGGCGGTCGCGGTGGCAAGCCGGATGGATGCGCGCATGTCCTGACCCTTCTCAGCTCGTCGTGAAGGTGAAGTCGTCCACGTCGTAGAGCGCTCCGGAGCCGTTGCCCTCGAAGACCAGGAAGAGCTTCGTGGTCTTCGTGGGCGGCTTGCTGATCGCTGTGCTGACGTCGGCGTACGTCTCCCAGCCACCGGTCGGCGCGACCTTCGCGGTGCCGAGGAGCCTGCCGCCGGCGGATCCGCTGCGTACCTCCAGCGTGCCCCCGGATCCGGCCGACGCGACGCGTGCGGTCAGCTTGGTTGCGTTGCCGAGGATGTACGGCTCGAAGGAGACCCAGTCGCCGTTGTGGATGTCGCCGACGGTCTTGCCGCCGTGCGCCGGGGTGTGGTTGACGACGGAGACACCCTTGGAGTCGTTGAAGTGCTCGCCCTGGCGGTGCTTGGGCTGGACGACGTTCTGGTCGTGGGTGGTCAGCGCGGGCTGGCCGTTCGCGCCCTTGTCGGTGTACTCGGCGTCGAACACCCCGAAGATGTTCGCGTTCGGGTCGTGCTCGCCGTCGGCGGAGGTCTGGATGGTGCCCTCGCAGCCGTTGGCCGAGGTGACGGGGTGACCGTGGCTGTCGTGGCCGAGAATGTGCGTGACCTTGACCTTGGCGCAGTCGATCGGGCCGTCCTCCGGGTCGGTCACCTTCACCTTGAAGGGCACCTTGTCGCCGAAGGTGAAGAGCTGGCCGTCACCGGGGAGCTCCAGGGTCACCTTGGGCGCGGTGTTGCCGACGGTGATGTGCGCGCTGGCCGAGCCGGTGCGTCCGGTGGAGTCCTTCACGGTCACGGTGGCGGTGTAGACGCCGTTCTTCTTGTACGTGTACGTGGGGTTCTGCTGTGTCGACTTGCCGCCGTCGCCGAAGTCCCAGGCGTAGGTGAGCGTCCCGCCGTCGGCGTCCGTGGCCTTGGCGGTGAACTTGGTGCGCAGCGGCGCCTGTCCGCTGGTCTTGGACGCGGTGGCCTCGGCGACCGGGGAGTGTCCGTCGGTGGCGTTCTCGATGCGGTAGAGGCCCGAGTTCTCGTCGCCGCCGAACCAGGCTGTGCCGTAGTCGAGGACGTAGAGGGCGCCGTCGGGGCCGAACTCCATGTCCATGACCTGGGTGCCGGTCCACGGGAACGGGTTGATCTTCGAGACCGTGCCGTCCGTGCCCTGCTCGATGCGCTTGATCCAGCGGCGGCCGAACTCACCGGCGAAGAAGTCGCCGTCGTACGCCTCGGGGAACTTCACCGGGGAGGTGTTGGCCGCGTCGTAGCGGTAGACGGGGCCGCCCATCGGGGACTCGGAGCCGCTGCCGAACTCGGGCACGGAGCCGCCGTCGTACGGGATCCACGCTTCCTGCGCGGGCGGCAGCTCGGTCAGGCCGGTGTTGTGCGGCGAGTCGTTCTTCGGGGCCTTGCAGTCGAAGGCGGCGCCGGAGGTGCCGGTCGCGAAGTCGTAGTCGACGTACGCGTCGTTCTTGCCGGTGCAGAAGGGCCAGCCGAAGTTGCCGGGCTTGGTGACCCGGGCGAACTCGACCTGTCCGGCTGGGCCGCGCTTGGGGTCGGCCGCGCCGGCGTCGGGCCCGTAGTCACCGACGTAGACGATGCCGGTCGGCTTGTCGACGCTCATGCGGAAGGGGTTGCGGAAGCCCATCGCGTAGATCTCGGGGCGCGTCTTCTCGGTGCCCTTGGCGAAGAGGTTGCCGTCCGGGACCGTGTACGAGCCGTCGTCGGCGACCTTGACGCGGAGGATCTTGCCGCGCAGGTCATTGGTGTTGCCCGCGCTGCGCCGCGCGTCGAAGGCGGGGTTGCGGTTCGCGCGCTCGTCGATGGGCGTGAAGCCGTCCGAGGCGAAGGGGTTCGAGTCGTCGCCGGTCGACAGGTAGAGGTTGCCGTCCTTGTCGAAGTCGATGTCGCCGCCGACGTGGCAGCAGATGCCGCGGCTCGCGGGGACGTCGAGGACCTTCTTCTCGCTGGCGTTGTCGAGGGTGCCGTCGGCCTTCAGGACGAAGCGGGAGAGGCGGTTCACGCCGTCGAACTTCTTGAAGTCCTCGGCGGTGCCGTTCTCCGGGGCGTCGCCCGCGGGGGTGTCGAGCGGCGGCGCGTAGTAGAGGTAGATGGCCCGGTTGTCCTTGAACTTCGGGTCGATGCCGACGCCCTGGAGGCCCTCTTCGTCGTGCGTGTAGACCGGTATCTTTCCGGCGATCTTGGTGTTGCCCGCCGCGTCCGTGAGGCGGAGCGTGCCGTCGCGTGAGGTGTGCAGGACCGAGCGGTCGGGGAGCACGGCCAGCGTCATCGGCTCGCCCGTCTCCGGCGCGCCCTTGGCGAGGGTGACCTGCTGGAAGTCCTCGGCGACGGGGGCGGCCTGCGCGGGCGGGTCGGCGGGGACGGCACCGGCGTTCGGCACGGCGAGGGTCAGGGAGGCGCCGGTGAGTACGGTGCCGGTGAGCAGGGCGAGGGTGGTGCGGAGTCTCGGGCGTTTCCTGTGCAC
The DNA here is from genome assembly GCF_008642335.1 of Streptomyces venezuelae. Classification (NCBI taxonomy): domain Bacteria; kingdom Bacillati; phylum Actinomycetota; class Actinomycetes; order Kitasatosporales; family Streptomycetaceae; genus Streptomyces; species Streptomyces venezuelae. The sequence goes on along the minus strand of NZ_CP029191.1, from coordinate 6,940,357 downwards.
GGGGTTCCTCCGGATGGGGGGACGGTCGTACGGGGTGTGTGCGCCGTGCGCCGGGGTGCGCCGTCACCCCGGACGAATCATGTCCTGAACACCTCAAGGACGGTAGCCACGTTTGTCCCGGGCGGAAAGCCCTTGTGCGCGACGGAAGTTGAACTTTTTCCTGTCAATGGACAAACATGGCGCGGGACCAGCTGGATCCGCTCTGGTCAGTCGGTACGGTCGGCGCCGCCGAACGCCGCGTCGAAGGACGCGCTCGGCGCCTCGAAGTCGAACGCCTTCAGACGCGTCAGCGCCTCCGGCGCGCCCTGCAGCCGGTCCATGCCCGCGTCCTCCCACTCGACGGAGACGGGCCCGTCGTACGCGATGGAGCGCAGCATGCGGAAGACGTCCTCCCAGGGAACGTCTCCGTGGCCCGCCGACACGAAGTCCCAGCCGCGCCGCGGGTCGCCCCACGGGAGGTGCGAGCCGAGGCGGCCGTTGCGGCCGTCCAGGCGGCGCCGGGCCTCCTTGCAGTCGACGTGGTAGATGCGGTCGCGGAAGTCGTAGAGGAACCCGACCGGGTCGAGGTCCTGCCACACGAAATGCGACGGGTCGAAGTTCAGCCCGAAAGCGGGGCGGTGACCGACGGCCTCCAGGGCCTTGTGCGTGGTCCAGTAGTCGTACGCGATCTCGGAGGGGTGCACCTCGTGGGCGAACCGCACGCCCTCCGCGTCGAAGACGTCGAGGATCGGGTTCCAGCGCTCGGCGAAGTCCTCGTAGCCGCGCTCGATCATCGACTCGGGGGCCGGCGGGAACATCGCGACCAGGTGCCAGATCGAGGAGCCCGTGAAGCCGACGACCGTGTCCACGCCGAAGGCGGCGGCCGCCCGCGCGGTGTCCTTGATCTCGGCGGCCGCCCGCTGCCGCACCCCCTCCGCCTCGCCGTCGCCCCAGATGCGGGCGGGCAGGATCGCCCGGTGCCGCTCGTCGATGATCGCGTCGCAGACGGCCTGGCCGACGAGGTGGTTGGAGATCGCCCAGCACTTGAGCCCGTACTTGTCGAGCAGCGCGTGCCGCCCGTCCAGGTACGTCGGGTCGGCGAGCGCCTTGTCGACCTCGAAGTGGTCGCCCCAGCAGGCGAGTTCGAGGCCGTCGTAGCCGAAGTCGCGGGCGAGGGAGCAGACCTCTTCGAGCGGAAGGTCGGCCCACTGGCCGGTGAAGAGCGTGAACCTACGGGGCATGCCAGGGCCTCCTCAGGCGGGGATCAGCGTGTACACGGAGTTCTTCGCCGCGCTCTCCTCCACCGCGGCGAGCACCCGCTGCACGGACAGGCCGTCGGCGAAGGACGGTTCGGGCCGCGCCCCGGTCGCGATGGCGTGCAGCAGGTCGCGGGCCTGGTGCACGAAGGTGTGCTCATAGCCGAGGCCGTGGCCCGGCGGCCACCAGGCGTCCACGTACGGGTGGTCGGGTTCGGTCACCAGGATGCGGCGGAACCCGGACGACGCGGCGGGCTCGGTGTGGTCGTGGAAGGACAGCTCGTTCAGGCGCTCCAGGTCGAAGGCCAACGAGCCATCGGTGCCGTTCAGTTCGAGCCGCAGCGCGTTCTTGCGGCCCGCGGCGAAGCGGGTCGCCTCGAAGGAGGCGAGGGCGCCGGACGGGAACCGGGCCGTGAAGACGGCGGCGTCGTCGACGGTGACCGTTCCGAGCCGGCCGCCGCCCTCCGCGGTGAGCCCGCTGGACGCGCCCTCAAGCAGCGGCCGTTCGCGTACGAACGTCTCGGTGAGCGCGGACACCCCGGCCACCGGCTCCCCCACCAGGTACTGCGCGAGGTCGACGATGTGCGCCCCCAGGTCACCCAGCGCCCCGGAGCCCGCCCGGTCCTTGCGCAGCCGCCACGTGAGCGGGAACGACGCGTCGACCAGCCAGTCCTGAAGGTACGTCAGACGTACGTGGCGCAGCGCCCCGAGCCGCCCCTCGGCGACCATCCGACGGGCGAGCGCGAGGGCGGGCACCCGGCGGTAGTTGAAGCCGACCATGGCCACCTGGCCGCGGGCGCGGGCCCGTTCGGCGGCCTCGGCCATCGCCTCGGCCTCCTCGACGGTGTTGGCGAGGGGCTTCTCGCACAGCACGTGCTTGCCCGCCTCCAGGGCGGCGAGGGCGATCTCCGCATGGCTGTCGCCGGGTGTGCAGATGTCGACGAGGTCGACGTCGTCCCGGGCGATCAGGGCGCGCCAGTCGGTCTCGGCGGCGGCCCAGCCGAGCCGGTCGGCGGCGGCGCGCACGGCGCCGCCGTCACGGCCACAGACGGCCGAGAGCACCGGTCGTACCGGCAGGTCGAAGACCCGTCCCACGGTGCGCCAGCCCTGCGAGTGGGCGGCGCCCATGAAGGCGTAGCCGACCATGCCCACGCCCAGGGGGCGCTTCCCGGTGGGCACGGAGTCGGCACCGGACCCGGCCCCGGTCTCCGCGCCGGCCTCGGTTTCCGTCTCACGCATGCGGTAATCCTCCTCGTCGACGCTCGGTGGGGGGTGCGGGCGTGCGCATCACTTGAAACCGGTGGACATGTACTGGCCGACGTTCTCCTTGTCGACCACGGCCGAGTAGCAGGTGACGAAGGAGGGGATCTCGAACTCCGCCATGCCGTTGATGCCCTTGCCCTGGCCGAGGGCGCGCGCGAGGTCGATCGCGGACGCGGCCATGGTCGGCGGGTAGAGGACGGTGGCCTTCAGGACGCTGTTGTCCGCCTCGATGGCCTGCATGGCGGAGAGCGCGCCCGCGCCGCCGACCATCAGGAAGTCGTCGCGGCCCGCCTGCTTGATGGCGCGCAGGGCGCCCACGCCCTGGTCGTCGTCGTGGTTCCACAGGGCGTCGAAGTTCTTCTGCGCCTGGAGGAGTTGCGACATCTTCGACTGCCCGGACTCGACGGTGAAGTCGGCTGCCTGCCGGGCGACCTTCTTGATGTTCGGGTAGTTCTTCAGGGCGTCGTCGAAGCCCTTGGAGCGCTGCTTGGTGAGCTCCAGGTTGTCGAGTCCCGCCAGCTCCACGACGCGGGCGTTCTTCTTGTCCTTGAGCTTCTCGCCGATGTAGTGCCCGGCGCTCAGGCCCATGCCGTAGTTGTCGCCGCCGATCCAGCAGCGGTAGGCCTGCGGGGACGCGAAGACGCGGTCGAGGTTGACGACGGGGATGCCCGCCCTCATCGCCTTCAGGCCGACCTGGGTGAGCGCCTTGCCGTCGGCGGGAAGGACGACGAGGACGTCGACCTTCTTGTTGATCAGCGTCTCGACCTGGCCGATCTGCGCGGCGGTGTCGTTGGAGCCCTCGGTGGCCTCCAGCGTGACGTCCGCGTACTTCTCGGCGCGCTTCTTGGCGTTGTCGTTGATCGCGTTGAGCCAGCCGTGGTCGGCCTGGGGGCCCGCGAAGCCGATGGTGACCTTCTTGCCCGGCCTGTCGTCGGCGACCTGCTGCGATTTGTCGTCGGAGTCGTCGTCCTTGGACTCGTTGCTGGTGCAGCCCGTGATGAGGGCTCCGGTGGACAGCGCGGCGGCTCCGAAGAGGAGTCCTCTGCGGCTCGTGTGGGATGGCATGGGTGAGCCTCTCGGGTCAGGTGAGGGTCAGGTGCGGGTCAGGTGGTGGTGGCCGAGCGTCGCTGGACGAGCACCGCGGCGACGATGATCGCGCCCTTGGCGATCTGCTGGGTCGCGGTCTCCAGGTTGTTGAGGGCGAAGATGTTCTGGATCGTGGTGAAGATCAGCACGCCGAGCACGGAGCCGGTGATGGTGCCACGGCCGCCGCTGAGCAGGGTGCCGCCGATGATCACCGCCGCGATCGCGTCGAGTTCGTACAGGTTGCCGTTGGTGTTCTGGCCCGAACCGGAGAGGATGATCAGAAGGAAGGCCGCGATGCCGCAGCAGAGCCCGGAGAGCAGGTACAGGTAGAGGCGCTGCCTGCGGACGTCGATGCCGGCCAGGCGGGCCGCTTCCGCGTTGCCGCCGACGGCGACCGAGCGACGTCCGAAGGTGGTGCGGTTCAGGATCAGCCAGCCGGCGACGGTGACGGCGGCGAAGACGAGGACCAGCGGCGGGATGCCGAGGATGTACGAGTCGCGCTCGCCGAGCTTCAGGACCCCGTCGACGGTGACCATCTGCGTCTTGCCGTCGGTGATCTGCAGGGCGAGGCCGCGGCCCGCCGCCAGCATGGCGAGGGTGGCGATGAACGGCACGATCGCGCCGTACGCGATGAGCAGGCCGTTCACCAGGCCGCACCCCATGCCGACGATGACCGCGGTGAAGAGGATGCCGGCGAAGCCGTACTCCTGGGTGGCGACCGTCGTCGCCCACACGGAGGCGAGCGCGACGATCGCGCCGACCGACAGGTCGATGCCGCCGGAGATGATCACGAAGGTCATGCCGACGGTGACCACACCGATGACGGAGGCCTGGGTGAGGATCAGCTGGACGTTGTCGGAGTCGAGGAACGAGTCGGGCTGGGTGATGCCGCCGATCACGATCAGTGCGGCGAGCACGCCGAGCAGGGAGAGCGTCCGCACGTCGGCGCGGGCGAAGGCGGTGCGCCACGGGCTGCCGCCGTCTGCGGGGGTGCTCTTGTGGGTGGCGGCCTCGGCCGCCGGGGCTGGCTGGGTCATGCCGCCGGGCTCCCTTCGAGGACGAGGTCGAGTACGCGGTGTTCATCGAGTTCACGTGCGGGCGCGGCGTGGACGACGCGGCCTTCGCGGAGCACCAGGACGCGGTCGGCGAGGCCGAGCACCTCGGGTACTTCGCTGGAGACGAGGAGTACGGCGAGGCCTTCGTCGGCGAGGCGGCGGATGACCGCGTACAGCTCCGCGCGGGCGCCGACGTCGACGCCGCGGGTCGGCTCGTCGAGCAGCAGCACGCGGCAGCCGCGCAGCAGCCAGCGGGCCAGGACGGCCTTCTGCTGGTTGCCGCCGGAGAGGGTGCGAACGGGCACGGAGGGTTCGTCGGGCCGCAGGGAGAGCTCGCGGGTCGCCGCGCGGGTGGCCTCGCGTTCGGCGCCCCGGTCGAGCCAGCCGCCGCGTGAGAAACGGGACATGGAGGAGACGGATACGTTACGGGTGACGGACTCCAGCATGAGGAGGGCCTGCGCCTTGCGTTCCTCAGGGGCGAGTCCGAGCCCGGCACGGACGGCGGCGCGGACGCTGCCGGGTCGCAACGCCTTGCCGTTCACCGCCACGTGGCCGGCGCCGGGCTTGCGGGCGCCGTAGATCGTCTCGAGTATCTCGGAGCGTCCGGAGCCGACGAGTCCGGCGAGGCCCACGATCTCGCCGGGCCGCAGATCGAGGTCGAAGGGTTCGAACTCGTCGTGCCGGGCGAGGCCGCGTACCGTCAACACCGGTTCCCCGACGGGCGGTTCGATGGGTCGGTCCGGGAAGACGTACTCGACGTTGCGGCCGGTCATCAGCGCCACGACGTCCTTGGTGGGGGTGGAATCGGCGGGCAGTCCGCCCGCGACGGCCCGCCCGTCCTTGAGGACGGTGACGCGGTCGCCGATGCGGCGGATCTCCTCGAGCCGGTGGGAGATGTAGACGACGGCGACGCCGTCCGCCGTGAGGTCGCCGACGATGCGGAACAGGTTGTCGACCTCGTCGGGGTCGAGGGCCGCGGACGGCTCGTCCATGACGATGAGGCGCACCTCGTGGGAGAGCGCGCGGGCCATCGACACGATCTGCTGCTGGGCGGCGGAGAGGTCACCGACGAGCCGCCCCGGATCGATCTCACTGTGCCCAAGTCGCTTCAGCAACGCGGCCGTCGATGCTCTGGCCTCCCGGCCGCGGACCACGAAACCGGCGGCGGTCGGCTCGTGTCCGAGGTGGACGTTCTCGGCCACGGAAAGACCTTCCACCAGGTCGAGCTCCTGGTAGATGGTGGCGATGCCGAGCCGCATGGCGGCGATCGGGGAGCGGAGCGTGGTGCGCTCGCCCCGCCAGGTGATCTCGCCGCCGTCGGGCTGGTGGGCGCCGGCGAGGACCTTGATGAGGGTGGACTTCCCGGCGCCGTTCTGGCCGAGGAGGCAGTGCACTTCCCCGGCCTGCACCTGGAGGTCGACGCCGTCGAGGGCACGGACTCCGGGGAACGACTTGGTGATGCCGGACATGGTGAGCAGCGGTGGTTCTTGTGCCATGACGGTTCCCCTCGGCGGCGATCGCAGCAGGGCAGGGCGGATTCAGGGCAGGGCGGAGCGGGGCGCTGTTCCGGATGAGGTGAGGTGGCGCTACGTGCCGTACGTGCTGTACGTGCCGTACGTGGCTGTCAGGCCGGGGAGAACAGGTGGTCGCTGATGAGGCGGGCGCCGCCGATGACTCCGGCGGTGGGGCCCAACTCGCCGAGGACGATGGGAAGGTTGCCGGTCGCCAGGGGCAGCGACTGACGGTAGACCTGGGTGCGGATCGCGGCGAGCAGCGTGTGGCCGAGGCCGGTGACGCCGCCGCCGATCACCACGAGTCCGGGGTTGAAGAAGCTGACGAGGCCCGCGATGACCTGGCCGGTGCGGTTGCCGCCCTCGCGGATGAGGTCGAGTGCGGTGGCGTCACCCGCGGCGGCGGCCGCCGCGACGTCGACGGCGCTGAGCCGTCCCGCCTCGTCGAGCCGCGTGGCGAGCTCCGCCGAACGTCCCTCCCTGGCCGCCTCCTCGGCGTCGCGGGCGAGCGCCGCGCCGCTGAAATAGGCCTCCAGGCAGCCCTTGTTTCCGCAGGCGCAGGGGCGTCCGTCCGGTTCGGACTGGATGTGGCCGATGTCGCCGGCGCTGCCCGTCGTACCGCGGTAGACCTCACCGCCGACGACGATGCCGCAGCCGATGCCCGTGCCGATCTTGACGCAGAGGAAGTCGGCCACGGAGCGTGCGACGCCCGCGTGCTGCTCCCCCATCGCCATGAGGTTCACGTCGTTGTCGACCATGACGGGGCAGCCCAGGTCCTGGCTGAGGGCCTCCCTGACGGGGAAGCCGTCCCACCCCGGCATGATCGGCGGGGCGACCGGCACGCCCTCGGGGAAGCGGACGGGGCCGGGGACGCCGATACCGGCGCCGTCGAACCCTTCCGCGAGCCCGGAGGCCTTGAGCTTGGCCGCCATGGCGAGGACCTGTTCGAAGACCGCGACCGGGCCCTCGCGCACGTCCATGGGCTGGTTGATGTGGCCGAGGACCTCCAGCTCGGCGTTGGTCACGGCGACGTCGACCGAGGTCGCGCCGATGTCCACGCCGAGGAAGCGGAGGGCGGGGGCCAGGCGGATGTTGTGGGAGCGGCGGCCGCCGCGCGAGGCGGCGAGTCCGTCGGCGACCACGAGTCCGGTCTCCAGGAGCCGGTCGACCTCGACGGCGAGCTTGGACCGTGAGAGGTCGACCTGATCGCCCAGCTGGGCGCGGGAGTTGGGTCCTCCGTCACGCAACAGGCGCAGCAGCCGTGCCTGGTGCGTGTTGGCGGGTCGAGCCGTCATACGTCTCACGCGCCCCTCCCCGCCTCATCGGGCTTCCCGGTTCGAGCTTTCGAGGGGAACGTAGCAGTGCCTGCCGGGGCTGGGAAGAAGTTGAGCGCGAATTACCCATGACTTTCTCCAGTCACAGGACAAAGGGGGGCTACGCCGGCTTCCTGAGCATGCACCAGGTGCGCGGCCCGTTGTCCGGGAGCGGGACGTCCGCCGTGACGGCGAAGCCGAGCCGCTCGTAGAACGCCACGTTCTGCTCCGTGGAGGTCTCCAGGAAACAGGGGTACCCGGCGCGGTCGGCGGCTTCGAGACCAGGTCGGATCACCGCGCCGCCGAGTCCCTTGCCCTGTTCGTCGGGGTCGACCCCGACGGTGGCGAGGAACCAGGCGGGGAACTGCGGCCGGTGGGGCCGCAGCGCGTGGTCCGCCGCCTCGAACCAGGGCGCGCGGTCGCCCGCGAGCTCCTCGATCAGGGGGCCGATCGCGGCGAAGCCGGGCCCCGGGTCGCGGTCCGGCGTGGTCCATACGGCGACCGCGCGGCCCGCGCCCGCGACCCAGACCCGTCCGTAGACCATCCCGATGCGCGTCAGGAAGAGCTCCTGGAACCTGCGCACCCGCCGGTGGTGGCCGTCGGCGGCGACGACGTGCCGGGTGAAGGGATAGTCGGCGAAGGCTCTGGCGAGGGTGTTCACCGCCACCGGAACGTCCTCGTCGATCACGGGACGTATGCGGTGGGGCATGCGGTGGGGCGTACTCACGTCGGTTCTCCCGGTCGTCGCGTCGCACGGTTACGGCCTACGAAGGACCGTACGAGACGGACGGGTCACGACTCCGGGTTCACGGGCAGCGCACGACCTGTCCCGCGTACGAGAGGTTGCCGCCGAAGCCGAAGAGCAGGACCGGGTCTCCGGAGCGGAGCTCCCCTCGCTCGACGAGCTTGGACAGGGCCATCGGGATGCTGCCCGCCGACGTGTTGCCGGAGTCGACGACGTCGCGTGCGACGACGGCGTTGACCGCGCCGATGCGCTCGGCGAGCGGCTCGATGATGCGGAGGTTGGCCTGGTGCAGGACGACTCCGGCGAGGTCGGCGGGGGTGAGCCCGGCGCGCTCGCAGGCCGCGCGGGCGAGCGGGGGCAGCTGGGTCGTCGCCCAGCGGTAGACGCTCTGGCCCTCCTGCGCGAAGCGGGGCGGCGTGCCCTCGATGCGCACGGCGTTGCCCATCTCGGGCACCGAGCCCCAGAGCACCGGGCCGACGCCGGGCTCCTCGCCGGGACCGCACGCCTCCAGGACGACGGCGCCCGCGCCGTCGCCGGTCAGGACGCAGGTGGTGCGGTCCGTCCAGTCGGTGACCTCGGACATCTTGTCGGCGCCGATGACCAGGGCGCGGGTCGCGGCGCCGGCCCGCAGGGTGTGGTCGGCGGTGGCGAGGGCGTGGGTGAAGCCCGCGCAGACGACGTTGAGGTCGAGGGCGGCCGGGCCGGGGACGCCGAGCCGCGCGGCGACCCGCGCGGCCATGTTCGGCGAGCGGTCGATGGCCGTGGACGTGGCGACCAGGACGAGGTCGATCGCCTCGGGGGTGAGGCCCGCGGCGGCGAGGGCCTTGCCGCCCGCGTGGGCGGCCAGCTCGTCGACCGGCTCCTCCGGGCCCGCGATGTGCCGGGTGCGGATGCCCACCCGGGACCGGATCCACTCGTCGCTTGTGTCGACCTTGGCCGCCAGGTCCTCGTTGGTGAGGATCTTGGCGGGCTGGTAGTGGCCGACGGCGGCGATGCGCGAGCCGTGCATGTACGGGTCCCCCTTGGGCCGAAGATACGGGACCCTCCAGTCTGGTCAGCGACTGATGAGTAACGGTGCACGTGATGTGACAGGAAAGGGCGGCAGGGTTTGGACGTTTCTCATCATCTGGTCACCCTCTGAAGAGCGGTGTGACCTTGTGTGCGAGTCCTGGGCCGCCATCGGGCTCCGCGCGTGCAGGACAATGAGGTCTGCACCGAGGGCGGCTTCGGGCGCCAGCACGTACCGACACGTACAGAACCGGGACTGATCAAGACATGGGACGAGTCACGGAGCGACGCAAGGTGATCCGGGTCAGGGACGGGCACGTCTCGGAGCGGCCGGACACCCTCGTCGCCGAGGAACCGCTGGAGATCCGGCTGAACGGCAGGCCGCTCGCCATCACCATGCGCACGCCCGGCGACGACTTCGCGCTGGCGGCCGGTTTCCTGGTGAGCGAGGGTGTGCTCGGCGCGGCGGACGAGCTGCAGTCGATCGTGTACTGCGCGGGCGCGACGGCCGACGGCTCCAACACGTACAACGTCGTCGACGTGAAGACCGCCCCCGGTGTCGTGCTTCCCGACATCACCCTCGAACGCAACGTCTACACCACGTCGTCCTGCGGTCTGTGCGGCAAGGCGAGTCTGGACGCCGTCCGCACGACCGCCCGCTTCCCGATCGCCGACACCCCGCCGGTCCGGATCGGGACCGAACTCCTCGCGAGCCTCCCCGACCGGCTCCGCACCGCGCAGCGGGTCTTCGACAGGACCGGCGGCCTGCACGGGGCGGCGCTCTTCTCCGAGGAGGGCGAACTGCTCGACATACGCGAGGACGTCGGGCGGCACAACGCCGTGGACAAGCTGATCGGACGCGCCCTGCAGAACGGGGACCTGCCGCTGTCCCGCGCGATCCTGCTCGTCTCGGGCCGCGCCTCCTTCGAGCTCGCCCAGAAGGCGGTAATGGCGGGCATCCCGGTGCTCGCGGCGGTCTCCGCGCCGTCCTCGCTCGCCGTCGACCTGGCCGCCGAGACGGGCCTCACGCTGATCGGCTTCCTGCGGGGTCCCTCCATGAACGTGTACGCGGGCGAGCACCGCGTCGCCCTGGGGGCCTCGGCTACGCAGGGCTGATCCGGGCCAGCATCTCCAGGAACCGCTCCCTCTCCTCGGGCGAGAGGGACGCGAGGAGTTCGGCGTTGGCCTGTTCGGCCACTTCCGCGCAGCGGGCGACCGTGCGCCGGCCGCGTGCCGTGATGGTGATGGCGTTCTTGCGCCGGTCCCTGGGGTCGGGGGCACGTTCGACGAGGCCTTCGGCCTGGAGGTCGTTGATGACGCCGACCACGTCCTTCGGGTCGAGCGAGACGCCGCGGCCCAGCTCCGCCTGGGCGACGGGGCCCAGATCCGCGACGGCGGAGAGCACCACGTGATGCCACATCTTGAGCCCCTCGCGGGCCAGCGCGTCGGCGACCAGGGCGCGCCCGCGGGCCGCCGCGCGGCCGAGCAGCCAGCTGGGCAGGGTGCGGATGGTGCTCGGGGCGGAGGGTGTCGTGGCCATGGAGGAAGCGTACCCAAGAATCATTGGACTCCCCAACGGTATCTGCTCTACGGTGAGGCCTCAGGCAATCGTTGGAGGTCCCAACGATTCAGGGTTGGTGGAGGTGGTGCGGATGCGTCGTGTCCGGTACGAGCGCAGTGGCGGTCCCGAGGTGCTGTTCCTGGAGGAGGTGCCGGTCCCCGAGCCCGGACCCGGTGAACTCCTCGTGCGGGTCGAGGCGGTCGGCGTGACCCTGCCCGTCGTGCGCAAGGTGCGCGAGCCGCGTGATCCCATCGCGCTCGGCGGGGAGGTCGCCGGTGCGGTGGTCGCGCTCGGCGAGGGCGTCACCGGGTACGCGCCGGGTGACCGCGTGACCGGCCTGGTCTTCGGGCACGGGTACGGCGACTACGCCCTGGTCGACACCGCTATGGCCTCGCTCGTCCCGGACGGGGCGAGCCCCGTCGACGCGGTCGCGCTGGTCCGCTCCGGGCTCGTCGCGTACGGGGCGCTCGAAGCCGCCCGGCCCGCGCCCGGCGAGTCCGCGCTCGTCACGGCGGCGGCGAGCGGCGTGGGGCATCTCGCCGTGCAGCTGGCCCGGTTGAAAGGGGCGTCACGCGTGGTGGCCGCCGTCTCCGATCCCGGCAAGGCGGACTTCGTGCGCGGGCTCGGCGCCGATGACGTCGTGACGTACGACCAGGAGACGTGGGGCGAGCCGGTCGACTACGTCCTGGACGCGGTCGGCGGCGACCTCCTGGCGCCCGCCGTCAGGGCTCTCGCCCCGCACGGCCGGCTGGTGGCGTACAGCTCGGGCGGTGGCACGGTGGCCGCGTACGACCTGCTCGTCGGCGCCAAGTCCGTCATCGGCTTCCAGATGGGGCTGATCGCGCGCGGGCGGCCGGAGCTGTACGAGGCGTGGCGGCGGGAGCTGTGGGAGCTGCACGCGGCGGGCCGCCTGCGCGTGGCGGTGCACGACACGTTCCCGCTGGAGGACGCGGCGAAGGCGCACGCGGTGATCGAGGGGCGCGGCAACCGGGGCAAGGTCGTCCTCGTCCCGTGACGCCGCGATCCCGTGCGGCCGCAATCCCGTGAGGCCGTACTCCTTGTGGGGTGTGGGTGACCACCAGTAGCGTCTGCGACGAAACGTGGACATGGGATGTCAGGATGTCAGGACCCCAATGTCAGGACGCGCCATGAGTCGCCGTCGCCCCGAAAGGCGGACCGCACCATGCCAACGAGCCTCCGCGTACGTCTCAGATCACTCCGCACCGCCACCGCCGCCCTGACCGTCGCCACCGTCGGCGCGCTGCTGCCCGCACCCGCGGCGCAGGCCGTGCGGGCGGCCCCGGACCCGGGCGCGCCCTTCGAACAGCAGGTGCTGTTCAAGGCCGACCGGGACCCCGGCTACGCCTGCTACCGCATCCCCGCCGTCGTCCGGACGACGAAAGGCACGCTGCTCGCCTTCGCGGAGGGCAGGGTCGACGACTGCGGCGACGCGGGCGACATAGACCTGGTGCTCAAGCGGTCGCACGACGGCGGCCGCACCTGGGGCCCCCTCCAGGTGATCAACGAGGGCGACGGCGACACCCACGGCAATCCGGCGCCCGTCGTCGACCGCGAGACCGGCCGCGTCCTGCTGGCCGAGACGTACAACACGGGACGCACGGACGGCAAGAACTGCGACATACCGTGCGACCGGACCCCTCACCTGCAGTACAGCGACGACGACGGCGCCACCTGGTCCGCGCCACGCGACCTGAGCGAGGAGATCCTGCCGCCGGAGTGGAACTCCTGGTACGCGACCGGCCCCGTGCACGGCATCCAGCTGACCCGCGGCCGGCACAAGGGACGCCTCGTCTTCACCGCCAACACCGAGACGTGGAACGGCAGTCGGATCACCGCCAACCACGCCGCGCTGATCGTCAGCGACGACGGCGGCGACCACTGGAAGATCGGCGCGACGGACTCGTATCCGATACCGGCCGACGGCACGTTCCGTCAGAAGCCGTCCGAGATGACCGTCACCGAGCGGCCCGACGGGGCGGTCTACGTGAGCGGACGCGAACAGGACGGCACGGACCTGGGCCACCGCACGCACACCGTCAGCCGGGACGGCGGCAACACGTTCACCGCGCCCTTCCGGGCGATCCCCGACCTCTACACGCCCCAAGTACAGGGCTCCACCCTCCAGTTCGGCAAACGGATGCTGCTCGCCTGCCCGGCCGACCCCGACCGCCGCCGCACGATGCAGATCCGCTCGTCCTACGACGGCGGCCGCACCTGGGACAGCGTCGACCGCGGCACCACCGTGACCACGGACTGGTCCGGCTACTCGGACCTGGTGCGGGCCGACCGCACGCACGTGGGGCTGATGTACGAGGGCGGCGCCGTCGACGCGCGCGACGAGATCCGCTTCGCCCGGTTCACCGAGGACTGGCTGAAGCCGCGCCGGGGCCCCGACCCCACCACGAGCGACCGCGCGCCGGACGCGCGTGACGCCGCGGTGCTCGGCGGGGCGCGCGTGACGCCGGGCCGCTTCGACGGCGCGCTCGCGTTCGACGGCACGGATGACGCGGTGCGGCTCCCGTTCAGCCGCCGACTCCCGCTCGGAAGCGGCGAGTTCACCGCCTCCCTGTGGTTCCGCTACGACGCGACGACCGGCGAGCAGCCGCTGCTGTGGATGGGCGGCATCGGCACCAACCAGCCGCAGGTGTGGCTGCGCGGTGAGCCCGCGAGCAACCGCGTCACCGGCCTCATCACCACGCGGGACGGCGCCGCGCCACCGAAGTCCGCGTCGGTGCGCACGACGAGCGCGTACAACGACGGCGCGTGGCACCACCTCGCGCTGCGCCGCGGCGACGGCCGCCTGACGCTGTTCCTCGACGGTACGCAGATCTCCGCCGCCGACGTGCCCGGCACGGTCAGCCGCAACTCTCCGTTCGGCGTGCACGTCGGGCAACGGCTCGACAGCCGCGCACACTTCACCGGCGCCATCGACGAAGTGCGTGTGGACAAGCGGGCCTTGAGCGACGCCGAGGTGGGGGACCTGCGTACGGGTGATGTTCCTGTGACACGGGACACCGTCGTGCGGCTCCCCATGGACCGGGTGCGCGGCAGCAACTAACGTCCCCGGCGTGTCCGCCCGCGAACGTGCCGCGTCGGGGCCGCGCAGGATCTGGCTGGTCCTGCTGCTGGCCCTGGCCTGCGCGGCCGTCCTGCTCGTCGCCCTCCCGGAAGAAGACGACCGGGAGGGCGACGCGGCGTGCCGGCCCCGCACCGTCGCCTCCTCGGCCGCCGAGGACGGGCCCACCGGCGAGTTCGCGCGCTACGGCGACGACATGACGCGCACGGACGACTGGACCGGCGGCGACGGCACCCACTCCGTGCGCCTGCCCGACGGGCGCGTGCTGTGGCTGTTCTCCGACACGTTCCTCGGCCAGGTCCACGCGCCCCCGAACCCGGCGGGCCAGCCGCACACGTGGCGCGACACGAACACGCCCATGGTCCGCAACTCGGCCGTGGTGATGTCCCGTTCGGGCACCCTGCGGCGCACCCTCGCCGCGCCGCTCTTCCCCGACCCGGCGCCCCAGCAGTGGCGCTGGCCGGTCGCGGCGCGCGTGGAACCCCGCACCCCCGGCGGCGACGAACAGGTCGTGCGCGTGCTGCTGTGGAACCGCATGGCCAGCCGGGGACCGTGGATCTACGGCGTGCCCGTCGCCACCGAGGTCGCCACGCTCTCCCTGCCCGACCTGCGGGTCGAGGGCATCACGAAGGTCTCCGACCAGCAGTCGGTCGGCGACCCCGAGAAGCGCGTCCTGTACGGCACGACGACGGCCGACGACGAGGACTGGACGTACGTCTTCGGCGGCACGGACGCGCAGGCGGCCTCGCGCCCCTCCTCGGACGCGTACGTCGCGCGGGTGCCGCACGGAAGCCTCGGTGACGGCTCGGCGTGGGAGTACTGGGACGGCGAGGAGTGGGGCCACGACGTCACGCCCCGGCCCGTGCTCGGGGACGGCAGGCGCAAGGGGGTGGGCAGCGCGTTCACCGTGGTGCGGGACGACGGGACGTACGTGCTGTTCACGATGGCGGCGGGCGCTGAAGGCCTGACCACCGTCACCTCGTACTGGTCCTGCTCCCCCACCGGACCCTGGCACGGCCCCGCCAAGGCATTCGAGGCCGCCCTGCCCAAGGACAGCGCGCCCCGCCAGGACACCGCCGCCTACAACCCGCAGGCCCACCCCGCGCTCGGCGGGGACAGAGCCGGGGACGGCCGTGTCGTGCTGAGCTACGACGTGAACTGGCTGGACGCGACGCCCGCCAACGCACAGGCGAACGTCACCCGGAACGTGTCCCTGTACCGACCGCGGTTCGTGTCCCTGCGTCTCGCGGCCGCTCGCTGACGAACTCTTCCGGGTCCCGCGAGCGGCGCTTGGCGATCACCGCGCAGACCATCAGCTGCATCTGGTGGAAGAGCATCAGCGGCAGCACGGCCAGCGAGGCGTCCGCGCCGAACAGGACGCTCGCCATGGGCAGCCCCGCGGCCAGGGACTTCTTCGACCCGGCGAACTGGATCGCGATCCGGTCGGCCCGGCCGAAGCCGAGCCGCTTCGCTCCGTACCAGGTCAGCGACAGCATGACCGCGAGCAGCACCGCCTCGACGCCGAGCAGCGCGAGCAGCCGCAGCGGGTGCACCTGGCCCCAGATGCCCTGCACCATGCCCTCGCTGAACGCGGTGTAGACGACGAGCAGGATCGACCCGCGGTCCACATAGCCGAGGATCTTCTTGTGGCGCGCTATGAAGCCCCCCACCCACCGGCGCAGGAGCTGCCCGGCGAGGAACGGCACGAGCAGCTGCAGCACGATCTTGAGGAGCGAGTCGCCGGAGAACCCGCCCCCGCTGTCGCCGAGCAGCGCGGCCGCGAGCAGCGGGGTCAGCACGATGCCGGCCAGCGAGGAGAAGGAGCCCGCGCAGATCGCCGCGGGCACGTTGCCGCGGGCCATCGACGTGAACGCGATGGACGACTGGATCGTCGAGGGCACGAGGGTGAGGAAGAGGAAGCCGCTGAAGAGCGCGGGCGTCAGGACGTACGGGACGAGGCCCTTCGCGGCGAGCCCGAGCAGCGGGAACACGACGAACGTGCAGGCCAGCACCGTGACGTGGAGCCGCCAGTGCTTGAGCCCGTCGAGCGCCTCGCGGGTGGAGAGCCGGGAGCCGTAGAGGAAGAAGAGCAGCGATACGGCGGCGGTGGAGGCGCCGGAGGCGACGTCGGCGGACGTGCCGCGGGCGGGCAGGAGGGCGGCGAGGCCCACGGTCGCGAGCAACGCCACGATGTACGGGTCGACCGGCATCCAGGACGGCCACTTCAGGCGTTTCACGGTGCTCCATGCTGTCGGTGATGTCCTCTCCATGATCCTCCCGATGGGGGTGATCGGGAATCCCGTACACCGTGCTGACTGTCATCACGGTGCGCGATGAGCGGTACTAGGATGATGCGGGTGTACGACCCTTCGCAGCTCCGTACGTTCCTCGCGGTCGCCCAGACGCTGAGTTTCACCCGGGCCGCCCGCCGGCTCGGTCTGCGCCAGTCGACCGTCAGCCAGCACGTGCGCCGCCTGGAGGACGCCACCGGACGGCAGCTGTTCACGCGCGACACGCACAGCGTGGAGCTGACCGAGGATGGCGAGGCCATGCTCGGCTTCGCCCGCAGGATCCTCGCGGCCCACGAACAGGCCGCCGCGTTCTTCGCCGGGAAGCGGCTCGGCGGGCGGCTGCGGTTCGGGGCGTCGGAGGACTTCGTCCTGACCCGGCTCACCGACATCCTGGAGTCGTTCCGGCACGACCACCCCGACGTCGACCTGGAGCTGACGGTCGAGCTGTCCGGCACGCTGCACCAACAGCTGGACGCGGGCAGGCTCGACCTCGTGCTCGCCAAGCGCCGCCCGGAGGACCCGCGCGGCGAGCTGGTGTGGCAGGACGACCTGGTCTGGATCGGCGCGGAACGGCTCCGCCTCGACCCCGAGCGGCCGGTGCCGCTGATCGTCTATCCCCCGCCGGGCATCACCCGCGCGCTCGCCTTCGAGGCCCTGGAACGCCGGGGCCGCGCCTGGCGCGTGGCCTGCACGAGCGGCAGCCTGAACGGCCTGGTGGCGGCGGCCCGCGCGGGCCTCGGCGTGATGGCGCACTCGCGGGGCCTCATCCCGCCCGGCCTGGTCCGCGTCCCGGACCGGGCAGGGCTGCCCGAGCTGGGGCCGGTCGACTTCGTGCTGCTCCACGGCGAGCGGCGCGCGTCGGCCCAGGACGCGGCGGACGCGCTGGCGGCGGCGATCCTGGCGGGCGGGGACCGACTGCACCGGGGCGGACGGTGAGGTGTCAGGGCGGCAGGATGAGGTCGATGTTGGCGGGGGTGATGATCGTGACCGGTGTACCCGCGGGGATGCGCTGCCCCGCGTGGTAGGGGCCGCGGTCGCTGACGATGATGCCGCCGTTGCGTTCCAGGCGCGGATACTCGAAGATCTGGTGCCGTCGCAGCGAGCCGCCCGACTTGGCCTCGAAGAGCCTGAGCCCGCCATGGGGCCTGCGTGAGCCGACGCAGTCGATGATCACTCGGCTCCCCATGCCGCCGTGCGGCTGCCCCCTGACGACGAAGGCGCGTACGTGGACGGAGCGTGCCGAGTACGGGAACGCGCGCCGGACGCGGTCACACACCACGTCCTCGAAGGGCGCGCCGGGCGGCTTGTCGCCGGGCTGCGGCTTCTGCCACCGGCCGCGGGCGTCCCGGGCCCGCTCACGCACCACGTCCTCGAACCGTGCCACCTCTTGCAGCCGCTGCTCCAACTGCCCCCACTCCGGGCGCCGCAGCGCGGTCGCCCGTGCCCTCAGCGTCAGATAGTGCGGGTCGGTGTCGGGCGGGAACGGCGCCATGGACAGCTTTCCCGTCGCCGGGTCGAAGACCAGGCCGGTGCCGATCCCGGACCCGCCGATCAGGCCCGCGAGCTGTGTCGCCCCGTTGAGCGCCGCCCCCAGCGCGGCCACCGCCGCGCCGGTCACGCCCGCCGCGAGGGCCAGGTCGAGGACCTGCCGGGCACGGTCGAGCAGGTCCGTGACCGAGATCCCGGGACCCGTGGGGCGGCGGAAGTCGAAGATGTCGCGTGGGGGCGGGTAGGGACGGAGGGGTGGCCTCGGGGGGACGGGGCGGGGTGGTGGGTCCGGTGCGGGTGGCGGGATGAGCGGTGGCACGCCCGGTGTCCAGGGGGTCGGTCCCGGCCCCGGTCCCGGCGTACGCGGTGTCGGGGGCCTGGGCGGTGGGACGGCGGCGGGTTCCGGGGGGCGGACGAGGAGGGACCGCAGTTCCGCCCTGAGCGGGGTGGACAGTTCGCAGTCGAAGAACGTCGCCAGGGCGTCGGTCCGGTCGTCGAGGCGTGCGGCGAGCCGCCGGGCGGTGGCGGCGTCCAGCGCCCTGAAAAGGTGGCGCAGTTCGTCGGCCCTGCGCGCTTGCAGCGCCGTCTGCGCGCTGGTGATCGGCAGTCTGAGCTGTGCGATCAGTGCGGCCGACGCGTCGTCGTGTGCGGCGGCGGAGCGGGCCGCGCCCGCGCAGCCGCGGGACGGCGGCCGCACCGGCCCCTGCCCCAGACCGGCGCCGCCAAGGCTTCCGTCGCCGGCGGGTGTTCGGACGTACACCATGTTCCTCGCCTCCTCACAGGCGGCCCGGCGCGCCGCCGAACCGGGTGTCGTACCAGTGCCGCCCCAGCAACCGCCCGCCCACCTCGGTCAGTTCGTCCGCGCGCGACGCGCCGGTGTTGCGGACGGTGAACTCGACGACGGCCCCTTCGGCGAGCCGGATGTCGACGGGGAACCCGGACAGGCCCCACGGGTTGATGATGTGCCCGAAGGACAGGTACGGGTCGAGGGGCTGTACGTCGCTGCGGATCTGCCACCGGTAGCCCGGGGTCGCCGCGCGCCCCGGGTCACGCGCGAAACGGTCGGTGAACTGCGCGAAGTACTGCAGGACACCGCAGTGCGTCGGCGGCAGCGCGAACCGTGCGAGCACGGTCTCCTCCCCCGGTCCCGGCGCGGCCACGACGCCGGAGCTGTCGAAGACCCGGGAGTCCAACGGCCGCCCGCAGACCTCGCACTGGCCCGTGTGGGTGCTGCCGCATCGAGAGCTGCCGCACACCGTCATGGCAGGTATCCGAGCATCTTGTAGCCGTGCAGCACGAAGAACAGCTGCGCGCCCTCGAAGAGAGGCCCTTCGGACACCTCGTCGACGACGATGCGGATGGTGGAGCGGGGCAGGAACAGCATCGGCTTCGCCATGGGCCTGAACGGCCGTGCCCCGTCCGCGCTGCCGAGCCCCGCGATGTTGTGGATCGCCCGGTTCTGCAGCTCACGCCCGGTGCCGCTGTCGATGATGCTGTACGTGAAGTCGATGCCGCAGAACCGCGCGAACAGACAGCGCGCCGCGTCAGCCGGGTCGTTGAACGCGGCCCCCACCAGCGCGTCGAAGGGCGGCGGCAGCGTGATCGCCTGCCCCTCGATGATGCCGCCCGTGGGGGGTGCCGGGATGAAGCTGTAGCCGATCGAGGTGGCGACGAAGGCCCCGTCGACACTGATGTTGACGGTGTCCTCGACCCGGTTGCCCGCCCGGCCGAGCAGCCTGAGGACCGCCACGTGGTCGTAGGGGATCTCCTTGGCCGACGCCTGCTCGTACCGCTGCCCGTACTGCATCGTGACCTCCGGATCACCAGATGGGCCGCCAGAGCTCCGGGGCCCGCGCCGGTCGGCGGAACTCCCGTGTCCTGGCGCGCCGTTCGCGGACGTAGCCCTCGACCCCGCCGCCCGGCTCCTCGGCGGCGGAGAGCGGTTCGTCGCCCTCGCCGCAGCCGCGCAGCTCCTCGTCGTCCTCGGCGGGCGGCGGCTGCGGCACCGGCGGCGTCGGCATGGCGTAGGACACCGGGGCCTGCACGGCACGCGGCAGCGCCGGTCGACGGCCGCCGACGGCGCGCAGCACCTGGGGCAGATACCGTGCCGCGAGCGGCAGCACCGTCTTGGCGATGGCGGGCAGCACGGACCAGAACCCCACGGGGGAGCCGAGCCCGTCGTACCCCTCCACCCATTCGTAGAGGCGCCCGTCGCGGCCCCGGCGCACCTCGCCCGGCACGCAGCCGCCGTATCCCTCGTATCCCGCGAACCCGTCGTAACCGTTGAAGCCGTCGAAGGTGTCGTACGCCGCGTACCCGTCGAGGCCCTGTACGGTCATCAACTCCTCGTCGCCGAGGCCGTCGTAACCGTCCAAGTCCTCGGCACCCACGTACCCCTCATAACCCTCGTAGCCGTCGTAACCCTCGTATCCGTCGTGCAACATCTGTGCCGCCTCCCTACTGGACGTCGCGCTCCAGGTAGCCGTCGAGGACCACCCAGAGGTGCCGGGGGCCCGTCGCGTCGGCGACGGAGACCGGCAGTCCGCGCGGGAAGAGCATCTCCACGCGGAAGTTCTGCTGGGGTTCGATGAAGACCGGTTCGGCGAACCGGAAGGTGGCCATCGGGTCGGGCATCCCGTGGCTGAGCGGGGACGAACCGTTGCTGGAGACCACCCCGGCGCCGGAGGGGAACATGTACGTCGGCGCCGTGATCGCCTCCTTCTCGCCGACCAGCAGCGTCACCACGGAGCTGAACACCAGATCCGGGATGAAGGGGTCCGGGTGGTCGTGGGACGGCGCCGAATCGCTGATCACCACGCGCATCGCCCGCGCCTCGAAGGTGTTGAGACTGGGCAGCACGCCCGCCGCCTGCATGTTCGTCTCCAGGCGCGTCTTGTCCTGTACGTCGACGAAGAAGCGGATGACGCGCGGGTCGGTCATCCTGTCCTCGAAGCGGTCCTGTGCGTCACGGAGGAAGAAGGCGTCGTAGAGGGGGCTGTGCAGCTTCTCCTTGACGCCGGTCACCCGAGCCATCGCATTGTTCTCCTTTCGGCCAAACCTTTCGGCACGACCTGTCGGCCTTCTGCCTCAGCGGTAGCGGAGGGGGTGCGGAGCGCGCGGGTATCCGTACGGGGGTCGGTACGGAGGCCGGTACGGCCGGGGCCGGTAGCCGTAGTAGTAGCGCGGGCCGACGACCGCGGGGCCCCAGACCGTGGAGTATCCCGGCGACACCGCGGCCGGCGTCTCCTCGTACCGCAGCGCGGCCGCGAGCCGCGCCGCCGTGCGCGGGCGGTGGCCCTGCGGGAGCCCCGTCCCCCAGATCCTGCGGAGCACCTGCCGCACCCACGGGTCCCTGTCGAGCAGACCCTGGGACCGCAGCCCGGACCAGACGGCCCGTACGCGCGGATCGCGGGCGGGAAGCCCGTCGCGGCGTACGGCCGCGACCAGTTCCGCCGCCGGACCCGGCGGCAGCCATCCGATGGTGCCTTCCGCTTCCGTCGCGTCGTCCATGGCACATCCCTTTCTCGTGCGGAGCGGTACGACCTTCTTCACCGGGCTGTCGGGCGCCCAGCCCATGGGGTGCGGCATCGTGGCGTCCAGCGCGATCCAGCGGCCCCGGTACTCGGCCTCGGGATACACGTGCGTGAACAGGCCGGGGCGCGCCGGGTCCGGGCCGACGAGGACGATGCGGACCTGATGCCCGACGGACTGCAGCAGCGCGCCGAGCAGGATGGTCATGTCGTCGCAGTCGCCCGCGCGCAGCTGGAGCATCCGGCGTGCGGAGTGCAGCAGTTCCACGCGGTACGGGTCGCGGGTGTAGCGGACGGTCCGCCGTACCCACGTGAACAGCGCCGCGATCTCGCCGAGGTAGTCCTTGGGCCGCACGCCCCGCGCCTTGAGGAGCCGCACCGCTTGGCGGCGTACGGTCATGTCCTTGGCGCCGCGGAGGATCAGCGACCGGATGTGCCCCACCGTCCGCGCGGTGCCCGCGGGCCCGGACGGGACGCGGTACGTGGTGATCCGCATGGTCGTCCCCGTGTTCACCCCGCCCCCCGCACGCTCTCGACGAGGGTCCGCTCGCTGAGCGGCCGTGTGAAGCAGCCGCCCGATGCCGGGTACACGCGCAGGTCGGTGCGGTGGGCCGAGCAGAGCACCACGGTCGCGCCCGGCGCCCCGGCCGTGAGCCGTGCCGCGAGGGCGCCGCCGCCCCGCGGTCCCGCTTCCAGGACCAGGACGTCGGGGCGGACGCCGGCGACCACCGCGGTCATCCCCTCGGTCCCGCACTCCGTGACCAGGATGTCCGGGCCGCGCAGGATGGACCTGATCCCCCGTCCCGCGATGTCGCCGAAGCCGACCACCAGTACGCGCAGCACATGTCGCCTCCCCTGGAGGGCCGTTCACCGTTCTGCCGTGCCTCGACGCTAGGGCGCCCCGGGCCCGGGAACGAGATGCGGACGGGCAGCCATCGGTGCGGCCGAAAGGGCAGCCGGTGGGGTGGTCAGAGCGCGCCCTGGCGCACCACGATCGCCACCGCGTGGGCGCGCGTGCGGCAGTTCAGCTTGGCCAGGGTGTCGTGCACGATGTTCTTCACGGTGCGCTCCGAGTAGCTGAGCGCTCCGGCGATCTCCCGGGTGCTGCTGCCCTCCGCGAGCAGTCTGAGGACGTCGAGTTCGCGTCGGGCGAGCAGCTTGGCGGCCGCCGCGCGCAGACCCGTGTGTTCGCCTTCGGTACGGGCGAGGAGCCCTGTGAGGACGGCGGGCGGCAGCGAACCGGCGCCCGAGGCCACGGCGTCGACCGCGGCGACCAGGGAGTCGGGGGTCATCTCGGCGCGGACGAGCAGTCCCGTGAAGCCGTGTTCCAGGGCGGGGCGCACGAGTTCGGGCCGAGCCTCTTCGAGTACGCCGAGCAGCGCGGGCGGCGCGGTCGCCGACTCCGACGCGACGAGTCGGGCCACGGCATCCAGCCGCGCTCCCGCCTCTGCCGCGTCCCCGCCAACCTCGGTCAACAGGACGGCACACGCCCCGAGTTCGGGCTCCGGGCGCAGCCACGCGCTCTCCCCGACCACCGTGAAGCCTGCTCCGGCGAGGCAATCGGCCATGCCCCGCCGGAAGATGACGTTGGACTCGTCCAGCCACAGCGGGACGTCTGCGCGCTTCATCCGGCAAGCAGAGCAGGACGCGAGGTCCGCGGAACAGCGTCCATGGGGGCCGACCTAGGGGTACGGCACGGGCGGCGGCTTCCCCGGAAGGGTCGGCCTCTGCCCCGACGGGCACCTCAGATGATCCCGCGCCGTATGCCCTCCGCCACCGCCTGGGCGCGGTTGCGCGCGCCCAGCCGGCACTGCGTCTGCTGCACGACGCTCTTGACGGTGCGTTCGGAGTACCCGATCCGCTCGGCGATCTCCCGTGTCGCGTACCCGTCGGCGAGGAGGCTCAGCACGTCCCGCATGCGGGCGGAGATGCGTTCGGGCAGCGGCGCGTCGCTGCCGCTCCCCCCGCCCGTGGCCCGCGCGACCGCCGGGGACGGCAC
Organism: Streptomyces venezuelae; assembly: GCF_008642335.1. Lineage (NCBI taxonomy): Bacteria > Bacillati > Actinomycetota > Actinomycetes > Kitasatosporales > Streptomycetaceae > Streptomyces > Streptomyces venezuelae. The sequence continues at coordinate 6,917,175 of NZ_CP029191.1, read as the reverse complement.
CGGCCCCACCAGCAGCCCGCACGCCGCGGCGCGGACGGCGGCGAGCACCTGTTCCTCGGTCAGGCCGGTGCGCGAGAGCACCGTGTCGGCGGGTCCGCGGGGCGGGCGCCCGTCGGGGCGGCCGGGTTCGCCGCAGATCAGCTTCGGCGGGCCGGGGCCCGCGAGGCCCGTGGCGGCGCGGGCCGACGCCAGTACGACGTCGACCGCTTCCGGTACGGGCCCGTCCCGTGCGTCGTACGCGACGACGAACGCCTCGTCGGTCTCCAGGCAGGCCACGAGCCCGCGACGGAAAATGTCGTTCTCGTCCACGACCGCGACCCGGATCACCTTGCGGTGTCCGTTCCCGGCCGTGTTCCGCGCCACCACCACCCGACCACCCCCCGAGGGCGACAGAGCCGCTGTGCTCCGATTATTCGCGCATCGGCACCGGCGGCACCAGTCCCGGAGGGCTATCGCAGCGGCCGCGGGTAGATCAGCTCCTTGAACCGGCGTACATAGGGCGCCGATTCGACGTGCCGCACGCCGTCCAGGGCGCCGAGCCCGCCGCTCAGGTAGGCGTAGAGCTCCGCGGTGTCGCGGGTCAGGACGCTCGCCATCAGATTGGCGGAGCCGGTGATCGCGGAGACGTGCGCGACCTCCGGATGCCCGGCCATCGCCCGGCCCACCGCGTCCAGTGCGCCGGGCGCGACGGTGACCCAGAGCATCGCGGCGGTGGTGAAGCCGAAGCGCGCGGTGTCGTACTCGGTGTCGGTGTAGAGCGCGCCGGAGCCGAGCAGTGCGGCGACGCGCCGCTTGACCGAGGACTCGGAGCGACCGGTCAGCCGCTGCAACTCCGGGTAGGTGACGCGGCCGTCGGCCTTGAGGGCGGCGACCAGGGGTTCGTCGTCGGGGGCGATGAGGGCGGGGGCGGGGGCGCCGGCCGGCGTCCGGGCGGGCGCGAGCGCGGCCGCCTGCGCGTCGGAGAGCGGGCGGTGTTTGCCGATCCAGCCCGTGCGGCCGCCGTAGAAGCGGTGCATCAGCTGGTGGGCGGTGATGTCGACGAGCTTGCGGGTGCGCAGGAGCTTGCCGAAGAGCAGGTCGTCGTAGTCGTCCTGTGTACGGGGCACCGTCATGCAGACGACTTCCGTGCCCGCCGAGGTGAGGTGGACCCACGCGGTGTCGGGGCGGCGGGCCAGGGCGGTCGCGATGGCCTCGGCGCCGTCGGGCGCGCAGCGCAGCCGCAGCATCCACTCGTCCTGCCCGAGCCTGCGGGTGTCGCGCACCCCGACGACGCGCAGCCCCGCCTCGGCCCGCAGCCTGCGGAAGCGGCGGGCGACGGTCTGGTCGGAGACGCCGAGGACGCCCGCGATGCGACTGAAGGACGCCCTGCCGTCGATCTCCAGGGCGTGCAGCAGCTTGAGGTCCAGCTCGTCGAAGGTGTCGGTTTCCACCGCCATATGTCCTTCCCATGTCGGTTCCGTACGCCTGATAGCACCCTGGCACCGGCTTCGTTCACCTGCAGCTCATCGTACGAGGTCTACGGACAACAACTCGGAGGACAGGAAATGCGTACATGGGGGCCGCTCGCGGCGGTGTCTCTGGGGACGTTCATGCTGCTGCTGGACGTGACGATCGTGATCGTGGCGCTGCCCGACATGGCCGCGGCGCTGCACGCCTCGCTGAGCGACCTGCAGTGGGTCATCGACGGCTACGCGCTCGCGCTCGCCGCGCTGCTGCTCGGCGTCGGCGCCGCGGCCGATGTGTTCGGCAGGCGGCGGCTCAACGTCATCGGCACCGCGCTGTTCGCGGTCGCCTCGCTGGGCTGCGGACTGGCGTCGGACGCGGACGTGCTGGTGGCGGCGCGCGCCGTGCAGGGGCTCGGCGCGGCGGCGATGCTCGCCACGACGCTGCCGCTGCTCGGCGCCGCCTACCAGGGCCGCGACCGGTCGGCGGCGCTCGGCGTGTGGGGTGCGGTGAGCGGGGCTTCGGCGGCGCTCGGGCCCATCGTGGGCGGCCTGCTCACCGAAGGTCCCGGCTGGCGCTGGATCTTCTTCGTGAACCTGCCGGTGAGCGTCGCGTCGATCTGGCTGACGCTGCGCCTGGTGCCGGAGTCGCGCGGGCCCGCCGGGCGCCGGGTCGACTGGGCGGGCACGGCGGCGTTCGCGTGCTTCGCGGGGGCGGGGACGTACGGGGTGCTGCGGGGCGGTGCGGACGGCTGGGCGTCGGCGGCGGCCGGCACGTCGTTCGCGGTGTCGGCGCTCGCGCTGCTCTGCTTCGTCCTGGTCGAGCGGCGCGTGGCGCAGCCGCTCCTCGATCTGCGGCTGCTGCGCAAGCCCGCGTTCACCGGCGTGCTGATCGGCGCGGTCGGCTACAACGGGGCCGCGTTCGGCGTCGTCCCGTACCTGTCCATCTGGCTGCAGACCGTGCTGGGGATGAGCCCGGTGCGCGGCAGTCTGGTGCTGCTGCCGCTCGCCGCGACGTCGTTCGTGGTGGCGCTGCTCGCGGGGCGGCTGCTGCACGGGGTGGCGCCGCGGCTGGTCATCGGTGGCGGGCTGCTCCTGATCGGTGCGGGCGGGCTGTGCATGGCGGTGCTGGACGCCGGGTCGTCCTGGGGGACGCTCGCGCCGGGGCTCACGCTCACGGGTGTCGGCGCCGGGCTGGTCGCACCGGGGCTCGCGGGGGCCGCGCTCGCCTCGGTGCCGTCCGCGAACGCCGGGATGGCGGGCGGCGCGGTCAACACCTTCCGCCAGCTCGGATACGCGATCGGGGTCGCCCTGTTCGGAACGGTGCTGACCGCGCGTATGCAGGACTCGCTCGGCCACGACGCGGCGCACACGGCCGCGGGCGGCGGGGCCGCGGCCCTGCACGGGACGGTGCCGGAGCACGCGGTCCGCGCCGCCTTCGCGTCGGGGCTCAACGGGGCGTCGCTGGCGGCGGGCGTGGCGGGTCTGGTGGCGGGCGCCTTGGTGCTGGTGATGGTGCGGCCGACCTCGCGGGAACTCGGCGCCGACAGCCGCACGTTGCGGAAGCGCGACGGTGAGGGCGCCGTGCTGACGGTGCGCGGCCGCTAGGGCCTGTGTCGGTTCCGCCGCCGGAGCTGTCCACGTAGTGGGCACTCCGGTGGCGGATCTTGCACATCTCCCCGCGTCACCGCAGGTCAGAGGGGTGTTCCCGGAAGTGTCAGGTGGCGCAATGCTGCCGCAACACCACCGCGGCCACCGCGCCGGTACGTTCCCTGCCATGCCAGCCGAACACAGCCACGCCTCGCTTCCGGTCGCCGCCGCGCGGCGCCGGCGACTGCGCGCGGACCAGGCACGGCAACTCGCCGATCTGCTGCGCCACCAGATCCTCACGGGCGGCTTCCCGCGCGGCGTCCTGCCGTTGGAGGACGTCATCGCCGCCGACTACCGCGCCAGCCGCAACACCGTACGGCAGGCCCTCGACCTGCTGCGCGGCGAGCAGCTCGTGCACCGGAGGGCCGGCGTCGGCACCGTCGTCGTGTGCGAGAAGTACCCGCACGCACTCGACCGGCTGCAGGGCCTCGCCGAGACGCTGCACGAACACGGCACGGTCACCAACGAGGTCCGCACCGTCGGCCCGGTCTCCGCGCCGGGGCCGGTGGCGCGGCGGCTCGGGCTGCCCGACCACACCGACGTGCTCTGTATCGAGCGGCTGCGCCGCCTGAACGGACTGCCGCTCTCCCTGGACCTGTCGTACCTGCCCATGGACGTGGGCGGCGAGCTGCTCGGCTGCGACCTGGAGAACACGGACGTGTTCCGGCTCCTGGAGACGGTGACCGGCGGCCCGCTCGGGCACGCCGACATGACGCTGGAGGCGGTGAACGCCGACGCGCACTCCGCGGCGGTCCTTGAGGCGCCGCGCGGCAGCGCCGTCCTGATGCTGGAGCGGCTCACGCATCTGCCCGACGGGCGGCCCGTGGACCTGGAGTTCATCCGCTTCCGCGGCGACCGCATCACGATGAGCGGCGTCCTGCACCGGTCCGCCTGACCCGCACGCTCTTCCTGCCCACCCCCCTTCTCTGAGTCCTGGAGACAGCCATGCCTGTTGTCCCGCAGCGCGCCGACGTGCCCGTGACCATCGACGAGTCCCGCTGTATCGACGGCTGCACCCTCTGCGTCGACATGTGCCCGCTCGACTCGCTCGCGATCCGCGAGGACAACGGCAAGGCGTACATGCACGTCGACGAGTGCTGGTACTGCGGCCCGTGCGCGGCCCGGTGCCCCACCGGCGCGGTCACCGTCAACATGCCCTACCTGCTCAGGTGAAAGGCCCGACTCCGATGACTCGCACGACAGGCAGACTCGCCCTCGCCGCGGCCCTCCTGCTGCCCCTGGCGACGGCGTGCGGCGGCGCCGCCGGGGCCGACGACGGGAACACCGTGACGGTGACCGTCGGCTACCAGTCGAAGACCATCAACACCGTCACCGCGGGCACGCTGCTCCGCTCCCTCGGCTACTTCGAGGAGGAGCTCGCCGCCCGCGGCAAGAAGGACGGCAAGACATACGAGGTGAAGTGGCAGGACTACGCCACGGGCGCCCCGATCACCGCCCAGATGACGACAGGGAAGATCGACATCGGGTCGATGGGCGACTTCCCGCTGCTGATCAACGCGGCCCGCGGCAAGCAGCTGAAACAGCCGACGAGGCTCGTGTCCGTGACCGGCTACAACCTGCGCGGCAGCCTCAACACCGTGGTCACCGGGCCCGATTCGAAGCTGCGCTCGCTGGCCGACCTGCGGGACAAGAAGGTGTCCACCAGCATCGGCTCGGCCGCCGACGGCACCCTGACCCGCGCCCTGGAGAAGGCCGGCATCGACCCGGAGAAGGGCGTGCGAAAGCTCAATCAGCAGCCGAGCGTGGGGGCGTCCGCACTGGCGGGCGGCAGCATCGACGCGCTGTCGCAGTTCGTCGCCTGGCCGGGGCAGTTGGCGTACGAGGGGAAGGCGAAGGCGCTCTACGACGGGGCCGATCTGAACCTGCCGACCTTCCACGGCGTCACCGTCCGGGAGGAGTTCGCCGAGGAACGCGCCGGGGTGCTCGACGACTTCCTCGCGGCGCAGCGCCGCGCCACCGACCACCTGCGCGAGCGGCCGGTCGCCGCCGCCGAGTCGGTGGCGAAGGAGACCGGCCTGCCCGCCGAGGCGGTCTACCTCTACAACGGCGCCCACGGCATCGCCACCTTCGACCCGGCGCTGCGCCCGGAGTTGATCGACGCGCTGAAGAAGGACGTGCCGATCCTGGCGAAGGCCGGGCTCGTGCGCGACGTCGACGTGGACGCCTTCGTCGACCCGGAGCCGCTGCGGCGGGCCGCGCGGGCTCCCGCCTACCCCAAGGTCGAGGCGGGCGACGCCAAGTCCGAGCTGTGGCTCAAGGGCCGCGACAGCACCCGGACGTACGACACCCCGAAGAAGCTCCTCGCGGCCGTCGCGGCGGCGAAGAAGACCGGGGTGCGCGCCGCGTACGTACCGGACGCGCTGACCGGAACCCTCTGGTTCGCCGACCGGGCGGTGTGGGTCGCCGACGGCTCCGACCTGCGGGCCTTCGTCACACCGAGCCATGCGAAGACGTACGTCGGACAGCATGCGGGGGCCCGTGTCGTCGGCTACGCGGACGCCCTGGAGCTGGCGTCATGAGCACCGTGAGCGGCACGGGCCTCACGAGCCTCACGCGGCGACTGGTCCGGGTGGCGTCGCTCGTCGCGGCCCTCGGCCTCTGGCAGCTGCTCACCACCTGGGACGTCGACCTGTGGCTGCGCTTCGGCCAGTTCCCCACGGTCGTCGAGGTGGCGGACGCCTTCGGCGACCGGCTCGGCACCGCCCCGTACTGGCAGGACCTCGTCCACAGCCTGCGCCGCATCGTGATCGGCTTCCTGCTCGCCGCGGTCCTCGGGGTGGCGGCGGGTACGGCGGTCGCCCGGTCGCGGTGGGCCGCCGACCTGCTCGGGCCGCTGGTGGAGGTGGCCAGGCCGGTCCCGGCGATCGCGCTGGTCCCGGTGGCGATCCTGCTCCTGCCGACCAACGAGCAGGGCATCGTCTTCATCACCTTCACCGCCGCGTTCTTCCCGGTCCTGGTGTCGACCCGGCACGCGGTGCGGGCGCTCGCGCCGGTGTGGGAGGAGGCCGTGCTCACCATGGGCGGCGGGCGGCTGCGGGTGCTGTTCTCGGTGGTGCTGCCCGGCGCGCTGCCCGGGATCTTCGGCGGGCTCTCCGTGGGCATCGGCGTGGGGTGGATCTGTGTGATCTCCGCGGAGATGATCTCCGGCGAGTACGGGGTGGGCTACCGCACCTGGCAGGACTACACGGTCGTCGACTACCCGGGCGTCTTCGTCGGCATGGCCACCATCGGCGTGCTTGGCTGGCTGACCTCCACGGCGGTGGAGTTCCTCGGCCGCCGCGCCACCGCCTGGCTGCCCCGGCCACCCGAGCGGGTCCCGGCGCGTGCGGCACGCCGCGCCCACCGTGCCGCTCCCCCGGCCGCCGCCGCGCCGCCCGCGCCCGCCGCCCCGGTACTCGACAAGGAGCCCGTCGCGTGAGCCCCGCACATCCCGTGGACACCCGCACCCCGCAAGGCGCCGAACTCGTCCTGGACGACGTACGGCTCGGGCACCGCGAGGGCCATGCGCTGCCCGGCACCGTGCGGCTGCGGGTCGCGCCGGGCGAGCTCGTCGCCGTGCTCGGCCCGTCCGGCTGCGGCAAGTCCACGCTCCTGCGGACCCTCGCCGGGCTGCTGCCGCCGCTGGGCGGGCACGTCACCCAGGACGGGGCGCCCGTCGTCGGCCCCGCCGCGGACCGGGCGCTCGTCTTCCAGGAGGACGCCCTGCTCCCCTGGCGCAGCGTCCGCGCCAACGTCGAACTTCCCCTGGCCATACGGCGGATCCCGCGCGCCGAGCGGCGCGCGGCCGTCGACGACTGGCTGGAGCGGGTCGGTCTCGCCGACCACGCCCGCAAGCTGCCGCGTCAGCTCTCCGGAGGGCAGCGGCAGCGCGTACAGCTGGCCCGCGCCCTGGCCGCGCGACCCCGCGCGGTCCTCATGGACGAGCCGTTCGGCGCGCTCGACCCGCACACCCGCGCCGGCATGCAGGACCTGCTCGTGGAGATCCTGCGCGGCACCGGCGCGACCGTCGTCTTCGTCACCCACGACGTGGACGAGGCGCTCCACCTCGGCGACCGGATCGCCCTGCTCTCCTCCGGCGAGGTCCTGGACGTGCCGCACCCCCGGCAGCGGGACGCACGCAACGCGCCCGGCACGGCGGAGCTCCGCCGCCGCGTCCTGACCTCCCTCTGAACCGTTGCCCCCACTCCCCGACGTACTCCCGTGAAAGGCGCGCCCGTGGACACCCCTCTGGCCATCCCCGCCCTCGCCGACGCGACCGAGCTCTCCTGCGACGTCCTCGTCATCGGCGGCGGTACCGCCGGCACCATGGCGGCCCTGACCGCCGCCGAACGCGGTGCGGACGTCCTGCTCCTGGAGAAGGCGCACGTGCGGCACTCCGGCGCGCTCGCGATGGGCATGGACGGCGTCAACAACGCGGTCATCCCCGGCCGGGCCGAGCCGGACGACTACGTCGCGGAGATCACCCGCGCCAACGACGGCATCGTGGACCAGTCCACGGTCCGGCAGACCGCCACGCGCGGCTTCGCCATGGTGCGGCGCCTGGAGTCGTACGGGGTGAAGTTCGAGAAGGACGAGCACGGCGAGTACGCGGTCCGGCAGGTGCACCGCTCCGGCTCGTACGTGCTGCCGATGCCGGAGGGCAAGGACGTCAAGAAGGTCCTCTACCGGCAGCTGCGGCGCCGTGAGATGCGGGAGCGGATCCGGATCGAGAACCGGGTGATGCCGGTGCGGGTGCTCACGGCGGAGGGGCGCGCGGTGGGCGCGGCGGGGTTCAACACCCGCACCGGCGAGTTCGTCACCGTACGGGCGGGGGCGGTCATCCTCGCCACGGGTGCGTGCGGGCGTCTGGGCCTGCCCGCCTCCGGGTACCTGTACGGGACGTACGAGAACCCGACGAACGCGGGCGACGGCTACGCGATGGCGTACCACGCGGGGGCCGCGCTCACCGGCATCGAGTGCTTCCAGGTCAACCCGCTCATCAAGGACTACAACGGCCCGGCGTGCGCGTACGTCGCGAACCCCTTCGGCGGCTATCAGGTGAACCGGCACGGCGAGCGCTTCGTGGAGTCGGACTACTGGTCGGGGCAGATGATGGCGGAGTTCGCGGCCGAACTCGCCTCCGACCGGGCGCCGGTGTACCTGAAGCTCAGCCATCTGCCGGAGGAGACGATCAGCACGGTCGAGTCCATCCTGCACACGACGGAACGGCCCACGCGCGCCACGTTCCACGAGGGGCGCGGCCACGACTACCGCACGCACGACATCGAGATGCACATCTCGGAGATCGGGCTGTGCGGCGGGCACTCGGCGTCGGGGGTGCGGGTCGACGCGCACGCGCGCACGACCGTACCCCGCCTGTACGCGGCCGGTGACCTGGCCTGCGTCCCGCACAACTACATGATCGGCGCGTTCGTCTTCGGCGACCTCGCCGGGGAGGACGCGTCGCGGTACCGGGCGTACGAGGGCGAGTTGCCCGGCGATCAGCTGTCCGCCGCGCACGAGCTCGTCTACCGGCCGCTGCGGCACCCCGACGGTCCGCCGCAGCCGCAGGTCGAGTACAAGCTGCGCCGGTTCGTGAACGACTACGTGGCGCCGCCGAAGACCGGGGCGAAACTGTCCCTGGCCGTCGAGGCGTTCGAGCGGATGACGGGGGAGATCGCGGGGATGGGGGCGCGCACCGCCCACGAGCTGATGCGGTGCGCGGAGGTGTCGTTCATCCGGGACTGCGCGGAGATGGCGGCGCGCTCGTCGCTGGCGCGGACGGAGTCCCGCTGGGGCCTGTACCACGAGCGGCTCGACCATCCGGAGCGGGACGACACGGGCTGGCTGCACCACCTCGACGTGTACAAGTCCGCTTCGGGTGCGATGGAGTTCAAGGCGCGTGCGGTCGAGCCGTACGTGGTGCCGGTGCCGGAGTTCGATCCGGTGGCGGGGGCGGAACAGGTGCTGGGAGAGGTCGAGCTCGTGCCGGTGGCGACGGCGGGTCCGCGGAACGCGCCGCCTGCGGCACGTCCGGCGGCAGCCCCTGACAGGACGGCCCCCGGCGCCGCGCCCACGGCAGGCACCCGGGCCGCGAGCCCCACCCTCCTGCGCCTCCTCGCCCTCGCCGAGGAGACCCCTGACCTGGAGGCCCTCTCCCCCTACCTCGCGGACGCCGAACCGGCGGTGCGGGCGGCGGCCGTGGCCGTCCTCGCGGAGACGGTTCCGGCGGGCACGGGTCCCGCGCTGGCCGCGGCGCTGCGCGATCCCGACGGACAGGTCCGTGAGGCGTCGGCTGCCGCGCTGCGCGAACTGACCGAAGTCCTGCCCGCGGAGCACGCGTTGGGGTCCTCCCTGCGGGCGGCGCTCGATGTCGCGGACCCGACGGTGCGAGGGGCCGCGCTGGACGTCCTGCGGGGCCTGCGGCTCGGGGACGCGCCGCTGTACGCCGCCGCGCTGGCCGACACCGACATCGACGTCCGCATCCACGCCGTGCGGGCGCTGGTGTCGGTGGACGCGGCGGCGGACCTCGCGGGCGCGGCGGACGACCCGGCCCGCGAGGTCCGGGTCGCGGTGGCCCGCGGTCTCGCGGCGGTACGGGATCCGTCGCCGTCCCGGCTCGCGCCGCTCCTCGACGACCCGGACGCGCTGGTCCGGGCGGCCGCGCTGACGGCGCTCGCGGTCACGGGCTGCCCGCTCCCGTACGCCGAACGGGCCGCGGCGGCGCTCGGCGACCCGGCCTGGCAGGTCAGGGCGGGCGCGGCGACGGCCTTGCGCGCGGCCCCGCCGGAGCGTGCGATCCCCGCCCTGCTCCAAGCGGCGACCGATCCCGAGGCGGACGTCCGCAAGGCAGCCGTCCTCTCCCTCCTCGCCCACCCCACGACCCCCGAGTCCCGAGCGGCCCTCACCACGGCGACGAAGGATCCCGACGCGGACATCCGCGCCTACGCGACCCGGGCTACGGGCTGACCCGCACCACCTCGCTCGGCACCGGCCCGAGCCCCAGCAGGCCGCCGACGGTCGCCGTCGTCAGCGCGTGCCAGGCCGGGGCGTGCCGCAGCATCGCGTGGTCGCCGCCGTCCATCGTCACCAGGGTCGCGTCCGCGCCCGCGGCCTTCGCCCGTGTCACGTACTCCGCGGACTCCGCCGGGTCGGTCGTCCCGTCGCGGTCGCCGTGCAGGAGCACCACCCTGCGGTCCCGCAGGTGGGCTACCGGTTCCCCCGGCGGGCACCAGGGGGCCAGGCCCACCACGGCCCGGACCGACGGGTGGCCGGCGGCGCGCAGGGCGGCGCGGGCGCCCATGGAGTGGCCGACCAGGATCACGGGCGCGTCCCCGATGCGGGGAGCCAGGTCGGCGAGCGCGCGGGTCGCGTCGCGGGCGGCGTCCTCCCGGTCGCCGTTCCAGCCCCGGCAGCGGTAGCGGACCCCGCCGACCGCGACGCCCCGCGCCCCGAACCTCTTCCTGAGGGCGCGGGCGAAGGGCCACATGCGCAGGCCCGGCAGGTTCACGGCGGGCGGCGCCGACGTGCCGTGCTCCCGGCCTCCGTGCAGTACGAGGACAGCCGCCCGCACGGGCCTGGAGGTGCCGGCGAAGATCAGCGGTGAACCGGACCGGGTGGCGGGTATGGACACGGAGACTCCTTCGGCGTCGCGGCGGCTCGTACAACGTCGAAGGACCTGTACGAGTTCCCCACCTTTCACGACACTCCGCAGGCCGCGTACAGATTCCGTGGAGATTACGCCACCGAAACTTACTCCAGCGTAAGTAAGTTGTCCGGCCCTTCCCCTTGTGGCCGTATTTTGACCGGCTGACCTGTGCCGATGTTCCGTGCCCGGCACCCCTGGACCCCCTCCCGCACGCGCACGGCGTGGGGTACGGTCACGGCGCTGTGCGGAGCGCCACAAGGAGCATCATTGCGCGAGTTCACGAATCCTCCGATGGCGTCGGTGCCGCTGGTGGGCGGCCTTGCCGACGCCGTGTTCGACCATGCCGTCGAGGACCCGCACCACATCGCGTTCGGCCGCAAGAGCGACGGGCGGTGGCACGACGTCACCTCGGGCGAGTTCCGTGACGAGGTGCTGGCCCTCGCCAAGGGCCTGATCGCCCAGGGCGTCCGGTTCGGCGACCGCGTCGCCATCATGGCCCGCACCCGCTACGAGTGGACGCTCTTCGACTTCGCCCTGTGGGCCATCGGCGCCCAGGTCGTCCCGGTCTATCCGACCTCCTCCGCCGAGCAGGTCCTGTGGATGCTGCACGACGCCCAGGTGTCGGCCGCGATGGTCGAGCACGAGGACCACGCGATGACGATCGGCTCCGTCGTCGACCGGCTGCCGCAGTTGCGCAGGCTCTGGCAGCTGGACGCCGACGCCGTGGGCGAGCTGACCGAGGCGGGGCGCGAGATCGACGACGACGTGGTGCACCGCCACCGCCGCGCCGTCACCCCCGACTCGATCGCCACGATCATCTACACCTCGGGCACCACGGGCCGCCCCAAGGGATGTCTGATCTCCCACGCGAACTTCATGTTCGAGGCGGACGTGATGGTCGGGCGCTGGGAGCCGGTGTTCCACTCCAAGCGGGGCGACGAGGCGACCACCCTGCTCTTCCTGCCGCTCGCGCACGTCTTCGGCCGCATGGTGCAGATCGCCGCCGTGCGCGGCCGGGTCAAGATGGGCCACCAGCCGAACCTGAACGCGGCGGCGCTCCTGCCGGACCTCGCGGCGTTCCGGCCCACGTTCATCCTGGCCGTGCCGTACATCTTCGAGAAGGTCTTCAACGCGGCGCGGCGCAAGGCGGAGCGGGACGGCAAGGCGGGCGCGTTCGACAAGGCCGTGGAGTGCGCGGTGCGGTACGCCGACGCGATGGAGGCCAGGGCCTTCGGCACGGGCCCCGGCCCCTCGGCGGGGCTGCGCATGCAGCACCAGCTCTTCGACAAGCTCGTCTTCTCGAAGGTGCGGGAGGCGATGGGCGGCCGGGTGCGGCACGCGATGTCGGGCGGCTCGGGCATGGACCGGCGGCTGGGCCTGTTCTTCGCGGGCGCCGGTGTGACGATCTACGAAGGGTACGGACTCACCGAGTCGACGGCGGCGGCGACCGCCAACCCGCCCGAGCGCACCCGCTACGGCACGGTCGGCCAGGCCATCCCCGGCACCACCGTGCACATCGCGGAGGACGGTGAGATCTGGCTGAACGGCGGCAACGTCTTCCAGGGCTATCTGAACAACCCGAAGGCCACCGACGCGACCCTGCACGACGGCTGGCTCGCCACCGGCGACATCGGCGCCCTCGACGAGGACGGCTATCTGACGATCACCGGGCGCAAGAAGGAGATCCTGGTGACGTCGGGCGGCAAGAGCGTGTCCCCCGGCCAGCTGGAGGAGCGGGTCCGCGACCATCCGCTGGTCGCCCAGTGCATCCTCGTCGGCAACGACCGCCCCTACATCGCCGCGCTCGTCACCCTGGACGCGGAGGCCGTGGAGCACTGGCTGACCATGCGCCGCAAGCCGTTGCTGCCGCCGGGCGAGCTGGTGCGCGACCCGGACCTGGAGACCGAGGTGCGACGGGCCGTGGTCGCCGCCAACACGCTTGTCTCGCAGGCCGAATCGATCCGTACGTTCCGCATACTGGCGCACCAGTTCACCGAGGAGCACGGCCTCCTGACGCCGTCCCTGAAGCTGAAGCGGAAGGCGATCGAGACGGTGTACTCGGCGGAGGTCGAGGCGCTGTACAGCAGCTAGCCTGGCCGCACAGCGGTTTCTGACGCCCCATCAAATACACCCGCGCCGCTTATTGACGGTTCATCAGGTCCGCCACAGAATCAGCCCCACTTCGACTTCAGGGGGGCTCGACCGTGTCGCGATCGATCCGCACCATCACCGCCGCCGCCGCGGCCCTGCTGCTCGCCACCGCCTGCAACTCCGCCTCCTCCGGCGGCGAGACGGGCGGCGGCGACCGGGGCACCGGTTCCGTGCGCGGGGTGACCGAGGACTCCGTCAAGGTCGGCGGCATCGTCTCCATGACGACCGCGAGCGGATACAGCAAGAAGGACACCGATCTGGGCGCGAGGGCCCGCTTCGACCGCGCGAACGCCGAGGGCGGTGTGCACGGCCGCACGATCGACTACCTGGGCGCGGAGGACGACGGGCAGGACCCGGGGAAGAACCTCGCGGCGGCGCGCAAGCTCGTCCAGCGGGAGAAGGTGTTCGCGATCTCCCCGATGAGCTCGGTCACGTTCTCCGGCGCGGACTTCCTGCAGAAACAGAAGGTGCCCACGTTCGGCTGGGGCACCATTCCGCCCTTCTGCGGCCCGACCTACATGTACGGCTTCGGCGGCTGCATGGTCCCGATGCCCGGCGGCACGATCACCCAGAGCTGGCCCGAGGGGCTCAAGAAGGTGATGGGCGGCGCGAAGGGCAGGTCGGTCGCGATCCTCGCCAACGACAACGACGCGGGCACGTTCGCCATCCGCACCTACAAGCAATCCTTCGCGGCCGCCGGTTTCGAGGTGACGTACGCCAAGTCGACCGTCCCCGCCACCTCCGTGCCGAGCGACTGGTCGGCGTACACGAAGGAGATCCTGCGCTCCGACGGCGGCAAAGCGCCGGACGCCGTCGTCTCCGTCATGCAGACCCCGTACAACATCGGCCTGTTCACGGCGGTCAAGCGCGCGGGCTTCAGGGGCGTCATCACCGACCCCACCGACTACGACCCCGGCCTGCTCGCCAAGAGCGCCACGAAGAAGGCGCTGGACGGCGTGCACGTGCTCCTGACCTTCCAGCCGTTCGAACAGGACACGGCGGACATGCGTCAGTTCAAGAAGGACATCCGGAAGGCGGCGGGCAAAGAGGTCCCGCTCAACATGCACATGATGACCGGCTACATGTCGGCCGACCTCTTCCTCGCCGTCGCCGAGAAGGCGGGCAAGGACCTCACCGTCGACTCCTTCCAGAAGGCGGCGGACGACTTCTCCGACACCGGCACCATGGTCGGCGACCGCAAGCTGCGCGAGGGCCAGAAGGAGTCGTTCGGCTGCGGCGCGCTCGTCCAGCTGGAGGACGGGAAGTACACGGTGTCGTCGCCCTTCACGTGCTACGAACCGATCCCCTTCAAGTAGGGGCGGGCCGCCATGTCGGACCTCCTCGGATTCGTGCTGAGCGGCCTCGTCTCGGGCGCTCTCTACGCGCTGCTCGCCACGGGCCTCGTCCTGTCGTACTCCGCATCGGGCCTGTTCAACTTCGCCCACGGCGCGACCGCCTACCTCTGCGCCCTCGCCTTCCACGAACTGCACTCCGGCTTCGGCCTGCCCGCCGTGCCGACGGCCCTGCTCCTCGTCCTGGTGGCGGCACCCGTCCTCGGCCGGGGCCTCGACCGGCTGATGTTCCGCAGACTGGCGCGGGCCGGCGAGACCGCGCAGATCGTCGCCACGATCGGCCTGCTCGTCGCCCTGCCCGCGCTCGGCCTGTGGATCGTGGAGCTCCTCGAGGACGCGGGGGCGCCGGTGAAACCCGCGGAGAACCAGTTCGGGCTGCCCGGCGTCGGGCCGAGCCCGGCCCGCAGCTGGCAGCTCACGGACGGCGTCGGCGTCGACTCCGACCAGCTCATCACCTGGGTGACGACGGCCGTGGTGGCGGTCGGCCTGTGGATCCTGATGCGCCGCACGCCGCTCGGACTCAGGCTGCGCGCCGCGGTCGACAACCGGTCGCTCGTGGAACTGCGCGGCATGAGCGCGGACCGGCTCTCGTCGGTGGCGTGGATGCTGTCGTCGGGCCTTGCGGGGCTCGCGGGTGTCCTCGCGACGCCGCTCCTGGGTCTCTCCTCGCACGACTACACCCTGTTCCTCTTCGTCTCCGCGACGGCCGCCGTGCTCGGCCGCTTCCTGTCGATCCCCCTCGCCTTCGCGGGCGGACTCGGACTCGGCGTGCTCCAGAACCTCGTCGCGGGCTACGCCGACTTCGCCGAGGAGATCACCGGCTTCCGTACGGCCGTGCCCTTCCTGATCCTCTTCGCCGGGCTGCTCCTGCTCACGCGGCGGCAGCGGACCGCGGGCACGGCGGCGATGGACGCGCCGCCCGTGGACTACCTCGCGGGACGCTCGTGGCTGCGCCGCTGGGGCCCGTGGACGGCAGCCGCGCTCGCCCTGGCCCTCTCCTTCTACACGGTCACCACACCCTTCTGGAGCGGCCTCCTCGCGCAGGGGCTCGCGATCTCCCTGGTCTTCGTCTCCTTCACCGTGGTGACGGGGCTCGGCGCGATGGTGTCGCTCGCCCAGGCCACGTTCGTGACGGGCGCGGCGCTCGTCGCCGGGCTCCTGATGAGCCACGGATGGCCGTTCGCCGGGGCGGCGCTGGCCGGCACGTGTGCGGCGGCGGCACTCGGCGCGCTCGTGGCGCTGCCCGCGCTCCGCCTCGGCGGCCGCTCCCTGGCCCTCGCCACACTGGCGCTCGCCTTCCTCGCCGACCAGGTGCTCTTCCAGATGGGCTGGTTGCGCAACGGCGACACGGGCTGGGAGATCCCCCGCCCGGTGTTCGGCCCCGTCGACCTCTCGGACGACCGCGCGATGGGCGTGGCGATGGTCGTCCTCGCCACCACGGCCGTGGCCTCGCTCGCCGCACTGCGGAACTCCCCCTCGGGCCGCGCCATGCTGGCGGTGCGGTCCGCTCCCGCGGCGGCCATGGCGTCCGGCGTCTCGGTCGTCCGCACGAAACTCCTGCTCTTCACGCTCTCGGCGGGTCTCGCGGGGTTCGGCGGCGTGATGTACGCGTCCTACAACACCCGCGTCACCGCGACCGACTTCACCGCGATGACGGGTCTGATCTGGCTGGCGGTGGCGGTCGCGGCCGGGGTCCGGAGACCACAGTTCGCGGTGGTGGCGGGCCTGGTCTTCGCGATCGTCCCGCACCTGGTGGCGGAGTACGTCACCGAGTCCGCACACCTCCCGGTGATCCTCTTCGGCCTGGCGGGGCTGGCGCTGGCGAACGATCCGGACGGGTACTGCGCGGCCGTGTCGGTCCGGAGGCACCGGAGGCGGGTAAGGGTGCGGGCGGTTCCGGGGCCCGCGCCTCTGCCCGGCGGAAGCGCCACCCTGCCGACAGGTGGAAGCGGCACCCCGTCGGCGGACGGGAGCGGCACCCCGCAGTCCCCGCGCCCCGTGCCGCACAACCACGCCCCCGCCGCAGACGCACCGCCCGCCCTCGCCCTGCACGGGCTCCACGCCGGCTACGACGGCGCCCCCGTGCTCCGCGGCGTGGACCTCGCCGTGCACGCCGGGGAGATCGTCGCCCTGCTCGGGCCCAACGGTGCAGGGAAGTCGACCGTCTGCCTCACCGCGGCGGGGCTCCTGGCGCCCACGCGGGGCCACGTGTACGTCGCCGGGCGCGATGCCACCCGGGAAGGTGCCGCCCGGCGCTCCCGCGGAGGTGTCGTCCTCGCCCCCGAGGGCCGCGGGATCTTCCCCTCGCTCACCATCGAGGAGAACCTCGCCCTGTACCTGCGGGAGCGGGACGAACGCGACGCCGTGTACGCGAGGTTCCCGGGCCTCGCGGCGCGGCGCAGGGTCCCGGCGGGCTCCCTCTCCGGCGGCGAGCAGCAACTGCTCGCGCTGGCCCCGCTGTTGCAGCGCCCGCCGAAGGTCCTGATCGCGGACGAGCCGTCGCTCGGTCTCGCGCCGCGCATCGTCGACGACGTGTTCAGGCTGCTGATCGAACTCCGGGACGCGGGCGCCGGGCTGCTGCTCGTCGAGGAGAAGGCCGCCGAGATCCTCGGGGTAGCGGACACGGTGGCGTACCTGGCGCCGGGCCGCGTCTCCTGGTGCGGCCCGCGCTCCGAGGTGCGGGCGGACCGCCTCACTGAGGCGTACCTGGGCATGGCCGCGAACGGCGGACGGCAGGCGACGAAGGGGGTGACTCGGCCGTGACCGAGCGGGGACACATCCTGGAGGCCGAGGGCATCGGCGTACGCTTCGGCGGCATCCGGGCCCTGGACGGGGTGGGGCTCGGCGTGCGGCGGGGCGAGGTCTGCGGGCTCATCGGTCCCAATGGCGCGGGCAAGACGACCTTGTTCGACGTGCTGTCCGGCATCCGCGGCCCCGACCGCGGCCGGGTGCTGCTCGACGGGCGGGACGTCACGCGCCGCTCCCCCGTGTGGCGGGCCCGGCACGGAATGCGGCGCACGTTCCAGCGCCGGCAGCTCTTCGGCCAGCTCACCGTCGCCGACAACCTCGTCGTCGCCCAGGAGTGGCGGGGCGGGGGCGGGGGCTTCGCCGCGGACCTGCTGGCCGCGCCGACCCGGCGCGCGCACGAGGCGGGGCGGCGCGCACGGGCCGCGGCGGTGCTGCGCTCGTGCGGGCTCGACGCACTGGCCGGGCAGTACGCGGGGGCGCTGCCGGTCGGGCAGGCCCGCATGGTGGAGCTGGCACGCGCCGTCGCGGACCCGCCCTCGGTACTGCTCCTGGACGAGCCCGCGTCCGGGATGACGGCCGACGAACGGCAGCAGCTGTCGGCCGTCGTCCGGCACCTCACGGACGACGAGGGCTGCGCCGTGCTCCTCGTCGAGCACAACGTCGCCTTCGTGATGGAGCTCTGCGCCCGCGTCGTCGTCCTCGACCTCGGCCGGGTCCTGGCCCACGGGACACCGGCCGAGGTGCGCGCGGACCCGCGGGTGCGGGACGCCTACCTGGGGACTCCGCCGGAGGACGACGCACGGTGAACCGCTCCGCGGTAGGCGGCGGGCTTTCCCGGAGGAGTGGGGTTTCAGGAGCAAATCAGAGGGACACCGGACAATCGATGTGCTTCCAGGAATGCAGCACGGCCCCTGATCGTTGACCATGGGCATAGACACCCGACGACTTAAGGATCGAGAGCTCGTGAGCAAGGTTCCCCCGATCACCCTCAACAACGGCGTCGAGATGCCCCAGCTGGGCTTCGGCGTCTGGCAGGTTCCGGACGACGAGGCCGAGAAGGCCGTCGCCACGGCGCTGGAGGCCGGGTACCGCAGCATCGACACCGCGGCCATCTACGGCAACGAAGAAGGCACGGGCAAGGCGATCGCCGCTTCCGGCGTCGCCCGTGAGGACCTGTTCGTCACGACGAAGCTCTGGAACAGCGACCAGGGCTACGACGCGACCCTGCGCGCCTTCGACACCTCGCTGGAGAAGCTCGGCCTCGACTACGTGGACCTGTACCTGATCCACTGGCCCGTGCCCTCCAAGGACGCGTACGTCGACACGTACAAGGCCTTCGAGAAGATCCACGCCGACGGCCGCGCCAAGTCCATCGGCGTCTCGAACTTCCTGCCCGAGCACCTGAAGCGGCTGCTCGGCGAGACGTCGATCATCCCGGCGGTCAACCAGATCGAGCTGCACCCGCACCTGCAGCAGCACGCCTCGCGGGAGTTCCACGCGGAGCAGGGCATCGCCACCGAGGCGTGGTCGCCCCTCGGCTCGGGCAAGGGCCTCCTGGAGGTTCCGGCGATCATCGCCATCGCCCAGAAGCACGGGCGCTCCCCCGCGCAGATCGTGCTGCGCTGGCACATCCAGCTGGGCAACGTCGTGATCCCGAAGTCCGTGACGCCGTCGCGGATCAAGGAGAACATCGACGTCTTCGGCTTCGAGCTCGACCCCGAGGACATGGCCGCGATCTCGGCCCTCAACGAGGACCGCCGCATCGGCCCGGACCCGGCCACGTTCGACGTCGCCTGAGGCACCCGGAGGTACCGAGCCTCCTCCACCGGCCCGTCGCGGCCGGCGGAGGAGGCTCGTCCGCGTCTACGCGCCCTGCCCCTGCTCCCGGGGCCGCGCCCACGTCAGCTTGACCGTCAGGTGTCCCTCCGTCGCCGTCTTGGCGATCACCGCGCCCGCCTCCGCGCTGAGCTTGACGCCGAACTCCAGCTCGATCGTGTCGGGGTCGAGCGCCCGGTCGCGGAAGGTCCGCAGCGCGGACATCGCGGCGCCGCGCACGTTGCTCAGGGCCGACTCGAAGCGGCCCTCGACGTCGTGGATCGCGCCGGACTCGCCACGCCGCGACACCGATCTGAATCCGGGGTCCCGCGAGTCGACCTCGACCACGACGGGCCCTTCGTCGGACTCCCACCGCATCAGTTCGTTCACAGGTGTCCCCTCGCTCGGCCGGACTCCGAACGTACGTCAACCTGCCTCACCGCGAGGCGGGTTGACGGAACGTCATCCCTTCACCGCCACGTACACCGTCTGCGCCGTCAGCACGAACACGTCCGGGCGCCGGTGCAGGCTCTGCGGGTCGGCCGGGTCGAGGAGGCGGTCGAAGGTGGCGGCGTCGTCCGGGGCGAGGCGCTCGGCCTGCATCTCGCGGCGGCGCGTGAACTCCGTGATCACGTGGGCGCGGGCGTCCTCCGACAGCGGCGCCGGCAGGTCGAGGAGGAAGCTGCGGGTGGCCACGTGGCGCAGGCCCGCCGCGGTGAGCAGGGCCGGCCAGTGCTCCGTCGTGCCCTTCGAGCCATCCAGGCCGTCGCGCATCCCGGCGAACCACTCCTCGTCCGCCGCCTCCAGGCGGGACAGCAGGCCGGGGCGGCCGAACCCGATGTCGCGGGGCAGATAGCGGGCGCTCAGGCCGCCCTCCAGGAGGGCGACGGCGCCGCCGGGGGCCAGCCGGCCGGCGAGGGCGGAGAGGGCGGCGCCCTGGTCACCGACGTGGTGCAGGGACTTGCACAGCCACAAGAGGTCCGCCTCGGGCACGTCGTCGATGGCGTCGGGCAGCGCGGCGCGCACCGTGTCGAAGCGGTCGGTCAGGCCTTCGCGTGCCGCGCGGTCGCGGGCGCGCTCCAGGAGGGCCTCCTCCGGGTCCGCGGCGACGATCCGCGCCGTGGGGAACGACTCGGCCAGCGAGAACGAGACGGCGCCGGGGCCACTGCCGACGTCCACGACGACGCCGGGCTCGGGGACCCAGCGGCGGAGCCAGTCGGCCACCTCGGCGTACATCGGCGCGGCGACGCGGGCGTACCGCTCCAGCATGGCGCCCATGGCGGACCAGTCCATGTCCCCGTCGTGCCCGTGGCCGTGCCCATGCCCATGCCCGTGGCCCTGCCCGTGCCCGTGGTGATGCCCCATCGCCGTGTGCCGCCTTCCGGTCCGCCGTCGTGTGTGAACGGGACCAGACTGCTCCCGTTTCCCGTTTCCGGCGAAACAAGTTGCCGCTACCGCAAAAAACGCCCGTGTCCCCGCTTGCGGTACGCGCGCAGGCCGAACTGCGGATCGGGGCGCGCCACGTCCTGGTCGGGCAGGGCGGCGAGCCGCTCGGCGAAGCGTGCGGCCAGCGGGCCGTCGGGCGGGATCTGCGTGAACCAGCCGCGCCGCAGGTCGTCGACCGTGGAGCGGGGTGAGCGGCCCTGGCCGTGGCCGCGGAACCGGGCCCGGCCCGTCGGGGCGAGCCCGTGCTCGGCGGCGTACGCGTCGACGGCCTCGACCCGGTCGACCGCGGGCCGCACCGGGCGCGGCGCGAGCACGGCGTCGATGTCGCTGCGCACGTCGTGCGAGGCGGCCTTGTCTACGGTGGTGACGTAGACACCGCCGGGCCTGAGCACCCGCGCGCACTCGGCGACGACGGACGAGGTCTCGTCGGGGCCGGACAGCAGATGCAGCAGCCAGATGGTGGTGACCGCGTCGAACGAGCCGTCGGGGAAGGGGAGTCGGCGGCTGTCGCCGAGGACGACGGCGCCCGGCACCCGCTCCGAGGCGAGCCGCGCCATGCGGTACGCGGCGTCGACGCCGGTCACCCGCAGTCCGTCGCGCGCGGCGAGCCGCCGCGTGACCAGGCCGGTGCCGCAGGCGACGTCGAGGAGCGTGGCCGTGCCGGCGGGCAGCAGGCCGAGGACCGCTTCGGCGGCGGCAGCGGCGCGGGGCTCGCCGCCGCGCGAGGCGTCGTACCGGTCGGCTTCCTTGCTGTAGTCGAGCATCGACGGTCATTCCACCCCGTGCGCGGAGGCCAACTGCTCGACGCGCACCGCGAGTTCGAAGTCGAGGGCCGTGAGGGCGCCGCCCGCGCTGTGCGTGTTCACGGCGAGGGAGACCGTGTTGTAGCCGAGGGTCAGCTCGCTGTGGTGGCCGAGCTCCTCCTGCGTCCGCGCGATGTGGACGACCAGGCCGGTCGCGGCGAAGTGCGAACCGAGCCGGTAGGAGCGGGTGATCCGTTCGCCGTCCGGGGACAGGGACCAGCCGGGGAGCTCGGCGAGACGGTCCTCGATCTCTTTCTGCGACAGCGGTTCGGGAGTCACGGGCCACGCTCCTTCGGAACGGTCGGTCTTCGTGGAGAGTCGGTCTTCGGCTCACCCTGCCACGAATTGTTTCGATTACCGTCTACGTATGACAACCGCCGTGCCCGTCAAGGGGAGCACCAGAGGCAAGAGCGTCAGAGGCAAGTCCGGCAAGGCCAGGGGGAAGACCGACGAGAACGCCACCGGGGTGGGGCCGCTGCTCCGGGGCTGGCGCGAGCGGCGCCGGGTGAGCCAGCTGGAGCTGGCCCTGCGCGCCGACTCCTCCGCGCGGCACATCAGCTTCGTCGAGACGGGCAGGTCGCGGCCGAGCGAGGAGTTCCTGCTGCGTCTGGCGGACCACCTCGACGTACCGGTGCGGGAGCGCAACTCCCTTCTCCTCGCGGCAGGTTACGCTCCGCGCTTCCGCGAGACGCCGCTGGACGACCCCACGATGGGCACGCTGCGCGAGGGCCTGGAGCAGCTCCTCGCGGGGTACGAGCCGTATCCGGCGCTGGTCGTCGACGCGAAGTACGACGTGGTCGCGGCGAACCGCGGCATCGCGATGATCCTCGACGGGCTCCCCGAGCACCTCTTCGAAGGGCCTTTGAACGCGATGCGCGTCACCCTCCACCCGGAGGGCCTGGCCTCCCGTATCCGCAACCTCCGCGAGTGGCGGGGGCATCTGCTGCACCAGATGGAGCGGCAGATCGCGCTGCAGCGTTCGGACGCGCTGCGCGAGGTGTACGAGGAGGTGGCGGCGTACCCGGTGGCGGACCCCGGGACGGACGCCTTCGAACCGGGCGTCGAGGTCCCCTACTTCGCCCTCCCCCTGCGGATCGAACACGACGGTCACGTGCTGTCCTTCATCTCGTCCATCTCGACGTTCAACACCCCGATGGACGTGACGGTCGCCGAGCTGGCCATCGAGACTCTGCTCCCGGCCGACCCGGCGACGTCCAAGTACCTGCGGCAGCGGATGTCCTAGCGGCCCGCCTTCACCGCGCGCAGCGCCACGTACTGCAGCACCGCGAAGCCGCCCAGCCGGCGTTCACCTCGACGACCACCTGCACCGCGACCGGCGGCGGCTCCGACGCCGAGCGCCCCACGCACCCGTACGGCCGAAGCCGACAGGTGCCGTGCCGTCCCCGCGCCTAGGTTCGACAGGAGGCAGACCTAGGGAGCTTCACGGTGACAGAGACGACCGAGCCCGCCGCCGCCCTCCTGCGGGCGGGGAAGTTCTTTCGGCGCGGTGACGCCGCGCCCGACCTGCACAGCGTCCGGCTGACCGGGGGGCGGGACGGCGACGCGTTCTACCGGGACCGCTGGAGCCACGACAAGGTCGTGAACTCCACGCACGGCGTGAACTGCACGGGCTCGTGCCGTTGGAAGGTGTACGTCAAGGACGGCATCATCACGTGGGAGACGCAGGCCACGGACTATCCGAGCGTCGGCCCAGACCGCCCCGAGTACGAACCCCGCGGCTGCCCCCGGGGCGCCGCGTTCTCCTGGTACACGTACTCCCCCACCCGTGTCCGGTATCCCTATCTGCGCGGTGTGCTCCTTGAGATGTACCGGGAGGCGAAGGGGCGGCTGAAGGATCCGGTCCTCGCCTGGGCCGATATCCAGGGGGATCCGGAGCGGCGGCGGACGTATCAGCAGGCGCGCGGCAAGGGCGGGCTCGTGCGGGCCACCTGGGACGAGGCCGTCGAGATCATCGCGGCCGCGCACGTGCACACGATCAAGACCGTCGGGCCGGACCGCGTCGCGGGGTTCTCCCCCATTCCCGCCATGTCCATGGTGTCGCACGCCGCCGGCGCCCGCTTCATGAGCCTCATCGGCGCGCCGATGCTCTCCTTCTACGACTGGTACGCGGACCTGCCCGTCGCCTCCCCGCAGGTCTTCGGCGACCAGACCGACGTACCGGAGTCGGGCGACTGGTGGGACGCCGCGTATCTGATGATGTGGGGCTCCAATGTGCCGGTGACCAGGACGCCCGACGCGCACTGGATGGCCGAGGCCCGCTACCGGGGCCAGAAGGTCGTGGTCGTGGCGCCCGACTACGCCGACAACGCCAAGTTCGCCGACGAGTGGCTGCACCCGCACCCGGGTACGGACGGCGCGCTGGCCCTCGCGATGGGGCACGTGGTCCTCAAGGAGTTCTTCGTGGACCGGCGGACGGAGTTCTTCGACGACTACGTACGCAGGTTCACCGACCTGCCTTTCCTCGTGACGCTCACCGAGCGGGACGGCGCGTACGTGCCCGCCAAGTTCCTGCGCGCCTCCGACCTCGGCGAGGGCACGGAGGAGGGCGAGGGCGGTGAGTGGAAGACGGTCGTGCTCGACCGGAACACCGGGCGCGCCGCCGTCCCGAACGGCTCCATCGGGTTCCGCTGGAACGAGTCCGGCAAGGGCAAGTGGAATCTGGAGCTGGGCGACATCGACCCGGCTCTGACGTTGCAGGGTTCCGGTGTCGCGGCGGGCGTCGAGGTGCTGCTGCCCCGGTTCGACACCGAGGGCGGTACACACGGTCAGGGCCGTGGCGAGGTCGTGCGGCGCGGGGTGCCCGCGACCCGGCTCGGCGGGCCGGACGGGCCGCTGGTGACGACGGTCTTCGATCTGCTGCTCGCGCAGTACGGTGTCGGCCGCGAGGGGCTGCCCGGCGCGTGGCCCGCGTCGTACGACGACGCCGACGCGCCCGGCACGCCCGCCTGGCAGGAGGTCCACACCTCGGTGCCCGCCGCCAAGTGCGTGAAGATCGCCCGGGAGTTCGCCGCGACGGCCGAGAAGTCGCGGGGCCGCTGCATGATCCTCATGGGGGCCGGGACCAACCACTGGTTCCACTCGGAGACGATCTACCGGTCCTTCCTCGCCCTGCTCCAGCTCACCGGCTGCCAGGGCCGCAACGGCGGCGGCTGGGCGCACTACGTGGGGCAGGAGAAGTGCCGGCCGGTCACGGGCTGGGCGACGCTCGCGAGCGCCAACGACTGGAGCAGGCCGCCGCGGCAGATGATCGGCGCCGCCTACTGGTTCCTCAACACCGACCAGTGGCGCTATGACAGGTTCGCTGCGGACGTGCTCGCGTCGCCGTTGGGGGAAGGGCGTTTCGCCGGGATGACCGGGGCCGACTGTCTCGCCCTCTCCGCCCGGACGGGATGGATGCCCTCGTATCCGACCTTCGACCGCAGCTCCCTCGACCTGGGGGCCGTCCCTGGCGACCCCGTCGCCAACGTCGTCGACGAGCTCAGGTCCGGCACCCTCAAGTTCGCCTGCGAGGACCCCGACGCGCCGGAGAACTGGCCGCGCGTCCTCACCCTGTGGCGCGCCAACCTGCTCGGCTCGTCCGCGAAGGGCGCCGAGTACTTCACGAAGCACCTGCTCGGCACCCACTCGTCGCTACGGGCGGAGGAGGCGACGCCGGACGAGCGGCCCTCGACCGTGACCTGGCGCGACGAGGCGCCCGAGGGCAAGCTCGACCTGCTCGTCTCCCTCGACTTCCGCCAGACGTCGTCGACGCTCCTGTCCGACGTGGTGCTGCCCGCCGCCACCTGGTACGAGAAGCACGACCTGTCGACCACGGACATGCACCCCTACGTGCACTCCTTCACCCCGGCCGTCGACCCGCCCTGGCAGGCCCGCACCGACTTCGACACGTTCCGCGCCATCGCCGACCGGCTCAGCGAGCTGGCCGTGGACCACCTGGGCGTGCGCAAGGACGTCGTCGCCACCGCGCTCCAGCACGACACGCCGGGCGAGATCGCGCAGCCCGGCGGTGTCGTCCTGGACTGGCGCAAGGGCGAGTGCGAGCCGGTGCCGGGCCGGACGATGCCCAACCTCGCGGTCGTGGAGCGCGACTACACCGCGATCGGTGCGAAGTTCGCCGCGCTCGGCCCGCTCGTGGAGCGGCTGGGCCTGCCCGCGAAGGGCATCGCGCTCCACCCCGACCAGGAGGTCGACGAGCTGCGCGAGCGCAACGGCGTGGTGCGCGGCGGACCGGCGGACGGGCGGCCCGCCCTGGACACGGCGGTGAAGGCGGCCAACACCATCCTCGCGCTGTCCGGCACGACCAACGGCCGCCTCGCCACCCAGGGCTTCCACACCCTGGAGGAGCGCACCGGGCAGGAGATGGCGCACCTGTCCGCCGAGCACGAGGGCAAGCGCGTCACGTACGCCGACACACAGGCCGCGCCCGTCCCGGTGATCACCTCACCGGAGTGGAGCGGCAGCGAGTCGGGCGGGCGCAGGTACGCGGCGTTCACGCTCAACACCGAGCACCTCAAGCCGTGGCACACGCTGACCGGACGCCAGCACTTCTTCATCGACCACGACTGGATGCACGAGCTGGGCGAGGCGATGCCGGTCTACCGGCCGCCGCTGGACATGAACCGGCTGTTCGGGGAGCCACGGCTCGGCCCCGACGGCGAGCGGGAGGTGACGGTCCGTTACCTCACGCCGCACAACAAGTGGTCGATCCACTCCGAGTACCAGGACAACCTGTTCATGCTGTCGCTGTCGCGCGGCGGCCAGTGCATCTGGATGGCGCCGCAGGACGCGGACGCGATCGGTGTGAAGGACAACGACTGGATCGAGGCGGTCAACCGGAACGGTGTGGTGGTGGCGCGGGCGATCGTGTCGCACCGCATGCCGGCCGGGACGGTCTTCATGCACCACGCGCAGGAACGCACGGTCAACGTCCCCAAGACGGAGACCACCGGCAGGCGCGGCGGCATCCACAACTCGCTGACCCGCCTCATCCTCAAGCCGTCCCATCTCATCGGCGGCTACGCGCAGTTGTCATGGGCGTTCAACTACCTCGGCCCGACGGGCAACCAGCGCGACGAGGTGACGGTCATCCGCCGCCGCAGCCAGGAGGTCACGTACTGATGACCGGTGACAAAGGAACCATCGGACGCTGTATGGCACAGATCGCGATGGTGATGAACCTCGACAAGTGCATCGGGTGTCACACGTGTTCGGTCACCTGCAAGCAGGCGTGGACCAACCGCGACGGCATGGAGTACGTCTGGTTCAACAACGTCGAGACCCGGCCCGGCCAGGGCTACCCGCGCCGCTACGAGGACCAGGAGAAGTGGCGCGGCGGCTGGGAGCTGAACAAGCGGGGCGCCCTGAAGCTGAAGAACGGCGGCCGGATCAAGTCGCTCCTGGAGATCTTCTCCAACCCCAAGCTGCCGGAGATCAAGGACTACTACGAGCCCTGGACGTACGAGTACCGCAACCTCACCGACGCCCCGCTCGGCGACGACTTCCCGGTGGCCGAGCCGCGCTCGCTGATCAGCGGCAAGCCCATGAAGATCGAGTGGTCCTCGAACTGGGACGACAACCTCGGCGGCGCCACCGAGCACGGCGACCTCGACCCGATGGTGGAGAAGACGCGCCAGCAGGTCACGGACAAGATCAAGTTCGCCTTCGAGCAGACCTTCATGTTCTACCTGCCGAGGATCTGCGAGCACTGCCTCAACCCGGCGTGCGTGGCGTCGTGCCCGTCCGGCGCGATGTACAAGCGGTCGGAGGACGGCATCGTCCTCGTCGACCAGGACCACTGCCGCGGCTGGCGCAAGTGCGTGACGGGCTGCCCGTACAAGAAGGTGTACTTCAACCACCGCACCGGCAAGGCCGAGAAGTGCACGATGTGCTACCCACGCATCGAGGTGGGCCTGCCGACGGTCTGCTCGGAGACGTGCGTGGGGCGCCTCCGCTACCTGGGCGTGATCCTGTACGACGCCGACAAGGTGACGGCCGCCGCCTCCGAGCCCGACGAACACAAGTTGTACGAGGCCCAGTTGGACGTCTTCCTCGACCCCGAGGACCCCGAGGTGCGGCGCGCGGCCGAGCGGGACGGCATCTCGTACGACTGGATCGAGGCGGCGCGCCGCTCCCCCGTGCACGCGCTGATCAGCAAGTACAAGGTGGCGCTTCCGCTGCACCCGGAGTACCGCACCATGCCGATGGTCTGGTACATCCCGCCGCTCTCCCCCGTGGTGGACGCGCTGACGGAGACCGGCCACGACGGCGAGGACCTCGGCAACCTGTTCGGCGCCATCGACACGCTGCGCATCCCGCTCGAATACCTCGCGGAGATCTTCACCGCGGGTGACGTCGGTCCCGTACGCGCCTCGCTGGAGAAGCTCGCGGCGATGCGGTCCCACATGCGGGCCATCAACCTCGGTGACACGCCCGACGGTTCGACCGCCGACGCGGTCGGCATGACGGGCCAGGAGATCGAGGAGATGTACCGGCTGCTCGCCATCGCGAAGTACGAGGACCGGTACGTCATCCCGACCGCCGCCGTCGCCGACGCCCAGCGCCTGGAGGAGTCCGCGCTCCCCGACTCGTGCAGCCTCGACTACGAGGACGGCCCCGGGATGGGCGACGACGGGCCCTTCGGGCAGGACTCCGGACGCCGGCAGCTGCCGCTGGTCACCATCGAGAACTTCCACACGCTGCGCGCCCGGCAGACCGCCGACGAACAGCCCAGCGCGGAAGAGAAGGCCAACGCGGCGAAGGAGGACGACAGGTGACGCGGCACGCGGTCCTGTACCAGGCGGCGGCGCTCTGCCTGGCCTACCCGGACGACGAGTTCCACACGCGGCTCCCGCTGCTGCGGGCGGCCGCCCCGGCCGGTCTCGACGGCTTCCTCACCCACGCCGAGACGACAGAACCGCGCGAGCTCGCCGCGCACTACGTCCGCGTCTTCGACTTCAAGAACCGCCACAGCCTGTACCTGAGCTGGTGGCGCGACGGCGACACCCGGCGGCGCGGCATGGCACTGGTCCGGTTCAAGGAGGTCTACCGGGAACACGGCATGGAGTTCACCGGCGAGGAACTGCCGGACTTCCTCCCCGCCGTCCTGGAGTTCTCCGCGCACGCGGGGCCCGCCCTCCTCCAGGAGCACCGCAGCGGCCTCGAACTGCTGCGGATCGCGCTCACCGACTTCGGCACGCCCTACGCGGCGGTCCTCGACGCGGTGTGCGCGACCCTGCCAGGACCCTCGCCCAAGGACCGCGCGGAGGCGCGGGCCCTGGCCCGCTCCGGGCCGCCGCGCGAAGAGGTCGGACTCCAGCCCTTCGCACTCATCGGGGAGCGCACCTCATGAAGACACTGCTGTGGGGCGTGCTCCCCTACGTCGCGTTCGTCCTGCTCGTCGCGGGCATCGTCTGGCGCTACCGCTACGACAAGTTCGGCTGGACGACCCGCTCCTCGCAGGTCTACGAGTCGAAGCTGCTCAACATCGCGTCGCCGATGTTCCACTACGGCATCCTGTTCGTGCTCGTCGGCCACCTGATGGGGCTGTTCGTACCGGAGTCGTGGACGGACAAGGTCGGCCTCACGGAACACACGTACCACCTGCTCTCGCTCTACGGCGGCACGGCGGCCGGCGTCCTCCTCGTCCTCGGCATCCTGCTGCTGCTCTACCGGCGGCGCACCAACACCCCCGTGTTCCGCGCGACGACCGCCAACGACAAGCTGATGTACCTGGTGCTGTTCGCGGCGATCGTGCTCGGCATGGTCGCCAAACTGACGCACGCCTCCGGCGACGGCTACAACTACCGCATGTCCATCGCGCCCTGGGCACGCAGCCTCTTCACGCTCCAGCCCGACATCGACAGGATGGCGGGCGTGCCGGTGCTCTACGAGATCCACGCGGTGATCGGGATGCTCCTCATCGCCCTGGTGCCCTTCACCCGGCTGATCCACATGTTCAGCGCGCCGGTGCAGTACCTGTTCCGGCCGTACGTGGTCTACCGCAGCCGGGACCCCAAGCGGGTCGGGGCGCGCCCGGACCGGCGGGGCTGGGAGCGGACGGGTTCGTGACCCCACCCGCTCCCGCCACACCTACTGCGCGCCGCCCTTGCCCCGCTCGCCCTTCTCCCCCGAGCTCCTGTCCTCCTCATCCACGATCTCCGCGTCCACCACTCCTTCTTCTGCGCTGCCCTGCGGCGGCTGCTGACCGTCCGAGGCGCCCCCGCCCGCGCCCCCGCCCGCGCCCCCGCCCGCGTCCGCGTCCGCGTACATCGCCTGCCCCATCTTCTGGCTCACCGTCGCCAGCTTCTCGGCGCCGGTGCGCAGGGCGTTCGTGTCGTCGGAGCGGTTCTTGAGGATGTCCTTCAACTCGGCCGCCGCGGCCTCCACCTCGTTCTTCGTGTCCACCGGCACCCGCTCGCCGTTCTCCCGCAGGAAGCGCTCCGTCTGGTAGACGAGCTGCTCGGCCTGGTTGCGGGTCTCCGCCGCCTCGCGGCGCCTGCGGTCCTCCTCCGCGTGCTCCTCGGCCTCCCGCACCATCCGGTTGATGTCGTCCTTCGGCAGCGCGGAGCCGCCGGTCACCGTCATGCGCTGCTCGCGTCCCGTGGCCTCGTCCTTCGCCGAGACGTGCATGATCCCGTTGGCGTCGATGTCGAAGGTGACCTCGATCTTCGGGACGCCGCGCGGGGCGGGCGGCAGGCCGGTCAGGTCGAAGACGCCGAGCTTCTTGTTGTACGCGGCGATCTCCCGCTCGCCCTGGAAGACCTGGATGCCGACCGAGGGCTGGTTGTCCTCGGCGGTGGAGAAGGTCTCCGAACGCCGGGTGGGGATCGTGGTGTTGCGCTCGATGAGCTTGGTCATGATGCCGCCCTTGGTCTCGATGCCGAGGGACAGCGGGGTCACGTCGAGGAGCAGCACGTCCTTCACGTCGCCGCGGATGACGCCCGCCTGGAGCGCCGCGCCGAGCGCGACGACCTCGTCGGGGTTGACGCCCTTGTGCGGGTCCTTGCCGGTGAGCTCCCTGACCAGGTCCGTCACCGCGGGCATGCGGGTGGAGCCGCCGACGAGGATGACGTGGTCGACGGCGGAGAGCTTGACGCCCGCGTCCTTCACCGCCTGGTGGAAGGGCGCCTTGCAGCGGTCGAGCAGGTCCGCCGTGAGCTCCTGGAACTGGGCGCGCGTCAGCTTCTCGGCGAGGTGCAGCGGGCCTTCCGCGGACGCCGTGATGTAGGGCAGGTTGATGTCCGTCTCGCTCGACGAGGACAGCTCGATCTTCGCCTTCTCGGCGCCCTCGCGCAGGCGTTGGAGCGCCATCTTGTCCTTGCCGAGGTCCACGCCGTGCCCGTTCTTGAACTGGCGCACCAGGTGCTCGACGATCCGCTGGTCCCAGTCGTCGCCGCCCAGCTGCGTGTCGCCGTTGGTGGCCTTGACCTCGATGACGCCCTCGCCCATCTCCAGGAGCGACACGTCGAAGGTGCCGCCGCCGAGGTCGAAGACGAGGACGGTCTGGTCGTCGCCCTTGTCCAGGCCGTACGCCAGGGCGGCCGCCGTCGGCTCGTTGACGATGCGCAGGACGTTGAGGCCCGCGATCTCGCCGGCCTCCTTGGTGGCCTGGCGCTGGGTGTCGTCGAAGTACGCGGGCACGGTGACCACCGCGTCGGTGACGTCCTCACCCAGATACGCCTCGGCGTCGCGCTTGAGCTTCTGCAGGACGCGCGCGGAGAGCTCCTGCGCGGTGTAGCGGGTGCCGTCGACGTCGCCACTCTCCGGGAAGCGCCAACTCCCGTTTCCCATATGGCGTTTGACGGAGCGCGCGGTGCGCTCCACGTTGGTGACGGCCTGCCGCTTGGCGACCTCGCCCACCAGGACGTCGCCGTTCTTCGCGAAGGCGACGACGGAGGGGGTGGTGCGCGCGCCCTCCGCGTTGGCGACGACGGTGGGTTCACCCCCCTCCAGCACGGCCACCACTGAGTTCGTCGTCCCGAGATCGATCCCGACCGCACGTGCCATGGTCCAGTCCCTTCCGCCGCGAGCTGACGTCCCCCGTTTCCCGGTCTACTCCGTTCTCCATCACAAAACTTGAGCGGGCTGATGTCAATGCCGCGCACGACAATGCCGCCACCCCGACAGGGGTGACGGCACTGTCAACAGGCTCTGTTTCAGGCCAGCTTGGCCGAGAGGGTGATGTCCGTACCGGACAGGGCCTGGCTCACCGGGCAGCCCGCCTTGGCGGCCTCGGCCGCCTCGACGAAGGCGGCCTCGTCGATACCGGGCACGACGCCCTCGACCGTGAGGTGGATGCCGGTGATGCCGGTGCCGGGCGTCAGGGTCACGTCGGCGGAGGCGGTGAGGCGGGTGGGCGGGTTGCCCTTGCCGGTCAGGGTGTGCGACAGCGCCATGGAGAAGCAGCTGGAGTGCGCGGCGGCGATCAGCTCCTCCGGGCTGGTCTTGCCGTTCGCCTCCTCGGCGCGCGACGGCCAGGACACCGCCTGCTCCCCGATGCCGGAGGAGTCGAAGGTGACGATGCCCGAACCCTCCGTCAGAGAGCCTTCCCAGACCGTGTGCGCGGAGCGCGTGGTAGCCACGATGCGTTTCCCTTCAATGCGGATCCGTGAACGGAAGTTCCGTTGGCCTCCATCCGATCACACTCCGGATGAAAACGGGCCGCGCGGGGCACAGCGGGCCGACGGAGGTGTTCGAGCGGGGTGCGCAGGTGCGCGTCGCCCGATACGAACACGTTGTGTGGGCCGACGCGCCACAGAGGCTTCTGAGGTGCGGGAACAGGTCCGTGACGGGGGGCCGATGGCCGGAATGGCAACTGGGCAAGGCGCGTCCGCGGTGACACTTTGAGGCCCCCTCGCGCACGGAACGAGGAGATCTCTCAGGGGGTATGGCCATGCGCATCAACTACTCGGACCACGGTCCGTCCCCGCTCGAACCCGAGAAGCCCGGCGCCGCCGGCGACCGGGACTCGACCTTCGGCTGGTGGGGTGCCTTCAGCATCCAGAAGTTCGTCAACCAGTCGCCGCTCTCCCACACCCACGGCGACGCCACCGGCTGGCTGGCGTACCTCCAGCAGTTCTACGACCGGAACTTCTGGTTCGCCGACGGCGGCGCGCAGGTGTGGGCGTACGAGGAGACGTACGACAACTGGCAGGACCGCTACGGCATGGACGCCGTCGTCGCCGTCTACCACTCCGGCCACGGCGGCATGGACAACAACGGCGTCTTCTTCGCACCGCTCGGCGCCGTCTGGGACGGCCGCAGCGACGCCATCTCCAACCGGATGGCGCTCGGCAACGAGAAGGCGAACTACGTCTTCTGGTCGACGTGCACCTCGCTGCGCGTCCTCGGCGGGCACTCCCCGATCCGCACCTGGGCCGGACCCAACATCGGCTTCCGGATGATCTTCGGGTTCGAGACGGTCAGCATCGACAGCCCGGACTACGGCAAGAAGTTCTGGGAGAAGTGGCGGGCCGGCCAGACGTACTGCGACGCCTGGCTCAACGCCAGCTGGGACATCTACCACGGGCAGGCGCCCTCCGTCTGCGCCGTCGGGTCCACCCAGGCCGAGGCCACCAACCGGCTCAACACCGAGCGGAACTTCTTCCGCGAGCACGTGCCGGACAACTGGTACGCGTGGCGCTGGTACTACGCCCGCGAAGGCATCAGGGAACCGCTCGCCCAGCTGCCCGGGCAGCACCAGATCGTCCAGCTCGCGCCCCGCGAGCCGAGCGCCGAGCTCGGCGCGCTCGGGCAGCTCGCCGACTTCCCGTCGGCGGCGCTGCAGGAGGTCCAGGTCGACCGGCTCGGCGTGCTCAACGCGTCCTCCGGCGACCGCGTGATCTCCACGGGCCCCGAGGGCGTCCGCTGGGTGCGGCTCGCCGAGCCCAACCACCGCAACACCCAGCAGCTGCCCACCGAGCGGGCGATCGAGGCGGCGCGCGCGTTCGCCGAGCGGTACGCCGACGGCGCCGACCTCGTCGTCGACAGCGTGCACGACCTGATGCAGAACTCCGGCACGAAGGACGGCTCCGAGGTCGGGCGCCCCGTGTCGCTGCAGACGCACGTGACGTTCCGGCAGGTCTTCGACGGCGTGCCCGTCATCACTCCGGGACGCGGTCTGATCCGGGTCGGTCTCGACAACGACGGCACCGCCGTCCAGGCGCAGATCGCGACGCGCCGGGCCACCGGCGTCACGCGCGAGCCGAGCACGGAGGTGTCGCCCCCGCCGCCCAAGGGCGGCAAGGCCACGGCGGCGCCGCTGGAGCGGGACCCGCGCAAGGCGCTCGACGCGGCGCAGCGGAAGCTGCTCGCCGAGCTCGCCGCGGTCACCGCCGACGAGCCCGGACAGCGGGCGGCGGCCGCACCGCAGCCGCAGGTCACGGATGTGCCCGGCACGTTCGAGGTCGGCTATGAGCTGGAGGGCAACGAGGCCTATCCGGCGGCCCGCAAGCTGATCGAGCTCGGCTCGCGGGACAGCATGTTCAAGACACGCCGCTGGGTCGTCGCGCCGCTGGCGAGGTAGGTGCGACCGGCTTTCAGTGGCCTTCGGTGGCGGCCCGCTGCTTGCGGGCCGCCATCCACGCGTAGACGAGCACGCCCACGAAGAGGAACAGCACGCCCTGGTAGACGGCCGCGTACCCGGACCCGGCGACCAGCCACATGGAGAACGCGAACGCGGCGCCCGCGAGGACCGAGTCCCGCACCAGACGCCCCCGGTGCACGCGGTCGCGCTGCCCGGACACCAGGAAGTAGATCTGCGCGGCGGTGGCCAGGAGGTAGGGCACCGTCGCCGTGAACGTGGTGATCAGGACGAGGGACTCGAAGACGCCGCCCGAGCCCGCCGTGTAGTTGTAGACGGTGAGCAGCGAGGCGAGGACGACGGTGACCAGGACGCCGACCGTCGGCACCCCGCGCTTCTTCTTCCCGAACGCGCTCGGGAACAGCCCGTCCTGGGCGGCCGCGTACGGCGTCTGCGCGCTCAGGAGCGTCCATCCGTTGAGGGCGCCGACCATCGAGACGAGCGCGGCGCAGGCGACCGCGGTGCCGCCCCAGGAGCCTCCGAACATCACGTCGACGGCGTCCGAGAAGGGCGCGGTGGACGCCACCAGCTTTTCGTGCGCGACCGTCCCGAAGACGGCGAGCGTGCCGAGCAGATACACGACGGCCGCACCGAGGGTGCCGAGGATGGTGGCGCGCCCGACATTGCGGCGCGGGTCGCGCACCTCGCCGGCGCTGACGGCGGCGGACTCCACGCCCAGGTAGGAGAAGAGCAGGATCGCGGCGGCGGCCGAGACAGCGCCCGTCGGGCTGTCGTCGCTCGCCTGGAACGGCCCGAGGTTGGCGCTGTCGAAGAAGAAGAGACCGCCGACCGCGACGAGCAGCAGCGGCACGAACTTCAGGACGGTGGCGACCAGCTGGACGGCGCCCACGTACCGCGTGCCCGCGAAGTTCGCGAGCGCCGGCAGCAGTTGCAGGACCAGCGCGGCCGCACAGGCCGACCACTTGTGGTCGTTGACCGGGATCAGGACGTCGAGATAGCCGACGGCGGCGACGGCCAGCGCGGCGTTGGACACCCAGGTGGTGATCCAGTACGACCAGGCGGCCAGGAACCCCGCGAAGTCGCCGAACGCGGCGCGGGCGTAGACGTACGGTCCGCCGGTCCGCGGATCGCGCTGGGCGAGCCGTCCGAAGACCAGCGCGAGGGCGATGGCGCCCGCGGTCAGGACGGCGAACGCGACGAGGCTGATCGTGCCGAACGGGGCGACGGAGGCCGGGAGCAGGAAGATGCCGCCGCCGATGATGTTCCCCATGACGAGGCAGGTGGCGATCGGAAGTCCGAAGCGCCGGGCGTGCCTGCTCGCACCCTGCGCGGAGTGACCCTCCCCGGGTTCTCCCTGGTCGGGGGCCGGATCCGACGGTGCCACGGTTCCGGTGTCGTGCATGGGGTGGTGCGCCTCTCGTCGTGCCCGGCGCCCGGGATCGCCGGGCGGAAGACATGGTCGGGCACGGCGGTCGCTGCCACAAATCAGAGTGTTTTGTCCTGCACGGCGCGGTCGGGAACAGTAAAAGCTGTGCCGCCCGGCGCGCCGGACAGGGAATCGTTCACGTCGGCGGACATGGGCACCTCGGGCCCCGACCCCTCCCCCAGCCACCCCCGCAGTACGCGGTGGACCTGCTCGGCGCCGACCAGCTCCTCGCCGTCCGCCACCGGATCGCCCAGCACGAGCGGCGACAGCAGGAACGGCCGGGACTGCGCCCCGCCGAGCCCGCCGTGCGACCCGATCTGCTCCTCGAAGGCGAGCACCTCGCCCTCGTCCGGGTCGTACCAGGAGTTGACCATGATGTCCGCGACGTGCGGAAAACCGTCGGTGCGCCGCACGGCCTCCGCCGCCCCCGGCCCGAAGTCGGCGAGCGGCCCGAGGTCGGTCGGCGCCTCGTCCAGATACACCTCGGCGCCGCGCGCCCCGAGCACCAGCGCGCCCCGCGCCGCGCTGCGTACGAGCAGAAACCCGACGCCCGGATGGTTGGCGAGCGTCGGGAGCAGCGCCGGATGCCTGAGGTCGATCTCCTCGCGCGTCATGCGGTGCCGCACGTCGGGGAACGACACGAGCCCGAGATTCCCGGACGCCAGCACGATCGGCTCGGCGCGGCGCACCGGCCTGCGCTGCTCCGCGCCCTCCTCCACGGGCCTGCGCAGCGCGGCCCGCACGGCCGCCCTGGCCTCCGCGCCGCTGTGCGTGCGCTGCGCCTTGCGCGGCACGGGAAGCCCGCAGCCGGCCCGGACGAGATCGCCGAGCGTCAGGCCGTAGCGGGTGCGGAACGTCTCGCCGGGGCTCTGCCCGTGGTCGGAGAGCACCACGATCCGATAGGCGCGCGGTGCGTGCTCCCTGACCTGGTCGAGGAGCGCGAGCGACCGGTCGAGCCGCCGCAGCACCTTGTCGACGTCCTTCCCGGAAGGACCGGAGTGGTGCGCCACTTCGTCGTACGCGACGAGGTCGGCGTAGACCGCGCTGCGCCCCGCGAGCATGTCCCCGATGACGGCCGCGACGACGACATCACGCTCGACGACGGTCGCGAAGGCGCGGATGAACGGATACAGGCCACCGCGGCTCACCCGCGGGCGGCGCCGCTTGAACCGGGCGCCCGTGGACTCGCCGATCTCGCGGAAGACCTCCGCGACGAAGGAGAGCGCGGTACGGACGGCGTTGGCGGGATCGGAGAAGTACGCGAAGTACCCGGCCCGCGACCGGTTCTCCTTCCCTCGCCTCGCCGCCACGGACAGCACGAGGGCGAGCTGCTCGGCGCCCCCGCTGAACAGGTTGCCGCGGCTCGCGCCGTCCACGGTGAGGAGCCCGCCGTCACCGGTCCGTTCGACGGCCCGGCGCTGCAGCTCCACGGCGGAGGCGGGCCGATTGCTGACCATGACCTCGCCGGTGTCCTTCTCGTACCACCGGAACGCGGGCACGTCGTGATTGGAACCGTGCAGGATGCCGAGCTGACTGGCCCCGGTCTGACTGGACCAGTCGGTGCGCCACGGGGTGAGCCGGTGGGTGCCCCCCGTGTCCCCCAGCCAGCGCCCGACCGTGGGCATGAGCCCTCGCCCGACGGCGCTGGTCAGGACGTCGTGCCCGACCCCGTCGAGCTGGATGAAGACGGTGCCGGGGGTGGCGGGCCCGGGCGTCCCGTCGATGCCTCGGCGCCGCCGCCGGTCGGCGAGCCGGTACAGCCGCCGCCGGTACGCGTCGTCGTCCCGCACGGCGAGCGCGCCGCCGGTCGCCGAGGCGACGGCGGACATCACGGCGGCGACCACGACGGCGGTCTCGGCACCGGCCTCGCCGCGCCCCTCCGGGATGAGGCTCAGCGCGAGCAGCAGCAAGGACCCGTTGAGGAAGAACGCGAGCACGCCGAGCACGAGCGCGGGCACGAGCAGCAGGGCCCGCACGAGCAGCGGCCACACGAGCACCGAGAGCAGTCCGAACGCGCCGGCGCCGAACGCGGCGGTGACCGCGATACGGGTGGCGCTGTCGCCGTCGTCCGACTGGAGCTTGAAGTCCGGGAGGATGCCGGCGAGCACGAGCATCGTCAGCGTGCTGACGGCCCATACCGCCACGACGCGCCACAGGGCGCTTCCGACTCTCCGCCATCGCCCCACGTCACTGCCTTTCCCGACCCCCGATTTCGCCCCCAGCGTGCCATACCGCCGCGGAGCGGCGGAGATTTACCGGGTGCTCGGGCGCGGAGTACGGGCGGGCGGGTGGGAGACCGCCGCGGAGCGGCGCACGGCCTCGCCGCGGAGCGGCGAAGAGGGCCCGGTCAGCACCCGTCGTACCCGGCCGTCGGCATGGACAGCCGCCGATGAACACTCGCCTTCATGCGGGAGTCGTACGCCGGCTCCGCGAGCCCCGCCGTCTCGACCCGCACCCCCCGCCGCGCACACTCCGCCGTGAACTCGTCCGCGGACCTCAGCGCCCGCTCCAGGACCCGGCGGCTCGGTACGACGAAGAGGTCGACGAGGCCGGCCTCGACGTCGCCCCACAGCACGGCGTGATCGGCGCGCAGCCCCCGTACGACGAGTTCGCGCGTGATCACGTACCCCTGCGCGGCGGCCCACCGCGCGCACATCGCGTGCTGGCTGCGCGAGTCGACCAGGAAGGGGTCGGCCTCCAGCTCCTCCAGGGGCGTCAGACTGGCGATCGCCGCGACGCGTACGGCGCCCACGACGGCGGTGCCCACGGCATCCTCCACGGCGTCCCCCTGACCTTCGGTCTCAGCCGCCGACCCTACTCCTGGCCGTAGGCTCGGAGACAGTCGCACGAAGGAGGAACCGGGTGCCCGTCGAGGTCACATGGTGGGGTCACGCCACATGCACGGTCGAGGACTCGGGCGTCCGCGTACTGACCGACCCCCTGTTCGCCCGCCGCCTCGCGCATCTGCGGCGGCGCAGAGGCGCCCTGCCGCCGCGGGACGCGGCCGTCGCCGACGTCGTGCTTCTGTCGCATCTGCACGCCGACCACCTGCACGTGCCCTCGCTGGCCCGCCTCGCGCCGGGCACCCGCGCCCTGGTCCCGCACGGCACGGCACGATCGCTGCCGGGGCTGCGGCGCCGGCTCCCGCACCTCCGCTTCACCGAGGTCGTGCCCGGCGACGAGGTCCCGGTCGGTGAGGTCGTCGTACGCGTGGTGTCCGCGCTGCACGACGGTCGGCGGCTGCCCGTGGGACCGCACCGTTCGCCCGCGCTCGGCTATGTCGTGGAGGGTGAGGCGCGCACGTACTTCGCCGGGGACACCGGACTGTTCGACGGGATGGCCGACGAGGTCGGTGCCGTCGACGTGGCGCTGCTGCCGGTGGGCGGCTGGGGCCCGTATCTGGGCCACGGCCACCTGGACGCGGGACGAGCGGCGCAGGCGTTGGCACGGATCGGGCCGCGGAGCGCGGTTCCGGTGCACTACGGAACGTACTGGCCCATTGGCATGGATGCCGTACGTCCGCATGAGTTCCACGCGCCGGGGCACGAGTTCGTGCGTCATGCGGCCCGGCTCGCCCCCGAGGTGTCGGTGCACCGGCTCGCGCACGGGGAGAGCGTGCTGCCGGAGGTGTCCAAGTAATGCTTGCCTCAGTGGCCGGCGTGACGCCGGAGAGTACGCAGCAGGCCGTCGGCTATCCGACGCTGTTCCTGCTCGTGGCGGTCGGCGCGCTGGTGCCCGTGGTGCCGACCGGAGCGCTGGTCAGTTCGGCGGCGGTGGTGGCCTTCCACCAGACGGCGCCGTTCTCGCTGCTCATCGTCTTCGGCGTCGCGGCGTTCGCCGCGTTCCTCGGCGACGTCTCCCTGTACTGGCTGGGGCGGCGCGGCATGAAGTCGAAGAACGGGTCGCGCTGGCTGGCGGCGATCCGCGACCGGGCGCCGGAGGAACGTCTCGCGCAGGCGCAGGAGAAGCTGGCGGACCACGGGGTGATGGTCCTGGTCCTCTCGCGGCTCGTGCCCGCGGGCCGGATCCCGGTGATGCTGGCGTGCCTGATGGCGAAGATGCCGCTGCGCCGGTTCGCCCGCGGGGACGTGCCCGCGTGTCTGGCGTGGGCGGTGACGTATCAGCTGATCGGTATCCTCGGCGGGTCGCTCTTCAAGGAGCCGTGGGAGGGCGTGGCGGTGGCGGTCGCGCTGACCGTGGTGATCAGCGTGGCGCCCGCGCTCTGGCGCAAGGTCAGGCACGCGCTGGCATAGCGGCGGAACGGGACATGGGGGCGGCACAGGGATGGGTTCGTGGGATGCCGCGCTGGACGCGGCCGACGTGCGGGGCGAGCGGCTGCGCGCCGACTTCACTCGGCAGCGCCGCGTGGTGGCGCGGTACCGGTTCCCCCAGTACGCGGCCGTCCGGCTGTTGCTGCCCCGGCCGACCGTCCCCCATCTGCTGGCCGCGACCGCGTTCATGCACCACACCGACAGCCTCCTCGACGGGGAGGGGTTCCTGCGGGAGCGCACGGCCGCGTACGAACGGTGGGCCGGGCAGGTCCGTGCGGCGCTGGCCACGGGACACGGCGACCACGACGTGCTGCGTCCGTTGCTGCACGCCTGTGCGGCCCGTCCGCGTCTGGCCGGGCACGTCGAGGCGTTCCTCGACGGCGCGGCCGTCGAGCTGGACTTCGCCGGGTTCGCCACGGAGGCGGACTACCAGCGCTACGTCGACGCCTACTCCCTGCCCGCGTTCATGCTCCTCGCCGACGTGCTCGCGCCGGGGGCCGAGCCCGCCGGGTACCGCTCCGCCTGCCGCGCGTTCATCGACGGCAGCCAGCGTCTGGACTTCGTCAACGACCTGGCCGACGACCTCGGGGCCGGCCGCCTCAACCTCCCCCGGGACGTGCTGGAGCGTCACGGGGTGACGCGGGAGGACCTGGTGGCGGGGCGGGCGACCGCCGGGGTCGGTGAGCTGATCGCCCGGCAGCTCGACGCCGCCTGTACGTCCCTGCGCGCCGCCCACGCGCTGGTCGGGCACCTTCCCGCGGCCCACCGTGCCTTCGGCCGGGCGCTGATCGGGATGGAGGAGGCCACCGCCGGGGCGGCCCGCGCCAAGGGGGCCGGGCTCCTCGTCTCGTCGGCGCGGCCCGCCGTCCCCGCGGCCGTGCGTCTGCTGGTGCGCGAGTACCGCAAGCGGGGTCAGTGAGGCGGTTCCGCCCGTTCCGTCCGTTCCATCTGTTCCGGCCGCCGCGCGACGGCCGCGCGCAGGTCGTCGAAGGCCGCGCCGAACGCGGTCAGCGCACGGTTCACGTGCGGCAGTCGCAGCGGGTCGGGCGCCATGAGCGACTCCTGTTGTTCCGCCGGGGTCGCGCCGAGGAGGGGGCCCGTGGACAGGCGTACGCGCAGCTTGTCGAAGTCGTCGCCGAAGCGGTGGCCGCCCGGTGCGGGCATGCCGAGGCGGGCTTCGAGGTACTCCTCCAGGTCCTGTGCGTCACCGACGTCCCGCGCGGCGAGCGCCGAGCGCAGGGGGCCCAGGTCGGCGTAGAGGTGGCGGCCCGCCTGCGGGGGCCGG
Source organism: Streptomyces venezuelae (assembly GCF_008642335.1). NCBI lineage: Bacteria > Bacillati > Actinomycetota > Actinomycetes > Kitasatosporales > Streptomycetaceae > Streptomyces > Streptomyces venezuelae. Next base: position 6,876,576 of record NZ_CP029191.1, on the reverse strand, counting down.
ACGAGGGCGCCCGCGGCGAGCAGCGCGTGCTGCGCGGCGTCGGCCACGCGCGCGTGCAGCCGTACGGCGGCGGCGAGCCGTTCGACGATCGGGTCCGGTTCGCCGAGTGCGTACGACGCCGCCGCGACGGCGGGTGCGGCGAGGGTCGCGCCGAGCGCGGTGAGGACGTCGAGGGTGCGGGCGCGCAGGGCGGATCCCGCCGGAGTCGCGGGGAAGCGGGCGACGGCGGCGGGCAGCGCCGGGGGCAGGAAGGGCCCCGCGAGGTCGCACAGGACGGTCACCCGCTCGTGGTCCATCTCGGCGGGGCCGATCACGACGGTGTCGCGGGGGTGGTGCAGGGTGTCGCGCCACGTCTCGTCGCTGACGACGTGCAGGCCTTCGCCGGCGGCGGCCTCCACCGTCTCGTGGAGCACTTCGGGCGGCGGCACGGTGGCGGTCGGGTCGTCTGCGACGGAGAGCACGAGGAGCCGGGGTCTTCCGCCCTCTTCGCGGACCCTGCGGACGGTCTCCAGGAGGGCGTACGGGTCGGGGACGCCGCCGCACTCGGCGGGTGTCGGCACGTGGTAGACGTCGCGGCCGAGCAGCCGCGCCTGGGGCGCCCACCAGGCGGCGCAGGGCCGCGGCAGCAGGACGTCGCCGCCGAGGGCCGCGGTGAGGGCGAGCAGGAGGGGCGGGGCGCCGGGGGCGGCGACGACCTGGTGGCGCTCCACGGGCAGGCCGCGCCGGGCCCAGTAGCCGCTCGCGGCGTCGAGGAGCGCGGGGCCGCCACCCGCGGGCTCGGCCGGGGAACGGCCCGCCGCCGCCGCGGCGGCGGCCGCCAGTTCGGGCAGGACCGGGAGGCCCGGCTCCGGCTGGGGCGGCCCGTACCGGACGGGTCCGCGGCCCTCCGTCTCCGTGCGCCGCATCCGTGCCTCCGTGCCGTACTGGTCCGCCGCGCCGGTCGGCGGTACGTGTGCCTGCGTATCCATACGTATCCCCGACGGCCCGGCGCCGCCACTTCCGCTCTCGGAGGACAGGCTCTCGCCGGAGTTATGACACAGGCACTCAGCGGGCCAGCGATACCAGTTCGCGTTCCAGGCCGCGGCCCTTCGTCTCGACGAGCGCCGCGGCGACGTCCGCGAGCTTGCGGTTGGTGGCCTGCGATATCCGGCGCAGCACCCCGAAGGCGGTGTCCGCGTCGCAGCCCAGGACGTGCATGACGATGCCGGACGCCTGGTCCACGACCGGCCGGGTCCGCATGGCCGTGCCGAGCTGGTCCAGCTCGGTCAGCGCGGCGCGGTAGTGCCGGTCGCGCACGAAGCTCGTCGTGGCGAGGTCCCCGAGCGCCCGGGCGGGCCCGTGACCGGGGTCGTCGAGCGCTCCGGGGCGGAAGCCGAACAGGGTCAGGGTGACGGTGAGCCCGCCGCGCTGGAAGGGCAGCGTGACGCAGGACCGTACGCCCGCGTCGAGGGCCATCGCACGGTACTCGGGCCACCGCTCGTCCCGCAGCAGGTCCTCCGCGTCGACGGGCGTGCCCCGCTCCTCGGCGGCGGGGATGGGTCCTTCGCCGGAGCGCAGTTGCACGGAGACGAGCCCGGCGAGGTCGGGGTGGGTGACGGCTATGGGCTGTTCGTCGCCGCCGTCGGACACCGTCGTGCTCGCGCCGCAGCAGGCGGGGGTGCAGCGCACGGCCTGCTCGGCGAGTTCGGACAGCCTGCGGCCGGGCAGAGATGACTGGGGTCGAAGCAGGTCCGGGTCGGGCATGGGCGCCATGACTGTTCCTCCTCTTCCCTCGGCTTCCCGGCACGGCTCACGGAAAACGGTCGCAGCGGATAGGTTCGGCGCATGTCCCAGATGGAGGCTTTCGGTGAAGAGCTCGCGGATTTCCTGCGTCGTGTCGCCGAGTTGAAGTCGGCCCGTTCCGTCCCGGCCGGGGACCTCGGCACCGTCCTGGACGCCGCACTCTTCGAACTGGACCATGTGGCGGCCCAGTTGTGGCCGACGTACGAGCGTCTTGCCGTCAACGGGCAGTGGGACGACGCCACGGCGGACCGTGACGAGCAGCGGCTGCTGCGGTCCCTGTTCCAGCGGATGCCGCTGCCGGTGGCGCTGGTCGACAGGGAGACCGTGGTGCGGCGCATGAACTTCGCCGCGACGGGTCTGACCGGTGTCCGCGCGGGCTATGCGACGGGCCGCCCGCTGACCGGGTTCCTGATGCACGCCGACCGGGTGGCGTTCCGTACGCAGACCGCGGCGGTCGCCCGCGGCGAGGGCGACCGGAGTCTCAACGTGCACCTGCAGCAGAGCCCCGGCACCCCGGTCCGCGCGACCCTCACCGCGCTGCGCCCCGGCGCGGAGCCGCGCACCGCGGTCCTCGTCGTGCTGCAGCCCACGAAGGACCACGCGCAGCACCGGCCGAGCGTCCAGGGGCCGGCCCCCGACCTCGGTGAGGCGACCCGGCACGCGGCCCAGCTCGATCTGCTGGACGCCATGACGACGGCGCTGCTCGCCGTGCCCGCGGGGGACGGCGCGGCTGTCCTCGATGCGGCCGCCGGGGTGTTGCACGGGCGGTTCGCGGACTGGGTGATCGCCGACGCGGGAGCCGCCAGGCTGCGGCGCACCACGGTCCTGGGACCACCGGACGCACCGGCTGCCCCCGACGTCCTCGCGCAGGACCCCGCCGCGTGCCCCCTCGTGGTGGAGGCGGCACGCGGCGGGGCGGCGTCGCTTCAGGTGCGCCCGGAGGACCCGGACGCGTTCGGCAGGGACGCGTCCGGCGCGCACGTGCTCGTACGCGCCGAGGTCACGTCCCTGCTGTGTGTGCCGCTGACCGCCCGCACGCACGGCCCGGTGGAGGGCGTCCTCACGCTCTTCCGGAGCGGCGCGCGGCTCGCCTTCTCGATGGCCGAGGCGCGGACGGTCGACGTGATGTCGCGGCACATCGCGCTCGCGATGCGGCGGAGTGTCAGGCCGCGTCCTTCATGACCTGGTCGCGCAGCCGGTCGCAGCAGCGGCTGATGAGCCGGGACACGTGCATCTGGGAGATGCCCATCTCGTCGGCGATGCTGCTCTGCGTCATGTCGCCGAAGAACCGCATGTAGAGGATGGTGCGTTCGCGCTCGGGGAGCTGCGCGATCCGCGGCTTGACGGCCTCCCGGTCGACGACGACGTCGAGCGCCGGGTCGGTGCCGCCGAGGGCGTCGCTCAGCGAGTAGCCGTCCTCGCTGCCGGGGAGTTCGGCGTCGAGGGAGAGCGCGGTGAAGCTGTCGAGCGCCTCCAGGCCGGCCTTGGCGTCCTCCTCGCTCATCTGCGCGTGGGTGGCGATCTCGGCGGTGGTGGGGGCGCGCCCCGAGACCGTCTGGGAGAGGTCCTGGCGGGCGAACCGTACGCGGTTGCGCAGGTCCTGGACGCGGCGCGGCACGTGCAGGGTCCACATGTGGTCGCGGAAGTGCCGCTTGATCTCACCCGTGACGGTGGGGACCGCGTAGCTCTCGAACGCGGTGCCGCGCCGCGGGTCGTAGCGGTCGACGGCCTTGACCAGGCCGAGGGCCGCGACCTGCCGCAGGTCGTCGAGGGATTCGCCGCGGTTGCGGAATCGGCCGGCGAGCCGTTCCGCCATGGGGAGCCAGGCCTGGACGATCTCCTGGCGCAGGGTGTCCCGCTCGGGTCCCGGTGCCAGTTCGACGAGGCGGGCGAAGGCTTCCGCGGTGTCGGGGGCGTCGTCGTGCGGGTGACGCCTGGGCCTCGCGGCTGCTGCAGTGGTGGTGTGGGATCGCATGGTGCGTCGCAACTCCCTCGTGGGTGCCTTGGGATGGACGGTCACCGTGGGAGTGTGCGCACGTCGGAGCGCAACGGGCACACCCGGGGGGCGGGCGTCAGGGACGCTCCCACGGACGTGCCTCCGGTCCGAAGCACTCCCTTCCGCCTGCCCCGCGCTTTGGGCAGCAAACACCGCGAGGTTTCCCGCCGGTGCGGCAGGACACCCGGACCAGACTGCCGTTTTCCGTTTTCGACCGGAGGGTTCCGCATGAGCGTCAAGGTCGCCGACCACATCCTGGAGAGGCTGCGCGCCTGGGGCGTGGAGCAGGTCTTCGGCTATCCGGGTGACGGCATCAACGGTCTGCTGGCCGCGTGGGGCAGGGCCGAGGACCGGCCGCGTTTCGTGCAGTCCCGGCACGAGGAGATGTCGGCGTTCCAGGCGGTCGGGTACGCCAAGTTCGGCAGGCGGCTCGGTGTGTGCGTGGCGACGTCGGGCCCGGGGGCGGTGCATCTGCTGAACGGCCTGTACGACGCGAAGCTGGACCACGTGCCGGTCCTCGCGATCGTCGGGCAGACCCACCGCAGCGCGATGGGCGGCTCGTACCAGCAGGAGGTGGACCTGCACACGCTGTTCAAGGACGTGGCGGGCGACTTCGTGGAGACGGTGACGGTCCCCGAGCAGCTGCCCAACGTCCTGGACCGGGCGATCCGCACCGCGTACGCGCGCCGCTGCCCGACCGCCGTGATCGTCCCCGGCGACGTGCAGGAGCTGGAGTACACCCCGCCGCCGCACGCCTTCAAGATGGTCCCCTCCAGTCTCGACCGCAGCAGCTGGACCGCGATGCCCTCGCCGACGGCCCTGGAGCGCGCCGCGGAGGTCCTGAACTCCGGCGACAAGGCGGCCATCCTGGTCGGCCAGGGCGCGGCGGGGGCGCGCGCGGAGGTCGAGGAGATCGCGGAGCTGCTCGGCGCGGGCGTGGCGAAGGCGCTGCTCGGCAAGGACGCGCTGAGCGACGAACTCCCGTACGTCACCGGTTCGATCGGCCTGCTCGGCACCCGCCCCAGCTACGAGCTGATGCGCGACTGCGACACGCTCCTGACGATCGGCTCCAGCTTCCCGTACTCGCAGTTCCTGCCGGAGTTCGGTTCGGCGCGCGGTGTGCAGATCGACATCGACCCGCACATGATCGGGATGCGCTATCCGTACGAGGTGAACCTCGTCGGCGACGCGCGGGCGACGCTGCGCGAGCTGATCCCGCTCATCGACAAGGACCGCCGCGAGGTGTGCCGCGAGTGGTACGACGAGGTCTGTGCGAACGTCGCGCGCTGGCGCGGGGTGATGGAGCGCAGGGCCGGGATCTCCGCCGATCCCATCAATCCGGAGTATGTGGCGCGGGCCCTGGACCCGTTGCTCCCCGACAACGCGATCGTGACGTCCGACTCGGGTTCGGTGGCGAACTGGTTCGCCCGGCACCTCACCTTCCGCGGGGACATGCGCGCCTCCCTGTCGGGCACGCTGGCGACGATGGGCTGCGGTGTGCCGTACGCGATCGGTGCGAAGTTCGCGCACCCCGACCGTCCCGCGATCGCTCTGGTGGGCGACGGCGCGATGCAGATGAACGGCATGGCGGAGCTGATCACCGCCGCCAAGTACCGGCACCGCTGGGACGACCCGCGGCTGGTCGTCGGCGTGTGGAACAACCAGGACCTGAACCAGGTGACGTGGGAGATGCGGGCGATGGAGGGCGCCCCGTCCTTCCTGCCGTCCCAGTCGCTGCCCGACGTTCGGTACGCGGAGTTCGCCCGTTCGATCGGTCTGACCGGCATCCGCGTGGAGCGTCCCGAGGAGGTGGAGCCGGCGTGGCGTGCCGCGCTCGACGCGAGCGGCCCGGTGGTGATCGACTTCCGCACCGACTTGGCGGTCCCGCCGATCCCGCCGCACGCGACGTGGGACCAGATGGAGGCCACCGCGTCGTCGATCCTCAAGGGCGACGCGGACCGGGCGTCGGTGGTCAAGCAGGGTCTGAAGGCGAAGGTGCAGGAGTTCCTGCCGGGAGCGGGCCACGAGGACCGCGGGGAGCGGTCGTCCTAGCGGTTCCGGAAGGGGCCCGCGGAGGCATGGCTTCATGGCTCAGGGGTACTGCGGCGGAGTCAGCACGCGGAACGTATGACGGACGCATGCAGGAAGGTCTCCAGCCATGGCTGATTACGTAAGGGACGTCATGACGCCGGGTGTCGTGGCCGTACGCCCCGACGCCTCTCTCGTCGAAGCGGCACAGTTGATGCGCGCCCAGGACATCGGCGACGTCCTGGTGGCGGCGGAAGGGCGGGTCCTCGGCGTGCTCACGGACCGGGACATCGCGTTGCGCGCCGTGGCGGACGGCGCGGATCCGCTGACGGTCAGCGCGCAGGCCGTCTGCACGCCGAACCCGGTGGTGGTGGCCCCCGACGACGCGGTGTCGGAGGCCATCGGGCTGATGCGCGACCACGCGGTGCGGCGGCTGCCCGTCGTCGAGGACGGCCATCCGGTGGGAATGGTGAGCCTCGGTGACCTCGCGGTGTCGCAGGATCCGACGTCGGCGCTCGCCGACATCAGCCGCGCGGCGCCCGACGGCGGCCCGGACGGATGGGTTTAAACCACACCCATACGGACAATCAGATCTTGTACAACCCTTGTACGACCTTGTACGAAATCAGCCAACAGGAAGGACGACTCCGCCATGCCGCAGCGCATCGCGTTCCTCGTAGCGCCCGAGGGCGTCGAGCAGATCGAACTCACGGACCCCATGCAGGCCGTCCGGGACGCGGGCGGCGAGGCCGTCCTGGTGTCCACGGACCCCGGTGAGATCCAGGGCTTCAACCACCTCGACAAGGCGGACACCTTCCCCGTCCAGGAGGTCGTGGCCGACGCACGGGCCGACGCGTTCGACGGGCTCGTGCTGCCCGGCGGCGTCGCCAACCCGGACTACCTGCGCACGGACGAGAAGGCCGTGGCGTTCGTCAAGGACTTCTTCGACCGCGGCCTCCCCGTCGCGGCCATCTGCCACGCCCCCTGGACGCTCGTCGAGGCGGACGTGCTGGGCGGCCGCACCCTGACCTCCTGGCCGAGCCTGAAGACCGACATCCGCAACGCGGGCGGCACCTGGGTCGACGAGCAGGTCAAGGTCTGCACCGGCGGCCCCAACACGCTCATCACCAGCCGCAAGCCGGACGACCTCAAGGCGTTCTGCGAGGCGTTCCTCGCGGAGTTCGCCAAGGGGGCGAAGCCGCAGTCCGGCTGACCCCTTCCGGGGCGCGCCTCAGGTCCCTGCGGGCACCGGCAGCAGCATCTGGGCGGTGCGGCTCGTGTCACCCGTGTGCACGTGCTCACCCGCCCACCAGTCCGCGTCACCGTCCTCGATGTAGCGGAGCAGGATGCCCTCGCGCAGGGCCCAGGGGCAGACGGTGACCTCCTCGATGCCGGTCAGCTTCATCGCCGTGTGGGCGACGACCGCGCCGGCCACGCACTGACCGGCGCGCGCCGCCGAGATGCCGGGCAGCTGGGCGCGCCGCTCGGCGGGCAGCGACGCCAGCTCCTTGAGCGCCCCGCCGAGTGCGACGCGGCTCAACTGCCGCTCCACGAACGGGCCGTAGCGGCCGGGAGCCGCGCCGCACAATCTGGCCAGCTGCTGGAACGTGCGGGACGTGGCGACGGCCGTGTGCGGCATCTCCCAGCGGATCCGGGCGGCCACGTCCCGCAGCTGGTGGCGCACCTGGCGGCGCACCGCCTTCAGGTCCTCGGGGCGGGGCGGGTCCTGGCCGCCGAAGAGGTCCCGCGTCAGCCGTCTCGCCCCGAGCGGCAGCGACGCCGCGTAGTCCGGCAGGCGGCTGCGCCCGAAGGCCACTTCGAGCGATCCGCCGCCGATGTCGAAGAGCACCAGCGGTCCCGCGCGCCACCCCATCCATCTGCGGGCGGCGAGGAACGTCAGCTCCGCCTCGGCCTCCCCCGACAGGGTGCGCAGCCGGATGCCCGTACCGGCCTCCACCGCTTCCAGGACCTCGGCCCGGTTCGGGGCGTCCCGCACGATCGAGGTGACGAAGGCGAAGGGTTCGTACACCCCCCAGCGCTGCGCCTCCTCCTGTACGTCGCGGACCGCGGCGACCAGTTCGCGGACCGGCTCCTCGCCGAGGCGTCCCTCGTCGTCCAGATGCTCTCCCAGCCTCAGCCGTCTCTTCACCGTGTGGACCGGCAACGGCACCTGTCCGTCGGCGTCCGCGACGACGAGCCGCACCGTGTTCGAACCCACATCCACCACTCCGACTCTCATGAACATCAGGTTCCCTCTGTTCGCGAGCCGAAAGACGGTGGAGCGATCTCGGACTTGGAACGATCTTCAGACCTCGCGGCCGAGGAGGTTCAGGAGTTTCGTCTGCTCGTCGGCGTCGGCGGGCGACTCGACGGCCGGGGCGAAGAGGCCGCTCTTCTCCAACTCCTCTGCGTAAGGCCTCACTTCGGAAAGCGCAAAGTCGACCAAGGCCTCGGGCAGTGTCTCGTCGGCGCCGATCGCGCGGGACAGATCCCAGGCGTGCACCACGAGGTCGGTGATCATCTGCCCGGCGTAGAACGGCGCCGATGCCTCGCCGAACGACAGGTGGACGGTGCGGTCCAGGGCGCCCTCCTCGCGGAACGCGGCGCGTGAGGCGGCGGACGCGGTGTCCCAGGAGGCGACCGGGTCGGGGCCGAGCATGTCGCCGTCGAAGGCGTCGCCGACGGACTCCGTGGTGGCTCCGTCGCGCAGCAGCGGCGGCACCCACAGCTGCTCGGACGCGAGGTGGTTGACCAGGTCGTGCACGGTCCAGTCCGTGCAGGGGGTGGGGTCGTCCCACTGGTCGGCGCCTACGGCGTGCACGCGGTCGGTGAACAGGTCGAGCGCCTCGCCGTGCCGCGCGAGGAGGGTCCGGTGGTCCGTCATGTGCTCGTGCTTCCCCTCTCCCGCGCGCCCGCGCGGGTCCGGCCCCCGGCCACCGACCTGCGCGGATGGCGGCGCAAGTACTCGCCTTCGAGTTCCGCCATGCGGTCGTTGTGGGCCCGCAGGGCATCGCTCGAACCGTGCAGCAGGGTGCTGTGGCGGGTGCGGTGGATCGTCTCCAGCTCCTTGATGAGCTGCTGGTCGTCCAGCCTGCCCGGATCGACTCCGTTCATGGATCGCTCCGATCGCTCTGCGTACTACCCAGGATGCACCGCACACGGGCCGCGCGCGCACCGCACGGGCGAACCGGCGCGTACAGGAACCCCGTAAATGTCCTGAAACAGCCGTGTCCGCCGGGGAGGCAGAGAGCTCTGTTTCCGCGTCCAACCGATCAACAGCACCTGTTACGACGGAAGGACCTCCCACGTGCCCCACTCCGTACCGAGACGCCGCCGCTTACCGCTCGTCGCCCTCGGCCTCACCGCCGTACTGGCCCCCGGTCTCGCCGCGCTGCCGGCCTCGGCCGCGCCCCGGCAGGACACCGGGAGCCGCCCGCTGAGCCGGTTCACCGACCAGAAGCCGGACTGGAAGCGGTGCGGATCCGACACGCCCGCCGCCTACCAGTGCGCCACCCTCAAGGTGCCGCTGGACTACCGCGACCCCGGCGGCACCGTCATCGACGTCGCGATATCCCGGATCGAGGCGACCGACCCCGCGAAGCGCCGCGGTGTCCTGCTCTCCAATCCGGGCGGTCCCGGCGGCCCCGGGCTCGACCTACCGCTGTACTTCACCGAGACGATGCCCAAGTCCGTCACCGAGCGGTACGACCTCATCGGGTTCGACCCCCGCGGCATCGGCCGGAGCACCCCCGTCGAGTGCGGGCTCACCGACGACGAGAAGCGCTTCCCGCGCTCCTACCGGCCGTTCGGCGAGAGCGTCGCCCGGGCGAAGACCGTCGCGGACAAGTGCCGCAAGCAGACGGGCCCGGCGCTCTCGCACATGACGACCCGCAACACCGCGCGGGACATGGACGTCCTGCGGGCCGTCCTCGGCGAGAAGAAGATCTCGTACTACGGCGTCTCGTACGGCACCGCGCTCGGCTCCGTGTACACGCAGCTGTTCCCCCGGCGCGCCGACCGGTTCGTCCTGGACAGCGCCGTCGACCCGAAGATGATGTGGCGCAAGATGTTCCAGGTGTGGGCGTCGGAGGCCGAGCCCGCGTTCGCGCGCTGGACGCGGTGGACCGCCGCGCACTCGGCGACGTACGACCTGGGGAAGACGCCGGCCGAAGTCTCCCGTACCTTCTGGGACCTGGTGAAGCGGGCCGACCGCGACCCGATCGACGTGGGCACGGCCAAGCTCACCGGCACCGACATCCGCGGCTTCCTGCGCCGCGAGTTCTTCACCCCCCGCAGCGCCGCCGAGCTCGTCGGCATGCTGAAGGACGCCGCCGCGGGCAAGCCGGTGCCCGACTTCCCGACGGAGCCGGAGGCCACGGACAACCTGGTGTCGGCGCTCTGGACCGTCGTGTGCGGTGACGCGCCCATGCCGCGCGACCCGAAGACCTACCACCGCGACTCGGTCCGTGACGCCGCCCGCCATCCGCTGTTCGGCGACTTCGCGTCCAACATCAACCCGTGCGCCTTCTGGGACCGTCCGGTGGAGCCCCCGACGAAGGTCGACAACCACGTCCGTTCGCTGATCGTGCAGAACGAGTGGGACTCGCAGACCCCCCTGTCGACGGCGCGCGGCATGCACCGCGCGCTCAAGGGCTCCCGGCTGGTGACCGTCGACGAGGGCGAGGGGCACGGCGTCGTGTACGGGATGTCCGCGGGCCCGGCCAACCGGTGCGCCGAGGACACCGCCACGGAGTACCTGGTCACCGGCAGGCTGCCGGCGAAGGACGTGACGTGCCGGGCCACGCCGGGCGTCAGGCCCACGCAGCCGGCCTCCCCGGCCTCCCCGGCCTTCGGCTGAGAGACCGGTTTCGAGCGGTGGGTGGGCGGCGGGGCTACCGCACGCGGTCGACCCGCCGCTCGTCCCACACCGGCTCCGGCGTCTCGCGGACGTGGCCGTCGCTGCCGAAGACCAGGTAGCGGTCGAAGGAGCGGGCGAACCAGCGGTCGTGGGTGACGGCGAGAACCGTGCCCTGGAAGGCCTCGAGGCCTTCCTGCAGCGCCTCGGCCGACTCCAGGTCCAGGTTGTCCGTGGGCTCGTCGAGGAGCAGCGCCGTGCAGCCCTGCAGTTCGAGCAGCAGGATCTGGAAGCGGGCCTGCTGGCCGCCGGAGAGCCGCTCGAACTTCTGCTCGGCCTGCTGCGTCAGTTCGTACCGCCGGAGCCGGGACATCGCGGCGCCGCGGTCCTGCGCGTGCTCGCGCCACAGGATGTCCAGGAGCGGGCGGCCCATCAGCTCGGGGTGGGAGTGGGTCTGCGCGAAGTGTCCCGGCACGACGCGCGCGCCGAGCTTCCAGAGCCCGGTGTGCGCCACCGGGTTCTCGGTGTCGCCCGCGAGCAGCCGCAGGAAGTGCGACTTGCCGGAGCCGTTAGAGCCGAGGACGGCGACCCGCTCGCCGTAGAAGACCTCCAGGTCGAAGGGTTTCATCAGGCCGGTCAGTTCGAGGTTCTCGCAGGTCACGGCCCGGACCCCGGTGCGTCCGCCGTGCAGGCGCATGGTGATGTCCTGCTCGCGCGGCGGCTCGGGCGGCGGTCCGGCCTCCTCGAACTTGCGAAGCCTGGTCTGGGCCGCGTGGTACCGCGACGCCATCTCATGGCTGACGTCGGCGGCCTGGCGCAGGGTGCGGACCAGCTTCTTCAGCTGCTCGTGCTTCTCGTCCCAGCGGCGGCGCAGCTCCTCGAAGCGCGCGAAGCGTTCCTTGCGGGCCTCGTGGAACGTCTCGAAGCCGCCGCCGTGCACCCAGGCGTCGGCGCCCTCGGGGCTCTGCTCGACGCTGACGATCTTCTCGGCGGCGCGGGCGAGCAGCTCGCGGTCGTGGGAGACGAACAGAACGGTCTTGCGGGTCTCCTTGAGCTGCTCCTCCAGCCAGCGCTTGCCGGGCACGTCGAGGTAGTTGTCCGGCTCGTCGAGGAGCAGCACCTCGTCGGTGCCGCGCAGCAGGGCCTCCAGGACGAGACGCTTCTGCTCGCCGCCGGAGAGGGTGCGGACCTCGCGGAACTGGGCCTTGTCGTAGGGGACGCCGAGCGCTGCCGTCGTGCAGATGTCCCACAGCGTCTCGGCCTCGTACCCCTGGACCTCCGCCCAGTCGGAGAGCGCCTGGGCGTACTTCATCTGGGCGGCCTCGTCGTCGACCGTCATGATCAGGTGCTCGGCGGCGTCGACGGCCTGCGCGGCCGCCCTGATCCGCGGCTGGGCGACGGAGACGAGCAGGTCGCGCACGGTGGTCTCGTCGCGCACGGACCCGACGAACTGCGGCATGACGCCGAGGCCGCCGCTGACGGTGACGCTGCCGCCGTGCGGCTGGAGCTCGCCGGAGATCAGCCGCAGGAGGGTGGTCTTGCCCGCGCCGTTCGCCCCGACCAGGGCGACGACCGCGCCCTCGCCGACCCGGAAGGAGACATCACCGAGCAGCGCCCGCCCGTCCGGCAAGTAGTACTCGAGGTGTGCGGCTTCCAGATGTCCCATGAGCGGGATTCTCCGTGCCCGAAGGGCGCCCGGGCAAACCGTTTCCCCGCGGGGGCGGCCTGAACGGCGGAGGCGGGGGTACGTGAGCGCCATGTGCGCTGACTCCCCGGACGTCTCCGGTCTCGACCTGTCCCGTCCCGCCGCCGGGCACCGCCCGGTCAAGGCCCGTCTGGTCTCCTTCGACAGCCGGCTCTTCGAAGCGGTCGCCAAGCGGCACTGGCCCGGCGCCGACCGGGTGCTTCCGGGGCTCAGCCAGAGCGCCAACCACGGCGTGCTGTGGTTCGCGACGGCCGCGGCGATCACCGCGACGCGGACCCCGCGGGCCCGGCGCGCCGCGGTGCGCGGCGTCGCCTCGCTGGCACTGGCCTCCGCGACGATCAACACGCTGGGCAAGCGCTCGGTGCGCCGCGCCCGGCCGGTGCTCGACGCGGTGCCGTTGATACGCCAGTTGAAGCGGCAGCCCATCACCACGTCCTTCCCTTCGGGTCACGCGGCGTCCGCCGCCGCGTTCGCCACGGGCGTGGCGCTGGAGTCGCGGGCCTGGGGCGCGGCCGTCGCGCCGCTCGCCACCGCCGTCGCGGTCTCCCGCATCTACACCGGGGCGCACTATCCGAGCGACGTCCTGGTGGGCGGCGCGCTGGGCGCGGGCGCGGCGTTCGCGGTGCGGGGTCTGGTGCCGACGCGGTCGCAGCTCGCGCCGCCGGGACGGCCCCGGGTGACGGCGCCCGCGCTGCCGGGCGGTGCCGGTCTGGTCCTGGTGACCAATACGGGTGCGGGCACTCCGCAGCGCGTGAAGGCGCTGAGCGACGCGCTGCCCGAGGCGGAGGTCGTCGTCGCCGACCCCGCCGACGTGGGCGCCGAGCTGGAGAAGGCGGCGGCCCGCGCGACGGTCCTCGGGGTGTGCGGCGGCGACGGCACGGTCAACGCCGCGGCGCGCGTCGCGCTCCACCACGGTCTGCCGCTCGCGGTGCTGCCCGGCGGCACCCTCAATCACTTCGCGTACGACCTCGGGGTGGAGGACGCCCACGACCTGGCGGGTGCGGTGGAGGCGGGCGAGGCGGTCGCCGTCGACGTGGGCCGTTTCACCGCGGAGGGGTCGAAGTCCGGGGAGCCCAAGGAGGGGTACTTCCTCAACACGTTCAGCCTGGGCGTGTACCCGGAGCTGGTGCGGCAGCGCGAGCACTGGTCGCCACGCATCGGCGGCTGGCCCGCTTCGGTGCTCGCGGCGCTGAAGATCCTGCGCTCCGACGAGCACCCGCTGACCGCTCAGTTCCGTGGCAAGGACCGCGCGCTGTGGCTGCTGTTCGCGGGCAACTGCACGTACCACCGGCCGGGTCTCACCCCGGGCCGCAGGCTCGACCTGGCGGACGGTCTGCTCGATGTGCGCATCGTGCACGGCGGGCGCAGGCCGGGCGCCCGGCTCCTGGCCGCCGCGCTGACCGGACCCGAGGTGCGCTCCCCCGCGCAGGCGGCCGCGCGGCTGCCCAGGCTGCGGGTGGACGGGCTCGGCGAGGGCACCGCCGTGGCGTTCGACGGTGAAGTGACGCACGTCGAGGGCTCGTTGCTCATCGACAAGCTGCCGGAGGCGCTGACCGTGTACCGCCCGCTGAGCAACCTCCGCTGAGAGTGCTCCGACACCACCGCTTGACCACATATTGATACGCAGGTCTCGCCATTCGGCATGGCGGCGTACGGTCTCCGTACTCGCAGTCTTCGTACTCGCACACGAAGGAGCTCCGCCATGCCGCAGGAGACCGCCGTCTACACGCACGGGCACCACGAGTCCGTGCTGCGCTCGCACACGTGGCGCACCGCCGCCAACTCGGCCGCCTATCTGGTCGGTTCGCTCGAGCCCGACATGACGGTCCTCGACATCGGCTGCGGCCCCGGCACCCTCACCGCCGATCTGGCCGCGCTCGTGCCGGACGGCCGGGTCACCGGCGTGGACCGCGCCCCCGGCATCCTGGACCGGGCCCGCGCCACCGCGGCCGAACGCGGGGTGGACAACGTCGAGTTCGCCGTCGCGGACGTGCACGACCTCGACTACCCCGACGACTCCTTCTGCGTCGTCCACGCCCATCAGGTCCTCCAACACGTCGGCGATCCGGTGCGGGCGCTGCGCGAGATGCGGCGGGTCTGCAGACCGGGCGGCATCGTCGCGGTGCGCGACGCGGACTACGAGGCGATGACCTGGCACCCCCGGATGCCCGTCATGGACGAGTGGCTGGACCTCTACCGCCAAGTGGCCCGCGCCAACGGCGGCGAGCCCGACGCGGGGCGCCGCCTCAAGTCCTGGGCCCTGGAGGCCGGCTTCGCGGACGTCACCGCGACCGCGGACACCTGGTGCTACAGCTCCGAGGACGAGCGCGCCTGGTGGAGCGGCCTGTGGGCGGACCGCACGGTCGACTCCTCCTACGCCGGGCGCGCGGTGGAGGGCGGCCACACGGACGCGGAACGGCTCGGCGCGATCGCCGCGGGGTGGCGGGAGTGGGGCGCGCGGGAGGACGCGTGGTTCGCGGTGCTGCACGGCGAGGTGCTCTGCCGGAAGTGACGCGCCCGCCCGCCGGTCCTCTCCCGGGTCACTCCCTGGGGAGCAGCGGGCCCAGCGGTCCGAGATCCAGGTTCAGGTCCTCGGGCCGCAGCCCGTACCGGCCCCGGAGCTCGGCCATCCGGTCCTCCAGGAGCATCAGCGTGAGGCCGATCCGCTCCTCCTGCTCCTCGGTCAGCTCACCGGTGTCGAAGCGGCGCACGGCCTGCCGCTCCATCAGCTGACGCAGCAGTTCGACGATGGTCAGGACCAGCTTCACCAGATCCCGCTCGACGGTGTCGGGGTCGAGGTCCATGCGCTTGCGGCGATCGGTGCTCGTGTTCGTGTTCGGCTCGGCTTCAGTGCTCATGGGTCACTCCAACTCCGGCCACGGCGAGGGCACTTGCTCGTTGACCGAGCTGATCAGGGCGTTCAGGTCGATGCGTACCAGGTCGACATCCGCGATCCGCAGGGTGATGTCACCCGCGATGACCACGCCTCCCGCGAGGAGCCGGTCGAGCAGGTCGACCAGGGCGACTTCCCTGCGTTCCACGACGGTCATGCGGTCGTGCCCTCCTCGTCGTCCGCGTCCCCCGTGAAGGAGTACGCCGCCCACGGCCCCGTCAGCTCCACCCGGAGCGGACCCGCCCCCGCGCCCTCGTCCTTGGTGCGGTCCACGAGCTCGACGAACTCCTCGGAGTGCGCACGGGACACCAGGTAGGCCGCGTTGAGCACGTTGCGGCCCGGCGTGCGGGACAGCTCCGAGTTCTGCGGGGCGTGCAGCCGGGAGTCGTCTGCGTGCCCCGACAGCCGCTCGTGCAGCTCGCGCGCGAAGCCCTCGGCGCGCTGCCAGTTCTCCTCCTGCGCCGTGCGCTGACTGCGTCGGCGGCGCAGGTAGTCGCGGCCGGAGCGGGGCGCGTCGGACGCCTCGGACGCGGTGTCCTTGGCCTCCTCGGCGTTCTCCATGTACACCTTCACGCCCCACTCCACGCGCCCGTCGATGCGTTCGAGGACGCGCCGGAACCGCTCCGAGCCGTCCTCCAGCATCGCGCGTACGCCGCTGTCGTCACGGAAGACGGTGGCGAGGCGCAGCGGCAGCGGGCAGGTGACGGTCGTGAGCGCGTCGATGACGCGTTGGTGGGCGCGGGCCGTCTCGGAGAGCCAGTCGAGGTCTTCGAGGTGCGCGCGCAGGGGCTGCTCCGCGAAGTCCCGCTCCGGCACCGGGCCGACCAGGGCGACCAGGTCCCCGTGGACGAGCTGACGGGGCGGCACGCCGCCGACCCCGGTGAGGTCGGCGGCGAGCGGCGCGGCGAGGGGGCGGCAGACCGCGTAGACGTACCGCAGGTCGTCGTGGTGCGGCCCGCCGCCGTGCTGGTCGGCGTTCGCGGCGTTCACGTGTCTCCTTCACTGGCCTTGGCCCTGGCCTTCGTCTCGGCCTTGGTCTCGGCCGGTTCGAGGGCGTCCCGCTCCTCGAGCTCCGCCAGGCGCTGTTTCAACTCGTTGTTCTCCCGGGCGAGTTCGGCGCGGCGCGCCCCGGAGGAGAGCGCCGGGTCGTCCTCCCACCAGTCGATGCCCATCTCCTTCGCCTTGTCGATCGAGGCGACGATCAGACGGAGCTTGATGGTGAGCAGTTCGATGTCGAGCAGGTTGATCTTGATGTCACCGGCGATGACGATGCCCTTGTCCAGGACGCGTTCGAGGATGTCGGCGAGGTTGGCCCCGCCACCGCCGCTGCCGTACGGGCCCGGGAGCCCGCCGCCGGGGGACGCCGTCATCGACGGTCCCGCCCGCCGCCGGACGCCCCGGCGTACTCACGCTGCTG
This sequence comes from Streptomyces venezuelae, assembly GCF_008642335.1. Classification (NCBI taxonomy): domain Bacteria; kingdom Bacillati; phylum Actinomycetota; class Actinomycetes; order Kitasatosporales; family Streptomycetaceae; genus Streptomyces; species Streptomyces venezuelae. The sequence continues at coordinate 6,859,900 of NZ_CP029191.1, read as the reverse complement.
CTCGTCGTCGGCCTCGGGTTCGTCCTCTTCGTACTCGGCCTCCGGCTCGTCCTCGGATTCGGGCTCCTCCTCGGCCTCCGGCTCCTCGTCGTCCTCGTACTCGGCCTCGGGCTCGTCCTCGAGCTCCTCCTCGGGGACGTCCTCCTCGTCCTCGTACTCGTCGGCCGGCTCGTCCTCGTGCTCGCCTTCCTCGTCCTCGTCCTCGTCGTACTCGGACTCCGGCTCGTCCCGGGCGTCGTCCTGCGGCTCGTCCTGAGCCTCGCGCTCCTCCTCTTCCTCGGCCACCGCGTCCTCGTGGCTGCGGACGACCTCGCCGTCACGGATCTCTCCGCGCCAGCCGTCGCTCGCCTCGCCGCGCATCGTGATGTGCCGGGCGAAGTGCTTGAGGTCCAGGCGGGCCCGGCGGCCCTGGGCGCGCCAGATGTTGCCGGTCTTCTCGAAGAGGCCCTTCGGGTAGTACTCGATGATGAGCAGCACCCGGGTGAGGTTCTCGGCGAGCGAGTGGAAGGTGACGACGCCCTTCGTCGTCCCCTTGCCGCCCTCGGAGGTCCAGGTGATGCGCTGGTCCGGCACCTGCTCGGTGGTGTGCGCCTTCCAGCTGCGGCTGGACCAGAAGACCTTGAGCTGCCAGTCGGAGTCCGTGTCGTTCGCCACGGTGGCGCCCTTGACGCCCTTGGCGAAGGTGGAGAACTCCTGGTACTGGGTCCACTGGTCGTAGGCCTCGCGCAGCGGCACGCCGACGTCGATGTACTCCAGGATGACCGTCGGCTTCTGGCCCGCGCCGCCCTTCTTGCGCTTGCCGCCGCCGATGCCCTTGAAGGCGTCGGTGACCTTGTCCTTCAGGTGGGTGCCGCCGAGTTCCAGCGCGCTGCGCACCGGGCCCTTGCCGTCGGCGATCTTCTTGCCGGCCTGCGCGGCGAGCTTGCCGAAGCCGGGGCTCTTGCCCTCCGCGATGTCGTTCAGCTTGACGGTGGCGTCACCGAGCCGGTGCCCGACGCCGACGAGCATGCGCTCGGCCTGCGCCATGAGGTAGGCCTGCGCCTCCTCCTTCAGGCGGTCGGCAGCGGGGCTGCGCGTGATGTTGCTCAGGGGTGATTCAGCCATGGTCACTGCCTCCCTTCGTCCTGCCGCCGCCCGAGCGGGCCGACGAGGTCGCCCTGCGGGCGGTCCCGCGGGACGCCGCGGCCGTCTTCTTCTGGGTGGTCTTGCGGGCCGTCTTCTGCGCGGTCTTCTTGGCCGGGGCCTTCTTCGCGGCCGTCTTCGAGGCGGTCTTGGCGCCCGCCTTCGGCGCGCTCCTCTTGGCCGGCGCCTTCTTGCGCCGCTGCCCGCCGGACCGGTCCTCGTCGTCGGACTCCGCGTCGGCGTCGGCGGCGTCGACATCTCGTTCCCTGTCGGGCTCTTCGTCGTCGTACGAGTCGTCGGCGTCGTCGTCCGCATCGCGGTCGTGCTTGTCGTCGCCGCCCTTGACCTCGTCCGGCACGACGCCGGATATCCGGTCCTGGACGCCGAGGGTGCGGTCGTGCAGCCGGTCGGCGAGGCCTTCCAGCTGCCGGTTGAGCAGGGATCCGGTGGCGGCCTTGCCCACGCCCCGCAGATCCTGGCGCAGCTGGTCGCCGATCTCCTTGAACTGCGGATTGTTCTCCAGCTGCTGGGTCACCATCTGGCCCAGCGCCTTGGGGCTCAGATTGAGCCGCTTGCCCGCCACCATGCTGCCGACGGCGAACGCGAACTTCGCCTTCTTCGTGCGTCCGAGGACGTATCCCGCGCCCACGGCCAGGCCTACTGCAAGTCGGTTCATTATCAGAAGTCCTGTCCTGTGCTCTGCTGCAGTCGGTCGAGGAGCTGGTCCTCGCACCGCTCGAACTCGGCTTCGTCGATCTCTCCCGCCTCCAGGAGCTCCTCGAGGCGGGAGAGTTCACGACGGATCGCCGAGGGGTCGTAGTACTGCCGCTCCGCCTCGTCGACCACCTGCCTGAGCACCCAGAGGGAGCCGCGGGCAGGGGCCAGAGGCAGCATGAGCAGTTCCCCTATGAGCCCCATGCCGTCATCACTCCGCAGGCTCGGAAGGCCCCGGGTCGACGAAGCTGTAAGGGGGCAGCGGGCCGTGCACCCGCAGGTCCAAGTGCGGCTGCGTGGCCCGGAGTTCCTCGACGGCCGAGAGGAAGCCCTCGGACGTCTTGCGGTCCACGAGGAACGAGATGTTCGCCAGCCAGCCGGTGCCCTCGGGGCCGTCGCCGACCGCCTCGGCCGTCGGTTCCAGCGCGCGCCGCACCTCGACGGCGTCGCTCTGCTCGCGGGCCCGCACACCGTTGGTGATCGCCTCGCCCAGCTGCAGCTTCTGCTCGTGGGTGCCGCCGCCCGCACGCTGGTTGGCCTCGACCATCGCCCGCAGCTCCGGGTTCTCGGCGAGGACCTGGTGGAGCACGGCCTCCTCGTGGTGGGTGGCCTTCACGTTGTACTCGACCTTGCCGTCGAGGGTGCGCAGCCGCTCCTCGTAGTGACCGGCCCGCTCCCCCAGCACGGAGACGACCGTCTCGTCGTCCGGGGCGAGGCTGCCGAAGCGCATCGGGAGCACGGAACCCGCCGCGCCCGCCTCCGACAGGACGTTCTGGTGCGCGAGCAGGTCGCGCCGCTTGGGCTTGAGGTCCTCGGGGGCGTCGCTCACGATGGCCGCGAGGTCGCCGTTCTTCAGGACGCGCACGGGGCAGGCCGGTCGGCCGATGCCCTCCATGCCGTCGGGCAGCGCCGGGTGGGAGCTGCTCGCGATGCCGTAGACGTACGTGGTCACTCCTGCTCCTCCTTCCGGCGGGAGGTCGAGCGACGGGCCCGCGGCCGTTCCTCGCTCTTGCGCTCGCCTTCGTCACGGGACTGCTTGAAAGCGTCGGATATGGTCTCGGCGGCTCCGGAGAGCGCGCCCTTGGACTTGCCCTTGGCGCCGGACTCCGTGATCTCGCCCACGAGTCCGGGCAGGCCCGGGTCCTTCTTCTGGCCGGTCTCCAGGTCGAGGCGGTTGCACGCCTCGGCGAACCGGAGGTAGGTGTCGACGCTCGCGACGACGACACGGACATCGATCTTCAGGATCTCGATGCCGACGAGCGACACGCGTACGAAGGCGTCGATGACGAGTCCTCGGTCGAGGATGAGCTCCACGACGTCGTACAGGCCACTCGTGCCGCCTCCGCCGCCGGACTGTTGTGCCGGGACTACGGTCATGCCGACGGTGCCTCCTTGGTCTTGTCCTGCTCTTTCGGTTCGTGCCTTGTCCGGTCGTTCCCTCTGCTCTAGCCGCCCGCTCCGCGGGGCTCCGAGCGTCCGCGCTCGTAGCGGCGCAGCCGCCGGTAGCCCGTGAGCTCGCCCTGCGGGTCGAGCTGCACCTCGTAGCTCGCGAGGAGGCTCATCGTGTCGGGGACACGGGAGAGTTCCAGAACCTCTATCTCCAGCAGCCAGCCGTCCTCGGTGCGTTCGAAGGACGACACCGATTCCGGGGTCATGCCGGTCAGCTCGGCGAGCTGCTCGCGCGCGTTGCGGAGGACTGCCATGGGGCCCGGCAGCGATTCCTTCTCGCCGCTCGAAGCCTTTTCCTGGCCGCCCGAAGGCTTTTCGTCCGTTGTCTTGGTGTCTGTGGTTTTACGGGGTGTATTGGCCATGTTCACCTCCTCCACCGGGTTACCCGTTGAGCCTTGGCCAAACGTGCTCAGCCGCGGAGCGCCCGCAGCTTCCGGCGGGCCGGTCCGAGGGCCCGCCCCGAGCGCAGGACACCGGCCCAGGGCTCGGTGCGGGCCTGCTCCACGGCGGTGTCGATCGTCCACCTGCGGGCGTTCACCGTGGGGTCGTCGAGCTGCTCCCAGGCGATCGGCACGGCGACCGGCGCCCCGGGTGCGGCCCGCACGGAGAACGGGGCGACGGCCGTCTGCGCGTACCCGTTGCGCTGCACGTCGAGGTAGAGCCGGTCGCCGCGGTCCTTCTTGCGCGGGGCCGTGGTGAGTTGCTCGGGGTGGGCCTCGGCGAGGGTGTCGGCGACGTCCTTGGCGAAGGCGCGGGCGTCGTCGAAGTCGTGGTTTCCGTTGAGGGGCACGATGACGTGCAGGCCGCGGGAGCCCGTCGTCATGAGGGCGGACGGCAGGTTCATCTGGTCGAGGAGCTCGCCGAGGAGGCGGGCCGCGTCGCGCACGGCGCCGAAGTCGTCCTCGGCGGGGTCCAGGTCGAAGACGAGCCGGTCCGGGTGGTCGATCCGGCCGGTGCGGGAGAGCCAGCGGTGCAGGGTGACGCAGGCCTGGTCGGCCAGGAACAGGAGCGTCGCCGTGTCGTCGCACACGGTGTGGGTGACGGTGCCGTCCTGCTTGGCCACTTCGGCGCGGGCGATCCAGTCCGGGTAGTGGTCCGGTGTGTCCTTCTGCATGAAGCGCGGTCCGTCGACGCCGTCCGGGTGCCGCTCCAGCATGAGCGGACGGTCGCGCAGGTGGGGCAGCATGAAGGGCGCGACGGACCGGTAGTAGTCGAAGAGGTCCTCCTTGGTGAGACCCGAGCCGCTGCCCTTGCTCGCGCCTCTCCCCTTGGCGTCGGGGCCCGGGAAGAGGACCTTCTGCGGCCGGTGCAGCTCTACGGTGCGGCGGCCGGCGCGTACCGTCCGTACGTCGTTCATGGGAATCCCTTCGGCTCGGTTCGCCGGGTGAGACGTGCCCCGGCGGGTACCCAGCGTCAGGTCCGGCAGTCGTGCGGGGCGGTTCCGACACGGTGGCGTTCACCCTGGTCGGGAGGGTGGCTGGCACCACCCGAAGTCGGGGGCGGACGGGCGTGCCCCGGCGCCGCGGGGGCGGAAGGATCGCAGGACAGGATCCGGCTCACCCGAGAGGCGCACCATGCCGCACCACCCCGACGTGACGAACCCCGCGCCGACGGCGCCCGACACGGCACTGCCCCGCCCTCCCCGCCCACGCCCCCGCTCGCACGAGCAGCGGCTCCTCGCCCCGGCGCTGGCCCGCATGCTGCCGGGAGCCGACGCGCCGCCGGCTCCCGGCGCGGTCAGGGCGGCGTTCGCGCTCTGGCTGACCGCGGCCGCGGCGGGCGTCTTCATGACGGCCGCCGACGGGCTGCCGCTCCTGCCGTTCCTGCCGCTCCGCATGGCGGTGCTCTCGGCCGCCGTCCTGGTGGCGGTGCGGATGCGCAGGGGCGCCCGGTGGGCCCGTTGGGTGCTGGCCTGCGGGCTCGGGGCGACCGGAGCGCTGTCGCTCACGGCGTGGGCGGGCGACGCCGCGGCCGGATGGCCCCCGGATGTCGCCGAGGTCCTGGCGGGCGCCGGGTGTGTGCTGCACCTCGCCGCCGCGCTCACGGCGACGGTCCTGATGTTCCGTCCGGCGGCCAACGCCTGGTTCAGGGCGGTGCACCACCGTTGAGGGCCGCCGTCGCGGTCACCGGACGACGCCCTCCTCGACCAGGAGGCGGGCCGCCGCCGCGATCGACTCCGCGTCGATGCCTGCGGCGCGCAGCTGTTCCTCGGGCGACGCCGAGCCCGGCATCGTCCGCACCGCGAGGCGCACGAGGCGCGGTACCGGCCGGCCGTCGGTGAACGCGTCGAGGACGGCGTCGCCGAGGCCGCCCTGTTCCCGGTGGTCCTCGACGGTCATGAGGCAGCCGGTGCGTTCGGCCGCCTCGCGCAGCGTCCTCGCGTCGACGGGCTTGACGGAGTACAGGTCGACGACGCGCACGGGGATGCCCTCGCGCTCCAGCGCTTCCGCGGCGGCCAGCGCCTCGTGCACGGTCACGCCCGCGGCGACGACGGTGAGCCGGTCGGCGTCACTGGAGCGCAGCACCTTGGAGCCGCCGACGGGGAACGTCTCCTCGGGCCCGTAGATGACGGGCGTGTCCCCGCGTGACGTACGCAGATAGCTGATGCCGTCGAGCCCGGCCATGGACGCGACGAGCTGTCCCGTCTGGTGGGCGTCGCACGGATACAGGACCGTGGAGCCGTGCACCGCGCGGAACAGCGCCAGGTCCTCCAGGCCCATCTGTGACGGGCCGTCCTCGCCGATCGCGACGCCGGCGTGCGAGCCGACGAGGTTGATGTCGGCGCCGCTCACCGCCGCCATCCGCACGAAGTCGTGGGCGCGGGTGAGGAACGCGGCGAACGTCGACGCGTACGGGACCCAGCCGCGCGCCGCCAACCCCACGGCCGCGGCGACGAGTTGCTGTTCGGCGATGTAGCACTCGAAGAACCGGTCGGGGTGCTCCTTGGCGAAGTACTCCGTCCTCGTGGAGTCGCCGACCTCACCGTCCAGGGCCACCACGTCGCCGCGCGCGGTGCCGAGCGCGGCGAGCGCCTGCCCGTACGCGGTGCGGGTGGCGACGGCGTCACCGAGGGCGTGGCGGGGCAGTTCGAGGTGGCCGCTGCGCACGGCGTGCAGGGTGCGGGCGGCGGCGGGCCTGCGCATCTCCACGCGTACGTCGTGTACGCCGCCCAACTCCTCGACGGCCGCGTCGGCGTCCGGCAGCGGCTTGCCGTGCAGGCCCTCGCGGTTCTCGACGGAGGCGACGCCCTTGCCCTTGACGGTGCGGGCGAGGATGACGGTGGGCTGCCCGACGGTGGAGGCCGCTTCGTGGCAGGCGCGGTCGACGGCGTCGACGTCGTGCCCGTCGGCCTCGACGACGTGCCAGCCGAAGGCCCTGAACCGGTCGGCGTAGGCGCCGAGCTGCCACTCGTGGCGGGTGGGGCCGCGCTGGCCGAGGCGGTTGACGTCGACGATCGCGGTGAGGTTGTCGAGGTGTTCGTACCCGGCGTGCTCGGCGGCCTCCCACACGGAGCCCTCGGCGAGTTCGCTGTCGCCGCACAGCACCCAGACGCGGAACGGGATCCGGTCGAGCCGCTTGCCGGACAGGGCCATGCCGACGCCGACGGGCAGCCCTTGTCCGAGCGATCCCGTGGCGACCTCGACCCAGGGCAGGGCGCGCGGTGTGGGATGTCCTTGGAGGCGGCTGCCCTGCTCGCGGAAGGTGAGCAGTTCGTCGTCGGTGACCGCCCCCGCGGCTTTGTACGCGGCGTAGAGGAGCGGCGACGCGTGGCCCTTGGAGAGGATGAACCGGTCGTTGCCGGGGTGGTCGGGCCGGTCGAAGTCGTAGTGCAGATGGCGTCCGATGAGGACCGCCATGAGGTCGGCGGCGGACATCGACGAGGTGGGGTGGCCGGATCCGGCGGCGGCCGCGGCGCGGACGGAGTCGACGCGCAACTGCCGTGCGATGGCTCCGAGTTGTTCATTGCTGCTGGGCATCGGGGGTCTCCTCGGGTGGCGGGTGCTCGGTGGCTCGTGCGGGGCGGTCGTCGTCCGGGCGCGGCAGGCGGGCCACCTCGGGCGAGGCGGATTCCAGGGGGACCGACCAGGAGCGGACGAGGCCCAGCTGGACTGCCTGGCGCGGCAGTACGGAATCCAGGAGCCAGTCCGCGGCGACGCGTACGCGGTTGCCGGGCATGGCCGCCAGGTGGTAGCCGCGGGTGACGGCTCCGGCGAGTGGTCCGGAGAGCGGGACGCCGAGCGGGTTGGCGGCGGCCTGGGCGCCGCCGAGGTCGACGGTGAAGCCGAGGTCGCGGTGGCGGTAGGGGCGGCGCGCGCCGGAGCCGAGGGACGCGGCGACGTTGCGTGCGGCCGTGGCACCCTGGCGCCAGGCGTGCTGGGCGGTCATCGGGGTGTGCGCGCCGGGCCTGGTCAGGTCGGGCACGGCCGCCGCGTCGCCGCACGCGAACACCTCGGGGTGGCCCGGCACTTGGAGGTGTGTGTCGACGCACAGCCGCCCACGCTCCAGGGGGCGTCCGAGTCCGGCGACGAGCGGGTCCGGGCGCACGCCGACGCACCAGACGAGGGTGCGGGTGTCGACGGCGTCCCCGTCGTCCAGGAGCACCCCGTCGGGGGTGGCCTCCTTGACGGAGGTCCGGGTGCGGACGTCCACGCCGCGGCGGCGCAGGACGCGGTCGGCGGTGGCCGACAGGCGCCGGTCGAGTTCGGGGAGGACGCGGTCCGCGATGTCGAGCAGCAGCCAGCGGGGCCGGATGCCCTGGCGGAGCGGTTGTCCGCGCACCAGCGCGTCGGTGAACAGCCGTCCGTGCGCGGCGAGTTCGGTGCCGGTGTAGCCCGCGCCGACGACCACGAACGTGCAGCGGGCCCGGCAGGTCGCCGCGTCCGGCGCGGTGGCGGCGAGCTCTGTCTGGCGGGTGATGTGGTCGCGCAGGTAGAGCGCCTCGGGGATGCCGCGGAAGCCGTGGGCGTGCTCGGCGACGCCCGGCACGGGCAGCAGCTTGTTGACGCTGCCGACGGTGAGAACGAGCCGGTCGTACGGCAGCTCGCCGCGCGTGCCCTCCGGGTCGGTGTACGCCACCGTGCGCCGCTCCAGGTCGACGCCGTCGGCCTCGCCGAGCGCGAGGCGTACGTGCGGCAGGGTGCCGGAGAGGGAGACGGTGACGCGGCGCGGCTCCAGGACGCCGGTGGCGACGTGTGGGAGCAGCGGCAGGTAGAGGAAGTAGTCGGTCGGGTTGAGCAGGGTGATGTCGGCCGTGTCGCGGGTCAGCCGGGACAGGGTGCGGGCGGTGCGGTAGCCGGCGAAGCCGGCTCCGACGACGACGATGCGGGTTCGGCTCACGGTGCGCCTCCGGCGGGTCGAAAGGGGTCGAATCCGGCGGGGTCGGGACCCCACGCGTGCCCCTGCGCGGTGGTCGCCAAACACGGGCGGCACGCGGGGAGTTCGGGGTGCGACGCCCCCTGGGGGCGGCCCGAACGCCGTTTGCGACCGCGCCTCGGGGTTACTCGCAGCCGTATCCGTCCACCCCGCTCCGCCCGCCCACCGGAGGTGCATCCTCATGCCCGAGGCTGCCCGGCGAGACGGGTCGGAGCCTGCCGACGCCCTTCGGGTACGACTGAGGAACGGTCAGATGAAGCACGAAGTCCCCATTGAACGACCCGCCGTCTCCGCGTACACGGTGCCCGCGGACGCCCCGGAGGCCGACGGCACCCTCGCCTGGGACACCACGACCATCGTCGTCGCCGAGGTCACGGCCGGCGACGCGACGGGAACCGGCTGGACCTACGCCCCCGCGTCCGTGGCCGCCCTGATGGAAGAGGTGCTCGTCCCCGCCGTCCACGGCCTCGACGCGCTCGACATCCCCGCCGCGCACGACGCGATGACGAAGGCCGTCCGCAACACCGGCCGCGCGGGCGCCGCCGGATGCGCGCTCTCGGCGCTCGACATCGCCCTGTGGGACCTGAAGGCACGCCTCCTGGAACTGCCCCTCGTACGCCTCCTGGGGGCGGCCCGCGACGAGGTCCCCGTGTACGGGAGCGGCGGCTTCACGACGTACCACGACACGCATCTGGCGGCGCAGCTGAACGGCTGGGTGCACGGCCAGCGCATCCCTCGCGTCAAGATCAAGATCGGTGAGGGGTGGGGCAGGGCGGCCGCCCGCGACGTGTCCCGGGTCCGCACCGCGCGGGACGTCATCGGCCCGCAGGCGGAGCTGTACGTCGACGCGAACGGCGGCTACACGCGCAAGCAGGCTGTCCGGGTGGGCCGGGTCCTTGCCGAGCACGGCGTGGGCTGGTTCGAGGAACCGGTGTCGTCGGACGACCTGCGGGGGCTCGCGCTGGTCAGGGACGCGCTGGTGTGCGACGTGACGGCGGGAGAGTACGGCTACGACCTCCCGTACTTCGCCCGCATGATCCCCTCCGTGGACTGCGTCCAGGTGGACGCGACGCGCTGCGGCGGCCTCACGGAGTGGCTGCGCGCGGCCGCCCTCGCGCAGGCGCACGGCCTGGAGGTCTCCTCGCACGGCGCGCCGCACGCGCACGCCGCGGCCGCCGCGTGCGTGGCGAACCTGCGGCACGTCGAGTGGTTCCACGACCACGTGCGCATCGAGTCGATGTTCTTCGACGGCGCGCTCGACCCGACCGGCGGCGTCCTCCGCCCGGACGGCGGCGTGGGCCACGGTCTCGAGCTGCGCACGGGCGACGTCGAGGAATTCCGGGTCGTGTGATCAACCCCGGTACGTGCCTGTTATGTTGCGCCGATGTCAACGATCAGGCAGATCCAGGTGACCTTCGACTGCGCGGAACCCGAGCGGGTGGCCCGCTTCTGGTGCGAGGTGATGGGCTACGTCGTCCCGGGGGTGCCCGACCCGAACGGCGCGTGGGCCGTCTGCGAGGACCCGTCGGGGGCCGGCCCGCGCCTGTACTTCCAGCGCGTTCCCGAGGGGAAGGTCGCCAAGAACCGGGTGCACCTGGACGTGCGGGCCGGCACCGGGCTCGTGGGCGCGGAGCGCCTGGCCGTGCTCGAAGCGGAGTGCGCCCGCCTCGTCGCGCTCGGCGCGGTCCACTTGTACACGCTGTACGCGGACGAGGAGAACGAGTCCTGCATCGCGATGCAGGACGTCGAGGGCAACGAGTTCTGCCTGGACTGAACGGTCCTGATGGGACTCAGTCCTCTTCGAGTTCGAGGCGGCGCAGGCTGTCGTCCGCGCGTTCCTCGCGTTCGGCGGGCGGCAGTTCCCACCAGGCCGTGCCGCGTTCGCCGAGCCCCGTCTTCGCCAGCTGCACGCGGGCCCGGGCCGCCTTGCGCGCCGCCTCGTCGTGACGTGCGGCGGCGACCGCCCGGCGGGCCGCCATCAGGTGGTGGACGAGCCGTTCCCGCACGTCCTCGGCCAGTTCGGGATCGGTGGCCCGCCACCGTCGCCCTTTGACGACGATGTAGCGGCCGTCCTCCGTGCGTTCGACATCGTCTGCCGTCATACGGCCATCATGACCCGGACCCCTCGGCGGTGCGGCCCCACGGCCGGACGCCCGCACGGCCCGTCGGGGGCGCGGTGGGCGGCATCGGCGGGACGTCGGGGGTGTCGGGACCGGCCGGAGGGACGGTGGGGGCGGCAGGGGCGGCGGGAGTGGCAGGGGTGGCGGGGGCCGTGAGGCCGGTGCCGCCCTGCTCCGGGAGTGCATCGGCCGCGCGGGTGCCGGCGGCCGTCGTCCTGGCGTCGTGGCCGGGGCCCGACCGGGCCGCGTTGCGCAGCAGGAACGCCGCCGCGCCGAGCACCGCGGCCACGATGAGGGCCGCGGCCCAGTCGGGCAGGCCGAGGCCGATGACGAGGCCGAGGGCCAGGGCGACCGCGGCGCCCGCGTAGAGGGCGGCGGCGCCGGACGCCGCGTACAGCGTGGCCTTGCGCCGCTGCTTCCTGGTCTGCTCGCGGAACTCCTCGCGCAGCTCGGCGCGGATCGTGCGCACCAGTTCGTCGGTCAGGCCCTTGTCGAGGCCGGACAGGGGATTCTCTGGACCAGTCATGGCGCCCGGGTACCCGGCCGACCGGCGGTTTAACGGGAACACCGCGCGTGCGGCCCCGACCCCACAGGGTGACGCGGGACACACCATGCTCCGTTGTCCCCTAGGGTAGGCGGCGCGTGATCGTCCGGATTCGCACCCGGGAAGCACCATTCGGAACCACGGAGGTATCCATGTCCTCGAAGCGACGCCGCAAGAAGAAGGCCCGCCGCAAGAACGGCGCGAACCACGGCAGCCGTCCCCAGTCCTGAATCAGGACCGGCACGGCGAACGGAGGGCGGCACCGCATGGTGCCGCCCTCCGACGTTCTCGCGGAAGAACGGAGTCGCCGGAGGCGGTGGCGAGCGGACGGTCAATCATGAAATCGTTCCGACCATGGAGATCCTGGGAACCACGCTGCGGATCTGCGTCGAGGACCTGGAGTCCTCGGTCGCGTTCTACGAACGGCTCGCGGGCGGCAAGGCGATGCGCTTCGAGCGCGGCGGCGTCTCCGTCGCGGCGATCGGCTGCTTCCTGCTGATGAGCGGCCCGGAACACGAGCTGGAAGTGCTCCGCAAGGTCTCCGCGACCATCGCGGTCAAGGACGTCGACGAGGCGTACATGGTCCTGAACGCGTCCGGCGCGCGTGTCATCGCGGGCCCGGTCCCGACCCCGGCGGGCCGCAACCTCATCGCGATGCACCCGGACGGCTCCGTCTTCGAGTACGTGGACCGCCGCGTCAGCGAGACCTGACCCGTATCCTCGGTCCGACCGAGTGGAGGACGGTGCACGTGGCGGGCAGTACGGCGAGTGGCGCGGCGGCGGGCGGCGACGGACGGACGTCGCTGAGCGCGCAGGCCCGCGAGGCCGTGCGGCAGCGCATCGTCGACCGCCGCTACGCCCTCGGCGCGCGTCTGGTCGAGCGCGAGGTCGCCGAGGAGCTCCGGATGTCCCGCGTCCCCGTCCGCGAGGCCCTGCGCTCCCTGGTCGCCGAGGGAATGCTGGAGCTGCTGCCGCACAGCGGTGTGCGGGTGCGGCGCCTCGAACCCGACGACGTTCGGCATCTGTACGAGGTCTGGGAGCCCCTCGCCGTCCAGGCGTCCCGGCTCGCCGCGCGACAGGTGGCGCACCGCCCGCCGGACGAGCCGCCCGGCCTCGCCGCTCTCCGCGCCACGCTCGACCACGCCGAGCGGGCGTCGGACGCGGACGACGGGGCGCGCGAGGTCGCCGCCCACACGGCGTTCCACGAGGGCATCGTCGCCCTCTCCGGCAACCCGCTGCTCGCCCGCACGATGGAGCAGTTGAGCTGGCAGCTGCAGCTCCTGTTCGGGATGCGCGCCGAGCCGGACCACATGCGGGCCCAGCACCGGCTGATCTACGGGCGGATCGCGGCGGGCGACGAGGACACGGCGGCGGCGAGCACGCTGCTCCACGTACGGGACAGCCGGACGGTGGCGCTGCGGGCACTGTTCGACGAGAGCGGCTCGGCGTGAGCTGCTCGGCGTGAGCGGTCCGGCGTGAGCGTCGTGTGCGGTCACACGGCGGTGGCGACCTTCCACAGGTGGCCGTCCGGGTCGCTGAAGTACCCGAAGTAGCCGCCCCACTCCGTCGCGGCCGCCTCCTTCACCACGGTGCCGCCCGCGGACTCCGCCGCCTGGATCGTCTCGTCCACGTCGTTCCGCGAGTCCGTGAGGTAGTGGAGCGAGACCCCGCGGAACCCGGCCCCCTCGGGCGGGACGCCCGCGTCCTGCGCGGCCGCCTCCCACTCGTACAGCGCCAGCATCGACGACCCCGGCCCCAGGCTGCACCGGACGAAGCCGGGATAGTCCTGGTCGACCTCGCAGCCGAGCCCGTCGACGTAGAACCTCTTGGCGCGGTCCAGGTCCTCGACGCCGAGCATGACGGCGCTCACCTGCAATGACATGGCGGTCTCCTCGCTGTCCCCGTTGCGGCGGATGCGAGTCACCGTATAGCGGCTGTGATCACCTCGCCTCTTGAGCGGGGTTGTATACGCGAGGTAGCGCGCCGCTCTGGACTTTCACGATCTACCGCGCATTTACCCCACGTTCCCCCGTCACCCTTGCCGACGGCGAAGCCCTTGGTATACAAACTGGCGGACGCGTCCCCTCCACTCCTCCCGTGTCCCCCTCCCCAGGAGCCCCCATGACACCCCTGTCCCGCCGTGGCGTGATCGCTGGCGCCGCCGCCCTGGCCGGCACCGCCGCCGCCCTGTCGTCCGGCCCCGCGACCGCCGCCGACCGCCGCCACGGCCGCGGCAAGGCCGTCGTCTTCCGCGACGTGCGCCCGCTCGGCGCGCGGACCCCCGTCGACCTCACCGTGGTCGACGGACGGATCTCCGGCCGGCCCGCGCCCAAGGGCGCCGAGGTCGTCGAGGGCGGCGGCCGGCTCGCGCTGCCCGCCCTCGTGGACGCGCACATCCACCCCGACAAGACGACGTGGGGCGGCTCCTGGGTGACACGGAAGCCGGCGAGCGGCATCGCCGACTACTGCGCCCAGGACGTGGAGCTGTTCAAGAGCCAGAAGCGCCCGGTCGGCGAGCGCGCGTACGGCCTCATGGCGCACGCCGTGACGCGCGGCACCCGTGCCATGCGGGCCCACGCCGACGTGGCGCCGGCCTACGACCTGGCGGGCCTCGAAGGCGTCGCACACGCGCGTGACCGGCTGCGGCACGCCCTCGACGTGCAGATCGTGGCGTTCCCGCAGCACGGCGTGGTCCGCACGCCCGGCACCGCGGAGCTCCTGGAGGAGGCCGCGCGCTCCGGTCTCGTCGACTTCGTCGGCGGCATCGACCCGATCAGCTTCGACCACGCGATGGACGAACAGCTCGACCTGGTCTTCGGGCTCGCCGACCGGCACGGGGTGGGTGTGGACATCCACCTGCACGACCGGGACGAGAAGGGCACGAAGGTGCTGCGCTCCGTCATCGACCGCACCCGCGCGCTGTCCTTGCGCGGCAAGGTGACGGTCAGCCACGTCTTCTGCCTGCCGCACCTGTCCGACGGCGAGCTGGGGAAGATGGCCGCCGACCTGGGCGACCTCGACATCTCCCTGACGACCGTGGCGCCGAACGAGTCGCTGGTCCTGCCGATCGCGAAGCTGCGGGAGCACGGGGTACACGTCGGGCTCGGCTCCGACGGCGTGCGGGACTCATGGAGCCCGTTCGGCAACGCGGACATGCTGCACCGCACGCACATACTCGGCTGGGTCACCGACGTCCGCCTCGACGAGGAGCTCACGGACTGCTACCGCGTGGGCGCCCACGGCGGCGCGGACGTCATGGGCCTGCGCCACGCCGACTTCACCCCCGGCGCCCCGGCCGACTTCATCCTCGTGCGCGGCGAGAACGTCCCGCAGGCGATCGTGGACATGCCGCAGCGGGACCTGGTGGTGCACGGCGGCCGCGTGGTGGCCCGCGACGGCGAGCTGGTCTGAGAGTCTGGACCCGCCCCCCTATCTCTCCGTCGGGCGCATTCGGAAGTCGTACCGCTCCGGTACCGCCTCGCCCGTCGCCGCCGTCCACAGCTCGCCCAGCGTCTCCGCGCCCTCGCGGAGGTCCGCCGCCTCGAAACCGGCGTCGAAGACGGCACGGACGCCGTCCAGGTCGCCCTCGGCGTACAGGAGTTGGGCTTCGAGGAGGCGGAAGCGGCCCTCGGCGCGTGTCGCTTCGTGCAGACGGTCCCAGACCGCGCGCGCCGCTTCCGTGCGGTGCGCGGCGAGCAGTCCGGTGACGGCTTCGCGGCCGAGGGCGGCGGTGGCGGCGGTCCAGACGGGTCCGTCGTCGCGGCGCTCCTGGCACAGGTCGTCGAAGGCCTCCGCGTACCGGTCGGCGGCCCGTTCCGTGTTGCCCTCGGCCTGGTCGGCGACGGCGAGGCAGCGCAGCAACGGCCAGCGGGACGGCGCGAGTTCGAGGCCGCGCTCCCAGCTGCGGACGGCCTGCGCCCGGTCGCCCGCGTGCCACTGGGCGACACCCAGGTGGTACTCGGCGAGCGGGCGCGCGGGGGCCGTCTCCAGCATGTCCCGCCAGTGCGGCGCGACGAGCGTCGGTCCGGGCGGCGCGACCTTGCGCGGCTCGGGCACGGCGCCCGTGTTCAGGAGCTCCAGCCAGGGCGCCTGGTCGGGGCCGAGCGTCGACTCGGGGAAGGGCGTGCCCGGCACCTTGTACCCGGCGCGCAGGACTTCGAGGGCGCCCCAGCCCGACCCGGTGGCGAGCGTCTCGCCGGGTTCGGTGTCGGCGGAGGCCAGCCACGCCTCGTACGCCGCGTCGACGGCCTCGCGCGGCAGGGCGTCGGCGAGGCGCGCCGCGACCTCGTCCCGTGCGCCCGCCCACTCCCCGTGCACGCGGCCGGCGGGCGCGGACAGCGGCCCGTACGACTCCAGCCAGCTGAACTCGGTCTCGGCGTCCAGGCGTACGTGCTCCAGCTGGGTGCGTGCGAGGCCCGACTGGATCTCCGCGTAGCCGCCCGTGCCGGGTTCGGTGAGCCACTCCTGCCACCGGCGGCCGCCGGTGCCGGTTCCCCAGACGAAGAGCTTGCGGCCGCGCGGCAGGTCGGTGGAGGTCTGGACGATCCCGTGCCCCGCGTCGTCGAGTGCCGCCAGCCAGCGGCGTGTGCCGTCGGGCAGGTCGTAGAAATAGTCGGCGGGATACTCGCTGTTGCGCGGGTACGTCCGGTCGGCGCCGTCGGACTCGGGGACCGCCACCTTGCGCAGCGCGCCCGGGTACGCGAAGTGCCAGGCCTCGTCGGCGGGGGTGAGCACCCTGCGCTCTTCGGGCACCGCGATGTTCGACCACCAGTAGACGGGGACGGGCTTCTCGTGCGGGTTGCGGATCCGGACGCCGACGTGCAGGAATTCGGAGTCCTCGGGCAGCCACAGGTCGACCTGGAAGGGCAGGTCGCGCAGCCGCTCCCACTCCCACAGGCGGAGCATCTCGCCGCCGTCGGGCGCCCGCACGCGGGCCGCGTGCACAGGGGCGCAGGACAGGGTGGTGTGGCCGGTGGCGCCGATGTTCCACTCGATGCCGCCGGAGGTCCAGGCGCCGTTGAGCGCGAAGGCGGCGGGCTGCAGCACCGGGTTGCGGTACAGCAGTTCGCGTCCGGTCGGCTTGTGCAGGAGGGAGTGGACGCGGCCGCCGTAGCCGGGCAGGACGGTGGCGCGCAGCCGGTCGTTCTCGACGACGATCACGTCGAGGTCCGTGGCGGTGCGTTCGCGGCCGTACGCGTCGCGGACCCGGGTGGGCAGCGGGGAGCTCAGGGGCGCGTAGCCGAGCTGCCGCGCCATGTCGCGCGGCAGCCCTTCCTTGGCGCGCTCGTCGAGGGTGTGCACGTTCCGCAGGGGCAGCAGCGGCGGCAGCGGGTTCTCGGGTCCCGGCGCCGCCGCGGGCAGGGTCAGTACGTCGCGTCGCACGGTCGTCTTCACGATCACCATGGAACACGGTCGACGAGGTGTCGGCCAGGGGCCGCCCAGGTCAGGATTGTGCAAAGGCCTCCACGATCACGTCGGTGAGCAGGTCGCCCGCCTTGCCGTCGGGGTCGAGGTCGGGGTCGTAGATGGTGACGTTGAGGCCGACGCAGCGCGGAGAGCGGACGAACGGCCGCAGCAGGGCGAGGAGTTCCTCGGCGAACAGGCCGCCGGGGTCGGGGCTGTCGACGGCGGGCATCACCGAGGGGTCGAGGACGTCGGCGTCCAGGTGCACCCAGAAGCCGTCGAGTTCGGGCTCCTCCAGCGTCTGGGCGACGGCGCGGGCGATGTTCTCCTCGCCCCACTTGCGCAGCTCGCCGACGGTGGCGTTGGCGATCTTCAGGGTGGTGAACTCCGCGCGGTCCTCGTCGCCGTCCCTCAGTCCGAAGATGCAGACGTCCTCGTCGCGGACGTAGGGCCGCAGCCCTTCGAGGTTGGTGAGGTCCTCCTGGCCGCGGCCCGTGGCGAGCGCGAGCTCCTCGCCGCCCGCGGCGCCGATGCGGTCGGAGTTGCCCGGGTGCCGGAAGTCGGCGGAGCCGTCGATGGACGCGATGCCGTACCGGCCGATGCGGCGCAGGGCGAGCGCGGCCCCCAGCTGGATCGAGCAGTCGCCGCCGAGGACGACGACGAAGTCCTCGGCGCGCACGTGGTGTTCGATGCGGTCGGCGAGCTTGCGGGTGTAGGAGGCGATGGCGGCCGCGTTGAAGACGCCGTCGCCCTCCTGCCAGTCACCGCGGTCGTAGCGGGGCGGCACGACCACGCCGCCCTCGATGGCGCCGAGGCGCCGCAGGATGCCCCGCTCCCGCAGGGCGCCGGCCAGCTTGTGGCAGCCGGGCACGGTGCCGGGGGCGGGCGGGCGCAGGCCCAGGTTGGAGGGGGCGTCGACGAGTACGATATTCCGCATGGCGCCCATCCTGTGCGACGTGCACGGGCCCTTTCAACACTGCAGGTCCCCTCGGGCGGTGGGGCGGGGCGGAGTTGGCCGCATGTCGGCGGTGATGGCCCAGCGTTCGTGGTCGCGCCAGGCCCCGTCGATGAAGAGGAAGTCGGGCGAGAAGCCCTCCAGGCGGAAGCCGGCGCGGCGGACCAGCGCGATCGACGCCGCGTTGCCGGGCTGGATGTTGGCTTCCAGGCGGTGCAGGCCGAGCACGTCGAAGGCGTACGTGAGGACGAGTCCGAGACCCTCGCTCATGAGGCCGCGGCCTGCGGCGTGCGCGAACGCGCCGTAGCCGAGGGCTCCGCAGTGGAAGCCGCCGCGGACGATGTTGTTGATGTTGATGAATCCGGCGACGGCGCCGCCGTCCCGTTCGCAGACGACGAACCCCGCCTTCGCGGGGTCCTCGATCACCGCCCCGGCGTAGGCGCGGAAGGTGTCGTCGGTGCGCGGCGGGAACAACCAGGGACGGTGCAGCTCCTGGCTCTCGTTCGCGCGCGCGGTGAACTCGGCACCGTCCGCGAGGGTGAGGGGACGTATGCCCACGCTGGGGCCTTCGGCGAGATAGGGGCGAGGTTCGGACATCCGGCCACGCTATCCGCGAGCCGCGTGCTACCGCCGCCTGCGCATGAAGTACGCACCGCACAGGGCGCCGATGAGGCCCGTGGCGAGCAGGGCCATCCAGAGCGGGAGGGTCACCTCGGGGATGAGCAGACGGATCTTGGTGCTGCGGGTGTTCTCGAAGATGAAGACGAGGGTGAGGACGACGACCGCGGCGACGGCCACCCTGCCGGGTGTCATCAGCCCGCCGCCCGGACCGCCGCCCTGGGAACCGCCCGTGGAGGTGTTGGGGCTCATGCTGTGGACCCTTCCGTCGGAGTACGCCGGCCTCCCCCGCTCCCCAGCATGGGCAGCCGGGGAGCGGAGCGCGCGGTGGAGGTGCCTCCGGGGTGGGTCGGTGGGCCGTACGGGTGACGCCCGGCGCGTTACCGGCGCACCACCGGCAGCTTCAGGGCGCCGGTGTCATCGGGCGCGCTGGTCACGGTGACGGGCTTGACGCCCCGGTTGCCGCCGTACGCGCCGTCGCTCGCCGCCACGACGAACTGCAACCGGTGGCCTTTCTCGTAGCGGTGGACGATGCCGGGCAGCGCCACCGTGAAGGGCTTCGTGACGTCGGGGACGCGCACCGGGGAGACGAGGCGGTGGACGAGGGTCTCCTTGCCGTCGGGCGCGACGTCGTACAGCTTGGCGAAGAGGACGAGCTTGTCGGCGGCGTCGCCGGAGTGCTGCACGCGTTCGGTCCTCGGCGAGACCACCTTGAGGGTCGCCTCGGGGGCGCCGACGACGTCCACCGCGTCGGTGAGGGGTTCGGTGGTCCAGTCGAGGTAGGTGCCCCTGGTGTCGTGCGGCGCCGGGTCGGGCAGCCCGATCATCCCGGCGAGCGACGATTCGGAGTGGCTCGTGGGGATGAGCCAGTTGCGGTACTCGCGGCTGCCGCGGGTCACCTTCTTCCGGTTGTCGACGAGCTTGCCGTCGCCGGACAGGTAGAGGGTGCGGTTGCGCGCGGGGACGTCGGACGCGGTCGCGTAGGTGCTGTCCGGGTCGCCGATCCAGTCGCGGTAGTAGGCGAAGGCGGGCCCGGTGTCGGTGCCCTTCTTGTGGTGGAGGTAGCGGTCGAACCAGGCGAGGATGCGCTTGCCGACGTACGACGTCTCCAGGTTGCCCGCTTCGAGGTCGAGTTCGCCGGACGCCGGGTCGGTCGTGCCGCCGCTGTGGCCCCAGGACTGCCAGATCATCTTGGCGGTGGTGCCCTGCTTCCGCAGCGCCTTGAACGTCGCCTCGGCCTCGTTGAGGTTGAAGAGGCTGTCGGCCTGCCCCTGGACGAGGAGCGTCGGTGCCTTGACCTTGTCGAGGTAGGAGACCGGGGAGACGCCGCGCGCGAACTTCTGGAGGGCCTCGGTCCTGTCGGCCGGGTAGCGGCCGGAGTTGAGGGTGCGGATGGTGTCGCAGGCCTTGGTGACGAAGTGCAGGCAGCCCAGACGGTTGATGCGGGACGGGTCGAGGTTGGGGACGAGCAGGGGCTGGCCCTCCCCGATGAGGTAGAAGCCGTTCATCCACTGCCACTTGGCGGCGCCGGGGACGCTGCGGTCGGCCGCGTTGTTCGGGTCGAGGGAGTACGCCAGGTCGTTCCAGGTGATCATCGGGACGAGGGCGTCGACGCGGTGGTCCACGGCGGCGGTCGCCAGCTGGACGGCGCCGCCGTACGATCCGCCGATCATGCCGACGCGTGGGTCGCCCGCGGCGTCGGCGGTGACGTAGTCGGCCGTGGTCCCGTCGTCGGCGGCCCGCTTGCCGCCGAGGAAGTCGATGAGCCCTGAGGCCGCCCTGCCGTCGATCTCCGGGTCGTCCAGGGAGATCAGGCACCCGGACTTGCCGAAGCCGAGGCCCGAGTAGACGAGCGAGACGTAGCCGCGCTCGGCGAAGGCCTTGCCGGTCGCGGCGGTCCCGTCGGACTTGCTGCCGCCGAACCCGTTCGTGGTGACGACGGCCGGCGCGGGGTGTGCGGCGTCCACCCCGGCGGGCCGGTACAGGTCCGCGTCGATGGTGCAGTTCCGGCCGCCCGCCTGGACGGTGAACTTCAGGGCGGTGACGGTGTACTGCCCCGTCGCGCCCGCCGGGGCGGGTGCGGCGAGGGCGAGCGGCGCGGCGAGTGCCGCCGCGGTGGCGAGGGTCAGGGCACGGCGACGGGACAAGGGGGACCTCCACGCTGAGGACGGCCGACGACCGGGACTACCGACCGGTAAGTACCGGCCGGAGTCATGCTGTGACACGTGTCATGTCGGGGTCAACGGCTGTGCCATGTTTTTTCTCCACCCCTCCAAAGGAGGACGGTCAGACGAGCGCCGGCTCGTCCAGCGTCAGCGTCCCCGCGTCCGCGTCGAGTTCGCCCGCCACCCCGAACGGCACCGTCAGTGCCCCGTCGCAGTGCCCGAACCCGAACTCCTCCGCCACCGGTACGCCGAGCCCACCGAGCCGGTCCGCGAAGAGCGCCCGCAGCTCGTCGCGGTCCCCGCACTCCTCCCACGAGCCGAGCACGATCCCGGCCACTCCGTCGACCCAGCGGGCGCGCAGGAGTTGGGTGAGGATCCGGTCCATGCGGTACGCCTCCTCGCCGATGTCCTCGATGCAGAGCAGGCCGCCGCGGGCGGAGGTCCGCGCCGTCGGCGTGCCGAGGTCGGCGGCGAGCAGCGACACGCAGCCGCCGAGCGTGACGCCGCGGGCGCGGCCGCCGACGAGGGCCGCCGCGTGCGGGGATCCGGCCCGGATGACGCGGGTCTCCTCGGGCGTGAAGAGCGTGGTCCGCAGATGTTCCTGCGCCCGCGCGTTCTTGAGGAAGTCGACGGTGGCGGTCATCGGGCCGTGCAGGGTGGCGATGCCGAGGCGGGTGGCGAACGCTTCGTGGAGGGCGGTGATGTCGCTGTAGCCGAGGAACACCTTGGGTCCGGCGGTCCGCGTCGCGTCCCGCATGGCCCGCCAGTCGACGAGGTCCACCATGCGCTGGACGCCGTATCCGCCGCGGGCGCAGAACACGGCGGCCACGGACGGGTCGCACCACGCCCGTTCCAGGTCGCGGGCGCGGTCGGCGTCCGCACCCCCGAGGTAGCCGAACTCCGGGTGGCGGTCGCGGACATGGGACGCGACCACGGGTTCCAGGTCCCAGCCGCGCAGGATGTCCAGGCCCGCTTCGAGGCGGTCGTCGGGGACGGGGCCGCTCGGCGCGACGACGGCGACCCGCGCGCCGGGGGTGAGGCGCGGGGGCCGTACGAGCGATCTCACTTGGCGAGCTCCAGGGTGGGGACGCTTCCCGCGAGGTCGATCCTGAACACCTGGGCGTACAGGGAGAGTTCGGCCTCAAGGGCGCGGACCATCGTGTCGGCGCGGCGGAATCCGTGCCCCTCGCCCTCGAAGGCGATGTAGGCGTGCGGGACGCCGCGCCCCTCGATCCTGGCGAGGAACCGCTCGGCCTGTGCGGGCGGGCAGATGACGTCGTCGAGGCCCTGGAGCAGCAGGAACGGCGCGGTGATCAGCTCGGCGTGGCGGGCCGGCGAGCGTTCCGCGTACCGTCCGGGCACCGCGTCGAGCGGCCCGACGAGGGATTGCAGGTACTCGGATTCCAGGTCATGGGTCTCCCCCGACGCGAACGCGGCGAGGTCGAGCACCGGATAGCTGATGGTCCCGCAGGCGTAGACGTCCGTGCAGGTCAGGGAGGCGGCCGCGGTCCAGCCGCCCGCGCTGCCGCCGCGGACGGCGAGGCGGGCGCGGTCGGCGGTGCCCTCGTCGGCGAGGGCGAGGGCGACGGCGGCGCAGTCGTCGACGTCGGCGATGCCCCACTGTTCGCGCAGCCGGTCGCGGTAGGCGCGCCCGTAGCCGGTGGAGCCGCTGTAGTTGACCTCGGCGACGCCGATGCCGCGCGAGGTGAAGTAGGCGATGGCCAGGTCGAGCACGAGGGGTGCGCGGCCGGTGGGGCCGCCGTGTGCCCACACCACGTAGGGCGGCAGTTCGTCGTCGGGCGCGACGTGGCCGGGGTGGTGGGGCGGGTAGATGTGCGCGTGGATCTCGCGTCCGGCGGGGCCGTAGAAGGTGCGGATGTGCGGTTCCGGGTAGTACGCGGGGTCCACCGGGTCGTCGTGGGCGGCGCCGACGACGCGGGCACGGCCGGTGCAGGTGTCCAGCTCCACGACCTCGTACGCGCTGCGGGGGCTCGCGGCGACGCCGGTGACGCGGGAACCGTGCGCGGCGACCGTCGAGGCCCACTCGGTCCAGGGGCCCGCGGCGTCGACGACCTCGCCCGTCTCGGGGTCGAGTATGCCGAGGGCGGTGGCGCCCTTGCCGTGCACGACGGCGATCAGTCCGCTCTCCAGCGGCGCGAACCAGTTCCAGCCGACCTGCCACAGCGGGCCCGCGAACTCCTCCTCACGCGGGCAGAGCGGCTGAACCCCGTCGTTCTCGAGCGGATCGGCCCGGTACAGGTTCCACCAGCCGGTGCGGTCGCTGGAGAACAGCAGCCGCCCGTCGTGGGCCCAGTCGACCTGCGCGACCGACTCCTCGGGGCCGCCCGCGACCGTGCGGGCCGCGCCGAAGGTGCCGTCGGCGCGCACCTCGGCGAGCGTCAGCTCCGTGCCGTCCCACGGCATGCGCGGGTGGTCCCAGCCGATCCAGGCCACGTGGGAGCCGTCGGGCGACAGGCGGGGACCGGTGACGAACCGGTGCCTGCCGTCGGACAGTTCACGCACGGCGTTCCGGTCGTCCGCCGCCGTTCCGTCGAGCGGCACCGCGGCGATGACGCGGCGCACGTCGGTCGGCGCCTCGCCGGTGAACTCCTCGAGGACGCACCAGACCTCGCCCCGGTCCTGCCGCAGGACGGGGTCGACCCAGCGCAGACCGCCGCCGATGCCGGAGACCGGGGTCAGGGGTCTCGGTACGGCGCCGGGGGCGTCGGGCTCGTACGCGTACAGGCGCTGGTCGGCGAAGTCGACGAAGACCACGAGCGGACCCTCGGGGCGCTCGGCCCCGGCCCAGGGACGGCCGCCGTACTCGACGACGCGGCTGCGCACGTTCCACGGCGCGGGCAGCACCGTCCGCTCCTCGCCGTCGGGCAGGCGCCGCACCAGCGCGCGCCGGCCCGCCTCGGTGGGGCGCGGCGCGGTCCACCAGGTCTCGGCGCCGACGAAGCCCACGAACCCGGGAGCGCCGTCGTGGGTCGCGGCGAGCTCGGCGTCGATCGGCGACGGCCATGATCCGTACGCCAGGGTCTGCATCATGTCCTTCTCTTCCCCCATTGTTGCTAGGCCGTACGCAGAAAGCGGTCGAGGACTCGGACGCCGAAGTGCAGCGCGTCGACCGGGACGCACTCGTCGACTCCGTGGAAGAGCGCCTGGTAGTCGAAGCCCTCCGGTGTCCTCAGCGGCGAGAAGCCGTAGCCGGTGATGCCAAGACGCGAGAACTGCTTGGCGTCCGTGCCGCCCGACATGCAGTACGGCACGACGTGGCCCTCCGGCGCGAACTCCTCGACGGCCGCCCGCATGCGCGCGTACGTCGGCGAGTCGACCGGCGCCTGCAGCGCCACCTCGCGGTGGTGGAACTCCCAGTCGACGTCAGGCCCCGTGAGCCGGTCAAGCGTTCGTCGGAACTCTTCCTCGCCGCCCGGCAGAAAGCGGCCGTCCACGTACGCCACCGCTTCCCCAGGGATCACATTGACCTTGTAACCCGACTGCAGCATCGTCGGATTCGCGCTGTTGCGGACGGTCGGGGCGACGAGGTCGGCGGTCGGGCCGAGCTTCTCCATGAAGGCGTCCACGTCGTAGCCGGGCGCGTCGGGGTCGGTCTCCAGGCCGTAGAGCGCGGCCAGCTCGACGAGGGAGGCGCGCACGGTCGGGGTGAGCCGGACCGGCCAGCGGTGCTCGCCGATGCGGGCGATGGCGCCGGCCAGCCTGCTGACCGCGTTGGCGTGGTTGACCTTCGAGCCGTGGCCCGCCTTGCCGCGCGCGGTGAGCTTGAGCCAGCCGGTGCCGCGCTCCCCCGCCGCGATGGGGTAGATCCGGTTGCCGCGGCCGTCGTGGAAGGTGAAGGCCCCGGACTCGCTGATGCCTTCCGTGCAGCCCTCGAAGAGCGCGGCGTGTCGGTCGGTGAGGAAGCCCGAACCGTCCTCGGCGCTGGCCTCCTCGTCGGCGGTGAAGGCGATCACGAGGTCGCGCCGGGGCCGCACCCCCTCGCGGGCCCACTGCCGGACCACGGACAGGATCATCGCGTCCATGTTCTTCATGTCGATGGCCCCGCGGCCCCAGACGACGCCGTCGCGGATCTCGCCGGAGAACGGGTCCACGCTCCAGTCGGCGGCCTCGGCGGGCACGACGTCGAGGTGCCCGTGGACGAGCAGCGCGTCGGCGCCCGGATCCGTGCCCTCGATGCGGGCGACGACGTTGGTGCGGCCCGGGGTGCGCTCCAGGAGGGTGGGCTGCAGGCCGGCTTCGGCGAGGCGCTCGGCCGCGTACTCGGCGGCGGGCCGCTCGCGGCAGTCGCCGCCGCCCCGGTTGGTGGTGTCGATGCGGATGAGTTCGGAGGTGAACGTCACGACCTCGTCGAGCGCCCGCGCGTCCACGTGGTCGCCGGGCTCGTGCCCCGAGTCCTGTCCCTGCTGGCTAGCCATACTGCTCCTCCACGGCGGCAGAGGCGATCGTCGTAACCGCCTTGAAGGTACGGATCCCCTCGTACATCGTCTCGCTGTCGTACGCGACCTTGCGCTCCCCCGTACGGCGCACACCCGGCACGACGGTCGCCGCCATGGAGAGGTGCTCGGCGTCGAACTCGACCTCCACGGTGAAAGGGCCGCCGTGCACCGGCTCGTGGCGCACGGCCAGCGAGGCGGCCTCCTTCGCGGCGGCGCGGATGTCCGCGGCGGTGCGGGCCGGGGTGCGGCAGACCGCGGCGTACCGCGAGACGTGGTCCTTGACGGCGACCTTCAGCGCGCCTGGCGCGTAGCCGAGGGCGTCCTCGCAGGCCAGGTCGTCACCGGTGACGAGCACGACGGGGACGCCGTACTCGGCGACGACGTGCGAGTTGAGCAGCCCCTCGCTGGCCCGGACGCCGTTGACCCACACGCCGGTGATCTGGTTGGCGAGGTAGGTGTGCGCGAGGACGCCCTCCATGCCGGCGCCCGCGTGGTAGCCGATGAACGCGATGCCGTCGACGTCGTCGTGCTGCACGCCCTCCACCATGGAGAGCGACTTGTGGCGCCCGGTGAGCATCTCCACCCGGTCGTCCAACTGCTCCAGGAGCAGGTTGCGCATGGTCCAGTGCGCCTCGTTGACGAGCACCGAGTCGGCGCCGCCGTCGAAGAACCCGAGCACGGCGGCGTTGACGTCCGAGGTGAACATCGCCCGGCACCGCTCCCACTGCGGGGTGCCGGGCAGCACGTCGGCCGGCCAGGTCACGCCGGTGGCGCCCTCCATGTCGGCGCTGATCAGGATCTTCATACGCTCTCCCACTCCCCCGAGACCGGTGACCGGACAGCTCACACTCACATCAGCTGCCGACCCCAGTTTCGCAACCACGCCGGGCAACACGGTGAAGGGGTGTCGGAAAGCGGGTCGGGCCCCGCTCAGCGGGGCCGTACCTCGCTTCCGTAGGAGGGGCGGATCACCACCGCTTCGGCTCTGACGGTCCCGCCCTCGCGGAAGGTCAGGACGAACGGGATCCGTTCGCCGAGAACCAGCGGCTCGCGGAGGCGCACCATGACGTCCAGGCCGTACGGCGACATGGTGAGGCCCTCGCCGGCCGGGACGGCGGCGGACTCCACCATGCGCATGCCGGCCGCGCCGCGTCCCGTGGGCGCGTACCGGCCGAGCATCACGTCGTCGAGCGCGGGCGACGTCACGGAGGTCAACCGGTCGTCGGAGCCGCCGGAGTTGGTGATCCGGAAGAACGCGGCGCTCTCGCGCGTGTTGCCGTAGGGCAGGAAGACCGTCCCGTCGGCGACCTCGACACGCGCCGGGCTGCCCGCGGCTCCGGTGCCGGTCCACACGGTGAGCAGCCCGAGGGCGACGGCGCACGCGGCGACGGGTTCGAGGGCGCCGCCGAGGCCCTCGCGTATGCGGCGGCGGGTGGGCCGCCAGGGATGTGTGTCGCTCATCGGTGGCCTCCACGGCTCAGTCGACGGTCGCGGTGCGGGCGCGGGGCCGGGCCGCGGGCCGGGCGCCAGGTGCGCAGGCGCAGGCTGTTGCCGACCACCAGGAGGGAGCTCGCGGACATCGCAGCGGCGGCGACCATCGGGTTGAGCAGGCCCACCGCGGCGAGGGGCACCGTGACGGCGTTGTAGCCGAAGGCCCACAGGAGGTTGACGCGGATGGTGCGCAGGGTGCGGCGGGCGAGGCGGACCGCGTCCGCGACGGCTTCGATGTCACCGCGGACCAGCGTCACGTCGGCGGCCCCGATCGCCACGTCGGTGCCGCCGCCCATGGCGATGCCGAGGTCGGCGCCCGCGAGCGCCGCGGCGTCGTTCACGCCGTCGCCGATGACCGCGACGCGCCGACCCTGCTCCCTCAACTCCTGGACGAGGGCGGCCTTTCCCTCGGGGGTGCAGCGGGCGTGCACCTCGTCGATGCCGAGCCCCCCGGCGACGGCGCGGGCCGTGGCCTCGCGGTCGCCGGTGGCGAGGACGGGGCGTACGCCGAGGCGGCGCAGCCGGTCCACGGCACGGTAGCTGCCGGGCCGCACCAGGTCTCCGACGGCGACGAGCGCCTCGGGCCTGCCGTCCACCAGGACCAGGACCGCGGTGTGCGCGGCCTCCTCGGCCGCCGCCAGCGCACGCGCGAGCGGCTCCTCCAACGCGTCGTCGGGGGTGCGGACTTCGACGATGTGCCCGTCGACCTCGCCCCGGACGCCCCGCCCGGCCTCGGCGGTGAAGTCGCGGACCGTGGGCAGCTGTTCCTGGGGCGCGGACTTCGTCGCGTACGCGGTGATCGCGCGGCCCAGCGGGTGTTCCGAGCCCTGCTCGACGGCTCCGGCGAGCCGCAGCGCCGCCTCAGCGCCGATGCCGTCGGGCGCCGCCGTGAATGCGGTGACGCTCATGTGTCCGGAGGTCAGGGTGCCGGTCTTGTCGAGGACGACGGTGTCGACGTGCTTCAGCGCTTCGAGGGCCTGCGGCCCGGTGACCAGGACCCCGAGCTGGGCGCCCCGGCCGGTCGCGGCCATCAGGGCCGTGGGGGTGGCCAGGCCCAGGGCGCACGGGCAGGCGACGACGAGTACGGCCACGCAGGCGGTGACGGCGGCCTGCGGGTCGGCTCCGGCGCCGAGCCAGAAACCGAGCACCGTGGCGGCGAGCGAGAGCACGACGGGCACGAACACGCCCGCCACCTCGTCCGCGAGCCGCTGCGCCTTCGCCTTGCCCGCCTGTGCGTCCGCCACCATGCGTGCGATGCGGGCCAGTTGCGTGTCCGCGCCGACGGCTGTGGCGCGGACGAGGAGCAGCCCGCCCGCGTTGACGGCGCCGCCGGTCAGGCCGGATCCGGGCCCCACCTCGACGGGTTCGCTCTCCCCGGTGACCAGCGACAGATCGACGGCGGAGCTGCCCTCGACCACGACACCGTCGGTCGCGGCCCGCTCACCGGGCCGCACGACGAAGACCTGGCCGACGCGCAGCCGCGCGACGGGGACGACCTGTTCGGCTCCCGACTCGTCCCGTACGGCGACGTCCTTGACCGTGAGCGCCGCGAGCGACCGCAGCGCCTGCCCGGTGCCATGCCGGGCCCGCGCCTCCAGGAACCGTCCGGCGAGGACGAACAGCGGCACACCGACGGCCGCCTCCAGATAGACGTGCGCGACGCCGTCGTCGGCGGACGGCAGCAGAGTGAACGGCATCGTCATGCCGGGGTCGCCCGCGCCGCCGAGGAAGAGTGCGTACGCCGACCAGCCGAAGGACGCCGCGACGCCCAGCGAGACCAGCGTGTCCATGGTCGCCGTCGCGTGCCGGAGGCCGCGCAGCGCGCGCAGGTGGAACGGCCACGCGCCCCACGTGGCGACCGGCGCGGCGAGTGCGAAGCACAGCCACTGCCAGTTGCGGAACTGGAGGGCGGGGGCCATGGAGAGGACGAGCACGGGGGCGGCGAGCAGGGCGGTGACCAGCAGCTGCTGCCGCTGCTGGTCTTCTTGCGCCGGCTGTTCTCCTCGCCGCCCCTCCTCCTGCTCCTGCTCCCGCCGTGGCGGCTCCGGCAGTTCCGCCGTGTATCCGGCCTGCTCGACGGTGGTGACGAGGTCGGCCGGGGTGACGGACGGCGGGTGGCTCACGCGGGCGCGGCCGGTCGCGAGGTTCACCGTCGCGGTCACCCCGTCCAGCCTGCCGAGCCGCTTCTCGACCCGTCTCACGCAGGCCGCGCAGGTCATGCCGCCGACGGTCAGGTCGGTGGTCACGGCGGCGTCCGCCGCTTCGACGCCCATCAGTGGCCTCCGCCGTGCATGCCGCCCATGCCACCGCCGCCGGAGTCGTCACCGCTGCCGGGCCGCGTGTCGGCCCCGGACCCCGTCTGCGAGTCGTGCATGCCCGGTGCGACCGGTCCCGCCGCCCTGCCCACGGCGTACGACGCGGTGAAGATCAGCACCAACAGCAACAGAAAGCCGCAGAGTGCGGGCGGCGGCACGAATCTCCGCCGTCTGTCCTCAGCCATCACCGCTCCCGGATCGCGCGCGACGGTGCGGACCGGTCGGTCCGCACCGCTCCAGGAGTCGGATGCGACGGGTTCCGAGTTCCCGTGCGGTCGCCACTCGTCCGTATCTTGGCCAGATCCTTGCGGGCCGTGTCATTCCGGCCACTCGTCGGCGCCCCGCACAACGGCACAGGATCGACGCATGAAGATTCTCTGGGTATTCGCACATCCCGACCGGCGCTCGCTGGGCGGGTCCCTCATGACGGAGGGGCTGCGCACGCTGGACGCGCTCGGGCACGAGCACCGGACGTCGGATCTGTACGGCATGGGCTGGAAGGCCGTGGTGGACGCCGACGACTTCGGGGACGCGCCGCTCGACCGGCGGCTCTTCGTGGGACCCGAGCAAGAACGCGCGTACAACGACCGGACGTTGAGCGAGGACGTGCGCCGCGAGCAGGAGAAGATCGCCTGGGCGGACACGCTCGTCTTCCAGTTCCCGCTCTGGTGGTTCGGGCCGCCGGCGATCCTCAAGGGGTGGTTCGACCGGGTGCTCGTGCAGGGCTTCGGCTTCGGCATCAAGGGGCCCGACGGACGGACCCTGCGGTACGGCGACGGGGGCCTCGCGGGCAAGCGCGCCCTCGTCGTCACGTCGGTCGGCGCCCGCGAGTCCGGCTTCGGGCCGCGCGGGATCCACGGCCAGCTGGACCAGGTGCTGTTCCCGCTGCTGCACGGCACGTTCTGGTACACGGGGATGGCCGCGCTGCCGCCGTTCGTCGTGTTCGGCGCCGACCGGCTCACGGACGCGGGGTACGCGCGCGGGGTGGCGCGGCTCCGTGAGCGGCTGCGCGCCCTCCCCACCACGGAGCCGCTGCCCTTCCACGAGGAGAACGGCGGCGCCTACGACGATGACCTCGTGTTGCGCCCCGAGCTGGCGCCGGGCATGTCGGGCCTGGGCGTGCACAGTTGAGCGGAGCATCGAGCGGACTCGGCGCGGTTGCCTAGGATTTCGAGGACGGCGGCGCGCTGCCGTGTCCTGCGTATCACCTCCGCCCCGCCCCCGGTCACGGGACCTCCCCCAGGGCGGACAGCTCGGGAAGGGCGGGTCGCGTCGGCGCCGTGCCGAAGCTCAGGGTCCGGTAGACCGACACCCCGCCCGCGCCGCCGGACGGCCCCTTGCCGGGCTCCCCGCCCGACCCGCCGCGCGTCAGCTCCGCGCACGCCTGTGCCGCCGCCGTCACGCGGCGCGTGTACGCGGGGTCCGTGGCGTCGAGCAGGATCCCCGACGTCGTACCGCTGTGCCCGACCGCCACGCCGAGGCCGCCGACCTCGCGGCAGATGTCCAGCATCGGTTCCAACGACGCCTTGTGGCGCAGGGTCTGGTTCATCAGGGCGCTGCGCGTGGCGACGCGCCCCACCTCCGCGAGGTCCTGGCCGCGTACCGCGACGGTGAGCCGTTCGAGCAGGCCCGCGTAGGTGTGCCGGTCGGCGGTCGTGAACGGTTTGGGGATGCGGTTGAAGTCCACCGTGTCCACCGAGCCGCCCTCGTCGATGCCGACGACCGCCATGGCGGGCAGCGAGCCGAGGACGGCGCGGAGCCGGACGCTGCGGTGGTGGTAGGCGACGATCGCCGGATACAGGACACCGTCGGTGGGTTCGATACGGGCCAGGAGCCGTTCGATCCTGGCGGGCGGCATGGGGACGCCGAGGGCCCGGCCGACCGCTCGCGCCGTGGCGACGAGGTCGGCGGAGGAGCTGGCGAGACCCTTGCCCTCCGGAATGACGCTGCTGAGCGTGAGCACGCCGCCGGGCGGCCACCCTGACGACCCGGCGGGCACCAAGTCGGCGATCATGCGCGCCAGTTGGAGCGCCTTGGTCTTGCGCTCCGGCCGGACCTCGATCTCTCCCGACGCGGACCCCCGCCGGAACGTGGCCATCGTCCAGCGGGCGACGGGCAGCGTCACGAGGAAGTCGCCGCCCTCCTCGGGCAACACCCCCTGCAGCAGCTCGCCGAAGGTGCCGAAGGCGGTGCCGACCCCGGTCGCGGGTGCGCCCCGGCGCGGCGGACGAGACCGTATCGCGGCCTCCTGGAACAGCTTCACGCGACTCCTCTCGACAGGGCGGCGCGCACGGCACGGCGCTCCGCGCGGACCAGTGTGCCCACCTTAGCCGCTCTTGACAATCATTTTCATCTAGTGTGATGCTCTCGGCGTTCCGGGGCCCACTCCGCCCTGCCCTCTCGCTCCACGTCCCTACGGGGGAATTCCGTCATGCACGCACACATCGCCGAAGCGGTGAAGAAACCCGACCTCATATCCCTCGCACCGGATCTGGCCTGCCTCCGCTTCGAGACCATGAAGATCTACTCGGCCCTCGGCGCCGTACGGCACCTCCTCGACTCGGGCACCGTCCGCCCCGGCGACACCCTCGTCGACAGCTCCAGCGGCATCTACGCCCAGGCCCTCGCACTCGCCTGCCACCGGTACGGCATGAAGTGCCACATCGTCGGCTCCACCACCGTCGACCGGTCGACCCGCGTGCAGCTGGAGATACTCGGCGCCACGCTGGAGCAGGTCGCCCCCTCCCAGAACCTGCGCCTCGACCAGGAGTTGAGGGTGCGGCGCATCGCCGAGATCCTGGCGGACAACCCCTCGTACCACTGGATGCGGCAGTACCACGACGACATCCACTACCTCGGCTACCGGGACGTCGCCACCGAGCTGGACGAGGACCTGCCGGCCGGACCGCTCGCGCTGGTCGGCGGCGTGGGCTCGGGCGCCTCCACGGGTGCCCTCGCCACCTATCTGCGCGAGGCCGGGCGCGACGTGTCGCTCGTCGGCGTACAGCCCTTCGGCAGCGTCACCTTCGGCTCCGAGCACGTCGCGGACCCCGACATGATCATCGCGGGGATCGGCAGCGCCATCGCGTTCCGCAACGTCCGGCACGAGCTGTACGACCGCGTGCACTGGGTGAACTTCGACAGCGCCGTGTCGGGCGCCGTCTCCCTGCTGCGCACCAGCGGCGTCTTCGCCGGGCTCTCGGCCGGCGCCGCCTACCTCACCGCCCTGTGGGAGCGGCGCAGGGACGCCACGCGCACGTACGTCTTCATCGCGGCCGACACCGGCCACCGCTACGTCGAGAGCGCCTACGCCCGGCACGAACAAGCCCTGGACATCGACACGTTGAAGCCCCACGAGATCACCACGCTCGACGAGCTCAAGCACCCCTGGTCCACCACGGCCTGGCCCCCCGCCACCCCCTCCTGAACCACCGCCAGAGCCCCCCCTCCCCTGACACTTCCTAGGAACACACATGCCGCACACCCCACCCCAGACCGTCGCCGACCTCACCGACGCCGTCCTCGCGGGCGCCCACGGCCCCGACCCGGCCGACCTCACCGTCACCAGCGCGTTCTGGCTCTACAACACGACGCGGCTCGCCGGCGGCGACGTCACATACCACAACCACTACCTGCTGCTCCGCGTCGGCGACGCCTTCGGCGCCTGCTCCTTCGAGGCGGGCGAACTCGCCCCGGGCTTCTGCGAGAACGCCTCGGGTCACTCCCTCGACAAGCTCCTGCGCGACGAGGCGGCGCCCGTGCGGACCGCCGCGCTCGACGCCTATTTCGCCCGGGTCCGCCCGCACCGCGACGCCGACGACGCCGAGCGCGTCATGCTGCCGACCGGCACTCCCGAGGAGCGCGCCGAGGCCCGCGACGCCGCCATCGCCGGGCTCCTCGACATCGCACCCGGCGCGCGGGTCGCACTGATCGGCGTGGTCAACCCGCTCGTCGCGGCGATACGCGAACGGGGCGGCGTCTGCCTGCCCTGCGACCTCAACCTGCGCGCCACGGCGTGGGGCGATCCCGTCTCCGACGACATGACGGAGGTGCTCGCGCAGGCCGACGCCGTGGTCGCCACCGGCATGACGCTCAGCAACGGCACGTTCGACCTGATCCTGCGGCACTGCGTCGAACACGGCGTGCCGCTGGTCGTCTACGCGCAGAGCGGCAGCGCCGTCGCCCGCGCCTTCCTCGGTGCGGGCGTCACCGCCCTGAACGCCGAACCGTTCACGTTCTCCCAGTTCAGCGCCGACGCCACCCCCATGTACCGCTACCGCGCCGCCCTCGCGTCGGACGGAGCGGCAGCGTGAGCGTCGACGCCACCAAGGACGTGCTGCCGGGCGATCTGCGCATGGCGCGCACGCTCTGGCCCGTCCTGCTCGCCTCGGCCGTCGGCCTGCTGCCCTTCACCGTCTTCAGCACCTACCTCGTGCCGATCGCCGACGAGGCAGGCAGCAGCGTCGCGGCGATGGGCGGTCTGCGCGGGCTCGGCGGGCTCGCCGCCCTGCTGGTCGGCACCGCGCTCGCCCCGGTCATCGACCGGGTGCCCAGGGAGTGGGCGGCGGCGGGCGCACTCGTCGTACTCGGCGCGTCGGCCGCGCTCGGCGCGAGCGGGGACTTCCTCCTGCTCGCCGCGTTCTGCCTACTCGTCGGCGCCAGTACCGCCGTCCTGAACCCGGCGCTCACCGCCGCGGCCGCCGACCGCTTCGGCAGCGGCAAGGCGGCCGGGCGCGCCGCCACCCTCGTCACGGCCACCACCTCGATGACCGCCATGCTCGCCGCGCCGGTCATCGCGCTGCCCGCGCTGCTCTGGGGCTGGCAGGGCGACCTGCTCGGAGTGACCGCGGTCGCGCTGCTGCTCGCCGCCGTCTTCGTGGCGCGGGGCAAGCGGCGCACAGGACCGGACGGCGACACCGTCGCGGACGGGCCGCGCCTCGGCTACCTCGCCTCGTTCCGTGCGCTTGCCGCCGTGCGCGGCGTGGTGCCGGTGCTGCTGATCGGGTTCCTGCGCACCGCGGTGTTCATGGGCTACCTGGCGTACCTCGCGGCCTTCTACGAAGAGCGGTTCGGCCTCGACGCCGGGCTCTTCGCGTTCGTGTGGACGCTGAGCGGCGCGTCGTTCTTCGTCAGCAACCTCCTCACCGGGCGGCTCACCAACTC
The DNA here is from genome assembly GCF_008642335.1 of Streptomyces venezuelae. Lineage (NCBI taxonomy): Bacteria > Bacillati > Actinomycetota > Actinomycetes > Kitasatosporales > Streptomycetaceae > Streptomyces > Streptomyces venezuelae. The sequence goes on along the minus strand of NZ_CP029191.1, from coordinate 6,826,011 downwards.
CGCCGAGCCGCGCTTCGGCACGGAGCGCATGCTCGCCGCGGGACTCGTCGCCGCACTCGTCTCGGTCGTGGGCTTCTACTTCACGCACTGGCTGCCGCTCGCCCTCGCGCTGACCGCGCTGCACGCGGCGAGCCACGCCGTCGTCGCCGCGTGCGTCGTCAGCCTCATCGTGCGGCGCTGCGGGACGGCGCTGCGCGGGTCGGCGCTGAGCCTCAACGCGGCGGGCCAGAGCCTCGGCGTGTTCGCCGGCGCGGCGCTCGGCGGCGCGGGCCTCGGCCTCGCGGGCTACCCCGGCACGGCGGCGGTCTTCGGCGCGCTGGTCGTGGCGGCGCTGGGGGCGGTGGTCCTGGTGCTGCGGGCGAACCGGGCGGACGAGGGCGAGGAGAGCACGCCGTGAGCACCCACACCGCCGACCTCGGCGGCCCCACCGCGGGCCGCCCCGGCACCCCCTCCCCCACCGGCCTGCGAGAACGACTCGCCTCCCCCAAGGTCCTCGTCCTCACCTGCCTCGCCCTGTTCGTCCTCCTGCTGGCCTCCGTCGTCGTGGCCATCGGCCTGGGCGCCGCCGCGGTGTCGCCCGCCGACACCGCCCGCCTCCTGTGGGCCGCCCTCACCGGTGGCCGCGTCGACGCCGACGAGACGACGACGTACCAGATCATCTGGCAGATCCGTACGCCCCGCGTGCTCCTCGCCGCCCTGGTGGGCGCCGGGCTGAGCGCCGTCGGCGTGGCCATCCAGGCGATGGTGCGCAACGCGCTCGCCGACCCCTTCGTGCTCGGGGTCTCCTCGGGCGCGTCGGTCGGCGCGGTCGGCGTGACGGTCACCGGGGGGCTCGCCGCGCTCGGCGTGTACGCCGTGTCGGCGGGGGCGTTCGTCGGCGCGCTCGTCGCCTCGTTCCTCGTGTACGTCGCCTCCTCCAGCGGCGGCGCGCTCTCACCGCTGCGGCTCGTCCTGACGGGCGTGGCGATGTCCCTCGGGTTCCAGGCCGTGATGAGCGTGATCATCTACTTCGCGCCGGACAGCGAGGCGACGTCGATGGTCCTGTACTGGACCATGGGCAGCTTCGGGGCCGCGAGCTGGGGCGCGCTGCCCGTCGTCGCGGCGGCCGTCCTCCTCGGCCTCGGCGTGCTGTACCGGTACAGCAGGGCGCTCGACGTCCTGGCGCTCGGCGACGAGACGGCGTCCAGCCTGGGCGTCAGTCCCGACCGGCACCGCACGTCGCTGCTCGTCGTCGTCTCCCTGATCACCGGCGTGATGGTGGCCGTCAGCGGCGCCATCAGCTTCGTGGGGCTCGTCATGCCGCACCTGGTGCGGATGGTGGTCGGCGCGACCCACGCCCGGGTGCTCGCCGTCGCGCCACTGGCCGGGGCGGTCTTCATGGTCTGGGTGGATCTGCTGTCGCGGGCCGCGGTCGCTCCGCGCGAGCTGCCGCTCGGTGTCATCACGGCGCTCGTCGGGGTGCCGGTGTTCATCGGCCTGATGCGCCGCAAGGGCTATACGTTCGGGGGTCGTTGAGATGGAGCTGCGGATCGACGGGCTCTCCGTGGCCATCGACGGCAACCGCCTCGTGCACGACCTCTCCCTCGACGTGGGGTCCGGCGAAATCGTCGGCCTGGTCGGGCCGAACGGCAGCGGGAAGTCGACGGCGCTGCGCTGCGTGTACCGGGCGCTGCGGCCGACCTCGGGCGCCGTCCTGGTGGGCGGCGACGACCTGTCCCGGCTCACGATGCGGCGCGGCGCGCAGCTCGTCGCCGCCATGACACAGGACGGCGCCGTCGACCTGGACTTCACGGTCGAGGAGGTCGTCGCGCTCGGCCGCGCCCCGCACCAGCGCGGCAACCAGGCGCTCACCGCCCGCGAACGGAAGCTGTGCGCCGAGGCGATGGAGCGGCTCGACGTCGGTCACCTCGCCAAACGCGGTGTCCTCACCCTGTCGGGCGGTGAGCGTCAGCGCGTGCTGCTGGCCCGTGCCCTCGTCCAGGAACCGCATGTCCTCGTCCTCGACGAGCCGACCAACCACCTCGACGTACGCCATCAGATCGAGGTCCTGTCGCATCTGCGCGGTGCCGGGCCCACCGTCCTCGTCGTCCTGCACGACCTCAACCTCGCGGCCGCGGCCTGCGACCGGATCGGGGTGCTCGCGCAGGGACGCCTCGTGACGTCGGGGAGCCCGGCGGACGTGCTCACCGAATCGCTGATGGCCGACGTGTTCGGGGTGAAGGCGACGGTCGTCCCCCACCCGCTGACGGGCGACCCCCAACTTCTGTACGCGCTTCACCCCTCCCTCTGAGATGTTCCGTCTGAAAGGCATCCCCACCTCATGCGTCACACCAGATCCCTCTCCCTGGCCTCCGCGCTGACGGCCGCACTGGCCCTGAGCGGCTGCGGCGCCGACCTCGACGCGTCCGACGACGCCGGGGCCGCCGAGAAGAAGACCGTCGTCGAGCGCTGCGGCGAGCCCGTCCCCTACAAGGTCCCCCGGCGTGCGGTCGCGTACGAGGGCGGGAGCGCCGACAAACTGTTCAGCCTCGGCCTGACCGAGCACGTCCACGGCTATGTGATGCCGCCCGCCAACCCGCCGGTCAGCGAGTCGCCCTGGGCGTCGGAGTACGCCAAGGTGAAGATGCTCAGCGACGATCTGCTCAACAAGGAGCTGGTCGTCGAGGCGAAGTCCGACTTCGTGGTCGCGGGCTGGAACTCCGGGTTCAGCGACCAGCGCGGCATCACCCCGAAGATCCTGGACAAGCTCGGCATCCAGAGCTTCATGCACACGGAGAGCTGCTTCAACTACCCCGGCCACCCGCAGAAGGTCACCCCGTTCAAGGCGCTCTACAGCGACCTGGAGCGCTTGGGGAAGATCTTCAGGGTCGAGGAGAAGGCGGACCGCGTCGTCGGCGACCTGAAGAAGCGCGTGGCGGCCGTGGAGGCGAAGGCCCCCAAGGCCGAGGACGGCGAGCGGGTCCCCGTCTTCCTCTACGACTCCGGCACCGACCAGCCGTTCACGGCCGGCAGCCAGGTGCCGCCGAACGACATCATCAAGAGCGCGGGCGGCAGGAACATCTTCGACGGCCTCGACGAGCGCTGGACGCAGGTCAACTGGGAGGCCGTGACCAAGGCCGAACCCGAAGTCGTCATCATCTTCGACTACGGCGACCAGCCCGCGAAGAAGAAGATCGAGTTCCTGAAGAAGTCCCCGCACACGAAGGAGCTGCCCGCCGTCAAGAAGAACAACTTCTTCGTCCTCGACTACAACGAGGGCATCAGCGGGCCGCGCAACATCGACGGTCTGGAGAAGTTCGGCACGTACCTCAGAGAGCTGAAGGACTGAGGTCAGCCCGCGAAGGGGGTACTCGGCAGGCCCCGGCCCGCATCCGGCACGACGAGCAGCGAACCCGAGAGGGGGTGCGGGCGGTCGAGGCCGGTGCGGGCCGTCGTGATGTACAGGTCGCGCAGGTCCCGGCCGCCGAAGGCGCAGGCCGTGGGGCGGCGCACGGGGAGCTCGACGGTACGGTCCAGGCGGCCGTCGGGCGTGTAGCGGCGGACCGCCGCGCCGTCCCAGAGCGCCACCCAGACGCAGCCTTCGGCGTCGACGGTGAGCCCGTCGGGGAAGCCCGCCCCCTCCTCGACGTGCGCGAACGGCCTGCGGTTCACGGCACGTTGACCGTCGAAGTCCAGTACGTCGACGCGTCGCGTCGGGCTGTCCACGTAGTACATGAGCCGCCCGTCGGGGCTCCAGCCCGTGCCGTTGCTGACGGCGACGTCGGCGGCCGCTTCGGTGACGGTGCCGTCGGGGGCGACGCGCCGCAGGCTGCCGCCGCCGGGCGCCTCGTCGTAGCGCATCGTGCCCGCCCAGAGGGCGCCGTCGGGAGCGACGGCCGCGTCGTTCCCGCGCCGGCCCGGCACGGGGTCGCGCACCAGCCAGGTGAAGGGTGCGCCGCCCGGGCCGTAGAGGCCGATGCCGTCGCGGAGGTTGACGACCAGGCCGCCGCCCGCGCGGGGCTTGGCCGCGCCGATGTGCTGTTCGGTGGCCATGACCGTGCGGCGGCCGTCGCCGGGGGCATACGTGTGGACGCGGGAGCCGAGGATGTCGACCCAGATGAGGCGGCCGGTCGCCGCGTCCCAGGTGGGGCCCTCGCCGAGCGACGCCTCCGCGCGGACCGCCACGTCGAACACGCGGCTCACCGCGCGCCCCGGTGGCCGAGCCTGGCCGACAGGTCGTCCGCGCCCTTGGCGGCCAGGTCGGCCAGCTCGTGCTCGCGCTCCTCGGACCAGCGGATCATCGGCACGGAGATGGAGAGGGCCGCGACGACCTGTCCCGCGCTGTCGCGCACCGGCGCGGCCACGCAGCTGACGTCCGGGTTGGACTCCCGGTGCTCGACCGCGACGCCCCGCTCGCGGACGGCGGCGAGGGCGGCGAGGAGCTCGTCCGGGTCGGTGATGCTGTCGGGGGTCATGGCGGTGAACTCCCTTCCCCGGACGCGGCTTTCGAGCTCGTCCTGTGGGAGGGAGGCGAGCAGCATCTTGCCGACGGAGGTGCAGTGCGCCGGGAGGCGGCGGCCGGTCGCGGAGACCATGCGCACGGCGTGCGTGGAGTCGACCTTGGCGATGTAGATGACGTCCGTGTCCTCCAGGATGGCGACGTGGACGGTCTCGTCGCAGGTCTCGGCGACCTGCTGGGCCACCTGCCTGCCCTCGGCGGCGAGGTCGAGCTGTTCGGCGTACCGGCTGCCGAGCTGGTAGGTGCGCACGCCGAGGCGGTAGCGTCCCGGCTGGTCCGGGATCTGGACGAGGTACGAGCGGGCCGCCAAGGTGGTCAGGAGCTCGTGCACGGTGGTGCGCGGCAGCTGCAGCCTGCGGGTGACCTCGGGCGCCGAGAACGTGCCGTCGCCCTCCAGGAACAGTTCGAGTATGTCCAGCGACCTGGTCACCGCGGGCACCAGTCGTCCCATGAGTTCGGCCTCCCACCCTGAGCGTCCGAAACTTCGGTCGCTGATCGGTATGACGAACACAGGTTAGGCACGGCGCTGTTCGCGGCGCAATGGTCGTTTCCGGGCCTGCCCGGCGGTTGTGCGCGACCCATTGACACCTTCAGGCCCCCGTGAATACCGTCACGCCAACATTTCGAACGTGTGACGAAATACCGAACAAGTCGAGGGGCAACTGCCTTGCGCATCACGGGAATCAGCACGCATGTGGTCGGCACGCCGTGGCGGAATCTGACCTACGTCCAGGTCCACACCGACGAGGGCCTGACCGGTGTCGGGGAGACCCGCATGCTCGGGCACACCGACGCGCTCATCGGCTACCTCCGCGAGGCGGCGGCCAACCACATCGAGGGGTCCGACCCGTTCGCGGTCGAGGATCTCGTGCGCCGGATGAAGTACGGCGACTACGGCCGGGCCGGCGAGATCGTGATGTCGGGCATCGCCGTCGTCGAGATGGCGTGCTGGGACATCAAGGGCAAGGCCCTCGGCGTCCCGGTGTGGCAGCTGCTCGGCGGCAAGGTCACCGACCGCGTCAAGGCGTACGCGAACGGCTGGTACACCACCGAGCGCACCCCGGAGGCGTACCACAAGGCCGCCCGGGGCGTCATGGAGCGCGGCTACCGCGCCCTGAAGATCGACCCGTTCGGGACGGGACACTACGAACTGGACCACGAACAGAGCCTGTACGCCGTGTCGTTGATCGAGGCCGTGCGCGACGCGATCGGGCCCGACGCCGAGCTGATGCTGGAGATGCACGGCCGGTTCTCGCCCGCCACGGCGATCCGGCTCGCCCGCGACCTCGCGCCGTTCCGGCCCGCGTGGCTGGAGGAGCCGGTGCCGCCGGAGAACCTGAAGGCCCTGGAGAAGGTCGCCGCGAAGGTCGACATGCCCGTCGCGACCGGCGAGCGCATCCACGACCGGATCGAGTTCCGGGAGCTGTTCGAGAGCCAGGCCGCCGACATCCTCCAGCCCGACGTCGGCCACATCGGCGGCATCTGGGAGACCCGCAAGCTCGCCGCCACGGCCGAGACGCACTACATGCTGGTCGCCCCGCACAACGTCGGCGGCCCGGTACTGACCGCCGCATCGCTCCAAGTCGGCTTCTCCACCCCGAACTTCAAGATCCTGGAACACTTCAACGACTTCGCGGACGCCGACATCAAGAAGGTCGTCAAGGGCGCCCCGCGGGTCGACCCGGAGACCGGCTGCTTCGAGCTGTCGCACGAACCGGGACTCGGCGTCGAGCTGGACGTCGACGCGGCCGCCGAGTTCCCGCAGCAGCAGGCGCGGTTCGACCTGTGGGCCGAGGGCTGGGAGAAGCGGGCGCCCGGCGGGGCCGACGCATGACGTCCCGCGCGATCGTCGTCGACCGCCCCGGCGCCCACCGCCTCACCACGGGTCCGCGCCCCGAGCCGGGCCCCGGCGAGGTCCTCGTCGAGGTCGCCGCCGCCGGGATCTGCATGAGCGACCGCGAGTTGTACGACGGACACCGCGACGCCGCGTTCGTCCGCTACCCGGTGATCCCGGGCCACGAGTGGTCCGGCACCGTGGTGGCCGTCGGCCCCGGCGCCGACCCCGCGCTCGTCGGCCGCAAGACCGTCGCCGAGGGCTTCCGGGCGTGCGGCGTGTGCACGCGGTGCCGGTGCGGTGAGACGAGCCTGTGCACGGGCGGCTACGCGGAGACCGGTTTCACGGAACCCGGCGCCTTCGCCGACCACGTCGTGGTGCCCGCGCGGCTGCTGCATCCGCTGCGCGACGACGCGGATCTGCGGGCCGCCGCCCTGCTCGAACCGTCCGCCGTGATCGCGGCGGCGGTACGGGCGGGGCGGGCGCGGCCCGGGGAGCGCATCGCCGTGGTCGGCGCGGGCACGCTCGGGCTGCTCGCCGTGCAGTGGCTCGCGGCGGGCAGCCCGGCCGTGCTGGCCGTCGTCGATCCTCGCGAGGCACGTGGGGCGCTGGCGCTGGGCTTCGGCGGTTCCCTCGCCCTGACGCCCGACGAGGCCGAGTCGGCGTACGGCTCCTTCGATCTCGTCGTCGAGACGGCGGGGGCGGCGACCACGGCCGCGTCGTCCTGCCTGCTCGCCCGCAGGGGCGGGCGGGTCGTGCTCACGGGGATGTTCACGGCGGGTGCCGTGGGGATCGATCCGGTGCATCTGTCGCTGAGTCAGCTGGAGGTGCGGTCCGTTTTCGGTGCGTCGTCCTCGGCGTGGGTGGACGCGACTCGGGCCTTCGGCCTGGGGTTGATCGACCCGGCGGCTCTGATTACCCACGAGTTTCCGCTGGAGCGGTTCGGGGAGGCGGTTGCCCTGGTCGGGGGTGGTGGCCCCGGAACCGGGAAGGTGCTGCTGGTGCCTTGACCTCTTCGTCTGCGGGTCCGATGTGGCTGGTCGCGCAGTTCCCCGCGCCCCTGGGTCAGACACCGCAACGTCTCCCGTCACGCACAGCCGTGACTACGCGCACCCCACGAACCGAACCTCGTTCGATATGCCGAACGCAACGATCCTGCGAAGGACCACCGTGCCCCACTCGTCATACCCCCACCCCCGCCGACCCGGCGAACCCGCCCTCACCTCCCTCGGGCTCGCCGCCCCCTCCCCCGATCCCGCCGACGCCTCCCCGCACGTCTTCCCCGACGGGGGCGCCTGGCGGGTCGAGATTCCCTCCGTCGAAGGGCCCGAGGCGCTCGGTGTCGTGCTCAAGGAGTCCGCGCGGCTCGACGTGCCGATCCACCGGATCAGCCAGGGCAGCGGTGTCTGGATGCTGTCCGACGCCGAGATCACCGAGATGGTCGAGACCGCCGCCGAGCGCGACATCGAGCTCTGTCTGTTCACCGGGCCGCGCGGCACCTGGGACACCGGTGCCTCCGTGCGCACCGATTCGCACGGTGCCGGGCTGCGTGCCCGGGGACACGATGCCGTCGCCGGGTGCGTCGAAGACGCCGTGCGTGCCACGGAGTTGGGCGTGAAGTGTCTGCTCGTCGCCGACGAGGGCGTGCTGTGGACGTTGCACCGGGCCAGGAGCGCCGGGGTCGTTCCGGCCGACACGACACTGAAGGTGTCGGCGCTGATCGGGCCCGTCAACCCCGCCGCGTACGCCGTGTACGAGCGGCTCGGCGCGGACTCGCTGAACGTGCCGAGCGACCTGACGCTCACTCACCTCACGGAGATCCGGCGGGTGTCGGCCGCTCCAATGGACATGTACGTCGAGGCGCCGGACGACCTCGGCGGCTACATCCGCATGTACGAGATCGCCGAGCTGATCCGGCGCGGCGCCCCCCTGTACCTGAAGTTCGGGCTCGCGAAGGCACCCGGCATCTATCCCTACGGCGCCCACCTGCGCGACCTCACCCTCGACACCGCCCGCGAGCGCGTGCGCCGCGGCCGGCTCGCCCTGGACCTGCTCGCCCGGCACGGCGCCGACGCCGGAATGTCGCCGCTCGGCTCCCGGCTGCCCGGCGACCTGAACCGCTTCCCCGAAGGGAGCTGACCCGTGACCATCCGCAGACGCACCCGCCTCGCCGCCGCCGCGGCCGCCGCCCTCCTGCTCGGCACGCTGACCGCCGCGTGCGGTCAGGAGGCCAAGGGCGGCAGCCGCTACAAACCGGACGCGGGAGAGGGCGCCACCATCGGCCTCGCGATGCCCACCAAGTCCTCGGAGCGGTGGATAGCCGACGGCGAGAACATGGCGAAGCAGTTCCAGAAGGCCGGTTACGAGACCGATCTGCAGTACGGCGACGACAAGGTCGAGAACCAGGTCGCCCAGCTCGAGAACATGATCACCAAGGGGCGCAGTCTCCTGGTGGTGGCCGCGATCGACGGCTCCGCGCTGACCGACGTCCTGGGGCGGGCGCACGACGCGGGCATCCCCGTGATCTCGTACGACCGGCTCATCCTCGGCACGGAGAACGTCGACTATTACGCGTCGTTCGACAACGAGCGCGTCGGCCGCCTGGAGGCGCAGTACATCGTCGACAAGCTCAAGCTGGGCAAACCGGGGGACAAGTCCGGTGACTCGTACAACATCGAGCTGTTCGCGGGGTCGCCGGACGACAACAACACCAAGTACTTCTGGAACGGCGCCATGAAGGTGCTGCGCCCGTACTTCGAGAGCGGCAGGCTCACCGTCCGCAGCAAGCAGACGAGGATGAACCAGGCCACCACCCTGCGCTGGGACGGCGGCACCGCGCAGAAGCGCATGGACGACCTGATCAGCAAGAACTACGGCTCGGCGAAGGTCGACGCGGTCCTCTCGCCGTACGACGGGATCTCGCTCGGCATCATCTCGGCGCTGAAGAGCGCGGGGTACGGCTCCAAGAGCCGGCCGCTGCCGGTGATCACGGGGCAGGACGCGGAGCTCGCGTCGGTGAAGTCCATCATCCGGGGCGAGCAGACGCAGACGGTGTTCAAGGACACCCGCAAGCTGGCCGCGCAGACGGTGGCCATGGGCGACGCCGTCCTGAACGACAGGAAGCCGAAGGTCAACGACACGACCGGCTACCACAACGGCAGGAAGACCGTGCCGGCCTATCTGCTCGACCCCGTCAGCGTGGACCGGAGCAACACGCAACTCCTCGTCGAAGAGGGGTACTTCACGGCGGGGCAGCTCAAGTGAGCCGGCCGGTGCTGGAGATGCGCGGCATCACCAAGACGTTCCCCGGCGTCAAGGCGCTCTCCGACGTGAATCTGACCGTGCGTGCCGGGGAGATCCACGCGATCTGCGGCGAGAACGGCGCGGGCAAGTCGACGCTGATGAAGGTCCTCAGCGGCGTCCACGCCCACGGCAGCTACGACGGCGAGATCCACTTCGAGGGCGAGCGGATGGCCTTCAAGGACATCCGGGCCAGCGAGCGCCGCGGCATCGTCATCATCCACCAGGAGCTCGCCCTCGTCCCCCACCTGTCGATCGCCGAGAACATCTTCCTCGGCAACGAGCAGGGCAGCCGCGGGTTCATCGACTGGCACGGCACGCTGCGCAGGGCGAGCGCGCTCCTGAAGCGGGTGGGCCTGGACGAGAAGCCGCAGACGCCGGTCGCCGACATCGGCGTGGGCAAGCAGCAGCTGGTGGAGATCGCGAAGGCGCTGTCCAAGGAGGTGAAGCTGCTGATCCTGGACGAGCCGACCGCCGCGCTCAACGACGAGGACAGCGCGAAGCTGCTCGACCTCATCGTGGAGCTGCGCGAGCAGGGCATCGCCGGCATCATCATCTCCCACAAGCTGAACGAGATCCGGGCCATCACGGACTCGGTGACGATCCTGCGCGACGGCCGGACCATCGAGACCCTGAGGGTCCGCGAACGCCCGGACAGCGAACCGCGGTTGTCGGAGGACCGGATCATCCGCGGCATGGTCGGCCGCGACCTCGACCACCGCTTCCCCGACCGCACGCCCTACGAGGGCGAGGACGCGGGCACGCTCGCCCTCGCCATCGAGAACTGGACGGTGCGGCACCCGGTCGACCACCAGCGCACGGTCGTCGACGACGTGTCGCTGACCGTGCGGCGCGGCGAGATCGTCGGCATCGCGGGGCTGATGGGCGCGGGCCGCACGGAGCTCGCGATGTCCGTCTTCGGCCGCTCCTACGGGCAGTACGTCACCGGTACGGTGTCGGTCGGGGGCCGCGGGGTCGTGACGAAGACGGTGCCCGCCGCGGTCGAGGCCGGTATCGCGTACGTCACCGAGGACCGCAAGCAGTACGGCCTGAACCTCATCGACGACATCAACCGCAACATCTCCCTGGCCTCGCTGCCCGGCATGCGGCGCAGGGACGGCTTCGTGGACGGGCACCACGAGCGGTCCGTCGCCGAGCGCTACCGGAAGTCGATGAACATCAAGGCGCCCACCGTGTTCGAGCAGGTGGGGCGGTTGTCCGGCGGCAACCAGCAGAAGGTCGTGCTCAGCAAGTGGATCCACGCCGACCCCGAGGTGCTGATCCTCGACGAGCCGACGCGCGGCATCGACGTCGGCGCGAAGTACGAGATCTACACCGTCATCGACCGGCTGGCCGCGGCCGGCAAGGCGGTGCTCTTCATCTCCTCCGAGCTGCCCGAGCTGCTCGGGATGTGCGACCGGATCTACACGATGGCCGAGGGCCGGCTGACCGGTGAGGTCGCCCGCGCGGACGCCACCCAGGAACTCCTGATGCGCCACATGACCAAGAACAGAAGCTGAGGCCTCCGCCATGACCACCACGACCGAGCCCGCGCGCGACACGACGTCCGCGCCACCCGCCCGGCAGTCCGTCGGCGAACTGCTGCTGCGCAGCGTGCGCTCCAACATGCGCCAGTACGGCATGCTCATCGCCCTGGCCTTCATCGTCATCCTCTTCCAGATCTGGTCGGACGGCGTCCTGCTCCTGCCGAGCAACGTCTCCAACCTGATCCAGCAGAACGGCTACATCCTGATCCTGGCCATCGGCATGATGATCGTCATCATCGCGGGCCACATCGACCTGTCCGTCGGCTCGCTGGTCGCCTTCGTCGGCGCCATGTCGGCGGTGATGATGGTCAAGCACGACATGCCGTGGGTGCTCGCGCTCGTCCTCTCGCTGCTGATCGGCGCGGTCGCGGGCGCGTGGCAGGGCTTCTTCATCGCGTACGTCGGCATCCCGTCGTTCATCGTGACGCTGGCCGGGATGCTGCTGTTCCGAGGTCTCACCCAGATCGTCCTGGAGGGCCAGTCGCTCTCGCCGTTCCCCGACGGCTTCCAGAACATCGCCAAGGGCTTCATCCCGGAGATGGGCCCGTACACGCAGTACCACAACCCGACGCTGGTGATCGGCTTCGCGACGATCGTGTTCCTGGTCCTCCGCGAGTGGCGCAGCCGCAAGCAGCAGCTCGCGTACGACCTGGACGTCACGCCGACGAGCCTGTGGGCGGCCAAGCTGGTCGCGATCACCGCGGCCGTCGTCGCCTTCACCCTGACCCTCGCGAGCTTCCGCGGTGTGCCCGTGGTGCTGCTCATCATGTGCGGTCTGCTGATCGGGCTCGGCTACGTCATGCGCAACGCGGTCATCGGCCGGCACGTGTACGCGCTCGGCGGCAACAAGGCGGCGGCGAAGCTGTCCGGCGTCAAGGACAAGCGCGTCACCTTCCTGATCTTCGTCAACATGGGTGTGCTCGCGGCCCTCGCGGGCTGTGTCTACGCGGCACGCCTGAACGCGGGCACCCCGCAGGCGGGCCTGAACTTCGAACTGGAGGCGATCGCCGCGTCGTTCATCGGCGGCGCGTCGATGAGCGGCGGCGTCGGCACGGTCATGGGCGCCGTCATCGGCGGCCTGGTCCTCGGCGTGCTCAACCAGGGCATGTCCCTGGTCAACATCGGCACGGACTACCAGCAGGTCATCAAGGGCCTGGTGCTGCTGGCGGCGGTCGGTTTCGACGTCTGGAACAAGCGCAAGGTCGGCCGCTAGCACTCCCCCCGAATTCCCCCCCTTCCCGGAGGCGCACATGGAAACGAGCAGACGCACCGTGCTGGCGGCGGCGGCCGCGGCCGGCCTCACCTCGACCGTCGCGAGCGGCACCTCGTACGCGACGGAGGGCGCCCGGCCCACGAAGGAGCTGTTCGGCAGGCTCGCCGACGGCACCAAGGTGTACCGCTGGTCGCTGGCGAACGGCGGCACGCGGCTGAAGGTCCTGTCGTACGGCGGCATCGTCCAGTCCCTCGAACTGCCGGACCGGCGCGGCCGGTACGCGAATGTCTCCCTCGGCTACGACAACGTCGAGGCGTACGTCGCCGGGGACACGTTCTTCGGCGCTCTCATCGGCCGCTACGGCAACCGCATCGCGCGGGGCCGCTTCACCCTGGACGGCACGACGCATCAGCTCTCCGTCAACGACGGCGAGAACAGCCTGCACGGCGGAGCGAAGGGCTTCAACACGCGGGTGTGGGACGTGGATCCGTTCACCGGCCCCTCGGGAGTCGGCCTCGTCCTGCGGTATGTGAGCGTCGACGGCGAGATGGGATACCCCGGCACGCTCCGTGTGAAGGTGACGTACACCCTCACGCCTCGCGGCGACTGGCGCATCGACTACGCGGCGACGACGGACAGGGCGACCGTCGTGAACCTCACCAACCACACGTACTACAACCTGGCGGGCGAGGGCAGCGGCAGCATCCACGACCACGAACTCGCCCTGAGTGCATCCAGGTTCACCCCCACCGACGCAGGTCTGATCCCGACGGGTGAGCTGGCGCCGGTCGTGGGCACGCCCTTCGACTTCCGGCGGGCGAAGGCCGTCGGCGAGGACATCCGCGTCGCGCATCCGCAACTGGTGGGGGCCAAGGGGTACGACCACAACTGGGTCCTGGACAAGGGCCTCACCCGCCGCCCCGAGCCCTTCGGGACCCTGCGGGACCCGGCTTCCGGCCGCACGATGAAGATCGCCACGACGGAACCCGGCGTCCAGTTCTACTCCGGCAACTTCCTCGACGGCACCCTGGCGGGCCCCTCGGGCCGCACGTACCGCCAGGGCGACGGCCTCTGCCTGGAGACCCAGCACTTCCCGGACTCCCCGAACCAGCCGTCGTTCCCTTCCACGGTGCTGCGGCCCGGGGAGACCTACAGGTCGACCACGGTGCACGCCTTCTCGGCGCGCTGAGCGGAGTCGGTGCGGACATCGGAAGGTGCGAGGGCGATCCTCGAAGCGCTTCGATGCTCGGGGTTCGATGGTGTTCATGTCAAGGTCAGGGCCGCCCGCTCCACGTTCACCTCACCGGACGTCTTGACAACCCGATTGGTCTGGACCAACGATGCGCACAGCAGTAGCGCGGTGGCCACCGTCGTTTCACATCCGCTCCGCTCCTCACCTCTTCCTGGAGGCACCCCGTGGACCGTGTACGTCAGGGCAGACCCGGCTTTCGCCGGAGATTCGGCGCGGTGCTCGCCGTCGGTGCGGCGAGCGCACTCGCCGTCACCGCGCTCGCCGCGCCCGCGCAGTCGGCGGACGCTACACGGGCCGGCGCCGCGGCGGACGTCCAGGCGGACGTCAACGTCGCCAAGAACGCCGGGTTCGAGTCGGACCTGAGCGACTGGACCTGCGCCGCGAACAGTGGTGCCGCCGTCACCTCACCCGTGCACGGCGGCGCCAAGGCGCTGAAGGCCACCCCGTCGGGCCAGAACCACGCCGAGTGTTCCCAGCTCGTCAAGGTGAAGCCCAACTCCACGTACAAGCTCAGCAGTTGGGTGCAGGGCGGCTACGCCTACCTGGGCGCCCGCGGCACCGGCACCACCGACGTGTCGACGTGGACGCCGGGCACCTCGGCCTGGCAGCAGCTCTCCACCAGCTTCACCACCGGCGCGAACACCACGTCGGTCACGGTGTACACGCACGGCTGGTACGGGCAGAGCGCGTACTTGGTGGACGATGTCAGCGTCTTTGGGCCCGACGGGGGCGGCGGCACCGACCCGGTGGAGATACCGGCCGTGCCGACCGGCCTCAAGGCGGGCGCGACGACGCCCAAGTCGGTGGACCTGTCCTGGACCCCGTCCTCCACGGCCACCGGGTACACCGTCTACCGCGACGGCGCGAAGGTCGCCTCGACCAGCGGCGCCTCCACGACCGTCACCGGCCTCGCCCCGGAGACCACGTACGACTTCCAGGTGAGCGCCTCGAACGCGGCGGGCGAGTCCGCCAAGTCGGCGGCGGTCTCCGTACGGACCCCCAAGGACGACGGCGGCAACGACGGCGGCACCGTGCCCAAGCACGCGCTGACCGGCTACTGGCAGAACTTCAACAACGGCGCGACGGTGCAGAAGCTGCGCGACGTGTCGTCGCAGTACGACATCATCGCCGTCTCCTTCGCCGACGCCACCACCACGCCGGGCCAGATCACCTTCAACCTGGACCCGGCCGTCGGCTACACCTCCGTCGCCGACTTCAAGGCGGACATCGCCGCGAAGAAGGCCGCGGGCAAGTCCGTGATCCTCTCGGTCGGCGGCGAGAAGGGCACCATCTCCGTCAACAGCGACGCCTCGGCGACGGCCTTCGCGAACAGCGCGTACGCGCTGATGCAGGAGTACGGCTTCAGCGGCGTCGACATCGACCTGGAGAACGGCCTCAACCCCACCTACATGACGAAGGCGCTGCGCCAGCTCGCCGCGAAGACCGGTCCCAAGCTGGTCCTCACGATGGCACCGCAGACCATCGACATGCAGTCCACGTCCGGCGGCTACTTCCAGACGGCACTGAACGTGAAGGACATCCTCACCGTCGTCAACATGCAGTACTACAACAGCGGTTCGATGCTCGGCTGTGACGGCAAGGTCTACAGCCAGGGCAGCGTGGACTTCCTGACCGCGCTCGCCTGCATCCAGCTCGAGGGCGGCCTCGACGCGTCGCAGGTCGGGATCGGCGTCCCGGCGTCGCCGCGCGGCGCGGGCAGCGGCTATGTCTCGCCGACGATCGTGAACAACGCCCTCGACTGCCTCGCCCGCGGCACCGGCTGCGGCTCGTTCAAGCCGTCGAAGACGTACCCGGGGCTGCGCGGCGCCATGACGTGGTCGACGAACTGGGACGCGACGGCGGGCAGCGCCTGGTCGAACACGGTCGGCCCGAAGGTCCACAGCCTTCCCTAGGGCCTGGGGACCGTCCGGGACGGAAGCGACCGGTGGTCCGGCGGTCACCGGTTGGAGGGCGGGCGCGGGATGGGACCCGTGCTCGCCCTCACCGTCAGTTCGGGGGCGAGGAGTTCGACGCCGTCCGTGCCGCGCCCCGCGAGCCTCGCGACGATCCGCTCCACCGCACGGCGCCCCATCTCCTGCGCCGGTACGGAGACCGAGGTGAGCCGCACGGACGCCCCGACGGCGACCTGGTCGGGGCAGATCGCCACCACCGAGACGTCCTCGGGCACCGCGCGTCCCCGCTGCCGCAACAGCGCGAGCAGCGGCTCGACGGCCGACTCGTTCTGCACGACGAAGCCCGTCGTCCCTGGCCGCTCGTCGAAGATGCGGGCGAGGGTCGTGGCCATCGCGTCGTAGCCGCCGTCAGTGGGGCGGTGCAGCAGACGCAGGCCCAACTCGCCCGCGCGCGAACGGAGTCCGTCCAGGGTGCGTTCGGCGAAACCGGTGTGGCGTTCGTACACCGCCGGCGCCTCGCCGATGAGCGCGACGTCCCGGTGGCCGAGCCCGGCCAGGTGCTCCGCGCACAGGGCGCCCGTCGCCGCGAAGTCGAGATCCACGCACGCCAGTCCCTCGGTGTCGGCGGGCAGACCGATCAGGACGGCGGGCCGGTCCCCCGCACGCAGCAACGGCAGCCGCTCGTCGTCGAGTTCGACGTCCATGAGGATCATCGCGTCGGCGATCCCGCTGCCGGTGACGCGGCGGACGGCGGCGGGCCCTTCCGCGCCGGTGAGCAGCAGCACGTCGTACCCGTGGGCCCGGGCCGTGGTCGTGACGGCGAGGGCGACCTCCATCATCACCGGCACGTACATGTCGGTGCGCAGCGGCATCATCAGCGCGATGACGTTCGACTTGGCGCCGGCGAGCGCGCGGGCGCCGTGGGACCAGTGCAGTTCGAGGACCGGCGTCCCGAGCCAGCACTCCTCGTTGAGGGGGATGCGGACGGTGTTGGCCTTCCAGTCCGCGATGGCACGGCCTCGCCGCCGGCAGGACGCCGGCCGGCACGGCGAGCGTGCGTAACGGACGTGGGGGGTGTCGCACGACGAGCAACTCCTTCGATAGCAGCGCGGAGTAGGAGCGCTCCCACCGCCAAGGCATTACAAGAACATGTCAAGATGTTCGGCGCGTATCGGAGTGTCGAATCAATTCGACGAATCGCCCCGCCCCGAATCCTTGGAGCCGCCACCCTGATCCCCCAACGGCTCATTCGGACAGCACCCAATTTCTTCTCCGGGTAGCTTCGGAAATCCACTCCCCAGAACCCGGAGAAGCGATCAACCATGCACAGATACTCTCTTCGCGGCACCCCCGGTGTGCGGCTCCGCACCCTCGTCATCGTGCTGATTTCGGCCACGATCGCCGCGGTCATCCCCTTCCAGGCCCAAGCCTCCGACCGGCGCGACGAACCGGGCAGACAGAGCTACGAAAGGCTCGTCAAGAACGGCTCCGACTTCCGGAAGAAGTACGTCAAGGAAACACCGGAGAAGTCCCGCGAACTGATCGAGCGCACGAAAGAAAAGGTTCTCTCCGGAAAGATCGCCGTACATCTTCCCGAGGGAGCCGGAATCGACGAGGCAGGCGCCACCGTGCGCGTGTCGCGCTCGACCGGCACCCGCATCGTGTACCTCCCGTACGCGGGCACCGCGGCCGTCCCCAGCATGCTCGCCACCGTCTACGACCGTTCCGGTCGCGTCACCCAGACCATCGAGCACGTCTACCAGGCCGGGAGCGACGGCTCCGTCCGAGTGCGGGTCTGGACCGACGGAAAGGCCACGCTCGACAAGACGGCGTCACCGACGGGCGAAGTGAGCGGCACGCCCAAGGACGCGTCGACGGCCGCGGAGTCCGTGACACCCATCTCGCCGCAGAAACTGACGGCCTCCACCTTCTGGGAGCGCTTCAAGGCCTGCATGATCCGTCAGGGGTACACGATGGCGACCATCGCGGCGATCGCGGCCACATGTTCCGCCTGCGTCGCGGGCCCGCTCGCGTGCATCCCGTGCCTGGTCACCATCGGGATCACCGAGTTCGCCGCGATCTACTGCGTCTACAACGCTTCATAGACGTCAACGGTTCCCGCTCGTCCCGCCGACGTACGACCCGGGCGTCAGCCCTCGGCCGGGTGGTGGTGGGGCGACGCGGCGGGGGGCAGTGGGAGGTCGCCGGTGTCGACGACGTGGCGGGCCACGGCGGTGAGCAGGAGACGGTGGCTGCGGGCGTGGCCGCGCATGGCGGCGAAGGCGTCGTCGAGTGACGTGTTGCGGTGGGCCGCGAGGAAGCCCTTCGCCTGCTCGATGGTGATGCGGCTGTGCAGCGCGGTGTGGAGCTGCGCGTTGACGGCCTCGGTGTCCTTGAGGGCGCGGGCGTGGAGCAGACCGATGGTGGCGGCGTCGGCGAACGCCTGGGCCATGACGAGGTCGTCGGCGGGCAACGGGCTGTCGGTGGCGCGCAGGAGCAGCACGCTGCCGAGCGTGTCCTCGCGCAGCCGCATGGGGACGGCACTGGCGTACGTGTAACCGGCCTCGCGGGCCTGGGCGGTGAAGTCGCCCCAGGACGCGGGCGCGGTGGCGAGGTTTCCGGGGCTGATGACACTCGCGGTGCGGTAGGCCTCACAGGCCGGCCCCTCGCCGAGGGCGAGATCGAGGACCGCGGCCAGGGTGGGGCTGGGGTCGCACGGGGCGGGGCTGTACAACTGCGGCCCCGGATAGCCCAGCAGGACGGCGACGTCGGCGACCGCGAAGATGTCGCGACAGCGGACGGTGAGTTGCTGCAGGAAGTCGATGACGTCGAAGTCCGCGACGAGTGTGTCGGCGAGTTCGACGAAGGTTGCGGCGATCTTCTGTTCTCGGCTCATAATGCCTTGACTCCTCGGTGCGCGGGTGCCCTACGACGGCCCGCACCGGTCAACGGGTTCACGAGGGCAGTTCCCGGAGGATCTCGCGGGCGGTCTCGGTGACTGCTCTGCCCTCGGCGAAGGCCTGGGCCCGCAGCCTGACCATCGCCTCGCCCAGGGGCACGCCGAGCCGGCAGCTGAGCACGCCGGTGGCCTGGTGCACTTCGGCCCAGTGCAGGTCGACCGTGCCGGCCTCGCCCTGCCCGTCGGTGGAACTTTCGTTGCCCGGCCGCCAGGCCAGCAGCCGGCCGGCCAGCGCGTCGGCCACCCGCAGCCCGTCCGCCGACTGCTGCGGGGTGAGCGGTCCGGGCGTCCTGCGGTAGCCGGTCAGCGACCCGAGCCGCACCGCGCCCGAGCGGACGGGCCAGACGAAGACCGCCCACACGCCCAAATCCCTGGCCTCGGCGGCGAACTGCGGCCACTCCTCGGCGGCGTCGCGGGCCAGGTCCGGCACCTGGTGAGGCACGTCGGTGAACTCCGCCGCCACCCCGGGCCCCTGCCCCAAGGTGAACTGGGCGTCCTCCAGCCGCGCGCTGACACCGTCGCTGAACCAGACGAGTTCCGCGCCCCATCGCAAGGAAACCGCGATGCCGCCGAGCCCGAGCGCATGTGCGCACTGCACGGCCCACTCACGGTGTCGGCCGCCGTCGACGGCCTCCTCCAGCCCGACGAGCAGTTCCTGCAAAGTCACCCGTTGCCCCATCACTGAGCCTTCCGCGCCGTGCGGCGAACCGGTTCCGGAAGACAACCACGTTCCGTATCCAGAAGGCTACTCCCCTACGTCCCCTCCAGGAGACGCCTGTGCCGAAGTCCGGTCACGTCACTCCGCCGCGGCCGTCACGGCCTCCGCCGGGCTGCGGTCCTTCAGGTGGTACACGCTGAACGCCTTGCGGATGACGGGCTGGGCGACGTTGCGGACCGGGACGCCGCCCGTGGTCATGCCGTGTTCGGTGCCCGCGTGCGCGTGGCCGTGGACGGCCAGGTCCGCGCCCGCCGCGTCGACGGCCTCCGCGAGCAGGTAGCTGCCGAGGAACGGGTAGATCTCCAGGGGCTCCCCCGCGAGCGTGTCCGGCACGGGCGCGAAGTGCGTCAGCGCCACTCGCGTACCGCAGCCCTGCTCGGCGAGCTCTTCCAGGGAGGTGCGCAGGCCGTCCGCGCAGCGGCGGGTGTAGCGGATGAACTCCTTCATCAGGGGTTCACCGAACTCGCTGCCGCTGCGGCCGACGAAGCCGCCGCCGAACCCCTTGGTGCCCGCGATGCCCACGCTCGCCCCGTCGACCTCGACGACCGTGCCCTCCCCTTCGAGGACCCGTACGCCCGCCTCGCGCAGGACGGCGGTGACCGCTTCGGGCTGTTCGTCGTGGTGGTCGTGGTTGCCGAGCACGGCGACGACGGGCACGGGGAGACCGGTCACCTCCCGGGCGACGACCTCCGCCTCCTCCGGCGTGCCGTGCCGGGTGAGGTCCCCGGCCAGCAGCAGCAGGTCCGCGCAGTCGGGCAGCGTTTCGAACGCGGGCCGGAGCACGCCCTGGCTGTCGAGGCCCATGTGGATGTCCCCCACGGCTGCGATGCGGATCATGCGAGTTCCTCCGGGTGGTCCGGGGCCGCCGATTCGGCCACTACGACGTCGAAGTGGACCGTCTCGCCGTCCAGTTCCTCGTTCACGGTGCGCAGCAGCTCGTCGCGGCAGTGGGTGGTGGGCACGGTTCCGACGACCGCCACGGACGATCCGCGCGGCTCGACGCGGATGCCGAGCTCGCCCAGTTCCTCGGCGGCGAGCCGCTCCTTCAGATGGGCGATGCGGTACTCGACGTGGGCCGGGTCGTTCATCCGTCTCCTCCTCGCGGTGCGATGACTTCCAGACGTTCGAGCAGGTAGAGGAAGGCCGCCGGCATCGGCGCGGACCCGAACGCGTCGCGGAGCGCCGCCCAGTCGACCCTCTCGCGCAGCTGCCGTGCGATCGGCAGGACGGCGCCGAAGTCGCAGTGGTGCTCGGAGAAGGCGGCGAGCAGCGCCCGTACGAGATCGGTCGGGGCCAGGACCGGCATCTGCACGGAGTCCACCGGCAGCTGCACGGCGCGGCCGAGCAGTTCCGTGGTGACCGGCTCGCCGCCCAGTTCGAAGATGAGGTCGATGTCCTGGCCGAGGCACTTGGCCTTGAGCAGCCAGTCCTCGGGCGGCGCGTACACCGTCAGGCCTGCCTCCTCCAGTGTCGCCGCGACCGCCTCCGCGTCCTCGGGCCTGATGGCGAAGTCGGCGTCGTGCTGGAGGTTGCCGGTCCCGCCGTGCGCGTACACGGCGACGCTGCCGGCGAGGGCGAAGTCGTGCTCGCCTCTCTTGAGGAGCGCGCCGACCTGCTTGGCGGCCTCCAGGATGGCCTGGTTGAGGTCGGGCGGAAGATCCTCCGCGGGCAGGTCGTGATGGACCGCGGACGTCTCGGCGCGGGGGGAGCCACCGGCGTACGGGGCATGCGCGCCCTGCGCGTCGGGGGCCGTGTCCTGTCGGGTGAGGTCTTCTGCGTTCGGCGTCACCTGCTGCTCCGTTTCCGGACCCCGGCATGCGCACCCGCACGGACCGTGCGGATCGTGCGGGCCGGTGCTGTCCGACGATCCCTGCTCCAGGCAGCTCCGGTACCCGGGCCGCCGGGTTCGACACGGGCCGGTTGCGGCACGGGTCCCCGGGTCCGGTTCAGGGGCGGCGCCACTCGTCGCTCCGCAGATGCGAACCGGCCTGGGGTCCCATGCGCACCATGCCGCCGTCGGCGACGTACGACGCGCCGGTCACGTAGGAGGCGTCCGGGCTCGCGAGGAAGGCGATGACGGCGGCGATCTCCCTGGCGTCGCCCGGTCGGCCGAGCGGGATGCCGGGCCGGCTCACCTCGTGCACGTCCGTGTCCTCCTGCCCGGTCATGGGCGTGGCGATCTCGCCGGGCGCGACGGCGTTGACGGTGATGCCGTGCTCCGCGAGTTCCAGGGCCATCACCTGGGTGAGCAGCCCGAGTCCGCCCTTGGCGGCGCAGTAGGGGGCCGCGCCCACGCGGGGCTGGTGCTCGTGCACCGACGTCACGTTGACGATGCGGCCGCCCCCGCCCTGCCGGATCATGCGCCGCGCGGCGCGCTGGCCGCAGAGGAACGGGCCGATGAGGTCGACGTCGACGACGCGCTGGACGTCGGCGTGTTCGAGGTCGAGGTAGGGCGTCGCCGTGCCGGTGCCCGCGTTGTTGACCAGGACGTCGATGCGGCCGAGGCGCTCGGCGAGGTCGTCGACGACGTCCGCGGCACCGGGGAGCCGGGTCAGGTCCATTCGGGCGACTTCGGCACGCCGGCCGTGCCCGCGCACCTCCTCGGCGGTCTGCTCGGCACCGTCCTCGTCGCTGTGCCAGGTGATCCCTACGTCCATTCCCGCGGCGGCGAGCCGGACGGCCGTGGCCCGGCCGATGCCGGAGTCCGCGCCGGTGACGACGGCCACGCCGGGGCCGGAAGAGGTGGGGACGGTCATGGAGGTCCTCCTGCTCGTGGAACGGATCACTCGTCGCCCTCCGCCCAGCTTCGGGCAGAGCGACACATCCCGCCCGCGGGCGGCATGCCGCGGCCGTGCGCCGTGCTCAGTCCCGGTCGTCCCGCACCGGCGGCAGATCCTCGTCGGCGACGATGTGGACCGCCGCCTCCTCCGCGCCCGCCGCGCCGCCGTCGATGCCCTCGTCGCGGGCGACGACCTGCTTGTCGACGTCGGTGTGGGCGCCCTCGTCGGGGGCCACCAGGCGGCCCGCGCGGTCCCGTCCGGCCTCCGGGTCCATGGGCTCGCCCTCGCCGTCCGGCAGGTCGCCGATGCCGTCACGGCCGGGGCGCTCCGCGTCGGGCACCTCCTCGTCGGGGACTTCCTGCCGCAGCCGCTCGTCGAGCGTCTCGCCCTCGTGCTGCTCCGCCGCCGTCGTGCCGGTCTTGTTCACGCCGAGCGGCTTCTCCGGCGGCGAGTAGCCCTCGTCGAGCATGTCGTCGTACGTGCGCTCGTCCAGCGCGTCCTGGAGGTCCAGCGGCGCCGCGTCCTCCTGCTCCTCGTTGTCGCCGGTGGGCTGGTAGGCGTCGTCCGCCATGTTCTGGTCGCTCATGACTACCTCGCGCTCGGGGGTCCGGTTTGTCGCGCTCGCCCTTCGATGGTCGCGCACAGCCCTTCGTAGTGCCCGCGACGCACTCCCCCAAACGATCAGCCGACCGTTAGGCCGTGTGCATGATCTGGATCAGGTTGCCGCAGGTGTCGTCGAGGACGGCGACGGTGACGTCGTCCATCTGGAGCGGCTCCTGGGTGAAGCGCACGCCGAGCCCGCGCAGCCGCTCGAACTCCGCGGCGACGTCGTCGACGGTGAAGGCGGCGGCCGGGATGCCGTCCTCGACCAGCGCCGCCTTGTACGGCTTCACGGCCGGGTGCCCGTCGGGCTCCAGGAGCAGCTCCGTGCCTTCGGGGTCCTCGGGCGAGACCACGGTCAGCCACCAGTCGTCGCCGACCGCGACCTTGTTCTTCTGCTGAAAGCCGAGTACGTCGGTGTAGAAGGCCAGGGCCTTGAGCTGGTCGTCGACGAAAACGCTGGTCAGGTTGATCCTCATGGGGTGCTCTCCGTTGCGTCGGGGGCGTCTGCCTCGGGGGCTTCGGTCTCCAGGGTGTCGGCCTCGGCCGGCCTGAGCCATCTGGTCATGACGCGCTCCAGGGGCGCGGTGTCGAGGTCGTGAAACTTGTAGCGGCCCTGGCGCCGCGTGTGGACCAGGCCCGCCGCTTCGAGCACGGCAAGGTGCTGGCTGATCGCCTGCCGGGAAAGGCCCAGGCCGTGTCTGGTCAGCAGCCGTGAGCAGATCTCGTACAGGGTCTGGCCGTCCCGCTCCACGAGCCCGTCGAGGATGCGCCTGCGGGTGGGGTCGGCCAGTGCCTTGAAGACATCCTCTTCCATGACCGGAGCTTATGCAAGCAGCGCCTTGCCTATCAACCCGTGCGCCCGACCACCAGCCACCTCGACGGCAGCTCGATGCGCGTACCGTCGGACGTGAACTCCGTCGTCGTGAGCGGGAGTTCCCCGGACGCCAGCACCGCGAGCCCGGCCCCTTCGACGTACGAAGCGACCGAAGCATCGGCGACCTCGGCGGGCGCGAGGCCGTGCGCGAAGATCGGCGCCAGCTTGGGCGGCGGCCCCGCGGGACCCCGCGCCAGGCCCAGCAGAACGGGCCGTGCCGCCTCCGAGGGTTCCACGACGAAGGCTCGGCCGCGCTCGCCGAGCAGCGTGGCGATGCTGTCGAGCAGCGGCTGCCGGTCGGCGGGGTCGCACTGGTGGAGTACGCCTCGCATGTAGACGTTCGCGTCGCCGATCTCCGCGTGCAGCTGCTCCGCCTCGCTCTTCTCGACCGCGTCGAGCTCCCGGAAGTCGACCTGGTCGGCGGGGTCCGCGCGGCGGGCGCGTTCGAGGGCCGCCGCCGACAGGTCGACGCCGAGGACGCGCGGGAAGCGGTCGGCGAGGAACCGCGTCTGGGTGCCGTTGCCGCAGCCGAGGTCGACGACGGGCAGGCCGGCGGTGGTCATGTGCGGTTCGAAGAGCGCGAGATGGAGACCGGCGGTGAGAATCGGCTCGGCGTCCCAGAAGACCGCCCCCGGCTCGTCGGGGGCCTCCCGCCAGAACCCTTCCCACGCCGCCCTGTACCGACTCGTGACGCTCATGTCCGTGCTCCCCGGGGTGCGACGCAGCCGCCGAAGCCGACGACGAGATCGGTCTACCGCGCCCCGGTCGCACGGACAAGCGCCCGCGCATTCCTTCACCGTGCATTCGGTACGCCGACGTCGCGGCGCCCGCCGGACAAATCCTTCCGCAACGGCCCCTAGCGCCGCGGCAGCGCCAGCTCGCACCAGACCGTCTTGCCCGCGCGCGTGCGGCTGGTCCCCCACTCCTTCGCGAGACCGCTGACCACGCGCAGGCCGCGTCCGAACTCGTCCGCCGGGCCCGCGCTGAGCAACGTCGGCAGGGTCTGGTCCTCGTCCTCGACCTCGCACACCAGGACGCCGGAGCGGACCATGCGCAGGTCGATCCTGCTGCTGCGGGCGTGGCGCACGACGTTGGTGACGAGCTCGCCGACGACCAGCTCGGCGGTGTCGCTCAACCCCTCCAGGGACCAGCCGCGCAGCTGGGCGCGGACCATGTCGCGGGCCCTGCCCACCTCCGCGGGGTCGACGGCGAGCCGCCAGTGCGCGACGTTCTCGGCCGGGATTCCGTTGAGCCGCGCCATCAGGAGCGCCACGTCGTCCTTGCGGCCGCCGCGCGTGTTGAGGGCGCGGATGATCGTGTCGCAGGCGTCGTCCATGGACGCGGCGGGGTGCGCGGCGGACTCGGTGAGCGTGGCGAGGCCGACGCCGATGTCCTCGCCGCGGACCTCGACCAGGCCGTCCGTGCACATCAGCAGCCGGTCGCCGGGCGCCACCCGCATCGTGACCGACTCGAAGGGCACGCCGCCGACGCCGATGGGCGCCCCGGTGGGCAGGTCGAGGAGCTCGCTGCGGCCGTCCGCGGCGCGCACGAGGACCGGCGGGATGTGGCCCGCGTTGGCGAGGTGCAGCTCGCTCGCGATCGGGTCGTAGACCGCGTACAGGCAGGTCGCCAGATAGTGCTCGCCGAGGCGCTGCGCGAGGTCGTCGAGGTTGCGCAGGAGCTGCTCGGGCGGCAGGTCGAGGGCGGCCATGGTCTGCACGGCCGTACGCAACTGCCCCATCATCGCCGCCGAGTTGAGGCCGTGTCCCATCACGTCGCCGACGACGAGGGCGGTTCGGGAGCCGGGCAGTTTCACGGAGTCGAACCAGTCGCCGCCGACCCGGCCGAGGAGCGTGCCCGGCAGGTAGCGGGTGGCGATGTCGCAGCCGGGCATCCGGGGCTGGATGTGCGGCAGCATGCTGTCCTGGAGGGTGTCGGCGACGCTCTCCTGGTACGTGTACATGCGGGCGTTGTCGAGCACGAGGCCCGCGCGGGCGGCCAGTTCGGCGCCGGTGACGCGGTCCATGTCGTTGAAGACGGGCCGCTCCCGGTGGCGGAGCAGGATCATGAAGCCGAGCACCACGTTGCGCGCCTTGAGCGGGACGACGAGCATCGAGCGGTGGTTGATCAGCGGGCGGATGTCGCGCTTCTCGAACTGGGAGGCGATGGCGTTGCCCATCTCCTCGGTGATGCGGGGCACGAGCACCGGGTCGCCGGAGGTCATGCACTGGAAGAACGGCGTGTGGGCGGGGAACGGCATGGACTCGCCGACCGGCACCACGTCGTCCCAGCGTCCTGGCTCGTCCGTGTGCTCCACCGCGACCCGGTGCCACATCGTGGTCTCGTCCGGCGGCCCCTCGGGGAACCCCTCACCGGCGACGACCTGCTCGCGCAGATAGGTGCCCGCGACGTCCGTGAAGCGCGGCACGACGGCCCTGCTGACCTCCACGATGGTCCGCGACAGGTCGAGCGAGGAGCCGATCCGCCCGCTGACCTCGTTGAGGAACTCGAGGTGCTCGCGCACGGCCGCGTACTCGAGGTCCTCGCCCTCGTCGTCGACGGCGTCGGGGGCCACCGGAAGGCCGCGGGCGGCCGCCTGCGCGGCGCGCTGCCTGCGCTCCTTGCGTTCGGCGCGGCGGGCGACGCCCCAGTCCGGGGTGACGGGCACCCGGTCGTGGTGGCTGAACTCCAGGACGGGATAGCCCAGTTCGAGCACCTGGGCGACGATGCGGGCGCTCTCGCCCACGCTCATGCTCGGCAGGATCTCGGGGAGGCGGGCGGCCAGCTCGTCGGCGCCGGGGAAGTCCGTGTGCAGGGCGAAGCCGGGCGCGATGCGCTCGACCCGCAGTTCCCGCTCGCTCCGCTCGGTTCGTTCGTTCCGCTCGGTTCGAGGGTCCTGGCCGCTCTCGGGCCCGTCGTACGCCGCCAGGCGCGCGGCGTCCGCGGCGAGCACGAGGAGCCGCTCGGGTCCCGGCCCGACCAGGGGGTACGCCCACCAGAGCACGTCGACGCGGCAGTCGCCGCCGCTCCTCGATCCGGTGAGCCGGGCACGCCCGGCGGCCGGGTAGGAGATGCGCCGGTCGAGGGAGGTCTCCAGGTCAGGGCCGAGCCCGTCGAACGCTCCGTAGGACTCGCGGTCCTCGGGGATCGCGCCGTGCACCGGAAGCAGGTCGCCCACCGGACGGCCGACGGCGTCCTCCTTCTCGTACCCGAAGAGGCGGCGTGCACCGACGCTCCAGTGCGAGACGAGTCCGGCGCCGTCCACGACGACCACGGCGAGCGGGATGCGGCCGGACGCGGCACTCTGCGTCGGCGGCTCGCCCGGAGTGCCTTGTTCCATGGCTCATGCTCCTTCCCGCGGCAGCGCAAGATCTGAGCCGCCACCAACCACCGTACGGCGCTGGCGGGTTGCCGTGCGGGGCAATGCGGGAATTGGCCCGGACCGCCCCGGGCACCGGCGCACGCCCCCACGGGGCGCCCCGCCGGTGCCCGCCGCCGCGCCCCCGCCGCCGGAACGCCTCAGTCCTCGTGACCGAGCTGCAGGTCCCGCTCCGTGCGGCCGCCGCCCGCGACCTGGAGGACGGTGGCGACCGGCGGGTAACCCGCCGCGATCACGGTGTACTCGCCGGACGAGAGGTCGACGAAACGGAAGGTGCCGTCCGCCTGGGTCGTCAGGGTGTCGACGACGTTCCCCGCCGCGTCGAGCAGGGTCACGCGCGCGTCCTCGACGGGCCGGCCGCCGCCGGCCCGCACCGTGCCGCGCAGCACGGCGCCGCCCGCGAGCTCGACGTCCTGCCGCGTCTCGCGCGAGGCCTGCACGGTGACGGGGAGCGCGGCGGGGCGGAACGCGGGGGCGCTCGCGGCCAGGGTGTACTCGCCCGCCACGAGCTCGGTGATGACGTAGCTGCCCTCGCGCCCGCTGCGGGTGGTGGCGACGACCTCGCCGCGGACGTCGGTGAGGGTGACGGCGGCGTCCCTGACGGGCGTCCCGTCGGCGGTCACCACGGTGCCCGCGAGGCGGCCCGCACCGCCGAGGACCACGTCGAGCTCGACGGGCCGCTCGCCGACGGTGACGGTGACGGCCTGTGGCTGGTGCCCGCCGGCCGCCGCGATCAGTACGAACGATCCGGCGCCCGGCGTCGCGAGGGCGTACCGCCCGTCCTCGCCGCTCGCGCCGCGTCCGATCTGCTGTCCCGCCACGTCGATGAGGGTGAGGGCGGCGCGCGGCACCACGGTGCCGTCGGGGTGCTGCACGGTGCCGCAGACCGGGACCCCGGCGGTGTACGCCGTCGCGCGGGCCTGCGGGACGGCGCCGACGGTCGCGGTGTCGGCGGCGGGTGCGTTGGTGGAGGTGGCGCTGGACAACAGGGGGGTCTCCTTGAGGAAGAAGGCGAGCAGCATGCCGAGGACGAGCACCGGCACCAGGTAGAGGAAGATCCGCGGCATCGCGTCCGCGTAGGCCTGGATGTAGCCGTCGCGCAGCGGCGCGGGCAGCGCGTGGACGAGCTGCGGGGTGATGGACTCGGCGTCGGGCACGGCCGCGCCGGACCCGGCGGGGAGCCGGTCCTGGAGCGCGTCGGCGAGCCGGTCCGCGAAGAGCGTGCCGAAGATCGCGGCGCCCACGCTGCCGCCGATCTGCCGGAAGTAGTTGTTGGCGCTGGTGGCGGTGCCGAGGTCGGTGGGGCGTACCGCGTTCTGCACGGCGAGCACCAGGACCGGCATGACCAGGCCGATGCCCGCGCCGAGCACCGCCATCCAGATGCTGTACTCCAGCCGGGACGTGTCGACTTCGAGGCGCGAGAGGAGCCACATGCCGATGACGGAGAGGATGCCGCCGACGATCGGGTAGATCTTGTAGCGGCCCGTGTGGCTGATGAGCTGCCCCGAGATGATCGACGCGCCGACGATGCCGCCCATCATCGGCAGCATGAGCAGGCCGGACTCGGTGGCGCTCGCGCCGTCGACCATCTGTAGGAAGGTCGGCAGGTAACTGGCCGCCCCGAAGAGGGCGATCCCGACGACCATCCCTACAAGACCGGTGATGTTGAAGACCGGATCACGGAACAGGCGCAGCGGAATGATCGGTTCTGCCGCGTACCTCTCAGCGACGAGGAAGAGCACGCTCGCCGCGACCGCACCGGCGCCGAGGCCGAGGATCATGCGGTCGCCCCACGCGTACTCGGTCCCGCCCCAACTGGTCAGCAGGACCAGGCAGGTGGAGGCGGCCGCGAGCAACAGCGCGCCCAGGAGGTCGATCCGGGCCTTCGCGGTGGGCTTGGGCAGCTTCAGGACGAGGGAGACGACGAGGAGGGTGACGAGCCCGAAGGGCACGTTGAAGTAGAAGCACCAGCGCCAGGAGGCGTGGTCGGTGAAGAAGCCGCCGAGCAGGGGTCCCGCGACCGAGGCGAGGCCGAACGCGGCGCCGATCAGGCCCATGTAGCGGCCGCGCTGCCGGGGCGGCACGATGTCCGCGATGATCGCCTGGACGCCGATCATGAGGCCGCCCGCGCCGACGCCCTGGATCGCGCGGAAGGCGATCAGCTGCTCCATCGTCCGTGACCAGCCGGCGAGCGCCGACCCGATGACGAAGATGACGATCGCGAACTGGAAGACGCCCTTGCGCCCGAACAGGTCGCCGAGCTTGCCGTAGATCGGCAGGCCGATGGTGGAGGTGAGCAGGTAGGCGGTGATCGCCCAGGACATCTTGTCGAGGCCGTGCAGCTCACCGACGATCTTCGGGAGCGCGGTGGCGACGATCATCTGCTCCAGCGCGGCGAGGAGCAGCGCGAGCATCAGCCCGACGAACACCATCCGGACGCGGCCGGGGCTGAGGTGCTCGGCCGTCGGATCGGGTGGTGCGGGGGGCGCGCACGGCGCTTCTCCCGCGCCCCACCCGGCCTCCTCGTCCCGTTGTTCGTCCTGCTCGGCGACCTGCACCAGCGTCGTCCCGCCCACGTACTGCTCCCCTCGTCGCGCCTGCGCCGCCCATTTCTCGCATTGCGCAAGAACGGGGAGCAAGCGCGACGAGTCGGTGTCGTGTGGGGCGCCACGGGCGTATGCGCCGGTCGGAGCCCTACGGCGTACAACGGAGCCGAACAGAAAACCACTCGAAACGGTGAGCGTGAGAACAACACTGATGGCCTAGGCGGGAGTTGGCCGCCCGGCCGTCGCGGAAGCTACTTCTCGACCTCGGCGGCGAGGTTGGCGAGCACGGTGTCGTAGATGCGCCCGAGACCCTTGGGCGCGAAGGTCTTCTCGAAGAAGCCGCCGATGCCGCCCGCGCCGTTCCACACGGTGGTGACGACCACGCGGGACTTGCCCTCGCCCGCCGGGGTCACCGTCCAGGTCGTGACCATGGAGGAGTTGCGGTCCTTCTCGACCAGTTCGCCGTCGGTGGGCTCGCTGACCTCGAGGAGGCAGTCGCGGATGCGCTTGCTGGTGGCCTGCAGCTTCCAGTGGACGAGGGTGCCTTCTCCGTCGCCGCCCTCGCGCACCTCGTACTCGCTGAAGTGCTCCGAAAGGAGCTTCTCCCGCGTGCCCTCGTAGTCGGCCAGCGCGTCGAAGACATCGTCCGGCTGTGCCGTGATGATCCGCTCGGTGACCGCCTCGACCTGCGCCATTGCACTTCCTCCAGCAGTTGTGACTCGGGGACTTCGCGGAAAGCCAACCACCCGCCGCACCGGCCTCCCAAATCGGGTCCCCCGCAAGAGCCCGGCGAGGGGCGTGCTCAGCCGGGCAGGAGCCGCAGGGAGACCCACAGCGCGAGGGTGGAGAGGACCAGGGCGGCGGGGGTGGTGAGGAGTCCGAGGCGGGTGAACCGTCCGAGGCTGACGTCGTGTTCGTGCTGGTGGGCGATGCGGCGCCAGAGCAGCGTGGCGAGCGATCCGGCGTAGGTGAGGTTGGGTCCGATGTTCACGCCGATCAGCACGGCGAGCACGGCTCCGGGCCCGGCGGGGGCGGCCAGCGGGACGAGGGCGAGGACGGCGGGCAGGTTGTTGATCAGGTTGGCGAGCAGCGCGGCGACGGCGGCGGTGCCGAGCAGGGCGGGCAGCGCGGTGCCGTCGGGCAGGACCCGGCCGAGGGCGTCGCCGAGGCCGTTGTCCACGACGGCCCTGACGACGATGCCGAGGGCGAGGACGAAGGCCAGGAACGGCAGCTGGGCCGAGCGCAGGATCGCCACGGGTGTCGTACGACGGCGCAGCAGGGCCCGTACCGCGAGGACGGCCGCACCGGCCGCGGCCGACCAGGCCGGTTCGATGCCGACGGCGGAGGCGACGGCGAATCCGGCGAGGGTGGCGGCGACGGTCACCAGGGCGAACCGCGGCATGCGCGGCGGTTCCGCGGGCTCGGTGCCGTCGGCGGGTGCGTCGAGGTCGGCGGCGAAGAACCGCAGGAAGACGACGTACTCGACGGCGATGGCGACCAGCCAGGGCAGCGTCATGAGCAGCGCGAAGCGCGTGAAGCTCAGTCCGGTCGCAGTGAAGGCGAGGAGGTTCGTCAGGTTGGAGACGGGCAGCAGGAGGGACGCGGTGTTGGACAGGTGGGCGCTCGCGTAGACGTGCGGCGCGGGGCGGGCGCCCATGCGGGCGGCCGTGGCGAAGACGACGGGCGTCAGGAGGACCACGGTGGCGTCCAGGCTCAGGGTCGCGGTGATCACCGAGGCCAGGGCGAAGACGGCGCCGAGCAGCGTGCGGGGGCGTCCCGCGGCACGGCGTGCCATCCAGCCGCCGCAGGCGCGGAAGAGCCCTTCGTCGGCGCAGAGCTTGGCGAGGACGAGGACGCCCGCGAGGAATCCGATGACGGGCCCGAGCCGGGCGGCCTCCTCCCGTACGTCGTCGAGCGGGATCGCCCCGGCCAGGATCACGGCGCCGGCGGCGGGCACGGCGAAGGCGGCCTCGGGCAGGCCGAAGGGGCGGACGACGGCGCAGACGAGGACGACGGCCAGGGCTGCGACGGACAGGGACTCGACGAGCATGCTTCCGATCATCCATCGCGTCGTCCGTCGCGCGTTCGGCGGGCCTGGCGGCGGACCGGCCGGAACGGGCCCGGCGGAGGGGGTGCGCGCCGCCGCCGGGCCCGTGATCCGCTACTTCAGGGACGGTGTCGGTGCCGGTTCCGGCGCGTCCGTGCGGTAGCGGGCCGTCGTCCCGTCACTGCCCCAGCGGTGCAGGCCCGCCTTCTCCAGGACGCGGACGGAGGCTTCGTTGCCGAGTTCGACCTCGGCGTACGCCACGGTGGCCTCGGGCGAGGTCAGAGCGTGGGCCGTGAGGGCCCGTACGGCCTCGGGGGCGTGGCCGCGGCCGCGGCGCGAGGGCACGACTCCGTAGCCGAACTCGACGGTGCTCTCGCTCGGCGGCCAGAGCAGGCTGAGGGAGCCGACGACGGCGCCGCTCTCCCGTTCGACGATCAACCGGTGGCCGTGGGCTCCGCGAGGACGTCGGCGACCTCGTCGGCCGTCCAGGCGCGCAGGGTCAGGCGCTCGGTCGACAGCTCGGCGGCGATGGTGGTGGAAAGGGAAGACACGCGGTGCGAGTCACGGCGCGCGGAGCTGGACACGGCACGCGGAGCGGGGTCGCACGATCAAGGGAACGTATGTTCTATTCTGTGGCCAGTGCTACCGAGGAGGCGTCATGCGCTGGGAAAACCTTTCCGACGGGCCGCGCCGCGGCCCCGCGGATGCCGCGCTGTTCGGCGCGGACGCGGTCACGACGCGCGTGTTCGACACCCCTGAGTTCGCGGGGATCACGTTCCACGAGATACGGGCCAGGTCGATCGTGAACCGCGTGCCCGGGGCGTCCCGCATGCCGTTCGAATGGACGGTCAACCCCTACCGGGGGTGCACGCACGCGTGTGTCTACTGTTTCGCGCGCAAGACGCACAGCTATCTGGACCTGGACACCGGCCTCGGGTTCGACAGCCAGATCGTCGTCAAGGTCAACGCCGCCGAACTGCTGCGGCGCCAGCTCGCCTCGCCGCGCTGGCACGGCGACCACATCGCCATGGGCACGAACGTGGACTGCTACCAGCGCGCGGAGGGCCGCTACCGGCTGATGCCGGGGATCATCGCGGCCCTGCGCGACCGCGGGAACCCGTTCTCCATCCTGACCAAGGGCACGCTGATCCTGCGCGACCTGGACCTGCTGCGGCAGGCGGCCGCGGTGACCGACGTGGGGATCTCCGTGTCCGTGGGCTTCGTCGACGAGGAGCTGTGGCGCACGGTCGAGCCGGGCACTCCGGCGCCCGGGCGCCGCCTCGACGCGGTGCGCACCCTCACCGAGCACGGCATCGGCTGCGGTGTCCTGATGGCGCCGGTCATCCCCTTCCTGGGCGACCATCCGGACCAGCTGCGCGCGACGGTGCGGGCCGTCGCCGAGTCGGGGGCGACCTCGGTGACACCGCTGGTGCTGCATCTGCGGCCCGGGGCGCGGGAGTGGTTCATGACGTGGCTCGGCCGGCACCACCCGCATCTGGTGCGGCGGTACGAGCGGTTGTACGCGGAGGGCGCGTACGCCCCGAAGTGGTACCAGCGCCGCGTCACCCGCCAGGTGCACGAGCTGGCCGAGGAGTTCGGCATCGGCCCCACGCGCGCGGGTGCCGCACGACGGATCAGGGTCCCGGAGGCACCCGAGCCCGCCGCGGGACCCACGCAGCTCACCCTGCTCTGACCGCCCCCTCCGACCGGCTTGGCCCGTTCGGGTTGTCCCCGGCCGGGACGGGCGCTCTTCGGGGGCGCGGTCCGGAAGGATGCGCCGGAGATCGCGGCCCCCGGGGCCCCGAACCCACCGCTCTGGGAGGCCGGATGAAGAAGAGTGCCCTCGTACTGTGCGCGGTCGCCGCCGTGACCGCGACGCTGGCCGCGGCGGTGCCGCCCGCTGCGGGAGCCCCCGCGGAGCGCTCCCCGCTCGCCTGGAAGAAGTGCGCCACCAAGACCTATCCGACGCTCCAGTGCGCCTCCCTGAAGGTGCCTCTCGACCACCAGGAGCCCCGCGGGCGGCAGATCACCCTCGCCCTGTCCCGCGTCCCGCACACCGCGAAGACCTCTCAGGGGCCGCTCCTGGTGAACCCCGGCGGCCCCGGCGGCAGCGGCCTGTCGATGGCGGGGTTCGTCGCGAAGTCGCTGCCCGGGAAGACGGCCGCGCAGTACGACATCGTGGGCTTCGACCCGCGCGGGGTCGGCAGGAGCAGGCCCGCGCTCAACTGCGCGCCGGGGCACTTCGACCCCGTGCGCCCCGCCTCCGTCCCGGCCACGGCCGCCCTGGAGCGCGAGAACCTGCGCAGGGCGCGGGCGTTCGCGACGGCGTGCGGCAAGAAGTACGGCGACGTCCTGCCGTTCATCGACTCGGTGAGCGTGGTCCAGGACATGGACGACATCCGCGCGGCCCTCGGCGCGCAGCGCGTCAACTTCTTCGGCTACTCCTACGGCACGTACCTGGGCGCTCTCTACGGACGCCTCTACCCGCAGCGCGTGCGGCGCATGGCGCTCGACTCCCTCGTGGACCCGACGGGTGTCTGGTACGACGACAACCTCCGCCAGGACGAGGCCTTCGACAAGCGCCACAAGGCGTTCATGACCTGGATCGCCCGCCATGACGCTGCCTACGGGCTCGGCGAGGACCCCGGTGGCGTCGAAGCCAAGTGGTACGCAATGCGCGGGGCACTCGCCGAGAAGCCCGCGGGCGAGAAGGTGGGCGCCGCCGAACTGGAGGACACGTTCCTGCCCGGCGGCTACTACAACGGCTACTGGCCGCGCCTGGCCGAGGCGTTCGCCGCGTACGTGAACGACGGGAACAGCAGGCCGCTCGTGGCGGCGTACGGCATGTTCGGCGCGGTCGACGCCGCGGGCGAGAACGGCTACAGCGTCTACAGCGCCGTGCAGTGCCGGGACGTGCGGTGGCCGCGTGAGTGGCGGACGTGGCGCGACGACAACGACCGGATGCACACGAAGGCGCCGTTCACGACCTGGAACAACGCCTGGTACAACGCGCCGTGCGCGTTCTGGCCGACGCACCACCTGAGCCGGCCGAACGTCGCCAACTCCGAACTGCCGCCCGTCCTGCTGTTCCAGGGCACGGACGACCCGGCCACCCCGTACGACGGAGCCGTCAGACTCCACCACATGCTGCGCGGCTCACGCCTGGTGATCGAAGAGGGCGGCGGCAACCACGGCGTCACCCTCAGCGGCAACACGTGCCTCGACCGGCACTTGGCGGTCTACCTGACGACCGGCAAGGTCCCCACCGGCGACGGCGGGACCGACGCGGTCTGCAAGGCCCGACCGGCCCCGAAGCCACAGACCCCGAGGCAGGCACAGCCGAGGGCACTGTCACACCCGTGGTCCACGATGGGCACATGAGCCGACTGACCCACATCCACGCGCCCGAGGGCGTCGCCCCCGCCACCGCGTACACGCACGTCGTCATGGGAACGGGCCGCTTCGTCGCGGTCTCGGGCCAGTTGGCCCTGGACGAGGAGGGCGAACCGGTCGGCGAGGGCGACGCGGCCGCGCAGGCACGGCAGGTCTTCGAGAACCTCCGGCGGTGCCTCGCGGCGGCGGGCGCCACCTTCGACGACGTCGTGAAGCTGACGTACTTCGTGACGGACATGGCGCACATGCCCGCCGTGCGCGCCGCACGGGACGCCTTCCTCGACCCCGAGCGACTCCCCGCGGCCTCGGCGGTGCAGGTGGCGTCGCTCGTGGGGCCCGAGTTCCTGATGGAGATAGAGGCGTTCGCCGTGGTGTCCGAGTAGCCGTCGCTCCGGACCAGTCGTCAGCCGGAGCAGCCGTCAGCCCGTGCGGTCGTCGTCCCGCGGGAGGCGGGCCAGTGCCGCCGACGCCGCCGCCGCGAGGCGGGGATGACCGCG
Source organism: Streptomyces venezuelae (assembly GCF_008642335.1). Classification (NCBI taxonomy): domain Bacteria; kingdom Bacillati; phylum Actinomycetota; class Actinomycetes; order Kitasatosporales; family Streptomycetaceae; genus Streptomyces; species Streptomyces venezuelae. The sequence goes on along the minus strand of NZ_CP029191.1, from coordinate 6,790,658 downwards.
GGCGGCCGTCAGGACCGGCCTCGCGCGGGCGTCGCCGAGTGCGCCGAGGCCCTCCACACAGGCCAGCGCGATCTTGCCGAACGGGTCGTGCGGCGCCAGTCTGCGCTGGAGCGTGGTGATCAGCGCGGGCGCGGACTCCGGGGCGCGGAGCTCCGTGAGCAGGCGCACGGGATAGAGGGCGTAGGCGACGCGGAGCTCGTTCGTCGCCAGGGCGGCGGCCGCGCGTGCCGTACGCGGGTCGCCGAGGCGGGCCAGGGCGTGGGCCGCGGCGGCGCAGCGTGGTGGGTCCCGGTGGTTCAGGAGGAGGACGAGCGACTCGAAGGCTCTGCGGTCGCCCGCGACGCCGAGTCTGACCGCGGCCAACTCCCGGGCCCACAGGGGCTGCCCCGGCGAGACGAGCACCTCGGCGAGCTCGTCGGGATCCTCCGCGGCGAGCAGCCTCTGGTACTCCTTCGATCCGCCCGCCTCCGCCCGTAAGCGTTCCGTCACCGTCCGCAACTCCTCATCCATGGTCGCGAGCCTAAGCCTTACCGGCGGTCGCGATGTAGATCACAGACACGGGAAAACATCGCGGGCTGGCGCGCTCGTTACTCGCCGGTTAGTCTCATGTGAGCGGGGCACACTCCCCGTAGCAGTTCCTTTTCTCGCGGTGGCCTGGTGACGCAGCCGCCGTGAGTGTCTGGTCGGTTCGGTACTTCACGTACCTCAGTACGACGTGGCTCCGGGACAGAGCCGGTCGACTCCCCCTCACCGGGCGTGCCCCTGCGCGCCGCCCGGACACGACACGCACCACTTTCCCGCTCGCCGTGCGGCCGTCGCCATGGCCGTACCCGCGCGCCCCTCAGTCGTCACTCTCTTCCTGGAGTCCACGCATGGACGCTCCCCTGAACACCGTCGCCGTCATCGGTCTGGGCACGATGGGCACCGGCATCACCGAGGTCCTGGCCCGGGCGGGCCGCGAGGTCATCGGCATCGACATCTCCCAGGCCGCGGCCACCCGCGCCGTCGAGTCCCTGGAGGCTTCGACCGCCCGCGCCGTGCGCCGAGAGCGCCTCACCGAGGAGGAGCGCCGCGGCGTCCTCACCCGCTTCCGCACCTTCACCGATCTGCGCGCCGCGGCCGACGCCGACCTGGTCATCGAGGTCGTCCCGGAGTCGTACGAGATCAAGCAGCAGGTCGTCCGCGAGCTCGACGCCGTCGTGCGCCCCGGGACGATCATCGCGACCGGCACCAACGCGCTGTCCGTGACCCGGCTCGCCGCCGAATCGGCGCGTCCCGAGCGGGTGTTGGGCCTGCACTTCTTCAACCCGGCGCCCGCGATGAAGCTGGTCGAGGTCGTGTCGTCGGTGCTGACCGCGCCCGCCGCCGTCGCCGCGGTCACCGACCTGGCCCTCGCGCTGGACAAAGAGCCCGTCGCGGTCGGCGACCGGCCGGGCTTCGTCGCCGACGGGCTGCTCTTCGGCTACCTCAACCAGGCCGCCGCGATGTACGAGGCGAAGTACGCGTCCCGCGAGGACATCGACGCGGCGATGCGGCTCGGCTGCGGCCTGCCGATGGGCCCGCTCGCGCTGCTCGACCTGATCGGCGTGGACACCGCCCGCACGGTCCTGGACGCCATGTACGCAGAGTCACAGGACCGTCTGCACGCGCCCGCGCCGATCCTCAAGCAGCTGAGCGAGGCGGGTCTGACCGGGCGCAAGGCGGGCCGCGGCTTCTACACGTACGCGGAGGCGGGCAGCGCGGAGGTCGTGCGCGACTCGCTGACCCCGGTCGAGGACGAGGAGCGTGCGCCCGGCCGTACGGTCCGCTCGGTCGGTGTCGCGGGCTCGGGGACGATGGCGTCCGGCATCGCGGAGGTCTTCGCCAAGACGGGCTTCTCCGTGGTGCTCGCCGCGCGGACCGAGGAGAAGGCGGAGACCGCCAAGTCCCGCATCGGGAAGTCCCTGTCCCGCTCCGTGGACAAGGGCAGGATGACGGCGGAGGCGGCGGCGCAGACGCTGGAGCGGATCACGCCCGCGGGGTCGTACGAGGCGTTCGCGGACGTCGATCTGGCTCTGGAGGCCGTCGCGGAGGACCTGGACATCAAGCGGCAGCTCTTCGCGACGCTCGACAAGGTCTGCAAGCCGGGCGCGATCCTGGCGACCACGACGTCCTCGCTGCCGGTCGTCGCCTGCGCCCGCGCCACCTCGCGGCCGCGTGACGTGATCGGCATGCACTTCTTCAACCCGGCCCCGGCGATGAAGCTGGTCGAGGTGGTCCGCACGGTCGTGACCGGGGACGACGTGCGGGCGACGGTCCGCGAGGTGTGCACGAGGATCCGCAAGCACCCGGTGGACTGCGGCGACCGCGCCGGCTTCATCGTGAACGCGCTGCTGTTCCCGTACCTCAACAACGCGATCAAGATGGTCGAGGAGCACTACGCGTCGCTGGACGACATCGACGCCGCGATGAAGCTCGGCGGCGGCTACCCCATGGGCCCCTTCGAGCTCCTGGACGTCGTCGGCCTGGACGTGTCGCTGGCCATCGAGAAGGTCCTGCACCGCGAGTTCCGCGACCCGGGTCTGGCCCCGGCGCCGCTGCTCGAACACCTGGTGGCCGCGGGCTGCCTCGGCCGCAAGACGGGCCGTGGCTTCCGCGAATATGCGCGGCGCTGAGCAGGCCGAGGAGCGACCGGGGGAACGGACGGACTGGGGCGGGCTGCTCGAACCCTCGGGCAGCCCCGTCCCTCAGGAGCACCGTGGCGCGCACATGCAGTACGTTCATGGCATGTCCAAGGCCGCCAAGTCCTCACGCAACGCAACCCCCGACGCTCCCGAGAGTGCCGCGGGCAGCCGTGCCGCCGCCCAACGGCTCAAGATGCGCAGGGAGCTGGCGGCCGCTGCCATGGAGCTCTTCGCGTCCAAGGGGTACGAGGCGACGACGGTCGACGAGATCGCCGCGCAGGCCGGGGTGGCCCGCCGGACCTTCTTCCGGCACTTCCGCTCCAAGGAAGAGGCGATCTTCCCGGACCACGACGACACCCTGATCCGCGCGGAGGCGGTCCTCAACGCGGCCCCGCCGCACGAGCACCCGCTGGACACGGTGTGCCGGGGCATCAAGGAAGTCATGAAGATGTACGCGGCGTCGCCCGCGGTCTCCGTGGAGCGCTACCGCCTCACCCGTGAGGTCCCCACGCTCCGCGAGCGCGAGATCGCCTCGGTGGCCCGTTATGAGCGGCTGTTCACGCGCTATCTGCTGGGCCACTTCGACGAGCAGGCGCACCACGACGGCAACGACGACCCGCTGCTCGCCGAGGTCGCCGCGTCGGCGGTCGTCACCGCCCACAACCACGTCCTCAGGCGGTGGCTGCGGGCGGGCGGTCAGGGCGACGTGGAGACGCAGCTGGACCACGCGTTCGCGATCGTGCGGCGGACCTTCGGCACGGGGATCGGCGCGGGCCGCGACACGATGCCCGCGTCGACGCCCGCGACGGTGTCCGAGCAGGGCGAGGTGCTGGTCGCGGTGGCGCGTACGGACGCGCCGCTGGACGAGGTCATGCGGACCATCGAGAAGGCGCTCAGGGAGCGTGCCTAGAGACCTCCCAGAGGTCCTGAGGGGTCTCTCGACGGGGTCGTTCGGGTGTTCCTAGGCAGGTTTTGATCCGCCTTCATGCGTGGCTTAGAAGGGGGCGCTACCGTTCGGTAGCGCCCCCTTCGTCCTGCACGGCACCCCCTCTGACCTGCGGTGATCGATCATCGGTCAAAAATTAATGGCACCCAGTGTCTTGCCCGTTGGCACGCGGTGCCATACGTTGATGTTGTCCGGGCGGCCGGCGTGCAGGGATCTCGCGCACGTCGGCTGTCCCCACAAGCCACGGCTTGCGCGCCCGGACGCCTGCGTCACAGGCACCTCCCGCGCCACACCAAGGCGTTGCCGAGCACCACCCTTCGCCGAACCGACGGCACACCCCTCCAGAGCACCGCAACAAACCCCGACGTATCCCCTCGAAAAAAGCGCCCCCTCAGCGCTTCCGCCGGAGGTAAACCGTGAAGGAAATCCTGGACGCGATTCAGGCCCAGACCGCGACCGCGAGTGGCTCGGCCACGGTCACATCCGCAGATTTCGCCGCTCTCCCGCTGCCCGAGTCGTACCGCGCGATCACCGTGCACAAGGAGGACGCGGAGATGTTCGCGGGCCTCGAGACCCGCGACAAGGACCCCCGCAAGTCGCTCCACCTCGACGACGTGCCGATCCCCGAACTCGGCCCCGGCGAGGCGCTGGTGGCCGTCATGGCCTCCTCGGTCAACTACAACTCCGTGTGGACCTCGATCTTCGAGCCGCTGTCGACCTTCAGCTTCCTGGAGCGCTACGGCAAGCTCAGCGAGCTCACCAAGCGCCACGACCTGCCGTACCACATCATCGGATCCGACCTCGCGGGCGTCGTCCTGCGCACCGGTCCCGGCGTGAACGCCTGGAACCCGGGCGACGAGGTCGTCGCGCACTGTCTGTCCGTCGAACTGGAGTCGTCCGACGGCCACAACGACACGATGCTCGACCCCGAGCAGCGCATCTGGGGCTTCGAGACCAACTTCGGCGGCCTCGCCGAGATCGCCCTGGTCAAGTCCAACCAGCTGATGCCCAAGCCGGGCCACCTCAGCTGGGAGGAGGCCGCGTCCCCCGGCCTGGTGAACTCCACCGCGTACCGCCAGCTGGTGTCGGGCAACGGCGCCGGCATGAAGCAGGGCGACAACGTGCTGATCTGGGGCGCGAGCGGCGGACTCGGGTCGTACGCCACGCAGTTCGCGCTCGCCGGCGGCGCCAACCCCATCTGTGTGGTGAGCAGCCCGCAGAAGGCGGAGATCTGCCGCGCCATGGGCGCCGACGCGATCATCGACCGCAACGCCGAGGGCTACAAGTTCTGGAAGGACGAGCGGACCCAGGACCCCAAGGAGTGGAAGCGCTTCGGCAAGCGCATCCGCGAGCTCACCGGCGGCGAGGACATCGACATCGTCTTCGAGCACCCCGGCCGCGAGACCTTCGGCGCCAGCGTCTACGTCACCCGCAAGGGCGGCACCATCACGACCTGCGCGTCGACCTCGGGCTACATGCACGAGTACGACAACCGCTACCTGTGGATGTCCCTCAAGCGCATCATCGGCTCGCACTTCGCCAACTACCGCGAGGCGTGGGAGGCCAACCGCCTGATCGCCAAGGGCAAGATCCACCCGACGCTCTCCAAGGTCTACTCCCTGGAGGACACCGGACAGGCCGCCTACGACGTCCACCGCAACCTCCACCAGGGCAAGGTCGGCGTCCTCGCCCTCGCGCCCGAGGAGGGCCTGGGAGTGCGCGATCCGGAGAAGCGCGCCGAGCACATCGACGCGATCAACCGCTTCCGCAACGTCTGAACGCACTGAGGAGCAGCGCAAGATGACAGAGCGTCAGAAGGACCGGCCGTGGCTCATGCGGACGTACGCCGGTCACTCCACGGCGGAGGCGTCCAACGAGTTGTACCGGCGCAACCTCGCCAAGGGGCAGACGGGCCTCTCGGTCGCGTTCGACCTGCCCACGCAGACCGGCTACGACCCCGACCACATCCTCGCCCGCGGCGAGGTCGGCCGGGTCGGTGTGCCCGTCTCGCACCTCGGTGACATGCGACGGCTGTTCCAGGACATCCCCCTGGAGCAGATGAACACCTCGATGACGATCAACGCCACCGCCATGTGGCTCCTGGCGCTCTACCAGGTGGTCGCGGAGGAGCAGGGTGCGGACATCACCAAGCTCCAGGGGACGACACAGAACGACATCGTCAAGGAGTACCTCTCGCGCGGGACGCACGTCTTCCCGCCGGGTCCCTCCCTGCGCCTCACCACCGACATGATCACGTACACGGTGGCGCGGATCCCCAAGTGGAATCCGATCAACATCTGCAGCTACCACCTCCAGGAGGCGGGGGCCACACCGGTCCAGGAGATCGCGTACGCGATGTCCACCGCCATCGCGGTTCTCGATGCCGTACGCGACTCGGGGCAGGTCCCCGAGGAGAAGTTCGGGGACGTCGTGGCCCGCATCTCCTTCTTTGTGAACGCCGGAGTCCGGTTCATCGAGGAGATGTGCAAGATGCGGGCGTTCGGGCGGATCTGGGAACAGGTCACGCGCGAGCGATACGGCATCGAGAACCCGAAACAGCGCCGGTTCCGCTACGGCGTGCAGGTCAACTCCCTCGGCCTGACCGAGGCCCAGCCGGAGAACAACGTCCAGCGCATCGTCCTGGAGATGCTGGCCGTCACCCTCTCCAAGGACGCACGCGCGCGTGCCGTGCAGCTGCCCGCCTGGAACGAGGCGCTGGGTCTCCCCCGGCCCTGGGACCAGCAGTGGTCGCTGCGCATCCAGCAGGTCCTGGCGCACGAGAGCGACCTCCTGGAGTACGAGGACATCTTCGCGGGCTCGCACGTCATCGAGTCCAAGGTGGCCGCCCTCGTCGAGGACTCCCTCGCGGAGATGGACCGCATCGAGAAGATGGGCGGCGCGATGGCCGCCGTCGAGTCCGGCTACCTCAAGTCGCAGCTCGTCTCCTCGCACGCGGAGCGCCGGGCCCGCATCGAGTCCGGCCAGGAGAAGATCGTCGGCGTGAACTCCTACGAGTCCACGGAGCCGAGCCCGCTCACCTCCGACCTGGACGCGGCGATCATGACGGTCGACCCGGCGGTCGAGGCCCGCGTCGTGGACGCCCTGAAGCAGTGGCGTGACACCCGCTACCAGCCGCCGTTCAACCACCCCCGCCCCTGCAAGGCCCTGGAACGGCTGAAGGAGGTGGCGGCCGGGACGGGCAACCTCATGGAGGCCACCCTGGAGTGCGCACGCGCCGGTGTGACGACCGGCGAGTGGGCCGGGGCACTCCGGGAGGTCTTCGGGGAGTTCCGGGCTCCTACGGGCGTCTCCAGCGCTCCGGTGGCCGTCACCGCTGAGGAGGGCACGCCGCTCGCCCTCGTCCGCGAGAAGGTCGCACGGACCGCCGAGGACCTCGGCGGCGGCCGGCTCCGCTTCCTGGTCGGCAAGCCGGGCCTCGACGGACACTCCAACGGCGCCGAGCAGATCGCGGTGCGCGCGCGTGACGCCGGCTTCGAAGTGGTCTACCAGGGCATCCGGCTCACGCCCGAGCAGATCGTCGACGCGGCGCTCGCCGAGGACGTCCACGCGGTCGGCCTGTCGATCCTCTCCGGCTCGCACGCGGAGCTCGTCCCCGACGTGCTGGAGCGGCTCCGCAAGGCCGGCGCCACCGACATCCCCGTCATCGCCGGCGGCATCATCCCCAACAGCGACGCCGAGGACCTGAAGGCGGCGGGTGTCGCCGCCGTCTTCACCCCCAAGGACTTCGGCATCACCGAGATCATCGGCCGTATCGTCGACGAGATCCGGAAAGCGAACCACCTCGACCCCCTGGAGGTCCCCGCATGACCGCGCCCACCGCGCCCATCAACCGCCTTCGTCCGCGCCGCTCCTGTCTCGCGGTCCCGGGGTCGAACCCCCGCTTCCTGGAGAAGGCCCAGGGCCTCCCCGCCGACCAGGTCTTCCTCGACCTGGAGGACGCCTGCGCGCCGCTCGCCAAGCCCGAGGCGCGGCACACCATCGTCAAGTTCCTCAACGAGGGCGACTGGACGGGCAAGACGCGGGTCGTGCGCGTCAACGACTGGACGACCGAGTGGACGTACCGCGACGTCGTGACCGTCGTCGAGGGGGCCGGGCAGAACCTCGACTGCATCATGCTGCCGAAGGTGCAGACGGCCGAGCAGGTCGTCGCCCTCGACCTGCTCCTCACCCAGATCGAGAAGACGATGGGCTTCGAGGTCGGCAAGATCGGCATCGAGGCGCAGATCGAGAACGCGCAGGGCCTCAACAACGTCAACGCGATCGCCGAGGCCTCCCAGCGCGTCGAGACGATCATCTTCGGCCCGGCCGACTTCATGGCGTCCATCAACATGAAGTCCCTGGTCGTCGGCGAGCAGCCGCCCGGCTACCCGGCGGACGCCTACCACTTCATCCTGATGAAGATCCTGATGGCCGCCCGCGCCAACAACCTCCAGGCGATCGACGGTCCCTACCTGCAGATCAAGAACGTCGACGGCTACCGCGAGGTCGCGAACCGCGCCGCGGCGCTCGGCTTCGACGGCAAGTGGGTCCTGCACCCCGGCCAGGTGGAGGCCGCCAACGAGGTCTTCTCGCCCTCGCAGGAGGACTTCGACCACGCCGAGCTGATCCTCGACGCGTACGAGTACTACACGTCCGAGGCGGGCGGCAAGAAGGGCTCGGCGATGCTCGGCGACGAGATGATCGACGAGGCCAGCCGGAAGATGGCGCTCGTCATCTCCGGGAAGGGCCGTGCGGCCGGGATGACCCGCACGTCCAAGTTCGAGGCCCCGGAGGCGTAAGACACATGCAGTTCGGCCGCACCTACGAAGAGTTCGAAGTCGGCGCCGTGTACAAGCACTGGCCCGGAAAGACGGTCACCGAGTACGACGACCACCTCTTCTGCCTGCTCACCATGAACCACCACCCCCTCCACATGGACACGAACTATGCGGAGAAGACGACGGACTTCGGGAAGAACGTCGTCGTGGGCAACTACATCTACTCGCTGTTGCTCGGCATGTCCGTCCCCGACGTCTCGGGCAAGGCCATCGCCAACCTGGAGATCGAGTCGCTGAAGCACGTGGCGCCGACCTTCCACGGCGACACGATCTACGGCGAGACGACGGTCCTCGACAAGACGCCGTCCCGGTCCAAGTCGGACCGCGGCATCGTGTACGTGGAGACCAAGGGCTACAAGCAGGACGGCACGCTGGTCTGCGTGTTCCGCCGCAAGGTGATGGTTCCCACAGAGACGTACATCAAGGAGCGCGGCGGCGAGCAGCCCGGCCGCCCGGAGCTGAACGCCCCTTCGAAGAGCACGGAGAAGTGAACCCATGAGCCGACTCGCGCAGACCGCCGGTCTCACCGACATCCAGCAGGAGATCCTGGCCACGGTCCGGGACTTCGTCGACAAGGAGATCATCCCTGTCGCGACCGGTCTTGAGCACCGTGACGAGTACCCGCAGCAGATCGTCGACGGCCTCAAGGAGTTGGGCCTCTTCGGGCTCATGATCCCGGAGGAGTACGGCGGTCTGGGCGAGTCGCTGCTCACGTACGCGCTGTGCGTGGAGGAGATCGCGCGTGGCTGGATGTCGGTCTCCGGCATCATCAACACCCACTTCATCGTCGCTTACATGCTCAAGCAGCACGGCACGCAGGAGCAGAAGGAGACCTTCCTGCCGCGGATGGCGGCCGGCGAGGTGCGGGGCGCGTTCTCGATGTCGGAGCCGGGGCTCGGCTCCGATGTGTCGGCCATCACGTCCAAGGGCGTGAAGGACGGCGACGAGTACGTTCTGAACGGTCAGAAGATGTGGCTCACCAACGGCGGAACGTCGACTCTGGTGGCCGTCCTCTGCCGGAGTGACGAAGGACACCCGGAGGGCACGGCGCCCCACAAGTCGATGACGACCTTCCTCGTGGAGAAGGAGCCCGGCTTCGGAGAGGTCCGGCCCGGCCTCACCATCCCCGGCAAGATCGACAAGATGGGTTACAAGGGCGTCGACACGACCGAACTCATCATGGACGGACTGCGAATTCCGGCCAATCGTGTGCTCGGCGGGGTCACCGGCCGAGGGTTTTACCAAATGATGGACGGCGTCGAGGTCGGTCGCGTCAATGTCGCAGCTCGTGGCTGTGGAGTCGCTCAGCGTGCCTTCGAACTGGGCGTCTCGTATGCCCAGCAACGTCACACTTTCGGCAAGGCGATCGCCCAACACCAGGCCATCCAGTTCAAGCTGGCCGAGATGGCTACCAAGGTCGAGGCCGCGCATGCGATGATGGTGAACGCAGCACGCAAAAAGGACTCCGGGGAACGAAACGACCTCGAAGCAGGCATGGCGAAGTACCTCGCCTCCGAGTACTGCAAGGAAGTCGTGGAGGACGCGTTCCGGATCCATGGTGGGTACGGCTTCTCGAAGGAGTATGAGATCGAGCGCCTCTACAGGGAGGCACCCATGCTGCTGATCGGTGAAGGTACCGCCGAGATCCAGAAAATGATCATTGGCCGACGGCTACTCGAAGAGTATCGATTCCAGGGCTAGATGCCCGGTTTGGGCCACTTTCGCCGAGAAGAAGATCACACCCTGTCAACACTCTTCAGCCGCGGACTCGGCTTCCTGGCTTGCCCAGTTGTGGCTCGCAACCGATAACATCCGGAAAAGCCGCCGTCCCCCATTCCCTGCGCGGCCTCATCCGCTACGAAGGTCATCCATGCCCCACAGCCAAACCTCTGCACCACGCGACGGCATTCTCCAGGGACGCCTTGCCCGCGGAGCATCGCCGTGGCTCCTGCCCACCGTCGCCACCGCGGCACTCAGCCTCGCCCGCGCTCGCCACTCGAAGGGCGCCGCGGCCGTAGCCGTCCCTGCCACCGCCCTCGCGGCCGGCATGCTGTGGTTCTTCCGCGACCCCGAGCGCGAGATCGCCCAGGGCCGCGTCATCTCTCCGGCCGACGGTGTGGTGCAGAGCATCATGCCGTGGAAGGACGGGCGCACCCGCGTCGCGATCTTCATGAGCCCGCTGAACGTCCACGTCAACCGTGCGCCCCTGGCGGGCACCGTGACGTCCGTGGAGCACATCCCCGGCGGGTTCGTCCCGGCGTTCAACAAGGAGAGCGAGAACAACGAGCGCGTTGTCTGGCACTTCGACACCGAGCTCGGCGACATCGAGATGATCCAGATCGCGGGCGCGGTCGCGCGGCGCATCGTGCCGTACGTGCCGCAGGGCACGAAGGTGGAGCAGGGTGAGCGGATCGGCCTGATCCGTTTCGGCTCGCGCGTCGACATCTACCTCCCCGAGGGTGTCGAGGTGGACGTCGAGGTCGGTCAGAAGACCGTGGCTGGGGTGACTCGCATTGACCGTGGTTGATCCAGAGACACAGGCGGGCTGGGTGCCCGAGGCGGTGGAGGACGAGGCCGACGAGGAGATGCCTCTCTCACTGCGCCTCTCGATAGCGGACACCCTCACGCTCGGTAACGCCACGTGCGGGTTCATGGCGGTGTACTTCACCACCACGGGCATCCTCATCCCGCACCTCCAGGGCAGCAACGAGAGCGGCATGGCGCGGCACTCCGCCGCGACCGCCGTGATCCTGATGCTCTGCGCGGCCGTCTTCGACCTCTTCGACGGTCTCGTGGCCCGCAAGCTGCGCTCCTCGCCGATGGGCGCGGAGCTGGACAACCTGTCGGACCTGATCAGCTTCGGTCTGGCCCCGGCGTACTTCGTCCTGGTCTACGGCATGGTCGCCGACGACGCGCACCAGCGGGTGGCGGCGGTCGGCGCGATCGTCGTGCTGCTGGCGGTGGTGCTGCGGCTTGCGCGGTTCTCGTGCGTGACCGTGAAGGACGGCACCTTCCAGGGCATGCCGTCGCCCTTCGGGGCGCTGACGGTCGTCTCGATCGTGCTCCTGGAGCTGCCCTTCGTGGCGACGCTCCTCGCGATCATCGGCACGGCCTGGCTCATGGTCAGCCGCGTCGAGTACCCGAAGCCGCGCGGTCCCCTCGCGGTGGCCATGCTCTCCTGGATCGTCGCGGCGATGGGGCTGCTCGCGGCGTGGGCGTTCGAGGCTCCCGGCGGCCAGCTGCTCCTGCAGACGGGCTGCGCGCTGCAGCTCGTCCTGGGTGCGGTGATTCCCCTCTTCGCCACGGCTCGGAGGGTGAACAACTTTCGGGGGAACCGGCGTGAGGCTCGGGCAGCGCAGTTGCCGTAGCGGCGCGGGTGCCTGCGGCGCTTGAGCGGTTTTAAGGGGGGCCTGAACCTTTTGGTTCAGGCCCCCCTTCGCTTGCCGTCTGTCGCCCTTCGGGCTCGTCCTCAATCGCCGGACGGGCTGAACCCCTGCGCTGCATCCGCCGCGCTCGGCTGCCGGACTACCTTCATGCCGCCTGTTGCCTTCTTGTCGGGGCGGAGGATGACGCTCTGTTTCGACGAGGGGGTCTTGGGGTCGGTGAAGTTTTGGGGGGCGCCGAAGCCCGCGTCGAAGGCGTCGAGCGTAAGGAGCGCCTTGCCGACGCCCTCGCGCGTGAGGTCCTTCTTGTCGCACGCCGCCTTCAGGGCCTCCCCGAAGACGGACGCCGCCGTCCAGCCCGCCACGACACCGTTGTCGAGGGAGTCCTTCGGGTGGGCCTTCTTGTAGTCGGCGACGAGTTTCTTCGCCTCCGGCGTGTCCGCGCCGATGGGGAGCGTGGGAGAGGCCACGTAGTAGTTCTTCTCCAGGGCCGGGCCCGACTGCGTGGCGAGGAGCTGGGGGGCGAACGCCGAGTTGTTGCCGATGACCGGGACGTCGAAGCGTCCCGCCGCCGCGACGCCGACGAGGGAGGCCGCCTGGCGGGGGCCCGCGCTGATCACGACGGCCTTGACGCCGGCCTTCTTCAGGGCGGAGACCTGGGCGGTCATGTCGTTGTCCGTCGGTTTGATCTTCTGCTCGACGACCGTGAGGCCCGCCTTCCGGGCCATGTGCTTCGAGCCCTTCAAGGCGTTCTCTCCGTAGTCGCCCTCGAAGTAGACGTGGCCGAGCTTGTCGCCCTTCTTGAGGCCCTTCTCCTTCATCAGGAAGTCGATCGCGTTGATCGTCTCCAGGTCGTACGTGGAGCCGATCACGCGCACGTACGGGCTGCCCAGCAGGTTCGCCGACCAGGCCTGCGGCAGGACGAGACCCTTGTTGGCGTCGACGCGTCGTTCGACGGCGGCGACGAACGGGGAGCCGATGAACTGGGCGAAGCCGAGGACCTTCGGCTCCAGCTCGGTGTAGGCGGCGACGGCCTTCTGCGGGTCGTAGCCGTGGTCGCGGACCGTGAGCTTCAGCTTGCGGCCGCAGATGCCGCCGTCCGCGTTGGTCTGGTCGACGTAGAGCTGCTGGGCCTGGGTGACGCTCTTGCCGAGCGTGGCGTAGACGCCGGTCATGTCGGTGAGGACGCCGAGGTCGATCGTCTCGCCGGTGACGCCGTCGCCGGTCTTCACCCCGCCCGCGCCCTTGTCGCCGTCGCCACCGTCGTCATTGGCCTTCGAGCTGCACGCCGACAGTGCGAGCAGCGCGGCGAGCGCCGTGGCGGTCGCGGTGGCCCTGGTCAGTGCTTTCATGCTTCCTCCCCTGGAGTGCCTGGTCTTTGCCTGCTGCGCCGCGCGGCGATGCTCACCAGGCCGCCGGGCAGGAAGAGCACCACCGCCACGACGGCGGCGCCGTACAGATACCGGGACGCCTCGCCCGGTGCGATCCCTCCGGTGCCGGGTGCCGAGACCAGGGGGAGCGCGTCGCTGTACCGGGTCAGCAGCTGGGGCAGCAGGGAGACGAGTGCGGCGCCCGCGACGGCTCCCGCGACCGAGCCGAGGCCGCCGATCACGATCATGGCGAGGTATTCCAGGGAGAGCGTCATGCCGAAGTAGTCGGGGACGGTGCGCTGGAAGACCAGGGCGAGCAGCACCCCGGCGAGGCCCGCGTACATGGACGACAGGACGAAGACCCCGGCGCGGTAGCGGGCGACCGGGACGCCCATCACGCCCGCGGCGACACGGTGGTCGCGGATCGCGTTCATGGCGCGCCCCGGGCGGCCGCGCAGCACGCCGCGGGCGAAGAGCCCGCAGCCGACGAGCAGCACGAGTCCCGCGTACCAGAGCTTCTCGACGGAGCCGAACGGCACGGCCGCGACCACGACCTCGCTTTCGTCGAAGGCGATGCCGAAGACGTTCAGGGGCGGCACGTCACGTCCGTTGGAGCCGCCGGTGAGGTCGTGGGCGTTGAAGAGCACGTGCTGCCCGATGAAGATCAGCGCGAGGGTCGCGATGCCGAGGTACGCGCCGCTCAGGCGCCCCGCGATGGGGCTGAAGAGGCCGCCCGCGAGTCCGGCGAGCGCCACGGCGAGGGTCGCGGCGAGCCAGGTCGGCAGGCCAAGCCCGGTCAGGCCGTCTCCCCCGTCGCCCGCGAGGACGCAGTAGCCGTACGCGCCGATGGCGAGGAAGAACGCGTGTCCCATGGAGAGCTGGCCGGTGGCGCCGGTGAGGAGGTTGATGCCGATCGCGCCGATGGCGGCGGCCATGGCGAAGAGGCCCGCCTGGAGCCAGAAGCGGTCCAGGTAGAACGGCAGGGCGAGCAGGACGGCCGTGCAGGCGGCCCACAGGTACGTGCGGGGGCGCCTGAGCCGCGTACGGCGGACGGAGCGGGCGGCGGGTGCGGCGACGGCCTCGACGGGCTCGGAGACGGGGGCCTTGGAGGCGGGGGCCTCAGACACGGGCGAGCTCCTTCGTGCCGAACAGCCCGGCGGGTCGCAGCAGCAGGATGACGGTCATGACGAGATAGGGCGCCAGGTCGCCGAGCCCGCGGCCGAGGAAGCTGAGCTCGCTCTGGTAGCCGGTGGCGAGGGACTCGGTGACGCCGACGACGAGGCCCCCGACCAGCGCGCCCGTGGTGGAGTCGAGGCCGCCGAGGATCGCGGCCGGGAACGCCTTCAGGGCGGCGAGCGAGGTGGCGCGCTCCAGTCCTGGCGTCGGGAAGACGGTGAGGAACAGCGCGGCCACAGCGGCGAGCGCCCCCGCGACCGCCCATGCGCCGAGCGACACCCTTCCCAGCCGTACGCCCATCAGCGCGGCGGTCTCCGGGCTCTCGGCGGCGGCCCGCATCGCCACGCCCCATGAGGTGTGGCGGAAGGCGAGGAGGAAAACGGTGATGAGCAGGGCGGCGGCGACGAACGCGGCGATGCGGGTGTGGGCGAGGGAGATCGGCCCGATGGTCAGCACGTCGTCGCCCCACGGGTCGCCCAGCGGCAGGACGTCGGTGCCGAGGCGACGGGTGAGTTCGGTGGTGAGCAGGATGTCGACGCCGATGGTGACGATGGCGAGCACGCTGTGGTCCGAGCCCCGGTAGCGGCGCATGACGAGGAACTCGACGGCCGCGCCGACCACCGCGGCGCCCGCGATGCCGACGAGCAGCGCCGGCCAGAAGCCGAGGTCGTCGTGGAGGGACGCGGTGATGTAGCCGCCCGCGAGGAGCAGTGAGGCGTGGGCGAAGTTCACGACCTCGGTGGCGCGGAAGATGACGACGAAGCCGAGGGCGATGAGGGCGTAGACCGACCCCATGGAGATGCCGTTGAGGAACAGCTCGATGAAGGTGGTCACGGTCGTCGTCCCTCTCCGTCCCCGGTCCATTCGCCCTCGCCCAGGTAGGCGCGTACGACCGCCGGATCGTTCTGTACGTCGCCGGGGGCGCCGTCGGCGATCCGGCGCCCGAAGTCGAGTACGGTCACCGCGTCCGCGAGCCGCATCACCACCCCCATGTCGTGTTCCACCAGGACGATCGAGATGCCGAGGCTGTCGCGGACGCCCGCGATGACGGCCGCGGTGCGGCGCCGCTCGTCGGCGGTCATCCCGGCGACTGGCTCGTCGAGGAGCAGCAGGCGCGGCTCCATGCAGAGGGCGCGGGCGAGCTCGGCGAGCTTCTGCTGGCCGTAGGGCAGGGCGCCCGCGGGCTGGTCGAGTTGGTGTTCCAGGCCGACGAAGGCGGCTATCTCGCGGACGCGTTCGCGGTGGCGGTGTTCTTCGCGGGCGGCCGAGGGGAGCCGGAGTCCGGCGGCCATGAAGCCGGCGCGGGTCAGCCGGTGGCGGCCGAGGAGGAGGCTGTCGGCGACGGTGGCGCGGGGCGGCAGCGCGAGGTTCTGGAAGATCCGGGCGACGCCGAGCTCCGCGATGCGGTGCGGGCGCAGTCCGGTGAGCTCGTGCGCGCCGAAGCGGACGCTGCCGGAGGTGGCGCGGTAGACGCCGGACAGGACGTTGAAGCAGGTGGACTTGCCCGCGCCGTTCGGCCCGATGACGGCGTGCACGGTGCCGGGGCGGACGGTGAAGCTGACGGCGTCGAGTGCGGTGAGCCCGGCGAAGCGGACGGTGAGGTCGCGGACGTCGAGGGCCGGTACGGATGTCTCGTTCACCGGTCGGCCTCCCAGCGCCGCAGTGTCAGCGGTGCGCCGGTCCCGCGGGTCGCGTCGGCCGCCGCGGCCTCGTCGACCACGCCCAGGTAGCGGCGGCGTACCTCGTCGGAGGCGGCGAGTTCGTCGGCGGGCCCGGACAGGGCGACCTCGCCGACGTCGAGGACGTAGGCGGTGGTGGCGAGGCGCAGGGCGAGGGCGGCGTTCTGCTCGACGAGGAGTACGGAGGTGCCCTGCGCGTTGATCTCGCGGATGGTGTCGGCGATGCGGGCGGCCATCAGCGGGGCGAGGCCCAGGGAGGGTTCGTCGAGGAGGAGCAGGCGCGGGGAGGCCATGAGGGCCCGGCCGACCGCGAGCATCTGCTGCTCGCCGCCGGAGAGCAGTCCGGCGCGTTGGGCGCCGCGTTCGGCGAGTACGGGGAAGAGGTCGTGGACGCGCCGCAGGGCGTCGGCCTTGGCGGCACGCGAACCGGTGGCGCCGAGGGCGCCCGCCCGCAGGTTGTCGGTGACGGTCATCCGGGCGAAGACCTGCCGCCCTTCGGGCACCTGGGAGATCCCGGCGGCGACGACCCGGTCCGCCGAGAGCCCGTCGATGCGACGCCCACCGAAATGGACGGACCCCGAGGTGAGCGTCCCGCCCTGGAAGGAGAGCGTCCGCGAGACGGCCCGCAGCAGCGTCGACTTGCCCGCGCCGTTGCCCCCGAGCACGGCGACGACGGTGCCGTCCGGCAGATCGAGCGAGACCCGCCGCAGCGCCCGCACGGGCCCGTATCCGACGGAGACGTCCCGCACGACGAGTCCCGTCCCGCGCCCGGGACGTCCGCGCCGGCCCGCACCGCCGCCGTGCCCGGCCGCGTCCGCACCACCCCTGTCCTCCGCAATCGAGCCGCCCACGTACCGCCCCCCTCGTCCCGTACGGCACGTCCGCCGTCGTGTGGCGCTCACCCCAGCACCGCGGGGGCCGCCCGTCCACGGGCAGTGGGGGAAACGCTGCGGGAGACCACCGGGGGCGCCCCGCCGTTGTGCATGGGCACAACACCGCGTGTCAGGGGCCTGCCGGAGGGGGCGGAGCGATGGCATCCTCCCCAGCAGCGCCGTGCCGACGGCGCCCTGGCGCGCGGCGACGGGGGGAACGATGAGCGGGCTCGCGAACGGACGCAGGCCTCGGACCGGACACGACTGGAAGCTCCTCAAGGAGGCGTGCACCGCGCTGCTGCCGCGCCTGCCCGAGCTGGTCGACCAGCATCTGCGGCAGCTCGGCGAGCATTCGTCGGTGTACGGGAGCGTCCTGCCGTACGACGTGCAGTGGCGGGAGGCCGAGGAGGCCATGCGGATCGGCATCGAGGCCATCTCGGCCCCGCGGGCCTCGCCGCGCCGCGACCTGGAGTACGCGGAGGAGGCGGGCCGGCGCCGTGCCCAACAGGGGCTTCCGCTCGACCTGTTGGTGCACTCGTACCGCAACGCGGGCTACCTCGTGTGGGACTCGCTCCTGGAGGGCACCGCGGGCAAGGACCCGGAGAAGCTCGCGGTCCTGATGCGCTCGGCGACGATGGTGTGGTCGGCGGTGGACGCACAGGCCGCCGTGGCGTCCGACGCGTACCGCGCGACGGAGCTGGAGTTGCGGCGGCGCACGGACGAGCAGCTGCAGGCGCTGCTCGACGCCCTCCTGGAGGGCCGGTCGGCGCCGGGCCTCGCCGCGCGGGCCGCCGCCGGTCTCGACCTGCCCGAGCACGGCCCGTACGCGGTGATCGTGCTCCGCGCGGAGCGGCGCGACGGGCGCGAGGCGTTCCACCGGCAGATCCAGCGGGCGGGGTTCCGGTTCGTCTGGCGGATGCGGACGGACTGCGAGGTCGGCGTGGTCGCGCTCGGCGCCGACGAGGGTCTCGACGGTCTGGCCCGGCTGCTCGACGGGCGGTGCCCCGGACCCGGCGGCATCAGCCCCGTCGTGGCCGGACTCGCCGAGCTCGGCCACGCCCGACGGCTCGCGGAGCTCGCGCTGCGCACGTGTCCGCCGGACGCGACCGGCATCGTCCGCCTGGACCAGCGGATGCCGACGGCCCTCGTGGTCAGCCAGCCGGAGCTGGCGGGGCGGCTCGTGTCGGAGGTCCTCGGCGAGGTCCTCGCGCTCGAACCGGCCGACCGGGCCGTGCTGTTGGAGACGCTGGACGCCTGGCTGGCCTGCGAGGGTTCGGCGGGCCGTGCGGCCGGTCGCCTGTACTGCCACCGCAACACCGTCTTCAACCGCCTGCGCCGCCTGGAGCAGCTGACCTCGCGCTCCCTGGCCCGCCCGCGGGACCTGGTGGAGGTGTCACTCGCGGTGGAGGCGCACCGGCTCGCGCAGCGGCAGGTCACACATTGACCAGCTCATGCACTGATCAGGTCCTGGAAAGCGGTCGTCGTCTCCGTCGCCGTCCTGCCGAACGGCGCGTCGAAGTTCCAGACCAGGAAGAGGAGGAAGGCGATCAGGGCGCTGAAGGTCCCGGCGAGCAGCAGTTCCCTGGAGGAGCGTCTGATCTGCAGCGTGAAGATCAGTCCGACGGTGACGAACGCCCCCGCGACGAGGCCGAACCAGACCACGCCGGGCAGCGTCTCCTCCGCGTTGTCGGCCCGCGCCCTGCGCGCCTCGTCGGCGGCGGCCACCTGGTCGAGCAACGGCTGGTAGGTCTGCGCCTCCAGTTCGCTGGCGGGCGGGCGCCGCGCGATGTCCCGGCGCAGGGTGTCGAGGAGTTCACCGCCCCGGTCCGTGAGCTGATGCTCCTCGATCATGTGCGGCCACTCGACGGTGGTGACGTGCTCGCTGTACCGCCGTACGTCGTCCTCGACGCGTTCGCGCGCGTCCGCCGGGTAGACCTGCACGCGCCTGCTGATCTCGTGCAGGGCCTGCGCCTCGTCGCGGGTGCCGTCCTGGGCGGCGCCGCGGGCCTCCCAGACACCGGCGATGGCGAGACCGAGGACGATCGCGTACACGACGCCGACCATCATGACCATGTACTCCAGGACGTCCGGCGTCTCGCTGGTGTCGTCGTCCTCGGGCACCCTGCGATGTCTGATCACGGTCACGGCCAGCACGATCGCGCAGGCAAGCACCATGGCAAGACCGAGTACGAACCATTCCGTCACGAGGGGCCTCCGGAGGGCGGGGTGGGGCGGGAACGGGCGCCGGACGCACCGGACACGGCGGAGCGGGAGCGCGGGCGCAGTAGCGCCGCGGCGAGGACCGCGGGTGTGGTGACGACCATCGTCGTGGTGACCATGGACCGCCCGCCCTCACGCTCGCGCTCCTCGGCGGGCCGGTAGCCGGGCGCCGAGAGGGCGGGCCGGGGCGGCGGGCCGGGCGCGGGGTGCGCGGAGCGGGGGCGGGACTCCAGGCGTACGGGGACGTGGAGTTCGCGGATGCGGGGCGCGGTGCGGGGCGGTGGGCCGGTGGGGGGCGCCGGGGGCCTGGCCGGGCGGGGGGCCGCTTTCGCGGGCGGGGCAGGCGGCGCGTCGAGGCCCGGCCGGGCATGCAGCTCGGGCACGACATCGGTGCCGACGGCGGTACCGGCGTCGGTACCGATGTCGTCGGGGGCACCCGGGTGGTCCTCGCGGCAGATCTCGAGCCGCTCCGAGAGGACCACGCCGAGCGCCCCCGCGTACGTGTCCACATGCGCGCCGACCTGCGCGTCGACGGTCAGCCCCGGCACCGGGCACAGGCTCACGACGATGCCGAGACCACCGCCGAGCCGCACCCACCCGGTCAAGATCGACTCCTTCTCACGTAGAGAAGAAACGATCACGTTCCCGGTTCGACACGGGTGATCGGAACGCGGTGGCGCCGTGAGCGGTTGAGCCGAGGCGCGGACACGCACGCTGCCTTGTTGGTTACGAGGCGCCGACGGGGGCCATCGGCATGTGAGCGGCGCCATGGCGCAGTCTGTATCCGCACCGTCGACCGGCACGCGAACCGCCGCTAGGCTCCACGTATCGACAATACGGGGCGCTCTCTCAAACGCCGGCTCACGATTGCCATCGCGACCGGCGCATTCATCAGCCTGGTCTTCGCCGTCGGGTTGGTTTTCTGGCATGGCGCGGCGACGAAAGCCGTCGGCGCCGAGGCGTACAAGGCGTTGTTGCAGTTCTTCTTGGTCGCCGTGCTCGGTGGTGGCGTCTCACTCACCTATCAGGCGTTCAACCGGGAAGCCGACCGGCGGACAGAGCGGCTCCGGCAGGAGGAGGAACACGCCGAGGCCCTCCGTAAGACCTGGCAGCGCTATCTGGGCGAACTCATCGCCCACTACAACACAGTGAAACGGTCCCGGCGGCTGCTGCGCGCCTCGGCATTGACCAGTGGGCCGATCCACCTCGACCGGCGGGTGCGTATCGCCCGGTACGACGAGTTGCTGCAGGCTGTCCTGGACGCGCAGTTGGCCCTGGAAACGATGGCACGAACCATGAGTGTCGAGGGCGGGCTCTTTGAGGCGGACCCAGAACTCATCACCTCGTTCAACAAGGCAGAGGCCTATCTCCGATCATTGATCACCGAGTACGAGGACGTCATGCCGCGAGTCGACGGGACAGAGGTCGACCTGCGCGCGATGCCCGAACTGGCCGACTTCATCGGGCCTTACGCCGAATCGGCCCGGTTCCGACACGAGTTCGTGCATCCGGCCCATGCGGCCATGGCCGCTCTCGAACGGCTCATCGTAGGACCAGTACCGGAATGAACGCCGGTCAGCTCGCAGAGTGCGCGGAGCCGCCGTCTTCTACTCCCCCGCCTTCGCTTCCCTCCTCGATGCGGATGTTGATCACTTGGCCGTGCTCGGATCTCCGCAGTGCGGACGGGTTGCTGCGTTCCACTTCAGCGAAATGATCGATGGCCAATCGGAGTTCCTCGTCGAGGAATTCGGCAAGCTTGCCCAGTGAGTTGAGGTAGACGTGCGGAGGGTGGTCACGCCTGCTGTGGACGTGCATCCGAACGGCGTCCGCGGAACGCCGGACCGCCACCAGTTTCCTGGTCATCACGCTGATCAGCTCGGGAGTAACGGCCCGCCCCGCCAACCCCTCCACTTCCCTCCGGAGTGCCTCGATCCTCGCCACGATGCTGAAGGCCTCTCCCTGAAGCACCTCGATCTCCTCCGTCACTGCGAGGAGTTCCTCGAGTTCACTCCTGACGTGCGCCGCGACGGTGGCGAGTGGCCCGGCCATGCCGACTCGGAGGAGTGGTCAGGAGAGCTTGCCGAGGATCCAGGTCCTGAGCAGTGTGGCGTGCTGGCACGCGGCTCGTACGTCGGTACTCGTGGCGCCGGGCCGAAGCGCCTCGTCCAGCGTGGCCGCGAGCTCGGCCAGGAGCTTTATGGATGTGCTCCGGTATACGCCATCAGATCTCAGCGTATGGACCAGACGAAGCCGAAGAGCCTCGGTGTGTGCTGCCAGGGTCACCGGATCCGGCGCGTCCAACTGGACGACGCGCAACTCCGCGAGCAACTCGTTCCAAGGCTCCGCCTCATCCGCGACATGGTCCGCGGACGACGGTCGTACGGAGTCCGGGGCGCGGCGATCGTCCAGGCTGACCACGTTACCGACGATGAGCGACTCGGGCAGCATGAGCGGATCCTCCCGAGTGAAGTCCGCATCTTCTCCGACGAGTTGAGTTGCCGCTCGTGCCGCGAGCCAGAAGAACCAGGTTCGGGACTCAGGCGTGAGCAGGCGGTCTCGGCCGGTGAGGAGGAGCGCGACGGCGGTGAGGCACAGCAGCCGCTGCTGCTTCCAGAGGGGAAGAATGCCCCGCCCTTGCGCCCACTCGACGGTGGCATGGTGCACCCCGGCCCCAGTGGCCCGCAGCGGCCGAGGCCACGCGGGATCCGGCCGTCCGGCGGGATCGAGCACCCAATGCTGCAGCGCCTCACGGGAGCGGAAGTCCAGGTCGGGCAGGAACTTCGCGACCGTGGTCAGCGTGAGGTAGACAGGGTCCCAGGACAGCGGCCCTGACGCGGAGTACCGGGCCAGGTCCACCAGAAAGTACGAAAGGCCTCCCGTTGCCGTACTGACCAACACGTTTCCCGGGTGCAGATCCCCGTGTGTTTTGCCGCGCATGATGATCATTTTGGGCAGTTGGGAACCGAGGGATGCTCGCGCGCCAAGGGCGAACGGGTTGATCAGCCGTTGGCCACCGTGACTGAGCCACGTCCGGGGCTCGACGAGGAGCCCTTCGTGCCGAGAAGCCCACGCGGCGATCGTCCCCCCGGGAGCGATGCGCTGTCCGAGCAATTCGTCGAAGACGACGCCGATGTCCTGCGGCAGCGAGCCCGAATGCTCCGAATGCGTGTTCCACTCGTCCAGCAGGGAGGAAGCGATGTGTCGGCACGCGGCGACGGGATCGAGACTTTCGATGAGCGCCTTGTCGAGTTGCTGCGTCTCGTCGAAGCCACCCCCCACCACCCTTTGGAATATGATGGATCCGCCGTTGTCCAGCTGGATCATGTCGTCCAGCAGCTCAGCAAGGTGTTCCTCCGCGAAGCGCGGTGAGTCCCTGGACGAGTCCTTGTACGCCTGTTTATGAGCCTTGAACTCCTTGTCCCGGTTCCCCTTCTCGACGATTTTGATGATCACCCCGCTCGGATGGTCGAGGTAGTCCTGGAGATAGACGCCCAGCACCTGGGCCTCGGTGAAGCCCTCACCGGTCCAGCCCGCGGGTGTGACTGTTGCGGTTTGCCGCTCCAGCCAACGGGCGAGTGCCTGCTGAGCCTTCGCCGATCTCACCTGTTCCAGGACCTGCTCGGTGGGCGTGAGGTTCGTCCGCTTCACGGGAATCTCCTGGCGTCGATGTCAACCGCGGCACCACAAACGTAACGAGGAACGCGGTACCCGTCCTCCGGATCGGTGCCAAACCATCCTGACCCGTACGCCTGCAGTGCCCAGCCGAACAGCGAACGACGTCACTCGTGATCCTTTTGTTCGTGTATGAGGCAACGTCATGCCTCTGTCCGCTCTGCGCAATGCTGGTGGTGTGGTGACCAGGGGAGGACCGGCAACACATGAGCACGAGCACGCCGTGGCATGAATTACTGGAGCGGGTACGCCGACACGACGGGGACGGGCGGTGGAGGGACTTCCGGACAGCCCTGAGCGCCTTCGGAGCGGCGGGACCCAGCTTCCAGGCGCTGGACAGCGCGGCTGAGGAGATTGCCGGATCGGGGCTGATCCCCGGGGTGGGGGCCTCGCCGGAGATGTCCACCTGGCTCAGCGTGGTGAGCACCAGGCCGCACTGCGCAGACCGACAGCCACCATGGAAGTACGTGGAACTTCTGGTCTCCGCCTGGTCCGTGTGCCACCGACAGCGGTCACACGAGACGCAGGACCTGCTGCGTGGCTGGGCAAGCGCCTACCGGGCCTGCGGCGGCGACCCCCGACCGGATGTCCCGGCGTGCACCCCGTCCGGCCGTGACGAAACCGACCTGAGGCGTTCGGCGAACTCTTCCGGCCGACGCTTGCGGAAGGGCTTCGCGGCAACCGGGGTCACGCTGTTGACGGCGCTCGCCGTCTCGGTGGTCATGTGGTTCGCGGTGGTCCGCCACGACAACTCTCCGGGCGAGCAGCGGGCCGCTGATCCCGGCCGGCACTCCACCCCGCCGAAGATGGCATCAGCGTCGACCGACTCCAAGCCGACCCACCCCTCGCCCATCACCCCAAAGACCGCGACGGCCGCTGCGCCCACCCCTTCGGCTCCGTCATCGTCCTCGCCCCACCGCCCCACTGCGACGCCCCCTCCCGACCGCAGTCCCGCCACCTCCGAACCGGTGACGGTGACAGTGGCGAACCGGGTGACCGACGGGGCGACACAGATGCGGGAGGACACCGACCATCCCGCCTACCTGTCCACGATCGCGGAGAAGAAGTGCAAGGCGCACCGACCGGCCTGCAACGTACCCGGTGATCTCGCGTCCGGGGACCACCTGACCGCCGTGTGCCGAACCACCGGGGAGCGGGTCACCAATGGCCAGGACGAAAACACGGTCGACGATGCCAACCCCGGCCTCGACGAAAGCACCGTCTGGTACCGGCTGCGTGCGGCCGACGGCCGGAGTGGATATCTCTCCGTTGTCTGGCTCATCCCGGACCACCGCGACGGACTCGGCCTCCCCGACTGCTGAGAGCCTGTGTCATACCCCCCGAGCCCAGGCCAGGCCCGCGCCTGGGCTCGTGTCCGCCCTCAGACCAGGAAGTCGCGGGCGATGCCCTCCGCCACCGTCTCCAGGATCGGGCCCGCCTCGGCGATGCACCGCGCCACGTCCGGC
This sequence comes from Streptomyces venezuelae, assembly GCF_008642335.1. NCBI lineage: Bacteria > Bacillati > Actinomycetota > Actinomycetes > Kitasatosporales > Streptomycetaceae > Streptomyces > Streptomyces venezuelae. The sequence goes on along the minus strand of NZ_CP029191.1, from coordinate 6,766,373 downwards.
TCGACGTCGGTCAGGGCGTACGCGCGGCGGATGCCCGCCTTGCCGAGGACTTCCGGGGCGAGCGCGAGGCGGCCGCAGACCGCGACCACTTCGATTCCGGCGGCCCGCGCGGCGGCGGCCACGCCCGCCGGTGCCTTGCCGTGCAGGGTCTGCTCGTCGAGCGAGCCCTCACCGGTGATGACGAGCGTCGCCCGCTCCAGGGCGGGCGCGAAGCCGAGCACGTCGAGCATGACCTCGATGCCGGGCCGGAAGCCCGCGCCGAGACCGACCAGCGCGCCGTACCCGATGCCGCCCGCGGCGCCGGCGCCCGGCGACTGCGCGTACTCCGCGGCCTTCGGGCCGATCGTCTTCTCCAGGACCGTGGCGTAGTGGGCGAGCGCGGCGTCCAGCGCGGCGACGTCCGCGGGCTCGGCACCCTTCTGCGGTCCGTAGACGGCCGGGGCGCCCTTCGGGCCGGTCAGCGGGTTGTCGACGTCGCTGGCGAGGACGATCTCGACGTCCTTCAGACGTGGGTCGAGGCCCGACAGGTCGGCGGTCGCCAGGTCCTTCAGCGGGCCGCCGCCGGGCGCGACGGGCTCGCCGTCGGCGTCCAGGAACCGCGCGCCGAGCGCGGCCAGCATGCCGGCGCCGCCGTCGGTCGTGGCGCTGCCGCCGACGCCGAAGACGATGGTGCGGGCGCCCGCGTCGAGCGCCGCGCGGATCAGCTCTCCGGAGCCGTACGTCGTGGAGGTGAGAGGCGCGAAGACGCCCTCGGGGAGCAGCTGGAGGCCCGACGCCTCGGCCATCTCCACCACGGCGGTGCCGTCCTTCAGCGCGTAAGCCGCCGTCACCGCGTTGCCGAGCGGTCCCGTGACGCGCACCTCGCGGCGCTCGAAGCCGCCCGCGACGGCCGCGGCGACCGTGCCGTCGCCGCCGTCGGCGACCGGCAGCGCCTCGACCGTGACGCCGGGGGCGACCCGGTGCAGCCCGGCCGTCACCCGCTCGGCGACCTGCACGGCCGTGAGCGATCCCTTGAACTTGTCCGCGGCGATGAGCACGCGCTGCGCCTGCTGCTCGTGTCCCGCCCTGCTTGCAGCGTCCGCCACCTTGCATTCCCCTTGCTTTCCGGGCCTTGCTCGCGTCAAGGCAGTCGCGCCGCTGCGACCATAACCGCAGACAGGGGCCGCTGCCCATGGTCGCCGGGACGTGAGACGGCGTGGCCCGTCGGAAAATCCCCCGATATCGCACCATAGTGGTGCGCCATGAGTACGGAAATGATCGATCAGCCCCGTCCTGGTGACGGTCCGACGGGCCCTCCCCCGGGCGGTCCGGACTCCGCGGAAGGATCGCCTCCGGACGGCACCCCCGACTACCTCGTCGTCGGTGTCGGCGTCGCCGCGGTGCTCGGGGTGGTGGCCTGGGCGGCGCTCGGCAAACACTCCTTCGACCGCGCCTCCGACAGCGCGCTCGGCTGGGTCCTCGACAACTTCGCCTGGCTCTTCGTGATCGCCGCGGACGTCTTCCTCGTCCTGTGCGTGGGCCTGGCGCTGAGCCGCTTCGGCCGGATCCGTCTCGGCACGGACGACGCGCGGCCCGAGTTCACGAACCTCGCGTGGATCGCGATGATGTTCAGCGCGGGCATGGGCATCGGCCTGATGTTCTACGGCGTCGGCGAGCCCCTGACCCACTACCTGGACCCCCCGCCGTCCTCGACCGCCGGACCCCGCTCCGGCGGCGCGGCCCGCACCGCCCTGGAGTACTCCTTCTTCCACTGGACGCTGACGCCCTGGGCGATCTACGGCATCGTCGGCCTCGCCCTCGCCTACGCGGGCTTCCGCAAGGGCCGCGGCAACCGGCTCAGCTCCGTCTTCGTACCGCTCATCGGCGCGCGGCGGGCGGCGGGCCTGCCCGGCAGGATCATCGACCTGCTCGCGGTCTTCGCCACCGTCTTCGGCACGGCCACCAGCCTCGGCGTCGGCGCGCTCCAGGTCGCCACGGGACTCAACCTCACGACGGGCGTGGAGAGTTCGACCACCCTGCAGCTCATCATCATCGTCTCCCTCGGCGCCGCCTTCGTGCTGTCGGCCTTCTCCGGGGTGCACAAGGGCGTGAAGTGGCTCAGCACCCTCAACATCGTGCTGGCCGCCTGCCTGATGCTGTTCGTCTTCGTCCTCGGGCCGACCGTCTACATCCTGGACGCCATCCCGGCGAGCGTCGGCGGCTACCTCCACCAGCTGCTCCCGATGGCCTCGCGCACCGGCGCCTTCACCGACAGCGGCTGGCTCGGCTCCTGGACGGTCTTCTACTGGGCGTGGTGGCTGTCCTGGGCCCCCTTCGTCGGCACGTTCATCGCCCGTATCTCGCACGGCCGGACGATCCGCGAGTTCCTGATCGGCGTGCTCCTCGTGCCGAGCGGCGCGACCGTCGTCTGGTTCTGCGTGATGGGCGGCACCGGCATCAGGCTCGACGCGACCGGCAAGGTCGACATGGCGGCGAAGGTCGAGGAAGGGGCGGAGTCCTCGCTCTTCGCGATGCTGGACGCGCTGCCGCTCGGCACGGTCACCTCGTGGGTCGCGATGCTCCTCGTGATGACGTACTTCGTCACGAGCGCCGACTCCGCGTCGCTGGTGATGGGCTCGCTCAGCAGCCGCGGCTCCCTGCACCCCCCGACCTGGCTGGTCGTCACGTGGGGCGTCCTCATGGCGGCGGTGGCCGCGGTGCTCCTGGTCGCGGGCGGTCTCGACTCGCTGCAGAGCGCGACGATCCTGGTGGCGCTGCCGTTCGTCGTGGTGATGCTGACGCTGTGCTGGGCGCTCCTGAAGGAGCTGCGCGGCGATCCGGGCGCGGGCCCCGCACGCGGCCAGGCGCTGCACGGGCTGCGGGACGCGGTGCGCACGATGGTCGGCGAGGCGATCACCGAGCAGGGCCCGGACCGGCACCCGCGGCTCCGCCGGATCGCCAGGTCCCGCGGTCAGGACGGCGACTGACGAGGGCCGCCCCGCGCGTCGCGACGTCCTCCCGGCCGACCGGGACCCGACCGACGCCCCCGGCTACCCTTCCCCCGTGACCATCCAGGACTACACCACGTACATCGCCGGGCTCCCCCGCGTCCTCGTCGGGGCCGCCGCGCTCTTCCGGGACGCCGAGGGCCGGGTCCTGCTCGTCGAGCCCAACTACCGCGAGGGGTGGGCGCTGCCGGGCGGGACCGTGGAGTCGGACACGGGCGAGACGCCCCGGCAGGGGGCGCGCAGGGAGACCGTCGAGGAGATCGGGCTCGACGTCGGACTCGGCCCGCTGCTCGCGGTGGACTGGGTGCCGCCGGGCCCCCTGCGACCGCGGCCCCCGCTGGTGGCGTACCTGTACGACGGCGGGGTGCTCGGCGCCAAGCAGCTGGAGTCGATCACGCTGCAGGAGGAGGAACTCCTGTCCTGGCGGCTCGTGGCTCCGCAGGAGCTCGCGGAGTACCTGCCGAGCGAGCTGGGGCGCCGGGTGGCGGCCGCGCTGGACGTACTGGCGCACGGAAACGGCCCCGCGGAGCTGGAGGACGGCCACCGGGTCGGCTGACGCGCCCTAAGACGGGTCTCCGGGTCGGGCGGCTCAGAACAGCGCGTTCTCGGGCGTCCTGCCCGCCCCTCGCTCGAAGGTCAGGAGCCGCTGCTTGCGGTCGAGGCCGCCGCCGTAGCCGGTGAGGCTGCCGTTGGCGCCGATGACGCGGTGGCAGGGCACGATGACGCCGATGGGGTTCTTGCCGTTGGCGAGGCCGACCGCGCGGGAGGCGCTCGGCTTGCCGAGGGCTTCGGCGAGTTCGCCGTACGTGCGGGTCTCGCCGTACGGGATGCGGCGCAGCTCGTCCCAGACCAGCCGCTGGAACGGCGTGCCGTCGAGGCGCAGCGGCACGTCGAACTCCGTCAGCTCCCCGGCGAAGTAGGCCTCAAGCTGGCCGATCGCCGCGCCGAAGGGCGCCGGGTCGCGGTCGCCGAAGGTCTCATCGGCCGGGCGGTGCCGTTGCTCGGTCATGTAGAGACCGCTGAGGACGCCGTCGGTGGCGACGAGGGTGAGGGGCCCGTAGGGGCTGTCGATGAGGGTGTGCAGGCGTTCCATGACTACATTCCTTGGCAGGTCCGTCACGCGGGGATGAAGTTGATCGGGTGGGCGTCGGTGGCCCACAGGTACTGCACCGCGTACGCCCGCCAGGGCCGCCACGCGGCGGCGCGCGCGGTGAGGGCGGCGGGGGTGTGCGGGAGCCCCAACTCCTGTGCGGCACGCCGGATGCCGAGGTCGGAGGGGAGGAACGCGTCCGGGTCGCCGAGCGCGCGCATCGCGATGACCTCGACGGTCCAGGGGCCGAAGCCGGGGAGCTCGGTGAGACGGGCGCGGGCTTCGTCCCAGTCGCTCTCCGGGCCGAGGCGGAGACTGCCGTCGGCGAGGTGCTCGACCAGTGTCGTGAGGGTGGTGCGGCGGCTGCGGGGCAGGGCGAGGGTCTCGGGGTCGAGCGCGGCGAGCTCGTCCGGGGTGGGGAAGAGGTGCGTGAGCCCGCCGTCGGGGTCCTCGACGGGGCGCCCGTGCGCGGTGACGAGGCGGGCGGCGTGGGTACGGGCGGCCGCGGTGGAGACCTGCTGGCCCAGGACGGCCCGTACGGCGAACTCGGCCTCGTCGACGGTACGCGGCACACGCCGCCCCGGAGCCTTGTCGACGAGCGGCGCGAGCAGCGGGTCGTCCCTCAACTGGCCGTCTACGGCGGCCGGATCGGCGTCCAGGTCGAGCATGCGGCGGCACCGGCTGATGGCGATGGTGAGATCGCGCAGATCGGTGAGGGAGAGCCGGCAGGCGATGTGGTCGGGGTGCGGGGTGAGCGCGACGATGCCGTGCCCGTAGGGAAGGCTGAGCGTCCTGCGGTACGCCCCGTCCCGCCACTCCTCGACGCCGGGCACGGCGGTGGCGATGAGGTGCCCGAAGAGGTTGTCGGGATGGAGCGGCGCGCGGAACGGCAGGCGCAGGGCGAGGGTGCCGCCCGCGGGGCCGGGCGTGCCAGACACGGTACTGCCGCGGACGTCGCCGTCCGCGGCGGCGGGCAGGCGTTTCGGCACACGCGCTCGCAGCTCGCCTGGGGAGAGCGCGAAGACCTCGCGGACCGTGTCGTTAAACGTGCGGATCGAGGCGAAGCCCGCCGCGAAGGCGATCTCCGCCATGGGCAGGGTGGTCGTCTCGATGAGGAGGCGGGCCGTCTGGGCGCGTTGGGCCCGGGCCAGGGCGAGGGGGCCCGCGCCGAGTTCGGCGCGCAGGTGGCGTTCGACCTGCCGGGTGCTGTAGCCGAGGCGGGTCGCGAGGCCGGGGACACCGTCGCGGTCGACGACGCCGTCACCGATCAGACGCATCGCGCGGGCGACGAGGTCGGCCCGCTGGTTCCACTCGGGAGAGCCGGGGCTGCTGTCCGGCCGGCACCGCTTGCAGGCGCGGAAGCCGGCCTGCTGGCAGGCCGCGGCGCTCGGGTAGAACGTCATGTTCTCGGGCTTGGGCGGCACGACAGGGCAGCTGGGACGGCAGTAGATCCGCGTGGTGACGACGGCCGTGAAGAACCAGCCGTCGAATCGGGCGTCCTTCGACTGAACGGCGCGTACACAGCGCTCTGTGTCGGTGTGCATGCCCCCAGCTTCGCGGATCGCACCCGGCCGCGGCTGGCGGAAATCCGACATCGACGTCGCCCTGCCGGGCGCGCTACCGCTCCACGGCCGCCGCGAACGCGTCGTACGCCTCCTGCCCGAACAGCACGAACCGCACCTCGTCGAAGCGTTCCGGATCTGCCGTCTCCCGTACCGTCGCGACGGCGATGCGCGCCGCGTCCGCGAGCGGCCAGCGGTAGACGCCCGTGGAGATCGCGGGGAACGCGACCGTACGCGCCCCGAGCTCGGCGGCGACCCGCAGCGACTCGCGGTGGCAGGACGCCAGGAGCTCGGAGCGGTCCTCCGTGGCGGACCAGACCGGACCGACGGTGTGGATCACGTGCCGCGCGTCGAGCCGCCCCGCCGTGGTCGCGACGGCGCGGCCGGTGGGCAGCCCCTTGCCGTAGTGGGAGGCGCGCAGGCGGCGGCAGTCGGCGAGGATGTCGGGCCCGCCGCGCCGGTGGATGGCGCCGTCGACCCCGCCGCCGCCGAGCAGCGACGAGTTCGCCGCGTTGACGATGGCGTCGGCGTGCTGCGCGGTGATGTCGCCCTGGATCAGCGTGATGGGCACGGTCACGGGTGTCACGGGCTGCTCCTGAGCATGCGCCACACGGCCTTCGCGGCGTTGTGCCCGGACATGCCGTGCACACCGGGTCCCGGAGGCGTCGCGGACGAACAGATGAAGACCGCGGGATGCGGTGTCGCGTACGGGAAGAGGGAGAGCTTGGGGCGCAGCAGCAGCTGCAGTCCGCTCGCGGCGCCGCAGGCGATGTCACCGCCCACGTAGTTCGCGTTGTGCGCGGCGAGTTCGGGCGGGCCGGCCGTGGCGCGGGCGAGGACGCGGTCGCGGAAGCCGGGGGCGAAGCGCTCCAGCTGCCGCTCGATGGCGTCGGTCAGGTCGCCCCGCCAGCCGTTGGGCACGTGCCCGTAGGCCCAGAAGACGTGCTTGCCCGCCGGGGCGCGGGAGGGGTCGACGACGCTGGGCTGCACGGTGATCAGGAACGGCGCGTCCGGCGCCCGCCCCTCGCGCGAGGCGGCGCGCAGCGCGGCGCCGATGTCCTTGCTGCCGGGACCGATCTGCACGGTTCCCGCGGTCTGCGGCTCCTCCGCGGTCCAGGGGACGGGCCCGTCGAGCGCGTAGTCGATCTTGAAGACGCTCGCGCCGTACCGGTACCCCTCGTACGCGCGGCCGAGCCCCGCGATCCTGGCGAGGGCGGTCGGCGAGGTGTCGAAGACGTAGGCGCGGGCGGGCGGCAGGTCGTCGAGCCGCTTCACTTCGTAGTCCGTGTGGACGGAGCCGCCGAGGTCCTTCAGGTACGCGGCGAGCGCGTCGGAGATCGACTGCGAGCCGCCGCGCGCCAGGGGCCAGCCGCGGGCGTGCGCGGCCAGCGCGAAGACCATGCCGACGCCGCCCGTGACGATGCCGTCGAGCGGCGCGATGACGTGCGCGACGAGCCCCGCGAACAGCGCGCGGGCCCGGTCGTCGCGGAAGCGCCGCATCAGCCACGTCGACGGCGGCAGTCCGGCGAGTCCGAAGCGGGCGAGGGTCACGGGGTCGCGCGGCAGCGAGCTCATCGGCAGGGACATGAAGTCCTGGAGGAGCGTGTCCCACTTGGGCAGGAAGGGCTCGATCAGCCTGCGGTACGCCCCCGCGTCGCGCGGCCCGAAGGAGGCGGCGGTCTCGGCGACGGAGCGGGACAGGACGGCGGCGGTGCCGTCCGGGAAGGGGTGGGCCATGGGGAGCGGGGGCTGGAGCCACTCCAGTCCGTACCGGTCCAGGGGCATGCCGCGGAACGCCGGGGAGTTGATGCCCAGGGGGTGGGCGGCGGAGCAGGGGTCGTGCCGGAATCCGGGGAGCGTCAGCTCCTGCGTGCGCGCGCCGCCCCCGACGGTGCTCCTGGCCTCGAAGACGGCCACGGAGAAGCCGCGGCGGGCCAGCTCCACGGCAGCGGTCAGCCCGTTCGGTCCCGCCCCCACGACGACGGCGTCAAGCATCGACGGCACCCGGACTCCTTTGTCAGCCGACGGCCTCTGCCGCCCAGGATAGGACGGACGACCTGCACCCTCCCTTGAGCCCCTCCCGGGCGCGGGGCTCAGACGCCGGCCGCGAGGAGCGCTGCGATCCGGCGGGCCGTGGCGGCGTCGCGGGCCGCGGTGAACGGCAGGGCGTTGCCCCCGCCTATCCGGAACGGCTCCCCCGTGAGCGTCAGGTCGGCGCCGCCGGCCTCCGCGACGAGCAGCAGCCCCGCGGCGTGGTCCCAGGCGAGCTCCCACGAGAACGCGATGGCGTCCAACTCCCCGCGGGCGATGGCGAGATACTCCAAGCCCGCCGATCCGCAGGGCCTCGGCCGCACGCCGTCGGTCACGAGCCCCAGCAGGGCCTGCTTCTGCTCCTCCGTGGTGAAGTCCGGGTGCGAGGTCGCCACGTCCAGGTCGGCGCCGGGTGCGGGTGCGCCCGCCACCAGCCGCTGTCCGTTCAGCCACGCGCCCCGGCCGCGGACCGCGACGGCCATCTCGTCCAGCATCGGCGCGTACGTCCACGAGGCCTGGACCTCGCCGCCCACCGCGAGGGCGACGAGCATGCAGAACCCCGGGTTCCCGTTCACGAACTGCCGGGTTCCGTCCACGGGGTCGACGATCCAGACGGGCGCGTCTCCCCGTATCGCCTCGTACCGCGAGGGATCCGCATGCACCGCTTCCTCACCGACGACCACCGAGCCGGGGAGCAGGGCGGCGAGGTCGACGGTCAGCTGCTCCTCCGCGCGGCGGTCGGCGACCGTCACCATGTCGTGCGGGCCGCTCTTCTCCACGATGTCGCCCTCGGCGAGCTGCCGGAAGCGGGGGGTGACCTCCGCGGCGGCGGCCTTCCGGAGGGCTTCCTCCACGTCGCGTACGCCGTGCGTCAAAAACTCTTCGATCATGCCTCCCATGAGAGCACGCTCCACTGACATCCCGTACGCCCCCGCCAAACGCGACGTTAACCCCCGGGAAACCCCTGGCGCGGGCCTCCCCGGGGGGGCGGCTTGTGGGCGCCCCCGCCAGACCCCCCGTCAGAGCTGATCACCGCCCCACCGCATACCCCTGCATCCCTCGCGCGTTCGCCCCCGCCGACAACACCCCGGACCCCGGCTCCCGCGCCACCGCGCACAACCGCCCCTCCGACCACGCACCCCCGACCACCACCACGTGCCCCCTGCGGCGCAGCTCCTCGACCACCTCAGGCGGCATGCGGGACTCCACCGTCAGGCTGCCCGCCCGCATCTCGCGGGGGTGGAACGAGCCGGGGAACGCCTCCGTGTGCCAATTGACAGCGTCGATCGCACCCTGCAGGTCGAGCCCGCCGCGCACCGCGTCCCGCATGACCACCCCCAGGAAGAAGTGGACCTGCCACTGGTCCTGCTGGTCTCCCCCGGGCGTACCGAAGGCCAGCACAGGCACCCCGTCCTTGAGCGCCATCGACGGGGACAGCGTCGTGCGCGGGCGCCTGCCCGGCGTGAGGGAATTAGGGAGACCCTCCTCCAGCCACGTCATCTGGAGCCGCGTACCGAGCGGAAAGCCGAGTTCGGGCACGACGGGATTGGACTGCAGCCAGCCACCACTCGGCGTCGCGCTCAGCATGTTCCCCCAGCGGTCGACGATGTCGATGTGACACGTGTCGCCGCGGGTCCCCCCGTCCCCGGCCACGGTCGGCTCCCCCGCCCCCGCCATCGCCGTACCGCCCCACGCGTCCGCCCCCGGCGTGTCCCCCGCCGCCACCGCGAGCGCGTGCGCGGAGAGCCGCGGCTCGCGCCCGCCGGGCGCGCCGGGCCGCAGGTCGCGCGACGCCTTCTCCCCGACGAGCCGTCGCCGCTCCGCGTTGTACTCCGCGGACAGCAGCTCACCCACGGTCACGCCATCCGCCGCACCGGGAGCCGCCCCCGCGTCCCCGTACCAGGCCTCCCGATCCGCCATGGCCAGCTTGCAGCCCTCGACCAGGAGGTGGACGTACTCGGCGGATCCGTACTCCGGAAGCTCCGCCACGCTCGCCGGCAGCAGCGCGAACTGCTGCAGGAACGCGGGCCCCTGGCTCCACAGACCCGCCTTGCACAGGGTCCAGCCGTTCCAGTCGTACGTGACGGGCGCCTCGTACGACGCCTCCCACCCGCGCAGGTCATCCGCCGAGAGCGTGCCCACGTGCCGCTCGCCGCTCGTGTCCAGGGTCGGCCGCCCGGCCTGCCGTACGAGCGCCTCGGCGATGAATCCGTCACGCCACACGGCCCGCGCGGCCTCGATCTCCGCCACACGCGACGCACCACCCCCGCCACCGGCCGCTGCCTCCGCCTCCGCTATCAACCGCCGCCACGTCGCGGCGAGCGCGGGATTGCGGAAGAGCTCGCCCGGCCGCGGGGGCGTGCCGCCGGGCAGATAGACCTCGGCCGAGGACGGCCACTCCCGTTCGAAGAGTTCCCGCACCGTCTCCACGGTCTCGCAGACACGCTCCACGGGCGCGTGCCCGTCCTCCGCGTACCCGATCGCGTACTTCAGGACGTCCGCGAGGGACTTCGTGCCGTGGTCCCGCAGGAGCAGCATCCACGCGTCGAAGGCGCCCGGCACGGCCGCGGCGAGCGGCCCGGTGCCGGGTACCAGGTCGAGACCGAGCGACCGGTAGTGCTCCACGGTCGCACCGGCGGGCGCGACGCCCTGGCCGCACAGGACACGCACCTCGCCCCCGGCGGGCGCGAGGATGACCGGCACCTCGCCCGCGGGCCCGTTGAGATGCGGCTCGACCACATGCAGGACGAACCCGGCGGCGACGGCGGCGTCGAACGCGTTGCCCCCGTCCTCCAGGACGGCCATCGCGGACTGCGAGGCGAGCCAGTGCGTGGACGACACCATGCCGAAGGTGCCCTGGAGGGTGGGACGCGTCGTGAACATGATCGGCAGGCTAACTCCCGCAGCCACACGGGTCGACCGGTCACGCCACGGGCACCGGCGGTCACCCCCCGAAAAGCGACTCGATCCGATCCGCCGCCGTCCGTAGACCCGTCAGCCGTTCCACGCCGGGTCCGTACGTCCCCACCCCCGGCGACCACCCGGGCCCCGCGACCAGAACGGCCGGGTGTGTCCGGGCGCCCCGCACGCCCCACTCCGCCTCCGTGATCAGACGTACCAGCGCGCGGTCCGCGGTGTTGCGGGAGTGCGCCCAGAGAACCACCGCCGAGGGGCCAATGCGCCGGACCGCCTCGTACAGCGCCTCGGCGGGCAGCGCGGCGCCGAACATCCGTGTGGACACGCCCCGTTCACCGAGGACGGCGACGAGCGCCTCCAGCGGAAGGGTGTGCTGCTCCCCCGGTACGCACGTGAGCAGTACGGGCCCGGTGGGCGTCGACGCCGACGTGCCGCGCATGTTCCGGGCGAGCCGCAGGGAGGAGGAGACGTGCCAGGAGAGGAGGTGCTCGACCTCCACGTACCGCTCGCCGGACGACGCCCACTTGCGTCCGATCGCGTGCAGGGCGGGTGCCATGACCTCCTCCCAGCCCGTGGTGTAGCCGTACTCCCCCACGGTGGTGGCCAGTTGGGTCTCGACGGCGGGGGCGTCGAGCCGCACCGCCGCCCTGGCGAGGCCCCGGCACTCCTGGCGTACGTTGCCGAGCGAGAGGGCGGCGGAGTCGCCGCGGCGGCGCTGGCGCGGGAGCTCGACGGGCGTCTCCTGCAGCGCCGCGCGCGCGGCCTCGGCGGGCGGTACGCCCAGCGCGGTCAGCCGGCACATCTCTTCCACGCGCCCCACGTCGGCGGAGCTCCAGCGGCGGTGGCGGCCCTGCTGACGGTCGGCGGGGCCGATGCCGTAGCGCCGCTCCCAGGAGCGGAGCGTCGTCGGTGCGACGCCCAGCCTGCGGGCGACGGTTCCTGTGGTCAGCGCGGTGCCGGACGTCGGTGCAGCTGTCATCCCGCGACGATACGACGCACAATCGCTGCAAGTTGTCGCCTCTCACGGACTGTCACCAATCTGGGGTCAACTCCGGTCCCTGTACGAGGAGTACGTGCCATGGCGACGGTAGAATTCCCCTTCCCTCATGCCTCGCAGACCCCCGAAGAACCGTCCGAACCCCCGGCCCCCGGACATCCGCTCAGTGACGATCAGCTCGCCGCGGCCTATCTCCGCTGGGGCCGCCTCGTCCACCGGCTCGCCAGGCGCGCCCTGGGCGACGGGCCCGACGCGGAGGACGTGACGCAGCAGGTGTTCCTCGCCGCGTGGCGCGGCCGACGCGGGTACCGGCCCGGCGCGGGCGGCCTGGCCGGCTGGCTGGTCGGCATCACACGGCACAAGGTCGCCGACGCGCTCGCGGCGCGGGCGCGGCGTGCCGTGCTCCTGGCCGCCGTGGGTGCCCGACAGGAGATACCGCCCGTCGGCGGGCCGGGGCCCGAGCAGGTGCTCGACCGGGTCCTCGTCCAGCGCGAGCTCGCGCTCCTGCCCCCGCCCCAGCAGCTGGTGCTGCGGTTGGCGTTCTACGGCGACCTGTCGCAGTCGCAGATCTCGGAGCGGACCGGTCTGCCGCTGGGCACGGTCAAGAGCCATACGCGGCGCGGACTGCGGGCGCTGCGCGAAGGGTTGACGTCGGCGGGTCCGTCGCGGCCCGATGGACCCGAGCCGGTCCGCGGCGAGCGCATCCGATCCGCACGGTCGGCGTGAAGTACCGGGCATCTCCTCAACCACTCAACCTCTTGCCCTCTGGAGGAAGACGAATGGACATCTCGGGTGCCCGCGTTCTCGTGGTCGGCGCCACCGGCGTTCTGGGCGGCCTCATCGCGTGCGCGCTGGCGGAGCGCGGCGCGCTGCCCGCGCTCGCCGGTCGCAACCCCGTGCGCCTGGCCGCTCTCGCGCGCGACCTCGGAGGCCCGCCCGCCCGGTGCTTCGAGGCGTGCGACCTGGACCAGTGCTCCGCGCTCGGGCCGTGGGCGGAGCGGGCGCTGTCTGGCCTCGACGGGGTGCTCGTGACGGTGGGGGCTGCCGCCTTCGGCGCGGTGGAGGACGTGTCGAACGCGATGGCGGGTCATCTGCTGACCGTCAACGCGCTGTGTCCCATGGCGGTGTTGAGGGGCGCGGCACCCGTGGTGGCGGACAAGGGGTTCCTGCTGGCGATGACGGGAGGGGTGCCGGAGCGGGCTCGTACGGACGCCACCGTCGACGTACCGCTGCCCATGGGACAGCCCGAGCGTCCCGACCGCCCGCACCCGCCCGCGCAGGCCGACCACATCGCGGGCACCGCGGACTACACCGCTTCCAAGGAGGCGCTGAGCGGCTGGCTGGGGGTGCTTGCCGAGGAGCTCGCACCGCGCGCCGTCACGGTCCTCGACATCCGCTCGCCGCATCTGGACACCGGGTTCACCGAGCGGTCCCTGACCGGGCAGGCGCCCGCCCTGCCGCCGGGGGCCGACGCGCTGAAGGCGGTGCACTTCCTGATGGACAGCATCGCCTCGGCCTGACCCCTCACTCGAAGAATCCGCGGGTCACTCGAAGAATCCGCGGGCCCGCCTGAACCGCTGCAGCCCCTCGGACAGTTCGACGATCGGCTCGGGGTAGTCGTACTCGGCCCGCGTCTTCTTCGGCAGCTTCCACGGTTCGTGGACCGCCGCGCCGCGCAGGCCGGCCAGTTCGGGCAGCCAGCGGCGTACGTACGTGCCGTCGGGGTCGTAACGCTTGCCCTGCAGCACGGGGTTGAGCACCCGGTTGGGGCGGCTGTCCGTGCCGGTCCCGGCCACCCACTGCCAGTTGAGCTGGTTGTTGGCGAGGTCGCCGTCGACGAGGAGCCGCTGGAAGTGGCGGGCGCCGACCCGCCAGTCGACGTACAGGGTCTTGGTGAGGAAGCTCGCGGTCAGGAGTCTGGCCCGGTTGTGCATCCAGCCCTCGTGCCGCAGCTGGCGCATGGCGGCGTCGACGACCGGGTACCCCGTGGCCCCGTCCTGCCAGGCGCGGACGTCGGCGTCCGCCGCCCTGCCGGAGCGCCAGCGGTCGCCGCGCGTGCGGTAGTCGGCGGTGGCCGCGCGCGGCCGGGCGGCGAGCACCTGGTGGTGGAAGTCGCGCCAGCACAGCTGCCGGACGAAGTCCTCGGCGCCGCCGGAGGACCGCCTGCGGGCGCCGTGGACGAGTTCGGCGCAGGACAGCGTGCCGAAGTGCAGATGCGGCGACAGCTTCGACGTGGCGTCGCCCGCCAGGTCGTCGTGGTTCTCCGTGTACTGGTCGATGCCGTCGCGCAGCCACGCCTTCCACAGGGCGCGGCCCCTGCTCTCGCCGCCCTCGGCGAGCCCCGGCGAGAGGCCGTCCATGCCCTCGCGGGAGGGGTACGGCTGTGAGTGGACGTGGTCCGGGACGCGCAGGCTGCGCGGGGCGGCGAGCACGGCCCGTACGCCCTCGGCGGTCCAGCGGCGGAAGTACGGGGTGAAGACGGCGAAGTGGTCGGAGTTGGCGGGGGTCACGGCGCCGGGGGCGACGGCGGTGACCACGGCGTCGTGGACGTACAGGCGGCGGCCGTCCCGTTCCAGGGCCTCGCGCAGTCGGCGTTCGCGGGCGTGCGCGTACCGGCTGACGCCTGCCGCCATGTGGACCTCGTCGGCGTCCGCCGCCTCGACGACCGACCGCACCTGTTCGACGACGTCGCCGGCGCGCACCACGAGCCGCCCGCCGCGCTCCCGCAGCTGCCGGTCGAGGTCGGCCAGACAGTCGGCGAGGAACGCCTCCCGGTTGGGGCCCGCGTCGCTCACGTCGGCGATGGCCCGGTCGCGGACGAAGAGCGGCACCACGGCGTCCGCCCCGGAGACGGCGGCACGCAGCGGCGGATGGTCGTGCACCCGCAGGTCAGAGGTGAACAGGACGACCGAGATGTGCATGGCGCGGACTCCAGGGGGCCGGGTGGTGCTTCCCCTGTTCTTCGGACGGTCGGCGGCCGACGGATGCGCCGTCCGGGGCACGGTCCCCCGCACGGAGCACACGAGGGGGACATTCCCTCTCTGGGCTAGCGTTGAGGGATGATTCGGAAAAGGGCGCATAGGGCGAACGCGGCATGGAGGCGGCACGGTGCACGGTGAGTACAAGGTCCCCGGCGGCAAGCTCGTCGTCGTGGATCTGGACGTCGAGGGCGGCGAGCTGCGGAACACCCGCGTGGCCGGTGACTTCTTCCTGGAACCCGACGAGGCGCTCGACGCGATCAACGGCGCGCTGAACGGCGCGCCGGCCGACACGGACGCCCCGGGCCTCGCCGCCCGCATCGAGGCCGCGCTCCCCGAGGGCACCGTCATGTACGGCCTGACGTCGGAGGGTGTCGGGGTCGCCGTCCGCCGTGCCCTCGCGCACGCGACGGACTGGACCGACTACGACTGGCAGCTGATCCACGAGGGCCCGCAGCCACCCGCGCTGCACATGGCCCTCGACGAGGTGCTGACCCAGGAGGTCGCGGCGGGCCGCAGGCCGCCGACGCTGCGCGTGTGGGAGTGGGCGTCGCCCTCGGTGATCATCGGCAGTTTCCAGTCGCTCGCCAACGAGGTGGACGCACAGGGCGCGGCCCGGCACGGAATCGACGTCGTGCGCCGGATCTCGGGCGGCGGCGCGATGTTCGTGGAGCCGGGCAACACCATCACGTACTCGCTCTCCGTCCCGGACGCCCTCGTGCAGGGCCTCTCCTTCCAGGACAGCTACGCGTACCTGGACGACTGGGTGCTCGGCGCCCTCGCCGACATGGGCATCAAGGCGTGGTACCAGCCGCTCAACGACATCGCGACGGACGCGGGGAAGATCGCGGGCGCCGCGCAGAAGCGGACGGTGGCGCCGGGCGGCGGGCCGGGCGCGGTGCTGCATCACGTGACGATGTCGTACGACATCGACGCGGACAAGATGCTGGAGGTGCTGCGCATCGGCAAGGAGAAGCTCTCCGACAAAGGCACGCGGAGCGCCAAGAAGCGCGTCGATCCCCTGCGCCGCCAGACCGGACTGCCGCGCGAGGCCGTCATCGAGCGCATGGTCGACTCGTTCCGCGGCCGGTACGGCCTCGCCGAGGGGAAGGTCACCGACGAGGAGATGGCGCGCGCGCAGGAGCTCGTGCGGACCAAGTTCACGACGGAGGAGTGGACGGCCCGGGTGCCCTGATGATCCTGGCCCCCCGAGCGGGCCGGCGGCTCAGGAGAGCTGTGGGATCACCGAGGAGCCGTAGGCGTCGATGACGTCCTCACGGGCGTCGTGCATCGCGTACACCGCGAACTGGTCGACGCCCGACTCCTGTAGCTCACGCAGCCGTTCGA
Organism: Streptomyces venezuelae; assembly: GCF_008642335.1. Classification (NCBI taxonomy): domain Bacteria; kingdom Bacillati; phylum Actinomycetota; class Actinomycetes; order Kitasatosporales; family Streptomycetaceae; genus Streptomyces; species Streptomyces venezuelae. The sequence continues at coordinate 6,750,465 of NZ_CP029191.1, read as the reverse complement.
GGTGCGCTTCGACGGGCCCGAGCAGGCAGAACCGGTCGACGATCTCGTCGGGCACGAACGCGGTGTCGGGGTTCCCGGCGCGCCCGTGGCGGCTGTAGTCGTAGCCCTCGCGCGCCTTGATGTACGCGGTGAGGGCCTCCGGCACCATCGACGAGTGCTCGCCGTACTTGGCGACCAGGTCGGCGACGTGGTTGCCGACCATGCCGCCGAACCAACGGCACTGTTCGCGGGCGTGCGCGACATCGTCGCCCACGTAGGCGGGCGCGGCCACGCAGATCTTGACGTCCGCGGGGTCGCGTCCTGCGTCGGCGGCCGCGTCCCGTACGGCCTTGACCATCCACTGCGTCAGGTACGGGTCGGCGAGCTGCAGGATGAACCCGTCGGCCTTCTGTCCGGCGAGTGCGAGCGCCTTCGGACCGTACGCCGCCATCCACACCGGCAGCCTGCCGTCCCTGACCCACGGCAGCCGCAGCGTCTGCCCGCCGATGTCGGCCTCGCGCCCCTCGGCGAGGTCACGGATGACGTCGATGGCCTCGGCGAGCCTGGCCAGGGTGTTGGGCCTGCGTCCCGCGACGCGCATCGCGGAGTCGCCGCGCCCGATGCCGCAGACGGTGCGGTTGCCGTACATGTCGTTGAGGGTCGCGAAGGTCGACGCGGTGACTTCCCAGGTGCGGGTGCCGGGGTTGGTGACCATGGGGCCGACGGTCAGGCGTGTGGTGTGTTCGAGGATGCGGCTGTAGATGACGAACGGCTCCTGCCACAGCACGGACGAGTCGAAGGTCCAGCCGTAGCGGAAGCCGTTGCGCTCCGCGCGCCTCATGAGGCCGACGACCTCTGATGCGGGCGGGTCGGTCTGCAGTACGAGTCCAAAGTCCATGGCCTTCGCTCCTCACTGTCGTCCGAGGAGGGACCATGCTGGACGGGTCGCCGGTGCTTGGCAAGAGGGACTCGGCGGGCATACGGGGCGGGTCCGCGCGTGTCTCAGAGCGCCATGGCGGCGAGGCCGTCCGTCGCGGTGTCGAGGTCCTCGGGGGTGGCGGGGCGGATCCGGCCCCGGTCCAGGGTGACGATCTCGTCGGCGCCCGCGAGGCCCGCGCGCTCGTGCGTGACCAGGAGCGTGGTGCGGCCGCGGGTGGCGTCGAGGATGTCGGCGAGCACCTCGGCCGCGGTGTCCGGGTCGAGGCCTTCGGTGGGTTCGTCGAGGACGAGGACGGGCGGGTCGGCGAGGAGCGCGCGGGCAAGGAGCAGACGGCGGCGCTGGCCTCCCGACATGGTGGCGCCGTCCCCGCCGAGCACGGTCTCCCAGCCCTCCGGCAGTGATTCGATCCAGTCCAGGATCCTGGCCCTGCGGGCCGCCTCGCGCAGTTCGGCGTCGGTGGCGCCGGGGGCGGCGAGGACGAGGTTGGCGCGGATCGTGGCGTGGAAGACGTGCGCGTCCTGCGTCATGCCGGTGATGGCGCGGCGGGCGTCGGCGCCCGTGCAGTCGCTGAGTTCGCGGCCGCCGACGCGGATGCTGCCCGCTTCGTACGGCACGAACCGCATGAGCGCCGCGATCAGGGTGGATTTACCGGACCCGCTGGCCCCGATGAGCACCACTCGACGGCCGGCCGGCAGCCGCAGGTTCGCACCGTCCAGGGCCGGGGGGTTGTCCTGGACGTGGCGGACCCGCAGGTCGGTGATGGTCACGTCGAGTGGTGCGTCGGTGGGCAGCGGGTCCGGGGTCCGGGGGTCGGCGACGGGCGCCGGGGTGTCGAAGAGGTCGGCGAGGCGCTGTGCGGAGGCCCGGACCTCGACGAAGCGGCGGGCGGCGGCGGGCAGCGGTGCGAGCGCCTCGAAGGAGACGAGCGCGAGGACGGCGAGGACGGTGAGCTGCACGGCGGGCAGGTCGCCCGCGGCGTGGGCGCGCAGGGCGAGCCAGGTCACGCCGACCGTCGCGGCGCCCTGCAGCACGAGCACCATCGCTTGGGCGAGCGACGTGGTCAGCGCCTTGTGGCGCTCCAGTTCGGCGATGTGTGCGGTGACGGCGCGGGCCCGGTCGTGGGTGCGGCCGCGGGCGCCGTACGCGGCGAGGTCGGCGGCGCCCTGTGTCAGGTCCACGGTGACGGCGGCGAGTTCGGCGCGGGCCGCCTTCTCGACGCGGCCGGCGCGGCGGGACAGGACGAGGACCGCGGCGGGCACGAGGATGCCCGCCACGGCGAGCAGCAGACCGAGCAGCACGCCCGCTCCCGGCAGCAGTACGGCGACGGTTCCGGTGGCGGCCGCGGCGACCACGAACGCCGCGGTCGCCGGGATCATCACCCGCAGCAGCAGGTCCTGGGCGGCGTCCACGTCGTCGACGAGGCGGGTCAGCAGGTCGCCGCTGCGGAAGGCGGGGGTGCCGGCCGGGGCGAGCGGCACGAGCGCCTCGAACACCCGGGCGCGGAAGCCGGCGACGGCGTGCAGCACGCCGTCGTGGCCGAGGAGCCGGTCGACGTACCGGAGTGCCCCGCGCCCGAGGGCGAGGGCCCGTACGGCGACGATCGCGACGCTCACCGCGGCGAGGGGCGGCTGCTCGGCGGCACGGGTGATGAGCCAGGCGGCGGTGGCCATCAGTGCGGCGGCGGCGAGCTCACTGCCGGCCGCGGCGAGCGCGGCGGGCAGCAGCCTGCGCCAGTACGGCAGGAGGTGGTGGAGGAGGAGACGGGCGGTGGGGCGCGTTCCCCGGGCGGGCCCGGGGACGGCGGCGGCCTTGACGTACGAGGTCATGAGACCACCAGCCTTTCCGGGGCGACGGGTTCGAGGGAGGGGGTCGCCGCGCGTGCGCGGGACGGCGGGTTCGTGGTCACCGGTTCGGGCAGGGCGATCGTGCCCGCCCGTACCGTGATGATCCGGTCCGCGTGGGGAAGCAGGCTTGTGCGGTGGGCGACCACGATCGCTGTACGGCCGCGCATGAGGGCGACCGTGGCGCGCGTGACGGCGGCCTCGCTCTCCGGGTCGAGGTGTGCGGTGGGTTCGTCGAGCAGCAGGACCGGCGCGTCCTTGAGGAACGCGCGGGCCAGCGCGATCCGCTGGCGCTGACCGGCGGAGAGCCCCGCGCCGTGCTCGCCGAGCACGGTGTCGTACGCGTGGGGCAGCTCGTCGACGAAGAGGTCCGCGGAGGCGGCGCGGGCCGCTTCCCGTACTTCCGCGTCGGTCGCCTCGGGGCGGCCCAGGCGGATGTTCTCGGCGACGGTGCCCGCGATCAGGTGCGGGCGCTGCGGCACCCAGGCGACCTGGGCGCACCAGTCGTCGGGGTCGAGTTCCGCGAGGTCGGTGCCGCCGGCCTGGACCCGGCCCGACGCGGGGGTGACGAAGCCGAGGAGCAGCGAGAGCAGCGTGGACTTGCCCGCGCCGCTGGGGCCGACCAGGGCGACGTGCTCGCCGGGGGCGACGGTGAGGGAGACGTGGTGCAGGGCGGGCTCGGTGCGGCCGGGGTAGTGGACGGTGACGTCGTCGAGGGTGAGGGCCGCCGTGCGGGCGTCGGGCGCGGGGGCGCGGTGGGTGCCGGGCCGGTCCGTGTCCTCGTCGTCGAGGGCGGCGAAGACGCGTTCGGCCACCGAGATGCCTTCGGCGCTGTCGTGGAAGGCGGCGCCCATGGCGCGCAACGGCAGGTACGCCTCGGGGGCGAGGAAGAGGACGACGAGGGCGGTGTGCAGGCCCACGTCGCCGTGCAGGAGCCGCAGTCCGACCGGGACGGCGACGAGGGCGACGGAGAGGGTGGCGACGGTCTCCAGGACGAGGGAGGAGAGGAACGCGACACGCAGGGTCCGCATGGTGGCCCTGCGGTGCGCGTCGGCCATGTCGTGGACGACCTTGGTCTGGTGGTGTTCGCGGCCGAAGGCACGGAGCGTCGGCAGTCCGGCGACGACGTCGAGGAAGTGGCCGCCGAGCCGGGAGAGCAACCGCCATTGGCGGGCGGTGCGCTGGGCGGTGTGCATGCCGACCAGCGCGCCGAAGACGGGGATGAGCGGCAGCGTGATGACGATGATCAGTGCCGAGGTCCAGTCGGTCCACGCGACCCAGGCGACCACGGTGAGGGGGACGACGGCGACGGCCGCCCGGGTGGGCAGGTAGCCGACGACGTAGGGGTCGAGGGCGTCGAGGCCGCGGGTGAGCAGGGTGGCGGTCTCGCCGTGGCGGCGGTCGGCGAGCCGCAGCGGTCCCGTCCGCTGCAGCTGTCCGGTGATCCGGTCGCGCAGGGTGGCCTTGGCACCGGCCGCGGCGCGCTGGGCGAGCGCGCCGCGGACCCAGGTGAGCAGGGCGCGCAGGGCCATGACGGTGCCGAGCGCGGCCAGCGTGCCGGTGCGGATGCCGTGTCCCGCGAAGCCGTCCGCGAGGGCGGTGGCGAGCAGGACGGCCTGGGTGACGATGAGCCCGGCGCCCGCCAGGGCCAGTACCGAGGAGTACGTCATGTGGCGCCGCAGCACTGGGATGTCCCGCATGAGGCGGCGTTCGACGGGCTTCATCGTGGGGGTACCTCTCGTCGCTTTCCGGGGGTCAGAAGTAGCTGGGGTGACGCTGTCCCGTCCGCCCCCGGAAGGCCCACCAGCTCCAGAACTGGTAGGCGAGGATCGTCGGGATCACCAGGACCCCGAAGCCGCTGAGGATCTTCAGCGTGGCGTCGTCCGTGATGGCGTGGTCGATGTCCAGGCCCGCGCCGGCCTCGGTGATCAGGAGGTACGGGTAGTGGCCCGCCCCGAGGAGCAGCACCGGCAGCGCGGTGGCGCAGCAGGTGGCGGCGAACGCGAGGACGTTGTTGCCGCGGCCGAGGTACCACCAGGCGGCGCCGAGCGCGGCGACGATCAGGGCGGCGATGATCCAGGACGTCGTGCGGTTCGTCATGGAGGCGCCCGCGCCGAAGACCGTGAGGAGCAGCGCGAGGGCGCCGACGGCGGCGACGCCGACGAGGAGGCTCGCGGCCATCTTCCGCGCCCGGGCAGCGAGTTCGGGCCCGGAGCGCAGGGCGACGAAGGTCGCGCCGTGTGCCGCGAAGAGCAGCACGGTGGTGACGCCGCAGACGAGCACGAACGGCGCGAACACCTCGCCGAACCCGATGTGGAAGCTGCCGTCGGCGCGGCGCGGCACCCCGTGGAGCAGCAGCCCCACGACGAGGCCCCAGCAGACGGCGGGGACGGCGCCGCCGACGACGATCAGGACGTCCCAGGCCCGGCGGCCGCGGGCGCTGCGGGAGCGGCGGCGCAGCTGGACCGCGGCGTTGCCGAGGACCAGTCCTGCGAGGATCGCGACGATCAGCGGGTACATGCCGGACAGGAGGGTGCCTTCGAGGTGCGGGAAGGCACCGAACATGACTCCGGCGAAGGCGACCAGCCAGACCTCGTTGCCGAGGAAGAACGGCGCGATGGCGTCGAGGGCGGCGTTTCCGCTGGTGCGCTTCTCCTCCTGACCGTCTCGGCCGAGGAAGGGGTGCAGCATCTGTGCGCCGTAGTCGTAGCCGCCGAGTACAAAGTACCCGGCGAGTAGCAGGCCGAGGAGGGCCAGCCAGACGGTCTCCAGACTCATCTCGCTCAACTTTCCGTTACAGCAGGGGAGATCTTCCGTGGCGGAGGAGATCTTCTGTGGGGGTGCCGGGGGTCGGTCCGGCTCAGAGGGCGGGTACCGGCTGCTTCTCGTCGGCGCTGCCCGCCGGGCCCTCGGGGAGGTCGTCCGGGAGCGGGTCGCTGACGCCGAGCTGGGTGGCATCGGGGCCGCGGAGCGCGAACTTGGTGATGAGCGTCCAGTTCGTCACGGCGAGGGCGACGAAGATGGAGATGAAGAGGACGCAGGACAGCAGCAGCGAGGTCTTCCCCACGTGGGAGAGCGCGTCCTCGACCGTCAACTCGCCGTACACGATCCAGGGTTGGCGTCCGACCTCGCGGACGATCCAGCCGCCCACGGAGGCGATGAACGGGAAGGGGATGGTCGCGACGAGGATCCAGGAGGCCCAGCGCCAGCGCATCAGCCGGTTCTTCCAGAGCAGGATGAGGGCGATGAAGGTGATGGTGGACACCGTGTTGCCGATGAGCGTCATCGCGTCCATCGAGATCCGCATGGTGTCCTGCCAGGGCACGTAGTTGCCCGGGCCGTGCTCCTTGACGAGCTGCGCCTGCACTTCGGCGACGCCGCTGTTCTCCAGGACCGCGTCCTTCATGGGCTGCGTGCGCTCGATGATGGGGCGCTGCATCTCGCCGACGACGACGACGAAGAACGAGGCGACCGTCGACACCCAGAGTCCGAGCTTGAGGGAGGGCCGGAAGAGCTCGGTCTCCTTGGTGCCGCGCAGGTAGTGCCAGGCGCTGACGCCGGCGACGAAGCAGCCGCCCGTCGTCAGGGCGCCGAGCGAGAGGTGGAAGAGCGCCATCAGAGCGCTGGAGTTGGTGAGCAGCGCCCCGAAGTCGGTCAGGTAGGCGGCGCCGTCGCGCACCTCGTAGCCGACGGGGTGCTGCATGAAGCCGTTGGCGATCAGGATCCAGTACCCGGACGCGTACGCGGTGAGGGCGACCAGCCAGATGAGCGTGACGTGCACGCCCCTGCGCAGGCGGCCCCAGCCGAAGATCCACATGCCGAGGAAGGTGGACTCGGCGAAGAAGGCGATGAGGGTTTCGAGGGCCAGTGGGGCGCCGAAGACGTTGCCCGCGAACTTGCTCAGGCCGCTCCAGCTGAGCCCGAACTGGAACTCCATGACGAGGCCGGTGACGATGCCGACCGCGTAGTTGATGACGTAGAGCTGACCCCAGAAGCGGGTCATGCGCTCCCGGACTGCTCTTCTGGCGGGATCACGGGTGAACGCGGCCCGGGTGTGCATGATCGCGACGATGGGGACGAGGCCCATGGTCAGGATCACGAACAGCCAGTGGATGCCGGTCGTGGCCGCGAACTGGAGTCGGGCCAGATCCGCAGCGCTCATGATGCGACCTTCCTGGGGGGACGGTTGCCGGTGGGACGGCTGGGGGGGGTTCGGTGTGCCGGTCGTGGCGGACGGTGGACGGTGGGGCCGCCGCTTCGCGTGTGCAGGTGCCGGGCCGCGTTGCCCGCCACCTGTGCGGTGACCTCGATGGAAACGGTAGAGAGAAATCCTTATGCAATCCAAGACCGGTTCAGCCATGTGATGATGCCCTGGAAGGCATAAGTGAAGGTGGATCATGGATCTTCTGCAGTTGCGCTACTTCCAGGCAGTCGCCCGTTACGAGCACATCAGCCGCGCCGCGGAGGAGCTGCACGTCGCCCAGCCCTCCCTGAGCCGCACCATCGCGCGTCTGGAGGCCGAGCTCGGCACCCCGCTCTTCGACCGGCAGGGCCGCCGCATCCGGCTGAATCAGTACGGCGTGGTGTTCCTGCACCACGTGGACCGCGCCCTGAGCGAGCTCGACGACGCCCGCAGGGTCCTGAGCGACGCCCGCGACACGGCGTTCGGCCGGGTCAGCGTCGCCTCCGAGACCCTCCTGACGATCACGCATCTCCTCGGCAGCTTCCGGGCCGCCTACCCCCGCGCCGACGTGCGGCTCTTCCAGTCGAACGCGGAGGAGATGGACCGCCAGCTGCGCGCCAGGGAGGTCGACTTCTGCGTGGCGTCGCAGCCACTGACCGGCACGAACCTGGAGGCGATCGAACTGGCCCGCGAAGAGGTGCTGCTCGCCGTCCCGCGCGGTCACTGGCTCGACGGCCAGGAGAGCGTGACGATCCGTGAGATCGCCACCGAGCCGTTCGTGACGACCCGCATCGGGCAGTGGCAGCGCATGCTCCTGGACCGCCTCTTCGCGTCCGAGGGCCTCACCCCGATGATCTCCTGCGAGGGCGACGAGCCGGGCGCCAGCCAGGACATGATCAGCGCCGGCCTCGGCATCGGCCTGATCCCCGCCATCTCCCGCCAGGCCGGGACCGACTCCCAAGTCCCGGTGGCCTGGGTGCACTTGAACGCACCGGACTGCCACCGGGTGCTCACACTCGTGTGGAGCCGCGACGCCTACCTCTCCGACGCCGCCGTGAAGTTCCGGGAGTTCACGACCAGTCGGCCCTTCATGACGCACCGGCTGCCCGACAAGCGCCGCGGCCGCGGACGTCAACCTTGAGTCACGCCTGAGTCAAGACCGGGTCAACCCCCGGGTCGCACGGCGGGTCCTGGCCCGGCCTGAATCGGTTTGGTACTCTCCAACCGCTGCCACAGCCCTGGCCCAGGACGTCGCGTGTCCCGACGGCCAGTGAGTGATGGCGAGTCGACAGGGGTGTCCGCGTTCCCCCTTCGGCCGTCGGCACGCCGTCTCCACCTTCCGTTTTCCATTGCCAGGCCATCCGCACCACGGCCCGCGCTCGCGCACGCACGTCCGGATGCCATCAAGGAGTTCCGCCATGCCCAAAATCACGTACGTCGCCGTCGACGGCAACCAGACCACGATCGACGTCCCCGAGGGTACGAGCGTCATGCGCGGCGCCGTCTTCAACGACATCGACGGCATCGTCGCCCAGTGCGGCGGCAACATGCAGTGCGCGACCTGCCACGTCTACGTCGACGAGACCACGCTGGACAAGCTGGAGCCGCCGAAGGAGCGCGAGGACGAGATGCTCGACTTCACGGCGTGCCCGCGCAAGCCCAACAGCCGGCTGAGCTGCCAGCTCAAGTCGAGCGACGCCCTCGACGGCCTCATCGTCCACACCCCGGAACGGCAGAACTGATGACGGACCGCACACAGCCCGATTCGGTCGTCGTGGTGGGGGCCGGACAGGGCGGGTACCAGACCGCGGCGTCCCTGCGGGAGCACGGCTACGAAGGGTCCATCACGCTCATCAGCGCGGAGGACGCGCTCCCCTACGAGCGGCCGCCGCTGTCCAAGGCGTACCTCAAGGGCGAGGCGGACGAGGCCATGCTGTGGCTGCGCCCCGCGACGTACTACGTACGCCAGTCGATCGACCTGGTCTCCGGCACCGTCACCGAGATCGACCCGGCCGCCCGCTCGGTGCGGCTGGCCGACGGTTCCGCTTACGGCTACGGGCACCTCGTCCTCGCCACCGGCGCCACGCCCCGCACGCTCGACGTGCCGGGCAAGGAGCTGCGCGGCGTGCACACCCTGCGCACCGCGCAGGACGCCGTCGCGCTGCAGGCGTCGCTGGCGGGGGCGCGCCGCGCCGTGGTGGTGGGAGCCGGGTTCATCGGGCTCGAATTCGCCGCCGTGGCACGGGAGGCGGGCGTCGAGGTGACGGTCGTCGAGGCGCTCGACCGGCCGCTCGCGCGCGTCGTGTCGGCGCCGACCGCGGAGCACTTCACGTGGCTGCACCGGAGCAACGGCACGGAGTTGCTGTTCGGGCGGGGCCTCAAGGCCCTGCACGGCGACGGCCGTTCGAACGTGACGGCGGTGGAGCTGGCCGACGGCAGCAGGCTGCCCGCCGACCTGGTCCTGATCGGGGTCGGCGTCACCCCGCGCACGGAACTGGCCACCGCGGCAGGCCTCGAGGTCGACGGCGGCATCATCGTCGACGCGCAGCTGCGGACCACCGATCCGCACATTTCGGCGATCGGCGACTGCGCGGCATTCCCGCAGGTGCGCTCCGGAAATCGACGGCGGCTCGAATCCGTGCAGAATGCGGTCGGGCACGCACAGGCGGTCGCCGGGCGTCTCGCGGGATCGCCTCGCGCGTACGACGAACTGCCCTGGTTCTGGAGTGATCAGTTCGCCACGACCGTGCAGATCGCGGGATTCAACGAGGGGCACGAGACCGAGGTGGTCCTCGGCAGCGATCCGGACGCTTTCTCGGTGCTTCTTTTCCGCGGCGACGACCTGCAGGCGGTCGAGTCCGTCAACCGGCCCGCCGATCACCTCGCGGCACGCCGTCTCCTGACCCAGGGCACGGATCTCACGCCCGCGGAGGCCGCGGCGCCGGGATTCAGCCTCAGGACGTACCTCCGGAGCCTCGCCGAGCGCGGGACGGAGGCGCCCGTGGCCCTGTGACGGCGACGGACGCGCGCGACGGGAATTGGCAATTCCGAATTCTCGTCGCGCGCCACTCCACAGCGGTCTTTCAGGTAATTGTTGCTGAATTCCGGCGAGGCCTGACCTCGTCATTTTCGAACGCGCACCGAGGGGCAGTTCCGGCCTGCCGTCACTCGGGCGCTTTTTTGTTGCGTTCAGAAGTAAAACGTCAAAACAGTATTGCTTCGATTTGTTCGATCAGGCAGGATCGACCCCAGGCCAACGGGGGCTCTCAAAACGTTTTCGCCTGAGCGTCACTTCATCGCTGAATCTGCGAGCGCACCCCGCCGGGAGACCGTCCGGAGCACTGTGCGCAGAACGCGCTCCGCGTCATTCCAGCGGGATTCAGTTCCGATCAAAGATCGATCGCGCATCGTAGGCATCGTTCCGCACCACCCCATGAACCGCCGGGCCGGCGTCCTCCCCCGAGCGCCGGCCCGGCACCTCGACAGTGGAGAGCTGATGCACAACTACGTAGTGGTCGACGCGTTCGCCCGAGAGCCTCTCACCGGCAACCCGGTCGCGGTGTTCTTCGACGCCGACGACCTGAGCGCCGAGCAGATGCAACGCATCGCCCGGGAGATGAACCTCTCGGAGACCACGTTCGTCCTCGGGCCCAAGCAGGGCGGGGACTTCCACGTGCGGATCTTCACGCCCGTCAACGAACTCCCCTTCGCCGGACACCCGTTGCTGGGCACGGCCATCGCGCTGGGACAGCGCACCGACGCGGACCAGCTGCGGATCGAGACCGCCATGGGCGAGATCCCCTTCGAGCTGCAGCGCGTCGGTGGGAAGGTCGTCGCGACGAGCATGCGCCAGCCGGTGCCGGTCTGGGAGCCCTTCGACCGCGCCGACGAGCTCCTCGAAGCGCTGGGCATCCGCGAGTCGACGCTGCCGGTGGAGATCTACCGCAACGGCCCGCGGCACGTCCTGGTCGGCTTCGAGAGCTTCGAGGCCCTGTCGAAGGTCGACCCCGACCACCGCGCGCTCGCGAGCTTCCCCGACATGGCGACGAACTGCATCGCCGGCTCCGGGACCACCTGGCGCAACCGCATGTTCTCGCCCGCCTACGGAGTCGTGGAGGACGCCGCCACCGGCTCCGTCGCGGGACCCATCGCCATCCACGCGGCCCGGCACGGCCTCGCCTCGTACGGGCAGCGCATCGAGATCACCCAGGGCATCGAGATCGGCCGCCCCTCCCCCATGAACGCGCTGGTCCAGGGCGAGGGCGACCGCGTCGATTCCGTCGAGGTCTCCGGCCACGGCGTCGTCACGATCGAAGGAATGATCCATGTCTGATGTACGGCGTTCCGAGACGCTGACGGGCTCCCTCGAGGTGGAGTTCCCCGAGTTCCACACGCCGCCCGCGGAGCCGCTGGGCCTGCTGTCCGCCTGGCTGAAGACGGCCACCGAGCAGGGCGTGCGCGAGCCGCGCGCGCTGGCCCTGGCCACCGCCGACACTGCGGGGCGCACCTCCTCGCGGATCCTGGCGGTCAACCAGGTCACCGACACCGGCATCGTGTTCATCACCCACGCCGGCAGCCAGAAGGGCCGGGAACTGACCGCCAACCCCTGGGCGTCGGGGGTGCTGTACTGGCGCGAGACCAGCCAGCAGATCACCGTGGCCGGCCCGGTGCGCCAGCTCCCGCGCGCGACGGCGGAGGAACTGTGGGCGGCGCGCGCGGTGTTCACCCACCCCATGTCCACCGTCTCGCTGCAGAGCGAGCCGCTGCGCGACCTGGACCACCTCGAAGAGATCCGCGCCAGGGCCCTGGAACTGGGCGAGCCGCCGCGCGCGCTGCCCTGCCCCGACACGTTCGTGGCCTACCTCCTGGAGCCGGCCGCCGTGGAGTTCTGGGCGAATGGCACCGACCGGCTGCACGAGCGGCTGCGCTACGACCGCACCGACAGCGGCTGGGACACCACCCGCCTGCAGCCCTGACCCACCCCGCCCCGCCCCGCCTTGTTCTCGGAGATGTGATGAGCGCCCTGCCCGCCGAAACCGCCACCGCCGCCCCGGTGTTCACCAACCACCTCGAGCTGCGCGCCCGCAACCGGCGGGCCGTGGAGCAGTACATGGAGACCGGCCGCGAGGCCCGGCTGCGCCGCTACACCCTCTACACCGAAGACGGCACCGCCGCCCTGTTCAACACCGACATCGGCCGCCCCATCACCGTCAAGGGCCGCGCCAAGCTGCAAAAGCACAACGAGCTCTCCCTTGAGGTGCTGCCCGACTGGGAGTGGTCCGACGTGCAGATCTACGAGACCCAGGACCCGGCCGTCATCTGGGTGGAGTGCGACGGCGAGGGCACCATCCGCTTCCCCGGCTATCCCGAGGGCCGCTACCGCAACCACTTCATCCACGGCTTCACCCTGGACGACGGACTCATCGCCGCCAGCCGCGAATACACCAACCCCATCGAGCACATGCGCGCCCTGAACATCGACACCCCGCACATCAAACGCGACTGGATCCCCTCCTGAACCCAGCAGCGCCAACCCCCCCATACCCGTACGAGGAAAGACAGGTCATGAGCCCGGAAAGCACCCCCCGACCGGCAGCCCGCGCCACCATCGACCTCATCACCGCCGCCTGGCACACCCAGGCCGTCTACGCGGCGGCCAAGCTCGGCCTGCCCGATCTGATCGAGGCCGGACACACAGGACCCGCCGAACTCGCCAAGGCCGCGGGCGCGGACGAGGACGCCGTCCGGCGCCTGCTGCGCCTGCTGCTGCGTCTCGGCGTCGTGGACGGCGACGAGAGCGACGGCTACCGCAACACCGAGATAGGCGACATGCTCCGGGACAGGCCGGGCTCGCTGCGCGACGTCTCCCTGCTCTACGGCGAGGAGTTCTACCGGGCCTGGGGCGACTCGATCGAGACGTTCCGTACCGGCAGGACCGGTTTCGAGAAGGCGTACGGCCGGTCCCTCGTCGGCTATCTGGGCGAGGACCCCGATGCCGCGGAGCGCTTCCAGCGGGCCATGAAGGCCCAGGCCAAGAACTTCGCCTTCGACGCGGTCCCCGAGCACATCGACTTCGGCGCCGACCGGCACATCGTCGACATCGGGGGCGGCAGCGGCCAACTGCTCGCCACCGTACTCGGCGCCGCGCCCGACGCCCGCGGGACCCTGATCGACCTCGAACACACCATGCCCATCGCCCGCGCGCACCTGGAACAGACCGTGGGCGCCGACCGCGCCGACCTGGTCGCCGGGGACATGTTCACCACGCCGGTCCCGCGCGAGGCCGACACGTATCTCCTGTCCCGGGTCCTCGGCGACTGGCAGGAGGAGGACTGCGTACGCCTCCTGCGTTCCGTACGCGAGGCCATGGCCCCGCACTCCCGCCTCCTGATCATCGAGATGGTCGTCCAGGAGGGCAAGGCCGGTCTGCTGGCCCCGCTGTGGGACCTCCACCTGATGGTCGTCAACGGCGGTCATCAGCGTTCCATCGGCGAGTACCGCGAGCTGGCGGCCCGCACCGGCCTGTCCATCGAGCGGTCTGTCCAACTGCCCATGGAAACCTCCGCCCTGGTGCTCACTCCGGCAGGCTGAACTCCCGGCGGGCCCAAGGCCGGCCTCTCCGGTCCGCGCCACCCGGCCGCGGATCTCCCTCACGTCGTGTCCGAGGAGTCTGCATGCCACAACAGCAGCCGAATCAACCGCGCACAGCAACCACCACCGGCCCCCTCGGCCCGGGTGTCCGGCTCCGGGAGGCGGACGAGGCGGACGTCGCACGCGGAGCGGGCCACGGCGCGCCTTTCATCCACGGCGTGCACACCTCGGTGGCGGCCTTCATCGGGGACGCCCCCGGCCTGCCGGCCAAGCCCGCCTTCGTACGGCATCCGCTGGAGTTCCTCGAGGCGTTCTCGCCGCGCAGGAACGAGGGGGAGCCGCCGTCCCACATCCACGACGCCGTGCTCGGCCACTTCCGCAACGGCGGTGGCGGGGCATGGGTCCTGGGGACGGGGGAAGCCGCGACGGGCGGCGATGAGGGCGAGCAGGACCGGGTCTCTGCCTACCGGTCGGCTCTGGCCAGGCTGGAGCGGCTGCCGGAGGTCAGCCTCGTGGTGGCTCCGGACCTGTGGCGGGTGGCGGAGGACGCGGACCGCGTCGCGCGGGAGATCGCCGGGCACTGCGGCCGCGTGGGACACCGGGTCGCCCTGCTGCACACCCGCCAGGGCCTCGACCCCGCCGATGTGCGCCACAGGCCGTTCGGGCTCGCGGAGCCGGACGCCCGGTTCGTCGCCGTGCACTATCCGTGGATCACGGTGACGGAGGTCGGCGGACACGAACGTCTGGTCCCGCCCTCGGGTCATGTGTCGGGGATGTGCTGCCGCGGCGACACGGAGCAGGGCGTCCATACGACGCCGGTGGGCGCGCTGGTGGGCGTGATCAAGCAGGAACGCGAACTGTCCGAGCACGAACGGGAGTCGCTGACCGGCCACGGGGTGAACTGCCTGCGGTTCGTCCAGGGGCGCGGCGTCCGGGTGCTGAGCGCGCGGACGCTGTCCACCGACGCCGACTGGGCGGACCTCGGCGTGCGCCGTCTGGTGAACTACACCCGCGCCTCGCTCGAACAGGGCACCCGTTGGGCCGCGTTCGACACCAACTCGGCCCAACTGCGGGCTCTCATACGTCAGTCCACCACGACGTTCCTCAAGGGCCTGTGGCGGCAGGGCGCGCTGCCCGGCGCGTCCGCCGCCGAGGCCTTCGAGGTCGTCTGCGACGACACCAACAACACCCCCGAGGACGTGGCGAACGGCCGGGTGAACCTCGACGTCGGCCTCGCCGCCCTGCGGCCCGCCGAGTTCGTCACGTTCCGGATCCAGCACGACACACACAACAGAACCACTTGACCGGGGCGGTCCCACGGGCCGTCCAGCCACAACAAGGAGACACAACCCATGGAGATTCACTCATGCTCGGGAAACCACAGAGCGGAGATACGTGACACCACCACCGGCTCATTGCTCTGCGACGCCTGTGTCGGAAAGCTGGAGCGCGATCTGCGTTCGCTTCCCGGCCTCCATCAAGAAGGCCTCCATCACGTCATGGCCACGTCCCGGCGGCGCAACCCCACCAAGGTGTCCGGGAGCCGCAGACGGGACCGTCTGAACGTTTCCGTGCTCGACACCCGGAGCAATATCGTCGCCATTCTGGAATCGTGGGCGATTTACGCGGCGGATGAACTCGGGGGCACGGTCCCGGGCCGTTCCGTACCGCACCTGACGGGTTTTCTCCTGCACCACCTGGAGTGGCTCACCGCCCAGCCGCCGGCCGAGGATTTCGCCGCCGAGATCCAGGGCCTGCGGACCGAACTGCTGCGTGTCATCGACCCCGACCCGGGCGACCGGACTCCGCTCACCCGGCGGTGCGTGGTGGACCGGTGCACGGGCACGATCGACGCCTCACCCCACGGTTCCGGCGCGACGGTCGGGAACGGCAGCATCCGTTGTTCCGCGGGACATGCGTGGGAAGTACGGGAGTGGCTCGTCCTGCGGCACCTCATGGACCGGCAGCGCGAGGAGGCCGCGTGACGGCTGTCCGGCGCGGGTATTGACGTAGGAACGGCTTCGCGGGACGCACGGCCTGCTCAGCGGGAGAGAGCAGGGTAGAGCGCGACGGAGCACTGGTGGAGGCGGCCTCTTGAGGAGGTCGCCTCCCTTCGTATCAGCGGAAGCGCAGGGTCTCGACGTAGGACCGCACGTTGCGGCGCGTCTCGGGAACGCTGTCCCCGCCGAACTTCTCCGCCACCGCATCAGCAAGGACCAGCGCGACCATCGCCTCCGCGACGATCCCGGCCGCCGGCACCGCACACACGTCCGAGCGCTGGTGATGCGCCTTGGCCGCCTCACCCGTCGCCACATCGATCGTCGCCAACGCCCGCGGCACGGTCGCGATCGGCTTCATCGCCGCCCGCACCCGCAACAACTCACCCGTGGTCAGACCACCCTCCGTACCACCCGAGCGACCCGAGGTACGCCGGATGCCGTCCTCGGTGGTCACGATCTCGTCGTGCGCCTTCGACCCCGGCACCCGCGCCAGGTCGAAGCCGTCGCCGACCTCCACACCCTTGATCGCCTGAATGCCCATCAGCGCCGCCGCCAGACGCGCGTCCAGACGCCGGTCCCAGTGCACATGCGAACCCAGCCCCACCGGCACCCCATACGCCAGGACCTCCACGACACCGCCCAGGGTGTCGCCGTCCTTGTGCGCCTGGTCGATCTCCGCGACCATCGCCTTCGACGCATCCGCATCCAGACAGCGCACCGGATCCGCGTCCAGCCTCTCCACATCCGCAGGCGTCGGGTACACCCCGTACGGGGCCTTGGCCGCCGCCAGCTCCGTCACATGCGAGACGATCTCGATGCCCGCCGTCTCCTTCAGGAACGACCGCGCCACCGCACCCAGCGCCACCCGCGCCGCGGTCTCCCGCGCCGACGCCCGCTCAAGCACCGGACGCGCCTCGTCGAACCCGTACTTCTGCATCCCCGCCAGATCGGCGTGGCCCGGACGCGGCCGCGTCAGCGGGGCATTGCGGGCGAGGTCGGCCAGTACCTCCGGGTCCACCGGATCGGCCGACATCACCTGCTCCCACTTGGGCCACTCCGTGTTGCCCACCATCACCGCGATCGGCGAGCCCATGCTCAGCCCATGCCGGACCCCGCCCAAAAACGTGACCTCGTCACGCTCGAACTTCATCCGCGCACCCCGGCCATACCCCAGCCGCCGCCGCGCCAGATGATCCGCCACCATCTCCGTCGTCACCGGAACGCCGGCGGGAAGACCCTCCAACGTCGCGACAAGCGCGGGTCCGTGCGACTCCCCCGCGGTCAGCCAACGCAACCTGCTCAACGGTGCTCCTCCGTGGTGCTGTCGGTACTCAGAGCCGGTCCTGGAACAGGCGGCGCATCTCGTCGTGGAACTCGGGGAACGTCTTCGCCACGCAGTCCGGGTCGTCCAGCGAGATCGTGTCCGGCACGGCGAGCCCGAGGACCGAGAACGACATGGCGATCCGGTGGTCGCGGTGACAGGCGATGCGGGCGGGGCGCGGCGTCCCGGGGTGGATGGTGAGCCGGTCAGGTCCCTCGGCGGTCTCGATGCCGCAGGCGCGCAGGTTCTCCGCCATGGCGGTGACGCGGTCGGACTCCTTGAGCCGCGCGTGGGCGACGCCGGTGATGGTGATGGGCGCGTCGGCGAGCGGCGCGATGGCCGCGAGGGTCATGAAGGTGTCGGAGATCTCGCCCATGTCGACGGTGAAGCCGCCCCGGAGCGGGCCGTTGCCGGTCACGGTGGTGGCGGTCGGGCCCACGCGGACGTCGGCGCCGGTCCGCCGGAGCACGTCGACGAAGCGCAGGTCGCCCTGGAGGCTGTCGGTGCCGAGGCCGGGCACGGTGACGGTGCGTCCGGTGACGGCGGCCGCCGCGAAGACGTACGAGGCGGAGGACGCGTCGGGTTCGACCACGATGTCGGTGGCCGCGTAGGGCCCCGGTGCGACGGCGATGGTGCCGTCGGCGCTCTCGTCGACGCGCGCCCCGAAGCGGCGCATCAGGGCGAGGGTCATGTCGATGTAGGGGCGGCTGACCAGGGCTCCGGTGCGGATCCGCAGGCCGCGGCGCATGAGGGGGGCCGCCATCAGGAGACCGCTGAGGTACTGGCTGCTCAGGGAGGAGTCCACGGAGAGGTCGCCGCCCTCGATGCCGTGGGCGCGGATCAGCAGCGGGAGTCCGTTGCCGGGGCCCGGTTCGAGGTCGGCGCCCAGGGCGCGGAGCGCTTCGATGAGGGGGCGCTGCGGGCGGGCGCGCAGTTGCGACGAGCCGTCGAAGAGGAAGGTGCCGTGTCCGGTGGCGGCGAAGGGCGGCAGGAAGCGGGCCGCGGTCCCCGCGTCGGCGCACCAGGGGCGTGCGGAGCCGGTGGGGCCGCGTCCGGTGCCGGTCACGGTCCAGAACGTGTCCGCGGGGCCCGCCTGCACCGGGATGCCGCACACGTCGAGCGCCTCGCGGAAGGCGACCGTGTCCTCGCTGACGAGCGGCGCGCGGACGGTGCTCGTGCCGTCGGCCGCGGCGGCGAGGAGCAGCAGCCGGTTGGTCAGACTCTTGGATCCCGGTACGCGGGCGGCCAGGCCGGTGCCGGGCTCCTTCTCCGTGATCACGCGGTGCCTCCTGCGGCGCGGTGACGAAAGGTTCGGGGTACTGCCAGGCCGGGGAGCTCGCTTGGGGGAAGTGGAGCTCCCCGGCCCGTTTCGGGGGTGACCGCCGGGGCGGCCTTCAGGCGCCGGGGCCCTTCACCATTCGAGAAGGGCGAGTCCCGCGGCCATGCCGCCGCCGAAGCCCGCCATCAGGATCAGGTCGCCGCGGCTGAAGGCGCCCTCGCGGGCCGCCGTGTCCAGCGTGATCGGGATGGAGGCCGCGCCGGTGTTGCCGTACTGCTCCAGCGTCAGGTGCGTGGTGGCGCGGGACAGGGACAGGTCCCCGATCACCGTGTCGAGCATGACGCCGTTGGCCTGGTGCGGCACGAAGTGCGCGATGTCATCGGGCACCACACCCGCCTCGTGCAGGAACTGCTTGGTGAGCTGCGGCAGCTGCTCCAGCACGAAGCGGCGCACCTCGCGTCCGTCCATCGCGAAGTACTGGAGTCCCGCGTCCAGGACGGCCTGGTCGGGGGGTTGCCTGCTGCCTCCGGCGGGCACCCGGATGAGGTCCGCGAGCTCGCCGAAGGTGTGCAGCGCGACGTGCCGCACCCGGGCCCCGGTGCCGCCGGTTCCGGCGCCGAGGACCATGGCCCCCGCGCCGTCGCCGAACAGAACGACCGTCTTGCGGTCGGCGGGGTTCAGGATCCGCGAGTACACGTCCGCGCCGATCACCAGGGCGTGGCCGCCCCGCCGCGCGAGCATGCCCTCGACCACGGACAGCGCGTACATGCTGCCCGAGCAGACCGCGTTGACGTCGAAGGAGGCCGCGCCGAGCGCGCCCAGCTTCTGCTGCACGTACACCGCGGTCGGCGGCTGCGGCCGGTCCGGCGTCGACGTGGCCACCACGATCACGGACAGCTGGGCCGCGGTGATGCCCGCGGACTCCAGTGCGGCCCGTGCGGCGTGGACCGCCAGGTCCGATGTGGCCTCGTCCGGCGCGGCCCAGCGCCGCTCCCGGATCGCGGTCTTGCGGACGATCCACTCGCCCTCGACCCCGGCCGGCGCCCCGACCTCGTCGTTGGAGACGACGCGGTCCGGCACGTAGTGGCCGGTGCCGAGAACGGCGATGTCGGTCGCCATGTCCGTCATGCGCCTACCGCCGTTCGTAGATGCGCTTGTGGCCGCGCAGGGCGGCGAGACGGAACTGCCCGCCGCTCTGCACCGGCGTCGGGTAATCCCCGCCGTCGGTCGGGAACTTCCGCTCGTGCAGCTCCCGGTAGCCCGCGTAGTCGAGGACCGTGCGGCGCTCGATGGCCTTGCGGTGCTCGGCGGTGCGCAGCCGGTCGCGGTAGCCGGGGACGACCTGGCCCGCGAAGAACTCCGCGACGCTGCCCGAGCCGTAGCTGAGGAAGCCGATGGAGCGGCCGGTCAGGTCGTCGGCCTGGTCGAGCAGTGCGGCGAGGCCGAGATACACGGACGCCGTGTAGCTGTTGCCGATGACCCGGTTGTACGCCGTGGTCTGGCCGAGCGCCCGCTCGACGGCGTCCTTGTCGGCGTCGTGGCCGCAGTACTCGAGCAGGTGGCGGTGGGCCTTGTACGCCATCTTGGTGAAGGGCTGGTGGTAGCAGAACGCGGCGAACTCGTCGAGGGAGTGGCCGCCCTGCTCCGTGTAGTCCTTCCAGCAGCCCTCGACGGCCTGGAGGTAGGCGGAGATCGACTCCTGCCCGTCGACGAGCGCGGCGTCCCGGTAGTTGGGCCGCCAGAAGTCCATCACGTCCGCGGTGAACAGTCCGGATGGGCCGTCGAACCTGATGAGCTGCGGGTCGGCGCCGACCAGCATCGCGACGGCGGCCGCGCCCTGCGTGGCCTCGCCGGGGCTGTCCAGTTCGTACTTGGACACGTCGCTGGCGATCACGAGGACCTGCTGCGAGGGGTCCCTGGCCACCAGGCCCAGCGCGAACTGAAGCCCGGCGGTCGCCCCGTAACAGGCCTGCTTCAGCTCGACGACGCGCGCCGCCGAAGGCAGCCCGAGCAGCGAATGGACGTACACGCCGCCGGACTTGGCCTGGTCGATGGAGGACTCCGTGGCGAAGACGACCGTGCGGATGCGCTCGCTGCCGTGCCGTTCGATGATCGGGGCGGCCGCGGCGGCGCCCAGGGTGACGATGTCCTCGTCGGCCGCCGGCACGCTCATCGACTCCTGGCCGATGCCGATGTGGTACTTGCCGATCTCCGTGCCGTTGTACTCGGCGAGCGCCGTGTGCGGCAGCACGAACTCGGTCGTCGCGAACGACAGATCGTGGATTCCTATGCCTGAGTCACTGGCCATGCCCTACACACCGACCTTTTCCGTCTTGTTGCCGCGCTCCAACTGGACATGTGCACGCATCAGTTCGCCGGGGTTCGTCTGGGCGGCGAGGAGCGAGAGCTCACCGCACAGGACCGTCGCCGCGCCGATCACCGCGAGGCGGCGGGCGTTCTCGCCGGGCTCGCGGTCGGCCCGGCAGCCGAGCCGGGCGAGGTTGGTCTCCACGAACTCGAGGCCCTTGCCGTTGCCGACCGTGCCGACGATCAGGTTCGGCAGGGTGCAGGCGAAGTAGAGGTCGCCGTCGCGGTCCTCGGCCATGGTGACGCCCTGCGAGCCCTCGACGATGTTGGCCGCGTCCTGGCCGGTGGCGAGGTAGAAGCCGAGGAGCATGTTGGCGTAGTGGGCGTTCGCCGAACGGATGCCGCCGGCGAGCAGGGTGCCGAGCATGTTCTTGCGGATGTTCAGCTGGACGACCTTCGCGGCCGTCGTGTGCAGCACATCGGTGACGATGTCCCGCGGGATCAGCAGCTCCGTGACCACGTTCTTGCCGCGGCCGAGGATGCCGTTGATCGCGGTGGCCTTCTTGTCCGTGCAGTAGTTGCCGGAGATCGACCCGTAGGAGATGCCGGGGATGGTCTCGAGCAGGTGCTTCAGGAGCGCGTCGGACGCGAGCGTCGCCATGTTGTGGCCGGAGGCGTCGCCGGTGGTGAACTCGAAGCGGATGAAGAGCAGGTTGGCGTTGATCTCGTGCCGGATGTTGATGAGCTGGGCGAACCTGCTGCAGCCGCGGACCACGTCGCGCAGCTCGTCGATGCGCGCGTCGATGGCCCGCGCGGCGACGTAGGCGGTCTGTGCGTCCGTCGCCTCGACGAGCACCGAGCGGGTCATCCGCTCGTCGACGAGCGTGGCGACGATGCCTTCCTCGACGAGCCTGGACACCTTGGCGCCGCGGCCCACGGAGGGCCACAGCGGCGTCTCGTAGGTGGCGAGGGGGACCTGGGTCTCGGTGGTGGTGACGTTCCCGGAGATGCGGATCGGGCCGACCCACCGCATCGGGACGCCGGCGATCGCGTGGGTCTCGGTCATCGGGTGCTCCCCGTCAGCTGGTGGGCGGCCTCGACGGAGCGGGAGCGCTGCGCGAACTGTCCCGTGTCGATGCCTCGGTCGGCGCAGAAGTCACGGAGTTCACCGCGGATGAGCAGGTCGCAGCGCGTCAGGTCGGCGGGGGTGCGCGCGCCGAGCATGGTCTGCAGGGCGGCGAGCTGGTCGAGCCACGTCGAGATCTGCGCGATCAGCGCGGAGACGCCCTCGTCCTTCAGGGTGCGCAGGAATCCGCCGGAGGCGCCGACGCCGGACGCGCCGAGCGCGAGGGCACGGGCGACGTCGAGCGCGTTGCGCACGCCGCCGGAGGCGAGGACGGGGATGCCGACGTCCTGCGTGTCGAGGAGGCAGGCCGCGGTGGACTGTCCCCAGCCGTGCATGAACGCGTACTCGCCGAGTTCGCGCCGGCCGTTCTCGATGCGGGCGAAGTCCGTGCCGCCGCGGCCGCCGAGGTCCGCGATCCGGACGCCGAGGCTCTCGATGAGCAGGACGGTCTCGCGGCTGAGGCCGTTGCCGACCTCCTTGACGATGACGGGGACCTCGACGGCCGCCGCGATCTTCTCGATCTGCGGGACCCAGGAGGAGAACGACCGGTCGCCCTCGGGCATCGGCGTTTCCTGCGCGGTGTTGATGTGGATCTGCAGGGCGTTGGCCTGGACGAGGTCGATGGCGCGCTGCACCTTGTCGACCGAGGCCGTCGCGTTGACGTTGGCGAGTACGAACCCGTCGGGGTTCTCCTTGCGGAGCACGCTGAAGGTGTCGGCGCAGGACGGGTCCTTGAAGTACGCGCTCATGGACCCGGAGGCGACGGCGACGCCGGTCTCGCGGGCGGCGATGGCCAGGTCGCGGTTGATGATGCCGGTGCTGACGCTGCCGCCGGTCATCGCGTTGATGTAGAGGGGCACCGGCCAGGAGATGCCGGCGAAGGTCGTGGCCAGGGACACGTCCGGCCGGTCGATGCCGGCCAGCGCGTGGTGGATGAACGACACCTCGTCGAACTGGTTGTGTCCGCTGTGCTGGCGCTGGTGCTCGACAGCGAGCCGGACGTGGTCGTCCTTGCGTTGAGAGATCATTCTGCGTTCCCTTCCATGGCGGGACGGATCGGCAAGGGCCGCACGCCCGCCGTGGTCCACCGTTTCCGTACGTGGGCTATGTCCTGTGCCGCTTCGGCGTCGAGCAGCGCGATGCCGCAGTCGCCGCCGCCCGCCCCGGAGGGCTTGGCGGCGCCGCCGACGGCTTCGGCTGCCTCGCACAGCGCGGTCAGCCGTGGCGTGAAGATTCCGAGCCCGACCTCGTCGTCGAGGCGGGCCAGCTCGTGCCGGGCGCGCCGGATCTGCCGCAGCAGTCCCTCTCCGTCGCCGCCCTCAAGCGCGTCGACGGCGGCCCGCACGAAGTCGTTGCTGGTCTCCACGAACTTCTGGTGCGAGGCGCTGCCCCGCCACGTCCGCCGGTCGAGGCCGGAGACGAGGGACGAGGTGGAGGCCGGCGTCCCGGTCCAGCCGACTTCCAGTGCGAGGCCCGCGGGCTGCGGCAGTGCGCGTACCTCGTGGCCGGGCCAGGGCACGCGCAGGGCCTCCTCGATGCCCGCCCGGCCCGCGAGGTCGAGGACGGCGGCCCGGTCGGGTGCCCGGTAGGTGATCCAGCCGCCCCAGGTGCCCGCGGCGAGGTCGCCGCCGGAGGCCTTGGGTTCGAGGCCCGCGGTGGCGAGCATCGCGAGGCGGTAGCGGGCGTCGCGCGTCAGGCGCAGGCCGCAGTGGGCCGCCATGGCGGCGACGGTCGCCACGACGACCGTGCCGCTGGACCCGAATCCGAACTTGGTGCCGTTGTCGTGGAGTTCGCTGCTGACCGACACGTCGAGCGCGGGTGCGGGCAGGCCGCGTTCGGCGAGCAGCCGGCCGACGGTCTCGATGGCCGCGGCGACGTGGGTGAAGCTCTCGTGGAGCAGCTGCTCGTCCCGCGGGTCTGTGCCGTCCAGCCGGCCGTCCCGCCATCGGCAGTGTGCCGTGTGCGGGGTGAGGTCGGACGAGAGTACGACGCCGGGGTCGCCGGGGTCGGACACGGTGACGGTGACGTACCGGTCGACGGCGATGAGGATGGCCGGGTTGCCCGGCTCCACCACCGCGTACTCGCCGGCGACGAACAGTTTGCCCGGCGCGCGCCGGACGGTGGTCGGCCGTCCGGTCACCTTCCGTCCCCGGTCAGCAGCCGGGCGCCGGGGCCGGGGCGTGCGATGTGGACGGCGCCGCCCTGCGCGGCGCCGCGGACGACACCGGCCACCCGGTCGGCGTCCGCGTTGCGGCAGAGCACCTTGACATTGGGTCCGGCGTCCATGGTGGCGTAGGCGAGGACGCCGTCCCGTCTGAGTTGCAGCACGCTGTCGAGGACGGTGAGCGAGGCGGGCGACATGTAGCGCACCGCGGGGCGGGCCGCCAGCATCGTGGCGTGCATGCCGAGAGCGTTGCGTTCCGCGATCTCGCCGACCGCTTCGAGGTCGCCGCGGCCGAGCGCCTCGCGCATGTCGGCCAGGTCGGCCTTGCTGGAGACGGCCCACGGTTCGAAGAGCGGTGAGGTGTCGACGGTCCTGCGCATGGCCGCCCTGCTGGACACGTCCTTGGGTCCGGCGTTGACGACGGCGACGACGAGGGCGGGGTCGAGCGGCCCGGCCGGGACCGGCTCGGCGTACGAGCTGAGGTCCGCCTCCTCCTCGGGGGCGTCGTGGCGTCCGGCGTGCCAGACCACGAAGTCCCCGAAGAGGGAACGGGACGCCGACCCGGATCCGCGCCGGGCCAGGCGGGACAGGGCGGTGGCGTCGAGGTCGAGGCCGTAGGCGGCGGCCGCGGCGACGGCGAGGGCGGCGAAGCCGCTCGCCGACGAGGCGAGGCCCGCACCGGTGGGGACGGTGTTCTCGGTGTCCACGACGGCGCGGTCGGCGGACCCGGCGCGCTCGCGCACCAGGTCGAGGAAGGTGACGATGCGCCGCTCGGCCTCACCCTGGGCGGGCTTGCCGCCGAGCGTCACTTCGTCGTGACCGGCTCCGGGGCTGCGTCGCACGCGGGTGGTGGTGGGGAAGATGTCGAGGGTCATCGAGAGGCTGTCGGTGCGCGGCAGGATGAGCCGCTCGTCGAGCTTGCCCCAGTACTTGATCAGTGCGATGTTCGGGTGCGCGACGGCGGTCGCGCTGCCCGTGGTGCCCGTCGGTGCGGTCAGCACCGCGGTGGCCTGTTGTTCAGCGACCATGGCCGGCAAATCCCCTCAGCGGTACGACCCATGTCTGTTCGGCGCCGGCTTCGTGCAGCCGCCGGGTCACCGCGCTCGCCTGCTCGGACTGGGTGAGCGCGAGGACGCAGCCGCCCATGCCGCCACCCGTGATCTTGGCGCCGAGGCTGCCGGCCGCGAGCGCCCCTTCGACCAGGGCGTCGATGCGGTCGGTGCTCAACCCGGCGGCGCGGAGCAGCTCGTGATACTCCGTCATGCGCGTGCCGAGCTCCTCGGGCTTTCCGTCGGCGAGTGCGTGCCGGGCCTCGTCGGTGAGGTCCGTTGCGCGGCGTACGAAGCTCTCCTGCGCGCCGGCGTGACGCTGGAAGCCTTCGCGGAGCATGCTGACCGCGTCCTTGGTCCTGCCCACCTCGCCGCTGTCGGCGATGATGAACAACTCCTCGCACCCGATGGCGAGTTCCTCGGAGCGCCCCTGCTGGAAGAGCAGGGGCCCCGGCGCGCCGACGGCGGTGGCGTCGACGCCGCTCGCGCGGCCGTGGGCCACGTTCTCTGCGGTCTGGACGAGGTCGAACGCCGTCTGCGGCGTGACCTCGCGGTCGAAGAGGTCGGCGAGCGCGAACACCACGGCGCGTGCGCAGGCGGCACTGGAGCCGAGGCCGCGGCCCGGCGGGATGGCGCAGTCCAGGATCACGTCGAGGTGTACGTCGTCGGAGACGTTCATGGTCTTCCGGAACTCGGCGCTGAGTCGCCGGAGCCAGTCGGAGGCCTGGGTGGCCACCGGCCGGGAGGCAGATCCGGTCATGGTCAGCGACACGTCGCCCGCGTCACCGGGTGACTGCGCGGACCAGCCGGCGCTCGCCGTGACCGCGAGCTGCGGCACCGGGAGCGCGAGGGCGGGAGCGCCGTAGACGACCGCGTGCTCCCCCAGCAAAATGGTCTTCGCGTGGGCGCGACCGATTCCGACGGAGCGAGCGCGACGGATTTCTGACACCCCTTCCGCTGAGCTCGGTGTCGTCAACGCACTCAGCTCCCTTTGTCTTTTCCGCATGGAGATCGCATCATCCAGATTTCTAGGAATGAATGAGCCGTTCCAGAGAAAAGGGCCTGCGGAGAGGAAGGGGACTTCCTCTCCGCAGGCCCCGCAACTTCGGCCCCCGACGGGCGGCCGATGGTCAGGAGTCGGAACGCAGCAGGTTCTCCACGCGCTTCTGCCACTGGTAGTACGAGGCGATCTTGTGGTACTCGCCCTTGGGCGTCGACGCTATGCCGTAGACGTAGTTGCGGCCCGTGGTGTCGTACGGCGCTTCCTTGATGAGGCGCTCGAAGGTCGGGGCGAAGGTGATCGGCAGGCCCAGCGGCTCCGGCGTCATGACCGAGTACGTGAACCGGTTGATGGCCGGGGAGTCCCAGCTCAGGGTCACGTAGATGACGAACGAGCGCTCGCAGAACCGCAGGAGCTCCTCGCTCGGCTCGGAGAGACCGAGCTCGCCGAGGATCGCCCGGACGCCCTTCTCCTCGAAGACCTCGGCCGGCACGCGGTCGCCGACGCCGCCGCCGAAGTACAGGTTCATCGTGCGCTTCGAGTAGTCGATGCCGACGGTGCTGACCATCTCGTCGATGCCCCACTTCTTGAAGAAGTCGAGGTTGGCGGCGACGGCGGCCGGGATCGACGGGAGCTCGACGAGGTCGGAGACCTTGATGAGGTTCTCCGCGCTGGGGAAGGACCAGGTCTTCGTGAAGCCCCCGGCGACGCCGAAGTCGACGCCGCAGCTGGTGATGGGGGTGTTCGCGTGGACCTCCTTCAGGAGGCTGCCGACGGCGTGGTCCGTCTTCGGGGTGAGGCCGTGCTCCAGGGCGCGGGCGTACGGGTCGAAGCCCTTCGGGAGCATCGTGAAGCGGGCGTCGAGGTCGTCGGCGCTGCTGCCGGTCGAGGCGCGGAACGAGATGACGGACTGCCCGACGACGTCCTCGTAGGCATTGAGGATGGGCCAGACCTTGTCACGCGAGGCGGTGACGTCCACCAGCCGAGCCGTCTTCTCGATGACCGAGTACAGCTCTTCGAGATTGGCGAACTCTGACATTGTTCCTCCACTGGAATCTGGATCTTGGCGTCTGTCGCGAACAAGAGCGCATCAAGCAGTTCGGCTTAGGATCGTCAATCAGGGCATGCGTGATGACCCGCGACAAGGCAGGCATGCATGGAATGCGAGGGGGTATCGGTACTGCACCGAGCAGAGACTCGGTCTCGCCTGTACCGACCGGCGGCCGCGGGACTCAACCCACGGCCTCGCGGCGGTTTTTGGGCAGAGTCGGCGTGCAGAAATAGTGACACGGACGGCGCCTTCGAGCCAAGAGGCCCCCAAAGTGACCCGGGTCACATCGCGTGAAGTCGCCCGCGAGCAGCGGCACTCACACGTACTGGCAGATCCCCCGCTCCAGGAACGAACCGTGCCCCGCGTGCCCGGTGTACGTGCGGTTGTCGATCACCGGGACGCCCCGGGACAGCACGGTCTCCACACGTCCCGTCACCCGCTTGCCCTCGTAGGCGGAGTAGTCCACGTTCATGTGGTGGGTCCGCGCCGACATGACCTGCTCGGCGTGCGGGTCGTAGATGACGATGTCGGCGTCGGCGCCCGGCGCGATCGTGCCCTTCCTCGGGTACAGGCCGAACATCCTGGCCGGCGTCGCGCAGGCCACCTCGATCCAGCGGCGGCGGCTGATGTGCCCGTCGACGACGGCCTGGTGCAGCAGGTCCATGCGGTTCTCGACACCGGGCATGCCGTTGGGGATCTTCGAGAAGTCCTCGCGGCCCATTTCCTTCTGCCCCTTGAAGCAGAACGGGCAGTGGTCCGTGGAGACCACCTGGAGGTCGTTCGTGCGCAGCCCGCGCCACAGGACCGCCTGGTGCTCCTTGGGGCGCAGCGGGGTCGAGCAGACGTACTTGGCGCCCTCGAAGTCCGGCTCCGCGAGGTTGTCGGTCGACAGGAAGAGGTACTGCGGGCACGTCTCGCCGAAGACAGGCAGTCCGTCGTCGCGTGCCCGGGTCAGCTCGGCGACGGCTTCCCGCGCCGACACGTGCACCACGTACAGCGGGGCGCCCGCCACCTGGCTGAGCCGGATGACCCGGTGCGTCGCCTCGGCCTCCAGGAGCGCCTTGCGGACCTCCCCGTGGTAGCGGGGGTCCCGTTCGCCGCGCGCCAGCGCCTGTTCCACCAGGACGTCGATGGCGAGGCCGTTCTCCGCGTGCGCCATGACGAGGCCGCCGTTCGCGCCCGCGCGCTGCATCGCCCGGAGGATCTGTCCGTCGTCGGAGAAGAAGACGCCCGGATAGGCGGTGAACAGCTTGAACGAGGTGACGCCGGAGGAGACGAGGGTGTCCATCTCCTTGAGCGAGGACTCGTTCACGTCGGACATGATCATGTGGAAGCCGTAGTCGACCGCGCACCGCCCGGCCGCCTTCTCGTGCCACGTGTCGAGGCCCTCCGCGAGCGTGCCGCCCTTGGGTTGGATCGCGAAGTCGACGATGGTGGTCGTGCCGCCCCAGGCGGCGGCGCGGGTGCCGGTCTCGAAGGTGTCGGCGGCGAGGGTGCCGCCGAACGGCATCTCCATGTGGGTGTGGGCGTCGACGCCGCCCGGGATGACGTACTTCCCGGACGCGTCGATGACGTGGTCGGCCGTCCAGCCGTGGCTGTCGCGGGTGGCGAGGGCGGCGACGCGGCCGTCCTCCACCAGGACGTCGACGGGCAGTTCGTCGGAGGCCGTGATGACCAGGCCGCCGGTGATCAGAGTGCGGGTCCTCATGTGGTGCGCTCCCTTTCCTGCGGTCCTGTACGAAAACCGTGCCGGCCGTCCTTGAACTAGGCGCCGCGCAGGGCCCGTTCGAGGATCGCGGCGCCCTCCTCCGCCTCCGCGACGGTCAGCGAGAGCGGCGGGGCGACGCGCAGCACGCTGGTGTCGTGCCCGCCGCCCTTGCCGATGAGCAGTCCGCCCTCGCGGGCCGCTTCGAGGACGGCCGCGGCGGCCTGCGGGTTCGGCCGGCCCGTGTCGGGCTCGACCAGCTCGATGCCGATCATCAGGCCGCGCCCGCGCACCTCGCGGACGACGGGCAGTTGGGCGCAGATCGCGCGCAGCCGCTCGATGAGGAGCCCGCCGACGCGCCGCGCGTTGCCCTGGAGGTCGTGTTCCAGGAGGTACGCGAGGTTGGCGAGGCCGGCCGCCATGGTGACCGGGGAGCCGCCGAACGTCGAGATGGAGTTGGCGTCGAGGGAGTTCATGACGTCGGCGCGGGCCACGACGCCGCCGACGGACATGCCGTTGCCGATGCCCTTGGCGAAGGTGAGGATGTCCGGCGGCCCGTTCCGCGCGTGGGCCTGCCAGCCCCAGAAGTGGTCGCCCGTGCGGCCCCAGCCGGTCTGCACCTCGTCGGAGATCCACAGGATGCCGTGCTCGTCCAGGACTTCCTTGAACGCGGCGTACAGCCCGTCGGGCGGCGAGGTGAACCCGCCGACGCCCTGGACCGGTTCGGCGATGAGCGCGGCCACTCCCCCGCGGCCCTGCCCGAGCATGTCCCGCAGGTCGGCGACGCAGGCGGCGGTGAACTCGGCGTCGCTCAGGGCGGCGTAGGGGCCGCGGCCGCGGACGCCGCCGTGGACGTACAGCGTCTGGAGCGGCGAGAGGCTGGTGGGCGACCACGACTGGTTGCCGGTGATGCCGACGGTCGTGAAGGACCGGCCGTGGTAGCTGTTGCGCATCGCCAGGATCTGGTTGGAGCGGCGGTGCGCGGTGGCGAGCAGGAGGGCCGCGTCGTTGGCCTCGGTGCCCGACGTGGTGAAGAAGACGCGGGCGTCGGGGATGCCGGACAACGCCGCGACGCGCTCGGCGAGTTCGACCATCGGGCGGTTGAGGTAGAGCGTCGAGGAGTGGATGATCCGCCCGGCCTGCTCGCTCACCGCCTTGGTGACCTCGGGCAGGGCGTGGGCCGTCATGGTGGTGAGGATGCCGCCGAAGAAGTCGAGGTACTTCCTGCCGTCGGCGCCCCAGACGTGGCGCCCCTCGCCGTGGGTGAGCTCGATCGGCCGTTCGTAGTAGAGCGCGAGCCAGTCGGGCAGCACGGCCCGGTGGCGGTCGTACAGATCGGTCACGGCTGCACCAGCCCTTCGTAGGCGTCGGGGCGGCGGTCGCGGTAGAACGCCCACTGCTGGCGTACTTCCTCGATGACGCCGAAGTCGAGGTCCCTGACGACGAGTTCCTCGGTTTTGTCGCTCGCGGGTTCGCCGACGAACCGGCCGCGCGGGTCGACGAAGTACGAGGTTCCGTAGAAGTCGTTGTCGCCGTACTCCTCCTGGCCGACGCGGTTGATCGCGGCGATGAAGTACTCGTTGGCGACGGCGGCCGCGGGCTGTTCGAGCTGCCAGAGGTAGGCGGAGAGGCCGCGGGACGTGGCGGAGGGGTTGTAGACGATCTGGGCGCCGTTCAGGCCCAGCTGGCGCCAGCCCTCGGGGAAGTGACGGTCGTAGCAGATGTAGACGCCGACCTTGCCGACCGCGGTGTCGAAGACGGGCCAGCCCAGGTTCCCCGGCTTGAAGTAGTACTTCTCCCAGAACCCCTTGACCTGGGGGATGTGGTGCTTGCGGTACTTGCCGAGGTAGCTGCCGTCGGCGTCGATGACGGCGGCGGTGTTGAAGTAGAAGCCCGACTGCTCGACCTCGAAGACGGGGACGACGATCACCATGCCGGTCTCGCGCGCGAGCTCCTTCATGCGGGTGACCGTGGGGCCGTCCGGCACGGGCTCGGCCCAGCGGTAGTGCTCGGCCTCCTGGACCTGGCAGAAGTAGGGGGCGTTGAAGACTTCCTGGAAGCCGATCACCTTGGCGCCCTGCCGGGCCGCCTCGCGGGCGTGTTCCTCATGCTTGGCGATCATGGATTCGGTGTCGCCTGTCCAGGTCGCCTGGACCAGTGCGGCGCGTACGACGTTGGCCATGAGCTGCTCCTTCGTATGCCCTTGATGAGGACGTCGATGAGCCTCTACGCACGTAGATCTGCTGCGTGGATCCGAGAAACGTAAGCCTCCCCCGAGGGGCTGAGCAAGACCATCGCCGTCAACCGGCAGAGACGATCATGATTCGCACCCGTGCGGGCGACGGCTGCCCGCGGTCAGGCGCTGAATCCGGCCACGCGCAGGGCGTGCACCAGGTCCCAGTGGTGCTCCTCGGAGACTCCCCGTGCCGCCTCCAGGAGCAGGGGTATGAGCCGGTGCGGGTCGGTGTGCGCGCAGCGGGCCACGTCCTCGGGGGTGCGGACGCGCAGGTACGAGTCGAGCAGGGCGCGGGCCTCGCGTTCGCGGCCCGCGTCGAGCAGCGCGACGATCGCCTCGGCGATCTCCGGCGCGGGACGCGCGACCCCCTGCCGCAGCAGCTTCCTGCAGTCGTCGGCGCGGCCGGTTCCCGCCAGCGCGTCCGCGAGGGCGACGAGGCGGTCCGGCGGCAGCGAGGCGGCCTCCCACAGCAGCGTCGCCCAGTCGGCGGCGAGGCCCGCGCGGTGCAGCTCGGCGGCGAACGAGGGCAGCAGCTCCGCGGGCCAGCCGGCGGCCTCGACGAGCACGCCGTGCGCCTCGCCGCTGCGGCCCTCGCCGCGCAGCTTGATGAGCTCGCGCACGGCGTCGGACACGGGTTCGGGCCGGGGCTCGGGCGGCGGTTCGGGCCGGGGCTCCGCGTCGTAGAGGTCCTCCGTGCTGTAGGGGCCCTCCGTGCCGTAGGGGCCCTCCGTGCCGTAGAGGTCCTCCGTGCCGTAGAGGTCTTCCGCGGCGGGCGCGGGGTCCTGCCGGGGTACGTGCGGTCCGTCGCCCGGTCCGTCGCCCGCCGCCGTGCCCAGGTCGACCCACGACGGCCGCTGCGCGTCGTCGAGGCGGTCCATCCGTGCCTGGATCTCGGCGCAGCGGGCCGTCGCGCGGTCGTGGTCGTCGCGGACCCAGGCGAGGTCGAGGTTGATGCGGTCGATGTCGTCGGGGTCGGCGGCCGTGCCCAGCTGCCGCGTCAGGTCGGCCTGGCGCTCCAGGGCGATCCGCTGCTCCGTGAGCATCATGTCGAGCCGGTCGCCGAGCAGCTCGCGGCCGCCGGGCCGGGCGTCGTACGCGGCGACGGAGGCCCGGTGCAGCATGCGCGCCGTGTCGGTCTCGCGCTCGGCCTCCGGGAGGCCGCGGTCGGCCGCGAGGTCGTGGAGCAGCGCCTGCACCACGTCCCAGGGCGGCACCTCCGCGCCCTCCAGACAGGCGCGCATGCCGTCCGGATCGCGCTGCCAGAACACGCCGCACCAGCCCGCCGACTGGTCGAGCCGCCCGAGCAGCTCACTCAGGTATCTCGCGAACTCCCTGACCTGAACCGGGAGTTGTCCCACTGCCATCTGACCAGCACCGTCCCGTGAAGCCTGGAGTCTTCCGGTCCGGAAGATAACACCAGACGTGTTACGGGACGACTACATGCAGTTTTATGACGGCCTCACTCAAGCCACCACCAGCTCGCACCGCTGCACCAGCTCGTCCAGCGAGAGCCCGAGCACGGAGGCCAGCGCCGCGACCGTGAACAGCGCGGGGGTGGGTGCGCGCCCCGTCTCGATCTTCCGCAGCGTCTCCGCCGAGAGACCCGCTTCCGCGGCGACCGAAACCATGCTCCGCTCCGCGCGGGCCTCACGAAGAAGCACCCCGAGACGCTCGCCGCGCTCGCGCTCTTCCGGGGTCAAAGGAGTCCGAACCATGCCCCCACTCTACCCCGACGCCCATTTGTATACCGGCATTCAAATACCGGTATAGTTATTGGCATGGTGGAACTCAAGACAGCAGAATCGATCGACGCGATGCGCGAAGCGGGCCGCATCGTCGCCCAGGCCCTCACCGCCGCCCGCGAGGCCGCGGCCCCGGGCGTCTCCCTGCTCGACCTGGACGCGGTCGCCCACGACGTCCTGCGCGAGGCCGGCGCCTCCTCCCCCTTCCTCGGCTACCGCCCCCACTTCGCCCCGACCCCTTTCCCCGCCGTCCTGTGCGCCTCGGTCAACGACGCGATCGTCCACGGCATCCCGACCTCCTACCGGCTGCGCGACGGCGACCTCGTCTCCCTGGACTGCGGCGCCGAGCTCGCGGGCTGGGCCGGCGACTCGGCGGTCAGCTTCACCGTCGGCACCCCGAGGCCCGAGGACGAGCGCCTGATCCGGACGGCGGAGCGCGCCCTGGAGGCGGGCATCGCGGCGGCGGTCGTCGGCAACCGCATCGGCGACATCGCCCACGCCATCGGCACCGTCTGCCGCAAGGAGGGGTACGGCATCCCGGAGGGCTTCGGCGGCCACGGCATCGGCCGCCGCATGCACGAGGACCCCGGCGTCCCGAACGAGGGCCGCCCCGGCCGCGGCATGCCCCTGCGTCCCGGCATGGCCCTGGCCATCGAGCCGATGGTGATCGCGGGCGGCGGCGACGGCTACCACCCCGCCCCGGACGGCTGGACGCTCCGCACGAACGACGGCAGCCGCGCGGCGCACGCCGAGCACTCCGTCGCGATCACCGAGGACGGTCCCAGGATCCTCACGGCACTGTGACCCTTCGGGGACAGTCCCCGACCTTGATCATCCGTACGCTTCTCCGGTGACCCGAGAGATCATTGACTACGGACAGTTCGCGGACCGGTTGCGGGCGTGGCAACAGGGCGGCCAACGCTGGGAGTTGCTCCACGCGGTGCAGGAGGAGTGGGGGTACGAGGATCCGGGCGGCGAGCCGGGGCACTCCCGGTGGGGCGGCGAGAACCGCACGGACGGCATCGACTGGGAGCTGCCCGTCCCGCAGGCCCTGAACGAGTGGTGGGACTCCCCGCTCAACTCCTTCGCCTTCAACCCGCGCCTGTACTGGGTCCACACGCAGTGGCCGCCGACGATATCGGAGCTCGAACTGCCCGCGGACAGCCCGCTCGTGGCGCCGGGCGGCGACCGCCGCGTCTGCGTCTTCATGTCGGAGTACCACTACAGCCACGAGTGGGGCTATCTCGCCGCCGACGCCGAACTGCCCGACCCGCGCGTCGTCGTGAGCCTGCGCGGTGAGTGGGTCGTGCAGAGCGGGTCGCTCTCCGAGTTCCTGACGCAGCTGGCCTTCGAGCGGCTGCCCGCGCACTACGGCTGGACGCTGCGGGTGCGCAGGGCGGTCGTCGAGGCGGACCCGGAGATCGTCCGGCGCCTGACGTCCTCGTACCGTGAACTCGGGCTGCTGCCCTGGCAGGAGATGGGGACGGACGCGCTGTCGTACGGCGCTCCGGACGCGGTCGTACGGCACGGGCGCGGGCCGGGCGCCGACTTCGCGCTCGTCATCAACGCCCGGACGCGCGAGGCGCTCGTCGCGGTCGCCGAGACCCTCGGCGTCGACTGGTCCGGCGACAAGGCCATCAGCCCGCCCACGGAAGTGCCCGCGCCCCTGGAGAATCTCGGCCCCGTCTCCCTGGCGCAGGGCGTCACCGACCCCCGGGGCCGCTGGAGCGTCGTCTCCCGCGGCCACAGCGCCCCGCCCGCGGTGCCCGGCGCCGCCGCCGCGCTCGTACACCCGCCCGGCGCCCTGCGCTCCGTGGCCGCCGACCGGAACGCGACGACGCTCGTGGCGGGCGACGCGGACGGTTGGGTGCACGTCCTGGAGACCGACGACGAGTCCCCCGAGACCATCAGCCTCGCCCTGCACCGCGCCCCGGTCACCGCGCTCGCCTGCCTCGGGCTCGGCAACGGCAAGCGGCTCGTCCTGAGCGGCGACGAGCACGGCGTGATCCGCTACTGGAGCACTCGCCGCAAGCCGCTGCGCGCCCCCTTCGCCCGCCGCGCCACACCCGTCCGCGCGCTCGCCCTCGCCCAGCTGGAGACCGGCCCCGCGCTCGCCGCCGCCTGGGCCGACGGCCTGGTCCGCCTCTGGGACCTGGGGTCCGACGCGGTGGCGTCCCTGCGCCTCGGCACCGGCATCCGCTTCCTCGGCCTCGACGCGGACGGAACCCTGCACGTCACCGACGACCACGGCACCTCGTCTCTCCGTCTGGACACCGCGAAGCTGTGGCCGCACCGCGACCTCCGGCTGCGCCTGGACGCCGTCGACTGGGGGTCCCTGTGGACCGCGCGCGGGCCCGGCCACATGGTCCCCGACCTCATCGGCAAGGTCGCGTCGGACGACAAGAAGACGGCCATGGACGCGGTCCACGACCTGTACCGGCTGCTGGTCTCCAAGGACGCCGCGTCGACGGCCGCGGTCCCCGCGATCCCGTTCCTGGTCGAGCTGATGACGGACCCGGACAACACGTCCCGCAGCACGCTGCTGCTGCTCATCGCGGACCTCGCCGACGTGCGCCGGGCGCGGGGCGGCCGCGGCGACGCGCAGCTGGCCGCGGTCCGCGAGGCGCTGCCCGTCCTGCGGTACCTGCACGACGACCCGGAGTCGTCGATCCGCTGGGCCGCGAACGAGCTGGAGCAGAACTGTGCGGCGTCACCCGCCGCGTAGCCGTACGACCGCCGGGGGCCGCCTCACCGCGGCCCCCGGCGCCGCTCTCACTTCTCGGGGCGCACCACCATCGCCGAGCCGCCGCCCCTGCGGACCTTCTCCGCCGCCGCGAGCCACTTGCCCCCCGGCAGCCGCTGCACGCCCGTGGCCGCGCCGATCTCCGGGTTCTGCTTGAAGGAGTGCCCGATCGCCTCCAGTGAGTCCCGCGACGGGCTGTTCCAGAGGCCCGGTTCGAGCTCGGTCTGCGCGGCGTTGCGCTGGCTGGCGCGCGGCGCGGCGATCGCGTCGACCAGCGGGAGGCCACGGTCGACGAAGCCCGTCAGGGTCTGCAGGACGGTGGTGACGATGGTCGCGCCGCCCGGCGAGCCGAGGGCCACCACCGGCTTGCCGTGCTTCAGCACGATCGTCGGGGAGATCGAGGAGCGCGGCCGCTTGCCGGGCCCCGGCAGGTTCGGGTCGTGCACCGCGGGGTCGGCGGGCGCGAAGGAGAAGTCGGTGAGTTCGTTGTTGAGCAGGAAGCCGCGGCCAGGGACGGTGATGCCGCTGCCGCCCGTGGACTCGATGGTGAGGGTGTACGCCACGACGTTGCCCCACTTGTCGGCGGCGGTGAGGTGCGTGGTGTTCTCGCCCTCGTACGTCGTCGGGGCCGCCTCGTCGCCCTTGCCGCAGGGCGCCGGGTGACGGGGGTCGCCGGGTGCGAGCGGGCTCTTGAGCACCGCCGTGTCCTTGATCAGGCACTCCCGCGAGTCGGCGAACCGCTGCGAGAGGAGTTGCTTCGTCGGTACGTCCTCGAAGGCCGGGTCGCCCACCCAGCGCCCCCGGTCGGCGAACGCGATGCGGCTGGCCTCGATGTAGCGGTGCAGGTACTTCGTCTTCGACGCCTTGGAGAGGTCGGTGCGCTCCAGGATGTTGAGCGCCTCGCCGACGGTCGTGCCGCCGGAGGAGGAGGGCGCCATGGAGTACACGTCGAGTCCGCGGTAGGAGGTCTTGGTCGGGGCCTGGCGCTTGACCGCGTACGCCTTGAGGTCCTTGAGGGAGAGGTCGCCGGGCCGCACCACGCGGTCGGCCGCCGGGTCGACGGGCGGCTTGTTCACCGTCCGCACGAAGTCCTTGGCGAGGTCACCCCGGTACAGCGCCTCGACTCCCTTGCGGCCGAGCTCCTGATAAGTGCGCGCCAGGTCGGGGTTCTTGAACGTCGAGCCGACCACCGGCAGCTTGCCGCCGGGCAGGAACAGCTTCGCCGTGGCAGGGAAGTCCCTGAACCGCTTCTCGTTCGTCTCCGTCTGCGAGCGGAACGTCGGATCGACGGTGAATCCGTCGCGCGCGAGCCGCTCGGCGGGCTTCAGCAGGGTGCCGAGGCTCCGGCTGCCCCAGGCGTCGAGCGCCGACTGCCAGGTGGCGGGCGTGCCGGGGGTGCCGACGCCGAGGCCGCTGGTGACGGCCTGGTCGAAGGGGATCGGCTTGCCGTCCTCCAGGAAGAGGCCGGAGCCGGCGGTGCGCGGGGCGGTCTCGCGGCCGTCGATGGTGCTGACCTTGTGGGTCTTCGCGTCGTAGTGGACGAAGTATCCGCCGCCGCCGACACCCGCCGAGTAGGGCTCGGTGACGCCGAGCGCGGCGGCGGTGGCGACGGCCGCGTCCACGGCGTTGCCGCCCTTCCTCAGGACCTCGATGCCGGCCGCCGAGGCGTCCGGGTCGACGCTGGCGACGGCACCGCCGTGGCCGACGGCGACCGGCGTCTTCTCCGGCGCGGCGGATTCCGCCGCGCGCGTGGGCGAGGCCGGTTCCGCTGAGCGCGTAGGCGAAGGGGGCGCGGCCGCACCGACCGACACCAATACCCCTCCGACCGCCAATAGCGTCAGATTACGTACGACAGCGCGACGCATTCGTACCTCCAGTCAACAAACGTCTGCGCAGCGTAACTTCGCGGTGCCCGCCGCGTCAGGACCTCATCGAACACGGGTCCGGTGGCCCGCTAGCATGCGGCGCCATGACTGAAGACGTGCGCAACCTCGTCCTCGGCCTGATCGCGGTCGGCATCAGTGCCGTCCTTGGCTGGCTCGCCCGCGGCTACCTGTGGAAGCGCAGGCTCCGCCGCAAGCAGGCCTTCTTCGGGCTGCCCGACAACGCCGAGTCGCTGCTCGTGGTGAACCGTGACGCGGGCGGGCCCGAGCTGACCGTGGTGCGCCAGGACGTGCTCGCCCTCATCGAGCTGTCCGGCGTGATCAAGGAGTGCGGCGGGCACGCCCAGGTCGTCGCGCACGACGCGGCCCAGCAGGGCTTCGGCGAACGCACCGAGTTCTGCGTGGGCAATCCGGTGGCGAACCGCCGCATGGCCGCGCACATGCACTCCCTGCTGCCCGGCGTCCGCGTGAACTCGGAGCCGGAACCCGTGCCGGACCGCGGGGCCTTCCAGATCGGCGCCGAGCGCTACCGCCTGGAGGCCGGTCTCAACGAGTACGTGATCCTCGCCCGCCTCACCGCCGACCAAGGGCAGGAGGCGAGACCCGTCTTCCTCTTCTGCGGCCAGCGCGCCGTGACCAGCCAGGCGGCCACCCGCTATCTGGCCCGCCACCACGAGAAGCTCGCCCGCAAGCACGGCAACAACTCCTTCGTCCTGCTCCTGAAGGTCGTCAACTCGCAGGCGTACGGACCCGACGTCGTCGAGCTCGTCGCGGACGTCACGCGCGCTGCCCAGACCCCGATCCCCACCCCGTCGGTGCGCAACTCCCATCGCGCCAAGTGACTCCGCGCTCACCCGGCGTCGACACACACGGGGCCCTTCTGTGACCTAGCAGGCAATTTCCGCACATCGGGCAACCTGAAGCCGCCTTCAGGGCTCTCTCCGTGCAGTTCCACATTCGCACGGAGGTACGTTCTTGACCCCCCAGAGCTCCACGAGCCGCCGACGCCCGCTTCGCACCCGCCACGCGGCAGCCGCGGGCCTTGCGGTGCTCACCGCCGCCCTGACCGCCTGCTCGGGCGGCGGCGAGTCGTCCTCCGCCGAGGCCGCCGAGAAGCCGCAGATCAAGGTGAACCTCACCGGCCAGAAGGCCGAGGCGGGCAAGCCCGTGCGGGTCAGCCTCGCCGACGGCAGGCTGAAGAAGGTCACGGTCGCCGACGACAAGGGCGCCGCGCTGTCCGGCAAGGTGTCGGCGAACGGCACCACCTGGACGTCGGAGCGCAAGGCGGCGCCCGGCACCGCCTACAAGGTGGAGGCGACCACCGCCGAGGGCGGCAGCGCGAAGTCGTCGTTCAGGACGGCCGCTCCCGAGAAGGTCAACAAGGTGACCCTCGCCCCGGGCAAGAGCACCACGGTCGGCATCGCCCAGCCGCTGTCGATCACCTTCGACAACCCGGTGCGCAACAAGGCCGAGGTCGAGAAGCACCTGAAGGTGACGACCTCGAACGACACCGAGGGCTCCTGGGGCTGGATCAAGAACTACGACGGCAAGGACCGCGTCGACTGGCGGCCCAAGGAGTACTGGAAGTCCGGCACGAAGGTGAAGCTGGACGCGCGGCTCAACGGCATCGACTCGGGCGGCGACGACTGGTTCGTACGCGACTACGCGACGAACTTCACCATCGGCAAGAGCCAGGTCGTCAAGGTGAACCTGGACAGCAAGACGGCGACGCTCACACGCGACGGCAAGACCGTGAAGTCGCTGCCGATGTCGGCGGGCACGCCCGGCGGCGAGAAGGCCTCCTGGGGCGGCACCTCCGTCCTGATGTCGAAGGAGGGCACGATCAACATGCGCTCCGAGACGGTCGGCCTCGGCAGCTCCTACGACAAGATGGTCGACTACTCGATGCGCCTGACCTGGTCGGGCATGTACGCGCACGCGGCCCCCTGGAACGCGTCGTACTTCGGCAACACCAACCACAGCTCGGGCTGCGTCGGCATGAGCGACGGCAACGCGGGCTGGCTCTACGGCCAGGCCCAGATAGGTGACCCCTTCGAGGTCACCGGCAGCGGCTCGAAGGGCGTCCCGGACCCGGGCAACGGCTACGGCGAGTGGAACATCTCCTGGTCCGACTGGCAGGCCAAGAGCGCGCTGAAGTAACCGTGCCCCCTTCAACGATCGTTACCGGGGCGTAACTTACTGACGGGTTACCCCCGGTAAAGGTTCGCGGTTACCGTCGGGTCACTTTGCACTTTCAACGAGTGAGGAAGTGACCCGTGAGAGCTCCGCACCCCCACCGCGTCCTGCGCACGACCACCGCGGGCGCCGTCTCGGCGACCCTCGTCGTCGGCGCCGCCTTCGGCCTGGCCCCGGCGGCGCAGGCCGCACCGGTCGCAGGGCCACGAGCCACGAGCGCCG
The DNA here is from genome assembly GCF_008642335.1 of Streptomyces venezuelae. NCBI lineage: Bacteria > Bacillati > Actinomycetota > Actinomycetes > Kitasatosporales > Streptomycetaceae > Streptomyces > Streptomyces venezuelae. Next base: position 6,710,907 of record NZ_CP029191.1, on the reverse strand, counting down.
CCGACGTCCGCTTCGTCGACATCCCCGGCGACGGCGGCACGGTCCTGAAGGCCAACGTCTTCACCCCGAAGGACGCGAGGCCCGGCGCGAGGTTCCCCTCGATCGTGCTGCCCACCAGCTGGGCCATGCCCCAGATCGAGTACGTGGCCCAGGCCCAGAAGCTCGCGGACTCCGGCTACGTCGTGGTCAGTTACAACTCGCGCGGCTTCTGGCAGTCCGGCGGCGAGATCGAGACCGCGGGCCCGAAGGACATCGCGGACGCCTCCAAGGTCATCGACTGGACCCTGGCGAACACCCCCGCCGACCCCGGGAAGGTCGGCATGGCGGGCGTCTCCTACGGCGCGGGCATCAGCCTGCTCGCCGCCGGGCACGACAAGCGGGTCAAGGCCGTCGCCGCGATGAGCGGCTGGGCCGACCTCATCGACTCGATCTACAGCGGCCGCACCCAGCACGCGCAGGCCGCCGCCCTCCTCGGCGGCGCGGGCGCTCTCACCGGCCGCCCCAGCGCCGAGCTCCAGCAGACGCTCAAGGACTTCCTCGGGTCCAACCTGGACAAGGAGGACGAGATGATCGCGTGGGGCGCGAAGCGCTCCCCCGTGACCCATCTCGACCGGATCAACGAGAACGGCGCGGCCATCATGCTCGGCAACGCCTGGGGCGACGCGCTCTTCCCGCCCAACCAGTACGCGAAGTTCTACGACCGTCTGACCGGACCCAAGCGCCTGGAGTTCCGCCCCGGCGACCACGCGACGGCGGAGGCGACCGGCCTCCTCGGCCTGCCCAACGACACCTGGACCAACACGCAGCGGTGGTTCGACCACTACCTCAAGGGCCAGGACAACGGCATCGACAAGGAACAGCCGGTCCAGCTCAAGTCCCGCTCCGAGGGTGGTTACGAGGGCTACCCGGACTGGAAGTCGGTCGGCCCCACCCGCAAGAAGATCGACATGGCGGGCTCCACCACGATCCGCACGAACGTCGACTCGGGCGCCAACGGCGGGATCGCCATCCTGTCCAACGCCCTCGACCAGTTCCTGAAGATCCCGCCGATGGCCTCGGTGCCGCTGCTCCCGCGCCGCTACACGGGCGTCTGGCAGTCGGAGAAGTACATGTCCGCCCAGCGGGTGCGCGGGACCGCGAAGCTGCACACGACGCTCTCCAGCACCAAGGAGAGCGGCACCCTCGTCGCGTACCTCTACGACGTGGGCCCGCTCGGCCTCGGCAAGCTGGTCAGCAACGCGCCGTACACCTTCCACGGCAAGACGCCCGGCAAGCCGTTCGGCGTGGACCTGGAGCTGTTCTCCACGGCCTACGACGTACCGGCAGGGCACAGGCTCGCCCTGGTCGTCGACACGGTCGACCCGCTCTACATCGAGCACAACCCGTCCGGCGCGCAGCTGACCTTCTCCTCGCCGGCGGCGGACCCGTCGTACGTGTCCGTCCCCCTGCGCGAGCAGTGATCTCCGGCTGCTGCCGGGTGGGCGTTGGCCCTGTTGGCTACTGCTCCCCCAAGATCTTAACGATCAGGGGGGACCCCCATCGGCAGCAGCGTCCCTGGTTCGGCCGGGGCCACGTCCGCGGCCTCGGTCTTGGGATTGCGCCGCTGCCGCTTCGACACCCACTGGGCGAACCACGACAGCAACATGCACATCCCGATGTAGATCGGTGAGATCACCATGACAACGGGGATGAAGGGCAAATCGTAGTCGAGGTTCGACGCGATGAGTTTCCCGGCATGGAGGAACTCCTCGTAGGTGATCAGATATCCGAGCGAGGTGTCCTTCAGGGCCACCACCAACTGGCTGATGATGGCGGGCAACATGGCCCGCACGGCCTGCGGTACGAGGACGTGTCCCATGACCTGTGTCTTGCGCATTCCGAGCGCGTAGGCCGCCTCCCGCTGCCCCCTCTCGACGGAGTTGACGCCGGATCGGAAGACCTCGGCGAGTACGGAGCCGTTGTAGAGCGTGAGTCCGGCGACCAGCGCGGGCAGCGGCTGCACCTTCAGCGCCACGAAGACGAAGAAGATCATCACAAGCACCGGCATGGCGCGGAAGAACTCCACGACGAGCGTGGCGAGCCAGCGCACGGGGCGGTGGTCGGAGAGCCGCCCCGTCGCGAGCAGTCCGCCGAGCGCGAGCGCGAGGACCGCGGAGATGGCGAAGGCCTTGAGCGTGTTGCCGAGGCCCCTCAGGAGCAGTTCCTGGATGCCCTTGTACTCGAAGGGCGTCCACTTCGTGGCCGTGAACTGGTCGGTGTCGAACAGCAGATACAGGATCCACCCGACGAGCGCCAGGACGAGCAAAGTGGAGATGACGCCGTACAGCTTGTGGCGGCGCACGGTCTTCGGGCCCGGGATGTCGTACAGGGCGGTCGAATCGTGGGAGAGGGCTTTCATCGGGCGACTCCCCAGCGCTTCTCGAGGACATTGAAGATCGCGCTGATGGCGAGGGTGATGATGAGGTAGCCGACGGCGATCCAGACGAAGGTCCAGATGATGTTGTAGCCGAGCTCGCTGAGCGTCTTGTACGAGCCGAGCAGCTCGGTGACGCTGAACGCGCCCGCGATCGCCGAGTTCTTGGCGAGCGCGATCAGGTTGGAGCCGACCGGCGCGATGACGGACCGGAACGCCTGCGGCAGCACGATCGTCGACAGGGTCTGGCCGAAGCTCATGCCGAGGCTCCGTGCCGCCTCGCCCTGCCCCTTGGGCACGGTGTTGATGCCCGACCTGAGCGCCTCGCAGATGAAGGCGGAGGTGTAGCAGCCGAGGGCGAGCACGGCGAACACCTTGAAGGGCAGCACGAGTCCGAAGCGCGGCAGTCCGAGCAGCACCGCGAAGAAGAGCAGCGTGAGCGGGGTGTTGCGCAGGACCGTCACCCACACCGTGCCGAACGCCCGGAAGGACCCGACGGGCGCCACCCGGAACGACGCCATGACGAAGCCGAGCGCGAGGGCCAGGAGCGAGGCGTAGACGGTGAGTTCGACGGTGCCGAGGAAGCCCTTGCCGAACGTGGAGAAGTTGTCTGTCAGTACGTCCACGACGCCTCCTCAGCTCGCCGGGTAGCGGTCGATGGCGGGCGGCTTCGGCGCCGGGACCCCGGAGAGGCCGAGGGTGGCGTCGTAGGCCTTCTTCCAGTCGCCGTCCTTCTCGCGGGCGGCGAGGGCGTCGTCGACGGCGAACCGGAGGGCGTTGTCGCCCCGGGGCACCCCGATGCCGTACGGCTCCTCGGAGAACGGCTTGCCGACCACCTTGAGCTCGTCGGGCGCCTTGGCCGCGTAGCCGATCAGGATCGCGTCGTCGGTGGTGACGGCGTCGACCTGGTAGGTCAGCAGGTTGTCGACGCAGATCGAGTACGTGTCGTAGGCGACGAGGGTGGCCTTCGGGTAGTCCTTCTGGATCCGCTGGTACGGGGTGGATCCGGCGGCCGAGCAGACGCGTTTGCCGTCCAGGTCCCCGGGGCCCTTGATGTCCTTCTCGTCGGTGCGCACCAGCAGTCCCTGGCCCGCCATGTAGTAGGGGCCGCCGAACCCGACGAGCTTCTTGCGGTTGTCGTTGATGGTGTAGGTGCCGACGTAGAAATCGATCTGCCCGTTCTGCAGGGCGGTCTCGCGGTTGGCCGACGCGATCGTCTTGTACTCGATCCGTTGCGGGTCGAGGCCGAGCGAGGCCGAGATCATCTTGGCGATCTCGATGTCGAAGCCCGAGTAGGCGCCGCTCGCCGGGTCCTTCTCGCCGAGGTAGGGCTGGTCCTCCTTGGCGCCGACGACGAAGCGGCCGCGGCTCTTCGCCTTCTTCCAGGTCCCCGACTCGGGCAGCCGGAAGCCGGTCGCGACCCGGTACTTCGGCAGTTCCTCGGCCGAGGGGCCCTTGGTGGGCGGGCTGCCCTCCTTGCCGCACGCGGCGGCTGCGCAGGCGGCGAGCACGAGCGCCGCGAACAGGCGCGTCGTACGCATGGCGTGGCGCGTGGTGTGTCGTTTCACGAGCACGTCCCCTCCCCCGTCAGTGCTTGAGGATCTTGGAGAGGAAGTCCTTGGCGCGCTCGCTCTCCGGGCGGGTGAAGAAGTCCTCGGGGGTCCGGTCCTCGACGATGCGGCCGTCGGCCATGAAGACGACCCGGTTGGCCGCGGAGCGCGCGAAGCCCATCTCGTGGGTGACGACGACCATCGTCATGCCCTCGCGCGCGAGCTGCTGCATGACTTCGAGGACCTCGTTGATCATCTCGGGGTCGAGGGCCGAGGTCGGCTCGTCGAAGAGGAGCGCCTTGGGGTCCATGGCGAGCGCGCGGGCGATGGCGACGCGCTGCTGCTGGCCGCCGGAGAGCTGCGCCGGGTACTTGTCGGCGTGCGCGGAGAGACCCACGCGCTCCAGGAGTTCGCGGGAACGCTTCTCCGCCTCGTCCTTCTTGCGGCCCCGGACCTTGATCTGTGCGAGGGAGACGTTCTGGAGGACGGTCTTGTGTGCGAAGAGGTTGAAGGACTGGAAGACCATGCCGACTTCGGCACGGAGCCGCGCGAGCGCCTTCCCCTCGTCGGGCAGCGGCCGCCCGTCGAGCCTGATCTCCCCCGACTGGATCGTCTCGAGCCGGTTGATCGTCCGGCACAGTGTCGATTTGCCCGACCCCGAAGGGCCGATGACCACGACCACCTCCCCCTTGCCGACGGTGAGGTCGATGTCCTGGAGGACATGCAGCTCTCCGTAGTACTTGTTCACATCACGCAGCTCGATCAAAGGATCGACGGCCATGGCAAGACCTGCCCACTCTCAGCTGTGTTCGTCCGCGCAAACTATCCACGTGGAAACGGGACTTACTGGACGACACGCACTTATGGGCATTAACCGTATTTGAGGCAATTAGGGTTACGCGGGTTACGTCTCCGACGCCTCGCCGTAGACCTGCGACAGCTCGGGGGCGCCGTGCACCGCCCAGTCGAGTCCCGCCTCGACCACCTGGATGTCCCGCCCGGTCTTCAGCCGTACGACGGGGCTGCCGCCCGGCCACACGTGCCAGGTCGCGCCCGGCACCGTCCGCACCACCACGGTGCCCAGATAGAGGCCCGCGTCGTTGCCGAGCCACGGCAGCAGCTCGGGATCGTCGCGCCAGCGCGGCAGGAGCTGGTCGAGGGCGGCCAACGACGCCGGTGAGTCGTCGAGTTCGAGCCCCGCGGCACTGGCCTGGGACCGGAGCAGTTCACACTCGGACAGCAGGTCGGCGACGCCGTCCGGGTCTTCCTCGAACACGGCCGCGAGGCCCTTGGCCGGGTCCGTCGCGGTGTGCCGCCTGCGCCACTTGTCGAGGAACGGGATGTTCATGGTCGACCTCTCCGTGTCCCTTTTCCGCGAATGTTCCTGCATCAGTTGATCACGAAATCGGTCGAATCACCCTACTCAGGAAGTGCGCCGTACGGCGATCGCGAGGGTGTCGTCCTGGTGAAGCACCTCACTGACCAGCTCTTCGGCCACCAGGCCCGGGATGCGTTCGGTCGGCTCGACGCGGTGGCGGCACAGGGCGTCCTTGAGGCGGGCCTCGCCCTCGCACGGGTCCCTGCGGCTCTCGGTGAGGCCGTCGGTGTAGAGGAGCAGCACGTCGTCGGGGCCGAGGTGGGTGGTCAGGACGCGCTCGCTGCCGGGCATCGGGAAGCCGACGCCACGCCCGCGCACCTCCAGGTACGTGGTGGTGCCGTCGCCGTGGCAGAGGAGGGCCGGCGGGTGGCTGCCGTTGGCGAGGTCGAGGCGGCCGTCGGCCGGGTTGAGGCGGGCCAGCTGCAGGGTCGCCATGACGCTCTGGTCGAAGGGCGCCAGGATGCTGTCGGTGCGGGCCACGATGCTCTCCAGCGGATGGCCTTCGAGGGCGAGGGTGCGCACCGCGTGGGTGACGGTGAGGGCGGTGCGCGTGCTCGCGATGCCGTGCCCGAGCGCGTCGACGACGGTGATGTGGACGGTGCCGTCCGGGAGGGTGAACCAGTCGTACAGGTCGCCGCCGGTCGGGGCGTCGTCGCTGGCGGGCGCGTAGTGCACCGCCAGTTCGAGTCCCGCGACGTGCAGGGGCCTGGGGCGCAGGGCGTCCTCCAGGGCGCGCAGGGTGCGGCCGTGCGCCGTGCGCAGCTGCTCGTCGCGCTCTTCGAGCTGTACATAGAGGGCCAGGACCCCGCTGTTGGTCTCGGCCAGTTCGTCCTTGAGCCTGCGGTGCTCGTCGGCGAGGGCGTCGGCGCGGGCCAGCGCCGCGCGCAGCTCCTCCTCCAGGAGCGCGACGTCGGCGTCGTCGTGCCGTACCGTCGCCGCGCGCAGGGCCGCGGGGCGGCTCGCGGACCGTCCGTCGGGCAGGGGGAGGTTCCACACGACGGTCCCGTCGGGGCGGGCCTGTGCGCCGTGCGGCAGGGGGTCCGTCACCGGGTCCGCGCCGGAGGCCTGGTGGGGCAGGCGCAGGGCGAGGGTCAGCCGGCGTTCGCCGTCCTCGTCGGTGCCGCGTCCGCTCAGGAGCGTGACGGGGCGGCCGCCGCCGAGGACGGGGGCGGCGACTTCGCTGAGGGACTGGACCAGGCGGGCCCGCTCGTCGGCGGGCAGGCGGTGTCCGAGGGCGATGCTTCGTACGGTGTGCCGCAGCGCCGCGAGCGTACGGACGGTTTCGCGGGTCATCTCATTCCCAGGTGGGGGCCAAGAGCGAGGACGGTGGCATCGTCGCGGCGACGTCGGTGCGTGTGGGCCAGCGAGGCCGCGAGGAGTGCCGGGGGCAGGGTGAGGCGCGCGGCCGTGGCGGCGTAGGCCCAGCGGTGGTCGATGCCGTCGGTGTGCAGGACGACGCTGGTGTGCGGGGTCAGGTCCACGAACCGGCTCCTCGGGGTGGGCAGGGTGTATCCGACAATGCCCGCCTGCCCGGTGAGCTGGTGGTTGACGCCTTCCGAGGTCAGCGTCACGGCGCGGACATTGCCCACGCCACAGTATTCGGCGCGTCCGGGGGCGACGCGCAGGGCGGCGACGGCGGCGCCGCGGGTGTGTCGCAGTGCTTTGTGCAGCGCTGTCATGATCTCGGCCAGCGGGGCGTGGGGGTGGGCGAGGAAGGTGCGCTCGGCCCGCTGGGTCGCGGCGGCCGCCTCGGGTCCGTGGCCGAGGCCGTCGATGACCAAAGCGGTGCGTATGCCGTCCTGTTCGGCGACGGCGTATCCGTCGCCGCTGGCGTCCTCCCCGTCGGCGGGCAGGCACAGCGCTCCGGTGGCGCCCGCGGACCGTGCGGCGCCGGGCGGGGCGATGCGGGCGTGGGCGAGCGTGCCGAGCTCCGTGGTGGAGCGGATGGCGAAGTCGGTGGCGATGCGGCGTGCGGCACCGAGACCCGCGCCCATCGTCTTGGTGGTGCTGTACCCGTCCCTGAGGCTCAGTCCGATGTCGCGCATGCCGGGGCCGCTGTCGACGGCGATCACGTCCATGCCGCCGACGAGCGGCGAGCGCTGGACGAACAGGGCGCCGTTGCGCGCGTGCTTGATGATGTTGCTGGCCAGCTCGCTCGCGAGGACCGCCGCCTGGTCGGGCAGCGCGCCCGGCATCTCGCAGGCGGTCGCGAGCGAGCGGGCCTGGTCGGCCGCGCTCTGCACGGCGCTCGGATGATCTATGGCGATGTGCAGAGTGCGTACGGTCGAGCCGGTGTTCATCGTCGTTCGTTCCAGCGCACGGCCGTGATGGTGGTGCCGAGGCCCGGCGACGAGTCCACGTGGAACTCGTGCATGAGACGGCGGGCGCCGCCCAGGCCGTGCCCGAGTCCGGCACCGGTCGTGTACCCGTCGGTGAACGCCTGGTCGAGGTCGGCGATGCCGGGGCCCTCGTCGCTCACCTCCAGGCGCAGCCCGCACCGGTCGCCCTGTCCGACGGTCTCCAGGGACAGGGTGCCGCCCCCGCCGTGCACATAGGCGTTGCGGGCGAGTTCGCTGGCGGCGGTGACGATGCGCGTCTGGTCGACGAGCCCGAAGCCGGCGCGCTGCGTCGCGTCCCGCACCGCGTGCCGCACGGTGAGGAGGTCCTCCTCCGAGCGGATGGCGTGGACGGTCCGGACGTCGCCGTCCTGTCCGCTCGCGGAGCGCGTCGGGGCAGGCAGGGCGGTCACCTTGTCGAGATCACCGTAGAGGGACAACGGGGGCCCCCTTTGGGGGTCGAGGAGCCGGTTGCCAGCCCAACGCGATCATGCCCTGCTCCGCGTTGAGGGTCGTCTCCACACCGGACAGCTCCAGGCCGAGTTCCACCAGGGTGATGGCGACGGCCGGCCGCATGCCGGCCACTATCACCCGGGCGCCGAGCAGCCGGGCCGTGGTGGTCAGTTCCATCAGCGTACGGGCCACGAACGAGTCGATGATCTCGAGCCGCGAGATGTCGATGAGGATCGCGCGCGCACGGTCGGCGACGATGCGCTCGGTCAGCTCCTCGGTGACGGCGACGGCCGCCTTGTCGTCGAGTTCATTGAGCAGGCCGGTGACCAGCACATCGCCCAGGCGCAGGATCGGGACTCCGCTCAAGTCGCCACTCACCGCGCATCCGCTAGAGAGGCCCGCTGCATCGGCTGGTCCGTGAGCATGGGGATGGCCGCGGCGAGTGCGTCGGCCAGCGTCGACCGCGTCAGGATGGCCGACAGGTCGATGCCGAGCTGAGCGATGATCTGGGCGATCGGCGGCCGGATGCCGCTGATCACGCAGTCGGCGCCCATCAGCCGTACGGCGTTGACCGTCTGCATCAGGTGGTGCGCCACGGCCGTGTCCACGGTGGGCACACCGGTGATGTCGATGATCGCGACCTGCGCCTCGTCCCGCTCGATGGCCTCGAGGAGGTTCTCCATCACGACCTGCGTACGGGTCGTGTCGAGCGTCCCGATCAGCGGTACGGCGAGCACGTGGTCCCACAGGCGCACCACCGGGGTGGACACCTCGAGGAGCTGGCGGCTCTGCCGCCGGATGATCTCCTCGCGTCCTTCCACGTAGATGTCGAAGGACATGGCGCCCGCGGTGTCGAGCAGGCGGTTGATGAAGAGCGCCGCGTGGTAGAGCGCGGTCACGTCCCGCGTCTCCTGCTGCACCGCCTCCAACAGCGCTTCCTTGAGCGCCAGTACGGCCTGCGAGGTCGCCGTGGGGGTGGCGCCGCCTCTGGCGCGGCGCAGCGAGAGGTCGGTGACGCACTGGCGGAGACCGGGGTGGGAGCCCACCACGTCCCGCGCGGGCAGCTCGGTCTCCAGGCCGGCGAGCAGCGCCTCGACCAAGGAGTCGGCCTCTTCGTTCAGCTCCGCCTCGGTGACGCCGGTCTCCAGGACCGCCAGTTCCGACTGGAGCTCGACCCAGCGGTCGGCGACCTTCTCCCCCTGCTCGCGCAGAGCGGCGATGACGCGCAACCGGGCTTCGGACTCACTGGAGTTCATTCCATCCACCTTAGCAATTGTTGTCGCACGGCAAATGTTAGCCGAGGTATGCGATCTTGGAAGGCGGAAGTCGGGTACGTCACTGCCGGACGTACGCGAGTACCTGGAAGCGCCAGGAGTAAACTCACGTGATCGGGCGAACCGTTACGGCACGCTCCGCGCCCCGACCTCGCCCCGTCTCAAGCGGACTCGGCGGTACCGTCCCGCGCGGGGGGCCTTCGCCCGGGGACAGTCCCGGAGACGGTCCCGGGGGCGGTGTCCTCCACCGACCGCTGGAAGCCGCTCAGGCCGCGCACCAGCGCGGAGCGCTCCGCGGGGTGCATCGCCGAAATGGCGTCAAGCAACGCACTCTCCCGGCGGGCCCGCAGTTCGTTGAGGTAATTTTTGCCCCGGCTCGACAAGCGCAGTTCGAGCTCACGGCGGCTGGCTGAACTGAGGGAGCGCTCGATGAAGCCCAGGGCATGAAGGCGGTCACACATACGACTCACCGAAGACGGCGCCGACCCCAGACACTCGCCGAGCGTCCGCAGGTTGATGCCCTGCGCGCCGTCCAGGACGTACAGCACACGCAGCTGTGACGACGAAACGGGTGCTGTCGGGGCGATGTCCCTGCCCCTGCTCCACAGCACCTCGAGCAGTTCGATGACTTCCCGGGCAGCATGCGTGGCCGCATCCTGACCGCCCCTGACGGAAGTTTCGGAGTCCATGGCCTCAACTGTGACACTTCGCAATGGCCCTGTCAGTCGCTGAGACACGGCGGACACTCGGCCCCTTCCCGCACTCCCGACCCGAACCCGGAACAGGTGGTACCCGACACGTGGACAGATTCATGGCTGTGGAGCGAGCCCTGCGCACCTCAGCACCGCACGCTCTCCTCGAAACAGTGCGGAACGCGCTCATCGGCCGCTACACAGCCTGCTCGGTCGACCTGCTCATGGCCGACTACGCGATGACCATACTCCAACCGGTCGACGCGCTGCCGCACACGGCGTCGCCCGTGCCGGTCGACGGCAGCCCGGCGGGACGCGCCTTCGGCGCGCAGGAACCGTACATCGAGACCGGCGCCGACGGAGACCCCGTCACCGTCCACCTGCCGGTGAGCGTGCGCGGCGACCGCACCGGCATCCTCAGCGTCCGCCTCCCCGCGAAGGCCTGCGACGCGGGGACCGTGCGCGAGCTCTGCGACATCGCCGAGGTCCTCGGGCACGAGATCGTCGTCGCGGAACGGGACACCGACCTCTACCTCCAGGCACGCCGCGCCGACCGACTCACCCTCGCCGCCGAGATGCAGTGGGAACTGCTGCCCGGCCGCTCCTGCTCCCGTCCCGAGTACGACATCGGCGCCCAGCTCGAACCGGCGTACGCGATCCACGGCGACAACTTCGACTGGTCGGCGTCCGCCGAGGACCTCACCCTCACCGTCACCAACGGCATGGGCGAGGGCATCGAGGCCGCGCTCCTCACCAGCCTGGCCATCAACGCCCTGCGCAACGCGCGCCGGGCCGGACTGTCCCTGACCGACCAGGCCTGCCTGGCCGACCAGGCCGTGTACGGCCACTACCAAGGCGCCGTGCACCTCTCCATGCTCCTCCTGCGCTTCGATCTGGCCACGGGCGAGACGGAGATCATCGACGCGGGCTCCCCGCGGATGTGGCGCGTACGCGGCGGCAAGGCCGAGCCCATAGAGCTGGACGCACAGCTTCCGCTCGGCATGGCCGAGGACACGCCCTACAGCGCGGAGCGCTTCCGCGCCGAGCCCGGCGACCGGCTGCTGTTCGTCAGCGACGGTGTCTACGACGTGGCGTCCCCGACGGGTGAGCGCTACAGCGAGCGCGCCCTCACCCGGGCGATGACCAGCACCCGCCTCCTGCCGCCCTCGCAGGTCCCGCGCGCGGTGCTCCACGAGCTGTCCTGGCACCGCGGCCCCGCCGCCGCCGACGACGACGCGATGATCCTCTGTCTGGACTGGCGGGGCCGCCCCTGAATCGCGGCCGCGCACATCGGCCGGAACGGAGGCGTTGATACCGCTGTTCCCCGGGCAGATGTTCTTTCCGGACGGGACGGCCGTCCCCAGGGAGGAGGAGTCTCATGCGGACGCAGCGCGCACCGCTCACCCGACCGCCGGAAACGGCCACCTTCGACAAGAGACCCGAAGCGGTCGCCGACGCACGGGACCTCACCCGGGCCTTCGTCGCCGGACTGTCCCCGGCGGTGGAGGAGCGCAAGGCGTCGAGCATCGAGCTCGTCGTCTCCGAACTCGTCACCAACGTGGTCCGGCACGCCCGCGGCACCCTGTGCTCCCTGCGGCTCCAGGCCCGCAAGGACGTCGTCACGGTCGCCGTCTCCGACGCGGACCCGCGGCCCCCGCGGGAGCGCACGCCCGATCTCATGGGCAATACGGGCGGGTTCGGCTGGCCGATGGTGCGGCGCCTGGCGCGCGTGGTGACCGTCACCCTGGACGCGTCCAGCAAGACGATACGGGCGGAACTGGCTCGGTAGCCGCCGGGAGGTGGACGATGGTGTGGTGGGCGTGGGTGATCGCCGTGGTCGTCGTGGTGGGTCTGCTGGGCGCCGCGGTGGTCGGCGTGCAGGCCCGGCGGCGCAGCGGGGGCGTGATCGTGGTGCGGCGCGGCCGCGGGCCCGGTCGGGGGAGGACACGATGACGTCGTCCGTCCCCGCGGCGCTGATGTCGGCGAGCGATCTGACCAAGCGTCCGGTGGTCACGCTGGGCGGCGAGGCGGTCGCCCAGGTCAAGGACGTCGTGCTCGACGGCGCGGGCGGCCGCATAGCCGGGTTCACGCTGGCCGGCCGGGGGCTGCTCTCCGGTCCGCTGCGCAAGAGCCTGCCGTGGGCGGCGGTGCACGCGCTGGGCGTGGACGCCGTGATGATCACCTCGGCCGAGGCCCTGGAGGACAAGTCGGCCGTCGCCTCCTGGGAGAAGGAGTCCGGCGGCCTCGTCCGCGGGGCGCGCGTGCTGACGGACCAGGGGGTGCAGGTGGGCACCGTCCTGGACGTGGTGGTCGAGGCGGGCCGCGAAGGCCGGATCGTCGGCGTGGAGATGTCGTCCACGGAGGCGCTCGGCCGGCACGGGCGCACGGTGTTCCTGCCGCTCGGCGACCACCCCGCCATGACCGGCGACACACTGCTGGTACCGGCGCAGGACACCGAGCACGCCGTCGAGGAACTCGGCGAACTGGCCACGGCGTTGTGGCGCAAGCGGCTCGCCCGTCCCGGCACGACGGGTCCGGGCGGGACGGATCTCCCCATGACCGGTGAGGAGCGGACCTCGTGATGCTGCTGAGCCGGACCGTGGGCCGCCCCGTCGTGAGCTCGTCGGACGCCGCGCAGGTCGGCACGGTCGCGGGTCTCGTCCTCGCCCCGGAGGAGGCCCGGATCACCGCGGTCCGGCTGGACGGGGCCAAGGACGGCGCCGACGTGGTGGCGTGGACGGACGTGCACGCGGTGGGGCCGGACGCGGTGGTCGTCAACACGGCGTCGGCGGCCCGGTTCGCGTCCACGGACTCGTCCGGGAGCCAGGACCTCCTCGGGAAACGGCTCCTGACGGAGCTGGGCGACGCCGCAGGCACCCTCGCCGACGTCGCCTTCGACCCCGAGTCGGGCCGCATACACACCCTCCACACGTCCCGCGGCGAACGCATCCCGGGGCGGCACCTGCTCGGCGTCGGCTCGTACGCCGTGGTCGTGCGCGTCTGACGGAGCGTCGGCCACGGAACGCGGTGGGGCCGCTGTCGACCGTGGTCGTACACCCGTGGACCGATGCCCCGCGCCACTCCCCCTGGCTACGCTCTCCGCATGTCAGCCACCCCGTCCCTCCCGCTGCTCAAGTACGCCCCGCCGAGCGTCTGCGTGGCCGTGTCCTGGTGCTCGGGCACCCTGTTCGGGGCGCGGGCGTACTACGGGATCTCGTGGCTGCCGACGAGCACGGTGCCGGCGCCCGGCCCGTGGCAGTGGCTGCTGGTGGCCGTCGCCGCCGGGGCGGTGCTGGGGGCGAGCCGCCTGCTGAGCCGACGCCCGCTGCTGTCCCTGGCGCTGCTGATCGGCGCCTCGTACGTCGCGACGCATGCGATCGGCGCGACGAACCTGGGTTTCCTGCAGTACGCGGCGGTGGACATCGCCATGGGTTCCGTCGTGGCGACCGCCGCCCGCGGCACCCGCGTCGCCGCCGTCGTCATGGCCCTCTGCGCCCACCCCCTGCACGCCCTCCTCCGGCAGCTGCTCGGACTCCCCACGCGCCTTGAGCACAACCTCACGTCCAGCTGGTCCGACTGGCAGACCGCCGTCCTGCTGGCCGTCGTCGCCTGGCTGGTCGGCGACTCGGTGCGCCGGACCCGCGCCTATACGGAGCGGCTCGGCGCGCAGGCCGCCGCGCAGGCCGTCACCGCGGAACGGCTGCGCATCGCGCGGGAGATGCACGACACGGTGGCCCACAGCATCGGCATCATCGCGCTGCAGGCGGGCGCGGCGGCCCGGGTCGTCGAGACCCAGCCCGCCGGGGCGCGCGAGGCGATGACCGCCGTGGAGAAGGCCGGCCGGGAGACGCTGGCCGGGCTGCGCCGGATGGTGGTGGCGCTGCGCGAGAGCGAGCCGGGCGAGGACCGGGAGCGAAATCCGCAGCGGGAACCCGCGCCGCGCGGGCCCGCCGAAGGCCTCGCGGACGTCGACAGGATGGCCGCGTCGACGACGGCCGCGGGGGTGCGCGTCGACGTGGTGTGGCGGGGCGAGCGGCGGCCGTTGCCCGCGGACATCGACCTGTCGGCGTTCCGCATCATCCAGGAGTCCGTCACCAACGTGGTGCGGCACGCGGGCACGGCGTCCTGCACGGTGTCCGTGGACTATCGCGAGGAGGAGCTCACCATCGAGATCGAGGATGCGGGAAGAGGCGGCACCGGACCGTCCCGCGGTTCGGGGCACGGCGCAGGATTCGGCCTGGTCGGCATGGGCGAGCGGGTCGCCCTGCTGCACGGCGAGTTCAATGCCGCACCGCGCCCCGGCGGCGGCTTCCTGGTCAGCGCCACGCTGCCCGTGCCGGCCGCGGCGGGTGCCCGGTGACGGTCCGCGTGCTGCTGGTCGACGACCAGCCCCTGATCCGCACCGCGCTGAGCATGGTCATCACCGAGGCCCCGGACATCGAGGTCGCCGGTGAGGCCGCCAACGGCGACGAGGCGGTCCGGCTCTGCGCCGAACTGCGCCCCGACGTCGTGGTGATGGACATCCGGATGCCCGGCATGGACGGCATCGAGGCGACGCGCCTGATCACGTCGGGCGCCACGCCCGCGCACGTCGTCGTCCTGACCACGTTCGACGACGACGAATACGTGTACGGGGCGCTGCGCGCGGGCGCAGCCGGATTCCTCGTCAAGGACATGGCGCTGGACGACATCCTCGCGGCGGTGCGCACGGTCGCGACCGGCGACGGTCTGCTCGCGCCGGGCGTCACCCGCCGCCTGATCAAGGAGTTCGCGGGCCGCCCCGAGTCGGTACCGCCGCGCGAGGTGTCGATCTCCGGCATCACGGACCGCGAGCGCGAGGTGCTCACCCTGGTGGGGCGCGGCCTCTCGAACTCCGAGATAGCCGCGGAGCTCTGTCTGAGCGTCGCCACGGCGAAGACGTACCTGACCCGCCTCCTGGCGAAGCTCGACGCGAGGGACCGGGTGCAGCTGGTGATCATCGCGTACGAGAAGGGGCTCGTGTCGACGGCGTCCTGACACAGGCTCCGAGTGGTGCGGCCCGGTCCGGTGAGTTCGCGTCGTGTTCAGGCGCCCCTCATTGACTCGCCTCCCGTGCCTCCTTAGCTTCATGGCGCATCTGCCACCGCGGGAGGGGACTGTCGTGCGCCGACGTATCTGGGGAACGGCCGCCGTGCTCGCCTTGTTCACGGGCCTCGTGCCGGTGACGTCGGCGCGGGCCGCGGCACCGCACAGACCCGTGCCGCTCCCCTTGGAGCGGCTCTTCGACAACCGCGCGGTCAGCGACGACGCGCGTCCCGCCGCCGCGGACTTCGACGGTTCGGGCGGCTCCCTGTCCGCGCGGGACCTGACGGCCGCGGGCTGGACTCCCGGGCGGACCCTCGGCATCGAGGGGGCCCGGCTCACCTGGCCGCGGACCGCGCCGGGCAGGCCGGACAACGTGCGCGCCGACGGCCAGTCGGTACGGGTGCGCGGGCGCGGCGACGCCCTCGCCTTCCTGGTCGCCGGGACGGGCGGCGAGGCGAGCGGCACGGGGACGGTCCGCTACCGGGACGGCTCGCGGGGCACCTACCGGCTCACCGCGCCGGACTGGCGCTCGGGACCGCTCGCCACGAAGTCCGTCGCCCTGCCGCACATCAACACGCCCGGCGGCCAACTCGCCGAAAGGGCACGGCTGTACGTGGTGACGGTGCCGCTGGCCCGCGGACGCGAGGTCGCCTCGGTGCACCTGCCGCGCGACCCTGGCGCCCCGGACCTGCACGTGTTCGCCCTGTCGGTGCGGGCGGAGACCCGGGGCTGGACGGGCACGTGGTCGGCGGCGACCGCGGGCTACACGGCGGTGGGGCCATGGGCCGACCGGACCGTGCGGCTCGTCGTCCACACGAGTGCGGGCGGGCCGCGGGTGCGCATCCGGCTCGACAACACGTTCGCGGCGGGTCCGGTGCGGATCGGCAGCGCGACGGTGGCGGTGCAGGAGGCCGGGGCGGGGGCGCGGGGCGCGCCGCGGCCGCTGTCGTTCCGCGGCGCGCCGGGCACGGAGCTTCCGGCGGGCGCCCAGGCGTACAGCGACCCGCTCGACTTCGATGTGCCGGCCGACGCGAACCTCCTGGTCAGCTTCCACCTGCCGGGCCCCGTCGCGGCGGCGCCCGTGCACAGCCAGGCCATCCAGCGCTCGTACGTCAGCGGTCCCGGCGACCACACGGCGGACGGCTCCCCGGCGGCGTACACCTCGACGATCACGTCCTGGCCGCTGCTCACGGGGGTCGACGTCGGCGGCGGGCCCGGCTCGGTCGTGCTGCTCGGCGACTCGATCACCGACGGCGTGAAGTCGACGCAGGACGCCAACCGGCGCTGGCCGAACGTCCTGGCGACGCGGCTCCTGAACCAGTCCGACGTACCGGCCTACGGCGTCCTGAACCAGGGGATCTCCGCGAACCGCGTGGTCGCCGACCGCTATCCCGGGGACGGCGTCTCCACCGACACGGGCGGCGTGAGCGCCCTGCACCGCCTGGACCGCGACGTCCTCGCCCAGACGTCCGCGCGTACCGTCGTCGTCTTCGAGGGCATCAACGACGTGCGCTGGGGCGCCTCGGCGGACCAGGTGATCGCGGGGCTCCGCGAGATCGCCGACCGCGCGCGGGCGCGGGGGCTGCGGACCGTGGCGGCGACGATCGCGCCGTGCGAGGGCGAATCCCTGTGCACGGCCGCCGCGAACCAGCAGCGGGAGGCCGTCAACGCCTACCTGCGGGGCGGTGACGACTTCGACGCCGTGCTCGACTTCGACGCCGTGCTGCGGGACCCCGCGCACCCGGCGCGGATCCTCCCCGCCTACGACAGCGGGGACCATCTGCACCCGGGCGACACGGGCCTCGCGGCACTGGCGGAGTCGGTGGACCTGCGGCTGCTCGTGCCGTGACGCGTGTCCGTGGGGCTCAGACGTCGAGGTCGACCACGACGGGGGCGTGGTCGGACGCGCCCTTGCCCTTGCGCTCCTCGCGGTCCACGTACGAGTCGGAGACGGCCTTCGCGAACGGCTCGTTCCCGTAGACGAGGTCGATGCGCATGCCCCTGTTCTTGGGGAAGCCGAGCTGGCGGTAGTCCCAGTACGTGAACGGGTGGGCGTACTTCAGGGGGCGGGGCACGACGTCGGTGAGGCCCGTCTCGCGCAGGGCCGCGAGGGCGGCGCGCTCCGGCTCGGAGACGTGCGTGGCACCGACGAAGAGCGCCGGGTCCCAGACGTCGTCGTCGGTCGGTGCCACGTTGAAGTCGCCGAGGACGGCGAAGGGGCGGGGGCCCGCCGCGTCCTCGGCGACCGCCGCCTTCAGGGCCTCGAACCACTGCAGCTTGTACGCGTAGTGGGCGTGGTCCACCTCGCGGCCGTTCGGCACGTACACCGACCAGAGGCGGACGGGGCCGCAGGTCGCGGAGATCGCGCGGGGCTCCTCCGCGCCGTCGTACCCCGGCCCGCCCGGGAGGCCCTTGACCACGTCGTCGAGGCCGACCTTGGAGACCAGCGCGACACCGTTCCACCGGCCCGTCGCGTTCACCGCCGATTCGTACCCCAGCTCGCGGAGCGCTTCGGCGGGGAACTGCTCGGCCGTCGTCTTGGTCTCCTGGATGCACAGCACGTCCGTGCCGGTGGCCTCCAGCCAGGCCAGGAGCCTCGGCAGACGGGCGGTGATCGAGTTCACGTTCCAGGTCGCAATGCGCATGCCTCACAACCTACCGGGCGGCACTGACACTCACAGAGCCGCCGACTCCCCCGGCGTCAGACGCACGTGCTCGGCCCCGCCGAGGGAGCCGATCTGGTTGTCGTAGATCGGCCGGGCGAGGTCGGTGAGGAGCGCGTCGTGGATGTCGTAGGCGCGCTGCGGCTTGACCTCGCGTACGTAGTCGATCACTTCGGAGATCTTGTTCCAGGGGGCCATGACGGGCAGCATCAGCGTCTCGACGGGCTGGTCGGGGACGGTGAGGGCGTCGCCCGGGTGGAACACGGAGCCGTCGACGAGGTAGCCGACGTTGGTGATGCGCGGGATGTCCGGGTGGATGACGGCGTGCAGTTCGCCGTGGACCTGGACGTCGAACCCGGCGGCCGTGAACGTGTCGCCGTGTCCGACGGTGTGCACGCGGCCGGGGAAGGCCGCCGAGATCTGGTCCGCGACCGACTTGAGGGTCCAGATCTCGGCTCCGGGGCGGGCCTCCATGGCGGCCCGCAGCCGGTCCTCGTTGAAGTGGTCCGGGTGCTCGTGCGTGACGAGGATGGCGTCGGCGCCGAGCGCGGCGTCCTCCTCGCTGAAGCCGCCGGGGTCGACGACGAGCGTGCGCCCGTCCTTTTCGAGACGCACGCACGCGTGGGACTTCTTCGTGAACGTCATGCGGGGCGCGCGCCCGGCCCTGCTGTCGGGAGATTCGGGAGATGTCGTCATGCCTCCCATCCTGCTACTCCTGCGGCGTGGTTTCCTCACGGATCACGGCCTGCGCGACCTTGAAGGCGGAGTTCGCCGCGGGGACACCGCAGTACACGGCGGCCTGCAGCAGGACCTCCTTGATCTCGGCAGGGGTCAGACCGTTCCGCAGCGCCGCCCTGGTGTGGAAGGCCAGCTCGTCCAGGTGGCCGCCCGCGACGAGCGCGGTGAGCGTGACGCAGCTGCGGGAGCGGCGGTCCAGGCCGGGCCGGTTCCAGATCTCACCCCACGCATAGCGGGTGACGAGCTCCTGGAAGTCCTCCGAGAAGTCGTCGGCGGCGGCGAGCACGCGGTCGACGTGCGCGTCGCCGAGCACCTCGCGCCGCACCTTCATCCCGGCGTCGTACAGATCGGGGGCCGCGTTCCCCGGCACGGCCTCGGGCTGCTCCACGGGGCCGATCTCGGCGACGGGCGAGACGGGCGCGGGCGACGGGCCGAGTACGGGCTTCGGCGGCACGGCGGCGATCGCCGACTGGCCGCCCATGGTGGCGTCGGGTGCGGCCTGCCAGGCGGTCGAGAAGTGCCGTACGAGCAGGTCCGTGACGGCGGCCGGCTGCTCGACGGGGGCGAGGTGCGAGGCACCGGGCACGACGGCGAGCCGCGCGTCCGGAATCCCGGCGACGAGCGTACGGGCCTCACCCTGCCCGGTGACCTGGTCCTCGGACCCGACGAGCACGAGGGTGGGCACCCCTATCCTGCCGAGCTCGGCGCGCACGTCGAAGGCGGCGAGGGCCTCGCAGGCGGCGATGTAGCAGCCGGGGTCGGTGGTGCGCACCATCTGCACGGCCCAGTCGGTGATCGCGGGCTGCGCGGCGGCGAAACCGGGCGTGAACCAGCGGTCGGGGGCGGAGCGCGCGATGGGGTCGAGGCCGTTGCTGCGCACGATGACGCCGCGCTGGCGGAACTCGTCGGCGGTGCCGAACCGCGGCGACGCGGCGATCAGCGCGAGCGAGGCGACGCGGTGCGGGTGCCGCAGCGCGAGCTCGGCCCCGATGGCACCGCCGAAGGCGCAGCCCGCGTACCCGAAGCGGTGCACGCCGAGCTCGTCGAGGGTGGCGAGCAGCCGGTCGGCGAGCTCCCCGACGGACCCGCACGGGTGCGCGGGCGCCCCGCCGTGCCCCGGCATGTCGAAACGGAACACCCGCCACTGCCGGACCAGCTCGGGTATCTGCCGGTCCCACATGTGCCAGGTCGTACCGAGGGAAGAGCCCAGGATCAGAACCGGGGCGTCTTCCGGCCCGTCGAAGCGGTATTGCAGGGTTTCAGTCGTCGTCTTGCTCACCCGCTCACGCTCCCACATCTCGCGGGGCCCGGACGACACGGGTGTTGGCCTCCACCAAACCGCCGCAGACTTCCCTCGCACGCAGACTTTCCGCGTACAACGGGCCGGAACGTCAGAAACCGACCGCGTCCCGGATCAGTGGGCAGGTCATGCAGTGGCCGCCGCCGCGGCCGCGGCCCAGTTCGGCGCCGACGATCTCGATGACCTCGACGCCCGCCTTGCGCAGCAGCGCGTTGGTCTGGGTGTTGCGGTCGTACGTGAAGACCACGCCCGGTTCCAGGGCGACGGCGTTGTTGCCACTGTCCCACTGCTGGCGTTCCGACGCGTAGGCGTCTCCGCCCGTCTCGATCACTTTTATCGAGGGGAGCCCGAGCGCCTCGGTGACGACGTCGACGAAGGTGCGGGAGCCCTCGTCGGTGATGGAGACGCCGGCCGGTCCTTCGCCGGGGCGGAGCGTGAACGCGTGGACGTCGTCCATGATCTTGGGGTAGAGGGTGACGATGTCGCGGTCGGCGAAGGTGAAGACGGTGTCGAGATGCATCGCGGAGCGGAGCTTCGGCATGCCTGCGACGACGACCCGTTCGGCGGCGCCGTTGGCGAACAGGGCGGCGGCGACCTGCGTGATGGCCTGGCGGGAGGTGCGTTCGCTCATGCCCATGAGGACGACGCCGTTGCCTACGGGCATGATGTCGCCGCCCTCGAACGTCGCCTGGCCCCAGTCGAGTTCGGGGTCGCCCCACCAGACGGTGGCGCCGGTGAAGTCGGGGTGGAACTGATAGACCGCCTTCATGAGCAGCGTCTCGTCGTGCCGGGCGGGCCAGTAGAGCGGGTTGAGGGTCACGCCGCCGTACAGCCAGCACGTGGTGTCGCGGGTGTAGAGGGTGTTCGGGAGCGGCGGCATCAGGTACTCGCCGACCCCGGTGGACTCGCGGACGAGCGAGACGTACGCGGAGCGGTACTCGTCCGGCAGGTCCGTGGTCGCGAGGCCGCCGATCAGGTACTCGGCGAGTCGTCGCGGTTCCAGCGTCTCCAGGTAGGCGCGGGTGTCGTCCATCAGGCCGATCCCGACCTGGTTCGCGGTGATCTTCCGTTCCAGGAGCCAGTCCCTGGCGCCGGGGACGCCCAGGGTCTGCGCGAGCAGGTCGTGCAGCTCGACGACCTCGACCCCGCGGCGCCGCAGCTCGGCGACGAAGTCGGCGTGGTCGCGCTGCGCGTTCTCCACCCACATCACGTCGTCGAAGAGGAGGTCGGCGGAGTTGGTAGGGGTCAGGCGGCGGTGTGCGAGGGCGGGCGCGCAGACCAGGACCTTGCGGAGTCTGCCGACCTCGGAGTGGACGCCGTAGCCCGGACCGGAGGTGTTGCTGCTCGTCACACTCGTCACGGAGTGCCTTTCCGTCTACGCAGGTGCCTGTGCAATTTAACGCTTACGTGGGAGATTGTCCTGATATGCACATCGATGCCGGAGCCATTGAACGCCTCGTCCCCATGTCCGCCGCGATCGACGCGCTGGAGGCCGTCCTCGTCGCCGGGCTCGACCCGGAGGCGGAGCCGGACCGCGGAGTCGTGGACGTGCCCGGCGGGCAGCTGCTCCTGATGCCGTCGGCCACGGCGTCGTACGCGGGCGTGAAAGTCGCCACGGTGACGCCGGGCAACGCGGACCGCGGTCTCCCCCGCGTCCAGGGCCTGTACGTCCTCCTGGACGGCGGGACCCACACCCCGCTGGCCCTTCTGGACGGCATCGCGCTGACGTCGCTGCGCACCCCGGCCGTGTCCGGCGTGGCCGTCCGGAGGCTGGCGGTGCCGGACGCCGGGCGGCTCGTCGTCTTCGGGACCGGGCCGCAGGCGTGGGGGCACGTGGAGGCGGTGCGGGCCGTGCGTCCGGGGCTGCGCCACGTCGACGTGGTCGCGCGGAACGCCGGCCGCGTGGCGGACTTCGTCGCGCGCTGCCGCGCCGTCGGCCTCTCGGCGTCCGCGGCGACGGCGGACGCCGTGGCCCACGCCGACGTGGTCTGCTGCTGCACCACGGCGCGCGAACCCCTCTTCGACAGCGCCCTGCTCCGCGACCACGCCGCGGTCGCCGCGGTCGGCTCCCACGAGCCGGACGCCCGCGAGGTCGACGCCCGTCTCGTGGGCCGCGCCTCGGTGGTGGCGGAGTCCCGCGCGGTGGCGGCGCGCGAGTGCGGCGACCTGGTCCTCGCCGCCGCCGACGGCGCCTTCGACCCGACGCGGCTGCACACACTGGACGCCCTGGTCCGGGGCGAGGTGGAGATCGACGAGGGACGCCCGCGCCTTTTCAAGTCGGCGGGGATGGCCTGGGAGGACCTGGCCGTGGCGGCCGCCGCGTATGAACGGTGGGCGGCCGCCCGGTGAGCGGTTACGGGTTCCGTGCCGGCAGGACGGGCCTTCAGGCGCTGACCGTCACCGCGTGCCGGATCATTGCGCCGAAGAGATACCCCTGGGTGTTGTGCACCGTCGTCTCCGGCTGGGTGCGGCCCGTGGAGTCCGTCGCGCGGGAGAGGAGTTCGGCCGGGCCGGGCCTGTCGGGCTTCCACGGGACGGACCAGCGGGTCCAGGAACCCTCCTGCCCTCGGTCGTGCAGCCGCGCGGCCCGCCAGGACGCGCCGCCGTCCGTGCTCACGTCGACCCGGGTGATCGCGCCGTCGGCCGACCAGGCGCGGCCCGTGAGGCGGTGCCGGGTGTGCGCGGACAGGTCCGCGTTCCAGGGGAGCTCGAAGGCCGACTTGATGGTCTGCCGGGTGAGCGGTGCGCTGCCCTCGGGCGGGTACGCGTCGCCGAACAGCCGGTAGAAGTCCGTGTTCCAGGGCGAGTACAGGGGCTGGGTGGAGACCTCGATGTCGCCGAGCCACTTGATCGAGGAGATGCCCACCCAGGACGGGGCCAGGAGACGCACCGGGTAGCCGTGGTCGGGCGGCAGAGGGGCGCCATTCATCTCATACGCGAGGATGACGTCGTCCAGCGCCTTGGAGATCGGCATGGGGCGGCGCACCCGGCCGTAGTTCGTACCGTTCGACGTGACGTACTCGTCGTCGAGGCCGCGCGGCATGATGTCCACCGCACGGCGGGAGAGACCGGCCTTCTGCAGGACGTCGGAGAGGCGTACGCCGCGCCAGTGGGCCACGCCGATCGCGCCCGTCGTCCAGGGAGTGCCCGAGCCCGCCCGGCCCTGCTGCGTCTTGAAGAAGTTCCTTGCGTTGCCCGCGCACTCGACGAACGCCGTGCGCGTCACCGGCTTGAAGCGCCTGAGGTCCGCGAGGGTGAACTCCCGCGCACGGCCGGTCAGCCCGTCGCCCCAGACGTTCAGCTTCCAGGACGCCGCGTCGAGACGCGGGGTCGACGTGTGGTTGCGGACGAAGAAGCGGGAGACCGGGGTGGTGAAGCCGGTGTCGGCGAACGACTCGAAGCGGGCCTCGGCGTTCGTGCCGTGGACGATGAACCACTCCGGCGGCAGGGGCTTGACGATGCCCGGCTCAGCCGCCGTGGCGCGGGGCGCCGACAGGGTCACCGGCACCGTCGAGGCCAGCCCGGCGGCGGCGACCAGCCGCAGCATGTCGCGGCGCGCCACGCCACCCGCGCGGGCCTGTCCCGCCCACCACTGGTGCAGTCGGCGGCGATCGTACGACGCCTCCGACTCCGGGGCGCCCGTTGTGCCCGTCGCGTCCGTTGACTCCGTGTGTCTGCTCATGGCGACACGGTAGGAAAGGGCGACCGCGGCGCACCGGAGATCGCCTTGATCTTCACAATCGGCGCCGTTTGTTTCAGGGCGTCGTCGTGGAGACCACGTAGACCATCGGATGCTGCGCGTTGGAGCGGTCCACGACGACGTCCAGGGTCGGCGCCGGGTCCTTCTGCCGGTGGGTGAGGCCGTACCAGGGGCCGGGGCCCGTGAACTCCCAGCCGACGACGTTCCGATCGCGCTCGCTGATGGTGATGTCGTCGGCCTTGAAGGCGCTCTCCTTGCTGCCGATCTGCTGGAGGAACCGGGTCAGGCCCGCGTTGCTGGTGAGGAACTGGACGTAGAGACGGCTGGTGCGCCAGTTGTTCGTCTCGTAGTAGGCGACCTCTTCGGAGTACGGCTGGACCGGTACGTCGTACAGGCGTCGCTGCACCCGGGAGGGCCAGCCCGCGGTGAGGCCCGTCGCGGAGTACTTGTCCTCCTTGTCGCGGCCGCTGTTCCGGCTCTGGTTCGCGGAGATCACCAGGTAGCCGGCGGGCACGCCGATGAGCAGCACGATGATGATCGCCGTGAACCAGCGGCGGCGGATCATGTGGCTGCGGGCCTCGGTCTTGCGGGCCGGGCCCCCCTCCCCGTCCGGCGGCTCGGGTGCGCCGGATCGGTCCGGGGACGAGGGCTGGCGTGGCACGGTCATCTACTGGGTTCCCTGGGATGTGCGGTCGTCGGTGCGGCGCGCCTCTGCGTAGCGCTCGTAGCGTTCGTAGCGCTCCACGCGGCGCCGGTTGGCGCGGCGGAAGCGGCGGGCGACCAGGCGGGCCAGGTCGGCGGCGCCCACCATGCCGGCCTCGGGGCCGAGCTGGGCGCGGGCGATGCGGGCCTCGGGGCGGTAGCCGCGGCCGGTCAGGTGGCGGCGGAAGGCGTCGCGGGCCGGGCCGATCAGGAGGTCGTCGGCGGCGCTGACGCCGCCGCCGATCACGAAGCAGGAGGGGTCGAGGGCGGCGGCGAGGTTGGCGATGCCGACGCCGAGCCACTGGCCGATGTCCTGGAGGAGCTCGACACACATGGCGTCGCCCTCACGGGCCAGCTCGGTGATGAGGGGGCCCGTGATGTCCGGGACGTTGCCCTTCACGCGCTCGATGATGCCGTACGCGACCGGGGAGTCGGCGGCGGCGAGCTCGCGGGCCTCCCTGACCAGGGCGTTCCCCGAGCTGTACTGCTCCCAGCAGCCGCGGTTGCCGCACGGGCAGCGGTGGCCGCCCGGGACGACCTGCATGTGCCCGAACTCGCCGGCCACGCCGAACTTGCCGCGCTTGACGGCGCCGTCCTCCAGGATCGCGCCGCCGATGCCGGTGCCGAGGGTGATCATGACGAGGTGGTCCTCGCCGCGGCCCGCGCCGAAGCGCCACTCCGCCCAGGCGGCGGTGTTCGCGTCGTTGTCGACCATGACGGGCACGGCCAGACGCCCGGAGATCCGGTCGCGCAGAGGCTCGTTCCGCCAGGACAGGTGCGGGGCGAAGAGCACGCGGTTGCGGTCCGCGTCGACCCAGCCCGCGGCGCCGATGCCGACGGCGTGCACGTCGTGGCGGTCGGACAGGTCGAGGACCAGCTCGACGATGGTGTCCTCGACGACCTTCGGACTCTTGGACTTGTCCGGGGTCTCCGTGCGGAGGGTCTCCAGGATGTTGCCGTCGGGGTCGACGACGCCCGCCATCACCTTGGTGCCGCCGATGTCGATGCCGACGGTGTTGACGCGGGGCGCCGTCAGATGCGATCGGCGTTCGCGGGTGCCCACGGTCCGCAGAACGGTGGCTCGTGCGGAGCCGCGGTGCGCGAGGTCGCGGTAGGTGCTCATTGCGGCGATTCTGCCTCACCCCTGCCGGGGCGCGCACAACGGGACCCCGGCGCGGGGAGCGTATCGGCGGGGCCGGGCCCCGGGTGGCCCAGGGGCGCGGGGAACTGCGCGAGCAACCCGCGAAAAGCCGCAGACGCGTCTGCTGAGTGCCGAGCAGATGCGGCTGCGGCTCCGTCGTGGCTGAGCGCGCAGTTCCCCGCGCCCCCCGAGGGGCCTAGCGGCCCTCCAGTTCGTGGCGGAGGTCGTCGAGTTCGCTGCCGCCCGCCATCTGGCGGGTCAGTTCGTCGAGGGTGATGTCGTCGCGGGTGTAGCTGCCGGACATCGCGCCGCGCTTGAGGAGGACGAAGCGGTCGCCGACCAGGTACGCGTGGTGCGGGTTGTGGGTGATGAGGACCACGCCCAGGCCCGCGTCCCGCGCCGCGGCCACATACTTGAGGACGACACCGGACTGCTTCACGCCGAGCGCCGCGGTCGGCTCGTCCAGGACGAGGACCTTCGCGCCGAAGTAGACGGCGCGGGCGATCGCCACGCACTGCCGCTCGCCGCCCGAGAGCGTGCCGATCGGCTGGTCCACGTCCCGCAGGTCGATGCCCATGCGGAGCAGCTCCGCATGCGTCGTCGTCCGCATGAAGTCGACGTCCATGCGGCGGAAGGGACCGACGCCCTTCGTCGGCTCGGAGCCGAGGAAGAAGTTCCGCCAGACCGGCATGAGGGGCACCACGGCGAGGTCCTGGTAGACCGTGGCGATGCCCCGGTCCAGCGCCTCGCGCGGGTTGGAGAACCGCGCCTCCTCGCCCTCGATCGTGAAGGAGCCCGCGTCGTTCCTGTGCAGCCCTGCGATGATCTTGATGAGGGTGGACTTGCCCGCGCCGTTGTCGCCCAGCACGCAGGAGATTTCCCCCGCGTGCACTTCGAGGGAGACGCCTTCGAGCGCGCGGATGTTGCCGTAGTACTTGCTGACGTCGTCGAGCTCGACGAGCGGCGTACGCCCGCCCCCGTCCTCGGGGACCGCGTCGGTCTTCGTCATGTCCGTGGTCACTTCGTCGCCTCCGCGCGCTTGCGGACCCAGTGGTTCAGGAGGGTCGCCAGGAGCAGCATCACGCCGAGGAAGAACTTGAACCAGTCCGAGTTCCACTCGGCGAACACGATGCCCTTGCTGACCATGCCGAAGATCAGCGCACCGACGGCCGCGCCGACCGCGGACCCGTACCCACCGGTGATGAGGCAGCCGCCGATGACGGCCGCGACGATGTAGATCAGTTCGTTGCCGACACCCTCGCCGGACTGCACGGTGTCGTACGAGAACAGCAGGTGCTGGCCGGAGATCCAGGCGCCGAACGCGACGCCCATGTAGAGGCCGATCTTCGTCTTGGCGACCGGGACGCCGACCGCGCGGGCCGCTTCCTCGCCGCCGCCGACCGCGAAGATCCAGTTGCCGACGCGGGTGCGCAGCAGGATCCAGGTGGCGACCACGATCAGGGCGAGCCACCAGAGGATCGTGATCTTGAAGTCGACGCCGCCGATCGTGATGGTCGAGGCGAAGACGTCCTTCGCGGAGGAGAAGCCCTCCATGTCGGAGATCGACTTGGTGGAGACCGTGCCGCTGATCAGCTTCGTGAAGCCGAGGTTCATGCCGGTCAGCATCAGGAACGTGCCGAGCGTGATGATGAAGCTCGGCGGGTCCGTGCGGGTCAGCATGACGCCGTTGAAGACGCCGATGGCGAGGGTGACGAGCAGCGAGACGCCGACGCCGACCCAGACGTTCGCCGTCATCTGGTAGCTGAACATCGAGGAGATCAGGGCGGAAGACGTCACCAGGACGCCCGCCGACAGGTCGAACTCGCCGCCGATCATCAGCAGGGCGACCGGCACCGCCATGATGCCGAGGGTCGACGCGGCGTACAGGACCGTCGCGAGGCTGGTGGCCTGGAGGAAGCTGTCCGCGACGAACGAGAAGAAGAGGAAGACGGCGACGGCGCCGACCACCGAGCCGAGCTCGGGACGGCCCATCAGCTTCTTCAGCGGCGAGGTCTTGACCAGCCGCTCGTCGGTCTTGGCGTCCGGCGCGGGCGCCGGTGCTGTCGCGGTCATCGGGTCCCTCGCTTCGCGTATTCCTCCAGCTCGGCTGCCTGGTCCTTGGTGATGATCTGCGGGCCCGTGAGGACGGGCCGGCCACCGCCGAGGACGTCGGCGTTGTACTTGTACAGCCACAGCAGGTCGACGGCCTGGTAGCCCTGGAGGTAGGGCTGCTGGTCGACCGCGAAGCCGAGGTCGCCGGACTTCAGGCCCGCCGCGACCTTCTCGTTCAGGTCGAACGTGTCGACCTCGGCCTTGCTGCCCGCGCTGTCCGCGGCCTTCACCGCGGTGTCCGCGAAGGGCGCGCCGAGCGTGACGACGGCGTCGATGGACTTGTCGGTCTGCAGCCGGGCCTCGATGGAGGACTGCACGTCGGGCATGTTGGTGCCGGTCACGTACAGGTTCTGGATCTTGCCGTCGAAGGTCTTCTTGGCACCCTCGCAGCGCTGCTCATGACCGACGTTGCCCTGCTCGTGCAGGATGCAGAGCGCCTTCTTCTTGCCGCGCTTGTTGAGCTCCTCGCCGACGGCCTCGCCCGCGATCGTCTCGTCCTGCCCGATGTGGGTGAGCGCGCCGAAGTCCTTGGACTCGGCCGAGCCGGAGTTCACGGTGATCACCGGGATGCCGGCCTTCTCCGCGCGGGCCAGGGCGCCCTTCATCGCGTCCGGCTTGGCCAGCGTGACGATGATCCCGTCGACCTTCTTGTCGATGTAGGAGTCCACGAGCTGGGCCTGCTGCTGGGCCTCGTCGTCATGGGCGTAGAGGAAATTGATGTTGTCCTTGCGGGCGGCCTGCTTGGCACCGCTCTGGACGATGTCCCAGAAGGTGTCGCCGTCGCCCGAGTGGGTCACCATGCCGAAGGTCCAGCGCGGCGTGTTCACCGCCGCCTTGCCCTGGGCGGTCGCCGCCTTGCGGGCGTCCTCCGCGCGTTTCCCGCCGGTGCTGCTGCATCCGGTGAGTCCCGCGGTGACCCCGAGCACCGCCACCAGCACGGCGCCCACCGTACGTACCCCTGTCTTCACCCTTGCCACGACGCCGTGCCCTTCTTGCTCTGCTGCTCTGTGCGGCCGGTCCGGATCCCCGGCCCCAGCCGCCCAAGTATCGACCACGCGGATCACGTGTGTGTCCATCGGGTGCCGCGAGTGTTCATCGCGTACCGCGTGCGGTGTACTTCTCCAGCTTCGGCACGTCCTTCCCGGTGACGAGGGCGGGCCCGGTGAGGACGGGCTTGCCGCCTCCCAGGACGTTGGCGTTGGTCTTGTAGAGCCACAGCTCGTCCACCGACAGGTAGCCCTGGAGGTAGGGCTGCTGGTCGACGGCGAAACCGACCTCCTTCGCCTTGAGCCTCTTCACGACCTCGGCGTTCAGGTCGAACGTGTCGATCTCGGCCTTGCTGCCCGTATCCTCCTTGGCCTTCACCGAGTACGCGGCGATGGGCGCGCCGAGGGTGACGACCGCGTCGATGTCCTTGGTGGCCTGGAGCTTCGCGCTGATGGAGGACTGGGAGGCGGGCGCGTTGGTGCCCTCGACGTTCAGGTTCTCGACGGAGCCGCCGAAGCTTTTCTTCACTCCGGCGCAGCGCTGTTCGAGCGAGACGTTGCCCTGTTCGTGGATGACGCAGAGCGCCTTCTTCTTGCCGCGCTTGTCGAGCTCGTCGCCGACGGCCTCGCCGGCCACCGACTCGTCCTGCCCAATGTGGCTGAGCGCGCCGAACTCCTCGGAGAACTCGCCGCCCGAGTTGATGGTGACGACCGGGATACCCGCGGCCTTCGCCTTGCCGAGCACGGACCGCATCGCCTCGGGCTTGGCCAGGGTCACGATGATCCCGTCGACCTTCTTGTCGACGAAGGACTGGACGAGCTCGGCCTGGCCCTTGGCCTCTTTGTCGTTGGCGTAGAGGAACTGGACGTTGTCCTTGCGGGCGGCCTGCTTGGCGCCGCTGCGGACGATGTCCCAGAAGGTGTCGCCCTCGCCCGAGTGCGTGACCATCGCGATCTTGAGCCGGGGCGTGTTCACACCCGTGCCGCCGCCCCCGCCGCCGTCCCCGGACTTGTCCTCGTCGTCCTTGCCGCCGGAGCTGCTGCAGCCCGCGGCAAGCGCGATCACCGCCAGACAGGCGACGACGCCCTTCGCCGTACGGGCCGTGCGGGACGTACGCATGACTGTGCGGGACGTACGCATGACTGTGCGGGATGTACGCATGGTGGACCACCCCTCGTCTCCCGGCCGCCTCGGTGCGGCTGGAGGAGTTCTAGCGGGGGGCGCGCGGCACCGTCAATAAGTTTGTCAGAACATTCTGACTACGGCCGTACGAGGAGCTGGAACTCGAAGGAGTACCGCGAGGCCCGGTAGACGTGCGAGCCGAACTCGACGGCGCGTCCCGTGTCGTCGAACGTGGTGCGCCGCATCGTGAGCAGCGGGGCGCCCGCCGGCTCGGCGAGCAGCTCCGCCTCGTCGGCGGTGGCGGCGCGGGCGCCGACCGACTGGCGGGCGCTGTGCAGGGTGAGGCCCGCCGCGCGCATCAGGCGGTACAGCCCGGTGGCCTCAAGACGCGCCGGGTCGAGGTCGAGGAGGCCGGTGGGCAGGTGGTTGCGCAGGTGGGCCATGGGCTCTCCGTGCGCGAGCCGGAGCCGCTCGACGAGGTGCACCTCGTCGCCCTCGGCGACCCCGAGCGCCGCCGCGACCTCGGCCGTGGCGGGTTCGAGGGCGGCGCGCAGGACTCGGGTCTCGGGGCGCTGGCCCGCGGCTTCGAGGTCGTCGTAGAGGCTGCTGAGCTCCAGGGGCCGCTTGACCTGGCTGTGCACGACCTGGGTGCCGACGCCCCGCCGCCGCACGAGCAGCCCCTTGTCGACGAGGGACTGGATGGCCTGCCGCACCGTGGGCCGCGACAGGCCGAGCCGCCCGGCGAGCTCGATCTCGTTGCCGAGGAGGCTGCCGGGCGTGAGGGCGCCGCGCTCGATCGCCGCTTCCAGCTGCTGGGCCAGCTGGAAGTAGAGCGGGACGGGACTGCTGCGGTCGACGCCGAGCCGGAGGTCCACGGTGGGGTCCTGGACCGGCTTGTCCTGGGCTGCTTTGGCGACTGGTTTGGACACGTGGCGAGCGTAGTCCCAGGAGATGATGACGGGAAGTTCTTAAGTTCTGTTGTCCGGACAAATTCGGCCGCCCGGCGTGATGCTCTCCGTCAGACCTTGCGGGCCACCGCCCCGTACATCGCGATCGCGCTGTCGTCGATGCCGTCCTGCTCGGGGCCCGGGCGCCACTTGTGGACCTGGGTGACGCCCGGGTCGACCAGTTCCATGCCGTCGAAGAACGACGTGGCCGTCGGCAGGTCGCGCAGGGCCATGGGCATGCCCTGCGCGGCGTACTCGTCGGCCACCCGGCCCACCTCGCCGGGGGCGAAGTCCGCGGTGCCGATGGTCATGGCGAGGAAGCTGCCCGACGGCAGCGGTTCCAGGAGACGCTGGACCAGGCGGCGGTCGTCCGGGGGCAGGATGAAGTGGAGAATGCCGATCACCATCAGGCCGACCGGCTCCTTCAGGTCGATCAGCTCGCGGAACTCCGCGCTGTCCAGGATGGCGTCCGGGTCGTGCATGTCCGCGTCGATGTACGCCGTCGCGCCCTCGGGCGTGCTCTGCAGGAGGGCGCGGGCGTGGGCCAGGACGATGGGGTCGTTGTCCACGTAGACCACGTGCGACTCCGGCGCCACCTCCTGCGCCACCTCGTGGAGGTTGGGCGCCGTGGGCAACCCGGTGCCTATGTCGAGGAATTGGCGGATGCCCCGCTCCTCGGCCAGGTAGCGTCCGGCGCGGTGCATGAAGCGGCGGTTCTCCAGCATGTGCACCGGCAGCGCGGGCCAGTGCTCGCACATCGTGTCGCCCGCCGCGGCATCCACGGGGTAGTGGTCCTTGCCGCCCAGGATGTAGTCGTACACCCGCGCCGAATGCGCCGTCGAGGTGTCGATCCGATCGCCCGCGCCGTGCATGGGCCGCTCCAATTCTCCGTGTTCCCACCGGACTTCGGTGTCCCCGCCGAACCTACGCCACCCCACGGTGGGAACCGCGTAAGTTCTGTTGTCAGGACAAAGGATTGACAGGGCCGTCCGGCGTCGCGAGGGTGGGTGCATGCGCATCGGACTGATCGGAACGGGCCGCATCGGCTCCTTCCACGCGGCCGCCCTCAGCCAGCACCCCGACGTGTCGTCCCTGGTGATCGCCGACGCCGACCCCGCCCGGGCCACCGCCCTCGCGGCGCGGACCGGGGCGACGGCGGTGCCGTCGGCGGACGACGTCTTCGCCGCGGGGGCGGACGCCGTGGTGATCACGGCGGCGACCTCCGCGCACGCGGAGCTCATCGGCAGAGCGGCGCGCGCGGGCCTCCCCGTGTTCTGCGAGAAGCCCATCGCCCTCGACCTGCCGGGCACGCTCGCCGCTCTCGCCGAGGTCGAGGCCGCAGGGACCGTGCTGCAACTCGGCTTCCAGCGGCGCTTCGATGCGGGGTACACCGCGGCGCGCGAGGCGGTCCGCGCGGGCCGGCTGGGGAGACTGCACACCGTGCGGGCGATCACCTCGGACCCCGCGCCGCCCCCGGCCGCGTACCTGCCGCTCTCCGGCGGCCTCTACCGCGACTGCCTCGTCCACGACTTCGACATCCTGCGGTGGGTGACGGGCCGCGAGGTCACGGTGGTGTACGCGACGGGGTCCGACGCGGGACCCGCGATGTTCCGCGACGCGGGCGACGTCGACACGGCGGCCGCGATACTCACCCTCGACGACGGCACCCTCGCCACGGCCACCGCCACGCGCTGCAACGGCGCGGGGTACGACGTCCGCATGGAACTGGCGGGCGAGCACGACCAGTTGGCCGTCGGTATGGACGAGCGCACGCCGCTCACGTCCCTGGAACCGGCGGGCCCGCCCGCTCCGGTCAAGCCCTGGCCAGGTTTCCTGGAGCGCTTCGCCCCCGCGTACGAGGCGGAGCTCGCCGCCTTCGTCGAGGTGGTCCGCGGCGCACGCACGAACCCCTGCGACGGCCGCGAGGCGCTGCACGCCCTGCGGATCGCGGAGGCGTGCGAGCTGTCGCGGCGGGAGCGGCGGCCGGTGCGGATGGCGGAGATCCCCGAGGAGTTCCCCCAGGAGATCCCCGCCGGCTGAGAGCCTGCGCCCGAGACCTCAGGCCGTGGAGAGCACCGTCCCCTGCGCGATCGCGCACAGCGTCTCCGTGCCCTCCTCCCCCACCGCGACCAGCTCACAGCGCACCGTCGCCTGACGCCGGCCCGAGTGCACCACGGCGGCGTGCGCGATGAGGGTCACGCCGGTCGCCGGACGTACGTACTGGATGGAGAACCCGGACGTCAGGACGGCCGGGCCGAGCGTCGTGCCCGCGGCGAACGTGATGCTGTTGTCCGCCGCGTACGCCAGCACGCCGCCGTGCAGGAAGCCGTTCTGCTGCCGGAGCTCGTCGCGCACCCCGATCTCCAGCGTCGCCGCGCCCTCACCGAACCGCGTGATGCGGGCCCGCACGAGGCGGCTGAACGGCTGGGCCTCCAGGACCTTCTGGGCCATGGCGAGGTCGAGGGGGTCGGAAACCGGCTGCGCGGCCGTGGGCTCGGTCATGACCGACTACTACCACCGGACGGGAAGCCGCCGCATCCCCCTGATCAGAGTCCCGGGCAGCCACTCCCCCGGCGGCCCGTCCGGCGCGAGGCCGGGGCAGCGCTCCAGGAGCGACCCCAGCGCGATCTGCGCCTCGACCCGGGCCAGCGGGGCACCCAGGCAGTGGTGCAGGCCGTGCCCGAAGGCCATGTGGCCCTGCGGGGCGCGGCGGATGTCGAAGCGGTCTGGCCCGGAGAAGCGGGCGGGGTCCCGGTTGGCCGCGGCGAGGCCGATCCGGACGATCGCGCCCCTCGGTATCACCACGCCACCCAGCTCGGTGGGCTCGGTCGCGAAGCGGTACGTCGCGCTCTCCAGCGGGCCCTCATAGCGCAGGGCCTCCTCGATCGCGCCGTCGAGGAGGGTCATGTCGGCGCGCAGAGCGGCCAGTTGGTCGGGATGGGTGAACAGGGCGTGCACGGCATTGCCGATCAGGTTGACCGTCGTCTCGTGTCCCGCGATCAGCAGCAGGAAGGCCATTCCGCGCAGCTCGGAGGTGGAGAGGCGGTCGCCGCCCTCGTCGTCCGTCGTGCGGATCAGCGCGCTCAGCAGGTCTTCGCCACCGCCCGAACGCCGCTTCTCCTCGACCAGTTCGGCGAGGAACGCTGCGAGTTCCTCGAAGGCGGCGCGTTCCGCCTCCTGGTCGGGCGAGGCCACGACTCCGTTGGACAGGCGGCGGAACGTGGCGCGGTCGATGTCGGGGACGCCGAGCAGCTCACAGATCACGGTGATCGGAAGGTGGAAGGCGAGCGCTTCGAAGAGGTCGGCGCGCCGGGTCGTGGCCGACTCGCCGTGGACCAGCATCTCGTCGAGGAGGTCGTCGGTGATGCGCTGGATGCGCGGGCGCATGGCCTCGACACGGCGTGCGGTGAACTCCCGGGTGATGAGAGCACGCAGGCGGGTGTGCTGGGGCGGGTCGGCTATCAGCAGGTGGGTGCCGATCAGCTCTTCCTCGTGGAAGGCGAAGCCCGCCGCCGCGGCGGACTTGGCGAAGCGCGGGTCGCGGAGGGCGGTTCTGCCCTCTTCGTACCCCACCACCAGGTACGTGTCGTCCATGTCCTCCGGAGGTGGCAGACGGACGCGGTGGACCGGTCCCAGCGTGCGGAGTTCCGCGTAGACGGAGTGCGGGTCCTCTCGGAACCGCGGGCCGTACGTATCAAGATCGATGCTCTCCGCCATGTGGGTCCCCTCCCAGGTGCTCATGTGGCCAACGTGCCGGACGCGGCGCTCTGTTCCCGCCCGCGTCCCGTTCATCCGTTCCGGTGATCCGCCCTGCTCAGCCGTCCTCGTCCAGGAGCCCCGCGTCGTGCGCCAGCAGCGCGATCTGCACACGGTTGTTGAGGTCGAGCTTGGTCAGGATCCGCGACACGTGGGCCTTGACCGTGGCGACGCTCAGGTACAGCTGCGCCGCGATGTCCGCGTTCGACCCGCCGCGCCCGACCGCGACGGCCACCTCGCGCTCCCGCTCCCCCAGCGTCGCGAGCCGGTCCAACGCCCGGCGCCTGCGGTCGAGCTGCGGGTCGACGCCGGTGACCTGCGTGATCAGCTGCTGGGTCACCGTCGGCGAGAGCACGGGCTCCCCCGCGGCCACCGCGCGCACCGCCGCGACGATCTCGGCCGGCGCCGTGTCCTTCAGGACGAACCCTGCCGCGCCCGCGCGCAGGGCGCGCAGCACCTGTTCGTCGGCGTGGAAGGTGGTGAGGACGATGACTTCGGGCGCGCCGGGACGCCTGCGCAGCGCCTCGGTGGCGGCGAGGCCGTCCATCGTGGGCATGCGGATGTCCATCAGGACGACATCGGGCTCGAGTTCGCCGACCAGCGGGGCGACTTCGGTGCCGTCGCCCGCCTCGCCGACGATCTGGATGTCGTCCGCGCCGCCGAGCATGAAGGAGAGCCCGGCCCGCACGAGCGGATCGTCGTCGACGAGGAGCAGCTTGATCGGTTTCATGACGCCCACGGTAGCCAGGCCTCCAGGTGGAATCCGCCGTCGGTCCCGGCCTCGTGGCCGAGCCTGCCGCCCGCGAGCGAGGCCCGCTCGGCGAGCCCGATGAGGCCCTGTCCCGAGCCGGGCACCGCGGGCACGGGGCCGGGCGGCGCGGGGTTGTGGACGGACAGGGTCAGGCCCTTGCCGGGCGCGCCCGTGACGGTGACGGTCACTTCGGCGCCGGGGGCGTGTTTGCGGGCGTTGGTCAGACCTTCCTGGGCGATGCGGTAGGCGGTGCGGCCGAGGGCCGTGGGCACGGAGGCCGGGTCGGCGACGCGGTTGTGGAGGACGACCTTCATGTCCGCGTCGCGGGACTCGGCGATCAGAGTGTCGAGGGCGGCGAGGGTGGGCTGCGGGCGGCCGGAGGCGTCCGCATCGCCGCCGCGCAGGACGCCGATGACCTGGCGCAGGTCCTGGAGGGCCTCGTGGGAGCTCTCCCTGATGACACCGGCCGCCCTGACGATCTCCTCGCGGGGTGCGTCCGGGCGGAACTCGAGGGCGCCCGCGTGGACGCTGAGCAGGGTGAGGCGGTGGGCGAGGACGTCGTGCATCTCGCGCGCGATGTCCTCGCGGGCGAGCCGTTGGGCCTGTTCGGCGCGGAGCGCGGCCTCGTTCTCGGCGCGGACGGCCCGGTCGCGGAGGCTGAGCAGGAGTTCGCGGCGGGAGCGCACGAACATGCCCCAGCCGATGACGGTGATGGTCAGCAGCACGCCGAAGGCGATGGTGATGCCGTACGACATGGTGGCGTCGGGGCGCAGCCAGTAGGTGAGGGGGACGACGGCGACCGAGGCTCCGCCGATCCAGGCGACGTACCGGAACGGCCGGTGCACGGCGAGGGTGAAGAGCGCGATGGCCGCGGCGCCGCCCGCCGTGTCGGAGGCCACCGAGACCGGCACCATCGCGAGGGCGAGGCCGACGGGCCACCGTCTGCGCAGCCAGACCGCGGCGCAGGCCAGCGCGCCGAGCACCTGGTCGAACTCCGCCCAGCCCGGGGAGATGTGCGGGTTGCCGGTGACCGCGTCGGCGCCGAGCATCCCGATGACGACGGCGGCGAAGAAGCAGGTGAAGTCGGCGATCCAGTCGCGGACGGTCCGCCGCGCCTTGCGTCCGGCGCGGCTCGGGTCGAACTCCCGCGCGATGGCGGAGGGCAGCGTCCAGGGTCTCCTGGTCAGGGGCCGCTCGCCCTCGGCGGGTCGCGTGGGATCAGTGCCGCTCATGGTCGATAAATCTACGCACCGCGGGTGCCCGTGCACGTTCCTCACGCGTGATCGTGCGTGATCGTCTACCAAAGTCGCGCAGGTCCGCGACTTTCGGACCCGCTCGACGTGAAGATCCTCGCCCCGCGGCGGATGCCCGCGCGGAAGGTGCGGGACGAGGATCTTTGTATGAAGCAGCTACTGGAGTTCCTCGGTGTGGCCCTGTTGTTGCAGGGCGCGGTCGGCCTGGTCCACAGCTTCACCGGCGAGCTGCGCGGCTGGGGTCTCGTCCAGCGCCTCGGCTTCCTCGACGGTTACGAGACGTACGCGAGCGGGGCCCTCATCGTGCTGGCCTGCGCCCTGTTCGCCGCGCTGCGGAGTTTCCCGCAGAACTGACTCAGCAGCCGTGGTCGACCAGGTCGAACGACGCGTAGTGGTCGGACGTGTAGTAGTCCTCCTGGTTCTTCTCGCCGGTGACGATGCGGCGGGCGCCGCGGTTGTCGGAGCCCGGCGTGACGACCGTGTACTCGTGGTAGTAGCCGGAGCTCTGCTTCGGCAGCTCGCCCTCGCGGTTCTGGAAGACGGTGCCGTCCTGCGGGTACGGGTAGGGGCCGCCCGCCTCGATCAGGTCGAGGGTGTCGTGCGCCTGGGAGGGCAGCGCGGAGAGACAGATGTCGCCGACCGCGGTGACGGAGTGCGAGACGGGGGCGGTGTGGGTGACCGGGGCCGCGTTCGCCGTGACGGGGCCGCCGATGAACAGGGCGGCGGCAAGGGCAGTGACGCTGACGATTCGTGGGGGGATTCGCATGGGACCAGTGTGACGCGCGTAGAGGTTGTCGTGTCAACGACAAGTGAGGGGAATTTTCCGGGAGTTAACCGACCGGAGGCGGCCGTACAGCTACGTGTCCGATTGCCGCCAGCCGACTCCCGCGCGAACGCCTTTCATTGAACCCACAAGCACTTGGCGCTTCAAACGGAAGGTTCCGACATGTCTACTCCCACCGGCACGACGACTCCCCTCACCGGCAGGACGGCCCTGGTCACCGGCGGCAGCCGCGGCATGGGCGCGGCGATCGCGCTGCGGCTCGCCCAGGAGGGCGCGGACGTGGCCCTCACCTACGTCCACGACGAGGCGGCCGCCGACGAGGTGGTCACGAAGATCCGGGCCATGGGGCAGCGCGGCTTCGCCATCCGGGCGGACGCGGCGGACGCCGGGGACGCGGCGGGGGCGGTCGACCGCGCCGCCGACGACCTCGGCGGCCTGGACATCCTGGTGAACAACGCGGGCATCGGTGTCCTCGGCCCCATCGGCGACCTGACGCTCGCCGACATCGACCGGGTGATGGCCGTGAACGTACGAGGGGTCTTCCTGGCCTCGCAGACGGCGGCCGCCCGGCTCCGCGACGGCGGGCGCATCATCACGATCGGCAGCTGCATCGCGCAGCGCGTCCCGGGCCCCGGCGGCACGCTGTACGCGACCAGCAAGGCCGCGCTGATCGGTCTCAACAAGGCGCTGGCGCGGGAGTTGGGCGGCCGGAGGATCACGGCGAACCTGGTGCAGCCGGGCCCGATCGACACCGACATGAACCCGGCGAACGGCCCCTTCGCCGACGGCCAGAGCGCCATGACCGCGCTGGGCCGCTTCGGTTCCGCCGCCGAGGTGGCGTCCCTGGTCGGGTATCTCGCCGGGGACGACGCGGCGTACATCACCGGCACCGAGCTGTCGGTGGACGGCGGTCACGCCGCCTGAGGCCCGCGCGCCGGGGGCAGGACATGGGTGTGGGGCGCGCCGGGGCTGTCCACCCGGCGCGCCCCACGTTCAGTGGGGGCGGATCAGCCGCCCAGCTCCTGGTGGCGGGCGGCCAGCTTGGCCGCGCCGTCCTCGGTCAGCGTGCCGAACAGGCGCAGGCGGGAGATGCCGCCGTCCGGGAAGATGTCGACGCGCACGTGCGTGCCGACGACCGGGGCGTCCAGGACGAAGCGGTGGTTGGTGTCGGGCTGCAGGCGGGTGCGGGGCAGCGCCTCGACCCACTCGCCCGACGCGCCGTCGCGCACCGAAAGGGAGGCCCAGCCGGCCGAGTTGCCCTTGAGGTAGGCCGTGTCGATCTCGACCGCGCGGATCTCGGACTGCTGGACGAGCTGGTAGCGGATCCAGTCGTTGCCGGTGTCGCGGCGGCGACGGGTCTCCCAGCCGTCGTCCATCTTGCGGGAGCGGCCCGGCTGGATGGTGTTGGTGGCCGGGGAGTAGAAGCGGTCGGACGCGTCCTCGACCTGGCCGCCGTTCTCCAGGGCCACGACGTCGAACGTGCCGAGCGCGGCGAGCCACTTGGGG
The DNA here is from genome assembly GCF_008642335.1 of Streptomyces venezuelae. Taxonomy (NCBI): domain Bacteria; kingdom Bacillati; phylum Actinomycetota; class Actinomycetes; order Kitasatosporales; family Streptomycetaceae; genus Streptomyces; species Streptomyces venezuelae. Next base: position 6,672,285 of record NZ_CP029191.1, on the reverse strand, counting down.
TCGGCGACGACCTCGCCGTACACGCGCAGGCGGGCGATGCCGCCGTCCGGGTGCTGGTTGACGCGCAGGTGCGTGAAGCGCTGCTCGATGTCGACGGCGAAGCCGTTGGCGGCGTGACCGCCGACAGGGGTGCGCGGGACGAGGGTCGTCCACTTCACGTCGTCGGCGCAGAGCTCCTCGGGCGTCGGCGAACCGTCGACGCTGGTGCCCTCCACGGAGACGGCCTGCGGGTAGTTGCCGCGGAAGTGGGCGGTGTCGATGACGATGCCGCGTACGATGCCGGGCGCGCCGAGCCGTACGAGCGCCCAGTCGTGGTCGTCCTCGGTGGGCCACGGGTGCTCGCCCGAGACACCGCGCCGGCGGCGGGTCTCCCAGCCGTCCATGACCTTGCCCTTGTGGCCGAAGTGTTCGGGGTCGAACACGGCCGGGTGGGCGAGCAGCAGGTTCTCGCGCATCGCGAAGAACTCGTCGTTGGCGGCGATCACACCGGCGCCGAGCTGCCGGTCGGCGAGGTTGGCGTACTGGGTGAAGGGGAAGTCGGCCGTGCGGTAGTCGGCGTAGGGCTCACCGCCGCCGTAGGGACTGGCGTCGCCGGTGAAGGAAGCCAAAGGGGATATGTGCTGCGCCGTCACGGTGATCAGTTGTTCCTTTCCAGAAGTCGGCCTGCGGGTTCGCTGAACTCGCCGCCGTGCAGGATGCGTTCGCCGCGCAGCCAGGTGGACTTCACGACGCCGCTGAGGGTCTTGCCCGCGTACGCCGTGACCCGGTTCCTGTGCTGCAGCTCCGCGGGGTCCACGGTGAAGGTCTCGTCGGGCGCGAGGACCGCGAAGTCGGCGTCGCGGCCGGCCTCGATGGCGCCCTTCTGGTCGAGTCCGACCAGGTGTGCGGTGCGCGTGGACATCCAGCGCACCACGTCCTCGAGGGAGTGACCGCGCTTCCTCGCCTCGGTCCAGACGGCGGGCAGGCTCAGCTGGAGCCCGGAGATGCCGCCCCACGCGGTGGCGAAGTCGTCGGTCTTGAGGTCCGCGGTGGAGGGCGAGTGGTCCGTGACGACGCAGTCGATGGTGCCGTCCGCGAGCGCCTCCCACAGCAGGTCCTGGTTGCCGGCCTCACGGATGGGCGGGCAGCACTTGAACTCGCTGGCGCCGTCGGGAACTTCCTCGGCGGTCAGGGTGAGGTAGTGCGGGCAGGTCTCGACGGTCAGCCGTACGCCCTCGCGCTTGGCGGCGGCGATCAGCGGCAGTGCGTCGGAGGAGGACAGGTGCAGGACGTGCACGCGGGCGCCGAGCCGCTTGGCGACGGCGATGAGCCCCTCGATCGCGGTGTCCTCGGAGATACGGGGCCGGGTCTGGAGGTAGTCCGCGTACTTGGGGCCGCTCTTGTGCGGGGCGGCGTCCAGCTCGTGCGGGTCCTCCGCGTGCACGATCAGGAGCCCGCCGAACCCGGCGATCTCGGCCATGGAGGCGGTGAGCTGGTCCTGGTTCAGCTCGGGGAACTCGTCCACGCCCGAGGGCGACAGGAAGCACTTGAAGCCGTAGACACCGGCGTCGTGCAGCGGCTTGAGGTCCTGGACGTTGTCGGGCAGCGCGCCGCCCCAGAAGCCGACGTCGATGTGCGCCTTGGTGCGGGCGACGTCCTGCTTGGTGCGCAGGTTGTCGACGGTCGTCGTCGGCGGCAGGGAGTTGAGGGGCATGTCGACGAGGGTGGTGATCCCGCCGGCGGCCGCGGCGCGGGTGGCGGTCCAGAAGCCCTCCCACTCCGTGCGGCCCGGGTCGTTCACGTGGACGTGCGTGTCGACGAGGCCGGGGAGCAGGGTGTCGTCGCCGAGGTCCTCCAGGCGGGCGCCGTCCGGTACTTCGGCGTCGTACGCGTCGACGGCCACGATCTTTCCGCCGGACACGGCGACCGAGGCGGCCCGGGTGCCCTCCGGGGTGATGACGCGGGTCGAGCGGAGCACCAGCTGCACGTCGACACCCGCCGCACCCGCCGCATCCGCCGCACCCGCGCCGGCCGTCGCGTCCACGTGCACGTCCTTTTCGGACACCCGCGTCCCCTTTCTGCTTTCTTCTGTTCCGCTACACAGACCATTTGCTTCCGCTTAACGGAATTCAACGTTCTGTTGAAGGAGTTTTCACGCTTGCTCTCGCGACGTCAAGGGTGTGCTTGTTCACGGTCTTGTTCACGGTCGCGAGGTTCCGGAGACGTTCCGGTTCGGACTGGACGTTTCCACAACGTGGAATTAGAATTCCGCTGAACAGAACGTAGCTACGCACAACGCGAGCGTCGGGGTGCGCGGGACAACCCCGCGAAGACACGGACAAAGGCCCCCTGACCGGCGACGACGGCATGCCGAGCACGGACCCTCGTGAAGAACCGAACGGTAGGCTGCTTCCTTGCCCGCCAGCACCGAAAGGAACGCGCCGTGCCGACGTCAAGCGCCAGCGACGCCCCTGCGGAAACCGCCGCCTCCAAGACCCCCGCCGCGAGCGGCGGCGTCCAGTCCCTCGAGCGCGCCTTCGACCTGCTCGAGCGGATGGCGGACGCAGGGGGCGAGGTCGGTCTCAGCGAACTCTCCGCCAGCAGCGGCCTTCCGCTCCCCACCATCCACCGCCTCATGCGCACGCTGGTCGCCTGCGGGTACGTGCGTCAGCAGGCCAACCGCCGCTACTCGCTCGGCCCGCGCCTGATCCGCCTCGGCGAATCCGCGTCCCGGCTGCTCGGCACATGGGCCCGCCCCTACCTCGCCCGGCTCGTCGAGGAGACCGGCGAGACGGCGAACATGGCGCTCCTCGACGGCGACGAGATCGTGTACGTCGCACAGGTGCCGTCCAAGCACTCCATGCGCATGTTCACCGAGGTCGGCCGGCGGGTCCTGCCGCACTCCACGGGCGTCGGCAAGGCGCTGCTCGCGCACGCGTCACCGGACGAGGTCCGCGCGCTGCTCGCCCGCACGGGGATGCCGGCGGCCACGGAGAAGACGATCACCACGCCGGAAGGCTTCCTCGCCGCCCTCGACGACGTGCGCCGCACGGGGTACGCGGTGGACGACAACGAGCAGGAGATCGGCGTCCGGTGCCTGGCCGTGCCGGTGCCCGACTCCCCCACGGCCGCGGCGATCTCCATCTCCGGCCCGGCGGGCCGGGTGACGGAGGCGGCCACGGACAAGATCGTGCCGGTGCTGCAGCAGGTGGCGGTGGAGTTGTCGGCTGCGTTGACCAACGCGACACCTGGCTCCTGAGCCCTGGGGGTTCCCCTGTCCCGCCGCTCCGCGGCGGATCTTTCCCCACCCACCCACCCACCCAACCCCCAGCACCACCGACTCCCCGTAGGGAAACGGGCGGGGGGCCGTCGCGAAGCGACGGAGCAATCGACCCCCGGCGGTCGCGGGGCGCGCCGGGTGGGCGGGCGGGTAAAGCCGTCGCGGAGCGACGGGGTGAGTGGGTCCCGGCGGTCGCGGGGTGCCGGGTGGGCGGGTGGGAAAGGCCGTCGCGGAGCGACGGGGTGCCGCGGCGATGCGGTCGCTTCAGTGGTTGGCCAGGGCGAAGTCCGCGGGGGTCATCCGCCGCAGGGTGCGGCGCATGCCCCTCGGGGGGCGCGACGCCGGCGCCGTGAGGACCGCGCACGGCGCGTGCGTGTGGACATAGCGGTGCGTCCGCGAGGCCCGGTGCCGGTGGGACCGCGCACCGATGACCAGGAGGGCGTCCGCGTGCACCGCCGCCACGTCGCAGAGAACTCGCCCCGGTCGCCCCCGGACCACACGACGCTCGACAACGACGCCCCGCGGCGACCCGCCGAAGACCTCGTCGAAGGCCCGGTCCAACCGCCCCCGCGCCTCCACATACCAGTGCCGCGCCCACGCCGGGTCGGGGTGGCGCAGGTACAACCCCTCGCCCTCGGGCGGCTCCCACGCCAGGACGGCGACCAGCACACGCCCCCCGCGCCGTGCCTGCTCCGCCCCCACCCGCAGCGCCGCAAGGCTCGCGAGCGAACCGCTGACCCCGACCACCACCGCTTCCCCCGCTTCCGCCACTTCCCCTCCAGACATCGCCATGCTCCTTCCCAGGCCAAACGCCGACCGAAGTGCTCAGAACCGGAGTCTGTACGCTGATTGGCCTGGAGAGCAGGGCCAATCGGCGGGAGTTGGCATGGCAGACGCACGCGTGGTCCACACGGTGGACAGGAGGCTCGGCAGCCGTCAGCTCGCCCAGCTCCTGACCGGCGCCGTCGGCGAACGCCCCGGCTACCGCGCGCTGGCGAGCGGCGTGTGCACGCTGCTCCTCGACGGCCGCATCCCCCTGCGCACCCGGCTCCCCGCCGAGCGCGAACTGGCGTCCGCGCTGGGCGTCAGCCGGGCCACGGTCACGGCGGCGTACGACGTGCTGCGCGAGGGCGGGTACGCCATGAGCCGGCGCGGCGCCGGCACCTGGACCGAGCTGCCGCAGGGGCAGCGGCCGGCCGGCGTCGCCGCCTTCCCCGCGGGCGACGGTGTCCTGGACCTGGCCGTCGCCGCGCCGGGCGCCCCGGAGGCCGAGCTCGGCGCCGCCCTCGCCGCGGCGGGCGCGATGCTGGCCGAGCACGCGCCGACGCCCGGCTACCACCCGTACGGCATACCGGAGTTGAGGGCCGCCGTCGCCGAGCGCTTCACCCGGCGCGGCCTGCCCACTCTCCCCGACCAGATCCTGATCACCACCGGCGCCCAGCACGCGCTGTCCCTGACCCTCGCCCTGCTCGGGCGGCCCGGCGACCGCGTCCTCGTCGAGAACCCCTCGTACCCGAACGCACTGGACGCGATCCGCGGCGCGGGCCTGCGCGCCGTCCCCGTCCCCGTGACGGAGGACGGGTGGGACGCCGGCCTCGTCGAGTCGTCGCTGCGGCAGGCGGCGCCCAGAGTCGCGTACCTCGTACCGGACTTCCAGAACCCGACGGGTGCGCTGATGCCGCGCGAGCAGCGCGTGCGCATCCTGGAGACCGCCCGCGCCACCGGCACCTGGCTGCTGATCGACGAGACCATCGCGGACATCGCGCTGGACGTGCCGCCGCCCGCCCCGTTCGCCTCGCTCGCGCCGCACGGGGCGGGCGAACAGGTCGTCACCGTCGGATCGTTGAGCAAGACGCACTGGGGCGGGCTGCGGATCGGGTGGGTGCGGGCCGGGTCCCGGCTGATCACCGAGCTGGCGATGAAGCGGGTGCCGAGCGACATGTCGACACCCGTCATCGAACAGCTCGTGGCGCTGCACCTGCTGCGCGGCATGGACGACGTCCTGCGCGAGCGGCTGCCGCGGCTGCGGGCGCAGCGGGACGCGCTCGCGGCGTCGCTGGCGCGCCACGTGCCGGAGTGGCGCTGGCGCGTGCCGCCGGGCGGGCTCTCGCTCTGGGTGGACGTGGGCCGTCCGATCGCGTCCGCGCTGGCCCGCGCGGTGCTCGCGCAGGGCGTGCGGATCGAGGGCGGTTCACGGTTCGGGGCGGATCCGGGAACGCACGAACACCGGCTCCGCATCCCGTACACGCTCCCCGCGGACCTCTCGGAACAAGCGGTACGCCGTCTGGCCACAGCCCTGTCCACCGACCTGCGCCCCGGCACGGCGACCAGCACCCCCCACCACCACTGGGTGGCCTGACCCCGCCCCGGGGCGGGGTTTTCAGGGGGGGGCGGGGACCTGCGCGGGCAAGCACGACCCAGCCGCAGAATCGATTCCCCCGCCCTACCGCCCGTCCGGTTCCCCGAAGATCTCCACGGCCATCCGCACCGCCGCCAGGCCCGTCGCCAGCGCGCTGACCGAGCCGATCGCGCCGGCCACCAGCAGGAGGGACCTGCGCATCCTGGGGATCTCGGGCGCACCCCCGTACGCCATCTCCGCGAGCGCCGCCAGTTCGTCCTCGGCGATGCCGCGGTCGGTGAACTCGGCCGGGTGCGCGGCGAGCTCACGGCGCAGCCGGGCCACGGCGGCGCGCAGCTCCGCCACCCGCGGGTCTTCGTCGCTCCCTGACACGTGCCCTTGCCCTTGCCTCTGCTCCACGCTCCGCACCACAATCCCTCGCCCGCCCCGGTTGCTGGTCGGGCACCTGGGGGCCGCGGGTCAGTAAACCGTTCCCGGGACGGGGTGCGCCGCTTTCGCGTACGCCGTCACACGCGGGTGTCGCGGACATCTCGTGTATCCAGGAGCCATGACGACAGAACCGATGAACACGCAGGTTGACGCGGCGGGCGAGGTCGTCGGGCTGCTGCTCGCCGCGGGGGGCGGACGGCGCCTCGGCGGGCGCCCGAAAGCGCTGCTCGAACACAAGGGCAGGCCGCTCGTGGAGCACGCCGTACGGGTGCTGCGCGAGGCGGGCTGCACTCGGGTGCACGTGGTCCTGGGCGCGTCCGCCGACGCCGTGCGCGCGCGTGCCTCGCTCCCCGGCTGTGTACTGGTCGACAACCCGGAGTGGGAGGAGGGCATGGGCTCGTCGCTGCGCGCCGGTCTCGCCTCGCTCGCGGGCACGGGCGCCGCCGCCGCGCTGGTCTCGCTGGTCGACCAGCCGGGGATCGGCGCGGCGGCGACGGCGCGGGTCCGTGCCGCGTACGACGCGCCGACGACGCTGGCCGCGGCCGCGTACGACGGGGTGCGGGGTCACCCGGTCCTGTTCGGGAGCGCGCACTGGGCGGGGATCGGGGCGAGTGCGGTCGGCGACCGCGGGGCACGCGATTACTTGCGGGAGCACGTGGGCGAGATCACGCTCGTGGAGTGTGGGGATGTGGCGGAGGCGTACGACATCGACACGGCGGAGGACCTGACGCGCCTCGACGCCGGAGGCCCGGCGCACATGGAGTGACCGGCATGGCACTCAGCGACACGTTGTGTCGACGAGAAGAATCTCGACGTCAACAAACCATTGAACTTCCACCATGAGGAAACTAGTATCCACTGACCAGAAGGCCCGTTACCTCGGACGGGGCCCCAAGCCGTACCTCGGCCCCTGTGGCACCCAGTGCCACCGCGTCTGCCCGGCGGCTCGCCCGGCACCGTCCGTGCAGCTCTCTGAAGGAAGTGACAGGACATGTCCGCACTAGCGCCGTCGCCGCTGGCCATCGTCGACGCAGAGCCCCTGCCCCGGCAGGAAGAGGTGCTCACCGACGCGGCCCTCGCGTTCGTGGCCGAGCTGCACCGGCAGTTCACGCCCCGGCGTGACGAGCTCCTCGCCCGGCGCGCCGAGCGCCGCGCGGAGATCGCCCGCACCTCCACCCTGGACTTCCTCCCGGAGACCGCCGCGGTCCGCGAGGACGACTCCTGGAAGGTCGCGCCGGCCCCCGCCGCGCTGAACGACCGCCGCGTGGAGATCACGGGTCCGACCGACCGCAAGATGACCATCAACGCCCTCAACTCGGGCGCGAAGGTCTGGCTCGCCGACTTCGAGGACGCCTCCGCTCCCACCTGGGAGAACGTCGTCCTCGGCCAGCTCAACCTCACCGACGCCTACGAGCGCCGCATCGACTTCACGGACGAGCGCACCGGCAAGTCGTACGCGCTGAAGGGCGCCGACGAGCTCGCGACCGTCGTCATGCGCCCGCGCGGCTGGCACCTGGACGAGCGCCACCTCCAGGTCGACGGCAAGGCCGTCCCCGGCGCGCTCGTCGACTTCGGCCTGTACTTCTTCCACAACGCCAAGCGCCTCATCGAGCTCGGCAAGGGCCCGTACCTCTACCTCCCGAAGACGGAGTCGTACCTGGAGGCCCGCCTCTGGAACGACATCTTCGTCTTCGCGCAGGACTACGTCGGCATCCCGCAGGGCACGGTCCGCGCCACGGTCCTCATCGAGACGATCACGGCCGCGTACCAGATGGAGGAGATCCTCTACGAACTGCGCGACCACGCCTCCGGCCTGAACGCGGGCCGCTGGGACTACCTCTTCTCCATCGTCAAGAACTTCCGTGACGGCGGCTCGAAGTTCGTCCTGCCGGACCGCAACCTGGTGACGATGACCGCCCCGTTCATGCGGGCGTACACCGAACTCCTCGTCCGCACCTGCCACAAGCGCGGCGCGCACGCCATCGGCGGCATGGCCGCGTTCATCCCGTCCCGCAAGGACGCGGAGGTCAACAAGGTCGCGTTCGAGAAGGTCAAGAACGACAAGGACCGCGAGGCGAACGACGGCTTCGACGGCTCGTGGGTGGCCCACCCCGACCTGGTCCCGATCGCCATGAAGTCCTTCGACGCGGTCCTCGGCGACAAGCCCAACCAGAAGGACCGCCTGCGCGAGGACGTCTCCGTCGCGCCCGGCGACCTGATCGCCATCGACTCCCTCGACGCGAAGCCCACCTACGACGGCCTGGTCAACGCCGTCCAGGTCGGCATCCGCTACATCGAGGCGTGGCTGCGCGGTCTCGGCGCCGTCGCCATCTTCAACCTGATGGAGGACGCCGCCACCGCGGAGATCTCCCGCTCCCAGATCTGGCAGTGGATCAACGCGGGCGTCGTCTTCGAGAACGGCGAGACGGCCACCGCCGACCTGGCCCGCAAGGTCGCCGCCGAGGAACTCGCCGCGATCCGCGAGGAGATCGGCGACGAGGCCTTCGCCTCCGGCAAGTGGCAGCAGGCCCACGACCTCCTCCTCCAGGTCTCCCTGGACGCGGACTACGCGGACTTCCTGACCCTCCCGGCGTACGAACAGCTCCGCTGAGACGTCACACATCCGCAGTAGTACGGCCACGCACATCACCCCCGGCACCGCACAGCGCCGGGGGTGATGTGCGTGGAACTCCGACCAATCCGGAGCGCCGGCGGCTACGTATCAGAGGTGTACGTCGGTCTGTGCCCTGGAGGGTCTGCGCGTGAATGAAGTCGTCCGTATCGGGTCACGGTCCGCGCCCGGGCCCGATCTGCAGGAGTTGCTCGCGCGGGTCGCCCGCGGTGACCAGCAGGCGTTCACCGGTGTCTACGACGCCGTGGCGGGGCCCGTCCTCGGGGTCGTGCGGGGAGTGCTGCGCGACCACGCCCAGTCCGAGGAGGTCACCCAGGACGTCCTGGTCGAGGTGTGGCGCACGGCGCCCCGGTACCGGGCCGACCGCGGTACCGCGATGACCTGGGTGCTGACGCTCGCCCACCGGCGTGCGGTGGACCGGGTCCGCTCCGTCGAGGCGGCCGCGGCCCGCGACCGCAAGGCCGCGCAGCTCGCGGCCACCCCCGCCTTCGACGAGGTCAGCGAAGAGGTCGAGGCGCATCTGGAGCGCGAGCAGGTGCGCAGGTGTCTGCGCGGGCTCACCGAGGTCCAGCGGCAGTCCGTGACCCTCGCCTACTACCGCGGCCTGACTTACCGCCAGGTCGCCGAGCTCCTCGCCCTCCCCTTGGGCACCGTCAAGACCCGCCTGCGCGACGGACTCATCCGGCTGCGCGACTGCCTGGGGGTGAGCGCGTGAACAGCGCGGCCGACCTGCACACGCTGACCGGGGCCTACGCCGCCGACGCCCTCGACGACGCCGAACGCGCCCAGTTCGAGGAGCACCTCGCGCTCTGCCCTTCCTGCGACCAGGAAGTGCGGGAGCTGACCGCGACCGTCGCCCGCCTGGCCCTCGCCTCGGCCGTCGCACCCCGGCCCGCTCTCAAGGATGAGGTGCTGCGACGGATCGGCACCGTCCGGCAGGACGTGCCGAGCGTCCCGCAGGTGACGGAGACCGGCCCCGGGCCTCGGCCGCGTCGGGCGCGTGGCATCTACCGGTGGGCCCTCGCCGCCTGTCTCGCCGCCGTCGGTCTCGGCGGCACCGCGGTCTGGCAGCACCAGCGAGCGGAGGACGCGCGGGAACAGGCCCGGCAGGTCCAGGAGCAGACCCGGGAGCAGTCGCAGGAGCTCGCCGCCGTGCTCGCCGCCCCGGACGCCAGGACCCGTACCGGCGGGCTCACGGACGGGGCACGCGGCACGGTCGTCGTGTCCAAGAGCCTCGACAAGGCCGTGTTCGTCGCCGACGGCATGGCACGGCCGCCCAAGGGCAAGGTCTACCAACTCTGGTTCGACGACGGCGGTTCCATGCGCTCGGCCGGTCTCATGGACCCCGACCGGTCCGCGTCGACGGTCCTGATGCGGGGCGGGGTCGGCAAGGCGACCGGCATGGGCATCACGGTGGAGCCCGCGGGCGGTTCGGACGCGCCGACCTCCTCCCCCGTGGCGTTGATGGAGTTGCCCGTCTGACCCCGCCCGGCGTCAACACGCGGATCATTGTCATCCGATAGGGGAATTCACCAATCCGCGCGGCCCTCGGCCTCGGATACCCCATGTGACGACAGAACGGAACCGCCGGAAACCGCGCATCGACCCGGGGCGCGCCGCGGCCGGTGCCCTGAGTGGGGCGCTGGCCGGGTTCGCCGCCCTCGCCGCGGCCGAGCTGCTGTCCTCCGCCGTGCGCCCCGAGGCGGGGCCCGTCGTGGCGGTCGGCGGTGCGGCGATCGACCGTACGCCCGCGTCCGTCAAGGACTGGGCGATCCGGGAGTTCGGCACCGACGACAAGCTCGTCCTGCAGTCCGGCATCGTCGTGGTGCTCGCGCTCCTGGCGGTCGCGCTGGGGCTCCTCGCCCTGCGCCACCGCCGCCTCGGCGCGGCGGGCGTGCTGCTCTTCGGGGTGGTCGGCGCCCTGGCCGCCGTCTCCCGGCCGGACTCGACCGGTCTCGCGGACGCGCTTCCCTCCCTGGTGGGTTCCGTGGCCGGTGCGGCGCTGCTGTATGCGCTCGCCGGTCGTCTGGTCCCCCGCCCCGCGTCAGAAGGGGGCACGGAGACCGCCGGGTGGGACCGGCGCGGCTTCCTGATCGCCGCCACCGCCGCCGCGGCCGCCTCGGCGGGCGTCGGCGCTCTCGGCAGGTCGTTCAACGCCTCGCGCGGCAAGGACGCCATCGCCTCCCGCGAAGGCATCGTGCTGCCCGCCCCCGCCTCGCCCGCCTCCCCCGTCCCCAAGGGCGCACGGCTGCGCGTGCCCGGCATCAGCCCCTTCGTCACCTCCTCGAAGGACTTCTACCGGGTGGACACCGCGCTGATCGTGCCCCGGGTCGACGCCGACGCCTGGCGGCTGCGGATCCACGGCAAGGGCGTCGCGCGCGAGACGACCGTGTCCTTCCGGGACCTGCTGCGGCGCGAACTGGTCGAGCGGGACATCACGTTGACGTGCGTGTCCAACGAGGTGGGCGGCCCGTACGTGGGCAACGCCCGCTGGATCGGCGTACGCCTCGCCGACGTGCTCGCCGAGTGCGGTGTCGTGCCCCCGGCCCGCGGCGGCCCCGCGGACCAGCTGGTCGCGCGGTCCGTGGACGGCATGACCATCGGCACGCCCGTCGACGACGTGATGGACGGCCGCGACGCGCTGCTGGCGCTCGGCATGAACGGCGAACCGCTGCCGTTCGCGCACGGGTTCCCCGTGCGCATGGTGGTGCCGGGGCTGTACGGATACGTCTCCGCCTGCAAGTGGATCGAGGACATCGAGCTCACGACGTTCGACGCGTACGACCCCTACTGGGTGCGGCGCGACTGGGCCGCGAAGGCTCCGATCAAGACCCAGTCCCGTATCGACACCCCCAAGCCGTTCGCCCGGCCGAAGGCGGGAACGGTGATGGTCGCCGGGGTGGCGTGGGCGCAGCACCGCGGCATCGACAAGGTCGAGGTGCGCGTCGACGACGGCCCGTGGCGGAGCGCCGACCTGGCCGCCGAGGACACCCGCGACACCTGGCGCCAGTGGTCCTTCCCGTGGCAGGCCGCTCCGGGCGGTCACACCCTGACGGTGCGGGCGACCGACCGAACGGGTGCCGTCCAGACGGCGGAACGAACCCGCACGAGCCCTGACGGGGCGAGCGGCCGGCATTCGGTGGTGGTCACCGTCACCTGACCCTCGTATCCCTCCCCTTCCGCACCAGTACGCAAGTTCACTCACCCCCCTGGAGAAGTCATGAACACCACCCCCCGCCGTGTCCGTCGCGCCGCCGTCGCCGTCGTCTCGGCCGCCTTCCTCCCCCTCGCCCTGACGGCCTGCTCGGACGACAGCTCGGACAGCGCCGCCGACAGCCCCTCCAAGAGCGCGTCGGCTGAACCGTCCAAGGCGATGGGATCCATGACGGAGCCGTTCGGGCCCGCCTGTTCGTCCGTGCCGAAGGACGGCAAGGGCAGCTTCGACGGCATGGCGAAGGACCCCGTGGCCACGGCCGCGTCGAACAACCCGGCCCTGTCCACGCTGGTGACCGCGGTCAAGAAGGCCGGTCTCGTCGACACGCTGAACAACGCAAAGGACATCACCGTCTTCGCCCCGACGAACGACGCCTTCGCGAAGATCCCCAAGGCCGACCTGGACAAGGTCCTCAACGACAAGGCGCAGCTCACCAAGATCCTCACGTACCACGTGGTCGGCCAGCGGCTGACGGCCGAGGACCTGAAGAGCGGCTCCTACGAGACGCTGGAGAAGTCGAAGCTCACGACGTCCGGTTCGGGAGAGTCGTACAAGGTGAACGACTCGGCGAACGTCGTCTGCGGCAACGTCAAGACGGCCAACGCCGAGGTGCACATCATCGACACGGTCCTGATGCCGAAGAGCTGACCGTCAGCCGAGGTGGGTCGACCAGTCCTGCTGGGCCGCGGGCTTCCCGTGCAGATCGGGGACGCGCTTCAGCCAGGCGGGCCGGCCCTTCTCGGTGGCGGCGGCGCGCCGTGCGTCGGCGGCGGCCAGTTCGTCGCGGGACGGGAAGCACGTGGGCAGCCAGGCCGCCGAGGCGCGGGCGCGGGCCAGGAGGTGCTTCACGTACGCCTCGCGGACCGCGTCCGGCGAGTCGAAGCCCGGCTCGTCGGCGAGCCACGCGTCGGGCACGAGGGCGACGATCTCGCGGAGGACGTCCTCGGTGACGAGGGGCGCCAGTTCGGCGTCGGCGGCCGTCATGTCCGGGCCGTACGAACCGAGGGCGTGGTGCCGGAAGTCGTACTCCTTGTCCGGGGCGGAGGCGCCCCAGCGGTGGTGGAAGACGAGCGCGGCGCCGTGGTCGATGAGCCACAGCTTCGGCTCGTGCACGCCGAACGTGGGCCAGATCATCAGGTTCGAACTGTGCACCGTGCGGTCGACGTTCGCGGTGAGGGCGTCGAGCCAGACGACCTTGCCGGCCTCCAGCGGGTCGACGTCGATCGCCTCGGGCGTGAAGTCCGCGGCGCCCGGCAGCAGGTCCATGCCGAGGTTGAGGCCGGCGCTCGCGTGCAGCAGGTCCTGGACCTCCTGGTGCGGTTCGTCGGCGCCGACCGCGGGGTCGAAGTGGACCAGGACGAGCTCGGGGAAGCGCAGGCCGAGGCGGCGTGCGAGCTCGCCGACGATGATCTCGGCGACGAGCGCCTTGCGCCCCTGGGCGGATCCGGTGAACTTGACGACGTATGTCCCGAGGTCGTCGGCCTCGACGACCCCGGGCACGGACCCGCCGGTCCGCAGCGGGTTCACATACCGGACAGCAGTCACTTCACGCAGCACACCGGCCACTGTATGCCGGGGCCGGTGCGGGCACGATCAGGTTTTCGCGGGCACGCTCAGGTTGTGCCGAGGATGGCCCGTATCTCCTGCTCGATGATCTCCTGGAACGGGGCGTCGTCGTGGTTGCCGAGGACGACGCCGACCCACCCGCTGTCCGGGTAGATGTTCCAGCTGGCGAGGCTGCCGGGGTTGACGCCCGCGCGGCCGTTCAGCCACTGACCGTCGATCAGGCTCACCGGCATCATGTACGTCGTGAACGCCGCGTCGGCGGTCGTGGACCGGGCTGCTCGCAGGCCGCCTCCCTGCGGGGCGAGGGGGATCTTCGCGGCGGTGAGGAGTTCGGCGTAGGGGCGGTCCAGTACCGTGCCGTCGCTCAGCGCGTGCGCGAACCGGACCAGGTCCGGCGCGGTGGCGAAGCCGCCGTCCCCGGGGAAGTCGATGAAGCCGCGGGCCGGGTTCTTGCCCAGCTGGAGCGGGTCCGGGCTGCCCTTGTCCAGGTTGCGGACGGCGTCCACGCGGGTGCCGTCGGCCTGGCGCATGTACGAGTGCGCGATGTGCGGGTCGGTGAGCCACTGCGGTCTGGTGTAGAACCCCGTGCCGGTCATGCCGCACCGCTTGAAGATGTGCTCCTCCACGTAGTCCCAGTACGTCGTGCCGGTCACCGCCTCCACGATCAGCGCCGGGATGGCGACCTCGGCGCCGGCGTGGTCGGTGGGCGTGCCGGGTGGGCCCACCGGTTCCGCCTGCCGGGCCCACTTCTCGTAGAACTCGCGCACCTCCTCCCGGCTGTGGAAGACGCGTCGCAGGTCTTCCTCCGGGGTGTTGAGCCCGGAGATGCCGGAGAGGAGGTGGTGGATGGTCACCTTGTCGGCGATCGCCGCGGGGAAGCCCTTCAGATGGGTGCCCACGGTGTCCGAGAGCCGCAGCCTGCCGCGCTGCGCCAGCTGCAGGACGGCCACGGCGCCGAACGGCTTGCCCGCCGAGGAGAGGTTGAACGCGACGCCCTCGTGGTTGTGGACGCCCTTCTCCCTGTCCGCCATCCCGTAGCTGCGGGACAACACCGTCCGGCCCCTGTGCGAGAGCAGCACGACGCCGGAGAACCTGTCCTCGGCGGCGAGCTTCGCCACGTAGCGGTCGTAGGCTCCGCCGGGTCGGGTGTCCCGGGGGATCGCGCGGGGATCGGTCGCCGCCGGAGCGGCGTGGGCGGGCCGGGCCCCCACCAACGGCGCGCCTCCCACCGCCGCGAGACCGCCCCACCCGCCCCACCCGAGCAACCTCCGCCGCCCCACACCCCGTACGGAATCCGAGCCCATGCCACGCCCCTCCCTGGTCGACGGACCGGCCGTCCGTGGATCCGGGGCCGCCCGTGACTCCACTCAAGACGCGGGGATGTTGCGGGGGCGTATGCGTTTTTCGATAGGCCCGCGATACATCGGCCACGCCCCGGGGCGCGTCAGGCGCTCAGTCGCTCCTCCAAGTGGACGGTCACCGTGTCTCCCTCCTCCTTGCCGATCGCCTTGCGCACCTCCGCCTTCACCGGCAGCTTGTGCGTGCCGTCTCCCAGAGCCATGAACGAGCTCCGGAACGGATGACCGTCGATCGTGCCCCGCACCTTCACCAGGCCGCGGGTGCCGAAGAACTCGGCCGACTCGGGCCACACGACGTACGTCCAGCCGCCTACGGCCGGGCTCTTCCGCAGGGTCGCGGTGAACTTCTTGTCCATCACTGGTACCGCCTGTCCATATGGTCTCGACATGGTCTCGACGTATGTAGGACCGCGGCGGGACCGGAAAGTCACCGCTCTCTCCGGTAGGCGTCCGCGAGCACGGTTCCTGCGCCTAGGCGTGCAAGGCCTTGCGGAGGTGTTCGGCGAACTCGGTCGGGTGGGTGGTCAGGCCGATGTGGCCGCCGGGGAAGTGCCGGAGTTCCGTGCCGAGGCGTTCGGCCAGGAAGGCGGCGGGGCGGTACGGGAGCTCGCCGCGCGAGTCCTCGCCGCAGGCGAGCACGAGCCGGTCCGACAGGGCGTCGAGCCGGGCGACGTCGGGCGCGTAGGCCATGAAGCTCGGCACGATGCGCCCGATGAAGTACGGCAGACCGGCCAAGGTCTGCTCGGCCCGTGCCGCCGCCTGCGGCGGGAGTTCCGCCGCGGGTGCGGGCTCGGCGGGGGCACCGTCCCCGCGCAGGCCCGCCGCGAACACGGCCATCGCCGGCATCAGCCCCTCGTCGCGGAGTGTTTCCTGGACCCGCGCGAGCAGCGCGCGGTGTGCGGCGGCGTCCGGGAGGACTTCCACGACCGGCGGTTCGTGCGCCACGACCCGTGCCACGCGTTCCGGGTGGGCGAGGAG
This sequence comes from Streptomyces venezuelae, assembly GCF_008642335.1. Lineage (NCBI taxonomy): Bacteria > Bacillati > Actinomycetota > Actinomycetes > Kitasatosporales > Streptomycetaceae > Streptomyces > Streptomyces venezuelae. The sequence continues at coordinate 6,656,490 of NZ_CP029191.1, read as the reverse complement.
CAGGTGCAGGGCGGCGATCGCTCCAGAACTGGAGCCGAACACCCGGGCGGGGGCGTCGGGCGAGAGCAGGTCGAGCAGTCGGAGCGCGTCCTCGGCGTGCTCCTCCACCCGCTGCTCGGCCGCGGGGTCGTCCAGCGCGCTCCCGGCCATCCCCCGTGGGTCGTACGTCGCCACGGTGTACGTGTCGGCCAGGTCGGCGGCCACCGCGGCGAGGGAGGCCGCGCCGCCCGTGCCGCCCGGGATCAGGAGCAGGAGCGGGCCCTGGCCGCGCACCTCATAGTGCAGGGTCGCGCCGTTCACGCGCAGGGTTCCGACGGTCGGCTCGCTCATGCTTTCTCCGCTTCCTTTTCTCTCTCTTCGTCCTCGGACGAGGGCCAGTGCTCAAGGAGGGTGTGCAGGGCGTCGAGTGCGCGGTTCCAGGAGGCCTGCGCCGGGCGCCGGTGCGCGAAGCCGCCCGCCGCCTCCAGCGCGACGAAGCCGTGGAAGGTGCTGCGCAGCAGGCGGACCGCGTCGGTCAGGTCGGGTTCGGCCAGGCCGTAGGCGCGCAGCATGCCGTACGTCAGGTCGACCGCGCGCCGCGGGCCGGGCGCGTCCGCGGCCGGCGCGGGGTCGATCTCGATCGGGGTCTGCGTGGCCGTGTAGCGGCCGGGGTACCGGCGGGCGTAGTCGCGCCAGGCGTCGGCGTACGCGATGAGCGCGTCCTTGCCGGACCGGCCCGCCGTCGCCTCCGCGATGCGGATCGTCTTCTCGTCCGCCGCCAGCAGGGCGATGCGCCCCCGCAGGTCGTCGAGGCCGCGGACGTGCGCGTAGAGGCTCGCGTCCTTCACGCCGAGCCGCCGCGCCACCTGCGACATGGTCAGCCGGTCGAGTCCGACCTCGTCCGCCAGCTCGGCGCCCGCGATCGTCACCCGCTCCGCCGTCAGTCCGGCCCGCCGCACCATGGACACCCTCCAGTCGTTCCTAGGGCCCCTAGGTTAAACCTAGGGGCCCTAGGAACGGAACCGAATATCCTCGCCGTCAGGTTTCGCGCAGGGTCTTCGCCAGGACGCCCTCGCCGGTGAGCTCGATCCGGCCGTCCCGTACGCCCTCGCCGAGGGTGAGTTCGCCCCGGACGACGGCCGCGCACGTCACGGCGTCCAGAGCCACGCGGGCGTCCGGCTCCTCCGGTGCCTCGCCCTCGCCGTACCCCTCGCCGCCCGCACCCGTCCGCACGTGGAACACGCCCTCGTCGAGCCGCACTTCCAGCACCCCTTCGACGTCCAGCGCCGCCAGGGACCCGAGCAGCGGCAGCGCGAGCCAGTGCGCCCGCACCGCGTCCGTGGGCCTGCGCTCCGCGAGGGCGGGGGCGCCCCACGCGGCGAGGGCCTGGAGGACCGGCAGCAACGCGCGGCCCCGGTCGGTCAGTTCGTAGACGTACGCCGCCGCGGGCGGGGGCAGCTTGCGGCGGGTGCTCAGCCCATGCTGCTCCATGTCCTTCAGGCGCGACGCCAGGACGTCCGTGCTGACGCCGGGCAGGTCGGCGTGCAGGTCGGTGTAGCGGCGCGGGCCCGCGAGGAGTTCCCGGACGATCAGCAGGGTCCAGCGGTCGCCCACGGCGTCGAGGCCTCGGGCCGCGGCGCAGTACTGGTCGTAGCTTCGGCGGGGCCGGGCGGTGGTGTTCGCCCGGGGCGGCTGAGGTGGCATGCGGCATAGTCTATGCAAGTTGTTGGACTTTCCAAGCGGGGACTTGGTAAAACCAAGCAACACCGAGCAGTACTCGTCACGAGCAGTACGTGTCACGGGCAGTACTCGTCATGGGAGGCGCAGCGCATGGAGTTCCGGCAGTCGAGCAAGCTCAGTGAGGTCTGTTACGAGATCCGGGGCCCCGTCATCGAGCACGCCAACGCGCTGGAGGAGGCGGGCCACAGCGTCCTGCGCCTCAACACCGGCAACCCCGCTCTCTTCGGCTTCGAGGCGCCCGAGGAGATCGTCCAGGACATGATCCGGATGCTCCCCCAGGCGCACGGCTACACGGACTCGCGCGGCGTCCTCTCCGCCCGTCGCGCCGTCGCCCAGCGCTACCAGGCGCTCGGCCTGGACGACGTCTCCGTAGACGACGTTTTCCTCGGCAACGGCGTGTCCGAGCTGGTCACGATGGCGGTGCAGGCCCTCCTGGAGGACGGCGACGAAGTCCTCATCCCGGCCCCCGACTTCCCCCTGTGGACCGCCGTGACGACCCTCTCCGGAGGCAAGGCCGTCCACTACGTGTGCGACGAGTCCGCCGACTGGTACCCCGACCTCGACGACATGGCCTCGAAGATCACCGACCGCACCAAGGCCGTCGTGATCATCAACCCCAACAACCCCACGGGCGCGGTTTATCCGAAGGAGATCCTGGAGGGCATCCTCGACCTGGCGCGGCGGCACGGCCTGATGGTCTTCGCCGACGAGATCTACGACCAGATCCTGTACGACGACGCCGTGCACCACAGTGTCGCCGCCCTCGCCCCCGACCTCGTCGTCCTCACCTTCTGCGGCCTTTCGAAGACGTACAGGGTGGCCGGTTTCCGGTCCGGGTGGATGGTCGTCACCGGGCCGCAGCAGCACGCCAAGAGCTACCTGGAGGGGCTGACGATGCTCGCCTCCATGCGGCTGTGCCCCAACGCCCCCGCTCAGTACGCCATCCAGGCCGCGCTCGGCGGCCGCCAGTCCATCCGCGAACTCACCGCGCCCGGCGGTCGGCTGCACGAGCAGCGCGACCGGGCCTGGGAGAAGCTGAACGAGATCCCCGGTGTCTCGTGCGTGAAGCCGAAGGGCGCCCTGTACGCGTTCCCGCGCCTGGACCCGAAGGTCCACCCCATCCACGACGACGAGAAGTTCGTGCTGGACCTCCTCCTCCAGGAGAAGATCCAGGTCGTCCAGGGCACGGGCTTCAACTGGGCCCGCCCCGACCACTTCCGCATCCTCACGCTTCCGTACGCTGACGACCTGGACGCGGCGATCAGCCGCATCGGCCGCTTCCTGAGCGGCTACCGCCAGTGCCGCCGGTGACGGCGCCGACCGCCGGGAGCACCGTGCCGCCCTGTTCCGACTGCGGACAGCCCGTCCTCACGCAGTTCGCCTCGCCCGACCTCGTCGCGCCCATCGTGTACGAGGGCTTCGACCGCGCCGCCGACCCGGCCTGGCGCACCTCGGGCGCCGCCACCCTCGACGACTACGCGCGCTGGTGCGGCCATCTGTGCGGTCTGACGTGCTTCCGGATGGCCCTCGGCCCGTCCGCGCCGCCCCTGTTCGAGCTGCGGGACGGCGCGCTCAAGTACGGCGCGTACACGGATGTGGACGGCGTCATCAAGGGCATGATCTACGCCCCGTTCGCCGAGTACGCCCGCGACGCGTGCGGCGTCGACGCCGAGGTCCACCGGCACCTCTCCGTCGCCGAGATCGGCGCGCTCCTCGACGAGGGACGGAAGGTCATCGCCTCCGTGCACTTCGAGATCCGCCGCCCGCACCTCCCGTCCCCCGGCAGGGGCGGCCACCTGGTCCTGCTCACCGGGCGCACGGCCGACGGGCGCCTGCACTTCCACAATCCGTCCGGCATCGACGCGGCGACCCGCACGGCGGCGCTCACGCCCGAAGCGTTCGAGCCGTTCTTCGCCGGGCGTGGGGTGTCACTGCGCTGACAGGCGGTCACCGCGGCTGCCAGGATGGCGCCATGATGCGTGGAGGCAAGGTCGCCGTCGTGGGCGGCAGCATCGCCGGATGCGCCGCGGCCCTGGCCGCGCACCGCGGCGGCGCGGACGAGATCACCGTGTACGAACGGGCCGCCGGGGACCTCGCGGACCGCGGCGTGGGACTCGCCGTGCACGACGGGCGCTACGCCGAGCTGGAGTCGGCGGGCTACCTGGACGCGGACATGCCGTGGGTGCAGCTCGTGCGGCGGCGCTGGTACGTGCGGGACGACGCGTCCGGCGCCCCGGTGGGCCGGGAGATCGCCGTGATGCCGTTCCCCTTCCGCACGTACAACTGGGGGCCACTGTGGCGGGAGTTGCGCGCCCGCATTCCGGGAGACGTGGAGTTCCGCGCCGGATCCCCGGTGCGGCACGTGCGTCCCGGGCCCGACGGCGTCGAGGTGACCACGGACAGCGGCAGCGGCCGCCACGACCTCGTGATCGGCGCCGACGGCTACCGCTCCGCGGTCCGCGCCGCCCGCTTCGGAGACGTACGCCCCGCCTACGCGGGCTATCTCGCCTGGCGCGGCGCCTTCCCCGAGGCCCGGCTGAACGACCCGGACCTGTGGGCCGAGGACGACTGCGTGTACGCCGTCTTCCCGGGCGGCCACGTGATCATCTACCGCATCCCGGACGGTGCGGGCGGCCACCGCGTCAACTGGGTCCTGTACACCGCGCCGCCTCCCGGTCTCGACCTCGGGCTCGGCCTCGACCTGCGGCTCACCGGTCCCACGAGCCTGCCGCCCGGCGGCCTCACCGAAGCGCTCACCGCCCACCTCGGCTTCGTGGCCGACGAGCTCCTGCCGCCCTACTGGGGCGCACTGTTGCGCGAGACGGCGCCCGACGAGCTCTTCCTGCAGCCCATGTACGACTTCACCGCGCCGCGCTGCACGGCGGACCGCGTCCTGCTCGTCGGCGACGCGGCGGCGGTGGCCCGGCCGCACACCGGCGCGGGCGCGGTCAAGGCGCTGCAGGACGCCACGGTCCTGGAGTCCGCCCTCGCCACGGCGGACACCTGGGCGGACGCCCTGGACACGTACGACACCGACCGCACCGTCTCCGGGCGCGCGATGGTGGATCTGGGGCGGCGGCTCGGCGGGGCGCTCGTCCAGGCGACGCCGGACTGGGGCGCGATGGACCAGGCGGCGATGGAGACGTGGTGGCGGCGGGCCGACGGGTCGGGGGCGTTCGGGGGGCGGGGGCTCAAGCGCTGACGTGACACCGAAGGGTGTCGTGTGGTGCGTGGTCAGGCCGTCGCTCCCCGTGCCGTTCTGACGCCGTTTTGGGGATGCACACGCTTGATCAATAGTATCCGGCGATGATCACAAGACAACGGCCGGCGGCCTGGGCCATCGCCCTGCTCGCCGCCCTGACCGCCGGGCTCGTCACGGCAGGCCCCGCCGCCGCCGATGACGACGACGAACCGGCACGGCCCAACCCCAAGGTCGAGCTCGTCCTCGACGTCAGCGGCTCCATGCGCGCCCGCGACATCGACGGCAAGTCCCGCATGGCCGCCGCGAAGCAGGCCTTCAACGAGGTCCTCGACGCGACCCCCGACGAGGTCGCGCTCGGCATCCGCACCCTGGGCGCCAACTACCGCGGCGACGACCGGAAGACCGGCTGCAAGGACACCGAGCTGCTCTACCCCGTGGAGCAGCTCGACAAGGCGGGCCGCACCGACGCGAAGACCGCCGTGGCGACGCTCGCGCCCACCGGCTGGACCCCGATCGGCCCGACGCTCCTCAAGGCCGCCGACGACCTGACGAAGGACGACGACGCCGAGCGCAGCCGTCGGATCGTGCTGATCTCCGACGGCGAGGACACCTGCCAGCCGCTCGACCCGTGCGTGGTCGCCCGTGACATCTCCGCCAAGGGCATCCACCTCACCATCGACACGCTCGGCCTCGTCCCCGACGCCAAAACCCGCGACCAGCTGAGCTGCATCGCGGAGGCCACCGGCGGCACGTACACGTCGGTCCGGCACACCGACGAGCTGGCGGGCCGCGTCAAGCAGCTGGTGGACCGCGCGGCCGACCCGGTCGTCACGCCCGTGGAGGCGAAGGGCGCCGCGCGGTGCACCGACGCGCCCGAGCTGAAGTCGGGGCTCTACACCGACCGCGAGAAGTTCGGCGAGCATCGCTGGTACCGCGTGGACGTCCCCGCGGGCAAGGAGCTGCGGGCCTCCGTGAGCGTCGCCGCCGACCGGGCCGTGAACCCGGACTACGGCGTGCTGCTGCGCGCCGAGACGCAGGGCGGCCGTGAGATCGTGCGCGGCCAGGAGTCCGGCGACGGACGCACCGACGTCATCTCGACCGGCCTGCGCTATCCGCGGCCCGAGGCGGACGATGACGACGAGGACGCCAAGTACGGCGCGAGCGAGACCGTGTGCCTGCGCGTCAGCAACTCCTTCTCCGCGCCCGCTTCCGTGAAGACGTCGCCCGGCCTCCCCGTAGAGCTGGCCGTGGATCTCGTGGACTCCCCCGACGACGCGTCCGACGTCGCCTTCTTCGGGCTCGGCCACGGCTGGTGGCTGCTCGGCGTGCTCGTCCTGGTCGGCTTCGTCGCCGGTCTGCTCTGGGGCTGGCTCTCGCGCTGGCGCTTCGCGGTCTGGAGGACCAACTGATGCGTACGACACGTGTGGTGCGGCGCTTCGCCGTGACGGCCGGCGCCGCCCTGCTGGCGCTGACCGGGGCGGCCGCGGGACCGGCCGCGGCCGACGACGACACGCCGGAGAAGGTGACGGAGGCGGGTACGTCCTTCCGTACCGCCACCGCGCTCCGCATCGACCAGGAGGCGACGGCGGAGGCGTCCACGGGTGACTACCTGTACTGGGCGTTCCCCGTGGACACCGGGCAGCGCGCCACCGTGCACGCGACGGTGAAGCTGCCCGACGCGGCGGCCCGGCACGCCGCGTCCACCTGGCAGGTCGACGTGTACGACGGGCTGCGGCGCCGTCAGGCCTGCCGCCTCGGCACGCCCACGAAGAAGGCCGCGCAGGACGCCTCGTCGGTGTCGCTGTCCTGCTCGTTGCGGACCGTCAGGTCCTGGTCGGAGCAGTGGGCGAACGACCCGCTGCCCGGCACGTACTACCTGCGGCTCACGGTCACCGACCTCAAGGCGGACGACCTGGGTCTCCCGGTGCGGGCCGAGGCGAAGGTCACCGCGACCGACGCGGGCGGCGCGCAGGCCGTCGACGGGTCGCTCGGTGAGCCGCTGGTGCCGGGCGCGGGCTCGGACAAGCAGCGGACCGCGGCCGCCGTCGAGCCGGAGGACGGCTGGTCGGGTGGCTGGTGGTCCTCGCGCTGGATCTGGACGGCGGTGGGCGGTGTCCTCGCGGCGCTCGCGGGCGTCGGCGGCTACGCGCTGACGCGCGGGTCGGGGCGGCCCGCGCGGGTGCCGCAGGGGATGTAGCGGGAAAGCCCCCCAAGGGTGACGCCTCGCTTGCCGGGTCCCGCCGGGCGCGGGTCCCGGGGGGCGTGGCAGGCTCGGTGGTGGCGGTGCCGGACGGCCCGCCACCACCGGGAGAACAGGAACGGCGCGATCATGGGTGATCTGCTCCTCGTCCGGCACGGCGAGACGGAGTGGTCCCTGTCGGGGCAGCACACCAGCTGGACGGACATCCCCCTCACCGACAACGGCCGCGAGCAGGCCCGCTCGCTGGCCCCGCTCATCGGCAGGTTCCGGATCGGGGCGGCGTTCTGCAGCCCGCGCCAGCGCGCGCGGGAGACCGCGGAGCTCGCCGGGTTCGGTGACGCGCGCGTGGACCCGGACCTGGCCGAGTGGGAGTACGGCGCGTACGAAGGCGTCACGACCGTCGAGATCCACCGCACCCGGCCGGACTGGTACCTCTTCACGGACGGGGTCGCGCTCGGCCCGCCCGAGCACCCCGGGGAGAGCCCGGAGCAGGTGGGCGAGCGCGCCGACCGCATGCTGGCGAAGGTCGACGCGGCGCTCGCCGACAACGAGGGCAGCGTCGTCCTCTTCGCCCACAGCCACTTCCTGCGCGTCCTCGCGGCCCGCCGTCTTGGTCTGCCCGCGTCGGGCGGCTCGATGTTCCTGCTCGCCACCGGCACGGTGAGCCGGCTGAGCACCGAGCACCGGCGGCACGTGGTGGCGAGCTGGAATCTCCGCCCGCAACTGGTGAAGTGACGCCGTTCACCGCCGAGGTGACGGCATTCGACACACGTATCGGTGATCATCAAGACTGCGGTCATGCGATACGGCGTCAACCTCCTCAACTTCGGCTCCGGCACGACCCCCGACTCCCTGCTGCGGCAGGCGACCGACGCGCGCGACCTCGGGTTCGAGTTCGCGATGATCTCCGATCACATAGCGGTGACACCTGACGTCCACGAGGTCTATCCCGCGCCGTTCTACGACCAGTTCGTGCTCGCCGCGTACCTCGCGGGCCGGGTGCCGGGGCTGCGGCTCGGGACGACCATCACCGTCGTCCCGTACCGTCACCCCCTGCAGACCGCCCGCATGGCCGCCAACATCGACCGGCTGAACGACGCCGGGTTCATCCTCGGCGCCGGAGTCGGCTGGTCCGCCGCCGAGTACGAGGTGCTCGGCGTCCCCTTCCGCGAGCGCGGCGCGATCACCGACGAGTACCTGACGGCGATCCGCGCCGCGTGGCGCGAGGACCCGACGTCCTTCCACGGCACGTACGTCTCGTACGACGGTGTGCGCACCGCACCGGCCCCCGCGAGCAGCCCGCTGCCGGTCTGGGTCGGCGGCAACTCCCCCGCGGCCCAGCGCCGCGCGGCCCGCCTCGGCGAGGGCTGGCACCCGTTCATGCCGAGCCGCGCCCTCCTCGACGAGGCGCTTCCCCGCATCGCCGCGGAGGCCGAGGCCGCGGGCCGTCCCGCGCCGGACCTGGCGCCGCGCCTGCAGATCCGCGTCGGCGAGCGGCAGGACACGCCGGAGCGTCCGCTGGGCCACGGCAGCGTCGACCAGATCCGCGGCGACCTGGAGACGCTGGCCGGTCTCGGTGCGACGGACGTCCTCCTGGACACGTATCCCGGCAGCCCCGGGGAGCGGGCGGACGCGGACGAGGACCGTCGCGTCCTCGAACTCCTGATGTCAGTGGCGCAGGGCACCATCGGTAGCAGTTGACCTGACCGGTCGACGGAACCGGCCCGGGAAGGGGTGTGCGCGGTGAAGCCTCCGACAGCTGCTCAGCGACGGATCATCGAGGCCGCTGACCCGCAGACGGGCCGCCTGTCCGGCACCGAGGCCCAGCTCCAGGCGCTGGTGCGGGCGCGCCTGGCCTTCCGCCACCCCCGGCCGCCGCACGCGTGTTTCCTGACGCCGGCGGGTCACCGCGTACGGGAGGAGGGCACCGCCCCTGCTCCACCCGCTCCCGCGTCGTCCGCCCCGGAGCCACCACCCCCGGCCCCCGCCCCCTCCGGTGTCTTCGCCGCGCGCACCGGCACGGAGACCACGGAGACGCTGCGGACCGGCTCCGATGGCCCCGCCCGCGCGCGTGAGGTCCGCAGCGCCTGGGAGGGCCTGGTCGAGCTGCGCCGCATGACGAACCCGGACGGTGCGCGGGACCGCCCCTGCGCCTGGGAGCGCACGCACCTGGTGCAGGCGGCGGCCCTGGCCCTGGAGGCGGCGGGCTGCCGCCCCGCGGGCCCCGGCCCGGACCGCGAGGGCTACCAGGTGTCCCCCACCCCGCAGCCGGAGGCCGTCGCCGTCCGCGAGCCGACGCCGGAGGGGATACGGGCGTGTGCGGCCGCGCTGGAGCGGGCGGGCTGGCAGGCCGGTGAACACGCGGAGCCGCGCGGGGGCGGACGCTATGTGCTGGCGTCGCCGCGCAGGGTGTGAGCGGTGGAATGCCGTACGCGGCGGCCGGGTTGAACGCATCGAGCGAGCCCGACGAAGACCAGCCCAGCGAAGGGAACACCGTGACAGAGCCGTACTCCGTGAGCGTCGCCGTCCGTGGATACGAGACGGACACGCAGGGGCACCTGAACCAGGCCGTCTACCTCCAGTACGCCGAGCACGCCCGCTGGTCGCTGCTGCGCGCGGCCGGCATCGCGCAGACGGACCTGCTGGACAAGGGCGTCGGCCCGGTGGTCCTTGAGACGACGGTCCGCTACCGGAGCGAACTCCTCGCGGGCGACGAGACGTCGGTGAGCTGCGCGTTCGTGTGGGGCGAGCGCAAGACGTTCGGCGTCGAGCAGACGATCACGAAGGCGGACGGGACGGTCGCCGCGACGATCTCCTCCGTCGGGGGCCTGCTCGACCTCAAGGAGCGGCGGCTTGTGGCGGATCCGCGCGAGTACTTCAGGGCGCTGGCGACGGACGCGACGGTGATGGGGCTCTAGCCCTCCGTGTACATGACATCGTCACCCAACCACCTCGATACGTTCACACGGTCGTACGCACATCCGTGCCACTCTCCCGATGGTTGAGTAGTCAACTCGCGTAGACCGCACGCCCGTCGGGTTCGGGCGGGCGGCTCGCGAGGCCCACGGGAAAGGACACACCCCCACATGCCCGTCCCGCGCGTACGCCGCTGGAAACCCCTCGCCCTGACCGCCGCCGCGGTACTCGCCGGCATCACCGTGCCGGCCACCGCCACGGCCACCCCCTCCCCCACGACCGCCCCGGCCCCCGCGGCCGTCGGCGCCTACGACGACACGTACTACAAGGACGCGCTCGGCAAGACAGGCCCCGAGTTGAAGTCCGCGCTGCACACGATCGTCAGCAAGCAGACGAAGCTCTCGTACAGCCAGGTCTGGGACGCCCTCAAGACCACGGACGAGGACCCGGCCAACAGCTCGAACGTGATCCTGCTCTACTCCGGCACCTCGCGGAGCAAGAGCAGCAGCGGCGGCGACCAGGGCGACTGGAACCGCGAGCACGTCTGGGCGAAGTCCCACGGCGACTTCGGCACGGCGACCGGTCCCGGCACCGACGTCCACCACCTGCGTCCCGAGGACGTCACGGTCAACAGCATCCGCGGCAACAAGGACTTCGACAACGGCGGCGGCGCGGTCGCGGGAGCCCCCGGCAACCTCACCGACGGTGACTCCTTCGAGCCCCGCGACGCGGTCAAGGGCGATGTGGCCCGCATGATCCTCTACATGGCGGTCCGCTACGACGGCGAGGGCGGCTTCCCCGACCTGGAGCCCAACGACCAGGTGGACAACGGCAGCGCGCCCGCCATCGGCCGCCTCTCCGTCCTGAAGAAGTGGAGCGACGAGGACCCGCCGGACGCGTTCGAGAAGAACCGCAACCAGGTCATCTTCGACAAGTTCCAGCACAACAGGAACCCGTTCATCGACCACCCGGAGTGGGTGGAGGAGGTCTGGTGACCTCGTCCTGACGGCTCAGCCGTGACCGCTGCCGCCGCCACCTCCGGCACCGCCGCCGCCCTCGAACTCCTTGGGCGGCGGCCCCCCACCGGTGTCGGAGAAGAACTGCCAGAGCGTGACCATGGCCACGGCCTGCGCGACGAGGTAGGCGAGCTGCAGTGAGAGGTACCGCATCTGGTAGACCGAGAGGAGCAGCCCGAACCGGCTCTGCCAGAACCGGCGTTCGCCCCGGAAGATGTCGAGGTCCAGGGCGATGCCGGTGAGGGTGAGGACGAAGAGCATGGTCAGCACGTGCAGGCCGGTGTCCCCGTACCCCTGGTCCATGAGCAGGTTCCCCAGCGCGTCGATCCCGGCGGGCAGGGCGAAGGCCACGGCCACCGCCAGCGCCTTCACGGGCCCGCGCCGCCCCGGCAGCCGCCGCCAGAGCGCGCCCAGCACGAAGCCCGCGCCCACCCAGCACGCCTGCCAGACCACGAGTCCGCAGACCAGGTCGGGCAGCCCCAGGACGTAGTGGATGCCGGCGCGCCAGTTGTCACCGCGGATCCATCCGGACCAGACCACCACCGCGGTCGCCGGGAGGCCGAAGAGGCAGGCGATGAGGGCGCCCCGGCAGCCGTTGCCCCACCAGGTGTCGCGCGGTCCCATCGCGAGCGCCACGTCGACGACCGAGACCTGCGAGGGCAGCCGGTCCGCGGTGCCGCCCTTGCCGGTCCAGGTGTGGAGTCCGCGCACCTCCCGTTCCAGCAGGCGGCGCTGGAGGATGTCGTCGTCCGACTGGCCCGCCTCCAGGCGGCGCATCATCGCGTGGATCTCGCGGTAGCGGCGGGCGCGGCCGAGGACGTCGCCGCGCCGGGCGGCGGTGACGGTGGCGCCGAGCCGTTCGCCGGACACTTCCAGGGTGCGGTCGAGGACGGTCCGGCTCCCGGCCACGACCGTGACCAGGTGCAGTGCCGCCATGTTCAGGACGAGCCAGAGGGGTTCGAGGAGGGCGTTGTTGCCGAAGGAGCCGAGGGCCAGGCCGACCATGACGGGGAAGAACAGCAGGAACAGCCACCGGTCCGCCGGTTCCGCGACCGGCGACTCGGTGTCCCGCGCGGCGGCGGCCCGCAGCGCGGCCAGGATGACGAGACCCGTGATCAGCCAGTGGTACCAGAACCACCAGTTCTGGAAGTTCACGCTGAACCAGGTGAGATCCTCCCGGAGCTTCTCCAGGTGCTGGGCGTCGTACGCGCCGTCCCTCCGGTCGCTGAGCCACGAGATGCGCCGCCACTCCCGTTCGGCCGCCATGGCGTAGCAGGCTCCGATGGCCGCCGTGCAGAGGACGATCACCGGGACGGCGTACCGGACCTGGAGGTCGCGCGGGCCGTGCGGGGCCTCGCGGCTCGGGCGGACGAGACCGCAGTCGCGGGCCACGCGCCAGACGGCGGCGGCGAAGCCGAGGAGGCTGAGGGCGGCCAGCGAGCCCTGGGCGGTGAACAGCGCGTACACGGCCCGGTCCGGCGCGTCGGCGGGCAGCTCCAACGACGTGGGCAGCCCGAACCGGTGCGGCACGCCGGACACGGCGAGCACGGGTGCGGCCAGGACCGCTCCCGCCCACAGGACGGGCCGTCGCGGGCGCCCGAAGGCGAGCAGGAGCACGGCCGCGCCGAGGGTGCCGGGCAGACCGAGGCGCTGCTCGCGGTCGTACCAGTCCTCGTCGTCCGCCACGGCACGCGCGACGCGGTAGAGCACTTCGTCGCCGTTGACGGCGATCACGAGACCGGCCGAGACCCAGGCCCAGTCGCTCACCGTCCGCGCGGCCCGCCGTTCCGCCCCGGTGGCCCCGCTGCGGCGGCGTACCTTCCCCGCCCCGTACAGCAGGATCCCGCAGGCCACGAACGTCCAGGTCACACCGCCCGCGATGCTCACGTTGGCGAACAGCAGCCGGTCGTCCCGCGCCGCGAAGGACCGCGGCCACCCCGGTGCGAGCCGTACCGCGACGGCCGGTGGGGCCTTCTCGCCCTTGGGCCGCCACACCAACGCGGTGGCGCCCTCACGCGTCGTGGGCGCGGGTACGGCGGACAGGGCTCCCGGGGCGCCGGGGTCGACGAGGATCTCCGTCCAGTCGACGCGGCCGAGTCCGGGCGCCGGTTCGAAGAGCAACCGCCAGCGTGCCGCGCCCAGTTCCACCTTCCAGGGGCCGAGGCGGAACCACCCCGTGGCCTCGTCGATCCAGGAGAAGGTGTCGAAGGTGACGCCGAAGCCGCCCTTCTCCGGCCGCACGGCGGGGCTTCCGTCCGGACGCCACTCGCCCCACCAGCGGTGCTGGGATTCGTAGGGGCGGGCCAGGCAGCCCATGGCCTCGCGGTACGCGTCGGTGTCCTCGCTCATCAGGAGCGACTTCGCGTGCTCCCAGGACGACGGCACGTGCACGGTCAGTCCGGCGGTCACCTTGGTGTGGACGCGTCCGCCGTGCGCGAGCCGTACGGAGGCACTGGCCTTCGCCTTGTCGAGCCCCGCGGTGTCGCACCAGTCGGCCGGATCCCCGGCGGCCGCCGCCCGCCCTGGCCCCAGCAGTGCGCACAGCACGAACCCGCACAGCGTGAGCACGCACGCGAACAGCGTCCTACGTGACCTCAACCGCTGCCCCCCGCCACCGAGTTGCGCTACATGCCAGTGTCCCGGAGCGCGTCCAGTTCCGCGAGGTCTTCGGCGTCGAGCCGGAGTGCGGCCGCCGCCACGTTCTCCGTCAGGTGGTCCGGCGACGAGGTGCCGGGGATCGCGAGCATCGACGGGGAGACGGCGAGCAGCCACGCCAGGGTGACCTGGGCGGGGGTGGCGCCATGCCGGTCGGCCACGCGTCGGAGCGCCGCGAGGTCGGGTGCTCCGGCGCCCCCGAAGGGGAAGTACGGGACGTACGCGATGTCCCGCGCGGCGCACAGGTCGACCAGTTCGGCATGGTCGCGCGTCAGCGGGCTGAACCTGTTCTGCACGGCGGCGACGGGTGCGATCTCCTGCGCCTCCGCGAGCTGTCCGGGCGTCGCGTTGCTGACGCCGAGGTGGCGGATGAGGCCTTCGTCGCGCAGGGCCGCCAGCGTGGCGAAGCGGTCCTCGCCGGGCCCGTCGGTCCGCAGGAAGCGGAGGTAGACGAGGTCGAGGTGGTCCCGGCCCAGCTCGCGCAGGTTGCGGTGGACGGCCGCGCGCAGTTCGGTCGGGTCGGCGGGGTCCATCCAGCTGCCGTCCGGGAGGCGGCCAGGGCCGACCTTGGTGGCGATGACCAGGTCGTCGGGGTACGGGTGGAGTGCCTTGCGGATGAGGTCGTTGGCCGCGATGTCCTCGTAGAAGTAGAAGGCGGCCGTGTCGATGTGGTTCACGCCGAGCTCGACGGCGCGGCGCAGCACGGCGATGCCGCGCTCGGGGTCGTGCGCGGGGCCGTCCCAGCCGGCGGAGGGCAGCCGCATGGCGCCGAAGCCCATGCGGTGGACGAGACGGTCGCCGCCGATGAGGTGGGAGCCGGCCGCAGTGGCGGGGGCCGTATCCGAACAATGGGTGCTGCTCGTGTTCTCCGTGGTCGCCATGCGCAGATCCTGCGATGTGCGTCCCGCGCACGCGATCACGTGGCCACTTGCTGCCAGACTGTCCCCACCATGCCGAGCACATCCCACACAGATCAGATCGTGTCGCTGCGGGGCGAGCGGGAACTGGTGCGCCGGGCCGGTGAGCTCATCACCGGGGCCCGCGAGGAGTTCCTGTGCGCGGCGGCGGACCTGGTGACCTTCTCGCCGGGCGTGAACGCCGCGTTCGCCGGGGGCCGGCGCCCGCCGCTCGTGCCGGGCGGCCTGACGATGCGCAAGCTGTACACGCCGCGCGCACTGGCGGACGCGCGGTCGGAGGCGCGGCTCGTCCGGATCGCCGAATCCGGCGCGCAGGTGCGCATTTCGGCGGCGCCGCTCGCCCACGAGGCGATCGTCATCGACCGGCGCGCGGCGATCCTGGCCGGGGCGCCGGTCCAGGGGGTGCGTACGTTCACGGTGATCCGGACGCCGGTCGCGGTCGAAGGCGTCAGGACGCTGCTGCACGCGGCGTGGGAGACGGCCGTCGACCTCGACGAGTACCGCCGGACGCGCCCGCCCGCGCTGAGCGAGGAAGCGCGCCGGGTCCTGCGGGCACTGAGCGCCGGGCACACCGACGAGGTGACGGCGCGCGAGCTGGGCATGTCGCTGCGCACGTACCGCAGGCGCGTGGCCGACCTCATGACGGCGCTCGGTGCGACGTCCCGTTTCCAGGCGGGGCTGCGGGCCCGCGAGTTGGACTGGGGGACGAAGGGAGGCGGCTGCTGTGACCGATGATCAGGCCGTACTGGAGAACGTCGGGCCGCGGCTGCGGGGCTTCCGCAAGGCGCTCGGCCTCACCCTCGCGACGCTCGCCGAGCGCACGGGCCTCACGCCGAGCACCCTCTCGCGGCTCGAACGCGGTCAGATCCGCCCCACCCTGGAACAGCTCCTCCCGCTCGCCCGCGCCTACGCCGTGCCGCTCGACGAACTCGTCGCCGCGCCGGCCACCGGCGACCCGCGGGTCCACCTGCGTCCCTTCCGCAAGGACGGGCTGACGTTCGTGCCGCTCGGCGTGAAGACGGGCGGCATGCGCGCGTACAAGGTGATCTACCCTCCGGCCTCGCAGCTCCCGCCGCCGCG
Organism: Streptomyces venezuelae; assembly: GCF_008642335.1. NCBI lineage: Bacteria > Bacillati > Actinomycetota > Actinomycetes > Kitasatosporales > Streptomycetaceae > Streptomyces > Streptomyces venezuelae. The sequence goes on along the minus strand of NZ_CP029191.1, from coordinate 6,640,785 downwards.
CTTCCATGTGCACCCCGGCCGGGAGTGGTTCTACGTGCTTCACGGGACGGTTCAGCTCGTCCTGACCGACACCCGGACGGAGCTGACGGCGGGTGAGGCGGCGGAGTTCGACACGGCGACGCCGCACTGGATCGGCAACGCGCGGGACGACGTCCCGGCGGAGACGATCGCCCTCTACGGGCAGCAGGGCGAACGCGTGCACGTGGCGTCCCAGCCACCCGTTCCAGGGTGACGGTGTTTGCACTGGTCAGCGGCCGTTTCGGCGTTCCGGCGTCCCGTTTCGCCGGTGGGTGCTGGCGGCCGGGACGGATCACGCCCCAGGCTGTGGACCGTCCGAGCGGCTCGCCGGACGAACCGCTCACGAGCCGCCCTTCACCGCACCCATGGAGCAACCGATGCGTTCGCGTCTCACCGCCCGCCCCGCCCGTCTGGTCCTGACCGCCGTGGCCGCCGCGGCCCTCACCACCACCGCCGCCGGTACCGCGCTCGCCGTCGGCGGACAGTCCAAGGCCCCCGTCGAACAGGTCTGCGGGACCGACGACCTGACCTTCAAGGTCACCGAGAAGACGCAGGCCGGCGGCTACCTGCTCGTGACGGCCAAGGCCAGGCCCGGCATCACCTGCTACCTGGAGGGCACGTTCCCCTCCGCCGGCTTCGGTTCGCACCCCGACCGGCAGGTCACCCCCGCCGAACAGGCCGTCACCGACGACGTCAAGGTGTCGGGCACCAAGGCCGCGTACGCCGGCATCAACCCCAAGTCGACCAACGGCAACTCGGGCGCGGAGTTCGACTGGATGGCCATCGCCGTGATGGGCGACGAGGGGAACGCCACCGACCTCCGCCTCCCCAGCACGACCCTGATCGACAAGCCGAAGAGCACGAACTGGCACGCCAACGCGGCGGACGCCGTCCCCTTCGACTGACACGACACGCGATGCCACGCGGCCGCTCCGCCGTCCATGCCCGACGGCGGAGCGGTCGCGTCAGGTCGACGCGAAGCCTAACGCGCAGCCGTAGCTGAACTCCGTCTCCAGGAGGTCGTTGAAGATGCCGATCGGGTCCTCCCAGTGGCCCGTCGCCCAGTCGGCGTTGATGTTCACCGCGAGCATGTGCGTGCCGTCGCGGGTGCCGTAGACGTACGACCAGGAGCCGAAGAGGGCTCCGCCCATTCCCCAGACCGCCGTGCCGGAGGGCAGGAGCAGGCGGGAGATTCCGGCACCGTACGTGGTGCGGGGGAGCCAGTCCCTGGTCGGCACCATCGTGAGGAGTTCCCGTTGCTGCTCGGGGCGGAGCAGCCGTCCGCCGAGGAGGGCCGAGAAGAACCTGGTCAGGTCGTCGACGGTGGAGATCATGCCGCCCGCCGCCCAGTACGGGCTCGCCTCCAGGTCCGTGACGTCGTGGACCGGCGCGTCCGGGTCGGGCGAGAACAGCTTGGTGTAGTGGCGTGCGTGCGGCTGCGGGAGCGATGCGTCCGCCGTCGGCGGCAGGGACGTTCCCTTCAGGCCGAGCGGGCGCACGACGCGGTCCGCGATCTCCTCCGCGAGCGTCCGCCCCGTCACCCGCTCGATGATCATGCCGAGGACGATGTAGTTGGTGTTGGAGTACGTCCAGCCCGTGCCCGCAGCGAAGTCCGCCGGGTGCGACAGGGCGATCCCGACGAGGTCCGCGGGCGTGTAGGTCTCCTGCGTGCTCAGCGCCGCCTGGTCGTGCGTGTAGCTGTAGATCCCGCTGGTGTGGTCGAGGAGTTGCCGGACGGTGGTCGTGGTGCCGTCGTGCCCGTTCCCCCGGAGCACGCCTGGCAGCCACTGGTCCACGGTGTCCCGCGGCGTCAGCTTGCGCTCGCCCACGAGTTGCAGCAGCACCGCGGCGGCGAACGTCTTCGTGATGCTGCCGATCCGGAACCTGTCCTCGTGCCCCCGCGACCGCCGCGTCCGCGTGTCGGCGACCCCCGCCGTGCCGCACCAGTTCCCGCCCCGGTCACGGACTTGGGCGACGATGCCCGGCACTCCCCCTTCCCGCACGGCCCGGTCGAGGACGCGCTGCGCGGCTTCGTGGCCGCCTCGGCCGGGCGCCACGGGAGTGGCGTCTTCCATGTGAACCCCCTGGTGCTGTCCTGCTTCTTCAGCCGCGGTTGGTCTTCTGCTTTCTTTCGCGACAACTGAAAGCTACGTTGCACATGCGTCCGTCTGCAGCGCCACACGACGGACAACTTCGTGCAACAGACGGGTTTTTGGGGTCGCGTAGCGTTGCCCATGAGGGCTAACGCAACGCAAAGGGGGGACATGGGCGGCGGAAGACTGTCGGCGGAGGACCGGAGAGCCATCGAGGCGGGGCTGGCCGAGGAGTTGTCGTACGCCGCCATCGCGCGGCGGCTTGGCCGGGCGACCTCGTCCGTGAGCAGGGAGGTCGCCCGCAACGGCGGCCCCGACGCCTACCGCGCGGAGCACGCCGACCGCGCCGACGCGTGGCGCAGGCGCAACCGGCCCCCGTCCCGACGGCCCGCGGCGCCCGAGCCCGAGCCCGAGGTGGATCACGATCCCCACCCCGCCGCCGTCCAGGCGTACGTGGACAAGTTCGCCTCTCTGCTGATCGCCGTCGGGCTGCCCCGCACCGCCGCGAGGGTACTGGCGTGCCTGGTGACGGCCCCGACCGGCGCCGAGACCTCCGCGGAGCTCACACGCCGCCTGAAGGTGAGTCCGGCCTCGGTGTCCAAGGCGGTCGGGTATCTGGAAGGGCTCGACGTCCTCTCCCGCGAGCACGAGCCCGGCCGGCGCCGCGACCGCTACGTCATCGACGAGGAGGTCTGGCTGCGCGCCTGGCTGACCAGTGCGCACAAGAACGCGGCATGCGCGGCGACCGCCCGGGAGGGTGCGGACCTGTTCGGGCCCGACACCCCCACGGGGGCGCGGCTCAACGCGATGCACGCGTTCTTCGCCGGGATCCACCGGAGCATGACGGGACCGCCGACCTCCGCGACCGTCGAGGACGCGCTGACGGTACTGGCCGCGCTCTTCCACGCGGCCCGCCCCCTCACCACGGGTGAGCTCGCCGCCGCCCTCGGCTGGCCGACGGCACGGGTCATCAGCGCCGTGCAGGCGGCCGGGCACGACCCGGGACTCAGGCTCACGCCCGAGCAGCGGGCCGCGCTCGCAGGCCCCGCACGGCCGTCCGCATCCGGCGGGGAATCCGTCTTCCGGCGCCGGTTCAGTCGTCCAGCGTCTTCATGACCTTGCCGAGGTCGACGAACTTGAAGTTCGTGGCGGGGCGGTCGCCGTCGCCGGGCGCCTCGTGGCCGTCCTGGACGACGAGGAGGCCGTGCGGGTACTTCGAGCCGAGCGGCTCGTTGAGCGCGGCGGCACCGTCGCACTCCTCGGACCCGTCGAGCGCGCCGCCCGCCGGGGTGACCCTGAAGCCACCCTCGTACTCATTCCGGTCGCTCAGTTCGCGGTCGTACGCGGCGAAGGTGTTGTCGCCCTGGCTGGAGGCGAGAAGGTACCCGTCCCCGTCCTTCTCATGGACGAGCGTGAGCCCCTCGACGTCGGCGGTGATCCGCTTGCCGCCGTACCCGGGATCGGCGCCCGCCTCGCACTCCTCCGTCTCCTCGTCGTAGACGCCCGGAACGCCGTACTCGCGCACCTTGTCGACGAGTTCGGGCTTGCCGGTGAGGTCGGCGCGCATGCGCCAGATGCCGACGTCCTCCTGCCCGGCGTACAGCGTGCCGTTGTCCGGATCGACGACCATGCCCTCCACCTGCGGGAGTTCGCCGGGCTCCGCGCACGGGCTCCACGACGTGCCGTCCGGCAGCCGGAACGAGGACGGCAGGTCCAGCGTGCGGACCTTGCGGTACGTGACCTTGCCGCCGCCCGCCGGGAGCAGTTCGAGGAGCGCGACGCCGGTGCGCTCACGCTGGCTGACCAGGGCGTACGAGCGGCCGCTCGCCTTGTCCTGCCAGGTCGCGAGGCCGTACGCGGTCCGCTGCTCGTTGACCTCGGCCTGGTCGGCGGAGAAGACGGGCGGCGCGGCGGGGTCGGTGACGTCGGTCAGGGGGCCGCCGGAGCGGTCGCGGTCGATGCGGTAGAAGCGCAGCGTGTCGTGACCCCGGTCGCTGGTGACGGCGAGGTCGGCGACCCCGGAGGACAGTTTGAGGCCGTGGACGAGGTCGACGTTGTTGAAGCGGCCCGGCGCGTCGTCGGGCCCTTCGGCGGGCGGGGCGGCGACGGACTGGACGGGCCGGGCGTCCAAGTCGTAGGCCCTGAGACCCCCTTCCTTGGCGGTGGCGATCACGAGGCTGCGCGCCGGGTCGGCGGTGTTGCGCCAGATCGCCGGGTCGTCGGCGTCGGCGTTGCCGCCCGCGTCGTCGTCGTGCAGGACGGGGGTCTCGGCTCGCGGGGTTATGCCGGGCAGCTGCTCGGCGGCCGTCGCGGTGGCGGATGCGGTGGTGGTGGCCGCCACGAAGGCGGTGGTCATGGCGAGCACGACCGAACCGATTGTTCGACGGGTCGGACAGTGTCTGGTCACGCGGTGTCTCCTCGCTCCGGGAACGGATGGATCTTGCGTGAGACTGGGGCGCGATGGTGACCGCGTGGCGTACGCAGCACATCGGGTAACACCCCGCCCGAATGTACGCGCGGTTAACTCCGTTCGTGGCCCTGCGTGTTGAGCTCCGCCCACACCGTCTTGCCGACCTTGCGTCCGGCCACGCCCCACTCGGTGGCGAGCGCGGCGACGATCACGAGTCCCCGCCCCGACTCCCCTTCGACGCCCGCGGACTTGCGCGCGACGTGCGAGACGACGTCCGCGCGCGCGTCGGCGACCTCGATACGCAGCGTGTCGGCGCGCAGCGTCAATCCGAGCTCGAAGTCGCGGCCCGGTACGCGACCGTGGGTCACGGCGTTCGCCGCGAGCTCGGCGACGATCGCCTCGGCGGCGTCGGAGAGTTCGGTGTCGTACGCGATGCCCCAGCCGTCCAGGTGGTACCTGGTCAACCTCCTTGCGAGGCGGGCGCCCCGAGGCGTGGGACTGAAGCGTTGCGCGAAGGTGCGGGGTGCGGCGGCGGGGCGCGCTTGCGTCGACATGGCGGCAACGGTGGCCGTACGCGGGCGAGTACACCAGGCACGAAACTCGTACGCTGCGTAATTGTACGAGTGCGAAGGGTGGACAGTACGGGTGACGGAACGTGAGCATGGGCGCGTTGGCGCAGACCGATAGCCGAGCGTCAGGGGATACCCGTGATGTCGTCAAGTACGACGAGCAGTAATGAGCCCGAACCGACCGATGGCCTCAAGGCCTTCGGTGCCGTCCTGAAGAGCTTCCGCAAGCGCGCCGGGTACACGCAGGAGTCCCTGGCCCCCGAAATCGGCTACTCGGCCCATTTCATCGCCTCCGTCGAGCAAGGCCGCCGCTTTCCGCCGCCCCGCTTCGTCGACCAGTGCGAGATGGCGCTGGACGCGTTCGGGACGCTGAGGCTGGCGGCGAACCAGCTGTCGCGGCAACGGGGGTTGGCGTCCTGGTTCCGCCAGTGGGCACGGCTGGAAAAGGAGGCAGTGGCGCTGTCGACGTATGAGTGCCGGTCGCTGCCCGGCTTGTTGCAGACCAGGGCATACGCACGGACGCTATTCGTCAATCAACTTCCACCGCTGGGGGACGATCAGGTCGAGGCGCAACTTGAGGCGCGTATCGAGCGCCAACAGCTTCTCACGGAGCGGCCGAACACGGCGTACAGCTTCATCCTTGAGGAACATTTGTTCCTGCGTCGCGTGGGCGGGCATGAAGTCACCATGGAACTCATCGACCACGTTCTTGGTCTTGCCGAGCGCCGCAACATCGAGGTTCAGGTCATGCCGGTGGTGAGGGAAAGCCACGCTGGGCTGCACGGCCCCATCTGCCTACTTGAGACCCCGGAGCATAAGTGGTGCGCGTACTCCGAGGGACAGCGCTTCGGCCAATTCATCTCCAATCCGCATGAGGTCAGCGTTCTCCAGATGCGGTATGCCAGGATGCGCGCACAGGCTCTCACGTTCGAGGACTCGGTGAGCCTGCTGAAGCGAATGCGAGGAGCGGCATGAGCACCCCCGAACTGGCCTGGTTCAAGAGCAGCTACAGCAGCGGCGATGGTGACAACTGCGTGGAAGTGGCGCCGGATTGGCGCAAATCCAGTTACAGCAGCGGTTCGGGAGACGACTGCGTAGAGATCGCCCCCTGCCCCACTACCCTCCACGTACGCGACTCCAAGAACCCCGACGGCCCCCAACTCGCCCTTTCCCCCCGCGCCTGGACGGAGTTCGTCGCGTACGCCTCCCTCCGCTGACGCGCGTCAGCGCCGCGCATTGCAGAGCCACCGCGAATGCCATCGCCGCACAGATGCCGGGAAGGCCGTGGTCCAACAGGGCGTACGCCAAGCCCAGTTGGACCACGACACCGCCCGTCGTGATGCGGGCCAGCGCCGGGCTGCTGCCGCTCCCCTCGTAGACCCCGGCCACGCCGATGAAGCAGGCGAGCAGCACCAGGTACGGACCGAGGCATCGCAGGTACAACACGCCCGCATCCGCCACCGCGCCCTCCGCCCCGAACCCCCGCATGACCCAGGGCGCGGCGGCGAGCAGCACCACCGCCGCAGTCGAACCGGCCGCACCGGCGATGCGCAGCGCCTCACGGGCAACGGCCCTCCGTTCGTCCCGGCCCGCGCCCAGCAGGTGGGCCGTGTGGATCGCGGCCGCCTGGCGCACGGAGTAGAACGCCATCGTCGCGACGTACGTCGCCTTCGTCGCGATGCCGTACGCGGCGACCTCGTCCACGCCGATCCGGGCCACGACCGCGACCAGCGCCAACGTGCCCGTCATGCGGACGACGAAGTCGGCGGACATGGGCAGACCGATCGCCGCCGTCCGACGCGCGTCCCCGGCGAGGGCGCGGACCCGCAGACCTGACGGCCGCAGCGACGGCCGCAGCACCAGCAGACCGCAGATCAGCGCCGCCGAGCGGCCGGTCACCGTGGCGATCGCCGCGCCCCGCACGCCCAGGTCGCAGCCGAGGATCAGGACCGGGTCCAGGACGAGGATCAGCCCATTGGACAGCAACGCGAGCCGCATCGGGGTACGCGTGTCCCCCGACCCCTTCAGGATTCCGTCGACCACGTTCGTGGCGAAGTAGACCGCCATGCCCGGCAGCGCGATCGCGAAGTACTCCGTGGCGAGGCGCACGGAGGCGCCGCCGTCCTCGCCGAGGACCCACCCGGCCAGTCGCTCCCGGCAGACGTAGCCGCCGACCGCGACGACCGGCGTGATCAGCGCCCACAGCACCCAGCCGCCCCGCACGGCCGAGCGCTCCGCCACCACGTCCCCCGCCCCCCGCGCACGCGCCAACCGCACGGTCGTACCGGAGCCCGCCATGAGGATCACGCCGAGCAGCACGTTCTCGATGTTCGTCGCGACGGCCACCGCGGCCACCGCGTCCCCGCCGAGCCCGGCCACCCAGACCATGTTGATGATCCCGGCCGCCACTCCCGCGAGCAGCTCGCCGTAGACCGGCAGCGCGAGCGACACCAGTCGGCGTCGATGTTCCGTCGGGCCCATGCCCCATCCCCTCCCCCGAACCTCGAAACGAGGTACCGCGAAAAGAGATAGCATCACCGGCACGGAACGTACAAGGGTGAAAGGGCATCGCTCATGCTGGAGTTGGCGATTCTCGGGTTCCTGCGCGAGGAGCCCCTGCACGGGTATGAGCTGAAGGCTCGTATCCAGGACCTGAACGGGCACATCCGGCCCGTGAGCGACGGCGCGCTCTATCCGGCGATCAGCCGGCTCACGGCGGCGGGGTACATCGACCAACGCATCGAACCCGGCAGCAGCGCCGCGCCCCGCCGGGTCCTCTCCCTCACCGACGCCGGGCGCACGCGGCTGCTAGCCCGGCTGCGCGAACCCAAGGACGTGGAGATCACGGACGGGCAGCGCTTCTTCACGCTCCTCGCGTTTCTGCGCCACCTTCCGGACCCGGCCGAACAGGCCGCCGTCCTCCGCCGTCGGCAGGCGTTCCTGTCCACCCCCGCCAGCTTCTTCTACCGCGACGGGAAACCCGTGCGGGCGGAAGAGGCACCGGACCTCTTCCGCCAGGGGATGCTGCGCATCGCGCGCGCCACCGGCACGGAGGAGAAGGCGTGGCTGGCCGAGGCCATCGCCACCCTGGAGGTGAAGAGCTGACGTACGTACGTCAGGACACCCGCTGCGTCTCCACCAGCTCCCGCGCCTCCTCGTCCGTCGCCACCGACGGAGGCGAGCCCTCCAGCGGCTTGCGGGCGGTCTCCTTCATCGCGGCGACCGCGATGATGCCGACGAGTCCGGCGAGCATCGTGTAGAACGCGGGCATCAGGTCGTTGCCGGTCGCGCCGATCAGCGCGGCCACGACCAGCGGAGTCGTACCGCCGAAGAGCGAGACGGAGATGTTGAAGCCGATGGAGAGCGAGCCGTAGCGCACGTCCGTCGGGAAGAGGGCCGGCAGCGACGAGGACATGACGCCCAGGTAGCAGACCAGAGAGAGGCCGAGGATCAGCAGGCCCGCGAAGACCGCGACCGTTCCGCCCTGCTTGATGAGGAGGAACGCGGGGAACGCGAGGACGAAGAAGCCGATCGAGCCCGCCATGAGGACCGGCTTGCGGCCGATGCGGTCGGAGAGGCGGCCGACGGAGTTGATCAGCGCCATCAGGATCAGCATGACGATGACGATCGACATCAGACCGCCGGTCTCGCCGAAGCCCAGCTGCGTGAGGTACGTCGGCATGTACGACAGGAGCATGTAGTCGGTGATGTTGAACGCCGCGACCAGCGCGATGCACAGCAGCATCGCGCGCCACTGGCCGAAGAAGGACTCCTTGAACGACTTCTTGTCGCGCTCGGCGGCCGGTCCGCCCTCCTCCATCTTCTGGAACGCGGGCGACTCGTCGAGCTTCATCCGCAGGTAGAGGCCGATGAGGCCGAGCGGCGCCGCCACCAGGAACGGGATGCGCCAGCCCCACGACTGCATGGCGTCGTCGCTGAGCCCCGCGGTGAGCGCGGTGACGAGGACCGCGGCGACCGTGTAGCCGATCAGCGTGCCGAACTCCAGGAACGAACCCCAGAAGCCGCGGCGCTTGTCGGGCGCGTACTCCGCGATGAACGTCGCGGCACCCCCGTACTCGCCGCCCGTCGAGAAGCCCTGCACCATGCGGCAGAGGACGAGGAGGACCGGCGCCCAGACCCCGATCGACGCGTAGCTCGGGATCAGGCCGATCGCCAGCGTCGCCGTCGACATCATGATCATGGTGAGGGCGAGGATCTTCTTGCGGCCCACGCGGTCGCCGAGCGGGCCGAAGAACATGCCGCCGATGGGGCGCACGAGGAACGCCGCGGCGAAGGTCGCGAGGGAGGAGAGGGTCTGCGCGGTGTCGTTCCCGGACGGGAAGAACTCCTTGCCGATGATGACGGCGAGGTACGCGTAGACACCGAAGTCGTACCACTCCATCGCGTTGCCCAGCGCGGTCGCCTTCACCGCGCGCTTGACCTGGGCTTCCTCGGTGACGGTGATGTCCGTCTGGCGCAGGCGCGGGTTCTTGCGGCGGTGGATCGCCCGGAAGAGCGCCCGGTGCCGTGCCACGGCTTCGGGAGCCGGCGGTGCCGGTGTTTCAGGTGCTTCGGGCGCGCTCACTCGGTCAGTCACTCTCTCTCGGCACACGGGTCCGTCGGGGTGGACGTCGTCGATCAACATTGCCAACCCCGGTGAGGCAACGTGCCCGCTGTTGGTCCTTACGAACGTGGCCTGAAGTCCCTGATCCGAGGGACTTGAGACCCGTTTCGCCACAAACTCTCCGGGCAGGAGTTGCTCCGGCGGCATCACCCGACCGACGGAGCCCGTATGCCCCTGCCCCGCCGCACCTTCCTCACCGGCCTCGCCGGGACCGCCGGCGTCGCGGCCGTCTCCTGTTCCGGCACACCGGCCGACGGCGTCACCCCTCACTCCCCCGCGTCCGGCGCGGCCCGCGCCCCGAGCCGCACCGCCGCCGCCGAGGCCGCCCGGCGTCTGCTCCCCCGCCACTGGGGCCAGATCGAGTTCAGAACCGCGTCCGAGAAGGCGGGCGCCGAGGACTCCTTCCGGGTCACCGGCCGCCGCGGTCGCATCACCGTCACAGGGACCACCCCAAGCACCCAGCTCACGGGCCTGCGCCACTACTTGAAACACGTCACACACGCCAACATCACCTGGGCGGGCAGCCGCACCGATCACCTCCCGGACCGGCTCCCCGCGCCCGCCGCACCCCTCGCCGGGGCGGCCAACACCCCGCACCGCTTCGTCCTCAACGACACCAACGACGGGTACACGGGCGCGTATGCCGACTGGGAGTACTGGGAGCACGAGATCGACGTGCTCGCGCTCCACGGCTACAACGAAGTCCTCGTGTACGCGGGCGCGGACGCCGTCCATCACCGCGCCTTCCAGGAGTTCGGGTACACGGACGCCGAACTGCGGGCGTGGATACCGGGGCCCGCCCACCAGCCGTGGTGGCTCCTGCAGAACATGTCGTCGTTCCCGCACCCGGTCTCCCGGCAGCTGCTCGACGCCCGCGCCAGGCTGGGGCGCCGCATCTGCGACCGGCTGCGGGACCTCGGCATGACGCCGGTGCTTCCGGGCTGGTTCGGGACCGTGCCGCCGGACTTCGAGAAGAAGAACCCGGGCGCGCGGACCGTTCCGCAGGGCGACTGGGTGGGGTTCGCGCGGCCGGAGTGGCTGGATCCGCGCACCGGCCATTTCGCGCGCGTCGCCGCCGCGTTCTACCGCGCGCAGGACGAGCTGTACGGACCGACCACGATGTACAAGATGGACCTGCTCCACGAGGGCGGCAAGCCCGGCGACGTCCCCGTCGGCGACGCGGCGAAGGGCGTCGAGAAGGCGTTGCGGGCCGCCCACCCGGGCGCCACCTGGGTGATCCTCGGCTGGCAGCACAATCCGCCGAAGGCCATCACCGACGCCGTCGACAAGGAGCGGATGCTCGTCGTCGACGGTCTCTCCGACCGCTTCCCGCACATCACCGACCGCGAGTCCGACTGGGGCTCGACGCCCTACACCTTCGGCTCCATCTGGAACTTCGGCGGCCACACGACCCTGGGCGCCAACACTCCCGACTGGGCCGCCCTGTACGAGAAGTGGCGCACCAGGAAGGGCAGCACGCTGCGCGGCATCTCCCTGATGCCGGAGGCCGCCGACAACAACCCGGCCGCCTTCGAACTCTTCTCGGAACTGGCCTGGAGCGACGGCGACTTGGACCTGACGTCATGGTTCAAGGAGTGGTCCACTTCGCGATACGGTGCCGCCGACCCGCACGCCGAGGCCGCCTGGGACACCCTTCGCCGTACGGCCTACGGAACGACCCGCGCCGACGAGTGGGCCGAGGGCGCCGACGGGCTCTTCGGGGCCCGGCCCGACCTCTCCGCGAAGTCGGCGGCTGCCTGGTCGCCGAAGAAGCTGCGGTACGAGGCGGCGGACTTCGAGCCCGCGCTCGGCGAACTCCTGACGGTGCGCCCTGAGTTGCGGGACTCGTCCGCGTACCGCCGCGACCTGCTCGACGTCGCCCGGCAGGCCCTCTCCAACCGCAGCCGTGTCCTGCTGCCGCGCGTCAAGGAGGCGTACGACGCCGGGGACGCCGCCCGTTTCGACCGCCTCACCCGCGAGTGGCTCACCCTGATGGACCTGCTCGAACGGCTGGTGGCCACCGACTCCCGGCATCTGCTCGGGCGTTGGGTCGCGGACGCCCGCGCGTGGGGTGCCGACGCGGCGGAACGGGACCGGCTCGCGTACGACCAGCTGACCCTGCTCACCGTGTGGGGCACGCGCTCCGGCGCCGACGCCGGACTGCGCGACTACGCGAACCGCGAGTGGGCGGGGCTCGTGGGCGGGCTGTACCGGCTGCGCTGGGAGCGGTACTTCACAGCGCTGCGGGCCGCCCTCGCGGAGGGCCGTGCGCCGGAAGAGATCGACTGGTTCGCGGTGGAGGAGGCCTGGATCAAGGACCCGGGACGCCTGGCGACCCGGCCGAAGGGAAACACGTACAAAATCGCAGCAAAGGTACGGGCCCATCTCGAAGGCAACTGAGGGCATTTGCGGCGGTGAAACGCAACGTCGACTTTGCCCGCGCAGACGGCTACCTTCACCTGGTCCTCAACCAGGGAGAGATGCGTGCCCCAGCTTGCTCTGTACACCTTCGGCGTCCTGAAGACCCCGCTCGCCGACACGTCACCCCGGACGCGCGAGTTCTACGACATCGGCGGGACCGTCTACCAGCAGATCGCCCGGCACCCCGGTTACCTCGCGCACGCCGAGCCGGCGGGCGACGACCGGGGCAAGCTCTTCGGGGCGGACTGGGGCGCGTGGGGCGAGTTCGCCGTACCCGCCTGGTACGACAAGGGCCGCACGCCGGAGACCACCGCCCTGGCGGCGACCCTGTCGCTCTGGACCGGGCTGCGCCCCGCCTTCGACGCCCTCTACACCGGCCTGCACCGCACGGCGCTGAACCGGCGGTACGACTGGTTCGAGCGGACGGGCCACCCGAACCACGTGCTCTGGTGGGTCTCCGACGACGCGGCGCCCACCTGGCAGGACGGGGTGTCCGCGCTGGAGTACCTCCGCGACGGCGACCCCGCGCCGCACGCCTTCACCTTCCACCGGCCGTTCACCCCGGAGGGGGCACCGGCCGGCAAGGGCGTCCGGCGCGGGGACGCCGCCCTGACCCGGTGACAGGCCCTCAGGCGCGAGGGCACTCCTTCCACGCCATGTGGTAGATCGTGCTGATGTCGCCGTCCGTCGAGTCCATCGTCATGAAGCTCGACTTCGCGGGGTCGGACGTCCCCAGATCGACCCGCAGCTCCGTGTTGATGTTGAAGTTCCGTTTCACGCCGCACGGCGCCCACACGAGCTGCGCCCAGTCCGTCGTGTCGGTCGCCTGCCAGTTGTCGTTGTAGACGCCCTTGAACTCATGGCTGATCGCGGCCGTCTGGGGCGAGCCCTGGAAGTAGTACGACGCCTTCTCCGTGCCCTTGGCGCCGGGCTGGAGCGAGGCGTAGCCGCGGTAGTCCGCGCTCGCGATCGCGTACGTGAAGCCCGAGGGGACGTGCACGATCAGGTTGAGCTGGCAGTTGCGGCGGAACGCGGTGGGGTCCGCGCCCGCGCCCGCCTTGGCGAGGTAGTCGCTGTAGGTCACGGTGAAGGCCGTGTTGTCCTGGGAGACGGCGACGGCCGCGGTGCCCCTGGGGCAGCCGGAACCGTTCACCGTGGCGATCTCGATCACGATCTTGTCCGGGGGCGGATCGAGGATCGACATCGTGTCCTGCGCGGGGAGAGTCGAACCGAACAGCGCCGCGACGGCGCCGCCCAGCAGCAGTGCACCGGCCATGGTTCTCCGTTCCTTTACTGAGGAGGGGGGTTGGAGAAGTGCCTGTGTGCGTGGAACGCGGTGCGGGTGCCTGGAGCGGAATGCGTGAGCGAGGGGATCGTATGGACCAATGGGCCCGGCGCACAGAGCGATGTCCGGCCATTCGGAATCCTCGGCTCATCGTGTCTTGACGGGTATACGTCACCCCAGATCTCTGGTAGGAAACCTTCCTAACAGTACGCGGCACGTGAACTCCCCCATCTGGAGGCCCCCGTGGAAACCCCCCACCGCCCCATACGCCCGCGCACCACCGAAACCTCCCGTCGCACGCTGCTCGCCTTCATCGGCGCGGCGGCCGTCGCGGGTCCGCTCCTCGCCACGCAGTCGGCGGGCGCGGCCACGCCGTTCTCCTCCCTCATCACGGCGGGCGGCCTCGACGACCCGGCGAAGAAGGAGATCGCGATGCAGATCGTCTGCAGCGCGGAGAACTCCTCGCTCGAATGGAAGAAGCAGTACCGGTACTGCGAGGACATCGACGACGGCCGCGGCTACACCGCGGGCATCATCGGGTTCTGCTCCGGCACCGGCGACATGCTCGACCTCGTCGAGCTCTACACGCAGCGCAAGCCGGGCAACATCCTCGCCAAGTACCTGCCCGCGCTGCGCCGGGTCGACGGCACCGACTCGCACGACGGGCTCGACCCGAACTTCAAGCGCGACTGGGAGCGGGCCGCCGACACGGACGCGGAGTTCCGCAAGGCGCAGAACGACGAGCGCGACCGGGTCTACTTCAACCCCGCCGTCAAGCAGGGCAAGGCGGACGGCATCGGCACGCTCGGCCAGTTCTGTTACTACGACGCCATCGTCATGCACGGTGACGGCGGCGACTCCACCAGCTTCCGCAACATCCGCAAGCGCGCCCTGCGTTCGGCCAAGCCGCCGGCCCAGGGCGGCGACGAGGTGACGTACCTGAACGCCTTCCTCGACGCGCGCGTCTGGGCGATGAAGCAGGAGGAGGCCCACGAGGACACCAGCCGGGTCGACACGGCACAACGCGTCTTCCTGAAGAAGCGGAACCTGAATCTGGACCCGCCGCTGGACTGGAAGGTCTACGGCGACCCGTACCACATCGGCTAGGCCGGACGCGCGGGACGCCCAAGGCGTCCCGCGCACCTTCCTCACCTCTTGCCTCTTGCGCGTCGACCTGGGTACGGTCCCGGCCAACTCCCCGTCTACGCGCGTCTACCTGCACCGAGGTGAGAGATCCCCATGTTCCTCCGTACGACCACGACCGTGCTGACCGCTACCGCCGCCCTCCTGTCGGCCGGTGGCCTCACGGCGTCCGCGGCGCACGCCCCGGGCGGCGGCTGGCAGAAGGTCGGCGACGACATCAAGTCGGGCATCAGCGGGCTCGCCGTCACGAGTGGCGGCCGGCGGCAGGGAGGGACGGACGCCGTCGTCGTGCGCGACAACAAGAAGCCCGGCGAGAACCGCTTGGCGCGGCTGACGCACGCGCCCGGCGCCGACCGCTCGGCCCCCGCCTCCGTCGAACCGCTCACCTGGAAGGGAACCGCCGAACCCATCGACCTGGAGGCGATAGAGGCGGTGCCGGGCGCCCGCGACGAGTACATGGCGCTGTCCAGCCGCGGGCTCGTCTACCACCTGAAGGTGACCGGCCCCGACATCCAGGTCCTCGACACCTCCCCGCTCCCCGCGATCGCCGACGGCGACGACTACGAGAGCTTCGCGCTGACCTCGCGGCACGGAAAGCTCGCGGCGGTCTGGGCGGACCGGGGAGCCGGCGAGAAGCGTCCGGCGACGCTGCGCGCCGCGCCGTTCTCCTTCAACGAGTACGGCGAGGCCGACTTCGGCCCGGTCACCACGGCCCGGCTCCGCGCCCCCTGGCCGACCGGTGACGTCCGGCACGCCTCGGACATCTCCGTCACCCCGTCGGGCCGCCTCGTGATCAGCTCGGCGTCCGACGCGGGCGACGACGGCCCCTTCGCCTCGGCGGTCCTGAACGCGGGCGAGCTCACGGTGAGCCGGTCCGGCAAGGTGCGGCTGTCCGTCTCCAAGTCACCTGCGGTGGTGCGTAAGTTCAAGGGCGTCAAGATCGAGGCGGTCGAGTGCCTGCCGGGCTCCGGTGGCAAGGCCCTGCTCGGCACGGACGACGAGAACGCGGGCGGCTCGGTCAACTCCGCTTCGGTCTGCGGGCGGTAGGCGGTGTTACGGTCCCGGCATGTCCGAGATCGAGATACCCGCGGCCGAGCACTCCGCCGAGCACTCCAAGGCCGAAATCGACGCACTGACCGCCGAGTTCTTCGGGGCCTTCGACAATCGCGGCGGCAAGGCCGCGGACGTCGCCAGGATCCGTCGGCTCATGCTGCCCGGCGGCGTGATCGTCGTGACGGGCCCGCAGTACGCGGCCTACACCGTGGAGGAGTTCATCGAGCCCCGCGAGCGGCTGCTCGCCGACGGGCGCCTCGTCGAGTTCGCCGAGTGGGAGGTCTCGGAACGCACCGACGTCGTCGGCGACATCGCGTGCCGGTTCGGCGAGTACGCGAAGGCGGGCGTCATGGACGGCGAGCCGTTCGAGGGCGGCGGCACGAAGACGATGCAGTTCGTCCGCACGCCGGAGGGCTGGCGGATCGCCGCGTTCTCCTGGTACGACCACCCCTGACGGCGGCCACCCCTGACGACGGCCACCCGCCCCACTCTCAGCCGAGGATCGGGGTGGTCTGGGAGGACGTGATCCGCCAGGTCCCGTCCTCCTTCACCAGCACGTGCGTGAGGCGTCCCGCGGAGGCCGGCAGCGGGGTGACCGCCTCACCGTCGGCCCCCGGCCGCCGCCCGTCGGAGACCCGCTTGATGCTCGCCACGATCGCCACGTCGTCCCGGACGAAGCGGATGTCCTCCTCCTCGACCGTGGTGACGACGTCGGCGAGCGGCGAAGCCAGCGCCTGCCGCATCGCCTCCTCCAGCGTGTCCCGCCCGACGACGCGGCGCCCGCCGAAGTTCACGACGGTGGTGTCGGCGGTGAACAGGGGAAGGAAACGCTCGACGTCGTTCTGGAACTCGCTCGCGTCCGCGACGACTCGGCGGATCGCGGCGATGTCGGCAGCCTGAACAGTGGACGACTCGGTACGCATGACGGCTCCCCGTGGAGGTCTGGAGTGGGACGCCCCGTGCGGGCTTCCCTGATCCACATCCTCATACCTCAAGGGCACTTGAGGTCAAGTGATCAGGAGTGCGCCCCGGCGGCGGAAGACCCCGCGGACCACGAAGACTGCACGCGGTGCTGCCCTTCGGTCCCTGGTGCCGGTGGGGGTCGTACGGGAAGAGTGGGTCGCTCTGTACCTGGAGGAGTCCCGTTGCGCGACCACGACCACGCCGGAAAGCACGCCGCCGCGAAAGCGCGGGCCGCGGCCCGCAGAGCCGCCGCCCCCGCGGACGCCCCGCTCCCGGGGCTTCTCGGACTGCAGGGCGCGGCGGGCAACGCCGCAGTCGTCCAGATGCTCCGCCGGGGCGGGCAGGCCGCGGGGCAGGAGCAGCACCAGCACGGTGCGGGCTGCGGCCACCAGCAGACCGAAGAGGCCGTGGTGCAGCGCGCGGGCGGGCAGGACCCGAACGCCATGGACATCGACCGGCTGGACTTCTCCGACGCGGAGGAGCTGTCGGACGGGGGCACCGACTCGGAGGCCGGCGAGTACGACTACCCGTCGTTCATGGCCGAGCGCGGCAAGCACCCCCGCTCCACCACACCGACTCCCCAGGAAGCGGCGGGATTCGGTGAGAGCACCTACGGCATCGACCCGGCCAAGGTGAAGACGATGCGCGAGGACAGGAAGCAGGGCCGCGAGGTGCCGCCGCTGCGGTACCGCAAGGACAACGAACCCCTGTACCGCTGGGACGGCAGGACGCCGGACCAGATCCTCGGCAAGGGGTTCAAGCCCTGGAACGAGAAGCTGCCGGCGAGCCTGCGGCACTATCAGAAGCTGCTGCAGAGGACGGGGTTCGTCAGCACCACCCGTTCGCCGGGCGGGTACGTGCCCGACTGGGCGCGGCAGCCGGACGGCAGCGGCTGGCGTTACGTGATCCACGCGCCCGGTGGGATCGACCTGGTGGACACGCTGGGGACCACGTCCTTCGCCCAACAGCAGGAAGTCATCTTCTGGAAGGGCATCCAGGCGGGGTACGTCGTCCGCGCCGAGCTGTGCGACGCGGGCGGCAACGTCATCAAGGTCGTCAAGAGCGGCGGCGAGGACGCGATGGACATCGACTGAGGCTCCGCCACCACATGGGTGTTCCCTCGCGCGGGACCTGACCGCGCGAGGGAACGGTGTAGCTGTGCGGGGGGGGCTGTAACCGGGGCCTCAGTGCGCTACCGCCTCACTCTGGCCGTGGCCCTGGCCCGGCACGCGCGTCTGCGCGATCTCACCGCCCGGCTCCATCGGTGCCGTCACGTCGTCCTCGTCGCGGCCCTTGCCGATGTGGTTGAAGACCAGGTTCAGGAGCACGGCGGCCACACAGCCCGTCGAGATGCCCGAGTCGAGGATGATCTTCGCGGTCTCCGGGAACGCGTGGTAGAACTCCGGCGCCGCGATCGGGATGAGGCCGACGGCGAGCGAGACGGCGACGATCAGGACGTTGTTGTCCTTCTCCAGGTTCGCCTTGACCAGCGTCTGGATGCCGCTCGCCGCGACCGAGCCGAAGAGGACGACACCGGCACCGCCGAGCACGGGGCGCGGCACGACCGCGATGAGCGAGGCGGCCATCGGGCAGAGACCCATCAGGACGAGGAAGCCGCCGCCGACGGCGACCACGTACCGGCTGCGGATCTTCGTCATCGCGACCAGGCCGATGTTCTGCGCGAAGGCGCTGCACATGAAGCCGTTGAAGAGCGGGCTGACCGCGGAGCCGAGGGTGTCGGCGCGCAGACCGGCGGCGATGGTCTTCTCGTCGGCGGGACGGTCCACGATCTCGCCGAGGGCGAGCATGTCGGCCGTCGACTCGGTCATCGAGACGACCATGACGACGCAGAGCGAGACGATCGCGGCGGCCGCGAACTGCGGGGCGCCGAAGTGGAACGGCGTCGGGAAGCCCACGACGTCCGCGTCGCCGACCGGGCCGAAGTCCGTGACGCCGAACGGGATGGCGACGAGCGTGCCGAGGACGAGGCCGAGCAGGACGGCGATCTGCTTCACGAACCCGGTGGTGAAGCGGCGCAGCAGCAGGACGATGACGAGGGTGATGCCGGCGAGGCCCAGGTTCTTCATCGAGCCGTAGTCGTCGGCGCCGGGGACGGGTCCCTGTGCCCAGCCGAAGGCGACCGGCATCAGCGAGATGCCGATGAGGGTGATGACCGTGCCGGTCACGACCGGCGGGAAGAAGCGGATCATCTTCGAGAAGAACGGGGCGGCGATGAAGCCGAGGATGCCCGCCACGATCACCGCGCCGAAGATGATGGGCAGCGCGTCGTCCTTGTTGTCGGTCGACTCGACGACCGCGATCATCGGGGCGACACCGGCGAACGTGACGCCGTTGACGAAGGGCAGCCGCGCGCCGATCTTCCAGAAGCCGAGGGTCTGGAGGAAGGTGGCGAGGCCCGCGGTGAAGAGGCAGGCGCCGGTCAGGAAGGTGAGGTCCTTGGCCGAGAGGCCGATGGCGGCGCCGACGATCAGCGGCGGCGCGACGACTCCGGCGTACATGGCGGCGACGTGCTGGAGGCCGGTCGTCGCCATCTTGAGGGCGGGGAGTTTCTCGTCGACGGGGTGTATCGGTCCGTCGCCGCGTATGGACCCGTCGTCGGTCTCTGGGTCCGGGGTGGTGCCTTGCTTGGTGAACCTGGGCTGAGTGGCCACTGTGGCTCCTCCGGTTGTTTTCCGGTCCCGGCGGGGCCGCCGGCACTTTTCGCTTCTGGGAGGTGGTGCATGGTGCAAGGACTTGCTCGGTATGCAGTTGTGGGGAATGCGCCCAGGTAGTGCTGACCGCCCCGGGAACGCGAAGTGTTGGGCCGCGTTCCGGGGCGGCACTTGAGCAGCCCGCTCGGCTGCTCAAGTCCGGTCGAGGGCCGTCCCCCCCGACCGGAGTTCTCGGGTTCAGCTCTCGGCGGCGATCCGCGCGAGGCGCTGCGCCTGCTCGCGGGTGGAGCGGGCGATGGCGTCCTCGTCGGCGTGCAGCAGGGTGCCGTTCTCGACGACCGGCTTGCCGTTGACGAGGGAGAGCGTGACGGGGGCGGCGGCACCGAAGACGATGGCGGTCACCGGGTCGGCGATCGAGGCGTGCCCGATGCCGTCGATCTTCCACAGGACCAGGTCGGCGAGCTTGCCGGCCTCCAGGGAGCCGATCTGCGTGGCGCGGCCGAGGACCTGCGCGCCGCCGTACGTGCCGAGGCGCAGGGCCTGGCGGGCGTTGAGGGCGGCTTCCTTGTGGGCGCCGAGGCGGTTGATCAGCAGGGCGTTGCGCAGCTCGGTGTGGAGTTCGCCGGACTCGTTGGACGCGGTGCCGTCGACGCCGAGGCCGACGGGGACGCCCGCCTTGAGCATGTCGGGGACGCGGGCGATGCCGGCGGCGAGGCGGGCGTTGGACGACGGGCAGTGGGCGACACCGGTCTTCGTCCGGGCGAACGCCTCGATGTCGGAGTCGTTCATGTGGACGCAGTGCGCCATCCACACGTCCTCGCCGAGCCAGCCGGTGGACTCGAAGTAGTCCGTCGGACCCATGCCGAACAGCTCGTGGCAGAACTTCTCCTCCTCGACCGTCTCGCTGCCGTGGGTGTGCAGACGCACGCCCAGGCGGCGGGCCAACTCGGCGCCCTGCTTGAGGAGTTCGGTGGAGACGGAGAACGGCGAGCACGGCGCGACGGCGACCTGCGTCATCGCGTCGAAGGACGCGTCGTGGTGCTTCTTGACGGTCTCCTCGGTGGCGGCGAGCGCGCCCTCGAGGGTCTCGACGGCGAAGTCCGGCGGCAGGCCGCCGTCCTTCTCGCTGCGGTCCATGGAACCGCGGGCCAGGGTGAAGCGGACGCCCATCTCGGAGGCGGCACGGATGATGGACCCGGAGAGGTCGCCGGAGCCCCGCGGGAACACGTAGTGGTGGTCCATGGCGGTGGTGACGCCGCCGCGGGCCATCATGCCGAGGGAACCCTGCGCCGCCGCGTACGTCATCTGCTCGTCGATGCGCGCCCACGTCGGGTACAGCGCCACCAGCCAGTTGAACAGGTTGTGGTCCGTGGCCAGGCCGCGGGTGATCCACTGGTAGAAGTGGTGGTGCGTGTTGACCAGGCCGGGGGTGACGAGGTGGCCGGTGGCGTCGACACGGCGCACGACGTTCGCCAGGCCCTCGGGGGCCTTGCCGGCGCCGATCGACTCGATCTTGTTCCCGGCGACGACCACGTATCCCGAGGCGTACTCGGTGTCGTTGGCGTCGACCGTCGCGATCGCGGCGTTCTCGATGACGATGCGCTCGACGGCGCCTTCAGGGGTTGCCGATGCTGCCATGGTGCTTCCTTACTGTGTGTGGCAATGGGGGTCCCCCCTGCTCCTTAAGAGCTTGGGGGAGGGCACGGCATGACCCTAGGAAGATTTGAGTGCCGCGGCGGTGGAGCCACGGGTGCCGAGATGGTGAAAGAACAGGTTGAGCGTGACCGCGACGAGCGCGCCGGCGCTGATGCCGGAGCCGAGCACGGTCTGCGCCCAGGCGGGGAACTCCGCGTAGAAGGTGGGGGCGGCGAGCGGGATGATGCCCGCACCGAGCGCCACGGCCACCAGGATGATGTTGGAGCTGTCGTCGAGACCCGCCTCGGAGAGCGTACGGATGCCGCTGACCGCGATGGAGCCGAAGAGGACGATGCCCGCACCGCCGAGGACCGGCATCGGGACGACGTTCACGACGGCGCCGAGCACCGGGAAGGCGCCGAGCACGATGAGCGCGCCGCCCGCGACCGCGACGACGTAGCGGCTGCGTACGCGGGTCAGTGAGACCACGCCGACGTTCTGCGCGAAGGCCGAGGTGGGGAAGCCGCCGAAGACGGGGCCCACCAGGGTGGCGATGCCGTCGGTGCGCAGGCCGCGGGTGATGGTCTTCCCGTCGGTCTTGCGCTCGCAGATCTCGCCGAGGGCGAGCATGCCGGCCGCGGACTCGGTCATCAGGACCAGCATGACGATGCAGAGCGACAGGATCGCGGCGGGCTGGAAGACGGGGGCACCGGAGGCGAACGGCGTGGGCAGGGCGGCGAGCGGGGCCGTCTGCACCGACGTGAAGTCGGCCATGCCGAACGGGATCGCGGCGAGCGTGCCGATGAACATGCCTGCCAGCAGGGCGACTTGCTTGAGGAAGCCGCGTCCGAACCGCTGGAAGAGCAGGATCACGACGAGCGTGAAGGCGGCGAGCGCCAGGTACTTCATGTCGCCGAACGTCGGGTCGGTGTCGTCGCCGCCCTGCGCCCACTTCACGGGCACGGGCATCAGCGTGACGCCGATGAGGGTGATGACGACGCCGGTGACGAGCGGCGGGAAGAAGCGGAGCAGCTTGCCGAAGAAGGGTCCGACGGCGAGGCAGAAGACGCCCGCGACCATCACCGCGCCGTAGATCGCGGGGAGTTGGTCGCCCTTGGCGTTGGTCTCGGCGATCGCGAGGATGGGTGCGATACCGGCCGAGGAGGCGGCGTTCACGAACGGCAGGCGGTTGCCCACGAAGCCTTTGACGCCGAGGGTCTGCAGGATGGTGGCGAGACCGGCGATCAGGAGCCCGGCGGCGATGAGCCGGGTCTGGGCCACGGTGTCGAGACCGCAGGCCTGGCCGATGATGAGCGGAGGGGTGACCACGCCCGCGTACATGGCGGCGATGTGCTGGAGCGCGGCGGGGACGAGCCGCGAGGGGTGGAGCTTCTCGTCCACCGGATGACAGTCGGGAGTTGCCGCGCTGTCAGCTGTGTCCGGTGGGGTGGAACACGGGCCTTCGGCTGCTGCCGGCCCCTGTGCAGGCTGTGCCATTGCGGATGTTCCCTCCGGTGTGGCGCGCCCCCGCCCACTGCGGGCGGGACGGGGGCGCGCATCCCGCGTCAGAGGTTGGTCATGTCGACCGGGATCTTCGGCTCGACGCCGTCCCGCAGGATCGTGGCCTCGATGAGGCCGTACGGGCGGTCGGCGGCGTAGTAGACGGCTCCGTCCTTGGCTTCGTTGTCGAGGCCGAAGGGCGAGAGGTCCTGACGGAAGTGGTGCTTGTTGGGCGCGGAGAAGCGGATCTCGTCGATCTCGCTGCGGTTGTTGATGACCCGCGAGCCCATCTGGTACAGCGTCTGCTGCAGGGAGAGGGAGTAGGTCTCCACGAAGGCGTGCAGGATGTGCTTCTTCGCCTGCTCGTACGACCGCTCCCAACTCGGCATGCGCTGCTCGTCGTTGGTCCAGTTGTGCCGCCACCAGGTGGACAGGGAGGTGGCGAGGATGCGGTCGTAGTCTTCCTGGAGGGTCGTGTACTTGTCCTTGATGAAGCCCCAGAACTCGGAGTTCGTGGAGTTCATCACGGTCAGGTCCTTCAGACCCGAGAGGACCTCGAAGTTCTCGCCGTCGTAGGTGATCTGGGCGAGCCGCGTCTCCTGGCCCTTGCGGACGAAGGAGTGGTTGACCTCGTCGGCGCCGATGAACTTGGCGTTGCTGTCGGAGCCGCCGATGCGCTCCCAGGAGTACTCCTCGATCCGGATGCGCGCGCGGTGGATCGAGGGCTGGCTGTCCACGAAGTGCCGGGCGAGGTGGATGCCGTACTGCTCGGCGGACTCGATGCCGTACTCCTTGGCGAACGCGAAGCAGGTGTTCTTCGTCGTGTCCGTCGGCAGGCAGTTGGCGTTCGAGCCGTTGTAGTGGACGTCGTCCAGGTCGCCGGAGAGGGCGACGGAGACGTTCAGGTCCTTGATGTGATGGGTGTCGCCGTCCCGCGTGATCTTTACGACCCGGTTCTCAGCCTTGCCGTACTGGTTCTGTCCCAGAATGGTGGGCATGTCTGCTAGCTCCCTCGGTAAACGGAGTAGCCGAACGGGTTGAGCAGCAGCGGTACGTGGTAGTGCTCGCCCGGCGTGACGGCGAACGTGATCGCCACCTCCGGGAAGAACGCTCCGGTCGCACCGCTGTCCCGATTCGCGGGGGCGTCCTGCTGCGCCTCGGCTTGCTGGTTGTTCTTGCTCAGGAAGTACGCCTCGGTCTCGAAGTCGAGACGTACATGGCTGGTGCCTTCCGGCAGGGCCGGCAGGTCCTTGCAGCGCCCGTCCGCGTCGGTCGCGCTGCCGCCGAGCGCCTTCCACTCATCCCCCGCACCACTGCGGGCGGACAGGGAGATGGCGACGCCCTCGGCGGGGCGGCCGACGCTGGTGTCCAGGATGTGCGTGGACACCGAAGCGGTGGTTTCCGTGCTCATGCGGTCTGCTCCTCCAGGAGGCGGGTCAGGCGGATGCGGTTGATCTTGCCCAGTTCGGCGCGGACGATCTCCCGCTCCTGTTCGGGCGAGTTGCCGATCCGTTCCTTGACCGCGTCCCGCATCTGCTCACCGGTGCGTCCGGTGGCGCAGATCAGGAAGACGTGACCGAACTTCTCCTGGTAGGCCAGGTTCAGTTCGAGCATTTCGGTCTTGAGTTCCTCGGAGGCGCCCGCCATGCCCCGCTGTTCGCGGGACGAGGTCGGGTCCCCGGGCTTCGGGCGCCCGATCGGCGGGTGCCCCGCCATCGCCTCGGCCAGGTCGTCCGCGGTGAGCTCGGCCATGGCGGCGTCGCTGGCGGCGAAGAGGTCTTCGGCGGTGGCGTAGGGGCGCTGGGCAAGCAGCTTGCTTCCCCAGGCCGAAGAGGCGCAGGCCTCGTGGAGGGCGGCGGTGGCCGCGGCCTCTTCCAAGGCGTTGAACCGGGTGAGACCCGGTGTCGTACTCGAAGTCACGGGGAGCCTCCGTGGCCTTGTGCTGGACGGGCTGCGGAACAGCTAAGACCTTGAACAACGCAGCGTCAACACTTTGTTGAAATAACTTGAACAAAGAAACCGCCACCCGCGGAACGGGTGACGGCTCGACTGCGTACCGTGAGGGAGTTCACTCGCCTTTCGCGGCGTTCTCCCTGTTCAGGTAGTTGTAAACGGTGAAACGGCTGACGCCGAGCGCGCCCGCCACCGTCTCGACGCCGTGCCGGACGGAGAAGGCGCCGCGCGCCTCCAGTATCCGTACGACCTCCTGTTTCGCCTTGCGGTCCAGCTCGGACAGGGGCCGGCCCTGCTTCCGCTCCAGGGCGAGCAGAATGTGGTCCAGCGAGTCGGCGAGCTGCGGCAGCCGTACGGCCACCACGTCCTCGCCCTCCCAGGCGAGCACGACGTCGTCGGTCCCCGCCTGGTCGGGCGGCACCATCTCGCCGCCCATGGCGTCCACCAGCGGTTTCACCGCGGTGACGAAGGGGTCGTCCCCGAAGCCGGTCACTTATCCGCCTCCCCCGGGTCCGCCGGCTCTTCCGGCTCGCCGATCACGTTGACCTGGAGCGAGACGCGGGTGGCGCCCGCCCCCAGGGACCGGCGCAGCATCGCGTCGACGGCATTCAGCACCGCGTCGACGTCACCCTCGGCCGTATTGCCGAACGGGCCTACGTCCACGGTGTCCAGCGGGGCCCCCTGAATGACCTCACGGGCCACCACCGCATGGGCGGGGGCCTCGTCGAGATCGAAGGGTTCGGTCGTGAACTCCACTCTCAATCGCACGCTCCACAACCTAGTGCCGCCGTCGGAATTTTCGGCAGCCCCCTCTTGACAGCTTCCGCAGATCGGAGGCAGTCTTCCACCAGACAGAAATGAACTTCCGCAATACGGAAGGAGCGCGGAAGCCCCATGGGATACTCCGACCAGCGCTTCAATGTGAACCTGTCGATCCTCTTCACCGAGCTCCCGCTCCTGGAGCGCCCCGCGGCCGCCGCGAAGGCGGGCTTCGGCGCGGTCGAGCTGTGGTGGCCCTGGGTCGACGCCCCCACCCCCGAGCAGTCCGAGCTCGACGCCCTGAAGAAGGCGATCGAGGACGCGGGCGTGCGGCTGGTGGGCCTGAACTTCTACGCCGGTCAGCTGCCGGGCCCGGACCGCGGCGCCCTGTCGATCCCCGGCGAGGAGAGCGAGAAGTTCCGCGCCAACCTCGCGGTGGCGGCGGACTTCGCGAAGTCGCTCGGCTGCACGGCACTGAACGCGCTGTACGGCAACCGCGTCGACGGTGTGGACCCGGCCGTCCAGGACGAGCTCGCCCTGGAGAACCTGGTGCTCGCGGCCCGTGAGGCCGACCGCGTCGGCGCGATCCTCCTGATCGAGGCGCTCAACAAGCCGGAGTCGCCGCTCTGCCCGATCGTGAGCGCCCCCAAGGCGATCGAGATCGTGGACAAGGTGAACGCGGCCACGGGGCTCGGCAACGCGAAGTTCCTCATGGACCTGTACCACCTGTCCATGAACGGCGAGGACCTGCCGTCGGTCATCGAGCAGTACGTGTCGAAGACCGGCCACGTGCAGATCGCGGACAACCCCGGGCGCGGCGCCCCCGGCACCGGCTCGCTCCCCCTCGAAGCCCTTCTCGACCAGCTCAAGAAGGCGGGTTACGAGGGCTGGGTCGGCCTGGAGTACAAGCCGGGCGACGCCCCGAGCGCCGAGGCCTTCGGCTGGCTGCCCGCCGAGGCCCGCGCCGCGCGCTGAGCGCTCCCCTCATCGACGCGCTCCCTCATCGACGTACGACCGCTTGAGAGCAGTAGGAGAGACACCCTCATGAGCAACCTTCCCAAGATCGCGTGGATCGGCCTCGGCATCATGGGCTCGCCCATGTCCGAGAACCTGATCAAGGCGGGTTACTCCGTCACCGGCTTCACCCTCGAGCAGGACAAGCTGGACCGCCTCGCCGCCGCCGGCGGCACCGCCGCCAAGTCCATCGCGGAGGCCGTCAAGGACGCCGACGTCGTCGTGACGATGGTGCCCGCCTCCCCGCAGGTCGAGGCCATCGCGTACGGTCCTGACGGCATCCTGGAGAACGCGAAGTCGGGCGCGCTGATCGTCGACATGTCGTCGATCACCCCGCAGACCTCCGTGGACCTGGCCAAGGCTGCCAAGGAGAAGGGCCTGCGCGTCCTGGACGCCCCCGTCTCCGGTGGCGAGGCCGGTGCGATCGAGGCCGTGCTCTCCATCATGGTCGGCGGCGAGCAGGCCGACTTCGACGAGGCCAAGCCGCTCCTCGAGGCCCTGGGCAAGACCATCGTGCTGTGCGGTCCGCACGGCTCGGGCCAGACCGTGAAGGCCGCCAACCAGCTCATCGTCGCCGTCAACATCCAGGCGTGCGCCGAGGCCGTGGTCTTCCTGGAGAAGTCCGGTGTGGACCTGAAGGCCGCGCTCGACGTCCTGAACGGGGGGCTTGCGGGCTCGACCGTGCTGACCCGCAAGAAGGACAACTTCCTGAACCGGGACTTCAAGCCCGGCTTCCGGATCGACCTGCACCACAAGGACATGGGCATCGTCACCGACGCCGCCCGCAATGTCGGTGCGGCCCTGCCCGTCGGCGCGGTCGTCGCCCAGCTCGTCGCCTCGCTGCGCACGCAGGGTGACGGCGGCCTCGACCACTCCGCCCTGCTGCGCGCCGTCGAGCGCCTCTCGGGCGCCGAGCTCTAACCGCACCGCCGGAGAGAGCTCCCCTCCAACTTCCGGGCCGTGGCGGCGCTGACACCTGTCCTGTCGCGCCCAGGCGTCGCCGCGGCCCGGAACTCCATCATCAACTTCAACAAACTGTTGACGTAGCAGTTCAGGGGTCCTTACGCTCCGAACACCTCAGCAGTCACAGCACGGAAGGTCACGATGTCGAAGCGCGTGCTTACGACCGAGTCCGGCGCCCCCGTCGCCGACAACCAGAACTCCGCCACCGCCGGCGTCGGTGGCCCGATCCTCCTGCAGGACCAGCACCTGCTGGAGAAGCTCGCCCGCTTCAACCGTGAGCGCATCCCGGAGCGTGTCGTGCACGCCCGCGGCTCCGGTGCGTACGGCTACTTCGAGGTGACCGACGACGTCACCGGTTTCACCCACGCCGACTTCCTCAGCGAGATCGGCAAGCGCACGGAGGTCTTCCTGCGCTTCTCGACCGTGGCGGACAACCTGGGTGGCGCGGACGCCGTCCGTGACCCCCGTGGCTTCGCGCTGAAGTTCTACACCGAAGAGGGCAACTACGACCTCGTCGGCAACAACACGCCGGTCTTCTTCATCAAGGACCCGCTGAAGTTCCCCGACTTCATCCACTCCCAGAAGCGTGACCCGTTCACGGGCAAGCAGGAGCCGGACAACGTCTGGGACTTCTGGGCGCACGCCCCCGAGGCGACGCACCAGATCACCTGGCTCATGGGCGACCGCGGCATCCCCGCCTCGTACCGTCACATGAACGGCTACGGCTCGCACACCTACCAGTGGACGAACGCCAAGGGCGAGGCCTTCTTCGTCAAGTACCACTTCAAGACGAACCAGGGCATCCGCTGCCTCTCCGCCGAGCAGGGCGCCGAGACCGCGGGCAAGGACCCCAACTCGCACCAGACGGACCTGCTGCAGGCCATCGAGCGCGGTGTGAACCCGTCCTGGACGCTGCACGTGCAGATCATGCCCGCGGCGGAGGCGGCCGACTACCGCTTCAACCCGTTCGACCTCACCAAGGTGTGGCCGCACAAGGACTACCCGCTGCAGCGTGTGGGCCGCCTGGTCCTGGACCGCAACCCCGACAACGTGTTCGCCGAGGTGGAGCAGGCCGCCTTCTCCCCGAACAACTTCGTGCCGGGCATCGGCCCCTCCCCCGACAAGATGCTCCAGGGCCGCCTGTTCGCGTACGCGGACGCGCACCGCTACCGCCTGGGCGTCAACCACACGCAGCTCGCGGTGAACGCGCCCAAGGCGACGAAGGCCGACAACTACGGCCGCGACGGCCTGATGGCGTCCAACGCCTACGGCCGCGACCGCAAGAACTACGAGCCCAACTCGTACGACGGTCCCGTCGAGACGGGTCAGCCGCTGTCGGCGCCGCTCGCGATCGCGGGCTACACCGGCACGCACGAGGCCGCGACCCACACCAAGGACGACGACTTCTTCCAGGCCGGTGAGCTCTACCGCCTGATGTCCGAGGACGAGAAGTCCCGTCTGGTGGCGAACATCGCCGGCGGCCTCTCGCAGGTCTCCCGCGACGACGTCATCGAGAAGAACCTCGCCCACTTCCACGCCGCCGACGCCGACTACGGCAAGCGCGTCGAGGAGGCGGTCCGCGCCCTGCGCGAGGACTGAGCGAGTTCTGCTGCAACACCCAGGCTGCGCCGGCGGGTTGACGGGAGGTCGACCCGCCGGCGCTGAGCCCGCACCGCCACGGACCCGGATGAGGGGTGGTCCCGTGCGCACCGCGGGCAGTCCGCTCCGGCGGACAGGCACGGGTCCGCGGCGGCTCTGCGAGCCAGTGCGGTGGTAAAGGTCCGACGGGTTCCCTTCTCGACCTGAGGGAGGGGAACCCCCGGTCCATCGCAGCCGCCGCGGTCCCCGCCGACGCCCCCTCCCAGGGGGCCCACAGACTCCGTCCGGCAGCGCGTATGCATGTTCCGCCAGTCGCGCGCGGTCGGACGGCTACAACTCCACAGCCCTGCGGGGCACTTCAGCCAGAGCGGCGAGCACGGGACGGTCCCCGTACTCGCCGCTCTTTCGTGTGCGCGCGGTCCCTCTGCTGACACATGTCTCTGCCCCGCGGCTCTGCCACGCGGCTCTGTCACGCGCGCACCGGGCGCCTGTGGCGCTGTCGCGGGCGCGCCGGGTGGAGGAGTACCGCCGGCACTTCCGCGCGCCTCCCCGGGGCCACTCCGGGCCGTCCTGAGATGTCGCACGTACGCGCACCGAGCACACAGAAGGGGCGGCCCACCCCCCACGGGTGGACCGCCCCTCAGAGCGCTGTGGTGACCGTCAGACCTTCAGCGGGCGGATCGCCGTCGGCGCGTGGGCCGGCTCCGTCGCGAGCTCCTCGAACTCCTTGACGGCGCTGATGTCGGCCGTCGGGCTCATCGAGATGTTCGTGATGCGCTCCAGGATCGCCTCGACGACGACCGGGACCCGGTACTCCTGGGCCAGCTTCTTGGCCTGCTCCAGGGCCGTGCCCAGCTCGTTCGGGTCGGTCACGCGGATCGCCTTGCAGCCGAGGCCCTCGGCGACCTTGACGTGGTCGACGCCGTACACGCCGAGCTCGGGGCTGTTCTGGTTCTCGAACTCCAGGTTGACCTGGAAGTTGATGTCCAGGCCGATCTGCGCCTGACGGATCAGGCCCAGGTAGGCGTTGTTGACCAGGACGTGGACGTACGGGATGCGGTGCTGCGCGCCGACCGCCAGCTCCTCGATCATGAACTGGAAGTCGTAGTCACCGGAGAGGGCGACGACCTGCGTGTCCGGGTCGGCCTTCGCGACGCCGAGCGCGGCCGGGATGGTCCAGCCGAGCGGGCCCGCCTGGCCGCAGTTGATCCAGTGGCGCGGCTTGTAGACGTGCAGCATCTGCGCGCCGGCGATCTGCGAGAGGCCGATCGTCGTGACGTAGCGCGTGTCCTTGCCGAAGGCCTTGTTCATCTCCTCGTAGACGCGCTGCGGCTTCATGGGGATGTCGTCGAAGTGCGTACGGCGCTGCAGCGTCTCCTTGCGCTCCAGGTGGGAGGCGACCCACGCGGAGCGGTCCGGCAGCTTGCCCGCGGCCTTGAGCTCCTTCGCCACCTCGACGAACAGCTCCAGCGCGACCTTGGCGTCCGACGCGATCCCGTAGTCCGGGGCGAAGATCTTGCCCAGCTGCGTCGGCTCGATGTCGACGTGCACGAACTTGCGGCCCTTGGTGTACACGTCGAGGTTGTAGCCGGTGTGACGGTTGGCCCAGCGGTTGCCGATGCCGAGGACGAAGTCCGACTCCAGGAACGTCGCGTTGCCGTAGCGGTGGCCGGTCTGCTGGCCGACCATGCCCGCGTTCAGGTCGTGGTCGTCGGGGATCGTGCCCCAGCCCATCAGCGTCGGCACGACCGGCGTGTTGGTGATCTCCGCGAACTCGACCAGCAGGTCGGAGGCGTCGGCGTTGATGATGCCGCCGCCCGCGACGATCAGCGGGCGCTCGGACTCGACCAGGAAGGTGATCGCCTTCTCGATCTGGGCGCGGGTCGCGGACGGCTTGTAGACCGGCAGCGGCTCGTACGTCTCCGGGTCGAACTCGATCTCCGTCTGCTGGACGTCGATCGGCAGGTCGATGAGGACCGGGCCCGGACGGCCGGAGCGCATCAGGTGGAACGCCTGCTGGAAGATGCCGGGCACCTGCGCGGCCTCCAGGACGGTGACGGCCATCTTGGTCACCGGCTTGGCGATCGTCGCGATGTCGACGGCCTGGAAGTCCTCCTTGTGGAGCAGGTGCGTCGGCGCCTGGCCCGTGATGCAGAGGATCGGGATCGAGTCGCCGGTCGCGGAGTACAGGCCGGTGATCATGTCGGTGCCCGCGGGCCCCGACGTACCGATGCAGACACCGATGTTGCCCGGGTTGGTCCGGGTGTAGCCCTCGGCCATGTGCGAGGCGCCCTCGACGTGGCGGGCGAGGGTGTGGTCGATGCCACCGCCCTCCTTGAGCGCCTTGTAGAAGGGGTTGATCGCGGCGCCCGGCACACCGAACGCGTTGACGACACCTTCGCGCTTGAGGATCTCAACTGCCGCGCGGGCAGCGGTCATACGAGCCATGGGGTTCTCCTGCTTCGACAGCTTCTCGGCTGGCGGATCCGGCTCCCGTCGCGCCCCGCGGTGAGCTTCTGTTTCCGCATTGTGGAAATTTAGTTCTGCTATATGGAAGCAATGTAAGCGGGTGCGCCGGACAGCGTCAAGAGAGATCCCTCAACTGGCAGCCGCCCGGCAACGCTTGGGTGGAGGATGGGGAGCGGCCGAGGGGGGGTGACGGTTGCGGTGACGGAGAGCGGCGTACCGATGGGCCCGACAGTGTCGATTCGGTGCCCGAAGTGCGGGCGCGAGCATGCGTACGCCCCGCCGTCCTATCCCTGCGCGTGCGGCGCCCCCGTGGCCCCGGCGGTGTGCCGGGACGCGACTCCTGAGCCGGTCACGGACCGCACCTGGGCGGAGGCATGGATCACGGCACGCTGTGCGGCGTGCGGGCACGAGGGGCACTGGCCCCGGCCGGAGCTGGACTGCTCGTGCGGGACGGTGCTGGGGGTACCGGTGGTCGGCGCCGGGGCGGAGGCAACGGCGGACGAGGGGGGCGGGCGAGAGGGCGGGGCCGGCGACGCCGCGAGGAGTGGGGTGCCGCCCGGGCACCCCTCCCACATCCCCCTGCCGCGCACCGCCCCACGCCCCCGCCCCGCCTTCCGGCCCGTCACGATTCGCGACGCCCGTGACGCCGTCACCGTGGCCGCGCTCTACCTGCGGTGGCTCGGGTATCTGGACACCCGCAGCGCCGCCCGCCGCCCACCCTCCGGGTCCCGGATCGCCGCGCGCGGCATGCTGGCGCAGGTCGAGCCCGCGCTGCGCCCCACCACGTCGCGGGACGTCGAGTGCCTGTGGCTGACCGCGCTGACGGAGGCGGGCGACACCCCCGTGGCGTGCGCGTTCTTCTCCCTCTCCGGATACACGTCGGGGGCCCGCACGCGCGCCGACTCCTTGGGCGTGCCCCTCTTCACGATGGACGCGACGGGCACGCCCCAGCCGGTCAACGGAGCGGCGTACGAACTGGCGGCTACGGGCGCGTGAGGGACCCGGCGCCACGCATGTGGGCCAGGTGACGGAGCAGGGCCAGCGTCGCCAGGAGGGCGACCAGGCCGCACACGCCCGGCCAGCCGAAGGCTCCGTACGCGTGCACCGACAGCCAGGAGCCGACGCTTCCGCCCAGATACGCGCAGGTCATGTACGCCGTGTTGAGGCGGGCCCGCGCCTCGTCGCTGAGCCCGAATATCCGTACCTGATTGGCGACCGTGCCGGACTGCATCGCGACGTCGAGCAGCAGCGACCCCACCGCGAGGGCGGCGAGCCCGGCCGCCCCGCCGAGGTCGCCCGCGAAGAGGACGGCGGCGGCCACCAGGACCGCGACCATGCAGACGAGATTGACCGCGTCGGAGCCCCGGCGGTCCACCTGCCGCCCCGCGATCGGCATGCAGAGCATCGTCGCCGCGTTGACCAGCGCGAGCACGCCGACCGCGGACGCGCCGAGCCCGTACTCGGGCCCGGTCAGGAGCAGCGCGACGCCGGTCCACAGGGCGGAGAAGCCGCCGAAGATCATCGCCTGGTAGAAGCCGGAGCGGCGCAGGTCGGGCTCGGTGCGCAGGAGCCGCAGGGAGGCGGCGAGCAGGGCGGGGTAGCGCTGCCGGGAGGGCGCCGTCCAGCGGGGCAGCGCGGGCCAGTACGCACGCGATGAGCAGCGCGACCACGGACGTCAGCAAATACGGGGCACGCCAGCCCAGCCACTCCCCCACCGTCCCGCCGAAGACACGCGACAGCAGCATCCCGCCGATCGACCCGCTCAGGAGCGTGCCCGCGACGGCGCCGCGCCGCTCCTCCGGTACGAGACCCGCCGCCGTCGGCGCGATGACCTGCGCCACGACGGTCGTCACGCCGACGAGGACGCTCGCGGCGATCAGCGGCGATATCCCGGGCGCCGCGGCCGCGCCGAGGAGACCGAGGCCGGAGAGGGAGAGGAGCGTGACGATGAGCGTCCGGTACGGGACACGGTCGCCGAGCGGTACGAGGAGGAAGATGCCGCCCGCGTACCCGAACTGCGTGGCGGTCACGACGAGCGCCGCGGTGTCGGCCGAGACGTTCAGCCCATCGGCGACCAGCGGACTGACGGCCTGCGGAAAGTAGACATTGCCGACGGCCACGCCACAGGTGACGGCGAGCAGCAACACCATGCCCCGACTGAGGCCGGGCGGTCGCGCGGCAGCGGCGGATACGCTCTCGGCGTCACGGTCACCGGCCTTGGACAGGCGCACACTCACCTCACGGATCGACGCGATGGTTCTCTTGACGGACCGGCCAACGATCCCCGGTCGGCCCCCTGCCGCACAACAGGATTGAAGCGCGGCATACTCGCCCCCATGCTGATCCGCTCCGTCGCTCCACATCGAGCAGGTCACCGTGCACCCCCGCGCCGTACGCCGCGGACCGTGCCCGCGAGGAGGGCGTGACCGCGCTGACGCTGACGACGTTCGCCGACGTGCCGTGGAACGCCCCGTATTACGCCCGCATCGGTTTCCGCCCGCTCGCGGACGCCGAACTCACTCCGGCCCTGCGGACCATCCGCGCGCACGAGGCGGAGCTCGGTCTCGACCGCTGGCCCCGCCTCTGCATGCGCCGCGACCTCACTCCCCGTACCGCTCCCTGAGCTCGATCTTGCGGACCTTCCCCGAGACCGTCATGGGGAACGCCTCCAGGATGCGCAGGGCGGCCGGGATCTTGTAGTGCGCCAACTGCCCCTTGCAGTAGGCCTGGAGCTCCTCCAGTGTCAGGGCGTCGTCGGGGTCCCGCATGATCACGCAGGCCAGCGGCACCTCTCCGTACCGCTCGTCGGGGACGCCCACCACCTGTACGTCCGCGACCTTCGGGTGGCCGTACAGGAACTCCTCGATCTCCCGGGGGTAGATGTTCTCGCCGCCCTTGATGATCATGTCCTTGATGCGGCCGACGATCTGCACGTAGCCGTCCTCGCGCATGACCGCGAGGTCCCCCGTGTGCATCCAGCGCCCGGAGTCGATGACCTCGGCGGTCCGCTCCGGCTCGTCCCAGTAGCCGAGCATCACGCTGTATCCGCGCGTGCACAGCTCGCCGGAGGCGCCGCGCGGCAGCGTCACGCCGGTCGCGGGGTCGACGACCTTGACCTCGATGTGCGGCAGGACCCGGCCGACCGTACCCGTGCGGCGCTCCAGGTCGTCGTCACGGCGGGTCTGCGTGGAGACGGGTGAGGTCTCGGTCATGCCGTAGCAGATGGAGACCTCCTCCATGTGCATCTCGGCGACCACGCGCTTCATCACCTCGACCGGGCACGGCGAGCCCGCCATGATCCCGGTACGCAGCGAACTCAGGTCGTACGTCGCGAAGTCGGCGAGGTTCAGCTCGGCGATGAACATCGTCGGCACGCCGTACAGCGAGGTGCAGCGCTCCCGCTCGACGGCGTGCAGCGTGGCGACCGGGTCGAAGGACGGCGCGGGGATGACGATGCACGCGCCGTGCGAGGTGGCGCCGAGGTTGCCCATCACCATGCCGAAGCAGTGGTAGAAGGGCACGGGCAGGCAGACGCGATCCTGCTCGGTGTAGCCGACGGTACGCCCCACCCAGTAGCCGTTGTTGAGGATGTTGTGGTGGGAGAGCGTGGCGCCCTTGGCGAAGCCGGTGGTGCCGGAGGTGTACTGGATGTTGACGGGGTCGTCACAGCTCAACTCGGCCTCGCGCGCGTCGAGTTCCCCCTCCTCCACCGCGTCGGCCGCCGCCAGCAGCGCACCCCACGACTCGCCGTCCCCGATGTAGTGGACGGCACGCAGTTCGGGGCAGCGGGGCCGCACCTCGTCGACGAGCGCGCGGTAGTCGCTGCTCTTGTGGGCCTGCGTGGCGACCAGGACGGAGACGCCGGACTGGTTGAGCACGTACTCCAACTCATGCGCTCGGTACGCCGGGTTGATGTTCACCATGATGGCGCCGATACGGGCGGTGGCGTACTGCACGAGGACCCACTCGGCGCAGTTCACCGCCCAGATCCCGACGCGGTCCCCCTTGGCGACACCCGCCCCGAGAAAGGCCCGCGCCAACTGCCGTACAGCGGCGCCGAATTCGGCGTACGTCCACCGCGTGCCCGCGGCGACGTCCACGAGCGCGTCCCGGTCGGGCCAGGCCGCTACGGCGCGGTCGAGGTTCTGCCCGATGGTGTCGCCGAGGAGCGGCGTGCCGCTCGTGCCATGGGCGTAGGAAAGTGCGCTGGTCCGCTCGCTCACCGGAAGTCCTCCTCGCGGTACTCCGCGTCCGAACCCGCGGCGGTCGCCTCGCGCAGCTCGATCCGGCGGATCTTGCCCGACACGGTCTTGGGCAGCGCGCCGAACTCGATGCGGCGCAGGCGCTTGTACGGGGCGAGCACCGCACGCGAGTGCTCGAACAGCAACTTGGCCGTTCCCGGCCCGGGTTCGAACCCCTCGGCGAGCACGACGTACGCCTTGGGCACGGCGAGCCGCACCGCGTCGGGCGCGGGCACCACCGCGGCCTCGGCGACCGCCTCGTGCTCCAGGAGCGCGCTCTCCAGCTCGAACGGGGAGATCTTGTAGTCGGACGCCTTGAAGACGTCGTCGGCGCGCCCGACGTAGGTGATGTAGCCGTCGGCGTCGCGCGAGCCGATGTCACCGGTGCGGTAGTAACCGCCGGCCATCGCCTGCGCGGTGCGCTCGGGGTCGCCGTGGTAGCCGGCCATGAGGCCCACCGGGTCCGGACCGAGGTCGAGGGAGATCTCCCCTTCCGCGGCGCCGGGCGCGCCGGTCACCGGGTCGAGGAGCTCGACGGCGAAGCCGGGGGTGGGTCGGCCCATGGAACCCGGCTTCAGCTTCTGCCCCGGCGAGTTGGCGACCTGCACGGCGGTCTCGGTCTGCCCGAAGCCGTCGCGGATGGTGACGCCCCAGTCGCGCCGCACCTGCTCGATGACCTCGGGGTTGAGCGGCTCACCGGCCGCGACGACCTCACGCGGCGGGGTGCGCAGCTGGGTCAGGTCGGCCTGGATGAGCATGCGCCACACGGTGGGCGGCGCGCAGAACGACGTGACACCGGCCCGGTCCATCTCCGCCATGAGCCGTCCGGCGTCGAAGCGGGCGTAATTGTGGATGAAGACCGTCGCCTCGGCGTTCCACGGGGCGAAGAGGTTCGACCAGGCGTGCTTGGCCCAGCCGGGCGAGGAGATGTTCAGGTGGACGTCGCCCGGCTTGAGCCCGATCCAGTACATCGTGGCGAGGTGGCCCACGGGGTACGAGACGTGGGTGTGCTCGACGAGCTTGGGCTGTGCCGTGGTGCCCGAGGTGAAGTAGAGCATCAGGGGGTCGTCGGCGAGGGTGATGCCGTCGGGCTCGAAGACGTCGGGGGCGGGCGTGGTGTGGGCGGCGTCGTCGTCGACACCGGCGTACGCGACCCAGCCGTCGCGCGCGCCCGGCCCCTCGCCCCCTGCCCCTCCCTCCCCGCCGACGACGATCCGTGTGTAGTCACCGGGTACGTCGTCGAACTTCGCGGTGTCCTCCGGGCGTACGACGACGTGCCGGGCGCGGCCGCGGTCGATGCGGTCGCGCAGGTCGACGGGGCCGAGCAGCGGCGTCGCCGGGATGACGACGGCGCGCAGCTTCATCGCCGCGAGCGCGATCTCCCAGAGCTCGGCCTGGTTGCCGAGCATGACGACGATGCGGTCACCGGCGCGGACGCCCCGCGCGCGCAGCCAGTTGGCGACGCGGTTCGAGCGTGCGGACAGCTGCGCGAAGGAGAAGCGCGACTCCGTGCCGTCCTCCTCGACGATGTGCAGGGCCGTGCGGTCGTTGTTCTCCGCGATGACGTCGAACCAGTCGAGCGCCCAGTTGAACCGTTCGGGCCGCGGCCAGGCGAAGCCTTCGTACGCGGCTGCGTAGTCCTCTCTGTTGCGCAGGAGGAAATCCCGTGCGGTACGGAACTGCTCCGTGGCGCTCGTGCCGTCAGTCGTCATGTGCACCCCTAGTTGTGCTGAAGCTCGTACCGTCGCTCGTGCTGCCGTACTCATTGCCGGACGCTACGGAACATCGTGTAATTCGTGGGGCGGATCTCACTACCCCCGGACGGGGGTGTCGCGAGGTGAAAGGGCGGGCGCGTGTCGGCTGACGGCGGCGAGACGGTGGAGATGCGGGCCGCTCTGCTGCGGCTGCGCCGCGGCACGGGGCTGCCGGTGGCGTTCGGCGGTCTTCTCGACGGGCCGCGCCAGGTCCGCATCGGCGAACTCGTCGGCACGGGCACGCGCGCGCTGCAGGGCCTCGCCATCTCGTCCGGGAACGGCCTCGGCGGCAAGGCGGTCGCCCTGTCCCGGCCCTGCGCTGTCACCGACTACCACGTGTCGCGGCACATCAGCCACGAGTACGACGCGGCGGTCGCGGCGGAGGGCCTGCGGTCCGTGCTCGCGGTACCGGTGGTGGTACGTCGCCGGGTGCGCGGAGTCCTGTACGGCGCGCTGCGCGCGGCCCAGCCGCTCGGCGACCGGACGCTGTCGGCGGCGGTGGCCGCGGCGCGCGACGTGGAGCAGGCGCTGGTCGTACGGGACGAGGTGCGGTCGCTGCTGGCGGCGGCGCGGGAGGCGGTGGCGGGGCCGGAGGGGGCTCGGGGTGCGGGGGCGCGTGCGGGCGCGGCTTCGGGTTCGGGGCCGGGGCCGGAGGCGTGGGAGCAGGTGCGGGAGGCGCACGGGGCGCTGCGGGCGCTGGCTCCGCGGGTCACCGACGCGTCCCTGCGGGCGGAACTCCTCGCGGTGTGCGGCCGCCTGGAATCGGCGACGCTGCTCCCCGACCACGCCCGGGACCGCCCGGTGGCCCTCGCTCCCCGCGAGGTCGACGTGCTGTCCTGCGTGGCCGGCGGCGTGACGAACGCGACGGCCGCGGAACGCCTCGGCCTGCGCCCCGAGACGGTGAAGGGCTACCTGCGCTCGGCCATGCGGAAGCTGGGCGCGCACACGCGCTGGGAAGCGGTGGTGGCCGCGCGCCGGGCGGGGCTGCTGCCCTAGGGCCCCGTGCCGGGAGGCCCGCCCCGACGTGACGGCACGTGACGTTCCAGCACTTCACTTACGTATGCCCGGCCTCGACAGCGCCCCGCCCCGCAGCGCCAGACCGGCCGGGGCGACCGACGCGACCACGGCGAGCACCGCGCAGGCGCACAGGATGCCTCCGAGCGTCGGCCAAGGGATGACGACGGGCGTCCACACCGAGAGCAGCCCCAGCGCGCCCCACATGCCCACCAGGTTGAGCCCGGCGACCAGCGCGCCGAGCAGTCCGCCGACCACGACCACCATCAGGGCCTCCCCCGCCACGAGGCGCAGCACCTGCCACCCGGTGGCGCCGGCCAGACGCAGCACCGACAGTTCACGGATCCGGTCGGAGGTCGCCATGACCATCGTGTTGGCCAGGGAGATGCCCGTGTAGAGGAGGGCGATCCCGAGGACCATGAAGAGGCCCATTCGGGTCGTCCGGTTGGTCTCGGGGGACGTCGCCCGCACCCACGACTCCTTCGTGAACACCTTGCCGCCCGACGCCCGCACCGCCTCGCGCAGACCCGAGGCCACGGCGGCCCGGTCCGCACCTGCCGAGAGGCGTACGTCGACGCGGTCCACGGGGGCCGTGGAGGCGTTGCGCGGGGTGACGTAGGCGCCGTTGTCGCCCGTGCCCGTGGTCATGACGGCGGCGATCCGCAGGGACTTCCTCGTCCCGTCGCCGAGCCACACGTCCACCCGCTCACCCACGGTGTGCCGCGCCCACTCCTCGTTGACGATGATTGAGTCGTCGTCCAGGTCGCTCACCTTCCCCGCGGCCAGCGGGAGGCGGGATGTCGCGGCGAACGGTCCCGGTTCGACGGCTCTGGCACCGGACTTGATGAGCGCCACGCCGTCCTCCAGGACGTACACGGCGCCCGACGAGCTCGCCGAGACGTCGGTGCCGTCGGGGACGGCCGCGCGAAGCCGCTTCAGCGTCACCTCGTCGAAGCCCGCGTGGCGCGCGGCGGCATCGCCCGCACCACTTGCGTCTCCCGCGTCGCCCGTCGGGGTGACCACGAAGTCGGCGGACGTCCGCTCCCGCATCTCGGTCGTCCTCGCCCCGCCGAGGGTCGCCGTCGCGCCCAGCAGCGACCCGGCCAGCGCGACCGTGACCAGCACGGGAGCGGCGACGGCGGCGGTACGGCGCACCCCGGCGGCGGCGTTCTCCCGTACGAGCATCCCGCCCGCGCCCGGCAGCCGGGCGGGCAGCCAGGCGACCAGCCGGGCCAGCGGCCGTACAAGGACCGGCGCGAGCAGCGCGACCGCGGCGATCAGCAGCATGGGTCGGCTCACGTAGGTCTTGCGGTGCAGCAGCTCGCCCGGAGCCGTCACCAGGGCCAGGACCAGGGTCACCGCGGCGGCGGCCAGGAGTACCGAGCCGGTCGGCCAACGGCCCCACGTCATGGGCCGGGTGTCGACGGACGCCTCGCGCAGCGCTTCGGTGGGGCCGGTGCGCCCCCCACGCCAGGACGCGGCAAGCGCACCGCACAGGGCCACGAGCAGGCCGGTCCAGAACGCCGCGTGGTAGGGCCAGGTGTGGTCGCCGATGGTGAACCAGCGGGGCGCGAGGCCCTCCTGGACCGCCCAGGCGGCGAGCTTCGGCGCGCCGTAGGAGCCGAGCACGCACCCCGTGGCCGACGCGAGCACGCCGACCACGAGCGCCTCGGACGCGACCATGCGGCGGATCTGCCCCGGGCTCGCCCCCGCCGTGCGCAGCAGTCCGAACTCGCGGCGCCGCTGGGCCACCGCGAAGGCGAAGGTGGACGCCACGACGAACACCGACACGAATCCGGAGACGCCGCCCGCCGTGCCGAACATGGCGTTCAGGGCGGTGAGCGCCTCGCTGTCCCGGTCGGGGTCGGCGTCGGCGTGACGGCGCGCGTCACCGGTGAGAACCTGTACGCCGCTTCCGCCGCGGTCGCTGCCACTGCCACTGCCACTGCCACTGCCACTGCCACGTAGCGTCTTCCGCACGGCTGCCGGGTCGGCGTCCACCACGAGTTGGAGGCTGCGCGGCGCCAGTTGGGCCGCGCGCGCGTCGGTGTGGAACATGGCGTTCTCGAAGCCGAGTCCCGCCACGGTGCCGACGACGCGCACCGTGCCGTCGCCGGTCCGCAGCCGCGTGCCGGGGCGGGCCCAGTCCCCGCTGACGACGACTTCGTCCGCGGCGCGGGGTGCGCGTCCCGCGTCCAGTTCGTACGGCGCGAAGGCCGCGGTCGACCAGGGGTGGCCCACCAGGTCGGCGGGGCCGCGCTCCGCCCGCACGGCGTACGACCGGTCCTGGACGACGGTCCCGAGGTGGCGCAACTTCGCGACCAGGGCGTCCGGGACGGGGCGCGGCTGCGCGAGCTCGTGGGTGCGGGTGCGGGTGCGGCCGTCCGGCGAGGTGGGCACCGTGAGGGTGTCCTGTCCCTTCACGACGACGGGCGCCGCGGCGAACCGCTCGGGGCCGCGTGCCGGTGCGTCCCGCGAGGAGGCCAGGGCCAGTCCCATGGCGGCGATGAGAGCGACGCCCAGGGAGAGGGCGACGAAGCTGCCGACGAAGGTGGGCCAGCGGTGGCGAAGGCTACGGAGCGTGGTGCCCGGCATGGCGCTCAGCACGGTGCCGCCTCCAGGTTGGTCATACGGGCGGCGATGAGTTCGGCGAAGGCGGCGCGGCGCGAGTGTTCGCCGAGGCGAGAGTCATCGACCCCGCTCAGCTCACCGTTCACCCGTCCGTCGACGAGGAAGATCACACGGTCCGCGTGGGCCTCGGCCACCGGGTCGTGCGTGACCATGACGACCGTCTGGCCCTCGCGGTCGACCAGGCCGCGCAGCAGGGCCAGCACCTCGCGGCCGGTCCGTGAGTCGAGCGCGCCGGTCGGCTCGTCGCCGAACAGCACGTCGGGCCGGGTGATCAGCGCGCGGGCGAGGGCCACCCGCTGCTGCTGGCCGCCGGACAGCTCCGTCGGCCGGTGCCGCGCCCGGTCACCGAGTCCGACCTGCCGGAGCACCTCGCGCACCTGCGCCTTCTTCGGCCGGCGCCCCGCGAGACGCAGCGGCAGGGCCACGTTCTGCTCGGCGGTCAGCGAGGGCAGCAGGTTGAACGCCTGGAACACGAAGCCGATGCGCTCGCGGCGCAGCAGCGTCAGCCGGGTCTCGCTCAGCCCGGCCAGCTCCGTACCGCCCACGGTGACCGACCCGGACGTGGGCCGGTCCAGGCCCGCGGCGCACTGCAGCAGGGTCGACTTGCCGGACCCGGACGGTCCCATCACGGCGGTGAACGTCCCCCTGGGAAACGTGAGCGATACGTCGTCGAGGGCGGTGACGGCCGTACCGCCGGAGCCGAACCGCCGTGACACGGCCCGCAATCGGACGGCATCGTCGTTCCTCATACGTCTCTCCACCGGCATCGCTCGCTCCTCGGCTCGTCGTCGGTGCCCCAACCCAACCCCCGCGGCCACTCGGTGCGCAGTACGCCAGGAACGAGACCTGAGGTAGGGCCAGGCATACCCCGGACACGGGTCCCGGCCCGATGGCAGCGGCGGATGCCGTCCCCGTACAGTCTGCGCATGCACGCTCGGAACGTGAGGCAAGGGAACGTCAGGCAGGGCAACGTGAGGCAGCCGAACGTGAGGCGGCCCGACGTGACGCGTGGGACCGTGTGGCAGGCCATGTCCCGGCCCGGCTTCGTCCTGTCGGCCTGGCCCTGGCGCTCCGCCGCGTATCTGCTCACCGGCGCGGTGGCCGGCGTCCTCACCCTGGTGGTGATCGTGGTGGTGGCGGCGGTCTGCGGCGCGCTCACCCTCGTCGTGGTGGGGCTGCCGCTGCTCGTCGTGGCCGCGCTGGGCGGAATCCCGGTGGCGGGCATGGAACGGCGCAGGCTCCGCCTGATGCACCGCG
The DNA here is from genome assembly GCF_008642335.1 of Streptomyces venezuelae. Lineage (NCBI taxonomy): Bacteria > Bacillati > Actinomycetota > Actinomycetes > Kitasatosporales > Streptomycetaceae > Streptomyces > Streptomyces venezuelae. The sequence continues at coordinate 6,598,745 of NZ_CP029191.1, read as the reverse complement.
CCCCGGCGGCGGGACGCCACCAGGTGCCGCCCGAGCCGGGTCTGCGCTCATGGCTGACGACGCGGCTGCGCGAACACATGACGTGGCGGGAGCTCGGGTACGCCCTGCTGTTCGCCGTGCTCCTGTGGCCGGTCGACGCCGCGGCGGTCGTGGTCGCCCTGTTCCTGCCGCTGTCGGTGGTCGCGACGCCGTTGCTGATGGCCACGGTCGGCGGGGGCCACGAGGCGAAGGTCCTGAAGCAGTGGACGGTGACCTCGTGGCCGACCGCGTACGCCGTCGCTGTCCTCGGCCTGCTCCTGCTGGCCCTCTGCGCGTACGTGCTCGGCGCCGCGGCGGGTGCCCGCGCCGGCCTGACCCGGCTCCTGCTCGCCCCGCCCGAGGGCGAGCTCGACGCCAAGGTCGTCGAACTGGCCCGCTCCCGCGCCCGGTTGGTGGACGCCTTCGAGTCCGAGCGGCGCCGCATCGAGCGCGATCTGCACGACGGCGCCCAGCAACGCCTCGTGGCCCTGTCCATGACCCTGGGCCTGGCCCGGCTCGACGCCCCGCCGGGCCCGCTGGCCGACCAGCTGGCCAAGGCGCACGGCGAGGCGGGGGCAGCGCTCGCGGAACTGCGCGAACTCATCCAGGACATCTACCCGAAGGTCCTCACCGACTACGGCCTCGAAGCCGCCGTCGCCGACGCCGCCGACCGCTGCACGGTCCCCGTCGACGTAGCTCTGCGACTGCCGGACCGGGCACCCCGGTCGGTCGAATCGGCGGCGTACTTCGTGGTCTGCGAGGCGCTCGCCAACATCGAGAAACACAGCGGGGCGACGCGCGCGCGGATATCCGGCGGGCATCGCGCCGGACGCCTCCACTTGGAGCTGCACGACGACGGTCGCGGCGGCGCGGACCCGGCGGCGGGCAGCGGCCTCACGGGCCTCGCGGACCGCGTGTCGGTCCTGGATGGCAGACTTGCCCTGACCAGCCCGCCGGGCGGCCCGACCCTGTTGCGTGTGGAGTTTCCTTGCGAGTTGACCAGGGCGGCCGACCGCTCCGCGTAGTACTTGCCGAGGACAGCGTGCTGCTGCGCGAGGGCCTCATCGGTCTGCTCGCCCGCTGCGGCCACGAGGTGGTGGCGGCCGTCGGGGACGCGCGGGCGCTGGTCACCGCGGTCGAGGAGCACGCCCCCGACATCGTGGTCACGGACGTACGCATGCCGCCCGGCTTCCAGGACGAGGGCCTGCACGCGGCGGTACGGCTGCGCGAGCGCCGCCCCGCGCTCCCGGTCCTGGTCCTCAGCCAGTACGTGCAGCGGTCGTACGCCGCCGAACTCCTGGACTCCGGCGACGGAACGGGCATCGGCTACCTCCTCAAGGACCGCGTCGGCCAGGTCGAGGAGTTCGTGGAGGCGCTGCGCAAGGTGGCGGACGGCGGGACGGTGGTCGACCCGGAGGTGGTCCGTCAGCTGCTGCGCCGCCGCCGCGACCCGCTGGAACAGCTCACCCCGCGCGAGCGAGAGGTGCTCGCGCTGATCGCCGAGGGCAAGTCGAACGGTGCGATAGCCAGGGAGCTGGTGGTGTCCGACGCGGCGGTCGGCAAGCACATCGGCAACATCCTGACGAAGCTGGACCTGCCGCAGACGGACGAGACGCACCGGCGGGTGCTCGCGGTGCTGACGTACTTGCGGGCGTGACGTAAGCCCTCAGCCATCACCGATCACCCGTCACGCATCACCCGTCACCCGTCACCCGTCACCCGTCACCCGTCACCCGTCACCCGTCACCATCGATGACACTCCCGAAACGAATGTCGTACGAGGACGACGTCTCCGCGATACGCGTCAGCATCCACTCCGCCTCCCGCACCAACTCCTCCCGCTGCGCGCGTCCGGGCGCCCGCCCGAACGGCTCCATGGTGAGCACGGCGGCCCCGGACTTGCGGTCCTCTTCAAGCCGCCACACTCCGGCGAGGACCCCGTCGAGCAGGAAGACGCAGTAAGGGACATTCCCCTTCCACGTACGTCCTTTGTAGGCGGCGGGGATGATACGGGACCGGTCGGCGTGCGACAGGAGAAGGTTGTCGTACTCGGGGAGGAAGCGGGGCGGGGCGGGGGTGTCGGGGTCGGGGCGAGGCGCGTCGGGCAGGTCGAACAGCTCGACGCCGTTCTCGTCGCGGAACGTACGCAGCCGGGGCCGCAGCCGCTCGAACACGTCCCGGAGCCGGGTGAGCCGCGCCCAGGTCTGCATGTCCTTGACGGAGGCGGGCCCGAAGGCGCCGAGGTAGCGCAGGACGGCGTCGTCGAGGGCCCCGCCACCGGACGCGGCGTCCAAGGAACCGTCACCCTCGACCCGCTCCCCGACCCACGTCCCGATCGTGGTGAGCGCGACCTGCCCGCTGCGCCGCCACAGCCCGCGCGGGGTGACCTGGACGAGCGGCAGGAGACAGCGGGCGGCGACGGCGAGGGACTGCGGGTCGGCATCGGGCCACCGCACGAGCAGCACCTCGCGCAGCTGCTTCATCGTGCGCGGCTCGGCCTCGACGGCCGTACGCGCGATCTCCGCGAGCTCCGCCAGATCGACGCCGCCGAGCCCTTTCCGGAACCCGGACAACTCCGCCTCACGCGCGTCCTGGACAAGGGGCCGCAGAGTGAGTGCGTCGGCGGCGGTGTGCAGGTGGATGGTGGAGCGCAGGGTGACGATACGTACGAGTTCGCGTGTGTCGAGGAGCGCGGAGAGCTCGCCGGGACGGAAATCCGCGAGGCGCGCGGCGAGGGCGTAATAAGGCGGCTTGACGTTCTGCGCCTGGAGGCCGACGAGATGGCTGACGGCTTCACGGACCGACAGATCGTGGGACCGGCGCAGGAGGAGCTGCCGGTCGAGGGTGGCACGGTTGAGGGCACGGGCTCCCAGGACAGGGCTTGCCGGGCGCGAGGCCGACGTGTTCGTCATGGACGGAACGCTAACGGTGGTTGCGGACAGGTACGGTCCGCGACGAGGGCACCCGTGCGCCACAGCCCTGTTCGCCACCCGTCACCGCCGGTCGCCATCCGTCGCCGCCCATCAGCACCCGTGGGTGCCGCTCCCGCTCCACAGGACAAGGGCCGCATATCCTGCTCGGGTCCGGTCCGCGGAACGCGGGACCTCGCCGATCGAAGGTGGCCGCCCGCCATGACGGAACGCCGAGCCCGCCCCGACCCGAACGCGAACGCGAACGCCAGAAAGCACACATGGCGCCGCGCGACACGCCCCACCGCTCCCCCACCCCCGACACCCCACTCCCAGCAACCGGCACCGGACGCACCCCGGCCCCCGCATCCCCCCGCGGCCGGCATCGTCGAGGCGGCCCTGTACCGCGACGGCGTCCGTGTGGCGACGCCGGCCTCCCTGGCGGACACGTTCCGCGAGCTGCGCGAGCAGCCGGACGGCATGGCGTGGATCGGCCTGGCACGCCCGACGGAGGCGGAGCTCCTCTCCCTGGCCGCGGAATTCGACCTCCACGAGCTGGCCCTGGAAGACGCGATGGAGGCCCACCAACGCCCGAAGCTGGAGCGCTACGGCGACACGCTCTTCGTCGTCCTCCGCGCCGCCCGCTACCTCGACGCCCCCGAAGAGGTCGACTTCGGCGAACTGCACGTGTTCGTGGGCCCCGACTTCGTCATCACGGTCCGCCACAGCGCCGCCCCCGACCTGTCCGGCGTCCGCCGCCGCCTCGAAGAAACCCCCGACCTCCTCAAACTGGGCCCGGAGGCGGTGCTCTACGCGATCCTCGACGCGGTGGTCGACGGCTACGTCCCCGTGGTCGCCGGCGTCCAGAACGACATCGACGAGATCGAGACCGAGGTCTTCCGCGGCGACCCGGAGGTCTCCCGCCGCATCTACGAACTCTCCCGCGAAATGGTCGAGTTCCAACGCGCGACCCGCCCCCTGGTCAGCATGCTGCACTCCTTGATGGCCGGCTTCGCGAAGTACGGCACGGACGAGGAACTCCAGCGCTACCTACGGGACGTGGCCGACCACGTCACCCACACCAGCGAACGCGTCGACAGCTTCCGCCAGGCCCTGGCGGACATCCTCACGGTCAACGCGACCCTGGTGACCCAACAGCAGAACGCGGAAATGCGGGCACTGGCGGAAGCAGGTTTCGAACAGAACGAGGAGATCAAGAAGATCTCATCGTGGGCGGCCATCCTGTTCGCCCCCACCCTGGTCGGCACGATCTACGGCATGAACTTCGAGACGATGCCGGAACTGAAGTGGGCGGCGGGGTATCCCTTCGCGATCCTGCTGATGGCGGTGGTGTGCGTGAGTCTGTACTTCATCTTCAAGCGGCGGGACTGGTTGTAGCCGGGGCAGGGCGTCGGCGCGGGGGCGCCGGGCTCAGCCGGGCTTGCGCGCCGCCATGAGCCCGTCGAAGTCGGGGAACCTCAGGGCGATGTCGCTGCCGGTGAAGTTGCCGATCCAGCCGTCCTCGTCGTGGAAGAAGCGAATGACGGTGTACGACGGTGTGGCCCCCATGTCGAACCAGTGCCTGGTCCCCCGCGGCACCCCCAGCAGGTCCCCCGCCTCGCACAGCACGGCGTGCACCTCATGTCCGACGTGCAGGTAGAACGCGCCGGCGCCCGCGACGAAGAACCGCACCTCATCGTCGTCGTCGTGCGTGTGCTCGCTGAGGAACTTCTTCCGCTCGGCCTTGGCGGTCAGGCGCCACCCCAGTTCCCGCCGAGGGCGCAGTCCCACGACGTCGATGGTCTTGAAGGCTTCGGTGGCTGCGAGCTCGTCCACCTCGCTCCGGTACGCGCTCAGCACCATCTCGGGGTCCGGGTCCTCGGGGAGGCCGTCGCGGAGCGGCCACTGTTCGTAGCGCACGCCCGCGGGGGCCAGCGCGGCGGCGATCTCACCGGGGTCGACAGTGCGGCGTACGACGGTTTCGGGGCCGGACTCCGGCCACGTGATCAGCAGGGTCACGGCGCACTCCTCAACGCGTGGTCCTCGGGCAGCGACAGGGTGAGGTAGTCGGGGTAGGTGTGTGGCAGGCCGGTGGCCATTCTCAGTACCTTCACGGAGGCGTCGTGCCCTGAGCCCTCCGCCCCCGGGTCCTCGACTGCGGTCTTTTTGAAGCCTGCCAGGCGGTACACCGTGTACATCGCCTTGTTGACGTCCGTGGGCCTGAAGTCCGCCGTCAGGCGCACCTGTTCGGCCTCGGCCGACTGTGCCAGGTAGCGCAGGATCGCGCCTCCGACGTTGCGGCCCATCACGCGGCAGGACATCAGGAACAGGCGAATCCGCCACTCGTCGGGCGTCCTGCCCACCAGCGTGAGACCGATCGTGCCGTACGTTCCGAAGCGGTCGGTGAGGCGGGCGACCAGGAGGGTCTGGTCGGGGCGCTCCATCAGTTCGCGCAGCTCCGCCTTGGAGAACGTCAGGCCGGTCGTGTTCAACTGGTGGGTGCGTTCCGTGAGTTCGGCGGCGCGTTCCAGGTCCTCGGGTGTGGCCACCGCGATCGTGAGCCGCATGTCGAGCGACCTGAGGAACTCGACCTGCGGCCCCGCGAACGACGTCTCGTAGGCCTTGCGTTCCTCCGCCTGCAGGTAGAGCATGCGGCGGGCGCGCCCGTCCTCGGTCACCGGCCTCGTCAGCTCGGGGCGGTCCAGCAGGTCCGCTGTCTCGGCGGCGTCCACGCACCGCACCTGCGGGTGCACGAACTCGACCTCGGCGCGCTCGAAGGCGGAGTCGTCCACGAACATCAGCGTGTCGATGCCGATGTTGAGCCGCTCGGCGATGCTCTGGATCAGCGCCGACTTCGGCTGCCACGAGACGTGCGGGACGAGGAAGTATTCGCGGATGCCGAGCCGTTCGAGCTCGTCGAGGGCGGCCTTCTCGTCGTTCTTGCTGGCGATCGACTGCAGGATGCCGCGCTCGTCGAGCGTCTCGATCAGCTCACGGATGCCGGGGCGCAGCTTCACCCCGGGGCCTTCGGAGAGTATGCCCTCCCACACGGTGTCATCCAGGTCCCAGACGACACACTTGACCAGCTCACTAGGCACGTCAGCTCCTGCCTGCTTCGAACGGATATTGCGGGTGGCGCCTGCGTACCCGGAAGCGTTGCAGGCTCTCGTCGGCCAGAAGGTCCTGGAGCAGCTGCGTGCTGCCCTCGATGATCTGCATCACCCGCGCGTCCCGCACCCAGCGGTCGACGGGCCCGCCCTCCACCATGCCCGCGGCGCCGTGCAGTTGGGCCGCGGCGGCCGACGCGCGGTCCGCGGCGCGGGACGCGGCCAGCTTGGCGGTGAGGACGTGCTGGATCAGCCAGTCGTCCTGGGTGTCCATGGCCCGGGCCGCCTGCTCGCACAGGAGCAGCGCCGCCTCGGTGTCCAGCACGGCGTCGCTGATCAGACCGCGGACGAGCTGCAGGTCGATGAGGCGCCCGCCGAACTGCTTGCGGCTGCTGGTGTGGGCGAGGATCGCGTCGCAGCACGCCTCGGCGAGGCCGAGTGAACCGTACGCCACGCAGAGCCGCCCCAACGACAGGGCGCCGCCCGCCACTTGGGACACGCCGAAGCCGGGCCTGCCCACCATGCGGTCGGCGGGCACGCGGCAGTCCTCCAGGTGGAGGTCGGCGAGCATGGCGCTGCGGAAGCCGCTGGTGGGCCGGCTCGGGACGACCGTGACGCCCGGGTCGTCCCGCTGGACGAGGAAGGCCACGCTGCGGTCGCCGTGCTTGGCGAAGACCAGGAAGCAGTGGGCGAGCTGCCCGAAGGACAGCCAGCGCTTCGTGCCGTCCAGCCGCCAGACGGTTTCGGTGGTGTCGGCGCCCTTCGGCGCCGTCGTCGAGGGCTCCTCCGGTGTCGCCGTCGTCCCGACCGCCTGCGCGTCGCTGCCCGCGCCGTCCTCGGTGAGGCCGAACGCCCCGACCAGCTCCCCGGAAGCGAGGCGCGGCAGCAGACGCTGCCGCAGGCCCTGCGATCCCCAGCGGCTCAGGCTCGCGCACACCATTCCGTGCACGGTCAGCAGGCTCTGCAGCGACGCCGACGTACGGGCCACCGCCCGGTTCAGCTCGCCGTACTCGAGATGGCCGAGCGGCCGTCCCCCGTACGCCTCGGGCACCATCGCGGCCAGCGCGCCGGACGCGGCGACCGCCTCGAAGACGTGCGCGGGGACCGTCTTCGCCGCCTCGATCTCGTCGGCCAGCGGCAGCAGCAGGCGCCCCAGCTCGCCCGTGGCCGTCGGCGGTCCGCTCATGCCTGTTTCCCCTGCACGAACCCGACGATGCTGTCCAGCGTGTCGAAGTTCTCGATCTCCAGGTCGTCGTCGTCGATGTCGACGCCGAACTCCTTCTCCAGGTGGCTGACGAGCGCGACGGTCGCCAGCGAGCTGAGCACCCCGCCGGTGATCAGCTGGATGCCCTCCAGCTCGGCGGGGTCGTCCACGTACCGCGACAGGAAGTCGAGCACGCGGGACCGGACGGCTGCGTCCTCGTAGACGGCAGTCACTGCAACATCACACTCCAACTCACATGTTCTTACGGGGCGGTGGCGTGGCGTCGACGCGCGTGGCGTCACCGCCTGCCGCGCCACTTCTTCTCAAGTCGGCTGATCTGGCTCTGGCTGAGGTTGACGAGGGACAGGTCCGACGGCGTCCGGCCGACGGCGTCGGGCCCGTCCGCGTGGGCGGCCAGCGCCTTGAGGTGGGTGACCCAGCCCTCGCCGAGCTGTGCCACGTCCCCGCGCGTCAGCACGTCGCGCGGCCACGACCAGGTCGCGGACAGTTCCGGCCCCGACGGACCCTCCGTCGCGGCCGCGTTGACCATCAGCGCGTGCGTCAGACGCATCCGGGGGTCGAGGCCGCCCGTGGGCGTAAACCCGTCCACCTGCAGCCAGTCGCCCTCGGGGTTCGACCGGTTCCGGCCGGTCCGCCCGAAGTAGTTGAACGCCACCTGCGCGCCGGGAAGCGCGGCGAGGCCCGGCGCGGTCTCCGGGTTGAGGTGGCGGAGCAGGCCGTACGCGATGCGCTGCTCCGACGCGGCACTCAGCTGCTCCTTGACGCGCTGCAGGACCCGCCCGGCGGCCGGGCCGCCGCGCCGGACCTCGCCCCAGGACACCCTGCCGGGATCGAGCCGCACCGGCGCGACCGCCGTGAACCAGCCCACCGTCCGTGACGTGTCGGCGCCCGGGAACAGGTCCTCCCGCCCGTGCCCCTCGACGTCGACCAGGAGAGACGTCGCGCTGGACGCGCCGCCCGGCACGCCGTACGCGGTCCGCCACTGGTTCACCGCCAGCACGAACGCCGTCACCAGCACGTCCTCGACACCCGCGTGCAGCGTGTCGGGCACCCGGGTGAGCAGCGCCTCCGACAAGTCCGCCGGAACCGTCACGCGCAACGTGTCGAGCCGTGCCGCGGTGTCCTCGTCCGGGCTCGGCGGACGACGGCCGAGGACGGGTTCGGACCCGGTCAGACTCTCCGTCCAGTGCCCCAGGGCATCCGTGGTGCGCGGTTCGGCCGCCAGCACGTGGAGCTGCTCCGCCCAGCGCTTGAAGGAGGTGGGAACGGGGGCGAGGTCCGGTGTACGACCGTCGAGCACCGCCGCGCCCGCGGCGGCCAGGTCGGGCAGCAGGATGCGCCAGGAGACCCCGTCGACGACCAGGTGGTGGACCGTCAGGAGCAGACGGCCCGGCACCTCAGGTCCGTGGTCGAACCAGACGGCCTGGAGCATGACCCCATCGCGCGGCGCCAGACGGCCCCGCGCGAGCGTGGCGTGCTCGGCGAGCAGCCGCTCGCGCTCGCTGTCCGTCACGTCGGCGCAGTCCACCCGCGTAAGGGCCGAGTCGGCGGTGAGCGCGTGGGGGCTCCGTGCCGGGGGGACGGACAGGACCAAGTCGCCGTCGCCGATGTCTCCCTCGCGCGTCAGACGTGCCCGCAGCAGGTCGTGACGGTCGACGAGGGCCTGAAGCACCTCGACGAGCTGCTCATGTCCGACATCTGCCGGGACCTGGACGAGCCGCGCCTGGAAGAACTCCTCGTACGTGTGCTCCGGCTCGACGAGCCACCGCATGATGGGCGTCAACGGTACGGTGCCGGTTCCGTCGTCGCCCTCCGGAGCGTGTCCTGCGCCCGCCAACCTGCGCGTCGTATGCGCGAGTTGGCGCGCCGTCTGGTGCCGGAAGACGTCACGCGGCGACAGGTCGAGCCCGTGTTCGCGGGCGCGGCTGACCAGGACGATGGAGCTGATGCTGTCGCCGCCGAGCGCGAAGAAGCTGTCGTCGACGCCGACCCGGTCGGGGTCGAGCCCCAGGACGTCCGCGAAGAGGTCGGTCAGGGCCTTCTCCTGCGGGGTGCCCGGGGCGCGGGTACGGGTGGTGGGCGCGTAGTCGGGAGCGGGCAGCGCCTTGCGGTCCACCTTTCCGTTCGGTGTAAGGGGCAGTGCGTCGATGGCGACGACGGCTGCGGGGACCATGTGGTCGGGCAGCCGCACGGCGACGGTCTTCTTGACCTGGTCGATGTCGATGCCCACGGCGCCGTCAGCGCCATCAGCGCCTTCGGCGATGACGTAGCCGACGAGACGGCGGTCGCCGGGGCGGTCCTCGCGGATGACGGCAGCGGCGGCGGTGACGCCGGGGCCGGCGGACAGTGCCGCCTCGACCTCGCCGAGCTCGATGCGGAAGCCGCGCAGTTTGACCTGGTCGTCGGTGCGTCCTAGGTAGCGAAGGGTGCCGTCGTCGTTCCAGGCCGCCAGGTCGCCCGTGCGGTACATCCGTGATCCGGCGGGCCCGTAGGGGTCGGCGACGAACCGTTCCGCGGTCAGCACCGGTCGGTTCAGGTAACCGCGTGCGACACCGGCCCCGGCCACGTACAACTCACCCGGCACCCCGGGCGGCACCGGCGCCAGCCCCGCATCCAGCACATACGTCCGTACGTTCGCGATCGGCCCGCCAATGGGCGGCACCCCGGCCCCCGCCAACGGATCACTCACCGTCGCACACACCGTCGCCTCCGACGGCCCGTACGCATTGAACATCCGCCGCCCCGCGGACCAACGCCCCACGGTGCCCGGGTCACAGGCCTCGCCTGCCACGACCAACGTCATCGCGGTCGGCACCTTCGCCGGATCCAGGACGCCCAGCGCGGAGGGAGGGAGCGTGCAGTGGGTGACGCCCGCCCCGACGAAGGTGGACGACAGCGCGTCCCCAGGCATGAGCCGATCGGCCTCCGACACCACCAGCGCGCCCCCCGTCAGCAGCGCCGTGAACACCTCCGACGCGGCCGCATCGAAACTCGGCGACGCGAACTGCAACACACGACTGCCCGCGCCGATGCCCCACAGAGCGCTCTGCGCAAGCGCAAGGTTCACCAACCCCGCATGCTGCGCCACCACACCCTTAGGGGTACCGGTCGAACCCGACGTATAGACGACATACGCGGGATGATCGGGATCCAGTGGGGCCAGACGGTCCGCGTCCGTCGGGTCGGTGCCCGGCCGGATGGACAACCGATCCTGGAGGGCGGGGTCGTCGAGGAAGACCGTACGGGTGTCCTCGGGCCACAGCGCGCTGGTGGTGGTGCGGGTCAGGACGAGGGCGGGACGGGAGTCCTCCAGCATGAAGCGGACGCGGTCGGGCGGGTAGGCCGTGTCGATGGGCAGGTAGGCGGCGCCGGTCTTCAGCACCGCGACGAGAGCGGTGATCAGTTCCGGCGAGCGGGGCAGGGCGAGGGCGACGATGTGCTCGGGGCCGACGCCCTGCCCGATCAGATGGTGCGCCAACCGGTTGGCGGGGGTGTTGAGTTCGCCGTACGTGAGGCTGCCGCTGTCAGCACTACCGGCTCCGCCGGCGATCAAGGCGACCGCGTCCGGCGCGGCCTGCGCCCGGGCCTCGACGAGTTCCGGCACGGTGGCGCGGGGCACCGGCACCGCCGTGTCGTTCCGCCCCTCCAGGAGCCGGTGCCGCTCCTCGCCCGACAGCACCTCGATCGAGCCCACACGCCGCTCCGCGTCGATGGCGACGCTCGCGAGCACGCGGACGAGCCGCTCGGCCATCGCGGTGACCGTGCCGTGCTCGAACAGGTCGGTGCGGTACGAGATCACACCGCTGATCCCGTCGGCGACTCCGTCGGCATCGTGCTGTTCGGCGAGGCTGACGGACAGGTCCATCCGGGCGGCCTGGACGCGCACGGTCCGGGGCGTCACCTCGACCCCGACGAGGTCCGGCGTCGTGCGCGGCACGTTGTTGAAGGCCAGCATGACCTGGAAGAGCGGGTGGTGGGCGAGGGACCGGTTCGGGTTCAGGGCCTCCACCAGGCCCTCGAAGGGCACGTCCTGGTGAGCGTAGGCACCCAGGTTCGTCGCGCAGACCCGGTCGAGGAGTTCGGTGAAGGTGGGGTCGCCGGACAGGTCGGTGCGCAGCACGAGCGTGTTCACGAAGAAGCCGACCAGGTCGTCGAGCTCTTCCTCGCCGCGGCCCGCCACCGGCGTCCCCAGGGGGATGTCCGTGCCCGCGCCGAGCCGGTGCAGCAGCACGGCCAGCGCGGACTGCAGCACCATGAACACGGTCGTCTGCCGTGACCGCGCGAGTTCGACCAGTGCCCGGTGGACATCGGCGTCCACCGACACGGGCACGGTCGCGCCCTCGTACCCGGCCTGTTCGGGGTACGGGTGGTCGGTGGGGAGCTCCAGGCGTTCCGGCAGCCCGGCCAACGCCTGCTTCCAGTAGCCCAGTTGAGCGGTCAACACACTCGACGGGTCGCTCTCGTCCCCGAGCACTTGGCGCTGCCACAGGGTGTAGTCGGCGTACTGGACCGGCAGAGGTGCCCACGTCGGCACCCGTCCCGCACACCGCGCGGCGTAGGCCGCGCCGAGGTCGCCGGCCAGGGGACTCATCGACCAGCCGTCTCCGGCGATGTGGTGGAGAACCAGAACGAGCACGTGCTCGTCGACGGCGTCCGTGACGGTGAACAGCGAGACGTGCAGCGGCAGTTCGGTCGCGAGGTCGATGGGCCGGCGGACCGCCCGTTCCACGGCGCCGGACAGCTCCGCCTCGGTGACCGCCCCTACATCCATCGGCGTCCGCGCGTCGGCGGCCGGCCGGATGTCCTGGTACGGCTGCCCGTCCACCTCCGGGAAGACGGTGCGCAGCGCCTCGTGCCGCGCCACCACGTCGTTCAGCGCGGCGCGCAGAGCATCGACGTCCAGGGCGCCGGACAGGCGCAGCACCATGGGCACGTTGTACGTCGCGCTGGGCCCCTCAAGGCGGTACAGGAACCACAGCCTGCGCTGCGCGAACGACAACGGCATGCGGTCGGGGCGCGTGGCCGGGGCCAGGGCCGGTCGGTCCACCGGGTGCGTCGTCGCGTCGACCGTGCGGGCCAGGGCGGAGATCGTCGGCGCCGCGAACAGGTCACGGATCGCCAGGTCCACGCCCATGACGGCGCGTATGCGACCGAGGAGGCGCATGGCAAGCAGCGAATGCCCGCCGAGCTCGAAGAAGCTGTCCTCCACTCCGACTCGGCCGACGCCGAGGACGTCCGCGAAGAGTGCGGCCAGGATTTCCTCGCGTGCGTCGCGGGGCGCCCGCGACGACGACGTCCCCGTACCGATGTAGTCGGGGGCGGGCAGCGCCTTGCGGTCCACCTTTCCGCTCGGTGTAAGGGGCAGTGCGTCGATGGCGACGACGGCCGCGGGGACCATGAAGTCGGGCAGCCGCGCGGCAACCGCCTTCTTCACCTGATCGACGTCGACGCCAACGACGCCGTCAGCGCCATGAGCCCCGTCGGGGACGACATAGCCGACGAGACGGCGGTCGCCGGGGCGGTCCTCGCGGATGACCGCCGCGGCACTCGCGACACCGGGGGCGGCGTCCAACGCCGCCTCGACCTCCCCCAGTTCGATACGGAAACCGCGCAGTTTCACCTGGTCATCCGTACGCCCCAGAAAACGCAGGGAACCGTCGTCGTTCCAGGCCGCCAGGTCGCCCGTGCGATACATCCGTGATCCGGCGGGCCCGAAGGGGTCGGCGACGAACCGCTCCCCGGTCAGCCCCGGCCGGTTCAGATACCCACGCGCGACACCCGCCCCGGCCACGTACAACTCACCCGGCACCCCGGGCGGCACCGGCGCCAGCCCCGCATCCAGCACATACGTCCGTACGTTCGCGATCGGCCCGCCAATCGGCGGCACCACCGCCCCCGCCAACGGATCACTCACCGTCGCACACACCGTCGCCTCCGACGGCCCGTACGCATTGAACATCCGCCGCCCAACAGACCAACGCCCCACCGCACCCGGATCGCAGGCCTCACCCGCCACGACCAACGTCAACGCACCCGGCACCTTCGCCGGATCCAGAACGCCCAGCGCGGACGGCGGAAGCGTGCAATGAGTAACGCCCGCCTCGACGAAGGTGGACGACAGCGAGTCCCCGGGCATGAGCCGATCGGCGTCCGCCACCACCAGGGCGCCCCCCGTCAGCAACGCCGTGAACACCTCCGACGCGGCCGCATCGAAACTCGGCGACGCGAACTGCAACACGCGGCTGCCCGCGCCGATCCCCCACAGAGCGCTCTGCGCAAGCGCAAGGTTCACCAACCCCGCATGCTGCGCCACCACACCCTTAGGGGTACCGGTCGAACCCGACGTATAGACGACATACGCGGGATGATCCGCGTCCAACGGCGCCAGACGGTCCGCGTCCGTCAGATCTGTGGCTGAAGCCACCGGCATAGCCGCCAGCCGCTCCACAACCACCGGATCGCTCAAGGAGAGCACGGAGCCGTCGTCGGCCAACCCGGCAGGGACCGCGTCGGAGTTCACGAGCAGCACGCTCGGGCGGGCGTCTCCGACCATGAAGCGAAGCCGCTCCGCCGGATACTCCACGTCCAGCGGCAAGTAGGCCGCGCCCGCCTTGAGCACGGCCAGCGCGCCCACGATCAGATCGGGGGACCGCGGCAGCGCGAGAGCCACCAACTGCTCGGGGCCTACGCCCTGTTCCACCAGAAGGCGCGCGACACGGTTCGCATGGGCGTTCAGTTCGGCGTACGAGTACACCGTGCCGCCGTCCGCCGACACCAGCGCCGCGGCGTCCGGTGTCCGCGCGACCTGTGCCTCGAACGCGGCCGACGCCGTGACGTCCGGCACCTGCGCCGCGCGACCGCTGCCCCACACCTCCAGGACGCGCTCGCGCTCACCGGCGCCGAGGAGGCTGATCGAGCCGATCGGCCGGTCCGGGAGAGTTTCCGCCATGCGTTCCAGGAAAAGCAGGAAACGCTCGACATGGGCGTCCATTTCCGCCCGGCTGTACATCTGGTCGTTCGCGTCGAAGTACAGCTCGATGGGGCCCTCGTGCTCGCCTTCGTAGAAGGCGAAGGAGAAGTCGTCCGTGTGACGCTGCGAGAGGCTGCTCGCCTTTGCGGGGTGGCCGTCGAAGAGGATTCCGTAATCGAATGCCATGACATTGACCACGGGGCCGTAAGGAAGGTTGTCCCCGGACACACCCATGCGTTCGCGGCGCAGATCTTCCATGCGGAAACGGCTGTGCCGTGACGCTCTCGTCGTCTGCGCCCAGACTTTCCTCGCGAGCTTTTGCAGGGAAATCTCCGGGCGCACCGTGATGTGCAGGGGAACGACGTTGACCGTCATTCCCGGCGTATTCCGCTCGATCTCGTCGAGGCGGCCGGAAAGGGGAAGTCCGACGGTTATGGCGCTTTCTCCGGTGACAGCGCTCACGTATGCGGAGGTCGCTGTCACCGCCCATACCGAAAGGCTGACGCCCAATTCGGCGGCGGCGGAACGCAAACGCTCCGAAACGCCCGCGTCGAGCGTGGTCCGCCTGCGGAGAATGTTCTGGGGTGCGCGGTACGGGCGGCCGGAGAGCGTGACCGGGTCGGGTGCGTCCCGCATCCGTTTCAGCCAATAGCGCCGGTCGTCCTCGTACTCTTCCGAGCCCCGATAGGACGCCTCACGTTCCACCAGGTCACGGAACGGGGAGAGCGGAGTGCCGCTGTCCGGCCGACCCGCCACCGCGTCCGAGTAGAGCCGGGCGGTGCGCCGGGTGATCAGCGCGGAACTCCAGGCGTCCATGACGACGTGGTGGTAACGGCTGTAGAGGATATGGAAGTCCGGTCCGACGGTGAGCAGCGCCGGCGCGTACAACGGTCCCTGTGCGAGATCGAACGCGGACCGCACGTCCGACGCGATCCACGCTTCGGCCGCCGCTGCCGCCCCCTCCCGACCGGCGAAATCGAGTCGCCGAACAGGCACCGGGTCGGCGCGGTCGAAAATCTGAACCGGTCCTTCCGGTCCCTCCACGACGGCCAGCCGCAAAGTGTCGGCTTCCGCGAGAGCCGCCTCGTACGCCTTTCCGAGAATTTCCGGATCGATCGGTCCGTGGATTTCTACGCGTTCACCGACGTTGTAGACCGAGGAATCGGGCCCGAGGGAAGCAGAAAACCACACCCCTGACTGGGCTGCCGTCAAGGGCCATTGCTCATCGACCGGACCAGTCATCCAAGTCCCCCGCAGTGACGTGCGTCCACCCCGGCACTCGCCGGGCGGTCCACATAATCACACATCACGCCGACAGGTCCCGGTCGCATTGATTGCACCACAACCGGCGCTCCGACCCGCCCCGCGCACTCTTGTGACGGGGGTCACATGTACAGCTCGCAGTGCCGGTTGTACTGTCCTTTTAAGTCATGGCTCCGATACGGGGGGAGCTCTATGAGCGGAGGAGGGGGCTGTGCAGACATTCCTCAGTGGGGCGCGGCAGGCACATCTGGCCCATCGGCGGGTCATTGCCCGGCGAATCGGGTGAACAAGCCGAGCTGACGTTCTTTCCCAACTTCTTGGGCCACCTTGACGACACGCGCCGTTTCCTGTCCGTGCGCGCTTGCCCAAGACATTCTTGACCGGTGTGTGCGGCACACCGACGCCCAGTTTCCCCCCGCTCTATCGGTCCGGCGCGGGAATCAGCGGGCGGACGGCCGCATTCCGGTTCCGGTGAAGTGGTCGCGCGCACTGGCAATGGGCTTCCTCGGCACGTTGCGGCGCCTGGTACGGAGAGTGGATCAACCTTGTCGCATGAGCTCGAGGACGTCTGGCCGCTGTCGCCGCTACAGGAGGGGCTGGTCTACCACGCCCTCGCCGACCGCGAAGGGCCTGACGCCTATGTCGTGCAGCTGATCCTCGACTTCGAGGGCGCCCTGGACGCCGGAGCCATGCGCGCGGCCGGTCAGGCCCTGCTCGACCGGCACGCCAACCTGCGGGCGGCGTTCTGGGTGGACGACCTCGACGAGCCCGTCCAAGTCGTCGCGCGCGACGTGGAGTTGCCGTGGGAGGAGATCGACCTCACCCACCTTTCGCCCGCGCGGACCGAGGCCGAACTGCGCGCGTTCGCGGACGCCGAGCGGGCCCGCCGGTTCGAGCTCGACCGCCCGCCGCTGCTGCGCATGGCGCTCCTCAGGCACTCCGGCGGCGACAACTCGCCGCAGGAGGGCGGCAGCCGACTGGTCGTCACCCAGCACCATGTGCTCGTCGACGGCTGGTCCTCGTCCCTGATGGTGCGCGAACTGCTCGCCCTGTACGACTCCAAGGGCGACGACAGTGCCCTCCCGCCCGTTACGCCCTACCGCGACTACCTCGTCTGGCTCTCCGAGCAGGACCGCGAGGGTGCGCGTGAGGCGTGGACGCGTGCGCTGGCAGGAGCGGAACCCACTCACCTTGCAACTCCAGTCACCACAGGCCCCGCTGACGACGCGGCACCTGTGTTCCCCGAGAGTTTCGTCGCGCATCTTCCGCAGGACACCACCGCCGCGCTTCAGGCCCGGGCCCGCGGTCTCGGCGTCACGCTGAGCACGCTCGTCCAGTCCGTGTGGGGTGTGCTCCTCGGCCGGATGTCCGGTCAGGACGACGTGGTCTTCGGCGCGGTGGTGTCGGGCCGTTCACCGGAGATCCCCGGCGTCGAGAGCATGATTGGGCTGTTCATCAACACGGTGCCCGTCCGCGTACGGCTGCACTCCCTGGACACGTGGGCCGACCTGGCGGTGCGCGTACAGGACGAGCAGGCCGCGCTGCTTCCGCACCAGCACCTGTCCCTGACCGACATTCAGCGGACGGCCGGCATCGGCGACGCCTTCGACACGGTCATGGCCGTGGAGAACTTCCCCGCGAATCGCAAGGGCTCCGCCGCGCCGGACACCTCCGCCGGTGACCACGCGTCGCGCCTCACGGCCACCGCCACCCAAGGCCGCGACGCCACCCACTACCCGCTGAGCCTCGCCGTCTCACCCGGCGACGTGCTCAAGCTGCGGCTGGACTTCCGTGCCGACCGCTTCGACCGCCCGACGGTCGCCGCCATCGCCGACCGCTTCATGCGGCTGCTGGGGTCCGTTGCCGAGGACGCGGGGCAGCGGGTGGGGGATGTGCAGCTGCTGTCGAACGATGAGCGCGGGCGTGTTCTGGACGGATGGGGTTCCGGGCCGGTCGTGGAGGTACCGGAGGAGACGGCGTCGGCCATGTTCGCGGCGCGGGTCGCCCAAGCCCCGGACGCCCCGGCGATCGTAACGGCGGACGGCAGCATTGCTTACTCGTACGCCGAGCTGGACGCACGGGCGGACCGGCTCGCACGCCTGCTGGTCGACCGGGGCGTCGGACCCGAGCAGGTGGTCGCGCTCGCACTGCCCCGCTCGCCGGAACTCGTCGTCGCCGTCCTCGCCGTGTGGAAGGCCGGAGCCGCCTACCTGCCGATCGACACCGGCTACCCGGTGGACCGGATCCGCTTCATGGTCGAAGACGCCCGCCCGTCACTCGTCCTGACCGATGCGACGACCACCGCACTGTGGACACAGGACACGGCAGTCGTACGCCTCGACGACCGCGCCGTGCAAACCGAGTTGGCCGCAGGCATCCCCGCCGACCTCTCCGCACCTGGGCCAACGCACCCCGCCTATGTCATCTACACCTCCGGCTCGACCGGCACCCCCAAGGGCGTCGTCGTCACGCACGAAGGCCTGGTGAACCTCGTCGCGTCCTCCACGCCCCACCTCGGCCTGGGCCCCGGCAGCCGCGTCCTCCAGTTCGCCTCCCCCAGCTTCGACGCCGCGACCTGGGACTGGAGCCTGGCCCTGCTGACCGGCGCCGCCCTGGTCGTGGCCGATGCCCACGAACTCGCCCCCGGCGACGCTCTCGCGCGCGTCGTGAACACCGCAGGCGTCACGTACTGCATGGTGCCGCCCTCCGCCCTGAGCGTCCTCGACCTGACACAGGTTCCGGAAACCCTGACGGTCGTCGTGGGCGGCGAGGCCTGCCCACCCGACATTGCCGAACGCTGGTCCACCGGCCGACGGATGATCAACGCCTACGGGCCCACCGAAGCCACCGTCTGCGCCACCCTGAGCGACCCACTGTCCGGCGCCGGGGTACCGCCGATCGGACGCCCCGTCGGCAACGTACGCACATACGTCCTGGACAAGGGTCTGTCCCCCGTCCCACCCGGCGTACCCGGTGAGCTGTACGTGGCCGGGGCCGGTGTCGCACGCGGCTACCTGAACCGACCGGGGCTGACCGCGGAACGTTTCGTCGCCGACCCCTACGGGCCCTCCGGGTCACGGATGTACCGCACCGGCGACCTGGCGCGGTGGAACCAGGACGGCACCCTGCACTTCCTGGGGCGCGCCGACGACCAGGTGAAGCTGCGTGGCTTCCGCATCGAACTCGGCGAGGTCGAGGCCGCGTTGGCCGCCGCTCCCGGTGTACGGGCCGCCGCTGCCGTCATCCGCGAGGACCGCCCCGGCGACCGCCGCCTCGTCGGCTACGTCGTCGCCGGTCAGACCCTGGACGTCGACCAGGTGAAGCAGGCCGTCGCCGCACGCCTGCCCGACCACATGGTCCCCGCCGCCGTCGTCACCGTCGGCGAACTGCCCCTCATGCCGAACGGGAAGCTGGACCGCAAGGCGCTGCCCGCACCCGACTACAGCGGTACGACGACGCCGACCCGCGCCCCGCGCGACGCACGCGAGGAAATCCTGGCCGGACTCTTCACCGAAGTCCTCGGCCTCGACCGGATCGGCGTCGACGACAACTTCTTCGACCTCGGCGGACACTCCCTCCTCGCCATGCGCCTCACCGGCCGCGTCCGCGCGGTGATGGGTGTGGACCTGGTCGTCCGTGACCTCTTCGCGGCGCCGACCGTCGCCGCCCTCGCCCGTACGGTGGCAGCGACGACGAACCCCGCCGACCGCCCGGCGCTGGTGCCCGCCGCGCGCCCCGACCGCATGCCGTTGTCGTTCGCGCAGCGCAGGCTGTGGTTCCTGTACCGCCTTGAGGGGCCCAGCGCGACGTACAACGTGCCGGTCGTGCTGCGGCTCTCCGGTGCCCTGGACGCCAAGGCTTTGCTCGCCGCGCTGGGCGACGTGGTCGGGCGGCACGAGGCGCTGCGCACCGTCTTCCCGGACGTCGACGGGCAGCCGTACCAGGACATCCGCCCGGCCACCGACGCGCGGCCCGAGGTGAGCGTCTCGTCGGTCACCGAGGCCGAGCTGGCCGAAGCCGTGGACCGCGCCGTCCGCCACCCCTTCGACCTCGCCGCCGAACTTCCGTTCCGTGGCGCCCTGTTCAGCATGGAGGACGCCGCCGACGAGCACGTGCTCGTCCTGGTCATCCACCACATCGCCGGCGACGGCTGGTCCATGGGGCCCCTCGCCCGCGACCTGGGGACCGCCTACGCCGCCCGCTGCGCGGGCGAAAGCCCGGTGTGGGAGCCGCTGCCGGTCCAGTACGCCGACTACACCCTGTGGCAGCACGAGCTCCTCGGCGACGAGAGCGACCCGGACAGCCTCCTCGCCCGCCAGCTCGACCACTGGAAGGACGCGCTGGCCGGGCTGCCCGACCGCATCGACCTCCCCACCGACCTGCCCGAGCGGGCGGCGGACGACCGGCGGGGCGAGGTGGCGGAGCTGTCCCTGCCGGCCGAGCTGCACGAGGACCTCGTGCGGGTCGCGAAGGGGCAGCGCAGCACCGTGTTCATGGTGCTGCAGTCCGCTCTCGCCGTGCTCCTGCACCGGCTCGGCGCCGGGACGGACATCCCGATCGGCACGCCGACGGCGGGCCGTGCCCAGCAGGAGCTGGACACCCTCATCGGCAACTTCGTCAACACCCTCGTGCTGCGCACCGACCTGTCCGGCGACCCCACCTTCACCGAACTCCTCGACCGCGTCCGCGAAGCCGACCTCAACGCCTACGCCCACCAGGACGTGCCCTTCGAAAGCCTGGTGGAGGCCCTCAACCCGACCCGGACCACGGACCACCAGCCGCTGTACCAGGTGATGCTCACGCTGCAGAACCACGAGGCGCAGCAGCTCGACATCCCCGGCCTGAGCCTCACGGCATCCTCCTGGAACACGCGGGCCGCGCGCCGGGACCTGACGCTGACATTGCGGGAGCGGTTCGGCCCGGACGGCGCGCCGCTGGGGATCGACGGCGCCCTGCAGTTCGACGCGGGACGGTTCTCCCGTGAGCGCGTCGAAGCCGTCGGCCGCTGGTTCGTCCAGGCCCTCGCGAGCCTCCTCGACGACCCCGAGCAGCACGTGGGGTCGGTGGACCTGCTGTCGGCCGCCGAGCGGCACGAGATGCTGCGGACGTGGAACGACACCGCCGTGCCCGCCCCGCCCGGCACGCTCGTCGAGCTGTTCCGGGCACAGGTCGCGGCCACACCGGACGCGGTCGCCCTCGTGGGCGACGGCACGCAGCTCACGTACGGCGAACTCGACGCCCGCGCCAACCGGTTGGCGCGGCTCCTCACCGAGCACGGCGTCGGGCCCGAGCACATCGTCGCCCTCGCCCTGCCCCGGTCGCCGGGGACGGTCGCCGCGCTCCTCGGGGTGCTCAAGGCGGGCGCCGCGTATCTGCCCGTCGACACGACGTACCCGGCGGACCGCATCCGCCACATGGTCCGGGACGCCCGCCCCACCCTCGTCCTGGCCGCCACGAGCACCACCGGCCTCTGGAGCGACGACACCCCGGTCGTCCTCCTCGACGACCCGGCGCTACAGAGCCGGACCGCGGCGCTCGACCCGAGCGATCCGGGCACCGCGCCGGATCCCTCCCACCCCGCCTACGTCATCTACACCTCCGGCTCCACCGGCACCCCCAAGGGCGTCGTCGTGCCGCACGCGGCCGTGACCGACTACCTGCGGGACACGAGCCGGCGCTACACGGGCGCCAAGGGCGTGGCGCTGCTGCACACGTCCCTCTCCTTCGACCTGTCGATCACCGCGCTCCTCACCCCGCTCGTCTCGGGCGGCCGCGTGGTCCTCACCGAGCTGCGGGACGGCCTCGCGGACGACGCGGAGGTACGTTCGCTCGGCTGCGACTTCCTCAAGGCCACGCCCAGTCACCTGGCGCTCCTCGAAGGCCTCCCCGACGAGGTCTCGCCGCGCGAGGAGCTGCTGCTCGGCGGTGAGGCGCTGCTCGGCGAGGCGCTGCGCACGTGGCGCCAGGGGCACCCGGACGTGACCGTCATGAACGTGTACGGGCCGACCGAGGCCTCGGTGAACTGCACGGAGTTCAGGATCGAGCCCGGCGACGAGCTGCCGGACGGGCCGGTGCCGATCGGCCGTCCGATGGCCAACACCCAGGTGTACGTGCTGGACGCGGGCCTGCGTCCGGTGCCGCCCGGCGTGCCCGGTGAGCTGTACGTGGCGGGCGCGGGGCTCGCCCGGGGCTATCTGCGGCGGCCCGGTCTGACCGCGGGGCGCTTCGTCGCCGACCCGTACGGGCCCGCGGGATCGCGGATGTACCGCACCGGCGACCTGGCGCGGTGGAACGGTGACGGCACCCTCGTCTTCGTGGGCCGCGCGGACGACCAGGTCAAGCTCCGCGGTTACCGCATCGAACTCGGGGAGGTCGAGGCCGAGTTGACGCGCTGCGAGCATGTCGCGCGGGCGGCCGCGGTGGTGCGCGAGGAGCAGGAGGGCGACCGGCGCCTGGTCGGCTACGTCGTCCCGGACGCCGAAGGGAACGTCGACCCCGCCGAGGTGCGGGAGCGGCTCGCGGCGCGGCTGCCGGAGTACATGGTGCCGACCGCCGTCGTCGTCCTCGACGCGCTGCCCCTGACCGCGCACGGGAAGCTGGACCGCAGAGCGCTGCCCGAACCCGACTACACCGCAGGCACCGGCACCGACACCGGCACCGGAGCCGAGGGGCGGCAGGAGAGGCCGCCGCGCAGCCCGCACGAGGAGATCCTCACCGCCCTGTTCGCCGAGGTGCTCGGCATCGATCCCGAGCGGGTCGGCGTCGACGACAGCTTCTTCGACCTGGGCGGGCACTCGCTGCTGGCCGCGCGCGTGATCGGCCGCATCCGGCGTGCCATGGGCGCGCAGCTCGGCATCAAGGCGTTCTTCGACTCCCCGACGGTGGCCGGTCTGACCCGGCAGCTCGGCGGCAGCCCGGAGGCGCGGCCTCCGATCGTGCCGGTGGCGCGTCCCGAGCGGATGCCGCTGTCGTTCGCGCAGCGCCGGTTGTGGTTCCTGTACCGGTTCGAGGGGCCCAGCGCGACGTACAACGGCGCCGCGGTGCTCCGGATCTCCGGTGCGATGGACGCGGCGGCGCTGCGGGCGGCGCTCGGCGATGTGGTGGCGCGGCACGAGGCGCTGCGCACCGTGTTCCCGGAGACGGACGGCGAGCCGTATCAGGACGTACGCCCTGTCGACGAGGCGCGGCCGGTGCTCGACGTCGCGTCGGTGCCCGAGACGGAGCTGTCCGGTGCGGTGGACCGCGCGGTGCGGCACGCGTTCGACCTCGCGACGGAACTGCCCTTCCGCGCGGCGCTGTTCACCGTCGACGACGCGGCAGACGAGCACGTGCTCGTCCTCGTCATCCACCACATCGCCGGGGACGGCTGGTCGGTGGGGCCGCTCTCCCGCGACCTGAGCGCGGCCTACGCCGCTCGTCGTTCCGGCCGTGCCCCGGCATGGACACCGCTGCCGGTGCAGTACGCGGACTACACCCTGTGGCAGCGCGATCTCCTCGGCGCCGAGAGCGACCCGGAGAGCCTGCTCGCCGCGCAGGTCGGCCACTGGCGTGACGCGCTGGCCGGGCTGCCGGAGCGCATCGCCCTGCCGACGGACCGCCCGTATCCGGAGCAGGCCGGGTTCGAGGGCGGTGTCGTGCCGGTACGGATCGACGCCGGACTGCACCAGGCCCTGGTCGAGCTGGCGCGGTCGCGGCAGACGACCGTGTTCATGGTGCTGCAGGCCGCGCTGGCCGTGCTCCTGCACCGGCTCGGCGCGGGCACGGACATCCCCATCGGGACGCCGGTCGCGGGGCGTGGCGAGGAGGAGCTGGACGACCTGGTCGGCTTCTTCGTGAATACGTTGGTGCTGCGCACCGACCTGTCCGGCGACCCCACCTTCACCGAACTCCTCGACCGCGTCCGCGAGACCGACCTCAATGCCTACGCCCACCAGGACGTGCCCTTCGAGGGCCTGGTGGAGGCGCTGAACCCCACCCGGTCACTTGCCCACCACCCGCTCTTCCAGGTCATGCTCGGCCTCAACGGCAACCCGCGGGGCGAGCTGACCTTCGCCGGGGCGAAGGCGACTCCGCAGGAGGCGCGCATCCGGGCCGCGCGGATGGACCTGACGGTGCACCTGGCCGAGCGCCAGGGCGGGGGTGACGCGCCGGACGGGATCACCGGATCGGTGGCGTACCGCACCGACCTGTTCGAGCAGGCCACGGTGACCGCGCTGGTCGAACGGCTGCTGCGGGTGCTGCGGGCCGTCGCGGACGACCCGGAGCAGCGTGTCGGCTCCGTCGACGTGCTGTCCGAGGGCGAGCGGCACCGGGTCCTCGAGGAGTGGAACGACACGGTCACCTCCGTGCCCGCGGCCACCGTGCCCGAGCTGTTCCAGGCGCAGGCCGCCGCCACACCGGACGCCGTCGCCCTGATCAGCGACGGCATCGACAACGCTGACGGCACCCGTCTCACGTACGGCGAACTCAACGCCCGCGCCAACGCGTTGGCGCAGCTCCTGACCGGGCGCGGCGTCGGCCCCGAGCACATCGTCGCCGTCGCCCTGCCCCGATCGCCGGAGCTGGTCGTCGCGCTGCTCGCCGTCCTCAAGGCGGGCGCCGCGTATCTGCCCCTCGACACGTCCTACCCGGCGGAACGCCTCCGTCACATGGTCGAGGACGCCCGCCCCACCCTTGTCCTGACCGACACCGGCACCACCGGCCCGTGGGCCGAGGGCATCCCGGCCGTCCTGCTCGACGACCCGGCCCTCCGGAGCCGTACGGCGGCATCGGATCCGGGCGACCCGGCCATCGCGCCCGATCCCGCCCACCCCGCCTACGTCATCTACACCTCCGGCTCCACCGGCACCCCGAAGGGCGTCGCCGTGCCGCACTCCGGTGTGGTGAACCGGCTGGCGTGGATGCAGTCGGAGTACGGGCTCGGGGCAGGCGACCGGGTGCTGCAGAAGACCCCCGCCGGGTTCGACGTGTCCGTGTGGGAGTTCTTCTGGCCGCTGTTCCAGGGCGCGTCCATGGTCCTGGCGAAGCCCGGCGGGCACAACGACGCCGCGTACCTGGCCGGACTCGTGGCGAGGGAGGGTGTCACCACGCTGCACTTCGTGCCGTCCATGCTCGACGCGTTCCTCAACGAGCCGACCGCCGGGCGCTGCGTGTCCCTGCACCGCGTGTTCAGCAGCGGCGAGGCGCTGCACGCCCACACGGTGTCGCGCTGCCGCGCCGTACTGCCCGCCGCGCGGCTCCACAATCTGTACGGGCCGACGGAGGCGACGGTCGACGTCACGTACCACCCGTGTGCCGCCGACGGTGACTCCGAGGTCGCGCCGCCGATCGGGCGCCCGATCGCGAACACGCGGGTGTACGTCCTGGACGCCGCGCTGCGCCCGGTCGCGCCGGGTGTCGCGGGCGAGCTGTACCTCGCGGGGGCGGGACTCGCGCGGGGCTACCTGAACCGGCCCGGACTCACGGCGGAGCGGTTCGTCGCCGATCCCTACGGGTCGGCCGGGACACGCATGTACCGCACCGGTGACCTGGTGGCCTGGAACAACGACGGCACGCTGCGCTACCTCGGACGCACCGACGACCAGGTGAAGCTGCGCGGCTTCCGCATCGAACTCGGCGAGGTCGCCGCCGTGTTGACCGGCTGTCCCTCGGTCGCAGCCGCGGCCGTCGTGATCCGGGAGGACCGGCCGGGCGACCACCGTCTGGTGGGCTACGTCGTGGCGGAGGACGGGACACCGCTCGACCGGCCCGGCATCCAGGACCGGCTGCGCCGCGCCCTCCCCGAGCACATGGTGCCCGGCGCCCTCGTCCCCCTCGACGCCCTGCCGTTGACGCCCAACGGGAAGCTGGACCGCAAGGCGCTCCCGGCGCCCGACCACACCAGCGTCACCGCCACCGCCCCCTCCCGGCCCCCGCGCGACAGCCGGGAAGAGGCGCTCGTCGCGCTGTTCTCCGAGGTCCTGGGGTTGGAGAAGCCGGTCGGCGTCGACGACAACTTCTTCGACCTCGGCGGGCACTCCCTGCTCGCCACGCGCCTCATCGGCCGCATCCGCACCGTCCTCGGCGCGGAGGTCGACCTGCGGACGGTCTTCACCAGACCGACGCCGGCGGAGCTGGCCGGGAGCCTCGGCGCTCCGGGCGCGCCCGCGGCGAGGCCGAGGCCCAAGCTGCGGCCGCGGCCGCGCGGGACGACGTGAGCCCCGCGCCCGCAGAGCAGACGACCGACCACAGAAGCAGCCCGAGGGATCAGAGGAGAAGTGACGTGAGCAAGTCGAGCGACTGGACGCCCCACGTGGTGACGCCGGAGACGGCGGGGGTGCCCGCGGACCACGAAGGTCTGCTGGCGGCGATCAGCGACACCGCGCGGACGGCCGACCTGCTCCTCGCGAAGAAGGCCCTGGTCTACCGCGGCTTCGGCACGTCCAAGGAGCAGGTCGACTCGGCGCTCGACCTGCTCCTGCCCAACCGCCTCGCCTACGTGCACGGCAACTCGCCCCGCACGAAGGTCGGCAGCAACGTCTACACCTCGACCGAGTACCCGTCCGAGTTCACCATCTCCATGCACAACGAGCTGTCCTACGCCCGCAAGTGGCCGTCCCGGCTCGCCTTCTACTGCGAGCGGCAGCCGGCGACCGGCGGCGCGACGCCCATCGTCGACGGCACCGTGTGGCTCGGCTCCCTCGACGAGGAGGTCAGGGCGGCCTTCAGCAAGGGCATCCGCTACACGCAGAACCTGCAGAGCGGGGCGGGCTTCGGCAAGAGCTGGCAGGACACGTTCGAGACGTCCGACAAGGACGAGGTGGAGGCGCACCTCGCCGACGCCGACGTGTCCTGGGAGTGGAAGGCGGACGGCGGTCTCCGCGTCACACAGGTGCGCCCGGCCACCGTGCGGCATCCGGTGACGGGCGACGAGGTCTGGTTCAACCAGTTCGACCAGTGGCACCTCGCCGGTCTCGACGCCGACACCGCGATGATGCTCTCCGAGCTGATGCCGGAGGACGAGCTGCCGCAGTCGGTGACGTTCGCCGACGGCAGCCCCATCCCCGACGCGTACGTGGCGCACGTGCGGGACAACGGTCTCGACGCCGCCGTGGACGTCGACTGGTACGACGGCGACCTGCTGCTGATCGACAACGTGGCCGTCGCGCACGGCCGCCGCCCGTACACCGGACCGCGCCGCGTCCTGGTGGCCATGTCCGGGTGACCCGAACCCGACGACCCGAGCCGCTGTCATGACATGAGGGGAACGCAAGAACACATGGTGCCGTTGTCGTATGCGCAGCGTCGGTTGTGGTTCCTGTACCGGTACGAGGGTCCGAGTGCGACCTACAACGTGCCGGTGGTGCTGCGCCTGTCCGGCGCACTGGACGTCGACGCGCTGCGTGCCGCGCTGCACGACGTGGTGGCGCGGCACGAAGCGCTGCGCACGGTCTTCCCGGACGTCGACGGCCGGCCGTACCAGGACATCCGCCCGGCCGACGAGGCGCGGCCGGTCCTCGACGTCGCGTCGGTCGCCGAGACGGAGCTGACCGGCGCGATGGACGCCGCGCTGCGGTACGCGTTCGACCTGGCGACCGAACTGCCCTTGCGCGCCTCGCTGTTCACGGTCGAGGACGCCGTGGACGAGCATGTGCTCGCCCTCGTGATCCACCACATCGCCGGTGACGGCTGGTCGATGGGGCCGCTGATCCGCGACCTGAGCACCGCCTACGCGGCCCGTCGCACCGGGGGCGCGCCGTCGTGGGAGCCGCTGCCGGTCCAGTACGCCGACTACACGCTGTGGCAGCACGAGCTCCTCGGCGAGGCCGACGACCCCGACAGTCTGCTGTCCGCTCAGCTGAACCACTGGAAGGGCGCGCTGGCCGGGCTGCCCGAGCGCATCGAGCTGCCCACCGACCACCCCTACCCGGAACAGGCGGGGGCCGAGGGCGGTGCGGTCCCGGTGCGCATCGACGCCGGACTGCACCAGGACCTGGTCGAGCTGGCGCGGTCGCGGCAGACCACCGTGTTCATGGTGCTGCAGGCCGCGCTCGGCGTACTCCTGCACCGGCTCGGCGCGGGCACGGACATCCCCATCGGGACGCCCGTCGCGGGGCGCGGCGAGGAGGAGCTCGACGACCTGGTCGGCTTCTTCGTGAACACGTTGGTGCTGCGCACCGACCTGTCCGGCGACCCGACCTTCACCGAACTCCTCGACCGCGTCCGCGAGACCGACCTCGACGCCTACGCCCACCAGGACGTCCCCTTCGAAAGCCTGGTGGAGGCCCTCAACCCCACCCGGTCCCTCGCCCACCACCCGCTCTTCCAGGTCATGCTGGCCTTCAACAACACCCCGCGCGCGGCGGTGGAGTTCGGCGGGATCGAGGCGTCCCCGCAGGCCGTGCGTCTCCAGTCCGCCCGGATGGAGTTGTCCGTCAGCTTCGCCGAGCAACACGACGGCGACGGGGCCGCCGACGGGATCAGCGGTGTGATCTCGTACCGCACCGACCTGTTCGACCACGCCACGGTCACCGCCCTCGCCGGGCGGCTCGTCCGCGTGCTTGAGAGCTGTGTCGCCGCACCGGAGCGGCGCGTGTCGTCGTTCGACGTGCTGTCGGACGACGAGCGGCGCCGGGTGCTCGGGGAGTGGAACGACACGGCCACGCCGGAGCTCGCCGGTACGGCCGCCGAGCTGTTCCAGGAGCGTGCGCTGGCCGTGCCCGAGGTGAGCGCGCTCGTCGCCGACGGCGTCCCCGTGTCGTACGCGGACCTCAACGCCCGCGCCAACCGGTTGGCGCGGCTCCTCGTCGAGCGGGGTGTGGGCCCCGAGGACATCGTGGCCCTGGCGATCCCCCGCTCCCCCGAGCTGATCACCGCCCTCCTCGCGGTGCTGAAGGCGGGCGCCGCCTATCTGCCGCTGGACACCACCTACCCGGTCGACCGCATCCGCTTCATGCTGCGGGACGCCCGCCCTGGCCTCGTCCTGGCCCATGCCGGTGCCCGCGGCCTCCTGTCGGAGCAGGACGGCACGGACGTCGTCGTCCTCGACGACCCCGCGGTGCGGGAGCACCTGGCGGGCCTGGACGCGTCCGACCTCACCGACGCCGACCGCGTGTGCGCCCTGGACGTCGCCCACCCGGCGTACGTCATCTACACCTCCGGGTCGTCCGGCACCCCCAAGGGTGTGACCGTGCCGCACCGGGGACTCGCCAACTTCGCGCTCGCGCAGGCCGAGCAGTGGGGCATCGGTGTCGGCTCGCGGGTGCTGCAGTTCCTGTCGCCGAGCTTCGACGCCGCCGCGTCCGAGTTCTTCACGGCGCTGCTCACGGGCGGCACGCTTATGCTCGCCGACGCGGACCGGCTCACGCCGGGACCCGACCTCATCGAGCTGCTGCGCACCGAGGAGATCACGCACTGCACGCTGGTGCCGTCGGTGCTGCGGGTGCTCTCCGAGAAGACGCTGCCGGGCTCGCTGACGCTGATCGTCGGCGGTGAGGCCTGCGGTCCCGAGATCGTGGAGCGCTGGTCCGCGGGCCGCAAGATGTTCAACGCGTACGGGCCGACGGAGATCACGGTCTGCGCGACGCTGAGCGAGGCGCTGTCGGGCGCGGTGGTGCCGCCGATCGGCCGGCCGATCGCGAACGTACGGACGTACGTCCTGGACGGGGGCCTGTCCCCCGTGCCGCCCGGTGTGCCCGGTGAGCTGTACGTGGCAGGGGCCGGGGTCGCGCGCGGCTACCTGGACCGGCCGGGCATGACCGCGGAACGGTTCGTCGCGGATCCGTACGGGCCCGCCGGGTCGCGCATGTACCGCACCGGGGACCTCGTGCGGTGGAACCGCGACGGCACGCTGCAGTTCCTGGGCCGCGCGGACGACCAGGTGAAACTGCGCGGCTTCCGCATCGAACTGGGCGAGATCGACGCCGCGTTGACCGCCTGCCACGGTGTCCGGGCCGCCGCCGCCGTCATCCGGGAGGACCGGCCGGGCGACCGCCGTCTGGTCGGCTACCTCGTGGCCGACGACGGGGCCGATGTCGACGTCGAGCGGGTGAAGAAGGCCGTGGGCGCGCGGCTGCCCGAGTACATGGTGCCGACGGCCCTGGTGCTCATGGACACGCTGCCCCTGAGCGCGCACGGAAAGCTGGACCACCGGGCGCTGCCCGTGCCCGACTACGCCCGCGCCACCCCCGCCCGAGCCCCCGGCACCGAGCGGGAACGGACCATCGCCGCACTCTTCGCCGACGTCCTCGGGCTCGACGCCGACCAGGTCGGCGTCGACGACGGCTTCTTCGCCCTCGGCGGCGACAGCATCAGCTCCATCGTCCTGGTCACCCGCGCCCGCGAACGCGGCCTCGACCTCACCCCGCGCGACGTCTTCAAGGACCAGACGCCCGGGGCGCTGGCCCGCAGGGCGCGGCCGGTCGAGGGGAACGGCGGGCCCGGCACGGGCAACGCCCACGCCGATCGCGCCGATCGCTCCGATCGTGCCGGAGTGGGCGAGGTGCCGCTGACGCCCGTCATGCACTGGCTCCTCGAACCCGGCCACCCCTTCGACGAGTTCAACCAGTCCGTCTTCGTGCAGGTGCCCGCGGGCATCGACCGCGGTCGGCTCGGCGCCGTGCTGCAGGCGCTCGTCGACCACCACGACGTGCTGCGGGCGCGGCTCGTGCGGCGGGACGAGACGCACCCTGTGCTGGTGGTCCCGCCGGCCGGGACGGTGCCGGTCGAGCCGCACCTCGTCCAGGTGGTCACCGCCGGCCTCGACGACGAGCGGCGGCGTGAACTCCTCGTACGGCACGCGGAAGAGGCACGCGCACGGCTCGCCCCGCACGACGGCGTCATGCTGCAGGCCGTCTGGTTCGACAACGGACCCGAGGAGCCGGGACGACTCCTGCTGACGATCCATCACCTGGTGATCGACGGCGTCTCCTGGCGGATCCTGCTGCCCGACCTCGCCCTCGCGGGCACGGCCGTACTCGCGGGGCGCGCACCCGAGTTGGCGCCGGTCGGCACATCGTTCCGGCAGTGGGCGCACCGGCTCACCGAGCTGGCCCACGAGCCGCGGACCACGGCGACGCTGCCGCAGTGGACCGAGATGCTGTCCGCGCCCGAACCACGCCTCGGAACGGGTGTGGACGGGGACACGGGCGGCGGGGACCGTTCCGCGCGCGGCACCGCCGGCACGCTGGCCTCGCTGCGCGTGACCGTACCGGCCGGGCTGACCGGGGCGCTCCTGGCCGGCGCGCCCGCCACCCTGCACGCCACGACCAACGAAGTGCTCCTGACCGGGCTCGCGGTCGCCCTCGCCGCCTGGCGCGACGACCCCCGGCACACGGGCACGCTCGTCGACCTGGAGGGCCACGGCCGCCAGGACGACCTCGCCGGGGCCGACACCACCCGCACGGTCGGCTGGTTCACCGGCATGGCGCCGGTGCGCCTCGACCCGGGCGCCGTACCGGCCGCCGAGCTGCGGACCGGCGGGCCCGCGGTCGGCCGCGCGCTCCAGCGGGTCAAGGAGCAGCTGCGGGCCGTGCCCGACAACGGGTTCGCGTACGGACTGCTGCGCCACCTCAACCCGGAGACGGCCCCCGCCCTCGCCCGGCTCGCCGAGCCGCAGGTCTCCTTCAACTACCTCGGCCGGTTCGCGGTACCGGCCCCCGGCGCCGACACCTCGGCCGCGGACTGGCAGCAGGTCCCCGGCAGCCCCTCGCTCGGCGGCCTCGACCCGCGGATGCGGGCCCCGCACCCGCTGATGATCAACGCGGTCACCGTGGACTCCGCCGACGGCTCCGAGCTGAGCGCGACCTTCAAGTGGCCCGAGGCGCTGTTCCCGCGCCACCGTGTCCAGGAGCTCGCCGACGCCTGGCTGGCCGCTCTCGCCGCGCTCGGCGCCCACGCCCAGGGCTCCGCGCCCGCCGGTCGCACCCCCAGCGACCTCGACCTCGTCGACCTCACCCAACAGCAGATCGCCCGCCTGGAGCAGTGTTACCCGGAGCTGGCCGACGTCTGGCCGCTGTCCCCGCTGCAGGAGGGCATGCTCTTCCACGCCCTGGCCGACGGCGCGGAACCCGACGCCCACGACGTCTACACCGTCCAGATGGCGCTCCGCCTCGACGGCCCCGTGGACGGCGCGTCCCTGCGGGCGGCGGCACAGCGCATGCTGGAACGCCACCCGAACCTGCGTGCCGCGTTCCACCACGAGGGCCTGGACCGGCCGGTCCAGATCATCGAGAACGGCACGCGGCTGCCGTGGCAGGACGTGGACTTCAGCGACCGTGCCGATGCCGCCGAAGCCGAAGGAATCCTGGACGCGTTCCTCAGCGAGGAGCGGGCGCGACGCTTCGACCTGACCCGGCCGCCGCTGATGCGGTTCGCGCTGGTGCGTCTCGGCGAGGACCGGCACTGCCTGGTCATCACCCAGCATCACATCCTCACCGACGGCTGGTCGTCGAGCCTCCACATCAACGAACTCCTCGCCCTGTACCGGCTGTACGCGGCCGGGGGCGACGACTCCGCCCTGCCGAGGACGACGCCCTACCGCGACTACCTGTCCTGGCTCGTGGAGCGCGACCGGACCGCCGCGCACGACGCGTGGGCCGAGGCGCTGGCGGGGGCCGAACCGACGTACGCGGCATCGGCCGCCACGTCCTCGGCCGCCCCGGGGTCCGTGTCCCTGTCGGAGCGGCTGGTGTCCCACCTGGACGCGGCCACGACGACGGCGCTCGAGGCGCAGGCCCGCCGATCCGGCGTGACCCTCAACACGCTGGTGCAGTGCGCGTGGGGGGTGCTGCTCGGCCGGATGACCGGTCAGGACGACGTGGTCTTCGGCGCGGTGGTGTCGGGACGCTCGCCGGAGATCCCCGGCGTCGAGGGCATGATCGGCCTGTTCATCAACACGGTGCCGGTCCGCGTGCGACTGGACTCCCAGGACACGTGGGCGGGTCTGGCGGGACGCGTCCAGGAGGAGCAGGGCGCGTTGCTGCCGCACCAGCACGTGTCCCTGACGGAGATCCAGCGGGTGGCCGGGGCGGGTGGTTCGGGCGGTGTGGGCGGGCTCTTCGACACCGTCGTCGCCTTCGAGAACTATCTGTCGCCCCGCACGGCGCACTCCGCCGACGGGGACGGGGACGGGGACGGGGAAGGTGGCCTGCGGGTCACCGGAGCCACGGGTTACGACGGCGCCCACTACCCCCTGACCCTCGTCGTCGTCCCCGGCCCCGAACTGCGGCTGCGCCTCGACCACCGCACCGACAGCTACACCTCCTCGGACGCGGACGCCGTCCTCGGCCGTCTCGTGCGGATCCTGACGGCGATGGCGGAGGACGCGGGGCAGCGGGTCGGAGCGGTGGAACTGCTCTCGGCCGACGAACGCGGGAGCGTTCTGGACGGATGGGCTTCCGGGCCGGTCGTGGAGGTACCGGAGGAAACGGCGCCCGCCATGTTCGCGGCGCGGGTCGCCCAAGCCCCGGACGCCCCGGCGGTGGTGGCGGCCGACGGCAGCAGTGCTTACTCGTACGCCGAGCTGGACGCACGGGCGGACCGGCTCGCACGCCTGCTGGTCGACCGGGGCGTGGGCCCGGAGCAGGTGGTCGCGCTCGCACTGCCCCGGTCACCGGAACTCGTCGTCGCCGTCCTCGCCGTGTGGAAGGCCGGAGCCGCCTACCTGCCGATCGACACCGGCTACCCGGTGGACCGGATCCGCTTCATGGTCGAAGACGCCCGACCGACGCTCGTCCTGACCGATGCGACGACCACCGCCCTGTGGACACAGGACACGGCAGTCGTACGCCTCGACGAGCCCTCCCTACAGGCGGAGTTGGCGGCACTGGACACCACGAATCCGGCCGCGAGCGTCCCCGCCCCTGAACATCCCGCCTACGTCATCTACACCTCCGGCTCGACCGGCACCCCCAAGGGCGTCGTCGTCACGCACGAAGGCCTGGTGAACCTGGTCGCGTCCTCCGCACCCCACCTCGGTCTCGGCCCCGGCAGCCGCGTCCTCCAGTTCGCCTCCCCCAGCTTCGACGCCGCCACCTGGGACTGGAGCCTGGCCCTGCTGACCGGCGCCGCCCTGGTCGTGGCCGACACCCACGAACTCGCCCCCGGCACCCCACTCGCCCGCCTCGTGAACACCGCAGGCGTCACGTACTGCATGGTGCCGCCCTCCGCCCTGAGCATCCTCGACCTGACACAGGTCCCCGAGACCATGACCGTCGTCGTGGGCGGCGAGGCCTGCCCACCCGACACCGCCGAACGCTGGTCCGCAGGACGCAAGCTGTTCAACGCGTACGGGCCCACCGAAGCCACCGTCTGTGCAACCCTGAGCGACCCACTGTCCGGCGCCGGGGTACCGCCGATCGGACGCCCCGTCGGCAACGTACGCACGTACGTCCTCGACGAGAGCCTGCGTCCTGTGCCGCCCGGCATGCCCGGTGAGCTGTACGTGGCCGGAGCGGGCGTCGCACGCGGCTACCTGAACCGGCCCGGCCTCACCGCGGAACGTTTCGTCGCCGACCCTTACGGGCCCGCCGGATCACGCATGTACCGCACCGGCGACCTCGCCTCCTGGAACGACGACGGCACCCTCCGCTACCTCGGCCGCACCGACGACCAGGTCAAACTGCGTGGCTTCCGCATCGAGCTCGGCGAGGTCGAGGCGGCACTGTCCGCCGGCCCCGGCGTCACCGCTGCCGCTGCCCTCATCCGCGAGGACCGCCCCGGCGACCGCCGCCTCGTCGGCTACGTCGTCGCCGGTCAGAGCCCGGACGTCGACCAGGTGAAGCAAGCCGTCACCGCCCGTCTGCCCGAGCACATGGTCCCGTCCGCCGTGGTGGTCCTGGACGCCCTTCCGCTCATGCCGAACGGGAAGCTGGACCGCAAGGCGCTGCCCGCACCCGACTACAGCGGCACATCCGCGCCCTCCCGCGCCCCGCGCGACGCACGCGAGGAAATCCTGGCCGGACTCTTCACCGAAGTCCTCGGCCTCGACCGGATCGGCGTCGACGACAACTTCTTCGACCTAGGCGGACACTCCCTCCTCGCCATGCGCCTCACCGGCCGCGTCCGCGCGGTGATGGGCGTGGACCTGGCGATACGCGACCTGTTCGCGGCGCCGACGGTCGCCGCCCTCGCCCGTACGGTCGACGTACCGGCGAATTCGGCCGTACGCCCCGTTCTGGCGCCCGCCGCGCGTCCGGAGCGGACGCCTCTGTCCTTCGCGCAGCGCCGGCTGTGGTTCCTGTACCGGCTTGACGGGCCGAGCCCGACGTACAACGTGCCGGTCGTGCTGCGACTTTCCGGCGCCCTGGACACAAAGGCTTTGCTCGCCGCGCTGGGCGACGTGGTCGGGCGGCACGAGGCGCTGCGCACCGTCTTCCCGGACGTCGACGGGCAGCCGTACCAGGACATCCGCCCGGCCGCCGACGCGCGGCCGGTGGTGGACGTCGAGACGGTGAGCGAGGCGGAACTGGCCGGTGCCGTGAACCGTGCGGTGCGCCATCCCTTCGACCTCGCATCCGAACTGCCGCTCCGTGCCGCGTTGTTCACGGTCGAGGACGTTGCGGACGAGCACGTGCTCGCACTCGTGATCCATCACATCGCCGGCGACGGCTGGTCCATGGGGCCGCTGACCCGCGACCTGAGCACCGCCTACGCCGCCCGGTGCGCGGGCGAAAGACCGGTGTGGGAGCCGCTGCCGGTCCAGTACGCCGACTACACGCGGTGGCAGCACGAACTCCTCGGCGAAGCCGATGACCCCGACAGCGTCTTGTCCGGACAACTCGGCTACTGGACAGATGCGTTGGCCGGACTCCCCGACCGCATCGACCTGCCCACCGACCACCCCTACCCGGATCAGGCGGGAGCCGAGGGCGGGGTGGTCCCGGTACGCATCGACGCCGAACTGCACCAGGGCCTCTCGGACCTCGCACGGTCGCGGCAGACCACCGTGTTCATGGTGCTGCAGGCCGCGCTCGGCGTACTCCTGCACCGGCTCGGCGCGGGCACGGACATCCCCATCGGGACGCCGGTCGCAGGGCGCGGCGAGGAAGAACTCGACGACCTCGTCGGCTTCTTCGTGAACACTCTCGTCCTGCGCACCGACCTGTCCGGCGACCCCACCTTCACCGAACTCCTCGACCGCGTCCGCGAAGCCGACCTCAACGCCTACGCCCACCAGGACGTCCCCTTCGAAGGCCTCGTTGAGGCCCTCAACCCCACCCGGTCCCTCGCCCACCACCCGCTCTTCCAGGTCATGCTGGCCTTCAACAACACCCCCCGTGCCGACCTGAAGTTCGGTGGGCTCGACGCCTCCGTGCGGCCCGCGGACTTCCACGCGGCGCGCACGGACCTGGCGCTGAGCCTGGCCGAACGGCACGGCGAGGACGGTTCCCCCGACGGAATCCTCGGCTCCCTCACGTACCGCACCGACCTGTTCGAGCAGCGCACGACGGCCGCGCTGGTGGAACGGCTGCTGCGCGTGCTGCGTACCGTCGTCGCCGATCCCGGCCGGGGCGTCGCCACCGTCGACGTCCTGACCGAGGACGAACGGCACCGGGTCCTCGAGGAGTGGAACGACACGGTCACCACGGTGCCGGCCGCCACCGTGCCCGAGCTGTTCCAGGCGCGGGCCGCCGCCATGCCCGACGCCGTCGCCCTCGTCGCCCACGGCACGCACCTCACGTACGGCGAACTCAACGCCCGCGCCAACCGGTTGGCGCACCTCCTGGCCGAGCACGGCGTCGGCCCCGAGCACATCGTCGGCCTCACCCTGCCACGGTCGCCCGAGCTGGTCATCGCGCTGCTCGCCGTGCTCAAGGCGGGCGCCGCCTACCTGCCCATCGACACCGCCTACCCGGCGGACCGCATCCGCCACATGATCCGGGACGCCCGCCCCACCCTCGTCCTGACCGAGGCGAGCACCACCGGCCTGTGGCCCGAGGGCACTCCGACCGTCCTCCTCGACGATCCCGCCCTCCAGGAGCGGACGGCCTCCCTGGACCCCGGCGACCCGGCCACGGCGCCCGACCCCGCCCACCCCGCCTACGTCATCTACACCTCCGGCTCCACCGGCACCCCCAAGGGCGTCACCGTCCCGCACCGCGGCCTCGCCAACTTCATGGACGACATGCGGGGCCGGGTCGGGGGCCGGGAGGGCGATCGGTTCCTTTCCGTGACGACGGTCGCGTTCGACATCGCCGGGCTCGAGATCTACCTGCCGCTCCTGTGCGGTGCCGGGGTCGTACTGCCCGACGCGACCGTGGCGGGCGATCCGTCGGCCATGGTCCGGCTGATCGCCGACGCCGAGGTCACCGTCGTGCAGGCGACGCCCTCGCTGTGGCGGGAGCTGGCGGCCGCGCCCGGCGCCTCGGACCTCGACCTGCGCCGGGTGCTGGTGGGCGGCGAGGCCGTCCCTGCGGCTCTGGCGGAGACCCTTCGCGGGCTCGGCCGGGCGGTGACGAACGTGTACGGGCCCACCGAGACCACCATCTGGTCGACGGCTGCCGAGCTGAGCGGCGGCGGTGGCGGTCGCGGTGACGAGGGCGGTGACGGTGGCGGAACCGCTCCGTCCATCGGCCGTCCGATCTCCAACACACGGGTGTACGTCCTGGACGCCTCCCTGCGCCCGGTCCCGCCCGGCGTCGCGGGCGAGCTGTACATCGCGGGGGCCGGACTCGCGCGGGGCTATCTGAACCGGCCCGGACTCACCGCCGGACGCTTCGTCGCCGACCCCCACGGTCCGGCCGGGACACGCATGTACCGCACGGGCGACCTGGCGGCCTGGAACCACGACGGCACCCTGCGCTACCTCGGACGCACCGACGACCAGGTGAAGCTGCGCGGCCACCGCATCGAACTCGGCGAGGTCGAGGCCGCGTTGACCGCGGACCCTGCCGTCGTCGCCGCCGCCGTCGTCATCCGAGAGGACCGGCCCGGCGACCACCGCCTGGCGGGCTACGTGGTGCCCGAGGATGGGACACCGTTCGACGCGGACGGCCTCCAGGACCGGCTCCGTCGCGCCCTCCCCGCGTACATGGTCCCCACCGCCCTCGTCCCCCTCGACGCCCTCCCCCTGACCCCCAACGGGAAACTGGACCGCAAGGCACTTCCCGCCCCCGACCACACCGGCGACACGGCCGCCCCCGGCCGCGCCCCCGCCACCCCGCACGAGCGGATCATCGCCGGCCTCTTCGCCGAGGTGCTCGGCGTGGACGTCGGCCGGATCGGCGGCGACACGAGTTTCTTCGCCCTCGGCGGGCACTCCCTGCTCGCCATGCGTCTCATCGGGCGGATCCGTGCCGCCCTCGGCGCGCAGCTGCGGCCCAGGGACTTCTTCGAGGCGCCCACCGTCGCCGGGCTCGCCGAGCGGGTGCACGGGGCGGAGAGGGCACAGGGCGACGTCCTGCTGCCGCTGCACGTGGAAGGGGACCGCGCGCCCGTCTTCTGCGTCCACCCCGCCGGCGGGCACAGCTGGGGCTACTACCACCTCAAGGACCATCTGCCACCCGGCCACCCGCTGTACGGCCTCCAGGCCCGCACGCTGCTGCAGGGCGCCGAGCCCCCGGCCACGCTCGCGGCGATGGCGGCGGACTACGTGGAGCAGCTGAGGTCCGTGCGGCCCGGTGGGCCGTACCACCTCGTCGGCTGGTCGTTCGGCGGTCTCGTCGCCTTCGAGATGGCGACGCAGCTCCAGGAGCAGGGCGAGGAGGTCGCGCTCCTCGCGCTCCTGGACGCCTTTCCCGCCGCGGCGAAGGACGGCGACGAGCCGGTGCCCGCGGACGAGGACAGCATGCTGCGGATGATCGCCGCCAACGCCGGTTACGACCCGGCCGCCATCACGACCGTCGGCGCCGACGAGCCGCTCACACCGGCCGCGTTGAGCGCGTTCTTCCGGCAGGTCGGCGCGGTGATGGCCAACCTGACGGCGGACGACCTGCGGACGTTCGCGCACACGCTGCGGCACAACGCGGGCATCGGCGCCGCGTTCACGCCCGGCACGTACCGGGGCGACCTGCTCGTACTGACCGCCGGGCTGGGGCGCGACGGGGCCCCGACCGTCCCCGGCAAGGGACGGGACGCCTGGACGCCCCACGTCACCGGACGGGTCGACGAGCACCACGTCCCGTGCAGTCACGACGACATGCTGCTGCCGGACGTCCTGAAGCCCGTGGGCGAGATCCTCTCCCGCGCCCTCCAGAACCACACACCCTGACCAAGTCCCCCTTAAGGAGCCGACATGACGAACCCCTTCGAGAACCCGGACGGCACGTACGTGGTGCTCGTCAACGACGAGAACCAGCACTCGCTCTGGCCGGTCACCGTGGACGTGCCCGCGGGCTGGACCACCGCGCACCCGAGCGACACGCGCGAGGCCTGCCTGCGGTTCATCGAGGAGAACTGGACCGACATGCGCCCGCGCAGCCTCGCGCAGCGCATGGCCGACAAGTAGCGACGAGCAGCGACAAGCAAGGAGAGAGGGAAGAGCGTGGGGTCCCCGACCGCCCGTCCCGCCGCCGGCCACGACCGTGCGCGCACCGGCTACGACCGTGCGCGGCACGGCATCCACCATCTGCGCCGTGCCGAGGTCATAGCCGATCCCGGGCTCTACTGGAGGGCGATAGCCGAGCTTCCGCCCGTCTTCTACGACGAGGTGGGAGGCGTCTGGGTCTGCTCCGGGTACGCCGAGTCGGTCGAGATCCTCGCCAACCACCGGGCGTTCTCGTCCGCGCGCCACCACTCCCCCGACGACCTGGCGGCGCGCGGCATGAGCGGCATCGTGCCGACCGCCGAGATGTTGTCCGCCCAGTTCCTCTTCAACGATCCGCCGGACCACACCCGGATCAGGAACGCCCTGCGCGCCGAGTTCTCACCGGCAGGACTGCAACGGCACGACCCGGACCTGCGGGCCATCGCCGACCGCGCCCTGGACGCGCTGCCCGACGCCGGGACCATCGACCTGGTGAAGGACTTCGCGGAGCGGCTGCCCGAGCACCTGATGACGCATCTGCTCGGCATGACGGGCCGCGGCGCTGAACTGACCGCGTGGGCCGACGCGTACGAGCGCCTGCTCAGCAGCGTCTCCACGTTCCCCAGCCGTGCCGACCTGGAGACGGTGCCGCTGCTCGACAAGGCGCTCGCCGGGCTGCGCCGGCTGGCCGCCGAACGCCTCGCCGCGCCCGGTGACGACCTCGTGTCCACGCTGGCGACGGCACTGCGGGACGACGGTGCCGACGCACCAGAGGGTGCCGAGACCTCAAACGGTTCGGACGAGCCGTCCGCCGAGCTGCTGCAGCTCGTCGCCGCCAACGCGCTGGTCCTGGTCGCCGGTGGCTACCAGACCCTCACGCACCTGGTCTCCAGCGGGCTGCTGCTGCTCGCCGAGCACCCGGAGCAGCTGCGGCGGCTGCGGGCGGACCCCACGCTCGCCGACTCCGCCGTGGCCGAGGTGCTGCGGCTCGACGGGTCCAGTCAGTACGTGGGGCGGCATGCCGCGCGGGACATCGAGATCGGCGGGGCTCGGATGAAGGCCGGGGACGGAGTCCTCGTCCTGCTCGCCGCGGCCAACCTCGACGCGCGCAAGTTCACCGACCCCACCGCGTTCGACATCACCCGCAGCGAGGGCCGCCACCTCGGCTTCGGCTCCGGGCCGCACTACTGCCTGGGCGCGCCGTTCGCCGAGCGCCTGGCCCGCTGGGCGATCCTCGGCTTCGTCGAGCGCTACGAGCGGTTCGGGCTCTCACCGGTGGAGGCGGACCCGGTGGAGTGGGGGCCGCACTGCAACACGCGTTCGCGGCGCCGGGCGGCGGTGCGCGTGGACCGTACGGCCGGGACCGAGGCCCAGGTGTGCCGGGAACCCGTGGAGCCCGAGGCCGTACCGGCGGCCAAGACGGTCACCGATCTCGAACGGCACCAGATCGTCGCCGAGTGGAACGACACCGGGTCCGACGACGGCGCCGCCCAGATCTGCTGGCAGCTGCTCTTCGAGGAGCGGGCCCGCCTCGCGCCGGACTCCACGGCCGTCGAGGACGAGGGCGTCGTGTACTCGTACGCGGACATCGACGCCCTGGCCAACGGCGCCGCGCACCGGCTGCGCGATCTCGGCGTCGAGCCCGAGACGGTCGTCGCCATCAGCATGGAACGCTCCGTGCGGCTGGTGGTCGCCATCCTGGCGGTCGCCAAGGCCGGGGGCGCCTTCCTGCTTGCCTCCGCCGACTGCCCCGGCGAGCGGCTGCGGACCATGCTGGAGCAGACGTCCGCGCGGCTCGTCGTCGCCGACGACGCCACCGGGGAGCGGATCGCGGCGCTGGGGGTGCCCGCCGACGTCGTACGGCTCGATCCCGCCGCACGCGCCGCCACGCCGCCGATCACCGGTGTCGCGCCGGGCAACACCGCCTACGTCGTGTTCACCAGTGGCACCACGGGCCGGCCGAAGGCCATCGCCAACAGCCATGAGGCGCTGACGAACCTGCACCTGGCGCAGCGCGAGGTGTTCCGGATCCGGCCGCAGGACCGGGTGCTGCAGTTCCTGTCGCTGAATTTCGACGGCATCGTCTCCGAGGCCGTCCTCGCGCTGCTGTGCGGGGCGACGCTCGTCGTCGCCCGGACCGCGCAGCTGACCCCCGGGCCGCCGCTGTCGCGGCTGCTGCGCGAGCGGCGGGTGAGCGTCGCCATCATGACGCCGTCGGTGTGGTCGGTGCTCGCGGACGACGCGCTGCCCAACCTGCGCATCGCGGCCTTCGCGGGCGAGCGGCTGCCCGGCGCGCTGGTCCGCCGCTGGACGGCGCCCGGCCGCAGGCTCCTCAACCTGTACGGTCCGGCCGAGGCGGCGGTCTGGTCGACCTGGCACGAGTGCGCCGGGGAGGACGAACCGCCGATCGGCCGCCCGGTCGCGGGCAAGCGGGTCTACGTCCTGGACGAGGAGCGGCGGCTGCTGCCCGCCGGAAGTCCGGGCGAGCTGTACATCGCGGGGATCGGTGTCGGCCGCTATCTCGGGCGCCCCGACCTGATGGCCGATTCGTTCGTGCCGGACCCGTTCGCGGGGCGGCCGGGACGCTTGATGTACCGGACCGGCGACCTGTGCGTGTGGCGGGAGGACGGCTCCCTGGAGTACGTCGGGCGCCGCGACCGGCAGGTCAAGATCCGGGGCCAGCGGGTCGAACTGTACGAAGTCGAGCGGGTGTTGGAGAAGGCGCCGGGGGTCTCCGCCTGCCACGCCGTGGAGCGTGACGGCCGGCTGCACGCGTTCGTCGTGCCCGAAAGTCCGGGCTCCTGGGACGAGCAGGCGGTACGCCGTCATCTCGCCGAGCGCCTGCACGGCGGCATGATCCCGACGGCGTTCACCGTCACGGACCAACTGCCGCTCACCTCGAACGGCAAGGTGGGGCAGGCGGAGGAGACGGCCGCCACGAGCACGGCCGGGCCCGCCCCGGTTCCGGCGGCTCCGGCCCCCGTAACCACGGTGCCCGCCCCCGTTGTCACGGGCGGATCCACCCGTGTCACCTGGGAGTTGGCCCGGCTGTTCTCGTCGTGTCTGCGTGTACCGCAGGTGCGGGTGAAGCTGGACACCGACTTCTTCTCCGCGGGCGGCGACTCGCTGGCCATGGCGGAGTTCATGGCGGCCGCCGAGGACCGCTTCGGCATGGTGATCGACATACAGCGACTGCTCGACGAGCCGACCCTGGCCGGACTGGTGCAGCTGGTGAGCGAGGGGCGTACGGCTCAGTGAACGACGGAACGACACAGACCGGCACCGCGGAGCACGTGCGGTCGACAGTCCAAGCTCCGGTGGTCCAGGCGTGGGGCGACGGGACGGGCACGGCCGCGAGGACCGTCGTCATCGTGCACGGCTCCGTGGACCGCGCCGACACCTTCCGCCGCGTCGTCGACCACCTGCCGGGCCGCGCCGTGCTCGGTTACGACCGGCGCGGCTGGGGCGCGTCCCGACCGCTCGGCGGCGCGGACGTCGACTTCGGCGTGCACGTGGACGACCTCCGCACGGTCCTGGCGGACCTGGACGGGCCGCCGGTCGTGCTCGGCCACAGTTACGGCGCCCTCGTGGCGCTGGCCGCCGCGGCCGCGGACCCGTCGCGCGTCGCCGGCATCGTCGCCGTCGAACCCCCGGTGCGCTGGCTGCCGTGGTGGCCCGTCGACGACCCGTGGGAGCGGACCGTGCGCGGCGCCGCCGCCGAGGGCGGCCCGGAGCAGGCGACGCGGGCCATGCTCACCGAACTGCTCGGCCCGGCAAGCCGGTTGCACCTCGCCCGTGCGCGGCCCTCCGACCTCGCCGCGGACGGGGCCGCCCTCATCGCCGAGATGACGGACCCGACGGTCGACGTGCCGGCCCTCGATCCGCTGACGTTCCCCCTGCCCACCGTGGTGGCGGCCGGATCGCGGTCGGCCCCGCACCACGTGGAGGTGGCACGGCGGCTCGCCGAGCTGCTGCCGCACGGACGGTTCGAGGAGATCTCCGGCGCGGGGCACGCCGCACACGTCAGCCACCCGCGGGAACTGGCCCGCCTGGTCCACGACACCGACACGATCATCGACACGATCGAGGAGCAACACCGATGATGCCCACCGCACTCGAGAACGCCGTCTACGGACTGCTCTCCACTCCGGTGCTCCACACCGCCGTCGAGCACGGCGTGTTCACCTCCCTCATCGAGGACGGTCCGGGCACCGTCGCGCGGCTCGCCGAGCGCCTCGACGTCGACGAGGACACCTTGGAGCGCATGCTGCTCGTCCTGACGTCCCTCGGCGTCGTCACCCGCGCCGCGGATGGCGCGTACGCGCTGACCGCCGAGGCCGAGCCGTTCCTCGACCCCCGCAACAGCCGCTATTTGGGCGGCTTCATCAAGCACCTCACGGAGGAGACCCAGGGCCGCCTCGGCCGCCTCGACTCCTACCTCACCGAGGGGAAGCCGGCCACGGAGGCGTCCCCGTTCGACGACGTGTACCGGGACGCCGAGTCGCTGCGCGCCTTCATGCGCGCCATGTGGGACCTGAGCTTCGGCGTCTCGAGGGAGCTCGCCCCGCTCGCCGGGATGGCGGGGACGAAGCACCTCGTGGACGTCGGCGGGGCCACGGGGCCGTTCGCCGTGGCGGCGCTGCTCACCGACCCCGCGCTGCGCGCCACCGTCTTCGACATGCCCGCGGTCGGCCCGCTGGTCGGCGAGGACGCCGAGGCACGGC
This sequence comes from Streptomyces venezuelae, assembly GCF_008642335.1. Classification (NCBI taxonomy): domain Bacteria; kingdom Bacillati; phylum Actinomycetota; class Actinomycetes; order Kitasatosporales; family Streptomycetaceae; genus Streptomyces; species Streptomyces venezuelae. The sequence continues at coordinate 6,555,086 of NZ_CP029191.1, read as the reverse complement.
CGGTCGCCGACCGCCTCGACTTCGTGGGCGGCGACTTCTTCGCGGACGAGCTCCCGCGGGGCGACTGCCTCGCCTTCGGCTACATCCTCTCCGACTGGGACGACGACACCTGCGTCGAGCTGCTGGAGAAGGCGCACCGCGCGTGCGTCGCGCCCGGCCGGGTCCTCATCATGGACCGGCTCTTCGAGGACGACCGCACCGGCCCGCTGGCCACCGCCGCGATGAACCTCGTGATGCACGTCGAGATGGCCGGACGGCACCGTACGGCCGCCGAGTTCATCGCGCTCCTCGAACGAGCCGGGTTCGCGGACTGCGAGGTACGCCGGTCCGGCGGCGAGAAGCACGTGGTCATCGGCCACAAGCGGTAGCGCCTGCCGCGGAGTCGCCCACCATGCCCGCGGTCAGGGTGGTGCCGTCTCCCGGGTCGACGAGGATGAACGAACCGGTGCGGCGCGAGTCGGCGTAGGAGTCGAGGGGCAGCGGCTCGGCGGTGCGCAGCCGCACCCGTCCGATGTCGTTGGCGACGAGCCGGCCGGGGTGCGGATGCGGGGACAGGTCGTCGAGAGTGAGCAGGGACGGGATGTCCTTGACGATGGCCTTGACCGTTCGGGTGCCGTGTCTGAGCAGTACCCGGTGGCCGACGGTCAGCGGCGCGTCGGCCACGTGGCAGACGGTCGCCGTCACGTCCTGCGTCAGCGCGGGCGCGGCCGCGCTCGGCACGATGAGGTCGCCGCGCGAGACGTCCACGTCGTCCTGGAGCAGGACCGTCACCGACTGCGTCGGCCACGCCGCGTCGACCGGCTCGCCCAGCAGGTCGATGCCGGAGATCCGCGTGGTCCGGCCGGACGGCAGGACGGTGACGTCGTCGCCGACGCGGAACGTACCGGCGTCGATCCTGCCCGCGTAGCCGCGGTAGTCCGGGTGCTCGGCGGTCCGCGGGCGGATCACGTACTGCACGGGGAGGCGGCCGGCGCGGGTCGCCGGGTCCTGGCCGACGGGCACGGTCTCCAGGTGCTCCAGGACGGTCGGGCCGCCGTACCAGTCCATGTGCGCGGACGGCTCCACCACGTTGTCCCCGGCCAGCGCGGAGATCGGGATCGCGGTGACCTCGGGAACACCGAGCCCGGTCGCGTACGCGGTGAACTCCTCGGCGATCGCGGCGAAGACGGACTCCGCGTACCCGACGAGGTCCATCTTGTTGACGGCGACGACGACGTGCGGGACGCGCAGGAGGGCGGCGATGGCGGTGTGGCGGCGGGTCTGCTCGACGACGCCGTTGCGGGCGTCGACCAGGATCACCGTGAGCTCGGCCGTGGAGGCGCCGGTGACCATGTTCCGCGTGTACTGCACGTGGCCCGGCGTGTCGGCCAGGATGAACCGGCGCCGCGCCGTCGCGAAGTAGCGGTACGCGACGTCGATCGTGATGCCCTGCTCCCGTTCGGCGCGCAGGCCGTCCGTGAGGAGGGCGAGGTCGGGGGCGTCGGCGCCCCGGCTCGCGGAGGCGCGCTCCACGGCCTCAAGCTGGTCGGCCAGGACCGACTTGGAGTCGTGCAACAGCCGTCCTACGAGGGTGGACTTGCCGTCGTCGACGGAACCGGCGGTGGCGAAGGACAGCGTGTCGACGGTGGTGCGGGCCGTGCCCGCCGTCCCAGTGCGAACGCTCATCAGAAGTACCCCTCGCGCTTCCGGTCCTCCATCGCGGCCTCGGACATCTTGTCGTCGGCGCGGGTCGCGCCGCGCTCGGTGAGGCGGGACGCGGCGATCTCGGTGATGACGGCGTCCAGCGTGGTGGCGTCGGAGTCCACCGCGCCGGTGCAGGACATGTCACCGACGGTCCGGTAGCGCACCCGGCGCCTCTCGACCGTCTCCCCCTCCTTGGGCCCACCCCACTCGCCCGCCGTCAGCCACATCCCCGAGCGCTGGAACACCTCACGCTCATGGGCGAAGTAGATCCCGGGCAGCTCGATCTCCTCGCGGGCGATGTACTGCCACACGTCCAGCTCGGTCCAGTTGGAGAGCGGAAACACGCGGACGTGCTCGCCGGGCGCGTGCCGCCCGTTGTACAGGTTCCACAGCTCCGGCCGCTGGCGGCGCGGGTCCCACTGCGAGAACTCGTCCCGCAGCGAGAACACGCGCTCCTTCGCGCGCGCCTTCTCCTCGTCCCGCCGCCCGCCCCCGAACACCGCGTCGAACCGCTCGCTCTGGATCTTCTCCGTCAACGGCAGCGTCTGGAGCGGGTTGCGGGTCCCGTCAGGACGCTCCTTCAGGACGCCGCGGTCGATGTACTCCTGCACGGAGGCGACGTGCAGCCGCAGCCCATGCCGGGCCACCGCCCGGTCGCGGTACTCAAGGACCTCGGGGAAGTTGTGCCCGGTGTCGACGTGCAGCAGCGCGAACGGCACCGGCGCCGGCGTGAACGCCTTCAGCGCCAGATGCAGCATGACGATGGAGTCCTTGCCGCCGGAGAAGAGGATCACCGGGTTCTCGAACTCGCCCGCCACCTCGCGCAGGATGTGCACGGCCTCCGACTCCAGCACGTCCAGGTGCGAGAGGTGGGGTGTGCCGCCGGTCGGCAGCCCGGCAGTCGTCGACGCGACCGTGGTCATATGAGCCCCCGTTCGGTGAGCATGAGGTGGACGCCGTCCGCCGATACCGAGACCGGCTCGCGGTGCGTGTGCAGGCGCAGGTCGGGACGCTCGGGCGCCTCGTAGGGGTCGTCCACGCCGGTCAGTCCCTGCAGGGCTCCGGCGGCCTGTCTGGCGTACAGGCCCTTCACGTCCCGTACCGAGCAGACCTCCACGGGCGCCGCGACGTGGATCTCCAGGTATGGGATGCGCGCGAGGTCGTGGCGGAGCCGGACGCTCTCGCGGTTGGCCCGGTAGGGCGCGATGACCGGCACCAGCACGATGACGCCGTTGCGGGCGAGCACCTCGGCGACCATGCCGATCCGTCGTACGTGCGTGTCGCGGTCCTCGCGGGAGAAGCCGAGCCCCGCCGAGAGGTGGGAGCGCGTCTCGTCCCCGTCGAGGACCTCGACCCGGTGGCCCTCGGCGCGCAGGCGGGTGGCCAGTTCCCGGGCGACGCTGCTCTTTCCCGCGCTGGGCAGTCCGGTGAGCCAGACGGTGCAGCCGGTGCGGTGGCGCACCCGCGACGACGGCGGGGAGGCGACGACGACCGGTGTCTCGGCGCCGACCGCCGGGGCGCTTTCGGTCCGCGCGGCGCAGAGGATCGACCGTGCGATGTCCGCGGCCTGCTGCCGGATCTCCGGGACGGCGGTGGTCTCCCACAGTTCGCCGCGCCGGTGCGCGCCGAGCGTCCACAACGAGCGGTATCCGTCGCGGGACCGCAGCTGTCCGCCGGGGGTGGCCGCGAAGCCCATGCCCAGCGGCCCCGGCAGGGCGAGCCCGGACGACAGCAGGCAGGTCAGCAGGGGGTCGTCGGATTCGGCCGGGCGAAGGCCCGGCCCGGAACAGTCGACCACCCAGCCGACCCGCACGGGCGCCGAGCCCTCCGGTGTGACGGTCAGCGCGTCCGGGTCGATCCGGGTCTCGGCGGCGTCACCCACGTGCACGCGCAGCCGCCGGGCGGTCCTGAGCCGGGTCACCGCCTCCGCCGTCTCGGGGGCCATCCGGTGCCGGAGCACGTTCCACCGGGGCCGGTCGGTGCGCAGGAACTGCGCCCGCTGCTCTTCCCCCAGCGCGCCCCACAGGCGGGCGGTCAGCGGCCGCAGGCCGTCGACGGCCGGACGCCAGTCGCCGTGTACGCGCGTCACCTGCCGGATGTGGCGCAGGACCGCCGCACGCAGCGGCCGCAGCGGCAGGCCCTCCAGGGGTTCGGCGGGTGGCACGGGTGGCAGCGGTGCGACGGCGTGGGCCCGGGGCAGCAGGCCGTGGCGGGAGAGCAGGTGGATGGTGCGGCCGGGGCGGGCGAGGGTCATCGCGACGTCCACGGCGGTGAGGCCGCTGCCGACGAGCAGGACGTCCGCGTCGTCGGCGAGCGGTCCCGCAAGCGCGTCGGGGGCCCACGGGTCGCTCACGAACCTTTTGGACGCGCGGAGTTCGGGCGACGCCCACGGGGAGCGGGCGGTCAGGGGGCCGGTGGCGAGAACCACGCTGTCGGCGGTGAGCCGGTCGCCGTCGGCGAGGGTCAGCCGGGCGCGGTCGCCGTGCCAGGCGCAGGCCGTCGCGCGGGTGTGCAGCCGCCGGTAGGTGACCAGGCCGCCCGCCCGGTCGACGGCGGCGGCCGAGGTGGCGGCGAGGTAGTCGCCGTAGTGGCGCCGGGGGACGAAGGAGCGGGCGGTCGCGGAGGCGTCGCGGTTCCGGACGAGCCAGTCGACGAAGTGGCCGGGCCGGTCCGGGAGGCAACTCATGTTCCCGGCGGGCACGTTGAGGAGGTGCCGCGGGTCGTCCGTGGCGAAGGCCACGCCCGCGCCGGTCCGCGGGCCCGGGTCGACCAGGGTGATCCGCACCGGCCTGCGGCGCCGGACCGCCTCTTCGGCGGCGTGGATGACGACCATGGTTCCGGCGGCGCCGGCGCCGACCACCACGAGTCTGTGCGGGGCTTGTGCGCGTGTGCTGGAGAGCATCTGCACCTCCGCGAGGGATTGTCCACCAATTCGATAGGTTATATGCCAGGGGGTGGGCGCGGCGCTCCCGACGGTTCGTCAAATGACGGGAAGCAGCGGCAGGTTGACCGAAAGCGACCTGGCGTGGCCCCGACCGACCCACGGAGGCTGATGCGTATGCGGATCACTGCCCGGACGGACTATGCGATACGGGCGATGGCCGAACTGGCCGGCAGTCCGCAGTCGCCGCAGAAGGCCGAGCAGCTGTCCGAGTCGCAGGGCATACCGGTGCGTTTCCTGCTGGCGATCCTGCGCGAGCTGCGCCAGCACCGTCTCGTGCACAGCAGTCGCGGCCCCGACGGCGGATACCGGCTCGCAAGGCCGCCCGAGGAGATCTCCCTCGCCGACATCATCCGGGCCATCGACGGTTCGCTGGCGAACTTCCGCGACCTCAAGCTCAGCGAGCTCGACTACCCGGGCCCGGCGGCGGCGCTGCCGGACGTGTGGCGTGCGGTCCGGGTGAGCCTGCGCCAGGTACTGGAACGGGTGACGCTCGCCGACCTGGCGGCCGGCGAGCTGCCACCCTCGGTCAAGCAGCAGGCACAGGAGTACCGGGAGGACGTCAGGTACCCGCCCGCCTAGGGCCTGTGCCGGGCTCAGGCCGCCTTGTCCTCGCGGCGTGCCGTCACCGCTTCCCTGCGTCCCCCGCGGTGCTGGCCGGAGGGGCCGGACTGCCGGGTGCGTCCGGCGTGTCCCGGGATCAGGCGCAGGTGGCGCCGGTGGCGGCCGGAGGGCGGTGAAGCCTCTGCTTCGAGACGGCTCTCGATCCGGTCCATACCGATCAGGAGCAGTCCCATGACCGGCAACAACAAGAGAGCAACTATCAACATCTGCGGCAACCTCCCCGCGGCGTCCCCTCCCGGTTGCCCCTCCGGGGCATCTTCACCGGTCCCGAGATGTGAAGGTCCCGCAACGCTCCCCGGCCGGCCCCACCCGGCAGGGGTGAGGGCGCCGGACCACGTTTCATTCGCGCCGACGCGAGCATGCGGCTACCACGCGTTACACAGAGCACTGATGCCGATGCCGCTTGCGGCGGAGAGGAACCGCGCGATGACCGACAGAGTCCCGGCCCCGGGGAGCCCGAACAGCCCCGTCTCCGTCGCCCGCCTCCTGGACTGCGCGGTGGAGGGCAGCGACGGACCGATCGGCAAGGTCGACCCGGTCTCGGAGGAAGTGGCGCCCGACCACATCGTCGTCGACACCGGCGGGACGCTCCTGAGCAAGAAGGTCCTGCTGCCCCTCTGGGTCGTCTCGCACGTCGACGAGGCGACCCGTACCGTCCACGTGCCCCACACGAAGGACCACGTCAGGGACGCCCCGCGATTCGACAGGGACCTGCGGGTCACCGACCCGAGCTATCGGGCCCGGATCGACGCGCACTACACCGGGCAGCCGGGGAGCTGACTCCCCCGCCGCACCGGGACGACCGAAAGAAACCTATAGTTTCCGGGTGTATTCGCGAATAGACCGCAGCATGGAGCGCGCCGCGTGGCGTCGGCCACGGGTGCTCCTGTGGGCCGGGGCGGGTGTGGTGGCCCTCGGGCTGCTCATCGCCCTGGAGGTCGCCGCCCGTCACTACGGCGGCGAGCCGGGCCCCCTAACCAACCAGGCGCGCGAAGTGCTGTTCCCGCCCAAACCGGGGCCGCTCTACGGCGGCCTCGCGCTGATGATGGTGGTGCTCACCTGGCGGCAGAGGTTCATCGCCGCCGGTGCCGCGATCGGCATCGACGCCGTCTTCGTGCTGGTGCGGTGGGCGGTCGACGCCGACGTGCCGGAAGGGCAGTTCTTCGGCAACGGCGCGCTCTGGGCCATGCTGGGCTGCGCGGTCTTCGCGATCACCCGCCGCACCGGCGAGCAGCGCGTCCTGCTCCTGAAGGGCGTCGCCCTGGGGCTGCTCCTCGTGGCCGGCCGCAAGACCGGTGACACCTGGCTGCTCATCACGGCCAAGACCCACCCGACCGTCCTCGATCCGTACGTGGCCGTCGCCGACCACGCCCTGGGCAACCCGTCGTGGCTCGCGGGCCGGCTCCTGGACGCCGGCGGTCCCGTCGTCAGGAACGTGACGGACCTCGTCTACGCGCAGCTCGCGGTCGCCGCGGTCGTCGTCGCCCTGTACCAGCTGCGCAACGTGTCCATCGAGGGCCGCTTCCCGCGCCACCACCTGGTGCGCACGTTCCTGCTGATCGGCCTCATCGGACCCGCCTTCTACATGATCTTCCCGGTGGTCGGCCCGATCTTCGCGTACGGCCCCGGCACCTCGGGCACGGGCGGCCTCCAGTGGGCGGTGGCCGACCTGTGGCCGCACACCCCGCCGCAGATCACCGCCCCGCACCCGGTGCCGTACGACGGGATCACCCCGCGCAACTGCATGCCCAGCCTGCACACGGCATGGGCCACGGCGATCTTCATCCACTCCCGCAAGGGGCCGCGCTGGCTCCGGTACGCGGGCACCTTCTGGCTCGTCGCGACGCTCACCGCGACGCTGGGCTTCGGCTACCACTACGGCGTGGACCTCCTCGCGGGCGTGGTGTTCTCGCTCACGGTCGAGGCGGGTCTGCGCACGTTCGACCGCGGCTGGGACCGGTCCGGGGTCCGCCTCGTCGCCTACGGCACCGCCGTGTTCGCCGCGCTCCTCGCCTCGTACCGCTTCCTGCCGGTGGAGATGGCCGAACACCCGTGGGTGGCCGGCCCCCTCGTCGTCCTCGCGATGCTCTCGGTGATCTACGTGTACGTGCGGACCACGCGCATGTGGGACGCGCGGCCCGAGCCGGTGCGGCTGCCCCGGCAGGCGGACCCCGCGCCCGAGCTCGTGTGAGTCACACGGTCGGCGGCCTGTCGTGGCGCAGGTCGGCGAAGAGCCGGGGGGCCTTCTTCGGGTCCCACTTCAGGACGTTGCCCTTGGACGTGGGGATGCCGATGCCGGAGACGGGCACGTTGAGCCGCCTGCCGTGTCCGCCCGAGACGCTCTGCACGGCGCGGAACATCCGGCTCAGATCGCGCAGGCTCATGTCCTCGTCGACGATGAGCGTGTCGAGTCCGGCCTGCGCGGCCGGGCCGATCCGCGTGGGGTCGAAGAGCGTGTCGGGGCGTGCCGCCTGGTGGGCGAGGGTCGACAGGAGCTTCTGCTGGTTCTTCGACCTGCCCAGGTCGCCCTCCCGCTCCTGGTGGCGCTGGCGGACGTAGGCGAGCGCCTGCTTGCCGTTCAGGGTGTGGCAGCCCTTGCGCAGGTCGGCGCCCGACTTCTCGTCCTTGATGTCGCGGTCCAGGCACATCCGTACGCCGCCGATGGCATCGACGATGTTCACGAACCCGGCGAAGCCGATCTCCGCGTAGTGATCGACGCGCAGGCCGGTGTTCCGCTCGACGGTGTGCGCGAGGAGCTCGGGGCCGCCGTAGGAGAAGGCGGCGTTCAGCTTGTCCCCTTCCGAGCGCTTCGTCTTGCCCGTCGTCGTGTCGAGGCGGCCGGGCAGGGTGACCCAGGAGTCGCGCGGCAGGCTGACCATCGTCGCGCCGTTGGCCCCGGTGTGCAGCAGCATCATCGAGTCGGTGCGCCGTCCGCCGCCCCCGCCCGCGTGCAGGTCCTTCACGTCGTCCTCGGAGAGCCCGTCGCGGCTGTCCGAGCCCACGATGAGGTAGTTGGTGCCCTCGCCGGGCGGCGGTCGGTCGCCGTACGCGCCGAGGTCGACGTCGCGCTGGAGGCGGGTCTCGGCCCAGCCGTACGTGCCGCCCGCCGCGACGACCGCGGCGGCCAGCAGGACGAGCACCGTCCGCCGCAGGCGCCTGCGCCTCCTCGGTCTGCGGGCGTGGGCGCGCCGTGGCCCGTAGCGGGAACTGGGGCGCTCGGCGAACCGCTCCCGCGTGACCGTGGGGTCCGTCTGTGTCATGTCCGGCTCCCTTGCAGACTCGGCCGCTCCTCCTCGGGCGGCGGGGGCGGTGCCTCGACCAGATAGGGGTCGGCCGTGCCCGCCCGTTTCATGCTGTGCCACTTCAGACGGGTGCCGAGCAGCGCCGTCGTCACGGAGTGGATGACCACCAGGTACATCAGCTGCCGGTAGACGAGCTGCTGCAGCGGCAGCGCCCACAGGACCCGCAGCCGTTCGCGGTCGAGCCGCAGCGCGTACGCGGCGGTGACCAGCTGCACGGAGAGGAACCCGAACCAGACGAGGGCCGCCTCCACGGGGTCGCGGAACACCGCGCCGAACAGGGCGAACAGGTCGACGACGGGTGCGCACAGCGGCAGCACGATCTGGAACAGCGTGACGTAGAGCGCCACGCGGCGCCCGAAGCGTCCCGCGGGGCCGAGCTCCGTCAGCGCGCGGCGGTGCTTCCACATCGACTGGAGGGTGCCGTAGCACCAGCGGTAGCGCTGGCGCCACAGCTGCCTGATCGTGGTCGGCACCTCGGTCCAGGCGACCGCCGACTCCTCGTACACGACGCGCCACCCCGCCCGCCAGAGCGCCATCGTGAGGTCGGTGTCCTCGGCGAGGGTCTCGTCACTGACACCGCCGACGCCCATCAGCGCGTCCCTGCGGAAGGCGCCGATCGCCCCCGGCACGGTCGGCATGCACTCCAGGACCTCGAACATCCGCCGGTCCAGGTTGAAGCCGAGTACGTACTCCAGGTGCTGCCACTTGCCGAGGAGGCGGCGCCGGTTGCCGACCTTGGTGTTGCCGCTGACCGCGCCGACCGCCGGGTGGGCGAGCGGCTGCACGAGGCGGGCCAGGGCCTCGGGTTCGAAGATGGTGTCCGCGTCGACCATCACGACGATGTCGTGCCGTGCGTACGCCAGGCCGGTGTTGAGGGCGCTCGGCTTGCCGCCGTTGGGCTGCCGGATCACCGTCACCCGCGGGTCGGCGTCGGCGATGGACTCGGCGATGTCGGCGGTGGCGTCGGTGGAGCCGTCGTCGACGACGATGATCTGGAAGTGCGGGTAGGTCGAGGCGAGCAGCGAGTACACGGTGGAGGCGATGCCCGCCTCCTCGTTGTACGCGGGCACCAGGACCGTCACCGGCTCCCGCACCTCGCGCAGCCGGGGCGCTCCGGGCCGGTACCGGTGCAGCCTGCGCACGTGGAGCCGGGCGAACACCGCGAACAGGAGCATCCGCAGGACGCCGAGCACGCCGGTGAGGGTGAGCGCCCACACCATCACGGTGAGGAAGGCGTGCCCGAGCTGCTGCGTCCACACCAGACCCTCGCCCTTGACCTCCTGCGCGACGGGGACCTCGGCGTTGAACGAGGCCCTGCCGAGGCCGCCGCTGATGGTGGTGAACCGCTTCACGCGGTGGTCCCGCAGCAGGTCCTGGGCCTCGTGGTAGCCGAGGTCGGTCTGGCTGTGCTGGGTCACCACGCCCCGCCACGGCTTGCGGTCCTTGTGGTCGGAGGCGACCACCAGGTAGCCCTGGTCCGCCGCCCGCTTCGCGGCGGGCCACTCGGGGCCGCAGAGCGTGTCGGCGGCCGTGGTGTGCGGCAGCCGCAGCAGCGTCGTGTTGACGCCGGTCGTGCCCGCGAGCGCGGTCTGGGTGAGGGACAGTTCGAGGCGGGCGCGCAGCGGCGACGCGACACCGAGGTCACCGCCGCTGTACGTGTACGAGCCGATCTCGTGGCCCTCGTACAGGATCCGCCGCATCAGCCCGGGATGTTCGGCGGCGTCCTTCCCGTACACGAAGAAGGTGGCCCGTGCGTGGTGCCTGCGCAGGAGGTCGAGCAGGCGCGGTGTCCACACCGGGTCGGGTCCGCCGTCGAAGGTGATCGCGGCGGTGCCGGGCGGCATGGCCGCGGTGGTGACGCCGTCCGGGGAGAACCGCAGCAGGGGCTTGCCGTCGTCGGCGGTGCGCGGGATCGGGCGGGTGCACGGCGGTTTGGCGCGCGCGGCGTCGACCTGGTGGGTCGTCCAGCCCTCGAAGAGGAGGGCGACGGCGACGACCAGGAGGACGAGCAGGAGCACGAGCCAGTGTCCGCGTGGGGGGCGACGGACAGCGGCGCGCCGGCTCACTGCGCCGCGCCTCCGGCCGGCACTGCGCCGGATCTGCCGGTGGGCGGCCGGTGGCGGTCGCCGCCGTCGCCGTGGCGCGCACTCGTCCCTGCGCCCGTGGACGTACTCGTCCCGTTCGTGCTCGGCGGGTGCGTGCCGACGGGCTCGCGGAGGCCGTCGGCCAGCGATCCGACGAACAGCAGATAGCCGAGGCAGGCGCAGCCGACGAGCAGCGCCATGCCCTGCAGCGCGCGTCTGCGCAGTCCCGACTCGTCGATGAAGACGGGCAGTTGTGGCTCGGCGGCGGCTTCGGGACGTCGCGTCACCGGCGCCGCGCGCGCCGTGTGCGGTGTGCCGGCTATGTGGGGGGTGCCTTGCACTGGTGCTCCTGATCTGCGGCCGCGCCACGCGCGGCTCTTTGTATGTGGGGGTCCCCGACCCTACTCGGGGACCCACGGCCCGGGGCAACAGGACGATCAGGGAGGCCAGTCGGGGCGAAAAGGCGCAGACCGGCCCAGAGGGGTCCGGGCAGATCAGGTCAGACGGAACCTGAGGCGACAGATCGCCGCGTCCGTGTTTCTGCGCACAGCACGGGCGACGACCGCCCCGCGCCGGTTCTGCAGGATCCGCTGCCAGCGGCGCGCCGGTTCGGTCTCGGGGATCAGGACGGTGACCCGGACGCCCGGGTGGGTCTCGTGGACCTTCCTGACGTACGCCGCCACGGGACCGCCTACGGTGCGGTGCGCGGAGGGGATCTCGACGAGGTCGACGCCGGGGTTCCACAGCTCCCAGTCGCGGCGCAGCGCGGCGGCCGTCTCGCGGTCGGCGGGCTCGTCGTACGTCACGGTCACCGCGCGCACCTCGTCGCCGAGCGAGACCGCCGTGTTCAGCGCCTCGCAGGTCAGCCTCGACAGGCCGACGACCGGGACGACCACCAACGAGCGTGCGCGGCACGGGGGTTCGGGAACGCGTCCGATGCCGAGCCGTTCCCCGATGCGCGTGTAGGCGCGGTGGACGGTCTCGAAGGCGAGCACGAGCAGCGGCAGCGCGATCACGATCAGCCAGGCGCCGTCGTGGAACTTGGTGGCGGTCACGACGACCGCGCCGACGCCGGTGAGGAGTGCGCCCGCGCCGTTGAGCAGTGCTCTGCCGCGCCAGTTCGTGCCGCGCTCGCGCCGCCAGTGCAGCACCATGCCGGTCTGCGCGACGGTGAAGCCGACGAAGACGCCGATCGCGAACAGTGGCACGAGGGTGTTGGTGTCGCCGCCGGAGAAGAGGAGCAGCGCGGCGGAGACGGCGGCGAGCGCGAGCACGCCGTGCCGGTGCACCTGGCGGTCGGCCTTCAGGGCGAAGACGTGCGGCACGAAGTTGTCGCGGGCGAGCAGTTCGAGCAGGACGGGCAGGCCGCCGAAGGAGGTGTTGGCGGAGAGCGCCAGCAGCACCATCGTGGCGAACTGGACGACGTAGAAGGCCCAGTTGTGGCCGAGGGAGGCGTCCGCGAGCTGGGCGAGGACGGTGACGCCGTCGGCGGGCCGCAGCGCGAAGCGGGAGATGAGCACGGCGAGCCCGATGAGCATCGCGCCGAGCAGCGCGCCGAGGGCGGCCTCCGCGTGCTGGGCGCGCCTCGCCCTCGGTTCGCGGAAGGAGGGCACGGCGTTCGCGATGGCCTCGACGCCGGTCAGCGCCGAGCAGCCGGACGCGAAGGCCTTGAGCAGGAGGAGGGCGCCGACCGTCGTGGCGTTGTCGGCGACGACGGAGGCGTGCCCGTCGGCGGCGGCGGTCGAGACCGGTCCTTCGCGGAAGAGGCCGACCGCGATCAGGGTGAAGATCGCGACGACGAACACGGCGGTCGGGACGATGAACACCTTCGCGGACTCGACGATGCCGCGCAGGTTCACCGCCGTGATCAGGGCGAGCACCGCGAGGCAGATCACCAGCCGGTCGCCGTACAGCCCGGGGAACGCGGACGTCAGCGCGGCGACCCCGGCGGTGACGGCGACGGCGACGTTCAGGACGTAGTCGAGGACGAGGGAGGCCGCGGCGACGAGGCTCGTGCGGCGTCCCAGATGCCGCTTGGCCACGGCGTAGGAGCCGCCGCCGTCCGGGAACGCGGCGATCACCTGCCGGTAGGAGGCGACGAGCACGGCAAGCAGGCCCGCGATGGCGAGGGTGACGGGGAGGGTGAAGCCGAGGCCGTGGCCGCCGGCCGCGGCGAGCACGAGGACGATCGCCTCGGGCCCGTACGCCACGGACGCCAGGGCGTCGAGGGAGAGTGCGGCGAGGCCGGTCAGGGCGGTGAGCCGGTGTTTCTCGCCGGGGTCCGGGCGCGCCTCAGCGCTCTCGGCGGCGGCGGACCTCGTGGTCAGGATGGACATGCGCCCAGGGTCCGTCCCCGGGCGACGCGCACGGCGCGTCCCTTACGGACCCTTCATGCCGCGGTGCTCGTTCCTGACGGAGTCCTGACGATCACGAGCACTGGAAGTAGCAGTGGGTGGTCGTGCCGAGGACCGGGTCGGTGTGGACGCGGACGAGGTCGGTGAGGACGTGCACCATGAGGAGGCCGCGCCCCCCGAACTGGTCCTTGGCCGGGGAACGGCGGCCCGCGAGCGGGTCGGTGACGACGCCCGCGTCCCGCACCTCGCAGACGATGTGGCCGTCCTCGGCCCAGACCCGCAGCGCGCCCGAGCCGCCGCCGTGCACCACGCTGTTGGTCGTCAGCTCGGAGACGACCAGGGCGAAGTCCTGCAGCCGGGCCTCGGGCATGCCGAGCTCGCTGGCGCGCAGGAGGGCGAGATGCCGTACGTCGGACAGCGACTGCCGCGCGTACGCCGCCTGCGGCACGTCGTCGGGGGCCATCAGGGGCTGGTTGTAGCGGGAGACGACCGCGTCGGGCGCGTAGGCGGCGCTCGGGTCCGTCCGGCCCGCGCGGATGACGGTGGGGTGGGTGGCGTGGGCGTCGGCGAGGACCGTCTCCGCGAGGCCCGCCTCGTCGTAGGGGCAGAGAATCGTTGCTTCACGGCCCTGGAACGCCAGGTTGATCAGTGCCTCGTGCTGCGCGCAGGCGGGGTACTCCGTGGGGGTGCGCGCGGCCCAGATGGGTTCGCCGATGATGCGGGCCCGCCGGCCGGGGTGGGCGTCGGCGAAGGCCCGCAGCACGCGCGGGATGATCCGGCCGGGGTTGCGTCCCGCCTGCTCCATGTCGAGCAGCCGCACCTGTCCCGCCCGTTCCCCGAGCGCGTCCCTGATGAGTTCCAGATTGGCGGCGGGGACCGCCACGGCCACCGCCTCGCCCGCGTCGAGCCCCTTTCGGACGAACGGCACGGTGCCCGCCAGGTACTCCTCCGCGCCACGGTAGAACAGCGCCGGGTGGACGAAGGACTCGGTCTGGGTCGGGGCACTCATGCGGCGGACACCTCGCTTGCCGGCGGCTCGGGCCGGAGCGGCTCCGGCGGGCGGGTGGCCCATTATCCCCCACGTGGCTCGAACCCACGGCGAGTTGAAGTGGAACAAAGCCGCCCATGGCCCGTGCCACAGCCGCGGGCGCTTGCCGTGCGGGTGGGGCGGGGCGTGCATAACCTGGCCGAAACCGAGCACAGAGGGCGCGGAAGGGAGTCGAGGTGAGCGAGAAGAACGCGAAGAACGAAAAGGACGGGAAGAGCGGGAAGAGCGGGAAGAGCGAGCCGGACGCTCTGCGGACCTACCGCGACAAGCGGCACTTCGACAGAACCGCCGAGCCCGGCGGCGAGCCCGCGGCCCGGGACTCCGACGGGCCGGTCCCCGAAGACGAGCCCTCGTTCGTCGTGCAGATCCACGACGCGAGCACGATGCACTTCGACTTCCGTCTCGAGGTCGACGGCGTCCTCAAGTCGTGGTCGGTCCCCAAGGGCCCCTCCACAAACCCGCAGGACAAGCGGCTTGCCATCCCCACCGAGGACCACCCCCTGGACTACCGGGAGTACGAGGGCGTGATCCCCGAGGGCGAGTACGGCGGCGGGACCGTCATGGTCTGGGACCGCGGCACGTACCGGCCCACGAGCCACGACAAGCGGCACCGTCCCGTGCCGTTCGCGCAGGCCCTGGAGAAGGGGCACGCCACGTTCGAGCTGCACGGCGAGAAGCTGCGGGGGCAGTACGCGCTGACCCGCTTCCACGGGCGCGAGGAGCAGGACGCCTCGTCCGGCGGCGGCGCGAAGCCGACCTGGCTGCTCGTCCGGACCGGGCACCACTCGGGCGGCGGCACCCCCGATCCCCGGCGCGCCCGCTCGGCCCGCAGCGGACGTACGCTGCGCCAGATCGCCGAGCAGGGCTGACCGCCGTGGCACGGAGCGCGCTGGAGGCGCTGCCGCCGGACTTGGCGGGCCGCACGCGCGAGGCCGCGCCGGGCGTAGAGCTCGCGGCGTCGCCGATGCTGGCGACGCTCACCGACCGGCGTGACTTCCCGCAGGGCTGGGTCTTCGAGAGGAAGCTGGACGGCATCCGCGTCCTCGCCGTCCGCGAGAACGGGCGGGTGACGCTCCGGTCCCGGTCCGGGCGGCGGCTCGACGCCACGTACCCGGAGATCGTCGAGGCGCTCGCCGCGCAGGAGTGCGCGGACTTCACCGTCGACGGCGAGATCGTCGCGTACGCGCACGGGCGCACCGACTTCGCGCGGCTCCAGCAGCGCATGGGCCTCACCCGGCCCGCCGACGTCGCGGCCAGCAAGGTCGCCGTGACCTACTACGTCTTCGACCTGCTGCGCCTGGACGGCACGGACGTACGGCGGCTGCCGCTGCGCACCCGCAAGTCCCTGCTGCGCCGCTCGGTCACGTTCGCCGCGCCGCTGCGCTTCAGCGCCCACCGCAACGCGGGCGGCCCCGAACTCCTCGCCGACGCGTGCCGGCGCGGCTGGGAGGGGCTGATCGCCAAGCGGGCCGACAGCACCTATCAGGGGCGCCGCTCGGACGACTGGCTCAAGCTGAAGTGCTCCCGGGGGCAGGAGTTCGTGGTGGGCGGCTTCACCGAGCCCGCGGGCAGCCGGGTCGGCATCGGCGCGCTGCTGCTCGGCTACCACGACGAAGCCGCCGACGGGCTGCTGCGGTACGCGGGCAAGGTCGGCACGGGCTTCGACCACAGGACGCTGCTCGCCCTGCGCCGCGAACTCGACGGACTCCTGGTGGACACGTCGCCGTTCGAGGGACGGGTCGCGGAACGCGCCGCCCGGTGGGTGCGGCCGCGGCTCGTCGCGCAGATCGCCTTCTCGGAGTGGACGCGCGACGGCATGCTCCGTCACCCCCGCTACCAGGGGCTGCGCGACGACAAGGACCCGGCCGACGTCGTCAGGGAGCGGACGGAGCCCTGAGCAGCGTCTCCGGTTCGGCCTTGCGCCACGCGTCCGCCGCGTGGTCGTACACGGCGAGGCCCCGCGCCTCGAACGCGCGCAGCCAGCCCTCCATCGGCCAGCTGCCCCAACGGCGCTTGTAGATCGCTCCGTTGCGCAGGATGTCGTCGATGTGCTGGACGGGCGGCTGGTGGGTGGGGTGGTGCTGGTGGTAGGCGGGGGCGCCGCCCACCCACCACAGGTCGACGCCCCGGTGGGCCGCGGTGGCGGCGAAGTCGGTGTCCTCGCCGCCGTAGCCGGTGTAGTCCTCGCAGAAGCCGCCGACGTGTTTCCAGGTGCGGGCGGTCAGGGCGAACGACAGGGACCAGAACAGGTGCGGGTCTCCCCCGCGCAGCACCTCGCCGTCGGCCGGGACGGGCCGTGCGGGGTGGGGCTGTGCGAGGTTGTGCAGCTCGTCGAGCCGGTAGCCGCCGCGCGGCGGGGGCGGCAGGTAGGCGACGGTCCCGCAGAGCAGCGCCCAGTCGTGGGCGGCGTTGACGTAACGGTCCAGGAGCGTGGCCCCCGGCACGCAGTCCACGTCAAGGAAGACCAACAGATCCGCCCCGAGCGCCACGGCCCGCGCCGCGCCCTCGTTGCGGGCGGCGGCGAGCGGCAGCCGCCCGTCGGCCAAGGGCAGCGTGACCACTTCCGCGACGGGCTCCCTGCCGGTGGTGAGCGGCTCGATGTCGGGGTCGTCCATGGAGACGATCACGTAATGGTCGGGCACGCGCTCTCCCCGGGCGAGCCCGTCCTGCTGCAACAGCAGATGTCGGTGCCGCCCCGCCGCGAGCGTGATCACCGCGGTACGCATGCGGTCCTCCTCGTCGGACGGGCGGCCAGGTCGGTGAGGAGTCGCGCGGCGCGGTCGGCGCCGTCGCCGTGGGACCACTGCTCCCACCGGTCCGGGAGGGCGGCCGCCTCGGCGAGCAGGGCGGGCCACTCCTCGGCGGCGGGCCAGCTCTCCCGCACGGTGGCGAGCCCGGCCGCCCGCAGCGCCCGAGCGGTGGCGTGCTGCTCCCCGTGCGGCCGCTCCTCGGGGATGACCACGACGGGCACGCGTGCGGCGGCACACTCGGCGACGGCGTTCTGCCCGGCGTGCGTGACGACGACCTGGGCCCGGCACAGGATGGGCCAGGGGTCATCGAGCCAGGTGGAGGGGGAGCCGCCGTCGGGGGCCGGTCCGCCCCCCGCGCGGTTCTCGGGGGCCCGGCCACCCAGGACCGTCCACGTCCAGTCCGGCGTCGTCCGTTGTGCCTCGCGGAGGTGGTCCTCGGTGAGGTACGTGCCGCCTGCGCCGAGCATGACCACCACCTCCTTGGTGGCCGGGGCGGCGGCCGCCGGTGGCCGAGGTCGTCCGTCGTAGCGGGAGATGCTGCCCGTGTGGATCGTCTTGGCGTGCCAGTGGGGTGGCCAGCCCGGTTCCGGGACCGTGTGCGGCCAGGGGGCCAGGAGCGCGTCGGCGAGGTCGTAGCCGAGGCGGTGGGCCGGGTCCTTGCGGTCGCCGCGCATGGCCGTGACGACGACGGGGACCCCCATGAGGCGGGCCAGCGCCGCCGCCTCCACGGACACGTCGCTCACGAACAGGGACGGGCTCTCGCGGCGGATCCACTGCGCGATGATGCCCATGCGTTCGCGGTGCCCGGGGTGGTGCAGCGGCACCCAGTGCAGGCGTCCCTGGGCCGTGGGGTCGAGCGGGTCGTCGGCGGTGTCCGTGGGGAGGGAGACCCACGAACCGGCCCAGGCGGCCGGCCGGGGCAGCGAGGAGAGGAGGGTGACCGGTTCCGGCGTGCGGGACGCGATGCGAATCGCGCGGTGCAGGTGTCCGCGTCCCTGGTGGTGGACGTAGTAGCCGATCACCGCGCCACCTCCTCGTACAGGCGCGTGTACGCGTCGGCGGTGCGGCCCAGCGAACAGAACCGTTCCGCGCGGCGCCTGGCCTCCGCGCGGTCGAGTTCCATGACGCGCGGGATGAGCGCGGCGAGCGCTTCCACGTCCCCGGGCGGCGCGAGCAACCCGCAGGCAGGCGTGAGGATCTCCGCGAGGGCGCCGCGGTCGAAGCCGCAGACCGGCGTGCCGCACGCCAGCGCCTCGGCCACGACGAGCCCGTACGGTTCGTCCCAGCTGGGGGTGACCAGCGCGGCGGCCGAGTGGGCGAGGAGTTCGGCGAGCCCGTGCCGGTCGAGGTGGCCGACGTACTCCGCACCGTCGCCGAGCAGCGGCGCGACCTCCTCCTCGTAGTACCGCTCGTCGGAGACCGGCCCCGCGAGCTTCAGCGGCACTCCGGCCGCGCGGGCGGCCCGGATCGCCAGGTGGGGGCCCTTCTCGGGGACGAGGCGGCCCGACCAGACGAGATCGCTGCCGCCGGGCCCGGAGCGCCAGAAGTCCGTGTCGATGCCGTTGCGCACGACGCGCGCCGCGGGGACGACGGGGTGCCAGGCCGACGCGGTGTACTGGCTGACGGCGGTGAACACCACCGGGCACACGTCGTGGCTCTGGATGGCGGACTCGAGCCACGGGGTCGGGGGCGTGTGGAGCGTGGTGATGACCGGGATCCGCAGGGCCGAGGCCATCGCGACGGGCAGGTAGTGGAGGCTGTTGTTGTGGACGACGTCGAACCGGTGTTCGCCGTCCCGCGCCAGGTCGAGCATCAGGCTCAGATACGCGTGGTGCTCCTCTATCCACGCGGTGCTCGGCATGGAGGCGTCCGAGCGGGCCGCCGCGCTCAGCACGACGTGCCGTACGGGGAGTTCGCACGCGCCGAGCGCGGGGTCGGAGCCGGGCGCCGCGAACAGGTCGACCTCGTGTCCGCGCCGGGTCAGCGCATGGGCGAGGCCCCACGTGTGCGCTTCGAGGCCGCCCGCGAACGGCTCGGTGATGGGGTGCCGCGCGGACGCGATGAGCGCCACCCGCACGCCGCTCATCGGAGGACGTCGGTGTAGAGGGCTCGGTGGGCCGCCGCGATGCCGGCGCGCTCCCGTGTCCGGTGCCGCACCGCGGCCCGCGGGGCCGGTCGCTGCTCGTGGGCGGCGAGGACCGCCTTGTGCAGGGACTCCTCGTCCAGGCCGTTGTCCTGGGTGTGCCCGTAGGTGTGGCAGGGGCGCTGTTGCGCGTAGAAGCCGCAGTCGGGTGCGGCGACGGCGGTCCCCAGGTCGTGGCAGGCCTCCAGCCACCCGGAGTGCGTGCCGAACCGGTAGGGCAGCACGGACAGGTCGAGCGAGGTGAGGTAGTCCCAGAGCTGTTCGTCGTCGAAGTAGTCGTGCACGACGAGCGTGAGGCGGCCCCGTTCGTCGAGGTCGCGGAGCTCGCCAAGCAGGTGCGGGGCGTGGGCCGGGGAGGACGGGTCCGCGACCTCGCGGTGGATGTTGACCTGGAGCTCGGCGTCGGGAAGCCCGGCGACGGTGTCCGCGAGGACGCGCACGACGGGCAGCACGTCCATGTTCGGCCGCAGGCTCTTGGCGTGTACGCCGACCCGGAACCGGTCGCGGGACGGTCTGGTCCGGTCGAGGAGCGGCAGTTCCACCACATGGGGGTGGGGCAGGACGGTCGCCGCGCGGCCCCAGCGCCGGCTGATGGTGGCCGCCGCGCCATGGGTGAGGGTGATGAGCCGGTCGGCGGCGGGGATGACGACGTTCAGGGCCTCGTCGTGGGCGGAGGGGCGGGGCTGGTGGGGGTTGCGCAGGTCGTGCACGGTATAGACGAGCGGCTTGTCATGGGCGCGCAGGGTGTCCACGAGGGCGGTCAGCTGGTCGGGACTCTGCGCGTCGAACCCGAAGTGCAGGTGGAAGACGTCGAAGTCCCGGTGGTGGGCCTCGACCCACTCCGGTTGCAGCATGACCGGCGGCCACCAGCGCGCGGAGGTGCTGGGGGCGCCGTTGGGCCGGGGGTCGGCGAGGCGCAGGACGCCGTCGGGCTCCGCCGGGGAGCAGTGGCGTACGTACACGTGGCCCGCGGGCACCGATGCGACCCGGATCTCCCGGGTGGACGCGGGGGGCGGCGGCGTTCCTTCGAGCACGGCGACTCCTCAGTGCGGGGACTGGGCACTTCCCACCAGTCTGTAGAGCGCCGCTGCATCGCGCATGCGGAGCGGAACGGAGCGTGATCGCCTCCCTCACTTGTCGCCGTGCGGGATCCGGGTACCGGGCCTCCATGGGCGACATCCTGGTGGGCACGTGTTCGTGGACCGACCCGGCGCTGGTCCGCAGCGGCTGGTACCCGCGCGGGCGGCGGGACGCGGCGGGGCGGCTGCGGTACTACGCCGAGCGGTTCCCGGTCGTGGAGGTGGACTCGACGTATTACGGGCTGCCCGGCGAGCGCAACAGCCGGCTCTGGGCCGAGCGGACGCCGGACCGCTTCACGTTCGACGTGAAGGCGTTCTCGCTACTCACCGGGCACCCCACGCGCCCCGCCGCGCTCCCCGCCGACCTCCGTGACGGTCCTCGGGACGCGGGTGTCCTCGACGAGGTGTGGGCACGGTTCACCGCCGGGATCGCGCCGCTGCGCGACGCCGGGCGGCTCGGGAGCGTGCTGTTCCAGTTCCCGCCGTGGCTGCGGCCGGGCGAGCGCGCCGGGGAACTCCTAGCGGACACCGCGCGGCGCACCCGCGGCTGGCCGGTCGCGGTGGAGTTCCGCCACCCCGACTGGTGGCGCGACGGCAACGCCGAGGCCACGCGCGCGCTGCTCGCCTCGCACGGCATGGCGGCGGTCGCCGTCGACATGAACCAGTCGGTGCCGTCCGCCGTGCCACCCGTCGCACCGGTCACCGTGCCCGCGCTCTCCGTCGTACGGTTCCACGGCCGCAGCGCCTCATGGGGGCAGGGCAGCAAGGAGGACCGCTTCCGGTACGCGTACGACGAGGACGAGCTCCGCTCCTGGCTCCCCCGCCTGCACGCCCTCGCCGAACGGACAGAGGAGGTGCACGTCCTGTTCAACAACTGCTGCGCGGACGCGGCCGTGCGGGCCGCCGAGTCGATGACGCGTCTGCTCGGCCACTCCCCCGCCCGGGGCGGTACCGAGCACCTCTTCTGATGGGATAAGATCAATATCGCCTCCTCAAGCCGGACTTCCGGTCGGGGGACAGGCGTTGGTCGTCCAAGGAAAGACGCCCCGCTTCCTGCGGGGAAATGCAGGTGCAAGGCCTGCCCAGCGCTCCAGAAGAAGCCCTGGACTCCGTATGCCGGAGTCCAGGGCTTCTGTCGTCTCCGGGCACGAAACCGCGCGGGCAGGGCAAACGAACCAGGGAACACCTGGCGGCATCCGCGCCGCCGACATGCAAGAAAGAGCAGCCCTATGGACAGTTCACCGTCCGCCGTCCACGGAACGCCGGCTCTGGCACCGCACGGCCGCAAGGGGGACTCCGGCTCCGGCGCCCCGTCCACCTGGGCCCTGCGGCGCACCGCGCTGCGCCGCACCCCCGTGTCGATGTGGGACGACGACGTGTCGGACTGGGCGGCGGCACTGACGTACTACGCGATCCTCGCACTGCTCCCCGCGCTGCTCGTCACCGTCAGCCTCATCAGCCTCGTCAGCCCCGCCACGACCCAGGCGCTCATCGCCGAGGTCACCGACTGGGCCCCCGCCGAGTCGGGCCGCTCCCTGCACAAGGCGCTCAGCGACATGGCGGACGCGCGCTCCGCCGCGCTCACCGTGGTGATCGCGGGCGCCGTCAGCGCGGTGTGGTCCGCGTCGAGTTACGCGGCCGTGTTCCGGCGCGCGCTGCACGCGATGCACGGGGTGAAGGACTGCCGTCCCCTGTGGCGGAAGGGCCACCGCGTGGTGATGACCGCCATCACGCTGCTCGGTCTGCTCGTCGCCAGCGCGCTGTTGATCGTGCTCAGCGGTTCGGTCGCCGAGAGCGTGGGGCACCGCATCGGTGTCGGCGACGCGGGCCAGACCGCCTGGACCGTCCTGAAGTGGCCCGCGCTGGTCTGCCTGGTGGCGCTGCTCGTCCTCGTCCTGTTCCGCAACGCGCCGCCCGAGGCGCGCGGCTGGCGCCACATCCTGCCCGGCGGACTCCTGTCCGCGCTGCTCTGGCTGCTCTCCTCGGGCCTGTTCACGCTGTACGCCACGGTGTTCGGCACCTACGGCAAGTTGTACGGCTCCCTCGCGGGCATCGTCGTCTTCCTGGTGTGGCTGTGGGTGTCCAACCTCGCGCTGCTCGCGGGGGCGCAGTTCACGGTCGAGGTGGAGAAGGCACGGGGCATCACGACGCTTTCTCCGGGTAACCGGATGAACGGCTGACGCCACAGAGGGACTGTCACCACACGGACTGCCACCAGAGGGACTGCAACGACAGGGACTCGGGGACTCAACGATGGACACATCCTTGGAAGCGCTCCTCGACCGGGTGCGGCAGCGCGGCGGTTACGCCGACCGCCAGCAGGCCGCGGGCGCCGTCGAGAACGTACTGATCGTCCTGGGCGCGCACTTGGTGGGCGACGACCGCACCGATCTGGCCCGGCTGCTGCCCGAGGGGTGCGGAGCCCTGCTCACCGACGCGGAACCCGCCGCGGAGCCCCTGTCCGCCGTGGAGTTCGTCGACGCGGTGGCCGCACGGACCGCCCAGGACACGGCGGAGGCGCGCCGCGCCGTCACCTCGGTGCTCGGCACGCTCGCGGACGTGGCGGACGACGCGCTCCTGCGCCGCGTCCTCACGCAGCTCCCGCCGGGGCACGCGGGACTGTTCGGCCGCACGGAACCGGTGTGAGGGACCGAGGGACCAGGAGGCGCTGATGGCACGGACACGACGTTACGAGGCGGACCGGCGCGCGGCGCCCATGTCACCGGCGGCACGGGTGGTGACCATGCTGGTGGCCTTCGCCTTCATGGTCGGATTCGCCCTGGTGCTCGCCCGTCTGACGCTGGAGCCTTCGGCGGGTTCGGAGGCGCTGACGCACAGCAACTTCACCCCCGGCGACTCCATCGACGCGTATCTCGCGCAGCCCGCCTTCCGCGACACCGTCAAGCAACTCGGCGGGAACATCCTGCTGGGCGTGCCGTTCGGTGTGCTGCTGCCCGTGGTGCTCCCCCGCACGCGCGGGTTCGTGCGCGTCGGGATCGCGACGGCGGTGACGATGGTGCTGGTCGAACTGGCGCAGGGCGCGTTCGTGACGGGCCGCACCTTCGACATCGACGACGTCATCCTGAACACGGCGGGCGCGCTGATCGGTTACGTCCTGCTGGGGCGGCGGCTGGGCCGCGCCATCCACCCGCGCCGACGGCACTGGTGGCACCGCTTCACGCGGCGGAACGCGGTCGACGCCTGACCGTCCGCGCTTCCGTCCGCGTACGTGCCCGCCTACTCGGCGAGACGGCCCATGCCCAGGCAGTGCAGCGTGGCCGCGGACCGGGGGCAGGCGCCGCGCACGGCGAGGGTGCCGCCCACCGCCCTGAGGGCCCGCAGCGTGCCGAAGAAGACGCCCGCGCCCTCCCGCGCGAGGTAGGTGACCTCGGACAGGTCCACGATCAGATGACGGCAGCCGTCCTGGACCAGGTCGCGCAGCTGGGCGGCGAGCGAGTCGGCCTCACGGGCGGTGATCTCGCCGCGCAGGCTCACGCGGACCAGACAGCCGGTGACGAGCACCCGCGCGATGCCCGCGCGGCGCAGCCTGCGGGCCGTGCCGGGGCTGGGCAGCCACGGTGTCTTGCGGGTATGCGCGGGGATGCGTTCACCAATGCGGTCAGGAAGCGGAACGGGATCAGAAGCTTGCACGGGACAGACCTTCCGGCGGTGCGCCGCCTGTCGGCCGAGACGGGCCGAAAGGTACTTCTTCATACTTCTTCCATACGTCTATACCACGCGGTGCAGGAGTTCCGCCAGAGGTCTACTCCACTGCTCCGGCGTCCTCCGAACCCTCCGCGCCCAGCACGGCCAGCTCCGCGCGGATCGCGCCCCGCATCAGGTCACGGGCCCGGTCGATGCGCAGACCGCCGCTGAGCCAGCGCATGCTGAGCCCTTCCAGGTGGGCGGTGAGGCGCTCGGCGGCCTCCGCGAGGGCGTGCGCCGGAGCCGCCGGGCGGACCGCGCCGAGGAGCGCGGACACCTCCTGCACCCACACCTGGGTCGCCCTCGCGAGGTCCTCCCTGAGCGCGTCGTCGAAGACGGCGCTCGCCCTCAACTCGCCCCAGGCGGCGCTGTTCTCCCTGACCTCCGGGGTGTCCTGCAGCTCCAGGAGCAGGGTCTCCACGAGCTCCTCGCGCGGATCCGGCGGGGCGGCGCCCTCGTCACGCGCGGTCGTGTAGCGCTCGGCGCGGTCGCTGATGAACTCGAGCGTGTGGCGCAGGATCCCGGTGCGGTCCTTGAAGTGGTAGTAGATCAGCCCGGTCGAGACACCCGCCTCGGCGGCGAGCTCCTCGACGCGCAGGCCGCGGACTCCGCGGCGGGCGATCAGCCGTGCGGCCGCTTCGAGGATCTGGGTGGTGCGGGGCGCCATGGACCAGACCCTACCGACCGCCGCCCCGACGGGGTGGGCCACCCCGCGCCGCCTCTTTGACTGAATTTTCAGTCCGTGTCAGAGTCGCAGGACAACCTTCGAGAGTGGAGTCCCCCGTGTCCCCTCCCCCGCCCGCCCGACGCTCCGCCCTGCGCGCACTCGCCGGCATCGGCGCCGCGGCCTTCGGCGCCTCCGCCTGCCACATGGCCGGGGCGGCAGCGGCGCCCCGGATGGGCGCCGAATGGGAGAGCCACGCGCGGACCTTCATGTCGTGGCCCGCGCTGGACTCCGTGTGGGGCGAGGACCTCGCCTCCGTGCGCGAGGACATCGCCCGGATCGCGCGGGCCGTCGCCGCGTACGAGTACGTCGTGATGCTGGCTCGCCCCGAGCAGCGCGCGGCCGCACAGAAGGCCTGCGGGCGCGACGTCGAGGTCATTCCGCTGGCGGTCGACGACCTGTGGGCGCGCGACACGGTGCCGGTGTTCGTGGAGGAAGGGGACAAGGTCACCGGAGTCGACCTCAACTTCAACGGGTGGGGCGACAAACAGGTCCATACCCATGACGCCCGGGTGGGCCGCGCCCTCCTGTCCGAGTACCGCATCCCCCGCAGGAAGGCGCCGCTGGTCGCCGAGGGCGGGTCCCTGGAGACGGACGGCGAGGGCACGCTCCTGGTCACCGAGAGCTCCGTCGTCAACGACAACCGCAACCCCGGGAGGAGCCGGGACGACATCGAGGCCGAGCTCGAACGGACCCTGGGCATCGAGAAGGTCGTGTGGCTGGCCGGGGTGCGCGGTCAGGACATCACCGACGCGCACGTGGACAGCCTCGTACGGTTCACCGGGCCGGGCGTCGTCCTGCTGGACCGGGCGCACCCGGACACGCCCGCCGACGTCTGGTCACGCGCCGCCGACCAGGCCAGGGACGTACTGAGCAGGGCCGAGGACGCGAAGGGGCGCCGCTTCGAGATCGTCGACCTGCCGCAGCCCGACCTGGCGAGGATCACGGGCGAGGGCGACGACTTCGTGTCGACGTACGCGAACTTCTACGTCGCCAACGACTCCGTCTTCATGCCGAGATTCGGGGACCGGAAGGCGGATGGCCGGGCGCGGAGCATCCTGCGGGAACACTTCCCCGGGCGCGACGTCGTCCCGGTGCGGATCGACACGATCGCGTCCGGCGGCGGGGGCATCCACTGCTCCACGCACGACCAGCCGGGCGAGCCGGTCGACTGAGCTCGCTCAGTCGGTCGAGGAGAGTCCGCCGCTGAGCCTCTCGTACCGCTCGGCGCTCGGCCGGTTGAGGCCGATGATCTCGACGGTCTTGCCGCGCTGCCGGTACTTGGTGGTGATGGCGTCGAGCGCGGCCACCGTGGAGGCGTCCCAGATGTGCGCGGCCGACAGGTCGATGACGACCCGGTCCGGGTCCTTGGCGTAGTCGAACTGCGTGACGAGGTCGTTCGACGAGGCGAAGAACAGCTCGCCGGTCACGGAGTGCACGACGCTGCCGCCGTCGGGGGCGGTGACGGAGGTGACGTTCGTGAAGTGGGCGACGCGCTGGGCGAAGACGACCATCGCGGTGATCGTGCCGACGACGACGCCGATGGCGAGATTGTGCGTGGCGACCACGCAGACCACGGTGACGACCATGACGACGATCTCGCCGGCGGGCATCCGCTTCAGCGTCTTCGGGGCGACGGAGTGCCAGTCGAAGGTCGCGAAGCACACCATCACCATCACGGCGACCAGCGCGGCCATCGGGATGTCGGAGACCACGGGTCCGAAGACGACGCACAGCACCAGCAGGAACGCGCCCGCGAGAAACGTGGAGAGGCGGGTGCGGGCGCCCGACACCCGTACGTTGATCATCGTCTGGCCGATCATGGCGCAGCCGCCCATGCCGCCGAAGAACCCGGTGACGATGTTGGCGATGCCCTGGCCGACGGACTCGCGGGTCTTGGAGGAGTGCGTGTCCGTGATCTCGTCGACGAGCTTGGCCGTCATCAGGGACTCCATCAGGCCGACCAGCGCCATGGCGAGCGCGTAGGGGGCGATGGTGGTCAGGGTGGCCCACGTGAACGGCACGTCGGGCAGGCCGGGCGCCGGCAGGGACGAGGGCAGCTCGCCCTTGTCGCCGACGGTCGGCACGGCGATGCCCGCGGCGACCGTGATGGCCGTCAGGACGACGATGGAGACCAGCGGCGCCGGGACCGCCTTGGTGACCTTCGGGAAGAACACCATGAGCGCGAGCCCGCCGAGGATGAGCGGGTAGACCGCCCACGGCACGTCGTGCATCTCCGGTACCTGCGCCATGAACACGAGGATGGCGAGGGCGTTGACGAAACCGACCATCACGCTGCGCGGCACGAACCGCATCAGCTTGGCGACGCCGAGCACGCCGAGCACGATCTGGAAGGCACCGGCGAGGACGACGGCGGCGACCAGATAGCCGAAGCCGTGCTCGCGGTTGAGCGGCGCGATCACCAGGGCGACGGCGCCGGTCGCCGCGGAGATCATCGCGCGGCGGCCGCCGACGACCGAGATCGTGACGGCCATGGTGAACGACGCGAACAGGCCGATCGCAGGGTCGACCCCGGCGATGATCGAGAACGAGATCGCCTCGGGGATCAGGGCGAGCCCGACGACGAGACCGGCGAGGATCTCGGTGCGCCAGACCTTCGGGTCGGACAGCCAGTCGGGGCGCAGGGCGGAGAATGCGGGCGTGGGCAAGTAGGGCTACCTGAGGTGCGGGGAGGGGGGTGGGAGAGGACCGCCCACTCTATAGCGGCGCCTAGGGCCTGTGTCGGCTGCGTACCAGCAGGTAGAGGAAGTACGGCGTGCCGATCACCGCGGTCATCAGGCCCGCGCCGAGCTGCGCCGGTGCGATCACCGTCCGCCCGACCAGGTCGGCGCCGCAGACGAGGAGGGCGCCGAGGAGCACGGCGACGGGGATCACGCGCACGTGCTGTCTGCCGACGAGCGCGCGGGCCGCGTGCGGGGCGACGAGTCCGACGAAGCCGATGGTGCCCGCGGCGGCCACGGCGGTGGCGCTCAGGAGCACGCTGAGGACGAGGAAGCCGAAGCGGCCCTGGCTCAGGTTCAGGCCGAGCAGCCGGGGGGTGTCCTCGTCGAGGGAGACGAGGTCCAGTTCGGTGCGCCGCGCGACGGCGACGGTCAGGCCCGCGGCGAGGACGAGGGCGAGGGGCACCACGTCGGGCAGGGTCCGGCCGTAGGTGGAGCCGCCGAGCCAGGTGAGCGCCTTCGTCGCGTTGAACGGGTCGGTGAGGATGATGAGCATGCTGATGACGGCCGTGGCGCCGGTGGCCACGCCGAATCCGACGAGGACGAGCCGGTTCTGACCGAACCCGCCCTTCGCCGCGAGGCCGAAGACGAGGACGGCACTGACCGCCGCGCCCGCGAACGCTCCGCCCGCGATGGTCCACGACCCGGCGGCGGGCACCGTCGTCACGAGCAGCACGGCGCCGAGCGCGGCGCCGTTCGTGACGCCGAGGACGCCCGGCTCGGCGAGGGGGTTGCGCGTGACGGCCTGCACGAGGGTGCCCGCGAGCGCGAGCGCCGCCCCGGCGCAGAGCGCGGCGAGGACGCGCGGCACGCGGGTGTCGAGGACGAAGGAGACGGTCTGGCCGGCCCTGCCCTGCGCCCAGTTGACGACATCGCCGAGGAGCAGCTTGCTGTCGCCGACGAGGACCGCAGCGACGACCAGGCCGACGAGGGCGGCCACGAGGACGGCGGTCGTGCCGATGAAGACGCCGCGGCTGCGGATGCGCAGCCGGTCGGGTTGGGCGGCGCCCGCCGTGTCTCGCACCCGGGCGGCCATGACGACGAGGAAGAGGGCGCCGAGCAGGCTGGTGACGACGCCCGTCGGCACGGCGACCGCCACGTCCGAGGGCACGACGGCGCGGAGCAGCACGTCGGAGCCGAGGACGAGGGCCGCGCCGGTGAGGCCCGCGACGGGGAGGCTCGCCCGGGAGCGGGTGAACGCGCGGATCTTGCGCGCGAGGGGGCGTACGAGAGCGGGGGCGCACAGGCCGACGAAGCCGATGGGGCCCGCGAGGGTGACGGCGGAGGTGGAGAGGAGCGCGGCGAGGACGACGGCGGTGAGGCGGGTGGAGCGGACGGGTACGCCCACGCCGCGCGCCGCGTCGTCGCCGAGCGCCAGGGCGTCGACCTTGCGGGCGAGGAGCAGCAGCCCGACGAGGCCGACGACGGCGACGGGCAGCATCTGCAGCACGCCGTCGAAACCGTTCTGCGCCACGCTGCCCTGGTTCCACTTGTAGAGGCCCTCGGTCTCCTGCGGGAACAGCTGGAGCATGCCTTCGGTGACGGCGGTGAGGCCGAGGGTGAGGGCGCTGCCCGCGAGGACGAGCCGGACCGTGCCCGCGCCGAGGCCGGAGAGTCCGAGGACGACGGCCGCGGCGATGAGCCCGCCGGCGAACGCGACGCCGGACGAGGCGAGGAAGGGCAGGGTGACGCCGGTGGCGGCGGCGATGCCGAGCGCCGCGTAGGAGCCGGCGTTGACGGCGAGGGTGTCGGGCGAGGCGAGGACGTTGCGGCTGACGGCCTGGAGGGCGGCGCCCGCCATGCCGAGCACGGAGCCGACGAGGAGCGCGGCGGTCATGCGGGGCAGCCGGGAGGCGATGACGACGGAGCTGTCGGCCGTGTCGGCCCGGCCGGTGAGGGCCTTCCACACCTCGGGCGCGCCGACGGCGGCGGTGCCCTGGGTGATGTCGACGACGGCGAGGGCGGCGACGAGGAGGAGCAGTGCGGCCGTCACCGCGACCGCGCCCGTGCGGGACGCGGCGGCCGACGGACGGGTGGCGGGAGCGGTTGCGGTGACGGCCATGGTGTTACTTCTTCAGCGCCTTGACGACGGAGTCGACGTACTGGTTCATCGACTCGGTGCCGCCGAACATCCAGATGCCGTCGGGCAGCCGGTGCACGTTGCCCTTCTTCACGAACGGCAGGGACGTCCACACCTTGTCCTTCTTCAGGACGCCGGTGAACGGGTTGCTGCCCTTGTCGTCCTTGTTGCCGATGTAGGCGAAGTGGACGTCGTCGTCGAGCTTGGTCAGGCCCTCGACGTCGGTGGTGCCGAGGCCGTAGGCCTTGTCGCCCTTGACCTTCCAGTCGTTCTTCAGGCCGAGCTTCTTGTTGACGGCGCCGATCAGCGAGCCGTCGGTGTACGGCCGGATGGAGGTCTGGTTGCCGGTGACGTAGCCGTCGGCGAAGGCGTACTTGGCGCCGTCCTTGCCGGCGCCGGCGAGCGCCTTCCTGCCCTCGGCGAGCTTCGCCTCGAAGTCCTTCTTCAGCTTCGCGGCCCGGTCGGTGGTGCCGGTGGCCTCGGCGAGCAGGTCGAGGTTCTTCGTCATCTGCCCGATGGGGTCCGCGGCGTCGGCGGGGCGCAGGTTGAGGACCGGGGCGATCTTCCGCATCTGCTTGACGGCGGCGGCCGGCAGGTCGGTGGTCGCGATGATGAGGTCGGGCTTCAGGGACGCGATGGTGTCCATGCTCGGCTCGCCGCGCGTGCCGATGTCCTTCGCGTCGTTCTTCAGCGGTACGGCGCTGTCCCAGGCCTTGTAGCCCTTGACGTCGGCGACGCCGGTCGGGGCGACGCCCAGCGATATCAGGCTCTCGACGGCGTTCCACTCGGTGCCGACGACCTTCTTGGCGGGGCCGTTCTTCAGCGTCACCTTGGCGCCGGTGCCGTCGGTGAGGGTGAGGG
Source organism: Streptomyces venezuelae (assembly GCF_008642335.1). Classification (NCBI taxonomy): domain Bacteria; kingdom Bacillati; phylum Actinomycetota; class Actinomycetes; order Kitasatosporales; family Streptomycetaceae; genus Streptomyces; species Streptomyces venezuelae. The sequence continues at coordinate 6,524,967 of NZ_CP029191.1, read as the reverse complement.
AGTCGGCGCTCTTCGCGTCGTCGGCGGCGGGCTCGGTGGTGCCGCAGGACGACAGGGCGAGGGCCGCGGCGGTGGCGGCCGCCGCGGTGATCAGGTGGCGTCTCATGAGGTGGTGCTGAGCCTTTCGCTTCGCGAGTGGTGGCGGCCGATGGCGCGGGTGCGCAGGCGGCCGGTGAGGGGGTCGGAGTCGACGTCGATGCGGATGCCGTACGTGTCGGTGAGCCGCTGCGGTGTCAGGACTTCCTCGGGGGCGCCGTCCGCGACGACCCGCCCCTCGTCGAGCAGGAGGATCCGGTCGGCGATGGCCGCGGCCTGATCGAGGTCGTGCAGGACGGCGCCGACGGCGATGCCGTGGTCGTCCGCCAGGTCCCGCATGAGGTCGAGGAGTTCGACCTGGTAGCGGAGGTCGAGGTGGTTCGTGGGCTCGTCGAGCAGGAGCACGCCCGTCTCCTGGGCGAGGCAGCCGGCGAGCCAGACGCGCTGGAGCTGGCCGCCGGACAGGTGTTCGGCGCCGCGCTCGGCGAGGTCGGTCACGCCGGTCATGGCGAGCGCGCGGTCGACGGCGGCCCGTCCGCCGGGGTCGGCCTTGCCCCAGCGGCCCCGGTGCGGGTAGCGGCCGAACTCGACGACGTCGCGCACGGTCAGACCGCTGGGCGTGGGGCGGCCCTGGGTGAGCAGGGCGACGTGGCGGGAGAACGCGCGGGGGCTCAGGGCGAGTCCGTCGGTGTCGCCGTCGATGACGAGCTTCGCGGTGCGCGGGCGCTGGAGCCGCGCGAGGGTGCGCAGCAGGGTGGACTTGCCGCTGCCGTTCGGCCCGACCAGGACGGTCACTTCGCCCGGACGCAGCGTCATGGAGGCGTCGTGGACGACATCGACGCCTTCGTACGCCACGGTGACGCCCGTGGCGATGAGTTCATGACCTGGGGGGCGCTGGGCCGCGGCGGTCTCTTCACCTACATGCACACCGCAGAGGTTAGCCTAACCTAAGCGGCGGTGGGAACGGGGCCCCTCGATGGACGCAACCGGGTATTCGGCCAGATCGCTCCGCGCTCAGGCGAGGTACGCCAGCCTGTCGCGGTCCACGGGGTGCGCGAAGCCGTCGCCCGCGGCCCAACGGCGGACCTCGTCCACGGCGGCGTCCGCGAGCCGCCGCCACTCGTTGCCCTGGGAGCCCGCGAGGTGCGGGGTGAGCAGGGCGTTGTCCGCGGACCACAGCGGATGGTCCGGAGGCAGGACGTCGGGGTCGGTCACGTCGAGCACGGCACGGATGCGCCCGGCGGTGACCGCTTCGGTGAGCGCGTCCTGGTCGACGACCGCGCCGCGTGCGGTGTTGATGAGGACGGCATCGGGGCGCATGGCGTCGATGAGGGCACGGCCGACGAGGCCGCGGGTGGCGGGCAGCAGCGGGGTGTGGACGCTCACGGTGTCGCTCCGCGCGAAGAGTGCGGGGAGCGCCACCGGCTCCGCGCCGAGCGCTGCGGCCTCGTCCGCCGTCACGTACGGGTCGTGCAGCAGCACCCGCAGGTCGTGGGGGCGCAGCAGCTCGATGACGCGGCGGCCGACGAGGGAGGCGGAGAGGATGCCCACGGTGCGGCGGTAGTTGCCGATCTCGCGCGGCGTACGCGACCAGTCCACCTCCGCGCGCGCCGCGCGGAAGTCGCGGGCGCTCTCCAGGACGCGCTTGCCGGTGAGCAGGATCATCGCGACCGTGTACTCGGCGACGGGCAGCGCGTTGGCGGCGGCGGCCGACGACACGTCGATGCCGCGCTCCCAGCACGCGTCGGTGATGTGCCCGCGGACGGAACCGGCCGTGTGGACGACGGCGCGCAACCTGGGGGCGTGCGCGAGGACTTCGGCGGTGAGCGGCGGGCAGCCCCAGCCCGTGACGAGGAGTTCGGTGTCGGCCAGGACGGATCGGGCGCGTTCGGTGCTGAAGTCGTCCAGTACGGGCGGGGGTTGAAGGGACACGGCATCGGCGAGGACTTCGAGGGCCGAAGGCTCCAGGACGGCCTCGGCCGCTCTCCGCGACATGGCGAGGGCGGCCGTCGGCCGGGGGGACGGGGACATGTTCCTCCTCGTGGAAGGGGCGTCACGGCTGCTCCGTGACGGCCGCCCAGGTCCAGGGCGCGGCAGCGCCGCCGTCGGGCCGCACGCCGTGCGGCAGACAGGGTTCGACGGGCAGCTTTCCGGCGGCGCGGGCCCACCGGGCGTACGCGTCCGCCTCCGGGGAACCGGCTTTGCGGAGGGCGGTCACGAGCGCCTCGTGACAGGCTTCCGTGGCCCATTCCCTGTCGATGTGCGCGAGCGGGTCGCGTCGCAGGACTTCCTCGACGGCCTCGGTGGCCCCGGCCGCGAGGAACGCCTCGATCAGACGGGCGACGCTGTTCGCATGGGTCAGTTCGCCACCCGTGGCGGCCCGCCGGATCAGGACGGCGCGCGCGTCCGTGAGTCTGTGGGCGTTCAGTGTGTTCAGGAGGCTTCCGATGGCGTAGAGGTGGGTGAGGTCGGCCTCGGCAGCCGCGCGGGCCGCGAGCTTCTCCGCCGCCTCCCTCCTCCCCGTCGCGCACAGCGTGTCGACGAGGGCGGCGAACGATTCCCTGCCTTGGTGGCGCTCCGCGTCGACCTCGTCAAGGAGGCCGCGCTCGACGACGGTCTCCACCGCCTCGGAGTGGCCGATCACCGGGAAGACCCAGAGAACGAACTCCAGGGTGTCCACGTCCGGCCTGTCGAGGTGCTCGGCGATGTGCTTCGCAAGCAGTGCGGAGGTGTCGTCCGCACCGGCCAGGGACAGCTCCTGGACCAGGAAGACCAGCTCGTCCGGGGGCGTGTGCGTGTGCGCCCGCGCCAACAGCGGGGCGAGGCCCCGCTCCCCGCCGGTCTCCCACAGCAGCTCCACGACCTCGCCGAGGGCGTGCGGATCGGCGATGTTCGTATGGGAGGCGACGTCCGACACCAACGCGTCGTACTCGCCCTCCGCGCCGACCGACAGCAACACGCACAGCAGTGCGCGCAGTTCGCCGGGATCCTCGTAGAAGAACTCGGTCATCGGCTGCCGTGCAAGCAGCAGGCGTACGAGCCCGGGCTCGCCGGTGGTGTGGAACAGGTCGAGCAGCATCGCCAGCGCCCCCGGGTCCTCCAGGTCGGCCCCCCGCGCCACCCGGGCGGCCAGCACGGCGAACTCCTCCTCCGCCCCCAGCTCCCGGAGCTCCGTGAGGAACTGGCAGAGCACGGACGCGATGTCGAAGAAGTCCGGGTGTCCGACCACGTCGATGTGCCGGGCGGGCGAGCGGCCGAGCAGGGTGCGCACGCCGTCGTCGTCCCCTGCCTCCCTGAGCGCTTGGAGCAGCCGCGAGACGGTTCCGGCATCAGTGAGGCAGGCCCGGGAAGCGGGGCCCTGCGCCAGCAGGGCGCGCACGGCCCGCACGGCCCCGACCCGTTGCAACGCCCCGATCAGCCAGGGGAGTTCGTCGGGGTCGAGGTCCGGCGCGCGGGCCACGAGGCGGGAGACGAGGGCCGCCGCGGCGTCGGGCTCGCCGATCGTGTGGAGGACGCCCAGGAGCCGGGTGGTGTGCCACGTGCTCGTCACGTCCGCGTGGTGAACCGCACGGTGCGCCAACGGACCGATGGCCCGCCGCGCGGCCCGCCCGGCGGTCGCCTTCGCGAGGTCCTCCAGTTCCCAGAGGATGCGGCGCGGGTCGGTCCGGTCGACGTGGGCCGCCAGGGATTCGACGAGGACGTCGACGACCTCGGCGCTGGTGTCCACCGCCGTCAGCCGTTTCGCGAGCTCGCCGACGGCCCGTACGTCCGCCGGGTCGACCGCGGCGACGAGACGCCGCGCGAGCGTGTCCACGGCCTCCTGGCAGCCCGCTTCGCGCAGCGCCGTGAGGAGCGTCTCCGCGGCCCGGCCGTCGGACGGGTCCGCGTGCGCCGCGACCCAGGCGGCGGCGGACGCGCCGTCGGGAAGCCGCCGGGTGCGCTCGACGATACGTACGTACGCATCGTCATTCCCTGCCAGTGCGGCCCCCAGGTCGAACCGGAGGGCGTACGGGAACAGTCCGCGCCGCCAGGCCGCCGCCTGGAGCCGGTGCAGGTCCTCGGGGTCGTCCGTGTGCCGGACGAGCGCTTCCCACAGGGCGGCGGTGCCGGCCGGGGCGGTGTGGGGCGGCGCGGTGTGCTGGAGGAGGTAGTCGGCGGGTTCGTAGCGGGCGGGCGCCCCCGCGGACTCCCGTACCGCGCGCAGCGGGGTGAGGGCGCGGCGGATGTCGGCACGTGAGCCGTCCGCGCGTACGCCGTCCGTCAGCGCTTCCAGGTCGGCGCCCGCCCACTCGGCGTGGGGCGCGCGGTCGTGCGGGGCGAGGGAGCCGTCGGCGGCCGCCGCGAGGAGGGCGGCGCCTGGCGGCGTCTGATGGCCGAGCCTGCGGGCGTCGAGGGCGGCGGTGAGCAGGGCGTGCTCGCGCGGGGTGAAGTGGCCGTCGGGGCCGCTCAGATACGCGTCGAGGAGTTCGGGCCCGCCGCTGAGGTGCTGGACGACCTGGCCGTCCGCGGCGCCGGCCCGCCCCGCGGAGTCGAGCCGCGCGTCCTCGTGCTCCCGGGCGAGCCGCCGCCACCTGCCGAGTTCCTCGGCGCCGAAACGGCGCGGGACCCTGAACCGCCGGGCGTGGGGCCCGGTGAGCAGGGCCCGGGTGTGCCTGGCGGGATCGCCGGGCTGGCCCTGCGCGGTGAACTGCCGCCAGTACGGGTCCTCCCAGAGGGCGGCCACGGCGACGATGCCGGGCTGTTCCTCGAGGACGCTCGTCAGCGCGACCGCGGCGTCGTCCCCCTCCCGGTCGAGCAGGACCCGCTGCACCTCGTTCAGCCACAACACGCACCCGTCGCCCACCTCGCCTGCGGCGATGAGGTCGAGCAGCGCACGGGCGGTAACCGGCCGCAACAGCCGCCGCCCCGGCGCGACGGCCACCACGGCTTCGTACAGGGCACGGGTCTTGCCGGTGGAGGAGTCACCGGTAAGCACACCGAGAACCGACCCCCCGCCGAAACAGGCGGACTCGAGGTACGCACGGAGGGCGTGGTCGTGGTCTCGGAGGAGGTAGGGGGTGAGGGCGAACGGCGGGGCGGGGGACCTTGCGGGCGGGGGTGGGGGCGGGGGCCGGCCCGGCGGCGGAGCGAGCGCCTCTCCGGGCGAGGGCGGGCCTGGCGGCGGAGCTTCGCTTACTTCCAACAGCCAGGGGCCGAGGTCCTGCACGGTCCGGTGGGGAGGGGCCGTGGGGTGTGGGGTGGGTGTGGGGTGCACGGCCGGTGCAGGGTGCGGGGCGGTGGCGGAGTGCGAGGCCGGTGCAGGGTGCGAGGCGGGCGCGGAGGCGGCGTGTGCGGTGGGGGCGGTGCTGTCGGCAGGCGCCCCGCCCGCCGCCCCGGTCCCGGCCGCCGCCCCGGCCCCGGCCGCCGCCCCGGCCCCGGTGGGCGCCCCGGCCCCGGTGGGCGCTCCGGTCCCGGCCGCCGCCCCGGTCCCGGCCGCCGCCCCGGTCCCGGCCGCCGCCCCGGTCCCGGCCGCCGCCCCGGTCCCGGCGGGCGCTCCGGTCCCGGCCGCCGCCCCGGCCCCGGCGGGCGCCCCGGCCCCGGTGGGCGCTCCGGCCCCGGTGGGCGCTCCGGCCCCGGTGGGCGCTCCGGCCCCGGTGGGCGCCCCCGCCCCCGCCCCCTCGCCCCGCCCCCGCCGCCCCCCGGGCGCACCGCGCGTGGCGGTCCTGCGTTCGTGGGTCCACTCGTCGCACGCCTCGTCCAGCAGGTCGCGCAACTCACGCCCCGGCGCGGGGTCCCCCGCCCACGTGGCCCAGAGGCCGGCGAGCGCCACGACCTTGTCGTGGCTGCGGGACTGGGGGACGCTCATGGCGCCCGGCTCCCCGGGCGTCCAGTCGTTGATCCGCTGACCGGAGAAGCCGCGCAGGGCCGCCCGCCCCGACCCGTTGAGCTCGCGCGCGACCGTGGCCTGGGAGACGGAGAGGCCCTGGGCGCGCCGGGCGGATTCCGCGCGCACGCGCAACTCGCGCAGGTACTCCCACAGCCGCTGCCGCGCCGCTCCCACCGCTCCGCCACCCCCTCCTCCGCTTCGCCGCCGCTGCCCGTTCCACCCGGAACGGGTGTTCCGGGCGCGGGGGCGTCAGGGCGTCGACCAGCAGGATAGTTCGCCGGGCGCGCCCGGTCCGCCCGCTCCGCCCGGGAGTACGGGGCGCGGCGACCTCCCGGCCGCAGGGTGACGTCACCGGCGGCGCAAGGTGCGCGGTCGAGGCTGGGAGGTTCGTATGCGGTACGAGGGTGACGAGGCGGGGCGGGGCGAGGGGCGCCGCCCCGAGAGGCCGCAGTGCGAGGGGCGAGGTCCGTCCCCCTGGGCGGAGATCCGCCGCCGCGCCGTCCTGAGCGTGGCGGACGCCCCGGGCCCGCTCCTGGTCGTCCTGACCGACTGGTGGATCCGGTCCCGCTGAGCCGGTGGATTGTCCGGTTCCGGTGGCCCGGCGGTGGGCTGCCGGGCCGGACAATGGCGGGTGGGGGGTGGTTCCGGTGCCACGGGGTGAGCGGCCGCTGGAGGACGACGGTGGCGAACTCACCGCATTCGCGGCCGAGTTGCGGCGGCTGAGGGAGAAGGCGGGCAGTCCGCCGTACCGCCGTCTGGCCCGCGACGCCCACTACTCATCGACGACGCTCGCCGACGCGGCGAGCGGCCGCAGGCTCCCCAGCCTGCCCGTCACGCTCGCCTACGTGCGGGCGTGCGGCGGGGACACGGAGGCGTGGGAGGCGAGGTGGCGCGCGCTGGGCGCCCGGCTCGCGGCGACGGAGGACCGCGCGGGTGACGACGGGGTCGATGACGGGGGCGACGGGGGCGTTGAAAGGCTACGCGGACCCTACGTGGGTCTCGCCGCGTTCCAGCCCGAGGACGTGGCCTGGTTCTTCGGACGCGAGCAGCTCACCGAGGACCTGGTGGCACGGGTACGTTCCGGGCGCTTCCTCGCCGTGTTCGGCGCGTCCGGTTCGGGAAAGTCCTCACTGCTGCGGGCGGGGCTGCTGCCCCGCGTGCGCGAAGAGGACGCGCGGGGATGGGGCGTCGTTCTCTTCGCTCCCGGGGCCCACCCCTTGGAGACGTGCGCCGCACGGCTCGCCGATGTGTCCGGTGACTCCGCGACCGCTCTCCACGCCGACCTCGCCGCGGACCCGCGCGCCCTGCACCTGACCGCCCTCAAGGCGCTGGCAGGCCGCCCCGACGACGCCGAACTCCTCCTGGTCGTCGACCAGTTCGAGGAGGTGTTCACGCTCTGCGACGACGCACGGGAACGTACACGGTTCATCACCGCCCTGCTCACCGCCGCCCGGGCCCCCAACAGCCGCACACGCGTCGTCCTCGGCGTCCGCGCCGACTTCTACGCCCGCTGCGCGCAGCACCCCGAGCTCGTCGAGGCGCTGCGCGACGCCCAGTTGCTGGTGGGTCCGATGACCACGGACGAGCTGCGCCGGGCGATCAGCCGGCCCGCCGCACGCGCGGGCTGCACCGTCGAGGGGGCGCTGCTCGCCCGGGTGATCGCCGACGCCACCGGTCGCGCCACCGTGCTGCCCCTGGTCTCCCACGCCCTGCGCGAGACCTGGCGCCGCCGCCGCGGGAACACGCTCACCCTGGCCGGGTACGAGGCCGCGGGCGGCATCCGGCACGCCCTCGGCCAGACCGCGGAGACCGTCCACGCCGCCTTCGACGACCGTCAGCGGCAGCTGGCCCGCGCGCTCCTGCTGCGCCTCGTCGTGGTCGGCGAGGGCACCGAGGCCACGCGACGCCGGCCGGCCCGCGCCGACCTCGACTCCCTGGGCGGGCCGCACACCGGCCCCGGCGACGTACGGACGGTCCTCGACGCGCTCGCCGGGGCCCGCCTGATCACCCTGGACACGGACACGGTCGAGCTCACCCACGAGGCCCTGCTGCAGGCCTGGCCGCGGCTGCGGCACTGGATCGACGAGGACCGCGCCGGACTCCTGCTCCGCCAGCGGCTGAGCGACGCGGCGACCGCGTGGGACCGCGAGCACCGCGACCCGGGCGCGCTGTACCGCGGCACACGTCTCGACACGGCCGAGGACACCTTCCCCACCCACGGACCGCCACGTCCGGGCAGCTCCGCCGGAAGTGAACTCACCGAACTGGAAAGGGACTTCCTCGCGGCCAGCACCGCCGCCCGGGAGCGCGAGCGGCTCGCCGAAGCACGCACCACGCGGCGGCTGCGCCGCTTCACGCTCGCCCTGTCCGTCCTGCTGCTGCTCGCGCTGGTCTCGGGGCTGCTCGCCTGGGACCAGTACCGGACCAGCGAGGGCAACCGGCGCGAGGCCGTCTCCGAGCAGCGCAGCGCACTGTCCCGGCAGCTCGCCGCGCAGTCGGCCGCGCTCCTGCCGTCCGAATCGGACCTCGCCTCGCTCCTCGCCCTGTACGCGTACCGCATCCGCCCCACCCCCGAGGCCACCGCCGGCCTCTTCAGGACGGCCTCGCTCCCCCTGCAGCTGCGCATGACGGGTCACCGGGGCGAGGTGAGGGCGGTGGCCTTCAGCCCCGACGCCCGGACCGTCGCCAGCGGTGGCGAGGACGGCACCGTACGCCTCTGGAACGCCGTGAGCGGCAAGGCGAGGAAGGTGCTGACGGGCCATCAAGGTGCGGTCACGGCGGTCGCTTACGGGTCCGACGGGCACACCTTGGCCGGGGGCGGCGCCGACGGGTCCGTCCGGCTGTGGGACACGGCCACCGGGTCCTCGCGGGCCATGAGGACCGGCCTCCGGGGCGACGTCCGGGCGGTGGCCCTCAGCCCGGACGGGCGCACGGTCGCCGGTGGGGGCAGTGACGGCACCGTACGCCTGTGGGACGCGGCAACGGGCAAGTCGCGGCTGGTTCTGAGGGGGCATCAGGGTGCCGTGCGCTCCCTGGCGTTCAGTCCGGACGGGAGCTCGGTGGCCAGCGGTGGCGACGACGGGACGGTACGGCTGAGGGCGACCGCGAGCGGCACGGCGCGTGTGCTGCGGGCCGGGCGGCGCGGGAGCGCCGTGGCGTCCGTGGCGTTCAGCCCCGACGGCCGTACGGTGACCGGGGGCGCCCGCGACGGCACCGTACGGGCGTGGGACGCGGCCACCGGCAAGGAGCGCGCGGCGCTCGCCGAGCGCCGCAGGGACGCGGAGTCGGTGGCCTTCAGCCCGGACCGCCGTACGGTGCTCAGCGGCCAGCACGACGGCACGGTACGGCTGTGGGACGCGGCGACCGGGGCGTTGCGTGCGGTACTGGCCGGGCACCGGGGCTCGGTCCCCGCCGCGGCCTTCAGCCCGGACGGGAGCACGGTGGCCAGCGGCGGGCGTGACGGCACGGTGCGGCTGTGGGTCGTGTCGACCGGAAGGGAGCGCGTCACGGTGCCCGGGCGGCAGGGCGCCGTGCGAGCGGTGGCGTTCAGTCCGGACGGCAGCACGGTCGCCGGGGGCGCCCGCGACGGAACCGTACGGCTGTGGGACGCGGCCAACGGCAGGACACGGCGGGTGCTGACGGGACATCGGGGAGACGTGCGGTCGGTCGCGTTCAGCCCTGATGGACGTACCGTCGCGAGCGGAGGTGCCGACGGTACGGTGCGGCTGTGGGACGCGGCGACCGGTCGGGCCCGCAGGGTACTGACGGGGCGTCATGGGGCTGTACGGTCAGTCGCTTTCAGCCGTGACGGGCGCACCGTCGCGGCGGGCGGTACGCGGGGCGGCAGTGGCAGTGGCAGTGGCAGTGGCAGTGGCAACGTATGGCTGTGGAACGCGGTGACCGGGGAGCCGCGCGGGGCGCCGGGGCGGCAGCGGGAGGATGTCCGGTCCGTGGCGTTCGGGGCCGACGGCCATACCCTCGCCGTCGGGGGCGACGGCGGAACCCTTCGGCTGTGGGACGCCGCGACCGGCACGTCCCGCTCCCTCCGTACCGGCACCAAGTCCCCCGTGCGGACCGTGGCGTTCAGTCCGGACGGGCGCACGGTCGCCGGAGGCGCCGACGACGGCACGCTGCGGCTCTGGGACACGGCCACGGGCGCGCTCCGCGCCACGACCGGCAACCGCCGCGGACCCCTGTCGGTGGCGTTCAGCCCGGACGGCCGGACGGTGGCGAGCGGGGACCGGGACGGGACCGTACGGCTGTGGGACGCCGCCACGGGGCTCCAGAACCTTGCCCTGACCGGGCACGAGGGGGCCGTGTGGTCCGTGGCGTTCGGCCCGGACGGCCGCACCGTCGCCAGCGGCGGCGAGGACGGCACGCTGCGGCTGTGGGGTGTGCTGCGCGGCGCGGGCGAGGCCGTCGACCGGATCTGCCGGTCCCTGCGCCGGGAACTCAGCCCGGAGGAACGCGCCCGGTATCTGAACGTGCCCGACGAAGGCGAGTGGCCGCGGCGGGCCTGCGAGCGCTGAGGCTATGAGCAGGGCATCGTTCGATGCCGTTGTGGCGGCGCTTGTTGTCCGGCGCTTGTTGTCCGGTACGTCGCGGCCGACCCCGGACAACCGCGTACCGGTAGAAGCGAAGACATGACGTCCCTGACCAGCGCGCCGCCCGCGAGCCGGACCTCGCCGGAACGGTCGCCCCGGAGCCGGTTGCGGTTCTGGCGCTCCCCCGCCGGCCAGCCCCGGTGGGCGAGGCCCGCGCTCCTCGGCATCGCCGCCCTCGCCGCGCTGCTCTACACGTGGAACATCACGAGCAGCGGCTTCGCCCCCTACTACTCCCTGGCCGCGCGCAGCATGTCGGTGAGCTGGGAGGCGTTCCTCTTCACCAGCCTCGACCCGTCCGCCACGCTCACCCTGGACAAGATCGGCGGCTTCCTGTGGCCGCAGGCCCTGTCGGCGCGGATCTTCGGCTTCCACGACTGGGCGCTGGTGCTGCCGCAGTGCGTCATGGGCGTGATCTCCGTACTGGTGATGTACCGGCTGGTGCGGCGCTGGCAGGGTCCTGCCGCCGGGCTGCTCGCCGCGGGGCTGCTCACGGTGACGCCCGTGGCGGCCTCCATGTTCGGCCACGCGATGCTCGACGGCTCGGTCACCATGTGTCTCGTCCTCGCCGCCGACCAGTACCAGCGGGCCGTGCGGAGCGCACGGCTGCGGTCGCTGCTGCTCTGCGGGCTGTGGATCGGGCTCGGTTTCCAGGCGAAGATGATGGAGGCGTGGGTCATCGTGCCGGCGCTGTTCGTCGGCTACGTCGTGGCGGCGCCGGTCCGGCTGCGGCGCCGGCTCGGCCAACTGGCCCTGGCGGGCACGTTGATGTTCGCCGTGTCGCTGTCGTGGGTGGCGCTGATGACGTTCACCCCGGATCGCGACCGCCCGTACGTGGACGGCTCGACCGACAACAGTGCGGCGGCGATGGTCTTCGGCTACAACGGCTTCAACCGGCTGCACGCGGGGCTGATCGACGGGGCGGCCCCCGCCAGCAGCAACGGACTCTGGGGCCGCGGCGGTGCGTCGCGCACACCGCCGCCCACGGGCAGCGGCGCGGGGACGGCCGGCGCGGACGGACGCGATCCGGGCGACACGGCACGGCGGCCGTCGGACGGACCGGCGGCCAGGCAGCCCGGCGGGCCATCGAGCGGGCCTGCGAACAAGCAACCCGGCGGATCACCGAACGGCCACGCGAACAGGCAACCCGGCGGAACGGCGAACGGCCAAGCGGACAGGCAACCCGACGGAACACCGAGCGGACCGGCGAACAAGCAGCCCGGCGGAACAGCGAACGGACCTGCGAACAGGCAACCCGGCGGAACAGCGAGCGGACCGGCGAACAGGCAACCCGACGGGCCATCCAGCGGACCGGCGAACAAGCAGCCCGGCGGAACAGCGAACGGGCAACCCGACGGAACACCGAACGGCCACGCGAACAGGCAACCCGGCGGAACGGCGAGCGGACCGGCGGACAGGCAACCCGGCGGCTCGGCGAGCGGACCATCGGGCGGGACGTCCGGGGCCCCCTCCGACAGGTCCGCCACCGCCCCGCCCGGCGCGCAGCCCGACGGGTCCACCCGCGCGCCCGCCACGGACGGGAGCCGGAAGGGGCGAGCCGGAGCCGCGCCCGCCGGGAGGCAGGTCGGTTCCGAGGCGCCGTCCCGGACCTCCCTGTGGCTCAAGCTCCTCCGCAGCCCCCGCCTGACCCCGCAGATCGCCTGGCTGTACCCGCTCGCGCTCATCTCCCTCGCGATCGGTCCGGCACGGCACCGCAAGGCCCCTCGCACGCACCAGGGCCGGGCCGGTCACCTGATGTGGGGCACCTGGCTCGTCACGGCGGCCGCCGTGCTCAGCGCGCTCGGCAACCTGCCCCACACCGCATACGTCGCGATCCTCGCGCCGCCGCTCACCGCGCTGTCCGCCGCCGGGACCGTCACCCTGTGGCGTGCCCACCGCGCCGCGGCCGGTGGGCCGCGCGCCTGGCTCCTGCCCGCGGTCGTCGTGGTCGAGGCGGCCTGGACGATCCATCTGGCCTCCAAACACGTCGACTTCGCGCCCTGGCTCATCCCACTCCTCGCGGCGGCCACGCTCGTCGCCGTCCTGGCCCTGGCCCCCTTCGGGACCTCCCGCAGGGCCGTGCTCGTCGTCGGGCTGCTCGCCGGATGCGTCGCGATGTTCGCCGCGCCCACGACCTGGTCGCTGTCCGTGCTGAACGAGCGGTACAGGGGATCCGCCGTGGACGCGTACGCCGGACCGGGCAACGACACCCGGATCTCGACGGGAACCCGCACCGTGCGCGCGGGCGACGTCCGCGTCCCCACGACGCCGACACCCGCCCAGAGCGGACTCCTCGACTACGTCGACGAACGCGACGGGTCCGCCAAGTACGCCTTTTCCACCGAGGGGTGGGAGACGTCGGCGCCCTACGTCTACGCGACGGGCGCGCCGGTCCTGCCGCTCACCGGACTGCACGCCGACCCCCTCACCCTCCCCGAGTACCGGCACCTCGTCGCCACCGGCGACCTCCGCTTCGCCCTGGTCACCGAGGCGGGGAGGCAGACGTCGAAGATCAGCTCCTGGGTCGCGTCCGCCTGCGCCGAGGTCGACCCGCGGGCGTACGGAGCGACCGGCCGCGGCAGCGACAAGGCGCCCGCACAGACCCTGTACCGCTGCGAACCGTCCGACGCCACGAGCCACTGAACCGGCGAGAAGCGGCGCGGACCGACGCACCCACCGACCGGGGGAGGAGCGGTGGCCGTCCCGACGGGCAACCGTCGGCGCGGCCACCGCACCCCGTACCCGAGACCTCCCACCGGACACCAGATCCCCGTACCCCCGGTAACCCTTCCCCCTTCATTCGAACAGCCGCCGACCGCACCGCCATCGTGGCCGGATCGTCGTGACGGAGCGGGAAATATCCGCCTCGATCGCGGCACCCCGCTGAAGGGACGAGAAGATCCCCGCGATGAGCAGCCAGATTGGCAGAAAACCCCTTGCATCACCCCGCAGCCGCTCCCGGTGCTGCCGCTTTGCCTATCCGCCGCGCACATGCCCACGGCATGGTGTCCGAAAAGCGGGGAGCCGCCCTGAAGCCGTGGAACGCTCCGGTTGCGGGTGTGACAAATGTTGAGTGACAAACCATCAGATGGTCCGCGCTCCCTTTCGGACAGAACTCGTGGTTTCGATTTCTCGTTTTATCGACGACGCCTACGGTGGTCGCTGTGGGGGCAGGCACTGACCATGCCGGGGGGATGACCGCTGCGCAGAACTCTTCGAGGGGGGAGTCCGTGCGGGCTGCGCTGAACGCGCGCCGCCGGAAAAGGAAGTGCCGTCCGGTTTGATCAGCCGGACGGCAAGCCTTTGCTGTGGCGTCAGCGGAAAGTCCTGCCTCTGCCCGGTCGCGCGCACCGGACCATCCATGTCGGGTACACGGGGGCTTTCCAAGGGGGGACCCTAGTGACGGAATCTCGCTCGAGTGATCCCGGATCGGAACGGAGTGGCTCAGCGTCGGATCGGAGCGGATTGCTGCTCGAGGCTTTTGATCCGCAGCAGTTCAGGGAGAACTCGGAAACAGCTCTCGCCAAGCTGGAGAAACACCTGTCGGACATCTCGATCAGAGGTCTCGAACTGATCGAACCGCTCAGGCTCACCCAGGCCGCGAGGGACCTCATGACGACCGAGCACGACAAGATCGCGGCGTTCGACGAGGAGCGCCTCGCGGGCATCATCGACCTGTACGTCCGCACGGGGATCCAGGTCCACTCCCCCGGGTACATGGGGCGGCAGTTCTCCGGGGTCGTACCGCTCGCCGGCGTCATCGACTTCGTGAGCTCCGTGGTCAACCAGCCGTCGTCGTTCTACGAGGCGGGCCAGCTGCCCAACGCCGTCGAGCGGATCATGGCCGACGAGCTGAACCGTTTCATCGGGTGGGACCCCGAGCGCTTCACCATGATCACCACGTCCGGCGGCTCGCTCGCCAATCTGACCGCGCTGCTCGCGGCCAGGAACGAGAAGCTGCCCGGCTACTGGTCACAGGGCGGTTCCGCGGTGCGCGGCCAGCCCCGGCCCGCCATCGCGGTCGGCGCGGACGTGCACTACAGCGTGGCGCGAGCGGCCGGTGTGCTCGGCATCGGCGACGCACAGCTCGTCCGGCTGCCGCTCAACCGACAGCAGCAGATCTGCCCCGGCGAGGTGCGCGCCACCCTGGAGGCGGCCGAACGGCAGAACCTCAAGGTGTTCTGCATGGTGGCCTCGGCCGGCAGCACCTCGGTGGGCGCGTTCGACCCGATCGACGAACTCGCCGAGGTGGCCCGGGAGAAGGGCGTCTGGCTGCACATCGACGGTGCGCACGGCGCGAGCCTGCTCGTGTCGGACGTGCTCCGCGACAGGCTGCGGGGCATCGAGAAGGCGGACTCCCTGACCTGGGACGCGCACAAGATGATGTTCGTGCCCGCGCCCTGCACGATGCTCTTCTACCGGAACAAGGAGACCGCGCTCTCGGCATTCCGGCAGAAGGCGAGCTACGTCTTCGACGAGGAGCCGGACGTCTATACCGCCTATGACAGCGGCGGAAAGAACTTCGAGTGCACGAAGCGCCCCATGATCATGACGCTGTGGGCACTGTGGGCCATTTACGGGCGGGCCCTGTTCGCGGAGAAAATCGAGTATCTGTGTCAGTTGACAGAGGAAGCGTACGGCGTGGTGCGGGCCGATCCTGACTTCGAGACCCTGCACCGCCCGGAAGCGAACATTCTCTGCTTCCGCTACCATCCGGCCGGCCTCGAAAGCAGACTCGGCAGGCGGGTCGAGAAGAAAGACGTGCATCACCTGCAGATCGCCATCAGGAACCGCATCAAATTCGAGGGGAACTTCTTCATCTCGAAGGTGAACGTCGACGGGGTGGCCGCACTGCGCGTGGTCATGATGAACCACCAGATCACCGGCGAGCACTTCAGGATGCTGCTGTCCGAAATCAAGAGGACGGCGCAGGACCTGCTCGACGGAGAAGAGGGAACAGAAAAAGCGTAGAGGGGACGGATGTTGAGTACATCTCATGCTCCACAGGCACCTCACGTTCAACCTCAAGCACCGCACGTTCCACCTCAGGCACCTCACATCCCATCGCCCGCCCCGGCCCCCGGCGGCGCCCGCGAACTGGCCAACTGGCTCATCCCCGACTGGGAGCTGCAGCCGGAATCCGTCGAAGCCGTCACCGTGCTCCCCTCGTTCGCGAGCAAGATGCGCGAGTGCGAGCGGGTCTGCCAGACGCTGTACAGCGAGATCCCCCACGAGATCCAGGACGCGGTCGTGCTCCGCCGTCTCCAGCAGATGGTGAACACCGTGCTGCTCAACCCGCTGTGGCGCGAGCGGCTGCGCGGCGCCGGCATCGGGCACGCCCCCGAGACGTACGAGGAGTGGCAGCGCATTCCACTGTCGGACAAGGACGTCCAGCGCGACTTCTTCATGGACGCCCGGCCCGGCATGGTGGTGCCCCTCACCCGCGGCGAGTTCGAGATCGTCGCGAGCGGGGGCACCAGCGGCGGCAGCCCGCTCGAAGTCGTGTACTCCTTGCGGGAGTTGAAGGACACCTATGAGATCGCGGGCCGCTTCATGGGGGCCTACCAGCTCGCGGGGCACCTCGCGGGCAGCGACCCGAAGTGGCTGTTCACCACGTTGGCCGACTACCAGATGTGGAGCAGCGGCACCATGGTCGGCGGCGTGCTGCAGCACGTGCCGGGCGTCAACTATGTCGGCGCGGGGCCCGTCACGGCTCCCGTCCTTGAGCACATGTTCTCCTACCGGGGCCCGAAGGCCCTGATGGGGATCTCGGCGGGCATCGCGATCCTGGCCGAGCTCGGCGCGGGCATGCGCCAGGAGTACCGCGACAGTTTCCGTGTCGCCCTGTACGGCAGCGGTGTGCTGCCGCAGCGCAAGCGGGTGGAGCTCCAGGCGCTGTATCCGAACCTGTCGATCCTCAGCTACTTCGCCGCCACCCAGGCGGAGACGATCGGCCTGCAGCTGGACGCCGCGTCGCCGTATCTGTCGGCGGTGCCGGGACTGCACTTCATCGAGATCGTCGACGAGGAGGGGCGCCAGGTCCCCGAGGGCGAGGAGGGCGAGCTGGTCGTCACGCGGCTGCACGCGCACGAGACGCCGCTGCTGCGCCTGAAGCTGGGCGACCGGATGATCCACCGGCCCCGGACGGAAGGCCCCGGCCTGAAGACACGGCAGTTCGAGTTCGCGGGCCGCACCGGGGACGTACTGCACATCAACGACAGCCAGTACTCGGGGGCGCGGGCCTATGCGGCGCTGCGCGACGAGCTGAAGGCGGCCGAGGTGGTGGACCTGGACGCGGTGGCGCACGACGTCCAGTTCGTCAACCACCGCGAGGGCAAGACGATCACCCTGTACGCGGCGGTCGACGACGTGATGGGGCTGACCTATCGCGCGGACACCGTGCTCGGTCCGTGCGGGCTCCACCAGGTGTTCGTGAACGCGCTGCCGCGCGCCCTCTCGCTCTTCAACCACGGCGAGGCTAACGCCGCGTCGATCGAGAAGACCGGATACACCCTCCAGCTCAAGTTCGTGCCCAGGCTGTCCGCGGAGATCGAGCGGACCGCCGTCGGAAAGGTCCCGCTGGTCCGGGACCGCGGCTAGGGAGTGCAATGAACAGGAGCGGTATGAAAACGCAGGTGAACATCATCGCCGTCGTGGACGTCATCGGTGCGCTGTCCGTCAAGACGCTGCTCGACGGCAACCTCTGCATGGTCGACGACGGCGCGTTCGACAGCGCCCACCAGGGCACGGCGGACCTCATCACCGTGGTCAAGCCCGGCCAGGTCGTGTCCTGGACCGCGCTCGCCCTCGACCTGCAGACGCCGGTCGAGATCAAGAACATCTCGTTCGAGCCGGCCAATGGGCACAACGGCGCGGCCGCGTCGGGCCCCGCCATGAGCCCGCCCGGTGCCCACCGGACCACGAACGGCGGGGCTCATGGCCAGGCGCACGGTCAGGGCCAGGCGCACGGTCAGGGCCAGGAGGAGTCGGAGGGCGACAAGCTCGACCTCGACGTGTGGACCGGCGTGGTGCCGCACTGGATGACGCCGGGCGTGCCGTACCAGTACCGCCTCGAACTCCAGATGTACGAGGGGTCCAACAGCGTCATGTCCATCGACTCACCCGCGTTGATGTGCCAGTAGCGGACCGCACGACGACGGCAAGGCCGGGAACGACGACGAAGGCGGAATCATGCCCCAACAGTTGGCGATCATCGTGCTCGTGGACGTCGGCAACGCGCTCGCGTCCAGCACGCTCGAAGGCAACACCTATCTGTTCGACAACATGAAGCTGCACGGCTCCGAGAACCAGGGGACCGGCGAGCTGGTGACCGCGATCAACGGCTCCTACTGGCGCGACGGCTCCCAGGCCAGCGAGCAGGTGCTCAACTGGCTGCCGTACAGCCTCGGTTCCATCCCGCCGACCGTGCCCCGCGGCTACGAGGTCGAGCGGGCCCGGCAGACCGACGAGCAGGCGCTCGCCGAGCTGCAGGAGCTCGCGGCCAAGTCGACCGTGCCGAGCGCCGACGCGGAGGCCGAACTCAACCGCATCCGGCGGAGCGTGGGCACCCGGGTCAAGACGACGCGGCGCACCCGGGGCCGGATGTCCGGGCAGAAGATCGTGGACGTCACGGGTCAGGTCGTCACCGAGGACGCGACGGCCGCGGCGAGCTACCCGGCGCCGGTGATCACCGACATCTACGGCGAGGCCGTGGAGTCGAAGATCATGTATCCGGCGGAGTACGGCTCGCCCGACATGGTCACCGACGGCTGGTACTGGTCGGCGACGGTCGACACGTCGCGCCCGGGGACGTACTCGTACATGATGCGCGTCCAGCTGCACAAGCTGGTGCAGACGAACGGTGAACTCCGGTGGGACCCGGTGAACCTGACGTGCGCGTCGGCGCTGAAGATCACCTCCGAGCCGCGGCGCAACGCCTTCACCAAGGCCGGCATCGGCCCGCTGCCCATCCCGTCGACCGCGCGCCCCGGCCGCGGCGCCTGAGCCACCCCCGGACGAGGAGGAACGGATGACCACCAAACCGAGGCGGGAAGCCGCCGTGAAGCGGCCGATCTCCATCACCGCCGTCGTGGACGCCGTCGGCGCGCTCGCGGCCGGCAACATGCACGGCCACCTGTACATGTACGACACGAACAAGTCGGGCGGGTCCACGGGGTTCGGCACCGAGGAGCTGCAGACGAAGGCGCGGCGCGGGGACCAGATCCTGTGGAACTGTCTGGCGCTGGAGTGCGAGGCGTACGTCGCGATCGACGACATCATCATCGACAGGGACGTCTGCGAGCCGGTGCGGAAGGTGTATCCCGGCACCGACGTCGCGTACTGGACGGGGACGGTGAAGAAGGACGCCGGCCCGATCACGTACCAGATCAAGTTCAAGCTCGGCACGCGGGACGAACCGATCACCACCACCCTGTCGTCGTCCCTCGTCGGCTAGGGACCGGGCAGTCATGACGATGTACGCGAAGGAGGCACGGTGAGCACTGCTGCGCACAGCGCGGAGAAGCAGAACCCCGGTCAGCTGAACTCGGTCCAGCTCAACATCGTGACGCTCATCAACATGGAGCGGGCGACGGCGACGGGTTCGCTGAGCGACGCGATGTACATGATGGACAACAGCATCGGCGGCAAGGGGCAGGGCACGTCGTCGCTGGAGACGGTGTGCAAGCAGGGGCAGGTCATCAACTGGATCGTGCGCCCGATCGACATGGAGAAGCGGCTCGACGGCACGTGGCCGCCCATGCCGAAGATCAACAACATCGTCTTCCTCGACACCGAGCTGGGTGACGAGGAGGACGTGGCGGAGCGGCGCATCTTCAACGAGCTGAAGATCTACGGGATGCCCGACCGGATGCGGGACAAGTTCACGCCCGTCTACTACTACTGGGCGGGCACGGTGATGAGCACGACCAAGCCCGGCCTGTACCGGTACCGGCTCGTGATGGAGCTGGAGCAGGAGAACAAGAAGGAGCGGCTGTACCTGAACACGGCCATCCACCCTTCGATCCGGGTCATCCCGGTCTGACCTGCGGTTTCCGTTAACAGATGGCGCTATGAACAAGGTGTATACGCCCTGTGTATAGTGGGCGCATGCCCCCCATGAACACGCCATCTGTCTGCAAGACGACGCACGCGGCCAAGAGGTTGCGTCGTACCGCCCCCGTCCTCGCGGCGGGGGCGGCCCTCACCCTCGCGCTGACCGGGTGCACCAAGCTCGACACCACGTCGCCCAGCACCGTGCGCAAGGACGCGGCCGAGGCGAAGGCCGCGGACCAGGGGAAGTTCGGCACCGTCGACTGCCGCAAGGCGAAGTGCGTGGCCCTGACGTTCGACGCGGGCCCCAGCGAGAACACGCCGAGACTCCTGAAGATCCTCAAGGAGGCGAAGGTCCCGGCCACGTTCTTCACGCTCGGCAAGAACCACATAGAGAAGTACCCCGAGCTCGTGAAGCAGATGGACGCCGAGGGCCACGAGGTCGCGAGCCACACCTGGTCGCACAAGATCCTGACGAAGATCGACGCGGACGAGGCGCGCCGCGAGCTGGAGCGCCCCAACAAGGCGATCGAGAAGCTCATAGGCAAGAAGCCGACGCTGATGCGCCCGCCGCAGGGCCGCACCAACGACGACATCAACAAGCTCTCCAAGGAGCTCGGCCTCTCGGAGATCCTGTGGTCCGTCACCGCGAAGGACTACACGACCAATGACTCCAAGCTGATCACGAAGCGCGTCCTCGACCAGACGAAGCGGGACGGCATCATCCTGCTGCACGACATCTACAAGGGCACCGTGCCGGCCGTCCCCGGCGTCATCGACGGCCTGAAGAAGCGCGGCTACGTCTTCGTGACGGTCCCCCAGCTCCTCGCCCCCGGCAAGGCCGAACCCGGCAAGGTGTACCGCTAGTCATATACCGCCGGTCGCGGGTTCCTCTGGCAGGCTCGAAGGCGTGGCCAACTTCCAGATCACCCGCGACACTGCCCTGCCCGCCGCCGAGGCGTGGCGCAGGCTCACCGCGTGGGAGCGGCACGGCGACGTCGTCCCGCTCACCCGCATCACCGTCGGCACTCCCCCGCCCACCCACGTGGGCACGGTCTTCGTGGCGCGCAGCGCGCTGGGCCCCGTCGGCTTCGACGACGTGATGGAGGTCGTCGAGTGGCGTCCGCCGGAGGGTGCCGCGCCGGGGCGGTGCCGCCTGGAGAAGCGCGGCTCGTTCGTGACGGGCTGGGCGGAGATCGAGGTCTATCCGGCCACCGCGGGCGCGGGTTCCACCATGGTGTGGCGCGAGGATCTGCGCGTACGGGGGCTGCCCGCGCTCTGCGACGGGGCGCTGTCGGCCGTGGCGCGGCGGATGTTCGGGCAGGCCGCGGACCGGCTCCTCGCGGCCGGTCCGGCATGAGTCCGGTGCCGTAGGGCCCTCAGGCGACCGAGCCGATACGCCCGGACAGCTCGCGTGAGCCGTCGTGGTGGATGGGGGTGTGCGCCCCGGTGAGGGAGACCCCGCTGCCGCCCCTGCGGGCGGCGACGATCTCCGCCGCGATGGACACGGCGGTCTCCTCGGGCGTACGGGCCCCCAGGTCGAGGCCGATGGGCGAGCGCAGGCGCGCGAGCTCGAGCTCGGTGACCCCGACCTCGCGAAGCCGCTCGTTGCGGTCCTCGTGCGTACGGCGCGAGCCCATCGCCCCTACGTAGGCGACGGGCAGGCGCAGGGCCAGCTCCAGGAGCGGCACGTCGAACTTGGCGTCGTGGGTGAGGACGCAGAGCACGGTGCGGCCGTCGACCTCCGTGCCCTCCAGGTAGCGGTGCGGCCACTCGACGACGATCTCGTCGGCGTCGGGGAAGCGGGTGGGGGTGGCGAAGACGGGCCGGGCGTCGCACACGGTGACGTGGTAGCCGAGGAACTTGCCCATGCGGACCAGCGCGGACGCGAAGTCGATGGAGCCGAACACGATCATGCGGGGCGGCGGGACGCTGGACTCGACGAGGACCACCAGCGGCTGACCGCACCGCGAGCCGTCCGCGCCGATCTCCACGGTCGCGGTGCGCCCGGCGTCGAGCAGGGCGCGGGCCTCCCCCGCCACCGTGCGGTCCAGCTCGGGGTGGCCGCCGAGGCCGCCCTCGTACGCGCCTGCCCCGTCCGTCGTACGGACGAGAAGAGCGCGGCCGAGGAGCTCGGCGGGCCCGGACGTGACCCGGGCGACGGCGGCCGCCTCCCCCGCGGAGGCCGCGGCCAGGGCGGCAGCGAACACCGGCCTGGACACGGAGTCGGCGCGGACCGGGGTCACGAGGATGTCGATGATGCCGCCGCAGGTCAGACCCACCGCGAAGGCGTCGTCGTCGCTGTAGCCGAACCGTTCGAGGACGGTCTCGCCGTCCTCCAGGGACTGCCGGCACAGTTCGTAGACAGCACCCTCCACACAACCGCCGGAGACCGAGCCGATCGCCGTGCCCTCGCTGTCGACGGCGAGCGCGGCGCCGGGCTGCCGGGGCGCGCTCCCGCCGACCGCCACCACGGTGGCGACGGCGAAGTCACGTCCCTGCTCGACCCACCGGTTCAGCTCGTCGGCGATGTCCAGCATGTCGGCCTCCTCGGGGCTTTCGGGGCTACGGGTGTGCGGAGGGCTCAGCGCCTCAGTGGACGCCCAGCCATCCTTCGATGGGGTTGAGGGCGAAGTAGACGATGAAGATCACCGTCAGCCCCCACATGAAGGCGCCGATCTCGCGCGCCTTGCCCTGCGCGATCTTGATGGCGACCCAGGAGATGACGCCCGCCGCGACACCGGTGGTGATGGTGTACGTGAAGGGCATGAGCACCACGGTCAGGAAGACCGGGATGGCGGTGGCGCGGTCGGCCCAGTCGACGTGCCGGGCGTTCATCATCATCATCGCTCCGATGACGACGAGCGCGGCGGAGGCGACCTCCTGCGGCACGATCGCGGTGAGCGGCGTGAAGAAGAGGCAGGCCGCGAAGAACAGGCCGGTGACGACGGAGGCGAGGCCCGTGCGGGCGCCCTCGCCGACTCCGGTGGCGGACTCGACGAAGACGGTCTGGCCGGAGCCGCCCGCCACGCCGCCGATGGCACCGCCCGCGCCGTCGATGAACAGCGCCTTGGACAGGCCCGGCATGCGGCCCTTGTCGTCGGCGAGGTTGGCCTCGGTGCCGACGCCGATGATGGTGGCCATGGCGTCGAAGAACCCGGCGAGCACCAGGGTGAAGACGATCATGCCGACCGTCATCGCGCCGACCTCGCCCCAGCCGCCGAACTCGACCTCGCCGATGAGCGAGAAGTCGGGCGACGAGATCGCGCTGCCGTGGAGTTCGGGGGCGCCGTTCGCCCACTGCTTGGGGTCGATCACGTCGAGCGCGTTGAGCACGACGGCGATCACGGTGCCGGTGACGATGCCGATCAGGATCGCGCCGGGGGTGTTGCGCGCCTGGAGCATGAAGATGAGGAGCAGGGTGCCCGCGAAGAGCAGCACGGGCCAGCCGGAGAGTTCACCGGCGGGGCCGAGCGAGAGCGGGGTGGCCTTGCCGGGGTGCACGAAGCCGCCCTTGACCAGGCCGATGATGGCGATGAACAGGCCGATGCCCATGGTGATGCCGTGCTTGAGGGCGAGCGGGATCGCGTTCATGATCATCTCGCGGAGCCCGGTGACCACCAGAAGCATGATCACCACGCCGTACATCACGCACATGCCCATGGCCTGCGGCCAGGTCATCTCGGGCGCGACCTGCGAGGAGATCACACCGGACACGGAGAGTCCGGCGGCCAGGGCCAGCGGCACCTTGCCGACGAAGCCCATGAGGAGCGTGGTGACCGCCGCGGCGAGCGCCGTCGCCGTGATCAGGGCCTTCTGGCCCATGGTGTCCCCCGCCGCGTCCTTGCCGGACAGGATCAGCGGGTTGAGCAGGACGATGTACGCCATCGCCATGAAGGTGGTGATACCGCCGCGCACCTCGCGCGCGACCGTGGATCCCCGCCGGGATATGTGAAAGTACCGATCGAGCCAAGACCTGCCGGCCGGGACGCGCGAGCCGGGGCCCGCGTCCTCTGCGGTGGTCTTGGGCTCCACTGACGACTGGGTCATGGTGCCTACTCCCAAGGTTCACAGGGGCACCCGCGGAGTCGCGGGATTTGGGATGGTGCATTGGCTGCACGACCCGGGGGACGGCCCGAGACGAACGACATCTCCCTCGAAGGAAGCGGGGAGTTGAGCTCCGGGCGGTGCGGGTGGCGGAAGTGTGACGTTCCTGGCAGCCGCGCACCGCCCGGAGAACCTTGCTGATCCCCGAGCGGGGGATCCGGTCCCCGAGCGGGGGACCCTCCCTCAGTGAGGGATCACGTGCCGGTGAGGTGTTCGGGACGTACCGGCGTCTTGTTGAGCTCGAGACCCGTCGCGTTCCTGATGGCCGCGAGGACCGCCGGGGTGGACGACAGGGTCGGTGCCTCGCCGATGCCGCGCACGCCGTACGGCGCGTTCGGGTCGGCCAGTTCGAGGTAGTCGACCGGGATGGTCGGCGTGTCGAGGATGGTCGGGAGCAGGTAGTCCGTGAAGGAGGGGTTGCGCACCTTCGCGGTCTTCGGGTCGACGATGATCTCTTCCATCACCGCGACGCCGAGGCCCTGGGTGGTGCCGCCCTGGATCTGCCCGATGACGGAGAGCGGGTTGACCGCCTTGCCGACGTCCTGGGCGCAGGCCAGCTCGATCACCTTGACGAGGCCGAGCTCGGTGTCGACCTCGACCACCGCGCGGTGCGCGGCGAAGGCGTACTGGACGTGGCCGTTGCCCTGTCCCGTGCGCAGGTCGAAGGCCTCGGTGGGGCGGTGCCTGAACTCCTCCTCCACCTCCACGGCCTCGTCCTCAAGGACCTCCACGAGGGTGGTGAGGACCTCGCCGCCGTCGGTGACGACCTTGCCGCCCTCCAGGAGGAGCTCGGCGTTGGCCCACGCCGGGTGGTACGAGCCGAACTTGCGCCGGCCGATCTCCAGGACCTTCTCGCGGACGATCTCGCAGGAGTTCTTGATGGCGCCGCCGGTCATATACGTCTGGCGGCCCGCGGAGGTCGAACCTGCCGAGCCCACCTGGGTGTCGGCGGGGGCGATGGTGACCTGCTGGACACCGAGCTCGGTACGGGCGATCTGCGCGTGGATGGTCACGCCGCCCTGGCCGACCTCGGCCGCGGCGGTGTGGACGGTGGCCACGGCCTCGCCGTTGATGACCTCGATGCGGATCTTCGCGGTCGAGTAGTCGTCGAAGCCCTCGGAGAAGCCGACGTTCTTGATGCCGACCGCGTAGCCGACACCGCGGACGACGCCCTCGCCGTGCGTGGTGTTGGACAGACCGCCGGGCAGCGCGCGGACGTCGGCGCCCTCGCTGGACTCCCACTGGCGCACGGGCGGCAGCGGTCGGGCCTTGACGCGGCGCAGCAGCTCGGCGACGGGGGCGGGCGAGTCGACCGGCTGCCCGGTCGGCATGATCGTGCCCTGCTCCATCGCGTTCTTCTGCCGGAACGCCACCGGGTCCATGCCCAGCTTGGCGGCGACCTTGTCCATCTGGGCCTCGTAGGCGAAGCACGCCTGGACCGCGCCGAAGCCGCGCATGGCGCCGCAGGGCGGGTTGTTGGTGTAGAGGCCGATCGCCTCGATCTCCACGTCGTCGACGACGTACGGGCCGACCGAGAGGGACGAGGCGTTGCCGACGACCGAGGGGGTCGAGGACATGTACGCGCCGCCGTCCAGGACGATCTTGCACTTCATGTGCGTGAGCTTGCCGTCCTTGGTGGCGCCGTGCTCGTAGTAGAGCTTCGCCGGGTGCCGGTGGACGTGGCCGAAGAACGACTCGTACCGGTTGTAGACCATCTTGACGGGCTTGGAGGTGCGCAGGGCGAGGACCGAGGCGAGGATCTGCATCGAGATGTCCTCGCGGCCGCCGAACGCGCCGCCGATGCCCGCCATCGTCATGCGGACCTTCTCCTCGGGCAGGCCGAGGCAGGGCGCGATCTGCTTGAGGTCCGAGTGCAGCCACTGGGTGGCCACGTACAGGTCGACGCCGCCGTCCTCGGAGGGCACGGCGAGGCCGGACTCCGGGCCGAGGAAGGCCTGGTCCTGCATGCCGAACGTGTACTCGCCCTTGACGATCACGTCGGCCTTCTTGGCGGCCTCGTCGGCGTTGCCGCGGATGATCGGCTGGCGGTGCACGATGTTCGGGTGCGGGACGTGCCCGGCGTGGTGGTCGCCGCGGTTCTCGTGCACCAGGATCGCGTCGGGAGCGGTCGCGGACGCCTCGTCCGTGATGACCGGCAGCTCCCTGTACTCGACCTTGATCTTGGCGGCGGCGCGGCGCGCGGTCTCCGGGTGGTCGGCGGCCACGAGGGCCACCGGCTCGCCGTGGTGGCGGACCTTGCCGTACGCGAGGACGGGGGTGTCCTGGTACTCCATGCCGTAGTTCTTCGCCGCCGGCAGGTCGTCGGCGGTCAGGACGGCGTAGACGCCGGAGAGGGCGAGGGCCTCGGAGGTGTCGATGGACACGATCTCGGCGTGGGCGACGGTGGAGCGCAGGACCTGGCCCCAGAGCATCTCCTCGTGCCACATGTCCGAGGAGTACGCGAACTCGCCGGTGACCTTCAGAGTGCCGTCGGGGCGGAGCATCGACTCGCCGACGCCGCCCTTCGTCTGCGAACCCTGGGTGACGTTGGCGGGGATACCTGTGGTGGTGCCGGCCATGATCAGACCACCTCTCCCTGGCGGGCCGCCGCGAGGCGGACCGCGTCGAGGATCTTCTCGTAACCGGTGCAGCGGCACAGGTTGCCCGAGAGCGCCTCGCGGATGTCCGCGTCCGACGGGGTGTCGTTGCGCTCCAGGAGCTCGTCGGCGGCGACGAGCAGACCGGGGGTGCAGAAGCCGCACTGGACGGCGCCCGCGTCGATGAACGCCTGCTGGATCGGGGAGAGTTCGGTGCCCTCGCCGGTCTGGGAGTCAGTGGCCCCGCCGGCAGAATGAGCCTTCCACTGCTGGGCGTCCTGCAGGGACGTGCCGCAGGCGCCGGAGGCGCAGCCGCCGCCCGGGTGGGCGTCCTGGCGGTGCTTGGCGTAGTCGGCGAGGCCCTCGACGGTGGTGACCTCGCGGCCCTCCACCTGTCCGGCCGCGACGAGACACGCACAGACCGGCACGCCGTCGAGACGGACGGTGCAGGAGCCGCACTCGCCCTGCTCGCAGGCGTTCTTGGAGCCCGGGAGCCCCATGCGCTCACGCAGCACGTACAGGAGGGACTCGCCCTCCCACACGTCGTCGGCTTCCTGCTTGCGGCCGTTGACCGTGAAGTTCACGCGCATCATGCGACTCCCTCAGTGCTGCGGCCCTCGCCGCGGTACGACTCCCAGGTCCAGCCGAGCGTGCGGCGGGCCATGATCCCGACGGCGTGCCGGCGGTAGTTCGCCGTTCCGCGCACGTCGTCGATCGGGTTGGCGGCTCCGGAGGCGAGCTCCGCGAACTGCTTGGCGATCGAGGGGGTGATGATCTTCTTGCTGTCCCAGAAGCCGCCCTCTTCGAGCGCCGCGTTCAGGAACTCCTCGGCCGCCTTCGCCCGGATGGGCGTGGGGGCGGCGGAGCCGATGCCGGTCCGCACGGTCCGGGTCTCGGGGTGCAGCGCGATGCCGAAGGCGCACACGGCGATGACCATCGCGTTGCGCGTGCCGACCTTCGAGTACTGCTGCGGTCCTTCCGCCTTCTTGATGTGGACGGACTTGATGAGCTCGTCCGGGGCGAGGGCGTTGCGCTTCACACCGGTGTAGAACTCGTCGATCGGGATGAGGCGGGAGCCCCGCACAGACTCCACCTCGACCTCGCAGTCGGCGGCCAGCAGGGCCGGGTGGGCGTCGCCGGCCGGGGAGGCCGTGCCCAGGTTGCCGCCGACGCCGCCGCGGTTGCGGATCTGCGGGGAGGCGACCGTGTGCGAGGCGAGCGCCAGACCGGGCAGCTCCGTGCGGAGCTCCTCCATGATCTGGGTGTACGGGACGGAGGCACCGAGCCGGACGGTCTCCTCGCCCACCTCCCACTCGCGCAGGTCGCCGATGCGGTTGAGGTCAAGCAGGTACTCGGGACGGCGGTGGTCGAAGTTGATCTCGACCATCACGTCGGTGCCACCCGCAATCGGCACAGCCGTGGGGTGCTCGGCCTTGGCGGCGAGCGCCTCCTCCCAGCTGGCGGGGCGAAGGAAGTCCATGAGGCTCTCTTCTTGTTCGTATCGAGGGTCTTTCGCTTCGAGGGACGGGAGCATTCCGTTCCGGCCACTCGGGCCGTTGGTCCCTCGACTGCTCGTTCATGTGCTGTTAACGCGGAGTGGGCCAAGTACACCGCTCGCCCGTCCGGTGGGGTCAGTCACCGAAACCATGAAGGAGTTGGCTGGCCAAGGCGCGCGTCTTGTAGATTCGTATGAAGAACGGGCCCCAGTAACCTCGCGGGTTCCCCCCGGAAACCCCGGACTCACGGAGGCGCGGGGCCCCGGCGCTACAGAGCGCACATGTTTGTACACACCATTCGAGACAGATCGGCGGCGACGACACCATGCGGCTGCGCGCACTCCTTGACACCGACGCGCTGGGCCTGCGGCTGCTCGGCGGTGAGGACGAGCTGGACCGCACCGTGCGCGGTGTGATGACCACGGACCTGCGGGACCCCAGCCGGTACCTGGCGGGCGGCGAGCTGGTCCTCACCGGCCTCGCCTGGCGTCGCGACGCCTCGGACACGGAGCCCTTCGTACGGATCCTCGCGAGCGCCGGTGTCGCCGCCCTGGCGGCCGGCGAGGCCGAGCTGGGCGACATCCCCGACGACATCGTGCAGGCCTGCGCCCGGCACCGCCTTCCGCTCTTCGCGGTCAACGAGTCCGTGGCCTTCGCGACGATCACCGAACACGTCGTGCGCCAGGTGTCCGGCGAGCGCGCAGGGGACCTGGCCGCCGTCGTCGACCGGCACCGCCGCCTGATGACCTCGGGCCCCGCGGGCGGCGGCCCCGACGTCGTCCTCGACCTGCTCGGCACCGACCTGGACCTGCGGGCCTGGGTCCTGTCCCCCGCGGGACGCGTGATCGCCGGATCGGCCGCGGCCGGAAACGCCCTGCCCGCGCCGCTGTGCGCCCGCCTCGCCGGGGAGCACCTCGCGGCCGTCAGGACGGGGCGGCGCGGCCCGCACCGCGTGACGGTCGACTCCGTCACGTACTCGCTGTTCCCCATTCGGACCAGTGGGCGCGGAGCGGCCGGCGCCTCGCGCGACGTGCGCGAGTCCGTCCTCTCCGACTGGGTCCTCGCGGTCGAGGCCGACGCGGGCGACTGGCCCGAGGAGCGGCTCGACCTGCTCCAGGGCGTGACCCAGCTGATCGCGGTGGAGCGCGACCGGCGCGACGCGGCCCGCACGGTGCGCCGCCGCCTGGCCCAGGAGGTCCTGGAGCTGGTGCAGACCGGCGCCGCCCCCGCCGAGATCGCGGCCCGGCTGCGCGTCGCCGCCCCGGTGCTGCTGCCCGGTCTCGGCACGGCTCCGCACTGGCAGGTCGTGGTCGCGCGCGTGGAGTGGGAGGGCGGGGAGATCGACGGCGGTCCCGTCGCCCAGTCGCTCCTGGAGGAGATCCTCGTCGACCCGACGGCGTCGGGCCCCGAGCCGTCCGACCGGATCGCCGTCGCCCACACCGGCGACGAGGCGATCGCCCTCGTGCCGCTGCCCGCGGTCCCCGGCGAGCACGAGGGCCCGGAGACGGGCCTGCTCGCCGACGCGCTCCTCGCCTCCGTGCACGACCCGCTGGCGGCGGGCCTGGACGGCGACGGCCGCCTCACGCTCGGCGTCAGCGCGTCCGTTCACTCGGCGGAGGGGCTGCGCGGCGCCCTGGAGGAGGCGCGGCACGCCCGCCGGGTCGCCGCGGCGCGCCCGGGGCGGGTCTGCGCGGCCGGGCACCAGGAGCTGGCCTCGCACGTGCTGCTGCTGCCGTTCGTGCCGGACGACGTGCGCCGGGCGTTCACGGCGCGGCTCCTCGACCCGCTGCGCGAGTACGACCAGCGCCACCGCGCGGAGCTCATCCCGACCCTGGAGGCGTTCCTCGACAGCGACGGCTCGTGGACGCGCTGCGCGGCGCGGCTGCACCTCCACGTCAACACGCTGCGCTACCGGGTGGGCCGTATCGAGCAGTTGACGGGTCGTGACCTGTCGCGCCTGGAGGACAAGCTCGATTTCTTCCTCGCGCTGCGCATGAGCTGAGGTCATCGGGTACGGGCCCGGTCCGCGGTGACGAACCGCCGGCCGGGCCCGTCCCGTTTCCTTGCCCGCCCTTTGTGAATTCTTTCACCCAGCCTCTTGGCCCGGTGCCGCGATCCATGCTGAGATTCGCCCACGACTCAACAGCTCAATGGTGTGCTCGGGGAGGGCAACGTGGCGCATACCGCCATGTCTGGTACCGGAACGACTGCAGAGCACGATCCACTCCAGACCGCGGTATGGCGGCTGCGCTCACGCGGCTGCTGGACCGACGCTGCGGCGCTGCTCGCCTCACGGGCGGGGGCTGCGGCGGCACTTCAGAGGACGGCGCTCCTCGTCGAGCGGTGCCTGTTCACCGGGGACGGCTGGGGCGAGGCGGAGGACGGTCTGCGGACCGCGGAGGCGCTCGCCGAGGACGACGACGACCGGGGCGCGGCGGCCTGCGAGCGGGGCCAACTGGCGTACGCCTCCACGGTCTTGAACGTACGCGACCGGGCCGACGAAGCGCGTACGGCGCTCGGCAGGGCGGCCGCGCTGCTCGCCCCGAACGCACCGGGGCGCCCGCTGCTCGACTTCCGCCGCGGTCTGATCGCGGAGCACATCGCGGACTCCCCGCAGTCGGCGAAGGCGGCGTACCGGCGGGCCCACGCGGGCGCCACCGCCCACTCCGACCCGCTCCTCCTCTCCTTCACCTGGCGCCATCTGGCCGGACTCGCCCTGCGGGACGGGGAGTTGGCGGAGGCGCGGCACGGTTTCGCGGAGTCCCTGCGCATCCGCGAGGAGCTCGGCTACCTGGTCGGCACGGCCCCGGCGCTCGCCGCCCTGGCCGACGCGGAACCAGAACCGGAAGCCACCCGCCTCCGAGCCGAGGCCACCCGCCTCTTCCGCCTCCTCGGCGGCGTCCCGTCCTGGCTGGCCCAGCACCTGCAGCCACCGGCCGCGGCGGTCTGAACCCTCAGCCCGACGCCCCCGTGAAGTGTTCGCGGACCAGGGATGAGACCACCGGGAGGTCCTGGGTGGTGAGGGCGTCCAGGAGGGCCATGTGTTCGGCCGCGTCGGCGATCAGGTCGGCGCGGCGGGCCGCGACGGGGCCGGTCGACAGGGGCCACTGCGAGCGGCGGTGCAGGTCTTCCGCGACCTGGACCAGCTGCTGGTTGCCGGAGAGGGAGAGGACCGCGCCGTGGAAGGCGCGGTCGGACTCGGCGTAGCGGGCGAGGTCGCCGCCCGCCGCCGCCGTCGCGGTCGCCTCGGCCAGCGGCCGCAGTTCCGCCCAGCGCGCCGCGGGCACCGTGCGGGCAAGGCGCAGCATCACCGGGACCTCGATCAGGGCCCGCACCTCGGCGAGCTCCGCCAGTTCCCGCGCGCCGCGCTCGACGACGCGGAAGCCGCGGTTGGGGACGACCTCCACCGCGCCCTCGGTGGCCAGCTGCTGCATCGCCTCGCGGACGGGCGTCGCGGAGACGCCGAAGCGGTCGGCGAGGGCCGGTGCCGAGTAGACCTCGCCGGGCGCGAGCTCGCCGCCGACGAGCGCGGCCCGCAGCGCGGCGAGGATCTGACCGCGCACGGAGCTGCGCCGGACCGCCTGACGCGCTCGGGCCTGACGCGCTCCCGCCTGTTCGGGCACCCGGACACGCGGCGCCCCGGCGAGGGGACTCCCCTCGCGTGCTCCGGTCTGCTCCACCGCGTGTCCCGCCCGCCTCTGATCGCCCTGATCGTTCTGAAAGGTACGAGAGGCACCCTAGGCGGACAGAGCCGGAGTTGAAACATCGATCACGTCGGGTAAGGTAAGGCTAACCTGCTATCGATCGCGATTCGGTGGTCCCGCGCATGTCCGTACCCACGTTGGCCGCACCCGCCCAGGGCGCCCCCAGTGCCGTAGCGGACTCCTACGCCCGTCTGGGCGAGGTGTACTCCGGACTGCACATCACCGAGCTCGGTCACGAGGAACAGGCCCCACAGGGCGGCGGCTGGGTCACCGCCGCCCGGCTCGCGGAGGGCGGGGCCGACCTCGACGCGTTCCTGGCATGGGACAACGCACAGGTCCTCAAGGACTACGGCACCCAGGCCCGCCCGGACGTGATCGCGAGCTTCGGCCTGCACCGCTACGCCTGGCCGGCCACGCTGCTCATCACGGTCCCCTGGTTCCTGCAGCGCCGCGTCCCCCGCTTCCCGGTCGCGGACGTCTCCTTCCAGCGCACGCTCGGCCGCATGGCCGTACGTGCGGACGGCTTCGCCTGCCTGCCGGACGACCCGGCGGCGGCGCGGCCCGACGCCCGCGTCGTACCGGACGAGGAGGCCCTGCGCGCGGAGGTGCGGGCCTCGGTCGCCGAACACCTGGGTCCGCTGCTCGACGGCTTCGGGCCGCGGATGCGACGCCGCTCGCGCGCCCTGTGGAGCGTCGCCACGGACGAGATCGTCGAGGGTCTCTGGTACGTGGCGCACCTCCTCGGCGAGGAGCAGCGGGCGATGACGGAGCTGGAGCGGCTGCTGCCCGGCGCCACCAAGCCGTACGTCGGCACGGCCGGCTTCCGGGAGCTGACGGGCCCGAACGGCGAGTCGCTGCCGACCCGCGACCGGGCGAGCTGCTGCATGTTCTACACGCTGCGCCCCGACGACACCTGCGTCACCTGCCCGCGCACCTGCGACGCGGAGCGCGTCGCGCGGCTGAGCGCGGACGCCGAGGCGACCGCCTCCGCCTGAGCCACCGCTTCGGTCCGAACCACCGCCGCAGTCCGAACCACCGTTTCGAGCGCGTTTAATCGAACTCAACTTCCGGTATTGCACCGCGAGTTCGAGCAAAAGTACGCCGTGTGTGCTCCCGCGCACCCCCATGGCGTCTTCTTGCGCCGAAACCCCGTGGGGTCCCTCCGGGTTGGGTCAATATGGCGCCCGTTACGCCCTACCGCAATGCAAGGGACCCCCAGATGAGACTGACCGACATATCGCTGGACTGGCTGCTCCCGGGTGGCGTCCTGCTCCTGGGCCTGCTGGTGGCGGTTGCGGTGCTCACGCGCGGCAAGCGAGGCCACGCCAAAGCAGCCAAGGGAAGCGCGAGCGACGAGTCGTGGGAGCGCAGCGAGGAGCGCCGCAGACGCAAGGAAGCCGTCTACGGAACCGCGTCCTACGTCCTCCTGTTCTGCTGCGCGGCCGTCGCCGCGGCGCTCTCCTTCCACGGCCTGGTCGGCTTCGGCCGGCAGAACCTCAGCCTCTCCGGCGGCTGGGAGTATCTGGTCCCGTTCGGCCTCGACGGCGCGGCGATGTTCTGCTCCGTCCTCGCCGTGCGCGAGGCGAGCCACGGCGACGCGGCCCTCGGTTCGCGGCTGCTCGTGTGGACGTTCGCGGGCGCGGCCGCCTGGTTCAACTGGGTGCACGCGCCGCGGGGTCTCGGCCACGCGGGCGCCCCGCAGTTCTTCGCGGGCATGTCCCTCTCGGCG
Source organism: Streptomyces venezuelae (assembly GCF_008642335.1). Classification (NCBI taxonomy): domain Bacteria; kingdom Bacillati; phylum Actinomycetota; class Actinomycetes; order Kitasatosporales; family Streptomycetaceae; genus Streptomyces; species Streptomyces venezuelae. The sequence continues at coordinate 6,491,780 of NZ_CP029191.1, read as the reverse complement.
GCGGTCCTCTTCGACCGCGCGCTGAAGCAGACCCGCAGGGCCGCGCTGCGCGAGCAGGGTCTGGTGCCGCGACCGCTGCCGCAGATCCGCATCGTGCGGTGGCTGCGGGCGCCCCGTGAGACCTTCGGGGCCTGGTCGCTGATGCTCCTCGAAGGCGTACGCACCCTGGACGAGGCCGTCGAGGAGGTCCGGGAGGACCGCCGCGAGAAGGAGCAGACGCGGCTGCGCAGGCGCGATCAGGAGAAGCTGGAGCGCGCCCAGCTCAAGGCCCTCAGCCGGGGCCAGCGCAACTGGCAGGGCCGCGGCGGCGGCCGTCAGGTGGACGTACAGGCCGTCGCACCGGCCGCCGGGTCCGCGCAGGTCGGCGCGGACCCTGCCATAGCGGCGCAGGAACAGCTGCCGGTGCGCTCCCGTCCCTCCCTCCAGGCCGTCAGGAACGGCCCTGACGGTGCGGCTCCCGTCGCGCCCGTCACCGTCGACCTCACGGCCGAGGACGACACGCAGGCCCTGCCCCGGCTCGACTCGCTGGAGCGGAAACTGAAGGATCTGGAACAGCAGTTCGGCTGATCCACGGGCCGTACGGCGGCGGTGTGCTCATGCCGCGCCGCCGCCGTCCAGCTCGAACCAGACCGCCTTCCCCACGCCGTGCGCCCGTACTCCCCAGGCGTCGGCGAGGGACTGCACCAGGACCAGGCCCCTGCCGCTCGTACCGTCGTCGGCGTTCGGTACCCGCGGTTCGGGCCGGTGGCCCACGAAGTCCCGCACCTCCACGCGCAGGCCGTGCGGGCCGACGGTCGCCGTGACGACCGCCTCGTGATCGGTGTGCACCAGTGCGTTCGTGACCAGTTCACTGGTGAGGAGTTCGGCTATCTCGCTCTTTCCCGGCTTTCCCCAGTGCCGCAGAAGTTCCCTCAGGGATTTCCTGACCTCGGACACCGCGCGCAGATCCGCTCTCCCCAGCCGCCGCGTGAGTTGGCCCTTGTCGGACTCGCCCCGCGTCTCACCGGTCCTCTCGTCCTGTATTTCCGGTGAAGAGGCCCCGAGATTCCCGGGACCGCCCCCTCGTGAGTGCCTCGTCATGACCCCCGCCCACAAAGCGATGTCTCTGCCTCCCTTTCGAACAGCCTCACGGGATGCATGCCCCGGGCGGGTCACGGCACGCTTGTCGAATCATCAATCAATGGTGGTGGGTGCATCCGGGAGTTCAGGGGAAGTGAAGCGGTGGACCCCACCGTCGAGCGTCCCGAGGAGCACGAGTGCACGACGACAGACTGCTGGTGGAAGGCCGCCTGGAGCGGGCGCTGCGCCAGTTCATCCGGCCCGCCCAGTACACCCGGCGCACGCCGCTGACCCTCTCCGTGTGGCACGCGCCGGGCGAGCCGGTGCCCGTCGGGACCGCGCTCGAAGCGGAGTACGAGCCCTTCGAGACCGGCACCGAGTGGGGAAATCCCTGGTCGACCAGTTGGTTCCGCATTCAAGGGCAGGTGCCCGACGAGTGGCGGGGGCGCCGCGTCGAGGCCGTGATCGATCCCGGGTTCACCGGTGAAGGGCCCGGCTTCCAGGCGGAGGGGCTCGTCTACGACGCGGCGGGCGTTCCCCTCAAAGGCGTTCACCCGCGCAATCGGCATATTCCGGTGGCCTCCCCTGCTCAGGGCGGCGAACCGGTGCACCTACTTCTCGAAGCGGCGGCCAATCCGGCCGTTCTGCACGACTTCGTGCCGACACCGTTGGGCGACGTACTGACCGCAGGCAATACCCCGATCTACCGATTCGCGTCTGCCGACCTCGCCGTACTGAACGAGGACGTCTGGCAGCTGATCCTCGACATCGAGGTCCTCTCCGAGCTCATGCGGGAACTGGACGCCGACCGTCCGCGCCGGCACGAGATCCTGCGCGCCCTGGAGGACATGCTCGACGCCCTCGATCTGCACGACGTGCCGGGCACGGCCGCCGCCGCGCGGGCCGAACTCGCCGACGTCCTCGCGCGGCCCGCGCACGCCAGCGCCCACCGCGTATCGGCAGCCGGACACGCGCATATCGACTCGGCGTGGCTGTGGCCCCTGCGCGAGACGGTGCGCAAGGCCTCGCGGACCTTTGCCAACGTGACGGCGCTGGCCGAGGAGTATCCGGAGCTGGTCTTCGCCTGCTCGCAGGCCCAGCAGTACGCGTGGGTCAAGGAGCATCAGCCGCACATCTGGGAGCGCATCAAGAAGGCGGTCGCGGACGGCACCTGGGCGCCGGTGGGCTCGATGTGGGTCGAGTCGGACGCCAACATGCCGGGCGGCGAGGCGCTGGCCCGGCAGATCACGCACGGCATGCGGTTCTTCCGCGAGGAGCTCGGCGTCGAGACGGAGGAGATCTGGCTGCCGGACTCCTTCGGATACACCGCCGCCTTCCCGCAGCTGGCGAAGCTCGCGGGCGTTCGCTGGTTCCTCACGCAGAAACTGAGCTGGAACCAGTCCAACAAGATGCCGCACCACACCTTCTGGTGGGAGGGCATCGACGGGACCCGCGTCTTCACCCACTTCCCGCCCGTGGACACGTACAACTCGCAGCTCCACGGCGCCGAACTCGCGCACGCCGAGCGGAACTTCGCCGACAAGGGGCGCGCCTCCCGCTCACTGGTGCCGTTCGGCTGGGGCGACGGAGGAGGCGGTCCCACCCGCGAGATGATGGAGCGGGCACGGCGGCTGCGCTCTCTGGAGGGGTCGCCGCGCGTCGAGATCGAGAAGCCCTCGGCGTTCTTCGCGGCGGCCGAGGAGGAGTACGGCGCGCAGGCCCCGGTCTGGTCCGGCGAGCTCTACCTGGAGCTGCACCGCGCCACGTACACCACCCAGGCCGCCACCAAGCGCGGCAACCGCCGCAGCGAACACGCCTTGCGTGAGGCCGAGTTGTGGTGCACGGCGGCCGCGGTGCGCGATCCCGCGTACGTCTACCCGTACGACACGCTGGACCGGCTGTGGAAGACGGTGCTGCTGCACCAGTTCCACGACATCCTGCCCGGCTCGTCGATCGCCTGGGTGCACCGGGAGGCCCGCGACACCTACGAGCGGGTCCTCGCCGAACTCGACGAGATCACCTCGGCGGCCGTGCGTTCGCTCGGCGCGGGCGGGCCCGCGGTGCTGAACGCCTCGCCGTACGCGCGCAGCGAGGTCGTCGACCCCGGTGACGGCATGCTGGTGCGGGTCGACGTGCCCGCGCTCGGCACGCAGAGCCTCGACGCGGCACGGGACGCCGGGACGGGCGCGGTCGCGCACACCACCGGCGAGACGATCCTGCTCACCAACGAGCACCTGAGCGTCACCGTCGACGCCGCCGGTCTTCTCGCCTCCGTCAAGGACCTGGACGCGGGCCGCGAGGTGCTCGCCGCCCCCGGCAACCTCCTCCAGCTGCACCCCGACCATCCCACGCACTACGACGCGTGGGACCTCGACAAGCACTACCGGCGCCGGCACACCGACCTCACGGACGCCGACTCCGTCGAGCTCGTCGAGGACGGGCCGCTGCGGGTCGCGGTGCGGGTCGTGCGGACCTTCGGGGCGTCGCGGATCACGCAGGAGATCCGGCTCGCGGCGGGCAGCAGGCGCCTGGACGTCGTCACGGACGTCGACTGGCGGGAGTCGGAGAAGGTCCTCAAGGCGGCCTTCCCCCTCGACGTGCACGCCGAGCGGTCCGCCGCCGAGATCCAGTTCGGCCATGTGCACCGGCCCACGCACGCCAACACGGGCTGGGACGCGGCGCGTTACGAGATCTGCGCGCACCGCTGGCTGCGGGTGGCGGAGGAGGGGTACGGCGTCGCGGTGCTCAACGACGCGACGTACGGCCACGACGTGACGCGCACCGAGCACGGCGACACGCTCGGCACCACGGTCCGCCTCACGCTGCTGCGGGCCCCGCACAGCCCGGACCCGGAGACCGACCAGGGCAGGCACCGCTTCACGTACGCGCTGCTGCCCGGGGCCGGGACCGGCGACGCGGTGGCGGAGGGCCTCGCGCTCAACCTGCCGCTGCGCGTCACCGACTCCCCCGTCCTCCCCTCCCTGGTGGACGTCGACCACCCGGCGGTCACGGTCGAGTCGGTGAAACTCGCGGACGACCGCGGCGGCGACGTGATCGTGCGGCTCTACGAATCGCGCGGCGGCCGGGCGGCGGCCACGCTCCGCACGTCTTTCCCCGTCGCGCGGGCCGAGGTGACGGACCTGCTGGAACGTCCGCTGCACGAGGCGGGGACGGGCGAGGCGGGTCTCGCGCTCGCGCTGCGGCCGTTCCAGATCGTCACGCTGCGGCTGCGCCCGGCCTGACGCGTTCCGGTGCCGGGGCCGGGGGGCTGGGCAGGCTCCTACGGCCTCGGCACGTTGCGCAGGTTGGAGCGGGCCATCTGCAGCATCCGGCCCACCCCGCCGTCCAGGACGATCTTGCTGGCGGAGAGGGCGAAGCCGGTCACCATGTCCGAGCTGATCTTGGGCGGGATGGAGAGGGCGTTCGGGTCGGTCACGATGTCGACGAGGGCGGGGCCCTTGTGCGCGAAGGCGTCCTTGAGGGCACCGGCGAGCTGCTTGGGCTTCTCCACCCGTACGCCGTAGGCACCCGCCGCGCGGGCGACGGCCGCGAAGTCCGGGTTGTGGTTGGCCGTGCCGTAGTTGGGCAGCCCGGCGACCAGCATCTCCAGCTCCACCATGCCCAGCGAGGAGTTGTTGAACAGCACGACCTTCACGGGCAGATCGTGCTGGACGAGGGTGAGGAAGTCACCCATCAGCATGGAGAAACCGCCGTCGCCCGACATGGACACGACCTGCCGCTTCCGGTCGACGAACTGGGCGCCGATCGCCTGCGGCAGGGCGTTCGCCATCGAGCCGTGGCTGAAGGAGCCGATGATCCGGCGCTTGCCGTTCGGGGTGAGATAGCGGGCCGCCCACACGTTGCACATGCCGGTGTCGACGGTGAACACCGCGTCGTCGGCAGCGAGGTCGTCGAGGACCGACGCGACGTACTCGGGGTGGATCGGGACGTGCTTCTCGACCTTGCGGGTGTACGCCTTCACCACGCCTTCCAGCGCGTCGGCGTGCTTCTTGAGCATCTTGTCGAGGAACTTGCGGTTCGACTTCGGTGAGACGCGCGGGGTCAGACAGCGCAGCGTCTCGCGCACGTCGCCCCAGACGGCGAGGTCGAGCTTCGAGCGGCGCCCGAGCCGCTCCGGACGCACATCGACCTGGACGATCTTGACATCGTCCGGCAGGAAGGCGTTGTACGGGAAGTCGGTGCCGAGCAGGATCAGCAGGTCGCATTCATGTGTGGCCTCATAGGCGGCGCCGTAGCCCAGCAGGCCGCTCATGCCCACGTCGTACGGGTTGTCGTACTGGATCCACTCCTTGCCGCGCAGCGCGTGCCCCACCGGGGACTTCACCTTCTCGGCGAACTCCATCACCTCGGCGTGTGCGCCTGCCGTGCCGCTGCCGCAGAACAGGGTGACCTTGTCGGCCTCGTCGATCATCGCGGCGAGCTGCTCGATCTCCGCGTCGCCGGGCCGCACGGTGGGGCGCGACGTCACCAGCGCGGTCTCGCCGCCCTGCTCCGGCGCGGGCTCGCCCGCGATGTCCCCGGGCAGGGACACCACACTCACGCCGCCCTGCCCGACGGCGTTCTGGATCGCGGTCTGCAGCAGCCGCGGCATCTGCTTCGGGGTCGAGATCAGCTCGCTGTAGTGACTGCACTCGCGGAACAGCTGGTCCGGATGGGTCTCCTGGAAGTACCCGAGGCCGATCTCGCTCGACGGGATCTGCGCGGCGAGCGCGAGGACCGGGGCCATGGAGCGGTGCGCGTCGTACAGGCCGTTGATCAGGTGGAGGTTGCCGGGGCCGCAGGAGCCCGCGCAGGCGGCGAGGTTCCCGGTGATCTGGGCCTCGGCGCCGGCCGCGAAGGCGGCGGTCTCCTCGTGCCGCACCTGGATCCAGTCGATGTCCTTGGTGCGTCGGATGGCGTCCACGACCGGGTTGAGACTGTCGCCGACGACTCCGTACAGGCGCTTGACGCCCGCCCGGACGAGGGTGTCGACGAACTGCTCGGCGACGTTCTGCTTGGCCATGCTGTAGCACCTTCCGACGCTGGTGAACCGTGATTCACCCCGTGTGACCCGTGGACCAGGACTTCACTCGTACGAAGCCGGAGCTTCTGGTCGCCCTTCCGGTCGCCTCTGGTCCATGAATTCACAGGTGCGGCGGTCATGCCTCCCAGACGGCGGCGGCCGTGCGGTCGTCGGCGTACCCCTTGACCCGGACCTGGACGTCGGCCAGGAACGCGGCGAGCCCCGGGGGGCCGCCCTTCTCCCATCTGCGGGTGAGGTGTTCGGCGAGCTCGGGTTCACCGCGCAGCGGCTCGGCGAGGCCTTCGCTGCACAGGACGAGCGTGTCACCCGGGCGGGCGATGGAGGCGCGGAAGCGGAAGGGGTCGCGGGGCGGCTCGGGGGCGGGTTCGTACGGGCTCGGGGGCGTGGTGATCCCCAGCGCCATGGTGAGCCGATCGCTCTCCTCCGCCTGCTCGGGCTGCCCCGGCGGAGGCGGCGAACCGAAACCGACGACTCCTTCACCGGTGGCCTCCGCGACACGCGGTTCGATGTCCTGCCACGCGCCGTCGCGCAGCCGGAAGAGGCCGCCCGCGCCGACACCGAAGAACACGCGCGTACGGCACGACGGGTCGGCGGGCAGCAGAAGACACCTGAGGGACGCGGCGTACTCGTCCGGTTCCATGCCCAGGTCCGCGGCGTGCGCGCGGAGCTTGCCGAGGCTGCGGTCCGTGAGGCGGTGCAGGCCCGACTTCAGGTCGCCGCGCCGGGCGGCCCTGATGTCCTCGGCGAGCCGCGCGTGGCTGCGTCCGACGGCCCGCCCGATCCAGTCGCACGCCTCGGCGGCGGCGCGGTGCGCGCCGGGCGTGGCGCGGGCGCCGGTGGCCATGGCGACAAGCACGAGGGCGTCCTCGCCGCTCCCGAAGCGGGCGGTGAGCAGCGCGTCGCGGCGCGGCTCGCCCCGGTACCGGGCGGAATCCCCGCGCACGGAGGCGGCCCGCAACGTACTGGCCCCGTACCGGGCCCCGTCCAGCACGGTGTCGGCGACGAGCTCCCCGAGATCATCGGGATCCGCGGCAGGCAAGGCGCTGGGCTCGGCTTCATAGGTGGGCGGCCCGTCCCCCACGTAGGGAACTCCGTCATCGGCCGACCGCGGAGACACGCCGTGGGCGCCGGGCGGACGGGGAGAGGCACCGTGGACGCCAGGCGGACGTGAACCGGCCGCCCCGGCACGGGGCCCTTCCGTGGACGCCCCGGAGTACCCGACTCCCTCGCCACCGCCCCCGCGCTCCCCGGCAGGAAACGTCGAAGGACCACCGGACACGGCAGGCGGCGCCCAGGGCGCCGGGGCGGTGAAGGTGGGCGGGGTGCGCGGGGGGCGGGACGCGGCGGGTTCTTCGGGGGCGGGAGACGCGGGGGGTTCCGGCCGGCCGGCGGGGGTGCGGCCGGCGCTCGGGTCGTAGGGCGGGCCTGCCGCGTCGGGCGGGTCGGTGTCGTCGCGGGGGTCGTGGGCAGCGAAGGGTCCTGGACGTCCCGGCCGGCCGGCCACGTCGGGCGGGGCCCCGGCTCCGCGGGGGCCGGGGGCGGCGAAAGGCCCAGGAGGTCCCGGCTCGCCGGGCACGGCGGGCGGGGTGTTGTCGTCGCGGGGGCCGGGGTGGGCGTCGGAGGGGTCCGTGGAAAACGGGTCCGTGGGTGGGCGTTGGGGTGGGACGGGGGGCTGGAGTGCGTTCGAGGCCGAGGCGTATCTGTCGTCCAGGGTGTCCGGCGTCGAAGACGGGCCCGTGTCCGGCGCGGCGTCGTCGTACAGCTGTCCCCACCAGTCGTCGTCGCGACCGCTGGGCCTGTCCCCCTGCTGGCTCATGCCCCTAATTTTCCACCGCGACGGCCGTACGAAAACGGTGCATCCGGAAATTCCGGCCATCTCGGCGACGACAGGGGCCGCCGGGCGGGCCCACCCCCCACAGGAGGACCGCCCGGCGGGACCGGTGTGACTAGCGCACGTCGTAGGCGCGAGCCACGGTCTGTGTGACGGAGTTGCCGTGAGCGTCCGTCAGTCGGGTTTTGAGCCGGACCGGCTTGCCGGAGGCGTCCGCGTGGTTCACGGTCGCACTCCACTTCCCGCCGTGTTCGGCGGTCTTGGCCGCCGTCCACGTCCGGCCCTCGTCGTACGAGTACGACAGCGTCGCTTTGGTGAGCGCGCCGGGTTCGTACCCCGCGTGCCCCGTCACGCCGAGTTCAATCCGCTGTCCGTCCTTCGCGGGGAGGGTTTTCAAGCCGTCCTCGGCGAGGGTGTACCTCGGGAAGAGCATCGGGATGCCCTGGGAGGCCGCGTCCTCGTCGAGGTGCGAGCGGAACGACCACGTCGTCTCCGTCGACGTCGACCGGTGCCACACACGGGAGCCGAGCTTCATCGTGGAGAGGGTGAGGTCGTACGCGGAGTCCTCCGCCGGGACGCTGAACACCCCGGACGGCCAGCCGGACTCCCCCACGACCTCCCCGTCCCGCTCGAGCCGCACGGAACCGATGTCGCCGAAGCTGCCCTGGATCCCGCCGTGTTCGGCATCGGCCCAGAAGCCCGGGGCCACCCCGATCAGGTTCCCCTGCCGCTCACCGGCGAGCGCGGGCCTGCCCGCGGCGTCACGGGGCGCGCCGGGCGTGAGGACCCCGTCGTACCAGGTCTCCTCGCGCCGCTCGCCCTTCTCGTACGTGCGCACCGGGTCGATCATGAACTCCCCGTACGGGAAGCTGCTGGACACCTGGTGGCCCCAGCCGGTCGTGCCCGCCGAGTAGTACTCGGTGCGCTTGCCGGGGGCGGGGACCGACGCGAGGTTGCCGAAGTAGATCTCCAGGCCGGTGGGACGGACCGCGGAGGGCAGGTCCACGTAGTCCGTGGCCTGGCCCATCGCCCGGTACGTCGCCTCGTTCGCGGCGAGGTCCTTGTCCCGCACGCGATAGGTGCGGTCGGCGCGGATCTGCCCGGTCTCGGGGAACGCGAGGTTGTAGACGTAGGGGCTGTTCGCGGTGGCCTTCCACCGCAAGACGACGGGGCCCGAGGCCAGTCGGGACAGGACGTACGCCGCGTCGTCCGGCTCGATGCCGAGGACCGGCAGCGGCGATCCGGTGAATCCGGCGGACGGGTACCAGCGGCCGGGAGCCGCGCGGTGGGCGAGGACGGCGACCGCGCCTGCCTTCTTCGCCTCGGCGGCCACGGCCGCCACGTCACCGCTGTCAGGCGCCTCGACCAGTGCGATCCTGCCCTTGACGCCCGCGGCTTCGAGCTCCTGCGCGGTACCGGACTTGGCGTCGACGACGGCGGCCTTGCCGGTGCCGTCGAGGTTGGCGGAGCCGAGGGAGGCGGTGAGAGGGTGCAGCTTCTTGTCCGGGTTCTTGTCGCCCACCACGGCGAGTTCGGTGATCTGGGGTGCCGCGGTACGCCAGTAGCTGCCGGATTCGAAGGTGCCGTCGGCCGGCCTGCCCTCGACGGACTGGTAGTAGGAGCGGATGGTGCGCGGTCCCGCGGCGGTGCCGGCGTGCAGCCAGTTGTCCTTGCCCCAGGTGCGGGCGAAGGCGAGGGTGGCGCCGCGCACTTCGGACGCCTTGTCCGTCCTGACGGTGAGGCGGTGCGCCTTGCGGGCGTCGAGCGTGATCGTGGTGTCCTTCTCGACCTCGACCTGCGGGCGGGCGATGTGGGTGAGGGAGTCGGTGAGTTTCTTGTCGCCGCCGCCTTCGGTGTCCCGCGTGTCGATGAACCCGGTCAGGAAGTAGGAGCCGGGACGGACCTGGTACGTCTGGTCGTTCGCGCCCTCGTTGAAGCGCCGCTCGCCGGTGGCGGTGTCGGTGCCGATGAGGTCGACGGATGACGTTCCGTCAGCGGCCCTGCCGTGGCGGTCGATCAGCTTCACGCGGAGGCTGACGGTCTCCGGCTGGACGTAGAGGGAGAAGGGCGTGGAGACGCGGGTGCCGTCGGCCGCGGTGGCGAGGACGCGTCCCGTGACGTCGCCGTACTGGGCGCGCTTGAGCTCCGCGTCCGGGGTGACCTTCAACGGCACCCGTACGGTGGCCCCGGCCGGGACGGTCACGGAGCGCTTGCCGAGCCGCGCGACGCCGGAGCGGACGGAGGAGCCGTCGTTGCCGGTGACCGCGTCCACGGCCAGCTGCAACGTGACGGCCTTGTCGGTGGTGTTGGTGTAGGGCACGTCGACCGTGGTGCGGTCGGAGGAGTCCTGCGGCCAGCCGAAGCTGCCGCCCTGCACGGCGGGTGAGCCGAGCACCTTCTGGTCGACGGCCGCCTTGGCGTCGAGGCGTCCGCCGCCGGTCTCGCGCGCGTCGCCGGGCACGCGGCTGTCGGCGGACGACACGAGGGCCGCCTTGATCCGCTGGGCGCTCCAGTCGGGGTGGCGCTGCTTGACCAGGGCGGCGGCGCCCGCGACGTGCGGGGTCGCCATCGACGTACCGCTCATGGATCGGTACGCGTGGACGCCCCTGCCGCCCGCGGCCGCGGCGGAGATGCCGACGCCGGGCGCGGCGATCTCCGGCTTGAGGGTGTGCGAGCCGTAGGCGGGCCCGCGGCTGGAGAAGGGGGCCGTGGTGTCGTCGCGGTCGACGGCGCCGACGGTCAGGACGCCGGGCGCGCAGCCGGGCGAGGAGACGGAGTTGAGGGAGGGCCCCGTGTTGCCGGCGGCGATGACGAAGAGGGTGTCCTTCGCGGACCGCGCGAGCTCCTCGGTCGCCGTGCTCATCGGGTCGGTGCAGTCGGTCCGCGCCGGGTTGCCGAGGCTCATCGAGACGACGTCGGCCTTCTGGTCGACGGCCCACTGCATGCCCTCGATGATCCAGGACGTGGCGCCGGACCCGCTGTCGTTCAGGACCTTGCCGTGCAGGAGCTCGGTGCCGGGTGCGACGCCCTTCTTCTTGCCGCCGCTCGCCGCGCCGGAGCCGCCGACGGTGGAGGTGGTGTGGGTGCCGTGGCCCTGCCGGTCCTCGGTGTCCGGGGAGTCGGTGAAGTTCCTCGTCGCGCCGATGCGGCCCTTGAGGTCGGGGTGCCCGGCGTCGGCGCCGGTGTCGAGGACGGCGACCTTGGTGCCCTTGCCGTCGTATCCGGCGGCCCAGGCCTCGGGGGCGTGCACCTGCTTGGTGGACCTCTCGAGGGTGGCCTCGACCTTGGCGTCGAGCCACAGTTTCTTCAGATCGCCCGCGGCACGGGACCGGGGGTTGGTGATGTCCGCCCAGAAGTCACCGGCCTTCTTCTTGTCGGCCTTCAGGGCGACGCCGTCGACGGGTTCGAGGACGGGGCCGCGCTCGGCGCCGCGCGGGGTGGCGGGCACCGCGCGGGCGACGTCGACGGACGTGTCGTACACGGCGATGAGCGGCAGCTTCTTGGAGTGCGCGTCGTCGTAGCCCTGGCGGACGAGCCCGGTGACGTTGAAGAGCTCCTCGTCGACGAGGCCCTCGGCGATGGCGTGGACGGCGCCTTCGGGGTAGACGTACAGGTCCTTGCCGGACTGCCGCGTCTGGATCATCGGCGTCGTGCCGTCCTCGCCGGGCAGTGCGGCGGCCCCCGCGCTGCTTTTGCCGCGGCTCTCGCCCCCGCTCTTGCCGTCGGATCTGACCAGGACGCGGTCACCGGTGACGAGGGTGACGACGGCACCGCCGTCGCGCTGGAGGGCGCTGCCCACCAGTGGCCTCTCGTCCGCCGTGTCCGCGCGTGGCTCGGCCACGGACGGAACGGCCGCGGTGACGGCGAGGGCGACGGCGGACGCCGCCCCCAAGGCCGTACGCGATATCAGGCGCATCGCTCTCCCCAGGGTTGGTGGGCATGCAGACGGGCACGCAGGACTGGACCGCGGTCAAGACGGCCCAAAGGCCGCGAACGTGACCGTGGTTGGTGCTGCGGTGGCGTCACCTTGTCATCGGGACGCGCGGTGCGGGGATGATGTCCTCGGGCGGGTTTACGCCGTGGCTGTTTCCCGCCACGGCGCCGCCGGAACGGAGCACTGGGGAGGGGCGGTCGCCGCATGCTGTCTGCGATAGGTCTGGACGAGACGCACGAGTCGGCGTACCGGGCGCTGGTGTCGGTGGGCGCCGCCGACGTCGCGGACCTCGCGCGCAGGCTCACCCTCGGCGAGCCGGAGACCGAGCGGACACTGCGCCGCCTGGAGCGGCACGGGCTAGCCGCGCAGGCGTCCGGCAGGGCGGGCCGCTGGGTGGCGGCACCGCCCGGCGTGGCGCTCGGTGCGCTCCTCACGCAGCAGCGGCACGAGCTGGAGAAGGCCGAGCTGGCGGCGACGCTGCTCGCGGAGGAGTACCGCGCGCAGGCCACCGAGCCGACCGTCCACGACCTGGTCGAGGTGGTCACGGGCGCGGCCGCGGTCTCCCAGCGCTTCCTCCAGCTGCAGCTGGGCGCGAGTGACGAGGTGTGCGCCCTCGTCACGGGCAGCCCCGTCGCCATCACGGGTACGGAGAACAGCGCCGAGGAGCAGGCGACGGGGCGCGGCGTGCGCTACCGCGTCGTGGTCGAGCGCACGGTACTCGACCTCCCGACGGGCCTCGCGGAGCTGTCGGCGGCGATCGGACGCGACGAGCAGGTACGGGTCGTGGACCGCGTCCCCACGAAACTCGTGATCGCCGACGGCACGCTCGCGATGGTGCCGCTGACCTCGCGCACGGCGGAGCCCGCGGCACTCGTCGTGCACGCCAGCGGCCTGCTGGAGTCCCTGTCGGGTCTCTTCGAGGCGGTGTGGCGGGAGGCGTTGCCGCTGCGCATCGGCGAGAACGGCGGCGCCCTGTCCGAGGCCGCGCCGGAGGGCCCGGACGGCACGGACCTGGAGATCCTGTCCCTCCTGCTCGCCGGCCTGACGGACGCGAGCGTCGCGAAACAGCTGGACCTGGGCCTGCGGACGGTGCAGCGCCGGGTGAAGCGGCTGATGGAGCTGACGGGGGTGACGACGCGGTTGCAGCTGGGCTGGCACGCGTACGAACGAAACTGGGTGGCACGCCGCTAGCGCCAGCGCTTTCCTGCCCCCTCTCCCTGTGCCCTTGCTGCGTCCTCGCCGCGTCCTCGCTGTGTCCTCACTCCGCACCCGGGACTAACCTGACCTGCGGTTTCACCGGATCTGCGGCACTCTGGACAGATGGGAGCGTGGGAACTCCTGCTGGTCGGCGTGGTCATGCTGCTCGGCCTGTGCGGAGTCTTGGTGCCCGGTGTGCCGGGGGCGTGGCTGGTGTGGGCCGCGGTCCTCTGGTGGACGCTGCAGGACCCGAACGGGCTCGCCTGGGGCATCCTCGTCGGCGCGACGCTCGTCCTCCTCGCGGCGCAGGCCGTCCGCTGGCAGCTGCCGCCCCGCCGCCTGCGCGAGAGCGGCGCGACACGCCGCATGGCGGTCTTCGCGGGGGCGGGCGCGCTGCTCGGCTTCTGCGTCGTGCCGGTGATCGGCGCGATCCCCGGCTTCATCGCCGGGATCTACACCGGCGAACGCCTGCGCCTGGGCGGCCACGGCGAGGCGGTGACCGCGACGCGGACGGCCCTGCGCATGGGCGGAAGCAGCGTGCTCACGGAACTGTTCGCGTGCCTGCTGATCCTGGGGGCGTGGTTGGGGGCGTTGATCTGGGGGTGAGGGGCGGTTCAGCGGGGGCGGTGATGAGGACCGCCACGGACGCCACCCGTCGCGGGTTCGGTCCGGCCCACCGGACAGCGCCACACCCGGATCGCACGCGAGCATCCGCCTACGAGCCGCCTGCCAGGGCCAGGTGGCGCAGCGCGTAGGACCGCCATGGACGCCACGCGTCGAGGGTCTGGTCCGGGGCGCCCGGGAGCGCCACGTCCGGGTCGCCCAGTGCCCGCATTCGGATGAGCGCGGCCGTTCGTGCGTCGACGCCCGGGAGGGCCCGCAGCACCGCCTCCGCGTCGTCGCGGTCCGCGCCCGCGTCCAGGCGCAGGGAACCGTCGGCGAGTGCGGCGGCCAGCGCGCCGAGCGTGCCCGGTGCGGCGGCCAGCGCGGCGGGGGCCGGGAACGTGTGGGTGAGTCCGCCGCACGCCGCGTCGAGCACGGTGCCGTGCTCCCGGACGAGGCGTCCCGCCTCCTCCCTGCCCACCAGCGCACGCACCGCGAACTCGTCGGGGTCGGCGGTGCCCGGCGACCGCAGCCCGGGCCTGGCGGTGACGAGCGGTGCGAGCCGGGGGTCGGCGCCGAGCCGCGCGTCCACGGCGTACGGGTCGGCGTCCAGGTCGAAGAGGCGCCGCAGGCGCTGCACGGCCGTGGTGAGGTCGCGCAGGTCGCTGAGGTGAAGCCGGGCGTCGAGCCAGCCGCCCCGGTGCACGGCCTCGCCGGCCGACCCCGCGCCGGTGCCGGTGCCGGTGCCACTGCCGGTCGTGGTGTCGTGGTGCGTTTCCTCGACGGCGACGATGCCCGTGCCGTGCGGCAGCCGGAGCGTACGCCGGTAGGTGCGGGCACCCCGTTCGCCGGTGACCTCCTCGATGCCGGTGACGGTCTCCTCGGCGAGCAGGTCGAAGACGGCGTCGGCGCGGTAGGGGCCACGGTGGGCGAGGCGGAGCGGGATGCCGGCGGCGGGAGTGGCGCGGGCGGCGCCGCGGCGCGGGGCGGCGGCGCGCAGGGCGGTCGGCGTCAGCGCGTACACCGTCCTGATCGTGTCGTTGAACTGCCGCACGCTGGCGAATCCGGCGGCGAAGGCGATCTCGGTGACGGGCAGGTCCGTGGTCTGCAGCAGTACGCGGGCGGTGTGGGCGCGCTGCGCTCGCGCGAGGGCGACGGGGCCCGCGCCGAGCTCGGCGGTGAGCTGACGCTGCACCTGCCGGGCGCTGTACCCGAGCCGCACGGCGAGCCCCGGTACGCCCTCGCGGTCGACGACGCCGTCCCCGATCATGCGCATGGCGCGGCCCACGACATCGGCGCGCACGTTCCAGTCGGCGGACCCGGGAACGGCGTCCGGCCTGCACCGCCGACAGGCACGGAAGCCGGAGGTCTGGGCGGCGGCAGCGGTGGTGTAGAAGCGGACGTTCTGCCGCTTGGGGGTGACGGCGGGGCAGCTGGGACGGCAGTAGATGCCAGTGGTCCGGACGGCGAAGAAGAACGCACCGTCGAACCGAGCGTCCCGGCTGCGCACGGCCTCGTACCTGGTCTCTTCATCGATCACGCCTCCATTGTGGGGTGGAGGGGAGGGCGGGGGCTGGCGGAATTCGGACATGAAGGTCCCGGCCCCCTGGGACTGTGCCCCCCACCTCCCCGGGGCGAGGGGCGCAGCCCCAGCGGGGCGAGGGCGCAGCCCCAGCGGGGCGAGGGGCGCAGCCCCAGCGGGGCGAGGGGCGCAGCCCCAGCGGGGCGAGGGGCGCAGCCCCAGCGGGGCGAGGGGCGCAGCCCCAGGGGGCGCGGGGCGCAGCCCCAGGGGGGCGCGGGGCGCAGCCCCAGGGGCGCGGGGAACTGCGCGCCCAGCCACAACGAACCCGCAGCTCCCCACACCCCCGAGGCCCCACCAACCCCCGAGGGCCCCCCACCCCACCCCCCCAAGCTCAGCGCACGCGCCCCCGCTTGATGTCGAGCGCCGCCCGCCCCTCCGCCCCCCGCAACCGCCACTGCCGCCGCATCTCCGCGCGGGCCCGCGCGTCCGTCTTGGCGACGATGCGCTGGTTCTCGCGGATCAGCTTGCGGTAGCTGTCGAGGCGGCGCTCGGGAAGGACGCCGGACTCGACCGCGTCGAGCACGGCACACCCCGGCTCCGCCCCGTGCGCGCAGTCGTGGAACCGGCACCGCGCCGCCAGTTCCTCGATCTCGGAGAAGACCTGCCCGACGCCGCTCTCGGCGTCCCACAGGCCCACTCCGCGCAGCCCGGGCGTATCGATGAGGACCCCGCCCCCGGGGAGGGGGATGAGGTTGCGCGTGGTCGTCGTGTGCCGGCCCTTGCCGTCGACGTCGCGGATGGCCTGGACCTCCATGACGTCGGCCCCGGCGAGCGCGTTGGCGAGCGTCGACTTGCCGGCGCCGGACTGACCGAGCAGCACCGACGTACCGCCGGAGACGACCGCGGCGAGGATGTCGACACCGTCCCCGGACGTGGCGCTGACGGGCAGCACCTGCACGCCGGGCGCGGCGGTCTCCACGTCCTCGACGAGGTGGCCGAGCGTCGCGGCGTCCGGCACGAGGTCGGCCTTGGTGAGCACGACGACCGGCTGCCCGCCGGACTCCCAGCCGAGCGCGAGGAACCGCTCGATCCGCGCGAGGTCGAGCTCCGCGGCGAGCGACACCGCGATGATCGAGTGGTCGACGTTGGCCGCGAGGATCTGCCCCTCGGACCGCTTGGAGGAGGTGGAGCGCACGAAGGAGGTGCGCCGCGGCAGATACGTCTGTACGTACCGGGGGTCGGCGCCGTCCGCGTCGACGGCGACCCAGTCGCCGGTGCACACGACCTTCAGCGGGTCGCGCGGGGTGACGAACTCGGTGTCGGCGCGCACGGTGCCTTCGGCGGTGATGACGTCGCACTGCCCGCGGTCGACCCGGGCGACGCGCCCGGCCACGAGGCCTTGCGCCGCGTAGGGCGCGAACTCGGCTTCCCAGTCCGCGTCCCAGCCGTACGGGGCGAGGGGGTGCGAGGAGGCAGCCGAAGAGAACGGAGAGAGAGAAGAGGAAGACAAGGGAAACCCTTCACAGGGCGGCCCCGGCACCCGCGCACGCCGTCAGCGCGCACGGAAAGAGAAAGAGGTCGGATCAGCCGGTGGCCACGGAGGTGGACTTGATGAACTTCCGGATGCGGGCAGCGCCCATCGCAACGACAGCCATCGGTCAACACCTCCAGATCCATACCGCTACTGATACCGCTACTGCTGCTGATCTGCTCAGCCGGACCCGACGGCCGAACGACCGCCTGGGAACACCCGAACCCTATCCACACCCCCGCCCGGCCCACCACCGATTATTTCCGCCACGTCCGAGCCAAGCTCAACCGCGCACCCGACCACCCGAAACGGATAGCGCTCTACGCGGACATGGGCCGCTCCCGACCCCCCGGCCGCCGCGCCACGAACACGTACTCCCGCCCCGGCCGGTCCGGGGCGTCGCGGACCTCGTCCACCACGTATCCCTGGGCGCCCAGTTCCGTCTCCACCTCCGCGCGCTCGCGGAAGCACAGGGTCGAGTCCGATGTCATGACCTGCCCGTCCGCTTCGAAGACGTAGGTCCAGTGGTACGACACCAACGGGCCGTCCACCGCCGTCACTTCGACCCAGCTCTCGACCGCACCCGTTCCCGGCACCCGGGTCACGCGGTGCGAGGCCTCGCGGGTCCAGTTCTTCCAGGCGCGCCGGGCGGGGACCCTCGTCTCGAAGATCAGGCGGCCGCCCGGGCGCAGTGCTTCGCGGGCGGCTCGCAGGGTCTCGCGCCATGCGTCCGGGGCGGTGATCTGCTGGGCGACGTTCGCCGTCATGGTGACCAGGTCGACCTGGAGGGGCGGGAGTGACGACGCGTCGCCGTGGATCCAGCGCACGCGTTCGGCGCCGGGCTTGGCGCGGGCGACGTCCAGTGACGCGGCGGCCGGGTCGACGCCCACGACGTCGACGCCGCGCCCGGTCAGCCGCAGCGCGAGCACGCCGGTGCCGCAGCCGATGTCGAGGACCCGGCGCGCGCCGAACTCCTCCGCCATGGCGACGTACGCGTCGAGGTCGGAGCGGTCGGGGTCGAGCACGTCGTAGAGCGCGGCGAGGCGCGGGTGTGCGTATTCCGCGTCGGTCGTCTCCGCGTCGGTCGTCTCCGCGTCGGTCGTGCCCACATCGGTCGCGTCCGTGCCGTCTGCCGGCGTCACGTCGCGTCACTCCCCGCGCGCCACTCCCGCGCCAGTACCGACCAGATCTCCGTGTCCTGTCGTACGCCACGGTAGGGGTCGTCCTCGCGCAGGCAGCCCTCGCGGGTCATGCCCAGGCGCTTCGCGACGTTGATGCTCGGTGTGTTCTCCGGGGCCACCCGCCACTCCACGCGGTGCATGCCGCGCGTCTCGATCGCCCAGTCGATGACGACGCGTACCGCACGCGTGACCAGGCCGCGCCCCGACGCGTCCGGTTCCAGCCAGCAGCCCGCCTCGCACGTGCCCGACGCCGCGTCGAACGCCCGGAGGAGGACGCCGCCGACGAGCCGTCCGTCGAGTCTGATGCCGTAGAGGCGGCCGGTGTCGGCGGCCGCCTTGTCGGCGAACACCTGGAGCCAGGCGCGGGCGGAGTCCAGGTCGGCGGTGATGTCGGGGAGTCCGACGTAGCGGCCGATGTAGTCGCGGCCGCGGTCCATGTGGGCGAGGAACTCCTCGGCCTGCCACGGTTCCAGCGGGCGCAGTTCCGCTCCGTCTCCCAGGGATATCGCGAACATCCTCGTCCTCCACAGTGGTCACGCGGTCGATGCGGATCTTCGCACGGCGGTCCGCTCACTCGGCCGGAATTCTTCCTTCAGGGGCCGGTCCACGGCGTCTGCCGGGGTAGTGGCGGGGGTCGTCGGCCGACCGGAAGCCGTCGCGTCGCCCGCGCCGGGCCGTCATCGCCCTCGGACGCAGGCCGGTTGAGCGGAGGGTGCGGTTCCGGACAACTCCCCGCAGTCGGCGATCTGGCCGGTCTTGTCGTGGACGAATTAGTTGCCTCAGCCATCCAATGGTGAGCGGATCAGGGACGAACTGCGCTTGCGAGGTACTTCCATGACGGAGACAACGACCCCTACCGAGTCCACCGAATCCATCGAATTCCCCCAGGACCGCACGTGTCCGTACCACCCGCCCACCGCGTACGCACCCCTCCGCGAGGACTTCCCCTTCTCCCGCGTCAGGCTGTTCGACGGCCGCTCCGTGTGGCTGGTCACCGGGCGGGCCGCGGCGCGTGAGCTGCTCATCGACCCGCGCCTCTCCGCCGACCGCGAGAACGAGGCCTTCCCCGCTCCGACCGAACGGTTCGCCCGGCTCCGCGACCGCCGCATCGCCCTGCTCGGCGTCGACGACCCGGAGCACAACGTACAGCGCCGCATGCTGATCCCCAGCTTCTCCGTCAAGCGCATCGCGGCCCTGCGCCCGCAGATCCAGGCGACGGTCGACCTGCTCCTGGACGCGATGGTCGAACAGGGGCCGCCCGCCGAGCTGGTGAGCGCGTTCGCGCTGCCCGTCCCCTCGATGGTGATCTGCGCCCTGCTGGGGGTGCCCTACAGCGACCACGAGTTCTTCGAGGAGCAGTCGAGGCGGCTGCTGCGCGGACCCACCGCCGAGGACACCCAGGCGGCGCGGGACGCGATGGACGCCTACTTCTACGACTTGATCGAGAAGAAGCGCGCGGAACCCGGCGAGGGGCTGCTCGACGAGCTGATCGCGGAACAGCTCGCTTCCGGCGCGGTGGACCCGGAAGAGCTCGTCCGGCTGGCCACCATCCTGCTGATCGCCGGGCACGAGACCACCGCGAACATGATCTCGCTGGGTACGTTCACCCTGCTCCAGCACCCCGACCGGCTGGCCGAACTGCGCGCGGGGCTGCGCGCTGATCCCCCGCTGCTGCCGGGCGCCGTCGAGGAGCTGCTGCGCTTCCTGTCGATCGCGGACGGGCTGCTGCGGGTGGCGAAGGAGGAGATCGAGACGCCGGCGGGCACCATCCGCGTCGACGACGGCGTCGTCTTCGCCACGTCCCTCATCAACCGTGACGACACGGTCTTCGAAGGCCCCGAGGACCTGGACTGGCACCGCCGGGACCGTCACCACCTGGCCTTCGGCTTCGGCATCCACCAGTGCCTGGGCCAGAACCTCGCCCGCGCCGAGCTGGAGATCGCGCTCGGCACCCTCTTCGCGCGCCTGCCGGGGCTGCGGCTCGCGGCGCCTGCGCAGGACATCCCGTTCAAGCCGGGCGACACGATCCAGGGGATGCTCGAACTCCCCGTCACCTGGTGAGGAGCGGAGGAGCCAGCGTGGAGCACATGGCGATCCATGTCGAGAAGGACAGGTGCGTGGGCGCGGGCATGTGCGCGCTCACCGCGCCGGGCGTCTTCACCCAGGACGACGACGGCCTGAGCGAGGTGCTGCCCGGCCGTCAGGACGGCGGCGGCGATCCGCTCGTACGGGAGGCCGCGCGGGCGTGTCCCGTGCAGGCCATCAGCGTGCAGCGGCAGAACTGAGCTGATGGCTCATCAGTTAGCGGAGCACGCATCAGAGTTCACTCCGCCAGCGTGACCGTGAAGCTCCTTCCGTACGCGTGGTGCGTGTTCACCTCGATGCGCGTGCCGCCCGGGGCCCGGTCCACCCGCACCTGCGGGTCCCCGGTGGTCCTGCGCAGGGGGCGGCCGCGGAGCAGGACCGTCGCGGTGTCCCGGCCCATCGTCGGGTCGGACACCGCGACGCGGACGGTGCCGCCGCGGCGGTCCGCGCGCTGGACGAGGACGGAGGCGGGGCCGTGCACGCGGAGTTCCCCGGCCTCGTGCCGGCCTTCCGTGAAGGCGTTGGCGGCCGTCAGGCCGAGTCCTGTGTGGGTGACTGCCTGCAGGCGGCGGGTGTTGGCGAGGACCTTGAGCGGCCCATGGCGGTGGGCGCGCAGCTTGGCCTCGCCGGCGTTCGGCACCAGCGCGTAAGCGAGGCGGGCGGGCCGGGCGCCCGCCGCCCCGTCGACGGTGACACCGAGGACCGAACGGGTCACCGGCGCATCGGAGTTGGCGGTGCGGACGACGCGGCGGCTGCGGGTGACCTCGTCCAGGGTGACCCGCACCTGCGGTGTGTCGAGGAAGACGTATCCGACGGCGGTGCCCTCGGTGGTGTTGGCGTAGCGCAGCCAGTGCAGGTCGGCGGTGCCGGGGCCGGTCCAGGGGCGGCCGTCGCGCAGCACTCCGGTGAGGTAGATCCGGTCGCCGGGATCCGCGGTGCGGGCGTCGACGGTCGTGGTGACGGCGCGCCCCGCCGCGTCGCCCACGTCGGCGGCGAGCACCACGATCTCGTCGTCGAACAGGAACCACGACTTGGTCGCCGTCGCCGCCCGGTACACCACGAAGTCGCCGGGCAGCAGCCCCCGGTCGTCGTACGCCACGTCGCTCGACTGCACCATCCCCGCCGCGCCGTACTCCCCCAGGACGGCGCCGCCCGAGAACCCGTTGGTGCCGCGCGGGAAGTAGACGTACTTGTTCTGCGACTCGGACGACGAGGTGAAGTTGAGGGGGTGGCCCGGGTTGTCGTAGTACGCCTTGCCGTACAACTCCGGTACGGTGCGGCGCTGTTCGACGGGGGCGGTGACGCCGGCGAGACCGTACGGCGAGACGGTCGTGTAGTAGTCGACGCCGTACGCCCGGCTCTGGTCCTGCCCCGACAGGTAGAGGTAGTACGCGCCGTCGCCCTGGAACCACGGCATGAGGTTCTCGCCGTTCATGTACTCGTACTTGCTGATGCGGTCCGAGCTGCGGGCGAGCGCGAAGGCGTAGCCCGGCCGTCGGTGCACCGTCTTGTCCATGGCGTTGAACGCGACGCTGCGCGCGGCGGGGTTGAGGTCGGCGGGCGGTACGGCGTCGTCGTCGAGGATGTCGGCGTACCGCACGACGCTGACGGGCGACACGAAGCGGGCCGGGTCGAGGGGCGCGCGCGAGGTGGCCCTGACGTGCTTGACGTAGGCCTTCAGGGCGGTGGCCGCGGCGCCGGAGGCGAGCGAGGAGAGGTCGACGACGGCTTCGACGACGACTGCGACGTCGGTGTAGCCGGAGTCGGGGCGCGCCACGGCGCGGCCCTTGACGATCTCCATCATCCAGCCCTCGAATATCAGCGGGGCGAAACCGTTCCGCACCCATCCGTGCACGGTCGGCACGAGCTCCTCGCCGTGCGCGAAGCCGGTGCCGTCGAGGATCTTGAGGGTCTGCACGACGCGGGTGAGCAGGCCCTTTCCGTACGAGCCGGTGTACGCGACGGACGCGTGCTGGATGAAGGAGCCGTCCGCGTAATGCCCGTCGGTGACCCCGTGGTCGAGGTGGTACGGGTCGATGGTGGCGAAGACCGTGAGCTGATCGGTGAGGGCCTTGCGGATCCGCGCCTCGCCGGGCTCGCCCAGGAGGGCGCCCTGGAGGATGCGGTTGGTGGTGATGTCGGCGAGGTTGGCGCCGGTGTGGAAGCGCGAGTCGAGGTCGACGTCGCCGTCGGTGCCGTTGCGCAGATAGGCGTCCATGGAGGCGACGTAGGTGGGCAGCAGGTCGGGGCGGTGGTCCACGACGGCGTCGGCGAGCAGGACGAGGGTCTTGCTGATGTGCTGGGA
Source organism: Streptomyces venezuelae (assembly GCF_008642335.1). Lineage (NCBI taxonomy): Bacteria > Bacillati > Actinomycetota > Actinomycetes > Kitasatosporales > Streptomycetaceae > Streptomyces > Streptomyces venezuelae. The sequence goes on along the minus strand of NZ_CP029191.1, from coordinate 6,469,488 downwards.
GATGCCGATCTCCCAGTGGAACCAGTTGCCGTAGTACCCCTTGGACTGGTCGCCGTAGTAGCGCTCGTGCAGCCACGCGAGGCCGTCGAGCACGCGGTGCTGCACGGTCGTGCTGCCATGCAGATCGGCGGGGAGGCCGGGGGTGCGGGTGGCGAGGGCGATCTCGTACAGCTTGCGGTAGGCGGTGTTGAGGTTGGCCTCGTCGGTGCCGAGCACGAGTCCGGCGAAGAGTTCGCCCTCCCGCGCGTCGTCCATCGCCTTCAGGTCGGCCCGCGCGGTCCGCTCCATGGCGGCGAGCTTCGCGGCGGTCTCCGGGCGTGCGTTCGACTCGGCGGTGCCGGCGAAGACGGCGACGGTGTTGGCGAGGAGGCGGGCCCGGCCCTCCGCCCCCGCGGCGGCGGACGCCGGGCCCGCGGGGACCACCGCCATCAGACCGGCGGCCGAGAGGGCGGACATAGCAGACATGGCAGACAACAGGCCTCTGCGGGTGATCTCCATGGCGGCCTCCAACGGTGACGTGCGGGGCGTTCCGGGAGTGGGGGGCGGATCGCGGGGCGTCGGGCAGCGCTCCGGGGGCGTAGGGGGAGCATTCGGGGGCGTGCGGAGTCAAGCAGACGGCCCGACCGGCGACAAGGGTTCCCGCCCCCGGCGCGTCCCGGCCGGTTGATAGCGTCCCTTTCGATCATGGTGCCGGGTGTGTACGGGGGAAGCCGGGTGTGTACGGGGGAAGGGGAGCGCCATGCCTGACAAGGGCGCGGTGGGCGCGCCGCCCACGCGACGACGCACCTGGCTGGTGGCCGCTCTGGCGGTCACCCTGCTGGCCGCGTCGTCGGTGACCTGGTTCGCGGTGGCGCGGGCCGAGGAGCGCGAGGACCGGCTCGACGCCAACCGCGAACTGGTGGCGCGCGGTTGCGCGGGCCTGCTCCGCGAGGACATGTACGCCTCGGCGCCGGATGACACGCGGGGCGTACTCGACGCGTACGGGACCCTGCTGCGGCCCGGGCAGGAGAGCCGTGCGCTGCTCGACTGCACGCTGGCCTGGGGCGACGGTGACGGGGACACGGCAGCGGGCGTACGGGCGCGGGTGCGGGCCGAGGCGGTTCCCGACCGCACGTCTCCCGGCCCCGTGACGGGCGACTTCGGGCTGCCCCTGCCGCCGAGCGCGACGGGCAGCACGGGCACCTCGGACCGGCGGGACGGCGGCGCGGTGGCGACCGCGTCGCTGCTCGTCGACTGCCCGAAGGGCCTGCACGGGCGGGGCCGCGCGACGCGGGACCTCCTCGTGTCGGTGGAGCTGCCGTCCGGCGCGGACGACGCCGATGTGTACGGCGTACCGAAATCCGAGCGGCTCGCGGTCGCCCGTACGGCTGCGAAGGTCACCAACTGGGTGTCCCGCAAGCAGGGGTGCGGGAGCGAGCCGCTGCGCACCGGGCCCGGCGCCGCCCCGGCGAAGACTCCGGGGCTCTGCGCCTGGCTCTCCCCCAAGGGGCTCGGGTCGACTCCCGGCAAGTGGAGCTTCGACGGCAACGACACGACGTACAACCGGCGGACCGGCACGTGCGGCGGACGGTGGGACGACACGGCGGGTTCTCCCGGCCACCTCACGGTCCGGGCGGCGGGCGCGCAGAGCTGGTCGGGCGTGCTCGCGGCGGGCGTGTACGAGGAGTACGCCGGCAAGGCGCTGGTGCCGGACCCCGAGGCCCCGGCCGCCCACGACAAGGCTCTCACCGTCGAGCAGACGGGCAACGACCTGCAACTCGCCCTGTGGGCCCGGTCCGAGTGCGTGGCGGGACCGACGTACCACCGTGTTTCGGTGACCCCCGAGTTCGACTTCGACCACGGCATCGAGGACGGCGAGGTCGTCCTCGAACCGAAGGACCAGCGGCGTCTCTCGCGGCACGTGCGCACGGTTCTCGACCGCTACCTGTCGGCGCCCGACGGCTGGCCGAAGCGTTCGCACTGCCGCGGGACGAAGATCGTGGGAGAGGTGGCGGAGTGGCGCGGGCGCGACTGACCTGGCGGACGAGGACGGGTCGCGTCGTCCTGTCGTCCTGCGGGGCGCTCGTCGCCCTGGCCCTGATCGCGGGCGGCTACTACTGGTGGGGCGGTCCGCGCGAACACCGTGCGGCACAACAGGTCCTCGACGAGGCGTGCGACGGCGTACTGCCCTCGCGCGCGATGCGGGACGTGCTCGGGGGCGGGCCGTTCGAGAAGGGGCCCGGCCGGGTGGACGTCCTGCTGTCCGGGGAGGACGCGGACCACGCCCGCGACAAGGGCCGCACGGTCACCTGCACCGTCACGGGCGACGGCGTGCCCGTCGCGGGCGACGACGGGAACGCGGCCGAGGTCCAGGTCACCGTGCAGCGCGTGCCGCAGCGGCGCGGCGACGACTTCGCGGTGGACCGCGCGTCGGTGCGCGCCCGCGGCACGGACCCGCTGTACCCGCGCCCCGCGGCCGAGCTTCCGCCCGTCGGGCTCGGCGGCGGTTGGCGCGGCCTGTTCACGACCGGCGAGTCCGCCACCGACACGGGCCGAGCCGACAGCAGCAACGCCACCGTCGTGACGCTCCTGGACTGCGCCCGTGACCGCGGCGGCCTCCTCGTCACCGTCGACGCGAAGGACGAGGACGTCACCCTGGACGACCCGCGCCGCCGTGCCGCCTTCGCGCGGATCGCCACGGGAACGGCCGCGAAGGCGTCGGAGAAGTGGGGCTGCGACGCCGAGCCGGGCAAGCCGCTCCGCACGGTCGCGCTCCCGGTGAACGCCGACGAAAGCGTGCCGCTCGCCGACGCGTCCGGAACGTGCGAGGGCGTCCCCGGCCGGGGCGGGCGCATCGCCCGGGCCTGGGAGAGCGCGAGCTCCGACAGCCCCGTCGAGGTGTGCGTCGTGGCGGGCGAGCGCCCCGAACTCCCGGCCCGCGAACCGTCGGACGAGTCACCCCGCTACCACCTCACCGCGTTCTACGGCCCGTACGCGGACTCCGAACGCCGCGACTACACGCGACACCACGGCGAGTACACGGAGAAGCCCGGCCCCGCCGATGCCCCGGCAGGGCCCCTCGCGGGCGGCGGCCGCTGGGCGAGCGCGGTCTGCCGGGACGGGAGCGGGCCCGCGCTGTTCACGGTCCGGGACGAAGGGGCGTGGCGCGAGGACAGGTCGAGCACGTACGACGGACACCGCGCGAAGCCGTCGGCGGCCGACCGCGCGTACGAACGCGCGGCGCTGGAGGAGTTCGCGCGCCGCTCGGCGCGGGCCCACGGCTGCGATGCGCCGGAGCTCTCCTGAGTCACGTCCGTACGCAGCGCCGGAACAGCCCGTCCGGGTCCGTGCCCGCGCGGTCGAAACCACACCGCTTCAGGAGCCGGTTCGCCTCCTCCTCGGCGTACAGGCGGTACACGGAGCGCTGGTGGGCGAGGACCGTGTCGTCGCGCAGGAACAGCCAGACCCCGCCCACCGAATAGGCGGTCGCGAACCCGCCGGGCCCCGCCCCGGCACGTCCCGGGCGTGCCTCGCCATGATGACCCCTGGTGGGGTGGGAGGACAGGGGACGGCGGCGCTCAGCCCTGCCGGGTCCCGGTCCGCTCCGCGATGTGCCGCGGCGGTGCGATGCCCGCGGGCAGCAGCGGGTCCGGCACCGGCGCTCCCCACGTCGCGGTCAGCGGCAGGTTGCCCGCCCAGATGCCGAGTTCGGCGTCGGGACCCGTGCCGTCGTCCGGCGGGCCCGCCGCGGTCTTGACCGAGGCCTCCGCCAGGGAGAGGGCGAGCAGGGTGGTCGCGGCAAGCTCCTTGCGGCTCGGGCTGCGGGCGTACTCCCACTGGCCGGGGGTCGCGTGCTCGGTGAGCAGGCGCAGGCCGCGCACCTTCTCCTCGGGGTCGGTCACCACGCGCGGGACGCCGTGGATCATCGCGCTGCGATAGCTGACCCCGTGCTCGAACACCGAACGGGCGAGGACCAGGCCGTCGATGTGGGTGACGGTGACGCAGACCGGGGCGCCGGGGTCGGCGGCGAGGCTGCGGCTGGCGACGGAGCCGTGCAGGTAGAGGTTCGTGTCGTCGCGGCCGTAGACGGTGGGGACGACCATCGGGTGGCCGTCGACGACGACGCCCAGGTGGCAGACGAACCCCGCGTCGAGGACCGCCTCCAGGTCGGCGCGGTCCAGGCTCCCCTGCTCGCGCAGGCGGCGGTGGCGGGTGCGGTCGGTGACGGGCAGGGTCGCGGAGAGCGGGGCCGGTGGGGTGGGCGGGGCGTCGCCGTACCGCTCGGGATGACTGTTCATGCGGCGAAAAGTTACCGATATCGCGCACCGATGGCCATAGTTCAACGAATTTCGTTGCCAACGACCTCTTCAACGACGATATGCGCTTTACCCGCGCCGCCCGTCCAAGCCTGCCCGCAAGAATCCAACGACTCCCACCCCTGGAGGATGGCGGGCCCCCGCCCCCGCACGATCTGATGGAGCCCATGGAGCTTCCCCACCACGAGGACGTGTCCCCCGGCAACGGCTGTCTCCCGCCCCGCGCGTGGTACGCGTCGTCGGACGCCGCCACCCTCTCCCTCAACGGCCCCTGGCGCTTCCGCCTCTCCCCCACCGCCCGCACCGAGGACGAAGCCTTCGCCGCCGACGGGTACGACAGCACGGCCTGGGACGAGATCGCGGTGCCCGGCCACTGGGTGCTGCAGGGCCACGGCGCGCCCCACTACACCAACATGCTCTACCCGTTCCCGCTCGACCCGCCGCGCGTCCCCACCGAGAACCCCACCGGCGACCACCTGCGCACCTTCGACCTGCCCGCCGCCTGGCCGGCGGACGGCACCGCGGTCCTGCGCTTCGACGGCGTGGAGTCCTGCGCCCGCGTCTGGCTGAACGGCACGGAGCTCGGCGACTTCAAGGGCTCCCGGCTCCCCCACGAGTTCGCCGTCGGCGAGCTGCTGCGCCCGGCGGGCAACGTCCTCGCGGTCCGCGTCCACCAGTGGTCCGCCGGTTCGTATCTGGAGGACCAGGACCAGTGGTGGCTGCCGGGCATCTTCCGTGACGTGACGCTCCTGCACCGGCCCGAAGGCTGCGCCCGCGACTTCTTCGTCCACGCCGCCTACGACCACCGCACGGGCACGGGCACGCTGCGGGTCGACTCGGACATCGAAGGACGCGTCACCGTGCCCGAGCTGGGCATCGACATCGCGACCGGCGAGGACGCCGTCGCGGCCGTGGAACCGTGGACGGCCGAGACGCCACGCCTGTACGACGCGACACTCGCCACACCCGGTGAGCGCGTCCCCCTGCGCGTCGGCTTCCGCACCGTCGCCGTCGAGGACGGCACCATCAGGGTCAACGGCCGCCCCCTCCTCTTCCGTGGCGTGAACCGCCACGAGTTCCACCCGGAGACGGGCCGGGCCGTCGACCTCGAAACCATGCGCGCCGACGTGCTGCTGATGAAGCGTCACAACATCAACGCCGTCCGCACCAGCCACTACCCGCCCCACCCCGCCTTCCTCGACCTCTGCGACGAACTGGGCCTGTGGGTCGTCGACGAGTGCGACCTGGAGACCCACGGCTTCGGGGCCGTCGGCTGGCGCGCCAACCCGGTCGACGACGACCGCTGGACGCCCGCGCTCCTGGACCGCGCGGCCCGCATGGTCGAGCGCGACAAGAACCACCCCTCGGTCATCCTGTGGTCGCTCGGCAACGAGTGCGGGACCGGACGCGGCCTGACCGCGATGGCCGACTGGATCCGCGCACGCGACGACAGCCGCCTCCTCCACTACGAGGGCGACCGGTCCTGCGCGGACACGGACGTCTACTCACGCATGTACGCCGACCACGCCGAGGTCGAACGCATCGGCCGGGGCGAGGACGAGGGCCCCGAGCGGCGGCGCAGGCTCCCGTTCATCCTCTGCGAGTACGCCCACGCCATGGGCAACGGCCCCGGCGGACTCGGCGAGTACCAGCAGCTGTTCGAGACGTACGACCGGCTGCAGGGCGGCTTCGTCTGGGAGTGGATCGACCACGGCATCGCGCACCCCGCGTACGAGTACGCGTACGGCGGCGACTTCGGTGAGGAACCGCACGACGGGAACTTCGTCTGCGACGGCCTCGTCTTCCCCGACCGGACGCCGTCCCCCGGACTCGTCGAGTACAAGAAGGTGATCGAGCCGGTCCGCATCGAGGGCGACGGCCCCGCCGGCACGGTCACCGTCACCAACCTCCACGACTTCGCCGACCTCTCCCACCTCGCCTTCACCTGGTCGTACGAGAAGGACGGCACGACCGTCGCCGAAGGAACCCTCGCGGTGCCGCAGGCCGGTCCGGGCGAGCGCGTGGAGGTCTCGCTGCCGCCCCCGCCGCGCCGGGACCCGGACGCCGAGACCCAGTGGACGGTACGGGCCTCGCTCGCCGATGACACGACGTGGGCGCCGAAGGGCCATCTGGTGGCGTGGGCCCAACTCCCCGTCGAGTACGGCATGATCCTGCCCGTGCCGGGCGGCGCGACGCCGACGACGGACGCGGGAGGACGGCACATCACACTCGGCGCCGCCACCTTCGACGCCCGCACCGGCACGCTCGTCGCCTTCCACGACCGCGAGATCACCGGCCCGCGCCTCGACGTGTGGCGCGCACCCACCGACAACGACAACGGCATGCCCTGGCGCCCCGAACCGTCCGTGGCCGACCGCTGGCGCGCCCTCGGCCTGCACCGCATGCAACACCGGATCGACGACGTCGAGTTGACCGGCCAGGGGCTCACCGTGCGTACCCGGGTGGCGCCTGCGGCGAGCGACCTGGCGCTGCGCACGGAGTACCACTGGGCGTCGAACGGACCCAAGCTGCTGCTGCGGATGTCGGTGACGCCGGAGGGCGAGTGGACCGTGCCGCTGCCGCGCCTCGGCATCCGGTTCGGGCTGCCGGGAGCGGGTGCGGGGACCCGCGTGCGGTGGTTCGGCGGCGGGCCCGGCGAGGCCTACCCCGACACCGCGGCCGCCTCGCTGATCGGCGTCTGGGAGTCGGACGTCGACGCGCTCCAGACGCCGTACGTGCGCCCGCAGGAGAACGGGGCACGCGCGGCCGTCCGCTGGGCGGAGGTGGGCGGGCTGCGCGTGGAGAGCGACGGCGCGCCCGCGTTCACCGCCCGCCGCTGGACCACCGAACAGCTCGACGCCGCCCGGCACCGCACCGACCTCGTCCCCGGGGACACGGTCTGGGTCAACCTCGACATCGACCGGCACGGCATCGGCACCCAGTCGTGCGGGCCGGGCGTCCTGCCCCAGTACGAACTCCGCGCCACCCCCTGGCCGTCGTCCCTGAGCTGTGTGTTCTCGGTGGTGGCCGAGGGCTGAGGGCGCGCGGGGCTACCCGGTGGGGGCCAGCCGTTCCCGCAGGAACTCGACGACCCGCTCGCGCGCGGCGTACGCGGGGTGCCCCGGCACCTCGCGCACCTCCTCCGTGAGGACGGAGTGCGCCGACTTGGCGAACCCGGCCTCGTTGCCGGGCGACGAGTCGAGCTCGATGACCTCGAACGCGTCGCCGAAGTGGCGGCGCAGCGTGGCGAAGCGGTCGCGCGGGACCAGCTTGTCCTCGCTGAACCGCAGGCCGAGCGCGCACAGGCCCTCGTTCCTGGTGCGGGCGACGACCGTGTCGAACTCGGCACGGGACAGGCCAGGGTCGACCCGGCGGGCGGCGCTCACCGGGAGCGGCAGCGAGGGCTGACTGAGCACGGGCGCGAGGACGGCCGGGTCCGTGGCGGCGGCAAGCGCGAAACCGCCGGTGAAGCACATGCCGATGACGCCGACGCCCGGGCCTGGCGTGCGGGACGCCAGGTCGCGGGCGAGGGCGCGCAGGTAGTCGGCGAAGGGCCGCCGGGCGTTGGTGGCGAAGGCGCGGAACTCCGAGGCGACGCAGACCCGGCCGAAGACGCCCAGGGCATACGGTGCGGAGATGGGGCGGCCCGGCTCGCCGAAGGGCGACGGGATCGCGACGGTGAAGCCCTGCTTCACCACGTGCTCGCCGAGGCCCAGGACGCCGGGGTGCACGCCCGGGATCTCGGGAACCAGGACGACACCGGGTCCTGTCCCTTTCTCAAGGACATCATGGGTGAGACCGGCTCCCGTGAAGGGGGACGCGGTCCATCCGGTGAGGTCCGCGGACGGTTCCTTCGGTCCCTTCGGTTCCTTCGGTTCTTTCGCTTCCGAACCGGGCACAGCGCCCACTCCCTTTCGTCTCGTCTCAAGTGCCATACGCGTACGTCGAGTTCATGCCTACAGCACGTATACGCGCGAGCACAGACCCCGCGGGGCGCCGACGGGACGGTCGGCCGGAGGTGCCTTGTCCGATTCCTTCAAGACCGACGACCGGCCCGCTGCCTACGCTGCGGGCATGAACAGCACTCCGAACTCACCGACTCCAAAGTCACCTGCTCCCCGCTTCGACCTGATCGGTCTCGTCGTCGCCGACCTGGCCGCCTCGCTCGCCTTCTACCGCCGTCTGGGCCTGGAGTTTCCCGAGGGCGCCGAGAGCCTGCCGCACGTGGAGGCCACGCTGCCCGGCGGTCTGCGGATCGCCTTCGACACGGAGGCGACCGTGCGGTCCTTCCACCCGGCCTGGCAGCCGCCCGCGGGTGCGGGACGGATCGGGCTCGCCTTCCACTGCGGGACGCCCGCCGGGGTCGACGCGGCGTACGAGGACATGACGGGCGCCGGGCACGGGAGCGAGCTGAAGCCGTTCGACGCGCCCTGGGGTCAGCGGTACGCCGTCGTGCTCGACCCGGACGGCAACGGCGTCGACCTGTTCGCACCGCTGGGCTCAGCCGCCGAGTAGCGTGCCGAGCGGCACGCCGGTCAGCTCCTTCACGTCACGCGCCAGATGGGCCTGGTCGGCGAACCCGGCCACGGCCGCCGTGTCCGCGTACGACATGCCGTCGCGGGCCAGCGCGAGCGCCCGCTGCAGGCGCAGCACCCGGGCCAGCGTCTTCGGTCCGTAGCCGAAGGCGGGCAGCGAACGGCGGTGCAGCTGGCGGGCGTTGATGCCGAGGACCGCCGCGGTGCGCGCGACCGAGTGGCCCGCCTCCAGGGAGGCGACGACGTGGGCGAGGACGGGATCGGGCGGCTCGGCGCGGGCGGCACGCTCCGCGGCGACGGCCTCCAGGACGGCCACGGGATCGTCCGCGTCGTCCACCCGCTCGGTGAGCCGCCGCGCCTCGGCGGCGCTCCACAGGTCCGCCAGCTCCTGGCGTTGATCCCGGAGTTCGTGCGCCGGCACACCGAGGAAGGCGGGCGCGGCGCCGGGACGGAACCGGATCCCGACGATCGCTTTGCCGGGCACGAGCTCCATGTTCTGCGGAACGTACGCCCGCGTGTCCGGCCCCGCGACGAACAGCCTGCCCTCGGTCCACAACAGGTCCATGCACCCGTCGGGCAGCACGGGCCGGGCGTCACCGGGCCCGCCCGTGGCCACGCGCGTCCAGACGACCGCGCCGGTCAGCCGGGACGGCCGCTCCCGGTAGTCGCGGGACGCGACGTGGCTCCCGGTCACGCCGCACTCCCCCGGTGTTCCTGCGGGCTCACCCCGTACACCCGCTTGAACGCGCCGGACAGGGCGAACGCGCTGCCGTAGCCGATGCGGTGGGCTATCGCGGCGATCGTCAGGTCCGTGTCGCGGAGCAGGTCCGCGGCGAGTGCCAGGCGCCAGTTCGTCAGATATGTCATCGGGGGCTCCCCCACGAGCTCCGCGAAGCGGCGGGCGAGGGCCGCCCGTGAGACGCCCGCCTTCGCCGCGAGGTGCGCGATCGTCCAGGGGTGGGCCGGGTCGTCCTGGAGCAGGCGCAGGGCGCGGCCGACGACCGGGTCGCCCATCGCCCGGTACCAGGCCGGCGCCGCCGCCTCGGGACGGGAGAACCAGGCGCGCAGGGCGGCGATCAGGAGCAGGTCGAGGAGCCGGTCCAGGACGACGGCCTGGCCCGGCTCGTCCTTGCCGATCTCGTCGGCGACGAGCGGGGTGAGCGGGCACTCCCACACCTCGCCGGGCAGGACGAGCAGCGGCGGCAGCGCGTCGAGGAGCCGTCCGGTGATCTCGCCCCGCATCTGGTACGTGCCGATCAGCATCTCCACGGAGCCCTCGCGCCGCTCGCCCCACGCGCGCGGGCCGAGGTCGCGGTAGCGGGCCACGGGGGCGCCGTCGAGCGGTACGCAGCGCTGTCCCGGCAGGATCTCGGCGAAGGGCGCGGTGGCGGGCTCCCCGGCGCACGTGTAGTGGTCGGGGCCGCGGGCGATCGCGAGGTCGCCGGGGCGGATGCGCTGGGCGGGCGAGCCGTCCGCGGGGGTGATCCAGGCGTCGCCGCGCACCATGACCATGACGGACAGGGGCGCCTCGTCGGCGATGCGGACGGACCAGGGCGGGTCGAAGAGCGCGCGGATCATGAAGGCCCCTCGGGCGCGGGGGCCTTCCAGCAGTCCGGCGAGTACGTCCATGGCGGAAGCGTAGACGTACGCGTATGGCCCTGAGCTCCTCGGCGATGGTTCCCGGGCGGGCCCGGCAGTTGACTGACGGGCATGACGACGAACACGAAGAACACGACGGGCACGACGGGCACGGACATGACGGTTCTGGTGACGGGGGCGACCGGGCGCGTGGGGCGCCGGGTCGTGGAGTCCGCCGAGGCGGCCGGGCTCACCGTGCGGGCCGCCTCGCGGTCCGGCGCGGTGCGGTTCGACTGGGCGGACCGGTCGACGTGGGCGGACGCCCTGCGGGGCGCGGACGCCGCGCACCTCGCGTATCTGCCGGACGTGGGCGCGCCCGGCGCGGCCGAGACGGTCGGCGCGTTCGCCCGCGAGGCGGTGGCGGCCGGCGTACGGCGGCTGACGCTGCTTTCGGCGCGGGGCGAGGACCAGGCGCACGCGACCGAGCGGGCGGTACGGGACTCGGGGGCCGAGTGGACCGTCGTGCGGGCCAGTTGGTTCGCGCAGAACCTCAGCGAGGGTCCGCTGCTGGACGGGATGCGGGGCGGGGAGCTGGTGTTCCCGGCCGGTGAGGTGCTCGAACCGTTCATCGACGCACGGGACATCGGTGACGTGGTCGTGGCCGCGCTGACCGGCGGCGACCGGTTCGCCGGCCGCACCCTCGACCTCACGGGCCCCCGGCTCCTGTCGTTCCGGCAGGCGGTCGCGGAGGTCGCGGCGGCGGCCGGGCGCGAGATGACGTACGTGCCGGTGTCCGCCCGCGAGTACGGGGCGGCGCTCGCCGGGTTCGGGGTGCCCGCCGAGGAAGTGGAGTTCCTGATCGAGCTGTTCGAGACGAACCTCGACGGGCGCAACGCGAAGCTCTCCGAGGGGGTGCGGGAGGTCCTGGGCCGGGAGCCCAGGGACTTCGCGGACTTCGCCAGGGAGGAAGCCGAGGCGGGCACCTGGAAGAGCTGACTTCACGTTTCCCGGGGCAGCGCCCCGGGGCGCTGCCCCGGACCCCGCTCCTCAATCGCCGGAGGGGCTCTTATTCTCGGGCCCCGTCCCGTTCCGTTTCGCGTGCTTCGGCTGCTTCGCGGGGGCCCGCAGCCGCGACGACACGTCGTCCGGCGGCAGGAAGCGCGACCAGCGCTCGGGGAACTCGGACGGCATCTCGCGGTCCTCCGGGTCGTCCGGGTCGTCGGGGTCCGCCATCGCCTCCCGCGCCGCGGCCGCGCGGGCCACCACCTCCGCGGCCTGCGCCTCCCTTATGCGGTCGTTCGCGGCGCGCGCGGCGGCCGTGGCGACGGACGGCCAGACCCGGTCGATGGCCGCGTTGACGGCGGCGCCGACCAGGACCGCGAACGCGGAGACGCCGATCCACAGCAGCACGGCGACGGGCGCCGCCAGCGAGCCGTAGATGGTGGGGCCCTCCACCGTGCTGGTGAGGTAGATGCGGAGCAGGAAGCTGCCGAGCACCCACATGGCGAGGGCGATCAGCGCGCCCGGCATGTCCTCCACCCACGGCGAACGCACCGGCACCGACACGTGGTACAGCGTCGTCAGGAAGACCACGGAGAGGATGACGACGACCGGCCAGTAGAGGATCTGGACGACCGTCGTCGAGCCCGGCAACAGGTTCACCACCGCGTCCGGCCCCGCCACCATCAGCGGCAGCGCCACCGACCCGATGAGCAGGGCCACGATGAAGAGGCCGAAGGCGAGCATCCGGGTCTTGACGATGCCGCGCGCGCCGTCGAGGCCGTACATCACCGTGATGGTGTCGATGAAGACGTTCACGGCGCGCGAGCCCGACCACAGGGCGAACAGGAAGCCGATGGAGATGACGTCGGGACGGCTGACCCGCATCACGTCGTCCAGTATCGGTTCGGCGATCTGGTGGACGCCCCGGTCGGAGAGGACCGTGCGGGACGCCTCCAGGATGTTGTTCTGCACGCTGGCGATCGTGTCCGCGCCCGTCCACCGGTCCACGTACGCGAGCAGGCCGATGAGGCTCAGCAGCAGCGGCGGGACGGAGAGCAGCGTGAAGAAGGCCGCCTCGGCCGCGAGCCCCAGGATGCGGTACTCGATGCACGAGTTGACGGTGTCCTTGAGCAGCAGCCAGGCGGTCCTGCGCATGGAGACGTTCCGGTAGAGAGCGCGGGCCCGGTTCCAGCGGCCCGACGGCCGCCCGGGTGTTTCTTTTGCCTGGTGCACCTCCTTACCGTAGCGGCATGGCAGCCAGCACCCACACAGTGACCAACCAGGCTCCGCCCCTGGTGGGATATGACGTATTCACGTCCGACCGGGCCCTCGTGGAAGGGGTCGAGCGGCACCTCGATCCGGCGCTCCTCGATTCCGCCCGCGACGAGCTCTCGACGCTCGGCCGGGCCGCGGGCTCGGCCCAGGCACAGAAGTGGGGAGATCTGGCAAACACGAATCCTCCGGTTCTGCACACACATGACCGGTACGGCCACCGGATCGACGAGGTCGAGTTCCACCCGGCGTGGCACCGGCTGCTCGGCAAGGCGGTCTCCGCGGGCCTGACCGCCGCCTGGGCGCGGCCCGGCGGGCATCTGCGCCGGGCGGCCGGGTTCCTGGTGTGGACGCAGGTCGAGGGGGGTCACGGCTGCCCGGTCTCGATGACGCACGCGGCGGTGCCCGCGCTCCGCGCCGACCCGGCGCTCGCCGCCGAGTGGGAGCCGCGCCTCACGTCGACCGTGTACGACGAAGGGATGCGCCCGGCGTCCCAGAAGGCCGGCGCGGTCTTCGGGATGGGCATGACGGAGAAGCAGGGCGGCAGCGACGTACGCGCCAACACGACGCGCGCGCAGGCCCTCGCCGAGGACGGGACGTACGCGCTCACGGGGCACAAGTGGTTCTGTTCGGCGCCCATGTCGGACGGGTTCCTGGTCCTCGCGCAGGCCGAACAGGGGCTGACGTGCTTCCTCGTGCCGCGCGTCCTCGAGGACGGCTCGCGGAACGTCTTCGCCATCCAGCGGCTCAAGGACAAGCTGGGCAACAGGTCCAACGCGTCGAGCGAGGTCGAGTTCGACGGGACGTGGGCGCGGCGGGTCGGGGACGAGGGGCGCGGGGTGCGCACCATCATCGAGATGGTGGCGGCGACCCGGCTGGACTGCGTGACCGGCTCCGCGGCGCTGATGCGGCAGGCCGTCGCGCAGGCGGTGCACCACGCCACGTACCGCGAGGCGTTCGGCGGCAGGCTCGTCGACAAGCCGCTCATGCGCAACGTACTGGCCGATCTGGCGCTGGAGTCGGAGGCGGCCACGACGCTGGCGCTGCGGCTCGCCGCGGCCTACGACGACGGGGGCGAGCAGGAGCGGGCGTTCCTGCGGCTCGCGGTGCCCGCGGCGAAGTACTGGGTGACCAAGCGCTGCACGCCGCTGGCCGGCGAGGCGCTCGAATGCCTGGGCGGCAACGGTTACGTGGAGGACTCGGGCATGCCGCGGCTGCTGCGCGAGGCGCCGCTCAACTCCATCTGGGAGGGGTCGGGGAACGTACAGGCCCTGGACGTGCTGCGGGCGCTGCAGCGCGAGCCGCAGGCCCTGAACGCGTTCCTCCAGGAGGTCGGGACGGCGCGGGGCGCCGACCACCGCCTGGACGCCGCGATCAAGGACCTGCTGACCGAACTGGCCGACCTGGAGGGCATCGAGGGGCGCGGGCGACGGCTCGTGGAGCGGATGGCGCTGGTGCTCCAGGGGTCGCTGCTCGTGCGGTACGCGCCGCCCGAGGTCGCCGACGCGTTCTGCGCCTCACGGCTCGGCGGGGACTGGGGCGCGGCGTTCGGCACGCTGCCGCACAGTCTCGATCTCGCGTCGGTGGTGGAGCGGGCCGCTCCCGGCGTCTAGGGCCTGTGCTGGACATCGGCCCGGTTGGTACGGAGGTGGTGCTGCGCCGACACGGCACCACCCCCGTCACTCAGGCCCCTTGAGGAGCGTGAACACCGCACGGGCGGCGTTGCTGTCCAGATTCGGGCCCCGTCAGGGCCTTGGCCAGGGTTGCAGGAGGTTGCAACTCGACGTGCCGTCGTGCCGGTTCATCGACGATGCGGCACCCGGGCAGGCCTCGCAGGGGGCACGATGAGGGGATGCTCCCGCACGCCCCGGTCTGGCCGGAAAGGACCCCGTGGTCATGAACGCCCCGTCGACGATCGACCTCGCGCGCCTGTCCGCCATGGACCTCGCGCACGCCGCACGCGTCCTGAAGGGGGTGCGGGACGCCACGCTGTCCGGGCAGCGGCCCAGGGTCCAGCCGCGTCCGGTGATCGGCGACTCGTGGGGGCGGATGATCCTCCGCGGGGTCGACCCGGACCATGACGTCCGGTCGCGGCTGCTGAGCGAGGAGGAGCTGGAGGAGCGCCGCCGGGCCTCGCCGCTCCGGGAGATCATGCCCGTCCTGCGCGACGCGCTGGTGTCCGTGGCGGACGCGGCGCAGCACATCATGGTCGTCAGCGACGCCGACGGGCGTGTGCTGTGGCGCGAGGGCAGCGCCGCCGTGCTGCGCAAGGCGGACTCGCTCGGGTTCGAACCGGGCGCGGACTGGAGCGAGAACGTCGTGGGCACGAACGGCATAGGGACGCCGCTGGTGGTGCGCCACCCCGTGCAGGTGTTCTCCGCCGAGCACTTCGTGCGGACCCACCATCCGTGGACGTGCACGGGCGCCCCCCTGACCGATCCGCGCGACGGCAGGCTCCTCGGCGTGGTCGACGTCAGCGGCCCGCTGCGGACCATCCATCCCGCGACGCTCGCCCTGGTCGACGCGGTC
Source organism: Streptomyces venezuelae (assembly GCF_008642335.1). Classification (NCBI taxonomy): domain Bacteria; kingdom Bacillati; phylum Actinomycetota; class Actinomycetes; order Kitasatosporales; family Streptomycetaceae; genus Streptomyces; species Streptomyces venezuelae. Next base: position 6,454,277 of record NZ_CP029191.1, on the reverse strand, counting down.
GCCAAGCTCGGGGAGGCGCGGCTGCGGGACCGGCACGTGACGGCCCTCGACCGGCTGCGCGCGGTGGCGGCGCCCGTCCTCGCGCGGCTCGACGGGCGGGCGCTCGCGGTCGACGTGCACGGCTGGACGGCCGCGGTGACGGGCATGCCCCCGGCGGGCCGCCTCACGCTCCCCAAGTCCTTCGGCGCGGGCCGCACCTGGCTGCCGTCGCTGGGGCCGTGCCTGGTGGAGCCGCTGCCCGGCGGGTGGCTGCTGCGCCCGGAGGATCCCGGCGACGTGCCGCGGCCGGTCGCCGCGACCCGTCTCGTCCTGGACGTGAGCAGTCCGCGCCGGTGGACGCTCTCGGTGCTCGGCGGCGCCCACGACTGGACGCACGAGCTGAGCCCGCGCCACGCCGAGCTCCTCTACCTCCTCTGTACGTACCGCACGGGACGCACCGCTTCGGGGCTCGCCGAGGACATGTTCGGCGACGCGGCGCGCACGGTGACGGTGCGCGCCGAGCTCTCCCGCGTCCGGCGCTATCTGGGCGGCCTCCTCGCCCATCGCCCCTACCGCTTGCACGAGGACGTGGACGTGGACGTGATCATGCCGGAGCGCCCCGCGGACCTGCTGCCGCACTCGATGGCGCCCGCGGTGTGCGCCGCGCGGCGCACATGATTCTCTGAGCCCCATGAGCATCACTGTCACCACCTGGTCCCTCGAACAGACGTCTCCGGCCGACCTGCGCCCGGCCGCCGCGCCCGAAGGGGACGACGTCCGGATCGTGCGCGCCGAGATCCCCTCGCCCGAGTTCAGCCGTTTCCTGTACTCCTCCGTCGGCGGGGACATCCGCTGGTCCGACCGGCTCTCCCTCACGTACGCGGAGTGGCAGAAGCTCCTCGACCGGCCGGGTGTGGAGACGTGGGTCGCGTACGAGAAGGGGACGCCGGCGGGGTACGTGGAGCTGGCGGCGCGCGGCGAGAACGGGGACGCGGCGGAGGGCGTCGTCGAGATCGTCTACTTCGGGCTGCTCCCCGCCTTCCGGGGGCGCCGCATCGGCGGCCACCTCCTGTCGTACGCCGTCGCGCGCGCCTGGGACCTGGCCGAGCGGTGGCCGGGGCTCGCGCCGACCGAGCGGGTCTGGCTGCACACGTGCTCCAAGGACGGCGAACACGCCATGGACAACTATCGGCGGCGCGGGTTCCGGCTCTTCGACACGAAGGTCGAGGAGGAGGCGGACGTGCCGACTCCGGGGCCGTGGCCGGGAGCCGACGGCGACTGAACCCTCTGCGCCCTCCGCGCCCCCTGAGCCCTCCGCGCCACGCTGTGACCGACGACACCCTTGTCCACGATACGGGACAAGGGTGTCCGCATTTTGGATAATGCTGGACTGGGCCGAAAGTCCCGTGACACGCTTCCGGCATGGATCGCACTGGAAACGCCTTGGTGAGTCGACGTCACGTCGACCTCGGCCGCATGTCCAGCGCCATGTGTCCGGCTTGCTGATCAGCTCAGCACAGCCGCTCCCCATCCACTGAACCCCCTCCCTGCGCAGCGCCGCGCGCACGTCCCCGCATGCGTTCACCATGCGTAGTGACGTGCCGATTTCGCAGGTCAGAGCCGCTTTTCCCGCTGCCCCGAAGGACGTACCGCCATGGCCGCCACGCCAGAGAAGCCTGCCCCAGCAACGCCCCGCCGCAAGGTGAGCCGTCACCGCGGCGAGGGCCAGTGGGCCGTCGGTCACTTCACGCCGCTCAACGGGAACGAGCAGTTCAAGAAGGACGACGACGGTCTCAATGTGCGGACACGTATTGAGACGATCTACTCGAAGCGTGGATTCGACTCCATCGACCCGAACGACCTCCGCGGACGTATGCGCTGGTGGGGGCTCTACACCCAGCGCAAGCCCGGGATCGACGGCGGCAAGACCGCGGTCCTCGCGCCGGAGGAGCTGGACGACGAGTACTTCATGCTCCGCGTCCGCGTGGACGGCGGGCGGCTGACCACCGAGCAGCTGCGCGTGATCGGCGAGGTGTCGCAGGAGTTCGCGCGCGGCACCGCAGACCTCACCGACCGCCAGAACATCCAGTACCACTGGATCCGCATCGAGGACGTCCCCGAGATCTGGCGCCGCCTCGAAGCCGTCGGCCTCTCGACCACCGAGGCGTGCGGCGACACGCCCCGCGTCATCCTCGGCTCCCCCGTGGCGGGCGTCGCCGAGAACGAGATCATCGACGGCTCCCCCGCCATCGACGAGATCCAGCGCCGCTTCATCGGCAACCCCGAGTTCTCGAATTTGCCGCGCAAGTTCAAGACCGCGATCTCCGGCTCCCCGCAGCTCGACGTCGCCCACGAGATCAACGACGTCGCCTTCGTCGGCGTCGACCACCCCGAGCACGGCCCCGGCTTCGACCTCTGGGTCGGCGGCGGCCTCTCCACCAACCCCAAGCTCGGCGTGCGCCTCGGCGCCTGGGTGCCGCTCGACGAGGTGCCGGACGTGTACGGCGGCGTCATCGGCATCTTCCGCGACTACGGCTACCGCCGCCTGCGCAACCGCGCCCGCCTGAAGTTCCTCGTCGCCGACTGGGGCCCGGAGAAGTTCCGGCAGATCCTCGAGGACGAGTACCTCCAGCGGAAGCTGGTCGACGGGCCCGCCCCCGAGCAGCCCGCGGGCACCTGGCGCGACCACCTGGGCGTCCACCGGCAGAAGGACGGCCGCTTCTACGTCGGCTTCGCGCCCCGCGTCGGACGCGTCGACGGCACCACCCTCACGAAGATCGCCGAGGTCGCCGAGGCCCACGGCTCGGGCCGGCTGCGCACCACCGCCGAGCAGAAGATGATCGTGCTCGACGTCGAGCAGGACCAGGTCGACTCGCTCGTCTCCGCACTCGAAGCCCTCGACCTGCGCGTCAACGCCTCGCCGTTCCGGCGCGGCACCATGGCCTGCACCGGCATCGAGTTCTGCAAGCTCGCCATCGTCGAGACCAAGGCGCGCGGCGCCTCGCTCATCGACGAACTGGAGCGCCGCATCCCGGAGTTCGACGAGCCGATCACCATCAACATCAACGGCTGCCCCAACGCCTGCGCCCGCATCCAGGTCGCCGACATCGGCCTCAAGGGCCAGCTCATGCTCGACGACGAGGGCAACCAGGTCGAGGGCTACCAGGTGCACCTGGGCGGCGCCCTCGGACTCGACGCCGGCTTCGGCCGCAAGGTCCGCGGCCTGAAGGTCACCGCCACCGAGCTCCCCGACTACGTCGAGCGGGTCCTCAAGCGCTTCCAGGAGCAGCGCGAGGACGGCGAGCGCTTCGCCACGTGGACCGCCCGCGCGTCCGAGGAGGCCCTCAAGTGAGCGAGCGTGCCGCCCCCTTCCACTGCCCCTACTGCGGCGACGAGGACCTGCGCCCCCACGAGGCCGGACACGGCGCGTGGGAATGCGGAGCCTGCAACCGGGCCTTTCAGCTGAAGTTCCTCGGGCTGCTCGCCCGGGGCGTTCAGCACACCAGCAGTGGAGAGAACCAGATATGACGACTGCTCAGGATCAGAAAGCGCGCACGGACGACGAGTTGAGGGCACTCGCCGAGCAGGCCGGGCGCGACTTGGAGGACGCTTCCGCCCTGGAGATCCTCCAGTGGGCCGCCGACACCTTCGGGGCACGCTTCTGCGTGACCTCCTCGATGGAGGACGCGGTCGTCGCCCACCTCGCCTCACGGGCCAGGCCCGGCGTCGACGTGGTGTTCCTGGACACCGGCTACCACTTCCCGGAGACCATCGGCACCCGCGACGCCGTCGAGGCCGTCATGGACGTCAACGTCATCACCTTGACGCCCCGTCAGTCCGTGGCGGAGCAGGACTCGGTGTACGGCGCGAAGCTCCACGACCGCAACCCCGACCTGTGCTGCAAGCTGCGGAAGGTCCAGCCTCTGGAAGAGGGCCTCGCCGGGTACGTCGCGTGGGCCACCGGGCTGCGCCGCGACGACTCGCCGAGCCGCGCGAACACGCCGGTCGTCGGCTGGGACGAGAAGCGCGGCAAGGTCAAGATCTCGCCGATCGCCCGCTGGACCCAGGACGACGTCGACGCGTACGTCACCGAGCACGGCGTCCTCACCAACCCGCTCCTGATGGACGGCTACGGCTCGGTGGGCTGCGCCCCCTGCACCCGCCGCCTCCTGGAGGGCGAGGACGCCCGCGCGGGACGCTGGGCCGGCAACGCCAAGACCGAGTGCGGGATCCACTGATGACCGCGCCGCAGACGCAGCAGCGCACGCGGACACCGCAGCGACAGACCCGGGAGAACCACGTGACGACCGGAGCCACCGTCTGGCTCACCGGCCTGCCCAGCGCCGGAAAGACCACCATCGCGTACGAACTGGCGGGCCGGCTGCGCGCCGAGGGCCACCGCGTGGAGGTCCTCGACGGCGACGAGATCCGCGAATTCCTCTCGGCGGGCCTCGGCTTCAGCCGCGAGGACCGGCACACCAACGTGCAGCGCATCGGCTTCGTCGCCGAGCTGCTCGCGCGCAACGGCGTGCTGGCCCTGGTGCCGGTGATCGCGCCGTTCGCCGACAGCCGCGAGGCGGTGCGCAAGCGCCACCAGGCCGGCGGCACCGCGTACCTGGAGGTGCACGTCGCGACGCCGGTCGAGGTCTGCTCCGTACGCGATGTGAAGGGCCTGTACGCGAAGCAGGCCGCGGGTGAGATCTCCGGCCTCACCGGGGTCGACGACCCCTACGAGGCGCCGGAGTCGCCCGATCTGCGCATCGAGTCGCAGGACCAGACCGTGCAGGAGTCAGCGGCGGCCGTTCACGCGCTGCTCAGCGAAAGGGGTCTCGCATGACGACCGTCGCCACAGTGACCGACGAGGGCACCGACAGCCCGTACGCGCTCAGCCACCTGAACGCCCTCGAGTCCGAGGCCGTGCACATCTTCCGCGAGGTGGCGGGCGAGTTCGAGAACCCGGTGATCCTGTTCTCCGGCGGCAAGGACTCCATCCTGATGCTGCACCTGGCGCTGAAGGCGTTCGCCCCCGCGGCGATCCCCTTCTCGCTGCTGCACGTCGACACCGGGCACAACTTCCCCGAGGTCCTGGAGTACCGCGACCGCGTCGTCGCCGAGCACGGGCTGCGGCTGCACGTCGCCTCCGTGCAGGAGTACATCGACCGCGGTGTCCTCAAGGAGCGCCCGGACGGCACCCGCAACCCCCTGCAGACGCTGCCGCTCACCGAGAAGATCCAGAGCGAGCGGTTCGACGCCGTCTTCGGCGGCGGCAGGCGGGACGAGGAGAAGGCCCGCGCGAAGGAGCGCGTGTTCTCCCTGCGCGACGAGTTCTCCCAGTGGGACCCGCGCCGCCAGCGCCCCGAACTGTGGCAGCTCTACAACGGCCGCCACGCACCCGGCGAGCACGTCCGCGTGTTCCCGCTCTCCAACTGGACCGAGCTGGACGTGTGGCAGTACATCGCCCGCGAGGACATCGAGCTGCCCGGCATCTACTTCGCCCACGAGCGTGAGGTGTTCCAGCGCTCCGGGATGTGGCTGACCGCGGGCGAGTGGGGCGGCCCGAAGGAGAGCGAGACGGTCGAGACGCGGCTCGTGCGCTACCGCACGGTCGGCGACATGTCCTGCACCGGCGCGGTGGACTCCGACGCCACCACGCTGGACGCCGTCATCACCGAGATCGCCGCGTCCCGCCTCACCGAGCGCGGCGCGACCCGCGCCGACGACAAGATGTCCGAGGCCGCGATGGAAGACCGCAAGCGCGAGGGGTACTTCTAACCATGAGCAACAGCACCGCCGAGCCGGTCAAGCCGCTCTCCACCGAGCAGCTGTCGGCCACCACCCTGCTGCGGTTCGCCACCGCCGGTTCCGTCGACGACGGCAAGTCCACCCTGGTGGGCCGCCTCCTGCACGACTCCAAGTCGGTCCTCACCGACCAGCTGGAGGCCGTCGAGCGCGCCTCCGCGAGCCGGGGCGCCGACGCCCCCGACCTCGCGCTGCTCACGGACGGCCTGCGCGCCGAGCGCGAGCAGGGCATCACGATCGACGTCGCGTACCGCTACTTCGCGACGGCGCGGCGCCGGTTCATCCTGGCCGACACGCCGGGCCACGTGCAGTACACGCGGAACATGGTCACCGGCGCCTCCACCGCCGACCTCGCCGTGGTCCTCGTCGACGCCCGCAACGGCGTCATCGAGCAGACCCGCAGGCACGCGGCCGTGGCCGCGCTGCTGCGTGTCCCGCACGTCGTCCTCGCCGTGAACAAGATGGACCTCGTCGCCTACGACGAGACCGTCTTCGCGAAGATCGCCGAGGAGTTCACCGCGTACGCGGGCGAACTGGGCGTACCGGAGATCACCGCCATCCCCATCTCCGCACTGGCCGGCGACAACGTCGTGGACCCGTCCTCCAACATGGACTGGTACGGCGGCCCCACCGTCCTGGAGCACCTGGAGACCGTCCCGGTCAGCCACGACCTCGCCACCTGCCACGCGCGGCTGCCCGTGCAGTACGTGATCCGTCCGCAGACCGCCGAGCACCCCGACTACCGCGGCTACGCGGGCCAGATCGCGGCCGGAGCCTTCCGGGTCGGCGAGTCCGTGACGGTGCTGCCGTCGGGCCGCACCTCGAAGGTCGCCGGGATCGACCTGCTGGGGCAGCCGGTGGACGTGGCGTGGACGCCGCAGTCCGTCACACTGCTCCTCGAGGACGACATCGACATCTCGCGCGGCGACCTGATCGTGCCGAGCGGCGACGCCCCGGCGACCACGCAGGACGTCGAGGCGACGGTCTGCCACGTCGCGGACACCGCGCTCTCCGTCGGCCAGCGGGTGCTGCTCAAGCACACCACCCGTACGGTCAAGGCGATCGTCAAGGAGATCCCGTCGCGGCTCACCCTCGACGACCTCTCCCAGCACCCGGAGCCCGGCCGGCTCGTCGCCAACGACATCGGCCGGGTCAAGATCCGCACCGCCGAGCCGCTCGCCCTCGACTCGTACGCGGACTCGCGCCGCACCGGCTCCTTCCTGCTGATCGACCCGTCGGACGGCACGACGCTCGCTGCCGGCATGGCGGGCGACGCGTTCGCCACGCCCGCCGACGAGCCCGCGGCGGACGCCGCCACCGACGGCAGTGACGACGGATGGGACTTCTGAAGATGACCTACGTAGACGTCTACGCGACGTTCGCGAAGGAGGGCGGCCGCATCGGCAGCGGCGCCCTCGGCAGCGGACAGGGCGGGGTCGCGCGATGTGCGGTGTAAGGCCTCCGGCGGGCATGGGGCGCGCGCACCACGTGTGCGCCCCCGTTCTCCCCGTATCCGCAGCACCCGCGCCTTGTGTGCGGAAACCACGTAAACGAAGACCTGCCGATCACCCGGCCACGACCTGACGGCGTGCGCCCGGGCCGACGAGGGGAACACCTCCCGTGCCTGCTCCACGTACCCGACTCGCCGCACTCGCGGCGCTGCCCCTCCTCGCCCTGACGCTCGGCGCCTGCGGCTACGGCTCCGACTCCTCCGACGAGGACGGCAAGGCGAAGGTCGCCGAGGGCGCGAAGAAGATCGAAGACCTGGACGCCGTGAAGATCGGGTACTTCCCGAACCTCACCCACGCCACCGCCCTGGTCGGCAACCAGGAAGGCCTGTTCCAGAAGGAGCTCGGCGGCACCGAGGCCAAGTACGCGCAGTTCAACGCGGGCCCCTCGGAGATCGAGGCGCTGAACGCCGGATCGATCGACATCGGCTGGATCGGCCCCTCGCCCGCCATCAACGGCTACACCAAGTCGCAGGGCAAGAACCTGCGCATCATCGGTGGTTCGGCGTCCGGCGGCGTGAAGCTCGTCGTGAACCCGAAGAAGATCAAGTCTCTGGACGACGTCAAGGGCAAGAAGATCGCGACGCCTCAGCTCGGCAACACCCAGGACGTGGCGTTCCTCAACTGGATCGCCGAGAAGGGCTGGAAGGTCGACGCGCAGAGCGGCAAGGGCGACGTGTCGGTGGTCCGCAGCGACAACAAGGTCACCCCGGACGCCTACAAGTCCGGTGCCCTGGACGGCGCGTGGGTGCCGGAGCCGACCGCGTCCAAGCTGGTCGCCGAGGGCGCGAAGGTGCTTCTCGACGAGTCCGACCTGTGGCCGGACAAGAAGTTCGTGATCACGAACATCATCGTGCGGCAGGAGTTCCTGAAGGAGCATCCGAAGGTCGTCGAGGCGGTGCTGCGCGGTGCCGTGAAGACCAACGCGTGGATCGCGAAGAACCCGGAGAAGGCCAAGGCCGCCGCGAACGCGCGGCTGAAGGCCGAGGCCGGGAAGCCGCTGCCCGCCGAGGTGCTCGACCCGGCGTGGAAGTCGATCCAGACGACGAACGACCCGCTGGCCGCGACGCTCGACGCCGAGGCGGACCACGCGGTCAAGGCCGGCCTCCTGGAGAAGCCCGACCTCAAGGGCATCTACGACCTCCGCCCGCTGAACAAGGTCCTCAAGGCCGAGGGCGAGTCCCCGGTCGACGACGCCGGACTCGGCGTCAAGTAACCCGGCAGCCGACGTTCCCAGTTCCCAGGAGGTGACGACCATGGTGACGACCCTCGCCAAGGCCGCGGAGGACACCCGCCCCACGGCCGAGCACGCCGCACGGATCGAGCACGTCTCGAAGTCGTTCGGCGGCCCCGCCGGACCCCAGCTCGTCCTGGACGACATCACGCTGGATGTCGCGCCCGGCGAGTTCGTCACCCTCCTGGGAGCCTCGGGCTGCGGCAAGTCGACGCTGCTCAACCTGGTGGCCGGGCTCGACGAGCCGTCCGCGGGCACGATCGCGACGGACGGCCGCCCGGCCCTGATGTTCCAGGAGCACGCGCTGTTCCCGTGGCTGACCGCGGGCAAGAACATCGAACTCGCCCTGAAGCTGCGCGGCGTGCCGAAGGCGGACCGCCGCCCGAGGGCCGAGGAGCTTCTGGAGCTCGTCCGGCTGCGGGGCGCGTACGGCAAGCGGGTGCACGAGCTGTCCGGCGGCATGCGCCAGCGGGTCGCGCTGGCCCGCGCGCTCGCCCAGGACAGCAGGCTGCTGCTGATGGACGAGCCGTTCGCGGCGCTCGACGCGATCACGCGTGACGTCCTGCACGACGAGCTGACCCGCATCTGGCGCGAGACGAACGTCTCCGTCCTCTTCGTCACGCACAACGTGCGCGAGGCCGTGCGCCTCGCCCAGCGCGTCGTGCTCCTCTCGTCGCGCCCCGGCCGGGTGGCGCACGAGTGGCGGGTCGACATCCCGCACCCGCGCCGCATCGAGGACACCGCCGTGGCGGAACTGTCCGTCGAGATCACCGAACAACTGCGTGGGGAGATCCGCCGCCATGGCCAGCACTGACACTTCGACCGGCCCGGTCAAGGAGTCCGGCACCAGCCAGGACCTCGCCGGTCTGGAGGCGGGCCTCGACGCGCTGGAGTCGCACGCGGGCCCCACCCGCACACCCGTGCGCCAGGTCCTGGTGCAGAAGGTGGTGCCGCCGGTCACCGCGGTGCTGCTGGTGCTCCTCGTGTGGCAGGGACTCGTCTCCTTCGGCATCGTCGACGACCCGTCGAAGCTGCCCCCGCCGTCCGCGGTGTGGGACGAGGTGCGCGAGGCGTGGCTGCAGGGCAACCTCCTCGACTACATCTGGACGTCCGTCTCGCGCGGTCTGCTCGGCTTCCTGTTCGCCCTGGTGATCGGGACGCCGCTCGGGCTGATCGTGGCGCGGGTGCGGTTCGTGCGGGCGGCGATCGGCCCGATCCTGTCCGGCCTGCAGTCGCTGCCCTCGGTGGCGTGGGTGCCGCCGGCCGTGATCTGGCTGGGCCTGGACAACTCGATGATGTACGCGGTGATCCTGCTCGGCGCCGTGCCGTCCATCGCCAACGGTCTCGTGTCGGGCGTCGACCAGGTGCCGCCGCTGTTCCTGCGCGCGGGCCGCACGCTCGGCGCGACGGGCCTGCGGCACACCTGGCACATCGTGCTCCCCGCGGCGCTGCCCGGCTATCTCGCGGGCCTCAAGCAGGGCTGGGCGTTCTCCTGGCGCTCACTGATGGCCGCGGAGATCATCGCGTCCTCGCCGGACCTCGGCGTCGGCCTCGGCAGCCTCCTGGAGAACGGCCGCAACGCCAGCTCCATGTCGATGGTCTTCCTCGCCATCTTCCTCATCCTCATCGTCGGCATCGCCATCGACCTGCTGATCTTCAGTCCGCTGGAGCGGCGCGTCCTGCGCAGCCGCGGTCTCCTCGCGAGGAGCTGAACCGTCGTGCACCGTCCCGTCCTTCTCGTCGTCGCCCATGGCAGCCGTGACCCGCGGCACGCCGCGACCGTGCGCGCGCTGGTGCGCCGGGTGCGGTCGCTGCGTCCCGGACTGCGGGTGGAGACGGGCTTTCTCGACTTCGACACCCCGACCGTCTCCGGCGCCCTGGAGCGGCTCGCGGCGGAGGGCGTGCGGGACGTGGTGGCGCAGCCGCTGCTCCTGACCCGCGCGTTCCACGCCAAGACGGACATCCCCGCGGTGCTGCGGGAGGCGCCCGCCGCGCTGCGCATCCGGCTGGCGGCGGTGCTCGGCCCTTCGCCGCTGCTCGTCTCCGCGCTGGAGCGGCGGCTGTACGAGGCGGGGCTCGACCCCGCCGAGAAGTCCTCGACCGGGGTCGTGCTGGCCTCGGCGGGGTCGTCGGACCCGGAGGCGATCGCAGTGATCGCTGACATCGCGCGGGAGTGGCGGCGTACCGGTTGGTGCGCCGTGCGGCCTGCGTTCGCCTCCGCTTCGCTGCCGCGCACGGAGGACGCCGTGCGCGCGCTGCGGGACGTGGACGGGGTACGGCGGGTGGCCGTCGCGCCCTACGTCCTGGCCCCCGGCTTCCTGCCGGACCGGATCGCGCGGGGCGCCGCCGACGCCGACGTACTGGCCGAAGTCCTCGGTCCCGCGCCGGAAGTGGCGCGTCTGCTGGTACGGCGCTACGACGAGGCGTATGCGCCCGACACGTGCCCTGTTGCTCCCCTGGCGCGGATTCCCGCTCTGGCCTAGCTTGTGGGTTCATGACCCCGAGCCGATCCCGCACGCTGTGGCTGCGCACCGAACCCCTGCACGCGGTGGTCTATTTCGAGGAACGCTGCCGCGGCCTCGGCAGGGCCGTGGGCCTCAAGGGCTTCTGGATGGGGTACTTCGCGGCGCGTACGGCGCCGATGGGACGGGTCGGCCCTGGGGTGGCGACGGCGGCGCTCGGTGTCTTCGCGCCGAACATGGTGGCGCGGTCCCTGCCGTCGGCGTGGGAGTACGCGTCGCCGGACCGGGTCGTCGAGGAGCGCGCCCGCGTCACGGCAGCCGCACTGCGCCAACTGGTGCCCACCGTCGAGGCGTTGGCGGCCAAGGTCAACGATCCGCTCCTCGCGATGGTGGAGGACGCCCCCTCACTCGCGCGTCCGCTGTTCGCCGCCAACCGCGACCTGGCGCACCGCTCGGATCCGGTCGAGCGCCTCTGGCAACTGGCGACGTGTATCCGCGAGTTCCGGGGCGACGCGCATGTCGCGGTCCTCGCCGACCACGGCCTGGACGCCCGCGAGAGCCTCGTCCTCGCGGCGGCGACGGACCGCGTGGACACGGCGGGCATCCGCCAGGACCGGGGCTGGAGCGAAGAGGAGTGGGCGGCCTCCGTGGACCGCATGCGCGTCCTCGGCCTGCTCGATGCGGCCGGGCGTGTCACGGAACACGGCGTCACGAAACGCGAGTTGATAGAGGAGGACACGGACCGCCTCTCGTCCCGGCTGCTCCGCCCGCTGGCCAGGGGCGAGGCGGACGCACTCCTCACCGCCCTGGAACCGGCGACCCGCCGCATGCTGGACTCGGACGTCCTGCCGTTCCCGAACCCGATCGGACTGCCGCGGGTGGCGGGGTGAGAGCGGGCCCGAATTCGCTTGTCGTGACGCGGCGGCGGCCCTAGCGTCACGCGGATGACGCCCGAACTGCGTTCCGCACGCCTCTCGCTCTCCCCCTACGTCGCCTCCGACGAGGCGGACTTCGTCGCGCTCTTCCAGGACGAGGCCGTGGGGCGCTGGTTCGGGGACGGGGTGCAGAGCGAGGCGGAGGACCGCGCCCTGTTCGGCCGGATCTTCACCCTCATCTACGCCGAGGAGCGTTTCCCCGTCTGGGCGGTCCGGTACGAGGGGCGGTACGTCGGCCACGCCGAGGTGAAGCCGTCCCCGGAGACCTGGCTCGACGGCACCGAGATCGTCTACGGCCTGGCCAGGGACGCCTGGGGCCACGGACTCGGCACGGAACTGGCGGAGCTCCTCACCGCGTACGGGCACGAGACGCTGGGCCTGGCCGAAGTCCACGCGACGGTCGACGCCGGAAACGCCCCTTCCCTCTCCGTCCTCGCCCGCCTCGGCTACGTACAGGCCCGCGAGATCCCCGAGGAGGACGGCAGGATCACCCTCCACCTCGTCTCCCGCCGCCCCGCGCCGCCCGTCACTCCGCTGCGTCGCTGAACGGCGTGGCCTGGTGGAACCAGAGCTGCCAGCCGTTGTCCGTGCGCCGCCACAGGGAGCTGCGGTGGGCGCGTCGGCCGCCGCCCGCCGTGTCGAACGTCAGGTGCACCAGGTCGTCCGCGAGCTGGACGCCCCGCATGCCGGAGGTGGTGAGGGGGGCGGTGCCGGGGTCCTTGGACTCCGTGAGGACCCGCACGATCGACGCGCGGTCCCAGCGCGTGCCCGAGGCGCCGAACTCGGTGAACTCCGGGTGCAGGAGCGCCCCGAAGAGTTCGGGCGAGACGCGCACGTCGGGGTCGAGGAGCCGCAGTTCGGCCTCGATGGCCGCCTCGACGGCGGGGGTGCGGTCGGACGGGGAGTCAGGCACGGGTCATCTCCTCCAGCCGGGTGACGGTGTTCCAGTTGCGGCTGGTGGCGATGAGGCCTGCGGTCAGGCGGGGCCGTGACAGCACCTCCGCGAGCTTGGAGCGGCCGAGGCCGTCGGGGGCGTACAGGTAGAGGGCGCGGTCGCCGAGCCTGAACTCCTCCGGCAGGTAGGCGGGTTGGTCCACGGAGGCGAAGCGGGACGGGTCGACGGGACCGGAGAAGTACGTGACGTGCAGCTGCTTCGGTTCGAGGTCGGCCGCGGGGAACGGGCAGGCGTCGACCACCGCCTTCAGGTAGGTGTGGTCGCGGACGAGGACGTCGACGGCGAAGCCGAAGTGCTCCTCGATCGCCGCGCGCAGGGCCGCGGCCAGGGACTCCTCGTCGCCGTGTTCCGCCGTGAAGACCGCGTTGCCGCTCTGCAGATGCGTCCGTACGCCGCCGTGCCCGAGCCCTTCGAGGAGGGTGCGCAGTTCGGCCATGGGCACCTTTTTGTGGCCGCTCACGTTGATGCCGCGCAGCAGCGCCGCGTAGGTCTTGATCGCCATGCGCACACGATATGCCGGACGCGTACGGCGAAGCGGCCGCCGTGCCCCGTGGGGGTGGGCACGGCGGCCGCGGCTCAGTGGGGCGGCGAGATCACTCGACGACCTTCAGGAGCTTGTTGGGCGTGCCCTCGCTCGGGTTGGAGATCTTGTCCGGGGTCGCGCCGTCGGTCAGCGCCTTGGCGACGTCCGCGGGCTTGGCGTCCGGGTGGGCGGCGACGTAGACGGCGGCGGCGCCGACGACGTGCGGGGTGGCCATCGACGTACCGGAGATCGTGTTGGTGGCGTCGTCACCGGTGTTCCAGGCGGACGTGATGTCCGAGCCCGGGGCGTAGATGTCCACGACGGAGCCGTAGTTGGAGAAGTCCGACTGCTCGTCGTCCTTGGTGGAGGAGGCGACCGTGATGGCGTCCTTCACGCGGGACGGGGAGCCCTGGGAGGCGTCGGTCGACTCGTTGCCCGCGGCCACCGCGAAGGTGACGCCGGAGTCGATCGCCTTCTGGACGGCCGCGTCGAGCGCTTCATCCGCGCCGCCGCCGAGGCTCATGTTGGCGACCGAGGGGCCCTTGTGGTTCTTGGTGACCCAGTCGATGCCCGCGACGACCTGCTCGGTCGTGCCGGAGCCCTGGTCGTCCAGGACGCGGACGGCGACGATCTTCGCCTTCTTGGCGACGCCGTGCGCGTCACCGGCGATGGTGCCGGCGACGTGCGTGCCGTGGCCGTTGCCGTCGTCGGCGTTGTCGTCGTTGTCGATGGCGTCGAAGCCGGAGGTGGCGCGGCCGCCGAAGTCCTTGTGGCTGACGCGGACGCCGGTGTCGATGACGTACGCGGTCGCGCCCTCACCGGCGGCGTCGGGGTACGTGTACTTCTTGTCCCCGGCGGTGTCCGCCTGGTCGATGCGGTCGAGACCCCACGACGGCGGGTTGTCCTGCGTGGCGTCGATGGTGAACTTCTTCGACTGGACGACCTTGCCGACGGTCGGGTCGGCGGCGAGGCGCTTGGCCTCGGTCTCGGTCAGGCCCTTGGCGGAGAAGCCGTTGATCGCGGAGGAGTAGTTCCGCTTCAGCTCGCCGCCGTACTCCTCGGCGAGGTCGGACTTGGCGCTTTTGTCGGCTTTCTCGTCGAGCATCACGATGTAGCTGCCGGCGACGGCGCCCTTGGCGTCGAGGCCGTACACCTTGCCCTCGGCGGGGGTGCTCGCGCCGGCGAAGGAGGTCGCGAAGACGGTGACACCGACCGCGGTGGCGGCGGTGGCTATCGCGGCGGTGAGCTTCATCGTGCGGGCACGCTTGTGAGTTGCCATGAAGAGGGGTCTCCTCAGTGCTGTGTGGGGGGATGTGGGGGGATTTATTCAGCTGTCACCCAAGGCGCCGCCGTGACAACAAGTTCGTTGCGACAGCCCTTGCGGCCCGGAAGATCTCCGGGTGTTGGGACGAAACACTGTCCGATTGACGCGCGCAGATCAATACCTACATACAGCTGTGACTTGTTCAACAAGGTTCCGTAATAACAAACCGGCCCTGGGGCGACGGAACGGACATCCCGGCCCACAAGGGCCCCAACTCGCGGTAACACAAGCCACTTTGCGCCACACGCGCAACGCCGGGCGGGCTGGAGTGTCCAGCCCGCCCGGCGTCGGATTCGCGCGTACGCGGCTCAAGCCGCGGTGACGACTTTCTGTTCCTCGAAGGAATCGATGGTCCGCGTGAAGTCACGCGTCGAGAGGAGCAGCTTGTAGATGATGGCGAGTTCGAAGACCAGCAGGAGCGCCCCGGAGACGATCGTCACCGGCATCACCGCGTCGAAGAGCGGGCCGATCATGAAGACGCCCATCTGGAATTCGATTCCGCTCACCAGGTGCGCGCGAATACGGTGGCGCAGCAGGAAGGAGCGCATCCGCAGGTACGCGGGGAACTTCTGCCGGAACTCCTGGTGGAGGTCGATCACCTGCGCCTTGGGCTTCGGCGCGGCTCCCGCGTCCGCCTCGGCGCCAGAAGTCTCGTCCGACGGCTGCGTGACGTAGCCCGCGCCCGCCTCGCCCGCGGCGCGCTGCAGGTCCTGCTCGATGTCCGCCGAGGGGTTGTCCCGTAGCAGGTCCTCCATGAAGGCGAGCTCCGCCTCGTTCTGCGCGCGCTTCGCGGCCCGCATGCGCGCCTTGATCTGCTTGCGCATGGTGTGCCGGATCTTGAAGATCTCCAGCGAGTTGATGTAGCGCAGGGTGTCGAGCGCGACGACGGCGAGGGCGAGCCATATGTAGAAGGTGTCGCCGGTGCGGTCGTACTGACCCCACATGAGGGCTACACCGCAGACCATCACGCGGATGCGGTCGAAGACGAAGTCCAGCCAGGCGCCGAAGACGGAGCCCTGCCCGGTGAGCCGGGCGAGCTTGCCGTCCATGCAGTCGAAGATGAAGCTGAAGTGGTAGATGACCGCGCCGAGGGCGAGCCACTTCCAGTCGCCGAACGCGAAGCACGCCGCCGAGCCCAGGCCGAGGATGAACGCCCCCCAGGTGATCTGGTTGGGCGTGACGCGCGTCCGCATCGCGGTGAACCGCACGAGCGGCGTGGCGACCGGATCGACCAGCATCACGGTCCACCACGCGTCGCGCTTCTTCTCGGTGATGCGGCGCACCTCGGCGAGGGGCGGTATGTCTCGGCGCATGGGGGTTCAACTTCCTGGCGTTCGGCGAAAGTTCATCTCACGCTAGGAAGTGGTTCGGGCAACGTACAAGATCTGACGTGTACAACCTTTGGCCGGGGGTAACAGTCAACCTTTCAGGGCGAGTCAATGGCCCTTCCAGCATGGTGGCGCGTTACCTGAGCGTTACCGAATGACCGCTCCGTTACCCAATCGCGTCACGGAGCGTTACTTATGCCCCTGGGGGCAGCGCTTCCACTGCCCTTTGAGGCACCTTTCGGCTACGCCCCGTCAGCCCTTCGGCAGTTCCGCCTCGATGAGGTCGGCCGCCTGCTTCGTGCCGCCCTCCGCGGCCATCATGCCTCGGATCTCGCCGAGCCTGCGGGCCACCTCGGGGTCGTCCACCAGCGCGAGGACGGCCTCGCGCAGCGTCTCGGCGGTGGCCTCCTCCATCGGGAGGTGCCGGGCGACGCCGAGCGCCTGGAGCATGTCGGCGTTGCCGAACTGGTCCACGGCCTGCGGCACGGCCACCATCGGCGTCGCGGTGGCGAGCCCCTCCTGGCTGCCGCCCGCACCGGCGTGCGTGATGAACGCGTCGGCCTTCTGGAGGATCGCGAGCTGCGGCACCCACGGGTGCACCTCCACGTTCCCCGGCAGCTCCCCCAGCTCGGCCGGGTCGACGTGCCGGCCGACCTGCAGCACCACATGCCATCCGGGCAGGCCCCCGAAGGCCTCGGCGCACGCGCGGTAGAAGCCGGGCTGCTTGGTGAAGGCCGAGCCGAGCGAGACGAGCAGCACCTTCTCGGCGTCGGCCGGCCGCTCCCATTCCCCCTGCGCCGCCCGGTCGCCCTGGCAGGCGCCGACGAACGTGTGCACGCTCTCGTCGACCCGGTCGGCGTGCGGCTGCAGTGCCTTCGGGATGAGGACGAGCGAGCGCGGCGGCCGTCCGACGAACGGGTCGGGGTGCTGGGTGATGCCGTTCTCCGCCAGCCAGGCGTGGAAGCGCGCGTAGTACGCCTGGCCGCGCTCGGTCTTCTTCAGCTCCGCGTACATCGGCTCGGCGACCTCCTCCTCGTACCCCTCCCAGGCGACGAGGTTCGGCGAGAGCGAGATCTCGGGGACGCCCCAGCGGCGGGCGAGGACGCGGGCCGGATAGGAGGTGATGTCGTGCAGGACGAGGTCGGGCTCGTCGCCGTCATAGGCGCGGGCCAGTTCGGGCAGGACGGTGATCGCGTCGGTGAGGAACGGTTCGATGTTGTCGATCAGCTCGGTGCCCCACGCCTCCGGGTCGGCGTCCGGGGAGGGCAGGGTCGTGGTGTAGGGCCGGGGCTCGGCGCCGGTCTCGGCGACCTTCTCCACGAAGGCGTGCGGAATGGCGTACGTGACGCGGTGGCCGCGCGCGACCAGCTCACGGATCACTTCGAGGCTCGGGTTGACGTGCCCGTGGGCGGCGATCGAGAACATGGCGATGTGGGCAGGCCGTGATGAGGTCATGCCGGAACACTAAACGAGACGAGACGTCTCGTGCAACCTTTCGCCGGAACCTCTACACCAGACCTTGCACCTCGCCGCCATCGGCCGCCTCGTTGTAACGGAGCAGATAGTCGGCGAACCGCTCCAGATCCGCCTCGTTCCACCCCGCGAGCCGCCCCCGGAAGGCGACCCGCCGCGCCTCGCCGACCTGGGCCAGGACCTCATTGCCCTGCTCGGTGAGGTGCAGCACGTGCACGCGCTGATCGGCCGGATCGGGCCGCCGCTCGACGAGCCCGGCCTTCTCCAGCGCTCCGACCTGCCGGCTGATCGTCGACTTGTCGAGCGTGTAGTGCGCGGCCAGATCGGTGGCGCGGCAGCCGCCCTGGTGCTCGAGATGGCTGAGCAGGGTGAAGGACACGAGCGAGAGCTCGGGGTGCATGCGTGCGGCGGTGGCGCGCGCCCGCCGGGCGAACGCGGTCATCTCCCGCTGGATGACCTCGATGGACGCATCCCGGACGCCGGGCCTGTCCCCGTCTCGATCGGTCACGATTTCTCCCTCTCCGCGAATGGTTGTAGAGTACAACATCGCTCAGAGTTGTATATGCCAACTATCTAGGCGCCCCCTGTCGTCCCGACCCCCGGAGCCCTCCCATGTCCGCCACCGCGGAATCCGCCCCCCGACTGCGCGACGCCCTGCGCCACGTCCTCCTCCACCTCGTCACACCCCTGCTGATGTGCCTCGGCATGGGCCTGGCGTACATGGGTGCCTTCGTGACGCCCGAGCCGAACGACATGCCGGTCGCCGTCGTCGGGTCGGGCCAGCAGACCCAGGTCCTCGCGCAGAACATCAAGGACAAGGCGGGCGACGCCCTGGACGTGCGCACGCTCGCCGACCGCGAGCAGGCCGTCGACGCGCTCAAGTCCCTCGACATCGCGGGCGCCTACGTCCCCGACGCGAAGTCGCCCGAACTGATCGTGGCCACCGCGGGATCCGACATGAGCGCCACCGCGGCCCAGAAGCTCTTCACGCCCGTCGCCGCGAAGCAGGGCCTGCCGCTCAAGGTCACCGATGTGGCGCCGCCCGTCGAGGACGACCCCACGGGCCAGGGCCTCTTCTTCCTGCTCGTCGCCGTGAGCATCGGCTCGTACGCGTCGGTCGCCGTGCTCGGCGCGGCGGGCGCGGGTCTGCGGATGCGGGCCAGGGCGGGGCTCGTCGTGGGTGTCTCCTTCGCCGTCAGCCTGATCGGCGCGGCGCTCGCGGGCCCGATCTTCCACCTGGTGCACCAGGGCCTGTGGGGTGTGTGGGCCATGGCCTGGCTGTACGCGGCGGGCATCCTGTTCATCGGCGTCGGACTGCACACGTTCCTGAAGCGCTGGACGACGCTGGCGATGATGGTGCTCTTCGTGATGCTCAACTTCACGACGTCCGGCGGGCTCTTCAGGCCCGAACTGCAGAACGGCTTCTTCGGGTCCCTGCACGCGTTCTGGAACGGCGCGGGCTTCGTCGAGGGCATCCGCAGCCACCTGTACTTCGGCGGTCACGACCTCGGACAGCACGTCTGGACGCTGGCCGGCTGGCTGGTGGCCGGCCTGCTGACCGTCGGCGTCGCGGCCCTGTGGGAACGCCGGGACCCCGGTCTCCCGGACGCCGCTGTCGGCGCCCGGGAGACCGAGGCCCAGGAAGAGGAGATGGAGGAGTCGGTCGCGGTCTGACTCAGCGACCGTCCTTCTGCGGGTCGCGCGGGCAGGTGTAGTCCTTGGCCGGCAGCTCGCCGGTCAGCAGATAGTCGTTGACCGCCTTGTCGGCGCAGGCGTTGGCGTAGCCGACGTAGACCGCGTGGGTGCGGACCGGGACGGTCACCAGCTTGGAACCGCGCATCGCCTTGTGCATGCCGAGCCCCTGCTCGTACGTGGTGCGGGTGTCCCCCGTGGCCTGGATCTGCAGGGCCGGCAGGTCACTGGAGATCTTGGTGGGCGCCTCGCTCGGCTTCGCCTTCCACCAGCCGCACGGCATCGGCGCGTTGTGGAACGGGCCGAACACCGGCTGCTTCGGCCGGGCCTTCTCGATGGCCTTCCGGTACCACTCGGCGTTGCCCGGCGCGGTGGTGTCCGCGCACAGGACGGCGAGGGTGGAGGCGTAGTCCTTGCCCGTCCCCGTCTCGTCCGGGCCCGTGCGGAACATGGCGCCGAGGAGCCCCGCCACGCGCTCCGACGGCTCGACGGCACGCCCCGCGGCGGCGTCGAGCAGCATGCGCACCGTCTTCGCGTACTCGGCGTTGTCGACGTCGTCCGTACCGAGGAAGTAGAGGACGAACGGCAGCGACTCGTGGTCCAGCCGGTCGCCGCCGACCTCGATCGGCCGCTGCGCGGCCCGGCGGACCAGACCCTCGACGGTGGCCCGCACGGCCGCGGGCGTCTTCCCGAGGTGGTACTCGGCGTCGCGCGGCGCCGCCCAGCGCGCCACGTCGTCGAGCGCCTTCTCGTTGGCGGGGCCCATGGCCTGGAACATCTTGAGGCCGTAGTCACGGGGGTTCATGGCGCTGTCCAGGACGAGCCTGTCCACCTTGTCGGGGAACATGTTCGCGTAGACCGCGCCGAGGTAGGTGCCGTACGACTGGCCGAACCAGGACGTCTTGCGCTCGCCGAGCGCGCCGCGTATGACGTCCACGTCCCGCGCGATGTTGCGCGTGGAGTAGTGGGCGAGCCGGTCGCCGTACTTCTTGCCGCACTTGCGCGCGTCGTCGGCCGACTTCTTCGCCACCCGGTCGAACGAGGCACGGTCGAAGCCCGCGCCCCGGAACCAGGAGATGCTGTCGAGGCCGCAGTCGAGCGCCGAACTCTCCCCGAGGCCGCGGGTGTCCATCCCGATGACGTCGTACGCGGCCGCCACCCGCGGCGTCATCTTGGCCCGCAGCTGCGCGGGCATCCCGAGCCCGTGGCCGCCGGGGCCGCCCGGGTTGGTCTGGATGATGCCGCGGCGCTCGCGGTCGGAGCCGGTGGCCTTCATGCGCGAGACCGTGAGGGAGAGGGTGGAGCCCTTCGGTGCGGCGTAGTCGAGCGGGACGGTGACCTTCGCGCACTGCGTGCCGGTCTTGGTCAGCTCGGGGTCCTTGCAGGGCCCCCAGTCCAGGCGCTGGTGGTAGTAGCGGTCGAGTCCCTTGAGGGTGGCGGTGTACGCGGCGTTGTCGGCCGACGTGTTCGCCTGTGCACCCGCCTTTGTCGGGGAGTCGGCCGCGCTCGTCGCGCAGCCCGTCACCGCGGCGGCGACGGCGAGGGTGGCGGCGAAGGCGGACAGGGCGGTGCGGGTGGTGCCAGGTGCGGTGTTCATATGCGTCCTTGCTGATCGTGCTGTGCGTGCTGTGCGTGCTGTGCGAAACGCGCCGGGGTGGTCGCGTACGGCTGCTGGTGGTTCACGGGGTAGGGATGGTGCTGCTGTTCCGGCGCCCGGCGTGACCTGCGGGGCCACCACAGTCCGCGGCCGAGGAGCGCGGCCAGCGCGGGGACCAGGACGAGGGAGAGCACCAGCGAGGAGAGGAGGATGCCGAGGCCCGTGGCGAAGCCGATCTCCTGTGTCGCGGGGCTCGCGGCGAGGCTGGCGAAGGATCCGGCGAGCACGACGCCGGCCGTGGCGATGGCGGGCGCGGTGTGCCGTACCGCCTCGGCGACCGCGTGCCGGGCCGAGACCGGCTTCTCCATCTCCTCCCTGATCCGGTCGGTGATCAGGATGTTGTAGTCGGTGCCGAGGGCGACGACGAAGAGGAAAAGGACGAGGGGCAGGGTGAACGACACCCCGGGCCGGTCGAGTCCATGCTGGAAGAGCAGGGTGCTCGCGCCGAGCGTGGCCACGAAGCCGAGCCCCACGGCGATCATCAGGACGACGGGTGCGAGCAGGGAGCGCAGCAGCAGGAAGAGGATGACCGCGATGAGCAGGGCCGCGACCGGGAACACCAGCCGCAGGTCCTTCTCCACGGCCGTCGCGATGTCGGCGAAGACGGCCGCCGTTCCCGTGACGTACGCCTTGGTGCCCTCGGGGGCCGTGCGCGCGGCCGTCTCCCTGACCGGTCCCGAGACCAGGTCGCGGGCCTTCTGCGTATCGGACTTGACGCTCAGGAACAGGTCGACCCGCGCGGCCGTCCGGTCCTTGTTCAGGACGGGCTTGCCGACCTCGCCGACCCCCTCGGCCTTGCCCAGGGAACGGGTCATGTCGTCGAGTGCCCCCGCCTTGATGGCGGTGCCGTTCGTGCTCCGTACGTAGACGGTGTGCGGGTCGGAGACCCCCGCGGGGAGGCTGCGGGAGATCTGCTCGGCGGTCCGCACGGCGGCGGTCTCGTGCAGTCCCTGCTGGTCGTAGCTCATCTTGATGCCGACGGCACCGGCGCCGAGCGCGCCGAGCAGCACCAGGCTGCCCAGGGCGTACCGCAGCGGTCGGCTGCTCACGGCGTGGCCCAGGCGGGCGGCGATCCCGCCGGTGTGCTCCTTCTTCCAGGCGCGGGCGGGCCAGAACATGCCGCGTCCGAACACGGCGAGGAGGGCGGGCATCAGGGTGAGGCTCGCGAGGAGCATCACGAGCACGGAGATCGCGATCGCGGGCCCGAGGACCCGGAACTGGCCGAAGCTGGCGAGACCCAGCGTCGCGAAGGCCGCCACGATCGTCAGGGCCGCGGACGTGATCGCACTGCCCACCCGCCCGGTCGTCTCGGCCGCGGCCTCCCGGGCGTCCTGGTCGGGACGGTTCCGCAGCTGTTCCCTGAACCGGAACATCAGGAAGAGGAAGTAGTCGATGCCGATTCCCAGGAGCACGACGCTGATCAGTGAGGGCGTGGACGCGTCGAGGTCGATCCCGAAGAGTTTCGCCGCACCGACCACGGCTCCCGAGGCCACACCGCCGATCAGGCCCACCGCGATCAGCGGCACGATCGCGGCCGCCACGCTGCGGAACACCAGCACGTTCAGAAGGACGATGAGGCCCATCGTCAGGGCCGAGACGACTTTCCCGGTGGTTTCCTCGGCGTCCACGTCGTCGACCGTCGAGGCGATTCCGCCGGTGAATCCGACGCGCAGGTCCTCCTTGGCGAATGCGTCCTCCGCGTGGTCGCGGAATTCCTTGTAGACCTTCTGCAGGCCCGGGTCATTCGGATTTCCGTCGAGCGACACCGTGAGGAGCCGGAAACTCTTGTCCGGTGCCACGGCGCCCGGCGACACCCGCGGGGTCTGCGAGTGGTCCTTCATCAGCGGCTCGGGCTTCGGTCCGACGACCCGCTCCCGGCCCAGGTCGGCCGCCGTGCCGGTGATGTGCCGCTGGTCGGCGGGGGTCAGCTTCCCGCCGTCGTCCCTGGCGACAAGCACGGTCAGCGCGTTGGGGTCGGGCTTGGTGCCGAAATCCTCCTCCGCGATGCGCAGCGCCACGGCCGAGTCGTACTTCTTGGGCAGGAAGTCACCCGCCTGGGAATCGGTGACGTCGTACATCATCGCGCCGCCCACGAAAGTGAGCGCCGTCCCGAGAACGGTCCATAGGACGACCGTCATCCATCGATGTCGGGTGGAGAAAGAGGTCAGCTTGCGGATCATGCCAAAAGGTCATCACGCCGGGCCCGTTGAACACGTCGGCCGCGGGAAGGGGACGCACCCGGGACCCGGGTCCGGCGTTCCGCCGCACCCAGTACTCCGGTACTGGGCACAAGAACCGCCCCCGCGCCGATTCACCGCCCGGCGGACCGGGATGTAATGGTGCGGAAGAGAGACGACCCGGATCAGCCGGTTCGATGAGTGCATATGTGGAGGCGCCCGGATGGGACGCGACTTCTTCCCTCCGGTACCGCCCGCGGAGAGCGCGCGGCCGACCGTGGGCGGCGTGGTCCTCGCCGTTGCCGCGGTGACGCTCGACGTACTGTCCTATCTCGCGCCCGGCGAGGAGGGGACCGGCGCGCGCGTCACCGTCCCGGGCGTCCTGCTGATCTGCCTCGCCGTGGTCCCGCTGCTCTTCCGGCGTCAGCACCCGGTGCCCGTGCTCGGCGCGGTCCTCGGCGTGCAGCTGGCCGTCAACACGGGGCTCGTCGTGGACCCGGGTGTGGCCATGTCCAACAGTTACGGCGCCGCCGTGTCGGTGGCCCTCTACACCGTCGCCCGGTACAGCGAGCGGCGGGCCGTCGCGCTCTCCGTCGTCGCCGCCGCGCCCGTGCAGGTCCTGCGGTACCTGAACACCGACCAGGCTGTCCTGGGGATCGGCATCACCGACGTGGTGGTCACGCCCTGCCTGCTCGTCGCCATAGGTCTGGCCGTGCGGCAGTGGAAGCAGCAGCTGGACATCAACCGCAGGCTACTCGCCGACCGGGCGGTGACGGAGGAACGGCGCCGCATCGCGCGGGAGCTGCACGACATCGTCGCCCACCACATCACCACCATGTACCTGATGTCCGGCGGTGCCAGGTCGACCCTGGACCGCGATCCGGAGACGGCCCGTGAGGCGCTGGTGACCCTGGAGGAGTCGGGCCGCACGGCCCTGCACGAGATGCGGCAGCTCCTCGGCGTCCTGCGCAGCACCGAGACTCCGGACGAGACGCCGTCGGAACCTCAGCCCGGGGTGAACGACATCGAGCGGCTCGTCGCCGACTCGGTCGCGGCGGGTCTGCCGGTCGAACTCCACGTCACCGGGCGGCCCCGGCCGCTGCCGATGACCGTCGGCCTCACGCTCTACCGCATCGTCCAGGAAGCCCTCACCAACGCCCGCAAGCACGCGGGGCCCGCCCGCGCGACGGTCCGGCTCACCTACCTCCCGGACCGGGTCGCCGTCGAGGTGACCGACGACGGCGCGGGCGGCGGGGACCCCGGCACGAACCGCACCGGAGGCGGATACGGTCTCCTCGGCATGCGGGAACGCATCGCCCTCCACGACGGTTCCCTGCACGTGGGCAACCGTCCGGAAGGCGGCTTCGCGGTGACCGCGGAAGTGCCGCTGCCCGCGGATACGTACGAACTCGACTCGAACGACGAGAAAGACGAGACGCCCCGATGACCTCTGCCATGTCGCCCGAGCGGATCACCGTGCTCATCGCCGACGACCAGCCCCTGGTACGCCGAGGTCTCTCCCTCATCCTGCGTTCGGACCCCGCCATCGAGGTCATCGGCGAGGTGGACGACGGTGCGCAGGCCGTCGCCGCGGCCCACGAACTCCGCCCGGACGTCGTCCTGATGGACATCCGCATGCCGGTGCTCGACGGGGTCAGGGCCACCGAGCGGCTGAGCGCCGAGCTGCCCGGGTGCCGGGTCCTCGCGCTCAGCACCTTCGACATGGACGAGCACGTGGTCGGCGCCCTGCGGGCGGGCGCGTCGGGGTTCCTGCCCAAGGACGTCTCCCCCGAGGAACTCGTGGCCGCGCTGCGCACCGTCCACCGCGGCGAGGCCGTCGTCGCGCCCCGGCTCCTGACCCGGCTGCTCGCCACATTCGTGGCCCCGGCCCCGGCGCCCGCCCCGCCCGGCGCCGACCTCTCCGGGCTCACGCCACGCGAGGTGGAGGTGCTGCGGCTGATCGCCGCGGGCCTCGACAACGCCGAGATCGCACAGCAGATGGCGATCGGCGTCCAGACCGTGAAGAACCACGCCACCGGCATCTTCGCCAAGCTCGGCGTCCGCGACCGCGCGCAGGCGGTCATCGCGGCGTACGAGTCGGGCCTTGTACGGGCGGGACAGTCCGGCGCGGGACAGCCCGGCGCGGGGCTGTGACACCCCCGCCCCCAGACCTTCAGCGCTGGTACCGCGCCAGCACCAGGTTCCCGTCCTTCACCAGCCGCTTCTCCAGTTCGTCGAGGTCGATCGCCCCGCTGTAGTACTCCTGGAGCGCCGGGGTGGCGACCTTGTCCTTCCACTCGGGGTAGCCGCGCACGGACTGGGCGGGCGCCGGCCGCAGGTCCTCGGAGAGGGCCGTGCCCGCGGACCAGCCGTTCTTCTCCGTGCGCAGGGCGGGGTCCTGCAGCGCTTCCTCGCCCGTCGGCAGCATCCAGTCGCCGCGCGCGAGCTTCACCATGTTCTTCGGCTGGAGGAAGAAGTCGATGAACTCGGCCGCCTCCTTCTTGTGGGCGCTGTCCTCAGAGACGGACAGGGTCTGCGGGCTGACGCCCTGCGCGAGCCCCTCCTCGCCCGCCGGGGCGGGCAGCACCTGCCACTCGAAGCCCTTCGGCGCCTGCTGGACGATCTGCTGGCGGTACGAGAAGCCGAGCGGGACCATCGCGTACTTGCCGCCGAAGAAGCCGGGCAGGGTGTCGGAGCCGCCCATGCCGAGGGTGCTGCCGGACGCGCTCTTGTCGACGTTGACCTGGTCGTGGACCGTGCGTGGCATGACCTGGTCGGGCGCGTCGAAGCGGACGTCGACCTTGCCGTCCGCGCCCCGGTGGAACATCTTCCCGCCGGTCGACAGGGAGAGGTTGAGCGTGGCCGAGACCGGCTCCTTGAGAGGCCAGGCGACGCCGTACTTCCCGTCCGTGCCGTCGCCGAGCTCCTTGGTGATCTTCCGGAACTCCGGCCAGCTCCACGGCTTCCCGGGCGTCGGGACGCGCACCCCCGACTTCTTCAGCCACTTGGAGTTGGCGATCAGGACGCGCGGCTCCTGGAGGAACGGCACTCCGTAGATCTTCCCGTCGAAGGTCGCCGTCTCCCAGCTGCGCTGCGGGATGTCCGCCTTGAGGCGCTCGGGCAGGAGGTCGCCGATGTCCGCGAGATACCCGCCGTACGCGAAGTCCGCGAGGTCGTCCGAGGCGTCGTGGATGATGTCCGGCGCCTCGCCGCCCTCGAAGGAGGTGAGCAGCTGGTCGTGGACGCTGTCCCAGCTGCCCTGGATGTACTCGACACGCACGTCCGGGTGGGTGGCGTTCCACTCCTCGACGAGCGCCTTGTTGGCGTCGACGGATTCCTTCTGCCACGCCAGGGACTGGAACTGGAGGGTGATCTTCCCGTCGTCGTCCCCGGAGTCACCGCTGCATCCGGCGAGCAGCAGCGTGAGCGCGGCGACGGCGGCTCCCAGGCGAGGTGCCCTGCGCGATGCCATGCGCGGTGCCCTGCGCATCAGGCCTTCACCGCCCCCGCCAGCATGCCGCCCGTGATCCGCTTCTGGATGATCGCGAAGATGACGAGCGAGGGGATGGTCGCGAGGAACGCCGCCGCTGCGAGCGGCCCGAGGTCGGCGACGCCCTCCGTGCCGATGAAGCGGTTGAGGATGACCGGCAACGTCTGCTTCTCCGGGGTCTTGAGCAGGACGAGCGCGAAGAAGAACTCGTTCCATGCGGTGATGAAGGCGAACATCGCGGTGGCCACGATGCCGGGGGCGAGCAGCGGCGCGACGACCGAGACGAAGGTGCGCACCTTGCTCGCGCCGTCCACCGCTGCGGCCTCCTCCAGCTCGGTCGGGACCGCGCGGACGTACCCGACGAGCATCCACAGCGCGAACGGCAGCGACCACACCACGTAGACCATGATCAGGCCGAGCAGCGAGTTGATCAGGTGCAGGTTCTTCAGGATCAGGAACAGCGGGATGATGATCAGGACGAACGGGAACGCCTGGCTGATCACCACCCAGCCGGTGGCCGCCTTCGCGACGCGGTTGCGGTGCCTGGCCATGACGTACGCCATCGGTGTCGCGATGACGACCGCGATCAGGGCCGCGCTGAGCGCCGCGATCAGGGAGTTGCCCGCGGCCCGCAGGAGCGGCTGCTCGTCGAAGGCCTGGCGGAAGTTGTCCAGGGTCGGGTCCTTGGGGATCCAGGTGGGGTGCAGGCTGCCCAGTTCCCGCGCGGGCTTGAACGCCGTGGAGATCAGCCAGAGGAACGGGAAGGCGAGGAAGACGAGGTAGGCGGCGAGCGCCACGTACTGTGCGGCGCGCGCCGGCTTTGTCGTGCGCATCATGCCTCGTCGCCTCCCTTCAGTCGGCCCACGAGGTAGACGGACAGGATGACGGAGATCACCGCGACCATCACGCAGCCCATGGCCGCCGCGTAGCCGAACTGGCCGTAGCGGAACGCCTCTTCGTAGGCGAAGAGCATGGGGAGGCGGGTGCGGCCGCCGGGGCCGCCCTGCGTGAGGACGTAGACCAGGGCGAACGAGTTGAAGTTCCAGATGAAGTTCAGCGCGGTGATGGCGAGGGCGATCGGTTTGATCGCGGGCCAGGTGACGGTGGTGAACCGACGCCAGGCGCCCGCGCCGTCCATCGCGGCGGCCTCGTGCAGTTCGCGCGGGGTGTTCTGCAGTCCGGCGAGCAGGGCGACGGTGGTCTGCGGCATGCCGGCCCAGACGCCGACGACGATGACGGCGAAGAGCGCGGTGGCCGTGCCCGTCAGCCAGTCCTTGCCGTCGCCGAGGCCGAGATCGGAGAGCGTTTCGTTGAGCACGCCCGCGTCCGGGTGGTAGACGAGCCGCCACATGATGCCGACGACGACCTCGGGCATCGCCCACGGGATGATCGCCAGCGCCCGCGCGAGCCAGCGCATCCGCAGCGGCTGGTTGAGCAGGAGGGCGAGGCCGAGCGCGAGGAAGAACTGCGGCACGGTGACGCCGAACGCCCAGAGCAGGCCGATGCGGAACGAGTCCCAGAACAGCGTGTCGTGCAGCAGGTCCTGGAAGTTGAGGGCGCCGACCCACTGGGTGGGTTCGGTGCGGCCCGACTGGGAGTCGGTGAAGGCCAGCGCGATGCCGTAGAGGAGCGGTCCGACGCTGAGGACGAGAATGGGGATGAGGGCGGGCAGCACGAGGAACCACGCGCCGTGGTCCGCGACGCCGCGTCCCGGCTTCCCTCTCGCTGACCGCTTCGTTGCGGTCGCCAATGTCACGGGATCGGCTCCTTCGGGCGGCTCGTGCGGATGCGGCCGCCCCGGCGGCCTCCGTCATCGTGCTGATGTGATCTTGATACGTCAAGCAGCTGCGCGCCCTCGCAGACCGGTTGGCCTGTGCGAATGCGAGACTGTCGGGCGAACGGGGCAACAGGTGCGGGAGGCACGGGATGGACGAGGCGCGGGCGCGGGACGTACTGGACGCGGCGGATCTGCCGGTGCCGACGGGCGGGGCCCGGCTCCTCGCCCTCGGCGAGAACGCGGTGTTCGCCGTCGGCGAGCTGGTCGTCAAGGTGGGGCGGGCAGCCCCCGAGCTCCTGGCCAGGGCGCGGCGCGAGACGGCGGTCGCCCGCTGGCTGGAAGAGGCGGGCGTCCCTGCCGTGCGGGCCGCCGAGTCCGAGGCTCGGTTGGTGGACGGCCATCCGGTGACGCTCTGGCACCGGCTGCCGGAGGCGGTGCGCCCCGCCGAGCCGCGCGATCTCGCCGCGCTGATCCGTCGTGTGCACGATCTGGACTCCCCCTCCTTCGAGCTCCCCCGCCGTGAACTGCTCGGTGGCGTGGAGCGGTGGCTACGGCTCGCGGGTGACGCGGTCGATCCGGCCGACGCGGACTATCTGCGCGAGCGCAGGGACGGGTTCGCGGCGGCCGCGGCGGCGCTGACGCCCCGTCTCGCGCCGGGGCCCATCCACGGGGACGCGCTGCCCCGCAATGTCCTGGTCGGTCCGGACGGCCCCGTGCTCGTGGACCTGGAGACCTTCT
Source organism: Streptomyces venezuelae (assembly GCF_008642335.1). Lineage (NCBI taxonomy): Bacteria > Bacillati > Actinomycetota > Actinomycetes > Kitasatosporales > Streptomycetaceae > Streptomyces > Streptomyces venezuelae. The sequence goes on along the minus strand of NZ_CP029191.1, from coordinate 6,425,226 downwards.
CCTTCGACCTGCGGGAGCACGACCTGGTCGTCATGGCGCTCTCCCGCGACCGGTACGGGCTCGCGCCGGAGGCGTACGACGGGCTCGTGTCGACGTACGGCTGGGACGTGCGGGAGTGGGAGGGGTGCGCCGTGCTGCGCGGCGCGCGCGAGACGGCCAGCTGCGCGTGGGTCGCGCAGCACGCGCCGTCCAACCCCAAGGCGCTCGTCGAGTTCCGCAGGCGGGTGGCGTCGCTCAGGGACGGGGACGCGGAGGTCCGCTGGTACCCCTTCTAAGCCGTCGGCTTTCCGATCGGGACGGTCAGCTCTCCGCGCGCAGCGGCCACACCCCGTCCACGACCGCGTCCGCGTTGCCCTTCCTGCGCAGGAAGTCCTGGAAGTCCGCCGCCCATTCCGCGTACCACCCGATCTGGCTGCGGTGCAGGTCCGCGGGGCCGAGGGACGCGACCTTCGGGTGGCGGTCGGCTATCGCACAGGCGAGGCGGGCGGCGGCCTGGGCGTCGGCCGCGGCGTCGTGGGCGGACTCGAGCCGCACTCCGTACTCCGTGCAGACCGCCTCCAAATTCCGCTTGCCCCTGCGGTAGCGGTCGACGGTGCGGTCGATCGTGTACGGGTCGATCACCGGGCCGGGGGCGATGCCGCCGAGCCGGTCGCGCAGGGACGGCAGGCCGTGCCTGCGGAGCTCGGCGGAGAGCAGGCTGAGGTCGAAGACCGCGTTGTACGCGACGACCGGGACGCCCGACAGCCAGTACGACGTGAGGACGTCGGCGAGCGCGTCCGCGACCTCGGCGGCGGGTCTGCCCTCGGCCGCCGCCCGTTCGTTCGTGATGCCATGCACGGCCACCGCGTCCGGCGGGATCGGAACTCCCGGGTCCGCGAGCCAGGTGCGGCGCCCCAGCGTCTCGCCGGCCTTGACCTCGATGACCGCGCCGGTGACGATGCGCGCCTCGTTCGGATCCGTCCCTGTCGTCTCCAGGTCGAAACCGATCAGCAGCTCCTGGTGCCAGCCCATGGCCGCCCCCTTCTTCGTGGTGCTTTCCCCCAGTGACCACCACGATCCCATGCGCCACTGACAATCCGGGGGGCGGAGTCAGGACACCGGGCGCGAGTCCGCCCAGGCCACCTCGAACTCCTCGCGGTATGTGGCGAAAAGGCCGCCGTCGCCCGGATCGCCCGACTTGACCACCCGGCTGCCGCCCCGCAACACGAGCACCGGCGCCTCCATCCCGCGGGTCCTGCGCAGATACGACTGGACGACACCGATGCCGTCCGCACCGTCCCCGTCGACCAGATAGGCGGTGAAGCGCGGCGTCTCGTCGAACACCTGGATCTCGAACGCGCCAGGGTCCTTGAGCCGCGCCCTGACCCGGCGCATGTGCAGGATGTTCATCTCGACGGACCGGCTCAACTCACCCTTCTTTATCCCCAGTTCGCGTTCCCGGCGCTTGACCGCGCTGCTGGCCGGATTGAGGAAGAGCAGCCGCGTCCGGCAGCCGGACTCGGCGAGCCGGACCAGCCGCCGCCCGGAGAAGTTCTGCACGAGGAGGTTGAGCCCTATCCCGATGGCGTCGAGCCTGCGGGCGCCGCCGAACATGTCCTCCGCGGGGAACCGGCGCAGGAGCCGCACCCGGTCCGAGTGCACGGCCACCACGTCCGCGTACCGGTCGCCGACCAGATCCTCGACGGCGTCGACGGGCAGCCGCCGCGCGGAGGGCGTGTCGGTGCCGGAGCCGAGCATGTCCAGGAGGCGGGCGGAGGCGCGCTCGGCCTGGGCGAGGACCGTTTCGGAGAGGGCGCGGTTGCGGGAGACGACGTTCCGCGTGACCTCCAGCTCGTCGAGGGCGAGCTCGACGTCGCGCCGGTCGTCGAAGTACGGCTCGAAGCACGGCCAGTGCTGCACCATCAGCTCACGCAGCTGCGGCAGTGTCAGAAAGCTGAGGACGTTGTCGTCGGCGGGGTCGAGCAGATAGCCCTTGCGGCGGCTCACCTCACGCACGGCGACGGCCCGCTGCACCCACTCCTGCCCGGCCGGGCCCGCCGCGGCGACGACCCAGTCGTCGGCGTGGACGGGTTCGTAGACGGGACGCAGAACAGCGGCCACGACCGCGCGCAGCCGCTGCTCCACCAGGTTCAGCCAGATGTAGGCCCGCCCCGCGCGCTGCGCGCGCGTACGGACCTCGCGCCAGGCGTCGGCGTCCCAGTCCAGTTCCGGTCCGATCTGAGATTCCATCTCCATCGGCCGGGCCAGGGACACCGCTCCAGGGGGTACGTCCGCGGAGCTCCCCTCGTGACCCTCGTCACCAGGGGGCAGCTCCCGCCCGCCCGAGCTCACCCGCGCACCGCCTTCCGCTCCCGCGAACACTCCCCCGGTCAACGATCAAGGAAGGGTACTCCGGGAGCGGCGGGCGGTGCAGCCCGATGGGCCGGGCAGTTTCTCAACCGCCCAGCGGCGGCTGGCCGTTCTGGTTGGCGAGATCCTGCGGAGTGAGCGGGCTCATAGCGGTCACGTCGCGCGCGGCCAGCGAGAAGCCCTGCCAGTGGACCGGCATCGGCTGCTGGTCCTCGTCACGCGCGATGTGGTGGAAGCCGATGTGGACCCAGGTGACCGGGTGGTCCATGGCCTGGCCGTTCACCCACTTGTCGACGCTGTCCGGGGTGCCGTTGGGGCAGCCGATGTTGTTGCTCGCGTACTGCTCGCACTTCTTGTACTGGGTGAAGTACACGTCGTGCTTGGTGAACTCGCGGCCCGCGTGCTTGTTGCTGGGGCCCGGCACGATCTCGTACGAGCGCGGGTGGCCGTCCTTGTTCTTGCCCGTGTTGCTGACCACACGCCACCAGCGCATGTCCTTGCGGTCGCCGGCGAGCTCCTTGGTGACCTTGGTGCGGGTGGTCTTCGTGGTGGGGCTGCCGTCGCCGGTGGGCGGGGTGACCTTGGAGTCGTACTGCTCGACCTTGGCCTTCGGGGAGCCGTCGAGGCCGAAGTTGAGGCGCCAGAAGACGTTGTGGGCGTGGCTCTCGGCCTTGGCCTGGTCGCCCTTGCCGATCGGCCAGCCGCGGTCGTCGCCGCCGTCGTAGTCGTACGGCGAGAGACTGCCGGTGGCGCCGACGTTGGAGGTGATGGTGCCGTCGGAGGAGAAGCGCCACTCCGTTATGTACTCGTACCAGGAGGCCTTGTTCACGGTGTAGACGAGGAGGTCCTTGCCCTGGCCCGTGTAGGTCTTTCCGGTACCGCCGGTGCTCGCGTCGTCGTTGAGGCGGTAGGCGTGCCCACGCGCGCGCGTGGTGGCGCACAGACCCTTCACGTCGCCGCGGTGCGGGACCTTGACGGTCTTGATGGTGCCGCCGGGGCACTCGCCGGGGTTGAGGTTCTGCAGGGCCTGGCCGAAGTCGGTGCCGGTGACGTCGTCGTACTCGGCCTGGCCGTCGTCGTAGGGGACGTGGACCTGGGCGAGCCGGGCGCTGGTGAGGACCGGGATGGGCTTCGCCTCACCCTTCGGCTGGTAGCTGATCTTGTCGAGGATCAGGCCGGAGAGCGTGTTGTAGTGCCAGCACATGCGCCAGGTCGTGCCGCCGTCGACGGTCTGCTCGATCTTGTACGCGTCGCTGCAGTCGGCCGCGGCGGTCGGCGCCTGCGGGGCCCGCGGGGCCGCAGTCGCGGGTCCGGCGACGGTGACGGCGCCGCCGACGAGCGCGGAGACCGCGAGGGCCATCGTGGCCCTCTTTCGGGCGCGCGAAAGTCTGTTGACGTGCATGGTGAAGTGGACTCCCTCGTCCGAGGAGAAGGTGGCGTGTGGTGTCGTGAGCGGGTGGCCGGGATCAGCCGAGGCGGCCCACCGTGCGGGTGCTCAGGTCGACGACGAGGGCCCTGGTGTCGATCCACGGGCCGCTCTTGACCTTGGTGACGACCTGCAGGCACCGGTTCTTGCCGCAGTCGCCGAGGCTGGACGGCACGCGCTTCACCGTCTCCTTGCGGAAGACCATGCCGCTCAGCTGCAGCTGGTCGGGGCCGGTGAGCGCCTTGCCCGTGGCGTGCTTGAAGTCCTTCTTCAGGCCCTTGCCGAGCGGGTCGGCGATCAGCAGCCTGGCGCCCTCGGCCAGCTCTTCCTGGCTGGGCGGTGGCTGCACGTTCTTGGTGGTGACCGTGTCGGCCACCTTGCCGGTCTCCAGGTTGACCGTCTTGGTGATGACGGTGTCCTTCTTGTAGTCGTAGTACACGACCTCGGCGCTGCGCGGCGCGTCGCCGCCGTTCGGGTCCGGTTCGCTGAGGTTGGTGGACAGCAGCTGCGGCCCGCGGTCCCCCTCGACGTCCCGGGCGCTGGAGCGCAGCGGGCCCGACACCGAGGCCTTCTCGGCCCGCTCGATCTCCTCATCGGTCAGCGGGTCGCTGCCGACGCCTTTCGCGCCTTCCTCGGGCGCCGCCTCCACGACACCATCCTTCGCCACGGCGTCCTGCTGCGCCGCCGCCGCGTTGGCCTGACGGTCCCCCGAGCCGCCCGCCTCGGACCCCGACAGATTGACGCCCACCAGCACGGCTGCCGCGGCGACCGCGACCGTCGTGCCGGCCACCACCTTCCCCAGGTGGCGTCTGACTATGTCTCGCACTACTCCCCCTACTCCCCTGGCGCCCCATTCATGGGCATGCCGAGTATGTGGTCAGACGGTTAGACGGGTACAACTCCTGGGTGGTTGCCCCACTTTCGGGCACACTCTGGCCGAAGTGGCCCCAAGTCGAGGGGGCGTGAGTGGAAGAGTCGTATACATGCAGGTCTGGCCTGGGCAGGCGTATCCCTTAGGTGCCACGTACGACGGAGCGGGCACGAATTTCGCGGTCTTCTCCGAGGCCGCAGAGCGAGTGGAGCTGTGTCTGCTGCACGACGACGGTTCGGAGACCGCCGTCGAGCTGCGCGAGTCCGACGCGTTCGTGCGGCACGCGTACCTGCCCGGCATCATGCCGGGCCAGCGGTACGGCTTCCGCGTGCACGGTCCCTACGCACCCGAGCAGGGGCACCGGTGCAACTCCGCCAAGCTGCTCCTCGATCCCTACGCGCGCGCGGTGAGCGGGCGCATCGACTGGGGGGAGGAGGTGTACGGCTACCACTTCGACGAGCCCGACGAGCGCAACGACATGGACTCGGCGCCCCACATGATGACGTCGGTCGTGGTCAACCCGTACTTCGACTGGGGCGACGACCGACCCCCGCGCACCCCGTACCACGAAACGGTGCTCTACGAAGCGCACGTCAAGGGCCTGACGATGCTGCATCCGGACCTTCCGGAGGAGCTCCGCGGCTCGTACGCGGCGCTGGGGCACCCGGCGATCATCGAACACCTCACCGGTCTCGGCGTCACCGCCCTGGAGCTGATGCCGGTCCACCAGTTCGTGAACGACCACCGTCTGGTCGACATGGGCCTGAACAATTACTGGGGCTACAACACCATCGGCTTCTTCGCCCCGCACAACGCGTACGCTTCCTGGGGCGACCGCGGCGAGCAGGTCCTGGAGTTCAAGCAGGCCGTGAAGGCGCTCCACGAGGCGAACATCGAGGTGATCCTCGACGTCGTCTACAACCACACCGCCGAGGGCAACCATCTGGGCCCGACGCTCTCCTACAAGGGCCTCGACAACGCCTCGTACTACCGCCTGACCGACGACCCGCGCTACTACATGGACACCACGGGGACCGGCAACTCGCTCCTGATGCGCTCGCCGCACGTCCTCCAGATGATCATGGATTCGCTGCGGCACTGGGTCCAGGACATGCACGTGGACGGGTTCCGCTTCGACCTCGCGGCGACGCTGGCCCGCCAGTTCCACGAGGTGGACCGGCTGTCGTCCTTCTTCGACCTGGTGCAGCAGGACCCGGTGGTCAGCCAGGTGAAACTGATCGCCGAGCCCTGGGACGTCGGCGAGGGCGGCTACCAGGTGGGCAACTTCCCGCCTCTGTGGACCGAGTGGAACGGCATGTACCGCGACACGGTCCGCGATCTGTGGCGCGGCGAACAGCGCACCCTCGCGGAGTTCGCGTCGCGGCTCACCGGCTCGTCCGATCTCTACCAGGACGACGGGCGGCGCCCGCTCGCGTCCATCAATTTCACCACTTGCCACGACGGTTTCACCCTGCACGACCTCGTCTCGTACAACGAGAAGCACAACCACGCCAACGGCGAGGACAACCAGGACGGCGAGAGTCACAACCGGTCCTGGAACTGCGGCGCCGAGGGCGAGACGGACGATCCGGACATCCTGGCGCTGCGGGCGCGGCAGATGCGGAACTTCACCGCCACGCTGATGCTCTCCCAGGGCGTGCCGATGCTCAGCCACGGCGACGAGTTCGCGCGCACGCAGTCCGGCAACAACAACGCGTACTGCCAGGACAACGAACTGGCGTGGGTGCGCTGGCCGGACGGCGAGAACTCCCTCCTCACCTTCACCCGCACGATGGCGATGCTCCGGCGCGACCATCCGGTCTTCCGCAGGCGCCGCTTCTTCCACGGCAGGCCGGTCCAGGGCACGCACGACGAACTGTCCGACATCGCCTGGTTCACCCCGGAAGGGGACGAGATGGAGCAGCCGGACTGGGACTCGTCGCAGGCGCGGGCGCTCAGTGTGTTCCTGAACGGCAACGCCATCTCGGAGCCCGGGCCACGCGGGGAGCGGATCTCCGACGACTCGTTCCTGCTGCTGTTCAACGCGTCCCCGGAGGCGATCGAGTTCGTGGTGCCGGTCAACCACGGCCGTCAGTGGCAGCTCGTGATCGACACGGCGCACGAGGACGGGGTGCCGCCGGAGCCGGGGCCGAAGGTGCGGGCGGGCGACCGGCTCACGCTGGCCGACCGGAGTCTCACGGTGCTGCAGCGTCCGGCGTGACGGTGGCGGTGGCCGTGGCCGTGCGGGGCTCCTCATAGGGGTCGTGCGACGGGCCGGGGCGGTGCGGGTCGTGGCGGTGCGGGTCGTGGCGGTGCGGGTCGTGGCGGTGCGGGTCGTGGCGGGCGATCAGCGCGATCACGAACGCGACCGCCGCGGCCGCGCTGCCGAGGGCGAACGCCGCCCCCGCGCCGTGCGACTCCGCCAGGCGCCCGGCCACCGCGAACGTCACCGCCTGGCCCCCGACGAACGCGCTCGCCGCGAACGTCATGCCCTCGGCGAGCCGCTGCGGCGGCACGGCGCGCTCGGTCAGCGCGAAGCCGGTGATGAGGTTCGGGGCGTAGATCGCGCCGAACAGAGTGACCACTACGTAGAGGCCGATCAGGCTGTCCGTCCACACCAGGGGCAGCGACAGGAGCGCCGCCGCGGCCGTCGCCACGCGCCAGCGGGCGATCAGTCCGAAGCGTTCGGGCAGCGCGGCCATGGAGAGGCCGACCACCGCGCTCATGACGCCCATCGCCGCGTACACGAGGCCCGCCTGCCCTGGCCGGCCGAGCTCGTCGGTGAGCGCGGTGATGCCCGCACCGCAGGCGCCGAGCAGCACCCCGAGGAACAGGAGCCCCACCCGCACCACGTACACGGAGCGCGGAAGCCGCGGGCGTCCGCCACGCGCGCGTGCCGGGTTCCCGGCGACCGCCTTGGGCGTATGTCCTGTCGGGTGCAGGGCGAAGGCCGTGCCGCAGACGGCGACCAGGAGCGAGGCGAGGCCGAAGGCGTACGCCGGGTGGCCCGCGACGGACGCGAGGCCCACCAGGGCGGGGCCGAGGACGAAGGACAGCTCGTCCATGGTGCTCTCCAGGGACAGCACGGTCCCCGCGAGCCGGTCGTCGCCGCCCTTGGCGCGGACCAGCGGGACGACCCGGGCCCTCGCCAGCGGGCCGATCCCCGGGATCGTCGCGCCCGCCAGCGCGCCGAGTGCGACGAGCGCGGGCGTCGGCAGGTCGGCGAGGGCGCCCAGGGTGTACGCCGCGATGGCCACGGCGTTGACGAGGGAGAAGGCGAGGACGACGGAGCGCTGGCCGCGCCGGTCCGCGAGGCGCCCGACGAACGGGCCCAGGGTCACCTGGCCGAGCGCGAGCGCGCAGGCGACGATCCCGCCGGTGGCCAGCGATCCGCTGGTCTCGGTCACCAGCAGCACACTGCCGAACTGGATCATGGCCACGGGGAGCCTGCCGAGGAACGAGACGACCGGCAGCGGCGCCCCCGTCATCCGAAGCACCGTGCGGTACGCGTCCCGTGTGTTCTCAGCCATCGTCCGACGCTAACGACGCCGTCGTCCCCGCACGCATGAGTCGATGACACGAAAGCCTCCCGAGCGGGTACGTACGTTCGCATGACGCGCATGACGCCGGAGCGCCCCGGCCCCGCGGTACCGCCGCCGCCCACCGCCACGTACCGGCTGCAGCTGCAACCGGACTTCCCCTTCGCGGCCGCCGAGGCGGCCGTCCCCCATCTGGCCTCGCTCGGTGTCTCGCATCTGCACCTGTCACCGGTGCTCGAAGCCGTTCCCGGGTCCACGCACGGCTATGACGTCGTGGACCACGCGCGCGTGCGCGACGAACTCGGCGGCGAGGACGGGCTGCGGTCCCTGTCCCGCACCGCGCGGCAGTCCGGGCTCGGTCTGGTCGTGGACATCGTGCCGAACCACATGGCGGCGGTGCCGCGCCACAACCACGCGCTGTGGGAGGTGCTGCGCGAGGGCCCCGGCTCGCCCTACGCGCGCTGGTTCGACATCGACTGGGACGCGGGCGGCGGGCGCGTCCTGATGCCGTTCCTCGGCGGCAGGCTGGGCGACGAGCTGGGACAGCTGCGGGTCGACGGGGACGTACTGCACTATCACGAACATGCGTTCCCCATCAGGGAGGGCACGGCGGAGCTGCCGCTCCAGCAGCTCCTGGACGCGCAGTGGTACCGCCTGTCCTGGTGGCGGCTGGCTCGTACCGAGCTCAACTACCGCCGCTTCTTCACCATCTCCGATCTCATCGGGGTGCGTGTCGAGGATCCGGACGTCTTCGACGCGACGCACGGGAAGATCCTGCAGCTGCTGCGCGAGGGGGTCGTCGACGGGCTGCGGATCGACCATCCGGACGGTCTCGCGGACCCCGGGGCGTACCTCCAGAAGCTGCACGAGGCGACCGGCGGCCGGTGGACGGTCGTCGAGAAGATCCTCGCCGACGGGGAGCGCCTGCCCGCCGCCTGGCCCGTGGCCGGCACCACCGGGTACGACGCCCTGCGCCACATCGACGGCGTCCTCGCCGACCCCGCGGGCGCCGGTGAACTCCTCGGCCAGTACCGGCGCTTCGCCGCGGCCCCCGCCGACCGGGGCGGCGACTGGGAGGCGACGGTGCGCCGCGCCGCGTACAAGGTCGTCACGCGCGAACTGGCCGCGGAGGTGGCCCGCCTCACGCGCGCGGCGGGCGCGATCTGCGCGACGGTCCCCGCGCTGCGCGACCACGCCCCGTGGACGCTGCGCACCGCCCTCAGGGAGCTGCTCGTCCGGCTTCCCGTCTACCGGCCGTACGTCTCCGGGGGCGACGCACCCGAGACGGTCCTCACCGAGCAGGCCGCCGAAGAGGCCAGGGCGGCCTTCAGCGTGCCCGAGGAGGCCCGCGCGGTCGATGTCGTACGGGACTTGGCCCTTGGCCGCGTCAGGGCCGTCGGAGAGGCCGCGGAGGCCGCCGGCGCCATGGCGGAGTTCCGTGCGCGGTTCGCGCAGACCGCGTCCGCGCTGCGCGCCAAGGCCGTCGAGGACACCGCGTTCTACCGGCACGCGCCACTGCTCTCGGCGGCGGAGGTGGGCGGCGCCCCCGAGCGGCCCGCGGTGCCCGTGGAGGAGTTCCACGCGTACTGCGCGCGCGTGCAGCGCGACTGGCCCTACTCCGGCACGGTCCTGACGACCCACGACACCAAGCGCAGCGCGGACGTACGGGCGGGCATCTCCGTCCTCACGCAGTGCCCGGGCCGGTGGGCCGACCTCCTCGCCGAGGTCACCGAGCAGACCTCGCGCATGGGCGGCACGGGCGCGCCCGACCCGCAACTGGCCTGGGCCGCCTGGCAGACGGCCGTCGGCTTCGGGTTCCCCTACGACCAGCGGCTGCAGAACGCCCTCCTGAAGCACGTGCGCGAGGCGGGCCTGCACACGAGCTGGACCGAGCAGAACGAGGCGTACGAGAAGGCGGTGGCCGCGTTCGTGGAGGCGGGTCCTTGCGGGCCGCCGCTGTACGCGGTGGCGTCCTTCGCGCGGGAGATGGACGCGCATGTGCGGGCGAACGTCCTGGGGGCGGCGCTGCTGCAGCTGACGATGCCCGGCGTGCCCGACGTCTACCAGGGCACGGAGGGCGAGTACCGCGCCTTGGTCGACCCGGACAACCGGCGGCCCGCCCGCTTCCAGCCACACGTCCTGGAGCGGCTCGACTCGCAGCGGGAACGCTGGGACCTCTCGGAGGAGAAGCTGGCGCTCACGGCGACGGCGCTGCGGCTGCGCGGGCGAAGGCCCGAGCTGTTCGGCGGTGCGGCGACGTACGAGCCGCTGACCGCGGAGGGGCCCGGCGCCGGGCACTGTGTGGCGTTCGCGCGCTCCGGGGAGATCGTGACCGCCGTGACACGGCTGTCGCTGCGGCTCGCGGACGCGGGCGGCTGGCGCGGGACGGAGCTCGCGCTCCCGCCGGGCCGGTGGGCCGATCTGCTCGCTCCGGGGAGGGAGTTCGAGGGGCACGCGCGCGTGGAGGAGCTGTTCGCCTCGTCGCCTGTGGCGCTCCTCGCGCGTGCCTCCGGAGCCGAGGAGGCCGGGGCGCCTCCTACCGGGGACGTACGAGAAGAGTCCGCGGACCGCGGGTCAGCAGTCCCCGGGGAGCCGGTCTGAATCCGGGCGCCCAGCGCAGGCCGGGGAGGGCGTCGAGCAGGGCGCGCAGGCCGTACTCGGCGGTGCGGGCGGCGAGCTCGGCGCCCGGACAGGCGTGGCGGCCGGTGCCGAGGGCGAGGCGGCCGGGGTCGGAGCGGTGGATGTCGTAGCGGTCCGGGTGGGCGAACCGGGCGGGGTCCCGGTTGGCGGCGCCGACCAGGCACGCCACGACGGTCCCCGCGGGCAGGGGCGCACCGGCGACGGTGACCTGGCGGGCCGCGCGGCGCAGGACGACGGGTGCGGGCGGGTCGCGGCGCAGGGACTCCGCCCAGGCGGCGGGGATCCGTGCGCGCTCGTCGCGGACGAGGGCCAGCTGGTGCGGGTCGTCGAGAAGGTTGGCGAGGAACGAGGCGAACGCGAGGGCGGTGGCCTCTCCGCCCCCGCCGAGCAGCGAGCCGACGAGTCCGCACACGGCCTCGTCGGAGAGCGGCCTGCCGTCGACCTCGGCGCCGCACAGCACGGAGAGCAGATCGGTGCCCGGGTGGGCCCTGCGGCGCGCCAGGTGGGGGCGCAGGCAGGCGTCGAGCTCGTGGTGGTGGCCGCCGAGGTGGGTGAGGCCGCCGCGGCACCACTCCTGTACGCGGGCGGTGTCTTCGTAGGTCAGGCCCAGGGCCGCCATGACCGCGGCGGTCGGCAGCCACTGGCAGAACTCGGTGAAGAGGTCGGCCTCCTCGCGGGCGGCGATACGGCGGGCGAGGACGTAGGCGGTGCGTGAGGCGCCCGCGGCCAGGGCGGCGAGGGCGCGGCCCCGCAGCGCGGGTTCGACCAGGGCGCGGTGGGCGCGGTGCGTGGCGCCCTCCATGTGGGTGAGGGTCCGGCCCGGCGGCACCGCGACGAGCCCTTCCTGGCCGAGGGCCCCGCACACGTCCGCGTACCGGCTCACGACCCACGCCCCGAGCAGCTCGTCCCGCACCAGCGGGAAGCCCTCCCGCAACACCCTGAACACGGGGTACGGGTCGGTCGCGACACCGGGCGACACGAGGCTGGGCGGCACCGCCCTGGGCAGCCGCGGTGTGCGGGGCCGGGTGTCCGCGGGGGCGCACGACATGAACGGCGGGGGGCGCACCTCGGCCGACGCGGAGCCGGTGTTCAACGCGGACGGCACGCGCAGGGCGGGACGTGTTTCCGGCGGGGGTATCGGACCGTCCGGCGGGACGGGAGGGCAGCGCACCGCGGGGCTCCCACCTGTGCGTCGGCGCGGCGAACGGCCGCGCGGGTGTGTTCCAGAGGACCACTGGGCGGTCTCCGTCGCAGGCCACGTACGGCCGTTCGAGTGACGGCCGCCGTCACGTCGGGCGGGCGGACGCGTCCTTGACACGTCTCCCGGGGCATGGGGTACTGCGATTGCCTCAGGGGTGAACCGGACGGGGGGCCAACTGGCGGTGCAGCACTATCCGAGTGTTCCTGAACTCGTCCTTTCCGCGCGGCAGTTGTCAGCACACCGCCCCGATCTGGCCTCCCTTCGCGAAGTGGGAACCTCGCGTGCGGGGCGGCCCCTGCACCTGCTCTCCATAGGGCACCGGCCGCGCGCCGTCCTCGTCGTCGCCGGCGCGCACGCCAACGAGCCGGCCGGTGGCTCCACGCTGCTGCACCTCGCGGAACGGGCCCTGCGCGATCCACGGCTGCGCAGCGACACCTCGTGGCACTTCCTGCTCTGCGCGGACCCGGACGGCGCGAGCCTGCACCGCACACCCGCCCCGCGCACGCTCCTCGACTATCACCGGAACTTCTTCCGCCCGGCGGGGCCCGAGCAGCCGGAGTGGTCGCCCTCCGTCCTGCCGCCCGACCGGCTGCCGCCCGAGACCCGCGCCCTGACCGCCGTCATCGACGAACTGCGCCCCTACTTGCAGGTGTCGTTGCACGGCACCGACCTGGGCGGCAGCTGGATACAGCTCACGAAGGACATCCCCGGCCTCGCCGAGCCCTTCGTCAAGTCGGCCGCGGAACTGCACATCCCGGTGGAGACGGGGGCGTCGGACGCCGCGGGCTGGCCGGTGTCAGGGCCGGGCGTCCACGTGCTGCCCCGGCCCGGCACGGACGCGGCGTACCCGAGCCTGCCCGAGGACGCCCGGCGCACCACCTGGCACCACATCCACCGCTACGGCGGGCGCACCGCGATCATCGAGGTCCCGATGTGGGCCAGCGATCTGGTCGACGACCCGCAGCCGCACCCGACGCCGACCCTGGCGATGCGGGCGCTCGCGGGACGGCTGCGGCGCGACGCACGGCTCGTGGAGGACATCCTGGCCGACGCCCTGCCGCGGCTGTCCCGGAACGGCGCGTGCGGGGTCCCGGACGGGCCGCTGCTGCGGGCCGTGCGGTGGGCGCTCGCGCTGGTGCCCGGTCTCGCCGACGACTGGCGGCGGCTGCCGCCCGCGGGGACGTCCCGGGCGTACATCGGGAGCGTCGACGCCTTCGGCAGGCGCCTGCCGCTGCGGGCCGCGGCGATGCTGCTGCGGGTCCTGGACGAGGCGGGCGACCGGGCGGCGCCGCGCCTGGAACTGCTCGTGGCGCAGTGGAGCGAGGCGTTCGCCGAACGGTTCAGAGCCCGCTGGGTGCCGCTGGAGCATCAGGTGGAGCACCAGTCGCGCACGACGGTCGCGGCCGCGCGGCACGCGCGCGTACAAGCCGACGGCGACCGCGCGACGGGCTGACCGCCCGAGCCCGCAGGAGGCGCTCAGCTGGTCGAGAGTCGGAACGCCATCCGGCCGAAGCTCACCGAGTCACCGTCCTGGACGATCGCCGCACCGGTCACCCTGCGGCCGTTCACGGACGTGCCGTTCGTCGAGCCGAGGTCGCGCAGCACCCACACACCGCCCTGCCGCCGCAGCTCGGCGTGGACCCGGGACACCGTGTCGTGGCTCAGCCGCAGGCCGTTGGCGGGGTCGCGGCCGATCCGCAGCGGAAAGGCGCTGTCGGGCGAGGGCAGCAGCAGCTTGGGCAGGCGTTCGGCCTGCCAGGCCCTGCGCAGCTTCATCGTGAACCCGGAGACCGCGCCCACACCGCCGAGCACCATGCGGGACCACCGGTTCTCGGTCCGCAGGTCGTCGGTGAGAGCGGCCAGTTCGTCGGGCCGCCTGGCGGCGAGCACGAGCTCCATGCGCCGCAGGAACGTGTCGTGCGAGAGCCTGCCGACGGCCGCGCCCTCCTTGAGTGCGTCCAGCGCCCGGTCGCGCTCCGCGTCCGTCACCCGCGCGGGGTACGTGGAGAACTCGAAAGAGGATGTCACCAGGGAATTGTCCGTCACTCGCCGCCCGGGTGTCCAGAACGGGTGATTCGAGCGGCGTTCGATCGCTTCCCGGCCGGATCCCCCCACGGACCGCGGGTTTCTGACGCACCATGGGACGCACGGTGTGACGGACAGCGGACGAGGGAGAACCGTCGGTGAGGTTCGAAGTGTGGGCGCCGGAGGCCGAGCGGGTCGTCCTGGAGTGCGCGGGAGCCACGCGCGCGCTGGAGCGCGACGGGGACCGCGCGGGATGGTGGACCGGGGAGGCGGCGGCCGAGGACGGCACCCGTTACGGCTTCTCGGTGGACGGGGGCCCGGTCCTGCCCGACCCACGCTCGCGCCGCCAGCCGGAGGGCCCCGACGGGCTCAGCGCGGTCGTCGACCACGACCGGTACGCGTGGCGCACGCCGTGGGCCGGGCGGGGGGTGCGGGACGCGGTCCTGTACGAGCTGCACGTGGGGACGTACACGCGCGAAGGGACCCTCGACGCGGCGGCTGAGCGGCTCGGGCACCTCGCGGAGCTGGGCATCACGCACGTGGAGCTGATGCCGCTGTGCCCCTTCCCCGGGCGGTACGGGTGGGGGTACGAGGGGGTGTCGCTCTGGGCGGTGCACGAGCCGTACGGCGGGCCCGAGGCGCTGAAACGATTTGTCGACGCGGCGCACGCGCACGGCCTCGGCGTCGTCCTGGACGTCGTCCACAACCACCTCGGCCCGTCAGGCAACTACCTGCCCGCCTTCGGCCCGTACTTCACCGAGACGCACCAGACACCGTGGGGCGCCGCCGTCAACCTGGACGCGCCCGGCTCGGACGAGGTGCGCGCGTACCTGATCGGCAGCGCCCTGGCCTGGCTGCGCGACTACCGCATCGACGGCCTCCGCCTCGACGCGGTGCACGCGCTGGTGGACACGCGCGCATACCACTTCCTGGAGGAACTCTCCGTCGCCGTCGACTCCTTGGCCGCCGAGCTCGACCGGCCGCTCTCGCTGATCGCCGAGTCGGACCTGGGCGACCCGCGGATCGTCACCCCGCGCGGGCGGGGCGGACTCGGCCTCCAGGCGCAGTGGAACGACGACTTCCACCACGCGCTGCACACCGCCCTCACGGGTGAGGCGCAGGGCTACTACGAAGACTTCGCGCGCGCCCCGCTGGCCGCGCTCGCCAAGACGCTGACGCACGGCTTCTTCCACGACGGGACGTACTCGACGTTCCGCGGCCGCGCCCACGGACGCCCCGTGGACCGCGCGCGGACACCCGCGTACCGCTTCCTCGGCTACGCGCAGACGCACGACCAGATCGGCAACCGCGCCCTGGGAGACCGCCTTTCGGCCTCCCTCTCCCCCGGCCTGCTCGCCTGCGCGGCCGCGCTCACCCTCACGAGCCCGTTCACCCCGATGCTGTTCATGGGCGAGGAGTGGGGCGCCGCGACGCCCTGGCAGTTCTTCACCGACCACACGGACCCCGAACTCGCCGAGGCCGTACGCCGGGGCAGGCGCAGGGAGTTCGCGGCGCACGGGTGGGCCGAGGAGGACATCCCCGACCCGCAGGACCACGGGACCCGCGACCGCTCCTGCCTGGACTGGTCCGAGCCCGCGGAGGGCCACCACGCGCGGCTTCTCGCCTGGCACCGGGAACTCATCGCCCTGCGGCGCGCCCGCGGCGACCTGACGGACCCCGATCTGGCGGCGGTGCGCGTCGCGTACGACGAGGGGGCACGCTGGTTCGCGTTCCGGCGCGGGGATCTGCGGATCGCCGTGAACCTCGGCAAGGAGCCCGTCACCGTGCCGCTGGACGGGCGCCACGCGCGCGTGCTCGCCGCGTGGGAGCGGGTCGAGGCGCCGGGCGCGGACGGGGTGGTGCGGCTGCCGGCCGAATCGTGCGTGATCCTGGCGACCGCGTGAACTCGACGACCCCGTGAACCCGACGACCGCGTAACGTCGGGGCCCACCCTCGGGAGGCGGATCATGAAGCAACGATTTCTGGGCCGGACCGGTCTGCGCGTCAGCGAACTCTGCTTCGGCACGATGACGTTCGGCAGCGGCGCGGACGAGGCGACGTCGCACCGCATGCTGGACACGTTCACGGAGGCCGGCGGCACGTTCATCGACACGGCCGACATGTACGGACGCGGCCTGTCGGAGGAGATCCTCGGCCGCTGGCTCAAGGGCCGCCGCAGGGACGAACTCGTCGTCGCCACCAAGGTGTTCGCCACGATGAGCGACGCGCCTAACGCCGGCGGCCTGAGCCGCAAGCACATCGTGTCGGCCGTCGAGGCGAGTCTGCGGCGGCTCGGCACGGACTACATCGACCTCTACCAGACGCACGTGTGGGACGCGACGACGCCCGTCGAGGAGACCCTGTCCACCCTGGACACCCTCGTGAAGGCAGGCAAAGTGCGCTACCTGGGCGCGAGCAACCACTCCGGGGCGCAGCTGCAGAAGGCCCTCGACGTGGCGCGGGCGCACGACTGGGAGCCGTACGCGTCCCTGCAGCCGTTCTACAACCTGCTCGGGCGCGACATCGAATGGGAGCTGCTGCCGCTCAGCGAGGCGGAAGGCGTCGGCGTCATCCCGTACAGCCCGCTGCACGGCGGCTGGCTCTCCGGCAAGTTCCGGCGGGGCATGGCGGCCCCGCCGGAGGGCACGCGGGGCGCGGCCAGCTGGGAGGAGCGGGCCACGGAGGACACGTGGCGGGTCGTCGACGCGGTCCTGGAGGTCGCCCGGGAGACCGGGCGGTCCCCGGCACAGGTGGCACTGCGCTGGCTCCTCCAGCAGCCCGGTGTGACCGCGCCGATCGTCGGGGCGCGCTCCGTCGAGCAGCTCACCGACAACCTCGGCTGCGTGGACTGGGAGCTGACGGCCGGGCAGCGGGACCGGCTCACCGAGGCGAGCGCGCGGCCGCTGCCGTACCCGTACAACGTCCTCGCGCACTATCCGGGGCGCGAGCCGCGCACCGGCCCGCGCACAGATGTCGGCTAGGGCCTGTGTCGAAAGTCCCGTCGTCCGCCCGGAGGGCGGGCCCGGCGGCGTCCGGCGCGTGCGATCGCAAGGCGGAGGGTCGCCCCGATACTGGTTGTATCGGGGCGACCCGACAACGCCGCGAGGGCGCGTGCCGGACGCCGCCGGGCAGGCGGGACTTTCGACACAGGCCCTAGGGCGGTTGTTCTCTGCCCCTTGGCGTCAGTCGACGATCGCCATCTCGCGGGCGGTGGTGTTGAGCCGCCGCCCGCCGTCCTCGGTGACCGTCACGATGTCCTCGATGCGCACGCCGAAGCGGCCGGGCAGGTAGATGCCGGGCTCCACGGAGAAGCACATGCCGGGCACGAGGGGCTGCTCCTCGCCCTCGATCATGTAGGGCGGTTCGTGGGTGGTGACGCCGATGCCGTGGCCGGTGCGGTGGATGAAGTACTCGCCGTAGCCGAACTCGGTGATGACGTCGCGGGCCGCGCGGTCGATGTCCTGGCAGGCCGCGCCGGGCCGCACCGCCGCGCAGCCGGCCGCCTGCGCCTCGCGCACCACGTCGTGGACGCGCTGCTCCTCGGCGGTCGGCTCCCCCACGTGGACGGTGCGGGAGGTGTCTGAGCCGTACCCGTGCAGGAGTCCGCCGAAGTCGAGGACGACCATGTCGCCCCGCTCGATGACGCGGTCGCCCGCCTCATGGTGCGGGTTGGCGCCGTTGGGCCCCGAGCCGACGACGGTGAAGTCCACCTGCGAATGCCCGAACCTCCGCAGCAGGTCCGCGAGATCGCCGGCGACGTCCGTCTCCCTGCGCCCCGCGAAGGGCACCTTCTGGATCTCCTCGTACGCCGCGTCGGCCGCCGCGCCCGCCGCCGCGAGGCGCTCCAGCTCGGCCTCGTCCTTGACCGCGCGGAGCATCGGCAGGGCCTGCGTGAGCGATACGTAGGAGGTGTCGGGCAGCGCCTGCTGGAAGCCGAGCAGGTGCATCGCCCACGCGTTGTCGCTCACTCCGAAGCGGCCGGACAGGTCCAGGAGGGGCGCGGTGACGGCGTACGGGTCCTTGCCGTCGGTCCAGTCCCGCAGGATGAGCGCGTCGGCGCCGACGGCGCGCGCGGCGTCCGGGGCCTCCAGGGTCGGCACGACGAGGACGGGGTCCTGTCCTGCCGCGAGCACGAGGAGCGTCAGGCGTTCGGTGTCCGCGGTCGGC
The DNA here is from genome assembly GCF_008642335.1 of Streptomyces venezuelae. NCBI lineage: Bacteria > Bacillati > Actinomycetota > Actinomycetes > Kitasatosporales > Streptomycetaceae > Streptomyces > Streptomyces venezuelae. The sequence goes on along the minus strand of NZ_CP029191.1, from coordinate 6,407,008 downwards.
CGGTAGCCGGTGAGCCAGACGAGGTCGGGGCCCGGGGCGACGAGCACGCCCACCAGACCCGCGTCCGAGGCCGCGGCGGCGGCCCGCTCCATACGTGCTCGGTAGTCGTCGGCGGTGAAGGGCGCGGGCGCGCTGCTCATGATGACCTCCTGTTGTCCACGGAGATCCTGCCCTTCCCGGCACGCGACCGCGAGCCCGGGTCAGGTGACGACGCCGGGCCGTGCGGCCAGGACCTGCCGCGCGCCGCTCTCGTGGCGCACCGTCAGGGTCACGGTCCGGCCGGCCCGCGCGCGGCCGACCTGCGCGGCGAGCTCGGCGGCCGAGCCGATGCGGGTTCCGCCGAACACGACCACGGTGTCGCCGCGCACGAGCCCCGCGGCGTGCCCGGGCCCCGGCACGTGCACCCCGACGAGCAGGGCACCCGCACCCGCGCTTCGGGGCGCGTCGACGGCCTCGATGCCGAGGGTGGCGGCGGGAGGGCGTGGGCGTGGCTGTGGGGGGAGCGTGTTGCGGGGGCTGGGGGCGGGCGTTTTCGGCCCGGTCACGGGTACGCCGGAGCCGTGGGCCGACACCGCCCCGGCAGACCCGGCCACGGTCTCCCCCGCCCCGGCGAGCTTGCTCATCCCGATGACGCCGGCACCCACGGTCCCGATGCCGATCCCCGACAACACGAGGACGGCAGCGCAAAGCCCACCGAAGACCACCGTCCCCCACCGCCTACCGGGACGACGCCGGGCGGCGTGGGGGCGGGGGCGGCGAGTTTTGCGGGGCTTGACCGGCGAGCGGAGACGATCGCCAGGCGCCGGGCGCGCTGATTTTGGAGCTGAACCGCGACGGCGACGGCGAGGGGGGCGGGGCGGCGGGGGGCCTAGGGGGTCGAGGGGGGCGAGTGGGTCGAGGGGGGCGAGGGGGTCGCCGGAGCGTGGGGGGAGGGTGGCGTGCTCGCCGGAACGTGGGGGGACGGTGCTGTGCTCGCCGGAGCGTGGGGGGAGGGTGGCGTACTCGGCGGGGCTGGAGGCCGCGTTGGCGTACTCGCCGGAGCCGGGGGCGGCGGGCTCGCCGAAACTCGGGGTGACGTACTCGCCGGAGCTGGGGGCGAGGTGCTCGCCGAAGCTCGGGGTGGCGTGGTCGCGGGAGTTGGGGGCGGTGCGCTCACCGAAACGGGGGGTGGTGTACTCGCCGGAAATCGGGGCGGCGTGCCGGCCGGCGCTCTGGCGCGCCCCTTGGCCGGGCTCCCGTCCGAGGGCTTGCCCGACGCTGTCGCCAGGCCTCTCGCCCCAACCCCCATCGCCCTCCCGCGCAGGGTCACACCCCCGCTCCCGGCCACCGCCCCCACCAGCACCCCGACCGGCCTCACCCCCAGGCCCCCGCCCCGGACGCCCACCCGTACCCCGGCCCAGATCCGGACCGCCGCCCCCGCCAGGGCTACCCCCCGGGCCCCAGTCCTCCTCCTGGACCTGGGTGCGGCGTCGGGTCTGGTCACCGTCTTCGGGGAAGACCTCGCTCGGGACCGGGGCGGCGTGTCGGTCGGGGTTCCCGTCCGGGTCCCGGTCGGGAACCCCGCCCAAGGGCCGGCCCGGGACCCCGCCCGGGTCCTGGGCAGGGCCCGGGCCCGGGGTCTGGCCCGGCATCGGCTTGGGACGCAACGTGGTGTGATCCATGGCTCGCCTCCGGCCACAGCTCTACCCGGAGTGACCCCGCGTCGACGCCTCACGAACGGGTGATGTCCAGATGGCCGGTCAGGGTGCGGGCGGGGCCTCGCAGTGTGCCGGTGTGGAGGAGTTCCGTGCGGTGGACGACGCGGGGTGCCGTCAGAGGTACGGCGACCGTGCCCCGTGCCTCCTCCGCCGCCCACCGCGGCAGCAGGGCGAGACCGTGGCCCGCGGCGACCAGCGCGGTCAGGGTGCGCAGGTCAGTGCCGTCGTAGCGCAGCGCGGGGCGGAAGCCCGACGTGCCGGACGCGGCGCGGAGTTGTGCCAGCGGCAGCCCCGTGTCCGGCGCGTCGATCCAGCGGGCGTCCACGAGGTCGCCGAGGCGCAGCCCCGTGCGGCGGGCCAGCGGGTGGTCCCCGGCGAGGAGCACGGCGACGGGTTCCTCCGCGAGACCGCGCACGCGCAGCGGGGCGACGTCCGGCAGGCGCAGGGGGTCACTCGGCGCCGCGAGACCGTCGACCAGGCCGAGGTCGGCCGCACCCGTCGCGACCGCCGCGGGGACCTCGTCGCGCGGCAGCACGGCGAGGGTGACGCCCGCGACCGGGAGCGCCCGGACCATACGCGGCGTCAGCGCCGTCGACGTCGCCGCGAGCGTCAGCCCCTGTTCGGGAGCGGCCGCCATGCGGACGACCTCCGCGCGGGCCGCGTCCAGACGCAGCAGCAGCGGGCCCGCGTGCTCCAGGAGACGCGCCCCCGCCGGGGTGGGAGCCACCGGCCGCCGGGTGAGCAGTGCCGCACCGAGGTCCTGCTCCAGGGCGGCGATGTGCTGGGAGACGGCGGACTGGGTGTAGCCGAGTTCGCGGGCCGCCTCCGAGAAGGAGGCGAGACGGGCCACCGTCACGTACGTGCGCAGGAGGTGCGGATCCATGGTCGCAAGGATGCCCCGGCGCGGCCGACGGCACGGCCACCACCATCCGGGGCGGCGCCCGGCCGTCGGCGTGTGGACGTCCGGCCACCGACATCAGCAATCCGACATCAGCAACGCTTATGCACCGTGCAGCAATCATCGTTGGACGTGAACTGACGGCCCCGACCAGGATGACCCGCATGACCACAGACACCCGCGCCGCCCGCCTCGCCCTCGTCGGCGAGCGCTCCCCGAACGTCACCTCCCACACCCGGATCCCGCTCCTCCTGGACGCCCTCGCCACCCAGGACCGCCTCGTCCTCGACGCGTACTGGATACCGACCGAGGACGCCGAGGAGCCGGGCGCCGTGCGTGGCTTCGACGCCGTGTGGGTGGTGCCGGGCAGCCCGTACCGCAGCGAGGCCGGCGCGCTCGCCGCGATCCGCACGGCGCGCGAGGACGGCGTGCCCTTCCTCGGTACGTGCGGCGGCTTCCAGCACACGCTCCTGGAGTACGCGCGCAACGTGTGCGGCCTGACCGACGTCGCGCACGCCGAGAACGACCCCGACGCCGACGACCTGCTCCTCACTCCTCTCGCCTGCTCGCTGGTCGGCCACGAAGGCACGGTGACGATCGCGGAGGGCTCGCTCGCCGAGTCCGTCGTGGGCGCCCGCACGTCGCTCGAGCGCTACCACTGCTCGTACGGCCCCACCGCCCACCTCGACACGCTGCGGGCGCACGGTCTGCGCTTCTCCGGCGAGGACGAGGAGGGCCAGGTGCGCATGGCCGAACTGCCCGGCCACCCCTTCTTCCTGGCCTCCCTCTTCCAGCCCGAGCTGGCCGGCGACGGCTCACGCCCGCACCCGATCGTGCGGGCCCTGGCGCGAGCCGCCGTCCGGCACGCGGGCGTGCCGGCCTGACTTTCACCGGCCGACAGATCACCGGCCGACAGACACAGGCCCTAGCCCCCGTGGCCCCCGTGACCACCCCCGTGCCCCGCGCCGTGGTCGAACTTCAGCGCCTCCTTGGGCATCACGACGAAGGGCCGCATCATGCCCATGTCCTCGTGCTCGAGGAAGTGGCAGTGGTACATGAACCGGCCGTACGCCCCGTCGAACTTGCCCATGACGCGCAGCATCTGCCCGCCGGGGACCCGGAAGACGTCCTTCCAGCCGCGCTCGTTCGGGGCCAGCGGTACGGGCCGCTGCGGGTCGACGGATATGGGCGCGAGGGTGCCGCCGATGGTGACGTCGAAGCCCGAGACGTCGCAGGTGTCCCTGCCGAGGAGCTGGAAGTCCGCCAGGTGGATGTGCATCGGGTGGAGCACCGGCGGGTTCGCGGCGAGGTTCAGGAACGTCCACTGTTCGTGGGAGCCTTCGGCGATGGTGATGCCGAGGCCGTCGTTGAACGTGCGGGCGATCCTCCGGTACGTCTTGACCTTGCCGTCGCCCCCGCGCAGCTGGATGATCCCCTCGGTCGGCACCTGGATGTCACCCGGCTTCTCGACCTCCGCCATCTCCCAGATCTCCGGGTGGCCACCGCCACCCTTCGTGGCGGGCGGGGTCAGCACGATCAGCCGGTGGCCGTGCGCGATGTCGTGCGTGAGCGGGCGGAAGGAGCCCGAGAGGACCTCCGGCAGTTCGAACGCGTCCGGCTCGGCGCACTCGCCCACCCGGAACTCCATGACCTGCGGATAACGCACGTCGTTCGCGACGTCGGGCACGCCGGGCGCCTGCCCGCGCCCCTTGTTGACCAGCCGCAGCCGCTGCCCGGCGAGTGCACGGAAGTCGATGAGCAGGTCCATGCGCTCGGCCGGGGCGACGGTGAGCGTGGGCAGCGCCCCGTCGAAGTCGACCGGCACGGGGCGCGGCAGGAGCCCGCCGTCGCTGCCGATCTGGTGGAGGACGCCCCGCACGGGGTTGTTGTCCTCGTCGACGAGAACCAGGTCGTAGATGCGCGCGTTCGACGCGTTGACCAGGCGGAAGCGGTACCAGGCCGCGTCCACGTCGGCGTACGGCCAGATGCGGCCGTTGACCGTGGTGTAGGGACCCGAGAAGGGCAGCGTGACGGGCTTGCCCGTCTCCGCGTTCTTCGGGTCGACGACGGTGGTCTTGTGCAGGAGGCGGCCGTTCAGCCGGCCGTCGCCCTCGTCCGTGTCCAGGTTCCTGTCGGCGATGAGCAGTGGTATCTCCCGCTCGCCGCAGGGCAGTTGCAGCGCGTCCTCCTCGTCGTCCCGGACCAGATACGTGCCGTAGAGACCCGCCATCACGTTCCAGCGCGTGATGTTCATGGCGTGGTCGTGGTACCACCACTGCACGGCCTGGTGGTCGTTCGGGTACTCGGAGAGCTGGGCGTCTCCGTACCCCACGGCGTTGTCCGCCCAGCCGTCGTTGCCGCCGCCCGTCTGCGCGCCGTGCAGGTGCGTCACGGACCAGGCGGGCAGCGCCGCGACGTCCTTGTTGGGCTCGATGCCCCCGCGGCCCGGCAGGGTGGTGGGCAGCGGGTCCTTCCGCGGGTCGCCGAGCGGAGCCTCGACGGCCGTCACGGGATACTCGCCCTGCGGAATGCGGTTGGTCCACGCGATGCGGACCCGCTGCCCGCGCCGCACCTCGATGGTGGGGCCCGGCACCGAGCCGTCATACCCCCACATCAGCGTCGGCGGGAGCTGTGGGTGCAGGCGCACCCACGTCGGCCGCAACGCGATCTCGGTCTCCTCCAGCACGTCCGCGGAGTCGGGCCGCAGGACCGGCGGAACGGTCAACGGCGCCACGAACGGCGCCAGTTCACCGTCGGCGGGAGCCCTCCCCGCCGCTTCCGCGCCGGCGTCCGCCACGCCCGTCGGCTCTTCCGTGCTGCTGCGTTCAATGATGTCGGTCAAGATCGAACACCCCCGTGTCCATCCCCCGTTTCGCGGCCGATCGACGGCCGCCTTCACTTCAGAAGACTCCTGGCGCCTCACCGAAGTTCCACGAATCCTCCATTCCGGATGAAACCATCCGAAGGGGGCTCGTGAGAGCGGTGCGGGGCGCACGATCGGGCAGGAAGCCGTGTGCGCGCCCGGCGAGGTCCTGCGCGCCGTAGCGCCGGCAGCCGCGGTGCCAGTTGAGGACGCCCGCCATCCAGTTCTTCAGGTCGGCGACGTAGCCGTCCATGGCCGCGCGGCCCTCGCGTGAGAGCGCGAAGTCCTCGTACAGAGCGGGTAATCCGTTGGCGCAGACGTGTTCGAACTGGCGCATGCGCTGTGTCGTGAGGTCGTGGACGACCCGCAGGGCCGACGGGTAGTCGCAGCCGAAGAAGTTCCGCACGACGAGGATCGCGTTGTGGAACTCGCCCTCGTACTCGATCTCCTTCTGGTACGAGAAGATGTCGTTCACGAGCATGGCGTAGTCGACGGCGGCGTTCTCCAGGGAGCGGACGGGACCGCTGCGGTAGAGCGCGGGCGGCACGGCGGGCCCGTGACCCATCCGGCACAGGCTCATCGTGAGGTCGGCGCCGAACGTGGCGCGGCGCATCTCCAGGTAGTCGACCGGGTCGGGGACGCGGTGGTGCAGCTGGTTGAAGATCTCCCACACCCAGCTCTCCGTCATGACATCGACGGCCTCGCGCAGCACCCCGCGCTGCCGGTCGGTCATGTCGCGGGTCGTGCGCGACCACAGGTCGACGAGGCCGCGCTCCAGGGCGTTCGCGGGCACCGGTACGGGCTCGCCGGCGAGCGTCATGCAGGCGGAGAGGCGTTCGGTGCAGAGCTTCGCGGCGGCGACGTCGCGGCGGCGGCCGAAGACGAGGGGGTAGTAGTCGTCGCCGTAGGTGCCCCACGCGAGCCACTGCGTGCTGAGGTCGAGCGCCTCTTGTGTGCCGTCCGGGTCGAGCCCCGCGGCGCACAGCGGCAGGTCGTACGCGGCGAGCTTGTCCTCGTCCCAGACGCCCTCCTCCAGGACACCCGTTTCGTGCGCCCACCCGGTGATGCGCCGCCGCGCGGTGTCGAGGCCGGGGTTGAGCCGGAGCGGGAACGGCATGTAGAGGTCGGGAATGCGGGAAGGGCCCACCTTCTGAAAGGGCACGTGCGTGAAGGACCGCGCCCGTTCCGCCCCCGCGGCGGAGAGCAGCGACGCGATGCCGGACCCCGAGGTCCCGAGGCCGGTGGGGCCGGCGAGCGGTGAGCCGGTGAGGGCGCCCTCGTTCATGTACCGACTGGAGCGCAGATGCCATTCGTGGCCGCCCGACTGCCAGTCCTGCAGCCCCTTCGTGTACGCGGCGACAGCCGCCACCTCGGGCGGGGTGAGACCTTTCTCCACGGCGAGAGCGGGCACTTCGGTGACCGCCGTGTGCTCGAACTGGTGCAGGCGCGAGGTCAACACGTCGTTGACGGTGTCGGCCGCCTCCTGGGTGGTGCATGCGAAGAAGGTCTCCAGGACGAGCACTCCATTGCTGAGCTCGCCCTCGTCCTGGACCTCGCGCTGGTACGAGAACAGGTCGTTCCGAAGGTGGACGGCGTCGGCGAACGTCTCCATGAGCACGCGCAGCGGCCGCGCCCCCGCGACCGACGCGGGCACCTCCGCCGTCGCGTACTCGATGAGCCCCGCGGACCAGGGTGCGCCACCGACCTTGCGGCGCATCTCGATGTACTCGACGGGGTTGGCGATCCGCCCCTCGTCGATGTTGGAGAGCTCCCACATCGACTCGTTGAGCAGGTGTTCCGTGGATTCCGCGAAGCGGCGGCGCCAGTCCTTCGACATCGCGGGCACGGTGCGCGCCCACAGGTCGGCGAGGCCCGCCTCCACGGGGTTGCGGGCCTCGGGCACGGCGGCCGACAGGTCCATCGGCATGAAGAGGGGCAGGCGTTCGAGGTGCGCCTTGCCGGCCGCGCGGTCGTTGGTGCGCTTGTACATGTCCAGGAAGTGGTCGTCGAAGAAGAACACCCACACGTACCAGTCGGTGATCAGTGACAGCGCCGGACCGTCGCAGTCGGGGTGCGTGTACGCGCACAGCAGGCCGTAGTCGTGCGCGTCGAGGTCGCTCTGCTCCCAGACACCGCTGCCCTCCAGCATGCCCATGTCCCGCGCCCAGCGCGTGGAGTGCGCGCGTGCCTCGTCCAGGTGCGGATTGAGTCTCGCGGCGTACGGCATGTAGAAGCGCGGCAGTTCGAACGGTTGGGTCATGTGCCCGGCCCTACCCGGCGCTCCGGGCGGGCATCCGTGCGGCGCCCCATGATCGCACCATCGCGTGAACCGGGGTCACTTCGCCTTCGAAAGACGGAAGGGCGTGCGAAGGACCGGCCGGGCCGCACCCGCCGCTCCGCACGTTCCTCGCACGATCCCCGCACGTTCCCTGCCCGCGAATCCCGGTTTTCCCCGCGTGCGTACCGTTCACGCCTCTAGGCTGCCGACGACGCCGTCGGAAGGAAGCACGTCGATGACCGATGCGCCGCTGCGAGCGGAGCTGCTCCTGGACCGCGAGGTCCCCGAAGAACTGCGCCGCGAGCTGGTCGCCGCCTTCGAAGGCCTCGGCGCCCCGCCGGTCCGTGTCCGGCACACCGTCGACCACCGCGGTGCCGCCGACATCCCGTGGATCGTCCTCGCCTCGCTGCCGCTGCAGGCGTTCCTCACGGGCCTGGGGGCGGAGGCCGTCAAGGACGCGTACGACGCGTTCAAGGGTGTCGTACGAAGGACAGCGCGCCCCGAGCCGCGGACTCCCGTCGCCCCGCCCGGGGCGCGGCAAGCCCGTCCGGAGGGAGCGGTGGCCCGGCCGATCGTGCTGCAGGACGCGTCCACCGGCCTCGACATCGTGCTGGAGCCCGACCTGCCCGCGGAGGCGTACGAGCGGCTCACCGCACTCGACCTCACGGAGTTCGCGGTGGGCCCGCTCCACTACGACCGCGACCGGGGCCGCTGGCGTTCGCTCCTCGACGAGGCCACCGACTGACCCGCACGCCACGGACCGGAATCGGGGGCCGACTGTGACGACGCAGCCCAGGGACGAGGACCTTTCCCAGGCGGAACAGGCGTGCGCCGAGGGCGAATCGGCCCTGGAACGCGGCGACACGGCCACCGCGGAGGACTCTTTCGCGAAGGCGCTGCGGCTCGCGGGGGCGGACAGCGGGGTGGACGGCGGGGCCGGGGGCGGCGCGTGCGGCCGCGACGCCGGGGGCGACGCGTATGGCACCAACGCCGGAGGCGACGCGCATGCCCCCGACACCGAAGGTGGCGCCCGCCGCCCCGACACCGAGAGCGACGCGCATGCCCCCAACGCCAGAGGCCGCGTGTGCCGCCCCGACACCGAAGGCGACGCGCACGACCACGACACCGGGAGCCACGCATGCGGCCCCGACACCGAAGCCCACGCACATGACCCCCACACCGGGAGCCGCACGTGGCGCCCCGACGCGCGTAGCCCCGTGTGCCGCCCCGACACCGAAGCCCACGCGCATAACCCCGACACCGGGGGCCGTGCCCGCCGCTCCGGCGCCGAAGCCGACGCGCATGACCCCGACGCCGGAGGCCGCGCGTGCCGCCTCGACACCGAGAGCGACGCCCATAACCCCAACACCGGGAGCCACGCATGCGGCCCCGACACCGAAGCCCACGCACATCACCCCCACACCGGGAGCCACGCCCGCCGCCCCGACACCGAAGCCGACGCGCATCACCCCGACACCGGAGGCGGCGCATACGGCCCCGACACCGAAGCCGATGCCCATCACCCCAACGCCGGAGGCGGCGCATACGGCCCCGACACCGAAGCCGATGCCCATCACCCCGACACCGGAGGCGGCGCATGCGGTCCCGACGCCGGAGGTGACGCGCATCGCCCCGATACCGGGAGCCGTGCGTGGAGGCCCGACGCGTGTAGCCCCGGCTCTGGAGGCGGAAGCGGCGTTGAAGGCGTCGCGCGCCTTGTCGCGCGGGCGTGGACCGGGGCCGGGCGGGTGTGGCTCGCTCGTGGGGAGATCGAGGGCGCCGAGGCCGTGTTCGAGCGGGCGCACGCGCTGCGGCCATCGGCGGCGGGTCCGCTGCACTGGCTGGGCTGCGCGGCCGCGCACCGCGGCGACCTCGTGACGGCGGAGCGTCACCTCACCGCCTCCCTCGCCTGCGCGGTGCCGCACCGCCGCAGCCTCGTCCAGCGCGCCTACGTGCGTGTACGCGCGGGCCGCACGGACGCCGCCCTCGACGACCTGCGGGCCGCGGCGTCGGCCGGTTCACTGGACGACGACGCCCGCTGGGTGTTCGCCGCGCTCTCCGGCCGCTCCGCGCGCGAGGTGGCGCTGCGGCTGCGCCGGGCGGCCCTCACCGCGCTCACCCCTCTCGCCCCGCACGGGGGCTTCGTGGCGGGGGGCGACGTCGGCTGGCGGCGGGCCGGGGAGCTCGTGGACGCCGCGCGGGGGGTCGACCCGGGGCCTTGGCCCTCTTCCCAGGTGTACGCCGTGGCACTGGTGCGCGGTGGGCGCCGCGCGGCCGCCCTCGCGCTGTTGGACGATGCCGTCCGGAACGACCCCGCCGACCACCGGGTCACCCACGCTTTCGCGGTGGGGCTGCTCAACTCGGCCACGGAGCAGGGTGGTTCACAGTGGGAGGCGTGTGTCGCCGCGTGGGCCGCGCTGCTGCACGACGCCGCGTTCTGGACGCACGTCCTGACCTCCGCCTCCCGGCGGTACGGCGTCACCGTCGAGCCCTCCCTCGTGCCCGTCCTGCGCGCCGGGCTGCGTGAGGTGCTCGAACGGCACCTGCCCGACGACGCGGGCACCCGTGTCGCGCCCGGGCCCCTGCTCCAGCGCGAGGCCGACGCGGCGAAGCTGCTCGCGGCCGTCGGGGGGTTCCCGGCGGCGGAGGGTGCCGGAGCGCCGCTGTTCTGCGGGCCGCTGCGCATCGCCGAGCTCGGCAGGGCGGCGGAGTTCGGCGCGTTCGCGGCGGCGTGGGAACGGTCGTTCGCCGACGCGCGGGCCGCGCAGCATTCCACGTACACCGGAGCGACGGTCCCCGCCACCCCGGTCGCCCACACCTCCCTCACCTACGCCTTCTCCGAACTCGGCTTCGCCCAGCTCCTCCTGGGGCAGGACAAGCCGGCCGACGCCCTCGCCGCCCTCTCCGAACTGCGCTGCCCCGCCTGCCGGGCGCGCGGCGGGCCGGGCGCGGCGGCCGTGTGCGAACCGGCGTGCGGGCGCTTCGACGAGCTGAACCCCGGGTACGCCGGGGTTCCGGACAAACACCTCCGCCTCGCCCTCGACGCGCGCGGCCTCGCCCTGGAGGCACGGCTCAGCATGGGACGGACCGAACTGACGTCCGCGCGACCGGACTTCGGCGCGGCAGCCGCGTACTGGCGACGCGCGCTGGTGCACAGCAGGGAGATCGACCGCTACCGCGAGACGCAGACCGCCATCGTCGACATGGCGCTCGGCGCGGCGCGGGACGCGCACCGCGACGGGCGGCTGAGCCTCGCCGTGGCCACGCTCGACGCGACGCGTTCGGTGATCGGCGCGAACGAACGGGCGCGGCTGGAGGGCCAGTTGGCGCGCGTGCTCGCCGACCGCGGGATCTCCGTCGCCAACGACGAGGAGGAGCTGCTCGACCGGCCCGCCGCCGACCTGCGCCGCTCCGTGGCGTTCAACCCGCATCTGCTGCGCGCGCAGGTCAGCCTCGGCATCGTGCTGCGCGGGCTCGCCGCGGCCCGCTGGAGCTCCGGCAGCCTGTCGGGCGCGCGGGCCACCCTGCGCGAGGCCGTCGACCGGCTCACCGCCGCGCTCGTCCTCTTCCCGGACGACCCGGACCTCGAGGAGCTGCGGGAAGCCGCCGTCGCCGACCTCGACCACGTCATGTGGCAGCCCGACGAGAGCGAGCAGTGACGCCCGTGCTCGGTTACGAGGAACTGCGCATCCGGGTCCGCCGCGTCGGCGGGTCCCGCTACCTGGTGACGGCCGGCGGGCCCGCGTGCGCGGCCGAGGTGGTGGCGGTCGACGGGGAGCCCGAGGCGTTCCGGGAGCAGTGGGACCGGCTGATCGCGGCGGAGCTCGGGTACGCGTCGATGGGCGAGCAGCACACCGTGGCGCAGGTGCGGGCGCTGGGGCGGGGCGTCTTCCGGCTGCTGTTCGGGGACGTGGCGTCGGCGGAGGGCGAGCGCGCGGACGCGGACGGCTCCGGTGAGGACGTGGTCGGCGGGCGTGTGGGGGCGTGTGTCGACACCGCGCTCGACCGCGCGCAGGGGATGCGTCCCGCGCGGGGGCTGCGGCTCCGCTTCGACCTGCCGCCCGAGCTGCGCGACCTGCCCCTGGAGTCGTTGTGCGCGCCGGCCGGCAGCCCGCAGCAGTCGCTCGCCCTCAACCACGGCTATTCCCTGGTGCGTTCCCTCGCGGGCGGGCCCCTCGGGCAGCGGCTGCCCGAACCTGCGGACGAGCCGAGCGTGATCCGGCTCGTCGTGGTGTGCGCGTCGCCGCGCGGGCTTCAGCCGCTGCGGACGGCTCCGGAGGTCGCGGCGATCCGCAACGACCTGCCCGAAGTGGCCGTGCAGACAGTGGTGGTGGAGCGGGCGACGCGCGCGAGCCTGGAGGAGACGCTGGGCGTCCACTCCGAACTGCCCACGGCCGTCCTGGTGATCGCGCACGGAGCGTACGACCGGGAGATCGGCAAGGGTGTGGTGGCCCTGGAGACGGAGAGCGGGGACACCGACCGCGTGCCGGCGGACCTGCTCGCCGGGATCCTCCTGAAGGCGCAGCGACTCAGGTTCGTGGCCCTCAACCTCTGCGCCGGGGCCGACACGTCGCACCTGGAACCCTTCTCCGGGCTCGCGCAGGCACTGATCGGCGGGGGTGTGCCCGCGGTGGTGGCGATGCGGGGGCGGGTGAGCGACGTGTCGGCGGGCGCGTTCGGGCCCGAGCTGCTCAAGGGCATCGCGGCGAACAAGACCGTCGACGAGGCCGTGGCCGCGGCGCGGCTGCGGATCTCGCACCAGCCGGAGCACACGGCGGTGGAGTGGGCGACCCCCGCGCTGTTCCTGCACGAGGGGTGCAGGCAGGGCTGGCTGTTCAAGGCGCGCGAGGTCCGGGACGACGAGTTTGGGGCGGGTGGCGCGGCCGTCGCGGACCCGCTGCGCGAGGGCGAGGCCGCGCTGCGAACCTTCCAGAGCCCCGTCGGCCACGTCGGCTCCGCGGCGCTGATCGGCGCGGCGCGGTTCCAGCGCGACCTGGGGAACTGGACGCAGGTGCAGCGCATTCTGCGTACGCCGACGCAGAGTTACGCCGATGAGCGGCGCCGGATGCGGGCCGAGGCGGCGTTCGAGCTGGCCTGGCCCGAGCTGGAGAAGCTGTGCGCGCTGCTCGCCGGGGAGCGGGACGCGGCGGGGGCACAGGCGCAGCTCGACGTGGTGCGCGAGCTGCTGCCGGGGCCGTTGCCCGGGGCGCTCGCGGCGGAGGTCGCCGGGCTGCGGCGGCTCGTCTCGCTCGTCGAGGAGGCGCGGGCGGCGGAGGCGGGTGCGGACTGGGCGACGGCCATCGACCGCTACGAGGAGGTGCTCGCCGTCCGCCCCGGCGGGCTGCGGGACGTCGCGGAACGGCTCGCGGCTGCGCGCGACGAGCTGCATGTGGCGCGGGTGTGCGAGGCGGCGGAGCGGGCGCGGGCCGCGGACGACTGGGCCGCGGCCGCCGACGGCTACGCCGCGGTCCTCGCGCTCCGCCCCGGCCACGGCACGGCCCTCGCCCGGTCCGCGTACGTGACCGGCAGGGCCGCCGAGGCGCGGGAGGACTGGCCCGCGGCCGAGGCGGCGTACGCGGGGTGCGCGGGCCTCGACGACGCGGCGGCGCGGGCGGCGTACGCGCGGGGGCGCGCGGCGGCGGAGGACGGGGAGTGGGCGGCGGCGCGGGACGCCTTCGCGCAGGCCGGTCCCGACTGCCGTGCCTGGCAGGTGTACGGCGCGGCCCGTGCCGCGGACGCGGTGGGGGCGTGGGGCGCGGCGGCGGAGGCGTACGAGGCGGCGGGCGGCTTCCTGGACAGCGCGGTCCGCCTCCTCTTCGCGCGGGGCCGCGACGCGGCGGAGGCGGGCCGCCACGCCGAAGCGCTGACGGCTCTGTCCGCGGCGGCCGCGCAGGGCTGGGACACGGAACCGTGGCTGAGCGACCTGCGCCGCGGGCTGTACGAGGCGGCCCTGACGTCGACACAAGCCGCCGACTGGCCGGCGGCACTGGCCAACTTGTCCCCCCTCCCACCCGACTTCCGGGCGACACACCTGCTCAGACGCTACGCGGAGGGCCGCCTGGCGGCAGCGGCGGAGGACTGGGCGTCGGCGGCGGAGGCGTTCGGGGAGTGTGTGGGGGGTGGGAGCGGGGACGGCCGGGACGCCGGGCAGTACGGGGCAGGGGCCGGGGCCCGCTCAGGCGCGGACGTACCGGCCGGGGGCCGGACGCGGGGGTCCGTGGAGACGGAGGACCGGGCGGCCGGTGGGCCGGGGGGTGAACCCGAGGACGCCTGGGGCCTGGGCGCGCCCGCGGAGCCCCGACGACGAGCACCCGGCGACGCGCCGGCCCGCGCGGCCGGGACCGTTGTGCCGCGCAACGCACCCTCAGGCACGCCCCGCCGCCCGACCACGGACACGACCCCACACGTCCAGCAGCAGGCACCCTGCGCCGTGCCGAACCGGACAGCCGACGCCACTGAACCCCACGACACACCCACAGCCACCCCCCGCCCGACCACGGGCACGACCCCACAAGTTCCACAGCGGCCCCCCGGCGACGTGCCCGACCGCGCGGGCGGGGTCGTTGGGGCGGGCGGCGCGGCGGGTGGCGTGTTCGTCGGTGCGAGGTCGCCTCGGGATGTCATGGGTGATGTGCCCGGCGATGCCGGGGATCTCTGTGCGTATGCGCGGGCGCGGCTCTGTGAGGAGCGGGGGTTGTGGGAGGACGCGCTCGTGTTGTTCGGCGGGGTGGCGGGCGGGGGCGGCGACGTGGCCGATCGGGTGCTGTACTCGCGGGGGCGCGCCGCCGACACGCGGGGCGAGTGGGACGGCGTCATCGACGGGTTCGGCCGGCTGCCCGACGGCTACGCGGGCGGCGAGGTCGGCGTCCGGCGCCTCTACGCGCGCGCACGCGTCGCCGCCGATCGGCGCGGCGACTGGGCGGCGGTCCTCAGCCTCCTCACCGGCGTACCGGACGCGGCGCGCGAAGGCGCGGTCGGCGCGCTCCGCCGCAAGGCCGAGGGTCGGCGCGCGGAGGAGACCGGCGACTGGAGCGCGGCCGTCGCGACCTACGCCCGCGCGTTCCCGGGGGGCGCCCCTCCGACCGAGGCGATCACCGGCACCGTCGACGGCGATCCCGAGGCCGCCGCCCTCTACCACTACGCCCTCGCGCGCTCCCACGAGCAGCGTGAGCAGTGGCAGGACGCCGCCGACATCTACCGGCTGATCGGGGTCGAGGGCGAAGCGTGGGGCGACGTCAGTGTTCGGCGGTGCTATGTGCAGGCCCGGGTCGACGAGGGGTGCGCCGTCGAGGGCGAGGACTGGCGGCGTGTCGTCGAGGCGTACGAGGAATTGGAGCGGCAGGGCGTGTCCGGCGAGCTCGATGTCGCGGCGCGGGGGCGGTACGCGCGCGTGCGGGTCGCCGAGGCCGAAGGGGACTGGGCCTGCGTCGCCGCCGAGGCCGACGCGCTCGGGGCGCACCGCGACGCGCCCGCCGTCGCCGCGTACGCCCGCGGCCGCCTCGCCGACGCGCACCAGGAGTGGGAGCGCGCCGCCGACGCGTTCCGGCAGTGCACGGGCCACCGGGACGCCGACGCCCATCTCGCGTACGCGGAGGGCAGGCTGCTGGAGGCGGCGGGGAGGTGGAGCGCCGCTGTCGCCGCGTACGAGAAGGCGGGCGGCGTGCTCGACCGGGCCGACGTGCGGTGCCGCAGGCTGCGGCGGCTCATCGGGCTGCTCCCGTGGGCGGACGGGCTGACCGGCGCTCCGCTGGTCGCCGACCCCTTCGCCGTCCGGGACCAGGCCTTCCCCTATCTCGCCCTGCGTGACGCCGGCGTCGACCCCGGCGCCTCCATGGACGTCGTGAAGAACGCCTCGTACGCGCTCCTCGAACGCGGCACCATGTCCTGGCACGAGCGCGTCGCCCTGGAGCGGCTGCGGCTGCCGGGGCGGCGCCTCCAGCTGGACGCGCTGCTCTACCGCTTGCACTCCCCCGCCGCCCTGCGCGACGCCCTGTCCGCGCTCTCGCCGGACGAGGGCCCGGGGCTCCTGGACGCCCTGTGCGCGCGTTCCCCGCAGGACGCCCCGCTGCTGCTGCTCCTCGCGCGGGGCCGGGAGGCCGCCGCCGCGGAGTGGGAGCGGCGCCTGAAGGAGGCGCCCGGCGACATGGCGGTGGTGCACGGACTCGCCGTGGCCCGGCTGTGGCAGGCGCAGGAGCTGGAGCAGAGCGGCGCGTGGGAACACGCGGTGCACGCCTGGGAGTCGGCGCTCGCGTACTGGGCGACGCTGCTCAGCGACGACGAGTACTGGGACGGCTGGCGGGCCGAGCGCGCGGCCGCCTACGAACGCGACCTGACGCACGACGACATGGCGTCGCTGCGCTGGGAGCTCAGCCAGCATCTGTTCGGGCAGCTGTCGGCCTACGAACAGCGCCACACCGAGCAGGACCGCCCCCAACAGGCCGCCGGGTACCAGGCATTGGCCGCCCTGCTCGAATCCGAGCTGGGTGGCGCGCGCGTCCTGAAGGACGTGGGCGGGCTGCCGTCCGTGCCGGGCTCGGGCGGCACGCTCGCGTGCGGCCCGCGGTATCTGCGGCTGCTGTGTCTGCAGGAGCCGCTCGCCGAGCTCGCCGCCGCGCTCGACGCCGCGGCCCAGCAGGGCAAGGACCCGGGCGAGTACGCCGTACGGGAACTGCGCTGGGCCTTCTCGGAGTTGGCGCGGAGCTTCGCCCTCTCGGAGGTGCGGAAGTTCGAGGCCGCGGTGAGCGCGCTCCCCGCCTTTCCGACGCTGACCACCCTGCCGGACGACTGCGACGGACCCGCCGAGCAGCCCGCGCATACGCGGGGGTGCGTCCCCTGCCAGGACTTCCTGCGGCGCAATCCCGCGTACCTACGCCTCCCGAGACGGCACGCCCGGCTCCTCCAGGACGGCGTCGAGCTCGCCGTGCAGGTCCGTCTCGCGCTCGCCAGGACGGCCCTGACGCGCGGCGACGGCGGGCTCGACGAGGCCCTGGCCCACTGGGGCGAGCTGGTGAAGGTGTCCCGGAACGCCGGGATGCAGGCCCGCTCCAAGAAGGCCGTCATCCGTACCGTCCTCGGCCGCGTCGAGGCGCTCGCCGACGAGGAGGGCGTGCAGCTCGGCGGCTGTCTCGACGAGGCCGTCACGCTCGTCGAGTCCGTGATCACCGCGCTGCACCCGCTCGACCGTGAGCTGCTGAGCCAACTGAACGCGAAGCTCTCGGCGTTGCTGTCCATGCGCGGCGTGTGGCGCGGCTACACCCGCACCAAGCACGGCATGCGTTCCGACATGTACGGCGCCGAGACCGACCTGCGCAGGGCCCTGGCCCTCAACCCGGAGTCGAGCCACGCCCGCGACAACCTCGCCCGCGCCTTCGTGTTCACGCTCGACGAGCGGACGTACGAGGTGCCCGCACGCCTGAAGCTGCTCCACGACGCGCTCGGCCTCCTCGACGTGGGCCTGGGCCAGGCGCTGACGCACCGGTACCGCGAGACGCTCGCCGAGGCGCTCGACGAGATGGAGAAGCTGCTCACCCGGCACCTCGGCGTCGAGGGCATGGGCGACCTGATCCGCAGCGACGGCCGGGAGCCGCCGCCCGACGAGGCCGACCTCGCTTCCTGGGCCGAGGAGTTGACGCGCCGCGCGGAACGCGCGCTGCTCGACGGCGACATCCTGTGGGCGCTGCACCATCTGATCCGCGCCACCCGCGCGGAGCCCACCGACAGCCGGATCAGACAGGCCCTCCTCGACGCGGTGAACCGCTGGCTCGCCGAGCTCACGCCCGACGACAACGCCGAGAACACCGAGAACGCCGAGAACGCCGAGAACACCGAAGACGACCCAGACGATGAAGCAGGAGGCGGCGTCGCGTGATCAAGGACCCTTCCGCGAGTGGGACAGGACCCTCCGGCCTCTCCCCCTACGAGCTGCTCGCCCCGGCCGGGGTCACCCCCTGGACGTCCCACAAGGACATGCAGGACGTGTCCTTCGAGCTGCTGGCCCGGCATCTGATGACGCCGGTCACCCAGCAGGCCTGGGACGAGCTGCGCAGCGTACGCCGCAGGCTCCTCGTCGACCTGATGCTCTACGACGTCGACCTCGCCGCGGAACTCCCCGCGGCCGTCGAGGACATCGACCGCGCGCTCGCCGCCGAGCCGGAACCGGACGCGCCGCAGGACGGCACCGCGGTCCCCGCGGCCGGTCTCGTCGACCTGATCCGGTTCGATGTCTGACGCGGCCGCCCGGCTCGCCTACGAGCACGCCCGCGCCCTGGCCGCCCGCGACTCCGTCCACCGCGCGCTCACCGAGCGCCTGCTGCTGCGCTGCGCCGACGCCCTCGACTCCTTCGACCGGCTCCTCGCCGAGGGCGCGGCGAGCGACGTGGACACGTATCGCGGGAGTCTGGCGCTGATCGCCGGGCAGCTGGAGAGGGACCTCGCCGATGAGGGGCTCGAACGGGTCGGGCGCGTCGGCGAGCGGGCCGAGCCCGCCACGCACCACGTCGAGGCCGTCCGCGCCGCACCGCCCGGCGCGGCCGGCGACGAGGTCCTTGAGATCCTGCAGCGCGGGTATCGATACCGGGGGCAAGTGCTGCGCGCCGCCCGGGTGGTCGTCGCCGTCGACGGCGGCACGGAACAAGGGACGGTACGCGAATGAAGGCCATCGGCATCGACCTCGGCACCACGAACAGCGCGGTGGCCGCCCACGATCCGCACCGCGCGGACATCGCCGTGCTCACCAACAGCAAGGGCGAGCGGCTCACGCCGTCCGTCGTCGGGGTCGTGCGCCGCGACGGCAAGGACCAGCCGCTGGTCGGCGAGGACGCGCTGAACTGGGCGATCAGGCAGCCCAAGGAGACCATCGTCTCCGTGAAGCGCCTGATGGGGCGGGACTTCGCGGACGCGTCGGTGGTGCAGGCGCGCGACCGGATGAGCTACGAGATCGTGGCGGGGCCCGACGAGGACCCGCGCGCGCACGTGCTGCTCGGCGGCCGGGCCCGCACCCCGGCGGAGATCTCGAGCGTCATCCTCGACAAGCTGGTCAGGGACGCGTCGCGTGTCCTCGGCGAGCCCGTGACGCACGCTGTGATCACCGTGCCCGCGTACTTCAGGGACGCGCAGCGGGCCGCGACGCGCGAGGCCGCCGAGCAGGCGGGGCTCGTGGTCAAGAAGATCGTCGACGAGCCGACGGCGGCCGCCGTCGCCTTCGGCCTGCACAAGCCGGGCGGCGCCCGCAGCCGGGTCCTCGTCTACGACCTGGGCGGCGGCACCTTCGACATCTCGATCCTCAACGCCGTGAAGGACCAGGAGGGCAGAAGCCAGTTCCAGGTCCTGCGGTCGGCGGGCGACATCTGGCTGGGCGGCGACGACTTCGACCTGGCGATCGTGGAGCGGATCATCGGGTGGATGCGCGAGCAGCACCACGTGGACCCGGCCGGCGACAAGGCGTTCCTGTTCCAGGCGAAGAAGGCCGCCGAGCGCGCCAAGCGCGAGCTGAACGACCTGCCCGAGACGTACATCGTGATCCCGGCCGCGTACCGCAGCGAGAACGGCGTCCTCGACGTCGAGATGAAGCTGACGCGCGGCGAGTTCCAGGGGATGATCGCGCCGCTGGTGGCCAGGACCATGAACCTCGTCCAGGAGTCCCTGGCCCGCTACGAACTCTCCACCGACGACATCTCCGACGTGCTGTTGGTGGGCGGCGGCACCCTCACCCGGCCGGTGTACGAGGCCGTCGAGGCGTTCTTCGGCGCCGACAAGGTCCGCAGGAACATCAACCCGATGGAGTGCGTGGCGTTCGGCGCGGGGGTGCTCGCCGAGACGCTGCGCGGTGTGGAGTGCTCGGACGCGGAGTGCGCGAAGGTCAACGAGTACGGGGCGGACTCCTGCACGGAGTGCGGCCGCAGTCTCGCCGACGGGCGCTCCAAGGGCGACACGGGGCTGTACGAGTCGACGCCGATGGCGATGGGCATCGCGGCGATCAAGGGCAGCCAGCGGGACGTGTTCGTCGAGATCATCGAGGCGGGCTCGCCCTACCCGCTCTCCGAGCCGCGCCAGCGCACCTTCCACACCACCGACAGCCGCCGCATCCGCGTGCCGGTCTACGAGGGCGACAGCAAGGTCGCGAGCGAGAACCACGAACAGGGCGTCGTCGAGTTCGAGCTGCCGCAGGAGATCGAGATCAACCGCCAGGTCGACGTCTCCTTCAACTACTCCGCGGACCGCATCATCACGGTGAAGATCTCCGTGCGTGGCACGGACATGGTCCTGGAGGCGACCCCCAACCGGGAGAAGCCGCGCACGCCGCCGCCCGAGCCCGTCGAGGTCCTCGACAGCGCCTCGCTGCGCGAGCAGTTGGGCTACGCCGAGCGGGAGGCCGACCACTTCCTGAAGCGGTACGGGCCCTACATCGAGCCCGTGCAGGCGATGAAGGTGCGCCGCGACATCGAGCAGGCGCAGCGGGCGGCCGCGATGGGCGACAGCGGCGAGTACAAGCGGCTCACCGAACTGCTGCTCGACGACATGTACCGGCAGTGCGGCCTCGCGAGCCAGTTCCGGCAGGCCGAGCTGGCCTCTGAGGGCGCGCCGCCGGAGACGGTCCGGCGGATCAACGAAGCGGTCGAGTACGTGAAGCAGGCGCACCGGCAGGGCAACAGCATCGGCACCGCCCAGCAGGCGCGCAACCTCGTGAACCTGGTGGCGGTCGCCCAGTCCGAGCGGGCCGTGCCGACGCTCCCCGACCGGCCCGACTACGAGGGCATCCTCCGCTTCGCGGAAGAGACGGCGGGCGGATGACACAGGCAGGGCCCGCGCGGGGGGCTCCGGTCCCCGTCAGCCTCGGCATCGACTTCGGCGCCACGGGCATCCGTGCGCTCTACGCGCCGCCGGACGGGCCGGGCCGGCGCCTCGACGCGGAGTGGGGCGACGGGCCGTGGCTGCTGTGCGAGCAGGCGGAGACCGGCGAGCTCCCGGTGACGTTCCCGAGCCTCAAGAGCCGGGTGGGCAGCGGGCGTCCGGTGCATCTCGGGGGCAAACCGGTCGACGCGGACCGGGTCGTCGTACGCCTCCTGCGGTCGGTGCGGGAACGCGTCGAGGCGGCGACGCGGGGGCGGGTGGCGCAGACGGTGATCAGCGTGCCCGCGCGCTTCGGGTCCGCCCAGCGGGCGGCGCTGCGGGACGCGGCGCGGGAGGCGGGCCTCGACCCGACGCGGCTCGTCAGCGACTCGATGGCCGCGGTCATCGGTCATATGACGGAGCGGGACAGCGGCACGTGCCTGGTCTACGGCATGGGGTACGAGGGGTTCGAGATCGGCCTGGTCCGCAGCGTCCGCGGGCACTTCAGGTCGCTCGGCTACGAGGGCGGGGCGACGTCGGGCGGGCGGGCGTTCGACACGGCGACGCTGTCGTCGGCGGTCCGGCTGCTGCGCAGGCACCGCGGCGCGGGCTCGGTGCACGGGATCGACGCGGCGGTGTGGCAGGGCCTGCGCGCGCGGGGGCAGGAGGCGCGCGAGGCGCTCGGGGCGCCGGACGGCCCCGAGGCGGCGGTCCTCGATCTCGAACTGGGGGCCGGGCCCGCGCTCTGGGTGCGGATCGCGCGGCCCGACCTGGACGCGTTCCTGGAGGGACATGTGCGGCGCACGCTCGACCGGGCGCGGGCGCTGCTCGACCAGTCGGGCATGACCCCCGCGGACGTCGACACGCTGCTGCTCGTCGGCGGCAACACCCGGATGGAGCAAGTGCGTTCGCGCGTCACGGCGCTGGGCGGCGGGCGGTGCGTGCAGGCGCCGCCGGAGCTCCTCGCGCTCGGCGCGCTCAAGCACGCGGTGCGCCTCGCGGGCGGCGCGGCATCCTCGGGCCCCGCGGCCCTGGAGGAGGGCCCGCTGGAACCGGCGGCCACGGCCCACGACACCCTCTCCGACGCGCCTCCGCTCACGGCGACGCTGGTGGGCGCGGAGGAACAGGGGGGCGGGATCTCGCGGGACTGGTCACGGGACGTTTCACGGGACGTGGAGGGGGCGCGGCGGCTCGTACGGGAGGGGCGGGAGGCGGAGGCGGCGGCGGTGCTGCGGGGGGTGATCGCGGAGGCGCAGGCGCTGTTGGACGGCTTGGAGCGGAGGGGGGCTGAGCCGCGCTCACTGCCTCCGGCCGAGGCCGCGGCTCCGGGTCCGGGTCCGGGTCCGGGTCCGGGTCAACGGTCGTCGTCGTCCCCGCCTCCCCCCACGGCGGGTCCGACCCCCGCCCCCGTGCTCGACTACACCTCACGGCGGCAGATCGCCCGGGCGCGGGCCCTGCTGTCGCTCGGCCGGTACGACCACGCCGTGCAGGCCTCCCACATCGCCTGGCAGGACGCGGCGACCCGGCCCGCGGGGGCCGACATGCTGGACGCGATGATCGACGTGCACTGCGCGGCCGCGATGGCGGACATGTCGCCCGAGCACTTCGCCGACGCGGAGCAGTGGCTCAACTGTGCGTACAACCATGATCCGACGAACGTACGGGTACGCGGGCTGCTCGCCGAGCGCACGTTCCGGCACGCCGTCGAGCTGGACCGGCGCGGGGAGCGGGATGAGGCGATTGAGGCCCTGGGGAAGTGCCTCACGTGGGACCCTGAACACGCCGAGGCGGATGCGCTGTTGCGGCGATTGAACCGCGACGGAAGGAACCGGCGCGGCAGGGGGGACGTCCTCGGACAGAGGTCACTCGAACCGCCCCCGTGAAGCATCCCGCGAGTCAGGGAGGGAACCGTTTGACGCCCGCACAACTGCTCGACAAAGCCTTGATCGTCAAGGAGTTGCGGCGGCTGGCGGCCCTGCCCGCGCTGACGCCGCGCTCGGCCGAACTGACCGTGCTGCACCAGGACTTGAGCGGTTCGAACCAGCTCGACCGATGGGCGGAGATCGACCTCGTCCAGGCCTACGTACGCCCGGAGAGCGTCCGTACGTCGCAGGACAGGACGTCCGGGAGGCACGACCGCCTGCTGGAAGCCGCCCTGGGGGTCCTCGTCTTCATTCCCCTGCTGATCACCTGGTTCGGCCTGCGGGAGGCGGTGCGGGCCTACGGGGAACTGGCCGACGAGAACCCCGAACAGGCCACACGGCCCTTCCTCCAGCTCTGGCAGTCGGGCTTCGGCGGCCATCTGTCGTCGCTCGGGCGCTTCGAGAACGTGGCCCTGATGGCGGTGCTCCTGATCGCCCTGCTCGTGGGGCTCTCCGTGTGGCACGCGCGCGTGCGGGTCCGGACCGAGCGCGCCGAGGACGCACGGGAGGCGGAGCAGGACCGGCTCCTCGCGGAGCTGGCGGCGGTCCTGACGCGCACGCAGATGCTGCTGGCGTCGCACCGCAGCGCCTCGCCGCAGCAGTTCACGGCGGAGCTCACGAAGGCCGCGCTGAAGATGCAGCAGGTGACGACCAAGGCGGAGCGCAGCCACAACGCGCTGACCGGCGCGACGGCGTCGGTGAGCCAGGCCACGGAGGCGCTCCGGCAGGCGGCCAGGGCCCTCACGAAGGAGGTGCCCAAGCTCGGCGACGCGACGGACCGCATCAACACGACGCTGCGCGACGGCACGCACGAGACCGCCAAGGCGGGCCGCGCCAACGCGCAGGCGGCGCGCGGCATCGTCGACCACGTCAAGACGGCGGGTGACACGGTCGAGGCGTCCCTGAAGGCCCTGGTCGCGGCCCAGCAGTCCCTCGTGACCAGGTCCGAGTCAGTGGCGAAGGCGACGGAACTGGCGTCGCAGGCCCTGGTCACGAGCGCGGGCCGCACGGGCGACGCGGTGGACGGCATGCGAGAGGCCACGGAACGCTGGGACGCGGCAGCGGCCCACTGGCAGGACGCGGCAGCCCGCCTGGACGCGAGATTGGCCACCCTGACGGGCGCACTTCCGGCTCCGGCTCCGGCGCCGGTGGGCGGCGGGTACGGCTCGGCGAACGGGGCGTATGGCGGGGGCGGGGCCTATAGCGCGGGCGGCGCGGCCACGGGTGGCCCGTACGGCAGTGCGGCCGGTGGGTACGGCGGGGGTGGTGGTTCGGGGAGCGGGGCGTACGGCACGGATGGTGGCTCGTCCGCCGGTGGGTACGACACGGGAAGCGGCTCTTCCAACGGGGCGTACGGCGCGGGTAGTGGGTCCGTGAGCGGGGCGTACGGCGCGGGTGGTGGTTCCGCCGGTGGCCTCTTCGGCGCTGCTGCCGGCGGGTCCGGTGCGGGGAACGGTTCTCCGGGCGGTGGGCACGGTACGGACAGTGGTTCCGCAGACGGTGCGTACGACAGTGGCAGCAGCGCCGTGAGCGATGGGGGGCCGCCCCATGAGCCCTCCGCGGACACCCCCGCCGCCGATCAAGGCACGCCCCTCGACGCGCCGACCACGCGGTTGCCACCGCCTCGGCCGCGGAGTGGAGGGGGCGCGTGAGTCGTGGGCGGGGGCGGCGCGGGGGGCGGCCCGGGGTCGTCGTGCTCGCCGGGTGGCTCTTCGCGGATCTGCTGCTCGTGCTCGCGCTCGTGTCGATGGCCGACCGGCCGGACCCCAAGGCCAACGACCGGCCCACTCCCGAGCCGTCGAAGACCGAGACGACCGAACCACCCGCCCCCACCGCGCCGCGCTCCGTGGACCGGCACCCCCAGGAGTTCACGGTCGCCGGGCGGAAGAAGGGTGACCTCGTGAAGCAGATCGCGAAGGACACCCGCAAGTGGTCGGGGCGTGAGGCCGCGCTCGTCCTCACCTTCGGCGGGAGTTCGAACGGCACGGTGTACGCCCACCGCGTCAACGGGCTCCTCGGTGAGGCCCGTCCGGAGATGTTCACCGAGAAGACGGCGACGGACGACTACCACGCCCTCGGCAAGCGCGCGGAGACCGCCGTGGTCCGCGTCTACTTCTACACCGCGCCGGGCGGCTGAGCCATGGCCGTCCTGCGTCCCGGCGAACACCCGAAGGCGAGCGGCGGGCGGCCTCCCCTGCCCGCCCTCCCCCGCTGCCCCGGTCTGCGGGGGTACCGGCAATTGCACGACAACGTGAGGGCGTTGCGGTTTCGGCATGCTGCCGATGCCCTTCGCGCGCCCGAACCCGCCCCCGCCCACGACGCCGTCTTCGGCACGCTGCCGAAGGTCACCACGGACGACGGTTTCCGTGTCCTCGACGGGCTCTGGTTCCCGGGGCGCGGGGGCATCTGGCACCGCGTCGACCTGGCGTACGTGCGGCGGGCCCGCGGCCGGTGGCTGTCCTCGTCGGATCCGCGCGCCGACTCCGCCGCCGCCGTGGTCGACACCCTGGAGACCCTCGTACGGGACGACGCGCAGGGACTGCGGCGGCTCGTCCTGTGGGAGGTGTGCTGCCTGCTGCGGGACGGCGGCGAGCGGCCCGGCGAGTCGGACGCCGTCGCCCTCGGCGTGCACCGCAGCGAAGCGGGACTGCTCGCCTCCGCCGTCGCCGCCGGATTCCCCGCGACCGGACCCGCCCGGCACGCCGCCGAGACCCTCAACGACGTCTGGCCGGGCGTGCGACTGCGCGAGGCCGAGCGGCTCGCGGCCCGGCTTCCGCGCGCCTCCGAGTACGCCGACGGCCCCGACGACCACCGCCTCGCCGCGCTCGTCGACGGCATCCGCGCCCGGTCCGCCGAGGTGGGCCGCCTGACCGCCGACGGCTCCGCCGCGGAGGCCGGCGGCGCGCTGCGCACCGCGGCCGGCGCCTGGCTGGGCGCGCTCCGTCTCGCCCGGGACGACCCGGCGGCCCAGACGGGCCTGCTGCGCGTCGCCGCGCTCCTCGCCGACGAGAGCCGGGACGCCGGCACGCGCGCGGACTCCGCCGTGACGGCCGTCCCCGACGACCGCGCCGTACGCCTGTCCTGGTGCGCGCCCGCGCGTCGGGCCGACGTCACGTACCGCGTCCTGCGCTTTCCCGACGGCGCCCCCGAACTGGCCGTGGAGACCGCGGCGGCCGAGCCCCGGCCCGCGTCCGTCGACCCGGACGCCCCCGTCGGCCGCCCGGTGCGGTACGCCGTCGTCCCCATGAACCGGGACCGGGACCGGGGCCGGGACCGCGTCGCGGGCGTTCCGCGCGTCACCGCTCCGGTGCTGCTCACGCCGGTGGTGACGGAACTGCGCTGCACCGTCGTGCCGGGCGGGCTGCGTCTGCGCTGGCGGCCCGACCCGGCGGCGGCCGAGGTGCGCGTGACACGGTCCGGCACGGGGGCGGACACCGGCGGCTGGGGCGAGTCGTCGCTGGTCCGGGTCCCCTGCGAGCACGACAGGGTCCTCGACGCGCCGCTCGCCCCGGGGACGTACACCTACGAAGTGCGCTGCGGCTACCGCGATCCGGACGGCGACCTCGTCTGGTCGCGCGGCGTGACCGTCACGGCCCGCGCCGAGCAGTGGCCGTCGCCCGTGGAGGAGCTCAGCGTGCGACGGCACGCGGACGGCGAGCGGGTGACGATCGCGTGGCGGCCGCCCGCGCTCGGCGACGGGCTGCTCCTGCCGTGGACGACGGCGCCGGTCGCGCCGGGCACGGACGTGTCCGACGTCGTGGGCGGCGTGGACCGGATCCCGGCGACCGCGGTCGGCGCCGAGTCGCACGCCGAGCTGACGCCGGAACCCGAGCGGCGGATGCGGGTCACCGCGGTGAGCGTGCTGGGCGGGCGCGCCGTGTCCGGTCCGAGTCTCGTCATCGAACACCCGGCCGCCATAAGGGAGTTGTCGGTACGCCGGGTCGGCGCGGACCGCGCCGAGCTGCGCTTCGACTGGCCCGAGCCCGCGGTCCTGGTCCGCGCGGCATGGACCGACGGACGGCACGGCGGCGAACGGCGCATCGCCCGCAGCGCGCACCGGGCGGGACGCCCCGTCGACCTTCCCGTGTCGGCCGAGGAGTGCGTCATCACCGTGACACCGCTCCCCCGCCCCGACGCCGTGTCGATCGACCCGAGCCCGGCCCGCGCGACCCTGCCCGCCGCGCCCCCGCCCCCACCACCCCCGGCGCCGCCCGCGCCGACCCGTTGGGGCACGTGGTGGCGGCGCTGGCGCACCTGGTGGGCCTGAACGGACACGCCGGGACGGAGGCGGGCCGGGGTCGCGCTGCCGGCGCGCAAGGACCCGCTACTCCTTGACCACCGCCTCCGTCCCGCCGCCGAACTCGATCAGCAGCCCCGACCGCAGCGCGATCGTCTTGCCCGGGTCGACGTCTCGTACCGTCCCGTCGTCCTTGCGGGCCGTCCACACCGACTTGGTTCGGTTGGTAAGGCCGAACCTGCCGCGCTGCTGCGGGTGTTCGGTGACCTCGCCGACCACGGCGGAGAAGTCGTGGCGTTCGGGATCGTCCCTCAGGTGGTGGGCGTAGACGCGGGCGCTCGGCGCGAGCCGGATGCCGCGCCTGGTGCGGAGGCTCCCCGTGCCGGTGACGAGTTCGAGGCGGGGCGGCAGCGTGAGGACGGTGCGGCACTTCCAGCAGGTGGGCGGCGCACCGTCGGGCTGCGTGAGGTTCTGCTTGCCGCACGCGCCGCACTGTGTGATGGCGTCGAGGACCTGGCTGAGCGCGTCGCGCCACACCGTCTCGCGCACCCGCTGCGCGGAGTCGCGCAGCCCCTTGGTGAACGTGTGGACGAACAGATCGCGGAGGATCTGCGGCAACGCGCCCCACGTCGCCACGACGGTCGGCTGTTCGCCGGGCACCGGGCGGTTGCGCGTGTCGGCCGGGTCGTAGACGAAGACCGGGTCGGTGCCGTACAGCCTGCGTTTGGCGGCCTCGTCCATGCAGCGGATGTTCAGGGCGAGGGCGCCGTTGAACGGGTGGTCGTTCATCAGGAGCAGGAAGAGCAGCACGGCCAGGGAGTGCAGGTCGGTCTGGGTGCCGGGCTGTTTGCCCTTGTCGCCGCGGACCAGTTCGGGCGCCATGAAGTCCATGGTGCCCGCGACGCCGGCCTCGGCGCCCTCGACGACGGCGTTGTCGTTGTCACAGATCAGGACGTCACCGGTGCGCGGGTCGAAGAAGATGTTGCCCCAGTTGATGTCGCGGTAGGCGATGCCGCGGGAGTGCAGGGCGCGGTAGGCCTCGACGGTGTGCAGGGCCACGGTCACGAGGGTCCGCATCGTCGCGGACGCCACGGACGGGTCGCGGCGGAACAGGGCGGGCAGATCGCAGAAGCGTGCGGGGCGTACGTCCATGAGGTAGCCGAAGCCGGGCTGCTTGCCCTCGGGGTCCATCACGATGGAGCGGGGCCACAGGAAGCGGGGGTCGTCCCAGCCCTTGGCGATGAGCCCTTCGAGGATCTCGCGCTGCCGGGCGTCGGCGAGCTGGGGGTAGTACCACTTGACCGCGCGGTCCCCGGTGGGCGTCTGGACGCG
Organism: Streptomyces venezuelae; assembly: GCF_008642335.1. Taxonomy (NCBI): domain Bacteria; kingdom Bacillati; phylum Actinomycetota; class Actinomycetes; order Kitasatosporales; family Streptomycetaceae; genus Streptomyces; species Streptomyces venezuelae. The sequence goes on along the minus strand of NZ_CP029191.1, from coordinate 6,378,953 downwards.
GTAGACCTCGCCCTGGCCGCCGGAGCCGAAGAGCTCGGCGACCTTGAGCTTCTCCCCCGACTCGGCCACCAGGGTCTTTCCGGCGGCGAGCATGCCGTTCACCATTCTGTTCCTCTCTGCGTCTGCTGCGTCTGCTGCGTCTGTGCGGGTACCGCTATGGCGCCCACGAGCGTCGTGTCGTCCCCGGAGTACTTGGCGGCCCGCGCCAGCCAGTCCGGCAGCTGCGCCTGGACCGCATCGACGCCCTGGCCGGCGGCGCGCTCGCCGAGGCCGGTGGCGAAGTCCAGGAAGCCCTGGTGGTCGGCGAAGCTCTTGGAGAGCCCGTCCGTGGACAGCAGGACGCACGGCGGCGCGCCGCCGGTGAACGGCTGCCAGTGCGCCCGCATCTTGCGCCAGGGCTCGGGCTCGCAGAGCGAGTCGGTCTCGTCGCCCATGTCGGGCCCGGTGGACAGCGGGGTGTGCGGGGCGCCGCCGTCGTCGACGAGCACGATGTCGCCGTCGCCCAGCTGCCAGCAGAACAGCGTGTGTTCGGTCAGGACGGCGCCGATGAGGGTGCTTCCGTAGGCGGCCAGATCCGGTACGTCGGGTCGGTCGCCGTGTCCCGTACGGTCAGCGGACCGCCGTGAACGTACGCCGTGTGCGGGCGAGTTGGCGTCGTGGTACAGGGCGCGCTCGTGCCACAGGTGGGCCACCCGCTGCGGCAGGCGGCGCGCCTCCTCGCGCAGTGCGGTCCAGCCCGCCGCGTCGTCGCCGACCCGTGCGGCCTCGCGCGCGAACGCGGCCGCGCACGCGGTGAACTCCTCGACCGCCCAGTACGCGCCGAGGTCGCTGCGGAAGTGCGCGGCGCTGCCGTGCCCGTCGGCCACCGCGAGAACGACCGCGCGGCCGCCCGCGACGGGCAGGGCGGCGCTGCGGTCCTGGCTGTACTTCTTGGCCACTCCCTTGACCGCGCCGCTGAGCAGCGCCCAGGGCCCGGCCGCCGCGGGTCCGGGTCCGGGTCCGGTGGTCGTCTCCGGCCCGGTCACCAGATGTCGTCTTCGCCCTTGGTCAGCGACGGCACGTCGATCGGCGTCGCGGGCTTCGCGCCGTCGTCGACCTTCGGGGTGGAGGCGTCCTTGACGACGGCGGTGGACATCCAGCGGATCGCGGCGGCGAGCTGGCGCGGGTTCTTCGCCTGCAGGGGCTCCAGTTCGGGGTTGCCGAGGAACTCCTTGAGCATGCTCTTGTCCGCGTCGTCGCCGATGGCCACGGCGACGCGCACGGCGCGCTTGCCCCACGGGGTGCCGTCGATGGCACGCAGCCCGGCCCGCCAGTCGTCGGTGGGCTGCCCGTCGGAGGCGAGGGCGAGGACGGGGGGCAGGGCCCGCTGCGGCATCGGCGGGGTCTGCAGCGCGCCGGCCGCCAGCTTGAACGCGGCGCCCATGTCGGTGCCGCCGTAGATGTGCACGTCCTCCCACGAGAACCGGTCGACGGGGGTGGGCTCGCCGACGTGCCAGCTCGCGCCGCTGGCGAAGGTGATGGCGCGCACCAGCAGGGACGCGGCGGGGTTGGACTGGGCGGCCTGCTGCATCTCGGGGATGGCCTCACGGATGGCGAAGTTCAGCTCGCCGATCTTTCCGTTCACGCCCATGGAGCCCGAGCAGTCGAGCATCCAGATGAAGTGCACGGGGCGGCTCGCCATGCTGCCGCCGGGGAAGTTGTCGACGACGGTCTCGCTGGTGTCGCTCACGCTGGTCCTTTCGTGGGAATGCGCGGGGAAGTGCTCTTGGTCATCGGTCAGCTCTGCTCCTGGGCGACCCGGTGCCGCCACGCCGTCCATTCCTGTACGTCCTGGCCCTCCCGCTGGAGGACGGTGGCGACCTGGCCGAGGCGGTGGTCGTCCAGATGGGCGAGGACGGGTGCGAGGACCTGGTCGAGGAGTTCGGCGGCGACGTCACGCCAGCCGGCGCAGACGCCGTGCCGTCGGCGGGGCCGCCACACGTGGTAGTAGGCGGCCAGCTCGGCGGGGCAGTTGGGCAGCTCACGCTCCAGACGGTCGCGCGTCGGCTCCGCCAGGAGGTGGGCGCGGTAGGCGCCGAGGAGGTCCGGGCCCGCGGCGACGAGGATGTCCAGGCCGTGGGCCTCGCACACGTCGAGCGGGTTGGCCCCGGCGAGGGCACGGCCCACTCGTTCCTCTACGCCCTTGCGCAGGACCATGCCGAGCGGCGACACCTTGCGTTTCAGTTCCCTGAGCCGGTCGACGGAGAGCTTGCCGACGGCCAGCCGCCCGTCGGCGAGGTCCTGGGCGATGACGAGGAGTTCCGCGGTGTCCCGGTCCTGGGCGCCGAGCTTGGAGTCCTCGCACATCGCCCGTGCGAAGTCGACGAGTTCGCGGTCGCAGCGGTCGGGCTCCTTGAGCCATCCCATGACGCGGCGGCCGAGGTCCGCCTCGATGATCAGGCGCGGGGTGCAGAGGCGGGCCACGCGGGGCTGTTCGGCGCGGTCGGGCGGGTCGTTGCGCCACACCAGGCGCCACAGCAGGTTGAGCGTCCTGACGTCCTCGATCCCTCGGGCGGGGAGGAATTCGGTGAGCCGCTCGAAGAGTTCGACGCCCCGCAGCCGGTCCGGCGGGCCGTGCCAGTACGCGGCGGCCGCGGCGAGGCGGACGGTGAGCGGCGCGTCGTCGATGTTGCGTCGCAGCCAGTCGCCCTGGGGCGAGTCGGCGAGGGCGCGCAGGCGGTCCAGTTTGCGCTCGGTGAAGTTCGCGATGAGGAGCCGGAGCACGCGGCGGGTGAGGGGGGTGTGGTCGAGCTCGGCCAGCACCTGGACGGCCTGCGCGCAGTCGCGCCGCTCCGGGTGCAGCAGGGCGTCCGCGAGGCGTTCCATGGCCTTGTCGAGCCCCGGCCCGCCGTCGGCACCCACGGCGAGGGCGAGGCGCAGTGGCTCCGTCCAGGTGCTGACGGGGTCGCGGAGCCGGGCGCGCAGGGCGTCGTCGGCGCGGTCGCCGTACTCCTCGCGCAGCTTCCGCCAGGCCTCCTGCCCGAGCGGCAGCCCTTCGAAGGCGGCCAGATCGGGAAGGGCACCGCTCCCTCGGCACGCGTCGAGCCGGTGCCTGACGAGGGCGAGTGCGAGCGGCCGCGCCGCGAGGGCCTGATCCCCGTCGAGCCCCCGGCAGAGCCGGTCGAGCTCCGCAAGGGTACGGTCGTCGGCCTCGCCCCTGGCCACGGAGTGCGTGAAGGCTTCGAGGACGGCGCGCAGGGTGTCGCCACGGAGTCCCGCGAATGCGGCGTTCGTGGCGAAGTCGGCGTTTTCGGCGTTTTCGGCGTTCGCGGCGTTCGCGGCGGGTTCGGGGCCGTCGGGACCCTCAGCGCGTCCGTCACCATCAGGAGTCGCGTCGCCCGCAGTACGCCCGGCACCTTCGGCGTCCTCGACACTCCGAGTACGTACGCCGTCATGAGGACGCACGGACTCCCCCAACACCCCCGCGACCAGCGGGATGAGGGCGAAGGGGCCCTCGGGCCCCGTCACCGCCCCGCGCGGGGGGCGCGGTGGGTTTCCGGTGAGCCAGCGTTCGGCTGTCAGGCGGGCCCACGCGTCCGGCTCGGTGGGTGGGCTTTCCGGGCCGACCCCCGTACCGTCGTGGACGCGGTACAGGTACTCCACCACCGCGTCGTCCGACCGGTCGAACTCCGCGTCCGGTCCGATGCCGATGATGCGCTGCGGGGCCCGGCGCGGGTCGGCGGTCCAGGTGGTGAACGTCAGCGCGGAGACGTACGCCTCGGGAAGCGAGGCGCAGGCGAGGGCGATCCACCGGGCCACGGTCTCGGAGTCGTCCTCGACGAGGACGATCTGCCGCCCCGCCGGGTCCTCGAAGAGCCGGCGCACGTCGGCGAGGAAGGGCGCGACACGGTCGGCGCGCTCCCGCGCGAACGTGACGAGGAGCTCGCGGTCGAAGTGGGCCTCCGGCACGGGGAGTTCGGACTCGACGAAGCCGGAGCCCAGGGACAGCGACTCGGACTCGGTCCGCTCCCCCGCCCACGACTCGGAGCGCCACGTGTCGATGGGCCAGACGGGCCCCGGGCCGGGCGTGTCCGCGCTCAGGTGCAGCGCCTCCACCCGCTGCCCCGGGAGCGCCGCGCACAGGAGGCGGCCGCCGTCCGGGAGCAGGCTGTAGCTCAGCTCGGACCCCGCCTCCCCGGAGGGGGGAGGCGCACCCATGACACGCGCGACGGCGCCTCGCAACTGACCTTCGTGCGGGCACAGTTGTGGGTTGTCCGGGTCCGGCGGGAAGAGACTGACGGCTCCGGTGTCCGGCTCCTTGCCGAGCCGGTAGCTGAGGCGACGGATGGCCATGCCACATTCTGACCAACCGCGGCACCGCACCGCAGGCCGTCCGCCAAGTTCACCCCCGCCCCGGCAACACGCCCGACGCACCCCTCGCCCCTGCTCGAACACGGGAACGGACGACGCGCGCACCCTTGCGCGACACCGCGGCCCGGGACACCGTGGTCACGTCCCGCACCGCCCGGTGCCGCCCCGGACCCCGTCGGCGATCGGAGCCGCTGTGAACTCGTTTCTGCTGCCCCACACCCTGCTCGGCGAAGGACCGCACCAGGTGATCGCGGTCCACGGCTGGTTCGCGGACCGGTCGGCGTACGGGCCGGTGCTCGCGGACCTCGACACCGACGCGTTCACATACGCGGTGGTGGACCTGCGCGGGTACGGCGAGGCCAAGGACACGGCCGGCGCGTACACCACGGGCGAGGGCGCCGCCGATGTCCTCGACCTGGCGGACCACCTCGGCTGGGAGCGGTTCTCGCTGATCGGGCACTCCATGGGCGGCAGCGTCGCCCAGCGCGTCCTGGCCGTGGCACCGCATCGGGTGCGCCGTCTGGTCGGCGTGTCGCCCGTGCCCGCGTCCGGGCTGCAACTGCCGCCCGAACAGTGGGATTTGTTCGCCTCGGCCGCGCAGACCCCGGAGAGCCGCCGCACCATCATCGACATCACCACGGGTGGCGTACGTCCCCGGGCCTGGCTCGACCGGATGGTGCGCCGCTCGCTCGCCGTCAGCGACGCGAAGGCGTTCCGCGCCTGGCTGGACTCCTGGGCGGGCGACGACTTCCACACCGAGGTCGAGGGCTCGCCCGTGGCGGCGCTCGCGGTCACCGGGGCGCTCGACCCCGCGCTCTCCGCGGACCTGATGCGCCGCACCTGGCTGCGCTCGTACCCGCAGGGCGAGCTGGCGGAGCTGCCGGGGGCCGGGCACTACGCGATGGACGAGGTGCCTCTCGAACTGCTCCGCACGGTCGAGGACTTCCTGCGCGCGGAGGGCGAGGTGAGCGAGGGCGTGGAGGGGTTCACCGGCGAGGACGACCTCACGGAGGGGGACGGCGGCGTCGCGTGACCCCCAGCGCCCCGGACGACCCCGCCGTCCCCGACGTCTTCGACCCCCGCCTCTACGCCTCAGGCGTCCCCCACGACCGCTACCGCATCCTCCGCGACCACCACCCCGTCGCCCGGCAGCACGAGCCCTCCGTGCTCGGCTGGCCCGCGGGGCCCGGGTTCTGGGCGGTCACCCGGCACGCCGATGTCGTGCGTGTCCTCAAGGACGCGGCGACGTACTCCTCGTACCTCGGCGCCACCCAGATCCGCGACCCCGCCCCGGACGATCTGCCGTTCATCCGGCGCATGATGCTCAACCAGGACCCCGCGACGGCGACCGCCACCGCCCCCGTCGCGGGGGCCGGCGACCACGGGCGGCTGCGCAGGCTGGTCAGCCGCGCCTTCACCCCCCGCCTCGTCGAGCGCTTCGAGGCCCGGGTGCGCGAGCGGGCCCGTACGCTCATCGCCGCCGCCGTGGAGCAGGCACGCGCCGGCGACGGCACCTTCGACGTCGTCACCGCCGTCACCGACGACTACGCCCTGCTCAACCTCGCCGACCTGCTCGGCATCCCGCCCGCCGACCGCGGTCTGCTCCTGCACTGGACGCAGCGCGTCATCGGCTACCAGGACCCGGACGAGGCACCGCCACCCGTGCTCGGCCCCGACGGCGAGCCGGTCGACCCGCGCTCGCCCGCGATGCTGGCCGACATGTTCGCGTACGCCCGCGCGCTGGCCGCGCACAAACGCGACCACCCCGCCGACGACGTCCTCACGACTCTTGCCCACGACCCCGAACTCACCGTCCCCGAACTGGAGATGTTCTTCTTCCTCCTCACCGTCGCGGGCAACGACACCGTGCGCAGCGCCGCGCCCGGCGGCCTGGTCGCGCTCGCGGAGAGCCCCGGCGAGTACGAGCGGCTGCGGACCGGGGCGGTCGGCGTGAGGGCCGCCGTCGACGAACTCCTGCGCCGCCACCCGCCGGTGCTCAGCTTCCGGCGCACCGCGGCCCGCGACACCGAGCTTGCGGGGACGCGCATCGCGGCCGGGGACAAGGTCGTCGTGTTCCACGCGTCCGCCCACCACGACGAGCGCGTCTTCACCGACCCGCACCGCCTCGACCTGTCCCGCTCGCCCAACCCCCACGTGGCGTTCGGCGAAGGACCGCACGTCTGCCTCGGCGCACACTTCGCCCGGCTGCAACTGCGCGTGTTCCACGAGGAGGTGGCCCGCGCCCTGCCCGTCCTGCGCCTCGCCGCCCCGCCGCGCCGTCTGGTCTCGCACTTCATCAACGGCCTGAAGTCGGTACGGGTCGAGGCGCCCGCGTAGGGTGCAAGATCGCGAGAACCTCGCAGCGCCCGAGCGGAGAGACACACCATGCACGACCCCCTGCACGACGAGCACGCCGCCCCCGGTGGCGCGTACGACATCGAGGCCGAACTCCACGACGAGGTCTTCCCCGACTTCCCGGCCCCGGCGGACGGCAGCCCCTGGCAGGCGCCCGCCGACCTGGAGGAGCACCTGTACGAGCTGTGCCAGGAGGACGACGCGTACGGCTATCTGCGGGCGATAGCCGTCGAGGGCCTGTACCGCCCGGTGCCGGTCACGGAGGCGGGCCGCACGGAACGCACGGACAGCGAGAGCGAGTTGCTCACCGTCGACCTGCCGGACGGCAGGAAGGTCGCGCAGGTCTACACGGCGGGAGTGCTGCCCCGCCCGCACCCCGCCGTCGTCTACGAGTACGTCACGCTGGACTCGCTCGCCCACGGCTGCCCCGACGACGTCGACCTGCTCGTGGTCAACGCGGCGACACCGTGCCAGCAGTTCTTCCTGACCACCGACGACGAGCGCGAGGTCTGGTCGGACCTGCACGACCAGTACCACCGCGCCGACGGCCTGGGGAACCGCATCGACACCCGCCGCACGGGCGCGCCCGAGGCAGGCAGTCGTCTCCTGCACGGCCTGGCGTGCGGGGCGCACCTGTGCTTCACCAACGGCGACGCCTGGAACACCGTCGACTGGCACGGCGCGGGCCACCACAACGAGATCGGCCGCCTGGAGGAGTGGTGGGGTGTGCACGACCGCGACGACTGGCTGTCCCTCCAGGAGCGGCTGCTCACCCGTGATGTCAGCCCCTGGTACTGGGACTTCGTCCTGGACGCCCGCACGGCCCTGGCGCGGCGGTACGGCCCCCGGGTCGACGCCGAGCTGTGGCGCGACCGGGTCGAGGCGGCGCTCCGGCATCGCGTGGTGGAGACCGGCGGGCCCGGCGAGCCGCACCGGCCCGGCGAGGACCCTGAGCTCGACCAGTTCGTGGCGCACCTGCGCGGTCTGGTCGGCAAGGTGCTCCGTTACGAGGCGCGGTTCCGCGCCGACGAACTACTGCCGCCCGACGGGCACGTGGGCACGGTCGCGGCGTGGGACATCGGGCGCGCCTCGAAGATGGCGCGCTGGGGCAGGGGCGCGCGGTACGCCACGCACGCGGAAATGATCAAGGCTCTGGAGCGCGCCTCCGAGGCCGCCCGTGCCACGTACACCTCCTGGGAGGGGTTCTCGGCGGGTTACGTCCTGGGCCGGTGCCTGCACTTCGACGAGGAGTCGTTCGGCTCCTGGTACACGGACGTGCTGCGGGCCCACCGCGCCCTGACCACGGACCCGGACAGCCCCTGGCTGACGGTGCCGTTCCAGTAGGGCCGAACGTTCCCGACCGTTCCCGACCCGTTCCCGTCGATCATCACGATCAGGTCTCACTCGCACTTTCCGCCCGGTCCACCCCTTGTCACGCCCCCGTGTAATCGTTTCCAATCCTCCGTGTAATCGATTCCACAAGGAGGTGGACCGACGATGACCCCGAGTTCGGTGGGCATCAAGGACGTCGCGGCCGAGGCCGGCGTGTCCGTCGCCACCGTGTCGCGCGTGCTGAACGGGCACCCCTCCGTCAGCCCCGCGTCCCGCACCCGGGTCCTGGCCGCCGTCGAGGCGCTCGGTTACCGGCCCAACGCCGTCGCCCGCTCCCTGCGCACCGACCAGACCCGCACCCTCGGCCTGGTCATCAGCGACGTCCTGAACCCGTACTTCACGGAGCTGGCCAGGTCCGTCGAGGAGGCCGCCCGCGCGCTCGGCTACAGCGTGATCATCGGCAACGCCGACGAACGCCCCGAGCTGCAGGACCACCACGTACGGACCCTGCTCGACCGGCGGATCGACGGCCTGCTCGTCTCCCCCACCGACGGCGGGTCCCCGCTGATGCTCGACGCCGTGCGCGCCGGCACCCCGATGGTCTTCGTGGACCGGTGGATCCCGGGCGTGGACGTCCCCGTCGTCCGCTCCGACGGCCGGCAGGCCGTCCGTGACCTCGTCGCCCACCTGCACGGACTCGGCCACCGCAGGCTCGCCATCATCGCGGGCCCGGCCGCCACGACCACCGGCAGCGAGCGTGTCGAGGCCTTCCGCGAAGCGCTGCGCGAGCACGGCGTCGCGCTGCCCGACGCCTACATCGGACAGGGCGACTTCCAGGCGGACAGCGGCCGCCGCGCCACCGAGCGCTTCCTCGCCCTGCCCGAGCCGCCCGAGGTCGTCTTCGCCGCCGACAACCTGATGGCTCTCGGCGCCCTCGACGCCCTGCGCGCCCACGGCCTGCGCGTTCCGGACGACATCGGGCTCGCCGCGTTCGACGACATCCCGTGGTTCGTGCACACCGACCCGCCGGTCACCGCGATCGCCCAGCCGACCGCCGACCTCGGCCGCGCCGCCGTGCACGCGCTGATCGACCGGATCGAGGGCAGGAGCCCGCGGTCCGTGACCCTGCCCGCCCGTCTCGTCGTCCGCCGTTCCTGCGGCGAGGCACCGTCCGGCCGCGGCGACGCGCCCGGCGAGACCACCCCCGCACGAAGGAGCAACCCGTGAGCGACCAGGACGAGTTGCTGCGCATCGAGTCGATGCGCAAGACGTTCCCCGGCGTCGTCGCGCTCGACTCCGTCGACTTCGACCTGCGCCGCGGCGAGGTGCACGTGCTGCTCGGCGAGAACGGCGCGGGAAAGAGCACCCTCATCAAGATGCTCTCCGGCGCCTACCGCCCCGACAGCGGACGGATCTTCGCCGAGGGCCGCGAGGTCCGCATCAACGGCGCGCAGGACGCCGAGCGGCTCGGCATCGCCACGATCTACCAGGAGTTCAACCTCGTCCCCGACCTGACCGTCGCCGAGAACATCTTCCTGGGACGGCAGCCGCGCCGCTTCGGCCTGGTCGACCGGAAGAAGATGGAGGCCGACGCGGACGAGTTGCTCCAGCGGGTCGGCGTCGACGTCTCGCCGCGCGCCACGGTGCGCGAACTGGGCATCGCCCGGCTGCAGATGGTCGAGATCGCCAAGGCGCTGAGCCTGGACGCGCGGGTGCTCATCATGGACGAGCCGACCGCCGTCCTCACCTCCGAGGAGGTCGACAAGCTCTTCGCCATCGTGCGCACCCTGCGCGCTGACGGCGTCGGCATCGTCTTCATCACCCACCACCTGGAGGAGATCGCCGCGCTGGGCGACCGCGTCACCGTCCTGCGCGACGGCCGCAGCGTCGACCAGGTGCCCGCGTCGACCGACGAGGACGAGCTCGTACGCCTCATGGTGGGCCGCAGCATCGAGCAGCAGTATCCGCGCGAACGCCCGGACGCGGACACCACCGGGCCGCCGCTGCTCCGCGTCGAGGGACTGACCCGCGACGGCGTCTTCCACGACGTCAGCTTCGAGGTGCGGGCCGGCGAGGTCGTCGGTCTCGCGGGCCTGGTCGGCGCGGGCCGCACCGAGGTGGCGCGCGCGGTCTTCGGCGCCGATCCGTACGACGGCGGCTCCGTCGACGTGGACGGCGAGCGGCTGCCCCGGCACGACGTGAACGCGGCGATGGGCGCGGGCATCGGCCTGGTCCCCGAGGACCGCAAGGGGCAGGGGCTCGTCCTCGACGCCTCCGTGCGGGAGAACCTCGGCCTGGTGACGCTGCGTTCGGCGACGCGCGCCGGGCTCGTGGACCTCAAGGGGCAGGAGCGGGCGGCCGCGCGGATCGCCGAACAACTGGGGGTGCGCATGGCCGGGCTCGGCCAGCACGTCCGCACGCTGTCCGGCGGCAACCAGCAGAAGGTCGTCATCGGCAAGTGGCTGCTCGCCGACATCCGGGTCCTCATCCTCGACGAGCCGACGCGCGGCATCGACGTGGGCGCGAAGGTCGAGATCTACCAGCTCATCAACGAACTGACGGCGTCCGGGCACGCGGTCCTGATGATCTCCAGCGACCTGCCCGAGGTGCTCGGCATGAGCGATCGGGTCCTCGTCATGGCACAGGGCCGGATCGCCGGTGAACTCACGGCCGAAGAGGCCACTCAAGACGCCGTGATGGCACTCGCCGTCAGCACCGCGGCGGTACGGAACGAAGAAGAGGCGGAGGGCTCCCGTGGCCACTGAAACCCTGAAGCGCGACGCGGGTGGCACGGCCTCGCTCCGCCGCGTCCTGCTCGACAACGGCGCGCTGAGCGCCCTGATCGTCCTCGTCGTGGCGATGTCGCTGCTCTCCGGCGACTTCCTGACCACGCAGAACCTCCTCAACGTCGGCGTGCAGGCCGCGGTCACCGCGATCCTCGCGTTCGGTGTCACCTTCGTGATCGTGTCGGCGGGCATCGACCTGTCGGTCGGCTCGGTGGCGGCGCTGTCCGCCACCGTCCTCGCCTGGACGGCGACGTCGCAGGGCCTGCCGGTGTGGCTGGCGGTCGTTCTCGCCGTCGCCACGGGCATGGCGTGCGGGTTCGTCAACGGCCTGCTCGTCTCGTACGGGAAACTCCCGCCGTTCATCGCGACGCTCGCGATGCTGTCGGTGGCCCGCGGCCTCTCCCTGGTGATCTCGCAGGGCAGCCCGATCGCGTTCCCCGACTCGGTCTCCCACCTGGGCGACACCATCGGCGGCTGGCTGCCCGTCCCGGTGATCGTGATGGTCGCGATGGGTCTCGTCACGGCGCTGGTCCTCGGGCGTACGTTCATCGGCCGCTCCATGTACGCGATCGGCGGCAACGAAGAGGCGGCCCGCCTGTCCGGGCTGCGCGTCAAGCGGCAGAAGCTCGTGATCTACGCACTCGCCGGTCTCTTCGCGGCCGTCGCGGGTGTCGTCCTCGCCTCCCGCCTCGTCTCCGCGCAGCCGCAGGCCGCGCAGGGCTACGAACTCGACGCGATCGCCGCGGTCGTCATCGGCGGCGCGAGCCTCGCGGGCGGCGTCGGCAAGGCGTCCGGCACGCTCATCGGCGCACTGATCCTCGCGGTGCTGCGCAACGGCCTCAACCTCCTCTCCGTGTCCGCCTTCTGGCAGCAGGTCGTGATCGGTGTGGTCATCGCGCTCGCGGTCCTCCTCGACACGCTGCGGCGACGGGCCGGGGCCACGCCGGGGGCCTCGTCGGGCACGGCGGGAGGGGTACGCGGCAAGGGGCCGCAGGCGGTGAAGTACGCGGTCGCCGCCGTGGTCGTGGCGGCCGTCGTCGGCGCCGTCTCCTTCTTCGACTCGGGCTCCTCCGGCACGGGCACGAAGATCGGCATGTCGCTCTCCACGCTCAACAACCCCTTCTTCGTGCAGATGAAGGAGGGCGCGCAGGCCGAGGCCGACAAGGCGGGCGTCGACCTGACGGTCACCGACGCGCAGAACGACGCGTCGCAGCAGTCCAACCAGCTGCAGAACTTCACCGGCGAGGGCGTGAAGTCGATCATCGTCAACCCGGTGGACTCCGACGCGGCGGGCCCCGCCGTGCGGGGCGCCAACAAGCAGGACATCCCGGTGGTCGCGGCCGACCGCGGCGTGAACAAGGCGGAGACCGCCACGCTCGTCGCCTCCGACAACGTGGCGGGCGGCAGGCTGGCGGCGAAGACGCTCGCCGAGAAGCTGGGCGGCAAGGGCAAGGTCGTCGTCCTCCAGGGCACGCCCGGCACCTCCGCGAGCCGCGAGCGCGGACAGGGCTTCGCCGAGGGCATCAAGGCGTACCCCGGCATCGACGTCGTCGCCAAGCAGCCCGCGGACTTCGACCGCACCAAGGGCCTGGACGTCATGACGAATCTCCTGCAGTCCAACAAGGGCGTGACCGGCGTCTTCGCCGAGAACGACGAGATGGCGCTCGGCGCGGTCAAGGCGCTCGGCGACAAGGCGGGCAAGTCCGTCCCCGTCGTCGGCTTCGACGGCACCCCGGACGGGCTCAAGGCGGTCGAGGCGGGCACGCTGTACGCGTCCGTGGCGCAGCAGCCCAAGGAGCTCGGGAAGATCGCCGTGCGCAACGCGGTGCGGGCCTCGCAGGGCAAGAAGGTCCAGGGGACGGTGAAGGTGCCGGTGAAGGTCGTCACGTCGAAGAACGTGAAGGACTTCTCCTGACCGACGGCCACTGACGGACGGCCACTGATGGACGGCCACTGACCGCCGTCCACCGATCGGGGGTCACACCGAGTACCGTCACATCGGCACCTCATCGTACGAAAGCAGGAACAATTACCCATGAACGACGACTACGAGCTGCTGGTCGTGGGCTCCGCCAACGCCGATCTGGTGGTCGGCGTGGAGCGCCGCCCCGCGCCCGGCGAGACGGTCCTCGGCTCCGACCTGGCCGTCCACCCCGGCGGCAAGGGCGGCAACCAGGCGGTCGCCGCGGCCCGCCTCGGCGCCCGCACCGCCCTGCTCGCGCGGGTCGGCGACGACGCCCACGGCACGCTTCTCCTGGACGCGCAGCGGGCGGCCGGCGTGGACACCGTCGGCGTCCTCGTGGGCGGCGCGCCCACCGGCGTCGCGCTGATCACGGTCGACCCGTCGGGCGACAACAGCATCGTCGTCTCCCCCGGCGCCAACGGGCGCCTCACCCCCGAGGACATCCGCGCGGCGGGCAGCCTGGTGTCGGCGGCGCGGGTGGTCTCCACCCAGTTGGAGATTCCGCTGGAGACGGTCGCCGAGGTGGTACGCGCCCTGCGCCCCGGCTCCCGCTTCGTCCTCAACCCGTCGCCGCCCGCCCCGCTGCCCGACGAGGTCCTCGCGGCGTGCGATCCGCTGGTGGTGAACGAGCACGAGGCCCGCGTCATCCTCGGTGACGACGCGGGTGACTCGCCCGAGGAGTGGGCGCGCGGACTGCTCGCGCTGGGCCCGCGCTCGGTGGTGATCACGCTGGGCGCCGAGGGCGCGCTGGCCGCGGAGGGTTCGGCCGGGAGCGCCGTACGGGTGCCGAGCCCGAAGGTCGACGCGGTGGACACGACCGGCGCGGGCGACGCCTTCACCGCGGCGCTCGGCTGGCGCCTCGGCCTCGGCGAGGACCTGCCGACGGCGGTCGCGTACGCGGTCCGCGTGGGGTCGGCGGCGGTCACGCGCAAGGGCGCGCAGGACTCCTACCCGACCGCGGCGGAGCTCGCCGAGGCCGTTCCGGAGGAGGGCCCGTCCCGGTGAAGAGGTCGGGCATCCTGAACCGCCATCTCGCGGGCGCGCTGGCCGAGTTGGGCCACAGCGACACCGTGCTCGTCTGCGACGCGGGCATGCCGATCCCTGCGGGCCCGCGCGTCGTGGACCTGGCGTTCCGCGCCGGGGTCCCGTCGTTCGCGGAGGTACTCGACGGGCTCCTCGACGAGCTGGTGGTGGAGGGCGGGACGGCGGCACAGGAAGTACGCGAGGCGAATCCGGAAACGGACCGGCTGCTGCGCGACAGCCTCCCGTCGCTCGCCCTCGTCCCGCACGAGGAGCTCAAGGGGCTCTCGGCGGGTGCCCGTCTGGTGGTCAGGACCGGTGAGGCACGGCCGTACGCGAATGTGCTGCTGAGGTGCGGCGTCTTCTTCTGACGGCCGTCGGCCGAACCGCACCCCCGCAGAGGTGTCCGGAAAACGGACGTGGCTGACCGTCATGTGACCGGATTCCGCCCTTGACCGTGGGTCGTCCGCCCCTCAACATCAGGCAACGCACAGCACGCACAGCTCCAAAGGCGCCCCGCGGCAACCCGCGTCGCAGGGCGCCTCGCACGTTCCGTCCCTCACGCTGTTCGGAATACGGAGCCCCACACATGAACCTGTTCAGACGTGCGGCCGTCGGTGCCGCCGCCCTGGCCATCGGCGGCCTGCTCGCCACCGCCGCTCCCGCCATCGCCACGCCCGCCGCCCCCTCGCCCACCCTCGCGGCGCCCGACATACCGCTCGCCAACGTCAAGGCGCACCTCTCCCAGCTCCAGTCCATAGCCTCGGCCAACGGCGGCAACCGGGCCCACGGGCGCGCCGGATACAAGGCCTCGCTCGACTATGTGAAGGGCAAGCTGGACGCGGCCGGATTCACCACCCGCATCCAGCAGTTCACGTCCAGCGGCGCCACCGGGTACAACCTGATCGCCGACTGGCCGGGCGGTGACGCCAACCAGGTCCTGATGGCCGGCGCGCACCTCGACAGCGTCTCGGCCGGAGCCGGCATCAACGACAACGGCTCGGGTTCGGCAGGCATCCTGGAGACCGCGCTCGCCGTGTCACGGGCGCAGCTCCAGCCGACGAAGCACCTGCGGTTCGCCTGGTGGGGCGCCGAGGAGCTGGGCATGGTCGGCTCGCGGTACTACGTCAACAACCTGCCCGCCGCGGACCGTTCAAAGGTCAGCGGCTATCTGAACTTCGACATGATCGGCTCGCCGAACCCGGGCTACTTCGTCTACGACGACGACCCGACGATCGAGAAGACGTTCAAGGACTACTACGCGGGGCTCGGCGTCCCCACGGAGATCGAGACGGAGGGCGACGGCCGCTCCGACCACGCGCCGTTCGCGAACGTCGGCATCCCGGTCGGCGGTCTGTTCACCGGCGCCGAGCGCGCCAAGTCCAGTGCGCAGGCCCAGAAGTGGGGCGGCACGGCGGGCCAGGCCTTCGACCGCTGCTACCACTCGTCCTGCGACACCACGTCGAACATCAACGACACGGCGCTCGACCGCAACAGCGACGCCATCGCCCACGCGATCTGGACCCTCGGCGCGGGCACCACGGTGCCGCCCGGCGACGTGTACGAGAACACGACGGACGTCGCCATCCCGGACAACGGCGCCGCGGTGACCTCCACGGTCGACGTCACGGGACGCACCGGCAACGCCCCCGCCACCCTCAAGGTGGACGTCGACGTGCGGCACACCTGGCGCGGCGACGTGGTCCTCGACCTGCTCGCACCCGACGGCACGGCGTACCGCCTGAAGAACTCGAGCAGCAACGACTCGGCGGACAACATCATCGCCACGTACACGGTCAACGCGTCGAGCGAGCCCGCCAACGGCGCCTGGAAGCTCCGCGCCCAGGACGTCGCGTCCCAGGACACGGGGTACATCAACAGCTGGAAGCTGACGTTCTAGAACGTCGGGGGGTCGGCGCGCCCGGAGCGCGCCGACCCTTACACTCGCGCCTCAGCCCTCGCTCGGCGTCAGCCGCAGCGAGATGCTGTTGATGCAGTACCGCTGGTCCGTCG
Source organism: Streptomyces venezuelae (assembly GCF_008642335.1). NCBI lineage: Bacteria > Bacillati > Actinomycetota > Actinomycetes > Kitasatosporales > Streptomycetaceae > Streptomyces > Streptomyces venezuelae. Next base: position 6,363,134 of record NZ_CP029191.1, on the reverse strand, counting down.
GGGTCGGGTAGCCCTCGCCCTCGAAGACGTGGCCCAGGTGCGAGCCGCAGCGGGCGCAGCGGACCTCGGTGCGGACCATTCCGTGCGAGGTGTCCTGGAGCAGCTCGACCGCGTCCGTGTCCTTGGGGTCGAAGAAGCTCGGCCAGCCGCAGTGCGACTCGAACTTCTCCGTGGAGGTGAACAGCTCCGCGCCGCAGGCCCGGCAGGAGTAGACGCCCTCGGTCTTGGTGTCCGTGTACTCACCGACGAAGGCGGGCTCCGTGCCGGCCTGGCGCAGCACCGCGTACTCCGAAGGGGTCAGCTCCGCCCGCCACTGCTCGTCCGGCTTCTCGACGTCGTACGACATGGTGCCTTCCCCTCACTTCGACTTGCTTCGACAGCTCGGCCTACTTCGACAGCTCGGCCAGGATCTGCGGGCCGAGGTCCGTGACGTCGCCCGCTCCCATGGTGAGAACGAGATCACCGGGCTTCGCCATTCCCGCGATCGCGCGGACGGCCTCCGCCTTGTCGTGGACGGCCGTGACCTCGGCGCCCGCCTCGCGCGCGGCGTCGACGATCAGGGCGCTGGTGATGCCGGGGATCGGGTCCTCGCGGGCCGGGTAGATGTCGAGGACCACGGAGGCGTCGGCGAGGGAGAGGGCCTGGCCCATCTCGGTGCCCAGTTCCTGGGTGCGCGAGAAGAGGTGGGGCTGGAAGAGGACGAGGATGCGGGAGTCGCCGGCGGCGGATCGCATCGCCTCCAGGTCGGCCGTCATCTCGGTGGGGTGGTGGGCGTAGGAGTCGATGACCTGGACGCCCGCGGCCTCGCCCTTGAGCTGGAGGCGGCGCTTCACGCCCGTGTACGACTTCAGGGCGCCCGCCAGGTTCCGGGACGGGATGCCGAGGGCGATGCCCGCGGCGAGGGCCGCGACGGCGTTGTTCGCGTAGTGGCGGCCGGGCACGGAGACCGTGAAGGTGAGCAGCTTGCCGTCCAGGAGGACGGTGACCTCGCTGGTCAGGCCGCGCGCCGTGATCTTGTGGATGCGCAGGTCGGCGTCCTCGGACTCGCCGTACGTGACGACCTTGAGCCCGCCGAGGTCGCGGACGCGCTTGGTCAGCTCGACGGCGCCCGGCTGGTCCGCCGAGACGACCAGGGTGCCGCCGGGGACGATCCGGCCCGCGAAGATCTCGAAGGATTCGTAGATCTCGTCCATCGACGCGTAGTTGGCGTGATGGTCGAGCTCCACGTTGAGGACGATGGCGACCTCGGGCGCGTACTTGTGGAAGCTGCGGTCGCTTTCATCCGCCTCGGCGACGAAGATGTCGCCCTTGCCGTGCAGCGCGTTGGAGCCCGGCACGTCGAGGTCGCCGCCGATCGCGTACGACGGGTCGAGGCCGAGGGTGGCGAGGGTGACGGCGAGCATCGACGTCGTCGTGGTCTTGCCGTGGGTGCCCGCGACGGCGATGGGGCGCAGGCCCTCCATGAGGCCGGCCAGGGCGTCCGAGCGGTGCACGACGGGGATGCCGAGCTCGGCGGCGCGGGCCAGCTCGGGGTTGTCCTCGCGGATGGCGGAGGAGACGACGACGCAGGTCGCGTCGGGCGCGAGGTGCGCGGCGTCGTGGCCGATGTGGACCGTGGCGCCCAGCGCGCGCAGCGCCTCGGCGGTGGCGGACTCGCGGGCGTCACTGCCCGCGACCCGGGAGCCGCGCTGCGCGAGGATCTTCGCGATGCCCGACATTCCGGCGCCGCCGATGCCGATGAAGTGCGGTCGGTCCATGTCGGCCATGGACTGGGGCAGGCCGGGTGCCATGCGTGTGTCTCCCCTGGTGGTACGACGACTGAGAAGGCCCCAGCCTATTGCCTCCCGCGGCACACGACGCCCGAGGCACCCGGCCCCCGCCGGGCTCCGGGCTAGTTCTCGTCCGCCAGGCTGTGCGAGAACAGCTTCAGGACGGGGACGCCCACCTTGTGGCGGGCCCGCGAGGCCCAGTCGCGGTGGAAGAACTCCTCCACGTAGTGCGGGTCGGTCAGGACGATGACCTCGTCGGCGCCCGCCTCGGCGACCAGCGCCTTGAGGGCGTCCAGCGGATGGTTCTCGATGAGCTGCCCCTGTGCCGCGCAGCCCGCCGCCCGCAGTGCCGTCAGGGAGACCTGCAGCGCCCGCTCGCCGAAGCCCGCCGCGTCCTGCCCCTCCGGGGTCTCGCCCTCGCGCGCCGCCTCGTCGAGCTCGCCGAGGGCGACGTCGTCGATGGCGCGCAGCAGCCGGTCCGCCTGGTCGCCCCGCGGCTGGAGCAGCACGTGGAAGGTGATGGGCTCGTCGCCGTGCAGGGTCGTGACGAACTCCACGTCGGCGGACGTCAGGGCCTTCTCGATCATCAATACGCTTGTGAACACGCCAGGCGCCCTTCTCATCCGTGGGCCCTCCTGAGGCCCTTGCGGAAACCATCCTGCCCCGTGCCCGCACGGGGTCTGCGAGATCTAGTGTGCCCAGCCGAAGCCAAACGGAACGGCTGATTCCGCCGATTGTCAGCTTCGACGGTATCGGGTGTAGAGGAACCCGGCCTCCTCCAGTACGGACGTCAGTACGAATTGATCGGGGTCCTTCAGGGCGGACCCGCCCGCGATCCGCTGCGCGTCCCCCGCGGTGAGCATCGGCGACACCGTCAGGCAGAGCTCGTCCAGTGCCCCCGCGGCCACGAACTGGCCGAGCAGCCGGGGCCCGCCCTCCGTGAGCAGCCGGGTGAGCCCGCGCTCGGCGAGGGCGGGCGCCACCCGCTCCGGCTCCACGGTCGCGCCCTCCCCCGCCACCACCACGACGGCGCCCGCGCGCTCCGCCGCGGCGATGCGGTCGGCCGGTGCGGCGGCCCCGGTGACGAGGAGCGTGGGCGTCACGGGCGAGGTGAAGAGCGGAACCGAGAAGTCCAGGTCGAGCCCGGCGCTGACCACCGCGATGGCGGGCGCCTCCGTCTGTCCGGCGTCGGCACGGTGGCGCGCGAAGACCTCGCGTGCCTTCGCCGGGCGGTAGCCCTCCTTCCGGACGGTCTCGGCGCCGACGATCACGACGTCCGCGAGGCCGCGCAGGGTGCCGAAGATCCGCATGTCGGTGGCGCCGGAGATCGGGTGGGAACGGCCGTCGTGGTGGGCCGCGCCGTCGAGGGTGGACACCATGTTGGCGCGCAGCCAGGTCGTCTCCCCCGCGGGGTAGGCGTAGGCCTCGGCCAGCTCGTCGAGGCTCCACTCCCGGTCGTCCGTATCACCCGTCCGAGGGGACGTCCGGTCATGTGTCCGGTCGGCTGTCCGATCATGTGTCCGGTCGGTCACGTCGGCTGTCTGGTCGGTCACAGGGAACAGGCGTCGCATGTCCGCAGTCTTGCACGCCCCCTAAACTGGGGAACCGTGTCGTCCTCCGCCGCCTCCGGGCACCACCCCATAGCCGAAGTGGCTCCGCTGTCGCTGTGCGCCCGCGAGCCCCACGTCCCCGCCGACCGGCTGGTCGCCGAGATGGTGCCGCCGCCGCGCTTCGAGACGGCCCGCTTCGACACGTACATCCCGGACCCTAACCAGCCGAGCCAGACCGAGGCGGTCCGCGTCCTGAGCGGCTTCGCGGCGGGGCTCGGCGGGGCGCACGCCAGCGGCGCGGGCAAGCGCCGCTGGTTCCAGAAGAAGGCGGCCGCCCCCGCGGGCCCCCGCGGCATCTACCTCGACGGCGGGTACGGCGTCGGCAAGACCCACCTGCTCGCCTCCCTCTGGCACGCGACGCCCGCCGCCCCCGAGCAGAAGGCGTTCGGCACGTTCGTCGAGCTGACGAACCTGGTCGGCGCGCTCGGCTTCCAGCAGACCGTGCGCACCCTCGGCGGACACCGGCTCCTCTGCATCGACGAATTCGAGCTCGACGACCCGGGCGACACGGTCCTCGTCTCCTCGCTGCTCTCCAAGCTCGTCGGGGAAGGCGTGGCGCTCGCCGCGACCTCGAACACGCTGCCGGGCAAGCTCGGCGAGGGCCGGTTCGCGGCCACGGACTTCATGCGCGAGATCCAGGGCCTGTCGTCCCACTTCACGGCGTTGCGGATCGACGGCGAGGACTACCGCCACCGCGGCCTTCCGGAGGCGCCCGCCCCGTACTCGGAGGAGCAGGTCACCAAGGCGGCGTACGCGACCGAGCGCGCCTCCCTCGACGACTTCCCGCACCTCCTCGACCACCTGTCCAAGGTCCACCCGAGCCGGTACGGCGCGCTGACCGACGACCTCGGCGCCGTCTGTCTGACCGACGTGACGCCGGTGCCGGACCAGTCGACCGCTCTGCGCCTTGTGGTGCTCGCCGACCGGCTGTACGACCGAGAGGTGCCGGTGCTCGCCTCCGGTGTCCCCTTCGACCGGCTCTTCAGCGAGGACATGCTCAACGGCGGGTACCGGAAGAAGTACTTCCGTGCCATCTCGCGGCTCACGGCGCTCGCGCGGGACGCCAAGGGGCTCGTGGGCGACTAGTCGCTGCTGCGGCGGTGACACGGGACGGCACGCGAAACGGAAGCTACGCGCGTGGTTCCCGTGCACCAGAGCGCGTGGTACACACATCCGGTCACATTCCTGTCCGCCAGCAGGAGGTTGCCCATCATGTCTGCCACTCGACGTCAGATGCTCGCCCGTTCCGGCGCCGTGGGTGCCGGAATCGCCTTCACCGGCGCGCTCTCCGAACTCTTCGCGGGCACCGCGGCCGCGCACGGCAAGGCCGGTTACGGCCCTCTCGTCCCCGACCCCAAGGGTCTGCTCGACCTGCCGAAAGGTTTCCGCTACAAGGTGCTCTCCCGTGAGGGCGACGCACTGCGGTCCGGTGAGGGCAAGGTGCCCAGCAACCACGACGGCATGGCCGCCTTCCGGGGCAGGCACGGCGGCGTCCACCTCGTGCGCAACCACGAGAACCGCGTCACCGGCAAGATCGGCGTGCCGACCGTCAAGGGCCTGACCTACGACCCGATGGCCAAGGGCGGCTGTACGGCGCTCTCGCTCGACCGGAGAAACGACGTCCTCGGCGAGCGCGTCGCCATCGCCGGGACCGCCGTCAACTGCGCGGGCGGGCCGACCCCTTGGGGCACTTGGCTGACCTGCGAGGAGACCGAGGACAAGGCCGGCACGAACGGCTACACCAAGGACCACGGTTTCATCTTCGAGGTCGACCCGGTGGACCCGCACCGCACCGGCGCGGTGCCGCTGACCGCGATGGGCCGCTTCCAGCACGAGGCCATCGCCGTCGACCCGAAGCGCGGCGTCGTCTACGAGACCGAGGACGCCTTCCAGAAGCCCTTCGGCCTGTTCTACCGCTTCCTGCCCAAGAAGCCCGAGGGCGGCCGCGGCTCGCTGCGCGCGGGCGGAAAGCTGCAGGCCATGCGGGTGCCCGGCGTGCCCGACCTGTCCGCCGTGCAGGAGACGGGCGCCTGCTTCGACGGGATCGAGTGGGTCGACGTACCGGACCCGCTGGCGGCGCGGACCCCCATCCGGCTGCAGGACTTCGGCCCCAAGGGCATCACGCACGCGCAGAAGCTGGAGGGCTGCTACTGGGGCGGCTCGTCCGTCTACTTCGTCTCGTCGTTCGCCCACAGCGCGGAGGGCTCGGCGGCCGATCACTTCGGCCAGATCTGGCGGTACGACCCGTCCAGGCGCCGCCTCACCCTCGTCATCGTGTTCGGTCCGAGCACCGACATCCAGCTGCCGGGCGAGTCCCCCGACAACATCTGCCTCGCGCCGAGCGGCGGCCTGATGGTGTGCGAGGACGGCAGCGGCGCCCAGCACGTGTACGGGCTCACGCGCGGCGGCGAGGTCTACGCGATGGCCCGCAACCGTCAGAACATCGGCACCCCGGAAGAGCCCGAGTGGGGCGAGTTCGCGGGCGTCACGTTCTCCCCCGACCACGACACGATGTACGTGAACTGCTACACGCCCGGCACGACGTTCGCGGTGACGGGCCCCTGGCACGAGTAGGGGCACGCGTCGCGGGGTGCCACGACAGTTCACTGCCGCGACAATTCACTGGCGGGCCCGGCTCCGCACGCACGACCATGGGCGGCATGAGCGACCAGAGCGACCTGAGCGACCGCCCCGAGCGATGGGGCCGGGCCACCATCTACCCCGACATGTGGGCCGATCCGGACGACGACCCGCGCGACAGCGAGGGGAACAGTCCGGACGGCGAGCTGCCGACGCTGCTCGACTTCCTGTCGGGGTACCGCATGACCCTGCGGATGAAGTGCGAGGGCCTGGACGCGGAGCAGCTCGCCCGCCGTTCGGTGCCTCCGTCGCCGATGTCGCTCCTCGGCCTGGTCCGCCATCTCGCCGAGGTGGAGCGGGACTGGCGCAACTGGATCAGCGAGGACCAGGCTCCGCGGCTGTGGGGCCCGAAGGACGCGGACTTCCACGGTGCGGTCGCGGACCCGGCGGTGGTCGACGAGGCGTTCGCCGCGCTGGAACGCGAGCAGGCCGCGACCGACGCGGTCCTCGCCGCCCACCCGGACCTGGGCGAGCGGCTCGGCAAGGACAGCACGTCGGTCCGCGAGCTGTTGGTGCACCGCGTCGAGGAGTACGCGCGGCACTGCGGACACGCGGACCTGCTGCGCGAGTGCGTCGACGGAAGAGTGGGCCAGTAGCAGGTGCCGGTGGACCCTATCCAGCAGTCACGGGGTAGTGGTCCGACAGGTTCGTGTAGGTGTACTCCTTGCCCCAGCTGGAGACCGTCCAGGGCGCGCTCTGCTCCTTGATCACGTTGTTGTGCCAGGTGGCGGGGCGGGCGTGGCCCTTGCGGTGCAGGACGTGGTCCAGGTCCTCGCGGGGGTCGTCGGGGTAGCGCTCGGCGGCGATCGAGTTGTCCCGGGTGTCGAAGGAGTACGGGTGGCCGGTGCGGCCGTCGGCGGGGGCGAGGCCCGCGTCGGCGAGCATCGAGGCGTACTCGGGGCTGCGCGAGTCGACGTTGAAGTCCCCGGCCACGACGACCTGTTCCCCGGCGGGGATGTTCTTGGCGTCCAGGAAGGCGTCCATCTCCTTGAACTGTTTCGCGCGGGTCGCCGCGGCCTCGCCGCTGCCGCAGCCGGGGTCGGTGGACTGGGCGTGGGTGCCGACGACGTGCGTCCTGACCCCGTTCACGTCCAGCACGGCGTAGACGAAGCCCTTGTTGGAGTACGCGTCGGACCCACAGGCGTCCTTGTAGACGTACTGCTCCTTGCGCACGATCGGCCACTTGCTGAGCACGGTCACGCCACCGTCCTCCGGCGTCACGGACGAGTACGCACCGCCGGTGGCGTCCCACCCGCTCTTCCCGCGCCCCATGACGGGCGTCTGGTGCGGATAGCGCCCCGCCGCGTTCGCCTTGAGCGCGTCGGACGAGGAGTTGTCGAACGCCTCCTGGAGCACGACGACGTCCTGCCCCCGGAAGAAGTCGGCGGCCGGTATCGCCTTCGCCCGGTGGTCCTGCCCCCAGTTCGGGTAGAGCGTCTTGCTGAACAGGAAGGTGTTGTACGTGAGCACCTTGAGCGGCGGCGGCGCGGCGGACGCGTCGGCGGCGGCCGCCGGGCCGACGGCGACGAGCGTGGCACCGGCGACCGCGGCGGCGACGACAGCGGCACGGGTCCTGCGCGGCACTGCATGCGACACGGAGACTCCTCGGAGTGGGGGGTGATTGCTGCGGGCCCGCACATCCAAGCAGCTGCGATTACGCCTGGGGATACATCGCGTGAACGCAGTCCGCGCTTCTCGGGCCCGCCCGTTCACCCGCCTCCTATCTCCGTCGCACCGGCAGGATCTGGGCGAAGGCGCGCAGGACGGCCGCGCGTTCCTCCGGGGCCGTGCCCCGGACCGCGATGGCGAGGGCGGCCAGAAAGGTCACGGCGATCACGACGACAGCGGCGAGCAGGAACTCAGGTGTTCCCGCGGCGAGTTCGATGAGAATGGTGGTCATGGCGGTTCCTCCGTCGGCAGGGCGGAGCGGGTGACGGTCGGAATCCCTTCAGGATTCCGGGGGGTGCCGAATGGCCGACGGAGACGCGTCCGACGTGGGTCGGAGGGCAGGGCTGCGTCCGGGGCCGGCCCCGGCGACCGGGGTCACATCCCGTGGGAACGGGCGCACATGCGCCGATAGTTCGCAGCCATGCTCATCACTCCCTGAGTGCGGACTCCCACCATGCCCTGTCATGCCGGTCGGGCGCCAGTGCACAACTGGCGCCCGACATCAGGGTGTTGCTCACATCTCTAGCCCCGGCCCGCCCCGACGAGCCGTACCTTGTCGACGCCGAGCAGTCCGGCGAGCGGCACCTTCGCCGTGGTCTGGCGGGGGTCGACCGTCGTGCCCTCGGCGCGCAGGATGTCGAGGAGCATGCCGGCCAGGGGCATCACCATGTGGCGGCCCCAGCAGCGCTCGGAGACGTGGCCGAAGGGGAGGTAGCCGGGGTGGTCGTCGGGGTCCAGGGTGGCCCAGCGGTCGGCGCGGAACACGTCGGGGTCGTCCCAGAGCTCCGGGTCGCGGTGGCTGAGCAGGGGCAGGAGCAGGACGTCGTCTCCGGTGCCGATGCGGGCGTCGAGGGCGGTGTACTCGGGGGACGCGTTGCGCAGGATGTTCCAGGACGGCGGGAGCAGCCGCATGGACTCGTACAGGATGTGCTCGTTGGGCGTCTCGTCGTCGAAGGGCGCCCCGAGCCAGTACGCGTTGGCGACGAGCGTGGACACGGTGAAGCAGACGGGCGCGGCGGCGCGCCGGTACAGGCCCATGGCGTAGCGGCGGTCGCCGTACGTCGCGGCGTTCGCCGTGAGCCCCGCGATGCTGGTGACGGGCGCGCCGGGGCGGAGCCTGCCGGGCAGGGCGGCGCCGGTCGCGATGACCGTCCACGTGAGCTTGGGCGTCAGCTCCAGCGTGCGGTCCATGAGGATGCGCAGCCGGTACGGGTCGGCGCCGAGGATCAGGTCGCGCAGGTAGACGTGGCCGATGTGCGGCCACTCCCCCGAGAGGTCGAGCCGTCCGGGCACGGGCTTCTTCAGCGCCGCCCGCACGTCACGGCCGATGGCCTGCATGACGGTGGCGGCCTCGGTGCGCGGGATGGAACGGCCGTGCAGTGGCTTGAACGTGGGGCGTTCGAGCTCGGTGGCGGGCCGCGCGGCGAGGATCTGGTCGGTGAGGACGGGCCCGGCGACGCCGACGGTGTCGTCGTCCAGGCGGAACACGTCCTGGCCGCGGTGGTCGCGCAGCAGGGCGTGGAGTCGCGGCGTGAAGACGGTGGTCCGCGCGAGCCGGTCGGTGCCGGAAATGGACATCGGGGATCTCCCAGGGCGGGAGGGCCGAGCCCGGCGGCCGGTTCGCGGCACGCCGGGCCCGGGCCTCAACGGCGCATTACGTCCCTGTAGTCGGCGACAGGCGGGCCGCCCGTCACCAACTGGGCCGGCCTAGTACCAGTGGTACCAGGCGTACGCCTTGAGGCTCTTCTCGCCGGTGATCTTCTTCTTGAGGGAGCGGACAACCTTCATGTGTACCTCCGGTCGGTTCCGTCGGCGTCCATGCGGGACATGGACCTGCGAGGAGCATCGACCCGCCCGATCAACGTCCGATAAACGGCCACGCGACGCGCGTGAGCGGAGCGTCAGCGGTCCGCATGCGCGCGCTCGCCGTCACAGGTCGGCGAGCGCGCCGTCCACCGTGGCGAGGAGGACGTCGCGGTCGTCCTGTACGCGGCTGAGGACGCGCAGCCCGTAGTACGTGCTCTGGACCCGCCGGGCCACGACCCTGGCGTCCCCGGTCGCGCGGATCTCCCCCGCGGCGCGCCCCGCCTCGACGACCGCGCACAGCTCGTCCTCGACCCGGTCGAAGCTGCGCCGCACGGCTTCCCTGACCTCCGGGTCGTACGCGGCGGCCTCGACGGCCGCGTTGATCGCGAAGCACCCGCGTGTACCCGCCGCATCCGTCGCGCCCGCCCGGCCGCCCTCACCGAGGTCGGCGTCGACGGAGTGCATCATCATGGCGCGCAGCCGCTCTTTCGCGGACCCGTCGCCGCGCAGGATCGCGACCTGCTCCTCGGTGGCGGTGTCGTGGTAGCGCCGCAGGGCCCGGAGGTAGAGCTGCCGCTTGCCGCCGAAGGTGTTGTAGAGGCTGGAGGGCCCGAGCCCCGTGCTGTCGCACAGGTCGCGCGTCGAGGTCGCTTCGTACCCGTGCCGCCAGAACGTCTCCATGGCCGCGGTGACGACGCGGTCCTCATCGAACTCCCGGGGTCTGGCCATGGCCCCACGGTAGACGTTTTGGAACGGACTTACAAAACGCACCGCCCGCCGTCCGCCGCTGCAGCACCGCCGCCCACAGCACGCCCGCCGCCCCCACTGCCGCCAGCGCGGCGCCGACCCAGGCCACCGAGGCGTAGCCGTACCCGGCGTCGATGGTCAGGCCGCCGAGGAGCGGGGCGACCGTGTTGCCGACGTTGAACGCGGCCGTGTTGGTCGCGCCGACCAGCGTGGGCGCGCCCGGCGCGAGGGCGAACACCCGTGACTGCAGGGCGGGGTTGGTGACGTAGCCGACGAGGCCGAGCAGGAAGACGAGGGCGATCACGGCGGCCGTGACGTGTGCCGTCAGCGCGAGCAGCGCGGAGAAGACGGCGAGGGCGCCGAGCCCCGCGCCGAGCGTGCCGAGGGGCCGTGTCTGGCCGGTGCGTCCGCCGATCACGATGCCCGCCATCCCGCCGACGCCGAACAGCGCGAGGACCGCGGGCACCCACCCTTCGGACACCCCGGTCACCTCGGTGAGCAGGGCGGCGAGGTAGCTGAAGGTGACGATGACGGCGCCGAAGGCGAAGGCGGTCACGGCGTACGAGAGCCAGAGTTGCGGCCGCGCCATGGCGCGCAGTTCGGCCCCGACGGAGGGCCGCTCGCCCTCGCCGCGGCCGCCCGGGACGACGAGCAGGGTGCAGACCGCGCTGACCGCGGTGGCCGCCGCCACCGCCCAGAACGCGGCGCGCCAGTCGGAGACCTGGCCGAGCAGCGTGCCCGCGGGGACGCCGACGATGGTGGCGAGCGTCAGCCCGCCCGCGACGACGGCGACCGCCCGCGCCTTGGCGTCCGCCGGGACGAGCGCGACCGCGGTGGCCACGGCGACGCCCCAGTACCCGGCGTACGCGAGCGCGCCGATCACGCGGGTCACGAACAGGACGGCGTAGCCGGGCGCGAGGGCGCCGACGACGTGCGCCACGACGAAGGCGGCCTGCAGCGAGACGAGCGCCGTGCGCCGCGGCCACCGGAGGGTGGCGACGGCGAGCAGCGGGGCGCCGACGACCATGCCGACCGCGAACGCCGAGATGAGCAGTCCGGCGTCGGGGACGGACACCCCGAGGTCGTCGGCCATGCCCGGCAGGAGCCCGGACAGCATGAACTCCGAGGTTCCTTGGGTGAAGATGCCCAACCCGACCATGTACACCGCGAGCGGCATGAAGGCGGCCCCCTTTTGTTGACACTTGACCGGCACATATTGAAGCGAGCGCTTCAGAACTGACGAAGGTGGACGCTAGCACATTCTGGATCGCTCACTTCAAAACCCACATGGCACGGATGCTCGCCGACGAGCGGGGGCGACACACGCCACCGGCCGGGCACGAGAAAGGCACCGCCACCATGAAGCTGCACACCCACGAGTGGGGAACCGGCGACCGCGTCGCCTTCCTGGTCCACGGGATCATGTCGGACCACCGCACGTGGCGGCGCGTGGGTCCCGCGCTCGCCGACAAGGGGTACCGCGTGATCGGCGTCGACCTGCGCGGCCACGGCGCGAGCGGGCGCGGCGAGTACGGCGCGGAGATCTTCGCGGACGACCTCGTCGACACGCTGCCGGTGGGTGCGGAGCTGGCGATAGGGCACTCGCTCGGCGGCCTCGCCCTGTCCCTCGCGGTGGAGCGGCTCGCGCCGGCGCGGGCCGTCTACTCCGACCCGGCGTGGGCGCTCGGCGGCGAGGGTTCGGTCGACCCCGCCCTGTTCGTGGAGTTCCGGCACATCCCGCGCGACGTCCTGGCGAAGTTCAACCCGCGCTGGGAGGCGGCCGACGTGGACGTGGAGATGGCGACGCTGGCGGTCTGGGATCCGGAGACCGCGCTCTCGATCTCCGGCGCGGGCGCCGTCGACCACACCCCGGCCGCGCCCGCCGTGCCGTCGCTCGTGCAGGTCGCGGACCCGAGCACCGTCGTCTCCGACACGCTCGCGGAGGAGCTGGCGCGGCGCGGCTTCGAGGTCCGCACGGTGCGGGGCGCGGGGCACACGATCCACCGGGACGACTTCGAGGGGTTCATGGGGTCGCTGGACGGCTGGCTGTGAACGCCGCGGAGGCCGGCGCGGGTGCGCGGCGGGCCCATACGGGTGGCGATACCCGGACCCGAGCCGCCCCACAGTCCCCCATAGTCGGATTTACTGCATTTCCACCCATATGTTCAGCGGGTGATCACTCTCGTACGGAGATGCGCCGCGCTCTGCGCCCTCGGCACCCTGACCGCCGCCCTCGCCGGCTGCGCCGGTGACACGTCCGGTGCCACGCCCGGTGAGGTCGGCCGCCCCGCCCACCCCCCGGCGAGCGCCGCAGCCCCCTCGCAGCCCGCCCCGCCCACACTGGCCCCCGGCCCCTCCGGCCTGACCCCCGTGTTCGAGAACGGCCCCCGGTCCCGCGGCCGCACCGTCGCCCTCACCTTCGACGCCGACATGACCGCGGACCAGGGCCCGCGCGCGGCGGCCGGCGAGCGGTTCGACAACCCCGCGCTGGTCGCCACGCTGCGGCGGCTGAGGGTACCGGCGACGTTCTTCATGACGGGGCGGTGGGCCGAGGAGTACCCGGCGCAGGCCAGGGCCATCGGCCGCGACCCGCTCTTCGAGGTCGCCAACCACTCGTACAGCCACCACGCCTTCACCGGCCGCTGCTACGGACTGCCCGCCGTCCCCGCCGCCCGGATGCGCGCCGACATGGAGCGCGCGTTCGCCGCGTTCCGCGCGGCCGGGGTCGAGCGCCCGGTGCCGTACTTCCGCTTCCCCGGCGGCTGCTACGACCAGCGGGCCCTGCGTGCCCTCGCTCCCGGCGGCGTCACCGCCGTGCAGTGGGACGTGGTCAGCGGCGACGCCTTCGCGACGGACTCCGCGGCGGTGGCCCGGCAGGTCCTCGACGGGGTTCGGCCCGGCTCGGTGGTCGTCATGCACTGCACACGCAGCGCGGCCCCCGCGACGGAACGCGCCCTGCGCACGATCATCCCGAAGCTGCGCGAACGCGGCTTCCGCTTCGTCCGGGTGTCGGAGCAGATCGGGGCGGCGGGGGGTGCGGGGGCGCGTGGTTAGGGGTGGCGGTATGACGGATTTAGGGTGGCGGTATGACGGATGAGGACGGGGTCACACCGGAAGCCACCGCCGACTGCGTGCTCTGCCGCTCGGGCTGACGCCACCACACCGCTCACCCCCGCCGCGAACTGAGCACGCACGCCCCCCACATCGCCGCCGCAGCGACGGCGAGCGCACCCGCGAGCGCGCCCAGCGGCAACGGCACCACGCCCTCCCGTGACCCGGTGGTCAGATCGGTGAGGACCGACTTCGCCGGGGAGCCCGTGGTGACGAGCAGGAGCAGCGCGCCGAGCAGCATCGCGGGCACGGACCGCCCCGCGGAACGCAGCAGCGGCCAGTTGGCCAGCGCGCCGAGCGCCGTGCCGAGCAACGCGCTCACCAGCATCGCGAGCAGCCCGACCGCACCCGCGGAGAGCCGCGGCACCGGCACCCGCGCGTTCGTGCTCGTCGCGTCGCTGATGGCCGTGACGACGACGGCCGCCACGCCGCCCAGCGCGGACGCCGCGAGGAACGCCGCGAGCAGCGAGGCGAGATGCGCGCGCCCCGGCCCCGCCGCCGCGGCGGTACAACTCCGGGCGGCGGGCGGCTCGTTGGTCACGCAGATCCGTACCAGCCAGGCGGCCACGGGCAGCAGCGCCCCGGCGGCGTACGCGAGCGAGTCGAGGATCGGCTGACCGCCCTGTACGCCGATGCCGAGGAATACGGCGTAGAGGATCACGGGCGGAAGCCAGCGCTGGGAGCGGACGAGCAGGGCGGTCTGGTACCGCAACAGAGCAGGGAGCGGGGCCAGAGAGGACAGAGAGGGCAGCGAGGACAGAGAAGGCTTCACAGTTCCTCGCCCCGCCCGCCGCCGCGCCGCTCGTCGGCCGTCGCGCGCACCGCCACCACGTGCCACGGCGGCCGCGCCGTCAGGAGTTCCCGCAGGACACGATCGGAGTGCGGCTCAGGGACGGTGAGGCGCGTGGTGCCGCCGTCGGAGGTGGTGGGGCGCATCCGCACGGCCGCCGCCACCGATCCCGGAAGCTCCGCGCCCCGCGGCCCCTGGACCTCGACGAGGACGACGGGCCCGTCCCCGTCGCGCATGTCACCCGACGCGGCGGAAGTGCCCTCTGGCGTACGCCGGTTCAGCGCCGTGCCGACCACGGCGTACGTCTCGTCCGCCACCCCCCGGAGCCGCCGCGGGTCGTGGTCGACGAAGACCACGGAACCGCCCGCCGCCGTACGGTCGGCCACCGCGCGGTCGAGCGTGGAGCGGGCGGGCGCGTCCAGACCCGTCCACGCCTCGTCGAGGACCAGCAGGTCGGGCTCGGCCAGCAGCGCCTGCGCCACGGCGACCTTCTGGCTGCTGCCCTTGGAGAGCTCCGAGAGCGGCGTACGCGCGTATCCGGCGGCGCCGAACAGCTCCAGCCACTCGCTCGCGCGCCGCCGCGCCGCACCGGCCCCGAGGCCATGCACGCGGCCCATGTGCGTGAGGTAGCCGAGGGCGGTGAACGGCAGGGCGGCGGGGAACCTCTCGGGGACGAACGCCGTGCGCCGACGCCCGGACACCCGCCCTTCGGACGGCGCGTCGATCCCGGCGAGCAGCCTCAACAGGGTTGATTTCCCCGTGCCGTTGGCCCCTTCGACGCGCACCAGGGAGCCCGCCCGTATGCCAAGGTCGACACCGCGCAGCACCCACGTGCCGCCCACGCCGTAGCGGCGGCCCACCCCGTCGAGCCGCACCGCAAGATCACGTTCCATGAGGGTCATCCTCGCGCACGGGCGGCGGCACCCGGCTGGCAGACTGACGGACGTGAGCAACGAAGAACCGACCACTCCCGACGCACCGGACCCGCAGGACAGCCCGTTCCGCCACGAGACCACCTCGCGCGACGAGGCACCGCAGTTCGTGCTGCCGCTCGTCGCCCGCATCGAGCGCGCCGCTCCCCCGGCCCGCACGGACGCCCTGGAGACCGCGGCCCGCGCCGTCCTGACCATCCTGAGCGACGAGCGGTCCCTCGGCGAAGGCCCCTGGGCGCAGGCGATGCGCGACTGGCAGGACGCCCGGATCCGCAAGGTGGTGCGCAGGGCGCGCGGCGCGGAGTGGCGCAGGGCCGAGGCGCTGCCGGGCATCACGGTCACCGGCAAGTCGGCGGAGGTGCGGGTCTACCCGCCCGTGCCCCTCGACGGCTGGCCCAAGGATCTGGCGCGCCTCCAGGTCTCGGGCACGGAACTCGACGACCCGGAGCCCCCGGCGGGGCCCGACCCGGCGCACCCCGTCCTGTGGATGAGCCCCGAGGTCGACATGTCGGCCGGCAAGTCGATGGCGCAGGCGGGGCACGGCGCGCAGCTGGCGTGGTGGGAGCTGTCCCCCGAGGATCGCGCGGCCTGGCGCGACGCGGGCTTCCCCCTCTCGGTCCGCACCGCCGACCCGGCCCGGTGGCGCGACCTCACGACGGGCGGACTCCCGGTGGTCCGCGACGCGGGCTTCACCGAGATCACCCCGGGTTCCTGCACGGTCGTGGCGGACCACCCGGCCCTGCGCCCCGGAAGGCGGCTCTGACCGACATCGTCACGACCGACCTCGTCACGACCGACATCTCGCGCCGCTGAACACCCCACCCGTATCTTCCGTACTCCCCGGTATCACCGGCGACACGGAGCACCACGGGAGGCACCTTGCGGCGCGTCAACGGCACGGCTCTGATCATCGCGGCACTCGTCGCCACGCTGGGGGCCATCGCGTTCCCCGTGTGGTCCTACGCCGACCGGTCGAGCACCGGGCCCGCCAATCTGGCCGCCGGGTCCGTGGCCACGCAGTGGGGGCCGCTGTCCGCGGCCGACCGGGACCTGCTCGTGAAGGTGCGGCTCGCCGGGCTGTGGGAGATACCCGCGGGGCAGCAGGCCGTCGAGCGCGCGCCGACCGAGGCCATCAAGGAGGCGGGCGACCACCTCATCGTCGGGCACACCGACCTCGACAAGCGCACGCGCACCGTGGCCGCGCAGCTCGGCGTCGAGCTGCCCAACCAGCCGACCGACCAGCAGCAGGGGTGGCTCGACGAACTGTCGGCGGCGAGCGGCGAGACGTACCAGCGGAAGTTCGCGAACCTGCTGCGGGTCTCGCACGGGAAGGTGTTCAGCGTCATCGCGCAGGTCCGCGACAGCACCCGCAACTCGCTGATCCGACAGCTCGCCACGGACTCCAACCAGACCGTCCTCGACCACATCACGATGCTGGAGGCGACCGGGCTCGTCGACTTCGACGCGATCGCGAACGGCGCCGCGTCGACCGCGACCGCCAGCCCCACAGGCCCGCCCAAGCCCTCCGGAGCCGCACCTCCCGAGCCCGCGCCGGCCGGGCCGAGCGGCGACGTCTCCACCACGTCGAGGCCCTCGCCGGGGCCGCCCGGGGAGATCGACACCGGTCGGCCGGAACCTCAAATGTAGCTCTGAACGTCTCCTCCCGAGGGTTCGATCCGAACGGCCTGGGCCATGGTCCTGGCAACGGGGGACGAAGGGGGAGCTGACATGGGGCAGCCGAGAGAGCGGCTGGGAACGGGGATCGGCTGGCGGCCCGAGATCGCGGGCGCCGTGGAGGACATGCCCGGCATCGACTGGGTCGAGGTCGTCGCGGAGAACGTGTGTCCCGGGCATCTGCCCGACTCGCTGCTACGGCTGCGCGAGCGCGGGGTGACCGTCGTGCCGCACGGTGTCTCGCTGGGGCTCGGTGGCGCGGACCGTCCCGACGAGGGGCGGCTCGCGGCGCTGGCCGAGCGTGCCGTGGCGCTCGGGGCGCCGCTGGTCACCGAGCACATCGCGTACGTACGCGCGGGCGGCGCCCTCACCGCGACACAGCCGCTCGAGGCCGGGCACCTGCTGCCGGTGCCGCGCACGCGCGACGCGCTGGACGTCCTGTGCGAGAACGTCCGGGTCGCCCAGGACGCGCTGCCCGTGCCGCTCGCCGTCGAGAACATCGCGGCGCTGATCTCCTGGCCGGGCGAGGAGATGACGGAGGGGCAGTTCCTGTACGAGCTGGTGGAGCGCACCGGCGTACGGCTCCTCATCGACGTCGCCAACCTCCACACCAACCACGTCAACCGCGGCGAGGACCCGGCCAAGGCGCTGGACGAACTGCCGGTCGAGGCCATCGCGTACGTCCACGTGGCGGGCGGCTTCGAGCGGGAGGGCGTCTGGCACGACAGCCACGCGCACCCCGTGCCCGAGCCGGTGCTCGCGATCCTCGCCGACCTCGCGTCGCGCGTCTCCCCGCCCGGGGTCCTGCTGGAGCGCGACGAGAACTTCCCCGAACCGGCTGAGCTGGAGCGGGAGTTGGACGCCATCCGGGCGACGGTGAAGACGTCGGGGGGCCTCGTCGTGGGCCCCGGCGGCGAGCGCCGTGACGTTCCCGCCGCCTCCGACGCGGCCCGGCAGCGCACCGCCGTCGCCCAGGCCGCCCTCCTCTCCGCGCTCGTCGCGGGCACCCCGGCGCCCGAGGGCTTCGACCACGCGCGCCTGAAGGTGCAGAGCCGCGCGCTGGCCGCCAAGCGGGCCGACGTCGTCGCGAAGGTCGCGCCGGAGCTGCCGGAGATCCTCGGCGCGGCGTACCGCGACGAGTTCCTCGCGTACGCGCGCACGCGGCCCATGACCGGCGGCTACCGGCACGACGCGCTGGCCTTCGCCGAGCACCTGATGCTCGCGGGGCGCCCCGAGGACGCGGACGCCCGGCGGGAGCTGCGCGACTGGTGGCTTGAGCGTTCCGGGCCCGCCCCGCTGTCGAAGCGGCCCGCGGCGAGACTGCTGCACGCCACCCGCCGGGTCCTGCTGAGGCGGTGACGCCGTGACCGTCGTGGCGATGGTGTACACGGTCGTGGTCGCGCTCGCCGCCACCGAGCTGATCCGGGGCGTGGCGGCGGCCCGCCGCACCGGGTCCCCGTACCGGGGCAGGCAGCCGCTCGACGCCGAGCACGGGGTGTACGTCGGCGGGACGCTGGAGGCCGCGTTCCTCGCCGGTGGCCCCGCCCGCGTCGCGGACGCGCTGCTCGCGGGTCTTCACGAGGACGGCCGACTGGTCGTCGTGGGCCCCGGCGTCGTCGGGATCACCGGCCCGGCCGGCGGGAACGCCGCCGAGCAGGCGGTCATCGACGCCCACGCGGCGGCGCCCAGCGGCGCGCTGCACGGGCTGCGGATCGCCGTGATGCGCAGCCTGCCGGTGCAGGAGACGGGCGAGGCCCTCGCGCGCCGGGGGCTCCTGGTGCGGCCGGGGCGCCAGCGGAAGTGGCGCGCGTGGGCCGGGACGCAGGTCGCCCTGACCCTGGTCGGGTTCGTGGTGTGCGCGGGCGCGGCGCTGCTGCTGTCCGCCGGCGACATCGAGCTGCCGGGCGGTTCGCAGTCGCCGCTCGTCGACATCCTGGTCATGCTGCCCGGCGCCGCGTTCGGCGTCGTGAGCGGCGCGGTCTGCCTCGCGGTCACCTCGAAGCAGATCACGGTGGCGGGACGGTACGCGCTGCGGCAGTACGTCGCCGCGACGCGGCACCAGCCGGGCGCGGCGCACCAAGTGGCGACGCGCGGCCTCTCGCGGGCCCACCCGGACATCCGGTCCCACCTGATCGCGGCGGCCCGCGTCCGGGTCCCGCCGACGGCCGCCGACGAGCCCGGGCGCGCCGGACACCAGAACGCGGCCGCGTGGAACTCGGGGGGCGGCGGTGGCGGCGGGGGCACTCCGGCCTGGTGCGGCATCGACGCGGGCGACGACGGCGGTTTCGCCTGCTCGGGCAGCGGCGGTCCCTCCTGTTCGGGCGGCGGCTCGTCGTGCGGCGGTGGCTGCGGGTCCTCGTGCGGCGGGGGCGGTGGCGGCGGCTCGTCCTGCGGGGGCGGGTCGTCCTGAGCGGACCGTCCTGCGCTCCCTGATGTCCCGCGGGGGCGCACGCCGCGCCCATCGACTCAGCGTCCCGGTACGGCAGGTGACGTACTCCCCGCCGTATCGGGCCGCGCACCTCCCCCGGCGCACTAACGTGCGGTGCCGCACCAGGAGGCACCATGCGATTACGAACCATCAACGGCACCGGCCTCATCGTCGCGGGACTCGTCGCGACCCTGGCCGCACTGCTCTTTCCCCTCTGGTCCTACGAGGACCGCTCCGGCACCCCGCTCGACCTGCTCGACGCCGACACCGTGTCCACCGACTTCGGGCCGCTCTCCGCCCTGGACCGGGACTTCATCACCAAGGTCCGCCTCGCGGGGCTGTGGGAGCTGCCCGCCGGGCAGCAGGCGGAGGAGCGCGGCACCACGAAAGCCATACGGACCGCGGGGAAGCACCTCGTGGAGGGCCACACGTTCCTCGACGCGCGCGTACGCGAGGTCGCCACCCGGCTCGACCTCGAACTGCCCAGCCAGCCGAACGCCCAACAGCGCGACTGGCTCGCGGAGTTGAGCAGCGCCCGCGGGGAGACGTACAACGAGGAGTTCGCGAACATCCTGCGCCGCGCGCACGGCAAGGTGTTCTCCGTCGTCGCCGACGTGCGCGCGAACACCCGCAACTCGCTCGTGCGCGACCTGGCCGACGACACGAACACGACCGTCCTCGACCACATCACGGTCCTCGAGCAGACCGGCCTCGTCGACTTCGAGGGCCTCGCCCGGGACGCGGCGTCCACCGGACCCGATGCCCCCGCGACCCGCTCCCCGGCCCCGCCGGGTCCCACGGACGCCCCCGGCTCCGCGACCCCGGTCACCCCTTCGCCCACGTTCCCGCTGCCGCCCGCGGCCTCCCGCCCCAGGCCGGACACCGGTCGACCGTGAAAACGGAACGTTACCCACCCGTCACCCCGTGTCCACATACTGGAAACGCCATGGCGCAATGCGGCGCCTTCGCATAGAAAACCGCCATGTTCTGGGTCCCTCTGCTCCTCCTCGCCTGCGCCGCCGCCGGTCTGTCCTGTGGCCGGCTCTGCCTCGCCACGAGCCGCGCCGCCGTCCAGGAGCGGTCCGCGGGTGACGGGCGCGAACTCACCCTGTACGAGACGGCGTTCCTCTCCGGAGGCCCCTCCCGGGTGGCCGACGTGACGCTCGTCGCGATGGCCAGGGCGCGCCGCCTGCTGATCGCGCACACCGGCTGGGCGACCGTCGTCGACCCGGTGGGCCGCGACGACATGGAGCGTTCCGTGCTCGGCGCGATCGGCCCGGCCGGGCAGTCGCGGATAGCGCCGATACGCCTCGGCGCCTCGGCCGCACACCCGGTGCGGGCGCTCGCGGACCGGCTCGTCGCGGCGGGGCTGGCCGTACCGGACGGCCTCGGCGCGGGGGTCGCGGCCGCGGTGCGGCAGGTGTGGGCGGCGACGGGCGCGGTGCTCGCCCTCGGCACCGTGGCGGTGCTGATGCCCGCCCAGGGTCCCGCGGCGACCGGCCAGGTGCCGGTCGCGGTCTGGTTCTCGCTGCCACTGCTGCTGTGCGTGGCGTGTCTGGTCATCGCGCGCGTCGAGGTGCATCCGTACACGCGGTGGGCGTCCCCCGCGGGCCAGCGGCTCCTCGGTGCGGTGCCGTCGGGCGGCGAGGAGCTCACGGCCGTCGCCGTGCGCGGGGTGCGCGCCACGGGGGACCCGGAGCTGCGGGCGGCGTTCGCCCACCGGCCGCGCAGGTGAGCGGTCCGGGCCCAGTGGAGGGCATTGCACCGACACCCGGACGCCGGTGCTTTACATAGCCAAATACCACAAGATAGACAAGCGCGATGAGAGCAGCCGCCGCCCGGTACGGAACCGCCGGGTCCCTGGTCCTGACCGCCCTCGTCGCCGCCCCCGCGGGAAGTGCGACCGGCACCCCTCCCTCCCCCGAGGAGCACGGCGTCGCCGTCGCCGCCCAGCGCGCCGAGGCCGCCGGGATCCGCTGGGGCACCTGCCCGAAGGCCGAAGGCCTCCCCCCGTCCGTCCGGTGCGGCACCGTCACCGTGCCGCTCGACTACGCCCACCCCGACGGCAAGCGCATCAAACTGACCGTCAGCCGCACGAAGGCCACGAAGAAGAGCGCGGGCAAGGCGGTCGCACGCCAGGGCGCGCTGGTCTTCAACCCGGGCGGCCCCGGTGCGTCGGGCACGTACTTCCCGCTGGTGGGCGTCATGCCCGAGTGGAAGCGCATCGCGGCGGCGTACGACCTGGTCGGCTACGCGCCGCGCGGGGTCGGCCGGTCCGCACCCCTCTCCTGCCAGGATCCGAAGGACTTCTCGCACGCGCCCTCCCAGGCGCCGACGCACCCCGACGACGCGTACAAACAGAAGCGGATCGCGCGGGCGAAGGCGTACGCGCGCGGGTGCATGAAACGCAACCCCGGCGTACGCCACTTCACGACGCTGAACAACGCGCGCGACCTCGACGTGCTGCGGGCGGCGCTCGGCGAGAAGAGGCTGACGTTCATGGGGGCGTCGTACGGCACGTACTTCGGGGCGGTCTACGCGACGCTGTACCCGTCACACGTGCGCCGCATGGTCTTCGACTCGGCGGTGAACCCCGACCCCGAGCAGATCTGGTACCGCAACAACCTCGACCAGTCGCTGGCCTTCGAGCGGCGCTGGGCGGACTTCCGCACCTGGGTGGCCAAGCACGACAAGACGTACCACCTGGGCGAGACGCCCGACGACGTCCTGCGCAGCTACGAGAAGGTGAACGCCGCGCTGGCCCGCAAGCCCGCGGGCGGCAAGGTCGGGCCCGGCCAGCTGCAGTCCGCGTTCCTCCAGGCCGGGTACTACGACGACTACTGGCCGACCCGCGCGGCGGCGCTCTCCGCCTACCTGAAGGGCAACCCGAAGCCGCTCATCGAACAGGCGGCGCCCGAGCCGCGCGGCGCCGCCCAGAGCGAGAACGGCAACGCGGTCTACACGGCCGTCGAGTGCAACGACGCGGCCTGGCCCACGGACTTCGCCACCTGGGACCGCGACAACTCGGAGCTGGCGCGCGTGGCGCCCTTCGAGACCTGGGACAACGCGTGGATGAACCTGCCGTGCGCCTACTGGAAGGCGCCCCGGCAGCAGCCCGTCGACGTGGGCACGCCGGAGGGCGCGCTCCCGCCGACCCTGATCCTGGCCGCCGAACGCGACGCGGCGACCCCCTACCAGGGCGCGCGGGAGCTGAACCGCAGACTGTCGGGCTCGGCCCTGGTCACCGAACGCGCCGCCGGCACGCACGGCATCGCGGGCGGCCCCAACAAGTGCGTGAACAGCCACCTGGACGCCTACCTCCTGAAGGGCGAGCTCCCCGTGCGGCGCGCGGCGTCGTGCGCCCCGCACAAGGAGCCCAGGCCGTCCACGGAGGTGCGGGCGGCGCTCCCCAGGGAGCGCTAGGCGAGGCCCGCCACGAGCTCGGCCACGGACTTGCGGCGGCCGGTGTAGAACGGGACCTCTTCGCGCACGTGCATGCGGGCCTCGGAGGCGCGCAGGTGACGCATGAGGTCGACGATGCGGTACAGCTCGTCGGCCTCGAAGGCCAGCAGCCATTCGTAGTCGCCGAGCGAGAACGACGCGACCGTGTTGGCGCGCACGTCGGGGTAGCCGCGGGCCATCTTGCCGTGGTCGGCGAGCATGCGGCGGCGGTCCTCGTCGGGCAGCAGGTACCAGTCGTAGGAGCGCACGAAGGGGTAGACGCTGACATAGTTGCGGGGCGTCTCGTCGGCGAGGAACGCCGGGATGTGCGACTTGTTGAACTCGGCGGGGCGGTGCAGCGCCATGTTCGACCAGACCGGCTCCAGGGCGCGGCCGAGCTTCGTGCGGCGGAAGAGGTTGTAGGCCTCCTGCAGCTCGTCGGCGGTCTCGGCGTGCCACCAGATCATGACATCGGCGTCGGCGCGCAGGCCCGAGACGTCGTAGGTGCCGCGGACGGTGACGTCCTTGGCGGCGAGCTGGTCGAACAGGTCCTGGACCTCTTCGGCGTAGCCCGCGCGCTGCTCGGGCAGCACGTCGCGCAGCTTGAAGACGGACCACAGGGTGTAGCGGATGACCTCGTTGAGGTCCTTGGCCTTCTTGCCCGCGTTGGGCGTCTTGGCGGGGGCGTCGTCACTCATGACCCTATTCTCCTCCGCCGCCGTGCAGACTCTGCACCGGGTTGCGGGTGAGCTCCTCCACACCGACCGTGTCACCGCCCAGCTGGTCGACGGCCGCATGGGCGCTCGCGATGCAGGCGGGGACGCCCACGCCGTCGTACGCCGCTCCGCACACGACGAGTCCCGGCAGCTTGCCCACGTGCTCGCGGATGCGGGCCACGCGCGCGTGGTGCCCGACGGGGTACTGCGGAAGGCCGTCGTGCCAGCGGGTGACGCGGGTGGCGACGGGCTCGGCGTCCAGGCCGGTGGCGGCGTGCAGGTCGTGCCGCGAGAGTTCGATCAGTTCGGCGTCGTCGCGCCGCAGGATCTCCGTCTCGCCGTACCGCCCGACGGACGTGCGAAGGACGAGGAGATCGGGGTCCTCGTCCGCGATCCACCCCCACTTGCGCGACGCGAAGGTGGACGCCTTGATGGTGTGCCCGTCGACCGGCGGCACGAGAAAGCCGCTGCCTTCGGGGAGGTCGGTTTCGCCGCGGCGGTACGCGAGGGTCATCAGCGCCATGGAGGCGTACTCGACCGTGGCGAGCTCGGCCGCGGCGGCGGGCGCCTCGACGCCGAGGAGCGCGGCGGCGGAGTGGGCGGGCACGGCGACGACCACGGCGTCCGCGTCGATGACCGCCGCCTCGGTGCCGACCTGCCAGCCCGTCGGGGTCCGCCGCAGCTCGGTGACCGGCGTGCCCGTGCGGATGTCGCCGCCCAGGGCGCGCACCGCGTCGGCGACGGCGAGCGGCAGCTGTCCGACGCCGCCCTCGATGCCCATGAAGACGGGCCCGGTCTGCTGATTCCTCGCCGCGCGCGCCTGGATGGCGCGGACGCCCTCCGTGAGGGAGGTGTGCGTGCGGGCCGCCTCGAAGAGCTGCGGGACGGCCGAGCGCATCGAGATGCGGTACGCGTCGCCCGCGTAGACCCCGCCGAGGAGGGGCTCCACGAGCCGGTCGACGACTTCCCTGCCGAGGCGCGCGGCGACGTACTCGCCGACCGCGACGTCGTCACCGACCTCGGTGGGCGGCAGTTCACCGTCCCGTGCGATGCGGTGCAGTCCCTCTTCGGAGAGGACTCCCGCGAGGGCGGACGCGTCGCCGGGCACGCCCATGACGTGCCCCTTGGGCATGGGGCGCAGGGCGCCGCGGGTCCAGATCGCGGCGTTCGCGGTGGCGGGCGGCTGGAGCCGGTCGGCGAGGCCCACCTCGCGGGCGAGGGCGACGGCCTCGGGGCGGCGGGCGAGCAGCGACTCGGCGCCGAGATCGACGCGGACCCCGGCGATCTCACCGGCGTGGAGCTTGCCGCCGAGCCGGTCCGAGGCCTCGATGACGGTCACCCGGCGGTCCGGGTCGGCGGTGAGCAGCCGGTGCGCGGCGGCCAGTCCGGCGATCCCGCCCCCGATGACGACGACGTGACCGTTTCCCGTACGTGTGTCCGTTGCGCGCATGCCCCCACTCTCTCAGACCCCGCGGTCGCGACCGGCGAGTCCCCACCGTGACCGCATCGGGACCGCACGGACACCATCGTTTCGCCCCGCTCCTCCGTCGTAGGAGCATCAGTCACCGTTCTTCGGGGGTACGCCGATGCACACGTCCGGCAAGTCCAGGCACCGTCGCATGATTCAGGTCGTGGCCGGCCTCGTCCTGGCCCTCGCTCTCGCGCTCGCGGGATGCACGAGCGCGGGGGACGGCGGCGCCGACACCGACTCCGGCGCCGGGGGCGACGACAAGGCCGCGGGCCTCCAGGCCGAAGGGAACGGGAAGGGCGCCTCGGGCAGCAAGGCCGACCGCAAACAGCCCGACCCCACCGGCACCCACATCATCCGCACCGCGAAGCTCACCGTCCGCGTCAAGGACGTGCCCGATGCCCTGGACGACGCCCGGCGGGCGGCCGAGGACGCCGGGGGCATCGTCGGGAACGAGAACACCTCGCGCGACGGCGAGGGCCGCGAGCGCTCCCGCGTCGTGCTGCGCGTGCCGCAGGACAAGTACGAGGACGTCCTGACCGCCCTCGAAGGCACCGGCAAGCTCCTCGGCAAGGACGCGAAGGCCCAGGACGTCACCGACCAGGTCGTCGACGTCGAGAGCCGCATCAAGTCGCAGCGGGCGAGCGTGGCGCGCGTACGGGAGCTGATGGACAGGGCGACCAAGCTCAGCGACGTGGTCACCCTCGAAGGTGAGCTGAGCACCCGCCAGTCCGACCTGGAGGCGCTGCTCGCCCGGCAGGAGTCGCTGAAGGACCGGACGAGCATGGCGACGATCACCCTCTCGCTCACCGAGAACGGGGCGAAGGCGGACGCCGGGGACGACGACCCGTCGTTCGGGGACGCGCTCGGCGGCGGCTGGGACGCGTTCGTGACCGCGCTGCGCTGGATCGCGATCGTTCTCGCGGCCGCCCTGCCGTTCGCGGCGGTCGTCGCGCTGCTCGTGCTGCTGTGGCTGCGCGTCGTACGTCCCCGGTGGCGTCGGCGTGCGCCGTAGCGTGTGCCCATGAGCGGTACGAGCAGCACACGAGAGCGACTGGTGGTCATCGGGGGCGACGCGGCGGGCATGTCCGCCGCGTCGCAGGCGCGGAGGCTCAAGGGCCCCGACGAACTGGAGATCGTCGCGTTCGAACGCGGCCACTTCACTTCGTACTCCGCCTGCGGCATCCCCTACTGGGTGGGCGGCGACGTCGGCGAGCGGGACGACCTGATCGCGCGGACGCCCGAGGAGCACCGCAAGCGGGCGATCGATCTGCGGATGCGCACGGAGGTGGTGCGCATCGACGTCGCGGGACGCCGCGTCCTGGCCAGGGACGTGGAGGAGGGTGAGGAGTACTGGACGGCGTACGACAAGCTCGTCATCGCCACCGGCGCGCGCCCCCTGCGCCCGGCGCTCCCCGGCATCGACGCACCCAATGTGCACGGCGTGCAGACGCTGGACGACGGGCAGGCCCTGCTCGACACCCTTGCCGGGACGCCGGGCCGCCGCGCCGTGGTCATCGGCGCGGGCTACATCGGCGTCGAGATGGCGGAGGCGCTCGTCAACCGCGGTTACGAGGTGACGGTCGTCAACCGCGGCAAGGAGCCCATGTCGACGCTCGACCCGGACATGGGCTGCCTCGTGCACGACGCGATGACGGGCATGGGCATCGGGATGGTGAACGGCGCCGAGGTCACCGCGATCCTGACCGGCGACGACGGGCGGGCCAGGGCGGTGGCGACGGCGGACGCCGAGTACCCGGCGGACGTGGTGGTGCTCGGCATCGGTGTACGCCCGGAGACGGAGCTCGCACGCGAGGCGGGGCTGCCGGTCGGCGCGTACGGCGGACTCCTCACGGACCTCGCGATGCGCGTGCGCGGAACCGACGCGGGCGGGGTCATCTGGGCGGGCGGCGACTGCGTGGAGGTCCTCGACCTGGTGTCGGGGCGCGAGCGGCACATCCCGCTCGGCACGCACGCCAACAAGCACGGGCAGGTCATCGGCTCCAACGCGGGCGGGGGCTACGCGACGTTCCCCGGTGTCGTCGGCACGGCCGTCAGCAAGGTCTGCGACCTGGAGATCGCCCGCACCGGCCTGCGCGAGCGGGACGCGCTGGCCGCCGGGTTCCGGTTCGTGACGGTGACCATCGAGTCGACGAGCCGGGCCGGCTACTACCCGGGGGCCGCGCCGATGAAGGTGAAGATGATCGCCGAGCGGCGCACGGGGCGGCTCCTCGGCGTGCAGATCGTCGGCCGCGAGGGCGCGGGGAAGCGGGTCGACGTGGCGGCCGTCGCGCTGACGGCGCAGATGACGGTGGAACAGATGACGGCACTCGACCTCGGGTACGCGCCGCCGTTCTCCCCGGTGTGGGACCCGGTCCTGGTGGCGGCACGGAAGGCGGTGGCGGCGGTGCGGTCGGAGGGCTAGGGCCTGTGTCGAGGCCGCGAAAAGGGTCCCTGCCCGATCGGACAGGGACTCTTTTCGGACATCTTTCAGACGCCCGCTGTTCACACGCCCGCTGCGTGGACGCTCGCCGTTCAGACGGCCGTGCGCGTGTGCACGTACTCCACGAGGCGGGTCAGCGCCTCGGGGTCCGTGGTGGGCAGGACGCCGTGCCCGAGGTTGAAGATGTGCCCCTCCAGGCCGCTCGCGGCGGCGAGGACCTCGTCCGTCTTCCGCTCGACGGCCTCACGCGTGGAGAAGAGGACGGCCGGGTCCAGGTTGCCCTGGATCGCCTTGCCGGGACCGACGCGGCGCGCGGCCTCGTCCAGCGGCACCCGCCAGTCCGAGCCCACGACGTCCGCGCCGGCCTCGCCCATGAGGCCGAGGAGCTCGCCGGTGCCGACACCGAAGTGGATGCGCGGCACGCCGTACGAGGCGACGGCGTCGAAGACCTTCGCCGACGCGGGCATCACCGAGCGGCGGTAGTCGGCGGGCGCCAGCGCGCCCACCCACGAGTCGAAGAGCTGCACGGCGCTCGCGCCCGCCTCGATCTGCACCTTCAGGAAGGCGGCGGTGATCTCCGCGAGACGGTCGAGCAGGTCGGCCCAGAGCTGCGGGTCGCCGTACATCAGCGCCTTGGTGTGCTCGTGGTTACGGCTCGGACCGCCCTCCACGAGGTAGCTCGCGAGAGTGAAAGGCGCACCGGCGAAACCGATGAGCGGCGTCGAGCCGAGCTCGGCCGTCAGCATGCCCATCGCCTCGGTGACGTAGTGGACGTCGTCGGGCGTGAGGTCCCGCAGCTGCGCCAGGTCGGCGCGCGAACGGATCGGGTTCTCGACGACGGGACCGACGCCCGGCTTGATGTCGAGGTCGATGCCGATGGCCTTCAGCGGGACGACGATGTCGCTGAAGTAGATCGCGGCGTCGACGTTGTGGCGGCGCACGGGCTGCAGCGTGATCTCGGTGACGAGGTCGGGGCGCATGCAGGACTCCAGCATGGCCGTGCCCTCGCGGACCTTGCGGTACTCGGGAAGTGAGCGCCCCGCCTGCCGCATGAACCAGACCGGTGTGTGCGGCACTGCCTCGCGCCGGCACGCCTTCATGAAGGGGGAGTCGTACGTCGCTGTGTTCTGCCGGCCCTCGGGGCCACGGCTGTCATTGGCACTCACGCGGAAAGTCTCGCACGTTGACCGGGAACGCCCCGACGGGTGTCTCTCCCTGCGCGAAGGCGCCGTTCCCCTTAACCTTCCCCGCATGGCTGCGGCTCAGGGACAACGGTCGGACGGCGCTGGCGAGATGGACGGTTCGGAGGGGAAGGTGGCGGATTCGGCTCCGTTGCCCTTCCGCGCGGCGGTCGACGCGCTGCGGGGGGCACGGCTGCGGCCGGAGATCGAGATCGACCCGACGCGGCCGCCGCAACGGCTCGCGCCGTACGCGTACGCGTTGGAGGCGGCGGTCGTGGAGGACGACGAGGACCTCGCCGACGGGCGGCTCGTCCTGCTCCACGATCCGGCGGGGCACGACGCGTGGCAGGGCACCTTCCGGCTCGTCACGCTCGTACGGGCGGAGCTGGAGCCGGAGATGGCGGCGGATCCGCTGCTGCCGGAGGTCTGCTGGTCGTGGCTGACCGGCGCGCTCAGCGCGCGGGGGCTCTCGGCGGACGAGGCGAGCGGAACGGTGACGCGCGCCGGCTCGCACTACTTCGGGGGGCTCTCGGAGCGGCCGCCCGCCTCGCAGATCGAGATCCGGGCGTCGTGGACGCCGCGGGAGGGCAGCGGCGGGGTGCCGGACACGGGCGCGCATCTGGCGGCGTGGTGCGACCTGCTCTGCCAGGTCGCGGGGCTGCCGCCGGTGGGTCCCGGGGGGCCGGGCGCCTCGGGCTCCGGGGGCTCGGGGTCGGGCTCGGGTGACGCCTCCGTGGTGTCGCTGCCGCAACGGCGGGGCCCGCTCTCCCACTGACGAACACTCCCTCGAACATTCACCCTCCTCCCCCGCGGCCCGCGCCGCGGGGTTCGTCTTGCCCCGGGGTTTGTCTCATAAGGGGTCACTCGAACGTGGGCGTGTTCGGTTTGATCTTCGGATGATCGAGCGCGTGTCCGAATTGCCCGAATTATTGCTCACCAAATCGTGATCATTTCCTAAAGGCGGCAGGGATTGCTGCCGAAGAGGTTTGTGACCTTGAAAGCACGGTTCGTCCCGGCTTCATCCCCGAGCCGGTCCCCCTCCCGTCCCCCCATCCAGGAGGCCTGGTGTCCGTTCTCCTCGAGCAGCCCGCAAGCCTGGTCGCCTACCGCCCGAACAAGCCGACCGCCATGGTCGTCGTGGCCGACCCCCGCGTCCGTTCCACCGTCACCCGCCACCTGTGGGCACTCGGTGTACGCGACGTCATCGAGGCCTCGTCCATCGCGGAGGCTCGTCCCCGCATCGGCAACCCCCGGGACATCTGCGTCGCTGATGTCCACCTCCCCGACGGCTCCGGCCTGACGCTCCTCTCCGAAACCCGTGCCGCGGGCTGGCCCAACGGCCTCGCCCTCTCCGCCGCCGACGACATCGGTGCCGTGCGCAACGCCCTCGCGGGCGGCGTCAAGGGCTACGTCGTCACCGGCACTCGCACGAACGTCGGACTCCCCACCCGCCCCGGCGCGGCCCCCATCGGTTCGGCCGCCGCCCGCATGCACCGTCGCCCTCCGGGCACCCCGAGCCACCCCGGCGGCTACCGAGAGCTGTCCGGCCGTGAGGTCGAGGTGCTCCGCCTCGTCGCCGAGGGCCAGTCCAACAAGGCCATCGGCGTCTCGATGGGCCTGTCCGCCCTGACCGTGAAGAGCCACCTCGCCCGGATCGCGCGCAAGCTCGGCACGGGTGACCGGGCCGGGATGGTGGCGGTCGCGCTGCGCACCGGCATCATCCACTGACTGATTTACACCCCCCGAGCGCCCGTCGACGGAACGTTCCGTCGACGGGCGCTGTCCATACACAGATACCCTTGACAGGTGACCGACGCCCAAGAGACCGCAGCAGACAGCTCACTGCGAACCACCGGAGGCGCTCCTCCGGACGACGTCGAAACGGCGCCGACCCCGTTGCTCGAGCCCCGCGACGGCATTCCGCCGGTGATCGCCGACGAGGAGGCCCTCGCGGAGATGATCGCCGCGTACGCCGGCGGCACCGGACCCGTCGCCGTCGACGCCGAGCGCGCGTCCGGCTACCGGTACGGACAGCGGGCCTATCTCGTCCAGCTCCGCCGCGAGGGCGCGGGCACCGCGCTCATCGACCCCGTCGCCTGCCCCGACCTCTCCGGGCTCGGCGCGGCCATCGGCGACGCGGAGTGGGTCCTGCACGCGGCCACGCAGGACCTGCCGTGCCTGCGCGAAATAGGCATGGTCCCCTCCCGGCTCTTCGACACGGAGCTCGCGGGGCGCCTCGCCGGGTTCCCGCGCGTGGGTCTCGGGGCGATGGTGGAGAGCGTGCTCGGCTACGTCCTGGAGAAGGGCCACTCCGCGGTCGACTGGTCGACCCGCCCGCTCCCCGAGCCCTGGCTCCGCTACGCGGCACTCGACGTCGAGCTCCTCGTCGACCTGCGCGACGCGCTGGAGAAGGAGCTCGACCGGCAGGGCAAGCTGGAGTGGGCCCGCGAGGAGTTCGACGCCATCGCGTCGGCGCCGCCGGCTCCGCCCCGCAAGGACCCCTGGCGCCGCACGTCCGGTATGCACAAGGTCCGCCGTCGCCGTCAGATGGCGGTCGTACGAGAGCTCTGGACCGCCCGCGACAAGGTGGCCCAGCGGCGTGACGTGTCGCCGGGCAAGGTGCTCAGCGACGGGGCGATCGTCGAGGCGGCGCTCGGACTGCCGCCGAACGTGCACGCGCTGGCGGGGTTGTCGGGCTTCGGGCACCGGATGGGGCGGCGGCAGCTGGAGCAGTGGCAGGCGGCGGTCGACCGCGCGAAGGCGCTGCCCGACGCGGAGCTTCCGCAGCCGGGCCAAGCGGTGACCGGTCCGCCGCCTCCCCGGTCCTGGGCGGACCGGGACCCGGCGGCGGCGGCGCGGCTCTCCGCCGCGCGCGCGGCGATCTCCTCTCTGGCGGAGCAGCTCAACATGCCCCAGGAGAACCTGATCACCCCGGATACGGTGCGGCGGGTGTGCTGGGAGCCGCCGGTGCAGGTCGACGAAGCCTCTGTCGCGGCGGCGCTCGCCTCGCACGGCGCCCGCCCCTGGCAAATCACCCAGGTAACCCCGGCCCTGGTAACGGCCCTCACCTGACCCCACGGCGCCGCCCAGTGGCGACCCCTACCCCGCCGCTCCGCGGCGGATTCCACCCACCCGCCCGCCCGTTCACCCCGCACGTATATGCCCCGTAGGGGCGGAGAACCCGTCGCCTGCCAGGGGCCGCCGCCCCATGCCTCGCCGCTGCCAAGGGCCCACACCCACGCACCCGCCTGGTGAACGAGACACTCAGGCGCCCCTGTGCCGCCGCTTCGCGGCGGATCACTCCCACCCGCCCACCCGTTCACCCCGCACCGCACGGCGAACGAGCCGCCCCGCCCCTACGGCACACGAACGTGCGGGGCGCACGGGTGGGCGGGTGGGTCGGGTCCGCCGCGGAGCGGCGGGGTAGGGCGAGCCCAGCGGTCCGCGGCAGACAAGCGAGACCCCGCCCCTACGGGGCATATACGTGCGGGGTGAACGGGTGGGTGGGTGGGGGGAATCCGCCGCGGAGCGGCGGGGCAGGCCCGGCTGTGGGGTGCGGGAAGAGGCCGCCGCGGGAGTGTGACCTTTGCCTCGCCGACGTCGCCCTTGGCCACGTAGTTACCGACAAGTAGGGTGGACGGAGGAAGCGCGCCGCAGGCGTGGCGCAACCGCACCCTGGAGGAGAGCCATCGTGCCTCGTACCGTCAGGGACGTCGTCTTCGTGGACGGCGTCCGCACCCCGTTCGGCAAGGCGGGCCCGAAGGGCATCTACCACGAGACCCGTGCCGATGACCTCGTCGTGAAGGCCATCCGGGAGCTGCTGCGCCGCAACCCGGACCTCGACCCCGCCAAGATCGACGAGGTCGCCATCGCCGCGACCACGCAGATCGGCGACCAGGGTCTGACGATCGGCCGCACCGCCGGCATCCTCGCCGGGCTCCCGCAGTCCGTGCCCGGCTACTCCATCGACCGCATGTGCGCCGGCGCCCTGACCGCCGTGACGTCCGTCGCGGGCAGCGTGGCCTTCGGTGCGTACGACATCGCCGTCGCGGGCGGTGTCGAGCACATGGGCCGCCACCCCATGGGCGAGGGCGTCGACCCGAACCCGCGGTTCGTGAGCGAGAAGCTCGTCGACGAGTCCGCCCTGTTCATGGGCATGACCGCCGAGAACCTGCACGACCGCTACCCGAGCATCACCAAGCAGCGCGCCGACGCATACGCCGTGCGCTCGCAGGAGAAGGCCGCCAAGGCGTACGCCGACGGCAAGATCCAGGCCGACCTCGTGCCGATCTCCGTGCGTCGGACGAACGAGGAGGCCGGTGAGACCGGCTGGGGCCTCGCCACCGCCGATGAGCCGATGCGGCCGGGGACCACGCTCGAGAGCCTCGCGACCCTCAAGACGCCGTTCCGTACCCACGGCCGCGTCACCGCGGGCAACGCCGCCGGTCTCAACGACGGCGCCACCGCCTCCCTCATCGCCTCCGAGGAGTTCGCCCGGGCGAACAACCTCCCCGTGAAGATGCGCCTCGTGGCGTACTCCTTCGCGGGCGTCGAGCCCGAGGTCATGGGCTACGGCCCGATCCCGGCGACCGAGAAGGCCCTCGCCCAGGCGGGGCTGAGCATCTCCGACATCGGTCTCTTCGAGATCAACGAGGCCTTCGCCGTGCAGGTCCTCGCCTTCCTGGAGCACTACGGCATCGCGGACGACGACGCCCGCGTGAACCAGTACGGCGGCGCCATCGCCTTCGGCCACCCGCTCGCCTCCTCCGGCGTACGCCTGATGACGCAGCTGGCGCGGCAGTTCGAGGAGCAGCCCGAGGTCCGCTACGGCCTCACGACCATGTGCGTCGGCTTCGGCATGGGCGCGACGGTCATCTGGGAGAACCCCCACCACAAGGACGCCGGAGGCGAAGCATGAGCACCACGACCACCGAGCTCCTGAAGGGTGCGGCCGAGCTGTTCCCCGACGAGGTCGTCACGCGGGCGCACGTGCGCCACCTCGACCTCCCCCACGGTGCCGGGCGCTTCGCGCTGATCACCCTGGACAACGGCTTCGACCACACCAAGCCGACCACCTTCGGACCGCAGTCCCTCGCCAACCTGAACACGGCGATCGACCAGGTCGAGAAGGAGGCGTCCGAGGGCACGGTCGTCGGCGTCGGCATCACCGGCAAGCCGTTCATCTTCGCCGTCGGCGCCGACCTCAAGGGCGTGGAGCTGCTGAAGCGCCACGAGGACGCGCTCGCCATCGGCAAGGGCGGCCACGAGGTCTTCAAGCGGCTCTCCGGCCTCGCCGTGCCGACCTTCGCCTACTACAACGGCGCCGCGATGGGCGGCGGCGTCGAGGTCGGTCTGCACTGCTCCTACCGCACCGTCTCCAAGGCGCTGCCCGCGTTCTCGCTGCCCGAGGTCTTCCTCGGCCTGGTCCCGGGCTGGGGCGGCTGCGCGCTGCTCCCGAACCTGATCGGCGCCGACAAGGCCGTCTCGGTCATCATCGAGAACTCGCTGAACCAGAATCGTCAGCTCAAGGGCAAGCAGGTCTTCGAGCTCGGCATCGCCGACGCGCTCTTCGAGGGCGCGGACTTCCTGGAGCAGTCGCTGATCTGGACGGCGTCCGTCCTCAACGGCAAGACCGAGGTCGTACGCCCCGAGATCGACCGCGGCGAGGGCTGGGACGCCGCCGTCGCGCGCGGCCGTGCCATCGCCGACTCCAAGGTGCACGGCGCCGCTCCGGCCGCCTACCGCGCCCTGGAGATCATCGAGGCCGCCAAGGACGGCGACCTGCAGGCGGGCTTCGACGCCGAGGACACCGCGCTCGCCGACCTCATCATGGGCGGTGAACTGCGCGCGGGCATCTACTC
Organism: Streptomyces venezuelae; assembly: GCF_008642335.1. NCBI lineage: Bacteria > Bacillati > Actinomycetota > Actinomycetes > Kitasatosporales > Streptomycetaceae > Streptomyces > Streptomyces venezuelae. The sequence goes on along the minus strand of NZ_CP029191.1, from coordinate 6,328,849 downwards.
GTTCAACCTCGTGCAGAAGCGCGGCAAGCGTCCCGCCGGGGCGCCCGACAAGAACCTCGCGCGTCCGGTCACCAAGGTCGGCGTCGTCGGCGCCGGTCTGATGGCCTCGCAGCTCGCGCTGCTCTTCCTGCGCCGCCTGGAGGTGCCGGTCGTGCTGACCGACATCGACCAGGAGCGCGTCGACAAGGGCGTGGGCTACGTCCACGAGGAGATCGACAAGCTGCTCCTCAAGGGCCGTATCAACCAGGACAAGGCCAACCGCCTGAAGGCGCTGGTCTCCGGTGTCCTGGACAAGGCCGAGGGCTTCTCCGACGCGGACTTCATCATCGAGGCCGTGTTCGAGGAGATCGGCGTCAAGCAGCAGGTGTTCGCCGAGGTCGAGGCGGTCGCTCCGGCGCACGCCATCCTCGCCACCAACACCTCCTCGCTCTCGGTCTCCGAGATGGCGTCGAAGCTGAAGCACCCCGAGCGGGTCGTCGGCTTCCACTTCTTCAACCCGGTCGCGATCCTGCCGCTCCTGGAGATCGTGCGCGGCGAGCAGACCGACGACGCGTCGCTGGCCACGGCCTTCGGTGTCGCCAAGAAGCTGAAGAAGACCGCGGTGCTCGTGAAGGACGCCCCGGCGTTCGTCGTGAACCGCATCCTCACCCGCTTCATGGGCGAGATCCAGAACGTCATCGACGAGGGCACCCCGGTCGCCGTCGCCGAGAAGGCCGTCGAGCCGCTCGGTCTGCCGATGTCGCCGCTGGTGCTCCTGGAGCTGGTCGGTCCGGCCATCGGTCTGCACGTCTCCGAGACGCTCAACCGTGCCTTCCCGGAGCGCTTCACGGTCTCCCCGAACCTCGCGGCCGTCGTCAAGGCGGGCAAGCGCGGCTTCTACGTGTACGACTCCGGGAAGCCGGAGCTCGACCCCGAGGTCGCCGCCCTCCTGAAGCAGGGCGACTCCGTCCTGACCGAGGAGCAGGTGCGGGACCGCGTGCTCGACGCGGTGGCGCAGGAGATCGGGCTCATGCTCGACGAGGGCGTCGTCGCCGAGGCCCAGGACATCGACCTCTGCCTGATCACCGGCGCGGGCTGGCCCTTCCACCTGGGCGGCATCACGCCGTACCTGGACCGTGAGGGCGTCAGCGAGCGCGTCAACGGCAAGCGGTTCCTGGCGCAGGGCGTGGCGAGCGTACCCGCGTAACGCAGCAACAGAAGCGGGCCGTACGGGACAACTCCCGTACGGCCCGCTTCTATGTGCTCAGACGCGGGTCCACGCCTCCAGCGCAAGCCCCGCCTCCGCCTTCTGGCGGGCGATCCGCAGCGTCCCGTCGAGGCCGATCGCCGCCATGACCACCCGGCCCCGCGCGTCGAGCGCGAGCGCGGGCGCGCCCAGGCACGGCTCGCCGGTCTCGGCCCACCACAGGCCCGCCCCCTCGTCCTCCGTGGGGAACGCGGCGAGCGCGGGCCGGCCGGTGCTCGCGCGGTGGGCGAGGACCGTGCAGTCGTAACCGTCTATGGCCGTGCGGACGGCCGCCGTGGGGCCGGTTCCGGGGTTGCCGCCGAGGGGCAGCGCGGGGCCGCCGTCGGCCGTGCGGTGGGCGAGGACGCCGTCGCCGAGGGCGTCGGCCGCGTAGTACGTGAGGCGGTCGGGGCCGGTTTCCAGGGCCGTGCCGGAGCCGGGGGCCGGGGCGAGCGGGACGTCGTCGGCGCGCACCAGCTCACCGCCCTGCTTCTCCTGGGCCCAGCGCAGCGTGGCCTTGCCCGAGGGTGCGAGGACCTCGACGCGGCCCGTCGACGTGGCGACCGCGGCCGTGCCGTCCAGGGTGCCGCGGACCTTGAAGTCCTTCCAGCCCTCCCACTTGCCGCCCTTGCCCTCGCGGCGCATCCGGACGCTGCCCACCGCGTCCCGCACGAAGACGTGGACGGTGCCCGCGGCGTCGACCGCGGCGGCGGGCGCCCCGAGGTGCGGGGCGCGCTCGACGAGCTTGGTGTGCGGGTTGCCGAGTGAGCGCCAGTCCATGAGCGGCCGCCCCGACTGGTACTGGATGGAGTGCACGACGTCGACGAGGGGTTTCCCGTCGGGGTCGCGCCGTTCGCGGCGGCCCAGGAAGTGCACGTATCCGTCGGTGCCCTGGGCGAGGGTGAGGTAGGTCAGGTCGGGCGCCTCGAAGAAGTCGGGGCCCTCCCAGGCGGGTCCGCCGGGCCGGGCCTCCGTCCAGCGCAGGAGGCCTCCTTCGGCGCGGGCGTAGGCGGTGAGACGGCCGTCACGGCCGCGCAGCAGCCAGCGGGCGGTCTCCGGCGCACCGGTGCTGCTTGACCTCGACGGCATGACTCTGCGCCATCCCTTCCACGTTCAGGACCACGTTCACGGACGCACGGTGTTCCGCCCATTAGTTTACGTTTGCCGCATGCATACTCTCGTCGTCGTCGATGCCGCGAACGTCGTCGGATCCGTGCCCGACGGCTGGTGGCGCGACCGCCGCGGAGCCGCCGAGCGGCTGCGGGACTCCCTCGTCCGGTACGCGGAGGAGGGGCTGCCCGGGCACCCGGGGCCGCTGGAGGTCGTCCTGGTCGTCGAGGGCGCGGCGCGCGGTGTGGAGTCCGTGCCGGGCGTACGCGTGGAGAGCGCGTCGGGGAGCGGTGACGACCGGATCGTGGAGGTGGCCGCGGCGGCCGCGGGCCGGCCCTGCCTGGTCGTCACGGCCGACCGCGAGCTGCGCCGCAGGGTGGGCGAGACGGGCGCGGAGTGCGCGGGCCCGCGAACCGTGCGCCCCTGATCTCCGTCACCGCCCGTCCTGCTCCGTGACCCGTACGTACACCACCGCTCCCCCGGTCCGCAGCACCGGCTCGTATCCGACCGCGAGGAACCGTCGCAGGGCCGGGACGCGGTCCGGGGCGAACGGCTTGCCGCGTGAGTCGTCGACGACGACCGCGGGGGGCCGGCTGCGCAGTTCCTCACGGAAGACCGGCCAGGCGCCGTCGACCGCGTACTTCTCGCCCACCTGCGGCCCGTTCCTGCCGCCGCTGTAGTTGGTGAGGAGTCCGGCGGTGAGGTAGCGGCTCGCGGGGGTGCGGTCGGCGAGCCAGTACGCCTCGGGGTGTATGCCCCAGAACAGCACGCGGTCGTCCGGCGCGGTGCGGTCCCTGACGGCCTCCGCGAGGCGTGTGGCGTGGGCCAGTTCGGGGCGCGGCGCGAGCAGGCCCCACGCCAGGAACACGGCGCACGCGCAGCCGGAGACGGCGATCGCGCGGGCCGTCCGCTCGCGCGGCAGGATCTGCAGGGCGGCCGTGCCGAGGAGGGCGAGCGGCGGCATGAGTTGCAGGTAGTAGTGGCCGAAGAAGTGGAAGCCGAGGAGCACGGCGGCCACGGACGAGGCGAGCCAGAGCCAGAGTTCCGGCGCCCCGGTGCGGGCGATGCGCAGGACGCGTACGACGGGCGCGGCGATGCCCGCGCAGGCCGCGGCGAGGACGGCGGCGTTCACCAGGCCCCGCCCCAGGACGTGGAGTTCGGAGCCGGTGAAGGAGGCGTAGGCCCCCGAGCCCGTCACCGTCCAGAACACGAAGCCCGCGGGGGTCGTCAGGAGGGCGGCGGCGAGGACGGGCGCGCCGAGTCCGGCCGCGAGGCGCACCGTGTCGCGGCGGTGGGCCCCGGCCCGCCACAGCAGCCAGCCGACCGGGAGCAGGACCGCTCCCCCGGTCTGCTTGGCGAGGAACGCGCAGGCCACCGCCGTTCCCGCGGCTCCCCAGCGGCGCCGGTCGGCGCACCACATGGCGGCGGCCGTGCAGGGCAGCATGAAGACCTCGAAGGCGGCGGCCTGGGTGTCCTCGGGGTTGAGGCCGATGGAGATCAGGAGGTACAGCACGCCTGCGGTGCGGCCCGCGCCGTCGCCCCAGCGGCGCCGGGCCAGGGAGACGAGGAGCGCCGCCGTCAGGAGCTGCGCGGCGACCGCGAGCACCTTGAGCGGCAGGAGCGAGCCGTCGCCGAAGAGCGCGAAGGCCCCCGCGTACAGCCAGGGGACGAGCGGCGGCTTGCGGTCGACGACGGTTTCGTAGAGCGCGCCGCCGTGCGCCAGCATCTGTGCCTGCACGGCGAGGTACCCCTCGTCGGGGTTCCACAGGGGCCACCGGAACGAGGGCAGCCGGGTCGCGCAGGCGAGGGCGGCGAGCAGGGGCAGCAGGCGGGCCCAGTAGGCGCGGGGGCGCCGGGCACCGCCTTCGGCGACGTGCTCCTTCCGTGGGCCCGGCACCCGGAGGTGGCGTACGGAGCGCGGTGACGCCGAGGGCGGCGCGACCATACGGGGTGACTACCGTGCGTCGTTCGCGTGCGGGTCGCGCTGGTGCAGCCGGCTGTGCGAGCGCCCGTACACGAAGTAGACGACGACGCCGAGGACCATCCAGACACCGAACCGCACCCAGGTCTCCGCGGGCAGGTTCAGCATCAACCAGAGCGACGCGAGGATCGACAGGACGGGCACGAGCGGCACCATCGGGGTGCGGAAGGCGCGCGGCAGGTCGGGGCGCTGTCTGCGGAGCAGGATGACGCCGAGGGCGACCACGACGAAGGCGAACAGGGTGCCGATGTTGACGAGTTCGGCGAGCTCGTCGATGGAGGTGAACCCGGCGACGACGGCGACGATCACGCCGAGCAGGATCGTGGAGCGGTACGGGGTGCCGAACTTCGGATGGACCTTGGAGAAGCTCTGCGGGAGCAGGCCGTCGCGGCTCATCGCGAAGAACACGCGGGTCTGGCCGAGCAGCAGGATCATGCAGACGGAGGTGAGTCCGACGGCCGCGCCGAAGCTGATCACACCGGACCAGAAGGGGTGCCCGACGGCCTTGAAGGCGTCGGCGAGCGGCGCGTCCGTGGAGAGCTCGGTGTACTTCTGCATGCCGGTGACGACGACGGAGACGGCGACGTAGAGGATCGTGCAGACGAGCAGCGAGCCGAGGATGCCGCGGGGCACGTCGCGCTGCGGGTTGCGGGTCTCCTCGGCGGCGGTCGCGACGATGTCGAAGCCGATGAACGCGAAGAAGACTACGGCCGCCGCGGTGAAGATGCCCATGACGCCGAAGTGCGAGGGCGTGAAGCCGAAGAGCAGCTGGACCAGCGGCGCGGTGATGCCGCCGCCGCCCTCGACGTGCTCGGTGGGCGGGACGAACGGGTCGTAGTTGGCGCCCGTGATGAGGAACGCGCCGACGACGATGACGAGGAGCACCACGGTGACCTTGACGGCGACGATGACGTTGGTGACCCGCGAGGAGAGCTTCATCCCGGCGACCAGGATGCCGGTGAGGACGAGCACGAGGACGGCGGCGAGCAGGTCGAAGCCGAACCGCCCCTCGTGCGTCCCGCTCAGCGCCTGCGGCAGGTGCATGCCCGCGGTGTCGAGGAGTGAGCGCAGATAGCCGGACCAGCCGACCGCCACCACCGCGCAGCCGAGCGCGAGCTCCAGGATCAGGTCCCAGCCGATGATCCAGGCGGGGAATTCGCCGAGAGAGGCGTACGAGAAGGTGTACGCGGATCCGGCGACCGGCACGGTCGAGGCGAACTCGGCGTAACAGAGGGCCGCGAGGGCGCAGACGACCCCGGCGACGACGAAGGCGAGGGCGACCGAGGGCCCCGCCGTCTCCTTGGCGATCTTTCCGGTCAGCACGAAGATGCCGGTGCCGATGATGACGCCGACGCCGAAGACCGTGAGGTCGAGGGCGGACAGCGACTTCTTGAGCGCGTGCTCCGGTTCCTCGGTGTCCTTGATGGACTGCTCGACGCTCTTCGTCCTGAAGAGGGTGCTGCTCACGGGCTACCTCCCACGCTTGTCGTCCCCGACATGATCGAGAGGCCGGGTACCCCGCAAGCGCCGGGACGGGCCCATTCACGCGAATGGGCCGGTTCCACCACCCGTACAGGGTGATGTGACCGGCCCATCGGCGGTGCGTGTCGACGCCAGGGGCTGCCTCAGTCGCGGGCGGGCTCCACGGAGTCCACGGCGGCCACTGCATTCCGGTCGTGCCGCTCGTACCGTCCGTCGAGCTTGGCGACCAGGCCCGTGACCTGACGGGAGATGTCCGGGGCGGTCAGGCCGATCTCGGCCATGATCTCCTTGCGGGACGCGTGGTCGAGGAAGCGCGGCGGGATGCCGAAGTCGCGCAGCGGCACGTCGACGCCCGCGTCGCGCAGGGCCTGTGCGATCGCCGAACCGACGCCGCCCGCACGCGAGTTGTCCTCGACGGTGACGACGACGCGGTGCTGCTCGGCGAGCGGCGCCATGGCCTCGTCGACCGGCTTGACCCAGCGCGGGTCGACCACGGTGGTGGTGATGCCCTGCTTGTTCAGGAGGTCGGCGATCTCCAGGCACATGGGCGCGAGCGCGCCGACGGAGACGAGGAGGACGTCCGGCTTGTTCGTGCCCGCCTTGCGCAGCACGTCCATGCCGCCGACCTTGCCGACGGCCTTGACGGCCGGGCCGACCGCGCCCTTCGAGTAGCGCACGACGGTCGGGGCGTCGTCGACCTCGACGGCCTCGCGCAGCTGGAGGCGGACCTGGTCGGCGTCGCGCGGCGCGGCGATCCGCAGGGACGGCACGCACTGCAGGATCGACATGTCCCACATGCCGTTGTGCGAGGCGCCGTCCGTGCCGGTGACGCCCGCCCGGTCCAGGACGAAGGTGACGCCGCACTTGTGCAGCGCCACGTCCATCAGGAGCTGGTCGAAGGCGCGGTTGAGGAAGGTCGCGTACACCGCGAAGACGGGGTGCAGGCCGCCCGACGCGAGGCCGGCGGCGGAGACGGCGGCGTGCTGCTCGGCGATGCCGACGTCGTAGACCCGGCCGGGGAATTCCTCGGCGAACTTCTTCAGGCCGACCGGCTGCAGCATGGCGGCGGTGATCGCGACGATGTCCTCGCGCTCGTGGCCGAGCTTGACCATCTCCTCGCCGAAGACGGACGTCCAGTCCATGCCGGAGGCGGCGATGGGCAGGCCCGTGTCGGGGTGGATGGGGCCGATGCCGTGGAAGTGGTCGGCCTCGTCCTGCTCGGCGGGCTGGTAGCCGCGGCCCTTCTCGGTGAGGCAGTGCACGATGACCGGGCCGCCGAAGCGCTTGGCGCGCTGCAGGGCGGACTCCAGGGCCTCGATGTCGTGGCCGTCGATCGGTCCCACGTACTTCAGGCCGAGGTCCTCGAACATGCCTTGGGGGGCGATGAAGTCCTTCAGGCCCTTCTTGGCGCCGTGCAGGGTCTCGTAGAGCGGCTTGCCGACGACCGGCGTGCGCTCCAGGAAGTCCTTCCCGCGGGCCAGGAAGCGCTCGTAGCCGTCGGTGGTCCGCAGCGTCGCCAGATGGTTGGCGAGGCCACCGATCGTCGGGGCGTAGGACCGCTCGTTGTCGTTGACGACGATGACCAGGGGGCGGTCCTTGGCCGCGGCGATGTTGTTCAGCGCCTCCCAGGCCATGCCGCCGGTCAGCGCGCCGTCACCGATGACGGCGACGACGTGGTCGTCCTTGCCGCGGACCTCGTTGGCCTTGGCGAAGCCGTCGGCCCAGCCCAGGACGGTGGAGGCGTGGCTGTTCTCGATCACGTCGTGGTCGGACTCGGCGCGCGAGGGGTACCCGGAGAGGCCGCCCTTGCCGCGCAGCTTGGCGAAGTCCTGGCGGCCGGTGAGCAGCTTGTGCACGTAGCTCTGGTGGCCGGTGTCGAAGAGGACCTTGTCCTTCGGGGACTCGAAGACGCGGTGCAGGGCGATGGTGAGCTCGACCACGCCGAGGTTCGGCCCGAGGTGGCCGCCGGTCTTGGCGACGGCATCGACGAGGAAGCTGCGGATCTCTCCGGCCAGCTGGTTCAGCTCCTCCGGGCTGAGACGGTCCAGATCGCGCGGTCCCGTGATGCGGGTCAGCAGCGGCACCCGTGCCTCCTTGCAGTAGAGCTGAGATGTGCTGTTCGAGCGTTGCCGGGTCTGTCGAGTCTAATGTTCCGCGGCTGAGGCACGCGTCCGGGAGGGGTTTTCCCCGTCACACGAACAGACGCACCACTACGGGACAAAAGTTCCCGTAGTGGTGCGTCCGGTGGGTGACTCAGGCGCGACCCGCCGACTTCTGCGTCCGGCGCGAGACGGAGTCGATGACCACCGCGGCGAGCAGCACCGCGCCAGTGATCATGTACTGGATCTCGCTGGCCATGCCGAGCATGTTCAGGCCCTGCTGGATGGACTGGATCACCAGCATGCCGAGCAGCGCGGACCACACCTTGCCTCGCCCGCCGAAGAGGCTCGTGCCGCCGATGACCGCCGCCGCGATGACCATCATCAGCGTGTTGCCGCCGCCCAGGCTCTTCGTGGCGCCGCCCGAGAGGCTGGCGATGAAGAGGCCGCCGAAGGCGGCGAGCATGCCGGAGATGCCGAAGACGATGATCCGGACGCGGTCCACGTTGATGCCCGCGCGCCGCGCGGCCTCCGCGTTGCCGCCGACCGCGAAGACCTGGCGGCCGAAGGTGGTGCGCCGGGCCACGAAGTCCGCGATCACCAGGACGGCGAGGAAGAGCACCAGGGCCAGCGGCAGGCCGCGGGCGCCCTGCGGCTCGTTCAGCTCGTACGCCGCGCCGCCCGCGAGGACCGCCACGACGACCGTGCGCAGGACGATCTCGCTGACCGGCCGGGACGGGAGCCCGGCGGCCTTGCGGCGCTTGCTGTCGAGGAGCAGGGAACCGGCGTACGCGATGATCGCGACGGCCGCGAGGCCGTACGCGGCGCCCTTCTCCGCGAAGAAGTGGCCGGTGAGGTCCTCGACGACACTGCCCTCGGGCGTGTTGATGCTGCCCTCGCCGCCCATCAGCCAGATCTGCAGACCGCTCCAGCCGAGGAAGCCGGCGAGGGTGACCACGAAGGCGGGCACGCCGATCTTGGCGAAAAAGAACCCGTGCAGACAGCCGATGACCGCACCGGACAGGATGGCGATGAGCACCGAGAGCCAGTCGTTCAGCTCATGTGTGACGCTCAGCACGGCCCATACGGCCGCGCCCATGCCGGCCACCGAACCGACCGACAGGTCGATCTCGCCGAGGAGCAGGACGAAGACGATGCCGACGGCCATGATGCCGAGGCCGGAGGTGAAGACGGCGATGTTCGCGAGGCTGCTCGCGTCCAGGAAGTGCTCGTTCTTCAGCTGGAAGACGATCGCGATGACGATCAGGCCGACGACGACGGGCAGCGAGCCGAGCTCACCGCCGCGCATCTTGCGCTTGAACTCGGTCCAGTAGCCGGCCAGGCCCTCCTCGCGGACGAGGAGACGCGGGTCGACCGCGGCGGACGGCGCGGCCGAGGGCTCGGCCTCGGGCGTCGGCGCGTCGGCGGGGGCCTTGGGGGTCTTGGCGAGGTCGCTCACTTCGCGTCCTCCTTCGTCACCGTGGCCGTACGCGCCTTGCGGCGGGTCACGGCGTTGTCCGTGGCGCCGGTGATGGCGGCGATGATCTCTTCGTTGGTGGTGTCGGCGACGGTGAAGGTGCCGTTGTTGCGGCCGAGGCGCAGCACCGCGACCCGGTCGGCGACGGCCTTCACGTCGGCCATGTTGTGGCTGATGAGGATGACTCCGTGGCCGCGCTCGCGGAGCCGCTCCACCAGGTCGAGGACCTGGGCGGTCTGCTCGACGCCGAGCGCCGCGGTCGGCTCGTCGAGGATGACGATCTTGGGGTCGCCGACGAGCGCGCGGGCGATGGCGACGACCTGGCGCTGGCCGCCGGAGAGCGCCGCGACCGGGATGCGGACGCTGGGGATGCGGATGGAGAGGGTGTCCAGGAGCTGCTTGGCCCGCTTCTCCATCTTGATCTCGTCGAGGACGGAGGCCGTCTTCAGTTCGCTGCCGAGGAACAGGTTGGCGACGACGTCGAGGTTGTCGCAGAGGGCCAGGTCCTGGTAGACGGTGGCCACGCCGAGGTTCTGGGCGTCGTGCGGGCGTCCGATGCGGACCCCCTTGCCCTCCCACTCGATGGTCCCGTCGTCGATCGGGTGAACGCCCGAGATCGTCTTGACGAGAGTGGACTTGCCGGCGCCGTTGTCGCCGACGAGGGCGACCACCTCACCGGCGTGGATTTCGAGGTCTACGTCCGTGAGCGCCTGGACGGCGCCGAACCGCTTGGAGACCCCGCGCAACGCCAGCACGGGCGTAGCGGACACGTGAATCATCTCCTTCGCCGCCTGACCGGCGGGGAATGGTGGTGCAGCAAGGGCAGGTCGGGTGCCCGCCCCCCGTTTGCGGGGCGGTGTGATGGGGCGGGCACCTGACCGGTACTGGAAGCCGTCCCATACGGGGGCCCGGAAGCGCTCTCACGCCGCCCGTGGGCCTCGTCTCGTAGAGACGGATTTACCGCAAGCGGGAGCTACTTGATACCCGCGGCGTCGCACGCCTTCTTGTACTGGGCGGTGCAGATCTCGCTGACCTTGTAGACCTTGTCCTTGACGATCGTGTCCGCGACCTCGTTCTTGGTGATCGCCTGCGCGTCGTAGAGCTTGGCCGGGATGCCCTTGAAGTCACCGCTGAGCGAGTCGACCTTGCGGTCGGTGATCGTGTCGATGTCCTTGCCCTTGAGCAGGCGGACGGCGATCTCGGCGGTGGTCTCGGCCTCCGGCTTGATCTGCTTGTAGATCGTGTAGTCCTGGTCGCCGCTCAACATGCGCTGCACGCCCGCGAGTTCGGCGTCCTGGCCGCCGACCGGGACCTTGATGCCGCGCTGCTTGAGGGCGGTGATGACGCCGCCGGCCATGCCGTCGTTGGCGGCGTAGACGCCCTGGATGCCGTCCTTGCCGAGCTTGTCGATCGCGGAGGCCATCTTGCGGTTCGCCTCGTCCGGCGACCAGTCCGGGATGTCCTGCTCGTAGACGATCTTCTTGACCTTCTTGTCGAGCACCGAGTGGGCGCCCTTCTTGAAGAAGGGGGCGTTCGGGTCGGTCGGCGAGCCGTTGATCATGACGACGTTGGCGTCCTTGGCGTCGGAGCCGAGCGCCTTGACCATGGCCCCGCCCTGCAGGCGGCCGATCTTCTCGTTGTCGTACGAGACGTAGGCGGCGAGCGGGCCCTCGGCGAGGCGGTCGTACGCGACGACCTTCACGCCCTGCTTGTCGGCCTGCTTGACCCAGGACTTGGTCGACTTGTAGTCCACCGCGTCCAGGATGATGACCTTGACACCCTGGGTGACGAGGGCGTCGAACTGCTTCTTCTGGGTCTCGATGTCCTGGGCCGCGTTGTTGTACTTGACCTTGCAGTCCGAGCAGAGCTCTTCGATCTTGTCCTCCATGAAAGGACGGTCGAAGGTCTCGTAGCGCGTGGTCTTGTTCTCGGGGAGCAGCAGACCGATGGTCTTGGTGTCGCCGCCGCTGCCCTTGTCGTCGCCGTCGCCTGCCTTGCCACATGCGGTCATGGCGAGTGCCATCGAAACCGCGGCCGTGCCTATGACGACGCGACGCGTCATTGCGTTCATGGTGGGGTGCCTCCCTGACGAGGCCGCGTCGTTGCGGCCGAGGTGGCTCGAAGTCAACTCGGCCGCCACACCAGCGTCAAGGAGTAAATCCTTAACGAGATGACAACGGTGCCATGCGTTATCTAAGTGAAGGCAGGTGCGCCCGCGGGCAGCGATCCGTCCAAAAGGGTTGAATCGCCCATCTCGCTGAGTGCGAGGGCCAGCGCGCCGAGCACTTCGGCGCGGCCGCCGAGCGCCCCGGGCAGTACGGACAGCTGCCGCGCGGCGCTCGGGATCGCATACCGCCCGACCGACTCCCTGATCGGTCCGAGCACCAGTTCCCCGGCCTCCGCGAGGTCGCCGCCGAGCACGACACGGGAGGGGTTGAGGAGGTTGCAGAGGTTGGCGACGCCGCTGCCGATGTGCCGCCCGACGTCGGCGATCACCCGTCGGCACCCCGGGTCCCCGTCGCGCGCGAGGCCCACCACGCGCTCCATGGTGAGGTCGGTGCCGTGGCTGGAGGTGAGGAGCGGCAGGACGTAGCGGGCGGCGGTGAAGGTCTCCAGGCAGCCGCGGTTGCCGCAGCGGCAGACGGGGCCGGACTCGTCGAGCGTGATGTGCCCGATCTCCCCCGCGGTGCCGCCGGGGCCCCGGTAGATCCGGCCGCTGATCACGAGGCCCGCGCCGACGCCGCTGGCGACCTTGATGTACGCGAGGTCCTTGACGCCCCGGCCGCTGCCCCAGACCAGCTCGCCGAGCGCGCCCAGGTTGGCGTCGTTGTCGACGTGCACGGGCACCCCGAGGCGGCCGCCCAGCTCCTCGGCGGGCTTGGTGCCGGTCCAGCCCGGCAGGATCGACGTCGAGCCGAGGGTGCCGGACTCCACGTCGATGGGTCCCGGCACGCCGAGTCCGACGCCCGCGATCTTCGTACGGTCCACACCGGTGGCCTCGATCAGCCTGCTGACGAGCTGCTCGGCCCGGTCGAAGCCCTGCGCGGCGGACGCGTCGACGTCCAGCGGCTCGGACTCCTCGGCGAGGACCTGGTGGGCGAGGTTGCCGACCGCGACACGCAGGTGCGTGTGGCCGAAGTCGACGCCGATGACGATGCCCGCGTCACCGCTGAGCGAGACGCTGCGGGCGCGCCTGCCGCCCGCCGAGGTGGGCGTGACCTCGACCGTCCCGCCGTCCTTGAGCTCGCGGACGATGTTGGAGACCGTCGCGGCCGAAAGGCCCGTCGTCCTCGCGATCTCGGCCTGCGTGAGCGACCCGGCGAGGCGCACGGCGCGCACGACCCGCTCCAGATTGGCCCGGTGCAGAGACGACTGCGACCCCGGAGTCTCCATTGACTCTCACCCTTTGCCCTCATTCGGGCGGCCCGTGGCCCCCCGTGACGCCGGTCTCGGAAACGGGTACCGGGCCATGTACAAGTTGTGAACTCCAAACTCCGCTGAAGGAGCTGTCGCAGTCAAGTCGTTGACGGAAATCGAGACCGTCCGCGCGACCCTCAGCGCGTGGTCTTCGCGGCGGCGTCGGGGTCCGCGGCGACGGGCCCCGCGGGCGCGTCACCCGGCGCGCGCTCCGGCGCCCTGCCGCGCATGCGCGCCACCGCGACGCCGGACAGGCAGAGCAGACCGCCGAGGAGGGCGAGCCGGCCGGGCACTTCGCCGAGGAACAGCCACGACATGAGGATGACGAGCACCGGCACGACGTACGTGGTCGAACCCATCTTCCCCGCGGTGCTGCGGGAGATGGCGTACGCCCAAGTACTGAACGCGAGAGCGGTCGGGAACACGCCCAGGTACACCACTTGCAGCGTCGCCGACATCGGCGCACGCTCCACCTCGGACACGAATTGTCCGACGAACGGCGAACACGCCACCGCTCCCGTGAGCGCACCGAACGTCGTCACCTGAAGGGGTGTCGCGTGCTTCAGCGTCGGCTTCTGCAGCACCACACCGACGGCGTACGCGACGGCGGCGACCAGGCACAGCAGCACGCCGAGGAGGGAGGAGCCGCCCCCGCCGGAGGTGGCGAACCCGACCACCACGGCACCGGCGAACGACACCGCCATGCCCGCCATCAGCTTGGGCGGGAAGCCCTCCTTGAGCAGCCAGCCGCCGAGGAGGGCCATCAGGATCGGTCCGATGTTGACGATCATGGATGCGGTGCCTGCGTCCACCTCGCGCTCGCCCCAGTTGAGCGCGACCATGTACGCGCCGAACCACAGGGCACCCGAGGTCACGATGCCGAGCCATGCCTCGCGCGGCGGGAACCCCTCGCGCCTGACCAGCAGGATGGCGCCCAGGACGAGGGAGGCCACGGCGAGGCGGCCGAAGGCGAGCGCGCCGGGGCCGAAGTGCTCGCCGGAGCTGCGGATCGAGATGAACGACGACGCCCAGAGCACGACCGTGACGGAGGCCGCGGCGAGGACGCGTCCGCCGATCTTGTTCTGCTGCCCGGAGGCGCCGCCCGCCACGGTTGTTCCCACTTGCCGCCTCACGATCGGATGATCCTATGGGCCGCCTACTTTACGGATCCCGCCGTGAGCCCCGAGACCACATGCCGTTCGATGATCGCGAACAGCACGATGACCGGGACGATAGCGACCACGGACGCCGCGAACAGGTAGTTCCACTGCACCGTGTAGTTGCCGATGAAGTTGTTGATGCCGACCGTCAGGGGCTGCTTCTCCGGTTCGGTGGTGAGGGTCAGGCCCATCACGAACTCGTTCCAGGACGTGATGAACGTGAAGATCACGGCCGTCACGACACCCGGCAGCGCCAGCGGCAGCGTCACCTTGATCATGGCGCCGAAGCGGCTGGTGCCGTCCACCATGGCGGCCTCCTCCAGCTCCGCCGGGATGGAGCTGATGTAGGCCGTCAGGATCCACACCGCGAAGGCGAGGTTGAAGGCCGCGTTGGTGAGGATCAGCGTCCAGACCGAGTTGAGCATGTCGAGCTGGTGGAACTCGCGGTACAGGCCGACCAGGAGCGCCGTGGGCTGGAACATCTGGGTGACCAGGACCAGGAGCAGGAAGACCTTGCGGCCGCGGTAGCGCATGCGGGCCGTGTAGTACGCGGCGGGCAGCGAGACGAGCAGGACGAGCAGCGTGGCGCCGCCCGCCACGAGCAGCGTGACCTGGAGGTTCTGGCCGAGCTCGGACTCCTTCCAGACGTCGATGAAGTTGGCCCACTCCAGGTCCTTGGGCAGGTACGTGCGGTCCCGCAGCTCGTCCTTGGGGCGGAGCGCGGTGACGATCATCTCCAGGTACGGCGCGAGGAAGATCGCGGCAAGGAGCCACGCGCAGGCCGTGATGACCAGGGTGCGGGGCCGGAAGGTGCGCTTCGCCTTCTTCGGCGCGTCGTCCTTCCGGGGCGCGGGGCGGGTCGCCGTCGCGGTGGCCATCAGTCCTCCTCGTTCCACCGGCTGACCTTCAGGAAGATCAGCACGAGCACCACGACCATCAGGAAGTTGACGACCGACATGGCCGCGGACTCACCGATGTCGGTCTCCTTCAGCTTGTACATGAACACCATCGACGTGGAGGTGTCGTAGCCCGGACCGCCCTGGGTCATGGCCCAGATGATCGGGAAGGAGTTGAAGACGTTGATGAGGTTGATGACGACGCCGACGAGGAAGGCCGGCCGCAGCATCGGCAGCGTGATGTGCCGGTAGGTCTGCCAGGGGCTCGCGCCGTCGATGCGCGACGCCTCGTACACGTCCTGCGGGATGGTCTGGAGGCCGGCGAGGAGCGTGTACGTGGTGAAGGGCAGCGACACGAAGACGGCGACGCCCATCATCCACGGCCAGGCCGTCTCCGGCTTGCCCAGCCAGTCCTTGGAGCTGTCGATGAGCCCCAGGTCGAGCATGAGCGTGTTGAGGACGCCGGCGGTCTGGTTGAGCATCCACTTGAAGCCGATGGCGGTCATCAGGACGGACGCGGCCCAGGGGGCGATGAGGGCCCAGCGGGCGTAGCGGCGGCCGGGGAACTTCTGGTTGAACAGCTGGGCGAGGGCCAGCGAGAACAGCATCGTCACGGTGACGACGACGACCGTCCACACCACCGTCCAGATGAGGACGGCGCCGAAGTCGCTCTCCTCGAAGAGCTTCTTGAACTTGTCGGTCCCGGCGCTGCCGCGCACCTTGCCGGAGATGGAGATGTTGAGGAACGAGGTGCGGATCAGCTCGACGACGGGCCAGACGACCACGGCGAGGATCAGCAGGATGACGGGCGCTATCCAGGGCAGCGGACCGAGCCGGGCCAGGCCGCTGCGGCGGCTCACCGGCCGTGGTGCGCGCCCGCCCCGCCCCCGGCCGGTGCCGGCCGGAGGCGAAGGGGCTTTGAGCGACACGAGAACTCCTTTGTCCGGCGCCGGCCGCTACTTGGCGTCGGCCGCGGCCGACTCCGCCTTCTTCTGGAGGTCGCCGAGGACCTGCTTCGGGTCGTCGGAGACGGCCTTGCCGCCGGTCTTCTTCATCTCGGCGGAGACGACGTCCCAGCTGGTGTCGCCGAGCGGGTAGAACTTGGCGTTCGGCAGCACCTGGAAGAAGGGCTCCAGGTCCTTGTGCTTGCCGCTGTCGGTCATCTGCTTGAGGGCGTCCTTGGTGACCGGCATGAGGTTGTACATCTCGTCGAACGCCAGCATCTTCTTGGAGTACGTGAAGTCGAGGAACTTCTTCACGCCTTCCTTCTCCGCGCCGCCGTCCTTGAACGCCATCATCCAGTCGGCGACGCCGAGGGTGCTGTTCAGCGGTCCGGTCTTGCCGGGGATGGGCGCGACTCCGTAGTCGACCTTGCCCTCCTTGGCCATCTGGATGAGGCTCGGGTGGCCGTTGAGCATGCCGACCTTGCCCGCCGCGAAGTCCGCGAAGGCGGTCTTGCGGTCGGTGGAGGCCGGGTTGGGGTAGGTCAGGCCGGGCTTGACCAGGTTGGTCTTGAGCCACTCGAAGGTCTCGACGTTCTTGGCGCTGTCGAGGGTGTACTTGCCGTCGGCGTCGGTGTAGCCGCCGCCGTTGCCGAGCTCCCACATCATCGTCTCGCCCTGGGTCTCCTCGGGGCCGAGCGGCAGGGCGTAGGGGGTGTCGGCGGCCTTCTTGGCCTTGATCTTCTTTGCGGCGTCGGCGAGTTCGTCCCACGTCTTGGGCGGGTTCTTGACGCCGGCCTTCTTGAAGACGGCCTTGTTGTAGAACATCACGCGGCTGGAGGAGACCCACGGGATGCCGTACTGGGTGCCGTCGACCTCGCCGGCCTCGGCGAACGACGGGATGAGGTTGTCGCGGGTCTCGCGCGAGAGGACCTCGTCGGCCTTGTAGAGCAGGTCGTCGGCGACCTTGTCGGCGTAACCGCCGGTCTGGAGCAGGTCGGGCTCGTCGCCCGCCTGGATCATGTTCTTGACGGACTTGTCGATCTCGTTCCAGTTGATGACCTGGACGTCGACCTTGTAGCCCTTGTTGGCCTTCTCGAATTCCTTCTTGACCTCGGCCCAGTACACCTTGGAGGCGTTGGAGGCCTTGTCGCCGTAGTCGGCGGCGACGAGCTTGATCGTCTTGCTGTCCCCGCTGTCGCTGTCACCGCTGCAGGCGGTAAGTCCGAGAGCCATGGCGAGCGTTGCCGCACCGGTGGCGACTATTCGATTCCTCATGCTGATTCAACCCTTCGACATCGGTGTCGACTTGAGCGCTTCCAGTCGCCCCCCGCGGCGCCGTCGCGCCGACACTACTCAGGCCCGGATTCGCCTCGACAGGCCTAGACCACTTTCGTGGCCAACTCGAAATGACCTGCCTCACCTGGTCACTTGATGGCTCCCGCGGTCAGACCGGCCTGTACCTGTCGCTGGAAGACGGCGTAGACGACGAGTACCGGGAGCATGGCGATCGTCAGGCCCGCGAAGAGGGCGCCCCAGTCGCCCCGGTACCCCTGCGAGACCGCGAGCGAGGCGAGCCCTTGCGGCAGTACGTAGCTCTTCTCGTCCTCGTTGTTGAGCAGCAGCGGAAGCAGGTACTGGTTCCACTGGCCGAGGAAGTTGAAGATCCCGATGCTGACCAGGCCGGGCTTGGCCATCGGCAGCATGATCTGGAAGAACGTCCGGGTGTGGGAGGCCCCGTCGACCATCGCCGCCTCCTGCACGCCGGTCGGCAGCGTACGGAAGAAGGAGGTCAGGAAGAAGGTGGTGAAGGGCAGCGAGTACGCGATGTACGCGATCATCAGGCCCGGCCGGGTGTCGAGGAGCCCGAAGTTCTCCATCACGGCGAACAGCGGCACCAGGGCGAGGATGACCGGGAACATCATGCCGCCCGCGAACAGCATGAAGATGACGCGGTTGCCGGGGAAGGTGAAGCGGGCGATGACGTAGGCCGCCATCGAGCCGAGCAGCATGGTGCCGGTCAGCGAACCGGCGAGGATGATCAGTGAGTTGAGGGTGTACTGCCCGATGTTGGCCTTGTTCCACGCGTTGGAGAAGTTCTCCCAGTGGAAGGAGGCGGGCCAGCCCATCGGGTCGCTGAGGATCTCGGCGGAGGGCCGGAACGCGGTGAGGGCGACCCAGATCAGCGGCCCGGCGGCGAGGACGACCCACAGGATCAGGAAGGCGTGCGAGAAGACGTTGAGGGCGCCGCCCGTCTCCTTCTCGCGGCGGGCCGCGGACATCGGCTTGGACGGCGGGGCGGTGGTGGTGGTCGTGGTCATGATGCAGTGACTCCCGCGGTCTCGGGGGCGGTCTCAGTATTCGATCCGGTCGCGGTTCCCGACCCGCATGACGATCAGGGAGAACACCATGCTGAGGAGGAGAAGGACGACGCCGATGGCGGTGGCGTAGCCGTACTGGCCGTCCCTGAACCGTTCGTAGAGGAAGACCGGGGTCACCTTCAGGACGTGCGGCGGCACCATGACCAGGCAGATCGCGAAGGTGTCGAGCGCCTGGATGCCCATGTAGATCCAGCCGGTGCGCACCGTGTCCCAGATCAGCGGCAGTGTGACGTTGAAGAAGGTGCGGGCGCGGCCCGCGCCGTCGAGGAGCGCGGCTTCGTAGATGTCCTTGGGGATGGCGCCCATCGCCGCGGAGAACAGCACCACGTAGAAGCCGATGAAGCTCCAGCTGATCACGGTGAGCAGGGAGATGAGGCCGAGGGTCTCGTCGCCGCCGAGCCAGGCGGGCCCGTCGACGCCGACCTTGTCGAGACCGCCGTTGATCAGGCCGCTGTTGGTGTTGAAGACGCGCCCCCACACCACGGCGATGATGGCGACGGAGAGGACCTGCGGGAAGAAGTAGACGACCTTGTAGACCGAGGAGCCCGCGACGCCCGCGATGGCCCGGCCCCTGCGGTGCCGCCCGCCCGAGGTGATCATGTAGGCGAAGAACATGCCGAGGACGAGGGTGAGGACGGGCGCGATGACGAGCAGCAACACGCTCACCTGGAGCGAGTCCCAGAAGCGCTCGTCGTTCCACATCTTCTCGTAGTTGTCGAACCCGACGAAGTTCGCGACGGGCCCGCCGGACCAGTCGGTGAACGAGTAGTAGATCGCCTGGAGGAAGGGCGAGATCACGAAGAGCGCGTAGAACGCGAGCGGCACGGCGAGGAAGCCCACGATGAAGCGGTACTTGTCGAGCGTGCGGTAGCGCCGGTCGTAGCGGACGCGTTCGGGGGTGAAGCGGGGTGGCAGCACCGCCGCCACCACGAACAGCAGCAGGTGCGGCGGGCCCGGTGGGGGCTTGCGTTCGGCCTGCTTCTTCGGAGGTGGCGTCTGGTCCACCCGGGTGTCGGTCTTCACGCTGATCAGCCCCGCCCGCTCTTTCACATGCCTGCACGTGCCCGGTTGCGTGTTCGCTCGTGTGCCGGGGTCCGGGGCCGCGAGGACCCCGGACCGACCGGTCAAGTCAGCCGTCAGGCCTTCTTGACCTTGGTGATGTCGGGGTCCTTCATGATCCGGTCGGAGGCCTTCTGCATGGTGTCCATCGCCTGCTTGGGCCCGATCTGGCCCTGCATGAACTTGTGGATCATGTTGTTGAAGTCCTCGCGGAACAGCTCGTTGTACCAGTCCATGAACTGGGGGATGACGATGTTGTCGCCGGCCGCCTTGATCGCCGCCTGGGCGCTCGCCGTGCCCGAGGGCAGCTTCTGCCCGTCGATGGCGCCCTTGACGACCGGCATGGAGCCGATCTCCTTGAAGAGGTTGAGCGCGGCTTCCTTGCTGTACATCATCCGCAGCCACTCCAGGCCGCCCTGCCGGTTCTTGGCCTTGGCCGGGACGATGAACGGCTCACCGGCCGGCGAGTAGAGCGTGCCGAACGGCATCTTGTCGCCGGAGTCGAGCGACGGGGTCGCGCCGACCGTCATCGCGAAGTCCTTGGGCGTGGTGTCCTTGGCCTCGTTCTCCACCCAGGAACCGTTGGGCACGAAGAGGCACTTGCCCTCCTTCGTCCACGCGGTCTGCATCTCGGTGTGGGCCTCGGTGCCGTCGAAGCCGGTGAGGACGTACTTCTTGGCGACGAGCTCCTCCCACGCCTCGAAGACCTCCTTGACCGCCTCGTGTTTCCAGGCGTTCGGCTCCAGATAGTCCATCGCCGTGGTGACGTCGCGGCCGCCGCGCTGGGCGAACATCGCGTACATGCTGAAGAACATGTAGCGCGGGTGGCCGCCCGGGTAGCTCCAGCCGTGGATGCCCTTGGCCTTGGCCTTCTTGCAGACGGCGAGCATCTCGTCCCAGGTCTTGGGATACGAGGAGTCGAGCCCGTCCTCGAGCAACTTCTTCGAGTACCAGTTCCCGTACACGGTCAGCGCGATGTTGAGCTGGTAGCACTCCTTGCCGCCGAAGCGGCCCATCTGCTCCACGACCGGTACGAGGGTCTCGCGCACGGTGACGTTCGGGTCGTCCCACGACGGCGCGTCGAGCACCTCGCTGAGGTCGGCGACCTGCTTGTTGTGGACGAGTTTGCCGGGGTTCATCTGGTCGGCGCCGGAGTTGTTGACGACGTCGGCGGTGGGCTTGCCGCGGACGATCTTCGGCTGGACCTGGGTGGCGATCTTCTCGGTGGGCTTCTGCTCCGGATCGGCCTTGGGGTACTTCTTGGCGTACATGTCGGTGACGTACTGGGCGTACTTGTCCCCGTACCCGCCGTTGAAGATGTAGACGGTGAGTCCGGCATCCTCCTTCACACCGAGCGGGTTCTTCTTGCTCTTCTCGCCCTTTTCGGCCTTGTTCTCCTCGCCGCCACCGCTGGCGCACGAGCTGAGCGCCCCCACGGCCGGCACGGCGAGCAGCCCGGCTGCCGCTGCCCTCTTCATGACATCACGACGGTTGACGCTGGTGGATCCCATGCTCAAGTCCTCGCCTTCTCCAGGACTCAGGCGGTGAACCGGACCCTCCCCGGCACCGCGGTGGTGTGAAGCTGGGCTCGTGCGCCGGGTTCTCGGACGGGATAAGGCAGTTGACGTTCGACGCGCCCCGCCCCCACACCCCCGGGCCTGCGGCCGGGTCGGACGGCCGGGCAGACGCGGACAGGTATAGTCCACTCGCGGCCGGGTGGGCAAGATCGAATACGACTTTGGACTGCAGCCTTTTCCGAGTTGAGACCTGCGACGATCCCGGGTCGGGACCAGTGATGATCCCGGTTGGGGGCCGGTGAGGATCCCCGTCCGAACCTCTCGCACATCACCGCCGGAACCCGTGGACTTTCGCGCCGGTTTCCATGGACTTTCCCTCGGGTCACCCGAGTGGGCGGAGGGGCGAGGGCCGGGCGGCATGATTAGGGTCGGCGCATGGACATCACGGAGACCACTGCCGGCCGCCCGGCGGAGGAGCGTACGCGCGACACACTGGGGCGGCTCGCCGCCGAGCGGGACATATGGGTGGCGACGGCGCACCCGGAGCACGGGCCGCACCAAGTGCCGTTGTGGTTCCTGTGGGACGGGCGGGCGGTGTGGATGTGCACCGGTGCCACGTCCGCGACGGCGCGGAACGTCCGGGCGGAGCCGCGCGTGCGGCTGTCGCTGCCGGACACCTTCGACGTGGTGCTCCTTCAGGGGCAGGCGGAGTGCTTTCCGGACCAGGAGGTGCCGGAGGCGGCGGCGCGGGCGTTCGCCCACAAGTTCGGCTGGGACCCGCGGGGCGAGGAGGCCCCCTTCGTCTACATACGCGTGGTCCCGCGGACCGTACGCGCCTGGCGGGGCGAGCCGGAGCTGCGCGGGAGGGTCATCTTGCGTGAGGGGATGTGGGTGGCGCAGGCCCTGTGAGAGACCTGTGTACGGCCGCTCCAAAGTGTGTCGATGCAGCCCGTCCCACCGCCACCGTCACCGCCCCGCATATCCGCGAAGGAGCTCCGGCCCGGCCGTCACTGGTACGTCACCGCGGCCGTGATCGCCGTCGTGTCGGGCCTGCTGGGCGTGGGCATCGGCGTGTACCGGTTCACCGGCGCACTCGACGCCGTGGACACGGGCAGCCGGTTCGCCGACGGTGACACCGTCACCCTGCGGCTCGGCCCGGAGAGCGACAGGGCGATCTGGATCGAGGAGCGGGGCCCATCCCCCCGCCCAGAAGTGCGGCATCTCCGGTCCGGGCGAACCCCGCCTTTCGGCCCCGGGAATCGACGTGTTCCTCACCCGCGACGCGACGTGGAACCCGCTCCGCACGATCGAGGTGTCGCGGACGGGCGACTACGAGATCACCTGCACGTCCGAAGGACCGTCCCAGTACGCCATCGGGGACCGCGGAGGGTACGTCACGCTGATGGTCGGCGTGATCGCGGCCGTCGCTCTGCCGGCCCTCGGCATCCTCATCGGCACGACCATCACCGCCGTCACCGCGGTCCGCCGCCGCGCCCACCGCAGGCGGCTGCTCGCCGAACGGCAGGTCGACGCGGCGCCGGATCACGCGGTGGGCGCGGGCACGTCCGCGTAGGCGGGCAGCTGCCGGTCGCCGCCGCGGTCCTCCCTCGCGAACCGCGCGATGAGGTCGGGGATACGGAAGAAGCAGGCCAGTGCGGTGGCGTTCTGGAAAGCGCTGATGGCGTGCTTGTTCGTGGGCATGCCCACGCGCAGGACGCGTGGGCTGACCTCTGCCTGGACCTTGTCGACGAAGGGCCGCAGGACGTGGTCGTAGGCGGTCAGGGCGGTGGGCAGGTCGCCGACGCGCCGGTTGATCTCGCCCGCCAGGACGTACGCGCCGACCAGGCCGCCCGAGACGCCCCCGCCGCTCCAGCCCCGTCACGCCGACGTGAAGCGTATCGCCCGCCCCGTCCCCGTCCTCGCGATCACCATCACGATGGCGACTCCTCTCCCTTACACCATCGGACCCGCTCGCCAACAGCCTTGACACCATCCGTCACTTGCCGCCCTACTAGACCTTGCGCAGCGACCGTGACAACGTTGTCCAACTCGCAAGGAGGGGCTCGGGGATGCCGAACTCGGCACGCAGACCTGGATCTAGACAGCACCGTCCGCCCGGTCAAGGGCCCCGCACAGCCGTGGCCGCCGGCACGCTCGCGATCGCGCTCGTCGTGGCGGCACAGGGGGCCGCCGTCGCCGGGCCCGAGCGGGCGCCCAGGGCCGACCGGGAGTTCTCCTCGTCGTTCGAGAACGGCCAGGCCCTGCCGGACTGGCTGAGCACCGTCGAGACGGGGCCCGACGGGAAGAAGAAGTCCGCAGGGGTGAACGGCGAGTTCGGCTCCGGGCTGCCCGGCAGCGTGAACGACCACGTCACCGAGGTGCGGGCCAGCGGCGAGAACGCCGGGTCCGGCGAGGTCGCCGCGAACCTCGTGGACGGCGAGGCGACGAGCAAATGGCTGACGTTCGCGAAGGACGGCTGGGCCGAGTTCGACCTGGACGAGCCCGCGAAGGTCGTGACGTACGCGCTGACGTCCGCCAACGACCACGCGGAGCGCGACCCGAAGGACTGGACCCTGAAGGGGTCCACCGACGGCAGGACGTGGACCGTCCTCGACGAGCGGAAGGGGGAGGTCTTCGACGGGCGGCACAAGACGAAGAAGTACGACTTCGCCAAGCCCGACGACGCCAAGGCGTACTCCCACTTCCGCCTCGACGTCACCGCCAACAACGGCGCCTCCGACGCCCTCCAACTCGCCGACGTGCAGCTGTCCGTCGGCGGTACGCAGGCGCCCGGGCCCGAGGACATGCTGAGCCTCGTCGACCGCGGCCCCAGCGGCTCCCCCACCGCCAAGGCCCGCGCCGGGTTCACCGGAAAGCACGCGCTGCGCTACGCGGGCAGCCACAAGGCGGACGGCCGCGGCTACTCGTACAACAAGGTCTTCGACGTCAATGTGAAGGTCGAGCGGGACACCGAGCTCGGGTATCGGGTGTTCCCCTCCATGGCCGAGGGCGACCTCGACTACGCCGCCACCAACGTCTCCGTCGACCTCGCCTTCACCGACGGGACGTATCTGAGCGAGCTGAGGGCCGTCGACCAGCACGGGTTCCCGCTGACCCCGCAGGGGCAGGGCAACTCCAAGGTCCTCTACGTCAATCAGTGGAACAACGTCGCGTCGCGCATCGGGCAGGTCGCGCGCGGCAAGACCGTCGACCGCGTCCTCGTCGCGTACGACTCCCCGAAGGGGCCCGCGAAGTTCCGCGGCTGGGTCGACGACGTGAGTTTGCGGGAGAAGGCCCCGGCGAAGCCGAAGGCGCACCCGTCGGACTACGCCGACACGCGGCGCGGCACCAACTCCAGCGGCGGCTTCTCGCGCGGCAACAACTTCCCCGCCACCGCGGTCCCGCACGGCTTCAACTTCTGGACCCCGGTGACCAACGCGGGCTCCCTGAGCTGGCTGTACGACTACGCGCGCGGCAACAACGACGACAACCTGCCGACAATGCAGGCATTCAGCGCGAGCCACGAGCCGAGCCCGTGGATGGGCGACCGGCAGACGTTCCAGATGATGCCGTCCGTCGACAAGGACACCCCGAGCGCGTCCCGCACGAAGCGTGCGCTGCCGTTCCGGCACGAGAAGGAGACGGCGCGCCCGCACTACTACGGCGTGACGTTCGAGAACGGCCTGAAGGCCGAGATGGCGCCGACCGACCACGCGGCGATGATGCGGTTCACCTATCCCGGTGACGACGCGAGCGTCATCTTCGACAACGTGTCGGAGAAGGGCGGCCTGACCCTCGACAAGGAGAAGGGCATCGTCTCCGGTTTCTCGGATGTCAAGTCCGGCCTGTCGGCGGGCGCCACGCGCCTCTTCGTCTACGGCACCTTCGACTCCCCCGTCACCGCGGGCGGCAAGCTGGAGGGCGGCGGTGGCGGCGACGTCACGGGCTACCTGCGCTTCGAGCCCGGCAAGGACCGCACGGTCAACCTGCGGCTCGCGACGTCCCTCATCAGCCTCGACCAGGCGAAGGCGAACCTCGCCGACGAGATACCGCAGGGCACGTCGTTCGACCGCGTGAGGAACCGCGCGCAGAAGCAGTGGGACGACATCCTCGGCAAGGTGGAGGTCGAGGGCGCGAGCGAGGGCCAGCGCACGACGCTGTACTCCAGCTTGTACCGCCTGTACCTGTACCCCAACTCCGGGTTCGAGAGGGTCGGGTCGAAGGGCGGCAAGGCCACGTACAAGTACGCCTCCCCGTTCTCGCCCCAGACGGGACCGGACACCCCGACCCACACCGGCGCGAAGATCGTCGAGGGCAAGCCGTACGTGAACAACGGCTTCTGGGACACGTACCGCACGACGTGGCCGGCGTACTCGCTGCTCACGCCGGAGAAGGCGGGTGAACTGGTCGACGGTTTCGTGCAGCACTACAAGGACGGCGGCTGGACCTCGCGCTGGTCGTCGCCCGGTGCCGCCGACCTGATGACGGGCACGTCGTCCGACGTGGCGTTCGCCGACGCGTACACCAAGGGCGTGAAGTTCGACGCGGAGGCCGCGTACGACGCCGCGTTGAAGAACGCGACCGTGGTCCCGCCGACCTCGGGCGTCGGCCGCAAGGGCATGAAGACATCGCCGTTCCTCGGCTACACGCCCAGCGAGACCCACGAGGGCCTGTCGTGGGCCCTGGAGGGTTACCTCAATGACTACGGGATCTCCCGGATGGGAGCGGCCCTCTACAAGAAGACGGGCAAGAAGCACTACAAGGAGGAGTCGGAATACTTCCTCAACCGTGCCCGTGACTACGTGAACCTCTTCGACTCCAAGGCGGCCGGCGCGGGCACCGACCCCGGCTTCTTCCAGGGCAAGGACACCAAAGGCGTCTGGCGCGTGCCGTCGGAGAAGTTCGACCCGCGCGTGTGGGGCCACGATTACACGGAGACCAACGCCTGGGGGTACGCCTTCACCGCGCCGCAGGACTCGCGCGGTCTGGCGAACCTGTACGGCGGCCGCAAGGGTCTCGGCGAGAAGCTCGACACGTACTTCGCCACTCCGGAGACGGGTTCCGCCGAGTTCGCGGGCTCCTACGGAGGCGTCATCCACGAGATGACGGAGGCGCGTGACGTACGTATGGGGATGTACGGCCACTCCAACCAGGTGGCCCACCACGCCGCGTACATGTACGACGCGGCCGGGCAGCCGTGGAAGACGCAGGAGAAGGTCCGCGAGGTCCTCTCCCGCCTCTACACGGGCAGCGAGATCGGGCAGGGCTACCACGGTGACGAGGACAACGGCGAGCAGTCCGGCTGGTACCTCTTCTCGTCGCTCGGCTTCTACCCCCTGGTGATGGGCAGCGGCGAGTACGCCATCGGGTCGCCGCAGTTCACGAAGATGACGCTGCACCTCGACAACGGCCGCGACCTGGTCGTGAAGGCACCGGGGAACAGCGCGAAGAACGTGTACGTGCAGGGCCTCAAGGTCAACGGCAAGGCGTGGAAGTCGACGGCGCTCCCGCACGACGTCGTGGCCCGCGGCGGGGTCCTGGAGTTCGACATGGGCCCCAAGCCCTTTGCGTGGGGCAGCGGCAAGAACGCGCAGCCTGCGTCGATCACGAAGGACGACAAGGTCCCGTCGCCGAGGAAGGACGCCCTCAAGGGTGACGGCGCGCTCTTCGACGACTCGTCGGCGACGGAGGCGACTTCGGACGCGGCGGTGACCCTGCCGGTGGCCGGGAAGACGAAGGCCGTCCAGTACACGCTGACGTCCCCCGCCGACAAGGCGAAGGCGCCGCGCGACTGGGTGCTCCAGGGTTCCGCGGACGGCAAGAAATGGCGGGACCTGGACAAGCGCTCGGGTGAGTCCTTCACCTGGGACCAGCAGACCCGCGCCTTCACGATCGCCCATCCGGGCGCGTACGGGCACTACCGCCTGGTGCCGAAGGGCGGCACGGGCAGCACGGGTTCGCTGACGCTCGCGGAGGTGGAGCTGCTCGGCTGACCGCGCGCCGGACCCTGGCCCGCCTGCCCCACCTGACCTCGATCGGGTGGGGTGGGCGGGCCGCTCTCTGCACGAATCACCGTTCGAGCACCACTCGCACGCCCCCTTATCCTCGTGCCATGCCCGATCACTCGCCCCTGATCCAGAGCCTGCGCACAGCCGTCGCGGGCGCTCCCGACGACGTGCCGTTGCGGCTGCATCTCGCGGAGCTCCTCATCGCGGGCGGGCATCACGACGAGGCGGTCGCCGAGACCGCCGTCGCCCTTCAGCACGCGCCGGGTGACGCGCAGGCGCGGGAGGTGATGGCGCGGGCGATGGGGGCGCCGCGGCCGTCGGTGCCCGAAGTGCCGTCGGTGCCCGAAGTGCAGCCGGTGACCGAAGTGCCGCCGCCGCCCGCCGGGTTCAACTGGAAGGCCGCCGAGGACCAGGTCGGTGACGTCATCCCGCCCCGTTTCGTCGAAAGCCCACCGGCCCCCGAGGCACCACCGTCCCCGGAGGCGCCGCAGACCGCCGACGGGAGCGGCGACGCCGGTGCCGCCTCCGCCTGGGAGGTCGAGACGCCCCACGGCGTGCGGCTCGCCGACGTCGGCGGCATGCAGGATGTCAAGGACCGCCTGGAGGCCGCGTTCCTCGCGCCGCTGCGCAACCCCGAGCTGCGCAAGCTGTACGGCAAGAGCCTGCGCGGCGGGCTCCTGCTCTACGGCCCGCCCGGCTGCGGCAAGACCTTCATGGCCCGCGCCGTCGCGGGCGAACTCGGCGCCAACTTCCTCTCCATATCGATCAACGACGTGCTCGACATGTGGATGGGCAACTCCGAGCGCAACATGCACGAGGTGTTCGAGACGGCCCGCCGTCAGGCCCCCTGCGTCCTCTTCCTCGACGAGCTGGACGCCCTCGGTGCCAAGCGCAGCCGCACCGCGCACAGCGGGATGCGCAACACCGTCAACCAGCTCCTCACGGAGCTCGACGGCATCGACGCGGGCGCCAACGAGGGCGTGTTCGTACTGGCCGCCACCAATGTCCCCTGGGACGTGGACAACGCGCTGCGCCGCCCCGGCCGCCTGGACCGCACGATCCTCGTCCTGCCGCCCGACGCCCCCGCCCGCGAGGCCATCCTCCGCTACCACCTCCGCGACCGCCCCGTCGCAAACATCGACCTGCGGAAACTCACGAAGGCCACCGACGGCCTGTCCGGCGCCGACCTCGCCCACCTCTGCGAGGCGGCCGCCGAGCGCGCCCTGCTCGACTCCGCGCGCACCGGCACCGTCCGCATGATCGGCATGCGGGACCTGACGGAAGCGGCCGCCACCATCTCGCCCTCCAGCGACCCGTGGTTCGCCTCCGCCCGCAACGTGGCGATGTTCGCCAACGAGGGCGGCATGTACGACGACCTGGTCACCTACCTCAAGAAGAAGCGGAAGCTGTGAGCACTGGCACTGTGCACCCCGCCGTGGAGCGGGCCGACGGGCTCATCGAGCTCAAGCGGTACGACGAGGCCGAGGCGCTGCTCGGTCAGCGCCTCGTCGAGGACCCGGACGACATCCGGGCCTGGACCAAACTCGCCCTCTGCTTCGTCCGTTCCGAGCAGCACGCGAAGGCCCTGACAGCGACCGACCGCGCCCTCGCCATCGACCCCGAGGACGTCGGCGGCCTCATCATGCGCTCGCACGCCCTGCGTGGCATCGGCGGCACGCGCTGGCAGGAGTCGGAGGGCGTACTGCGCGAAGCGATACGCCTCGCGCCCGACTACTGGTACGCGTACGCCCTGCTCGCCGACGTCGTCTGGCGCATCCGCCTCGTCCGCATCGGCCAGGCGGGCGGCGGCCAGATCACCGCCGAACAGATGCAGGCCCCCCTCCAGGAGGCGGGCGACATCGCCATGGAGGCGCTGCGCCTCGGTCCCGAAGAGGTGTACGCGCACGAAGTCGCCTGGCAGATCGCCGACCTGGCCGGCAACAGCACGGTCGCCGACCAACTGGACCACGCGATCCTCCGCCTCGACCCGAACCATCCGTACGCCGTCGCCCGCCAGACCCGCAAGGCCGCGTCCGCGCCCGGCGTGAAGCCCCGCGAGGCCGCCACGCTGTACGCGGACGCGCTGGCCGCGGCCCCGGACTCCCGTCCGATGCAGGACGGCCTCGACGACGCGTCGTACCGCATGCTGCGCGGCATCCGCTGGATCGCCCTGCTCTGCCTCGCCGTCATCGCGGCCTCCGGCCTCGACCTCTTCCCCACCGACGGCGAGACCCCCCGCGACCTACCGGTCTCGCTCGGCCAGCGCCTCTGGTTCCTCGTCCCGATGTCCGCGCTCTGGGCGGTCGGCGCCCTGCTCAGGTACCGGCGGCTGCGCGCCGGCGTCCGCATCAACATCCGCTCCCTGATCCGCCGCCGCGTGTGGCCCCGCGTCGTCCTCGCCCAAGCCGCCTGGACGATGCTCTGCACGCTCCTCATGGCGGAGATCCCGTGGACCGAACGGGCCGTGCCCCAGGCGCTGTTCTGGGCGGGCCTGGTCCCGACCGCCGCCACGATCTGGTTCGACCGCAACAAGAAGGGGTGACGCGAGCGACGCCCCGAACTCGCACCACTTCCTTGCCGGGGTCCTCTTCCCAGAAATATGCGATGCTGCGGACACAGGTCCGCACTTCACCGTCGCCCCGAACTTCAGGACCGCCTCCCTGCAACCGGAACCCCCCTGACACCACGTGCGCTATTACCTCTACGTCTCCGGCACCAAGCTGGACATGCTGTACGAGCAGATCCCGCCGAAGCTGCTGAAGCGGCTCGCCGTTGAGGCGAAGGTCGACCTCAAGGTGCTCAGCGTCGCCGTTCAGTCGCCGCGTGCCGACGTGACAACGTACGACCGGCTGGACATCGTCGAGGCTTACCTGGAGCGGGAGTTCGACGTCAGCTGGATGACGGAGCCGAGGCCCTGGTTCCGGGGCGACCTGGAGCTGCGGATCGCCGGGTTCGGGGCGCCCGACGGGCCGACGTTCATGACGGGACGCGACGGCGACACCGTCATCGCCCTGATCGGCTCGGCGCACCACCTGCTGGGGCAACGCACCGCGCCCGAGACGATCCAGCGCTCCTACTCGATGCTGCCGTCACTGTTCAGGCTCCTGGAAGACGCGCCGGAGAGCGCGCACGGGGAGGACGCGGCACACCAGGTCCTGCAATTCGCGGAGACGTTGAAGGAGCCGCCGATCTACGGTGAGTTCCTCGCACGGCGGCTGCTGCACGGCACGGCGACCGGGCGGGACGGACGACAGGTCGACATCGTCGTGGGCACACCGTTGTACGTGGCGATGGCGGACGAGGACCCGCGCCGGGAGGCCTGACGTGGAGCCGGACATCGTGCGGATGCGGCTGGAGGGCGACGTCGCGGGCCTGGCCGAGGTCATGCGGTCCGGCCCCTCCCCGTACCACGTGTGGGCCGTCGACCTGCTGAGGGACATCGGTGGCCGGGAGGCGGCCGACGCCCTCTACGACTGCGTGAGCCGACCGACCGCCTATCCGGAACGGCTGCACCTGCACGCGCTGTCCACCCTCGCGGAGCTGCGGGACCGCCGCGCCCTGCCCGGGATTCTCAGGCAAGTACAGCGAGGACTGCCCGGCGACGGGGCGCGGGCGGCCCGCGTGTACGAGGACCTCGGCGCGATCGGCGGGCCCGAGGCGGTCCGCGAACTCGTCCACCGGCTCGGCGATCCGCGGCCGTTCCGGGTGGTCGTCGAAGCAGTGGCCCGGCTGCGCCCGCCGGAGGCCGTGCCCGCACTGCTGGCCGCGCTCTGGGCCCTGCTGCCCCGCGACGAGATGCACACCGTGGAGACGCTGGGGGCGATGCGTGACCCTCGTACCGCACCGGCCCTCTTGTACCTGGCGGAGTCGGAAGGCAGCTCACCGCGCCTGCGGAAGGGGGCGGTCCGGGCACTCACGCAACTCCCCGAGGAGTGCTGGCCGCCACCGGCGGGCCAGGACGCCGAGTTCATGCTGATGCGCGCGCTGCGTGACCCGGACGCGGCCACCGCGCGCCCCGCGGCCGCGCTCCTGGCCAGGACCGACTACGGCCGGGAGCTGTTGCGGAGCCACCTCCGCGACGCCGCGCCGTGGCACCCGCCCGAGGACCGTACCCCGGACAGCGCCGCCGTCACGGTCTGTGCGCTGATCCAGGAACGCCCCGAACTCTTCGGTGCGGGACAGGACGGCCGGGACGTACGGAACCTGATCGCACTGCTCGGCGAGAAGTCCGTACCGATGGTGCGCAGAGCGGCGGCATCGGCGCTCGGCGCGCTCGGAGGCAGCGCGGCGACCGACGCGCTGCTCGCCTCCCTGGCCGACGACAGGACAGGCGACACGGTCGCGCAGGCCCTGTCGGGGCTGTCCGCGCCGCCCGTACGGGAGTTGCTGGCACTGCTGGCGGACGACTCCCCGGGAGCCCGGTCCCGACGCCGGGGCGCGGCCGTCGCGCTGGGCCTGCTGGAGTGCGCGGACGCGGCGCCACTGCTCCTGGAGGCACTCGACGCGGAGAACCCCCGGGACGTACGGTCGGCCGCCGCGGACGCGCTGGGCGCCCTGCGGCACGAACCCGCCGCCACCCGTCTCGGGACCCTCGCTGGCGACGGCGAGGAGCCGGGCACGCTGCGCGCGCGGGCGGTGCACGCGGTGGGCCTGATCGGCGCGGACGCTTCGCTGCCGGTGCTGCTGGCCGCTGCCCGCGACCCGTCGGAGCCGGTACGGGTGCAGGCGGTGCAGAGCCTGGCCCGGTTCCCCGTACGGGAGGCGGCCGACGCCCTCGGAGAGGCCGCGTCGACGGACGCGAGCAGTGATGTCGCGCGGGGCGCGGTACGGGCGTTGGGCCGCATGGGCGCCCCGGCGGTGCACGTCCTCGCCGCGTTGGCGGGGCGGTTCCGGCGGGACGTGGGGCAGGAACTGGTCCAGGCACTCGCCGAGTGCCCGGGAGCCGAGGCGGTGACGGCACTGGTGGCGCTCGCCACCTCACCGGAGACCGAGGACATCCACCTGGCGGCGACCGAGGCCCTGGCCACCCGCCGCTCCCCCGCCTGCGCCGCTCCCCTGGCAGCACTGCTCACCGCCGCCCACGCCTCCCGCCTGCGCGGCACCGCACTGCGCGGCCTCGCGGCGCTGGACACGGAGGAGGCCGACGCGCACGTCCTCACGTACTGCCGGACGAGGGGCCTCGCGACCGAGGAAGCGCGTGCGGCGCTCCGCACGATCGCGGACCGCAGGCGCTGAGGTCGCGCCGGCCGTACGCCACGTGTCGTCGTAGCGCCCCAACCGCTGGATCATACTGATCCCATGAGCCCGATATGCCCGACGAACCGGACCGCGACCCACCCCCACCGCTTCCGGGACCCGCGCCGCACGCGGCTCGACTTCCTGGACTCCGTCCTCGTGCGCTGCCCCGACTGCGACGAAGCCGCACACGTCGCACCGGCTCCCGGCCCTCCGGGAGAGCGCACCCCGGGCGTCTACGTGCCGAGGCGTCTCATCTGTCGCGGCTGCGGTACGGCCAAGGAATCGCGCCGGGGAGGCATGACCTTCCGTCGAGACCCCCATGGATCGGCCGGGGATCCCTTCTTCGGGGCCCGCCTGTGGCTCCAGACCGAGACCCGGCACGGCTGGGTGTGGGCGTACAACCTGGAGCACCTGGACCTGCTCAAGCGGTTCGTGCGGGCGTCGTTGCGTGAAGGGATTCCCTGGGACGACCACGGTCGCAAGATGACCGTGGTGGCCCGGCTGCCCGCGTGGATGCAGCAGGCGAAGAACCGCGACGAGGTGCTGCGGGCCATCGCCCGCATCCACGCGACGGTGCTCTGACCGTCGACGTCCCCCTCGGGTTCCGGAGTCAGTTCCGGGGTCAGGTCCCGGACGGCGCCCCGCACTTGTCGACGACGGTCTTCTCGCCGGCCGCCGTACCGTCCAGGCAGAGCTGTCCGCCTCGGTCGCGCAGGTCGAGGGAGAAGCGCGTGGTCGTGCCGGACCGCCTGAGGTCGTGGATGCGCTCGTCGATGTAGCCGAGGTCGTGCAGGATCGTCCTGACCTTCGCGGGGGTGGGGTCCGCCAGATCCCACAGCGCCTGGGTTATCCGCTCCTCGTGCAGGGCGCTCGCGCACCAGTCACGGGCGTTCAGCTCCACCTCCGGCCCCGCCGTGGGGAGGGCGGGCTCGATCGCGTCGGTGGGCGGTGTCTTCGGCGTATCGGAGGGCGACGTCTCCGCCGGGCCGGACGGCACCGTTCGCGCCGGACCGGTCGGCGGCCGCTCGGATGACGTACTGTCCGGGCACGACCGGGCGACCTTCCTCATCATGTCCGTGAACGCCGCACCGCTCCGAACCCCGGCGGCATCGGCGGACTTGTCCTGCGGACTCTCGGCACCTGACTTCTCGGTGCCGCAGGCGACGAGTGCCAGCGCGGCGAGCGCCGTCAACGCGAACGTGGGCCTTGCGGCATGTCTTCGACTCATGCGCCAAGTCTCCGAGCGAGCCCCCGCGTCCACATGAGTGCGCGTACTCACTTCGTGGCCGGAAACCGCTCCATCTACGGGCCCACCCCTAAGGGGTCCGTCTGCACCCTGGAGAGCACGCGTCCCTTGGACGAACGGTGGATGACGGGGGTCACACCCGCGGTGATGGTGGTGGGGTCGATCGCGCCTCACGCGCCGCACGTCACTCACCCGACGGGGGACAACGCATGACAGAGCCGGAGAACCCAGAGAGAGTCACGCCCTCCTCAGCCGTCCCGAGTCGCAGGCACGTGCTCGCGGCCACCGCGGCCGGGGGCGCGGCCATGGCGGTGGGCGCCGCCGGAACGGCCGGAGCCGTCGACGGGAGGTCGACCCCGAGCACCGGGGCACCTACTACCCCCACCACCCCCATCGGCCCCGAAGACCCCCGCTACCTCTCCCTCACCCAACGCGGCTGCAACGCCCGCTTCGTCGGCAAACCCGACTACTTCCGTGTCGTCCACTCCACCGCCGAGGTCGTCGACGCCGTGCAGCGCGCCGTGCGCGAGGGGAGGCGCATCGCCGTACGCAGTGGCGGGCACTGTTTCGAGGACTTCGTGGACCACCCGGACATCAAGGCCGTCATCGACATGTCGCCGATGCGCGAGATCTCGTACGACGCCGAGCGGCGGGCCTTCTGCGTGGAGCCCGGCGCGCAACTCGCCGAGGTATACCGGGAGCTGTTCATCGGCTGGGGCGTGACCATCCCCGCGGGCGCGACCGCCGAGGTCGGCATCGGCGGGCACGTCGTCGGCGGTGGCTACGGCGTGATGTCGCGGCGCGACGGCGTCTCCGTCGACCACCTGTACGCACTCGAAGTCGTCGTCGTCGACAA
Organism: Streptomyces venezuelae; assembly: GCF_008642335.1. Lineage (NCBI taxonomy): Bacteria > Bacillati > Actinomycetota > Actinomycetes > Kitasatosporales > Streptomycetaceae > Streptomyces > Streptomyces venezuelae. The sequence continues at coordinate 6,294,756 of NZ_CP029191.1, read as the reverse complement.
GGACGGCACCGCGCGAGCGGTCATCGCGAAGCGCGACCCGGACGACCCGCACCACGACCTGTGGTGGGCACACACCGGCGCGGGCGGCGGCAACTTCGGCGTCGTGACGCGGTATTGGTTCCGCAGCCCGGGTGCGCGGGGCGAGGACCCGACCGAGCTGCTGCCCAAGGCCCCCGCCTCCTTCCTCGCCTTCCGGGCCGGCTGGAGCTGGAAGGACCTCGACACGCGGGACTTCAAGACCCTCGTGCGCAACCACGGGCAGTGGTGCGAGGGCAACAGCGACCCGGACTCGCCGTACGCGAACCTGTTCAGCGTGCTGATGGTCAACACCACCCAGGCTGCGGGTTCCGGCGCCGTCCTGGCCGGTGTGATCGACGCCGCTGTGCCGGGCGCGCGGCGGCTCGTGGACGACTACATCGCCGCGGTCGGGCGCGGCGTGGGCGCCGAGCCCGCGATCCGCAGGCCGCCGCTGTCGTGGCTGAACGCGCTGACGTCCATCACGGACACCAGGTCATCGCCGTTCAAGGTCAAGAGCGCGTACCTGCGGAAGACCTACACGGACCGGCAACTCGACGTACTGCACGAACACCTCAGGCCGTCCGACGATCCCGCCGCGCGCATCAGCGGCACGCTGTGGCTCGTCGCGTACGGCGGCGCAGCCCGTAAGGTCGCGCCCGACGCCACCGCCGTCGCGCAGCGCGACTCGATCCTGAAGGCCGTCTACATGGCGGGCTGGGACGCGGAGACGCAGGACGGGAAGCGCGAGACCGCGTGGGTGCGTTCGCTGTACCGGGGCCTGTACGCCGACAGCGGCGGCGTCCCCGTGCCGGGCGCGGTCAGCGACGGCGCGTTCATCAACTACCCGGACGCGGACCTCGCCGACCCGGAGCAGAACACGTCGGGCGTGCCCTGGTACACGCTCTACTACAAGGACAACTACCCGCGGCTGCAACGGGTGAAGGCCGAGTACGACCCGCGTGACGAGTTCCGGCACAGGTTGTCGGTCCGCCCCGCGCGGTAACGGGCACAATGCGCCCGGCAGTTGCCGGAGCCGGGCGCACCGCTCACGACGTCACGCGGTGTGCAGCCGCAGCCCGTACCGCTGAAGGATCTCGTTCACCGGCTGGAACCACGTCTCGCCACCGCTGCTGCAGTTGCCCCAGCCGCCGGACGTCACGCCCTGGGCCTGGTCGCCGCTGATGAACGAGCCGCCCGAGTCACCGCCCTCGGCGCAGACACTTGTCTTGGTCAGCTGGTGGACGACGGCGCCGCCCGAGTAGTTGACGGTCTCGTTCTTGGCGAGAAGATTCCCGCAGTGCCACTTCGTGGTGGAGCCGGAGCGGCAGATCGAGGTACCGACGGGTGCCTCCGCCGATCCCTTGACGAGCCGGTCGGGGATGGTGCCCCAGCCGAGCACGACGGGCACGGTCCACCAGCCGTTGCCGACGGACACCCACGCGTAGTCGTTGTCGGGGAACGAGGAGCCCTGGAACGAACCGATGTTGGACCCGTCCCAGCCGCGCACCCCCGCGCCCGCCTTGCCGCAGTGCCCGGCGGTGACGAAGCCGCCGTGCACGGAGAAGCCGATGGAGCAGCGGACGTTGCCGGTGTAGTACGGGTCGCCGCCGACGGTCCCGGCGGCGAAGGTGCTCGGGGCCTCCGGGACGGTGTCCACGCGCAGGGGGGCGGTGGCGCGGGCACCGCGGAGGAAGGTGGTGACATCGTTGTCGGCACGGTGGCCTTCGACGACGTCGACGACGACGCGGTTGGTCTCGACGTCGACCCGCCAACTCGCCACGCCCTTGGGCGCCTTGGACTTGTCGGCGAACTTGTCGACGCGCGCCTTTGCTGCGTTCAGTTCGGCGGCGCTGTGCTCGACGTAGCGGACGTCGGCGCCGGCGTCACGTACATCCGCGGCAACGGAACGCTCCGTGAGGGCGACGGTGAGCCGCCCCTTCCCGGCGTCGAACCAGGCCCCACCGTACGCGTCACCGGCCGCCTTCTTCGCCGCGCGCTCGACCTTGACGGCCCGCTTCTCGTCGAGGAGCCGCTCACGGGCGGCGGCGGGCGAGAGCCCGAGGTCGCGCTGCATGGCTTTGAGGAGCCCGTCGGAGGCGAGGGGTGTGTCGGGGGAGTCGGCGGTCGCCGTGGCTGTGGGAGCGAGCCCGGTACCGGCACAGGCGGCCGCCAGGAGGAAGGCGGACAGGCCGAGGCGTGCGCTGGTCTTGCGTCTCACGTGGGTGTCCTCTCGTGGTTCGGATCTCATGGTTCGGGTCAGGTCGTGCCAACGGGGGTGCGGTAGACCGGAGTTGACCAGAGTTGAACTATTGAGAGCGCTCTCAGTGCGGGTGATGCGGCTGAGCGTAGAGAGCCCGTGCGGACAAGTCCAGACCTGCGGGCCCGCCCGCTCGTGAAGCGGTGGTTCGGGCCTACGGGGCGGGAGGCGGTTCCTGACCGGCCGTGACGACGGCTGCCAGGTCGGCTCCCGCTCGGAGCAGCGCCACGGTCCGCGCGGCGATCCGGTCGAGCCGTCGTTGGAGGATGCGCCCGGTCTCTTCCGGGCCGTCGAGCCGGTGCAGGGAGCCCATGATGTCGCGCACCGCGGGGACGCCGTACCCGGAGTTGCGGAGGGCCGCGACGATGCGGGCGGCGCCGATCGCCGCGAGGCCGTATCGACGTACGCGCAGTGACGTCACCCGCTCAGGGGTGACGAGTCCTTCCTGCTCCCAGAACCGCAGGGTCGAGGGACGCACGTCGAGCGCCGCGGCCAGCTGCGTGATCGTCATGGCGTCGCCCTCCCGCGCCGACTCGGGTGTGTCCGTCTCCCCCTGGATCGCACGCAACGCCTCCTGCGCGCGCAACGCCTCTTCCCGTTCCCGTGCGAGCCGGACATGCACCGCGCTGATCGCCGCGGCCGCCACGGCGATCGTCTCCGTCCGCAGCTCCACGAGCATCCGCCGGGCCTCGACGGGGCCGACCGCGCCGGCGAGTCCGCGATAGGCGCGAAGGGCATGCACGTGGGCTGCCGTGTACGAGCGGTAGCCGTTGCCCGACCGGGCGGCCGGGGGAATGACGCCAAGGCGCTCCAGGTCGCGGACCTGCTGCACCGAGTACCCCGACTCGCGGGCGACATCGACCGTTCTCAGCTGCCCTCCAACCCCACATAAGCACTTGAAGGTGATGCTTGAACCATGAGTATGCAACAGATCATCGCGGCCGTACGAAGCCTCGACGGCGCGCTCGTGCTCGTCCCGGAGCCGGGAGGCGACTCCCCCGAGCTCGCGTGGGGCGACGCGTTCTTCTACTACGCTCCCGACGGCCGGCTGCCCGAGAACACGCAGCCCTACGGAACGATCGTCACCAAGGACTACCCGGACGACACCGCCTCCGACCTGGACCCTCCGGGCCGCTGGCGCGTGAACGTCCACGTGGACCGCGCCACGTTCCGCGAACTCACCGGGGAGGACCCGCACGGCATCACCCTTCCCCGTGACCACACGGCCACCGACCGCGTGCTGCCGCACCCGGTGTACGGCGCGCTCGGCTGGATCTGCGTCGTCAATCCCGGCGCGAGGACGACGGCCACGGTGGTGCGGCTGCTGCGCGACGCCCATGAGGCGGCGCGCGCACGGTACGCGCGACGCCACTCGACAGCGCGCGGGCCTCGTGTCTAAGATCCACGGCGACATCGCGTGTCGGTCACCGGCTGGGTGAGGCATGGAGGTGTCGGGAGATGCCTTGTGGAGGCATTCCTTGTCCGTTCAGTTGAATCACACGATCGTCCATGCCCGGGACAACCGGGAATCCGCCGAGTTCTTCGCGGAGTTGTTGGGTCTCGAGGTCGCCGGAGCGTGGGGGCCGTTCGTGGCCGTCGCCCTCAGCAATGCGGTCACTCTCGACTTCGCCGCCGTTCCCGCCGAGTCGATCACGCCGCAGCACTACGCCTTCCTGGTCTCGGAGGCGGAGTTCGAGGCCGCGTACGAGAAGATCAGGACTCGGGGAATCGAGCACTGGGCCGACCCGCGGCAACAGCTGCCGGGCGAGTTCAACCGCAATGACGGGGGCCGGGGCGTGTACTTCCTCGATCCTGCCGGGCATGCCATGGAGCTCATCACCGTTCCGTACGGCGGGTGGCCGCGGGCGTAGCGGCGCGTATCCGCCAATCCCCAGGTTTCGGGATACCGGGGTGCGGGGTGCCCCTGGGACCTTCGTCGCAGGAAGTGCGGGACGGTTCCAGAGCGCAGCCCGCACCCGGACGGGAGAACCGAAATGATGCGACGGAAGGCCACGCGCGCGTGGCGACCGGTACTCGCCCTCGCGGTCGGCGTGGGGACATTCGTGGGTACGACGGCGCCTGTTGCCGTGGCCCGGGACCTGGGCGCTCAGGAGTCGGCGGTCGCCGCCTCCGGCTATCTGAACCTGCACCAGTGCGCGTACTACGCGAGCAGCCTCGACGACCACTTCAACACGTTCGTCACCCCGAGCGGCGACGGCCGCTACTCGACCGGCACGAAGCACTCCGCCACCGCCGACACCACGGCGGCCTGCGGCGCGGGGAACGGCAATCACGTGCCCGTGCCGGTCCTGCACGGCGTCAAAGCGCTGAACCTGGGGACCGGGCGCTACCTCAACCTCCAGCAGTGCGACTACTACCGGAGCGCGAGCACCGACCGCTTCACCACCCTGGTGACGCCGAGCGGCGACGGGCGCTACTCCACCGGCACGAAAGTATCGAACAGCAAGGAGACCTCCCCGACCTGCGGTCCCGGCAACGGCAGCCATGTGCCCAACCCGGGTCTCTCGGGCTCCCTGCCCCTGGACCTGACCGCGGGCAGCCGCCTCAACCTGCACCAGTGCGTGTACTACTCGGAGCGGCTCAAGAGCCACATGACGAGCGTGGTGCCCGCGCCGGACAAGCGGTACACGACCGGCACGAACATCTCCGACACCGTCGACACACGGCCCGTGTGCGGTGCGGGCAACGGTGACTACGTCCTCGTGCCGCTGCTGTCGGCCGTGAAGAGCATTCCGCTGAGCTGATCAGCCGTACGTCGGGGGGCCGAGGACGCGGCGAGGGCCGCACCCCCGGGACATGCCCGGGGGTGCGGCCCTCAACTGCCGTAGTCGATCGCCTACTTGCGGATCAGGCTGCGCAGCACGTACTGCATGATGCCGCCGTTGCGGTAGTAGTCCGCCTCACCGGGGGTGTCGATGCGGACGACCGCGTCGAACTCGACACCGGTGTCGGTGGTGACCTTGACCGTGCGCGGGGTCGAGCCGTTGTTCAGCTCGGTCACGCCGGAGAAGGAGAAGGTCTCCTCGCCCGTCAGGCCGAGGGACGAGGCCGACTGGCCCTCCGGGTACTGGAGCGGCAGGACGCCCATGCCGATGAGGTTTGAGCGGTGGATGCGCTCGTACGACTCGGCGATGACGGCCTTGACGCCGAGGAGCGCGGTGCCCTTGGCGGCCCAGTCGCGGGACGAGCCGGAGCCGTACTCCTTGCCCGCGAGGACGACCAGCGGGATGCCCTGGTCGATGTAGTTGCGCGAGGCGTCGTAGATGAACGAGACCGGCGCGTCGGCCTGCGTGAAGTCACGCGTGAAGCCGCCCTCGGTGCCCGGCGCGATCTGGTTGCGCAGGCGGATGTTCGCGAACGTGCCGCGAATCATGACCTCGTGGTTGCCTCGGCGCGAACCGTACGAGTTGAAGTCGCGGCGCTGCACGCCGTGCTCCGTCAGGTACTTGCCGGCCGGGGTGTCGGCCTTGATCGCACCGGCGGGCGAGATGTGGTCCGTCGTCACCGAGTCGCCGAGCTTGGCGAGGACGCGGGCGCCCGTGATGTCCTCGACGGGGGACGGCTCGTGCGCCATGCCCTCGAAGTACGGGGGCTTGCGGACGTAGGTGGACTCGCTGTCCCACTCGAAGGTGTTGCCGGTCGGGATCGACAGCGCCTGCCACTGGGCGTCGCCCGCGAAGACGTCCTGGTAGGACTTGTTGAACATGTCCTCGCCGATGGCGTTCGCCACGACGTCGTTGACCTCGGCCTCGGTGGGCCAGACGTCCTTCAGGTAGACCGGGTTGCCGTCCTGGTCGACGCCGAGGGCCTCGGTGGTGATGTCGATCTTCATCGAGCCGGCGAGGGCGTACGCGACGACCAGCGGCGGGGACGCCAGGTAGTTCATCTTGACGTCGGGGTTGATGCGCCCCTCGAAGTTCCGGTTGCCGGAGAGGACGGACGTCACGGCCAGGTCGTGGTCGTTGACGGCCTTGGAGACCTCGTCCGGGAGCGGGCCCGAGTTGCCGATGCAGGTGGTGCAGCCGTAGCCGACGAGGTTGAAGCCGACCTTGTCGAGGTAGGGGGTGAGCCCCGCCTTGTCGAAGTAGTCGGTGACGACCTTGGAGCCGGGCGCGAGGGTGGTCTTGACCCAGGGCTTCCGCGTCAGACCCTTCTCGACGGCCTTCTTCGCGACGAGCGCGGCGGCGACCATCACGTACGGGTTCGAGGTGTTGGTGCAGGAGGTGATGGCCGCGACCGTCACCGCCCCGTGGTCCAGCTCGTACGTCGAGCCGTCGGGGGCGGTCACGAGGACCGGGTTCGACGGGACGCCGTTCGTGGTGGCCGGGGCGTCGGAGGCCGGGAAGGACTCCTTGCCCGCCTCGTCGACCGAGTCGACGTAGTTGCGCACGTCGGTCTTGAACTGCTCGGCGGCGTTGGCGAGGACGATGCGGTCCTGCGGACGCTTCGGGCCGGCGATCGACGGGACGACCGTCGACAGGTCCAGCTCCAGCTTCTCGGAGAAGTCGGGCTCGGCGGCCGGGTCGAGCCAGAGGCCCTGCTCCTTGGCGTACGCCTCGACGAGCGCGACCTGCTGGGCGTCGCGGCCGGTCAGACGCAGGTAGTTCAGGGTCTCGTCGTCGATCGGGAAGATCGCGGCGGTGGAGCCGAACTCCGGCGACATGTTGCCGATGGTGGCGCGGTTGGCGAGGCTCGTGGCCGCCACACCCTCGCCGTAGAACTCGACGAACTTGCCGACGACGCCGTGCTTGCGCAGCATCTCGGTGATCGTGAGGACGAGGTCCGTGGCGGTGGTGCCCGGCTTCAGCTCGCCGGTCAGCTTGAAGCCGACGACGCGCGGGATCAGCATGGAGACCGGCTGGCCCAGCATCGCGGCCTCGGCCTCGATGCCGCCGACGCCCCAGCCCAGGACGCCCAGGCCGTTGACCATCGTGGTGTGCGAGTCGGTGCCGACGAGGGTGTCGGGGTACGCCTGGCCGTTGCGGACCATGACGGTACGGGCCAGGTGCTCGATGTTGACCTGGTGGACGATGCCGGTGCCCGGGGGGACGACCTTGAACTCGTCGAAGGCGGTCTGGCCCCAGCGCAGGAACTGGTAGCGCTCCTTGTTGCGGCCGTACTCCAGCTCGACGTTCTGGCCGAAGGCGTCCGCCGTGCCGAACTTGTCGGCGATGACGGAGTGGTCGATGACCAGCTCGGCCGGGGCCAGCGGGTTGATCTTCGCCGGGTCGCCGCCGAGTTCCTTCACGGCCTCACGCATGGTGGCGAGGTCCACGACGCAGGGGACGCCGGTGAAGTCCTGCATGATCACGCGGGCCGGCGTGAACTGGATCTCCTGCGCGGGCTGGGCCTGCGAGTCCCAGTTGCCGAGCGCGCGGATGTGGTCGGCGGTGATGTTCGCGCCGTCCTCGGTACGGAGCAGGTTCTCCAGCAGCACCTTCAGGCTGTAGGGAAGGCGTGCGGAGCCCTCGACCTTGTCCAGCTTGAAGATCTCGTACGACTCGTCGCCCACGCGCAGCGTGCTGCGGGCGTCGAAGCTGTTCGCCGACACGACAGTCTCCTTCAGATTTTTTCGCGCGTTCCGTACATCCTGCCGCCACGACTCCTCGTCGGTCCGCTAAGGTAAGGCTTAGTTAGGTAACCCTTACCGAGTGGCGGCTTCTGGTGCGCCTCGGCAGATATCTCGATGTCGAGATAACTCTAGTACATGACCCCTCGGTCCGACGAGGCGCGCCCGCATGCCCTGCGTCACGAGGCGCCCGCGGTCCGGGCGGTGAGCGCCACGGTCGTGTAGCGCATGGTGAAGCTGCCGCCCAGCGTGTCGACGGCGGCGCCCACGGCCGCGAGTACCTCCGACCGCGCTTCCGCCGGGAGGCGGGTGAGCGCGCCCTGGGTGGGCAGCTGGTCCAGCCAGGCGTCGCGGGTGTACGTCCACTCCCACGCGTACGACCGTCGCCCGGGGTCGCCGAAGGCGCGCGTGGCACGGATGCCGTCGGCGGTCACGTCGAGCAGCGGGTCCGGGCTCGGCTTCGCGCGGACGTCGAACGGCGCGTCGGGCGCCACGGCGAGGAACGCGTCGGCGAACGCGTCCGCCACGGCGGGCGGTGGCTCGTGCATGTTCCAGAACGCCGCGAGGAGGCCGCCGGGGCGCAGGACCCGCGCCGCCTTCGCCGCTCCCACGACCGGGTCGACCCAGTGCCAGGCCTGGCCTGCGACCACCGCGTCGAACGTACGGCCCGCCGGGTCCCACTCCTCGAAGGTCCCGGGCTCGACCTCCGTGCCGAGCCGCCTCGCCAGGTCCGCCATCCGCGCGTCGGGCTCGACACCGAGCACCTCGCACCCTGCCGCGCGCAGCTGCCGGGCGACGATTCCGGTGCCGCAGCCGACGTCGAGGACGGCGGGACCGGGGGCGGTCGCGGCGATGTGGCGGACGAGCTCGTCGGGGTAGCGGGGGCGGGCGCGGTCGTAGCGCTCGGCGTCCGCGCCGAAGGACTCCGCCATCCGACGGTGTCGGTGCGGGCGGTTTTCAGGGATAGTGGGCATGCGCCCACTCTGAGTGGGCGCGCGCCCACTCGTCAATGGCCGGGTGTGGTCGTACGGCAGAGAGGCGGGACCGACGTGCCCACAGGGGTGGCCATCCGCGACGTGCGCGAGCAGCTGTTCGCCGCCGCCGAGCGCGTCCTGCTCCGGGACGGGCCGAACGCGCTGACCAGCCGGGCGGTCACCACGGAGGCGGGGTGCGCGAAGGGGGTCCTGCACCGGCACTTCGACGACTTCGACGCGTTCCTCGCCGAGCTGGTGCGCGACCGGATCGGCGAGGTGGAGGAGCGGGGCGCGGCACTGCGCGGGGCGGCGGGGACCGGCACCGTCGTCGACAACGTCGCCGCCGCGCTGACGGACCTGTTCGGGCCGCTCGCGCTGGGCGTTCTCGCCCTGGTCACCTCGCGGGACGCGCTGCGGGCGCGGCTGCGCCGGACCACGCCGGTCGGCATCCCGCTCCTGACGGAGGCGGGCACCGTGCTCGCCGCCTACCTCGCGACGGAGCGCGCCCTCGGCCGGCTCGCCCCCGACTCCGACCCCGACACGCTCGCGTTCACGCTCATCGGGAGCGGACATCTGCTGTTCGCGGGGTGCGAGCGCGGTGCGCCGCCGACCGCGGAGGTCCGCAGGATCGTCGGCCAGGCCCTCGCGGCGGCGGCGCCTGGGGCGGGCTGAGAGGCGCGCGGCCTGGGGCACGCACGCACCGCCAGCCCCGCCGGGACGGACACCGGCCGCCGCGGGGGGGGCCGAAGACGGGGCGTCGGCGGGGGGGGGGCGGGCTGCGGGATTGTCGGCTCGGTTTTCGTGGCGGCGGGGGCTCAGGCGGGGTGAGGGGGGCGTGTGGTCGATGATGCTCGTCGGATCAGGGTCGTCGGGACCGTCACCGGGTTCGGCGGTGCCGTGCCGGAGTCTTCGATCAGGGCGACGAGGAGCGCCACGGCGGTGTGGGCCATCTGTTCCGGGGAGAGGGTCAGCGTCGTCACGGGCGGGGTCGTCTCCGCGTAGGCGGGGTCCTCGCTCGCGCAGACCACGCGCAGGTCGTCCGGCACGCGCAGGCCGTGGCGGGCCGCGGCGGCGAGGAGCTGGCGGCCCCCGGGGTCGTACGCGGCGTAGACGGCGTCGACGCGGCCCTCGGTTCCCCTCAGCAGCGCGTCGAACGCGTGGCCCTCGTCGTCGGTCACGTCGAAGGGCACGACGAGCGGGGGCGTGGTGCGGTCCGCGCACCAGCGTTCGTACGCCGCCGTCACCGCGTGCGCGTAGTGCTCGTCGCCGCTGCCGGACTGCAGGGCGACGCGGCGGGCACCGGACGCCGCGAGGTGGTCGAGCACCTCGCGGGTGGCCGACTCGTGGTCGTTGTCGACCCAGTGGTCGCCGGGGCGCGGGTCGCCGGGGACGCCGTCGAAGACGAGCGGGATGCCGCGGGCGCGCAGGGCGCGGACCATCGGGTCGCCGCGCGGACTGTCCATGATCAGCATGCCGTCGACGGCGAGGTGGTGCCAGGAGTCGTCGGCGGCGCGGTCGGCGGGGAGGGTGATGAGGGCGTAGCCGCGGGCGTGGGCGGCGGAGGTGGCGGCCGTGAGGGCTCGTGAGAAGTAGGCGATGTCCGTGTAGTTCCAGGCGGCGGGGAACGTGGTGACCGCGATGCCGAGCGTGCGGGTGCGGGGCGGGCCCGGCGTGCCGTAGCCGAGGCGGGTCGCCGTCTCGCGGACCCGGCGGCGGGTGGCGTCGCCGACCCTGCCGGTGCCGTTGAGGGCGTGCGAGACCGTCGCCGTCGAGACCTCCGCGGCGCGGGCTATGTCGGCGAGTGTCGGCCCTGGCACGCGGCACATCGTACGGAATCCGTCGTCCGGGGCGGGTTCTGGTTAACGGATTACTCGTCGAGGGTTCCGTCCACCTTCCTCATCGGTCCCGCTACGCCTTGGAGTGTGTGTGGTCGTGTCCCCGTCGTACGAAGTCCCCGCCCAGCCCTCTCCCCTCTCGCGGAGGGGTCTCCTCGCCGCCGCCGGAGCCGTGGGTGCCGCAGGAGCGGCAGGCATCGTCACCGCGGCCGGTCCCGCCGCCGCGGCCGCCCCCGAATCCGCCGCGTCCCCCTCCTCCCGCCGCCGCTCCGCCGCCCTCGTCGTCCACAACGCCCGCGTGTTCACCGGCACTTCGGGCCACGCGACCCGGCACGAGGCCGTGGCCGTCGGGCGGGACGGGCGGATCCTCGCCGTCGGTTCGGACGCCGCCGTCAAGCGGCACGTCGGGCGGGACACGGCCGTCGTGGACGCGGCGGGCGGCACCCTCATGAGCGGCATCCACGACGGGCACGCCCACCCGATGGACGCGGCGAGCCGGTCGCTGCGGCCCTCGCTCGCGGGTGCCGAGCAGACCGTCGAGGAGCTGCACAAGACGCTGACGGGGTTCCTGAAGGACTCGGCGGAGCAGGAGCCCGACGGGTGGCTCGTCGTGGAGGACTGGAATCCGGTCGGGCTCCTGCCGCACGGCACCGCCCCGCACCACACGATGCTCGACACCCTGCCGACCCGCCGTCCCATCGCGCTGCGCGGCGGCGACGGCCACAACCTGTGGGCCAATCAGCGGGCCCTGGACATCGCGAAGATCACCGCGGCCACGCCCGACCCGGTCGGCGGCAAGATCGTGAAGGGTGCGGACGGCAAGCCGACCGGCGTGCTCAAGGACGACGCCCAGCCGCTCGTCTCGCGGCACATCCCCGAGCCGGACGAGACCCGGTTGGCGGATGCCGCCGCGAAAACTCTCGCCGAGGCCGCCGCGTCCGGGGTCACCACGTTCATGGAAGCCGTCGTGGGGCGCGATGAGCTGAAGCTGTATCAGCGGCTCGCCGCGTCGGACCGGCTGCTCCAGCGCATCGTGCCCGCCCTGCGCGTCGAGACCGACATGACGAGGGATCCGGCCGCGGCACTCGCGTACGCGAAAAAGCTGCGGGCGGAGTTCCGGGACGTACGCGGACTGCGCTTCGGGACCGTCAAGGTGTTCCTCGACGGCGTCATCGAGTACCCGGCGCAGACCGCCGCGCTCCTTCAGCCGTACCTCGACAAGGACGGCCGCCCCACGGACCACCGCGGCGACCTGTACGTGTCGGCGGCGGACTACGGACGGCTCAGCGCCGCCTTCAACGCCGAGGGCTGGCAGATGCACGCGCACGCCATCGGCGACCGCGCCGTGCGCACGTCCCTCGACGGGTACGCGTACGCCCTGCGGAAGACCGGCCGCCGTGATCTCCGCAACACCACTGCCCACCTCCAACTGGTCGATCCCGGCGACCTGCCGCGGTTCGCAGCGCTCGGCGTCGTCGCCTGCATGCAGCTCCAGTGGGCCGCCCGCAACACCTGGACGATGGACGCCCTGCTGCCCTACATCGGGGCCCGGCGCCACCGTTGGCAGTACCCGGCGCGCAGTCTCCGGGACCGGCGCGCGGCGCTCGCGGGTGGCTCGGACTGGCCGGTCGACCCTCTGCAGGTCTGGAACCAGATCCGCACCGCGATCGACCGCGAGGGCATGGAGGGCGAGGGCGACCTGTACCGCGCGGAGGAAGGCCTCAGCCGTACGTCGTCCCTGCTCATGCACACCTTGGGCACCGCGCGTCAGCTCCGCTCGGACCACCTCACCGGCACCGTGGAGAGGGGAAAAGCGGCCGATCTCGTGCTGCTCGACCGCGATGTGACGCGGTGTCCGGTGGCCGATATCAGCTCGTCCGAGGTGCGCATGACGCTCGTCGGAGGCACAGTGGTGCACGACGCGCAGTCGTCGGCAGGACGCGCGGCCGCCGCCCGAGTGACGCGGGCGGCGGCGGGGCCCCGGCCCACGGCGTACGCGTCGGTGCACGGCCGGCACGCCTCGTGCGGCTGCGGCTGAGCTTCCCCGTGCACCCGTGCACCGGAGAAAAGGCCCCTCTTACGGCCGATCCTCGGATGGCCTACCCCAGCGCGTACGACATCTCATATCTGAGATAACGTACGACTCATGGCAGACGACTACCTCGTACGCATCGGCAAGCTCATCCGCGACGCCCGGCAGCACCGGGGGTGGACGCAGACGCAGCTCGCCGAGGCGCTCAGCACCAGCCAGAGCGCCGTGAACCGCATCGAGCGCGGCAACCAGAACATCAGCCTTGAGATGATCGCCCGGATCGGCGAGGCTCTCGACAGTGAAATCGTCTCGCTCGGGTACGCGGGCCCCATGCATCTGCGAGTTGTCGGCGGCCGTCGGCTCTCCGGCGCCATCGACGTCAAGACGAGCAAGAACGCGTGCGTGGCGCTGCTCTGTGCGTCCCTCCTGAACAAGGGCCGTACGGTGCTGCGCCGCGTGGCCCGCATCGAGGAGGTCTACCGCCTCCTGGAGGTCCTCAACTCCATCGGGGTGCGCACCCGTTGGATCAACGACGGCGTCGACCTGGAGATCGTGCCGCCCGCCAAGCTGGACATGGACGCCATCGACGCGGAGGCGGCCCGCCGCACCCGCTCGATCATCATGTTCCTCGGCCCGCTGCTGCACCGCATGGACCACTTCAAGCTGCCCTACGCGGGCGGCTGTGACCTGGGCACCCGCACGATCGAGCCACACATGATCGCGCTGCGCAGGTTCGGCCTGGACATCGCGGCGACCGAGGGGCTGTACCACGCGACGGTCGCCCGCGACGTCTCCCCCGACCGCCCGATCGTCCTGACCGAGCGCGGGGACACGGTCACCGAGAACGCGCTGCTCGCCGCGGCGCGCGGCGCGGGCACGACCGTCATCCGCAACGCGTCGTCGAACTACATGGTCCAGGACCTGTGCTTCTTCCTGGAGGCGCTCGGCGTCAAGGTGGAGGGCATCGGCACGACCACCCTGACCGTGCACGGTGTCCCCACCATCGACGTCGACGTCGACTACTCCCCCTCCGAGGACCCGGTCGAGGCGATGAGCCTGCTGGCCGCCGCGGTCGTCACGGAGTCGGAGCTGACGGTGCGCCGGGTGCCGATCGAGTTCCTCGAGATCGAGCTCGCGGTCCTGGAGGAGATGGGGCTCGACCACGACCGCAGCGCGGAGTACCCGGCCGACAACGGCCGTACGCGCCTGATCGACCTCACCGTCCGCCCCTCCAAGCTGGAGGCGCCGATCGACAAGATCCACCCGATGCCGTTCCCCGGCCTGAACATCGACAACGTCCCCTTCTTCGCGGCCATCGCGGCGGCGGCGCAGGGCAAGACGCTGATCCACGACTGGGTCTACGACAACCGGGCGATCTACCTCACGGACCTCAACCGCCTCGGCGGCCGCCTGCAACTCCTGGACCCGCACCGCGTCCTGGTCGAGGGCCCGACGCGCTGGCGCGCGGCGGAGATGATGTGCCCGCCCGCCCTGCGCCCCGCCGTGGTCGTGCTGCTCGCGATGATGGCGGCCGAGGGCACGTCGGTGCTGCGCAACGTGTACGTGATCAACCGCGGCTACGAGGACCTGGCGGAGCGCCTGAACTCGGTGGGCGCGCAGATCGAGACGTTCCGGGACATCTGAGTCCGGGACGCCGGGGGTGCGCACCGAGCCACGGCCTGGGGCCCGCACCACGGTGCGGGCCCCTGTACGTCGTCGCCGCTCACGCGGTCACTGCCCCGAAGCCGCGAGCTCCTTCAGGTCGACCGTCTCGCCCTTGTCCGGGGTGTCCGGCTTCACCGGCTTGTCGTAGTCGCCGAACGTCGCGTCGTTCGGGGCGTCGCCGCCCTTCGTGGAGACGCGGAGGATGTACGGCTTGCCCTCCGTGGCGACGTACATCGTGTTCGTCTCACCACCCGAGCCCTTCTTCGTCAGGGCGATCGCGTCCTTGCCGTCGACGGACGTCGTCTCGCCCTTCTTCATGCCCTTGCGCTCGGACTTGTTCTCGTCCATCGACGCGACCAGGCCCTGCTTGTCGCACATGCCGGCGGTCGAGGCGTCGTCGGCGGGCATCTTGACCCACTTGTCGGCGACCTTGGAGATGACCTTCTCGGAACCGGGCCGGTTCTTCAGCGAGGTCTTCCAGTACTGCTCGTTGCCGCGCATGTACAAGGTGCCGTCCGTGTGCCGCACCTCGGCCTTCGAGCCGCCGGTGCCGATCGTCCCCTCGCAGTTCTTCTCCTGGTCGACCGCGATGTCCAGGCTGACCGGCTTGCCCTCCTGCCGCATGTCGCCCTTGATGCGCATGGAGTCCGCGCCCTTGGTGGCCGCCACCGCCTTGGCGGCGATCTGGTCGGCGCTGTCCTTGGCGAACGGCTTGTCCGAGCCGTCGTCGTCGCTGTCGCCACAGCTCGACAGCAGCGCCGCCGCGAGCACGGTAACTCCGATGACACCCGAAACCCGTCGTGTACGCACGTGGTAACCCCTCCTGCGGAACCTGTGGAGCTCTCGGTCGTTCGTCGCCGAGTACCCCGTGATCCGCACGTCGCACCCGGTAGCAGGCATTCCGCTCTTCAGGAAGGGGAGTGGTGCATGACGCCGGAAACCGGGGGTAACAGGGGCATCAGATCCCCCCACCAGTGCCCCCACCGACCTCTGTCCAGGAGTACGTTCATGTTGCAGGCACACCCCTCCGTCCTCGCCGACCTCGTCGAACGCTACGAATCCCTCCACGCGAAGACCGGCAGCGCGGCCGTCGACCCGGCGCTGCGCCAACAGCTCGACGACGTCACGTACACCCTGTGCGTCATCACCGGCACCCGCTCCCTGGAGCAGGCCCTCGCCTCGGCCCGCCGACGTGCCAGAACGGTGCGGGACGTGCGCGGTGGTCAGGCGAGCACCGCGGTCCCGTCGAGTTCCACCAAGGCCTCCTCGTCCCACAGCCTGACGACGCCCAGCACTGCCATGGCCGGATAGTCGCGGCCCGCCAGCCTCTTCCAGATCCGGCCCAGTTCGGCGGCGCAGGCGCGGTAGTCGGCGACGTCCGTGGCGTAGACCGTGACGCGCGCGAGGTCGGCCGGGGTGCCGCCCGCGTGGCGCAGGGCGGTCAGGAGGTTGGTGAGGGCCTTCTCGAACTGCTCGGGCAGGGTCGACCCGGTGACCTTGCCCTCGCTGTCCAGCGCGGTCTGCCCGGCGAGGAAGACGAGGCGGGAGCCCGTCGCGGTGACGGCGTGCGAGAAGCCCGTGGGCGGCGAGAGTTCGGCGGGGTTGACGCGGTGCAGGTGATCGCTGTCGCTCATGCGGGCGGCTCCTCCTCGTGTGCGGCGTACAGCTCCTTGGCGATGATGGTGCGCTGGACCTCGCTCGCGCCCTCGTAGATGCGCGGTGCGCGCACCTCGCGGTAGAGGTGTTCGAGGAGGTGGCCGCGGCGCAGCGCGCGGGCGCCGTGCAGCTGGACCGCCGCGTCGACCACGTACTGCGCGGTCTCCGTGGCGATGAGTTTCGCCATCGCGGCGCGGCGGGCGATGCCGGGGCCCTGGGGCCCCTCGCCGTCGTACGCCGCCGCTGCCGCGTACACCATCAGGCGGGCCGCCTCCGTGCGCGTCGCCATCTCGGCGACCTGGTGGCCCACCGACTGCAGATCCTTCAACGTGCCGCCGAACGCGGTCCGTTCGGCGGTGTGCGCCAGCGTCGCGTCGAGCGCGGACTGCGCCATGCCGACGGCGAACGCGCCGACGCTCGGCCGGAACCGGTTCAGCGTCGTCATCGCGACCCGGAAGCCGCGGTCGACCTCCCCGAGCACGTCCTCCGTGCCGACGCGTACGCCGTCGAAGGCCAGGGCGCCGATGGGGTGCGGGGAGAGCATGTCGAGCGGGGTACCGGTGAGGCCCGCGCGGTCGGCGGGGACCAGGAACGCGGTGACGCCGCGCGCTCCCGCGCCCGGTGACGTACGGGCGAAGACGCTGTAGAAGTCGGCCTCGGGCGCGTTGGAGATCCAGCACTTCTCGCCGGTGAGGCGCCAGCCCCCGGAGGCGTCCGGTTCCGCCGCGAGGCTCAGGGCGGCCGCGTCCGAGCCCGCGCCCGGCTCGGAGAGCGCGAAGGCCGCGACGGCGTGTCCGGCGCGGACGGGCGGCAGCCACCGTTCCCGTTGCTCGGGTGAGCCGTGGGCGTGCACGGGGTGGGCGCCGAGCCCCTGCAGGGCGAAGGCGGTCTCCGCCTCCGTGCAGGCGTACGCGAGGGATTCCCGGGTCAGGCAGAGGTCGAGAGCGCCGGACGCCCCGCCCGGCGGACTCGCACCGGCGCCCCCTCCCTCGAACCGCTCCTCGAACAGCGCGTCCAGCAGCCCGAGTTCGCCGAGCGCCGCGACCAGTGGCCGGTTCACATGGCCGGGCTCGCCCTTCTCCGCCAGGGGGCGCAGCCGCTCGGCGGCGAGCGTCCGCAGCTCCGCGCAACGGGCGGTTTGTTCAGGATTGAGCGAGAATGCCGTCAAGCCGGTCCCCTCCTTTATCGCGCACCGTTGACTGTCGTCACCATCACGATACGCTCATGGAGCGAGCCCACCACAGCGCCCGTCCGGCAGGCAAGGGGGCAGAGCCGCCATGGAACCGACCGGCAATCCAGCCAACCCGGGGCCGATACCGTCCGGCCACGTCGACACGTTCACCCGGGACCACCTCCCGCCGCGCGAGCAGTGGCCCGCACTGGTCCACGACCGCCCCGAACTGCACTACCCCGACCGCCTCAACTGCGGCTCGGAGCTCCTGGACCGGTCCGCCGAGCGGTTCGGCGCCGGACGTCCCGTCTTCCACGCCGCGTCCGGCGAGACCTGGACGTACGGCGCGCTGCGGCAGCACGTCGACCGGATCGCGCACGCGCTCGCCGCGGAACTGGACGTACGGCCGGGCCAGCGCGTCCTGCTGCGCGGGCCCACCACGCCGTGGCTCGCCGCCTGCTGGCTCGCCGTGATGAAGGCGGGCGCGGTCGCCGTGACCGTCCTCGCCCAGCAGCGCGCGCAGGAGCTCGCCACGATGTGCGAGATCGCCGAGGTGCGGCACGCGCTCTGCGACGTCCGGTCGGTCGACGACCTGATCAAGGCCGGCGTGCCGGGCCTGAACGTCACCACGTACGGCGGCGAGGGCCCCGACGACCTCCTCGCGCGCGCCGCCCGGCAGCCGGACCGGTACGAAGCGGTGGACACGGCGGCCGACGACGTCGCGCTGATCGCGTTCACCTCCGGCACGACGGGCCGCCCCAAAGGCTGCATGCACTTCCACCGCGACGTGCTCGCCATCGCCGACACGTTCGCCCGGCACGTCCTGAAGCCGACGCCGGACGACGTGTTCGCGGGCAGCCCGCCCCTGGGCTTCACCTTCGGCCTCGGCGGTCTCGTCGTCTTCCCGCTGCGCTTCGGCGCCTCCTCCGTCCTGCTCGAACAGGCGGGTCCCAAGCAGCTGTTGCCGGCGATCGGGCGGCACGGGATCAGCGTGCTCTTCACCGCCCCGACCGCGTACCGCACGATGCTGGACGAGCTCGACGCGCACGACGTCTCCTCGCTGCGGCGCTGCGTGTCCGCGGGCGAGAACCTGCCCGCGGCGACCTGGCAGAGCTGGCAGCGGCGCACCGGGCACCGCATCATCAACGGCATCGGCGCGACCGAGCTGCTGCACATCTTCATCTCCGCCGCCGACGACGCGATACGGCCCGGTACGACCGGGCTGCCCGTCCCCGGGTGGCACGCGCGCGTGGTCGACGATTCCGGGGCGCCGCTGCCGGACGGCGAGCCCGGACTGCTCGCGGTGCGCGGGCCCGTCGGCTGCCGCTACCTCTCCGACGAACGGCAGCTCCACTACGTACGCCACGGCTGGAACATCACCGGCGACACCTACGTCAGGGACGCCGACGGCTACTTCCGGTACGTGGCCCGCGCGGACGACATGATCATCTCCGCCGGGTACAACATCGCGGGCCCCGAGGTCGAGGACGCCCTGCTGCGCCACCCCGACGTGGCCGAGACGGCGGTAGTGGGCCGCCCCGACGAGCTGCGCGGGCAGGTGGCCGTGGCGTACGTGGTGCTGCGCGCGGGCGCGGAGCCGGACGCGGACCGGTTGCGGGACTTCGTGAAGGGGGAACTGGTGCCCTACAAATGCCCGCGCGAGATCGTCTTCCTGGACGCACTCCCCCGCACCGCGACCGGCAAGCTGCAGCGCTTCCGGCTGCGCGGCCGGATGCCGGGCGGCCCCGGGCCCGTAGAGTGATCACGTGTCCGAGCAGCACACTCCACGGTCCTTGATCGTCACGTTCTACGGCGCCTACGGCCGGGCCGCGCCCGGCCCCGTGCCGGTCGCCGAGCTGGTGCGCCTCCTCGCGCCGGTCGGCGTCGACGCGCCGTCCGTGCGGTCGTCGGTGTCCCGGCTGAAGCGGCGCGGCCTGCTCGTGCCCGGACGCGCGGAGGGGGGCGCCGCCGGGTACGCGCTCTCGCCGGACGCCCGCCAGCTCCTGGAAGACGGCGACCGCCGCATCTACGGCGCGGGGGCGGAGCACGGGGACGGCTGGGTCCTGGCCGTCTTCTCCGTCCCCGAGGCGGAACGCGCCAAGCGGCACGTGCTGCGGTCGCGCCTCGCGGGCCTCGGCTTCGGCACGGCGGCGCCGGGTGTCTGGATCGCCCCGGCCCACCTGTACTCCGAGACCAGGCACACCCTGACCCGCCTCCAACTCGCCCCGTACGTGGACCTGTTCCGGGGCGAGCACCTGGGCTTCACCCCGACACCGGAGGCGGTGGCCCGCTGGTGGGACCTGGCGACCCTGGCCAAGCAGCACGAGGCGTTCCTGGACCGCCACGAGCCGGTACTCCGGTCCTGGGAATCCCGCGGCGCCCCCGGTGACTCCCCCGAGGAGGCGTACCGCGACTACCTCCTCGCCCTGGACTCCTGGCGCCAACTCCCCTACGCGGACCCGGGCCTCCCCGCCGACCTGCTCCCCTCAAACTGGCCGGGCGCCCGCTCGGCGGCGGTCTTCGCGGCCCTGGACGAACGCCTCAGAGAGCCGGGCGCCCGCTTCGTGCGGCCCGCCTAGACTGCGCCGATGAACGAAGAACTGCTGCGCTGGACCGCGTACCGCACCGTGCCGTGGAAGAACGGCGGCGGTACGACCAGGGAGGTCGCGGAGGGCGCGGGCTGGCGGGTGAGCGTGGCGGACGTGGCCGGAGACGGCCCCTTCTCCCACTTCCCCGACACGGACCGGGTGATCACCCCGGTGGAGGCGGAGGGCGCGGCCGCGATGCTGCTGACCGTGGAGGGCATCCCGCACCGAATCGCTCCCCTGACCCCCTTCGCCTTCCCGGGCGACGCCCCGACGCACTGCCACCTCCCGTCGGGCCCGGTGCGCAACCTGAACGTGATGACGCGGAGGGGCGGGGCGTCGGCCCGGGTGCGCATCGTCGACGTCGCCGCGGCGGCGGGTGGGACGGAGCCGGGGTGCGAGGCGGATGAGATCCTCCTGCTGATGCCCGTCACGGAGGGACTCGCCCTGGTCACCCCGGACGGCAGGGACACCCCCCTCGCCCGCCTGGACTGCGTACGCCACTCCGGCCCCGGCACGGTGAGACTACGGGGCGAGGGCGCGACGGCCGAGATCACCATCACGGCACCCTCCTGAGCCCACTACCGGCACCCGAGGAACGACGGAAACGGTCCGCCCCCCAGGGGCGCGGGGAACTGCGCGAACAGCCACAAACAACCCGCACCCGGCGTCACATGGGCAGTTGCAGTCTCTGCTTGGGCGCGTCCGTGCGGCCCGTCTGGGGGCGGCGGCTACCCGCGCGGTACGGGAGCGGCCATGTCGCCCCCTCCCCCACATACCCCTGCTCCGCCGCCGCGTGCAGCGTCCAGTGGGGGTCGTAGAGGTGGGGCCGGGCCAGCGCGCACAGGTCCGCCCGTCCTGCCAGCAGCAGGGAGTTCACGTCGTCCCACGACGAGACCGCGCCCACCGTGATCACCGGAATGCCCGTCACACTGCGGATGCGGTCCGCGTACGGCGTCTGGTACGAGCGGCCGAACTCGGGGCGCTCCTCCGCCACGACCTGCCCGGTCGAGACGTCGATCGCGTCGGCGCCGTGCGCGGCGAACGCGCGGGCGATCTCGACCGCGTCCTCG
The DNA here is from genome assembly GCF_008642335.1 of Streptomyces venezuelae. Lineage (NCBI taxonomy): Bacteria > Bacillati > Actinomycetota > Actinomycetes > Kitasatosporales > Streptomycetaceae > Streptomyces > Streptomyces venezuelae. The sequence goes on along the minus strand of NZ_CP029191.1, from coordinate 6,273,900 downwards.
GCCGTCGTGCCGCCCTCCGCCCAGTCCGTCGCGGAGATGCGGACCGTCATGGGCTTCCCGGCGGGCCAGACCGCCCGTACCGCGTCGAAGACCTCCAGGGGGTAGCGGAGACGGCCCGCCAGATCACCCCCGTACGCGTCGGTGCGGCGATTCGTGAGCGGGGAGAGGAATCCCGACAGCAAGTACCCGTGCGCCGCGTGGAGTTCGAGGAGGTCGAAGCCCGCCCGGTCGGCTCGCCGCGCCGCCGACATGAACTGTTCGCGGATCTCCGTGAGCCCCGCCCGGGACAGTTCACGGGGAACCTGACTGCCCCGCTTGTACGGCAGCGGCGACGCCGCGTCGAGCGGCCAGTTGCCCTCGGGCAGCGGATCGTCGATGCCCTCCCACATCCGCTTCGTGGAACCCTTGCGGCCGGAGTGCCCGAGCTGCAGGCCGATCGCCGCGCCGGGTGCCTGTGCGTGCACGAAGTCCGTGACGCGGCGCCACGCCTCCGCCTGCCCGTCGGTGTAAAGGCCCGCGCAGCCCGGCGTGATGCGGCCGCGCTCGCTGACGCACACCATCTCGGTCATGACGAGGCCCGCGCCGCCGAGCGCCCGCGCGCCCAGGTGGACGAGGTGGAAGTCGCCGGGGACGCCGTCCACGGCGGAGTACATGTCCATCGGCGAGACGACGACGCGGTTGCGCAGGGTCAGGTCGCGGAGCCGGAAGGGCGTGAACATCGGCGGGGTGCCGTCCGGGCAGCCGAAGTCGCTCTCGACCGCGCGGGTGAAGTCGGCGTCGCGCAGGCGGAGGTTGTCGTGGGTGACGCGGCGGCTGCGGGTGAGGAGGTTGAACGCGAACTGGCGCGGCGGCTGGTCGAGGTAGTCCGGCAGCCGCTCGAACCACTCCAGGCTGGCGCGGGCCGCACGCTGCGTGGAGGCGACGACGGGCCTGCGCTCCTCCTCGTACGCCCGGAGCGCGGCCGGGATGTCGGTCTTTTCCTCCAGGCAGGCGGCGAGCGCGAGCGCGTCCTCGACGGCGAGCTTCGTGCCGGAGCCGATGGAGAAGTGCGCGGTGTGCGCGGCGTCGCCGAGCAGGACCGTGTTGCCGTACGACCAGCGGGAGTTGGTGACGGTGCGGAAGTTGATCCACGAGGAATTGTTGCCGCGCAGCGGGCGGCCGCCCAGCGCGTCCGCGAAGATCTTGGCGCAGCGTTCCGTGGACTCGTACTCGTCGAGGTCCGCGAAGCCCGCGGCCTCCCACACCTCCTCGCGCATCTCGACGATGACGGTGGAGGCGCCCGTCCCCGCCGAGGAGTACGGGTATCCGTGCAGCTGCATCACGCCGTGTTCCGTCTCGGCGATCTCGAAGCGGAACGCGTCGAAGGCGAAGTCCGCGGCGAGCCAGATGTAGCGGCAGCGGTGGGTGGTCAGGGTCGGCCCGAAGACGTCGGCGTGTGCCTCGCGGGTGAGGCTGTGGATGCCGTCGGCGGCGACGACGAGGTCGTACTCGGCGGCGAGCGCGGCGGCGGGCGGCGCCTCCGTACGGAAGCGCAGCTCGATGCCGAGGTCCCGGCAGCGGTCGTGCAGGATCTCCAGGAGCCTGCGCCTGCCGAGCGCGGCGAACCCGTGGCCGCCGGAGGTGTGGCGCCGGTCGCGGTGCACGATGTCGATGTCGTCCCAGCGCACGAACTCCGCCTGGAGGGCGGCGTAGACGGCGGGGTCGGCGTGTTCGATGCCGCCGAGGGTCTCGTCGGAGAGGACGACGCCGAAGCCGAAGGTGTCGTCGGGCGCGTTGCGCTCCCAGACGGTGACCTCGCGGGCGGGGTCGAGGCGCTTGAGCAGCGCGGCGGCGTAGAGCCCGCCGGGGCCGCCGCCGATGACCGCGATGCGGTGCGGGGTCGTCATGGTCACCGTCCCTGCCACTTCGGCGGGCGCTTCTCCGTGAACGCCGCGTGGAACTCGGCGTAGTCCTCGCCGTTCATCAGGAGCGCCTGCGTGGACGCGTCCAGTTCGATGGAGGCGGCGAGCGGCATGTCGAGCTCCGAGGTGAGGAGCGCCTTGGTCTGCGCGTACGCGAGGGCGGGTCCGTCGGCGAGGCGGCGGGCCAGGGTCTGCGCGGCCTCCGCGGCGCCGCCCTCCTCCGTCAGCTCGCTGATGAGCCCGATCCGTTCGGCCTCGGGGGCGCGCACCGGCTCGCCCAGCATGAGCAGCCGCGTGGCGTGGCCGAGGCCGACGACGCGCGGCAGGAGGTAGGCGGCGCCCATGTCGCCGCCGGAGAGGCCGACCCGGGTGAAGAGGAAGGAGAAGCGCGCGGAGGGGTCGGCGACGCGGAAGTCCGAGGCGAGGGCGAGCACCGCGCCGGCGCCCGCCGCCACCCCGTGCACGGCGGCGATCACCGGGAACGGGCACTCCCTGATGGCGCGGACGACCTGGCCCGTCATGCGGTTGAAGTCGAGGAGCTGGGCCGTGTCCATGGCGAGCGTGGCGCCGATGATCTCGTCGACGTCGCCGCCCGAGCAGAAGCCGCGGCCCTCGCCGCCGAGCACGAGGGCGCGCACGGACTTGTCGCGGGAGAGCTCGGCGAGGAGGTCGCGCAGGTCGGCGTAGGCGCCGAAGGTGAGCGCGTTGAGCTTGTCGGGGCGGGCGAGGGTGACCGTGGCGACCCCCTCGTCGACGGTGAGGCGCAGATGCCGCCAGTCGGGAGTGCGGGTCGCGGAGCCGGTGAAGGGACTCATCAGGTGCGGCCTCCTCGGCCTGAGGCTGGGGTGCTCGGACGTGGGCTACCTCACGAAGCTATCACCGTTCCGTGACTGTCGTCACGAGTACGCGATACGCCGTCCAGGGGGGAGGCCTCACCACGCGGCGAAGGACTCCCGGACACCTCGGGACACCTCGGGACACCTCAGGGTCGGACGTCCCGGGAATGCCCGACCGTCGCCCCTGTCGGCACAGCGCTTAGGATTCGTACGGTTGAAAGCAGGACCGCCACCTGCTGCGCTGAACGGACCCGCCTTGCACGAGCCTTCCTCCCCCGCCTCCTGGCGCATCGCCCTGCCGCACACCACGGCAGCCGTGCCGGTCGCGCGTGCCCTGGTCCGCACGGCGCTCACCGACATCGAGTCGTCCCCGGACACCGACACCGCCGAGCTCCTCACCGCGGAGCTGGTCGCCAACGCCGTGGAGCACACCGGCGGGCAGGACCCCATAGAGCTGGTGATCGAGCTGCTGCCGACGGGATGCCAGGTCGAGGTGCACGATTCCAACCCGTCGCCGCCCGGCGACCTCACGGACCCTGGCCCGCACGTCGAGCCGGACCCCTGGCAGGAGCACGGGCGCGGCCTGCTCCTGATCCGCACCCTCAGCTCGTCCTGCGGCCACCGCGCCACCGCGTCGGGCAAGGCGGTCTGGTTCACGCTTCCTACGAGGCCCCCGCACGCGTGCTGACGCCCGGCGCCTCGCCCCGGCCGAGCCGCGAGTGGCGCCGCCCGTACAGCGCGTAGACCACCGCGCCCACCGCCACGAACACGGCGAACTGCAGCCACGTCGTCCAGCCCGTGCCCCAGATCAGATAGAGGCAGAAGCCGACGCCCAGGAGCGGGCTCACCGGGTGGAACGGCACCCGGAAGGTGCGCCGCAGATCCGGCGCCGACCGGCGCAGCGCGATCACCGCGACGTTCACCACGACCATGATGGCCAGCGTGCCGATGGTGGTCAGGTTGACGACGACGTCGAGCGAGGAGAACGCGGCGGGCACGGCGACGACCGCCGCGACGATCCACGTGTTGGCGACAGGGGTCCTGGTGCGCGGCGAGACACGCTCGAAGACGCGCGGCATGAGCCCGTCGCGCGACATCGACATCAGGATGCGCGTCTGGCCGTACATCACGGCGAGCACCACGGAGGCGATGGCGACGACCGCGCCGAAGGCGATGATGCCGCCGCCGAGGGTCGAGTCGGTGACCTGGTTGACGATGAGCGACAGCGCGGCGGGCTTGTCGGCGACGGCATCCGGGCCGAGCGCGCCGATGGCCGCGAGCGCCACGGCGACGTAGAGCAGGGTGACGACGCCGATGCAGATCAGGATGGCGAGCGGAATGTTGCGCCGCGGGTTCTTCACCTCCTCGCCGGCCGTCGTGACCGCGTCGAAGCCGATGAAGGAGAAGAAGGCGAGCGAGGCGCCCGCGGTGATGCCGGAGGCGCCCGCGCCCGCGAAGGGCGTCAGGTTGCCGTCCTCGAACGCGGTGAACGCGATCGCCAGGAAGAGCAGCAGGATGCCGATCTTCAGCACCGCCATCGCGGCCGTGGCGCCCGCGCTCTCGCGGATGCCGCGCACCAGCAGCACGGCGGCGAGCAGGATGACGACGACGGCGGGCAGGTTCACCGCGCCGCCCTCACCGGGCCCCGCGGAGAGCGCGGCGGGCAGCTCCCAGCCGGTGAGGCTGTGCAGCAGCTCGTTCAGGTACTGGCTCCAGCCGACCGCGACCGCGGAGACCGACACGCCGTACTCGAGGATCAGGCACCAGCCCACGAGGAACGCGGTGCGCTCGCCGAGTGAGGCGTACGCGAAGGAGTACGAGCTGCCCGACACCGGGATCGCGCCGCCCAGCTCGGCGAACGAGAACGCGGTGAAGATGCAGGTCACGGCCGCGAGGACATAGGAGATCGCGACCGCGGGACCCGCCTCGGCGACCGAGTCCGAGAGACCGACGAAGATGCCGGTGCCGACGATCGCGCCGACGCCGAAGCACACGAGCTGGAAGAGCCCCATGGTGCGCCGCAGGCCGTGGCCCTCGAGGTCCGCGCCGGATTCGGCGACGAGCTGGTCGGGGGACTTGATGCGAAGCCCGTTGGTGCGTGTGGGGCTCATGGGGTGGTTCTCGATTCTGGTGGTGCGTGGTGCGTGGTGCTCGGTGATCAGGAGAGGGTGGCGACAAGGACCGCCTTGATCGTGTGCATACGGTTCTCCGCCTCGTCGAAGACCACGGAGTGCTCCGACTCGAAGACCTCGTCCGTGACCTCCAGGGACTCCAGGCCGTACGTCTCGTGGACCTCGCGGCCGACCTTCGTGCCGAGGTCGTGGAAGGCGGGCAGGCAGTGCAAGAACTTTACGTCCGGGTTGCCCGTGGCGCGCAGGACGTCCATCGTCACCGCGTAGGGCACGAGGGCGGCTATGCGCTCGGCCCACACCTCCTGCGGCTCCCCCATCGACACCCAGACGTCCGTGCCGACGAAGTCCGCGCCCCGGACGCCCTCCGCGACGTCCTCGGTGAGCGTCAGGCGCGCCCCGCTGACCGCGGCGAGCTCCTGGGCCCGCGCGCGGATCTCCGGGGCCGGCCAGTACGCCTCGGGGGCGACGATGCGTACGTCCATGCCGAGCAGCGCGCCGGTGATCAGGTATGAGTTGCCCATGTTGAAGCGGGCGTCGCCGAGGTAGGCGAAGGCGATGCCGGTGAGGGGCTTGGCGCTGTGCTCGGTCATCGTGAGCACGTCGGCGAGCATCTGGGTGGGGTGCCAGGCGTCGGTCAGGCCGTTGTAGACGGGCACGCCCGCGTGGGCGGCGAGCGTCTCGACGGTGTCCTGCGCGTCCCCGCGGAACTCGATGGCGTCGAACATCCGGCCGAGCACCCGGGCGGTGTCCTTGGCCGACTCCTTCTTGCCCAGGTGTGAGCCGGCCGGGTCGATGTACACCGTCGAGGCACCCTGGTCGGCGGCGGCCACCTCGAAGGCGCAGCGGGTCCGCGTCGAGTTCTTCTCGAAGATCAGCGCGATGTTCCTGCCCCGCAGCCGCCGCGTCTCGGCCCCGGCCTTCTTGGCCGCCTTCAGCTCGGCGGCCAGCTCGATCAGGCCGCGGAACTCGTCGGCGGTGAAGTCCAGCTCCTTGAGGAAGTGGCGGCCGGTGAGGTCTGTGGCCATGAGGCGCTCCAGGAATGCGGATGGGCGTACGAAAGACGGTGACCTTTGAAACTATATACGACGCTCCACATTTATATACAGGACCCGGGCGGGCGCCCGGCCGGCGTGTGCGGACGCTACAGCCCCGGCACCGGATCCCGCTGCACCGGACAGCTCATGCACCGCGGCCCGCCCCGGCCGCGCCCCAGCTCGCTCCCCAGGATCTCGATCACCTCGATGCCCTGCTTGCGCAGGTGCGTGTTGGTCGTCGAGTTCCTCTCGTACGCGACGACGACGCCCGGCTCCACCGCGAGGACGTTGCAGCCGTCGTCCCACTGCTCACGCTCCGCCGCGTGCACGTCCTGCGTGGCGGTGAGGACCCGGATGCCGTCGAGACCGAGCGCGGCGGCGATGGCGCGGTGCATGTGCTCCGGGGGATGGTCGGTCACCTTCAGCTCCCGCTCCCCCACGCCCGGCTCGATCGTGTACGAGCGGAGCATGCCGAGCCCCGCGTACTGCGTGAACGTGTCGCCGTCGACCATCGTCATCACCGTGTCGAGGTGCATGAACGCACGCCGCTTCGGCATGTCGAGGGCAACGATGGTCTGCGCCGAGCCCGCCGCGAACAGCTTGTGCGCGAGCATCTCCACGGCTTGCGGTGTGGTGCGCTCGCTCATGCCGATGAGCACCGCCCCCTTGCCGATCACCAGGACGTCGCCGCCCTCGATCGTCGAGGGGTAGTCCGCCTGGCCGCGCGACCAGACGTGGAAGTCCTCGCCGCGGAACAGCGGGTGGTGCCGGTAGATCGCCTCGAAGTGCACGGTCTCGCGCTGCCGGGCGGGCCAGCGCATGGCGTTGATGGAGACGCCGTCGTAGATCCAGGCGGAGGTGTCGCGGGTGAAGAGGTGGTTGGGCAGCGGGCCGAGGAGGAAGTCGTCCAGGTCCATGCAGTGGAAGCGCACGGACGTCGGCTCGGCGTGGCGCTCCAGGAACTCCCGCTTCGTCATGCCGCCGACCAGCGCCTCGGCGAGCTCGGTCGAGGGCAGGGTCTCGAAGGCGGCCCTCAAGTGGTCGGTGGCGAGCGGCCCGTACTCCTTCTCGTCGAAGACGCGGTCCAGGACGAGGAGGCGGGCCGCGGGCACGTCCAGGGTCTCGGTCAGCAGGTCGCCGAAGAGATGGACCGCCACCCCCCGGTCGCGCAGCACGTCCGCGAACCCGTCGTGCTCCTGACGGGCCCTGCGCACCCACAGGACGTCGTCGAAGAGCAGGGCGTCCTTGTTGCTCGGAGTCAGCCGCTTGAGCTCCAGATCGGGGCGGTGCAGTATGACGCGGCGCAGCCGCCCGGCCTCGGAGTCGACATGGAATCCCATGGGGTCCATCTTTCCCCGGCCGGACGGCGCACGCGCACGGTTGGCCGAAGCCGTGGGCCATCCGGTCAGAGCCTGTCTTTGAACCCCCGTCGTTCGCGCGGAGCGCGGGCGCAGCGGCGGTCGGTGCGTGCGATCGGTGTGCGGCGTGCCAGGTCATGTGGCGGAGCCACCTGTCCTGGCACGCCGTGCAGCGAGCGGGCGTGCCGGGCGTCGGGGCGCAGGCGGGGGTTCAAAGACAGGCTCTCAGAGCCGGGGGTCCACCGGCTCCGACTCCAGCGCCAGGACCGCGAACACCGCCTCGTGCACCCGCCACAGCGGCTCGCCGTCCGCCAGGCGGTCCAGCGCTTCCAGGCCGAGGGCGTACTCGCGGACGGCCAGTGACCGCTTGTGGCCGAGGGACCGGTCGCGCAGCTTCGCCAGGTTCTCCGGGCGTGTGTACTCCGGGCCGTAGACGATCCGCAGGTACTCGCGGCCGCGGCACTTGATGCCGGGCTGGACGAGCCGGCCCTGCGCGGTCCTGACCAGCGCCTCGACCGGCTTGACGACCATGCCTTCGCCGCCGCGGCTCGTCATCTCCAGCCACCAGTCGACACCGGCCCGCACCGACTCCGGGTCGCCCGTGTCGACGTACAGGCGGCGCGTGGTCTGCAGCAGGTCGGAGCCCTGGCTGCTGTCGTGCTCCACCATGCGGTCGATCAGGGCCAGCTGTTCGTCGTGCGGGAGCCCGGCGAGGCTGCGGCCCTGGACGGCGAGGATCTGGAACGGTGCGAGGCGCACGCCCTCCAGGCCCTCGGTCGGCCAGCAGTAGCGGCGGTAGGCGTCGGTGAACGCGGCGGCGTCCGCGGCGCGCTCCCGCTGGCGGGTCAGGAGTTCGCCCGCGTCGACGCCGCGTGCCGCCGCCGCTTCGAGGGCTGCGACCGCGCCGGGGAAGACGGCTCCGGAGGCGGCGCCCACGGCGGCGTACTGCGTGCGGAGCAGCCCCGACGCCTTCAGCGACCATGGCATCAGCTCCGCGTCGAGGAGCAGCCAGTCCGTCGCGAGCTCCTCCCACAGACCGGCCTCGGTGACGGCGTCGCGCACGCGGCCGAGGATCTGCTCGGTGGTGGCGGGGTCGTCGAAGAAGGGGCGGCCGGTGCGGGTGCAGAGGGAGCCGGTGGGGCCTCCCTCGGTGGCACCGTCCCCCACCCCGAACCGCTCGCGGGCCACGTCCGCGTCGCGGCAGACCAGGACCACGGCCCGCGACCCCATGTGCTTCTCCTCGCACACGACGCGGGCGACACCGTCGTCCGCGTACGCCGCGAAGGCCTCCTCGGGGTGTTCCAGGTAGCCCTCGCGGCGGGACGTGGCCGTCGGCGCCATCGTCGGCGGCAGGTACGGGAGCAGGCGCGGGTCGACGGCGAAGCGGCTCATGACCTCCAGGGCCGCGGCGGCGTTCTCCTCGCGCACGGCGACACGGCCCACGTGCCGGGTCTCGACGACGCGGCGCCCGTGCACGTCGTCGAGGTCGAGCGGCCGGCCGTCGTGGCCGCCGGGCGCCTCGGTGCGCAGCGGTTTGGCGGGCTCGTACCAGACCCGCTCCGCCGGTACGTCGACGAGTTCCCGCTCCGGCCAGCGCAGCGCGGTCAGCCGGCCGCCGAAGACGGCTCCGGTGTCCAGGCAGATGGTGTTGTTGAGCCAGGTCGCGGTGGGCACGGGGGTGTGGCCGTAGACGACCGCGGCCCTGCCCCGGTACTCCTCGGCCCACGGGTAGCGCACGGGCAGGCCGAACTCGTCGGTCTCGCCGGTCGTGTCGCCGTACAGGGCGTGGGAGCGGACCCGGCCGGAGGTGCGGCCGTGGTACTTCTCGGGCAGTCCGGCGTGGCAGACGACGAGCCGGCCGCCGTCCAGGACGTAGTGCGAGACGAGGCCGTCGATGAACTCCCGCACCCGCGTGCGGAACTCCTCGCTCTCGGCCGACAGCTGCTCGACGGTCTCGGCGAGTCCGTGGGTGTGCTGGACGCCGCGGCCCTTGAGGTGGCGGCCGAGCTTGTTCTCGTGGTTGCCGGGCACGCAGAGCGCGGTGCCCGCCGCGACCATCGACATGACGCGCCGCAGCACGCCCGGGGTGTCCGGGCCGCGGTCGACGAGGTCGCCGACGAACACGGCGGTGCGGCCCTCCGGGTGCGCGCCGTCCACGTATCCGAGCTTGCCGAGCAGGGTCTCCAGCTCGGCGGCGCAGCCGTGGATGTCGCCGACGATGTCGAAGGGGCCCGTGAGGTGGGTGAGGTCGTTGTACCGCTTCTCGGTGACGACGGTGGCGGCGTCGATCTCCGCCACCCCGCGCAGGACGTGCACCTTGCGGAAGCCCTCGCGCTCCAGGTGGCGCAGGGAGCGCCGCAGTTCGCGCTGGTGGCGCTGGATGACGCGGCGGGGCAGGTCCGCGCGGTCGGCGCGGGCGGCGTTGCGCGCGGCGCAGACGTCTTCGGGCACGTCGAGCACGATGGCGATGGGCAGTACGTCGTACTGCCTGGCCAGCTCGATCAGCTGCTTGCGGCTGTCGCTCTGCACGCTGGTCGCGTCGACGACGGTGCGGCGGCCCGCGGCCAGGCGCTTGCCCGCGATGTAGTGCAGCACGTCGAAGGCGTCGCGGCTCGCGCCCTGGTCGTTCTCGTCGTCGGCGACGAGCCCGCGGCAGAAGTCGCTGGATATGACCTCTGTTTCCTTGAAGTGCGTGCGCGCGAAGGTGGACTTGCCGGAGCCGGTGGCGCCGATCAGCACGACGAGGGAGAGGTCGGTGACGGGCAGGACGCGGGCGGCGTCGGCGGTGCGGTTGTCGTCGTCAGTCATGCGACCCGGTCCTTGTCGGCTGTGTCGGCTGCCTTGGCTGCGCCGGCTGCCCTGGTTTCCTTGGTTTCCTGGGTGAATACGGCCATCTGCGTGGGCGGACCCACCTCGGGGTCGTCGTCGCCGACGGGCACGAACCGGACGGCATAGCCGTGCCGTTCACCGACACGTCGGGCCCACTCCGCGAGCTGGTCGCGCGTCCACTCGAAGCGGTGGTCGCCGTGGCGGACGTGGCCCGCGGGGAGCGACTCCCAGCGGACGTTGTACTCGACGTTCGGCGTCGTCACGAGGACGGTACGGGGACGCGCGGAGCCGAACACGGCGTACTCCAGGGCGGGCAGCCGCGCCTCGTCGAGGTGCTCGATGACCTCGCTGAGCACGGCCGCGTCGTACCCCTTGAGCCGCTTGTCGGTGTACGCGAGGGAGCCCTGCATGAGCTGGACGCGGCCGGCCTGGCGCTCGCCCAGGCGGTCGAGCCTCAGCCGCCGGGAGGCCACGGTCAGCGCGCGCATGGACACGTCGACCCCGACGATCTCGGTGTACCGGACGTCCTTGAGCAGGGCCTGCACCAACTGGCCCTGGCCGCAGCCGAGATCGAGCACTCGTCCGGCGCCGGTGTCGGCCAGCTCGGCGAGGATCGCCTCCCGGCGCCGCACGGCGAGCGGCACCGGCTTCTCCTCGGTGTCGGTGTCCTCGTCGACGGCGTTGTCGATCTCGTCGACGTCCGTGTCGTCCGCGTCGGCGAGCCGCACGAGTTCGAGCCGCTCCCTGGCGTCCCGGGTCAGGGACCACCGGCGCGCCAGATAACGACTGGTGATGACGGCCTGCTCGGGGTGGTCCGCGAGCCACCCCTCCCCGGCCCGCAGCAGCTTGTCGACCTCGTCCGGCGAGACCCAGTAGTGCTTGGCGTCGTCGAGGACGGGCAGCAGCACGTACAGGTGCCGCAGCGCCTCGCCCAGCGTGAGCGTCCCGTCGGGCGCTTCGAGTACGAGGTGTACGTACCGCGAGTCGCCCCACTCGGGGAACCGCACGTCCAGCGGCACGGGCGTCGCCGTCACGGCCCACCCGAGCGGTTCGAACAGCGCCCGCACCAGCTCGGCACCGCCACGGGCGGGCAGGACCGGCACCTCGACACGGAGCGGCAGCGGCTCCGCGACCCGCTCCGGCCGTGCGGCGCACACGCCCCGCATGGCACTGGAGAACACGGCGCTCAGCGCCACGGCGAGCAGCGAGGAGGCGGCGTAGGGCCGGTCGTTCACGTACTGCGCCAGAGCCGCGTCCGGGGCCCCGCCCCGCCCCTTGCCCTTCCCCTTGCCGCGCCGCACGAGCGCGACGGGGTCGACCTCGAGGAGCAGCGCGGCGGTACAGCGCCCCTCACTCGCCTCGGGGAAGAGGACGTGCGCGGTCCCGTAGGACACGCTGCGCGTATGCCGGTTGTCGGGGTGCTTGTGCAGCAGGAAGCCGAGGTCGGTGGCGGGGCGCTCGGGGGTACCGGTGGTACTGATCGTCAGAAACACTTCAGGTCGGCCTCAAAACACAGTCTGAGCTGCGGTTGGGTGATCAACAGCGGGACGCGGCGCACGGCTTCCGCGGGGCGCTCCCCGTCTCCGGCGCGCCCCTTCAACGTACAGCGAACGCACGGGGCGCACGCAGGAATTTTCGCCGCCGTACGGCCCCGACCAGGCACGAAGCGGTGTCGTGCGCGCGGTCGCGAGGGTCTCGCGGGAAGCTGGGTAGAAGAGGTGTGCTCAGGCGTCGTGAGGATGGAGGACCGTGTGGACTGGGCCCGGTTCGGGAAGCAGATGGCTTCGATGGCGCGGGACCTGCTGGCGCAGACCTCCGTCGACGCCACGCTGGAGCGGATCACCGCGTCGGCCACCGAGCTCGTGGCGGGCTGTGACGCGGCCGGCATCCTGATCCTGCACGGCGGGGAGGTGCAGACGCTCGCACCCACCCACCGGATCGTCGTCGACAGTGACGAGCTTCAGGCCAGCAAGGGCGAGGGGCCCTGTTTCGACGTCGCGCGGAGCTGCGGCGGTGAGCGGGTCTTCCGCATCTCGGACTTCACCCGTGAGCAGCCGCGCTGGCCCGCCTACGCCGGTGAGGCGCGGACGCTGGGCATCGGCAGCATGATGGGCTTCCTGCTCTTCACCGAGGACGAGGAGCTCGGCGCGCTGAACCTGTACTCCTCCCGGCCCGGCGCCTTCACCGAGGACGACGAGACGGCCGGCCTGCTCCTCGCCTCGCACGCCGCCGTCGCCTTCTCCAGCGCCCGCACCCATGCCCAGCTGGAGCGGGCCATCTCCACCCGGCACACCATCGGCGAGGCGATGGGCATCATCATGGGCAGGCACCGCCTCTCCGAGGAGGAGGCGTTCGACGTGCTGCGCCGCTACTCGCAGGAGAACAACGTGAAGCTCCGTGATGTCGCCGCGCAGGTGTGCGCGCACGGCGGTTTCACGAAGCCGTGAAGCGGGCACGGTTTCCCCGGCTCATGGCCGAACCAGGGAAACCTGGACCGGAACGGTCCCCCGGGGGAACGCCGCCGTACCGGTCCTGCACACCAAGTCCCCAGCCGCGCAGTGTTCACTCACGTACGCGTAAACAACCACGTTGATTCAACGGCAATCATTTGTTGATTGCTTCCGGCCACCCTGTGCCCGTCGCTATTCGGGGGAAGACAGGGAAGTTCAGTGTCGGATACACGTATCTCGGTGGCCGTGCACGCCACCGACCCCCTCAGCAGGGCCGGGGTCATCAGCCATCTACGGCACGAGCCCACCGTGGAGCTGGTGGACCGGGCCACAGACGGCTCCAGCCCCGCGCCGCCCGGAACGCCGACGGCCGCCGCGCAGGAACGCGTCGCCGTCATGCTCGTCGACCGGCTCGACGACCCGGCGGGCAGCGAGCTGCGCCGCCTCGCCCGGTCCACGGAACAGCGCGTCGTCCTCATCGCCAGCGAGCTGCGCGAGCCCGAACTGCTCGCCGTCGTCGAGTACGGCGTACGGGCCATCCTCTGGCGCCACCAGGCCACCCCGCAGAAGCTGCTGCGGGCCGTGCACAGCGCGGCGCGCGGCGAGGGCGAGCTGCCGCCCGACCTCATCAACCGGCTCATGACCCAGCTGGGCCGCCTCCGGCTCTCCGCGCTCGACGGCACACCGTCCGCCGCCGGCGCCCTCGTGCCGACGCTGGGCATGGCGCCCCGCGAGGTCGACGTGGTACGGCTGATCGCGGAGGGGCTCGACACCAAGCAGATATCGGAGAAACTCGCCTACTCCGAACGCACCGTCAAGAACGTTCTGCACGCGCTGATGACGCGCCTGCAGCTGCAGAACCGCGCGCATGCCGTCGCGTACGCGCTGCGGGAGGGGTACATCTAATGCGGCGACAAGACCCGCCGATGCCGCGGCCCGACCGGCTCCCCACCTCCATACGGGGAGCGCGGCCGTGATCCACGAAGTCGACGAGGCGCTCCGCGCGCTGCTGCGCGAGGCGCTTCCGGAGGGGACCGGCGAGGTCGTCTTCGAGGCACCGACCCGCGACTGGGCGGCACGGCGCAACGCACCCACGCTCAACTCGTACCTGTACGACATCCGCGAGGACGTCGCCCGCCGCGAGCGCGGCGCCTACGCCGAGCGGGGGCCGGACGGCATCGTGCTGCGCAGGCGGCAGCCGCCCCGCTGGTTCCGGCTCTCCTACCTGCTCACCGCCTGGACCAACCGCCCCGAGGACGAGCACCGGCTGCTCTCCGCCGCCCTCGGCACGCTCCTCTCCCACGAGCTGCTGCCCCCGGACCGGCTGCCGGACGCGCTCGCCTCGCTCGGCGCCACGCTGCCGCTGTCCGTCGCGGTGCCGCCGCCCGAGGCGCGGTCCATCGCCGACATCTGGTCGGCGCTCGGCGGTGAGCTCAAGCCGTCCCTGGACGTCGTGATCACCGTGCCGTTCCCGGTCTCGCCCACGTACGACGTGGCACCGCCGGTCACCGAAGGCGCGGTCGTCGGTGTCCGCGGCCTCGACGGGGAGCCGGGCGACTCCCGGCCCCGGATGATGCGGAAGCGGCGCGAGGACAACGCGACGGAGGCGGGCGAGTGAGCGCGCGCGACGTCATGGTCGAGCGGCTCGAGGCACTGCGCGGGCGCGTCGCCGAACTGGTCGAGCGGCGCTCCGCCGACGACCCCACGGCGGCGGACCCTCTCCGCGGGATGTACGTGACGCCCGAGACGGCCTTCCGGCTCGCCACCACTCCCCTGCCCGCCGCGGCGGCTGTCTCCGGGGGTACGGACGGTGCCGGTGTGGTGGGCGGGGCTCCGGGCGAGGGTCCTGACGTGCTCGACTCGCTGGCCCGGGAGTTCGGGCTCAGCGCGCTCGACCAGCAGATCCTGCTCGCCGCCCTCGCCCCCGACGTCGACCGCCGCTTCGAGCCGCTGTACGGCTACCTCAACGACGACGTCGGGCGCCGCCGCGCCACCGTCACGCTGGCCCTCGACCTCTCGGGCACGGGACCGCACGATCCACTCGCCCGACGCCGCTTCCACCCCCGGTCACCGCTGCGTGCCGGGGGCCTCCTCGTCGTGGAGGAGGAGGACCGCCCGCTGCCGGGAAGGGCGCTGCGCGTGCCGGAACGCGTGGTGGCGCAGCTGCTCGGGGACGACGCGCTCGACCCGGAGCTCGTCGACCTCGACGTCGAGTTGTCGGAGGCGCCGGCCGCCGAGGACGCCGGCTCCGCGCATCCGCTCGCCGTCCGGCTCGCCGCCCTCGTCGCCGAGCGGCCGCTCCGCGTACATCTGCGCGAGCGCAGGGAGGGCACCGCCGCCGAGCCGGTGGCGGACGCGCTGCGGGCGGCCGGGCTGCCCGTGCTGCGGTACCGGCCGTCGGGAACGGCGGGCGAGGCGGCGGCGGTCGCGCTGGTCCGTGAGGCGCGGCTGCGGCGCGCCGCGCTCCTCGTGGGGCCGCTGCCCGACGGGGCCGGGCCCCTGATGCGGGCTCTGACCGCCACCGGTGACGTGCCGGTCGTGTTCTTCGGGAGCGAGCCGTACGACCCGGGGTGGGCGCCCGACGCCGGGCTGCTCGTGCTCGACGCGCCGCAGGACTCCGTCGACACGGCCAGTACTTGGCAGACCGAACTCTCGCGGCACTCCCCCGCGTACGAGCCGGACTTCGACATCGGCGAGGCCGTCGCCCCGTACCGGCTCAGCGGGACCCAGATCCGGCGCGCGGCAAGGGACGCCACCGAACTGGCCGCGTTCGACGGAACCGCGCCGACCGTGGCGCACCTGCAGCGCAGCGCCCGGCTCCAGTCCGCGCCGCTGCTCGACAAGCACGCCCGGCGGATCAGGCCGGAGGTCGGCTTCGCGGACCTCGTGCTCCCGGACGAGCCGCTCGCGATGCTCAACGAGCTGACGCTGCGTGCCCGGCACCGCGACAAGGTGCTCGGCGAGTGGCGGCTGCGCACGGGCGGCGGGCGCGGGCGCGGTGTCATCGCGCTGTTCGCCGGGGACTCCGGCACGGGCAAGACGCTGTCGGCGGAGGTCGTGGCCGGTGAACTCGGCCTGGACCTGTACGTGGTGGACCTGTCGGCGGTCGTCGACAAGTACATCGGCGAGACGGAGAAGAACCTGGAGCGGATCTTCGTGGAGGCCGACCGCACGGACGCGGTGCTGCTCTTCGACGAGGCCGACGCGGTCTTCGGCAAGCGCTCGGAGGTCAAGAGCTCGCACGACCGGTACGCGAATCTGGAGAGCGCGTACCTGCTGCAGCGTCTGGAGGCGTTCGACGGGATCGCGGTGCTGACCACGAACCTGCGGGCCAACATCGACGACGCGTTCACGCGCCGCCTCGACCTGGTCGTCGACTTCCCGTTCCCGGACGTCGAGCAGCGGCTCGCCCTGTGGCGCACGTGCCTGACGGGGACGCCCTGCGCCGACGACCTGGACGAGGAACTCGCGGCCTGCGCGAAGGAGTTCGAACTGTCCGGCGGCGCCATCCGGTCGGCCGCCGTGACCGCCGCGTATCAGGCGGCGGGCCACGGCGGCCCGGTGTCCGGCGCGGACGTCCGGGCCGGCGCCCGCCGCGAGTACCGCAAGATGGGCCGCCTGGAACCGGGTACGTCCCTGCCCTGGCAACGCTGACCGGCGACGGTCTCCGACTGGCCGGGGTTACTCCGGCCAGTCCGAGATCGTCCAGCCCATGCTCTTGCGGTCGTCGCACTTCCAGGTGATCGCGCTCGTGTCGTTCTGCATGTCGACCACGCACTCGCCGTTGCCGACCCCGACGATGTGGGTCAGGCCGTTGGGCTGGCTCTCCAGCTTCCACTTCTGGTTGTCGGGGAGCTGACCGCTCTTGATGTTCTCCGGGGGCGCGTGGAAGATCTGCACGATGTTCGTGCCGACCTTCAGGTCCATGATCGCGCCGGGGGCGTTGGCCGCCTCCAGGGAGTACGTGTCGGTCTCCGGGTAGTGGTGCAGGATCCACTTCTGGTTCTTGCCGAACTCGTCCGTCAGCTCGGGGTTCTGGCCGACATACGTGCCGTCCGCCTTCGCGCCCCGCTTGGTCTCCAGGTACCAGCCGCTGCCCTCCGCGCTGCGGATGGTGCGCAGCTTGGGGCCCTTCGGCTTGTCGTCCTTCTTGTCGCCGCCGCCACCGCCGCCGCCCCCGCCGGACTCCGGCGGCTTGGCCTCGTTCGCGGGCTCCTTCGGCTCCTCCTTCTCCTCGGAGGCGCTCGGCGACGGGCTCGGTGCCTTCTTCATGCCGTCGGTCTGCGGCAGCTCCCGCTGCTCACCGACCTTCTCCTTGGCCTGCGTCGACATGGCCGGCTTGTGGTTGAACCACATCACGGCGAACGCGAGGCCCAGCGCGAACAGCACCGAGAAGACGGCCATCGCCCAGCGCGGGATGAACGACGGCTGTACGTACGTGCCGCGCAGCTCCACCGGCTCCGGCACCCCGGCCCGCAGCACGGACACCGTGAACGGGCGCTTGACGGTGCCGCCGACCCAGCTGACCGCGCCGGGCTTGATGCTGAGGTCGGCGAACGCGGCACGTCCCGGCGCGACCTGCACCGAGCCTGGCTCCGACTCGACCTCCAGCTCGTCGCCGTTCTCACGGCCCGAGAAGGACGCCGTGAGCTGCTGGTTGCCGAGGTTGTCGACGGCCACGGACGCCTTGGCGCGCAGTCGGCCGCGTACGACCAACGGGAGCAGTTCCGTGCGGAGTTCGGTGAACGGGCCGACGGTGACCTGGCCCTCCGCGACGTCCACGGTGTGCGGGGTCTCGCGGGGCTGCACGCGGACGCCGAACGGGGTCGGGCCCGCCTGCGCGTCCGAGGTGCGGGGCGGGGCGAACTCCACCTGGGCGGTGCCCTCGGCCCCGGGGTACAGCCGCAGGACGTCGGGCTGCACGCGGGCCCAGCCCGCCGCCGCGCCGACCACCTGGAGGCGGTACTCCTCGACGGTGTCGCCGGTGTTGCGCACCCGCAGCCGCACGCTCGCGGTCGAGCCGGGCTCGACGGTCGTCGCCGTCGGTTCGAGAGAGGTCCACATGCCGCTCACCGCCCCGTCACGCCGGGGTGGTGGACGCTGCCGCCGACCAGGGCCTGCAGGGTCGCGCTGTCGGCTTTGCCGGTCGCCGGGAGCCCGACGGAGGCCTGGTACTCCTTGATGTGAGCCGCCGTGTTGCTGCTGTACCTGGCCGTGGTGGGTGCGCTGCGGCCGTTCTTGAAGTAGGCGACGCCGTGCTCGGCGTACGCACGGTCGCGGTCCAGGTCCTTGTCGCTGATGCCGGCCTGCGAGGCCCACCAGAACGCCGCCTGGAGCTGTACGACCTCCCAGGTGTCGGCGCCGGAGCGCACGGCGTCGGGCCGGATGCCCTGCGCCCACAGCGAGGTGAGGGTGGCACGGCCGAGCGTGCCCACGTCGTCCGTCTCGAAGATCTGAGCGGTGTTGTTCCCGGAGTTCTGGCCGGTGCGGACCACGGCCTTCTGGTAACAGATGAGTTTTGCCTCTGTGTTGGAGTCGATGACGCCCGGCGTCCAGTGGCCGGTCAGCGTGCAGGGATTCTTCGAACCGAGCGCGGCGAGGCGGTGCTGCGCATACTCGACGACGATGTCCGGCGCGTAGCCGCGCCGCCAGGGCGGGCCGGCCTGCGCCTTGCGGCTGCCGCCGCCGGGCTCGGCCTTCTCGCCACCGCCGCCGCCGTCGCTGCCGCCGCCTTCGGCCCCACCGGCGCCGCCGCCCGATGAGCCGCCGTCGCCGGAGCCGCCGCCGCTGGTCCCGCCGCCGGTGCCGCCGGAGCCCGAGTCCGTGCCGCCGTGACCGCCACCGCCGCCCTTCTCCCCCTTGGGAGGCGCCGGGGCGTCGTCGAGGCTGTTCTTCTCGCCGCCCTGCGGGACGGCGGCGGGCGCGGCGGCCGCCTGGTTCTCGCGGGCCGAGCCGTCGAAGTCGGGCGCGTAGGTCAGCCACGCCACGACGGACGCGACGGCGAGCGCCGCGAGCACTCCGCCGACGGCGAGCAGTCTGCGGGGCAGGACCGGCCGCTGGTCGAAGCTGCCGGGCAGTTCGTGGCCCTGCTCGTCGCCGGAGCGGCGCACGGAGACGGTGAGCGGGTGCGTCTGCCCGGACCCCGTCCACAGCACCTGCTGCGGGCGGATGGTCAGGTTCGCGAACGCGGCGCGGCCCGGCGCCACTTGGACGGCCGTGGGGTCGACCTCGTAGGTGAGGCGGCCCGCGTCGTCGCGGAGGGTGAGGGCCGCCGTCAGCGGGGTGTTTCCGAGGTTGTCCACGGCGACCGAGGCCCGGCCGCGGAAGCGTCCGACGATGGTGGGCGGCAGGAGTTCGGCGCGGATCTCCGAGAACGGCGCGACGGTGACCTGCCCCTCGACCACGTCCCGGGCCTCGGGGTTCTCCCGCGGCTCGACGCGGATGCCGAACGGCGTGGGTCCCGCCGCGGCGTCGGGCGAGCGGGGCGGCGCGAAGGAGATCTCGGCGGTGCCCTCGCTGCCGGGGTAGAGCCGCAGCACGTCGGGTTCGACGCGGGCCCATCCGGCCGCCGCGCCGACGACCCCGAGACGGTACTCCTCGACGGTGTCTCCCGTGTTGCGTACGCGAAGCCGCACGGTCGCCCGGCCACCGGGGTCAACGGTCACCGCGGCCGGGTCAAGGGAGTTCCACCACGTCATACGGGCACGGTAGAGCGCACCTCCGGGTCCCTCCTTGTACGAAAGGGCGACGTCAAGGGCAGGCCCCACTGCCCTTGCGGACGGGGTGCGCGGACCGGGGTCGTGACACGGGCTCTCAGCCGTATGCGGAGAGTGCCGGTCCGTGGGTCGCCGCGCGTGGCCGCCACTTGGCGAGCAGAGCGGCGATCTCATCGGCCTCCAGGGCACCGCGCCGCTCCATGACGCGGTGGGCGATCCGCAGGGCGGCCCTGGCCCGTTCGAGGTCGCCCAGGGCGAGCAGCGCCCGGCCCCGCGCGGCCATCGCCAGCGCGTGGCAGAACGCGTCACCGAGTTCGCCCTCGACGGCGAGCGCCGCGTCCGCGCAGCGCATGGCCTCGCCGACGCTGCCCTGTTCCAGCTCGCAGTAGGCGAGACGGGCCCAGCACAGCGCCTCCCAGCGCGGGTTGCGGGCTCTGCCGTGCAGACGCTGTGCCTCGCGCAGCTGCTCCGACGCCGCGACCGCCCTGCCGTCCGCGAGCAGCGCGCAGCCCGCCTGGTAGAGGACGTGCGCGAGCGTGTGACTGCTGCCCGAGCGCCGCGCCTGCCGCACCGCCTCGTCGATGGCGGTGTCCGCCGCCGGGCGCCGGCCCAGGGCGACGTACGCGCGGGCCATGTGCGACAGGATGCGGATCCGGTCGTCGTGCCCGCCGAGCGCGCCGAACCTCGCGTACGCGAGACGCAGTTGTTCGAGGGCCATCGCGAACCGCCCCGTGCCCATGAGGACGATGGCCAGCTCGTGGCTGCCCTCGGCGCCGACGAGGAGGTCGCCGCAGCCCGCGGCGAGGTGCAGGCTCTCGCGGAGCGCCTGTTCGGCGCGGCCGTACGTCTCGGTGCCGTAGTGCGGCGCGCCGAGCAGCCGCAGCGCGCGGGCGGCCGACCGGTCGTCGCCGTGCCGCCGTGCGGTGCGCAGGGCCAGTTCGGCGAGGGGCTCCAGGTCGCGGTGGCGGGCGGTGCCGACGACGAGGTGGGACCAGGCGGTGAGGAGGTCGACGACGGGGCGGAGCCCGGGTGGGGTGCGGGAATCCGGGGCGCCCCGGTCGGCGGCTTCGCCCGCCTCATTCGCCTCGTCCGCCTCGTCCGGTACGTGTCGCAGCGCGTTCTCCGCCGCGTCGCAGAGCCGCGAGTGCGCGACGACCAGCCAGTCGTGCGCGGCGGCCTCGTCGGGCAGCGCCTTGCCGTCGGAGTCGGGCCGGTGCAGCAGCTCGGGCAGGACGCTGTGCGGCTTCGTGCGGCGGATCGCGGTGATGACGGTGGCCAGGACGTAGTCGAGGAAGCGCAGCCGCGCGGCGGCACGTTCGGCCGCGCTCTCGCGCAGCTCGCACTGGCGGCGCGCGAAGAGCCGTACGAGGTCGTGGAAGCGGTAGCGGTCCTCGCCGTGCAGCTCCATCAGCCCGGCGTCGACCAGCCGCTCGACGGCCTGCTCGGCCTCCTCCTCGTCGACGCCCAGCAGGGCGCCCGCCGCGCCGCGGCAGAAGGACGGCATGTAGCAGAGCGAGACCATGCGGAAGGCGCGGGCGAGCCCCGGTTCCAGCGCCTCGTACCCGAGCCGGAAGGTCGCCTCGACGCCCAGATCGTCCACCCGCAGCTCGTCCAGCCTGCGGCGCTCGTCGCGCAGCCGGGCGACGAGGTCGGCCATGGGGCGCCCCGGCCGTGCGGCGAGGCGCGCGGCGGCGATGCGGACGGCGAGCGGCAGCCCGCCGCAGACGGCGACGAGTTCGCGTGCGGCGTCCCGCTCCGCGGCCACGCGCTCGGCGCCGAGCATGGCGTTCAGCAGGCCGAGTGCCTGCGGCTCGTCCATCGTCTCGACGTCGACGAGGCGCGCGCCGGGCAGGGTGATGGTCCGCGAGCGGCTGGTCACGAGGACCGCGCAGCCGGGCGCGCCGGGCAGCAGCGGCCGCACCTGCGCGGTGGCGCGCGCGTTGTCGAGGAACACGAGGACGCGCCGCCCCGCGAGGAGCGAACGATAAAGCGCGGTCTGCTGATCGAGCCCATCCGGAACGGCACTCTCCGGTACCCCGAGCGCGCGCAGGAACCCGGTGAGCGCGCTGCCGCTGTCCACGCCGGGGGCGGCGTCGGCGCCGCGCAGGTCGACGTAGAGCTGTCCGTCGGGGAACTCGTCCCGTAAGGCGTGGGCGACGTGCACGGCGAGCGCGGTCTTGCCGACGCCGCCGAGCCCGGTGAGCGTGGCCACGGCCATCGCACTCCCGGAAACGGCGGCCCGCAACGTCTCGGTCAACACCCGCGCCTCGCCTTCCCGCCCCGCGAAGTCGGGCACGTCGGGAAGGAGCTGGGCGGGAGTGAGGGGGGCGGCGGACGCACGGACGGGGCTGGGGACGGTCGTGTGGAGGGGGGCGGGGACGCTGAGGGGGAGGGGGCGGGCGGTGAGGTCGGTGGGGGCGACGGGGACGGCGGGGGCGGTGCCGGGCAGGGATGGTACGGCGCCGGATAGACGACCGGGGACTACGACGGGCTTCTCGGCGCCGGACACCGCCCCGGTCATCCCACGCAACGCCATGCCGGACACGGCACCAGCGGTA
Source organism: Streptomyces venezuelae (assembly GCF_008642335.1). Lineage (NCBI taxonomy): Bacteria > Bacillati > Actinomycetota > Actinomycetes > Kitasatosporales > Streptomycetaceae > Streptomyces > Streptomyces venezuelae. The sequence goes on along the minus strand of NZ_CP029191.1, from coordinate 6,252,086 downwards.
GCGCCGGACACACCGTCACCCGCACCGCCGCACGCCACACCCGGAACCGCGTCGGAGCCCACCCCCGACACCACACCGGCACCCGTGCCGGACACGGCGTCACCCGCAGAGCCGTTCGCCACGCCGGACGACACACCAGGAACCGCACCAGACGCGATGCCCGGAACCGCGCCAACACCCGTGCCAGACACGGCATCGTCCGCAGCGCCGCACGCCACACCCGACGACACACCAGGAACCCCGCCAGACCCCACGCCCGGAACCGAGCCAACACCCGTGCCAGACACGGCATCGTCCGCAGAGCCGCACGCCACACCCAACGACACACCAGGAACCCCGCCAGACCCCACGCCCGGAACCGCACCGACACCCGTGCCAGACACGGCATCGTCCGCAGAGCCGCACGCCACACCCGCCGCCGCACCGGGTGCCGTGGCCCGCACCGTGCCAGATGCCCCGGCGGACGCGCCGCCACCTGCCGCACCGTGCGCCACATCACCAGCCGAACCGGGCGCCCCGCCATGCGCGATCCCGGACGCCGCCCCACCACTTCCCGTCCCGGGCGCCCCGCCACACGCAACCCCGGACGGCACCCCACCACTCCCCGTCCCGGGCGCCCCGCCACGCGCGGTCCCGGACGGCGCCTCGCCACGCCCCGTCCCGGGCGCCCCGCCGGACCCGGTGTCGGCGGGTGCCCACCCCCTCATTCCGGGCGCGCGCCCGGACAGCTCGCGTCGCTGGGCCGCGGCGCGGGATCGTGCCGTGTGGGCGGAAGGGCCGGGGCCCGGCCATGGGAGGGCCGTGGAGGGCAAGGGGGTGCCCTGGAGGAGGGCCGCGTGGAGCGTGGTCAGTTCCCTGCCCGGGTCCACGCCGAGCTCCGTCGCCAGCGTGCGGCGCGTCGTCTCGTACGCCGCGAGCGCGTCCGCACGACGGCCGCCCCGGTGCAGGGCGAGCATGAGGAGGGCCTGCGCGCGCTCGCGCAGCGGGTGTTCGGCCGCGAAGACGCTGAGGGGCGCGATCGTCTCGCCGTGGCAGCCGAGTTCGAGCGCGCAGGCGAAGAACTCCTCCTGCGCGGTGACGGAGAGCTCGGTGAGCCGGTCCCGCTGACGCCGCGCGTACGGGCCGGGCAGCCCGGCCAGCGGCGCGCCGTCGGAGAGGGCCAGCGCGGCCGTCAACTCGGCGTAGGCGTCGGGGAGTTCACCGGCGCCGCGCAGCGTACGCGCCGCCGATACCCGGTCCTCCAGCTCGCTCGCGTCGAGCGCGCCGCGCGGGACGCGCAGCGCGTAGCCGTCGCCCGCCGACACCAGGAGCCGCGCGGGCTCGCGGGCGCGCCGGTCCGGTTCGAGGAGGGCGCGCAGCCGGGAGACGTACGTCCGCAGCGTGCCGACCGCGCGCGGCGGCGGCGACTCGTCCCACAGCGCGTCCACCAGCTCCGCCGCCGACACCGGCCGCCCGCCGCGCAGCAGCAGCGCGGCCAGCGTCGCCCGCTGCTGCGGGGGCCCGAGCGTCAGGGCCTGCCCGTCGCGCCAGGCCCGCACCGGCCCGAGGACCTGGAACCACAACGGCCCGCCCAGGCCGTCCCGGTCCCCCGGTTCGGCCCCGCTCCCGCCGTCGCGGCCCGTGCGGCCGCCCGCGTCGCCCCGCATTGTCAGCCCGCACCCCTTGCCCTGTGACGCACCGCGAAGTGCCCGTTCGTACGCGCCACGGATGGCCGTACGCACCAAACGTTACGTCAGCCCCAGAGGTCCGCCGACTCGTGCGGGTCACTTGCGCCACCATGTTGACCAGCTGTTGACGTGCCGGGCACCCGGGGCGTGGCATATGCGCCACCGACCCTTCACATTCGGCCGTGCCCCGCACCGAGCCGCTCACACCCCGCCCGTCGCACCGCCCCCGGCCTGCCCTCCGCCCCCGGGCCGATGACCGGACGGGCAACGCACCCCGTACCGACCCGGCACGCGCGGCCGCCGCCGCGAACGCACAGGTCGGCGGCGTCCGCCCGACGGCTGAACGGGCAGCGGCATCTGCCCTCACTGACGTCCTTCCGTCTCTACGCACCGGCCCGCGCGTGAGACATCGTCGACAAGGTACGAACCAGCGGGGACCGGCACACGGCCGGCACACAGGGGGAACGAGCGGCAGCCGCACCGGCGCAGCGCCGGTCCGCCCGCCACACCCTCGCCACCCCTCGAGCCTTGGAGCACAGCAGCATGCCCAACTACCTGTCCCCCGGCGTCTACATCGAGGAAGTCGCCAGCGGTTCGCGGCCCATCGAAGGCGTCGGCACCTCCGTCGCGGCCTTCGTCGGCCTCGCGCCGCGGGGACCGCTCAACGAGCCGACGCTGGTGACCAACTGGTCGCAGTACGTGGCCGCGTTCGGCGAGTTCACGGACGGGTACTACCTGGCGCACTCGGTGTACGGGTTCTTCAACAACGGCGGCAGCGCGGCGTACATCGTGCGCGTCGGCGGCACCGACGCGGCCGAGACGCGGCAGCAGGCCCCCGCCCAGCAGACGCGGGCGCAGGCCCCCAAGGAGCTCACCGCGGGCGAGCCCGTGGCGCTCGGCGCGTTCACCGTGTCGGCGATCACCGCGGGCACCACGGACGGCGGCGCGCTGACCGTCGAGGTGCAGGACGGCGAGGGCGAGGGCGCCGCCGACCGCTTCAAGCTGATCGTCAAGGACGGCGACAAGGTCGTCGAGAACTTCGACGTCAGCGCGAAGAAGACCGCCCGCAACTACGTGGTCACGCAGGTCAGGCAGCGCTCCAAGACGATCGCCCTGGAAGAGGCCTCCACGGCGGGCGGCCAGCTGGCCAAGCCCGACGCGCAGACCGTGACCCTGGCGCCCCCGGCTCCCGCCACCCCCGCCGTGCCCGACTCGAACGGCCATGTGTCGCGCGTCGAGACCGCCCAGTTCATCGGCGACTCCTCGGACCGCACCGGCTTCGGCGGCCTGGAGGCCCTCGACGAGATCAACATGGTCGCGGTGCCCGACCTGATGGCCGCGTACCAGCAGGGCATCATCGACGAGGAGCAGGTCAAGGCGGTCCAGCTCGGCCTCATCTCGCACTGCGAGCTCATGGGCGACCGGATGGCCATCATCGACCCGCCGCCGTCGCTGAACGCCCGCCAGGTCCGGCAGTGGCGCCAGGAGCTGGCCGGCTACGACTCCCGTTACGCCGCCCTCTACTACCCCTGGATCAAGTCCTTCGACCCGGCCTCCGGTCAGTCGGTGGTCGTGCCGCCGTCCGGCCACATGGCGGGCATCTGGGCGCGCAACGACGCCGAGCGCGGTGTGCACAAGGCGCCGGCCAACGAGATCGTGCGCGGCGCGGTCGACCTGGACCTGCAGATCACCCGCGGCGAGCAGGACCTGCTCAACCCGATCGGCGTGAACTGCATCCGCGCCTTCCCGGGCCGCGGCATCCGCGTGTGGGGCGCGCGCACGATGGCGTCCGACCCGGCCTGGCGCTACCTGAACGTGCGCCGCTACTTCAACTACCTCGAAGAGTCGATCCTCATCGGCACCCAGTGGGTGGTGTTCGAGCCGAACGACCACGCCCTGTGGGCGCGCATCCGTCGCAACGTCTCGGCGTTCCTGGTCAACGAGTGGCGCTCCGGTGCCCTGTTCGGCGCGCGCCCCGAGGACGCCTTCTACGTGAAGTGCGACGAGGAGACCAACCCTCCGGAGTCGGTGGACCTCGGCCGGGTCGTCTGCGAGATCGGCATCGCGCCGGTCAAGCCCGCCGAGTTCGTGGTGTTCCGGCTCGCCCAGTTCTCCGGCGGGGGCGGCGAACTGGAGGAGTAGTCCACATACTCGCCGCACGTCCCCCGAGAACCATCACAACAGGCACAACAGGAGTGAAACCCCTTGTCTCTGCAGCCCGGTGACGCCCTCACCACACACAATTTCGGCCTCCAGATCGACGGCGTCATGGTCGAGTACCTCCAGGAGGTCAGCGGCCTGTCCATGGAGCAGGACGTCATCGAGTACCAGCAGGTGTCGGCCGACGGCAAGCCCGTCGTCAAGAAGATGCCCGGCGTGAAGAAGGCCGGCGAGTGCACGGTCACCCGCGGCATGACGCAGAGCCCCGTCTTCAGCGAGTGGATCAACAAGTCCATCGCGGGCGACATGGGCTCGGCGCGCAAGAACGCGACGATCATGATGATGGACTACCAGAACAACCCGGTGAAGCGTTACAACCTGCGCAACGCCTGGTGCAGCAAGGTGGAGACCAGCGGGGTCAAGGCGGGCGACGCCGCCGCGCTGACCGAGCAGGTCACCATCGTCTTCGAAGAGCTGGTCATCGAATAATGCGGCGCGAGGGTCCGGCGGGGGCGGCTGCGGGGGCGGGCACGGTGCCCGGCGCGGTGACGGGCGTCCGCGAACCGCTGCGCACGGAATTCGAGTTCGAATTGCCGCGCGGCTTCGTGGACGAGTCCGGCACCGTGCACCGCAACGGCGCGATGCGGCTCGCGACGGCACGTGACGAACTGGTGCCGCTGCGGGACGTACGGGTGCGCGAGAACCCCGCCTACCTGTCCGTCGTGCTGCTGGGCCGGGTCATCACCCGGCTCGGCACGCTCGGCTCCGTCCACGACGGCACGGTGGAGAACATGTTCGCCTCCGACCTGGCCTTCCTCCAGGACTTCTACCGGCAGATCAACGCGGAGGGCCACACCCGCGCGGCGGTGGCCTGCCCGCACTGCTCGGAGTCCTTCGAGGTGGAGCTGGCCGGGAGCCGCCTGGGGGAATCGTGACGTACGCGGCCGACCGCATCGAGGAGGAAGTCGCGTACCTCGCCTACCACTTCCACTGGGGCATGGACGACATCCTCGACCTCGAACACGCGGACCGGCGCGCGTACGTGGGGCGGACCGCCACGTTGGTGGAGCAGGCGGAGGCTAGGGCGACCGGTCGGTGAGTCGAGGTAAGTGATGGGCTTGTTCAAGTGGCGGCGGGGGTCGCGGGGCGAGGCGGGGGCGCCGGGTACGGAGGTGCCGGGTGCGGAAGTTTCCGGTGCGGAGGTGCCGGGTGCGGCTGTTCCGGCGGCTCCGGAGGTTGCCTCTGCTGAGTCCGGATCCGGCTCCGGCTCCGGCCTGGGTGTCGGATCCGGTGCCGGCGTCGTCAGCGGCGGTGGCGGTGGCGGGTGGGCCGCCCTGCCGCCGGTCCAGCGTGTGCTCGCGGCGCCGCGGACGGTCGCCGAACAGGGCTTCGGCGCGATGCTCGCCACACACCAGAACCCGTCCTTCGGCGGGGAGTTGGGGCATGCGGTACGTGCCTCCGCGCCCGGAGGCGTGCTGCACGACGTCCTGACGCCGGTGGCGGGCCGGCCGGGCGACCTCGACCTGCCCTCGCTCCATCTGCCGGTACGAGGGATGGGCGAGACCGGTACGGAGGAGCAGGCCGCGTCTCCCGAGGCGGGCGGCGTCGGCGCTCCGTCCCCGTCCGCCGCGGCGCCGGTGCAGCGGTCCGCCGCCGCGCGGTCGGTGCCCGCTCCGGCGAGCGGCCCTGCCGTGGCGCGGCCTTCGCGTACGACCCGGCGTTCGCCGCTCGTGTCGGCGGCGCCCGGCGTGGTGCCGCAGCGCCGGCTGTTCCCTGTCGGCGCGGCAGGTCCGGCGCCGAGCCCTGCCGCGCGAGGCGTCGCATCCGACGCTCCGCCCACCGACGTCCCCGGGCCGGTACCCCCTACCGGCCCGGGGTCCCCGGCCGCTTCCGCGGCCACGGACCCCGTCGCTGTACGGGCGAATTCCCCCGTTGAGCCCGTACAGCGACGGCCCCGCATACGCCGGGTCCAGCGCGCGCAGCCCGGTGCCGGTACGCCGACCGGCACGCCCGCGCCGCAGAGCGCCACGCCCGAGCCTCCCACCGCCCCGGCCCCGAAGCCGGCGCCCGCGGCGAGCGGCCCGGCACCGACGAACACCCCGCCCCAGCCCCCCGTCCAGCGGACGGCGTCCACGGGCCCCGTATCGGCGAGCGCCCCGGCGCCGAAGAGCCGTGCGCAGGACACCGCACCGGACGCGCCCGCGCCGCGGAGCACCCCGCGCGAGGCCCCCGCCCAGCGGACGGCGACCGACGCCGCGGCCAACCCGAACAGTCCGGCACCGGCACCGGCACCGAAGAACCACCCGCACGAGGCGGGTGCGGCCGTACCCGCACCGCGGAACACCCCGCGTCAGGCCCCCGTGCAGCGGTCGGCGACCACCGTTCCCGCACCCGCGCCCACGACAAGCACGCCGCACGCGTCGACACCACAGAGCAACCCGCACGGGGCGCCCGTGCAGCGGTCGGCATCCAACGGGCCCGCGCCTACGACGAGCACGCCCCGCACGTCGACACCGCAGAACACCACGCACCGGGCGCCCGTCCAGCGGTCGGCATCCAACGAGCCCGCACCCGAACCCACGACAAGCACGCCCCGCGCGTCCGCACCACAGAACACCCCGCACCGGGCCCCCGCCCAACAGGCGACGACCAGCGGCCCCGCACCCGAACCCACGACAAGCACGCCCCGCGCGTCCGCACCACAGAGCACCCCGCACCGGGCCCCCGCCCAACAGGCGACGACCAGCGGCCCCGCACCCGCACCCGCGACAAGCACTCCCCGCGCATCAGCACCACAGAGCAACCCGCACGAGGCCCCCGTGCAGCGGTCGGCATCCAACGGGCCCGCGCCCAAGCCCACCACCACCTCCACGACGCGCACGCCGCACGCGTCGACACCGCAGAACACCACGCACCGGGCGCCCGTGCAGCGGTCGGCATCCAACGGTCCCGCACCCGAACCCACGACAAGCACGCCCCGCCCGTCGGCACCGCACAACGCCGCACACCGGTCCCCGGCCGAGCAGGCGACGACCAACGGCCCCGCACCCGCGCCCACGACAAGCACGCCGCACGCGTCCGCGCCGCAGAACACCCCGCACCGGACCCCGGCCCAGCAGGCGACAACCAACGGCCCCGCACCCGCGCCCACGACAAGCACGCCCCGCGCGTCCGCACCGCAGAACACCCCGCACCGGACCCCGGCCCAGCAGGCGACGACCAACAGCCCCGCGCCACAGTCCGCCCCCACACCTACGCCCACGTCCACATCCACGCCCACGACGAGCAGCCCCGCACCGAAGAGCCGCCCGCACGAGGCTCCCGTTCAGCGGGCGGCGAACAGCAGTCCCGCAGCGGGCGCCCCGGCGCCGAAGAGTGCCCCGCACGAGTCGACGGCCGCCGCGCCCGCACCTCAGAGCGCCCCGCGCGAGGCCCCCGTCCAGCGGACGGCGGCCAACCGCCCCGCGCCCGAGCCCACGACCGCCCCCACGGTGGGCAGCCGCACTCCGGTCGACGGGCCGATCCCCCCTGCCCCGAGGACGGCGAACCCCAACGCCACCCCAGCCCAGGGCCCAACGCCCCCCGTCCAGGGGGCGACCAGCGCGGCAACCACGCCCACGGCACCCGTCCAAAAGGGCACCCGCCCCACCTCCCAGCCGACGAACGCCGGACCCGCACCCGCATCCGCACCCGCAGCGCCCACGGCGAGCAGCCAGACCCGTCCGCGCCGCACCGCGATCGGCGCACCCGTACCCCCCGTGCAGCGGTCGGCGAGCTCCGTGCCGCCCACCGCTCCTACGCCTCAGCCGAAGACCGACGGCCCCACCCCCACGGCCAGTGGCCAAACGCGCCCCCGCCGCACCGCGATCGGCGCCCCCGTGCCCCCAGTCCAGCGTTCAGCGAACGCGGTACCCGCCCCGGTACCGGCACCGGCACCCCAAGACCACCCGAACCGGGTCGCCCCCACAGCCGGGGATCAGAACCGCCCGCGCCGCACCGCCATAGGCGCACCCGTGCCACCCGTCCAGCGATCGGCCGCCGTGGCACCCGCACCCACACCCGCACCCTCCGCCGCCCCGGCGCCCCAAAACCACCCCCACCCCGGCGCACCCGCCCCCGCGACCGCCAACGAATCCGCGCCCGCACCCGCGCCGGCCCCGAAGCAACACCAGCAGCCGTCACCCCACCCGCTCCCCGTCGTCCCCATCAACCGCCGCGTCGCCCCCGGCAGTTACCGGCCCGCCGCGGAGCAGTACCCCCTCATCCCCGCCCGGGGCCTGACGCCGCACACCGCGAGCACGTCGCCCGCCCCCGCACAAGCGGCGACCGCCCCCACCCCCGTACCCCTGCAGAAGTCGACGACCCCGGCGCCGCACGCCACAACGCACACGCACACGCACGCGCCCGGCAACGGCGGCGTCGCGCCCGTCGTCGTACCCCTCGCGAAGCCCGGTGCTCCCGCGCCCCGGCACACGCCGAGCCCCACCCCGCCCCTCGTCCGTACCGCGCCCGCCGTCCAACGACGCGCCGCGCCCCCGCGGCCCGAGCCACAGCCCCAGGCGCAGCCACCGGTATCCATCCCGGTGCAGCCCGCCCCGGCTCCGGCCCCGGCACCCCGGCCCGCCCCCGCGGAGACCAAAGCGCCCGCCCCGGCCCGGGCGGAGCACGCCGAGCCCGGCTCCGAACCCGGGCTCGCCCCCGAGGCCGCCGCCCCGGCCGACCTCGACGACCTCGCACGGCGGCTCCTCGCCCCGCTGTCGCGGCTGCTCCGCGCGGAGTTGCGCAGTGACCGCGAGCGGGTGGGCCGACTCCGCGACCACGGCCGCTAGCGGACGAGCGACCGCAACCAGACCGAACCCAAACCACCTCCACAGCAAAGAGAAACCATGCCCTCGCCCAAGGACCCCGGCTCCACCGTCTTCTTCAAGCTCACCATCGACGGCCAGGACCTCGGCCTGTTCAACGGGTGCGACGGGCTCTCCTCCGAGGTGGAGGTGGAGCAGCGGCAGGAGGGCGGCAACAACGGGTTCGTCTGGCAGCTGCCGACCCGCGTGACCTTCTCCACCATCCGGCTGACCCGGCCGCTGACCGCCGACACCGCGCGCGTGGCCGCCTGGATCTCGTCCATCGCGACGGGGATCTCGCGGCCGACCGCGCAGATCGCGGCGCTGCGCGCGGACGGTTCGATCGTCGCGCAGTGGGGGCTCGTCGAGGTGCTGCCCGTGCGCTGGCAGGGGCCGAGCCTCAGTCCGGACAGTCCCGCCGTGGCGACGGAGACGCTGGAGATCGCGCACCACGGGTTCACCGACGCGGGAGGTGCCTGAGATGGCCGCGCCCACGGGCGGAAAGGCCGGCGCCAGCCTCGTGCGCGCCGCGCTCGCCATCCACCAGCCGCCCACCGACCTCGGCGGGTCGATGGGCGGGCGGATCGGTGAGGTGGAGTTCCAGTTCAATCCGACGCAGCTGCAGATGGCGCGGTCGGCTGAGTGGCGTACGCAGCGTGCGGTCGCGTACACGCGTGGCGCGCCGCCGAAGTTCACCGGTGCCGCGCCCGCCACCCTCCAGCTGGAGGTGTTCCTCGACTCGTCGGGCACGCCCAACTCGGGGAAGGTGCAGAAGCAGGTCGAGATGCTTCTGTCGTGCTGCGAGGTGACTCCGCAGAGCGTCAGCTCCAAGCGGCCCTCGCCGCCGTGGGTGCGTTTCTCGTGGGGGTCGTTCAACACCGTGCAGTTCGTGGCGTACGTGACCAATGTCAGCGCCACGTACACCCTTTTCAATCCGACCGGTGAGCCGATCCGTGCCACGTGCTCGCTCTCGCTGACCGAGGTGTCGATGCCCACCAAGGGGCAGAACCCGACGTCCGGCGCGCTCTCCGCGCGCCGTGTGCACCGCACGGTCGCGGGTGACTCGCTGGCGTCGCTGGCGTGGCGGGAGTACGGGGACGCCACCCGCTGGCGGCTGATCGCCGAGGCCAACGACATCGACGACCCGATGCGGCTGCGGCCCGGCACCGAGCTGCTGCTGCCCGCCGCCGACGAGGCCCGGCCCGGCCCCGTCACCGCCCCCTCGCACGTGGAGTCCTGATGAGTGAGAAGACGTACACGAGCGTCCTGCACGCCGAGATCGGCGGGTCCGTCCTGCCCGACAAGCTCGCCGTGCTGCTCGTGGAGGGCTGGGTGGACGCCAGTGTGAACGTGCCGTCCGCCTTCCAGCTGACCTTCGTCGACGAAGGCGGGGACATCCTGGAGAAGTTCCCGCAGATCAAGGTCGGCGCCGAGGCCGTCCTGTGCCCGTTCACGGACGGCGTGCGCGGCAAGCCGATGCTGACCGGTGAGGTCACCGCCCTGGAGGTCGACGCGGACGCGGGCGGCAAGCAGCTCGTCGTGCGCGGCTACGACCCGGGGCACCGGCTGCTCCGCAACCGCCGGGTGGAGGGCTTCCCGAACATGACGGCGTCCGACATCGTGCGCCGCGTCGCCGCCGCCAACAAGGTGAAGCTCGGGAAGATCGAGTCGACTCCGACGGTGTACGAACTGGCGACCCAGCCGAACATCACCGACTGGGACTTCCTCTCCCGGCTCGCGCAGGAGAACGACACCCACCTGTCCTTCGACGAGGACGGGAAGCTGTGCTTCGCCAAGCTCGCGCCCGCCTCCGGGGCGCCCTCCGACTCGACACCGGCCGCGCAGAGCCCGTACGTCCTGGAGTTCAGGCACAACGCGCTGCACAGCCGGGTCGCGGTGACGGCGGCGGGCCAGGTCGCGACGGCCGGGGTGCGCGGGTGGGACATGCGGGCCAAGCGCGCCCTGTCCGCGCAGTCCCCCGCGGTCCGCAGCAAGGACATCGTCGCCGACATCACGCCCGGGCAGCTGTCGCAGCCGTTCGGGAAGGCGGAGCTGACGGATACGGGGTGGCCGTACACGACGCAGGCGCAGGTCACGCACGCCGCCCGGTCGCTCGCGGACGACGTGGCGGGGTCGTTCGCCGAACTGGAGGTCGCCGTCACCGGCAACCCCGATCTGCGGCCGGGGCGTCCCGTGGCGCTGAAGGGGGCGGGGTTCCCCTTCGAGGGGAAGTACACGGCGACCGGGGTGCGTCATCTCTTCGAGTCCGGGCGGCCGTTCACGACGTGGCTGACCGTCTCGGGGCGTCAGTTCCGTTCCCTGTACGGGCTCGCGTCGGGCGGCGCGGACGCCGCGCCGCCGATGCCGGGCGTCGCGATGGCGCTGGTCAGCAACGCGAAGGACCCGCTGAAGATGAACCGGGTCAAGCTGCGTTTTCCGTGGCTCTCGGACACGTACGAAAGCGACTGGTGCCGTATCGCGCAGCTGGGCGGCGTCCGGGGCGGCGGGTTGATGATGCCGGAGGTGGGCGACGAGGTGCTCGTCGCCTTCGACCGGGGGTCTCTGGAACACCCCTATGTTCTCGCCGGGTTGTACAACGGGCGGGACAAGCCGACGCCCAACACCGACGGGCTGCAGCCGATCGACCCGACCAGCGGCCGGGTCAACTGGCGCTCCGTCTCCTCGCGCAGCGGTCACACCATGGAGCTCGTGGACGCCAAGTCCCGCATGAAGAGCGGCATCCGGCTGCAGACCGGCAACGGCCGCCTCACCGTCCACATGGACGAGGCGCGGACCAGCGTGACCATCCGCAGCGACGGCACGGTGTCCATCTCGGGGACCCGCAACGTCAGCATCAGGGCGGGCGGCAACCTGTCGCTGACGGCGGGCGGTTCGCTGACGATGAGCGCGGGCGGCGCGGTCGACATCAAGGCGGGCGCCAAGTTCGGTGTCAACGCGGGCGGCATGGCGGACATCAACGCGACCGGTGTCGTCAGCCTCAAGTCGGCGGGCGCCGTCGCCGTCAACGCGGTCGGCGCGGTCTCCGTGACCGCCGCGGGCGCGGTGGCCGTCAACGCGGGCGCCGCCGCGGCCATCACGTCACCGGCGACCGTCACCCTGACCGCACCTGCCGTGCTGCGCAATGGCATTCCTTTCTAGCGTCGAGTCCAGGGTCGAGGGGGCCACTGATCATGAGTGAGCAGTTCGTCGGTGCGGGCTGGACGTTTCCGCTGCGCATCAACGCCGGCGGCGGCATCGCGCTGGCCCGGCGCGAGCGCGAGATCGAGGAGTCGATCCGGCTCGTGCTCGCCACCGCGCCGGGCGAACGCCCGATGCGGCCCGAATTCGGCTGCGCCGTGCACGACATGGTGTTCGCGCCGGTCAACGAGGCGACGGCGGGGCGGATCCGGTACGAGGTGCGGTCCTCGCTCGACCGCTGGGAGCCGCGCATCGACGTCCTGGACGTCGAGGTCAGTCCGGCCCCCGACGACCCGTCCGTCCTGTTCATCGACGTGAGCTACACCGTGCGCGGCACCAACAATCCGCGCAGTCTCGTCTTCCCCTTCTACGTGATCCCGTCCACGGAATCAGAGAGCGGAGTCTGAAGTCCGATGGCCCTGCCCGCACCCCACCTCGACGACCGGCGCTTCCAGCAGTTCGTCGACGACGCCAAGCGCTACATCCAGCAGCGCTGCCCGGAGTGGACCGATCACAACGTCTCCGACCCGGGAGTCACCCTCGTCGAGGCCGTCGCGCACATGGCCGACCAGATCGTGTACCGGCTCAACCGCGTGCCGGAGAAGAACCACCTGGCCTTCCTCGACCTCCTCGGCGTCACCCTCTTCCCGCCGTCCGCGGCCCGCGCGGACGTCACGTTCTGGCTGTCCGCGCCGCAGCCCGAGCCGGTGGTCCTGCCCACCGGCACGGAGGTGGCGACCAGCCGCACGGAGACCGAGGAAGCGGTGGCCTTCGCCACCGAGGCGGATCTGACCGTGGTGCCCTGCGAGCTGTCGGCCGTACTGCGCCAGGAGGACGGCAGCACGCCGCAGGACTGCGGGCAGGACATCTTCGGCGGCCGTGACGTGGCGGTCTTCGCCGAGTCGCCGCGGCCGGGCGACACGCTGCTCTTCGGGCTCAGCGCGGCGGTGCCGCGGTGCGCGGCGGTGCTGCAGCTCGACAGCCGGGTGGACGGTGTGGGCGTCGACCCGCGGCAGCCGCCGCTGGTGTGGGAGGCGTGGACCGCGGACGGCTGGACCGAGTGCGAGGTGGACGAGGACTCCACGGGTGGCCTCAACCGGCCCGGCGACGTCGTGCTGCACATTCCGGCCGGGCACATCGTCTCGCGCATCGGGCGGCAGGACGCGGGCTGGGTGCGCTGCCGGGTCACCGAGGCGGCGAAGGGCCAGCCGTTCTACAGCGCGTCGCCGACCGTGCGGTCCGCCGCCGCGTTCACCATCGGCGGCACGACCGGTGTCGCGCACGCGGACGTCGTGCGCGACGAACTCCTCGGCGACTCCACGGGCGTGCCCGGACAGCGCGTCCGCCTCGCCCAGGCCCCGGTGGTCGCCGACCGGCCGCCGCTGATCCTCGAGGTCTCCGACGGCGAGGGTGCGGGCTGGGCCGAGTGGCAGGTCGTCGACGACTTCGCCTCGTCCGGACCGTACGACCCGCACATCACGCTGGACGCGGCGACCGGCGAGATCGCGTTCGGCCCCGCGGTGCGCGAACCGGACGGCTCCCTGCGGCAGTTCGGCGCCGTCCCCCAGAAGGGCGCGGCGATCCGCGCCACCCGCTACCGCACGGGCGGCGGCCGCACGGGCAACGTGGCCCGCGGCGCCATCCAGGTCCTGCGCAGCTCCATCCCGTACGTCGCCCGCGTGGAGAACCGCGAGGCGGCGCGCGGCGGCGTGGACGGCGAGACGGTCGAGGAGGCGAAGGTCCGCGCGCCGATCGCGCTGCGCGCGCAGGAGCGGGCGGTGACGGCGCGCGACTACGAGGAGCTGGCCCGGCGGGCCGCGCCCGAGACGGCGCGCATCCACTGCCTGGCCGCGGACTCCGCCAAGGCCGGGGAGAACGCGGTCCGGGTCCTCGTCGTGCCGCAGGCGGTGCCGGACCGGGGCGGGCGGCTCCGCTTCGAGCAGCTGGTGCCGGGTGAGGAACTCCTCTCCCGTGTCACCTCGTTCCTCGACGACCGCCGCCCCCTCGGCACGCGCCTCTCGGTCGGCCCGCCCTACTACCAGGGCGTCACCGTCGTCGCCACGCTCCACTCCTTCCGCGCCGCCCACGCCGAACGCGTCCGCTCCGAGGCGCTCGACGCCCTCTACGCCTACCTCGACCCGCTGACCGGCGGCGCCCACCGCGAGGGCTGGCCGTTCGGCCGCCCGCTGCGCGCGGGCGAGATCTTCGCCGCGCTGCAGCGGGTGCCGGGCGTGGAGCTCGTCGACGAGGTCCTGTTGCACCCCGCCGACCCCCTGACGGGCCGCAGGGGCGACGCCACGGACCGCATCGAACTGGCCCCCTCGGCCCTCCTGTTCCCCTTCGACCACCGCGTCCGCGTCATCGAGGCACGATGACGACCGACGAGAACCGCACGAACGACACCCCGGAGCCCGCCGCGGAGGCGGAGCGGGGTCCGAGGGCCGAGGGCGTTCCGGAAACGGCTCCCGCCCCCACGCCCGGTTTCGGCCCGGCGACCGACGCCCCGCACACCTCCGGGACGAACCCGTACGCGGACGCGGGCCCCGCACCCGCCCCGAACCCGTACGCCACGACTCCGCACCCCACCTCGGAGCCGAACCCGTACGCCACCACCCCGGGCCACGCCTCGGGGGCAAACCCGTACGCAACACCGGGCCACACCCCCGAGACAACCCCGGACACGAACCCGAGCCCCGCACCCGAAGCGAACCCCCACACCACCACCCCAAGCCGCACCCCGGAGACAAACCCGTACGCAACACCGGGCCACACCCCCGAGGCGACCCCGGGCCCCGGCCCCGCCCTCGAAGCGAAACCCGCCGCCAAGGCGAGCCGCATCCCTGCCAAGACGGAACCCGCGCCCAAGGCGTCCCGCGGCCCCGCCGAGAAGCGCCCCGCCGCGCAGGCGAAGAGCCGTGCCGGGCGCACCGAGTCCTCGGCCGAGAGCACTCCGGGGGACTCCGTCACCTTGGGCGGCGCGCGTGCTTCCTGGGTGAAGTCCGGGGTCACGAGCGCCCCCGCCTCCCAGGCGGGGCACGCGCCGGGTGCGGCCGGCGGGGGCGGCAGCGGCGGGGACGGCCCCGGGTCCGGTGACGGGTGGGACGGGAACGGCGGCGGTGACGGCCACGCGTCCAGGCGGGGGTCCCTGCCCGGACTCGGCTCCGCGCATCCCATCGGGGACCAGCTGCCCGCCGTCTTCGCCGACGACGACTTCATCCTGCGCTTCGTCTCCGGCCTGGACGTCGTCCTCGCCCCCGTCTTCGCCGTCCTGGACAGCCTGGAGGCGTACTTCACGCCGTCCCTGACGCCCGCGGACTTCCTCGACTGGCTGACGGACTGGGTCGGCACGGAGCTCGACGGCACCGAGCCGCTGGCCACCCGCCGCCACGCCGTCGCCTCCGCCGTCGACCTGCACCGCGTCCGCGGCACCCGCCGTGGCCTGTCCGCGGCCGTCGAACTCGCCTTCGGGGTCCGCCCGGAGATCGCCGAGAGCGGCGGCGCGTCCTGGTCCGCACGCCCGTTGGGCGCCTTCCCCGGTGCCCCGCACCCCGCCCTGCACGTCACCTTGCGCGTCCACGATCCCGCATCCGTGGACACGCACCGCCTGCGAGCCGTCGTCGCGGCGGCCCGCCCCGCACACCTCCCCTTCACGGCCGAGGTGACAGCCACGCCTTTCCCTGAAGGGACCTAGAGATGCCCGACGAGCCCGAGACGGACGCCATGCAGAACTCCCCCGCCAACACGACGCCGTGCCCCGAGTGCGGCACCCCGGCCCGCCAGCACGGCCAGTCCTTCTGCGACTCGTGCGGGGCTTTCCTCCGCTGGGACACCCCGGCCACCGCTCCGGCCGCGGACAGCTCTCCCGCGCCGCAGACCCCGGCCGACCCCCGGGTCGACCCCCGGACCGCTCCCCCCGCCGGGGCGGGGGCGGGCGCCGGTGCCGGATCGACCGACACCACCGTCCCGCTCCCCTCCACCGGCCCCGAGAACCGCCCCGAGAGCCGTCCCGCGGAGCCGTCGGCCGGACCACCGCGGCCCTCCGACACCGCCATCCGGTCCCTGCTCGTACCCGTGCCCGAGGGCTCCGAGCCCGTGGCGCCGGAGACGCCGGGCAGCGTGCTGCCGGGCAGGCCCGAGGCGGCACGGCCGCGCGTACGGCAGGCCGCCGTGCCCGCAGAGCCCGAGTCGGGCCCGCCGTGCCCGAGCTGCGGGACGCCCAACGCCCCCCGCCGCCACTTCTGCCGCAGCTGCGCGAGCCCGCTCAAGGACCACGGCGCCCCGGCCGCCGAGGGCCCGTACGCGGGACAGCGCCCCCGCCTCCACCGCGACCGCACCCGCTGGATCGCGCGGGCCGTGGGCATCGCGGCGGTCGTCGGCCTGGTCGTGGGCGGCATCTTCGGCGGGCCGCCGGCCGCGCGCGCCGTGCAGGACCACTTCGCCAAGCGGGTCCCCGTCCACCCCACCGACTACAGCGCCTCGCACGCCGCCCCCAAGCAGGCCGCCAAGCTCGCCTTCGACGGCTACAGCAACACCTGGTGGGGCACCGGTTACTCCGGCGACTCGGCGGGCCAGTGGATCCAGGCCGACTTCGGCCAGCCCACGGACCTGCTCAACCTCCTGATCACGCCGGGCACTTCGCCGCGCAGCGCGCAGGCCGCCGAGCAGGCGCGGCCGATGGAGTTCGACATCGTGGTCAACGACTCGGCGGGCAAGGAGCACGTGATGCACCGCCGCATCAACGACGGTGGCGTGCAGAAGCTCGACGTACGCGTACGGGACGCGGTGAACGCACGGCTCATCCTGCGTTCCGCGTACGGCACCGGCAAGAAGCGCCAGGTGGCCATCGCCGAGCTGGAGTTCTTCGGCCGCTCCACGGGCGGACAGTAGAAGGTCCGGGGCCGTCCTGGACGGCCCCGGACCTCACACCCTCACCCCGGGTCAGACCCGGTCGGCGGCGATCAGCACGTACTGGAACGAGCCGTCCCTGTACGAGTTGATGAACGCTTCCTCGATGCCGGTGACCAGCGACGACGTCGCCCGCAGCTCCCAGTAGGGCAGCGTCGCGTCCGTCAGGTCGACGATCGCCTGCGGTACGAGGCGGTTGTCGGCCATGGCCTTCAGGTACTCCCTGCGGGAGTGGATGTTGCACTCGAAGTGCGCGTTGATCTGGGAGACCCACTTCGAGGGCTGTCCGTACCGCGGGTTCCAGCAGCCGGTGATGGTCACATAGCGGCCGCCGGGCGCGAGGATGCGCGAGTGCTCGGCGAAGAGGTCGTCCAGATCGACGTACATGCTGGACTCGTTGTTCCACGAGGCCTTGGCCTGGCCCGTCTCGAACGGCGTGGCGAGCATGTTGCACACGCGGGCGTGGACGTAGTCCTCCACGCCGAGTTCACGGGCCCGCCGGTTGGCGAAGTCGGCCTGCTTGGCGGAGAGGGTGACCCCCTCGGCGCGGCAGCCGAACCGCTGGTGGGCCATGACCAACGAGCCGCCGCGCCCGCAGCCTGCGTCCACGACCGTGTCGTCGCGCCCGACGGGCCCGAGCTGGTCGAGGAGTACGTCGGTCTGCGCCGACTCCAGGCGGTGGAGCTCGGCGATCAGCCTCTTCTCGTACTCGCTGTCGGCCGCGTCCCCCAACGCGTCCTGGTCGACGTCCCCGACGCCGTAGTGGTGGTGGTAGAGCCCGTCGACGTCGCCGAGGCGCAGGTTCACCGGCCTGGCCTCCCCGTCCCAGTAGCGGGCGATGTCCCCTTGGTAGGGGGACGCCGGAGCAGGGATGGACAGGGACGTACCGTTGGCGAGTTCAGTGCTGGTCACAGTGGTGTCGGCTCCTCTTACCAGAAGTCGGGCAGGCTGTATCGGTAGGTGTTGGTCTGGTGCCAGTAGTGGTTGCCGTCGACCCACACGGCCACTCCCCGCAGGAAGCGCAGCACGCTCGGGACGGGGCAGGCCGCCGCGAGGGCGGCCGCTTCCGCCTCGAAGGCGTGCATCAGGTCGTTGTGGACCTCGACCCCCTTCAGGTAGGCGTCCCGTTCGGAGAGGCCCTCCCGTTCGGCGATCACTACGGGCAGGTTCAGGTGACGGCCGGGGCTGTCGAGTTCTTTGGTGTACGAGTACAGGTCGTTGACCACGGTGGTGGCGTTGCCCGCGAGGGCGATGACCCGCTGCATGGCGGGCAGGGCGTGGAGGTCGGCCGGCAGTTCGTAGCCACCGACGGTGTCGGTGATGGTGGGGCAGGGGCGGAAGTTGTTGAACTGGCGCATCGCCAGGTACTCCCACACCTCGGGCACGTGGTCCGTCTCGGACCACGCGGCCTCGGCGAGATAGCCCAGGTGGAGTCGGGCCATGTCGTGCCGGAAGCGGTCGGCCTGGGACGGCGAGGCGTGCTGCCGGAAGTACGCCATGGCGGAGCGGTACGCGCGGCGCGGTGCGTCCGCCGTGAGAGACTCCCGCCACGCTGGTTCGTACTCCTCCGTCGTGTGCAGGTCGTCGAGGGCCGTGTGGGCCAGCAGCAGACGGCTGCCGAGGCCGACGGGCGAGCCGCCGTGGTCCTCGCAGTAGCAGTCGTCGACCGCGTTCTCGGCGACCATGAGCCGGGTGGCGAGCATCAGGTGGTCGACGGTGGGGGCGTCGGGGTGGCAGGCGACCATGTAGCGCCCGACGGAGAAGCCGTCGAACTGGTCCTCCCACTCCGGCGGGAACGCCTGGACCTCGTCCACGGCCCACGCCTTGATCCGCCGGCTGACCTCGGCCACCCGCGCCGGATCGGGCTCCGGCACGGCATGGTGATAAAGCCCCGGAATCGGCGTCCCTTCGGCAGGTTCGACCGGGTCGACCGGGTCGACCGCCTCAACCGCTTCGGCGGGTTCCGCCGGGCTCGCCGGTTCCGGCAGCACGGCCGGTTGCGCCGGGCTCGCGGCCCGGACCGGCACCTCGCCCAGGTGCAGCCCCGCCGTGCCCAGCCCGCTCGGGCCGCGCAGAATCCTTTCGAGGGCGGGGTTCGGGTGCAGGGTGGGCAGCCCGGGATCGGGCATCCGTAGCTCCTTCATGTGATGACGGGCGGATCCACCGGGACAGCGGCCCTAGTCGCGCCTGCGGCCGATCTGCACGTTCTCCAGGACGCCGAGCGCGTCGGGCAGCAGGACGGCCGCCGAGTAGTACGCCGTGACCAGGTACGAGATGATCGCCTGCTCGCTCATGCCCATGAAGCGCACCGAGAGGCCCGGCTCGTACTCCTCGGGCAGCCCGGTCTGGTGCAGGCCGATCACGCCCTGGTTGTCCTCGCCCGTACGCATCGCGAGGATCGAGCTGGTGTTGTCCTCGGTGATGGGGATCTTGTTGCACGGCAGAATCGGTACGCCACGCCAGGCGGGAACCTGCTGGCCGCCGAGGTCGACGTTGTCCGGGTACACCCCGTAGGCGTTGAAGCCCCAGCCGATGGCCGCGATGGTCCTGGGGTGGGCCAGGAAGAACTTGGTGCCGCGCCGGCGGCAGAGCAGATCGTCGAGGTCGTCCGGCGTGGGCGTGCCGGAGTGGGGCTGGATGCGCTGCTTGAAGGCCGCGTTGTGGAGCAGGCCGAACTCACGGTTGTTGATCAGCTCGTGCTCCTGGCGCTCGCGCAGCGCCTCGACGGTGAGCCTCAGCTGTTCCTCGGTCTGGTTCATCGGGCCGTTGTAGAGGTCGGCGACCCGCGTGTGGACCCGGAGAACGGTCTGCGCGACGGAGAGTTCGTACTCCCTCGGGTGCGCTTCGTAGTCCACGAAGGAGCCCGGCAGCTTCGCCTCGCCGACGTGCCCCGACGACATCGCGATCTCGGCCTCGCCGTGCCGCGTCTGCCGCGGCACGGACCGCGACGCGAACTCCTCCAGGTGTGCGTGGAGGGTCGGCGCGGACGACCTGAGGGAGGCGAAGTCGGAGCGGGACAGGGTCAGCAGCGTGCCGGAGGTCTCGGCCGTGGCGGTGAAGTCCCACCGCGCGCCGTCGTCGAGGAGCGCGTCGTCGCCGAACCGGCCTCCGTCCGCAAGTACGGCGACGGCCACCTCGTCGCCGTACTTGCCGACGGAGGTCTGCTTGATCCGGCCGTGCGCGATCAGGTGGATGTGCTCGGCGGGGGCGCCGCGCTCGACCAGCACCTCACCCGCTCGGAAGTCGCGCTGCACGAACCGGTCGGCGATGGCCG
The DNA here is from genome assembly GCF_008642335.1 of Streptomyces venezuelae. Classification (NCBI taxonomy): domain Bacteria; kingdom Bacillati; phylum Actinomycetota; class Actinomycetes; order Kitasatosporales; family Streptomycetaceae; genus Streptomyces; species Streptomyces venezuelae. Next base: position 6,232,038 of record NZ_CP029191.1, on the reverse strand, counting down.
ACAGCACGTCGACGTCGTCGAAGCCGCGCAGCAGGGCCAGCTCGCCCAGCTCCCGCGGCACCACCCGGACGTCGGCACCGTCCTGCAGGAACTCGATGCACCCGTCGCCGACGGTGTAGGTCAGCCGCCGGTTCACCCGGTAGGTGCCGCCCTTGGTCTCCACCCATGGCAGCATCCGCAGCAGCCACCGTGAGGTGATCTCCTGCATCTGGGGGGCGGACTTGGTCGTGGTGGCGAGGTTGCGGGCGGCCTCGGTGCTCAGGCTGGTCCGCGGAGCGGGCTCCAGCCGCTCTGCCGGGCTGGTCTCAACGGTCATCGGGGCGAGCTCTCCTTTACGACGTGCGGAGACGTGCGAAGACATACGGAGACATACGGAGACATGCGGTGAGACGTGGGCGGATCCGGGAAAGCGCCCGGATCCGCTGGGAACGCTAACTGCCGTTTCGCCCAACTCGCCTGTATATGCCGCCCGGTTACCCCGATGCAGCGATCTTGCCGCCCGAAAGGTTTATTCAGCCTCACCACCGTGCACAGAAGTGGCCGCCGGGCACCGGAGGGGTGAGCCCGGCGGCCACGTCCAGAGGGCCGACCCGTCGCCTACGACAGCTGCGACTGCACCTGCGAGGAGATGATCTCCAGGTGGTCCAGGTCGGCCAGGTCCAGGCACTGGAGGTAGATGCGGCTCGCGCCGATCGCCTCGTACCGCCCGATCTTGTCCACCACTTCGGCCGGGGAACCCGCGAGCCCGTTCGCCTTGAGCTCGTCCACGTCGCGCCCGATCGCCGCCGCGCGCCGTGCGACCTCCGCGTCGTCCTTGCCGACGCACACCACCAGCGCGCTGGAGTACACCAGATCGCCGCCCTTGCGCCCGGCCTGCTCGGCGGCGGCGCGGACCCGGCCGAACTGCCGCTCGCTGTCCTCGACGGAGGCGAAGGGAATGTTGAACTCGTCGGCGAACTGCGCGGCGAGGCGCGGGGTGCGGGTCGCGCCGTGGCCGCCGATCAGGACCGGCACCTTCGCCTGCGCCGGCTTGGGCAGGGCCGGGGAGTCGGTGAGTTGATAGTGCTTGCCGTCGTGGCTGAAGGTCTGGCCGACCTCCGTGCCCCACAGGCCGGTGACGATCTCCAGCTGCTCCTCGAGGCGGGCGAACTTCTCCTTGGGGAACGGAATGCCGTACGCCTTGTGCTCGTCCTCGAACCAGCCCGCACCGAGTCCCAGTTCGACCCGGCCGCCCGACATCTGGTCGACCTGCGCCACCTGGATGGCGAGGACACCCGGCAGCCGGAACGTGCCGGCCGTCATCAGTGTGCCCAGCCGAATCCGCTTGGTCTCCCTGGCGAGCCCGGCGAGCGTGATCCATGCGTCCGTGGGGCCCGGCAGACCGTCGGAGGAGCCCATGCGGAGGTAATGGTCCGAGCGGAAGAAGGCGTCAAAACCCAGGTCCTCGGTGGCCTTGGCGACGGTGAGCAGGGTGTCGTAGGTGGCCCCTTGCTGGGGCTCGGTGAAGATTCGAAGATCCATGGATCCATCCTGCACGCTCGAACGCCCGTCAACCCCGCCGGTCCCGCCGTTCCCCCACCGACCCGGTCGGGTGAAAAACCGTCAACGGGGTGTCGGCGCGGGTCCGCGTCCAGTGACCCCGTCCGACGGGTGATCGTTGGCTCGGGCGGAGCCGGACCGCCCGGCACCCGCGCCGGCGGCCGCTGCCGGGGCGTCGCCCGCGTCAACTGCCCGTCCCCTTCGGGAGGGCGAGGGCCGAGGAGGCCGTCATGTCCCAGGAAGCCGTGCCCGATCAGGAGGCCGCGCCCGCTCAAGAGGCCGCGCACGACGCGTCCGTGCCCGCGCAGCAGCCACCCAAGGGTCTGCTGCAGCAGATGGAGGAGCTGATGGCCGCGCTCAACGCGGATCTGACCCAGCTCGACGCCGACCTGCAGCAGTCGACGGCACCGTCGGGCTCCGCCTCCGGCACTCTCGACCCGGACACCCGCCCCCAGGGCGAGGGCGAACCCCGACGCCTCTAGTCCCCCACTTCCTCCGCGGCCCCGCCCCTCGGCGGGGTCGGCCGGGGGGCCTGTCATGCCGGGCCCGCCGCCGAGTCCGGCTCCGGCAGGGCCTCCGCCCGCACCGCGAGTCTGCGCAGCATCTCCAGCACGCGGTCCCTGGACTCGTCCGCCGCGTCGATCGCTTCCATGCACTGCCAGTACACCCCCTCTTCCTCGGCCCCCATGGCGACACCGACGAGTGCGATGCCGACCTCCCCGAGGAGCCTGCCGAGCCCGAGCAGCACCTCGTGCGCGTCGCCTGTCCCCGTCAGCCGCGCCGCCCGTATGTCCTCCATTCCGAGGCGCGGGGCGTCGAGCACCCCGCAGGCTCTGCCGCCGACTTCGCTCAGGCCCAGCGCCTCGCTCCGTAACTCGGGAGGGCCCGCGACCGCGAGGTGGTTGCCGATCGCCTGCGCGAGCGCCTGCGACTGCCAGACCTCCACGACGATGTCCGCGGGATCCTGGCTGCGCGCCAGAGCACGGCGGTTCGCCTCGATGAGCCGCGTCGCGTTCATCCCGGCCCCTCCATCCCGCATCCCGCGCGCACTCACCGCACGCTTGCCCGAACTCCCCTGTCCACTACCCAGAGTGAGGCCCATCGGGGCGAAAAGCCAGGGCAGGGCGGAAATCTGTGGACACATAGTCGAGTTTGGACAAGCCATCCACTCCGGAGAGTGACGAAAATGCTGGATCCGGAGATCCACCGGCCGGCCACCGGGCAGCCACCGATGAGATTCAGGGCCCTTCGGGCACCGGCGGCACCGGAAAACGTGTCTCGTTCCGCTCGATCTTCGCCGCGAGCGCCGCCAGCGCGTCGATCCCCAGGACCTCGCAGAACTGCAGCAGATACGCGAGGACGTCGGCCACCTCGTCCGTCACGCGGGGCGCCGTGTCAGGGTCCCGCATCACCCGGGCCGACTCCTCCGGCGTCAACCACTGGAAGATCTCCACGAGTTCGGAGGCCTCCACGCTGAGCGCCGCGGCCAGGTTCTTGGGGGTGTGGTACCGCTCCCAGTCGCGTGCCGCCGCGAACTCGGCCAGCCTGCGCTGCAGTACCGCCACGTCAAGTCGTTCCGTCACGGCTCCAGGTCTACCACCGAGGCCCCGGCGTCCGCCGCCCAGGACGCGTCCCCCACCGCCCCCACCAGCCTGATGTGCCCGCGTCCGCAGGTGCGCGCCGCCAGTTCCCCGAGGGTCCGGGCCTGTCGTGCGTCGAGGCGCCGGTCCAGGCCGTCGGCGAGGATCGTCAGGCTCTGGTACGCCTGCGGCACCTCCGCCACCGGGTCGACGGCGAGCACTCCGGTGCCGGTCAGCAGGACCAGCGCCAGGGCCAGGTACCTCAACTCGCCGTCGCCGAGCCGCCCGAGCGGCGTGCGCACCCCGCCGCCCCGGTCGATGTAGGCGTGCACCGCGCCGTCCTCCACCTCTTCGGCGACGACGTCGGCGACCGGCCCCGCGCACCCGGACCGCACCGCGGAGACCAGCATGGCGTGGCGTACCGCGCACTCGGCACGGGTGCGCCACAGGACTTCGGCGAGGTTGTCGCAGCCGCCCAGGAGACGCCCGGAACCGATGAGTCCGGCGGGGACGGGGGCGCGCATGCGGCTGGGCCGCGGGTCGCACACGTACGCCGAGCGCAGCGCGACGACGACCTGTTCCGCCGCCGCGAGCACCAGGCGCTGCCCGTCGGTCTTGCCCGCGACGCGCAGCGGCACGAGCGCCGTGCCGAGCCGGTCGTCCGGCATGGGGGCGCGCGTCACGGGGGTCGCGCCCGCGGTGTGCCAGGCGGCCTGCACCACGCGCCGGCCCGGATCGCGCAGCGCGGTCTCCAGGAGCACGAGGTCACCTTGGGTCAGCCGCTCGCCCACGACGCGCAGTTCGGGTTCGGCCTGCACGGCGAGGTCGAGCCGGACGGGACCGGCGGGTCCGTCGACCGTGCAGCCGATGCGGAAGCCACGCCGCTGCTGCCCGTCGGCGCGGGCACGCTCGGGAACGCAGGCCACGGGGTCCGCGAAGACGTCGGGCAGTTCCGCCCCGGCGCAGAGCCGTGCCAGTGCCTCGTACGCACCCAGCGCGCTGGACTTCCCGCTGCCGCTCGGGCCGGTGAGCAGCGTCATCGGGCCGAGCGGGAGCACCGCGGCGCGGTGTCCTGCGAAGGCGGACAGACGCAGTTGGGTGACCTGCGGCCGATCCTGGGCCGCCGATGGCTCGGCGGCCGGCTTTCGGGAATGCACCGTCATGACCGGAAGGTAGGCGGCCGTGCGCACGGCGAACCGTTACGCCCAACCGACCTTCCTACGATCGGGGGATTCCCCCCGAAGATCCCCCGCGTGGCCCGCCGAACGGCTAGAGCCCCCGAACGGGTGGAGCCCCGCCCGGCCGTACCCTGTTCTCAGGGCTGCGAGACCGCGTCCACCAGGCCCTGTACCTCCGTGCCCGGCGGTGCGAGCAGGAAGACGTTCTTGTCGACCCGGTGCATCCCGCAGTTCAGCCCGAGGACGACGCCGCTGCTGAAGTCCAGGACGCGCTTGGCGACGTCCGTCTCGGCGCCGGTCAGATCCAGGAGGACCGGGATCTGTGCCATCACGGTCTCGGCGACCTCGCGGGCGTCCGCGAAGACGTTGACGCGCATCACGACGAAGCGGCGGCGCGTCTCGGTCTCCGCGTCGGGCAGCGCGCGGTGCCCCGGCCAGGAAGGCCATTCGTTGCGGCTGCGCAGCGGTACGACCTGGGCGAGCCCTTCCCACTGTTCGTCGGTGACGTCGTGGCGCTGACTGCTGCTCACTGATCCACCCCGTCCTGGCTCGCACTTGTTCTCTGCACCGGCCAATTCTTACGCCAAGTCACCCGTTCAGCCCAACAGCGACACGGATGGCTCCCCCGGCGCCGGAGTTCTTGCGGTCAGACCTGCGGTCGGCGCGCGCCCGCCCGGCCGAGCAGGTTGACCAGGCCTTCCGCGATGCCGCCGCGCCAACAGGCGTAGTCGTGACCGCCGTTGTACTCCCTGAGGGACACGAGGTCGCCGCGCGCGGCGAGCGTCTCGTACATGCACCGGCTGTGATCGACCATCGCGCCCTCGTGGAGTCCGACGTCGAGATGGACGCGGAGGGCCGGACGCGGCGTGTCGGTGGCGAAGCGCTCGGCGAGCCAGGGCGTTTCGTCTGCGGGCGCGAGTTTCGGTGTGCCGTGCGGCAGTCCGGGCCGCCACCACAGCGACGGTGACTGGGCGAGGACGGCGCCGAACCGGTCGGGCCTGCGCAGCGCCGCGTACAGGGCGGTGAGTCCGCCGAGGCTCTGGCCCGCGACGGCCGTGCGGGCCGAATGGAGTGTCAAGGTCAGGCGTTCGGCGGCCCAGAGCAGTGCCTCGTCGGCGAGGAACGTGACGTAGTCGTCGTGTGCGGTGAGGTCGTGCCAGCGGGTGAGCCGGTCGACGGCGTCGGGCGCGAGGACGACGGGTGGCGGTACGGCGCGGTCGGCGGCGAGGGCGTCCAGGGTGTCTTCGAGCGCGAGCCGTCCGAACCACATGTCGCCGTCGCAGAGGACGACGACGGGGCTGTCGGGCCGCGGGCCGCCCGGCGGCAGGTAGGTCCAGACGTCGCGTTCGGCGCCCAGCGCACCCGCGGGCAGCCGGTGGCGTTCGACGCGGCCTCGCGGGATACCGGCACGCCGCTCGGTCCACGGTTGCGCGGGCGCGTCGGGCAGCGCGAAGACGGAGCCGTCCGGCTGCCCCCAGCGGTCGCCGATCCGGCGCAAGTTGAGGGGGTCGTGGGCCGCGTGCGGGGCGAGGGCGCGGAGCCGGAGCTGACGGGCTTCGGGGCCGGCGGGGAGGTCGCCGGGCGTGAGGTCGGCGGCCAGGCGGTACGAGGCGCGGTGGTCGGCGCGGAGGCGGAGGGTGCGGTACCAGACGTCCGTGCCGGGCAGCGGGGCCAGGAGGGCGTCGGCGAGGTGCTCGCGGTCGTAGAGCCGGTTGGCGAGCAGCAGGACCTGGCGGGTGGCCCGGTGCCCGCGCCACAGGAACGTGACGGCGCGGTACTGGTGGTCGCCGTCGACGGGCTCGACGAGCGGGGTGCCGCCGCGCGCTTCGACGTCCTGCCAGAACGCGTCGAGGAGCGCGGGGAGCTCGCCCTCGTCGGCGGCGGAGGCGCGGCGGGCGAGGCCTTCGAGGGCGGGGCTGGGCGCGGCGGGGCCGTCGGCGGGCTCGGGGTCTCCCGCCTCCGGTACTCCCGGCTCGGGTTCTCTCAGCTCGGGTTCCCTCAGCTCGTGTTCCCTCAGCTCGTGTTCTCTCACCAGATCCATGAATTGGTTAGCTTAGCCTAAGCTAACCTGCCGCCTGCGGCGGCTCGCAGCGCTCGCTGCGCAACCGGCGATAGGGATGCGGCGCCGGGTCCCCAGTAGAGTGCGGCTGCGCAGTCCCTTCCCAAACCCCGAGGTCAGGTACCAGCAGTGACCCCCGCATCCCCTACAGGCATACCGGCCGTCGCCGTCGTCGGGATCGGGGCCGACGGCTGGGAAGGACTCCCCGCCGCCTCACGCGCCGCCCTCGCGGAAGCCGACGTCCTCATCGGCGGACCCCGCCAGCTGGAGCTGCTGCCCGCCGCGGAGTGCCCCGGCGAACGCGTCCCCTGGCCCTCCCCGCTCCGGCCCGCCGTGCCCGGCCTGCTCGCCGCCCACGCCGGACGCCGCGTCGCCGTCCTCGCCAGCGGCGACCCCATGTTCTACGGCATCGGACGCGCCCTCTCCGAAGAGGTCGGCGCCGCCGCGCTGCACGTGCTCCCGCACCCGTCCTCCGTCTCCCTCGCCTGCGCGCGCCTCGGCTGGCCCGTCGAGGACACCGAGGTCGTCACACTCGTCGGGCGCCCGGCAGCGCGGCTCGCCGCCGCGCTGCACGACGGGCGCCACGTCCTCGTGCTCAGCGCGAACGCCGACACGCCCGCCGAAGTCGCCGCCCTGCTGCGCGAGCACGGTTTCGGCCCGAGCCGGCTGTGCGTCCTCGCACAGCTCGGCGCCGAGGGCGAGTCCTCGTACGAAGGGATCGCCGACACCTGGTCGCACGCGCCCGGCGACGCGCTGAACGTCGTCGCCGTCGAGTGCCGCCGCTCCCCCGACGCACTGCGGCTCGGCGTCGTGCCTGGCCTGCCGGACGCCGCGTACGAGAGCGACGGACAGCTCACGAAGCGGTACGTACGCGCCGCCACGCTCGCCGCGCTCGCGCCCGCACCCGGCGAACTGCTCTGGGACGTCGGCGGCGGCTCCGGCTCGATCGCCGTGGAGTGGCTGCGGGCGCACCCGTCGTGCCGGGCCGTCACCATCGAGAAGAACCCCGTGCGCGCGGAACGGATCACCCGCAACGCCGACCGGCTCGGCGTGCCGGGCCTGCGCGTCGTCACCGGCGCCGCACCGGCCGCCCTCGCCGGACTCCCCACGCCCGACGCCGTGTTCATCGGCGGCGGCCTCACCGCGCCCGGCCTCCTCGACGCCGGGTGGGACGCGCTGCCGCCCGGCGGCCGCCTCGTCGCCAACACCGTCACGCTGGAGTCGGAGGCGCTGCTCACCGAGTGGTACCGGCGCCACGGCGGCGAGCTGGTGCGGCTCGCGGTCGCGCAGGCCGTCCCCGTGGGCGGCTTCACCGGCTGGCGGCAGGCGATGCCGGTCACCCAGTGGTCCGTCACCAAACCGCTCACCACTGCCCCCACCACGGCAGCGCCCATCACCGCCGCCACCGCGGCAGCGCCCACCACGGTCCCCGCCCAGGCACAGAGCAGCAGGCACAGAACAGCAGGAGTTGACGACAGATGACCGTGTACTTCATCGGCGCGGGACCCGGCGCCGCCGACCTGATCACGGTCCGCGGCGCGCGGCGGATCGCCTCCTGCCAGGTCTGCCTGTACGCGGGCAGCCTCGTGCCGCGCGAGCTGCTCGCCGAGTGCCCGGACGGCGCGCAGCTGGTGGACACCGCGCAGCTCAACCTCGACGAGATCACCGCCGAGCTGGTGCGCGCGCACGAGCAGGGCCTCGACGTGGCGCGGCTGCACTCGGGCGACCCGTCCGTGTTCAGCGCGGTCGCCGAGCAGATGCGGCGGCTCGACGCGGCCGGAGTGCCGTACGAAGTGGTGCCGGGCGTCCCCGCGTTCGCCGCGGCGGCGGCCGCGCTGAAGCGGGAGCTGACCGTCCCGACCGTCGGCCAGACCGTCATCCTCACGCGCATCGCGCAGCGCGCGACCGCCATGCCCGAAGGCGAGGACCTGGCGACGCTCGGCCGCAGCGGCGCGCTGCTCGTCCTCCACCTGGCCGCCGGATACGTCGACCGCGTGGTGGAGGAGCTCCTGCCGCACTACGGCGCCGAGTGCCCCGCCGCCGTGGTCGCCCTCGCCAGCCGCCCCGACGAGGTGATCCTGCGCGGCACGCTGGAGTCGATCGCCGGGCAGGTCAAGGAGGCGGGCATCGTACGGACCGCCGTCATCATGGTGGGCCGGACGCTGGGGGCCTCGCAGTTCCGCGACAGCCACCTGTACTCGGCGGACCGGGACCGTCACACCTGCTGACGGCGCGGCCCACCAGGAGCGGCGAGGGGCCCTCACTTGAGGGCGCTGCGCCCCACCACGTTCCCCGCCCGGTCGATGCAGATGACGTCGACCATCACCGGGGCGCCCCGCAGCACCCCGAGCGCCTCGTCGCGCGCCGTCTCGGCGACCAGGTCGCCGAGCGGCACCCCGGCCGCCGCGCACGACTGGAGCGCGGCCAGACCCGTGTTGGCGTCCGCGACCTGCGCGGCAAGATCCTCGGACGCGCCGCCCCGGCGGGCGAGGACGGCCAGGAAGCCCTTGTCGACCTGGGAGCGGGCCGAGTGCAGGTCGAGGTGGCCCGCGGCCAGCTTGGAGAGTTTCGCGAAGCCGCCGCAGATGGTGAGGCGGTCGACGGGATGCCGGCGCACGTACTTGAGGACGGCGCCCGCGAAGTCCCCCATGTCGAGCAGCGCGTCCTCCGGCAGCCCGTACTCGGCGACGACCGTCTTCTCCGACGTCGACCCCGTGCACCCGGCGACGTGCGTGCGCCCCGCCGCGCGCGCCACGTCCACGCCCCGCCGGATCGAGTCGATCCACGCCGAGCAGGAGTAGGGCACGACGATGCCGGTCGTGCCGAGGATGGACAGGCCGCCGAGGATGCCGAGGCGCGGGTTCCAGGTGGAGCGGGCGATCTCCTCGCCGTGGTCGACGGAGAGAGTGATCTCCACGTCGGGTGTCGTCCCGGCGCGGACAGCGACCTCCGTCACGTGGTCCCGCATCATCTGCCGCGGTACGGGGTTGACCGCGGGTTCACCGACGTCCAGGGGCAGCCCGGGCCGGGTGACGGTACCGACACCCGGGCCCGCCTTGAAGACGACGCCCGCACCGGTGTGCAGCCGCCGCACCGTCGACCGTACGAGGGCGCCGTGGGTGACGTCCGGGTCGTCACCCGCGTCCTTCACGATGCCCGCCATGGCGTGGGAGACGCCCAGTTCCTCGGCGGCGAGGGCGAACGCGGGCGTCTGGCCCTTGGGCAGCGTGATGGTCACCGGGTCGGGGAAGTCGCCGGTGAGCAGCGCCGTGTACGCGGCCGTCGTGGCGGCCGTCGCACAGGCGCCGGTCGTCCAGCCGGACCGCAGACCGGTGTGCTTGAGTTGGGCGCTGCGCCCGCCCGTGGCCTTAGCTGCCTCACTCATGAAGGAAACCGAACTCCGTGCACGTACTGATTCTGGGGGGAACGACCGAGGGCCGCCGTCTGGCGGAGCTCCTCGCGGCCGAGGCGGACGACGCGGGGGACTCGGGCCACGCGGGGGGCTCGGGCGACGCGGGGATGCGGGTGACCAGCTCCCTCGCGGGGCGGGTCGCCTCGCCCCGGCTGCCGCCGGGCGAGGTGCGCGTCGGCGGTTTCGGCGGCGCCGAGGGCCTTGCGGCATGGCTGCGGCAGCACCACGTGGACGCGCTCATCGACGCCACCCATCCTTTCGCCGGGACGATCTCGTTCAACGCGGCGAAGGCCGCCGCCGGTGCCCATGTTCCCCTGCTCGCCCTGCGCCGCCCCGGCTGGGTCGCGTCGGAGGGGGACGACTGGCACGAGGTCGGTTCCCTGGAGGAGGCGGCTCGGGTGCTGCCTGCCCTCGGCGAGCGGGTATTCCTGACCACCGGGCGGATGGGGCTGGCCGCGTTCGCGGGCCCCGAGCTGGGCGCTCACTGGTTTCTCGTACGTTCCGTCGACGCGCCCGAGCCGCCGTTCCCCGCGCGCATGGAGGTACTCCTCGACCGGGGTCCGTTCACGCTCGACGGCGAGCGGGAGATCCTGCGCGCCCACGGGGTCGACGTCGTGGTGACGAAGGACAGCGGGGGTTCCGCGACCGCGCCGAAGCTTGTCGCTGCGCGCGAGGCGGGGGTGCCGGTGGTGGTCGTCCGGCGCCCCGCCGGTCCGGAGGGGGTCACCGCCGTCGCGACGCCGGAGGAGGCGGCTGCCTGGGCGCGGACGCTGCGCGGCCAGGTGCGGGTGCGTCGTGGCTGGTCGCGCAGTTCCCCGAGCCCCTGACGGGGCGCGGACCCGTGCTTCCAGGGGCGCGGGGCTCTGACACGTGCGGCTCCGCCGCGGGGCGCGAGCAACCACACCGCACCCGCAGACGGCACACACGAGGGCTACCCCTCCGGGTACCTCCGTGGTGTCCAGACGATCTGGTCCTCGCCCCCGCGCCGCCGCGTGACCCGCGTCTGGGAGGAGCCGACGATCAGGAGCGTCCGCATGTCGACCTCCGCGGGGTCGAGGTCCCCGAGGCGTACGATCCGCACGCTCTCCTCGGGACCGCCGACGTCCCGGCCGAGGACGACCGGCGTATCCGGCGTCCGATGCGCGAGGAGGAGTTCCCGCGCCTTGCCCACCTGCCAGGTGCGACTCCGCGAGCCGGGGTTGTAGAGCGCGAGGACCAGATCCGCCGCGGCCGCCGCGGCGAGCCGCTCCGCGATGACCTCCCACGGCTTGAGCCGGTCCGACAGGGAGATCGTGGCGTAGTCGTGCCCGAGCGGCGCCCCCGCGCGGGCGGCCGCGGCGTTGGCGGCGGTCACCCCGGGGAGCACACGGACGGGGACGTCGGCGAACTGGTCCTGCGAGGCGACCTCCAGGACCGCCGTGGCCATCGCGAAGACGCCGGGATCGCCGCCCGACACGACGGCGACGCGCCGCCCGCGCTTCGCGAGCTCCAGGGCGAACTCGGCGCGTTCGGACTCCACCCGGTTGTCGGAACCGTGCCGCCGCTGTCCGGGCCGGTGCGGTACACGGTCGACGTACGTCGTGTAGCCGACCAGGTCGTCCGCGGCGGCGAGCGCGCCGCGCGTCTCGGGCGTCAGCCAGAGCGGGCCCGCGGGCCCCGTGCCGACGACCACGACCTCACCGCGCTCACGGGACTCTTCGGCGGACCGGGGCGCGGGGCCTCCGGTGAGCGGCGCGACCCGGCTCGGCAGCACCGCCACGGAGAAGTACGGCACCGACTCCGGGTCCACCTCGGCGAGGCTCCCGGTGCGCTCGCCCTTCATGGTGGCCCGCTCGACGTACCGCGCCTCGTCGAGCCGGCCCGCGCGCTCCAGGGCGCCGCGCACCTTCCCGAACGTACGGCCGAGCTTCATGACGACCGCGGAGTCCGTCGCCGCGAGGCGCGCGGCGAGCTCCTCCTCGGGGAGCGTGCCGGGCAGGATCGTCAGTACTTCCTCCGCCTCGACGAGGGGCTCGCCGAGCCGGGCGGCCGCGGCGCTCACCGAGGTGACGCCGGGGATGACCTCGGTCGGGTAGCGGTGCGCGAGGCGCTTGTGCATGTGCTGATAGGAGCCGTAGAAAAGCGGGTCCCCCTCGGCGAGGACGGCGACGGTACGGCCCGCGTCGAGGTGGGCGGCGAGGCGGGCGGCGGCTTCTTCGTAGAAGTCGTCGAGGGCGCCGCGGTAGCCGCCGGGGTGGTCGGTGCTCTCCGTGGTGACGGGGTAGACCAGCGCTTCCTCGATGTGGTCGGCGCGGAGGTGCGCGGCCGCGATCGAGCGGGCGATGGAGCGGCCGTGCCGTGCGGAGTGGTACGCGACCACATCGGCGGCGGCGATGACCTCCACGGCGCGCACGGTCATCAGCGACGGATCGCCGGGCCCGAGCCCGACGCCGTAGAGCCGCCCCGTGGGGCGCTGCCCGGTGGGCGATTCCTGTTCGGTGGGCGAGTCCTGTTCGGTGGGCGAGTTCCGCTCGTTGGGCGAGCTCTGTTCGATGGGCATCGGCACGCCGCTCATTCCGCTTCGCTCGCAATCGCGTTGATCGCCGCCGCGGCCATCGCGCTACCGCCGCGACGGCCCCGTACGACCAGGTACTCCAGGCCGGAGTCGTGCTCGGCGAGCGCGTCCTTGGACTCGGCCGCGCCGACGAAGCCGACGGGGATGCCGAGGACGGCGGCCGGGCGGGGCGCGCCTTCCTCGATCATCTCCAGGAGGCGGAAGAGGGCGGTGGGCGCGTTGCCGATGGCGACGACGGAGCCTTCGAGGCGGTCGCGCCAGAGTTCGAGGGCGGCGGCGCTGCGGGTGGTGCCCATGCGCTGCGCGAGGTCCGGCACGGACGGGTCGGCGAGGGTGCAGATCACGTCGTTGTCGGCGGGCAGCCGCTTGCGCGTGACGCCGCTCGCCACCATGTTGGCGTCGCAGAGGATCGGCGCGCCGTCGCGCAGCGCCTTGCGTGCGTCGGCGATCACGCGCGGGCTGTACGAGAGGTCGCGCACGAGGTCGACCATCCCGCAGGCGTGGATCATCCGGACCGCGACCTGGCTGACGTCGGCGGGCAGGCCTTGGAGGTCCGCCTCCGCGCGGATGGTGGCAAAGGACTCGCGGTAGATCGCCGCGCCGTCCTTCTCGTAGTCGAACACTGTGCTCTCGCTCATCTCGTGGCCGTTGGTTTCGTGGTGGTACGTGCCGTGGTGACCGTCTCGGTCAGGGTGTCGCCCGTGACGGGGATAGTGGAGCCGCCGGTGTGCAGCGTCACTTCGTAGGTGCCGTCCCCGGTGGCGAGGACGTCGACCCAGTCGCCGTGCGGGTGCCCGCACCGCCGTTCGCAGCCGGACCAGTGGACGGGCAGCGAGCCGTGGCCGGGCGCGGCGTCCGCGCGGACGTCGGCGAGGGACTTGGCGCACCCGGGGCGACCGGTGCAGGCGCCGACGCCGAGCCAGGGCGAGTCGGGGTCGGCGAGGAGCCCGGCGCGGTCCAGAGCGGTCAGCCGCTCCCGGGCGGCCCCCTCGTCTCCGAAGCCGGGAATCACGAGGCCGCGCCACGGGGTGACGCGGAGCTCGTCCGTCGGAAGCGGAAGCAGGGCCCGCCATTGGGCAACGGTGACGCGCCCCAGCGGGGCGTATACGGAGACAGCGCGCCCGATGACACCAGGTGGCGGGCCACCCGGACTCGCGGTCCCCGGCCGCCCCGACCACCCCGCGACGGCTCCGCCATCGGACGACCCCCCACCCGAACCACCGGGCGCCGCCCGATCCCCCGACCCACCGAACGCCACCGAACCCCCAGACGCCGCCGAGCCGCCCGAAACCGCCGAGCCCCCCGACGCCACCAGATCACCAGGCGCCACCGAACCATCGGACGCCACCAGACCACCCGACACCGCCGGACCACCCGCGCCACCGGACACCGCCGAGCCGCCCGGCACCGCCGAGCCCCCGGAAGCCACCAGGTCACCGGGCACCGCCGAACCATCGCACGCCACCGCACCCCCGGACGCCACCAGACCACCCGACACCGCCGGACCACCCGCGCCACCGGACACCGCCGAGCCCCCAGACGCCACCAGACCACCCGACACCGCCGGACCACCCGGCACCGCCGGACCACCCGAGCCCCCGCCCCCTGCCCCGAGCCGCACCGCACCGACCCCCGCCTCCTCAAGCGCCCCGCCCAAGTCGACGGTCTGCCCGGCCGGGAGTTCGGCCACACGCCAAGCCCCGTTCCCCGCGGCGCTCGCCGCCGCGAGGAACGCCTTCGCCGCGGCGAGCGCCGCCCGCGGGGCGTCGGCTCCGGCGATCCGGAACGACACGCTCCGCACCCCGACCACCGCCGTCCCGCCCGATTCTGCGATCAAGGTCACATCGCCGCCGAGTCCCGCCACGTCTCCCCGACCGTCGTCGAGGGCGAACAGGAAGCGGCCGGAAAGTCGGGGCGTCCAGTCCTCCGCGCAGAGGAGTCCGTCCAGGTCACGGGCCCACAACTGGACGTCGGCGTGGCCGATTCCGTCCGTTCCCGCGAGGGGGGACGCCACCACGTTCCGGACGCGTTCGTGCCGCTCGGAGGGGAGCAGGCCCGCGTCCGCGAGCAGCGCGGAGAGTTCGCCGCCGCACGCGTCGCCGAGGCCGCGCAGCTCGACGTTGCCGCGTGAGGTGATGCTGAGGTTGCCGTCGGCCAAACCCTCCGCGGCGACACCCAACACCTCCACCTGACGAGCAGTCAGAAGCCCGCCCGGCAGGCGGAGTCGGGCCAGGAGGCCGTCGTCGGCGCGGTGCAGGCGGAGGGCTCCGGGGCAGGCGTCGCCCCGGTCGCGTATGAGGGATTCGCCCTTGTTTGGGGAGGATGCTGGGGTGGGCGGCATGGCGGCGAGCATACCCACGCGGATCCGGCCGGTCGCCTTCCGATCCGGACCGTCCGGGCAGGTGCCCGCACCGCGGAGCGCGGGCAGGACTTACTATGCAGGCGGCGGACCGCCAGGTCCGTCGACGCCAGCGACGGCGTGGGTCCACCAGGACCCGAGGGAGGAAGCCCGGTGCGAATCCGGCGCGGTCCCGCCACTGTGAGCCCCACCCACGTGGGGTGAGCCAGGAACTCCTGCCGTCCATACGACCACCCGGGGCGCGGACACCCCGAGGAAGGCCTGCGCCCGCATGCTTCTGCTGTTGTCGACCTCCGACACCGACCTGCTCAGCGCCCGCGCGGCGGGAGGCCCGGTCGACTACCGGTTCGCCAACCCGTCCCGCCTCGACCTCGCGGAGCTGCCCGCCCTGCTCGACGGCGTCGACCTCGTCGTCGTACGCCTCCTCGGCGGCGTCCGCGCCTGGCAGGACGGCCTCGACCAGCTCATCGCGACCGGCCTCCCCGTGGTCGTGCTCACCGGTGAACAGGCACCCGACGCCCAGCTCATGGCCTCCTCGACCGTGCCCGTCGGCATCGCCGCCGAGGCGCACGCCTACCTGGCGCACGGCGGCCCCGCGAACCTGGAGCAGCTGGCCCGCTTCCTCTCGGACACCGTGCTGCTCACCGGCCACGGCTTCGAGCCGCCCGCGGCCGCCCCCTCGTGGGGCCCGCTGGAGCGCACGGCCCGCGCCGACGGCGCCGAAGGCACTGACAGCCCGACGGTCGCGGTGCTCTACTACCGCGCCCACCACATGAGCGGCAACACCGCGTTCGTGGACGCGCTGTGCGGCGCGATCGAGGACGCGGGCGCCAGGGCCCTGCCGCTGTACGTCGCCTCGCTGCGCGCCCCCGAACCCGAGCTCATCGAGGCGCTGGGCGTCGCCGACACCATCGTGACCACGGTCCTCGCGGCCGGCGGCACCAAGCCCGCCGAGGCCTCCGCCGGCGGCGACGACGAGTCGTGGGACGCGGGCGCGCTGACCGGCCTCGACGTGCCGATCCTCCAGGCGCTCTGCCTGACCGGGTCGCGCTCGGCCTGGGAGGAGAACGACGAGGGCGTCTCGCCGCTGGACGCCGCGAGCCAGATCGCGGTGCCGGAGTTCGACGGCCGCCTGATCACCGTCCCGTTCTCCTTCAAGGAGATCGACGAGGACGGCCTTCCCGCGTACGTCGCCGACGCCGAGCGCGCGGCCCGCGTCGCCGGAATCGCCGTACGCCACGCACGCCTCAAGTACATCCCGGCCGCCGACAAGCGCCTCGCCCTGGTGCTCTCCGCGTACCCGACGAAGCACTCCCGCATCGGCAACGCGGTCGGCCTCGACACCCCGGCGTCCGCCGTGGAGCTGCTGCGCAGGCTGCGCGCCGAGGGGTACGACTTCGGCCCCGAGGCCGACATTCCCGGGCTGGTCTCCGGCGACGGCGACGAGCTGATCCGCGCGCTCATCGACGCGGGCGGCCACGACCAGGACTGGCTCACCGAGGAGCAGCTCGCCGCCAACCCGGTGCGCATCCCGGCCGCCGACTACAAGCGGTGGTACGCGACGCTGCCGCAGGAGCTGCGCGACTCCGTCGAGGAGCACTGGGGGCCGCCGCCCGGAGAGATGTTCCTCGACCGGTCCCGCGTGGGCCGGGGCGGCGACCCGGAGGGCGACATCGTGCTCGCGGCGCTGCGCCGCGGGAACCTGCTCATCCTCATCCAGCCGCCGCGCGGCTTCGGCGAGAACCCCATCGCGATCTACCACGACCCCGACCTGCCGCCGTCGCACCACTACTTGGCGGCGTACCGGTGGATCGCGGCGCCCGCCGCCGACAACGGCTTCGGCGCGGACGCGATGATCCACCTCGGCAAGCACGGCAACCTGGAGTGGCTGCCCGGCAAGAACGCGGGCCTCTCCGCGGCCTGCGGGCCCGACGCCGCGCTCGGCGACCTGCCGCTGATCTATCCGTTCCTGGTCAACGACCCGGGCGAGGGCACGCAGGCCAAGCGCCGCGTCCACGCCACGCTCATCGACCACCTGGTGCCGCCGATGGCGCGCGCCGACTCCTACGGCGACATCGCGCGCCTGGAGCAGCTCCTCGACGAGTACGCGCAGATCAGCTCCATGGACCCGGCGAAGCTCCCGGCGATCCGCGCGCAGATCTGGACGCTCATCCAGGCCGCGAAGCTGGACCACGACCTGGGCCTCGAACAGCGCCCGGACGACGACGGCTTCGACGACTTCCTGCTGCACGTCGACGGCTGGCTCTGCGAGATCAAGGACATGCAGATCCGTGACGGTCTGCACGTCCTCGGCAACCCGCCGGCCGGCGCCGACCGCG
Source organism: Streptomyces venezuelae (assembly GCF_008642335.1). Lineage (NCBI taxonomy): Bacteria > Bacillati > Actinomycetota > Actinomycetes > Kitasatosporales > Streptomycetaceae > Streptomyces > Streptomyces venezuelae. The sequence goes on along the minus strand of NZ_CP029191.1, from coordinate 6,215,018 downwards.
TCAACCTCGTCCTCGCGGTGCTGCGCGCCCGCCAGATCTGGGGCGGCACGACCGCGCTGCCGGGTCTGCGCGAGGCGCTGGGCCTCGACGAGTCGGCGGCCACGCGCGTGACGGCCGACGAGGCCGAGGACAAGGCACGCGCGCTGGTCCAGGCGATGGACGACGCGGACTGGGACCCGGCGGCCGCGGTCTCCGTCGCCGGGGACCACGGCGAACAGGTCGCCGCCATCCTGGAGTTCGCGGCCCGCGAGGTCGTGCCGCGCCTCGCGGCGACCACCGCCGAGCTCGACCACGCCGTGCACGCCCTGAACGGCGGCTTCGTCCCGGCGGGCCCGTCCGGATCGCCGCTGCGCGGTCTGGTCAACGTCCTGCCGACCGGCCGCAACTTCTACTCGGTCGACCCGAAGGCCGTCCCCTCCCGCCTCGCGTGGGAGACGGGCCAGGCGCTGGCCGACTCGCTGGTGGAGCGGTACAAGCAGGACAACGACGGTGAGCACCCGACCTCCGTGGGCCTGTCCCTGTGGGGCACGAGCGCGATGCGCACCGCGGGCGACGACGTCGCCGAGGCGATGGCGCTGCTCGGCGTCCGCCCGGTCTGGGACGACGCGTCGCGCCGCGTGACGGGCCTGGAGGCCGTTCCGTACGAGGAGCTGGGCCGCCCGCGCATCGACGTGACGCTGCGCATCTCGGGCTTCTTCCGCGACGCGTTCCCGCACACGATCGGGCTGCTCGACGACGCGGTGCGGCTCGCCGCCTCCCTGGACGAGCCCGCCGACCGCAACTACGTCCGCGCCCACGCCCAGGCCGACCTCGCCGAGCACGGCGACGAGCGCCGGGCCACCACCCGCATCTTCGGGTCGCGCCCGGGCACGTACGGCGCGGGTCTGCTCCAGCTCATCGACTCCCGCGACTGGCGCACCGACGCGGACCTCGCCGAGGTCTACACGGTGTGGGGCGGTTACGCCTACGGGCGCGGCCTCGAAGGGCGCCCGGCCCGCGCCGAGATGGAGACCGCGTACAAGCGCATCGCGGTGGCCGCGAAGAACACGGACACCCGCGAGCACGACATCGCGGACTCGGACGACTACTTCCAGTACCACGGCGGCATGGTGGCGACCGTGCGCGCGCTGCGGGGCACCGCCCCGGAGGCGTACATCGGCGACTCGACCCGCCCCGAGACGGTCCGCACGCGCACGCTGGTCGAGGAGACCAGCCGCGTCTTCCGCGCCCGCGTGGTCAACCCGAAGTGGATCGAGGCGATGCGCCGCCACGGCTACAAGGGCGCCTTCGAACTCGCCGCCACGGTGGACTACCTGTTCGGGTACGACGCCACGACGGGCGTCGTCGCCGACTGGATGTACGACAAGCTCACCGAGACGTACGTCCTGGACCCGACGAACCGTCAGTTCCTCCAGGAGAACAACCCCTGGGCGCTGCACGGCATCGCGGAGCGCCTCCTGGAGGCGGAGTCGCGCGGCATGTGGGCGAAGCCGGACCCGGCGGTGCTCGAAGCGCTGCGACAGGCCTACCTGGAGACCGAGGGCAACCTGGAGGACGGCGGCGACGAGGGCTGAGCCCCCGTCACCAGCGTTCCTCCGCAGGCCTCTTACGGCCGGCCGTCACTGTGACGGCCGGCCGCCCAGCCACGCCAGCGCACCCGCTGTGAGCGCCGTGACCCCGGTGGTCAGGGTCGGCTCGACCAGCGGCGCGAAGAACGGCGAGTGGTTGGAGGGGATGTCCCGCTCGTAGGTCCCCGCCTTCTGCGCCGCGGCGACCTCCGCGGGGTCTGCGCCGCCGAACAGCCAGTAGCAGAGGGGCACTTCGCGGTCGGCGGAGGTCGCGAAGTACCCGACGTCCTCGCTGCCGGTGACCGGACCGGGGTCGAAGACACGGTCCTCCCCGAGCACCGCGCCGACGGCGGCCATCGTCTTCGTCACGGCGTCGGCGTCGTTGTCGAGCACGGGGAACGAGTCGATCTCCGTGATCTCGGGCTCCCGCTCCGCGCCTGCCGTGGCCGCCTCGCCCTTGACGATGCGCTCGACGGCGGCGAGCACCTTCGCACGGACCTCGGGCGTGTACGATCGGATGTTGATCTTCAGCTCGGCCTCGTCGGGGATGATGTTGTCCTTCGTGCCCGCCTGGAGCGAGCCGACGGTCACCACGGCCGTCTCGGCGCCGGAGATCTCCCGGGACACGACCGTCTGCAGCCGCATCACCGTCGCGGCCGCCATCACCACGGGGTCGATCGACGACTCCGGCCGCGAACCGTGCGCGCCCTTGCCGAACATCCGCACGCGCAGGGAGTCGGTGGCCGCGAAGGCGGGCCCCGGGTGCGCGCCGATCATCCCGGCGGGCAGCGGCGCGACGTGCTGCCCGAGCACGACGTCCGGCACGCCGAACCGCGCGTAGAAGTCGTCCCGGACCATCGCCTGCGCGCCCTTGGCGACCTCCTCCGCGGGCTGGAAGACACCGACGATCCGGCCCGACCAGTCGGCGCGGGCGTCCGCGAGCAGCTTCAGCGCGCCCAGCAGACAGGTGACGTGCATGTCGTGCCCGCACGCGTGCATCACCCCGTCGTGCACGGACGCGTACGGCAGCCCGGTGCGCTCGGTCACGGGCAGCCCGTCGAAGTCGGCGCGCAGCAGGACGGTCGGTCCCGCGCCGTTCTCCAGGACGGCGACCACGCCGGTGCGGCCGACGCCGGTCGTGACGTCGTAGCCGTACGACTCCACATGGCGGGCGACCTCGGCGGCCGTGCGGTGCTCGGCGAAGGACAGCTCGGGGTGGGCGTGCAGGTCGCGGTAGAGGGCGGCGAGGTCATCCTTGATGGCGTCCAGGCCCAGCAGGGCGGCAGGCTTCCGTTCGGCGGCGGACATGTCACGCTCCTCTTCTGTGGTGTCCCGCCACCCTACGTACGGTCTCGTGCGGCCTTCGGGGCGGGCGGAACCTGCGCCGGGTCCGCACGAGCGGGCGGAACCGACGCGGAACGCGAGGGCGTCCCTGCCGTCATGATCACCCCCACGACCCGTACGGCCGACACCGACGCGACGTCCGCCCGCCACCTCTACATCACCCGGCACGGCGAGGCCACGCCCGACGAGAGCGGCCTCACGCCGGGAGGCCGCGCACAGGCGGCCCTGCTCGGCGAGCGGCTGCGCGGCATCCCGTTCGCGGCGATCCACCACGGCCCCCTCCCCCGGGCCGAACAGACCGCGACCCTGATGTCCGACGCCCTGGACGGCAACGCCCCCCTGATCCGCTCGGCCCCGGCGGGCGACTACCTCCCCTACATCCCGCGCACGGAGGAACTGCCCCCGGAAACGGCCGACGCGACCCTGGAACGCCTGGCCCGCTTCCCCGACGCGGAACGCGAGGAAGGCCCCGCACTCGCCGCCGAGGCGCTGTCCCGCTTCACCGGCCCCGTCCCCGGTGACACTCCGCGCCACGAACTCCTCGTCACCCACAACTTCCTGACCGCCTGGCTGGTCCGCGCCGCACTCGACGCCCCACCCGCACGCTGGCTCGGCCTGAACCACGGCAACGCGGCCCTGACCGTCATCCGTTACACCCCGGGCCGCCCCGCCGCGCTGGTGCTCTACAACGACATGGGGCACCTGCCCGAGGCCCTGCGCTGGACCGGCTTCCCGCCCGGACTCCGCACCTGACCCCTCTCACCTGCACGGTCACAACACGGTGGGCAGGCCGATGTTGTTGATCAGCGGCCCCTCGACCGAGACCCCTTCATTGACGACGGTGTCGGCGACGGGCAGCGGCAGGGGCAGCGGGCCGGGATTCGCCGCGCCGGTGGTCGCCGCGGCCGGTCCCATAGCAGCGGCAAGGGCGAAGAGAGCGAGAGCCAGAGCGTGACGGAACATGCGGAAGCCTTACGGGACAGAGGGATTGGGTCATTCGGGCGACGGACGGCGACAACCCGTTCGTATGATCGTCAGTGACAATCGGTGACTTCACGAGCGCGCCCGGGTTACCCCCGGTGAGCGGGCCGCGACCGGCGGCCCGCACGCGCACGCTCCAAGGAGGCCGCAGTGAACGGCAATTGGGTACGGAAGATGTCCCGCTGGACCCTGGTCACCGCAGCGGCCGCACCGGCCGTCCTGTGCTCCGGCACGGCACACGCCGACGAGACGCACGAGAACTCGCACAACGCGCCCGTGGTCGCGCTGGTCAACACCGGCCAGATCGACGACCCGATGGAGGACGTGCTGGAGCACACGCTCCTCTTCGGCGACGGCTACCGATGGGGCGGCTGAGGCGGCCCGCGCGGGCCGCCCGCCCCTTCAGACCGTCACGGAGCGAGGCACGCCGCGCCCGGCACCTCCGAGGGGACGCCGAGACTCGCCGGGTCGACGAGGGACGTGACGTCGCCGGCCGCCTGGGTCAGGCAGTCGACGGTCGTGACGGGGTCCGGCACGGCACTGGCGGGCACCGCGAGGACCCCCAGCAGCATGACGGCACCGAGGATGACGGCGGCGGAGCGGCGCATGTGAACTCTCTTTCCTGTGAGCTGAGTTGCCTGCGGCTCGACGAGCAACGCGAGCCGCCCGGTGACTCCCCAGCCCTCCGTCCCGATACGCCCCATATCACCCGTACGTGAAAGAAGTAACGATCCTCCTCTCACGACCGGGATCCAGGACCGGGATCGCAGGACCGGGCTCGTCAGAAGGCGTACCGGATGCGCAGCCAGGGCGCGTGTTCCTCGAGGAGCTGGTGGAGGCGCGCGAGGGCCTGGCGCTTGACGTCCTGGGAGTAGCGGACGTTGAGGGCCCCGTTCTGCGACCGCTTCGTCTCCTGCGCGTCCGGCTGCCAGAGGAGCTCCTCGGCCTTGGGGTGCCAGCCCAGGTTGACCTCGTGGAGCCCCGCGTTGTGGGTCAGCATGATGATCTCGGCGGCCGCCTGCTCCTTGACGCGGGCGGGCAGGACGTCGTCGAGGTGGACGAGCAGCTCGGCCCAGTCCCGCTGCCATCCGGGGCGCAGCACGACGGGCGAGAGGTTGAAGTGGACCTCGTACCCCGCGTCGAGGAAGTCGGCGGCCGCGGCGATCCGCTCGGGGACCGGGCTGGTGCGGATGTCGAGGAGCCGCGCGTCGTCGGGAGGCATGACGGAGAAGCGCACCCGCGTGCGCCCCCGCGGGTCGAGCGCGAGCAGGTCGGGGTTGACGAACTTGGTCGCGAAGGAGGCCTTGGCGGTCGGCATGGCGCGGAACGCGGCGACGAGGTCGGCCGTGTTGTCGCTGACCAGGGCGTCGACGGAACAGTCCCCGTTCTCGCCGATGTCGTACACCCACGCCCGCGGGTCGCACTGGTTGGGCTCGGTCTTCGGGCCCTGGGCCCGCACGTGGCGCCGGACGTGGGCGACGATCGCCTCGATGTTGGTGAACAGCGTGATGGGGTTGGCGAAGCCCTTGCGCCGTGGGACGTAGCAGTAGGCGCAGGCCATCGCGCACCCGTTGGAGGGGCCCGGGGCGATCCAGTCGGCGGAGCGGCCGTTGGGGCGGGTGGCGAGCTTGTGCTTGACACCGAGGACGAGCGTCTCGGTCTTGATCCGGACCCACCGGCCGATGTTGCCGTCGTTGCCGTGCAGGGACGGGATGCGCCAGTGCCCGTCGACCTCGGTCACCCGCACGTCCGGCGGGAGCCGGCTCATGATCTGCTGACCGCGCGGGGAGTCGAGGGCGGCGGGCTCGGCGTAGACCTCGCGCACGTCGAGCATGCGGCGGGCTTCGGGGCTGTCGCGGAAGGCGCGGCCCGGCGGGGGCGCGGCGCCCTCGGGCACGGTGTCCGACCACCCGAAAAGGGCTTGCTGCTCGGGCTCTCCGGGACCGGTGCTCATGGTGTTCCTGCTCGCCTCTACGCCGTCGGGTCGTGCCCCCAGTTCATGAGGGAGTATCGCCACCGCGTTTCCGTGACGTCGCCGCTCGGCCGCTGCTTCAGATGGCGGTGCACGTATCCGACGACTTTACGCATGTGCGCGATGTCGCTGTCCGTGAGATCGGCCTTCTTCTTTTCCAGGAGTTCGATGATGCGGCGCCCGGACGCGTGTCCCACGCTCTCGCCGCCGCCGTCCGACTGGCCCACGCTCTTCGAGTCGTCCGTGGCCAGCCAGTCCTTGAGCGCGCGAGGCGTCATATTGACGGCTTCCTTGAATTCTTTGTAGGTGTCGTCCCGCTGCTCTTTTCCTTCGCCGTCGCCGTCGCCGCTCAAGAGCCGCCGCCCTTCTTGCGCAGAGAACCCGGCTTGTGGACGGCGTTGCGGCCGGACTTGTCACTGATGACTTCGTACTGGGGCTCGTCCTTGGACGCGTCGACGCTGCGCCCCGCGGCCTCCGTACGCTCCGTGATCTTCTTCTTCACCTTGCCAGGAACGGTCTGCCCATGACTTTTCCAGGAGACCTGGTCACCCTTTTTGAGCTTCTTTTCCTTGGCCACGTTCGACACGCTCCCTCGGCGACACGCTCGCTCGGCGCCGCCCCTGGTCGGGCGACGTACCCACTCTCCCGCCGTTCACGGAAGGGTGCATTCCGGGCGGCTCGCGTCAGTCGGCCGGGCCGAGCGTGGAGGCGCGGGCCTCCAGGGCCCACTGGTGGGTACGGACCGTCGCCGGGTCGGTGCGGCCCGCGAGGATGTCGCAGAGGAGTTCCGCGCAGGCGTGCCCGTACGCCGAAGGGCGCAGGTCGACGGCGGTGACGGGCGGCGCCGCGCCGCGGACTGCGGTTCCGTCCACGCAGGCGGCCACGTAGAAGTCGCGACCCACGGCACGGCCCTGGGCGGCGGCCGCGTGGAGCACCCCCGGTGCCGCGCCGTCCGGGGCGCAGATCACCGCGTCGATCTCCGGCGCCTGGGCGAGGAGCGCGAGCGTGGCCTCCTCCGCCTCGCGGGGCGTCGCCGCGAAGGAGACCGTGCGGACCTCGACCGGCACGTCGTGCATACGCCCCCAGACACCGGCCGTGCCGTGCAGCGCCGCGGCCCACGCGGAGGTGTCGGCGGGCGCCAGCAGGGCGGGGCGGCGGGCGCCGCGGGCGTGCACGTGGTCCAGGAGGGCGGTCAGGGAGGCGGAGTTGTCGCAGATGACCGCGCCGCTGGGGGCGGGGGCCGACCCGAGGTAGCGCTCGCCGGTGACGACGGGGATGCCCGCGCCGAGGAGACCCGGCACGGCGGGGTCGTCGAGCTCGGGGTCGATGACGAGGAGGCCGTCGACGCGTGAGGCGAGCGGTTCGTGCGTGCCGGTGGCGGGCGCGAGCAGGACGACGTCGAAGCCTTCCTCCTGGGCGCGGGCGACGGCACCGAAGGCGAGGTTCATGTAGTAGTCGAGGCGCGTCGCCGTCTGGGGCAGGTGCAGCCCGATGGCGCCGGTACTGGCGCGGCGGAGCCTGCGCGCGGCGCTGTTCGGCCGGTAGCCGAGGCGGGCGGCGACCTCCCTGACGTGCTCGCGGGTGGCCTCCGCGACGCGGCCCGCGCCCTGCAGGGCGTCGGAGGCGGTGCTCTTGGAGACTCCGGCGGCGCGGGCGACGTCGAGGAGAGTGACGGTACGGGCATTCACGTGGCCGAAGTGTAGACGTACGCGATCAGTCGGGGCCGACTCTTGCCGGAACGTTCCGGCACGGTTTACATTCGGCCGTGCCGGAACGTTCCGGCACCGGCGAGCGACACCACTCCGCCCTCCCCGTACTCCTCCCCTGGAAGTCGTCATGCGTCTGATCACCGCGTACAACCCGCCCGCGTCCCCCACCAGGACCCGCCCCGCCGAACGGTCCCCCCTCCGCGTGGCCGCCGTGCAGCAGCGCTGGCACCGCGACCCGGACGAGCACCGCGCGGCCCTGCGCGAGGGCATCCGTCTCGCGGCGGCGGAAGGCGCGCGCGTGGTGTGCCTCCAGGAGCTGACGCTGTCGCCGTACTTCGCGGTCGTGCGCAAGGCCGACCACCCCGCCCCGGCCGAGCCCGAGGAGCTGCTCACCGGCCCGACGTTCACGTTCGCCGCCGAGGCGGCACGCGAGCACGGGCTGTACGTGCACGCCTCGCTGTACGAGCGGGCCCCCGCGCCGGACGGCGAGGACGACGGGCTCGGCTACAACACGGCGATCCTCGTCGCCCCGGACGGCAGCCTCGCCCAGCGCACCCGCAAGACCCACATCCCTGTCTCGGAGGGCTACTACGAGGACCACTGGTTCCGCCAGGGCCCGGCCGGCGACGACGCGTTCCCGCTGGTCCGGGTCGACGACGCCCACCTCGGCCTGCCGACCTGCTGGGACCAGTGGTTCCCGGAGCTGGCCCGCGCCTACTCCCTGGCCGGTGCCGACGTCCTCGTCTACCCGACCGCCATCGGCTCCGAGCCCGGCCACCCCGGCTTCGACACGCAGCCGATCTGGCAGAAGGTCATCACCGGCAACGCGATCGCCAACGCGACGTTCATGGTGGTGCCGAACCGCATCGGCTCCGAGAACGGCCTCACGTTCTACGGGAGTTCGTTCATCGTCGACCCCTACGGCCGGGTCCTCGCGCAGGCCCCGCGCGACGAGCCCGCCGTCCTGGTCGCCGACCTCGACCTCGACGCGCGCCGCGACTGGCTGGAGCTCTTCCCGTTCCTGGCGACGCGCCGCCCGGACGCGTACGGGCCGCTGACGTCCACGAACTGAACGTCCCGCGCGAGGGGTGCGCACCCCTCGCGCGGGGCGCACCCCTTAAGGCGTCCACGCCAACACTGCGGACGTCGTCCGCGTACGGCGGCAGACGGTCACCCGGGGGGCCGATGGTGATGCCTGTCAGGCAGCCCGTCCCGGTGCGCTCGGCAGCGGGGTGAGCGAGGCGTATGCGAGCGGCGCCGACGGGTCGATCGACACGTTCAGCGGCGCGGGCTCGGCGTCGGAGCGCATCAGCAGATCGCCGACGGCGGCGATCATCGCGCCGTTGTCGGTGCACAGCGTCATGGGCGGCACGCGCAGCTCGATCCCGGCGGCCGCGCACCGCTCCTCGGCGAGTCCGCGGACCCGGGAGTTCGCCGCCACGCCTCCGACGACGACCAGCGTCCGCACGTCGTACGCGCGACAGGCCGCCAGTGCCTTGCGGGTCAGTACGTCGGCGACGGCCTCCTGCAGCGCGGCGGCCCCGTCGGCCACCGACAGGTCCTCGCCCCGGAGGCGGTGCCGTTCGACCCAGCGGGCCGCGGCGGTCTTGAGCCCGGAGAAGGAGAAGGCGTACGGGTCGTCGCCGGGGCGGGTCAGCGGCCGCGGGAACGCCACGGCCCGCGGATCCCCGTCCCGTGCCGCGCGGTCGATCGCGGGCCCGCCCGGATACGGCAGGCCCAGGATGCGGGCGACCTTGTCGAAGCACTCCCCCGCCGCGTCGTCGAGCGTGTCCCCGAGGTGCAGGATCGGCTCGCGCACGAGGTCCCGGACCAGGAGCAGCGAGGTGTGCCCGCCCGAGACGATGAGCACGACGCACGGTTCGGGCAGCGGGCCGTGCTCCAGGGTGTCGGCGGCGACGTGTCCGGCCAGGTGGTGCACGCCGTACAGCGGCACCCCGGCCGCGTAGGCCAGGGTCTTGGCGCCGGCGAGCCCCACCTGGAGGGCGCCGGACAGGCCGGGACCGGTGGTGACGGCGACCGCGTCGAGCTGCGTCAGCCGCAGTCCTGCCTGGTCGAGGGCCTGTCGTACGACCGGGTTGAAGGCGTGCAGGTGGGCGCGGGCGGCGATCTCGGGCACGACGCCGCCGTACCGCGCGTGCTCGTCCATGCTCGACGCGACCACGTGCGCGAGCAGCTCTCCGTCCCGGACGATCCCCGCTCCGGTCTCGTCGCACGACGACTCGATGCCCAGCACGACTGGTTTGCCTTGACCCACCGCACACTCCCTCTGCACTCCATACGCACTTGCAATATATGTGCAATAGGAGCGTCGAGTCAGATCAGGAACGCCCCCGCACGAAACGCCGCAGACAGGCCCGCACGGCGTCGGGCCGCTCCAGCCAGGGCTCGTGACCGCCGCCCTCGATCCGGGTCAGCGGCAGACCGAGCGACCGCGCGAGGCCGTCGAGCGCCGACAGCGGCCGCGGGTCGTCGCACCCGCCCAGCAGCTCCGCCCGCACGGGCAGACACGCGCGCAACTCGTCCAGATGCCCGTCGAGGGGATCTGCCCGCCCCGCCGCGCCCAGCTCACGGTTCATCCCCCAGTTGACGGGCCGCCTCAGCCGCGCGTCGCGCTCGGCCCACCGCCACCCACGTCCGGCATCGGAATGATCGGCATGATCGGTGAACCACGCCAGGGTGAGCAGCTGGACCTCCTGCTCCTCGCTGCGGTGCGGCAACTCCTCCAGTACGCGGAGCCGCTCCCGCTGCGCGTCGGTCATGCGGCGATCCCGCTCGGCCCGGTACCCGGCACGCCAGTCCCCGAGGAACGGCCCGCACATCAGCAGCACGGCGGCCACCCGGTCCGGGTGCGCGAGACAGAACCGGGCGGCGAGATCGGCACCGTAGGAGTGCGCGACCAGCACGGCACGGGCCGCGCCCCACGCGTCGAGGAGCTCGGCGAGGTCGCCGACGTGCCGCGCGAACGTATGACGCCCCTGCCACACCGACCGCCCGGTCCCGCGCTGGTCGTACCGGTACACGGGCGCGAGGTCCGCGACCATGCCGGCGACGTCGCCCAGATAGTCGGGGAGCCCGGGACCGCCGTGCAGCAGCACGACGGGCGACGTCCGCCCACCGCCTGCGCCCGCACCGTCCCCACCCGCGCCGTCCGGCAGCGCCGCGGTCCAGTGCACCTGCGCCCCGTCACTGAGTGACGTGAGACCCACCCGCGAGGACGACCGCAGGACACCCATAGAACACCTCCAAGACGCCCCCGGATCACCCGTGAGGAAGATCACTGAGGACAACCCCCCGCTTCCGAGCGTCATCCTCCCCAGTGATCAAGGAGTTCACGGCGGCGCCTCGCGAGCCGAGTGGCCGGTACGTCAGACGCAGATAGGCAAGACCACCCATGCCCCCCGAGAAGCGCCTTCTCTCGCGCCCGCGCGCCACCCGTCGCAACGTCCTCGCGGCCACCGTGCTGGGTGCCATGACGCCCATAGGGGTCGGCATAGGACTGGCCGTCCGGTCGAACGGTGGCGGCGGGGAAGCGCCCGCGGTGCCGCATCAGGCACCGGACCTGAGCAGGGCCGCCCCGACGGGCACGTGGGCGGCGTCCGGGCCGCAGCCGCAGACGACGGAAGCGATCGTGCAGATCGTCGCGCACCCCGACGACGACCTGTTCTTCATCAACCCGGAAGTCGGGCAGTCGCTGCGCAGCGGCAGGCCGCTGACCACGATCTACCTCACGTCCGGCGAGTCCAACGGCGTCAACGGCCCGCGGGCGGGCGCGCATACGGGCACGGGTGGTTCGGGCAAGGGCGTGGGCATGGGCGCGAGCCAGGGCCGCCCCCGCCCGACGCGCGACAAGCGCAAGTACGCCAAGGCGCGGCAGAACGGCATTCGCGCCGCGTACGCGGAGATGGTCACCGGACGCCCCGGCCACCCCTGGCAGCGCACCGTGATTGCGACGGCGGGCGGCGGGCAGGCGGAGCTCGACACGTTGCAGGGGTACCCCCACATCCACCTGGTGTGGACGCTGCTGCACGAGGCGGGCAGCATCACCGGCGATCGCCCGCACAGCCTGCACGGACTGTGGGAGGGCCGGATCGACGCGCTCGGCTCGCAGCTGGCGCACGGCGGTCCGGTCACCCGCGACTTCTCGTACACGAAGGAACAGCTCATCCAGACCCTGACCGGCTACCTCGAGCGGTTCCGCCCCACCCAGGTCCGCATGCAGAACCCGACACCGGGCCGCCTCGACCGCAACCTCAAGTGTTCCGACCACCAGGACCACCGTTTCGGCGCCCGCTTCGTGCAGCAGGCCCTCTCCCGGTACGCCGCCACCGGATCGCGCCCCCACTTCACCGTGCAGACCTACATGGGCTACTTCAACGGCGGTCTCCCCCAGGCCCTGGACCCCGCGTCCGGCGCGTCGAAGGCCCGTACGCTCGCCACGTACTCCTGGAGCGACGACGCCACCCGCGACTCCTGCGAGGACCCGGCGGGCTGCGGTGACCTCAAGGTCGCCGCGAGCCCCAAGCCCCGCTGGTCGCACAGCATCCACCACGCCGGCGACAGCGGCGCCGACTGGCTGCTCACGGGCAAGGACGACAGCCTGTGGGCCTTCGCCGTGCTGGACGGCCGTATCGCGCACTGGCACCGCCCGGGCGGCAAGGGCGTCAAGGGCGGGAAGTGGGACGCGCGCGACTGGAAGGGTCCCGTGTTCCAGCCGGAGACCGACATGGACACAGGCGTACGCCCCACGGCTCTTCCCGACGGGCGGATAGCGGTCTTCGGCACCCGCACCCTCTTCGGCGACGGAACGGCGGCCGGGTACGGCAAGGAAGTGGGGTACGTGGTCCAGGAGGCCCCGGGGAAGCCCTTCGGTCCCTGGCAGTCCCTCGGCACCCCCGAGCTGTCCGACGAGATCGGTACGAACGACATCAGCTCCCCGGCGGTCGCCGTGGACCGCGACGGCGCGATGTCGGTCTTCCTGCGCGACAGCACCCATCAGCTGACGACGCGCGCCCAGCAGCCGGACGGCACGTGGACGCCGTGGCGGAGCCTGGGCGGCAAGGCGGTGCACAGCGACCCGGTGACGGCGACGGACCGCACCGGACGGTCGTACGTCCTGGCCGCCACCCCGCACACCGTGCTGGCCTGGATCAAGGACGAGCCGGGAGCCGAGGTGCGCGGCCCCCTGGCCACCGGCCTCCCGGCCACCACCCTGCCGCTGACCGTCCGCCGCGACGACGACGGCGTCCGGGTCTTCTACCGCGCCCCGAACTCCGGCAACGTCTGCTCGGCCCGCCTGCACGCGAGCGCCCTCACCGCCTCCTCCCCCTCCGACTCCGCGGAACCGGGCCGCGTACGCCGTTCGTCCACGGCACACACGTCGACGTCCGTCGCCGACCTGGGCGGGGCGGGCGGCTACGGCCCCGTGAGCGCCACGTCCGACGACTGGGGCGACGTGCTGCTGGCGGCCCGTACCGCCACGGGCGATGTCGCCACGGCGTGGGGGACCTCGGGCAGGGCGAGGAACCGCCCGCAGACCCGCCCGCAGTGGAACCACACCGGCGTACTCCCCGCGGGCGCCCCGTCGAGCGCCCCCCTGTCGTCGGGCGGCGTCGTCCTCACGATGCTCGGCCTCGACAGCCGCCTGTACTGGACCCATGCCACGCGTGGAGGAGGTCGCCTGGCTCCCTGGCAGCCGGTGGGGTCCCCGACGGAGGGGAGGTCGAGGGCGTGATGCGCGTACGGATGCCGGGCACGAAGCCGCAGGATCCGCCCCGCACACAGAACGCGGCAGGCGGGCCGGACCTCACCCGGGACCCGTTCTTCGACAACGCGAAGTTCCTCCTGATCGTGCTGGTCGCCCTGGGCCACTCCTGGGAACAGATCGTGTACGGCACGCACGCGCTCCAGTCGGTGCACACGCTGATCTACACGTTCCACATGCCGGCGTTCATCCTGCTGTGCGGCTACTTCTCGCAACGCTTCACGGGCACCCCGGCCCAGGTACGCCGACTCCTGGAGGGAGTCCTCCTCCCGTACCTGCTCTTCGAGCTGGCGTACGCGGCCACGAACAGCGCGGTGCGGGACGAGCCGTTCGCGTACACCCCCACGGAACCGACGTACCTCTGCTGGTTCCTGATCGCCCTGTTCCTCTGGCGGCTCAGCACCCCGGTATGGCGAGCGATCCGCTACCCGGTGCCCACAGCGGCAGCTGTGTCCCTCCTGGCAGGCCTGACAACGATGGCCTACGACCTGGCGCTCCCCCGCGTGCTGATGTTCCTGCCCTGGTTCGTCCTGGGCCTGAACCTGCGCCCGGAACACTTCGCCCTCCTGCGCACGAGCCTGGCCCGCCGCTGCGCGATCCCCGCCCTGGTCTGCGCCGGAGCGGCGTCGTACCTGTGGCTCCCGGCCCCCGACGAACACTGGCTCTCCATGGACGCGGGCTATACGGACCTGGACGTGACCTGGCCCCAGTACCTGGCCATCCGCATCGGCATCTTCCTGCTGAGCGCGGCCCTGGTAGCGGCGTTCTTCGCCTGCGTCCCCCGCCGCCGCACCGTCTTCACGGCCCTGGGCGCCGCGACGATGTACCCGTACCTCCTCCACGGCCTCCTGATCCGCGCGGGCGAGGCGGCGGGCCTGTACCCGTACCTGAAGGACCTGGGCGTACCGGGCCAGGCCCTCCTCACGGTCGCCGTCATCACGACGGTGTTCCTGCTGTCGACTCCGCCGGTGCGGAAGGTGTTCCGGCCGGTGGTGGAGCCGCGATTGCCGCGGGCGGTCGTACCGACGGGCGAGGACTCACGGGCCCAGGGCAAGGTGGAACGCGCAACCACGTTTCATGGCGGGGACGGCAGGAGACCGAGGTGACCGAGACGGTGGCGTTCGACGAGGTGATGGCCGAGCTGGCCGAGCTCGACGACCCGAAGACGCGCAAGGTGAACGAGAAGCACGGTGACGATCACGGTGTGCACCTCGGCAGTCTGCGCGCGCTCGCGAAGCGGCTGAAGACGCAGCAGGATCTCGCCTGCCGGCTCTGGGAGACGGAGGAGACGGCGGCGAGACTGCTGGCTCTCCTGATCTGCCGCCCGAAGGCGTTCGAGCGCGATCAGCTGGACACCATGATCCGCGAGGCACGCACACCCAAGGTGCACGACTGGCTCGTGAACTACGTGGTGAAGAAGAGCCCGCACTCCGAGGAACTGCGCCGGGCCTGGTCCGCCGATCCGGACCCGGTGGTCGCGAGCGCCGGCTGGGCGCTGACCACGGAGCGCGTGGCGAAGAAGCCCGAGGGCCTGGACCTCCCCGGGCTGCTCGACGTCATCGAGGCGGAGATGAAGGACGCGCCGGAACGCCTCCAGTGGGCGATGAACCACTGCCTGGCGCAGATCGGCATCGAGCACGCCGAGTACCGCGCGCGTGCGGTGGCCATCGGCGAGCGCCTGGAGGTGTTGAGGGACTATCCGACCTCTCCGGGCTGCACGTCTCCCTTCGCGCCCGTCTGGATCACGGAGGTGGTCCGCCGCCGGCAGCCGAAGTAGGGGACACTCACTCGGCGCAGGTCCGCAGGCGCCGCAGCCCCTCGACGGGACGTACGGTCCGATGGACGGCGCGGACGGTGATCACCGGCAACCGGCGACCGGCGACCGGCGACCGGCGACCGGCGACCGGCGACCGGCGACCGGCGACCGGCGATGGTGATCAGCCGGCGATGGTGGCGAGATTGCCTGACTCATAGGCGCCGCCCACGTTATTGAGGATCACACCGAGCCGATTGGTCGCGTTGATCATTGCGATCAGGGCGACCAGCGCGACGACCTGGTCCTCGTCGTAGTGCTTGCGGACCCGGTCCCAGGTCTCGTCGGACACGCCCTCGCGGCCGTCACCGATGCGGGTGCCCTCCTCGGCGAGGGCCAGCGCGGCCCGCTCGGCCTCGGTGAACACTTGGGAGTGCCGCCAGGCGGCGACGAGGTTCAGCCGGGTCGCGGTCTCGCCGGCGGCCGCGGCGTCCTTGCCGTGGATGTCGACGCAGAAACCGCAGCCGTTGATCTGGCTGGCGCGCAGTTGCACGAGCTCCTGGGTCGGCTTGGGCAGTGACGACTCGTGGATCACCTGACTGACGGCGAAGATCCGCTTGCCGATCTTGGCGCCGGTCTCGTTCGCGAACAGGTTCATACGGGGTTCCATGACAACGTCCTCGCTCGTGGGATCGTGTGCCGCGCGGATGATCCGCGCAGCGTCTTGACGCCCATAAGTCACCGACCGCCGGACCCCTGTGACACCACGCCGATGTGACACAGGCCACCAGGCTGCCGTGTCACAAGGGGCCGCCGGGCGGCGACTTGTGCGTGAAGGGATCAGGTACGCGACAGACAGGAGCCACCGGTGACCGAGCCCGACCCCGCGACCGAGGCGTTCATCGCCCATCGCAACCTGCTGTTCACCGTCGCCTACGAGATGCTCGCCTCCGCCTCGGACGCCGAGGACGTCCTCCAGGAGACCTGGCTGCGCTGGGCGGACATCGACCAGGACACGGTCCGGGACGCGCGCGCCTTCCTGGTGCGCATCACCACGCGCCAGGCACTGACCCGCTTGCGCACGGTGCGCCGCCGCAAGGAGTCCTACGTCGGCCCGTGGCTGCCCGAGCCCCTGCTCACCTCACCCGATGTCGCCGAGGACTTCGAGCTGGCCGACAGCGTCTCCATGGCGATGCTGCTCGTACTGGAGACGCTCGCGCCGACCGAGCGGGCCGTGTTCGTCCTGCGTGACGTCTTCGATCTCGCTTACGACGAGATCGCGCAGGCCGTCGAGAAGACCCCGTCCGCGGTCCGGCAGATCGCGCACCGCGCGCGGGCCCACGTGGCGGCGCGCCGACCGCGCGAGGTCGTCTCACCGGACCAGTCACGCGACGCGCTCGCGGCATTCCAACAGGCGGTCGAGACCGGCGACTTGCAACGCCTGCTGGACATGATCGCCCCGGACGTCGTGCTGCTGACGGACGGCGGCGGAGTCGTACGGGCCGCACTGGAACCGGTCGTGGGCGCCGAACCGGTGATCAACGTACTGAGCCGACTCACCTCGGCGACCTTCCACCCGGCCCAGGTCAACGGCCACCCAGCACTGATCCTCCGCACGGACGCCGCCGAAGACGACCCCGAGAACAACTCCGAGAACAACCCCAAGATCGACTCAGTCCTGGCACTCCGCCTCGAAGCCGGCCTCATCACTGGAATCTACGCCGTACGCAACCCCGAAAAGCTGTCACGCCTCACCCACGAAACCCCAGTGAACCGCTGACCCCCCACACCAGGGTCAGGCCCCCTTGGCGGCAGGCTCCAAAATCGCCACACACTCCACATGATGCGTCATCGGAAACAGATCAAACGCCCGAAGCGTCCGCACCCGATACCCACCCTCCCGGAAGTACCCCAGGTCCCGCGCCAGCGCGGCCGGATCGCACGCCACGTAAGCGATGCGTCGCGCACCCAGCCCCGCCAACTGCTTCACCGTCTGCTTGCCCGCGCCCGCCCTCGGCGGGTCCAGGACGATGAGGTCGGCCTCCGTGATGCCCGTGCGCGGGAGGACCGATTCGACCTTGCCCTGTTCGATGCGGACGCGGTCGAAGCCCGCGAGGTTGTGGCGGGCGTCCTCCACCGCGCGCTTGCCGGACTCGATGCCGAGCACCGCGCCCTTCTCGCCGACGCGGTCCGCGAGGGCTCCCGCGAAGAGGCCCACGCCGCAGTAGAGGTCCAGGGCCGTGTCGCCCTTGCGCGGGGTCAGGCCCTGCATGACCGCCAGCATCAGGGTCTCCGCCGCCTTCGGGTGGACCTGCCAGAAGCCGCCGCTGCCCACCCGGTACGTACGGCCGTCGGCGCGTTCGCGAACGAAGGGGCGGCCGTGGACGCGGTGCGTTCCGCCGTCCTTCTCGCCCACGCGCATGACGGACACCGGCTTGTCCAGCTCGACGATCGGCAGGCGCGCGCCCGGCTTCGGGGCCAGGATCACCTGGCGGTCCTGGGAGCCCGACGCCGCGATCGCCTCGATCGACGCCATGCCCGACCAGTCCCGTTGTTCGATGCCCAACTCCGAAACGCCCTCTGCCGCGATCATGCAGTGCTCGATCGGCTCGACCTCGTGGGAGCGGTGGCGGCGCAGGCCCGCGTTGCCGTCCGCGTCCACCGCGTACTGCACGCGCGTGCGCCACGACGGGACCTCGCCGGCCGGGAGCTTGTCGCCCTCCGCCGGCATGACCGTGCCGTCCCAGCCCGCCTCCTCGGGGGTGAGTCCGGCGAGGCGCTGGAGCTGTTCGGCGATGACCTCGCCCTTGAGGCGGCGCTGCGCGCCCGGCTTCGCGTGCTGCCAGTCGCAGCCGCCGCAGCGGCCGGGGCCCGCGTAGGGGCAGGGGGCCTCCACGCGGTCCTTGGAGGGCTCCAGCACGGAAACCGCGTCCGCGCGGAGGAAGCGTGCGCCCTCCTCGCCCTCGGTCACGCGGGCGATGACCTTCTCGCCCGGCAGCGTGTGGCGGACGAAGAGGACCTGGCCCTCGTCCGTACGGGCGATGCAGTGGCCGCCGTGCGCGACGGGGCCGATCTCGACCTCGTACTCCTGGCCCACCAGCGAGTTCCCCGCCTGCGAATTCTTCGGATCTGCCTGCATGGCGGGGTGACTCCACTACGTAAATGAGAAAAGGGCGACGGCCGGACTACAGCCCACCAGTCTACGTGGGTGTCGTCCGGCCGCTCACCATGAGTCAGACGGGCTGAAAGCCTCAGGCCTTCTTGCTCGGCTCCTTCTTGTTCTGGTCCTTCTTGTTCTGCTCCTTCGGGCGCCTCGGCTTCTCCACCGGGCCCCGCCGCACCGCACCCGGCGCGTTCCACTCCGAACGCCTGCGGGCCCGCTTCTTCGCGGCCTCCGAGGAGTCCAGCTGGTAGGGGACGGAGGTGACCATGACTCCCGGGGTGAAGAGGAGGCGGCCCTTGAGGCGCAGGGCGCTCTGGTTGTGGAGCAGGTGCTCGTACCAGTGGCCCACCACGTACTCGGGGATGATCACACTGACGACGTCGCGCGGGCTCTCCCTGCGCAGGTTCTTGACGTACTCGATGATCGGGCGGGTGATCTCCCGGTACGGCGAGTCGAGGACCTTCAGGGGGACCGTGATGCCGCGGCGCTCCCACTCCTCCTTGAGTGCCTTCGTCTCCGCCGGGTCGACATTGATGCTGAGGGCCTCCAACGTGTTGGAGCGCATCAGCTTCGCGTACGCCAGCGCGCGCAGCGTCGGCCGGTGGATCTTGGAGACCAGGACGATCGAGTGGACCCGCGAGGGGCGCACGCTGTCGTCGTTGGGGGTCTCCGGGGCGGCGATCTCCTCGGCCACGCGGTCGTAGTGGCGGCGGATCGCCGTCATCGTCACGTAGAAGATGCACATGCCGAGCAGCGCGACCCACGCGCCGTGCGTGAACTTGGTGACGAGGACGACCACCAGGACGAGGCCCGTGAAGAACGCGCCGAACGTGTTGATCGCGCGCGAGCGGATCATGTGGCGGCGCTTCGTCTGGTCCTTCTCCTTCGCCAGGTGGCGGTTCCAGTGCCGGACCATGCCGATCTGGCTGAGCGTGAAGGAGACGAAGACGCCGACGATGTAGAGCTGGATCAGGCGGGTCGAGTCCGCGCCGTAGATCACTACGAGCAGTGCGGCCGCGCCCGCGAGCAGCACGATGCCGTTGGAGAACGCGAGGCGGTCGCCGCGGGTGTGCAGCTGGCGCGGCAGGTAGCGGTCCTGGGCGAGGATCGAGCCGAGCAGCGGGAAGCCGTTGTACGCGGTGTTCGCCGCGAGGAACAGGACCAGCGCGGTGGCGGCGGCCAGGATCATGAAGAGGAAGCTGCCGTGGCCGAAGACCGCCTCGGCGACCTGGGAGATCACCGGGTTCTGGACGTAGTCGCTGCCGACGGGGACGCCGTTGTGGATCAGGTCGTGCGCGGGCTTCTCGGCCATGTGGACGTTGGTCGCCATGGCGAGGCCGATGATGCCGCAGAACATGGTGACGGCCAGGCCGCCCATGAGCGCGAGCGTCGTCGCGGCGTTCTTCGACTTCGGCTTGCGGAAGGCCGGGACGCCGTTGCTGATCGCCTCGACGCCGGTGAGGGCCGCACAGCCCGAGGAGAAGGCCCGCAGGAGCAGGAAGACGAGAGCGAAGCCCGCCAGGCCCTGGTGCTCGGGCTTGATCTCGTAGTCGGCGGTGGGCGAGTTCATCGTGTCGCCGAGGACGATGCTCCGGAAAGCACCCCACGCGATCATGATGAAGACCCCGGCCACGAAGACGTACGTCGGGATGGCGAAGAGCTTCCCCGACTCCTTCACGCCCCGCAGGTTCATCAGGGTGAGGAGGACGATGACCGCCACCGCGCAGAGCACCTTGTGCTCGACCACGAACGGCACCGCGGACCCGAGGTTCTCGATGCCCGAGGAGATCGACACGGCCACGGTCAGGACGTAGTCGACGAGCAGGGCGCTCGCGACGGTGAGGCCGGCTCTCGGGCCGAGGTTGGTGTTGGCGACCTCGTAGTCGCCACCACCACTCGGGTACTCGCGCACGTTCTGGCGGTAGGACGCCACCACGGTGAACATCAGCACGACGACCGCTACGGCGATCCAGGGGCTGAAGTGGTAGGCCGACACACCCGCGATGGAGAGGACCAGGAGGACCTCTCCCGGCGCGTACGCCACAGACGAGAGCGGGTCGGACGCGAAGACGGGGAGTGCGATGCGCTTCGGCAGGAGCGTTTCTCCGAGCCGGTCACTGCGCAGTGCGCGCCCGATGAGGATGCGTTTGGGCACGTCGGTCAGTTTGGACACGGAGAGGATCGTAAGCGTTCGAATGGGGGCGCGCCCACCCACCACCCCCAACTGCTCCGCTTATCTGCCTTGTGCGATCCTGCGCCCCTCCGGACGGGCGGGAAGCGGTACCGGACGCGCCTCCGCCATCCGCTCCTCTGCCGTCCGCGCCTCCGCCACCCGCGCCTCCGCCCGGCGTATCGCTCGCGACGGCCACCACGCCGCGCGTCCGAGCAGGAGCAGCGCGGCCGGCAGGATCATGACGCGGATCACGAACGCGTCGAGCAGGACGGCCACCGCGAGGACGAGGCCCATCTGCTTCATCTCCAGGATGTGCAGCATCACGAAGCTCGCGAAGACGGTGACCATGACGATCGCCGCGCTGGTGACGACCTTGGCGGACGACGTGATGCCGTCGATGACCGCCTTCCGCGTGGGCACGCCGTTCAGGGCCGCTTCGCGGATCCGGCTGACGACGAAGACCTGGTAGTCCATCGAGAGCCCGAAGAGGATCACGAAGAGGAAGAGCGGCACGCGCGACGAGATGCCGCCGAGCGAGACGAAGGAGAGCAGTTCCTCGGCCCAGTCCCCCTGGAAGACGAGGACGAGCACGCCGAGCGCGGAGCCGACGGAGAGCAGGTTGAGGACGACGCCGAGCAGCCCGAGCACGACCGAGCGGAACGCGAAGACGGTCATCACGAAGGTCATCAGGAGCAGGAAGCCGAGGACGAGCGGCAGCTTGTCGTTCTGGTGTCCTACGTAGTCGACGCCGCGCGGCACCTCGCCGGTGACGGCCGTCTCCACACCGGGCAGCTTGCCGACGGTGGCGGGCAGGTGGGTGGCGCGGAGGTGGTCGAGTGAGTCTTCAGCCTTCTTCGAGTACGTGGGGTGCGGAACGTTGAGTTCCAGTGTCGTGGTCCTCCGGTCCTCGGAGGAGCGGAGGAGCGGACCGCCGGAGGAGCCCTTCTCGGTCCCGTCGCCGCCGCCGGCGCGCGCGAAGAGCGGGTCCGACTGCGCCCTGCGCTCCAGCGCCCCCAGCGCCTCCCGTACGTCACCGGCCCGCGAAGCCTCCGCCCGCACCACGACCACGTGCCGCACCCGCTGCTCCGGGAAGGCCTCGAGCAGCCTGTCGTACCCCCGCATCGCCGGGATGTCGCGGGAGAAGCTGTCCCGCGCCGGGTTCTTCAGGTTCATGTCCAGCGCGGGGAGCGCGAGCCCCAGCAGCACGAGGACCGAGAGGCCGAGCGTGAGCGCGGGGCGCTTGCGGGCGGGGGCCAGCAGGAGGTTCCAGGCGCGGCCCGGCTTCTTCTCGCCGTACGTCCGGACCGGCTTCCCCCGCGCGACGCGCTTCGCCGTGCGCCGCTCCGCCCGGCGGCCGAGCTTGACCAGGAGCGCGGGCAGCACGGTCACCGAGCTGACCATCGCCACGGCGACGACCAGGATGGTGCCGGTCGCGAGCGAGTCGAAGATGACGTCGCGGGCCAGGTAGAGGGCGGTGGTGGAGACGATCACCGCGAGCCCGGAGACGACGATCGCGCGGCCCGCCGTCGCGGCGGCGGCCTCGACCAGCGCCTCCGAGGTGAGGCGGCCACCCGCGCGGGCCCGCTCCTCCCGTTCGCGCTTGAGGTAGAAGAGCGTGTAGTCGACGCCGACGGCCATGCCGATCAGCAGGATCATGCTCATCCCGACACCCGTGTCGGGCAGCAGGTGCGACGCCACCATCGCCAGGCCCATCGTCGCCATGATCGAGGTGACGGCGAGCAGCAGCGGTACGCCGACCATGACGACCGAGCCGAAGACCACGGCCAGCGTGATCAGCGTGATGGGCAGCGTGATCGCCTCGGAGAACTTCAGGTCCTCGTCGCGCTGGTCGTCGACGCCCTTGCTCACGGAGGCGTCGCCGGTCTCCTCGATGACGAGGCCCGGATGGGCCTTCGCGGCCTCGGCCGTCTGCTCCTGGAGGGGCGGCACCCTCTCCTGGTCGTCCTGCTCGGTCCCGGTCAGCTCGACGGGGACCCGCAGGACGCGTCCGTCGGCGGAGGCCACGGGTGCCTTCACCGCGGCGACCTCGGGCAGGGACTTCATCCGCGCCGTGATGTCCTCGACGGCGGCGTCGGCGGCCGCCCTGTCCAGCGGGCCCGGCTTGCCGATCGAGCCCGACGCGTCACGGATCAGTACGTGTTCCGTGGACCGCAGCGGGATGCCGCCCTCGGCCGCCAGGGCCTCGGCCCGGCCTGCCTCGCCGACGCGGAAGTCCTCCGCCGTCGCGCTGTTCATGCCCGCGGCGATGCCGCCCCCCAGGCACAGCACCACGAACACCAGCCAGCCGATGACCGCGCGCCCTGGATGCAGCGCGCTCCACCGGGCCACGCGCACCGTGACCGATCGCTTTCTCATGACTTCCCCCGACTCCCCGTTGCTTCATGTGTAAGAAGACACTGACAGGTGAAGGAACGAGCCGTCAACTGTCATGTGACGGACGACTGGAGGAGCCCATGAGGCGGTTCCACGGGAATTGACAGTGGATCCCGTCATGCGTAAGCCTTGGCTGACAGGTTTGACAGGTTTCGGGACCAGCGCGAAGGCGGAGCATGGACAGCGAAGAGCTGCTCGCCTTCCTCTCCGCCGTCGGCCACGCCCAGCGGATCCGGATCATCACCGAGCTCGCCGCGGGACAGCTGTACGTCAGCGAACTGGCGCGGCGGCTCGGCGTCTCCCGCCCCCTGCTCTACATGCACCTCGAACGCCTGGAGAAGGCCGGTCTCGTCGTCGGCCGCCTGGAACTCTCCGACGACGGCAAGGCGCTCAAGTACTTCGAACTGGCGCCGTTCGACGTGCGGTTGAACGTGGATACGATCCTCGCGGCCGTCCGGCACGGTGCGCCGGGCGAGGCCGGTCAGCAATCCGGCGAGACCGGTCAGCAACCTTCAGAGGGGTCTTAATGGACGACGTGATCATTCCGGTCGCCTTCTTCCTGATACTCGCCGGCGCGATCGTCGCCGTCGCGTACTTCCAGACGCAGCGCAACCGCGAGCGCGACCGGCAGTACGCCGAGGCCATGCACGAGTACCGCGAGGCCGTCGAGCGCGCCAGATCCGAGCAGGAGTCGACCCGCCTCCAGCTCGTCGAACTCGGCCACCGCCTGCAGAACGTGGAGAGCCTGCTGCGGAGCGTCGACTGACCTCTCCGGCACGCGGGTGAGTGCGAGGGACCCGTTGCGGCTTAAGCTCGTCTCCTGGCAACGCCGCACGCTGTTGCCCCGTGGTTGCCGGCACAGTGACAGAAAAGAGTGAGCAGGATGTTTTCGCAGGTCAGCGGGATGACCAGGAGTGCGGGGTAAAGGACAGGTGCACATCGTCATCATGGGCTGCGGGAGAGTCGGCTCCGCTCTCGCCCAGAACCTGGAACAACAGGGGCACACGGTCGCCGTCGTCGACCAGGACCCCACGGCCTTCCGCCGCCTCGGGGCCGGGTTCGGCGGCCGCCGCGTGACCGGCGTCGGCTTCGACCAGGACACCCTGCGCGAGGCCGGCATCGAGGAGGCGGGCGCCTTCGCCGCCGTCTCCAGCGGCGACAACTCGAACATCATCGCCGCCCGCGTGGCCCGCGAGATGTTCGGCATCGAGAACGTCGCGGCCCGCATCTACGACCCGCGTCGCGCCGAGGTCTACCAGCGCCTCGGCATCCCCACGGTCGCCACGGTCCGCTGGACCGCCGACCAGATGCTGCGCAGGCTGCTGCCGTCCGGCGCCGAGCCGCTGTGGCGCGACCCCACCGGCGGGGTGCAGCTCGCCGAGGTGCACGCGTCGCCCGCGTGGATCGGACACAAGATCAGCCAGCTCCAGGAGGAGACCGGCGTACGCGTCGCCTTCCTCACCCGGCTGGGCGAGGCGGTCCTGCCGACCTCGCAGACGGTCCTGCAGGAAGGCGACCTGGTGCACGTCATGATGCGCACCGACCAGGTCGACAAGGTCGAAGCGGCGTTCGCCGAAGGCCCCGAGGAGGGCGGTCACTGATGAGGGTCGCCATTGCCGGAGCCGGCGCGGTGGGACGTTCCATCGCCGGTGAGCTCCTGGAGAACGGCCACGAGGTCCTTCTCGTCGACAAGGCGCCGACCGCCATCTCGGTCGAGCGCGTCCCGCAGGCCGAGTGGCTGCTCGCCGACGCCTGTGAGATCACCTCGCTCGACGAGGCCGCGCTGCAGCGCTGCAACGTCGTGATCGCCGCGACCGGCGACGACAAGGTCAACCTCGTCGTCTCGCTGCTCGCCAAGACGGAGTACGGCGTCCCGCGGGTCGTCGCCCGGGTGAACAACCCGAAGAACGAGTGGCTGTTCAACGAGTCCTGGGGCGTCGACGTCGCGGTGTCCACGCCGCGCCTGATGTCCGCGCTCGTCGAGGAGGCGGTGAGCGTCGGTGATCTCGTACGGCTGCTGCGCTTCAGCCACGGCGACGCGAACCTCGTCGAGCTGACGCTGCCGCCCGAGTCGGCCCTCGCGGGCACGCAGGTCGGCGACGTGCAGTGGCCCGAGGACACGTCGCTGGTCACGATCATCCGCGGTACGCGCGTCCTCGCGCCGACCGCGGACGACTCCCTCGAAGCGGGTGACGAGCTGCTGTTCGTCGCGGCGCAGGCGCGGGAGGAGCAGCTGGAGGATCTGCTCTCGGTGCGCCGCGAGGATGCAGTGGGCTGAGGTCCCGTAAGGGGCGCGGGGAACTGCGCGAGCAACCAGAAGAAAGCCGCAGTCGCGTCTGCCGAGATCCCGGCAGACGCGACTGCGGCTTTTCGTGCGCTGGGCGCGCAGTTCCCCGCGCCCCTGGCGGGGCGCACCCACCCGCTAAGGCCGCGCGGCCTTGCGCTCCTCTTCCGCCTTCTCCGCCGCTTCCATCTCCGCGAAGACGTCGATCGGTGGCGGGGCCTTGGCCAGGAAGACCCAGGTCAGGTAGACGGCGAGGAGGAAGGGGGGGATCTTCAGGGCGATCAGGACCCAGCCGAACTGTGTCGTGTCCGCCCACCAGTACAGCGGGAAGAGGATCGCGCACTTGGCGAGCAGGATCAGGCCCCAGGCCCAACTGGCCTTCGCGTACGCCTTCTTGCGGCCGGGGTTGCGGGTGCGCCAGGAGAGGTTCTCCTTGAAGACCGGGCCGAGGATGAGGCCGATCAGCGGGACGCCCGCGATGGTCGTGATCATGTACGCCAGGGCGAGGCCCAGGGTGTAGAGCATGCCCGGCAGGTAGAAGTCCTTGGCGTTGCCGGTCATCATCGCGAAGACCACGCCGAAGGCGACCCCGAAGACACCGCTGAAGGCGTGCTTGACGGTGTCCCTCATGACCAGGCGGACCACCACGAGCACCAGGGACACCGCGAGGGCCGCGATGGCCGACATGTGCAGGTCCTTGTTGATCGTGTAGATCGTCACGAAGAGCAGGCCGGGGAGGACGGTCTCCACCATGCCTCGCACGCCGCCGAAGGCCTCGAAGAGCGCTGCCTCGGTCACGGCCCGGGAATCCGCGTCCTGACCCGCGTTCCCGTGGTCCGTCGGCGCGTTCCCGTGCTCCGTCGGCTTGTCGAGGGACGTCACCGGCTACTCCCGTCCGAGGGGTCTGAGTTCGTATTTCGGGTTGAAGAGCACCCGGCGTCCCCGGCTCTCCGAGATCCGGCCGGACGCGATCAGCTTGCGCCCCGGTTCGATTCCCACGATGGAGCGCCTGCCGAGCCACACCACGTCCAGCGCAGCCGAACCGTCGAACAGCTCGGCCTCCAGGGCGGGAACCCCGGCCCGTGGTCGCAGAGTGACCGTGCGCAAGGTACCAGTAACGGTGACTATCTGGCGGTCACGGCAGTCGCCGATGCGGACGCAGCCCGCTGTCTCGGCGTCCTCCCGCAGCTCCTCCGACTCCAGATCCTCCTGGGAGGAGGAGAGCCGGTCGAGCATGCGCCGGAAACGGCCCGCCGGCTTGTCGGAACCAGAAACAGCACTCATACAAGAAGCGTACCGGGGGGCGGGGACACCGGTGAAAGGGGTGCGCTCATCTGTGCTTATGTCCGCTCAGTACCCGCTGAGGAGCGTGCTGAAGCGACCGATCCGGTCACCTTTCGGAAGGGTCACTTCTCGAACCGGTATCCCATTCCCGGTTCCGTGATGAAGTGCTGCGGATGCGCGGGGTCCGTCTCCAGCTTGCGGCGCAGCTGCGCCATGTAGACGCGCAGGTAGTTGGTCTCCGTCCCGTAGGAGGGCCCCCAGACCTCCTGGAGGAGCTGCTTCTGGCTGACCAGGCGGCCGGTGTTGCGTACGAGCACCTCCAGGAGGTGCCACTCCGTGGGGGTGAGGCGTACGTCGCGGCCGCCGCGGTTGACCTTCTTGGCGGCCAGGTCGACGGAGAAGTCGCCCGTGTCGACCATCGCGTCGTCGTCGCCCGTCCCGGTGGGCTCCGCCCTGCGGACTGCGGCGCGCAGTCGGGCGAGGAGTTCGTCCATGCCGAAGGGCTTGGTCACGTAGTCGTCGGCGCCCGCGTCGAGCGCCTCGACCTTCTCGTCCGAGCTGTGCCGGGCGGAGAGGACCAGGATGGGGACGCGCGTCCAGCCGCGCAGGCCCTTGATGACCTCCACGCCGTCCATGTCGGGCAGACCGAGGTCGAGCACGATCACGTCGGGGTGGCGGGCCGCGGCGACCTGCAGCGCGGTGGCGCCGTCGGGGGCCGAGTCCACGTCGTACTTGCGCGCCTTCAGGTTGATCACGAGGGCGCGCACGATCTGCGGCTCGTCGTCGACCACGAGCACCCGGGTCATGCGTACCTGCCTTTCGGAGTGCTGGACTGCTGGTTCTGTGGAGTGGCCGCCTGGTTCCGGGTCATGAGGTGACCTGGGACGACAGCTCGGGGCGTACCGGCGGGCGTCCGGCCGCCGCCCGCAGGGTGAGGACCATGGTGAGGCCGCCGCCGGGGGTGTCCTCGGCGGCGAGCGTGCCGCCCATGGCCTCGACGAAGCCGCGGGCGACGGCGAGGCCGAGGCCCACGCCGGCACCTCGGGGAGCGTCACCGTAGCGCTGGAAGGGGGCGAAGATGCGGTCTTTGGCGCTGTCGGGCACGCCGCGCCCCCGGTCGACGACGCGGATCTCGACGCGCTCGCCGAGGGCGCTCGCGGAGACCTTGACGGGCGTGTCGTCGGGGGCGTACTTCACGGCGTTCTCGACGATGTTGGCGACCGCCCGCTCCAGGAGGCCCTTGTCGACGGCGACCATGGGCAGCGTCTCCGGGATGTCCAGTTCCGCGCTGCCGTCGGGGACGCCGCCGAGCGCCATGGGGACGACCTCGTCGAGGTCGACCTCGCGGATCAGCGGGGTGACGGTGCCGGTCTGCAGCCGGGACATGTCGAGGAGGTTGCCGACGAGGTGTTCCAGGCGGTCGGCGCCCTCCTCGATGCCTTCGAGGAGTTCCGCCTCGTCCTCGTCGGACCACTCGACGTCGTCGGAGCGCAGGGAGGACACGGCGGCCTTGATGCCCGCGAGCGGGGTGCGCAGGTCGTGGCTGACGGCGGCGAGCAGGGCGGTGCGGATGCGGTTGCCCTCGGCGAGGGTGCGGGCCTGGTCGGCCTCGGACTGCAGGCGCTGGCGGTCCAGGACGACGGCGGCCTGGGCGGCGAACGCGGCGAGGACGCGGCGGTCCGCGGCGGGCAGGACCCGGCCCGACAGGGCGAGCGCCATGTGGTCGCCGACGGGCATGTCCACGTCGGCGTCCTCGGGGCGTTCCAGCGGGCGCCCGTCGCCGACGCTGCCCGCGCAGGTCCACGGGTCGGTGTCGCCGGCGCGTTCCAGGAGGGCGACGGACTCCATCGCGAAGGTCTCGCGGACGCGTTCGAGGAGAGCTTCGAGGCTGGTCTCGCCGCGCAGCACGCTGCCGGCGAGGAAGGAGAGTATCTCGGCCTCGGCGCGCAGCCGGGCGGCCTGGTGGGTGCGGCGGGCCGCGAGGTCCACGACGGAGGCCACGGACACGGCGACGCCCACGAACACGGCGATGGCCACGATGTTCTTGTTGTTGGAGACCGTCCACAGGTGCAGCGGCGGCGTGAAGTAGTAGTTGAGGAGCAGCGAGCCGACGGCCGCCGACGCGAGCGCCGGGATCAGTCCGCCGACCAGTGCGGCGGCGACCGTGAGGGTCAGGAACAGCAGCATGTCGTTGGCGAGGCCGAGGTCCGCGTCGACGTGGGTGAGCAGCACCGTCAGGAGCAGGGGCCCGGCGACGCCGACGAGCCAGCCCCAGATGACGCGGGACCTGCCGAGGCGCGCGCCGCGGGCGACAGGCAGGCCGCGCCCCTTGGCGACCTCGCCGTGCGTGACGATGTGCACGTCCAGGTCGGGTCCCGAGTCGCGGGCGACGGTGGCGCCGACGCCGGGCCCGAAGACGTACTGCCAGGTCTTGCGGCGCGAGGAGCCGAGGACGATCTGCGTGGCGTTGACGCCGCGTGCGAAGTCGAGGAGGGCGGCGGGTATGTCGTCGCCTATGACGTGGTGGAAGGTGCCGCCGAGGTCTTCGACGAGGGTGCGCTGGACGGCGAGTTCCTTGGGGGACGCGCCGGTCAGGCCGTCGCTGCGGGCGATGTAGACGGCGAGGATCTCGCTGCCGGAGCCCTTGGCGGCCATGCGGGACGCGCGGCGGATCAGGGTGCGGCCCTCGGGCCCGCCGGTCAGGCCGACGACGATGCGTTCGCGGGCCTGCCAGGTGGAGCGGATGTTGTGCTCGCCGCGGTACTGCTGGAGGTACTCGTCGACGCGGTCGGCGACCCAGAGCAGCGCGAGCTCGCGCAGGGCCGTGAGGTTGCCGGGCCGGAAGTAGTTGGAGAGGGACGCGTCGATGCGGTCGGACTTGTAGATGTTGCCGTGCGCCATGCGGCGTCGCAGTGCCTGTGGCGACATGTCGACCAGTTCGATCTGGTCGGCGCGGCGGACCACCTCGTCCGGCACGGTCTCCTTCTGCCGCACGCCGGTGATCGACTCGACGACGTCGCCGAGCGACTCCAGGTGCTGGATGTTGACGGTGGAGACGACGTCGATGCCGGCGGCGAGGAGCTCCTCGACGTCCTGCCAGCGCTTGGCGTTGCGGGAGCCGGGGACGTTGGTGTGGGCGAGTTCGTCGACGAGGGCGACCGCGGGGGCGCGCTCCAGGACCGCGTCGACGTCCATCTCGGTGAACGCGGTGCCGCGGTACTCCAGGTCCCTGCGGGTCACCTGTTCGAGTCCGTGCAGCATCACCTCGGTGCGGGGCCGGTCGTGGTGCTCCACGAAGGCGACCACGCAGTCGGTGCCGCGCTCGACTCGGCGGTGGGCCTCGGAGAGCATCGCGTACGTCTTGCCGACGCCCGGTGCCGCACCGAGGTAGATCCGTAGCTTGCCGCGTGCCATGGCCTCATTGTCTTCCCGAAACTGCTGTGTACGCAGAAACTGCTGTGTACGCAGCGTCGACCTTACGGCCAACAATTCCGGCAATACGGACGAGGGGGTACGGGGGCGCGGTCCTTGACAGAACCCTGATGGGTCGGGGCCGGGGAGAGGCGGGACCGGTGGAGGGCCTGCTCAGGGCGTGACGATCTCGCCGTCGCGCAGTTCGAGGACCCGATCGGCCAGGTCGAGGAGTGCCGCGTCGTGCGTGGCGACGAGCGCGGTGACGCCCTCACTGCGGACGACGGCACGCAGCAGCTCCATCACGGCGAGCCCGGTCTCCGCGTCGAGCTGCCCGGTGGGTTCGTCGGCGATCAGGAGGGCGGGCCTGTTGGCGAGGGCGCGGGCGATGGCCACGCGCTGCTGCTGTCCGCCGGAGAGCTCGCCGGGTCGTTGCGCGGCGTGGTCCGCGAGTCCGACGAGGGCCAGGAGGAGGGCGACGCGTTCTTCACGCGCGCGTGGATCGGTTTTGCGGAGCCGCAGCGGGACGCCGACGTTCTCGGCGGCGGTGAGGATGGGGATGAGCCCGAAGGACTGGAAGATGAAGCCGAGCCGGTCGCGGCGGAGCTCCAGGAGGCCGCGTTCGCCGAGGCCCGCGAGTTCCACGCCGTCCACGGCGATCTTCCCGTGGTCCGGGGCGTCGAGTCCGCCGACGAGGTTGAGCAGCGTCGTCTTGCCCGATCCGGAGCGGCCCTTCAGGGCGACGAGCTCGCCGCGCGGGACGGTGAAGGAGACACCGCGCAGGGCGCGGACGGCGGCAGCGCCGGAGCCGTACGTCCGGTGGAGATCCTCGACGACGACCATGGCGCCAGTATCACCACCCGGCGCCCGGCCTGCCTAGGTCCTGGGCGGGCCGCTCTCCCTGTCCGGCCACACCCCCACGTGCCCCGGCTCCGCCGTCAGTCGTACGCGCCCTCGCAGCCCGTACCTCTCGACGTACTCCCCCGGCAGCTGCAGCCGTCCCGCCCTGTCCAGAACCGTGAACTCCTCGCCGTCGCCGCCCCGCTCGCGCAGCGTCTCCGTGGAGGTGCGTCCGTCCCGGATGCGTACCGTGCGCCGCACCTGCTCCGAGACGAGCGGGTCGTGCGTGACGACCAGGACCGTCGCGCCGAGTTCCTCGTTGGCGCGGCGCAACGCCGCGAAGACGTCCTCGCCGCTCGCCGTGTCCAGCTCCCCCGTGGGCTCGTCGGCGAGCAGGACGCGCGGGGAGTTGGCGGTGGCGACGGCGACGGCCACGCGCTGCTGCTCGCCGCCGGAGAGCTCGTCGGGCCGCCGGCCGCGGCAGTGCGCCACACCGAGCACGCCGAGCAGTTCGGCGGCCCGCTCCTGCCGCGTACGACGGGGCACGCGCGTGTACTTCATCGGCAGCGCCACGTTCTCCAGGGCGGTCAGATACGGCAGCAGGTTGCGGCCGGTCTGCTGCCAGACGAAGCCGACCGTGCTCCTGCGGTAGCCGAGCCGCTCGCGGCGCCCCATGGTGAGCAGGTCGTGCCCCGCGACCCTCGCGCGGCCCGCGGTGGGCAGGTCGAGCCCCGAGAGGATCGACAGGAGCGTGGACTTGCCGGACCCCGACGCGCCGACCAGGGCCACGCACTCGCCCTCCGAGACGACCAGGTCGAGGCCTTGGAGTGCCTGCACCTCGACCGCCTCGGTGCGGTAGACGCGGACGAGGTTGTCGCAGACGACCAGCCCCTCGTCGGCCGCGGGACGCCCCGCGGCGCGGGCCCGCGCCTCCAGTTCGGCCAGGTCAGTGGTCATCCGCTCTCCCCAGTCGCAGGACCGCGCCGAGCCCCCGGCGCCGCCCGAGCCAGGTCTCCACGCCCACCGCCGCGGCGGCCAGGAGACAGAGTCCCGCGGCCAGGGCCGCGGTGAACAGCGCGTCGACGTGCCGGGCGGGCGCCGCGGGCCCACCGGTGAACTCCCGCAGTTCCAGGGCGGGTCCGAGCAGCGAGGGCAGCGCGAGCCCGAGCGCGACGCCCCCCACGACCGCGGCGAGCACGAGAGGCAGGAGCTGCAGCAGGTGCAGGGCGGACGCGGCGCGCCCGCCGAGGCCGAGCGTGCGCAGGTAGGCCGTGGTGCGCCCGCGCGCGGGTGCGGAGAGGAGCAGTTCGAGGACGAGGGCGACGAGGGCGAGCAGCACGGCGAGCGCGGTGCAGGCGGTGTGTGCCGCCGCCACGGCGGCGATCAGCCGGTCGTCGTCGGCGTCCGCCTGCTCCTCGGCGCGGATGCGGAGCTCCCCGCCGGCCGCTCCGGGTGCGGCTCGCGGTACGAGGGAACGCAGCGCCTCGGTGTCCATACGGGCGCCGTACAGCAGGAGCGCGGACCCCTCGAACTCGGCGGCCTTGAAAGCGCGCAGGTCCCTGTTGTCGGCGACGAGGAGGTGTTGCCGGGACGTGGTGGCGTCGCGCAAGGGTCCGAGCGCGGCGTCGCGCGCCACGCCGTCCGGCAGCGTCCCGACGATCCGCAGCCGCGTCTCCTTGCCGAGCCGCGTGAAGGTCAGCAGGTCGCCGGTGCGCCCCTCGGAGGCGAGTACGCGGATGTCGCGTCCGCGGCCGCCCCGGGTGAGTCCGGCGTCGTGCAGCGCGCGGGCGGCGGACGAACCCGGCGCCGCCGCGCGGAGCTTCGCGCCGTCCACCCCGACCAGACTGGAGACCCCGTACCGTCCCCCGTCCCTCTCGCTCACCGGATCGACGCGCACCTGCCGCACGGTCACCGTTTTCCGCACTCCACGCGCGCGTGCCAGCCGCTCCGCCGTGCCCGGGTCGCGCTCGGCGCCCAGGAAGGAGGCGTCCGCGCCCACCCGCCAGGCCGCCGCGGTGTGCCGCCCCTCCACGAGCGTCCCCAGGACGAGCCCTCCGAAGACGGCACCCGCGAGCGTCACCACCAGGACGAGCAGCGCGAGACCGCGCGCGGGAGCCTCCCTGGCGGCACGGGAGAGCGCGACGAGCGCCACGGCACCCCGCCCCCGCGCCGACCACCGCGCCACCGCGCGTACGGGCAAGGGATAACACCGCACGAGGACGGCGACGGTCGCGAGCCCCAGCAGCACGGGCACCGCGGCGAGCAGCGGGTCAGGACCCGCCGCGCCCTCCGTGCCCCGCGCCCGCAGCGCGAGGACACCGCCCGCGGCGAGGAGCACCACCAGCGCCTCCACGACCAGTCTGCGCCCGCCGCCGCGCGGCGCCCGCTCCCGCAGCACGGCGCGGTCCCGCACGGCGAACCACGTCAGGGCGGGCAGCAGCAGCCAGCAGACGAGGGCGACGGTCAGCCCTTGGCCGTACGCGGGTGAACTCCCCGGCACCGCGGCGGCGACCGCGCAGCCGATGCCTGCCCCGAGCACCGCGGCGGGCGCGCTCTCCGCCGCGCGCCGCAGGGCGAGCGCGGTGGCCGACGCCCCGCGGGCCCGCCGCAGCCGGTCACCGTCGAGCCGTCGGCGCACGACGAGCAGCGAGGTCACCACGACGGCGGCGAGGCCCACGCCGAGCAGGGACGCCGGTGCGAACGACATCACGACGTTCGCCTGACGCCAGCGGGTACGGAACTCCTCGAAGGCGCTAGTCAGTTCGGTGTCGCTCTCCAGTTCGGAGGCGGGGTGGGTGCCGAGGACGCACCACTTGCCGCCGTACGTCTCGACGTTGCAGAAGGCCTGCTTCGCGGCGATCGGGTAGCGGGCCATGAGCCGCTGAAAGTCCCGCGCCCCGCTGTCCCCCACGAAGCGGGCGGCCGTCTCGCCCCGCAGGTCGAGGCGCATGTTCCACTCGACGGTGAGCTCGGCGTCCGCCTGGTTCTGCAGGACCTCGGCGGCGCGGGGCGCGATGAGCGCGCCGGCGTCCGGGGCGGTACCGGCGGGGCCGGGCAGGGGGCGGGACAACAGGGGCTTCTCGCTCCAGAGACGCTGGTGCGCGCGCTCCCCGTCGCCTTGCTCCCCGTCACCTTGCTCCCCGTCACCTTGCGGCCCGTGGCCGCCGCCCTCCGCGCGGTAGACCCCTACGACCCGTCCCACGGCCTGCACGTTCGTGAGAGCGCCGCCGCGCAGATCGATCCGCTGCCCTACGCGCAGCCGGAGCGCGTCACGCGTCCGCTCGGACACGGCGAGCTCCACCACCTGCCCACGCGCGCGGGGTGCCCGCCCGGCGACGTACGCGGCCCGACCGGGGGCGTCGGATGCGTACACCAGGGACAGCGAGGCGCCGCCCGCCACGTCCGCGTCCACGGTGGGCAGCGCGATCCGGGTGGAGTCGAGGACGAGGCTGCCGCGCAGGGCGGCGGGCGCGGCGTTCTCGATGACGGTGCCGTACCGCGCGAGATCGGCGCCGAGGTCGCTCTCGTCACCGGGAGGAGGGTCCTCCGGATCGAACCGCGCACTGTGCACGACGCCGGGCGCGGCACGCTGCACCTGCTCGAACCGCCCCGCCAGCGCCTCCCCACCCAGCCGCTCGACCAGCCCGGGCCCCCCGGCGGCCACGGCGACGAGCACCCCGACCAACACCCCGAGCCCCACCACGAGCACCGCCCACCGCCCCCACTCACCCCTCACAACCACCCACCACCCCCGAACCACACCCCACCGCCCCGCTCACCCAGCCACACCCCGACACAGCAAATAGCTCCGCCGCCCGCGCCGCACACGCCCAGAAGCGCCCCGGGAACACCACGCGCGCTCGCGCCCACGCCCCCTCACGCCCCCTCCCCCGCCCGCAGCACCCGCGCCAGGTCCACCCGTCCGAGGACCCGCGCCGCCACCGTCACGACCCCGCAGATCACCGCCGCGGTCAGTCCCGCCGTCACCGTCACCCGCACCCACGGCACCGACGCCAGGAGGTCCGGGAAGACCGGGTCCCCCTCCGCGTCGACCGTCACCACCGGCACGATCAGCAGGGCCAGCGCGGTGCCCAGCGCCGTGCCGAGCAGCGTCGCCACGGCGGCCAGGGCCAGTTGCTCGGTCCAGAGGTATACGGCGAGCTGTCCCCGGCGCACCCCGAGCGCTCGCAGCAGCCCGAACTCCCGTTCCCTGGAGCGCGCGGAGACCACCGTGTGCAGGGTGAACGCGATGACGGCGAACGCGGGCGCGAGCACCAGGCACAGGACGAGCGCCCCGCGCGCCCCGCGCCGCAGGGGATCGGCGGCCAGTTCCTCCTGAACGAACGGGACGTCCACCGCGTGCCCGAGGCGCGGATCGTCCCGCACCGCCGCGAGCGCAGCCCCCGCGTCCCGGCCCCGGACCCCCACCCACCACGCGCTCTCCGCCCCCGGCAACGCCCCGCCCAGGGCCCACTGCGCGGCCATGGCACGGGAGTCGGCGAGCAGGCGCGGCCGGTCGCGCGGCAGCCCCGGCACCGCCGCGACCCGCCCGACGATCTTGACCCGCGCGCTCCCGCCCGTGCTCCCCCGCACGGTCACGGTGTCGCCGACCCGCACCGTGCCGGAGGCCAGGAGCGCGTCGTCGGCGAGGGCGGGCGCGGCCGGGCGCCCCTTGGAGCGGTCGGTGCCGAGCCGCACGCTCCAGGTGGGGTACTTGAGGTCTCCGTCCGGCCCCCGCAGCACCGCGTCGATGAGCTTGCCGGCGCCGGGCCGGTCGGAGCAGAGGACGGGTCCCGGCGCCGCCCCGGATGAGGGTGGCTTCCGGCCACGTCCCGGCTCCTCGCGCGCGGCGCCGGGGCAGCCGGCCGCGCGCCGGTCGGGCGGATCCGTGCGCAGGTCGCGCCAGCGCGCGGGGCGCGTGAGACCCGGCACCCGGTCGACCGTCAGCCGGTACGTGCGCCGTACGCGCTCCCCGACCATGCTCAGGTCGATCTGGAGGA
This sequence comes from Streptomyces venezuelae, assembly GCF_008642335.1. Taxonomy (NCBI): domain Bacteria; kingdom Bacillati; phylum Actinomycetota; class Actinomycetes; order Kitasatosporales; family Streptomycetaceae; genus Streptomyces; species Streptomyces venezuelae. Next base: position 6,179,360 of record NZ_CP029191.1, on the reverse strand, counting down.
TGCGTACGCCCGCACCACGGACCCCCACCTTCAGCAGGAGCGTCCGGGCACCGCCCTCCTTGATCGTCACGGAGCTCGAGCGGGTCAACCCGTCGCCGTCTTCGAAGAAGACGGTGAGACGCACGGGCACCACAGTGCCGCCCCCGTCCGCCGAAAGGTGTACGCGGAGCGGCAGCTCCGTCAGCGGCCCCCGGTCCGTGGCCGCCCGCCCCACCGGCAGGCCGTGCTCCGGAATGCCTCGGCCGAGCGGCGCCACAAGCTCCCGCACGGGCCGCTCCACGAGGTCGCCGCGCAGCGAAGGGACCGGTCCGCGCCCGGTGTTGATGCCGGTGACGGCCACGGCGTCCTGCTCGACGTACCCCTCCGTGGTGACCACCGGAGTGACGGACGCGGCACCCGGCAGCGCCTCGTACGCGGCGCGCCGCTCGCCCGGCGGCACCCCGTCTCCCGGCTCCACGCGCAGGTCGGCCCCCACCTGGAAGGCGGCCTGGTCGCGGTCGCCGCGGTCCAGGACGGCGAGTGCCGTGCTGCTCAGGGCGGCGACGGCGAGGGCGAGCGTGACCACGAGAGCGGGTCCCGCGTGCCGGGCCGCGCGGCGGCCGATCTGCCAGCCGCCGAGCGGCAGGACGAGGCCGCGCCCGCGCCGCGCGAGCGGGTCGACGACGCGGGCAAGGAGCGGCAGGAAGCGCAGGACGAGCAGCGCGGCCGCCACGGTCATCGCGACGGGCGCGAGCACGAGGACCGGGTCGACACCGTTGCCGCCGGTCACCGGCGACCGGTACTGCCGCAGTTGCAGCCAGCCGAGCACGGCGACCGCGGCGAGCGCCAGATCCGCCCCGAACCGCTGCGCCCCCGCGAACCGCGCGACGCGCAGCCGCAGCCTCGCCACGGCCCGCCGGTCCCGCACGACCCGCGCGGTCGGCACGAGCACTCCGAGACCGTGCACGACGAGCGCCGCCACGGCCGCCGCCCACCCCGGCCCGGTCACCGCCGTCGCGGGCATGTCTCCCTCGATGAGCCCGGCCTCTTCGAGTACGTGGAGCAGCGGCCCCGCGAGGAACGGCGCGGCGAGTCCGGCCGGGACGGCGACGCAGGCCCACTGTCCGGCGGTCGACAGGACGAGCCGGCGCGTACCCGCTCCGCGGGCGGCCAGCAACGCCAACTCGGGGCGTCGGTGTTCGGCGAGCTGTCGTGCGGTGAGCACGAGGGCGGCCACGGCGAGCGCGGCGAGGAGCGTCGCGGGGACGTAGAGCCCGGCGCGGGCCACGGCGATCGGAGTGGAGAGCCGGTCGAGGGCGCGGCGCAGCCCGGCGGACAGCGTCAGGTCGCCGCCGCCGACCGCGTCGCTGCCCGCGAAGCGTTCGGCCCGCTCCCGGAGCGGCTCGATGTCGCCGAGTCGCAGCCCGTCCGCGCGGGGCACCCCGAGCCACAGCGCCCTGGCGTCCCGCGCGAGGCCCTCGGTGCGGGCGAAGGCCTCGCGGGGCACGACCGCGATCGTGTCGGGCGTCCCGAACGTACTGCTCAAGGAGGCCCACACGGCCGGCGCGCGGCCCTCGGCGGCGTACACCCCGACGACACGCATCGGCACAGGACGTTCGTCCGCGCCCCGCACGGTGATCCCGTCGCCCGGCCGCACGGCGAGCTCCGCGGCGGCGCTCTCGGTCAGCGCGACCTCGACCGGTCCCCCGCCGGTGCGCGGCCACCGTCCGGTGACCGGCGAGGCGTGCCGTTCCGTGCCCTGAACGGCGACCACGGAGAGCGTGGCGTCCTCGCGCGGGCGGCCGGCGGCCGTGGTGACGGCGAGTTCGTCGTTGCGGGCCGCGGGTGCGCGCAGCGCGGACCAGGTGTGGTGGGGCACGTCGCCGTAGGTTCGGTCGAGCGCGGCACGTACGTCCGCGTTCAACTTCCCCGCGCCACGCGCCCGGTGGGGGCCCGCCACCTCGACCACGGCTTCACGGTCCGCGGCGAGCCTGCGCTGGACTCCGCCCTCGACGGCCTTCTCGGAGAGTGCCGCCAGCGCGGCCAGCACCGTCGCGGCGAGCAGCACGGCGAGCCCGGCCGCGCCAAACACCAGGCCGTGCCGCCTGCTCCCCCGCACCGCCGCGGGCAACCGCCGTCGCCTCACCGCACCGGTCTCCCCCCGAGTGACCGGCACAGTATGGGCGGACACAAAAGTGGCCCGCAACGGTCCGGACGAACCGGAACCATCGCGGGCCACCGCGCATGTGAGGGAGGGTCAGCACCCTCCTGAGATCACGTGGGTGATCAGCGCACCTCGGTGATCTCGGGGCCGCGCTGCAGCTGCCCCATGCCGCCCGAGAAGCGCGAGCCCTCCTGCTGCTCCTGCTGGACGCCCTCGGCGACCATCTGCGCGTCGTCCGGCAGCTTCAGGACGATCGGGTCGCGCGGCGCCATCGGTCCTTCGCCGCGGACGACGACCGTGTCCCGGAAGATCTGCTCGAGGAGCCCGGCGGCCTGCGGCTGCACCGCGCCCTGGCCGGAGATCACACCGCGCAGGAACCAGCGCGGGCCGTCGACGCCGATGAAGCGCACGACCTGCACGCCGCCCGTGCCGTCGGGCAGCTGCACCGGCACCTGCGCGCGCAGCTCCCAGCCGAGAGGGCCCTCGACCTCGTCGATGACACCGCCCTGCTGGGTGATGCCCGAGGCGATCTCCTCGCGGACCTCGCCCCAGATGCCCTCCTTCTTGGGGGCGGCGAAGCCCTGCAGCTGGATGGCGCTGTCCTGGAGCACGACGGTCGCCGCGACGATCGCGTCGCCCGCGACCTCGACACGCAGCTCCATGCCCTCGACGCCCGGCACGAAGAGCCCGCCGAGGTCCACCCGGCCCTCGCCGGGCTCACGGACCTCCGAGAGGTCCCAGGGACCGTCGGGACGGGGCTCGGGCTCGAGCCTCACGCGCGAGCGCGCGCCGTCGGCGGAGTCCGCGGGCTCGTCACCGTGCACGTCGTCGACGACCTGCTCGTCCGCGCCCGCCGCGTCCTCGGCGGCACTGTCCTTCTTGCGACGTCCGAACACGTCACTGTCCTTCCCGGTCGGATACGACCGATGCGTATCGATTCCCACCCGTTTGTTCGCCCGGGTTCGCACCCGGACCGCTGCCCACGGCGGCATGGCCGCCGGTGGACCCGAAGCCCCCCTCGGCCCGCGCCGATGCGGGAAGCTCCGCCACCTCCTGGAAGCGAACCTTCTCGACCTGCTGGACGACCAGTTGGGCAATCCGGTCGAAACGCTCGAACCGCACGCTGTCGCGCGGGTCGAGATTCACCACGATCACCTTGATCTCCCCACGGTACCCGGCATCCACCGTCCCCGGGGCATTCACCAGAGCGACACCGCAGCGTGCGGCGAGCCCCGAACGGGGGTGTACGAACGCCGCGTACCCCTCAGGGAGGGCGATCGACACTCCGGTGGGCAGAATTGCCCGCTCGCCGGGCGCCAGTTCGCAGGATTCCGTCGTCCGCAGGTCGGCGCCGGCGTCGCCGGGCTGCGCGTACGCGGGCAGCGGCACCTCGGGGTCGACGCGCCTGATCAGCACGTCCAGCTCACGGGAGGGCATCACGGGTTCACCTCGAAGGCGCGGGCGCGCCGGATCTGGTCCGGATCGTTCATGGCGGCCCGGATCTCCTCCGGGCGGCCGTTGTCGATGAAGTGGTCGACCTTCACCTCGATGAAGAGCGCGTCGGCACGGACCGCGACGGGGCCTTCGGGGCCGCCGATGCGTCCGGTGGCGGTCGAGTAGATCTTCCGCCCGGCGACCGCGGTGACCTCGGCCTCCAGGAACAGCACGGTGCCCAGCGGAACGGGCCGCACGAAGTCGGTCTCCAGGCGTCCGGTCACGGCGATCACGCGCAGCAGCCAGTTCAGCGAGCCCAGCGTCTCGTCGAGCGCGGTGGCGAGGACCCCGCCGTGGGCGAGCCCGGGGGCGCCCTGGTGCGCCTCGCGCACGGTGAACTCGGCGGTGACCGCCACGCCCTCGCCGGCCCGCGCCGCGAGGTGCAGTCCGTGCGCCTGTCCCTCGCCGCAGCCGAAACAGTGCTCGTAGTGAGCACCGATGAGCTCACCGGGGGCGGGTGCGTCGGGGTGGCGGACGGGCGCTATGGCGTCGGCCGGGGGCGTCAGAGCTGCTGATGTACCACTCACAGGCGCAGACCTTACCTCCGCGTCAGCGTGGGGACCGCACCGTGCCAAGCTAGGTTCCATGCAGCCTTACGAAGAACGCCTGACCGCGCCCCGTTCGTGGTGGTTCGCCTCGGTCCTGGTGGGTGTGGCGATGGCCCTGATCCTGCTGCCGTTCGGCACGCTGCCGCTGCTCGGCGGCCTGGTCGGCGGCACGGCGGTGGCGGCGGTCGTCACCAGCGCGTACGGCGCGGTGCGGATCCGCGTGGTGGCGGGCTCACTGGTCGTCGGCGACGCGAAGATCCCGGTGTCCGCGCTGGGTGACGCGGAGGTCCTGACCGGTGAGGAGACGCGCGCCTGGCGCTCGTACAAGGCGGACCCTCGCGCGTACATGCTGCTGCGCGCCTACATCCCGACGGCGCTGCGCGTGAACATCACGGATCCCGAGGATCCGACTCCGTACGTGTACGTCTCGACGCGGCACCCGGAGGAGCTGGCGGCGGCCCTCGACTCCGTGCGCCAGAGCGCCGCGTAAGGGACTGGTCGCGGGCTCAGCGCCCCAGCTCGCGGGGGATCTCTCCCATCCGCAGCGGGTTGTCCGGCTTCTCCAGGGGCGGCAGCTGGGGCAGCTCGCTCCAGGGCACCTGGTTCTTGCTCAGGTCCTTGCGGATGCGCGAGGCCAGCTTCCTGGTGTCCCTGCGGTTCATGACCGCTCCGACCGCCGCACCGACCATGAAGGGCATGAGGTTCGGCAGGTTCCGGACCATCCGCTTCATGATCTGCTGCCGCAGCTCGCGCTTCATCTGGCCGCCCAGGGCGGCGTTGAAGGTCGCGGGTTTGGTCACCTCGACGCCGCGCTCCTGCGACCAGGAGTTGAGGTAGGCGGTGCTGCGCTGCTTGAGGTTGCCCTCCGGCCGCAGGCCGTAGACCTCGTGCAGCTCGGCGATCAGCTTCAGTTCGATGGCGGCGACGCCGGTGATCTCCGCCGCGAGCTCGGCGGGCATCGCGGGCGGCACCGGCAGCATCGCGGCGGCGCCCACTCCCGCGCCCACGGTGGACGTGGCGTTGGCGGCGCCCGCGATGAGCTTGTCCGCGAGCTGTTCGGGGCCGAGGCCCGGGAACTGCTTGCGGAGGGTCGCGAGATCGCGGACCGGGATCCGCGGGGCGTTCTCGATGAGCCGGTCGGCGAGATAGCCGATGCCGGCCTTGGCGCCGCGCCCGCCCTTGCGCACGCCTTCCTTCACTCCGTGCGTGACGGCGGCGACACGGCTGCCCCTGGACCCGGCCTCATCGGCGCTCCTTGCGGTCCTGGGGGCCTTGTCGGCCGCCGTCGCGTCCGGCACCGCCTCCAGGGCGTTCGCCGGTTCGAGCGAGGCTGCTCCGTCTGCTGAAGAGCCTCGCCCGTCGTCACGTGCGCCGACGTCCGAGACGCCGGCTTCGTCCGCCCCGCGCTTGCGGAAGCGGCGCTTCCGGAACGGGGTCGAGCCAGTCACGGCCGACCCCGCCTCAGTCGCAGTCGCGGCAGATCGGCTGGCCGTTCTTCTCCTTGGCCAGCTGGCTGCGGTGGTGCACCAGGAAGCAGCTCATGCAGGTGAACTCGTCCTGCTGCTTCGGGAGCACGCGGACGGCGAGCTCCTCATTGGAAAGGTCGGCGCCGGGCAGCTCGAGGCCCTCTGCGGCCTCGAACTCGTCGACGTCGACCGCTGAGGTCGACTTGTCGTTCCGCCGTGCCTTGAGCTCCTCGATGCTGTCCTCGTTGACGTCATCGTCGGTCTTACGTGGGGTGTCGTAGTCCGTTGCCATGTCGCTCTCCCCCTCTGGGTGTCTGCGGGTGTCTCCAGCGCACGTAACGCGTGAGAGGCCGGACTTGTGCCCGACCTGAGGCGGAGATTTTGCCTCACATCAAGGTCTGTTACTCAATCGACACCCAACCGCACCTCTGAAGAGGCGTTCTGTTGGATGGCGATCGGGACCGTACACGGTCCTCGTACTGCGCTTCACGGGCGCCACCCCGTGTACTTCCCGTGATCAAGACTCCCGAAAACCCGGATTTTCCCGGCTTTCCGACGACTTTCACGATCACAGAGAGTAGATGGCCGAAAAATCGCCTCTGTGATCGATCGCACACATCATCCCCGGGGTCCACCCCTGGAAATTCCGCTCAAAGCGAACACGTCAGCGCGTCTGCGGCCGCTTCTCAGAGAGGCAGGGTGACTCGCATCACGAGCCCTCCCCCCTCACGCGGCTCCGCGATGATACGGCCCCCGTGGGCCCGCGCCACCGACCGGGCGATCGACAGGCCGAGACCCACGCCCTTGTCGCTGCCCGTCCGCTCCGTGCGCAGCCTCCGGAACGGCTCGAAAAGATTGTCGATCTCGTACGCGGGCACCACCGGGCCCGTGTTCGACACCACCAGGACCGCCTGGCCGTGCTGGGCCTCCGTGGTGACCTCGACCCAGCCCTCGTCCTGCACGTTGTACCTGACGGCGTTCTGGACGAGGTTCAGGGCGATCCGCTCCAGGAGGACGCCGTTGCCCTGCACGACGGCCGGACCGCGCTCACCGCGGATCTCCACGCCCTTCGCGTCGGCCTCGGCCCGCACCTGGTCGACGGCGCGATTGGCCACCTCGGCGAGGTCGACCGGTTTCCGCTCCACGATCTGGTTGTCGCTGCGGGCGAGCAGCAGCAGGCCCTCGACGAGCTGCTCACTGCGCTCGTTGGTGGCGAGCAGCGTCTTGCCGAGCTGATGGAGCTCCGGCGGGGCCCCGGGGTCGGAGAGGGACACCTCCAGAAGCGTGCGGTTGATCGCCAGGGGCGTGCGCAACTCGTGCGAGGCGTTGCCGACGAACCGCTGCTGGGCGGTGAACGCCCGCTCCAGGCGGTCCAGCATCTCGTCGAAGGTGTCCGAGAGCTCCTTCAGCTCGTCGTCCGGGCCGTCCAGCTCGATGCGGCGGGACAGATCCGTGCCGGCCACCCGGCGCGCGGTGCGCGTGATGCGGCCGAGCGGCGAGAGCACGCGGCCCGCCATCGCGTACCCGAAGGCGAAAGCGATCACGGCGAGGCCGAGCAGGGCGAGCAGCGAGCGGCTCAGCAGGTTGTCGAGGGCGCTCTGCCGCATCTGGTTGACGCACTCGTTCAGCGCGTGGTTCAGCTGCGCCTCGGTCGGCTGTTCCGGAAGCCCCTGGAAGTTGGCGCAGGTGCTGCTGCTGACCGTGGACTTGCCCGTGACCCTGAACGGCAGGTCGCTGCCGACGTTCAGGGCCTGGGCGGCGAGCAGATAGATGATCGAGAGCAGCAGGATGCCCGCGATCAGGAACATGCCGCCGTAGAGCAGCGTGAGCCGTATGCGGATGGTCGGGCGCAGCCAGGGGAACGGCGGCTCGGCCTTCCTCGGGTCCCACGTCGGCTTCGGAGGCGCGGCTGGCGGCGCCGGGGTCGCGGCCACCGCCGGTCAGATCCGGTAGCCGGAGCCCGGCACCGTCACGATGACGGCGGGCTCGCCGAGCTTGCGGCGCAGGGTCATGACGGTCACCCGGACGACGTTGGTGAAGGGGTCCGTGTTCTCGTCCCAGGCCTTCTCCAGGAGCTGCTCCGCGGAGACGACCGCGCCCTCGCTGCGCAGCAGCACTTCGAGGACGGCGAACTCCTTGGGGGCCAGCTGGATCTCCTTGCCCTCGCGGAAGACCTCGCGGCGGTTCGGGTCGAGCTTGATCCCGGCGCGCTCCAGGACGGGCGGCAGCGGCACGCTGGTGCGCCGTCCGAGGGCACGCACGCGTGCCGTGAGCTCGCTGAAGGCGAAGGGCTTGGGGAGGTAGTCGTCCGCGCCGATCTCCAGGCCTTCGACACGGTCGCTGACGTCACCCGAGGCGGTGAGCATCAGGACGCGGGTCGGCATGCCGAGCTCGACGATCTTGCGGCAGACGTCGTCGCCGTGGACGAGCGGGAGGTCCCGGTCGAGCACGACGACGTCGTAGTCGTTGACGCCGATGCGTTCCAGGGCGGCCGCGCCGTCGTACACGACGTCGACGGCCATGGCCTCCCGGCGCAGTCCGGTGGCCACCGCATCGGCGAGCAGCTGCTCGTCCTCGACGACGAGTACGCGCACGTCGCTGTCCTTCCTCTGTGCCCCTGCGGGCAGGTCTGTCTTGGGGTAGGCCTCCATCCTGCCCCTTTCGGCCATAAACCGGCTGTAAGGCGGCCTGTCGACGTGATCGGGCCACGGGAATGCCGGATTTTCTCGGTCCGTTGAGGTTTCTGCGGAAGGGAGCCAGGGGAGGACGGCCTTACACCCGCGATCACGCTTTGTATGTGGCGCGCCACGAACCGCTTTCCCAGAGCGGCTTGAGACGTGATCGCCCCTTCTTTGAGGGCACACCCCCGTGCCATCGACCCACGACCCAGCCGAGGGGGCGCAACCATGGACGCATTCACCGCAGGTCTTCTGCAGCGCATAAAGGCCACGGAGTCCGACCTCACGAAGGCCCGTGAGACGGGAGACGACTTCCTTGCCGAGGTCGAGCTGGCGGAGCTGGAAGATCTCCACCGCCTGGCCGCCGAGCACGGTGTCGAGGTGGGCGCACTCCACGCCTGACCGAGCCCCGAAGATCTAAACGGAAGGGCCCCGACACCTGGACGAGGTGTCGGGGCCCTTCTGTCTGCGCGGATGCGGTGTCCGCCGGGCAGGTGCGTCTCAGTCGTGCCAGGCGCCGAGGTCCTCCAGGAGGCCCTGGAGCGTCTCGAAGAGGACCGGTGGGGCGGCGATGCTCAGCTCGCCCGAGAGGGGCTCTCCGGGGCGGCCACCGGTCAGGGCGCCCGCTTCCCGCGCGACGAGGTCGCCCGCCGCGAAGTCCCACGGGTTGAGCCCCCGCTCGTAGTACGCGTCGAGGCGGCCCACCGCGACGTCGCACAGGTCGATGGCGGCCGAACCGGCGCGCCGGATGTCGCGCACCCGCGGAATCAGGTGGCGGGCCACCTCGGCCTGCTGGGCGCGGCGCTCGGCGATGTACCCGAAGCCGGTGCCGACCAGGGCCTGGTCGAGGGCGGGGGCGGGGCGCACGCGCGCGGGCACGTCGTTGACGTAGGCGCCCTCTCCGAGGACCGCGCGGTACGTCTCCCCGCGCATCGGGGCGTGCACGACCCCGACGAGCGTCTCGCCGTCCTTGCGGGCGGCGATGGACACGGACCAGTCGGGGCGGCCGTAGAGGTAGTTGACGGTGCCGTCGATGGGGTCGACGACCCACTGGACGCCGCTGCTCCCTGCGGAGCTGGCGCCCTCCTCGCCGAGGACGCCGTCGGCGGGCCTGCGCTCCGCGAGGAAGTCGGTGATGAGCTTCTCGGAGGCGATGTCCATCTCGGTGACGACGTCGACGGCACTGGACTTGGTGGCGGCCACGCCGAGGTCGTCGGGTCGCCCGTCGCGCAGGAAGGTCCCCGCGCGGTGGGCGGCCTCCAGGGCGACGGCGAGGAGTTCGGCCTTGAGGCCGGTGGGGTCGGACACGTCGGTCACGTCGGCTCCGTCGTTCACAAGAGGGTCCTTACGCGTACGGGCTGTCGGCGCCCGCGGCGGCGGGCTTGGGGGCGCGGGCGGGGCAGCAGCCGACCGGGCAGAGGTTGTGGCTCGCGCCGAGAGAGCCCAGGGCGCAGGGGTTCACGGGCGTGCCGCTCTCGGCGGCGGCCCGCTCCAGGACGAGGTCCCGGATCGCGGCGGCGAAGCGCGGGTCGGCCCCGACGGTCGCCGAGCGCCGGACCGGGAGGCCGAGCTCCGCCGCCTTGGCCTCCGCCTCGGTGTCGAGGTCGTACAGGACCTCCATGTGGTCCGACACGAAGCCGATGGGGACCATGACCACGGCGGGGGCCCCGGCGCCGTGCCGCTCCTCCAGGTGGTCGCAGATGTCGGGCTCCAGCCACGGGATGTGGGGGGCGCCGCTGCGGGACTGGTAGACGAGCTGCCAGGGGTGCTCGGTGCCGGTCTCCTCGTGGACGGCGTCGGCGATGAGGCGGGCCACGTCGAGGTGCTCCTTGACGTACGCACCGCCGTCGCCGTGGTCCTCGACGGGGCCTGAGGTGTCCGCCGCGGCGTTCGGGATCGAGTGCGTGGTGAACGCGAGGTGCGCGCCGTCCCGCACGTCGTCGGGGAGGTCGGCGAGGGACTTCAGGACTCCGTCGATCATGGGACGTACGAAACCGGGGTGGTTGAAGTAGTGCCGCAGCTTGTCGATCTTCGGCAGCTCCAGACCCTCGGACTCCAGGACGGCGAGGGAGTCGGCCAGGTTCTCGCGGTACTGGCGGCAGCCCGAGTACGAGGCGTACGCGCTGGTGGCCAGGGTGAGGATGCGACGGTGGCCGTCGGTGACCATCTCGCGCAGGGTGTCGGTCAGGTAGGGCGCCCAGTTGCGGTTGCCCCAGTAGACGGGCAGGTCGAGGCCGTGCTCGGCGAAGTCCTTGCGCAGGGCGTCGAGCAGGGCGCGGTTCTGGTCGTTGATGGGGCTGACCCCGCCGAACAGGAAGTAGTGCTGCCCCACCTCCTTGAGCCGCTCCTTGGGGATGCCGCGCCCGCGCGTCACGTTCTCCAGGAACGGGACGACGTCGTCCGGGCCTTCGGGGCCGCCGAACGAGAGCAGCAGCAGGGCGTCATACGGAGTGGGATCCAGCGCATCGGACATGTATCCGATCCTGCCACCCGCCACTGACAGGCGGAAAACGGCCTCCGCCGTCCGGAAAAGTCACACTGCGTCAGGCCCGGGGGGGTCGGTGTATCTCGGTGTACCGCCGCGGAAATCACGGTGCGCCGAGCCCCGCCGGAGCCGTAAGCTGTATCGGCTATCTTCATGCCTTACCGGGGTCCTTCCGTCGGAAGCCGCCCCGGCGTTTCCGCGGAGTCCACGTGCCCAGCCCCTACCGCGCCATCTTCGCCGCCCCCGGCACCAAGGCGTTCTCCACCGCCGGGTTCCTCGGCCGCATGCCGCTGTCGATGATGGGCATCGGCATCGTGACCATGGTGTCCCAGCTGACCGGCAGGTACGGCCTCGCCGGCGCCCTGTCGGCGACCGTGGCGCTGTCCGCGGCCGCGATCGGGCCGCAGATCTCCCGGCTCGTCGACCGGTACGGACAGCGCCGGGTGCTCCGCCCCGCGACGCTGGTGTCCCTGGCCGCGGTCGCCGGGCTGCTGCTGTGCGCGAAGTTCGAGACGGCCGACTGGACGCTCTTCGTCTTCGCCGCGCTGGTCGGCTGCGTGCCGAGCGTGGGCTCGATGATCCGGGCGCGCTGGGCGGTCCTGTACCGCGGCACCCCGCGGCTCCACACCGCGTACTCCTTCGAGTCCGTGGTCGACGAGGTCTGCTTCATCTTCGGCCCGATCATCTCGATCGGGCTCTCCACGGTGTGGTTCCCCGAGGCCGGACCGCTGCTCGCGGGCGTCTTCCTCGCCGTGGGCGTCTTCTGGCTGACGGCGCAGCGGGCCACCGAGCCGGTGCCGCACCCGCGCGAGCACCACACCAAGGAGTCGGCGCTGCGGAGCGGCGGCCTCCAGGTGCTGGTCGCCACGTTCGTCGCGACCGGCGCGATCTTCGGGTCGATCGACGTGGTGACCGTGGCGTACGCGGAGGACCAGGGCCACAAGTCCGCGGCGAGCCTGGTCCTCGCCGTCTACGCGCTCGGTTCCTGCGTGGCGGGGGCCGCTTTCGGGCTCGTGCACTTCAAGGGGGCGCCCGCCCCCAGGTGGCTGCTGGGTGTCTGTGCGATGGCCGTGAGTATGATCCCGCTGCAACTGGTCGGGAACCTGCTGTTTCTGGCCGTGGCGCTGTTCGTGGCGGGCCTCTCCATCGCACCGACGATGATCACGACGATGGCCCTCGTCGAGCAGCACGTACCACGCGCGAAACTGACCGAGGGCATGACGTGGGTGAGCACGGGACTCGCGGTCGGCGTCGCGCTCGGCTCCTCCGCGGCCGGTTGGGTCATCGACGCCGCGGGGTCGGGGGCCGGGTACGGGGTACCGGGGATCTCCGGGGCCGTCGCGGCCGCGGTCGGATTCCTTGGGTATCGCCGGCTGAAGCGGCCGGTTCCGCAACGGGGAGGGTCCCATGAGCACGGGCACGGGCAGCGGGAAGAGCACAGCGACGTGGCGTAACTGGGCGGGCAACGTCACCGCGCGGCCGGCCAGGGAGACCACCCCGGCCTCGGTCGACGAGCTGGCGGCGGCCCTGCGCCGGGCCAAGGAGGACGGCCTCAAGGCGAAGCCCGTCGGGACGGGGCACTCGTTCACGGCGACCGCCTCCACCGACGGCCTCCTCATACGCCCCGACCTGCTGACCGGCATCCGCGGCATCGACCGCGCCGCGGGCACGGTCACCGTGGAGGCCGGCACCCCGCTGAAGCGCCTGAACGCGGCGCTCGCGCGGGAGGGCCTGTCGCTCACGAACATGGGCGACATCATGGAGCAGACCGTTTCGGGGGCCGTCAGCACCGGCACGCACGGCACCGGCCGCGACTCGGCCTCGATCGCCGCCCAGATCGCCGGCCTCGAACTGGTCACCGCGGACGGCACGGTCCTGACCTGTTCCGCCGACGAGAACCCCGACGTCTTCGCCGCCGCGCGCATCGGACTCGGCGCGCTGGGCGTGATCACCGCGATCACCTTCGCCGTCGAGCCGATCTTCTTCCTGACGGCCCGCGAGGAGCCGATGACCTTCGACAAGGTCACCGACGACTTCGACGCCCTCGTCACCGAGAACGAGCACTTCGAGTTCTACTGGTTCCCGCACACCGGCAACTGCAACACCAAGCGCAACAACCGCAGCCCGGGCCCCGCGGCGCCGCCCGGCAGGGTCAGCGCCTTCGTGGAGGACGAGCTGCTCTCCAACGGCCTCTTCCAGGTGGTCAATTCCGTGGGCCGGGCCTTCCCCGCCACCATCCCGGGCATCGCGAAGCTCTCCAGCAAGGCGCTCTCCGCGCGGACGTACACGGACATCCCCTACAAGGTCTTCACGAGCCCGCGCCGGGTCCGGTTCATGGAGATGGAGTACGCCGTTCCGCGCGACGCCCTCGTGGAGACACTGCGCGAGCTGAAGGCGATGGTGGACCGCTCACGGCTGCGCATCAGCTTCCCCGTGGAGGTGCGCACGGCGCCCGCCGACGACATCACGCTCTCCACCGCGTCGGGCCGTGAGACCGCGTACATCGCCGTCCACATGTACCGGGGCACGCCGTACCAGGCGTACTTCACGGCCGCCGAGCGGATCTTCACCGCGCACGAGGGGCGGCCGCACTGGGGAAAGGTGCACACGCGCGACGCGGAGTACTTCTCCAAGCAGTACCCCCGCTTCGGCGAGTTCACCGCCCTGCGCGACCGCCTCGACCCCGACCGCATGTTCGGCAACGACTATCTGCGGCGGGTCCTCGGCGCCTGACCCTCCCCTACGGAGTGGGCGTTCCGCCCTGCTGGGGGTCGCCGCCCGTGCCCGAGCCCTTCGAGGGAGTGGGCGTCGGAGTGGGCTTGGGCGTGGGCGTCGGGTCCGTCGTCGCTCCGTCGTCTCCGGAGTCGGAGCCGTCGCCCTTGTCCTTGTCCGGGTCCGTGCCGGTGCCGTTTCCGGTGTCGTCCTTCGAGCCGGAGTCGGTGCCGTTGCCATTGCCGCTGTTGTCGCCCGTACCGTTGCCCGAGTTGTCGCCGCCGGTCCCGTTCGGGTCCTGCGACGCGTTGTCGCCGTCCTCCTGCGAGCCGTCACCCGTGCCCGACGTGCCGTCGTCCGAAGGCTGTCCGGAGGGCTCGTCGGTGGACGGGGACTGCTTCCTCGGGGAGGAGTTGTGCCCCGAGACGCCGTTGCTGATGGTGGTGCCCTCGCCGCCGCTCAGGTCCTTGCCGGAGACCAGCTCGTACGTGGTGATGCCCGCCATGGCGACACCGAAGACGACGGCCGCGGCGATCAGCGGCCGCTTCCAGCTGCGGACCTGCGTGCGGTGCGTGGTGCCCTCGGTGAACTCCTCCGACGGGAGTGCGGGTTCGAAGACGGTCGTCGGCGCCGGCGCCTGGCCAGGGCCCGCGGTGCGCAGCACGCGCGTGGCGTCGTCCTGCGGCAACGCCTGTGTGGCGTCGACCGCACCGAGGAACTGCGTCCTCTCGGCGTCGGCGCCGACCGTCCCTGCCGTGGGCAGCAGTGTCGTGGCGTCCGCGTCGCCCGCGGGCGGCGGCACCGTGGTGGGATCCGTGCCGGCGGCGGGCAGGACGGTGGTGGGATCCGCCGCGGGATCCGCGTCCCCGGCCGTGGGCAGCAGCGCGGTCGCGTCGGCATCGGTGCCGGGGGCGGCCGCCTCGGGTCTCCCCCACGTCGTGGTCACGGGCCCCGTCGCACCAAGAGCTCCCGGGTAGGCGGAGGTTCTCGCCGACGTCCTGAAAGTGTCGGGCACGTGTGTCGCGGCCGTCACGGGAACCTGCCGCGCCCTCGGCTTGGCCTGCACCGTGACGTCACGTATCTGCTCGCCCGTACGTTTGAAGAAATGCTGGAAGACGGTGCCGCCACAGGTCGCGATCGCGCTCACGACACCGGCGCCGAGGATCGTCCCGTAGACACCGAGGTTCGAGGCGAGCTTCGCCGCCACGACCGCGGCGATGGCGCTCCCCGCCACCTGCGGCACACTCAGATCGAGGCGCCGCTTCTCCTCCGGCTCCCCCTGGTCCTTCGACTCCTTGCCGGAATCCGGCTTTTCACGCATCTCCGACCCTTGCCTGCCTTTCTCGTCTGACTACACGAGACAGGGACGTATGGGCGAAGTGATTAGTTCCGTTTCTGCCGATTACGTGAAGTGCGCCACCCGCGCACGGACGGCGCAGGGCAGGGGCGGGCGCCAACTCCCGTCCGCCACGAGAAGTTCGGCGGCGCGGCGGTCCACCCGCGTGGCCCGAATGGAGTACTGTTGCGAGCCCTGGGTCCGGTCTCCCGCCAGGGTGCCCGGGGCCTTGCAGGACCGCCGGGTGGGGGGCTCGCTGCACAGGGTGACGAAGGTCGTCACTTAGCGTTGCGAATAGGTAACCGTGCCATAACGGCGATCCAGGGCCCTTGCCCGACACGCCGGGCAACTCGGCAAGGTTGTGGCAGGCTGCACCCGGGCAGGCCACACTCGACTAGCGGAAGCAGCGACGCACGTGACGTCGGCAGGCACCACCCGGGAGGTCCCCATGCCCGAACTGCGTGTCGTGGCCGTCAGCAACGACGGCACACGGCTGGTGCTGAAGGCTGCGGACAGCACGGAGTACACGCTTCCGATCGACGAGCGGCTGCGTGCGGCCGTCCGCGGCGACAGGCCCCGACTCGGACAGATCGAGATCGAGGTGGAGAGCCACCTCCGCCCCCGCGACATCCAGGCACGGATACGTGCCGGTGCCAGCGCGGAAGAAGTGGCCCAGCTCGCGGGCATCCCCGTCGATCGCGTCCGCCGCTTCGAAGGACCCGTGCTCGCCGAGCGCGCCTTCATGGCGGAGCGCGCCAGGAAGACCCCCGTACGCCGTCCCGGTGAGAACACCGGACCCCAGCTCGGCGAGGCCGTCCAGGAGCGGCTGCTGCTGCGGGGCGCCGACAAGGACACCGTCCAGTGGGACTCCTGGCGCCGTGACGACGGCACCTGGGAGGTCCTGCTCGTCTACCGCGTCGCGACCGAGCCGCACTCCGCGTGCTGGACGTACGACCCGCCCCGGCGGCTCGTCCAGGCCGTGGACGAGGAAGCGCGTTCGCTGATCGGCGAGACGGACGACATCGCCGCGCCCGAGCCCAGCTTCCCGTTCGTGCCGCGCATCGCGAGGCTTCCGAGGGACCGTCCCGCGGACCGGCCGCTCGACCGCGCTCTGGACCGTCAGCTGGACCGCCCGAGCATTCCCGCGCCTCCCGTCGACCCGCCGGAGGAAGGGGTCGGAGCGGGCGCCGCGGTCGCCGAACAGGAGCGCGACTCCCTGACCAGCCTCCTGGAGGCGGTGCCGAGCTTCCGCGGCGACATGGTGGTGCCCGAGCGCCCCTCGGCGGCCACCGCGGAGCTGCCGCCGAGCGTCACGCCCGTGGCACCCGTCTCGGAGGAGCCCGAGCAGGAGCCGGACGCCGAGGAGCCCCCGGCGGCGGCCGGCGCGGGCGCCGCCTACGCGGACGTGCTCATGCCGCGTTCGGTGGCGAGCCACCGCGACCGGCTCGTCGGCTCGACGGACCGTCAGGCGGAGGCAGACGGCGTGCGGCCGGGCAGGCGCGCGGCCGTCCCCAGCTGGGACGAGATCGTCTTCGGCACGCGCCGCAAGAAGCAGGAGTAGCCGCCGACGGGCAGCTGTTACGGAGAGGGGGGTCGCACCGTCCGGTGCGACCCCCCTCTCCTTGGCCGGGCTCTCCGTAGAGCAGCGGTAAAGCCTTACTGCGGGTCCGGGCCCGTCGCGACGGGGCGCTTCGAGTCGGCCGACCACTCCGACCACGAGCCGACGTACAACGCGGCGGGAATGCCCGCCACGGCGAGGGCGAGCACCTCGTGGGCGCCCGAGACTCCCGAGCCGCAGTAGACGCCGATCTCCGCGGTGTCGGCGGCGCCCAGCTTCCGGAAACGCTCCGCCAGCTCGGCGGCGGACTTGAAGCGGCCGTCCGCAGCGACGTTCTCCGTAGTGGGTGCCGAGACCGCGCCTGGGATGTGCCCGGCCACGTTGTCGATCGGCTCGACCTCGCCGCGGTAGCGCTCGGCGGCCCGGGCGTCCAGGAGCAGCCCGGAGCGGGCCAGGGCCGCGGCCGAATCCGCGTCCAGCAGATCCTCGCTGTTCGGTGCCGGTTCGAAGGAACCCTCCGCGGGAGCCGTACCCGCCCCCTTCTCCAGCGGTCCCGTCCACAGGCCGATACCGCCGTCAAGCACGCGCACGGACACGTGACCCGTCCAGCGGAGCATCCACCACAGACGTGCCGCCGCCCAGTTCTGGCCACCGTCGTACACGACGACGGCACGGTCCGGGGAGACGCCAGCCGCCCGCATCACGGCGCCGAAGCGATCCACGTCGGGCAGTGGATGCCGGCCGCCCGCACCGGCGGGACCGGCCAGGTCAGCGTCGAGATCGACGAAGACGGCCGACGGAATGTGGCCTTCCTCGTACGCGGAGCGCAGCGAGCCCTCGTGGTGCCAGCGGACGTCGAGCAGGACCGGCGGATTCTCGCCCGCCAGCTCGCTGGCGAGTTCGGATGCGGAGATGATGGCATTCATGGCCCCATCCTTGCGTACGGGGTAGTCGCGCCGCCAAGGTCCGGCTACCCTGCTCCGCCGGACACGGCCGAACACGGGGCGTATGGAAACATGCACGCCCTGTCGATGCGCAGACATCGCTCAGCAATCACGTGTTCACGGATGAGAAGCAAGAAATCGGGCATCTACCGCGGGAAGCCGGACAGCGCGGCGCGGGCTACCGCACGCACATGCGAACAAGAACCGAGCGGCCGACACACAGGCCGAGGAGAGGGTGACGATGACCGAGGCGCGGGCGAATGGGGTCTCCCCTGAACAGAGCTCGTCGGGACAGAGCTCGTCGGACCCCTTCGGGAAAGTGCGGCAGGACGGCGGCGGGACGGGCCGGCCCAAGCCCGGCACGCCCTGCTGGGTGAGCCTGATGACGCGCGACCTCCCCGCGACCCAGGAGTTCTACGGGGCACTCTTCGGGTGGGAGTTCCGCCCCGGCCCCGAGCAACTCGGGCCGTACGTGCGGGCCCTGCTCGACGGTCACGAGGTGGCGGGCATCGGCCGACTGCCCGCCGACCGCCATCTGCCCATCGCCTGGACGACCTACCTGGCGACGGATGACGCGGACGCGACGGCGGAGGCGGTGCGCCACTGCGGTGGCACGGTCGGCGTGGGGCCCCTCGACGCGGGCGACGCGGGGCGCCTCGCGATCGCGTCGGACCCGATGGGCGCCGTGTTCGGCATCTGGCAGGCGGCGGCGCATCTGGGCACCGCGGTGGTCGGCAGGCCAGGCACGCCGACCTGGAACGAGCTTCTGACGGTGGAGACGAGCAGCGTCGTGAAGTTCTACCAGAACGTCTTCGACTGCACGGTGGAGGCCGTCGTCTCGGCGGACTTCGACTACGTGACGCTGCACGTGGACGGTCGGCCGGTCGCGTCCGTGCACGGCCTCGGACAGGCGCTGCCGCACGACCGGGGGCCGCACTGGATGACGCACTTCGAGGTCGCCGACGTGGACGAGGCGGTGGAGCGGGTCGTCGAGCTCGGCGGCCATGTCGTCAAACCCGCCTGGGAGGCCTCCTACGGCCGGATGGCGACCGTCGCGGACCCGGAGGGCGCCGCCTTCACCCTCGTACGCTCACGGGCGGACGCCTGACTCAGAGCCTGTGTCATGACGCCGGCCCTCAGACGCGGGCGGCGGCCGTGTCGACCGGCAGCACGTCGGGCGACAGGGCTCCCGCGCGCGCGGTCGCCGCCGTCGTCCTGCGCCGGTGGTGGCGGCGGCACAGCACCTCGTAACCCACCTCGTCCGGCGACTGGTTGACGTCGCCGACGACCACCTGGGCACCCTCGACGACCATCTCGCCGCCTATGGTGCGGGCGTTGTGCGTGGCCCGTGCGCCGCACCAGCAGAGGGCCTCGACCTGAAGCACCTCGACGCGGTCGGCGAGCTCCACCAGCCGCTGCGAGCCCGGGAAGAGCTTGGAGCGGAAGTCCGTGGTGATGCCGAAGGCGAAGACGTCCAGACCGAGGTCGTCGACGATCCTGGCGAGCTGGTCGATCTGGTCCGGGGCCAGGAACTGCGCCTCGTCCGCGATCACGTAGTCCGCGCGGCCGCCCTGCGAGAGGTGGTCGACGAGGTGGGCGTAGAAGTCGAAGTCGTCCGCCGCCTCGATCGCGTCGGTCACGAGACCGAGCCGGGAGGAGAGCTTGCCCTCACCCGCCCGGTCGTCCCGCGTGAAGATCATCCCCTGGAGTCCGCGAGCGGAACGGTTGTGCTCGATCTGCAGAGCCAGCGTGCTCTTTCCGCAGTCCATCGTTCCGGAGAAGAACACCAGCTCGGGCATGGGGAGTGGAAGACCTTTCGGGGCGGGTGGGAGGGCGGGCCGGCGGAGCCCGGTCAGGAGCGTACTTCGAGGAGCGGGACGAGCTGCTCGACGGGGGTCATGGAGCCGTGCATGCCGACGAGGGAGGACTCCTTGGGCTCGCGCTCCGAAGCAATGATCGCCACGTCGTCGTGGGCGGCCGCGACGACGTCACCGATACGGTCGTACACACGTTGATCAATGTGTGGACCGAACCAGCCCGCGTTGATCGCCTCGTCGCGTCCCGCGACCCAGAACTGCTCGCCGAGCACCTCGCGCCACACCGTCAGGACGTCGTTCGCGGCGCCCGGCACCGCGTACACGTGGCGGGCGCGGCCCTCGCCGCCGAGGAGCGCGACACCCGCGCGCAGCTCCCAGTCCTCGTCGAAGTCGATGCGGGACGCGTCGTCGAAGGGGATGTCGATCATGCCGTGGTCCGCGGTGACGTACAGGGCACTGCGCGGCGGGAGCTGCTCGGCGAGGCGCTGGACGAGCCGGTCGACGTACATGAGCTGGCCGCGCCAGGCGTCCGAGTCGACGCCGAAGCGGTGCCCCTTGCCGTCCACTTCCGCGTAGTACGTGTAGATCAACGAACGGTCACCCGCGGCCAGTTGCTTCGCGGCGAGGTCCACGCGGTCCTCGCCGGAGGCCCTGCCACGGAAGGTGCCGCCGCTCAGCGCGACCTTGGTGAGCGGGGTGTGCTCGAAGGTCGGCGAGGAGACCTGCGCGGTGTGCACGCCCGCGTCGTGGGCGCGCTGGAAGACGGTGGGGTACGGCTGCCAGGCGTGCGGGTCGGTCCACGGGTTCCAGCGCAGCTGGTTCATCAGCTGGCCGGTGGCGGGGTCCCGGACCGCGTAGCCGGGCAGGCCGTGCGCGCCGGGCGGCAGGCCCGTGCCGACCGAGGCGAGCGAGGTCGCGGTGGTGGCGGGAAAGCCCGCGGTGATCGGGCGGCCCGTGCCGCCGCGCGAGCTCTGCAGCAGCGACGTCAGGAAGGGCGCCTCGGCCGGGTGGGCCTTGAGCTGTTCCCAGCCCAGGCCGTCGATGAGGAAGACGCAGTTCCGGTCGGCCGGTGCGAGTTCGGGGATGACGGGCGCGAAGCCGTCGACGCCCTGGTGGGCGACGAGCGTGGGCAGCAGGTCGGCGAGCGAGCCCGCGCCGTACGCGGGCACGGGAGCGGTGTCGAGGGCGATCGGTTGTACGTCGTCCCAGGAGGAAAGGGACATCAGCGGGCGTTGTCCGCGGTCGCCTCGGACAGGGCCTGGGCGAAGGCAAGGGTCTGCCGCACGGTGTCGGGGCCGTCGCCCGCCTCGCTGACGCGCAGGCTGAGGTCGTCGGCGGTCGAGCTGCCCGTGTACCCGTGGTCGGCCTCGCAGTTGGGGTCGCCGCAGGCCGCGGGCTCCAGGTCGATGCGCGACACGGCGCCCCAGCCGATGGTCAGGACGACCTCGCGGGGCGGCGTCCCGGGAACGTACTTCTCGGGGTTGGCGACGACTCGGCTGACGACGACCGAGGAGATGCGGCCGATCTTGACGGACTCCGTGGAGGTCGTCGCGTACGGCGTCGGGGACGTGCTGTCCGCCGCCTGCTCGTCGGTGTGGCTGACGATGAAGCGCGTGCCGGTCAGGACGAGGACGGTGACGTGCCGGCGCACTTCGTTGGCGTCGAACGTCGTCTCCTGGTGGACCAGGTAGGACCCGATGGCCTCGCCGCCGATCGCGGCCTCCACCGCCTCGGCCACGAGGGCCGGGTAGTAGCCGCTGCGCTCGATCGCCGCGCGCAGCCCCTGGGTCGTCGTACCGGTCTTTGCCATGCCGTCCATCCTACGGCCCGGCGCGGGGCGCACGGTGCCCCGTGGGCGCCTCAGTAGCCGGGAAGGGTGCGCGGGCCCAGGTCGTCGCGGGCAGGCGGGGGCGCGAGCCGTACGGAGGCGTCGAGCACGGAGAGGCCGCGCTGGGCGACGACGACCGGCTCCAGGGAGACGCCGACCACCTCGGGGTGGTCGTCGACGAGCCGGGAGACCCGCTGGAGGAGCTCTTCGAGGGCCGGGGTGTCGACGGGCGCCGAACCGCGCCAGCCGAACAAGAGCGGCGCGGTCCGGATGGACCGGACGAGCGAGGCCGCCTCGCGGTCGGTGACCGGGACGAGGCGGTGGGCGGTGTCGCCGAGCAGCTCGGACGCGGCCCCCGCGAGGCCGAAGGAGAGCACGGCCCCTGCCGCCGGATCGATGACCGCGCGGACCACGGTGTCGACCCCGCGCGGGACCATGCCCTGCACGACGGGACGCAGCTCGGCGGGCTTGCCGAAGGCGTCCGTCAGCTCCTGGTACGCCCGGCGCAGTTGCTCCTCGTCGGCGAGGTCGAGGCGCACCCCGCCGAGGTCCGCGCGGTGGCGCAGGTGCGGAGCCGTGGTCTTCAGGGCCACGGGATAGCCGAGGGTCCGCGCGGCTGCCGCGGCGGCGTCGGGGTCGGGCGCGGGAAGCGCTTGCCGTACGTGGATGCCGTACCGCCCGAGCAGTTCGTGGGCGTCGTCCGGGGCGAGGGTGAGCCCGCGCGGGTCACCGTCCGCGGCGAGCAGCTCCTCGATGCGCGCCGCGGCGCCGTTCTCGTCGATGTCGTCGTACTCGTGGACCCGGCCGGGCTCGGCGGCCTCGCGGCGCCACTGGGCGTACTTGACGGCTTCGGAGAGGGCGCGGACGGCTCGCTCGGCGGCGGGGTAGGCGGGGATGTAGGCGGGGATGCGGTACTGGTCGGAGGCGGGCGGCTCGGGGGGTCCTGGGGCTTCCGGAGTCATCGGTTCCGCGGCGGCCGGTGTCTCCGCAAGGCCCGGTGCCTCCGGCTCCCTGCCGGTCGGCGGGGTGGGCGCGTCGGGTCCCGTGCTGGTCGCGGCCGCGAGTGCCTCGGCGAGACCGCCGAGCTCGACGTGCACCACGGCCACCGGCTTCGCCGGGCAGCCTGCCGCAGCGGCCCGCAGCTCCGTGGCGAGCGTCTCGGGGTCGGTCGTCGCGCCGTCCTCCCCCACCCAGGGGATCGCGTTGACGATCACCGCGTCGCAGCCGTCGCCGGACAGGGCCTCGGTGAGCGCGGTGCGGAAGTCCGCGGGGGTGGCCCCGGTCGTCAGGTCGCGGGGCCGCTGCGGCCGCAGTCCGTCGGCGACACACGCGTCGTACGTGAGGAGGCCGAGGGACTCGGAGTTGCCGAGGATGGCCACGCGGGGCCCGGACGGGAGCGGCTGCCCCGCGAGCAGGAGCCCCGCGTCGACCATCTCGGTGACGGTGTCGACGCGGATGACGCCCGCCTGGCGCAGCAGCGCCGAGACCGTGGCGTGCGGCAGCCGGGTCGCCTGGACGGCGTGGCCGGTCGGCGCGATGCCGCTGTGCCGGGCTCCCTGGACGACGACCAGCGGCTTGGTGGTCGCCGAACGCCGTGCGAGCCGGGTGAACTTGCGCGGGTTGCCGATCGTCTCCAGGTACATCAGCGTGACGTCGGTGTCCGGGTCCTCGAACCAGTACTGGAGGAGGTCGTTGCCGGACACGTCCGCGCGGTTGCCGGATCCGACGAAGGTGGAGAGGCCCGCGCCCCTGCGGTGCAGTCCGGACAGCAGGGCGATGCCGATAGCGCCGGACTGGGTGAACAGGCCGATGCGGCCCCGCGCGGGGGACTGCGGGGCGAGCGAGGCGTTGAGCCGTGTCTCCGGAGAGGTGTTGATGACACCGAAGGCGTTCGGGCCGATGATGCGCATGCCGTAGGACCGGGCCTGGCGCACCAGTTCGCGCTGCCGCTCGCGCCCCTCGACGCCGCTCTCCGCGTACCCGGCGGACAGCACCACCAGGCCGCGCACTCCGTGCTCACCGCACTCGGCGACGGCCTGCGGGACACGGTCGGCGGGCACGGAGACCACCGCGAGGTCCACGGGCTCCTCGATGTCCGCCACGGAGCGGTGCGCGGGTACCCCGTCGATGTCCGCGTCGCCTTGGCGGCCCTCTACGAAGGCGCTGTTCACCGCGTACAGGCGCCCTGTGTAACCGGACTCCTGGAGGTTGTTCAGAACGCTGCGGCCCACGCCGCCGGGCGCCCGGCCCACCCCGATCACCGCGACCGACCCCGGTGTGAGGAGCCGCTGCACGGACCGCCCCTCGGCGCGCTGTTCGCGGGCGCGCTGCACGGCGAGCGAGCGGTCGGTGGGCTCCAGGTCGAACTCCAGGCGGACGACACCGTCCTCGAAGCTGCGCTTCTGCTGGTAGCCCGCGTCCGTGAAGACCTTGATCATCTTGGTGTTGGCGGGCAGCACCTCGGCGGCGAAGCGGCGGATGCCGCGCTCCCTGGCGACGGCCGCGATGTGTTCGAGGAGCGTGGAGGCGACTCCCCTGCCCTGGTGGGCGTCCTGCACGAGGAAGGCGACCTCGGCCTCATCGGCGGGCGCGCTGGCGGCCATGCCGCGTTCGTCGATGCGGTCGTAGCGCACGGTGGCGATGAACTCGCCGCCCACGGTGGCCGCGAGCCCCACCCGGTCCACCTGGTCGTGGTGGGTGAAGCGGTGCACGTCCTTGGCGGACAGCCGCGGGTAGGGCGCGAAGAAGCGGTAGTACTTCGACTCGTCCGAGACCTGTTCGTAGAAGCTGACCAGGCGGTCCGCGTCCTCGGCCGTGATGGGCCTGATGCGGGCGGTGCCTCCGTCGCGCAGCACCACATCGGCTTCCCAGTGCGACGGGTAGTCGTGCCGATCCTGCTGATCCGACGGGGTCTGCATGGGGCCAGGGTACGGGTCGCGCGGCCGCCCGGGCCGGGGCAGGCTAGGACAGGTCGAAGGGCGGTCTGGGCCGGGACCTCTGTCCGGCAGAGCACCCGCTACGGCATGAGACACTGGTCTAGACAACTGTGTGACATCTGGAAGGGCAGCAACACATGGCTGAGCGCCGCGTCAACGTCGGCTGGGCCGAGGGCCTTCACGCCCGACCCGCCTCCATCTTCGTC
This sequence comes from Streptomyces venezuelae, assembly GCF_008642335.1. Lineage (NCBI taxonomy): Bacteria > Bacillati > Actinomycetota > Actinomycetes > Kitasatosporales > Streptomycetaceae > Streptomyces > Streptomyces venezuelae. The sequence goes on along the minus strand of NZ_CP029191.1, from coordinate 6,155,209 downwards.
CGCGCGGCCACGGCCGCCGGCGTCCCCGTGACGATCGCCAAGGCCGACGGCAACCCGGTCAACGCCGCTTCGATGCTCGCGGTGCTCGGCCTGGGCGCCCAGGGCGGCGAAGAGATCGTGCTCGCCTCCGACGCCGAGGGCGCCGACGCCGCCCTCGACCGTCTGGCGAAGCTGGTCGCCGAGGGGCTCGAGGAGCTTCCGGAGACGGTCTAGGACACGTTCCTCGCATTACGTCGATGGGGTCACCCGGAATTCCGGGTGACCCCATCGACGTATGCACGGCGCCGAATATGCCAAACAATTCGCGCACACCATCGGGCATTTATATACGGGGTCCCCGTTAATTGCGGAGACTCATTGTGTTTACGGCATGTTGCGGATCCCTCACACGGCCGCCCCCGTGCACGGGACGCAAGCGGTGGGACGCGCGCGTCCGCTCGACGTGCGCCGCCGTCAGTGCCCGCGCCCGCTGCTCGTCCCTGCGGGCGACCGCGTCGACGATCGCCGCGTGCTCGGACCAGGACTCGCCCGGCGCCGCCGAGGGCTCGACGGCGTACATCCAGGCGATCTTGTGCCGGAGCGGGGTGAGCAGCGCCGTGAGGCCGGGGCTGCCGGACGCCTGGGCGAGCGTCTCGTGGAACCAGCCGCCCAGGGAGCGCAGATCCTCCCCCAGGCCGCTCCTGGCACGCTCCTGACCCAGCCTGACGAGTCCGCGCAGGACTTTCAGGTGTGCGTCCGTGCGGCGCTGCGCGGCGCGGGCCGCGGCGAGCGGTTCGAGCAGCGTCCTGACCTCCAGGAGGTCCGCGGCCTCCTGCTCCGTCGGCTCGGCGACGCACGCGCCCGCGTGCCTGCGGGTCACCACGAAGCCCTCGGCCTCCAGCGTGCGCAGCGCCTCGCGCACGGGGACGCGGGAGACTCCGTAGCGCCGGGCCAGGAGTTCCTCGGTGAGTTTGCCACCTCTTGCGTATACACCGGCGACTATGTCGTCCCGAATGGCCGTGCATACCGAGTGCGCGGGAACGCGCATGACCGGACCTCCGCTTTGATCCCCGCGCGACGCGGTCGACCGACGCTCGTTTCCGTGACTCTATTGCAGGGCACCGGAATTTCCGACGGCGGGCCGGAATTCATGGATATCTTTTGGCCAAGAACGCGGCGGCCGTGAACATGTCGGCCGTGAACGGCGAAAGCCCCGGCTCACGAGGAGCCGGGGCTTTCGGTGTGATGCCGCGTGGGCCGCGTCGGTCAGACGTTGACGCCGTGCGAGCGCAGGTACGAGACCGGGTCGATGTCCGAGCCGTAGTCCGCGCCGGTGCGGGCCTCGAAGTGGAGGTGCGGGCCGCTGGAGTTGCCGGTGGAACCGGAGAGGCCGATCTGCTGGCCCGGGGTGACCGTCTGGCCGACGGTGACGCTGAGGGACGACATGTGGCCGTACTGGGTGTACGTGCCGTCGTTCATCTTGATGACCACGTTGTTGCCGTAGGCACCGCCCCAGCCGGCCTCGACGACGGTGCCGGAGCCGACCGCGTGGACCGACGTGCCGGACGCGGCGTGGAAGTCGACACCGGTGTGGCTGCCGGAGGACCACATGGCGCCGCCGGTCTGGTAGCCCGTGGAGACGTACGAGCCGGAGATCGGGGAGACGTAGGTGTTCAGGCGCTTGCGCTCGGCCTCGCGGGCGGCGCGCTCCTTGGCCTCGCGCTCCTTCTTGGCCTTCGCCTTGGCCTCGGCCTCCGCCTTGCGCTTCTCCTCGGCGGCCTTCTTCTTGGCCGCCTCTTCCGCCTTCTTGGCGGCAGCGGCGTCGTCGGCGGCCTGGCGCTGTGCGGCGGCCTGCGCGTCGATGCTCTCGGCGAGCGAGTCGCCGACGGATATCGCCTGGGTGAGGCCGGTGTGCTCCACGGCCGCTTCGTCGGCGGCGGCGAGCGCGGGGCCGGCGAGGCCTCCGATGACACCGGTGGTGGTGAGCGCCGCGACACCCGCGACGTTCGCGGTGGTCCGCGTCATGCGGCTCGGACGACGGTGCTTCCCGGTGGCACGGGTGAACGCCATGTGGCGGGTGTTCCTTTCCTTCCCTCTCGCCTACCGGGTTAGCTGACGGGTTCGGAGCAGGAAGGTCTCCTACGAGTCCCTCGCCTCACGGCAAGGTTCCCGATTCACCCCAGGGGACATGTGGGTCCCCGGCTCCCCTGGCTCGCGCCGTACGGGGACTCGGCGATGACTGCCCGGTGCCGCGGATGCGGCGTACTGCGCGACGGACAGCCGGGTCGACGCTAAACGGATCGTCTTTCAATCGACAAACAGAACGCGACTTTTGTAGCGCACGCCACACGGCAGACAGGCAACCAGCATATGAATCCGGACATATGAGGACCCCGGCGGCCGAAACGGTCCGCCGGGGTCCTCTCAGTCGTCCGTCACTCAGCCGGTGACCACGCTGACTTCACCGATCCCGAGGGCCCTGACGGGCTCCTCGATCTGCGCGGCGTCCCCGACGAGGACCGTCACCAGACGGTCGACCGGGAAGGCGTTCACGACGGCCGCGGTGGCCTCCACGGTGCCCGTGGCGGCCAGCTGCCGGTACAGCTGCGCCTGGAAGTCGTCCGGCAGGTTCTGCTCGACCTGGTCGGCGAGCGTCGCCGCCACGGAGGCCGCCATCTCGTACTTGAGGGGGGCCACGCCCACCAGGTTCTGCACGGCCACGTCGCGCTCGGTGTCGGTCAGCCCCTCGGCGGCGAGGGTGCGCAGCACCTTCCAGAGGTCGTCCAGCGCCGGGCCCGTGTTCGGGGTGTCCACGGAGCCGCTGATGGCGAGCATCGCGGCGCCCGTCCCGTCCGGGGCGGAGCGCAGGACCTGGCTGAACGCCCGTACACCGTAGGTGTATCCCTTCTCCTCGCGCAGGACGCGGTCCAGGCGCGAGGTGAGGGTGCCGCCCAGGCAGTACGTGCCGAGGACCTGGGCCGGCCAGACGCGGTCGTGCCGGTCGGCGCCGACCCGGCCGATCAGCAGCTGCGTCTGGACCGCTCCGGGGCGGTCCACGATGACGATGCGGCCGCGGTCGTCGGCGGTCACCGGCGGCACCGGGCGCGGCTCTCCCGCGGAGCCGGTCCAGGCGCCGACGGTGTCGGCGAGGACGGCGTCCAGGTCGGTGCCCTCGAGGTCGCCCACGACGACGAGGGTGGCCGTGGCGGGGCGGACGAACTTCTCGTAGAAGGCGCGCACCGCCGCCGAGTCGATGGCCGTGACCGTCTCCTCGGTGCCCTGGCGCGGGCGCGACATGCGCGACGTCGGCGGGAACAGCTGCCGGGAGAGCTCCTTGGCGGCGCGGCGCGCCGGGTTGGCGGCCTCGTGCGGGATCTCGTCCAGGCGGTTGCGCACGAGCCGCTCGATCTCGCTGTCCGCGAAGGCGGGGGCCCGCAGGGCGTCGGCGAGCAGGCCGAGCGCCTTCGGGAGGCGGGAGACCGGGACCTCCAGGGAGACCCGCACACCCGGGTGGTCGGCGTGCGCGTCGAGGGTCGCGCCGCAGCGGTCGAGCTCGGCGGCGAACTCCTCCGCGGAGTGCTTGTCGGTGCCCTCGTTGAAGGCCCGCGCCATGATGGTGGCGACGCCGTCCAGGCCCTCCGGCTCGGCGTCCAGGGGCGCTTCGAGGTGGACCTCGACGGCGACGACCTGCTGGCCGGGGCGGTTGCAGCGCAGGACGGTGAGGCCGTTGGGCAGCGTGCCGCGCTCGGGGGCGGGGAAGGCCCACGGCTTCGCCGTACCGGCCTGGGGCTGGGGGTGGAACTGCATCGTCGCGGCCTCGGTCACTTCGCCGCCTCCTCTTCTTCCTCGGCACCCTCGTCGGCGCCTTCCACGGGCTCGTACACGAGCACCGCGCGGTTGTCGGGGCGCAGGCGGGCCGCGGCGACCTCCTGCACCTCCTCCGCGGTGATGTCGAGGACGCGCTGTACGGCCGTCAGGGCGAGCTGCGGGTCGCCGAACAGGACCGCGTACCGGCACAGTTCGTCGGCGCGGCCCGCGACCGTGCCGAGCCGGTCGAGCCACTCGCGCTCCAGCTGTGCCTGGGCGCGCTCCATCTCCTCCGGGGTGGGGCCCTCCGCGGCGAAGCGGGCCAGCTCCTCGTCGACGGCGGCCTCGATGACGGGGACCTCGACGTCGCCCGACGTCTTCACGTCGAGCCAGCCGAGCGAGGGCGCCCCGGCGAGACGCAGCAGACCGAAGCCGGCGGCGACCGCGGTGCGGTCCCTGCGGACGAGCCGGTTGTAGAGCCGGGAGGACTCGCCGCTGCCGAGGACGGTGAGGGCGAGGTCGGCGGCGTCGCACGCGCGCGTGCCGTCCTCCGGGAGGCGGTAGGCGGCCATCAGGGCGCGGGCGGGGACCTCCTCCTCGATGACCTCGCGCAGCTCCTTGCCGATGCGCTCGGGCAGCGAGCCGTCGCGCGGCGGCTGCTTGCCGTCGTGGCCGGGAATCGACCCGAAGTACTTCTCGACCCAGGCGAGCGTCTGCTCCGGGTCGATGTCGCCGACGACCGAGAGGACCGCGTTGTTGGGCGCGTAGTACGTACGGAAGAACGCGCGGGCGTCCTCCAGGGTGGCCGCGTCCAGGTCAGCCATGGAGCCGATCGGCGTGTGGTGGTACGGGTGGCCCTCCGGGTACGAGAGCGCGGTGAGCTTCTCGAACGCGGTTCCGTAGGGAACGTTGTCGTAGCGCTGGCGGCGCTCGTTCTTGACGACGTCGCGCTGGTTTTCCATCGACTCTTCGTCGAGCGCGGAGAGCAGGGAGCCCATCCGGTCGGCCTCGAGCCAGAGGGCCAGCTCCAACTGGTGGGCGGGCATGGTCTCGAAATAGTTGGTGCGCTCGAAGCTCGTCGTGCCGTTGAGCGAGCCACCCGCTCCCTGGACCAGCTCGAAGTGGCCGTTGCCGTGCACCTGCTTCGAACCCTGGAACATCAGGTGCTCGAAGAGGTGAGCAAGGCCGGTACGCCCCTTGACCTCGTGGCGCGAGCCGACGTCGTACCAGAGGCAGACCGCGGCGACCGGGGTCAGGTGGTCCTCCGAGAGCACCACGCGCAGGCCGTTGGCCAGCCGGTGCTCGGTCGCTTTCAGGCCGCCGGAGCCGGCCTCGGCTGTGGCCGTGTGACCCATGGGCATGTACGTCCCTTCGATCGCTGGATCATCGCTGGATCAGAACAATTGCTGCCAGTCCTGCCACTGTATGCAAGCGTGTCAGCACCTGACGAAGTTCCCGCTCCGCCCTCGGCGTAGTCGCGGGTGACAGCGCCGGTGCACGGGTCGTGGTCGGCGTTGTCAGTGGGACAGTCCACAATGGTCGGCGTCAGAACCCGCACTTGCTTGGTGAAGGAGCCGCAGCAGCGATGGCCCGCCGCAGCACGAAGACCCCGCAGCCCGACGAGTCGTACGAGGAGAAGATCCTCGACATCGACGTCGTCGACGAGATGCAGGGCTCCTTCCTCGAGTACGCGTATTCGGTCATCTACTCCCGTGCCCTGCCGGACGCCCGCGACGGCATGAAGCCGGTGCACCGCAGGATCGTGTACCAGATGAACGAGATGGGCCTGCGCCCCGACCGCGGCTATGTGAAGTGCGCCCGTGTCGTCGGCGAGGTCATGGGTAAGTTGCACCCGCACGGCGACGCGTCGATCTACGACGCGCTGGTGCGCATGGCGCAGCCCTTCTCGATGCGCCTCCCCCTGGTGGACGGCCACGGCAACTTCGGTTCGCTCGGCAACGACGACCCGCCGGCCGCCATGCGGTACACCGAGTGCAAGATGGCCGACGCCACCTCCCTGATGACGGAGTCGATCGACGAGAACACCGTCGACTTCGAGCCGAACTACGACGGCCAGGAGATGGAGCCGTCCGCCCTCCCGGCGGCGTACCCGAACCTCCTGGTCAACGGCGCGTCCGGCATCGCCGTCGGCATGGCGACGAACATGCCGCCGCACAATCTCGGCGAGGTCATCGCCGCCGCCCGCCACCTCATCAAGCACCCGGGGGCGGACCTCGAGACGCTGATGAAGTACGTGCCGGGTCCGGACCTGCCCACGGGCGGCCGGATCGTCGGCCTCGGCGGCATCAAGGACGCGTACGAATCGGGCCGTGGCACCTTCAAGACCCGCGCGACGGTGTCCGTGGAGAACGTGACGGCGCGCCGCAAGGGCCTCGTCGTCACCGAACTGCCCTTCACCGTCGGCCCCGAGAAGGTCATCTCCAAGATCAAGGACCTGGTCGGCTCGAAGAAGCTCCAGGGCATCGCCGACGTCAAGGACCTCACCGACCGCGCGCACGGCCTGCGCCTGGTCATCGAGATCAAGAACGGCTTCGTCCCGGAGGCCGTCCTGGAGCAGCTCTACAAACTGACGCCGATGGAGGAGTCCTTCGGCATCAACAACGTGGCGCTGGTCGACGGCCAGCCGCTCACCCTGGGTCTGAAGGAGCTCCTGGAGGTCTATCTCGACCACCGGTTCAACGTGGTGCGCCGCCGCAGCGAGTTCCGCCGCGGCAAGAAGCGCGACCGTCTGCACCTGGTCGACGGCCTCCTGGTCGCCCTCCTGGACATCGACGAGGTCATCCGCCTCATCCGCTCCAGCGAGAACTCCGCGCAGGCCAAGGAGCGCCTGATCGGGCGCTTCGCGCTCAGCGACATCCAGACGCAGTACATCCTGGACACGCCGCTGCGCCGCCTGACCAAGTTCGACCGCATCGAGCTGGAGTCCGAGCGCGACAAGCTGAACGGCGAGATCGACGAGCTGACCGGCATCCTGGAGTCGGACGCGGAGCTGCGCAAGCTGGTCTCCTCCGAACTGGCCGCCGTCGCCAAGAAGTTCGGCACCGACCGGCGCACGGTGCTCCTGGAGTCGTCCGGCTCCCCCGCCGCCGCCCCGATCTCGCTGCAGGTGGCGGACGACCCGTGCCGGGTCCTCCTCTCCTCCACGGGTCTGCTGGCCCGTACGGCCAACGGCGAGCCCTTCGCCGAGGGCGGCACCAAGCGCGTGAAGCACGACGTGATCGTCTCGGCGGTGCCTGCGACGGCGCGCGGCGAGGTGGGCGCGGTCACGTCGGGTGGGCGCCTGTTGCGCCTCTCCGTAGTGGACCTTCCCCAGCTGCCGGAGACGGCGAGCGCACCCAACCTCTCCGGAGGGGCGCCCGTCTCGGAGCTGCTGACCCTGGAGAAGGACGAGAAGCTGATCTGTCTGATGACGCTGGACGAGTCCTCGCCGGGCCTCGCGCTCGGTACCGAGCAGGGCGTCGTCAAGCGTGTGGTCCCCGACTATCCGTCCAACAAGGAGGAGTTGGAGGTCATCACGCTCAAGGACGGTGACCGCATCGTCGGCGCGGCCGAGCTGCGCACGGGCGAGGAGGACCTCGTCTTCATCACGGACGACGCCCAGCTCCTGCGCTACCAGGCCTCGGTGGTCCGCCCCCAGGGGCGCCCGGCGGGTGGCATGACGGGCATCAAGCTCGCCGAGGGCGCGAAGGTCATCTCCTTCGCGGCGGTGGATCCGGCGACGGACGCGGTCGTCTTCACGGTGGCGGGTTCGCGCGGCACGCTGGACGACTCGGTGCAGACGACGGCCAAGCTGACGCCGTTCGACCAGTACCCGCGCAAGGGGCGCGCCACGGGTGGCGTGCGCGTCCAGCGGTTCCTGAAGGGCGAGGACTGCCTGAGCTTCGCCTGGACGGGCCCGACGCCGCCGCACGCGGCACAGCGCAACGGCACGCCTGCGGAGCTGCCGGAGATCGACCCGCGCCGCGACGGCTCGGGCGTCTCGCTCAAGAAGCCGGTGGCGGCGGTGGCGGGGCCGGTGTAGCCGACCAGAAGCCGGTGGCCCCCTCTTCCTCACCGAGATCTTCGTCCGGCTCCTGCACGTACCGCAGTACGCCCCACATGCTCCGCTCGTCGGCGGCCTGTGGGGCGTACTCGCGACAGGCCTCCAGTTCCTTTTCCAGGGCCAGTACGTCGACGCCCGACCCGATGAGCACCAGCTGGGTCAGCCGCGGCTCACCGGGACCCCACGGCTGCGGGTAGAAGCGCAGGAACCGTCCCACGGCGTGGACCTCGTACCGGTTCCGCGGATCGGCGGTACCGAAATCGACGTACCCCTTGATGCGGTAAAGCCCTTCGGGACGGCTGTCCAGGAAGGCCATCAGGGGGCGTGGCCCCATGGGCACGTCGGAGGTGAAGGCAAGACTTTCGTACGCGGAGTGCAGATGGCCGTCGTGGTCGTGGTGGTCATGCTGGTCACCGTGGTCGTCCTCGCGAAGGTCGTCGAAGGAGAGCTGCCCCACGCGCTCCCCCACGGGAGCGCGATCGAAGAACAGCTCCACGTCGACGCGGCCGTACGAGGCGGAGACGACGGCCGCGCGCCCCGCGAGCCCTCGGACGACCTCGAGAACGCGCTCGCGCTCCCCACCCGGCACCCGGTCGACCTTGTTGACCACGACGAGGTCGGCGATCCCGAGGTGCCGGTCCACCTCGGGATGCCGCTCCCTGGTGGCGTCGAACTCGGCGGCGTCCACGACCTCGACGAGCCCCCCGTACACGATGTGCGGATTCTCGCTGGCCAGCAGCATCTTCACGAGCTCCTGCGGCTCGGCGAGCCCGCTCGCCTCGATGACGATGACATCGATCCCGGCGGTGGGCCGGGCGAGCCGCTCCAGGTACTCGTCGAGCTCACTGGCGTCCACGGCGCAGCACAGACAGCCGTTGCCGAGGGAGACGGTCGAGTCGCCGAGCTGACCGGCGACGGACATGGCGTCGATCTCGATCGAACCGAAATCGTTGACGATCGCCCCGATCCGGCTGCCGCCGCTGTGGTGCAGCAGATGGTTGAGCAGGGTCGTCTTGCCCGAGCCGAGGAAGCCGGCGAGGACGACGACCGGGATCTGCTGCCTGTTCAACGCGGACCTCTCGTATCGACGCTGGTACGGACCGCGACGGATTCCGTACGACGAATGAAGACGGGGCCAGGATAGGCACGCGTAGTCGAGCCGCGGAGTGAACGATTGTTAGCGGCGCTCGCGGGGCACACGTTAGGCACGGCGCAGGGTTGTCAGACCACCGCTTCCTTCCGTGCGCCTCCTCTCCGCCTCCCCGCCGATCAGAGCCGCTCGGCACCCTGGGAGACGGCAAGCGCACCGCCCATCGCTCGCCGGTCCGCTCCCTGTCGACCCGCACCCGACGACCGGCGGACGGTCGCCGATTCGGGGGTTGACATGACCACACAGAAGGCTTGGTTACGGGGGGTGGGTCCTGCCGCCGCAGCGGGGCTGGCCTTGACCGTGGGCGCTCTCGGCGTCCTCCTCAACCAGCAGCATCAGCTCAAGAAGTTGCGTATGCGGCTCGACCGGTGCGAACAGAAGGACCGTGGAGAGCCGCAGCGACACATCGATCTGGCCAACCAGCAGCGCCTCCAGTGGGAACTGCTGAGCAAGGCGATGGAGGATCCCACACTGGCCGCGGTGCTCGACACGTCCGAGGGTTCACTTCCGCATGCGAAGCATCGCCAGTTCCTCTTCGCCAACGCCCTGTACACAAACGCCCTGCTCGCCTACCGCATCGGCAACGTCAGCCGGGTCGAGCTCTTCGGCCACCTGCGCGGGACACTCCAAAATCCCATCTTCCGCGAGTACTGGGAGGTCACCCGGGACGCCAGGGCGAGCCTCGAAGAAAACTCCGTAGAGGCCCAAGTGGGGCGGATGGTGGACCACTTGATCCAGGACCTGGATGAATCCGACACGGAGGAGTGGTGGGTGGTGGGCACTCCGCCGGAGTAACCCGATAGAGGTCATATCGGCGGAATATCCGACCACAAGAGGAGTAACCTTCCGCCACCCCATCCATCCGTCATCAGAGGATCAGGATCCCTTTGCAGATCGTGCGCCGCATCGGTGTGTCCCCGCGTGAACGCGGCAGCACCTCCGGCCAGACGTGCCCCGACATCTTTGAGCTGAACGATGGCAACTTCGCCGTCATTGGGACGGACTGGACCACAGTCCTGGAAGCAGAATTGCCTTCCGACGCCGGGCGCGCAGACTACGAGCGCATCGTCGTCATCAGCCGCGAAACGTTGATCAGGGCTAAAGCGGACATCCCTGATAAGTAGCCAAGCGGTGACCTCTCAGGGGCGCGGGACGGATACCCCCGCGCTCCCGGCCGGTTCCCGCGACGAACCGGACGGCCTCGGCCCGGTCGGCTGAGGCCGGAGGAGGACGCCTCAGTGACCCGACGCAACAGCAGGCCTCGCGGCGCCGCGGCATGGGCCTGCGTGACCCTGGCCTCACTCGCTGTCATCTGCTTCACCCCGTTCCTGCTCGACGGCCTGGCACCACGCTCGCTGGACTGGAACCGCCTCAGCGACATCAGCCAGACCTACGGTGCCCTGTCGGTTCTCTTCTCGGCCGCCGCATTGATGGGCGTCGTCCTATCCATCGCCCACCAGTCGCGGCAGACCCGCATACAGAACGAGACAGCCCACCGCTCAAATCACCATCAGCTCACTCTGCTCACCTTGCAGGACCCGTCCTTCCTGGTGTGCTGGGAGCCACCCAACACACCTGTCACACAGGAGCGCTGGCGGCAGATTCTCGTGAGCAACCTGATCGTCAGCATGTGGTGGAGCGACTTCACACTCGATCTGCTCAACGAGTCTTCCTTGCGGGCGGTCCTGAGTGACTACTTCCGCGGCGAGGTGGGCCGTAATTACTGGGCGAACAGCGGAGCGTCCTGGCACCGACTCGCGGAGTCGGGTTCCGACCGCCGCATGCGCGCCTTCGTGCGCACCGCCGACGAGGTGTACGCGAGCGCCGTGGACGCCGGCCCCGCCGTGGCGTCCACGACGTACTTCACGCCGCCGCACCCCGCTCCGCCCGGCGCCGAGTGAACCAAGCTGGGACACCGCGGCGACGTCCCACGAAGTGCTCATGGAGAACTCACAGGCGATACACAGGTTGGCTGATTCTCGCTGGTCCCAGCGAGCGGAATCGGCGAGAAACAGCCCCCGACAGATGGGAATCTACCGCTCGTGAGCACACCAGACATCACCCGCCGCATCGGCGCCTCTCCCCGTCAGCGCGGCAGCCTCGACGGCAACACATGCCCCGACATCTTCGAGCTGAGTGACGGCACTTTCGCCGTCATCGGCGCCGACAGGACAGCGGCGCTCGACAGCAGACTTCCGGCCGACGCCGGGCGTTCGCGTGACGAGCGGATCGTGGTCATCACCCGCGAGACACTAATTCGCGCCAAGATCGACATTCCTGATGTCTGAGCACTGAATTGCACGCGCTGACCCGCGCCCCCGGAGCTCCGCGTGAAGCGGCGCACCGGGGGTGCCTTACGCTCGCAGCTCCCGGGCATGGCCACTTCACGCCACAGCCTGAAAGGCCGGCCCCTCTCGACGACGGGCCTACGTAAGCCTTGGCGCCGCAGGCGCCGGTGCCGGCACTGGCACCGGAGGAACCGTCCCCACATAGCGTGCCGCCGGGCGGATGATCTTTGTGTCGCGTGCCTGTTCCAGGATGTTGGCGCTCCAGCCGATCACCCGTGCCGATGCGAACGTCGGCGTGAACATCTCGCGGGGCAGGCCGCACAGTTCCATGACCACGCCCGCGTAGAACTCCACGTTCGTGTGAAGCTCGCGGCCCGGCTTCAGCTCCGCGAGGATCGCCTCGACCCGGCGCTCCACCTCCACCGCGAACTCCACCATGTCGCCGCCGAACTGCTGGGCGATGCCTCGCAGCATGCGGGAGCGGGGGTCCTCGGTGCGGTAGACGGGGTGGCCGAAGCCCATGATGCGGTCCCCGGCGAGGACCCGCTCGCGGATCCAGCCGTCGATGCGGTCGCGGGTGCCGATCGCGTCGAGCGTGTCGAGGGCCCGGCTCGGGGCGCCACCGTGCAGCGGGCCCGACAGCGCGCCGACCGCGCCGACCAGACAGGCCGCGACGTCCGCGCCCGTCGAGGTGATGACCCGGGCGGTGAATGTTGACGCGTTGAAGCCGTGATCAATGGTCGAGATCAAGTACTGCTCGATCGCCCGGGTGCGGGCGGCGTCCGGTTCCGAACCGGTGAGCATGTAGAGGTAGTTGGCGGCGTACGACAGGTCGTCGCGCGGTTCCACGGGGTCGAGGTCCTGGCCGAGCCGGTACAGCGCGGTGAGCAGTGTCGGCACGACGGCGGACGCGGCCAGGGCGTCCGCGCGGCGTCGTTCGTCGTCGATGTCGTACACCGGGCGGAAGCCCTGCGACGCACCGAAGAGGGACAGGGCGGTGCGCAGGCCCGAGAGCGGGCCCGACAGGACACTGGCGCGGGCTATGGCGGGCAGCGCATCGCGCACCTCGGCGGGGAGATGACGCAGCGACGCGGTGTGCGCGGCGAACGCGGCACTCCGCGCGGCGTCGGGCAGCTCGCCGTGGAACATCAGGTGCCACACGTCCTCGAAGCCGCGCTGCTGCGCGAGTTCGACGGCCGAGTACTGGCGGTAGTGGTAGAAGCCCTCGTACCCCCGGACGTCTCCGATCTCCGTTTCGGTGACGACGACGCCGGCGAGTCCTCGTGGGACCTCGACGGGCTCGGTGGGGGCGGCGGTGGAGCCATTGATCGGCATGTTCTTCCTCGACTTCCTCCCTGGACTTGATTCGACTGTCCATGCTTGACTGATATTGTGTCAATATTGATTCGATCAATATGAACGTACAGGTATCGGGATGCGGATACGGTGACGCCCATGACGGATCAAGGAACCACGCACGAAAGCCGGCGGCTCAGCACCAAGGAAGCCGCCGAACTGCTCGGCGTGAAGCCCGAGACCGTGTACGCGTACGTGAGCCGCGGACAGCTCAGCAGCCGCCGCGGCCCCGGCTCCCGCGGCAGCACCTTCGACGTCAAGGAGGTCGAGGCGCTGGCCCGCAGGAACCGACGCGAACCCGCCGCACCGACCGCGGCCAACGAGCTCTCCGTACGCACCCGCATCACGCTCATCGACAAGGACCGCTACTACTACCGCGGTGTCGACGCCGCGCAGCTCGCGCTGGACCACTCCTACGAGGAGGTCGCCGAGTGGCTGTGGACGGGCGTCCTGCGCCCCGGCGTCGACTTCACCGCCCCCGAGGAGACCGTCGCCGCGGCCCGCGGCGCCGTCGACGCGCTGCCCGAGCACAGCGGCCCCACCGACCGGCTGCGCGTCGCCGCCATTGCCGCCGCTGCCGCCGACCCGCTCCGCTTCGACCTCTCCGAAGACGCCGTCATCGGCACCGCGCGCACCCTCATCCCCACCCTCGTCACCGCGCTTCCGCCCGTCCTGCCCATGCACCGTGACGCAGGCCCGCTCGCCCGCCGCCTGTGGGCCAGACTGACCGGCATCGAGCCCGACGAGGCCGCGCTGGAGGCCCTGGACACGGCACTCGCGCTGCTCGTCGACCACGACCTCGCCGCGTCGACGCTCGCCGTCCGCGTCGCGGCCTCGGCGCGCGCCCACCCCTACGCCGCGGTGTCCGCAGGACTCGGCGTCCTGGAAGGCCCCCTGCACGGCGCGGCGAGCGGGCTCGCCCACCGGATGCTGCTCGAAGTGCTCGACCGGGGCAGCGCGGCTCCCGTGGTCGCCGACGAACTCCGCGCGGGCCGCCGGGTCCCGGGGCTCGGCCACCGGCTCTACCCCGACGAGGACCCGCGCGCGCAGGCCTTGTTCGCCCTCCTGGAGGGGATGCCCAAGGCCGCCCCCGCCCTGGCGGCGGCACGCGACGTGGTCGCCACCACCGCCCGCCACACCGACCTGCGGGCCAACGTCGACCTCGCCCTGGCCGTCCTCACGTCGTCCACGGGGATGCCGGCGGAGGCGGGCGAGACGATCTTCGCGGTGGCACGCACGGCCGGCTGGATCGCGCACGCTCTCGAGGAGTACCAGGAGCATCCGCTGCGGATGCGTCCCAGCGGCCAGTACGTCGGTCTTCGCCCGCCCCAGCCGATGCCCTCCCCGCAGGCCGCCTCGGGGACGTGACGCCCTCCGCGTCGCCCGGCCCGCCCCAGAGGCCCACCAGCGGTGGCAGACGGTGCCTGAAGGACCCGGGAAGCAGCGGGGGTTAGGCTCGCCTGCGTGAGTACGTGTGCGACCGCCTCGCGGGACCTGTCCGAACCGCTCGCGGGAACCGCGGCCACCGCCCGGACATGGCTCCTGCTGGAACAGCCGGGCCCCTGGGGCGCCAAGGCCCTGACGTCCAGCCACCTCGACCCGGAGCTCGGCCGCGCCCTGGACAGGGCCGCCAAGGGCACCGGCGTGCGCATCGCCCTGATCCGCCGCCCCGGACGCCACGCGGACTGTCACGCGGCGGCCCGGCACCAGGTCTACGTGGGGCACACCGTCCCGGGCCGCACCTGGCTGCGCGGCACGGTGCTCGACGATCCCCGTCAGCTGCTGGACCTCGATTTCGCCGCCCTCGGCGCGGGCGACCACGGCGGCTTCGGCGCCCCGCACACCGGCGACCCGCTCGCGCTCGTGTGCACGAACGGCAAGCGCGACCGCTGCTGTGCCCTGCTCGGCCGGCCGCTCGCCGCCGACCTCGCCGCCTCCGAGGCAGAGGGCACCTGGGAAACCACTCATCTGGGTGGTCATCGCTTCTCGCCCACCCTGCTCGTGCTGCCCTACGGATATGCGTACGGCCGCATGGAGACACCCGCCGTCAAGGAAGTCCTCGACGCCGCACGCGCGGGCCGCGTCCTCACCAAGGGCTGCCGGGGCAATTCGGCCTGGGAGCGGCCCGGGCAGGCCGCCGAGCTCGCCGTGCGCGAGGAGACGGGCGAAGACGCGGCCGACGCCCTGCGGGTCGTCGCGACGGACAGGGCGGCCGGAGCGGACGGAAAGGCGTCGCCCTGGGAGGTGACCGTCGCGCACGCGGACGGCCGCCGGTGGCGCGTCACCGTCGCGCAGGAGGTGTCGCTGCCGCCCCGCCCGGAGAGCTGCGGCGCGGAACTCGGCTCACCCGCGCGGATGGACGTCGTGGCCGTGCGGACGATCCCCGAGAGCGCCGACGGGCCCACGTACGAGATCCCCGCCACAGTGACTTCGAAGTAGCCCCGTCGCGGCCGTACCGTTCGTACACATGAGCCCGACCTCCCCTGCGCGACGCCTGCGCCTCGGCCTGCCGCGGCGTGTGTTCTCGCAGGTGCTGCTCATGCAGCTGGCCATCGCGGCCGGGGTCGCGGTGCTCGCCACCGGCCTCTTCCTCGCGCCGCTGAGCGACCAGCTCGACGACCAGGCGATGCGCCGGGCGCTGGCCATCGCGCAGACGACGGCCGCCCAGCCGCGCCTCGCCGAGGACCTGTCGTCGTCCCCGCCCACGGCCGAAGGACCCGTCCAGAAGGCGGCCGAGCGGATCCGGCGGGCCAGCGGCGCCGAGTACGTAGTGATCATGAACAAGGAAGGCGTGCGCTGGTCCCACACCGACCGCGGCCAGATCGGCAAGGTCGTCTCGACGGACCCCAGCGACGCCCTCGCCGGGCGTGATGTCATGGAGATCGACAACGGCACGCTGGGGCGCTCGGCCCGCGGCAAGGTGGCATTGAGGGACGCGGGCGGGGACATTGTGGGCGCTGTCTCCGTAGGCATCGAGTACGACAGCGTGCGGGCCCGTCTGGTCCACTCGATCCCCGGGTTGCTCGCCTACGCGGGCGGGGCCCTGGCCGTCGGTGCGCTCGCCGCGTACCTGATCTCCCGAAGGGTGCAGCGGCAGACCCGCGACCTGGCCTTCTCCGACATCTCCGCGCTGCTCGCCGAGCGCGAGGCGATGCTGCACGGCATCCGTGAGGGAGTCGTCGCGCTGGACCGGACCGGCCGGATCCGGCTGCTCAACGACGAGGCGCAGCGTCTCCTCGGGCTCGGTACGGAGGTGATCGGGCAGCCGCTCGACGAAGCGCTCGGGGACGGGCGTACGACCGACGTGCTCGCCGGCCGGGTCACCGGAACCGATCTGCTGACCGTGCGCGGGCAGCGCGTCCTGGTCGCCAACCGCATGCCCATGGACGACGGCGGCGCCGTCGCCACCCTGCGCGACCGCACGGAGCTCGAACAACTCGGCCGGGAGCTCGACTCCACCCGAGGCCTGATCGACGCCCTGCGCGCGCAGGACCACGAGCACGCCAACCGCATGCACACGCTCCTCGGGCTGCTGGAACTGGAGATGTACGAGGAGGCCGCGGAGTTCGTCGGCGAGGTCGCAGGCGCCCACCGGGTGACCGCCGAGCAGATCACCGAGAAGATCCACGATCCGCTGCTCGCCGCCCTGTTGGTCGGCAAGGCGACCGTGGCGACGGAGCGCGGCGTCGCTCTCTCGGTACGGCGCGACACCGCCCTGCCGGACCGCCTCGTCGATCCGGGCGGTCTCGTCACGATCGTCGGGAACCTCGTCGACAACGCCCTCGACGCCGTCGCCGGCACCCGCCACGCACGCGTGGAGGTCGATCTGCGCACCGAAGGGCGCACCGTGGTCCTACAGGTGCGCGATTCCGGCCCGGGAGTGCCCGCGGAACAGCGAGAGACGATCTTCACGGAGGGGTGGACTACCAAGGAGCCGCCCGCTCACGGCAAACGCGGCATCGGTCTCGCCCTGGTCCGCAGGCTCGCCGAACGGCAGGGCGGCAGCGCACGCGTCGGTGAAGCTCCGGACGGCGGCGCGGAGTTCACCGTCGTACTGCCCGAGGGGCTGACGGAGCCCGGGATCGCCACGGCGGACGAGCAGAACGGTCCACAGCACGAAGGAGCGACGATGACCCGCGTCCCCGAGGAGCCACGATGATCGAGGTTCTCGTCGTGGACGACGACACCCGCGTCGCGGACGTCAACGCCGCCTACGTGGAGAAGATCCCCGGCTTCCGCGTGGCCGCGAAGGCGCACAACGCCGCCGAGGCCCTGCGCCTCGTCGAGGACGTGCCCGTCGATCTGGTGCTGCTTGACCACTACCTGCCGGACGAGACAGGACTCTCCGTCGTACGCAGCCTGCGGGAGCGGGGCCACCAGACGGACGTGATCATGGTGACCGCGGCGCGCGACGTCGCGACCGTGCAGGCGGCGATGCGCCACGGTGCGCTCCAGTACCTGGTGAAGCCGTTCTCCTACGCGGGTCTGCGCGCGAAGCTCGACGCGTACGCCGCCCTGCGCCGCACCCTGGACAGCGGCGGCGAGGCCGAACAGGCCGAGGTCGACCGCATGTTCAGCGCCCTGTCGTCGACTCCCGCGCCCGAGCTCCCCAAGGGGCACTCCCCCACGACGGCGGAGCTGGTGCGCCGGGCCCTGATGGCCGCGGAGGGGCCGCTGTCGGCCCAGGAGCTGGCGGACCGCACCCGACTGAGCCGGCAGACGGCACAGCGCTACCTGAAGCTCCTGGAGCGCACGGGCAGAGTCCGGCTGAGCCTCAAGTACGGCGACACGGGCCGCCCCGAGCACCGCTACGAGTGGGCGGCCAGCGCCTGAGACACCGCGAAGACCCGACGTGCCGAGCGGGCCGCCTTCCCCTCACGTGGGGGGAATCGTTACGCCGCACCGGCACCCGTGAGCGACCGCACCTCCGTCTCCGCGTGCTTGATCTCGTCCGCCGCCTCGCGCGAGGTGACCGTGCCGAGCCACCCCGCGAGGAAGCCCAGCGGGATGGAGACGAGACCCGGGTTCTCCAGGGGGAAGTACTGGAAGTCGACCCCGGGGAAGAGGGAGTGCGGCCCTCCGGAGACCACCGGCGACAGGACCACCAGCACGAGCGCGGGCAGCAGTCCCCCGTACACCGACCACACCGCACCCCGCGTCGTGAAGCTCCGCCAGAACAGGGAGTAGAGCAGCACCGGAAGGTTCGCTGACGCGGCGACGGCGAAGGCGAGGCCCACCAGGAAGGCGACGTTGAGATCGCGGGCCAGCAGACCGAGGCCGATCGCGATCACGCCGATCCCCGCGGCGGCGAGCCGGGCGACCGCCACCTCGCTGCGCGGCTTCGCGTCCCGCCGCCGCAGGGAGGCGTACAGGTCGTGGGCCACGGACGCCGACGAGGCGAGCGTGATCCCGGCGACCACGGCGAGGATCGTGGCGAAGGCGATGGCGGCGACGATCGCGAACAGAACCGTTCCGCCCGTGGAGTGCGCGCCGCCTCCCAGGTCGAGCGCGAGGAGCGGAACCGCCGTGTTGCCCGCGGCATTCGACCCGCGCACCGCATCGGGGCCGACGAGCGCGGCCGCGCCGAACCCGAGCACGATCGTCATCAGGTAGAAGCTGCCGATCAGGCCGATGGACCAGACGACGGAACGGCGGGCGGCCCGCGCGGTCGGCACGGTGTAGAAGCGGGAAAGGATGTGCGGCAGACCGGCGGTGCCGAGGACCAAGGCGAGGCCGAGGCTCATGAAGTCGAGGCGCGCGGTCCAGTCCCCGCCGTACTTCAGCCCGGGCGCGAGGAACCGGTCGCCGTGACCACTGCGGTCCGCCGCCGTCCGCAGCAACTGGTCGAAGTCGCCGTGGAAACGCACCAGGACGAGGACGGTCAGCGCGATCGCCCCGGCCATCAGCAGGACCGCCTTGACGATCTGGATCCAGGTGGTGGCCCGCATCCCTCCCAGCGACACATAGACGACCATGAGCGCGCCGACGCCGATCACCGTCCAGGTCTGCGCCGCCCCGCTCGTCCCTCCGAGCAGCAGCCCCACCAGTGAGCCGGCCCCCACCATCTGCGCCACCAGATAGAGAACGGACACGGTGACCGAAGAAGTTCCCGCCGCGATCCGCACGGGACGCTCCCTCATCCGCGCGGCGACGACATCGCCGAGCGTGTATCTCCCGCAGTTGCGCACGAGTTCGGCCACGAGAAACAGGACGACCAGCCAGGCGACGAGGAAGCCCACCGAGTAGAGCAGCCCGTCGTAGCCGAAGAGGGCGATCAGCCCGGAGATGCCGAGGAAGGAGGCGGCCGACATGTAGTCACCGGCGATGGCGAAACCGTTCTCCATCGGGGAGAACAGCCGCCCGCCCGCGTAGAACTCCTCCGCCGAGCCGTGCCTCTTGCGGCTCGCCCAGGTGGTGATCGCAAGGGTGACGGCAACGAACACCCCGAACAACAGCAACGCCAAGGTCTGGTGATCCCCCTTCACCGCTCCACCTCCCGGGCGCACACCGCTTCATGCGCAGGGACCTCGTTCTGCGCGGGCACCACGTCCGGCCGCACCCCCGCACCCCGCTCCACCCGCTGCTCCTGCTCCCGTTTCTGCTCGAAGACGGCCCAGCGCAGGTCGAGCGCCGCCCTGTCCCGCCGCAGCCGTGCGTGGCGCGCATACGCCCATGTCAGCAGGAACGTCGTCAGGAACTGCCCGAGCCCGGCCACCATCGCCACGTTCACCGCGCCGCTGACGGGCCGCGCCATCAGGCCCGGTGCCGTCGTCGCGGCCACGACGTACGCGACGTACCAGGTGAAGAAGAGCGCCACTCCCGGGACGACGAACCTCCGGTAGCGACCGCGCACTTCCTGGAAAGCGGCGCTGCGCTGCACTTCCACGTAGATGTCGGCCGCACTCGTGCTCCCCTGCGGGCCCGCGGGAGCCGGCTCCCCTGTGCCGTCGAGCTCTCCCCAGCCGGAGGCAAGCGTGTCGTACCAGGGGTCTCTCAGGTCGCCGGAGCGGTCCCGGCCGGTAGCGGCCCGGCCCGGTCCGCCGTCGGGCCCCTCGTGCTTCTCCACCGAACTCTCCTTAGTCCGCAGCCCTGTTCGGCCACGTGCCCAAGGATGGACAGAACGGTAAGATCCCTGACTCTCCTCTCAATGCTCTTCACCCCATCAGGTGAAGCCACGTCAGATGCCGGAGCCTCTGTCCAGCTTGATGAGCCCATGTCGGTACGCGTAACGCACGGCCTGCGCGCGGTCCTTGAGGGATGCCTTCGCGAAGAGGTTGTTGATGTGGGTCTTCACTGTCGCGGTGGAGACGTGCAGCGCCCGCGCGATCTCGTGGTTCGACATTCCCTCGGCGATCAGGACCAGCACCTCGGTCTCCCGCGCGGTCAGGCCGTCGGGCGGAGCCGCCGACGGCGCGTCGTCCGGCTCCGACAGCCGCTCGAGGAGCCGCCGCTGGATCCGAGGGGAGAGTCCCGCGTCCCCCGAGAGCACGTCCTCGACGGCCCGCACGATCTCGTCCCCGCCCGCGTCCTTCGTGAGGTAGCCGCGCGCCCCCGCTTTGAGCGCGGGGAACAGCGAGTCGTCGTCCGCGTAGGTCGTGAGCACGACGACCTGAGTTCCCGGATACTCGGCGCGGATACGTCGCGTGGCCTCCGCGCCGTCGCACCGGGGCATCCGCAGGTCCATCAGGACGACGTCCGGAGCGAGTTCGCCGACCAGGCGCACGGCCTCTTCGCCGTCCGCTCCGGCGCCCACCACCTCGATGCCGGGCAGCAGTCCCAGCAGCATCACGATCCCCTCACGCACCACGGTCTGGTCGTCGACCACGATCACCCGCGCGGGTGGCTTACCCCGGCTCTCGACAGGCCCCGCCGGACCGGCGTCCGCCGCCTTCGCAGCGGTTTCGTCCCCCGTCATCCCGGCACCCTCAGCGTCACCACGAAGCCCTCCTCACCCGGTCCCGCCTCCAGGGATCCGCCCAGCAGCTCGGCGCGCTCGCGCATCCCGAGCAGACCGTACCCGGCACCGGAAGCGGCGAGTTCACCCGGCGACTTCCCTCCCGAATCCCTGACGTCGAGCCTCACTTGATCGTTCTCGTACCGCAGGCACACCTCGACCTGCGCGCCGGGCGCATGCTTGCGGACGTTCGTCAGGGCTTCCTGCGCCACCCTCCGCACCGCCTGGGACGCCTCGGCCGGCAGGGGGCGCCGGTCCCCCGTCACGGTGACCGACGCACGGTCCGCCGCGACGAGCTCGCGCAGGAAGTCCTCGACCGGGGTCATCTCCCCGCGCAGCGCGGACAGCGCCTGTCTCGTCTCGGCGAGCCCCTCCCTGGCCATGGACCGCGCCGCCACCACCCGGCCCAGAACCTGCTCCTTGGACGCGTCGCCCTCGATCAGCAGCCGCGCGGCCTCCAGGTGGACGAGCTGGGCGGAGAGGCTGTGCGCGAGCACGTCGTGGATCTCGCGGGCGATGCGGGCCCGCTCGGCGAGGGCGGCCGCTTCCGTCTCCGCGACCCGCGCGGCGCGCTCCTGTGTGAGCAGCCGGAGGGCGCTGCCTCGCGCCTCCGCGTCCAGTCGCAGGGTGTACCCGGCCAGTGCCAGGCCGATGACGACGAGCGCCGTGGTGAGCGGGCTGTCGCCTATGTATGCGGCGTATCCGGTCATCGCCAGGAGCACACAAGGCGCCGCCGCGACCATCGGGAGG
This sequence comes from Streptomyces venezuelae, assembly GCF_008642335.1. Lineage (NCBI taxonomy): Bacteria > Bacillati > Actinomycetota > Actinomycetes > Kitasatosporales > Streptomycetaceae > Streptomyces > Streptomyces venezuelae. Next base: position 6,133,862 of record NZ_CP029191.1, on the reverse strand, counting down.
CGTTCCAGGGCGGAGATCGCCGAGCCGCACCACAGCACCGTGGCGAGCACCTGCCAGTCACCGGACTCGGCAGCGATCGCGGCGGCCCATAGCAGTGACATCAGTGCCAGGGACGGCCAGAGGCGGTGGGCGAACGAGACCCGGAAGAACGCCCATCCCACCCCGGCGACGGCCAGGACGATCGCCACCCCGGCGACCAGCCGCCAACCGCGTTCCGTGTGGAACGCGTCCCAGAGCAGGCTGCCGAGGATCACCACGCGCAGGACCCTGACGAACCACAGTCGGGCCAGGCTCATCCCCGCCCAGGTGAGCGCCTCGCGGGAGGGCCACCTCGTCCACCAGTCCCCACTCACACGGGTTCCTTCCGCATCGGCTCGGGCGCCGCGTCGGCCATACCGTACGCTGCGGGTCGGGTGCCGGCGCGCTGTATGAGCAGACCACTGCGGACCAGCAGCGTGGCCGCGAGGGCCAGCATCAGACCGGGGGTGCCCTGGCGCACATGCAGCAGCGAGCCGATGCCGAAGAGCCCCGCCCGCAGTCCGATGCCGACGGCCCAGACCACGGCGGTGGCCTTGGTGCCCTTGCTCCACGCGGTGCCGTCGGGCTCGGTCCACACATGGGACGTACGCGCCCAGCCGGCGCCCATGGCCAGGCCGACGAGCAGCTCGACGGCCAGCAGTGTCACGGACGTCGCACGGTGCTGGGGATCGATCAGGTCGGGTTCGCGCACGGCCATGAAGACCAGCACGGCTGGTATCAGCCACCAGCGCCGGTCCGTGCCGATCTCCTGCGCCTTGAACTGGCGGACGACCACCAGCACCACGACGGCGCAGATCACCAGTGCGTTGGTGAGCCCGGACATGTCAGCCTCCGTACGGCGAGCGGGACGAGGCCGGTCCGCGGAGGACCGACGCCTTCGACGCTACGGAAACCGCCTGGTCACGGCATCGGCGCAGGGGTTGAACACGGGTGGAGCCGTGCTCTCCACCCGCGGGTGGAGAGCACGGCTCCTGCCGTATCTCGCGCGCCCCTGCACCGGGGCGCGCGGATTGTTACGCGTCGATCCGCGAGCGGTCCAGCGTCGCCGCGGAGCTCGTGATGAATTCCTTGCGCGGCGCGACGTCGTTGCCCATCAGGAGATCGAAGACCTGCTCGGCGGAGTCCAGGTCGGAGATGTTGATGCGGCGCAGGGTCCGGAAGCGCGGGTCCATCGTCGTCTCGGCCAGCTGGTCGGCGTCCATCTCGCCCAGGCCCTTGTAGCGCTGGATGGAGTCCTTGTACCGGATGTTCTTGCGCTGCAGTTCGAGAAGCGTCTCGCGCAGCTCGCGGTCCGAGTACGTGTAGATGTACTTGTCCTGGCCCTTCTTCGGCTGGCTGAGCTCGATGCGGTGCAGCGGCGGGACCGCCGCGAAGACCCGGCCCGCCTCGACCATCGGCCGCATGTACCGCTGGAACAGCGTCAGCAGCAGGATCCGGATGTGCGCGCCGTCGACGTCGGCGTCGACGAGCAGGATGATCTTTCCGTAGCGCGCCGCGTCGATGTCGAAGGTCCGGCCCGACCCGGCTCCTATGACCTGAATGATCGCGCCGCACTCGGCGTTCTTCAGCATGTCCGTCACGGACGCCTTCTGAACGTTGAGAATCTTGCCGCGGATGGGCAGGAGCGCCTGGAACTCGGAGTTCCGGGCCAGCTTGGCGGTGCCGAGCGCGGAGTCGCCCTCGACGATGAAGAGCTCACTGCGCTCCACGTCGTCGCTGCGGCAGTCGGCGAGCTTCGCGGGCAGCGACGAGGACTCCAGGGCCGTCTTCCGGCGCTGGGCGTCCTTGTGCTGGCGGGCCGCGATGCGGGTGCGCGCGGCGGCGACGGCCTTGTCCATGACCGCGCGGGCCTGAGCCTTCGCGTCCCTCTTGGTGGAGGTCAGGAACGCCTTGAGTTCCTTGGCGATGACGTTCGCGACGATGCGGTTGGCCGCGGAGGTGCCGAGCACTTCCTTCGTCTGGCCTTCGAACTGCGGCTCGGCGAGACGGACCGTGACGACCGCCGTGAGGCCCTCCAGGGCGTCGTCCTTGACGATGTCGTCCTCGGCGACGCGGAGCACCTTCTGGGTGCGCATGGCCTCGTTCATCGTCTTCGTGAGGGAGCGCTCGAAGCCGGAGACGTGGGTGCCGCCCTTGGGGGTGGCGATGATGTTGACGAAGGACTTGATCGTCGTGTCGTACCCGGTCCCCCAGCGCATGGCCACGTCCACGCCCAGCTCACGGGTGACCTCGGTGGGCGTCATCTGGCCGTGCTCGTCCAGGACGGGGACGGTCTCCTTGAAGGTGCCCTGACCGGAGAACCGGAGGACGTCGCAGACCGCCTTGTCCTGCGCCAGGTACTCGCAGAACTCGCTGATGCCGCCGTCGAAGCGGAAGGATTCCTCGCCCTTCGAGCCGCCGTCGCCGAGACCGAGCTCGTCGCGCACGACGATGGTCAGGCCCGGGACCAGGAAGGCGGTCTGGCGGGCGCGCTGGTGCAGGTTCTCCAGCGAGAGCTTGGCGTCCTTCAGGAAGATCTGGCGGTCCGCCCAGTAGCGCACGCGCGTGCCGCTGCGGGCCTTGGGGACCTTCTTGACCTTGCTCAGCCTGGCCGAGGGGTCGAAGGGCGCCTCGGGGCCCGGCTTGGCGAAGGCGCCGGGGACACCGCGGCGGAAGCTGATGGCGTGGGTGTGCCCGGCGCGGTCCACCTCGACGTCGAGGCGCGCGGAGAGCGCGTTCACCACGGAGGCGCCCACGCCGTGCAGGCCGCCCGAGGCGGCGTACGAGCCGCCGCCGAACTTGCCGCCCGCGTGGAGTTTGGTCATGACGACCTCGACCCCGGAGAGGCCGGTCTTGGGCTCGACGTCGACCGGGATGCCTCGGCCGTTGTCCCGGACCTCTACGGAGGCGTCGTCGTGGAGGATGACCTCGATGTGGTCGCAGTACCCGCCCAGGGCCTCGTCGACGGAGTTGTCGATGATCTCCCAGAGGCAGTGCATCAGACCGCGGCTGTCCGTCGACCCGATGTACATGCCCGGACGCTTGCGGACGGCCTCGAGCCCCTCCAGGACGAGGAGGTGCCGCGCGGTGTAGTTGGAACCGTCCCGGTCTGCTCCTGTCAGCAACGCTGTGGACGGCACGGACGTCTCGGCGGTCACGCGGTTCGCTCCTCGCTGAATTTCAAGGGGGGTCCTTTGGGGTAAGGACGCGGCTTCGGTTACCGGTCAGAGGGTACCGAGGCCTGGTAGAGCCGTTGTCACGCCACCCTCGTCTCAACTCAGACTAGTCCAGACTCGCATACACGTTCGATCCCTCGATGGAGTGAAGCGCACGTCACGTTCCCTTCGAGGCATGAACCATTTAGGCTCCGGGCACGTCCTCATGAACAACCGGCAACCCAGCCGGGGACGACCTGACCTGACAGACAGCGCGAAACCGTAAGACACGTAAGAGACGCAATACGGCACATTCGCCGCCAACCGGCAACGGACAGCCACCTCGAAAGAAAAGTTCGAGGAAAAGCCACGAGCGGGAACGTTTTCGGCCTGGTTGGATGTTGACCCTGGTACGACAGCTCGTCGAGCTAGAGAAGAGGCGACGTGACTACTGTTCTGACCCCCGCGAGCCCCCTGACGGCCGCTGATCGCTGCGACCGCTGCGGCGCCCAGGCATACCTGCGCGTCGTCCTGTTGAGCGGCGGTGAACTGCTCTTCTGCGCCCACCACGGCCGCAAGTTCGAGCCGGAACTCAAGAAGATCGCCGCTGAGATACAGGACGAGACGGAGCGCCTGACCGCCGTTCCGGAAAGCGTCACCGAAGAGGAACGCTGACACCTCGCATCCACGACGAGCCAGCTCCGGCGCACCAGGCCGGCGAACGGGCGGCCGCCCCTGCCAACCGCAGGGACGGCCGCCCGCTCTCGTCACAGAGGCACCCAGAGCCCTTCTGGGCCCCTCTGAGCCGCCCGCCGACCCGTCACCGGCCGGGGACGGCTCAGTCGCGGGCGCTCAGCACCCTGGTGACGTCCGAGATCCGCGTATAGACGCCAGGGCTCCCGGGACGGCCGCAGCCGCTCCCCCAGGACACGAGCCCGATGAGACGGCCGCGCGCGACGAGCGGGCCGCCACTGTCGCCCTGACAGGCGTCCCGTCGCCCCTTCATCTCGCCGGCGCAGAGCATGGTCCGGGCGATGTACCGCCCCTCGGCACTGCCCGGGTACGCCTCCTCGCACACTTGGTCGGCAAGCACCTCGACGTGCGCCGAATGCAGCGAGCGGGCGTAATCGCCCTCTCCGGTGGTGTCCCCCCAGCCGTATACGGCGGCACCCGTGCCCGGCCGGTACGCGGGGTCGCCGGGCCCCGCCATCCGGATGGTGCGCCCCTCCGGAAGGGGCTCGGCGAGGGTCAGGGCCGCCACGTCGCCGGAGTTCGTGTGCGCGTCGTACTCCGGGTTGACCCGGACCTCGCGTACGGACACCTCGTCCCCCTCGGAGGACCGCAGGTCCCCGCGGCCGACGAGGACCTTCAGGTCCGTCACTTCTTTCAGCGGCACCCCCAGCACGTCCTTGCTCACGCAGTGGGCCGCGGTCAGGACCGTGGAGCGCCCGGTGATCACGCCGCCGCAGAACTGGCCTGCTCGTGAGCTGCCGAACCGGGCACGGCTGGACACGGCGACCACCCATGGACTGTCGGACACGTCCACCGGATGGCCTCCGACGACCACGCTGTCGGCCGACGCGGGGGCCGGGACGGCCAGGGGCAGGGCGACGGTAGTGGCCGCCAGAGCCAGCACCCCCGTCCACGCTCGGGCGAAGGGACGACGCATGCGATCTCCTCACTCTGGGTTGCCATTGCGTACCCCAGAGTCATGCAGTATCGCTCACCCCGCACCCGCGCAGGCGAAAGGCCCGAAGTCCGCTTGTCGCGGGCTTCGGGCCTTTCGTGGAGCCTTCGGGTGACCGGCCTGTGCCTAGTCGAGGTAGTCGCGCAGGACCTGCGAGCGCGACGGGTGACGCAGCTTCGACATCGTCTTCGACTCGATCTGACGGATGCGCTCGCGCGTCACTCCGTAGACCTTGCCGATCTCGTCGAGGGTCTTGGGCTGGCCGTCCGTGAGGCCGAAGCGCATGGAGACCACGCCCGCCTCACGCTCGGACAGGGTGTCCAGGACGGAGTGCAGCTGCTCCTGCAGGAGCGTGAAGCTGACCGCGTCGGCCGGCACGACCGCTTCGGAGTCCTCGATGAGGTCACCGAACTCGCTGTCGCCGTCCTCACCCAGGGGGGTGTGGAGGGAGATCGGCTCACGGCCGTACTTCTGGACCTCGATGACCTTCTCGGGGGTCATGTCGAGTTCCTTGGCCAGCTCCTCCGGCGTGGGCTCGCGACCCAGGTCCTGGAGCATCTGGCGCTGGACACGGGCCAGCTTGTTGATGACCTCGACCATGTGCACCGGGATACGGATGGTGCGGGCCTGGTCGGCCATGGCGCGGGTGATCGCCTGACGGATCCACCAGGTGGCGTACGTGGAGAACTTGTAGCCCTTGGTGTAGTCGAACTTCTCGACCGCGCGGATCAGACCGAGGTTGCCCTCCTGGATGAGGTCCAGGAAGAGCATGCCGCGGCCGGTGTAGCGCTTGGCCAGGGAGACCACCAGGCGGAGGTTGGCCTCGAGGAGGTGGTTCTTGGCGCGGCGCCCGTCCTCGGCGATGATCTCCAGCTCGCGCTTGAGCTTCGGGGCGAGCTTGTCGGCGTTGGCCAGCTTGTCCTCGGCGAACAGACCGGCCTCGATGCGCTTGGCGAGCTCGACCTCCTGCTCGGCGTTGAGGAGGGGGACCTTGCCGATCTGCTTCAGGTAGTCCTTGACCGGGTCGGCGGTGGCGCCGGCCGCGGCGACCTGCTGGGCGGGCGCGTCGTCCTCGTCCTCGTCCGAGAGGACGAAGCCCTGGGCGCCTTCCTCGGCGGGCTCGCCCTCGCCGGGCTTGCCGGCGGCGGGTGCCTCCTCGGTGACCTCTTCGTCGAGGAGCTCGTCGGCGTCCTTCTTGGAGGTGGTCTTCTTGGCCGCCGTCTTCTTGGCGGTGGTCTTCTTGGCGACGGCCTTCTTGGCCGTCGTCTTCTTGGCTGCGACCTTCTTCGCGGGCGCGTCCTCGGCGGTGCCGTCCGCGGTCGGCGCCTCAGTGGCGGCGGTGGCGGTGGGCTTCGCCGTGGTGGCCTTGGCCGCGACCGTCCTGGTCGCGGTGCGCTTGGCCGGGCTCTTCGCTGCGACGCTCTTGCGGGGGCGTTTCGGCTCCGCGGCACTGACCATCAGCGTCACACCCTCTTCCTCGAGGATCTGGTTGAGGCTGCGCAGAACGTTCTTCCACTGAGTGGCCGGAATCTGGTCAGCTTCGAAGGCACGACGCACGTCATCGCCGGCGATCTGCCCATCAGCCTTTCCCCGCTCGATGAGCGCCATGACAGAGACGGATTCGGCGATCTCCGGCGGGAGCGTACGGGATGTGCTGGCCGACACGAACAACCTCTCGGAACGTTGGAAAACGGCTTCCGGCCCCGTCCATTGTGGACCGGAGCCGACGACCGGCGGCTAGGGATTTGGGCCGACGGCGCGGGCGGGGCCGGGGAGCTGCACAGCGTCGCGAACGACCGCTGTATTCCTTCCTCGGCTATCACCTCTTAGGTCATCGCGCTGTTCCTTGGAGCGTTACGCCCAATCTACGTGGCCCGAGTCACACCCCGTAAGCGCACAAAAGCATCCAGATGCGGTCAGAAGCGGCCTATACGCATGCACGAATGATCCCCCGATGCCCCGCGAAGAAACCCCCCACATTCGTGTCGCCGGACTCCCCCGTGCTCTCCGAGGAGCTCGTGGCGGGTCCGGCGACACAGGGGGCGACGGCGGAGTCGCCGACGGGCACGGAGTGACGTACGCGACGACTCAGCGCCGGCGCGGGGCACGCGCACGGCCGCGGCGCCTACGTGGAGGCGCGGTCAGTGCTCGCGCGGGGCGGGCACGACGCGCTCCACCTCGGGGTGGACGGTGAGCAGCTGCCGCATGGCGGCCTCCGCGCCGGATCCGTCGCCGGCGGCGAGGGCGTCGACGACACGGGAGTGGTGCACGAGCGAGGCCTCGCTGGGACGGTCACAGCCGGTGATCGGGCCGCCGGAGACCTGCAGGGCGGCCGAGACGATGCCCGAGAGGTGCTCCAGCATGCGGTTGCCCGCGACCTGGATGAGCAGCGAGTGGAACTCGGCGTCCGCGCGGGAGAAGGTGATCACGTCACCCTGACCCAGCGCGTGCCCCATGATCTCGACCATGTCGGCGAGGCGCTGCTGCACCTCCTCGCGGCCGTGTCCGGCGGCGAGGCGCGCGGCGAGGGGCTCGATCATCCAGCGCAGCTCGCCGAGCTCCCGGCGCTGGTCGTCGCGCTGCGGCCCGAAGGCGCGCCACTCGATGATGTCCGGGTCGAGCAGGTTCCAGTCGCTGACGGGGCGCACGCGCGTGCCGACGTTGGGCCGGGCGCTGACCAGGCCCTTGGCCTCGAGCACGCGCAGGGACTCGCGCACGACGGTGCGGGAGACCTCGAAGCGCTGGCCGATCTCTTCGGGGACGAGCGGGCGGTCGGCGCCGAGGTCACCGGAGACGATCATCTGGCCGAGCTGCTGGACGAGTTGGCCGTGCAGCCCGCGGCCGCGGCTTCCGGCGGCGCGCCGGCCCACGCGCCCCAGGTCCTGGTCGGGGCCGTCCCAGACGGGAGGTGCGACGCGGTCGCCGACGGCGGACTCCGCGTACGGGTATCGGTCGAGGTCGCCCGGGCCGGCGAGACCGGAGTCGGCGGAGCGGGCGGTGGTCATCATGGTGTGCGCAAGGGTACTCACGGATCAGTTGTCGGCGCTGCCTCCAACTCCCTTGAGGTCTTTGGTGAAAAGCACACGAAAGGGTGATCGCTTACCCCGCCGCAATTGACGCCTTATCGGAAAGAAACGGACGCCCTGCGGGGAGTTGCGCGCAGCCCCGTTCCGGAAGGCGGCGGGTGGTCGTCATCGGACTCTGGTGCGCATCGCCGTGAGCAGATATGCGCAGAGCAGAGCGGTCAGCGACAACATCAGCGCGGTGCCCACGGGTTGAGCGATCATGCGCACTCCCGCGGCCAGATATCGCTCGGCGCCGAACGGCCACTGCACCAGGGCGAGGTCCCGGAGCCGTGCCGGAAGCCCGACGGCTGATCGCACAGCTGGTCCCTCGACGGCCTTCTGTACGAGAGGTACGACGACGATAGGCACGGCGAGCACCGCGGCGAGGCCCGCGGTCGTGGACCGGAACACTCCGGCGGCCAGCACGCCGGCCCAGGCACACCCCGTCACCAAGGCGTACCAACTGGCGGTCAGAGATGGCCAGTCGGCGGGAACTTTCGTGAGTTCTTCTCCGTATACAAGGTGGAGCAGAACGGCGTCGGAGAGCACCGCGAGAGTGCTGAGGAGCAGCCCTGTCGCGGCCGCGACGAGGAGTTTGGCGCCGAGCAGCCCGAGGCGGCGCGGGACGGTGCCACGGTCCGCGGCGAGGGCGGGGTGGCGGAACTCGTCGCCGAAGGCGAGGGCGCCGAGGAGCCCGGCGCCGAGGGCGGCGGGCGGCAGGGGCAGTTCGTGGGGCCAGGCGGCGAGCAGGTGCGGTTGGGGGGTGTGCCCGGACCGCGCCAAGAAGACGGAGAAGAGGACGGAGGTTGCGAGGACGGCAGCCAGGGTGAAGTAGCCCGTGCCGACGCCCAGCAGGCGCCGGATTTCGTAGCGCAGAGGGCGCAGGGGGCTTCTGCCGGCGCGGACGGTGATGGGAGGCGGGAGGGCGGAGGCCGAGGTCGGGGCGGGGGGTGACACAGATGCGGAAACGGGCGCGGGCGCGTGCGCGGGCGCCGAGGTTGTGCCCTCGGGGGCGGTCGAGGTCCCGGTCCCTGCCGGCGTGTGGGAGCGGTGAGGGCGGGTGCCGGTGTCGAGGGGGACGGTGTCTGGCGGCGCCGGGTTGGGCGGGGCGGCCTCGGACGGCAACGCGCCGGACGGCAACGCGCCGGGCGCCACCGCGTCGAGCGGCCCGGGGTCGGACGGTGCCGTGTTCAGCAGCGCCGCGTCGGTCGGCACTGTGTCGAGCGGTTCGGTGTCGGGCGGCGTGGGGTCGGACCGCACCGTGTCGAGCGGCGTCGTGTCGTCGCCGCTTCCTGCCGGTGGGGCCATGGCGGCGGTTTCGCCGGGGGCGTCGGAGACGGCTTCGGAGGTGGCTTCTGCCACGCCTGCGGCGTCGGCGCCGGGCGAGTCGTCAGCCGGGTGACATTGGGCCTGCGCTTCCGTGGCGGTTTCGCAGGTGACCGCGGGGACGGCCTCGGCGGCCGAAGCCGGGGCGGGGATCGGGCCGGGCGGGGCTGCGGGGTTCGACCGTTCTTTCTGGGCCGAGCCGCCCTGGTGGTCCCGGGGGCCGCCCTGGTGGTCCCGGGGGCCGCCCTGGTAGTCCTTGTGACCTGGACGGTCCTGGGCGGCCTGCTGGTCCGGCCCATCCTCGCGGTCCTGGCTGCCCTGCCGCCCCGGGCAACCCGGGCGGTCTCGACCACCCTGCTGGTCCGGCCGACCCTGCAGGTCCGGCCGACCCTGCAGGTCCGGCCGACCCTGCAGGTCCGGCCGACCCTGCGGGTCCGGCTGGTGTCTCCGGCTGGTTGGGGTCGTCGGGTGTGTCGGGCTCGTCGGGTGCCTCGGGCTCGGCTCCCGTGTCGGGCTCGTCTGATGCGCTGGGGGCGCCTCATGCGTTGGAGGCGTCTGGCTTGTCGGAGGCGTCCGATGTGGCAGGGGCGCCGGGCCCGGAGGGGTTCGTGGGCCCGTGTCGCCGGTTTCGGTGGCGAGTTGGTGGATGAGGATTCCGTGGCGGTACGCGGTCTCGCCCACGTCGGCGCACGTGCTTCCGTAGACCGAGAGGCGGTTGCCGTCCTCTTTGACGACCTCGATCGTGCGGTGTGCCGCGCGCGCCTCTTTGGTGAGGAGTGCGCCCAGGCGGGCGGCGTGCGGGGTTCGGACGGCGACGCGGGGGCGGAGTCTGGTGCGTGCGAAGTCCGCGGCCTCCTGGTCGGCGACCAGGTGTCCGGAGTCCAGGGTGACGACGCGGTCGGCGGTGCGTGCCGCTTCCTTGGGATCGTTCGTGGTGAACAGGACCGTGCCGCCCTGGGAGGCGTGGGCGCGCAGGATGCCGTGCAGCCAGGCGCTCTCCCGGGTCGAGAGGCCCTCGCCCGGCCTGTCCAGGACAAGCGTGTGGGGGTCGGCGAGCAGCGCGCAGGCCAGACCCAGTCGCCGGTCCATGCCGCGGGAGAGGGTGCCGAGGCGCTCGTCCCGGAGGCTGACGAGTCCGACGGCCTCCAGGACGTCGTCGGCGCGCAGGACGGGCACTCCCACGGCCGCGCACAGCATGCGCAGATGGCCGCGGACCGAACGCGCCGGGTGGCCGGGGACGTCACCCATGAGGACACCGACCTCGCGCGAGGGGTGGGCGATCCGGTGCAGGGGGCGGCCTCTGAAGTACGTGACGCCCCGGCCCTGTTGGAGTTCGAGCATCAACCGCAGCGCCGTGGTCGTGCCGATCGGCTCGGCGTCGAGCAGTGCCGTGACACGGCCAGTGCGTGCCTCGAAGGACACGTCCTCGACGGCGGGCGGGAGCTCCTGGCGGGGATTGCTGGTCAGTCCGATGGCCTGGATCATCGCTTCTCTCGCAGGATGTGCGACCGCTCGGCGGCCGGGGCCCGTCCGCCGGATCGGGGACGGACGAACCCCGTGGGTACTGCAGCAAGATAACGCGACATTTGCGGCTTTTCGGTCAGGGCGTGGGTCACTGGTGTCCAGTGCGTCAGACCTCGGGCACAGCGTCGGCGGGTTTCAGACCTCGGGGCGCAGCATCGGTGGGTTGAGGAGCGTGGCGCCGCCCGCGCGGAACAGTTGGGCGGGGCGTCCGCCCTGGCGGGTGGTGGTCCCGCCGGTGGGCACGAGGAAGCCCGGGGTGCCGGTGACCTTGCGGTGGAAGTTGCGCGGGTCGAGGACGACGCCCCAGACGGCTTCGTACACGCGCCGCAGCTCGCCGACGGTGAACTCCGGCGGGCAGAAGGCCGTGGCCAGCGAGGAATACTCGATCTTGGAGCGGGCGCGCTCGACGCCGTCCGCGAGGATCTGGGCGTGGTCGAAGGCCAGGGGGGCGGCCTGTTCGTCGTCGCGGCCGTAGCCACCCTGCTTGAGCAGGGCCTCAACCGGGGCCCAGCGGGCGCTGTTCGCGTCGCCACCGGCGCGCGGCGCCGGCAGGTCCGGGGCGAGCGCGAGGTGGGCGACGCTGACCACACGCATACGGGGGTCGCGCTTCGGGTCGCCGTACGTGCCGAGCTGTTCGAGGTGCGCTCCGTTGGCCTGCGCCGGGGCGTCGGGCGCGTGCGCGCACAGGCCCGTCTCCTCGCTCAGTTCACGCGCCGCCGCCGACGACAGGTCCTCATCCGCGCGTACGAACCCTCCGGGCAGCGCCCAACGTCCCTGGAACGGCTGCTCGCCGCGCCGCACGGCCAGCGCACAGAGCGCGTGCCGGCGCACGGTCAGCACGACCAGGTCGACGGTGACAGCGAAGGGCGGGAAGGCCGACGGGTCGTAGGGCGACATGCCGCGATCATAGTCGTCTGCTTGACGATAAACACCTCCTTCGCCCATTGCCGTCCAGTTGCTTCCCGTCGTTTCGCCGCCCGGGTCGCCGGGTGCGCGGGTCCGTTCGTCCGTGCGCCAACGCTGTACGTGGGACATGGTCATACCCCCAACTGCAGCCTGTCGGCCGCCTCCTCGACCATGGCGAGGCCGAGCCGGCTCACCCGTACGGAGAACGGTGCTCCGGCGACGCTCAGCCCGCTGAGACCCAGCTCGCCCAGCGGGGCGCTGCGCATCGGAGCGAGCTTCACCGTGCCCGCGGGTGCGTCCGGCCGGATCCCGGCGAGCGCGGTGAGGACGTGCACCCCTGCGGCCGCGGCGGTGGCGGCCGGGCGGCAGGCCGCCGGGTGCGGCAGCGGAGCCGCGCCTTCCGTGCGCTGCTCCCCCGCGTACATCTCGGGCAGCCGGTGGCCGAAGCACTCGGCAGCGGACAACAGGCCGCGCAGGAGCGAGCTCGCCTCCTTCTCGTACCCGGCAGCCGCGAGCCCGGTGAGGGCGACCGCCGTCTCGTGCACGCGGACCGCCCCACCCCTGTGCCCGAACGGGTTGTACGCGACTTCCTTCGCCCCCAGGCTGCGCAGCCCCCAGCCGGAGTCCATGACGGGCCCGCCGAAGAGCCGGGCGAGCTGCTCGGTCCTGACCTTGTCGAGCAGTCCTGGGGCGAGCGTGCCCAAGCCGAGCAGACCGGTGTCCAGGAGGTGGGCCGCGCCTGCGGTGAGGTGCGGCACGAGCCTTCCGTCGGCCAGACGCGCGGCGGCCGGCCTGCCACCCGCCCGGTCGTCCACCCAGAACTGTTCCTGGAAGGCGGACCGCAACCGGGCCGCCCACTGGCGCAGCCCCAGGGAATCCGCGCGGCCGTGCGCGGCGAGCAGGTCCGCGCCGAGCAGCGCCGCTCGATGCGCGTGCGCCTGGACCTCGGCGCGCGCGACCCCCGACCGGTGGACGTCGGACAAGAAGACGCCGTCACCGATGGCGGTGTGCAGCCATCGCAGGCACCGTTCCGCCGCGGGCAGCAGCTCCTCGACCTCCTGCGCGGAAAGCCCCCAGCGCCGGGCTTCCGCGAGCAGCACCGGGAAGAGCAGGGTCGCCTCGGTGCCCGTGCAACCGGGCGGCAGATGGGGGCCCGCGTCACGCAGCGGACCCGGGATCAGGCCCGACCGGGACCCCGGGCCCCCGAGCTGGCCGCGGGCCAGCGTGCGCAGCGTGCCCGCGGCGATACGGGTGCCGAGCGGCAGTGCCATACGGGCGGCGGCCAGCGCCTCGGCCGGTGCGAGTCCGCAGCGCCACGGCGCGCCCGCGGCCGGATACATGTCGGACGGATGCCCGGGATCCCGGAGCAGCAGTGCCTGCAGATCCTCGACGGAGCGGGCGAGGAGCGGCTGGACCCTCGGGTCGTCGCCGGTCGCCCGTGCCCCGTTGGCCGGGCGCATCGCACCGCGTCCCGCGGCGCGGACCGGTCCCGCGCCGTCGGGCCGCACCCTGAGTTCTACGCTTCGGGAGGTGCCCGGCGGCAGGTCCACCTCCCAGCGCAGCAGTCCCGCGGAGGCCAGGGCGTCCGCGGGCGCGGGGTCGGCCGTGACGACGCAGTGGGCCGCGGCGGAGGACCACCGCATGCCGGAGTCGTGCACGCTGGCGGGCAGTTCGGGTCCAGCCCGGCCCGAGGCGACCGCGCCCACCTCCGCGAGGTCCGTGCCGAGCGCGACCTCGAGGGGCAGCCGCAGGGGCCGCCCCGACGCACTGTGCAAGGTGATCCGCTCCGTGCCGTCCGCGTGCCGGATCCGCTCGACGACGACCTCCGGGTCGGGACCGCCGTCCGTCGACAGCCGGAGCGTCGCGACGAACCGGGCGCTGTCCGCGGAGAGCATGCGCGCCTGTACGGCGACCGGGTCCCGCCCCGCCACCCGTACCTGGCAGCGGGACAGGGTCCGGCGACCCGCGCGGTAGAAGCCCTCCAGACCTCGGCCGGTCAGCTGCCCCTGGTCGGTCGAGATCGCGAGGGCGGGCAGGGCGACGCAGATCAGTGCGGTGTGCGCGGGCGGGAGTTCGCGGACACGGCGCGGCTCAGGCGCCACGGCCGGTGAGGATGAGGGTGAGGGCGGGGGTGTGGGCGGCGACGGGCGTGTAGGCCGGGACGACGGGGGTCGTCCGACAGAAGACGGGGCGGGAAGAGACATGGGCAGCTTCTTTTGCGTTGTCTGCGGTGCCTGCACGGTGTCTGCGTGTCTGCGTGTATATCGGTCTGCGTGTCTGGCGGTCTGCGTGTCTGCGGTGTCTGTCGTGCGTGTGAATCGGCGGTGCGACACGGCCGGGTACCGCCACTCAGGTGAACGGGCAGACCCTGCGCCAAGTCACGCCTGCCCGGACGAAGCCGACCATGTGGCCCACAGCTTGTGCGGTCATCGGGTGTCCTTCGCGATGCGGCGGCCCGGGCGGCGGCCTTGCTGCGGGCCCCTGGCCGGGCTCCCGGGCGCCCGGGAAGCCTCGCTCGCGGTGCGCCGGGAAGCCTCGCTCGCCGTACGCGTCCGACGGCGACGGCGGCGCCGAGGTGCGACGTCGTCGCGGGCCTCGCGCTTCCGTCGCAGGCAGCGGCGGATCGACTCGGGGTCCAGGTCGTCGTTGCAGGCCTGGTTGAGGAGCAGCGCGAAGGCGTACCGGGGGTCGGCGACCAGCGCCATGTCCAGGGCCTCCTGACCTTCCGCGAGGTCGCCGAGCGACCAGGCGACCCAGCCGGCGAGGGCGAGTGGCGCGGCGGCGTACTCCGCGTACGCCCCGACGCAGCGCCGGGACAGGGCCCTCCAGAGGCGCAGCGCGGGCGGCCCCTCGCTCCCCTCCATCCACTCCGCCGCGCGGTCTCGGGTCGTGCGGACCTGGAGCCCGAAGATGAGCGCGGCCGCCTCGTCGTGCGCGATCAGTTCGTCGTCCCTGTTGTCGGCGTCGAGGATGTCGCCGGGTGCCGGGGGCGCCGCTTCGAGACGCGCCATGATCCGGCGCGCCAGGTCGAGCGTCTCCGAGGCGACGCCGACGCCCTGTTCTTCGTCGCACACCTCGCGGCTCGTCTCGTCGCTCACCTCGCGCGAGTCCGTGTCACGGTCCCCGTCGCATTCCGCTTCGCGCAGCATCCTGGGAAGCAGTTCGACGCTCGCCGCGTCGAGCGCTCGCTCCTGATCCGCAGCCGCCGCGGTCTCCCACGGGGTGAGCCGTCCCCGGATCTCGCTCTGCGTGGCGGTGGCCCGCACCCCCATGTACGTCGCCGCGGCGGCCAGGACCGAGGTGCCCGGCCTGAGCAGGGGGATGCCTTCCGGCGGACAGCAGCGGACGTCCGGGCAGCAGTAGGTCCAGAAGCGGTCCTGCGAGATGCACACGACCTCGAAGACGGGCACGTCCAGGCGGCCGCACGCCGTGCGCAGCTCCTGCGCCAGCGGGCGCAGCCGCTCCACGACCTGCCGTCCCGTCTCCGCGCCGACGGGATCCTGGCAGAGGAACGCGACGATGCCGTCGGGCCGCTCGCCCCTCCGCGCGGAGCCGCCCACCAGGCACTGGGCCAGCTGCTCCGCGACGCACGGCCAGTCCTCCGCCCGCTCGGGAACGCCGAGGCGCACGCGGCCGCCGAACCGGCCCCGCTCTCCGTGCAGGGCGATGAGCACGATGCTCTCCTCGGGCCTGAACCCGAGCAAGTACGGCAACGCGTCCGCCAGTTCGGCCGGCGTGCGGAGCGTGACCACCGGCTGCCCGAACGGGTCGCCCGCGTTCCCGGGGCGGGCGACGACGCTGTCGGCATGGACGGAACTGTCGGGCTCGAACTGACCCGCTGCTTCGCTGTGGTTCGTCATGCGCCGACTCTCCCGCGAAGCGCCGGGTTCCGGTTCACCCTGTGGATAACCCCGATCAGGGGCACGCCAACCCGCGAACAGCCACCGGACTTAATTAGGTTAGGCTAAGCTCACTTCGCAGGTCGGACCCAGCACAAAAGACGGAGACCATGACAGTACGGGCTGCCATGACAGTACGGGCCGCGGTGGCCGGAGCCAGTGGCTATGCCGGCGGGGAGCTCCTCCGTCTGCTGGTGTCGCATCCGGAGGTCGAGATCGGCGCGGTGACCGCGCACAGCAGCGCGGGGCGGCGACTCGGCGACGTACAGCCGCACTTGGCCGCTCTCGCCGACCGGATCCTCCTGGAGACGTCGGCGGAGTCCCTGCGGGGACACGACGTCGTGTTCCTCGCACTGCCGCACGGCCGGTCCGCCGCGCTGGCACAGCAGTTGGAACCCGGCACCCTCGTCGTCGACTGCGGCGCCGACTTCCGGCTGCGCGACGCGGAGGACTGGCAGCGCTTCTACGGCTCCCCGCACGCCGGTACGTGGCCCTACGGGCTGCCCGAACTGCCCGGCGCCCGGGGCGAGCTGAAGGGGACCGACCGTATCGCCGTGCCCGGCTGCTACCCGACGGCGGTGACCCTCGCCCTCTTCCCGGCCTTCCTGGCGGGGCTCGTCGAGCCGGAGGCCGTCGTCGTCGCGGCCAGTGGCACGTCGGGGGCGGGCCGGGTGGCCAAGCCGCATCTCGTCGGTTCCGAGGTCATGGGTTCGATGACGCCCTACGGAGTCGGCGGCGGCCACCGGCACACGCCCGAGCTGGTGCAGAACCTGTCCCGCGTCGCGGGCGAGCGCGTGAGCGTGTCCTTCACACCGACCCTCGCACCGATGCCGCGCGGCATCCTCGCCACCTGCTCGGCACGCCTGCGCCCCCACGCCGCCCCGGACGACGTACATCCCCCGGACGACGTCAACACCCCGACCGCCGTACACGCCCTGGAGCACGCGGTGCGTTCCGCGTACGAGACCGCCTATGCCGACGAACCCTTCGTACGCCTTCTGCCGCCCGGCACCTGGCCCTCCACCTCCGCCGTCCTCGGGTCCAACACCGCCCAGGTGCAGGTGACCGTGGACGCGGCCGCCGGGCGGCTCGTGTGCGTCAGCACGATAGACAACCTGACCAAGGGCACCGCCGGTGGTGCGGTGCAGAGCATGAACATCGCACTCGGACTCCCCGAAGGGACGGGGCTGCCCGTGAATGGAGTGGCTCCGTGAGCGTGACCGCTGCCCGTGGATTCGCCGCGAGCGGGGTGTCCGCGGGGATCAAGGACTCCGGCGCCCCCGACCTGGCACTCGTGGTGAACCGCGGCCCGTCGGACGCGGCGGCCGCGGTGTTCACCTCCAACCGGGTGCAGGCCGCGCCCGTGCGCTGGTCGCGGCGCGTGACCGGCGACGGTGCGCTGGCCGCCGT
The DNA here is from genome assembly GCF_008642335.1 of Streptomyces venezuelae. NCBI lineage: Bacteria > Bacillati > Actinomycetota > Actinomycetes > Kitasatosporales > Streptomycetaceae > Streptomyces > Streptomyces venezuelae. Next base: position 6,116,872 of record NZ_CP029191.1, on the reverse strand, counting down.
CGTCCTCAACTCCGGGGGCGCCAACGCCTGTACGGGTCCCGCGGGTGAGGACGACGCCCGCGCGATGGCCGAGCGCACCGCCCGAGCCCTCTGCGTGGCCGAGCAGGTCGCGGTCTGCTCCACCGGGCTCATCGGTGTCCGGCTGCCCATGGACCGGGTGACGGCGGGCATCGACACCGCCGCCGCGGAGCTGTCGGAGGACGGCGGCGAGTCCGCGGCGATCGCGATCAAGACGACCGACTCGGTGCACAAGACGGCGGTCGCGTCCGGTCCCGGCTGGACGGTGGGCGGTATGGCGAAGGGCGCGGGCATGCTGGCCCCCGGCCTCGCGACGATGCTCGTGGTCCTCACCACGGACGCCGACGTCAGCGCCCCGGCGCTCGACTCCGCGCTCCGGGAAGCGGTGCGCACCACCTTCGACCGGGTGGACTCGGACGGCTGCATGTCCACCAACGACACCGTGCTGCTGCTGGCTTCGGGCGCCTCGGGGGTGCGGCCGGACCCGGCCGGGTTCGCGGAGGCCGTGCACGGCGTCTGTCTCGACCTGGCGCTCCGGCTCGTCGCGGACGCGGAGGGCGCGTCGAAGGAGATCGAGGTGCGGGTGGTCGGCGCGGCCTCGGAGCCGGACGCCGTGACCGTGGGACGGTCGATCGCCCGCAACAACCTCCTCAAGTGCGCCCTGCACGGCGAGGATCCGAACTGGGGCCGGGTGCTGTCGGCGATCGGCACGACCTCCGCGGTCTTCGATCCGGACCGCATCGACGTATCCATCAACGGCGTACGCGTGTGCAGGGACGGTGCGGCCGGGGAGCCGCGGGACAAGGTGGACCTCTCGGGGCGCGAGGTGACGGTCACCGTCGACCTGCGCTCCGGGGATGCGTCGGCGACGATCTGGACGAATGATCTGACCGCTGCGTACGTCCACGAGAACAGCGCGTACAGCTCGTGAACGGAGTAGAGGCACACATGCGAGGCAGCGTCGTCGTCGTCAAGTTCGGTGGGCACGCCATGGTGGACGCGGATCTGCAGCGGGCGTTCGCCCAGGACGTCGTGGAGCTGTGGCGGGCCGGTCTGCGCCCCGTCGTCGTCCACGGAGGCGGGCCGCAGATCAACGCGATGCTCGACCGGCTCGGCCTGGAGACGCGGTTCGCGGCGGGCCTGCGGGTGACCACTCCGGAGACGATGGAGGTGGTCCGCATGGTGCTGACCGGCCGGGTCCAGCGCGAACTGGTCGGCCACATCAACGCGCACGGCCCCTTCGCCGTCGGCATGACGGGCGAGGACGCACACACGATGACGGCCGTACGGCGGGCCGCCTGGGTGGACGACCGGCCGGTGGACATAGGTCTCGTCGGAGACGTCGTGAAGGTGAATCCGGGGACAGTGCGCACGCTCCTGGAGCAGGGCCACATCCCCGTCGTCTCCCCCGTGGCACGCGGCGAGGACGGCCAGGTCTACAACGTCAACGCCGACCTCGCCGCGTCGGCGCTCGCCGTGGCCCTCGACGCCGAACGCCTCGTGATGCTCACGGATGTCGAGGGTCTGTACGCGGACTGGCCGCGCAGCACCGAGGTGATCGAGCGCCTCACGGCCGACGAGCTGGACGAGCTGCTGCCGGGGCTCGCCAGCGGGATGCTGCCGAAGATGGAGGGTTGCCTGCGGGCCGTCCGCGGCGGTGTGCGCATGGCGCACGTGCTCGACGGCCGGGTGCGGCACGCGGTGCTGAGCGGCGTACTCGGCGAGACGAGTCCCGGCACGACCGTGGTGCTCGACGAGGTCGTCGAGCGTGATGAGAGCGCCGAACACGACGAGTGCACCGTCTGACCTGCACTGCCTGCACTGCCTGCACTGCCTGCACTGCCTGCACTGCCTGCACCTACGAAGTGCCTGGCCTCACGCAGTCCTTGGCCGCACGAGGTCCTTGGACCTCACAGACTCCTGGCGAGAATCCGCGCGTTGCGCCGCGGGTCGAGGGAGCCCGCCCACGCCGACGGCGCCGTCCGCACGGCCGCGGGGGCGAACCCGTACCGGAGGAACAGGTCTCCCCCGCCGGTCGTCGCCGTGAAGAGCGCCCCGAGCGACTTGGCGCGAGCGACGGCCAGTACGGCGCGCATGAGCCCGGCGCCCACGCCGCGGCCCTGCCGGTGCCCTGCCACGCAGAAGTTGTAGAGAACGCCCGCGGGGCCACGGCCCTCCGCCGGGTCGGCCGGATGCACCCGCAGGCCCACGCAGCCTTCGAGGGTGCCACCGGGTTCGGCCATGACGAGGAAGTCGGCGGCATGGTCGGCGTAGACCGACGCGGGCCTCTCGCGCAGCGCACCGGAGCGCACGAAGGGCCGGGAGAGGGCGGCGAGTTCGGCGGCGTCCTCCGCACGGGCCGGGCGCACGACGGGCACCCTGGAGGGTGCTCCCGCGGAGAATTCGTGCGCGGGGAGTTCGCGCAGCGGGGCAGGGCGCGGCGTAGCCGTGATCAAGGCTGTACCTTCCTCGGTTCCACGATGGTTCACGATGGTCCACGATCGAACTGGCGAGGTAAGGCTAGCCTTACCTAACTATCGAGTCCAGTCGGCACAGAACGGCCAGGGCCAGGGAGGAAGGAACTTGAAGAAGGGGCGGGTCGGACATCCCGTCCGGACACAACAAAGGCAAGAGGGAAAACCCACCTCTTGCCACTCTCAAGTTATAGCCCACAGGGGGGCTTGCGGCAAGGCCCCCTCCGTCCCGCAGAATCACTGGCCCACCCCAGCTTCGCGGACATCGGAGACCCCCCTGACCAGCAGCAGCGCGTTCAACCTGCCCGCCAATCTCTCGCCCAAGGCCGAGCCGGCGCTGATCGCCCGCGACGAGCGGCACTTCGCGGCGATCGCGGAGTGTCTCGACCAGACCGTCGCCGAGCTCTCCGACCGTCTCGACACCCTCCGCAAGGCGCCCGGCGGCATCGGCCGGGAGGCCATGGACCGTGACTCGGAGATCCACCGGGTGAGCAGCCGGCTGCGCGCCCTGCGCCGTTTCGGTCTCGACCTCTGCCTGGGACGCGTCGACGTCGTGGACGTCAAGAACGACAAGAACGACAAGGACGGCAAGGACGGCACCGACGCCGAACCCCTGTACATCGGCCGTCTCGGCCTCACCGACAGCGAGGGCCGCCGACTGCTCGTCGACTGGCGTTCGCCCGCCGCCGAACCGTTCTTCGCGGCGACCCACGCCAACCCGATGGGGCTGGCGAGCCGCCGCAGGTACCGCTGGACCGGCGGCCGGATCAGCGACTACTGGGACGAGGTCTTCACCGCGGACGGCCTCGAACACCACGCCGCGCTGGACGACCAGTCCGCCTTCATCGCCAGCCTGGGCGGCAACCGTTCGGCCCGGATGCGCGACGTGCTCGGCACCATCCAGTCCGACCAGGACGCGATCATCCGCGCGGGCTCACGCGGGGCGCTCGTCGTCGACGGCGGGCCCGGCACGGGCAAGACCGTCGTCGCCCTGCACCGTTCCGCGTACCTGCTCTACTCCGACCCCCGGCTCGGCCGGCATCGCCGCGGCGGCGGAGTGCTCTTCGTCGGTCCGCACGAGCCCTACCTGGGGTACGTCGCCGACGTCCTGCCCAGCCTCGGCGAGGAGGGCGTACAGACCTGCACCTTGCGCGACCTGGTCCCCGAGGGCGCAGCGGCCGTCCCCGAGAGCGACCCGGACGTGGCACGCCTGAAGTCGACCGCGGACATGGTGCGGGCGATCGAGAAGGCCGTCCGGTTCTACGAGGAGCCGCCCACGGACGCGTACACGGTCTCCACGCCCTGGGCCGACGTCCGGGTGAGCGCCGACGACTGGGCCGAGGCCTTCCGGGCGCCGGGCCCCGGCACCCCGCACAACGAGGCGCGGGAGCTGATCTGGGAGGAGCTGGCCACGATCCTCATGGACAAGCTCGGCCTGGACGAGGACATGGAGACGCACGACGGCGATGTCTCCGCCGAGACGTTCCTGCGGGCGCTGCGCCAGGACAGGGAGCTGGTCACGACGCTCCACCGCGCGTGGCCTCTGATCGACGCCGCGGACCTCGTGTCCGACCTGTGGACGGTCCCCGCGTACCTGCGGATGTGCGCGCCCCTGCTCGACCGGGACGAGGTCGCGCGGCTGCAGCGCAAGGAAGCCCCGCAGGCCTGGACCGTGTCCGATCTGCCGCTCCTGGACGCCGCGCGGCAGCGGCTCGGCGACCCGGAGGCGGCGCGGCGCAAGCGGCGCCACGATGCCGCCGTCGCCGCCGAACGCGAGCGCATGTCCGGTGTCATCGACGAGATCCTCTCGGCCGCCGACTTCTCCTCGGCCGGTGACGACAGCGAGGGCGCGGTGCGGATGCTGCGCGGCAAGGACCTCCAGGACACGCTGATCGACGGGAGCGCGCTGCCCGCGGAGGACCCGGACCGGCTCGCGGGGCCGTTCGTGCACGTCGTCGTGGACGAGGCGCAGGAACTGACCGACGCTGAGTGGCAGATGCTGTTGCTGCGCTGCCCGTCGCGGAGTTTCACCGTCGTCGGCGACCGCGCCCAGGCGAGGCACGGCTTCACCGAGTCGTGGGAGGAGCGGCTCGCGCGGGCCGGGATCGACCGGGTCACCATGGCCGCCCTCAGCATCAACTACCGCACGCCCGAAGAGGTCATGGCGGAGGCCGAGCCGGTCATCCGTGCCGAGATCCCCGACGCCAACGTCCCGACGTCCATCCGCAGCAGCGGCATTCCCGTCGCCCACGGGTCGGTCGCCGAACTGGACTCGGTCCTCGGCACCTGGCTCGACGAGCACGCCGACGGCGTCGCCTGCGTCATCGGCGACCGGGCCTTCCACGAGAAGTTCCGGGAGCGGTACCAGGTCCCGTCGCGCGTACGGTCCCTCACCCCGGAGCTGTCGAAGGGGCTCGAGTTCGACCTGGTCGTCCTCGTCGACCCGGAGACGTTCGGCGAGGGCGTCGAAGGCGCGGTCGACCGCTATGTGGCGATGACCCGCGCGACGCGGCAACTCGTGGTCCTCACGAGCTCCTAGGGGCCACCTCGCGTCCCTCCACGTACGTCGCCACCACGTCGATGTCGCCGATGCGTGACGTGTCGACACGTCGGGGGTCGTCGCCGAGCACCACCAGGTCGGCGCGCTTGCCCGGGGTGAGGGTGCCCAACGCGTCCTCCCAGTGGCAGGCGCGGGCACCGGCCACCGTGTAGGCGTACAGGGCCTCGTCGACGGTGATGCCCTCGTCCGGGCCGATCACCCGGCCCGACCCGGACGCGCGCTCGACCATGAACTGGACGGCCCGCAGCGGGGCGCCGTCCGTGACGGGCCGGTCGGAGCTGCCGACCAGTGGGATGCCGTGGTCCAGGAAGGCGCGGCCGCGGTAGAGCCAGGGCGCCCGCTCCTCGCCCATGATCGCGGCGTAGTCGTCGCCGAAGCTGTGCAGGAAGGTGGGCTGGACGACCGCGCTGACGCCGAGCCGCGCGAACCGCGCGAGCTGGTCGGGGCGGATCAGGCCCGCGTGTTCGATGCGGTGCCGTGCGGTGGGCCGCGGGCGGAGGCGCTGGGCCCGTTCCAGCGCGTCCAGGGCGAGGTCGGCCGCGCGGTCGCCGATGGCGTGGACGGCGAGCTGCCAGCCCGCCAGGTGCCCGTCGACAATCAGGTCGGTGAGCGCGGCCGGGTCGTCCTGCAACTGACCCGCGTGGCCGAGTCCTTCGTACGGTCTGCTGAGCGCGGCCGTCCGGGCCATCATGCCGCCGTCGGTGTACACCTTCAGCGCGCCCACGGAGAGCCAGTCGTCGCCGAAGCCGGTGCGCAGGCCCAGGTCGAGGGCTCTGGGGAAGCCGTCGTCCTCGTGCGCTGCGACCGGGCGGAGGCGTTCCGCGGCCACCATCAGCTGCACGCGCAGCGGGAGCAGCCCTTCGTCGCGGGCGAGTTGGTAGGCGCCGAGCTCGACCGGGCTGTGGCCGAACAGGGTGCCGCCGATGCCCGCCTCGGCGCAGGCGGTGACGCCTTCGGCCAGGCAGGTGCGGGCGGCCCGTCCGATCGCCTCGGCCAGTTCGCGCTGGGAGTACGGCAGGCGCAGCGCGCGGGCGGCGCCCATCGCGCCCTCGGCGAGGAAGCCGTTCTCGTGCGGGGTGCCGGGCGGGAGCAGGTCCAGGACGGCGGAGTTGACCACGCAGCCGTGTCCGGACTCGTGCAGGACGTAGACCTTGTGGCCCCCGCTGACCGTGTCCAGTTCGGCGGCGGTCAGATGGCGGCCGAGGGCCCGCTGGTCGTATCCGGCGATGCTCAGCCAGGAGCCGGGCGAGCGTTCGCGGGCCGCGGCCGCCGCCACGACGGCGAGTACGTCGTCGACGCGGGTGCGGCCCGCGATGCTCGGGGTGCCCTCCTTGAGCCCGGTCCAGGCGAGATGCACGTGGGCGTCGATGAAGCCGGGCAGCACGGTGGCGCCCCGCAGATCGATCACCTCGCGCGCGGGCCGGGAGGTCACGGCCGCGTCGAGGCCCGCGATCCGGCCCCGCAGGATGCCCAGGTCGTGGGCGACGGGGTGGTCCGGATCCATGGTGAGGAAGCGGGCGTTCGTCAGCCTCTTGCAGAGCACCAAAGGGGCCTCCTTGAAAGGTGCCTCTTAAGAAGGGCCTCATCACGCGCCGAAGAGGTGCGGTCAGCCCTCCACCGACGCCACGAGGGAACGCGGCCGCAGATCCGTCCAGTTGGTCTCGATGTACTCCAGGCAGGCGTCCCGCGAGTCCTCGCCGAAGGCGGTCGTCCAGCCGCCGGGCACCTCGGCGAAGGACGGCCAGAGCGAGTGCTGCCCCTCGTCGTTCACCAGGACCAGGAAGCGGCCGTCGGGGTCGTCGAAGGGGTTGGTGCTCATGTGTCAGTGCCTCCGTCAGGATGATTAGGTTAGGCTCCCCTAAATTAATGCGAGCTTAGCCTTACTCCCTTCCCTCTCACAAGGAGACGTTGATGCGCCCCGCGGCCGACACCGGGAACGCCTTCGCCGAGTACGGACTGTCCGGCGGACCCGGCACCGAAGCCTTCTGGTCGGCTGCCCGGAGCCCCGTCTCCGTACCCGCAGACGACGGCGGTTGGCGGACCCTGTTCCTCTGGCGCGGGCACGGACCGTCCCCCCGCGTCGACTTCGAGAGCTGGTCGGACCCCGTGCGGCTGACCCAATGGGCCGACACGGACTGTTGGTACGCCGAAGTACGCATGCCTCGGCGGCTGCGCGTGACCTACCGATTCCTGGTGGGCGACGAGGCGTACGCCGACCCGCTCAACCCGCACGGCGCCGGCGGCGACCGCTCCATCGCCGCGACCCCCGATGCCCCCGCCCAGCCCCACTGGCCGGCCGTCGGGGCCGACGACACGCTCCCCCTGCCCGGCACCCGGATCCGGTGGGCCAGTGAGCGGCTCGGCGGGCGGCGCACCGTGCGCGTCCACGCGGTGGCCGGCGGCGGCCCGCTGGTGCTGCTGCTCGACGGGGACGACTGGCTCTACCTGCACCCGGCCATGACCGCCTTCGAATCCGCCGTCGCCGCGGGTGAGATGGAGCCGGTCACCCTCGTCTTCCTGCCGTCCAAAGACAGGCTGGGCGAGTTCGGGTGCGATCCGGCGCTGTGGGAGGCGGTACGGGACGAGCTGCTGCCTCTGGTGGCCGGGAGCGGCGTGCACGCGGACCCGGAGCGTCTGGTGGTCGCCGGGCAGAGCCTCGGCGGGCTCAGCGCGATGTACGCGGCGCTGGACTTCCCCGACCTGGTGTCCCGTGTGGCGTGTCAGTCACCGTCGTTCTGGTGGACGCCCGACGCCATGGCGTCGGAGGATCCGCTGGGCGGCCCGGTCGGCGGGACCGTCGCCGCGCGGCTGCGCGCGGAGCGCCCCGACCTGTCCGGCCTGCGCATCGCGTTCGACCTCGGCGAGCACGAGCCGCGGATGCTCCCGCACTGCGAGCTGACCGAGACGCTGGTCAAGGAGGCCGGTGCGACCGTACGGATCTCGCGGGCGGCCGCCGGCCACGACCGCGCGGGCTGGCGGCACGCCCTCCTCAGGGACGTCGCCTGGGCCCTCTCCTGACGGACATCTCGACGCGGCCCGTCACCTCGCCACCGCCGCGCAGTAGGCCTCGTCGGAGGCGAGCAGGTTGCGGTGGCTGTCCTCCGCGGTGATGACGCCGTCGTCCAGGACGAGGACGCGGTCGGCGGCGTCCAGCATCGCCGGGCTGCTGGTGATGACGACGGTCGTACGGCCCCGGCGCAGCTCGGCGACGTTCCGCGCGATGAGCTGTTCGGTGACCGCGTCGACGGCCGTCGTCGGATTGTGCAGGACGAGGACGTCCGTGTCGGCGGCCAGCGCGCGGGCCAGGGAGAGGCGCTGACGCTGTCCTCCGGAGAGGTTGGCTCCCCGATCGCGCACTCCGTAGTCGAGGCCTTCGCGGTGGAGGGCGACCACGTCGGTGAGCATGGACGCCTCGACGGCCTCGGAGATCGTCCGGCTGGTGCCCGAGGGGTCGATGTTCGAGCGGAGGGTGCCGGCGAAGATCTCCCCGTCGTACGGGTTCACCAGGATGTGCTCGCGGACCGCCTCGACCGAGAGGTCCGCCATCTCCTGGCCGCTGACCCGCACCACTCCCTCGTACGCGTCCGGCGGCACGTTCATCGCGAGGATCGCCGCCAGATCGGCGACCGCGCGCGGCTGGTACCCGGCGATCGCCACGAACTCGCCCGCCGCCACCGTGAACTTCAGCTCGCGCAGCGACCCGTACCGGACGCAGTCGATCTCCAGGCCCCCGCCCGCGGCCGGGCGCCCCCGCCCGGGTTCCGTCACCGGCGGCGCGCCGAGGACCAGCGCCATCCGCTCGGCCGACGCCCGCGCGATCATCACGTACTTGGGCATCTCCGAGAACATCTTCAGGGGTTCCATGATGAACTGCGCCAGGCCGACGGCCATGACGAGTTCGCCGATGGTGATGCCGCCGTCGAAGGCCAGCCAGCCCGCCGTCAGGGTCACCGCGGCCGCGAGGACCGCGTTGAGGGCCTGGGCCGTGCCCGCGTACACGCCGTTGACCTTGGCGACGGTGACCGCCTGGTGCTTGGCCTCCGAGCTGACGGTCCGGTAGGAGCGGAACGCCGCGTGGTTGCCGCCGAAGCCGTGCAGCGGGCGCAGGCCGCTGATCAGGTCGGCGACCTTCGCGCCGGCCCGCGCGACCCGGGCCTGCTGCTCGCGCGTGCTGGACCCGATCCGCTTCGACATCACGCTGAGGATCGACAGGATCGCGACGGTGCCCACGATCACGAGCAGCCCGAGCCGGTAGTCGGCCATGCCGAGCGCGACCGCCGCGACGAGCACCGCGACCAGCGAGCTGATCAGGAGCGGCACCACCTCGATGATGTCGGCGGTCTGGTCGGCGTCCTCGGTGGCGATGGTCAGGACCTCGCCGGACTTGAGGTCGACGTCCCTGGCCACCGGCTGGAGCCCGCAGGCGGCGACCTTCACGCGCCAGCGGTGCGCCTCGGTCGTGTTGGCCTTCTGCAGGACGCGCATCCCGAACCGCCACGACAGCGAGACCGTCGTGATGATCACGGCGAGCGCGCCGATGGAGACCGCGAGCGCGCCGAGGGTCCTGTCGTCCCGCATCGTGTGCTCGACGATCATGCCGAGCGCGATGGGGAACGCCGTCTCACCGGCCTGGTACAGGCCCATGAGGACGGTGCCGAGGACCATCGCGCCGATGTTGCGGCGCAGAGCGGTCCGGAGGATGTCGGATCCCGGTCGGGGCGGCTTCATGTCAGGAGCCGACGGAGTCGTCGGCGTTGTCGGCGTTGTCGTTGTCTTCATCGAGATGGCGGGCAATCGCTTCCGGGGTTCGCAGGGTGAAGAGGTCTCGGATGGTGATCACAGGACCGTACTCGCGGCGGAGCAGCCCGATCAGCCGTACCGCCAGCATCGAGTGTCCTCCGAGGGACACGAAGTCACTCACCGCGCTCACCTCGTCGTCGTCGAGGTCCAGTGCTTCGGCGAAGAACTCGCAGACCACGGTCTCCGTCTCGGTCTCCGGACCGCGCTCCCCCGACGTGGTCAGCGCGCCGAGGGGCTTGGCCTCCGGCAGCGCCTTGGTGTCCGCCTTTCCGTTCACGGTCAGCGGGATGCTGTCGACCTCGGCGTAGTGCGTCGGGCGCAGGAAGTCCGGCAGGCCCGTGCCCACCTCGGCGGCGACGGCAGCCAGGTCGGCGCCGTCGAGCACCAGATAGGCGGCGAGCCGGTACGCGCCGTCGACCTGCGGGTCCGGCTGGGCGACCGCGGCGGCGAACCGCACCGCCGGGTGCCCGGCGAACGCGGCCTCGACCTCGCCGAGTTCGACGCGGTGGCCACGGATCTTGACCTGCTGGTCGGTGCGGCCCAGGTACGTCAGGTTCCCGTCGGGCCTGCGGAACACCAGGTCTCCGGTGCGGTACATGCGCTCGCCGGGGGCACCGAACGGGCAGGCCACGAAGCGGTGCGCGGTCTGCGCGCACTGGCCGAGGTAGCCGCGCGCGATGCCGACGCCCGACACGTACAGCTCGCCGGGGACACCGTCGGGCAGCGGCCGCAGCCACGGGTCGAGGACGTACACGTCGGTGTTGTCGATGGGCACGCCCACCACCGGGTCCTGGCACTCGAAGGTGCCGACGCCGAGGGTGTTGATCGTGTACTCGGTGGGCCCGTACAGGTTGTAGCCGACCGTGCCCTCCGTCTCGGCGAGCCGCTGCCACAGCGTCGGCGTGACGGCCTCGCCGCCGAGCAGCACGAGCGCCGGGCGTCGCTCCGGCTGGTCGAGCAGGCCCTCGGCCACCAGCTGCTGCGCGTACGTCGGGGTCACGTTGATGACGTCGATCCCGTGCTCCAGGCAGTACTCGACGAGGCCGGGCGCGTCGCGGCGCAGCTCCTCGTCGCAGATGTGCACTTCGTGTCCGTCGGCGAGCCACAGGAGCTCCTCCCACGACATGTCGAAGGCGAAGGACACGGTGTGCGCGATCCGGAAGGTCCGGTGGCCGTGCTCGGCGAGGACCGGTTCGAAGATCCGCCGCTGGTGGTTGACGAGCATGTTGGTGAGTCCGGCGTACTCGGTCACCACGCCCTTGGGCTTGCCGGTCGACCCGGAGGTGTAGATCGTGTACGCGGGGTGGCGCAGCCGGTCCGGGTCGTCGGGGGTGAACGTGACGAACGGTTCGGCGGCCGGAAGCGGACGGTCCAGCTCGATCAGACCGCCGGCGTCGGCCACGGTGCCGGTCAGCCGCGGCGAGACCGCGCTCACCGTGAGGATCGCGTCGGGGCGGGCGTCCTCGACGATCGCCGCGATCCGTTCGTCCGGGTGGTCGAGCTCCAGCGGTACGTACGCGGCACCGACGCGCAGCACCGCGAACAGCGCCACGATCGAGTCGAGGGAGCGCGGAATCGCGAGCCCCACGGTCGTCTCGGGGCCGAGACCGCGCCCGGCGAGCACACCGGCCACCGCGCGGCTGCGGTCCCGCAGTTGGGCGAAGGTCATCGTCGAGCCGTGCGCGACGAGGGCGACGCGCTCGGGGTCCCGTTCGGCCGCCCGGTCGAACCGGTCGACGACGGTGTCCGTGCCGACGTCCGTGCGCTCGGCGGGCTCGGGGGCGCGGCCGAGGCCGGGGAGCGCGCCGAGGGGGCCTGTCGCACGGGCCAGGTCGTCGAGTACGCGTACGTAGTCGTCGAGGAGGCGGCGGGCGTAATCGGTGTCTCCGTAGCGGTGCTCCAGCTTGACCGTGAGCCGGTCGCCGGGCGTCACGACCCACGTGAACGGATAGTGCGTGGAGTCGTCGGCCTTCACCGAGGTGATGCCATGCCGGGCGTTCATCTCGGCGAAGGCGTCCATGTCCAGGAAGTTCTGGAGCACGAACAGGTTGTCGAACAGGGTGTCGTGTCCGCTGGCGCGCTGGATCTCGCCGAGCCCGAGGTGCTCGTGCTCCATCGCCTCGACCCTGGCCGCCTGTACGGCCGACAGGTAGCCGCCGACGGTGTCGTCGGGCCGCGCCTTCGTCCAGGTCGGCACGGTGTTGAGGAGCACGCCGACGACGTCGGAGAGTCCCTCGCCGTCCCGGCCCGACACGGTCACGCCGAACACCGCGTCGCTGCGGCCCGTGTGGGCGCCGAGGAGGAGGCCGAACGCGCCGGTGAGGACGGCGTTCAGCGTGACGCCGTGCTGTTTGGCCGCGTCCTTCAGGAGGTCGGACTGTTCGGCGGTCAACCGGTGCACGAGCGCGGGCGGCAGGTCCTGCGAGAGCGTCGGCGCGGGTCCGGCGAGCAGGGTCGGGCCCGGGACGCCCGCCAGGTGCTCCGCCCAGAAACGTTCCGCCACGGCGGAGTCCTTGGCGTCGAGCGCCCTGGCGTACTCCTCGAAGCTCGGCGTGGCCGGGGCCGAGTCGAACGGCTCGCCCGCCACCACGGCCTCGTACGCGTCGAACAGGTCCCGCAGCACGATCTCGCGGGACCAGCCGTCCCACAGCAGCAAGTGGTAGCTGAGCAGCAGTCCGTCGTGGCCGCCGGGCAGGCGGACCACGGTGAGGCGGATGAGCGGCGCGTCGGCCGGGTCGAATCCGGCGTCACGGTCGCGGGTACGGAACTCCTCGACCTCCGCGTCGTCCGCGAGCTCGACCGTGCGGACGTCGACGCGCCGTCCTGCCTTGAGGACCTGGACCGGGTTGCCGTCGTCGTCGGTGGTGAAGCCGGCGCCGACGACCGGGTGCCGTGCGATGACGTGCGCCATGGCCTCGGCCAGCGCATCGGCATCCAGGCGCCGGTCGAAGGTGAACCAGCTCTGCGCCACATAGTGCCCGGCCGCGCCCGCCAGCTGCGCCTGGAAGAACAGGCCTCGCTGCAGCGGGGTGACCGGCGCGGTGCGCTCGGCGGACGCGGAGGCGTCGGCGACGCGCTCCAGGGCGGCGAGCCAGTGCTCGGCGACGGCGTCGGGGATGCCGTCGGCGAGGGTGAAGACGGCGTGCAGGCTGCCGGTGGCGTCGTCGGTCCAGGCGTTGACCTCGACGGCGTACGGGCTGCCCTGGTCGCCTCCGGTGACGTGCACCGCCTGCGACTCGCTGCCACGGCCCAGGTAGTTGAAGAGGACCTGAGGGCGGCCGGTGAGCAGCGGCGCGGTCTGCGGGTTGAGGTACTTCAGCTGTCCGTACGCGATGTGCCCGCGCTCGTCCGGCTGGCGCTCGGCGACCTCGCGCGCGGCGGCGACGGGGTCGGTGTGCGCGGTGAGCCGTACGGGCGCGATGGAGGTGAACCAGCCCACTGTGCGCGTGTAGTCGTGCTCTTCGTAGAGGGCGACCCGTCCGTGCCGCTCCAGCTCGACCGCGAGGTCGGTGGGCGTCGGCTGTACGTGGGTCAGGGCGGTGCGGAGCGCGCCGCACAGCAGCTCGGTGAGGCCGACGCCGAGGGCGGCGGGCGCGGTGCGGGTGAGGCGGTCGCCGGCCTCGGGCGGCAGGACGACGGTGGTCTCGCGCAGGTTGCCGGTGTCGGCGCCGGGCAGCAGCGGGGGCGCGTCGAGGGTGGTGATCCAGTGCGGGAGGCCGCCGATCACCTCGTCGGAGGCGGCGCCGAGCGTGAGCGCGTCGGCGTACTCGGCGTAGGACGTGGTCGGCGGCGCCAGGTCCGCGCCGCGCATGGCGGTGGCCAGGTCGTCGAGGAGGACCAGCCAGGACACGGCGTCGACGGCGATGTGGTGCACGGTGACGACGAGGGTGCGGGTCGCCTCCAGCCACGAGAACGCCACGACGTCGCCGGTGGTGGGGTCGAGCCGTCCGGCGGCCTCGTCCGCGGCCGTCGAGGCGTCGGCGTCCGTGCGGGCGACGGTGACCTCGCGGGCGGGTTCGGTGCGCAGCGCCCACACGCCGTGCTCGACGCGCAGTCGCGTCCGCAGGGCCGGGTGGGCGGCCACGACGGCGTTCGCGGCGCGCTCGGCGTCGGCGAAGCCGGTGCCCTCGGGCGCCGACAGGGTCCTGGCCTGGACGAACCGGTCGAGGGAGCCGCCCAGTTCGCGCTGGCGCAGGATGATCGGCGTCGGCGTGAGAGGACCGTCCTCGTGGCGGGTGGGAGCGGGCGCCTTGGCCTGCGGCGTGCTCGAACCCACGTGCTCGGCGAGCGCGCGCGGCGTCCTGAACAGGAAGACGTCGCGCGGCGCGATCGGCAGTCCGAGCGCCCTGGCGCGGTTGATCACGGTGATGGCGACGATGCTGTCGCCGCCCGCCATGAAGAAGTCGGTGTCCTCGTCCACGGCGGCGGACCCGGGCAGCGCCTCCGCGAAGATGCCGACCAGCGACGTGAGCGCGGAATCGCTCGCGACGGCGGCGGAAGCGTCGTCCTCGTGCGCGGCGCGTTCGACCAGTGCCTTGCGGTCCAGCTTGCCGTTGACGGTGAGCGGCAGCGCGTCGACCGTCAGGACCCGGCTCGGCACCATGTGCACGGGCAGCTTCGCGGCGAGCAGGCCCGCGAGGTCGCCAGGGACGCGGCCCACGACGTGCGCGACGAGGTGATCGCCGCTGTCAGCGACGGTGACGGCCACATCGACCACGCCGTCCAGCTCGCGCAGCGCGGACTCGACCTCGCCGAGCTCGATGCGGAAGCCCTTGAGCTGGACCTGGTCGTCGGCGCGGCCCACGAACTCCAGCTCGCCGTCGAGCGTACGGCGGGCGAGGTCGCCCGTGTGGTACATGCGGGAGCCGTCGTCGGTGAACGGATTCGCCACGAAACGGCCCGCGGTCAGGCCGGACCTGCCGAGGTAGCCGAGCGACACCTGGTCGCCCGCCACATAGATGGCACCGACGCGACCCGGCGGCACGGGCCGGAGCCGGTCGTCGAGCAGATGGGTGACGAGACCGGGGATCGGACCGCCGATGGGGCTGACGTCCTGGCCACGGGTGAAGTCGGCGTCGGTCAGCACCCGGTGCGTGACGTGCACGGTCGTCTCGGTGATGCCGTACATGTTGACCAGCTCGGGCGCCGCCGTGCCGTGCCGCTCGACCCAGCCGCGCAGCCGCCCGAGGTCGAGCGCCTCGCCACCGAAGATGATCTTCCGTAGCGCGGGGAGCGGTTCGCCGGCGTGCCGGTCCGCCTCGATGAACTGGTAGAACGCCGACGGTGTTTGGTTGAGCACGGTCACACCGCGCTCGCGGACGAGCCGGTGGAAGTCGACCGGGGAGCGGGTCAGGCCGTACTCGGGCACGAGCAGCTCACCGCCGTGCGCCAGCGCGCCCCAGAGCTCCCAGACCGCGAAGTCGAAGGAGAAGGAGTGGAACTGCACCCACACGTCGTGCGGCCCGAAGCCCATGTCAGGCCGGGTGTTGGCGAGCAGGGTGACCACGCTGGAGTGCGGTACGACGACGCCCTTGGGGCGGCCGGTCGAGCCGGACGTGTAGATGACGTACGCGGGATCGTGCGGGCGGGCCTCGTCGGCGGACTCGTCCGTGTCCCGCGGCAGTTCCTCGCCCTGGACGAGCACGCGGGCCGGTACGCCCGCCCGCTCCAGGAGCCCGGTGAAGCGGTCGCGCTGCTCGCGGTCGACGAGGACGACCTGCGGGGAGGCGTCGGCGAGGATGTACTCCAGGCGCTCGTCCGGGTAGGCCAGGTCCAGCGGTACGTAGGCACCGCCCGCGGAGACGATCGCGACGAGCGCGACGACCTGCTCCACGGAGCGCGGGACGGCGACGGCGACGCGCTTGCCGGGGCCGACCCCGGCGGCGCGCAGCCCCACCGCCAATTCGCTTTTGGCGTCGGCCAGTTCGCCGTACGTCAGCGACCTCGTGCCGCCGTCGAGCGCGCACTGGGTGACGGCGGTGGCCGCCGGGTCACGGCGCGCGGCGGCGTCGAAGAGGCCGCCCAAAGTCTCCTGCGCGACGCGTGCGGGCCTCCGGTCCCCCTCGGGTACCAGGTCGCCGACGAGAGCGTCCGGACGCGTCAGGAGGCCGTCGAGGGCCCGCGTGAAGGTGCGCAGGATGCCCTGGGCGGTGCTCTCACCGAGGAGCTCGCCGTCGTAGATCAGGTTGAAGCGGGGGCGTCCGTCGAGGGCGCGCTCCACGACGAGGGTGAGCGGGTAGTGCGGGGCGCCCTCGTTGACGATGTCGGTGATGACGAGCTCGGCGTCGGGGGTCCGCAGGCCGTCCACATCGGTCGCGACGTCGAACACCACGAGGGTGTCGAAGAGCGGCCCCGCGCCCGCCTGGCGGCCGATCCGCGCCAGCGAGACGTGCTGGTGCGGCAGGACGGCGCTCTGGTGCTCCCGCACCCGGGCGAGCAGGTCCCCCGCCGTGGTCGAGCCGGACCAACGGGCCCGTACGGGGATCGTGTTGATGAACAGGCCCACCATGTCGCCGATGCCGGGCACGTCCGCGTCGCGCCCGGACACCGTGGAGCCGAACACCACGTCGTCGGAGTGCAGGATGCCGCCCAGGGTCACGGCCCACGCGCTGTGCACGGCGACGCTCAGCGGCACACCGGCGGTCCGGACGGCCGCGTCGACGTCGTGCTGAGCCTCGACGGCCGTGTCGGCGAACCGGTCCGACGGAGTGTGGCCCTCGGCGACCAGGGAGGACCCCGGCAGCCCGGCCAGCTCCTCGCCCCACACCCGGTCGCTCTCGTCGTCGTCCCGTCCGGCGAGCCAGTGCACGTAGTCGGGGAAGCCGCCGACGGGGTACACGGTGCCCGGCGCGTGGTACTCGGCGAGCAGCGCGCGCAGCATCGGCGGCACGGACCAGCCGTCGGCGATGATGTGGTGCACGGTCTGCACCAGGACCGTGCGCTCGTCGCCCGCGCGGACGAGCGTGTAGCGCATCAAGGGCCCGGTGGCCAGGTCGAACCCGGCGCGCCGGTCCCGCTCGGCGAGGTCGCGTATCTCGGCATCGGTGATGCCGGGGCGGTCCACCGTCGTGAAGGGCGCCTGGACGCCGTTCTCCAGGACGGAGACCACGCGGCCGTCGGCGAGGGCCGTGAAGCGCGCGGCGAGGTTCGGGTAGAGCGTGAGCAGCCGGGTCGCGGCGGCGGCGAGCCGGTCCGCGTCCACCTCCCCCTCAAGGGTGAGGAGTTGCTGCTCTACGTAGGCACCCGCCGAGTCGTCGTCGAAGACCGAGTGGAAGTACAGGCCTTCCTGCAGCGGGGTCAGCGGCAGGATGTCCCGCAGCGCCGGGCCGTCCAGGCTGTCGACGTCGGCCTGGGTGAGCGGCACCAAGGGGAAGTCGCTGGGGGTGTGGCCGCCCTCGTCGAGCGCGGCGAGACCGGCCAGGGCGACGCGGAAGTAGCCGCCGAGCGTCGCGATGTCCTCGACGGTGAACATGCCGTCGGGCCAGGAGACGGTGGTGACGAGTTCGTACTCGCCGCCGGCCGAGGCGGGTTCGGCGATGGCGTTGAACTCCAGGGCGCGCGGCAGGCGCATGTCCGGGTCGCGCTTCTCGCCGAGCTGGCCGGTGGCGCCCGTGAGCTGCCAGTCGCCCGAGGCGCCCGCGTCGAAGCGGCCCAGGTAGTTGAAGAGCACCTGGGGGGCGGGGGCGTCGAACCGCGTGTCGTTCAGGTAGCGCAGGGCGCCGTAGGAGATGCCGTTACTCGGTACGTGGGACAGGTCTTCCTTGACCGCCTTGAGGGCGGCGGCGAGGTACGCGGGATCGGTGAGGTCGGGGGCGGTGCCGGGGTCGACGGTCACCGGGAAGAGGGTCGTGAACCAGCCCACCGTGCGCGAGAGTTCCGGCTCGAAGCCCGCGGCGTCCGCCACGTACCCGCCCTCGCGGCCGTGGCCCTCCAGCTCGATGTGCGCGAACGTCTGGTCCTGCCCGAGGTCGCGGCGCCACCGGGCGAGGGCGACGGCGAGGCCGGTGAGGAGCACGTCGTTGACGCCCGCGTGGAACTTGGCGGGGATCTCGCCGAGGAGGGCGGCCGTGACCTCGGGGCCGACGGAGACGGTTCGGATCCGCTCGCGTGCGACGGTGTCGGCGGCGGTCAGGGCGCGCCGGCCCACCGGCTGGTCGGTGCCCGGCAGGGGCCGCTGGAAGTAGGTGAGGTCCGCCGTGAAGTCCGCGCGCTCCAGAAGCTGCGTCCAGCGCCGGAACGACGTGCCGACCGGGGGCAGTTCGACGGGTGCGCCGGAGGAGCACTGGCGCCACGCCGTGGCCAGGTCCTCCATCAGGACCCGCCAGGACACGCCGTCGATCACCACGTGGTGGACGACGATCACGAGTTGGTTGTCGGCGCGGCGCCAGACCGCGCGGAACATCACTCCGCCGTCCGGGTCGAGCCCGTCGGTGGCGAGCTCGACGCACGCCTCCAGCGGCCGGTCGCTCTCCTGCCACACGGGGGCGGCGGCGCGGTCGGCCTCCGGGATGTCGAAGCTCCAGCGGTCGCCGCGCACGAGTTTCGCGCGCAGCATGTCGTGCCGTCCGAGGACGGCGCCGAGTATCTCGTCGAGCGCCTCGGCGGTGAGTTCCGCGGGGGTGTTGAGGACGACCGACTGGACGAAGCCGTCGACGGCGTCGGTGGTCTCGCCGAGCCACTGCACGATGGGCGAGCCGACGACGGCGCCGGTCGCGACGTCGCCGTGGTCGACGGTGGAGACGTCCTCTCGACTCGCGACGGCGGCCAGGGCGCCGACGACGCTGTGGGTGAAGATCTGCCGTGCCGTGACGTAGAGCCCGGCCTCTCGGAGCGCGCTCAGCAGCGAGATGGTGAGGATGCTGTCGCCGCCGAGCTGGAAGAAGTCCTGGTCGACGCCGACCTCGTCGAGCTGGAGGACCGCGGCGACCGCCGCGCAGACCACGCGCTCGTTCTCGGTGGTGGGCGGGGCGACCGCGCCGGTCGTGGCGGCGGGCTCGGGCAGTGCCTTGCGGTCGAGCTTGCCGTTCGCGGTGAGCGGGAACGCGTCCATCACGACGATGTGGGTGGGGACCATGTACTCGACCATGTGGTCGACGGCCCACGCCTTGACCTCGTCGGCCCGCAGGTCCTCGCTGCCGGCCGCGGGGATCACGTATCCCACGAGGTAGGTGCCGCCTGCCGTGTTCTTCTTGGCGACGACGCAGGTGTGGCGTACGCGCGGGTGTTCGGCGAGGCCGACCTCGACGTCCTCGATCTCCAGGCGCATGCCGCGGATCTTGATCTGGTTGTCGGCGCGGCCGAGGAAGTCCAGGGTTCCGTCGGGCGCGAACCGTGCCAGGTCGCCGGTGCGGTAGAGCCGGGACCCGTCCGAGGCGAAGGGGTTGGCGATGAAGCGGGAGGCGGTCAGGCCGGGCGCGTTGACGTAGCCGCGCCCCAGGAGGAGGCCGCCCGCGTACAGTTCGCCGCCCACACCGACCGGGACCGGGCGCAGCTCGTCGTCGAGGACGTACAGCTGGGTGTTGGGGTTGGCCCTGCCGATGGAGGTGGAGAGGCGCTCGGCCTCGCCCCGGTAGATGACGTGCGAGACACCGATCGTCGTCTCGGCGGGGCCGTAGCCGTGGTACATCGGGATGGCGAGCCGAGTGCGGAACCGCTCGTACAGCTCGGGCGTGAGCACCTCGCCGCCGCACCAGACGTGGCGCAGACTGTCGAGGCGGCCGGAGTCGCCCGCCATCTCCAGGAGCACGTCCAGCATGGACGACACGAGGTACGTGAAGGTGACGCGCTGCTCGGCGATGACGCTCAGCAGGTGGTGCGGGTCGCGTTCGCCGCCGGTCCGCAGGACGACGAGGCGGCCGCCGCTGACCAGCGGCAGGAAGATCTCGTTGATGGAGATGTCGAACGACAGCGGCGCCTTGAACAGGGACGCGTCGTCGTGGCCGAAGTGCAGGATCTCGTCGACCTGCCAGAGCAGCCGCTCGCTGATCGCCGCGTGCCGGATCATCGCGCCCTTGGGCCGCCCGGTCGAGCCGGATGTGAAGATCACGTACGCGAGTGAGTCGCCGTCCACGGAGACGCCGGGTGCCGTGGCGGGCAGGGAGCCGAACGCCCAGTCGGCGAGGTCGACGGCGACGGCTTCCGGCTCCTGCGGGTCGTGCTCGCCCGAGGAGTTGAGCTGCAGGACGACGCGGGCGTCCTCGATGACGACGGAGCGGCGCGCGGCGGGCCACTGCGGGTCGAGCGGTACGAAGGCGCAGCCCGCCTGCAGTACGGCGAGGAGGCCGACGACCATGTCGGCGGAGCGGCCGAGCGAGATGCCGACGACCTGTTCGGGGGCGAGGCCGCGGGAGAGGAGATGGTGGGCCAGCTGGGCGGAGCGTTCGGCCGCCTCACGGTAGGTCAGGGAGCGGTGCTCGTCGACGATGGCGACGGCGTCGGGCCTGGTGCGGGCCTGTTCGCGGAACATCTCGACGATGGTGGGGCGGGCCCGGTCCGCGCCGGTGTCGTTCCACTCGGCGAGGATCTTGAGGCGCGCCTCCGCGTCGACCGGGGCGACGGTGCCGAGGGGCCGGTCGGGGAAGTCGGCGAGGTCGTCGAGTGCGAGCTGCGCCTCCTCGGGATCGACGCCGTCGGGGACAGGGACATGCCAGCCTTGGGCGCCTGCCTCGCGGGCGCCGGCTTCGTGGCTGCCTGCTTCCCGACTGCCGGGCCCCGTACCGCCGTTGTCGACCCAGCCGAGGACGTCCGCGAAGAGCGTGCCCGGCGCGAGCTCGATGCCTTCGGGGCTGCGGCCGGTCGCCCAGTACGACAGGCCGATGGCGCAGGCCTCGGCGATGGTCCGGTCGGAGTAGTCGCCGGCACGCCGACGCACATCGGCCAGGCGGTCGGGGGAGAGCAGCACGAGGCGAGTGCTCGGTTCCATCATCGAAGACACAGCGTCCCTTTCAGGTAATCGCAGTTAGGCTAACCTAAATTAGGCTTGCCTAACTACCCTCTCGCCAGGCCCGCCACAGACGCGCGTACCGGCCGCCCAGAGCCACCAACTCGTCGTGAGTGCCCTGCTCCACCACACGCCCCGCGTCCAGCACGGCGATCCGGTCCGCGGCCATCGCCTGCGTGAGCCGGTGCGCCACGAACAGCGTCGTACGGCCCGCGCACGCGGCCAGCACGGCACGCTCCAGCTCCGCCGCGCCCTCGCTGCCCGCCTCCGCGGTCGACTCGTCGAGCACGACGACCGGCGCCCTGCCGAGGACGAGGCGGGCCAGCGCGATCTGCGCGATCTTCGTGACGTCCAGGCGCTCACCGCCTTCGCCGACCGTGGTGTGCAGGCCCTCCGGCAGCGCCTCGACCCAGTCGTAGGCGCCCACCGTGCGCAGCGCGTCCATGAGTTCGGCGTCGGTCGCCTCCGGTGCCGCGAGCCGCAGGTCGTCGGCGAGCGGTCCCGAGAAGACGTGCGTCTCCTGCGTCAGGATGCTCACCAGGGCCCGCGCCCCGGCCTCGTCGAGACCGCCCAGGTCGTGCGCGCCGATGCGCACCGAACCCGTCTGCGGAGTCCCGATGCCCGCGATCAGCGCGGCCAGCGTCGACTTGCCGGCACCCGTCGCGCCCACGAGCGCCAGCGAACCGCCGGCCGTGATCGTCAGGTCGACGTCCCTGAGCACCGGTTCGTCGGCGCCCGGATAGGTGAACGTCAGCCCCTGCACCGTCACTTGGTGCGGCACGGCGTCGGCCACGGCGACGGACGTGTCGCCCACCAGCCGCTCCTCGGCGGACTCCCCCAGCACCCCGACCAGACGGGTCAGGCTCGCGCCCGACTTCTGCGCCTCGTCGAAGGTGAACATGATGGCGCCGAGCGGGGTGAACAGGCGGTGGAACATCAGCGGGGCCGCCGACACCTCGCCGAGGCTGGCGGCGTCGGCCTCCAGCAGGGCGTATCCCACCACGAGGATGAGGACGAGCCCGATGAACTCGGCTCGGTTCTCGCGGCCCACGAACCGGCCGAAGAACCGGAACACGTCGATCCCGAGGTTGCGCACCCGCCAGGACTCCGCGGTGACCTTCTCCCGGACGTCGTCCTCCAGGCGGTACGCGCGGACTGTGTCGATGCCGTTGAGGCCGCTGATCAGCGCCTGGGCGCGGTCGGCCTGGGCCATCCGCTGCTTGCGGTAGAGCGGGGCGGAGCGCGGCAGGTACCAGCGCAGGGCCAGCGCGTACGCGGGAAGCGCGGCGGCGCCCGCGAGGCCGAGCCGCCAGTCCAGGCCGAACATGCCGACCGTGGCGATGAGGACCAGCACGCCCGCCGAGAACACGGTGGGGATGGCCGTGCGGATGCCCTTGGACAGCACGGCCACGTCGTCGCCGACCCGGGAGAGCACGTCTCCGCGGCCGACCTGCTCGATCCGCGCGCTCGGCATGCCGAGCACCGCGCGGACGGCGCCCTCCCGCAGCCGCGCGAGCAGGTCCGCGCCGAGGCGCCCGATCAGATACGTCGAGGCCGCGGTGGCCACCGCGCCGAGCAGCGCGGCGACGCCCATCAGGACGCCGATCGTGACGAGGACCGAGCGCCCCTCCCCCTCGACCACTCCGTCGACCACCCGGCCGAGGAGCAGCACGGGGAGCACTTGGAGCGCCGCCCCGGCCACCGTGGTGAACACGGTGGCCGTCGTCAGCCACGGGACTTCGCGGCAGTGGGCCGAGACCCACCGGGTGGCCTCGCGTCCGGACGCGGTGCGCAGCGTCGCGGGGGGTGTTGCGGTGGTGGGTGTTTCGGTGATGCTCACACGAAGACCAAGTCGAGCCGGGGACGGGGACGGGGCAAGGGGAACGTCATCGCTACTCGACCGACTTGACGAGCTCGTCGATCGCGTACGGGAGGGACAGGACGGTGCCCTGCGACATCGCGGCACCGACCGCCGGGCCCTCGCTGTCCAGGAGGTAGGACACGTTGCCCTTCTTCACGGCGTCCAGGTTGGCGAACAGCTTGAACTTCTTCAGCGCGGCGGTGTCGGCCTTGTCGTTGATGACGACGATGCGGTCGACGTCGACCAGGTCGGTGCGCTCGGGCGAGAGTTCGGTGGAGAACTTGCCGCCGGCGATCTTGTCGATCTTCGTCTGGTACGTGAAGCCCATGCCCGTCAGGAGCCGTCCGCGGACGTCCTTCGAGGTGAACGGGTTGATGGAGTCCTTGTACCAGGACAGGGCGACGGAGGTCTGGTCCGCGAACTTCGGGTGCGACTTCTTCGCCTCGGCGAGCTTGTCCTCGATGCCCTCGACGAGCTTCTTGCCCTCGTCCTCCTTGCCGAGCGCCTTGGCGATGTGCACCGCGTTGTCCTGCCAGGGGGCGCTGAAGAGCTCCTTCTCGCCCTTGGTGCGGCCCACCGTCGGGGCGATCTGCGAGAGCTTGTCGTAGGCGGCCTTGTCGATCTCGGAGTACACCGCGATGATCAGGTCCGGGCGCAGGGCGGCGATCTTCTCGTAGTTCGGGCCGGAGTCGCCGTTCTTCATGATGACGTCGGGCTTGGTGTCGCCCCACTTGTCCTTCACCCAAGGCCACTGGGTGTTGATGTCGGGGGACTTGCCCTCCGGGTTCGGGTACTGGTCGACCATGCCGACCGGCTTGGTGCCGAGGGCCAGGGCGGTCTGGTCGTCGGTGTAGCCGACGGTGACGACGCGCTTGGGGGCCTCGGTGACCTTCGTGGACCCGAACGCGTGCTCCACGGTGACCGGGAACGTACCGCCGGCGGCGGCCGCCGGGGCGTTGTCGTCCGCCTTGTCGTCCGAGTCGGAACCACAGCCAGCGAGGAGGCCGACACCGAGCGCCGTGGCGGTCAGTACGGCCGCCAGCCGCCGGGGCTTCGTGAGCGTCGTTCGGTGGAGGAGCATCCGCATTCCCTTGCTGTCGCGCTGACCGCTGCGCCCCGGACTCAGGGCAGCCAAACCTTATCCTGCAGAGATGAGGTTAGCCTAGCCTTACCGAACCGCTTCGCAGTGGGGTCAGTCGAGTTGGACGTGCGTACGGCCGATCGGCACGATCAGCGGGCGGTCGCCCACCGGGTCGTCGACGACCCGGGCGCGCAGCCCGAACGCCTCCTGCAGCAGCTCCGCCGTGATCACGTCGCGCGGGTGCCCCTGCGCAAGGATCGCACCCGCCTTCATCACGACGAGGTGGTCGCTGTACCGCGTGGCCAGATTGAGATCGTGCAGCACCATGACCACGGTGCGCCCCGACTCGTGCAGATCGTCGACCAGGTCGAGTACGTCGATCGCGTGCGCCAGGTCCAGGTACGTGGTGGGCTCGTCGAGGAGCAGCAGGTCGGTGCCCTGCGCCAGGGTCATGGAGATCCAGACGCGCTGGCGCTGACCGCCGGAGAGCGAGTCGACGGGGCGGTCGGCCAGGTCGGAGACGCCGGTCATGGCCAGCGCGCGCTCCACGACACCGGCGTCGTCCGACGACCACTGACGCAGCCAACTCTGGTGCGGGTGACGGCCCCTGGCGACCAGATCGGCCACCGTGAGGCCCTCCGGCGCGACCGGCGTCTGCGGCAGCAGCCCCAGCTTCTTCGCCACGTCACGGGTCTTGAGCTTGACGATGTCCTGGCCGTCCAGCACGACCGAGCCGCTGACCGGTTTCAGCAGCCGCGTCAGGGTGCGCAACAGGGTCGATTTGCCGCACCCGTTGGGGCCGATGATCGTCGTGATCACTCCGGGCGGGATGGACACGTCGAGATCGTCGATGACGGTACGGCTGCCGTATCCGACCGAGACGCCCCTGGCGGCGAGCCGCGCGGTGTCCTGGACCGCCGGCTCGATCTCGGTGATGTACTGAGCGACCACAAGCCCCCCTAATATTAGGTTTGCCTCACCTTTGTACCAGCTAATCGAGCCGAGCCCGCTATTTGAGGTTCGCCCGCACCAACAGGTAGACGAGGAAGGGGCCGCCGATCGCGGCGGTGACCACGCCGACGGGGAGATTGTTCGGCAGCACCGCACGCGCGGTGAGGTCGGCGCCGATCAGGAGCAGCGCCCCGAACAGACCGGACGCGATCAGCGGCGGCGTCGGACGGCGCGTCAGACGCATCGCCACCTGCGGCGCCACCAGCGCCACGAACGGAACGGGTCCCGCCGAGCTCACGGCCACGGCCGCCAGCAGTACCGCGCACAGCAGCAGCACCGCACGCACCCGCCCGAAGCGGACACCGAGCCCCGCCGCGATGTCGTCGCCGAGGTGCAGCGGCTTGAACTGGAAGGCTGCCGCGGCCACGACGACAAGCAGGCCGAGCGAGCACCAGAGCGCCACCCACACCTGGTCCCACGACCGGTTCTCCAGCGAACCGACCAGCCACGCCTGGGCGCGCGCCACATCCCTGATGTCGGCGGAGACGAGGAGCCAGGTCGTGATCGCCTGCGTCACGGCGCTCACCGAGATGCCGATGAGGATCAGCCGGAAGCCGTCGACCCCGCGCCGCCACGCCAGGAAGTACACGAGCAGGCCCGTGAACAGGCCACCGGCGAGGGCCGCGGCGGAGAGCCCGATCGAGTCGATGACCGCCGCCGCGGTCCCGCCCGACACCGTCACCGAGAACACGGCGACCGCGCTGGCGCCGCCGGTGATGCCGAGGATGTCGGGGCTGGCCAGCGGGTTGCGCGCGACCGACTGCGTGATCGCGCCGGAGACGCCGAGCGCGATGCCCACGACGAGCCCCGCCAGGGCGCGCGGCATCCGCAGATCCATGATGACGAACTCGTCGACCTGCTCGCCGCGGCCGACGAGCGTGGCCAGCACGCGGGAGAGGCCGATGGGGAAGTCGCCGATGCTGATGGACAGGCAGAACACCAGGAAGGTCGCCGCCGCGAGGACCAGCGTGACGAGGACGAGCCAGGGCCGCCAGACGAACGACAGGGGTCCGAGCCGGACGCCCGGCGTCAGTGCGGGCTTCACATCTGTCTCGCTCATGCGTTCTTGAACTTTCCTCGCCAGACCAGGACCGCGAAGAACGGCGCCCCGAGCAGGGCCACGACGACCCCGGCCTCCAACTCGCCGGGCCGCACCACCAGTCGGCCCACGATGTCGCAGACCAGCAGGACGACCGCGCCGAGCAGTCCCGCGTACGGCACCAGCCAACGGTAGTCCGGTCCTGTGAGGTAGCGGGCCACGTGCGCCACCATCAGGCCGAGGAACGCGATGGGGCCGCAGGCCGCCGTCGCCGCACCCGCGAGCAGGGTGATGGCGAGGATGCCGACGGTCCGGCTGACCGCGATGTTCACGCCGAGCCCCCGCGCCACGTCCTCGCCCAGGTTGAGCAGGTTGAGGGCGGGCAGCGTGGTCAGGGCGAGGACCAGGCCGACGGCGATGAACGCGGTCACCGGCCAGATCACGTCGAAGTCGACACCGGCCACGGAGCCCGCGTTCCAGAACCGCAGCGCGTTCAGGGACTGTGTGTCCGAGAGGGAGACGGCCGTGGTCATCGCGGCGAGGAACACCGTGATGCCCTGCCCGGCGAGGGCCAGGGTCAGGGGATTCCCGGCTCCCCGCCCGATGCTCGCGAGGCCGAACACGACGACACCGGAGACGGCCGCTCCGAGAAAGCCGAACCACACGTACTGGAACGGGTTGGAGAACCCGAACAGAGCGACCACCGTCACCACAGCGAACGACGCGCCCGCGTTCACGCCCAACAGGCCCGTGTCCGCGATGGGGTTGCGGGTGTACCCCTGGATCAGCGCGCCGCCGACACCGAGCGCGACGCCCGCCACCACGGCGAGCACCGTCCGCGGCACGCGGACGGTCTGCACGATGAGCCGGATCTCGGTCAGCCGCTGGTCGGACTCCGGCCCGGCGAACAGCCCGTGCCACACCTCGGCCGGGGTCAGCGCCCGCGCCCCGACGGCCAGCGACGCCGCCGCCGCGATCACCAGGACCGCGGCGAGGACGCCCAGGCCCACGACCCGCCGCCGACGGGACTCCGTTGCGTCCCTCGGCGCGGGTCGCTCCACTGCAGTCGTGCTCATGTCGACGTACGTTATCCCTTTGATCCGTTGTCCCTTTGATCGGATCGTGCCGTACGGCGGGCGGGGCCTGCGTCGTGGCTCGTGCGCCCGCGCTCTAGCGCGCGGCGCTGCCCGTCTCGCCGGCGACCGGGCGGGCCTCGGCGGACGCGGCGCTCCGCTCGCGCACCGAGTCGAGGATCTCACCGACCCGGATCGCGATGTTGGACAGCAGCGACGACGTGATGCCGTGCGTGTGCTCCGTACCGCCCTGGAGGTAGATGCCGCACCGCAGGTCGGCGTCGGTCGCCACGCGGTAGTCACGCTCGACGCGGACGCGGCCCTCGTCGTCACGGAGGCAGCGGTCGGCGACCTCGCCGAGGAGGCCGATGGGGTCGGCGGGGCTGTAGCCGGTGGCGAAGACCACGACGTCGGCGTCGACGGGGTTCTCCTCGCCGGTGACGAGGGACTTCACGGTGGCGCGGACGCCGTCCGGGGTCTCCTTGACGCCGGTGAGGCGCGAGACGTTGAGGAAGCGGAGGCGCTCGGTGCCGAGGACCTTCTCCCGGTACGACTCCCGGTACAGGTCGTCGATCAGGTCGATGTCCACCACGGAGTAGTTGGTGTTGCCGTGATAGTCCATCAGGCGGCGCTTGACGCCCTCGGGGGCCTCGAAGTACTCGTCGACGGCGTCCGGGTCGAAGATCCGGTTGGCGAAGGAGCTGTCGTCCGCGGGGCTGTAGCCGTAGCGCGAGAAGACGGCGCATATCTCGGCCTCGGGGAAGCGGCGGTGCAGGTAGGCGACGTTCTCGGCGGCGCTCTGGCCCGCGCCCACGACGACGAAGCGGGAGGGCGAAGTGCCTTCCAGGCCGTCGACCTTGGCGAGCAGGTCGGAGTTGTGCCAGACGCGGTCGCCGCGCTCCACGCCCTCCGGCATGAGGGGGCGCAGGCCGGTGCCGATGACGAGGTTGCGGGCGCGGTGGACCGCGAGGCCCTCCGCCGACCGGACGGTGACGTCCAGGTACTCGACCGCTCCGTCCCGCACGAACGGCGTGACCCCGACGACCTCGTGGCCGTAGGAGACCTGGTCGTCGACCTTGGCCGCGGCCCACTCCAGGTAGTCGTGGAACTCGACGCGCAGCGGGAACAGGTTCTTGTGGTTGATGAAGTCGGTCAGGCGGCCCTTGCTCTTCAGGTAGCAGAGGAAGCTGAACTCGCTGGTGGGGTTCCGCTGTGTCACCAGGTCCTTGAGGAAGGACACCTGCATGGTCGCGTCGTCGATCAGCATGCCGCGGTGCCAGCCGAAGCTCGGCTGCTGCTCGAAGAAGTGAGCGGTGACCGTCTCCTCCCTGCCGACGCTCGCGTTGTGCTCGCTGAGCGCGATCGCCATCGCCACGTTGGACGGGCCGAAGCCGATGCCAATGAGGTCGTGGACCAGTGGTGCGTCGTCGCCAGGAAGAACCTGTGACATGTCACTCCCATCGTGCGGGGAAGCCGCCTGTCAGGCGTGGGGGAAGGTACAAAAAGTGGGCACGTCGACGGGCGACCCACTCGAACTTAGGTGAGCCTAAGCTAATACGTGACAGCTGTCGACCGGGCAAAACAGACATGGGGGCATACCGGACGGGCAGTCACGCCCTCAACTGGGGCACGGAGCACTCGCGTTGTTACGGTGCCGAGTGGACGCATTGCACAGTAAGGTAAGCCTTGCTTTACTTAGCGTCAGTCATTCCCTGCCCTGAGGAGGAACCCCCATGCGGGTCGTCATGTTCGGTTACCAGACCTGGGGGCACCGCACCCTGCAAGCCCTCCTGGACTCCGAGCACGACGTGGTGCTGGTGGTGACTCACCCCAAGAGCGAGCACGCGTACGAGAAGATCTGGAGCGACTCGGTCGCCGACCTCGCCGAGGAGCACGGCGTCCCGGTCCTGATCCGCAACCGCCCTGACGACGAAGAGCTGTTCGAGCGCCTCAAGGAGGCGGACGCGGACATCATCGTGGCCAACAACTGGCGCACCTGGATCCCGCCGCGCATCTTCGGCCTCCCGCGCTACGGCACGCTGAACGTCCACGACTCGCTGCTGCCGAAGTACGCCGGCTTCTCGCCGATCATCTGGGCGATGATCAACGGCGAGTCCGAAGTGGGCGTCACCGCGCACATGATGGACGACGAGCTCGACGCCGGCGACATCGTCCGGCAGGAGGCGGTCGCGGTCGGCCCGAAGGACACCGCCACCGACCTCTTCCACAAGACCGTCGACCTCATCGCCCCGGTCACCATCGGCGCACTCGACCTCATCGCCGGCGGGCAGACGGAGTTCACCAAGCAGGACCGCTCCCAGGCGAGCTTCTTCCACAAGCGGTCCGCCGAGGACATCCGCATCGACTGGACCTGGCCCGCCGAGGACCTGGAGCGCCTGGTGCGCGCCCAGTCCGCGCCGTACCCGAGCGCCTACGCCTTCCACAAGGGCAAGCGCCTGGAGATCGTCTCCGCGGTCGTGTCCGAGAACCGCTACGGCGGCACGCCGGGCCGCATCTTCTACCGCGAGGGCGAGGGCGTGGTGATCGTCGCCGGAGCCGACGCGCGCTTCGGCCGCAACCACGGCCTGGCCATCACGCACGTACGGACCGAGGACGGCCGCGAGCTGCCCGCGACGGAGTACTTCACCTCCATGGGCGGATACCTGACGAGCCGTCCGTGAGCCATGGCTCCGCAGTTTCGGAGCCTCCCCCCGGCTGAGCCTCCCCTCCCTCCGGGGGAGGCTCAGCCCGCCGCCGCCAGCACCAGGGGCAGCACCTCCCTGCCGCCCGCCCTGCGCAGGAGACGCGCGGCGACGGCGAGGGTCCAGCCCGAGTCGGTGTAGTCGTCGACGAGCAGGACAGGACCCGGTGAGGCGGCGAGCGCGGCGGCCAGCTCCTCCGGGACGGCGAAGGCGTCCGACAACGCCCGCAGCCGCTGGGCGGAGTTGCTGCGGCGCGCCGCGTGCGCGCCGTCAGGACCCTCGTACGCCAGCGTCCCCAGGAAGGGCAGGCGACCGACGCTCGCGATCCCCTGCGCGAGCGAGCCGACGAGCTGCGGCCTGGAGAGCGACGGCACGGCCACGACGCCCACCGGCCGGGCCGCCGCGTCCGCGCCGCCGGTCGCCCATCCCCCGGGCGAACGTGCCCAGTCGGCGAGGACCGCGACCGCCGCCTTCAGTACATCGTCGGGGACAGGCCCGTCCGGCGCGTTCTCGGCCAGCAGCGGACGCAGCCGGTTGCCCCACCCGATGTCCGAGAGACGGCCGAGCGCCCGACCGGTGGAGCACTGCTCCTTGGCCGGAATACGCCCCTTGAGCTCGACACCCAGCGCCGCCATGCCCGTCGGCCACATCCTGCGCGGCTCGACCTCGACGCCGGGCCGGTCCAGCTCCTTCGTGGCGCCCGACAGCGCGTCCTCGGAGACGGACGCGTCGGTCCAGGCACCCGCGCAGTTGTCGCACCGCCCGCACGGAGCCGCACCCTCGTCGTCCAGCTGCCGGCGCAGGAACTCCATGCGGCACAGGTCCGTGCTCACGTAGTCCCGCATCGCCTGCTGCTCGGCCTGTCGCTGCCTGGCCACCCACGCGTACCGCTCGGCGTCGTACACCCACGGCTCGCCCGTGGAGATCCAGCCGCCCTTGACCCGCTTGACCGCGCCGTCCACGTCGAGGACCTTCAGCATCGTCTCCAGCCGGGTGCGGCGGAGCTCCACCACGGCCTCCAGGGCGGGCACGGAGAGCGGCCGCCCCGCGTCGGCGAGCGCGGAGAGGGTCTGGCGGACCTGCGCCTCGGGCGGGAACGCCGTATCGGCGAAGTAGCGCCAGATGGCCTCGTCCTCCTTGCCCGGCAGCAGCAGCACGTCGGCGTGCTCGACGCCTCGCCCCGCGCGGCCCACCTGCTGGTAGTACGCGATCGGCGAGGACGGCGAGCCGAGGTGCACCACGAAACCCAGGTCCGGTTTGTCGAAGCCCATGCCCAGCGCCGAGGTGGCGACCAGCGCCTTGACCCGGTTCTCCTGGAGGTCGGTCTCGGCCTGCAGCCGGTCGGCGTTCTCCGTACGCCCCGTGTACGACGCCACCTTGAAGCCGCGCTGCCGCAGGAACGCGGTGGCCTCCTCGGCGGCGGCGACGGTCAGGGCGTAGATGATCCCGGAGCCCTGCAGTTCGTCGAGGTGCTCGGCGAGCCAGGCCAGCCGGTGGGCGGCATCGGGCAGTTGCACGACGCCGAGGCGCAGGCTCTCGCGCTCCAGCGCGCCGCGCAGCACCAGCGCCTCGCCCGCACCGGTGCCGAGCTGTTCGGCCACGTCCGCCGTCACGCGCGCGTTGGCCGTCGCGGTCGTGGCGAGCACGGGCACGCCGGCCGAGAGCTCGGCCAGCATCGCCCGCAGCCTGCGGTAGTCGGGCCGGAAGTCGTGGCCCCAGTCGGAGATGCAGTGCGCCTCGTCCACCACCAGCAGACCGGTGGTGGCCGCGAGCTTGGGCAGCACCTGGTCGCGGAAGTCCACCGAGTTGAGACGCTCCGGGCTGACGAGGAGGACGTCGGTCTCGCCGCGCTCCACCTCGCCGTAGATCGTGTCCCACTCCTCGGGGTTGGCCGAGTTGATGGTGCGCGCCTGGATACCGGCGCGCGCCGCGGACTCGACCTGGTTGCGCATGAGGGCGAGGAGCGGGGAGATGATCACGGTCGGGCCCGCGCCGCGGCGGCGCAGCAGGGCCGTCGCCACGAAGTACACCGCCGACTTGCCCCAGCCGGTGCGCTGCACCACCAGGGCGCGCCGCCGCTCCTGCACCAGCGCGGCGACCGCCTGCCACTGGTCCTCGCGCAGCCGGGCCGACCCCCCGGGGTCGCCGACGAGCTCGGCGAGGATGGCGTCGGCTTCGGTGCGGAGCTCCAGGGTGTCCATGGCTCCATGCAACCCGATGCCACTGACAATCGCCGAATCCGCCACGGCCCCACGGGTCCCGGAAGGCTCGAAGGACCCGAAGGACCCCAAGGACCCGGAGGACCCGGAGGAGTCACAGGGCTCGGAGGACTCGGAGGACTCGGACGCGGATGATCTGGGCAGGGATATAAGCAACGCACCGTCCGATACCGGCATCCCGTGCCGATTTGTTCATTGCCCCCGGCGATCGCGGCGGGAACAATTGGAAGCGCTCCCGTGCGCCCCGTGGTCCCCAGGGCCGTGCCGCGGTGCGCTCCCCCAGCCCGACCCCGCCCGCGTACGGGCGCGTAGCCGAAGGGAGGACCGTGACCTTCGGATTCGCCTCGTCCGGCGCGGCATCCACGCCGGGCTCACCCGTGTCGGCGTCGACCTCGACCTCGGCTTCGGCCGAGTTCTCCCCCGACTCCGCCGACTCCGCCCACCGACTGGCGCGGATGCTGGAACCCGCCGAGTGGTCGGCGGCGGGCATTCCGTTGCTGCGCAACCCGCGAGACGTCGTCAGCGGTCTGCACGCGCGCCATCTGCCGACGCCGACGACGGCCGTCGTGGCGGTCCTCGACCCCGACGAACGGCTGCGCGCGAGCGCCTCGTTCAGTCGGCGCGCGACGGTGACGGACGGCTGGGTCTTCCGCAACGCGCTGCTCGCGCAGTTGCGCCGGGTCATCCCGCACGACCTGCGCCGCCGC
Source organism: Streptomyces venezuelae (assembly GCF_008642335.1). Taxonomy (NCBI): domain Bacteria; kingdom Bacillati; phylum Actinomycetota; class Actinomycetes; order Kitasatosporales; family Streptomycetaceae; genus Streptomyces; species Streptomyces venezuelae. The sequence goes on along the minus strand of NZ_CP029191.1, from coordinate 6,084,388 downwards.
ACTCCGGTACGCACCGCGGTACTGCTCTACTGCCGTGAAGGGGACGCCCGTTGGACCCAGGAGGACGGTGCCTGGATGTGGGGCCTGCGCGATGCCTGCACGCTGCACGGGCTGCGCTGCGGCGCGTACATCACGCTGACGTCCGACGGCTGGCAGGTGCTGGGCGAGGGGCGCGGCGGCCGACAGCCGAGCATCGGCTCGCGGCCCGAGCCCTTCACCGGAACCGATCCGCCGGCGATACGCACCGGAGGGGCTGCCTCCGATGTCCTGCGCCGCGCGGCGGCACGCTGACGTACGGCACGTCGGGTGTACGTCGGCCCACATCAGCGCACGTCGGCCACGTCACCGTGCTCCCGCGCGGTCGGCGCCCGACGGCACCACCGCACGGTCAACCACGACTCCACGCCTGCCACGACCCCATGTCGGCCATGACTTCGGCCGACGGAGGTCGTCTCAGGCGGCCGCGCCCAGCATCGAGTTGATCCGCTGCGGGTCGCCGCAGACGATCAGCAGGGTGCCGGCTCGGGTGAGGGCCGTCGGCAGGGCCGCGACCGCGGTCTCCTCGCTGCCGCCGTTGAGGGCGACGACGACCACGGGCCGGGACGCGGCACGATCCAGGGCGGCGGCGTCGGCGTAGAAGACGTCGTCGCCCGCGTCGTGCTGGGCCCAGTAGGAGGCCTCACCGAAGGACAGCTCGTGCGCGGCCCACGGGTGCGGGTCACCGGTGCTGATCACCAGGACCTCGCCGGGGGCACGCCCGGAGTCGAGAAGAAGGTCGACCGCTTCCTCGGCCGCGTCCAGCGCACCCTCGGCCGAAGCCGGGATCAGCTGGATCTGCGGCACAGGCGCCGGGGCGTCGGAGGCGGTGGGACCGGGGGCAGCCGGGGCGGCGGGCCCGGGCTTGGCTGCCGCGTCACGCGGCGTGCGCTGCGCGGGCGGCATCGGCCGGGCAGGACCCGGACGGCCGGGGCGCGGCGGGGCCGCGGGACGCGGTCCGGGTACGGGGCGGGGGGTCGGCGCGGTACGGCCGCTGGCCGTCGTGGCGCGGGGACCCTGGGCACTCTCGTGAATCTGAGGCTCCTCGGGAATGAGAGGCATGAAGTGTTGTCTATCAAACGCCGATGCGACGCGCGTCGGCGGGTGGCACATGAGTGCGACGGGAAGGCCCGGAAAAGCGTCAGAACTCAAAGCCGAGCTGACCCTCGATTTCCGGAACATTTCCGTCCGCCCAGCTGCGGGCCTTCTTGAGGTGCCGCCACTGGGGCAACGCATCAAGATACGCCCACGTGAGCCGGTGGTACGGGGTGGGCCCCCGCTCCGCCAGCGCGGCCTTGTGCACCGGCGACGGATAGCCGGCGTTGGCCGCAAAACCGAAGTCTGCATGTTCGATGCCCAGTTCGGCCATCATTTTGTCGCGCTGAACTTTCGCGATCACCGAAGCCGCGGCGACGGCCACACAGGACTGGTCGCCCTTGATCACCGTACGAACCCGCCAGGGAGTGCCGAGATAGTCGTGCTTCCCGTCGAGGATGACCGCGTCCGGGCGGACCGGCAGCCCCTCCAGAGCACGCACCGCGGCGAGCCGCAGCGCGGCCGTCATCCCCATGTCGTCGATCTCCTCGTGCGAGGCATGACCGAGGGCGTGCGCCGTGACCCAGCCCGTCAGCTCCTCGGCGAGCGCGGTACGCCGCTTGGGAGTGATCAGCTTGGAGTCGGTGAGCCCTTCCGGCGGCCTGCGCAGGCCCGTGACCGCCGCACAGACGGTGACCGGCCCCGCCCACGCGCCGCGCCCGACCTCGTCGACACCGGCGACGATCTTCGCTCCGGTGGTGGCGCGCAAGGAGCGCTCGACGGTGTGGGTGGGTGGTTCGTACGGCATGGCGGCAATAGCCTACGCCGCCGGGGCCCGCCCGCGACACCCAGCCCCGCCCTCGGACGGCCGGCCCCTCAGAGGCGCAGCATCGGAACCATCACCCGGTCGATCAAGGCCTCGAATTCCTCGTCGCTCCATTCGCTCCCGCACACCTTCGAGCGATACATGAACATCGCCGGAATGACATCGCAGACATACGCGTCCACTCCCCCGGAGCGCACCTCTCCGCGCTCGATTCCCCGGCGTATGACCTCCTTGATCAACTGGACACTCGGCTCGATGACGCCTTGGAAGATCACTTCATGGAAACGTTCGGCCGTCGCCGTATCGCATTCGTGAAGCACCGCACGCAGGGCGAAACCGGTGCGCGAGAACATCGTGACCCGCATCTCCTTGCACAGCTGCAACAGGTCCTCGCGGACGCTGCCGCGGTCCGGCGGACTGTCGAGCCGAGGCAGCCCGGCCCGCAGCGCGTCGACGACGAGATCCTCCTTGGACGGCCACCGCCGGTACACCGCGGCCTTGCCCGTCTGCGCCCCCGCGGCCACGCCCTCCATCGTCAGCCCGCTCCAGCCGACCGTGCTGAGCTGCTCCAGGGCGGCATCGAGGATCGCCCGTTCCAGGACGGGCCCCCGGCGGCGCGCCGACGCCGTCCGTGCGGGAACCGCGGACCAACGGGAAGTAGCCATCAATTTCTCTCCATAGAGGACACAAGGGAGGCAGAGAACAGAAGAAGGATCAGTGAACGGTTGCGTTCACTCAAGAGGTGTCACTACCGTCGTGATTGACAGTGAACGGAACCGTTCACTAAGGAACTTGTGGGGGATCATGTCGACCACCTCTCAGCTGACGAAGAATCAAAAGCCCGGAACCGCCCGCCGAGAGGGGCACCCCGGCTTAGCTCTCACCGTCATCGCGGCCTGCCAACTCATGGTGGTACTGGACGCCACGATTGTGAATATCGCGCTCCCCCACATCCAGGGAGCCCTCAACTTCTCGACGACCGACCTCACTTGGGTCGTCAGCGCGTACACCCTCACCTTCGGCGGGCTGCTGCTCCTCGGCGGTCGCGCCGGTGACATCCTGGGACGCCGCCGCGTCTTCATGGCCGGCATCCTCCTCTTCACGTTCGCCTCGCTCCTCGGCGGATTCGCCCAGGAGCCCTGGCAGTTGCTCGCCGCCCGCGCCCTGCAGGGCGTCGGAGGCGCCATCGCCTCGCCCACCTCGCTGGCGCTGATCACGACGACCTTCCCCGAAGGCCCCGAGCGGAACCGCGCCTTCGGCGTCTTCGCCGCCGTCTCCGCGGGTGGCGGCGCCATCGGCCTCCTGGCGGGCGGCATGCTCACCGAGTGGCTGAACTGGCGCTGGGTCCTGTTCGTGAACGTGCCCATCGGCATCCTGATCGCCGTCCTCACCCCGCTCTACATCAATGAGTCCGAACGCCACCCCGGCCGCTTCGACATCCTCGGCGCCCTGACATCGACGCTCGGCATGGCCTCCCTGGTCTACGGGTTCATCCGCGCCTCCGAAGAGGGCTGGCGCGACAGCATCACCGTGGGTTCGTTCGCCGCCGCGGTCGTCCTGCTCGTGGCCTTCGTGTTCGTCGAGAAGCGGGCGAAGGAGCCGATCACACCCCTCCGCATGTTCGCCGACCGCAACCGCTCCGGCACCTATGTGATCATGCTCAGCCTGGCCGCCGCGATGTTCGGCATGTTCTTCTTCATCGTCCTCTTCGTCCAGAACATCCTGAACTACACCCCGATCGAGGCCGGCCTCGCCTTCCTCCCGGTCACGGTGGTCATCGCGATCGGCGCGGCCCTGTCGCAGAAGTTCCTCCCCGTCCTCGGTCCCAAGCCGTTCATGGTGACCGGCTCGGCCATCGTCGCCGTCGGCCTCGGCTGGCAGGCCCTGATCGGCCCCGACAGCTCGTACGTCGGCGGCGTACTCGGCCCGATGCTCCTCTTCGGCTTCGGCATGGGCCTGAACTTCGTGACCCTGACCCTGACCGCCGTCTCCGGAGTGGCCCTGCACGAGGCGGGCGCGGCATCCGGCCTCCTCAACGCCACCCAGCAGGTCGGCGGCTCGCTCGGCCTCTCCATCCTCACCACGGTCTTCGGGACGGCGAGCCGCAACGAGGCCAAGGACCAAGTGGCCGACTTCATGGCCACCGCCTCCCCGGAGCAGAAGGCCGAGTTCGCCAAGACCCACGAGCTCCCGGCTCCCTGGAGCCACGAGATCCTGGCCGAGGGCATCTCCACCGCCTTCATCCCGGCCGCCGCGATGGCCGTCCTGGCCCTGATCACCGCGGCACTGGTGATCCGCGTCCGCAAGAGCGACCTCGACGCCCTCGCCGGCACGGCCAGCGCGGCGGGCCCGGCAGCCGGCTGACGAACAACCACCCGCGAGACCGCGGGAACGGGTGCCGACAGAACGGGTGCCGACAGACGTGGCGACCTCAACCACCACGCCGGTCGGCACCTGCGGCGCGTGGAGCAGAGCCCGCACGCAGCGGGGCGCGGGGCCGGTGCCGGTGCCGGTGCACACGGGGCGGACCACGGTGTGGCCATGAGCCATGGCTCTGAGGCATGGCTCTGAGGCATGGCTCTGAGCCGTGGCCCCTGAGACACGGGGTCCCGAACTGTGACCCTGAGCCACGGGAGCCCTAGGTGTGGCCCCGAGACACGGGGGCCCGAGCCGTGGCCCCGAGGCAACGGCCTGAGCCGTAGCCCCGGACCGGGCGCACCGCCCACCGCGGGCCGCGTGCCGAGCGAGGAGACCCTCGCGGACAACCTCAGCGGACAGTCACTGCGCTGAGGCTCGCTGAGACTCGCTGAGCGAAGGTCGCCGAGCGGACCCGTCACGCGCGGGTCGTCGAGCACGGGTCTCCGAGCGGAGGTTCAGACCGTCCCGTCGAGAGCCCAGTCCGGCAGCGCCTCCGTCCGGTCCAGCCACTCGCGGGGCGGCGCCCCACCCTCCCCGGCGGCGACGACACCGCCGACGATGGCGCACGTCGTGTCCATGTCCCCGCCGACCTGAGCCGTGTCCCAGATCGCCCGCTCGTACGCCCCGAGCCCACGAGCCGCCGACCACAACGCGAACGGCACCGTGTCGTGCGCCGTCGTCCGCCGACCGCACCCCAGCACCGCCGCGACGGTTCCCGCGTCGCCGTAGTCGAGCATGTCCCGCGCCCTGCGCAACCCCGCCCCCACCGCACTGCGCGGCACCAGGTCGATCACGCCGTCGAGCAGTTCCTTCGGCGCGGGCGGCCCCGCGGGAGCGGCCACCAGCGCCGCGGCCGCGGCCACCGCCATCGCTCCGACGACGGCCTCACGGTGCTGATGCGTGGGGTACGCCGAGATCTCCGCCTGGTGCGTCGCCTGCTCCGGGTCGTCCGCGTACCAGGCGCCGAGCGGGGCGATCCGCATGGCCGCACCGTTCCCCCAGGACCCCTGCCCCTTGAAGAGCGCGGAGGCCAGCTCCCGCCAGTCCCCGCCTTCGCGGACCTGCCGCAGCAGCCGGTTCACGGCGGGACCGTAGCCACGGTCGAAGTCGTGGTGCCGGGCGAACGACAGGGCGAGGGCGTCCTGGTCGATTCGACGGTGCTCGGTGAGGACGGCCAGTACGGAGCAGGCCATCTCCGTGTCGTCAGTCCACTGCCAGGGAGCGTCGGGCAGCTCGCGGCGCTTGAGCAGGGGGTAATGCGCGGGGACGAAGAACTGTGAGCCCAGCGCGTCCCCCACCGCCAGTCCGCGCAGACTGGCCAGAGCGCGCTCGAGGCGCCGGTCGGGAGAGGAATCAGCGGTCATCGCCCTGCCACTCTAATTCGTTGCCAACGGATCCAGCACCACTCAACCGCTTCCCCCGAGCCTGCCGGAACCGCCGCCCGGTGATATCCCGGTCACAGCTCCGGACCGGGGTCGACCCCCCTCCCCTCCGACGTCGTCTAGCCCGTGACGCCGTACGACTCAGGCTTCCGCCATTGTTCGAACGGCCGGTCCAGCGTGTACTTGCCGTCGTCGCCGAGCACCAGCACCCTCATCTCCCCGTTGCCCGGGTTGGACAGCGACTCGAACTCGGCCACCGACCAGTGGAACCACCGCATGCAGAACAGCCGCATCGTGAGCCCGTGCGTGACCAGCAGGACGTTGGGCGGATGGTCCGGCGCCTCGAAGCTCCGGTAGAGGCTCTCCAGGAAGGCCCCGACCCTGTCGTAGACGTCGGCCCCCGACTCTCCTTGCGCGAACCGGTAGAAGAAGTGCCCGTACGCGTCGCGGTACGCCTTCTGCAGCCGCACGTCGTCCCTGTCCTGCCAGTTGCCCCAGTCCTGCTCCCGCAGCCTCGGCTCCTCCCGGACGCGCACCAGCTCCGGGTCGAGCCGGAAGGCCTGGAAGGTTTCGTGGGTGCGGCGGTACGGCGACACGTACACGCTCACGCGCTCGCGACCGAGCAGTTCCCGCAGGTGTTTCCCCGTGTCCCCCGCCTGCGACCACCCCGTTTCGGTGAGCTCGAGGGCGTGATCGGGTTCGCGCTCGTACACGGTGTCGTCGGCGTTGCCTGCCGACTCGCCGTGCCTGACCAGGATGATGCGCCTCGGGCGTGCCATAGGGAAACCCTAGATCGGGTCGCTGGTGGGCTGCTCAGTCGGGTAGCCGCCCGGACTCCATCCGGCGTATTCGGCCCGTGAAGCGCCGACGGAGCAATCGGTCGTGCGAGACGACGACCAGCGCTCCTGTCCACTGGTCCAGTGCCGCCTCCAGTTCTTCGACCAGACCCGGCGCCAGATGGTTGGCCGGCTCGTCAAGCAACAGCAGGTCGGCGGGTCTGGCGAGCAGGCGGGCGAGGGCCAGCCTCCGCCGCTGCCCCGCGGACAGGGAGCCCACCGGGACGTGCAGGTCACGGGGCCTGAACAGGCCGTAGGAGAGGAGCAGCTCCCTCTGCTCGTCGTCAGCCAGGCCCAGGCCCTGCCCGAAGGCGTCGAGGACAGACTCGGTCGGGCGTCGTACCGGTATCTCCTGGGCGAGGTAGCCGATCCGTCCTCTGCGGACGACCGTGCCTGCGTCGGGTTGCAGCACTCCCGCCATGATGCGCAGCAGTGTGGACTTGCCCGCGCCGTTGCCTCCGTGGATCAGCAGTCGCTCCCCCGCCGAGACGGTGAGCGATTCCACGGAGAGGCGCTCTCCCACCTTCACGTTCCGCAGGCTCACCAGCTCGCCCTGCGTCGCGCCTGTCAGCGGACGTGCAGTGAAGCTGAGCGGTTCGGGCGGCCGCTGAACCGGCTGCTCCCGCAGCCTTCGGAGTCGTTCCTGGGCGTTCCTGACACGTCCCGCGACCGAGGCCTGGACCCGCCCGCCGGCCCGGTCGTACGCCATCTTGTTGTTGTCCTTCATCCCTCGCCCACCGGCCACCGCATGGGCGGTGGTCGCCATGAACTCCTGGAGGCGGCTCGTCTCCTCGCACCATTGCTCGTACTGCTGCTCCCAGCGCAGCCGCGCAGCCGCCCGTTCCGCGATCAGTCCCTGGTAGCCACCGCCGTGCCGCACCACCGATCGACGGTCGGCGTCCACTTCAAGGATCGCGGTGGTCACGCGCTCCAAGAACATGCGGTCATGGGAGACCGCGACGACCGTCCCGCGATGTGCCGAGAGGGCACTCTCCAGCCAGTCAAGCGCACTCTCGTCCAAGTGATTCGTCGGTTCGTCCAGGAACATGACCTCGGGAGCGGCCGCGATGAGGCAGGCGAGACCGAGCCGGGCCTGTTCGCCGCCGGACAGACTCCCCAGCACCCGGTCCCGGCCGATGTGCCCGAGCCCCAGACCGTGCATCGCCTTGTCCACGCGCGCGTCCGCCTCATATCCGCCGCGCAACTCGAAAGCGGTGAGCAGGTCCCCGTACTCGCCCAGGTCCCGGCCCAGGTCCTGCTCACCGGCGGACCCGAGCCCCGCTTCAAGTTCCCGCAAGCGACGCTCCATGGAACGAAGTTCGGTCAGAGCCGCGTCGATGGCATCGCCGACGTGCCGGTCCGCCGGAAGCCGGGGAGTCTGCGCGAGCAGGCCGGCCCCCCGTTCGGCGACAGTGACCGCCTCACCCTCGTCGGGCCGCAGGTCTCCGGACATCAGGTGCAGCAGCGTGGACTTGCCCGCGCCGTTCTCCCCCACAACGCCTATGCGTTCACCCGGCCTGATCGCGAGAGAGACCGCGTCGAGGATCAGCCGATCCCCGCGAGCTTTGGTCACGTCGTGCAGAGAAATCTGAGTAGGCACAGGAACCCCCGGTTTCCATCCACTCCATCAAACGCAACCTCTGTCGCATTACGATGAGTGTGGCAGACTGGCGCACCTAACGCAACACGGGTAGCGATTATTGTGCCGACCGAACGGCCGGGGAAGGGGCGTAAAGATGAAGGGCAAGGCTGTTTCTGCTGGTCAGAGCGGTGGCGCACCCAGCGCGGAAGGAAGGGGGCCGGGCGCAGAGGAACGGGCCGAGTCGACCGAGCCAGCGGGTTCAGGGTCCGTTTCGCCCGCTTCGTCGGTCTCGCCCGCGCCGGGCACCCGTCGCCCCGGCGGCCGGACGGCCCGGACTCGCGCAGCCGTCCGCGACGCCGTGTTGAGCGGACTCGCCGACCACGGATATCCCGGGCTCACCGTCGAGTACGTCGCCGATCACTCCGGAGTCCACAAGACCACGCTGTACCGCCGCTGGGGCGGCCTCGAAGGCATGGTCGCCGACGCCCTGGAAATGGCGGGTGAGGACACGTGGACTCCGCCGGACACCGGAAGCCTCGAAGGCGATCTGCGGGAGCTCGCCCGCGAGGTGGTCGAGTCCTTCTCCGACGAGACGACCGCGGCGGCCCCCACCGCTTTCGTCGCGGCGGCCTTCCAGTCGGCACGGGCAGCCGATGCCCTCCACGCCTTCTACGCCGAGCGGTTCGGGCGCTGCGAGACGGTCGTCGAGCGCGCGGTGGAACGCGGCGAGGCGGCCCCGGACACCGACGCGGCGGCGCTCGTCCGTGCCGTGTCCGCGCCCCTGCTGCTCCGCGTATTCATCACGCGAGAACCGGTCGACACGGCTCTCGCTGACCAGGCGGCCGCAGCTGCCGTCGCCGCGACACGTGCGGGTGCGTTCGCCCGGCGGTGAGGTGGGCGGCAACCCAGGCCCCCGGCCTCCAGCGGGCCCGGCCGCCCCAGCAAGCCCAGCGGCCCCAGCGTGCCCGGCCGCCCCAGGATCAAGAAGAGGTCACACCGTCCACGACGGTTCCAGTTCCACGATGTCGCCCGCGAGCGCAGCGACATCGGCCTCCGTCTGCGCCCGCAGCGAGAGACGCTCCACCCGCTCGGCGCGGTACTTGCCGTGCTCGGCCGACGACAACCACATGGAAAGGACCAGGAATTCGTGTCCGGGCGCCTCGCCGAAGAGGCCCCGCACCATGCCGGGCGAGCCGGCCATGGCAGGGTTCCAGACCTTCTCCTGCATCAGCGCGAAATGCTCCACCCGCGGCTCCCGGACCCGGCAGTGCGCGACGCGCACCACGTCCACGTCGGTGAAGCGCGGCTCGAACCCGGTCTTCACATCGAAACGGTGGTCGAAGAGCTTGGCTCGGAGGTCCTTGTAGGTGCCGGACTGCCCGGCCGCCAGCCGATCGTGGGAACGGGCCATGAAGGAGTCGTAGAAGGCGCGGCTCTCCCAGAACGTGAAGACATGGGCGACACCCTGCCGCCCTCGGCTCCACCCCCCGCCCTGCCCCCGGAACCCCGGCTCCCCCAAGAGCCCCGCCCACTTCCGCTGTCCTCGTTCGAACCCCCGACGATCGACCACGGAGCAGCGAATCCACTTGACCAGCACCGCGCCATCGTACGGCGCGGAGCACGGCCCGGGTCACGCTCCGGCGTAGTGCACCCGGATCAGCTCCGCGGAGTCCTCGGCATCGAGTTCAATACCGAACTCGCGGTCGAGAACGTCCGTCAATTCGCCCACAGGAACGCTTCGTTCGTCCGTCGTGCCGTCCGGATGGGTCAGCGTCAGCAGATCGCCGACCAGCCTGCGGCGCACCTCGGGACCGGCCTTCTGCAGCACGGGCCGGCGAATGAACGACGACCTGGGGTGGGTCGAGGTGTAGTGGTTCATCACCACGTAGTCGACGGGGAGGCGCCGCTCCTGTGTGTACGCGTAGAGGTCGAACCATCCGCTTCCGGGCTGCCATGTCCGCAGCACCAGGACGCCTTCGTCCTCATCCTCCTCGTGGAGGCTGAATCGCCACTCTCCTTGTCGCATTTCCACATCCCCGCGCAACGGGATCGGTTCGAGCAGCCCGTCGGCTCCGAAGCCGGTGTCGCAGTGCCAGGCTTCCCCGTCGACCTCCACCTTGAGGAGCATGTGACTCACCGCACGCGTGGAGGTGGCCCCGGCCCTGACACGTGCCCCGAGACCGACGACATGGAAGCCGATGCGTTCCAGGGCGGCCGCGAAGAGCAGATTCTGTTCGTAGCAGTAGCCGCCCCGTTGCCGACGCAGCAGTTTGTCCTGCAGGGCGGGCAGGTCCAGCGGGACCGGCCTGCCGAGCATCATCTCGAGATTCTCGAAGGGGATCGCCGCGACATGCTCCCTGTGGAGCGTGCGCAGGGTCTCCAGGTCCGGCTCCGTCTTGCCCGTATGTCCGAGCCTCGCCAAGTAGGCATCGATGTCGAGTTCTTCCCCGTTCCATGTCATGGGTCCATGATCTACGGGGTCGTGCACCGCACCAACCAGGTTTGGGCGTGGCTCACTTGACCAGTCTCTGACCTGGGGCGCTACGACGTTGTCAGTCGTACGCCGTAGCGTGTGCGTTACGTCATGGCGTGCACGTGGTGGAACAGGCCTCGCGCGGTCGGAGCGGCCGGGGAACCCGGGGAACAAGGAGGGGGAAGTCCAGTGAACAGTGTCCACAAGGGCATCAAGAAGGTCGAAGTCGGTCTCAAGTGGGACCCGAGCCCGGCCGGAACGCCGCCCAATGACCTCGACATCATCGCGGCGACGTACGCGGCCGACGCTCCGTATGGCGCCCCTGTGTACCTCGTGCACTTCGACAGCCGCTCCCCCGACGGCACGATCACCCTCAACCGTGACAGCAGGACGGGCCAGGGTTTCGGTTTCGACGAGATCATGACGCTGGAACTGGACCGGCTCGCCCCGACCTACACGCGTGTCGTGGTGGGAGTGGCCATACAGCAGGAGACGGGACAGAAGGTCTTCGGAGACATCTCCAACGCCGCGTTCCGCATCCGCGAGGGTCACAACAACCTGGCGGAGAGCGACCTCTCCGACGTCGCCGGCAGCACGGCCGCAACGATCGCCCAGTTCACGCGGGACGCAGCCGGAGCGTGGTCGTTCCGCGGTCTCGTCCGCGGCTTCGATGCCGACCCGACGACCTTCGCGTCCCTGATGGGCAGCGAACACTGACGCACCGGAAGAGGGTGCCGACCCATGGTCGACACCCTCTCTCAGGTTCGGCCCACCGTCCTCCGCGCGGAGCGCTCAGCACCGCGCGTCGGACGTGGACCGGTCGCTGTCAGCTGCAGCCGCTGGTCGAGCCGCAGCCCTCGCAGATGTAGCAGGAGCCGGCGCGCTGCATCTTCGTGCCGCAGGAGAAGCAGAGCGGGGCGTCGGCCTGGATGCCCAGCTGCATCTCGACGAGTTCAGCGCTGGTGTGCGCCTGCTGCGGGACCTCCTTGACCGTCTCCGCCTCCGCCTTCGGCGTGGCGACCGCCTTCAGGGACTCGGGCTGCCGCGGAGCGGACTGGGCCAGGCCCTCGACGTCCACCTCGTCCTCGGCGGGCTCGTACGACCCGGTCTCCAGGTGGCGCTGACGCTCCTCGGCCGAGTGGATGCCGAGCGCGGAACGCGTCTCGAAGGGCAGGAAGTCAAGCGCCAGGCGGCGGAAGATGTAGTCGACGATCGACTGCGCCATCCGCACGTCCGGGTCGTCCGTCATGCCGGCCGGCTCGAAGCGCATGTTCGTGAACTTGGAGACGTACGTCTCCAGGGGCACGCCGTACTGCAGACCGACGGAGACGGCGATGGAGAAGGCGTCCATCATGCCCGCGAGGGTCGAGCCCTGCTTGGACATCTTCAGGAAGACCTCACCGAGACCGTCGTCCGGGTAGGAGTTCGCGGTCATGTAGCCCTCGGCGCCACCCACCGTGAAGGACGTGGTGATGCCGGGACGGCCCTTGGGGAGGCGCTTGCGGACCGGGCGGTACTCGACCACCTTCTCGACCGCGGCACGGATCGTGTCCTCGGTCTTCTCGGTGATCTCGGCCTTCTCCTCCTCCTTCTTCTTGGCGGAGAGGGGCTGGCCGACCTTGCAGTTGTCGCGGTAGATGGCGAGCGCCTTGACGCCCATCTTCCAGGCCTCGAAGTAGACCTCTTCGACGTCCTCGACGGTGGCGGTCTCCGGGAGGTTGACCGTCTTGGAGAGGGCTCCCGAGATCCAGGGCTGGATCGCGGCCATCATGCGGACGTGGCCCATCGCGGAGATGGAACGCTCGCCCATGGCGCAGTCGAAGACTTCGTAGTGCTCGGGCTTCAGGCCCGGGGCGTCGATCACGTTGCCGTTCTCGGCGATGTGGGCGACGACCGCCTCGATCTGCTCCTCCTGGTAGCCCAGGCGACGCAGGGCCTGCGGCACGGTGCCGTTGACGATCTGCATCGAGCCGCCGCCGACGAGCTTCTTGAACTTCACCAGGGCGAGGTCGGGCTCCAGGCCCGTGGTGTCGCAGGACATCGCGAGACCGATGGTGCCGGTCGGGGCGATGACCGAGGCCTGAGAGTTACGGAAACCGTTCTTCTCGCCGAGGCGGACGACGTCCTGCCAGGCCTCCGTGGCGGCGGCCCAGATCGGCGTGTCCAGGTCGTCCATGCGGACGGCCGCGGCGTTGGCGTCGGCGTGCTGCTTCATGACGCGCTTGTGCGGCGTGGCGTTCTTGGCGTAGCCGTCGTACGGGCCGACGACCGCGGCGAGCTCGGCGGAGCGCTTGTACGAGGTACCCGTCATCAGCGACGTGATGGCACCGGCGAGGGCACGGCCGCCGTCCGAGTCGTAGGCGTGGCCGGTCGCCATGAGCAGGGCGCCCAGGTTGGCGTAGCCGATGCCCAGCTGACGGAAGGCGCGGGTGTTCTCGCCGATCTTCTGCGTCGGGAAGTCCGCGAAGCAGATGGAGATGTCCATCGCGGTGATGACCAGCTCGACGACCTTGGAGAAGCGCTCGGACTCGAAGGACTGGTTGCCCTTGCCGTCGTCCTTCAGGAACTTCATCAGGTTCAGCGAGGCGAGGTTGCAGGACGTGTTGTCCAGGTGCATGTACTCACTGCACGGGTTCGAGCCGTTGATGCGGCCGGACTCCGGGCAGGTGTGCCAGGCGTTGATCGTGTCGTCGTACTGGATGCCGGGGTCGGCACACGCCCAGGCGGCCTCGGCCATCTTGCGGAAGAGCGACTTGGCGTCGACCTCCTCGATGACGTCGCCCGTCATGCGGGAGGTGAGGCCGAACTTGCCGCCCTCCTCGACCGCCTTCATGAACGTGTCGTTCACACGGACCGAGTTGTTGGCGTTCTGGTACTGGACGGACGTGATGTCGTCGCCGCCCAGGTCCATGTCGAAGCCCGCGTCACGCAGGGCGCGGATCTTCTCCTCTTCCTTCACCTTGGTCTCGATGAAGCCCTCGATGTCGGGGTGGTCGACGTCGAGGATGACCATCTTGGCGGCGCGGCGGGTGGCACCACCGGACTTGATGGTTCCGGCGGAGGCGTCGGCACCGCGCATGAAGGAGACGGGGCCCGAGGCGTTGCCTCCGGAGGACAGCAGCTCCTTGGAGGAACGGATGCGGGACAGGTTCAGGCCGGCGCCGGAGCCGCCCTTGAAGATCATGCCCTCTTCCTTGTACCAGTCGAGGATCGACTCCATGGAGTCGTCGACGGCCAGGATGAAGCAGGCGGACACCTGCTGGGGCTGGGGCGTTCCGACGTTGAACCAGACCGGAGAGTTGAAGCTGAAGATCTGGTGCAGGAGGGCGTAGGCCAGCTCGTGCTCGAAGATCTCCGCGTCGGCGGGCGAGGCGAAGTAGTTGTAGTCCTCACCAGCCTTGCGGTACGTCTTCACGATGCGGTCGATCAGCTGCTTGAGGCCGGTCTCGCGCTGCGGGGTGCCGACGGCCCCGCGGAAGTACTTGCTGGTGACGATGTTGACCGCATTCACCGACCAGAAGTCGGGGAACTCGACGCCACGCTGCTCGAAGTTGATCGAGCCGTCGCGCCAATTGGTCATGACGACGTCACGGCGCTCCCAGACCACCTCGTCGTACGGATGCACGCCGGGGGTCGTGTGGATGCGCTCGATACGCAGACCCTTGCTGGCCTTGGAACCCTTGGCGCGGGAACCTCGTGCCGGGCCGCTCGTCGTCTCGGTCATGCCGCCTCCCTATATCAGGCTAAAACGCCCTGAAGTGCCACGTTGTTCCCATGGCACGGATGTGTGTCTGGTGTCGAGGGCACCCCGGAGGGCGCCTTCAACAGGTCTGGTTCGCCGCCGGCCCGTCGGCCAGCCGGTCAGTCGGCGGCAGTGGCGGGCACCGGGACTTCGACAGTCCCGCCAGGCCCGCGGTCGTTCACGACGCGCTCTCCGCCCGCGTCGCGCGGCTCGGCCTCGAGCCGCTGTTCCCTCAGTTCCCCGATGGCGGCCTCGAAGTCCTCGAGCGAGTCGAAGGCCCGGTACACGGACGCGAAGCGCAGGTAGGCGACGAGGTCGAGCTCCTGCAACGGGCCGAGTATGGCAAGGCCCACGTCATGAGTGGTGAGCTCGGCGCTTCCGGTGGCCCGCACCGCTTCTTCGACCCGCTGGCCGAGCAGTGCGAGGGCATCCTCGGTCACGGGCCGTCCCTGGCATGCCTTGCGGACGCCATTGATGACCTTGGTGCGACTGAAGGGTTCCGTCACGCCGCTGCGCTTCACCACCATGAGTGAGCACGTCTCCACGGTCGTGAAACGACGGGAGCAGTCGGGGCACTGACGGCGCCGTCGGATCGACGTGCCGTCGTCAGTGGTGCGACTGTCGACCACGCGGCTGTCGGGGTGCCTGCAGAAGGGGCAGTGCATGGAACTTCCAACCCTCCTTCACGGCACGACTCATCGGCATCAACGGGCCCTTGGGGCCCCTCGAAGCAGCCCCAAGCATAGGCGATCCTCGAGCCCCTGAAAGACCAGGGACCACAACTTCTGGGCTGCTGCCGCAATCCAACCACTAGATCTGGGGTTTGGTCGCTTTTTCGGCATCGCGCGTGTCGTGCCGCATCAGACCATCCCGGACGCACGCAAAGGCCACTCGCGCCGCTCTGGGCGGGGGCCGGTGCCGGGTTGACGGGGTGCCGGGTGGCAGTATGGGGGCCCCACCGAGGGGCTCACTGTCCCGGCGGTGAAGCGTACCGTAATGAACCGAATTGCCGTTCGGCCCGAGCGTTAGCCATACACCCAAACACATGATCACGGTAGGTAATCTCCGTTTTTTCACTCGAACGTGTGTTTGGCGCAACCTTTCGAAAGCAACTACCGTTGGCTAGCTAGGGAGAGAACATCTCGAGAGGGGCCGACCGACGTGACCACCACCGCAGACAGCGCCACCATCACAGCCCAGGACCGCTCCCAGAGCCGACTCGAGCCGGTGCATGCCATGAATGACGCAGCCACGAACCAGGAGGGGCCCAAGCCCACTCGCTCCCTGCCGGGCCGACCTCCAGGCATCCGCGCGGACAGCTCGGGGCTGACCGACAGGCAACGCCGAGTGATCGAGGTCATCAGGGACTCCGTGCAGCGGCGAGGCTACCCGCCGTCCATGCGGGAGATCGGTCAGGCGGTGGGGCTCTCCAGCACCTCCTCCGTGGCCCACCAGCTGATGGCTCTGGAGCGCAAGGGCTTCCTGCGCCGCGACCCGCACCGCCCGCGGGCGTACGAGGTGCGGGGCTCGGACCAGCCCAGCAGCCAGCCCACCGACACCACAGGCAAGCCCGCCGCGTCGTACGTCCCCCTCGTGGGCCGCATCGCCGCCGGCGGACCGATCCTCGCCGAAGAATCGGTCGAGGACGTCTTCCCGCTCCCGCGCCAGCTGGTCGGTGACGGCGAGCTCTTCGTACTGAAGGTCGTCGGTGACTCCATGATCGAAGCCGCCATCTGTGACGGCGACTGGGTCACGGTGCGCCGCCAGCCCGTCGCGGAGAACGGCGACATCGTGGCCGCCATGCTGGACGGCGAGGCGACGGTCAAGCGATTCAAGCGCGAGGACGGCCACGTCTGGCTGCTCCCGCACAACTCCGCGTACCAGCCGATCCCCGGCGACGAGGCGACGATCCTCGGCAAGGTCGTGGCGGTGCTCCGGCGGGTGTGACTCGCCCCTGACCGGGCCCCGGAACCAACTGCGCCGGTTCCGGGGCCCTGCTGCGTCTCCGACGACCTGCGCCGTCGGAGCCAGTCGGGGCTACGCCTCGTCCGCCTTCGCCGCCGCGTCGATCGCGGCCAGCGAGCGACGGGCCTGATTGCGGTCCGTCGTGTACCAGAAATCGGGCAGCGAAGCCCGCAGGTAGCTGCCGTAGCGGGCCGTCGCCAGGCGGGGGTCCAGGACAGCGACCACTCCACGGTCCCCGGAGGCCCGTACGAGACGTCCCGCGCCCTGCGCCATCAGCAGGGCCGCGTGGGTCGCCGCGACCGCCATGAAGCCATTGCCACCGGCTTCGTCGACCGCCTTCTGGCGGGCGCTCATCAGCGGATCGTCGGGACGCGGGAACGGGATCTTGTCCATGACCACCAGCTGGCAGCTGGGGCCCGGCACGTCGACGCCCTGCCACAGCGAGAGCGTCCCGAACAGGCAGGTCTTCGGGTCGGCCGCGAAGCCCTTGATCAGCTCGCCCAGCGTCTCCTCACCCTGCAGGAGGATCGGCATGTCCAACCGCTCCCGCAGCTCCTCCGCCGCCCCCTGAGCGGCTCGCATCGAGGAGAACAGGCCGAGGGTGCGCCCGCCGGCCGCCTCGATCAGCTCGGCCAGCTCATCCAGCATGTCGCTGCGCGTGCCCTCGCGTCCCGGCCGGGCCAGATGCTTGGCGACGTACAGGATGCCCTGCTTGCCGTAGTCGAACGGGGAGCCGACGTCGAGCCCCTTCCAGACGGGCGCGTCATCGGCTTCGGTGCCTTCCGGGGCGAGACCGAGCGAGGCCCCCACTCCGTTGAAGTCACCGCCCAGCTTGAGCGTGGCGGAGGTCAGGACGACCGAACGGTCGGCGAAGAGCTTCTCCCTGAGGAGCCCCGACACGGACATGGGGGCCACCCGGAGGGAGGCTCCGTAGCGATCATGGCGCTCGTACCAGACCACGTCCCACTCGGAACCGTTCGTGATGCGCTCCGCCACGTCGTGGATCGACTCCACGGAGGCGAGCGCCTGCTTGCGGACCGCGTCCTCGTCCTGGACCGACTTGTCCCGGGTCGAGCCGAGCGCGCTGATGACCGTGCGCGCGGCGTCCCGCAGGGCCATCAGCGCATAGCCGAGGTCCTCGGGAATCTCTTCGAGTCGGCCGGGCAGGGCCAGCTCCATCAGCCGCTCGAAGCCCTCCGAAGCGGTCTGGAGCTGGTCCGCGGCCTTCTCGTTGACCAGCTTCGCGGCCCGGCGCACGGCACGGCTGACCTGCCCCGGAGTGAGCTCCCCGGTGGCCACGCCGGTGACGCGGGAGACCAGCTCATGCGCCTCGTCCACGATCAGCACTTCGTGCTGAGGCAGGACAGGGGCGCCTTCGATGGCGTCGATGGCGAGCAGCGCGTGGTTCGTGACGACGACCTCGGAGAGCTTGGCGCGCTCGCGGGCCGCCTCCGCGAAGCACTCCGCTCCGTAGGCACACTTCGACGCTCCCAGGCACTCCCTGGAGGAGACGGACACCTGGGACCAGGCCCGGTCGGAGACCCCGGGGGTCAGATCGTCGCGGTCACCGGTCTCGGTCTCGTCCGCCCAGTCCCGCATGCGCAGGAGGTCCTGGCCCAGCCTGCTGGTGGGAGCGGCCGCCTCGAACTGATCGAAAAGGCCCTCCTCCTCGTCCTGCGGCATGCCCTCGTGGAGGCGGTGCAGGCAGAGATAGTTCGAGCGCCCCTTGAGCATCGCGAACTGCGGTCGGCGGCGCAGCAGCGGATGCAGGGCGTCCACGGTGCGCGGCAGGTCGCGCTCCACGAGCTGTCGCTGCAGGGCGAGGGTGGCCGTCGCGATCACCACCGGCTCGCCGTGGGCGAGCGCCGGCACCAGGTAGCCCAGGGATTTACCGGTGCCGGTGCCGGCCTGGACCAGCAGGTGGGAGCCATCGTCGATCGCCTCGGCGACGGTCTCGGCCATGGACACCTGGCCAGGGCGTTCCGTACCGCCGACAGCGGCGACGGCAGCGTGCAGGAGCTCGGGGAGCGAGGGCTTCGTCATAGCGCGACCACCCTACGGTGCCCCACTGACAATCCGCCGATCACGGTTGATGGAGGGGGTTGGCCACGGTTCCGTGCACAGCGGCGTGCGGACGCTGGGGCCGGTCGCGGTATCCATCGAGGTGGAGGCGGTTCCGGTTCAGGCAGAGCCGCTCGATACGGGGGGTGAGCAGGTCGAACATCTCGTACCGTTCCTTCAGCTCGGGAGCGCGCGCCTGGTGCCGCAGGATCTCGGCCCGTACGTAGGACCAGAAGTCGGCCTCCGGAACGCCCAGTTGCTCCTCGCAGAGGGGCGCGAGGTAACGGAAGACACCCACGAAGAGGCCCGAGTGGATGAACTGGGTGAGGAAACCGGGCGGCTCGGTGAGGAGTACGTCGCGTACGTCCTCGGGCATCGCCTCGTGCTCGGGCAGCGGCACGGCGCTGACGTTGACGTCGTCGACGAAGTCCTTCACCGCGAGCCGGACGGGCACGTCGTGGTCGTCGAAGACGACGATGGCGTTCTCCCCGTGGGGAGAGAACACCGTTCCGTAGCGGTAGAGGAAGTGCAGCAGGGGCGGCAGCAGTGCGGCGAAGAGCCGTCGCAGCCAGACCCCGGGGGCCAGTCCCGAGCGTTCCACGAGCTCGGCGACGAACGCGCGTCCGTCGAAGTCGGTGTGCGTGAGGGAGGCCAGCGTGCGGGCGCGTTCACCGGGAGCGAGGTACGGGTGCAGGGGCTCTCGCCAGATGGCGCCGAGCAATTCTCGGTACTGGTAAGGAACTTCCGGCAATCCGTCGTACACAGGGTGCTCGACGGCCACCGACGCCACCTCGCCGAGCAGAATCACCCCGCACTCGTCGCGCAGGAAGGGGTCGGCGTCCCGCAGCGCGTGCATCCAGGCCGTGACGGCGGGCGCGGCGACCGTGCGGCCGGTGGGCAGGCCCCGCCACACGAGCGTGTTCAGGACCGACAGCGGCAGCTTCACGGTGTGCCGGTCGGGTCGGGTGGTGTTGAGGAACGTACGGATGGACTGCTGCGGAAGGCGCAGGTCGCCGTCGGAGCAGAGGGGGACGATGGCATGCGCGGCGATGGACGGCGCGAAGAGCGGGAGCACGGTCTCGTCCCACTGCCAGGGGTGCACCGGCAGAAAGAGATAGTGCTGGGGGTCCAGCCCGCGTGCGCGCAGTAAGTCCGCGAAGACTTCCCTGATGTCGGCGGACAGCTCACGCGCGTAGAGCTGCGCGGCGGTGTCCAGTCCCGCGACGCCCCGGTACACGGCGAGGTCGGTGTGGACGGCGATCCACGGGAGCGTCGTGGAACGGCGCGCCTCGGGCGCCCAGCGGTCGGTGTCGCCGGCGGAGAATCCGATGCGGCCCTTGTTGAGGACGAGCCAGGGATGGCCTGTCTGATGTCCTTCGAGTTCCGCGTAGCCGAGGTCGGCGAGCTGAGCCGCGTCGAGCGCCGTGTGATCTATCCGGGCGTCGGCGCTGAGGGTCACGGTGAGCTCGCGGATGAGATGTCCGAGGGTGGCACCGTCCAGGCCCAGCGTCCGGCGGGCCAGTACGAGAAAGCGCAGGGGGTCGCTCAATGCGACGGCCGGCCCGTTGCCCTCGGTGAGGGTCAGGCCGGCCGGGTCCACATACCAGCTTCCGTACGATCCGCGGCGCGCCCGGAACGTGACGACGGTGCCTTGTTGCTCCGCGGTGTCGGCGGGCTCGTCCCGCCCCTGCGCTTCGTCCGCGGCCTCGTCCGGTCCTGCGGGTTCGAGCCGGAGCCGGTAGGTGACCGCCTCCCCGCCTCCGCTCTCGCTCCCGTCCCCGTCCCGCTCCCCTTCAGGCGCGGAGACGGGTGCGGGCACGGGCCGGATGATCTCCTCGTACGCGAACTCCCCGATCATCTTGGCCAGCAGCCGGCGTCCAGCCTCTCGCCATCTGTCCTGGGTCAGTTCGGGCGGATCGTAGAGCTCGGTTGACGGGCGGGACGTCGGACTGACGGACGGATTCGGCACGGGGACTCCTCAGTGAGGGAACCGGATCGGGGCGAGCGGAGTTCTCGGAGTGACCGGGTCAGAGCACGGCGCGCAGGGCCCGGTCACGGACCATGAGAGCCGCGCGTTTGTCGGGCAGGTCCACCTCGGCGAAGAAGCGGAAGCCGGCGCTCAGGAAGGCGGATACGGAGGGGGTGTTGCGCAGGTCGGGTTCGGCTACGACACGTGCGCAGGAAGGGCGGTGGTCGAGCACCAGGTCGGCCACGGCTCTGAGCAGCGAAGTGCCGAGGCCCCGGCCGCGGTTGGCGACGCTGCCGATGAGGAGGTGGATGCCGGTGTCGTGCGGTCGCGAGGCGTAGTGCCGGGCCAGTGGGTCCAGGTCCGCCCGGTACAACTCCCAGTAGCTCATCGGCATGCCGTCCAGCACGCCCAGGCAGGGAACGCTGCGCCCGTCCCCGTCCAGCTGTGTCCGGAGGTGGGCCTCCGTCACGGCTTCGGGTCCGGCCAGTTCCCAGAAGGCGGCCACCGCGGGGTCGTTCATCCAGCGGCTGATCACCGGGAGGTCGCGTTCGAGACGTACGGGTACGAGTTGGAAGACACCGGCGCCGGTGGTGACAGGGCCCCAGTCACCGACGCCGTCCAGGAGATCGTCCCGCATCCCACCGATCCGCCGCTCGCCTTCCGCCATCAGGGCGACGAGTTCATCGGGCAGCCGCAGGTCGAGGGTGTCCGTGCAGTCGGCGCCGCTGGAGGCGGATTCGATTCCGGCATCGGGTCCGGCCTCGGGACCGGCATCCGTCCCGGCATCGGTGCTCGCGTCGGTGGGAGGCACGACGTCGCTCCTGTCAGCAGAGGTGGGGCATGTCCTCAGGAATGGAGGGGGTTGGGGATGGTGACGTAGACGGACTGGGTGTCGACCGGGCCGACGAGCTCGTCGAGACCGTGCAACCGGGTCAGCAGGTTGGCCTTGCAGCGCAGCACGGGTGAGTCGAGCAAGGTCGCGGGCAGCGAGGTGCGCAGCTTGGCGGGGCCCGATGCCACGTCGGCGAGGAAACGACGGAAGGCGGCCAGCAGCAGCCGTTCGTCCGCGAGCCGTTCGGCTCCGAGGGCCCCGATGAGGCCGAGGACGTTGTTGATGCCGAGGTAGTAGGCGAACCGCTCGTCCGTCACCTGGTCGGACACGAATGTGTCGCTGTCCCGCCCGATGCCGGGAAGTCGTCGATCGAGGTCGGCGCGCCGGGACTCGCGGAAGTAGTAGCCCTGGTTGTCGCGGTACCGGCCGCCCACGGGCCAGCCGTCGGGGTCGAGCAGGAGGAGGGTGTTCTGCTGGTGCGCCTCCAGGGCGACACCCGCTTCGCTGTCCAGCCAGAGCACGGGGCGTACGACGGTTTCGAGGTAGCGCAGGAACCACTCGGTGGCGACCGCGCCTCGGGAGCGTCCGGTTCGCCCGGCGAGGCGGGTGACGGTTTCGCCGAGTCGGGAGTGCATCGCGTGGCTGTCCTGGCAGGAGGGCAGTGCGGAGGGCCGGGGTGAGACGAGTCCGGCGATGCAGGTGGCGTCGTCTCCGGGCCGGAAGGGGTTGTGCCGGATCATGACGTCGAGCCCGGCGACGGGCGTGCCGTCGGGTGCGGTGACGGCGAGCCATGCCGGGTCGCGGACCACGTCGAAGCAGGGGTGGACCGACTGCCACTCCTCGGCGAGGCCGCTGCGCAACAGCCGGTGGACCTCGACGCCGCGGTGGAGTTCCTTGCGGAGGTTCTCGCGACGGGAGTTGGTGATGCGCAGGCCGAGCGACAGCTTCAGCATGGCGGCCGCGCCCGGTCGGTAGAGGGTCCGGACGGAGGAGGTGGGGCGCCACGGGACGCCGTGCGTGCCGAGATCCTGGAGCAGGCCGGCGTCGAAGAGCGCGGCGGTGGAGGGCCGGTGCCGGAGCTCGCGGATCTGCCACGGGTGCACGGGAAGGGCGACGCGGTCGTCCGGGAGCGGCAGCTCGGAGCCGACCAGGCGGGCGGCGAGCCGGTCGGCGGGGACGGTGCGGCCGCGCTCGGTCCACGCCGAGTCGGAGGCGAGCACGGAGCGGTCGACGGCCAGCCAGTGGAGCGCGAAAGCGCCGCGCAACTCCGGGGAGTAGAGGCGGGATTCGGTGTCGGACAGGCCCTCGCGGCTCTTGGGGGTCGGATGCAGGGGGTGCCCGAGGAGGAGGGACTGCTCGGCGGCGAGGAAGAGGTCGGGTTCGTCGGCTGGCCGGTCGCGACGGTCGGCGATGAAGGTGGCCGTGCGCCGAACCGAGTCGGCGACGCGCCCCACCAGGTCGGCGCCGTCGACCGGCTCGGGCGGGTCGGCTGCTCGATCCGCTTGCTCCGCGTCGACTGCTTGCTCCCCGCCGGTTGCTTGATCCGCGCCGGCTGCCTCTGTCTTGTCGGCGGCGTTGACCGCGGTTGCCGCCGCTTCCGCGCTGTCGTCCTGGGCCGGCGAGTCCGTCGTACCCCGGGCTGACTCGCGGCCGAGGAGGGCGGCGACGGTGACGGCGTCCACGGGTGGGGCGCCGGCGGGGCCGTCCTCCAGGTAGGGGAGGCTGAAGCGGTGCCATCCGGTGGCCGACCAGTAGTGCACGGGGACGAGCAGGGCCGTTCCGCTGGCCTCCAGGGGGACCCGCAGGATGCCGCGGTCCGGGGCGGGGAGGTTGTTCTCCCTGACCCAGCAGCGCAGGAGGTTCTCGACGGCCGCGGCCTGTGCGGCGATGTGCGGGTCGGGGTGTTCCAACAGGTCGGTGGATGCCCCGCGCAGGCGCTCGGCCTCCTGGCCGCCACCCTTCTGCCGGGGAACCGTACCGGACTCCGCCACCAGTGAGGTGTGCGCGCCGCACGCGCGTGGGGCGTCGGGTTGGGGGCGGCCTTCGGATGCGGGGGTGGCGTTCAAGAGGGCTTCCTTGTGGGGTTGTTCGGGTCTCCGTGTGGTGACGCGGCTCGGGACGTGCTGAGCGGATCATGTCCTGCAGGACGGCCGCCCGGGCCCGTCTCGGTTATCTGAGGTGGGCGCGCGCCGCGGTGGCCAGCGCGTCGGCGAGGCGGTCGAGGACCGCGGCCGCCTGTTCGTCGGTGAGGGTGAGGGGAGGCAGGAGTCGTACGACGCTGGAGTGACGGCCGCCGAGTTCGACGATGAGCCCTCGGCGCAGGCACTCACGCTGCACGGCGGCGGCGAGTTCGGGCGCCGGGGGGCGGGGCTGTGCGGTGGGCAGCGGGTCCAGGGCCGGTTCCGGTTCTGGTTCTCGCTCCGTCGCCGGTTCGGGTCCGGCGTTCGGGTCCACCAGCTCTACGCCGATCATCAGCCCCCGGCCGCGGACCTCGCCGATGCAGGGGTGGTGCGTGGCCAGGGAGCGGAGTTGGGTGAGCATGCGGGCGCCGAGGGTGGCGGCGCGTTCGGCGAGGCCGTTCTCACGGACGTACGCGAGGGTCGCCGCACCCGCGGCCATGGCGAGCTGATTGCCGCGGAAGGTTCCCGCGTGGGCGCCGGGGGGCCACACGTCGAGGTCGTCGCGGTAGACCACGACGGCCAGGGGGAGGCTGCCGCCGATCGCCTTCGAGAGCACCATCACGTCCGGGACGATGCCGCTGTGCTCGACGGCCCAGAAGGCGCCGGTACGGCCGACACCCGTCTGCACCTCGTCCGCGATGAGCGGGATGCCGCGGGCGGCGGTGATCTCGCGCATCCGTCGGAGCCAGGCGTCGGGTGCGGGGTAGACCCCGCCCTCGCCCTGCACGGGTTCGAGGATCATGCCGGCCGGGGCCGGTACGCCCGACTTGGTGTCGTCGAGGAGGTTCTCCGTCCACCGGGCGGACAGTTCGGCGCCCCGAGCGCCGCCGAGGCCGAAGGGGCAGCGGTAGTCCTGGGGGTAGGGCAGGCGCCCGACCCGGACGGTCGACGCGCCGCCGGACGCTTCGAGCGCCCCCGCGGTCATGCCGTGATAGGCGCCGGTGAAGGCGAGGAGCCCGTCGCGACCGGTGGCCGCACGCACGAGTTTCAGCGCCGCCTCCACCGCGTCCGTCCCGGCCGGGCCGCAGAACTGGATCCGCGCACGGTCCGCGAGACCCGGCGGCAGCGTACGGAACAGCTCCGTGGTGAAGGCGTCCTTGACCGGCGTCGCCAGGTCGAGGACGTGCAGCGGGGCCCCGGAGTCGAGGACCTTCCTGATCGCTTCGAGCACCACGGGGTGGTTGTGGCCGAGCGCGAGCGTCCCGGCGCCGGAGAGACAGTCGAGGTAGCGGCGGCCGTCGGCGCCCTCGATCGTCAGGCCGCGGGCTCGGACCGGGACGATCGGCAGGGCTCGCGCGTAGGTACGGGCGGCCGATTCGCGCGCGGCCTGGCGTCGCAGGATGCCCTCGTGAGCTGTGGTCTGCGCCGCGGGAGCCGCCACGGGGTTCGCCCCTCCGTGCGTCACGGACTGCGTCACGGACTGTGTTACGGGCTGCGTTACGGAATTCACTGCGGACGCCGCCGCGGGCGCAGGCTCGGTCACGGCCACGACTGTTGGTCCTCCCGCTGTGGACGAACGCGGCCGTCCGGCGACGGTCCGGAGAGCGTCATCTGGGCGAACGCGCAGGCGAGTTGGGCAGGGGGATGAACGCATGCGGCGACTCCCCCGTACGTACCAACGACGAGAGTCCCGGCGGAACACGGGCAAGTGGAAGATCCTTGCCGTGACGGAACCGTTGCCCTTCCGTCGGCCGTCCCCAACGGCACCGGCATAGTGTGGGGGCCGTTCATCAGCCACGGCTGGCGCCGCTCCCCCGAGCAAACCCGAGCAAATCGAGCGAAGGGGTGCCGCACCGGTGGCAACGGGTGCTCCGCACCCGGATGTCCAGCACTTTGGAACAATTTCGAGGCCCAGGGGGAATCTCACGATGCGACCCATACGTCCGCTCTTCGCTGTTCGCAGTAGGAGGAGCCTGCGCTCCAGAACCTCCCCTGTGGCGGCTGTGGCGCTCGGCGCGGCGCTCGTACTGACCGCCACGGCCTGCGGTCCCACCGAGGACAACGCCGGCGGTGACTCGTCCTCGGCCCAGCCCGGCGACAGCAACGGTGACGACAAGATCAAGATCCCGGACGCCTGGAAGGACAAGCTCAAGGAGAACGGGATCGATCTGGACGAATGGAAGAACGGCGCCTGGAAGAACTGGAACAAGGACGACTGGCTCCGCGAGGCCGGCGACTTCGTCAACCCGATCATCGAGGACCTCTGGGACCCGGACCGGATGCGCGACGCCGACAAGAACCCCGACCGGGGCGTCGACGACAACGACATCTCCGGTGACCAGGGCGTCACCGACCCGACCCCCAAGCCCGTGGCGGCGGCCGCCGTGAAGCCGCCGTACCACGACCAGGTCGCCGAGTCGGGCAAGCTCTTCTTCGACGGCCCCGAGGGTTCGATGGTCTGCTCCGCGACCGTCGTGAAGGACCCGGCCCACCCGGGCAAGTCCAACATGGTGTGGACCGCGGGCCACTGCGTGCACGCGGGCGCCAAGGGCGGCTGGTACCGCAACATGGTCTTCGTGCCGTCGTACAACAACAGCGGCAAGTCGGTCGCTGAGCTGCAGAACGCTCCGAAGGAAGAGGTCGCTCCGTACGGCGTCTGGTGGGGCGACTGGGCGCAGACCTCCGACCAGTGGATCGAGCAGGGCGGTCCGACCGGCGGTGCGGGCGCGCCGTACGACTTCGCGGTCATCCATGTGAAGCCGGAGAAGGGCAGTGAGGGCAAGTCGCTCGAGGAGACGGTCGGTTCCGCCCTCCCGGTGGACTTCAACGCACCGGCCGTTCCGCGGATCGACACGATGACGGCGACGGGATACCCGGCGGCGCCGCCGTTCGACGGCCAGAAGATGTTCCAGTGCGCCGACAAGCCGGGCCGTCTCTCGCTGACGAAGCCCGACCCGACGATGTACCGCGTCGGCTGCACCATGACCGGCGGCTCGTCCGGCGGCGGCTGGGTCGCCAAGGGCCAGGACGGCAAGCCCGCGCTCGTCTCGAACACCTCCATCGGTCCGGTGACGGCGGGCTGGCTGGCCGGTCCGCGCCTCGGCAAGGAGGCCAAGGGCATCTACAGCGCGGTGAGCAAGAAGTTCGCCGACAAGTAGGTCCTCCCCGCGGGGAGGACCTCAGGGTCTTCCCCAGAGGGATCTCTGTACGGCGGCGGGGCGTCGGAAACCTTCACGCCCCCGCCGCCGTTCGTCCCCAACCCCACAGGCATAGTGGGGTGTTGCATCGTCGTCCGGCGCGGGGTTCCGCACCGACAGACATGACACGCACATGGCAGATTCACGTTCCATCGGGGGTAACAGCACCATGCGTTCCACTCGTGCGCCGTTCGCGCGCAGCCGCGGACGGCGGGTGGCGCTCGCCGCCACCGGGCTCGCGGCCACTCTGGCGCTCACCGCCACGGCCTGTGGTCCCAGCGACGACACGGCGAGCGACAAGCCGGACTCCACCACGTCCCAGGGGGCCGACGGCTCCGACTCCGGTTCCGATGTCCGGCTTCCCGACGGCCTCGCCGACAAGCTCAAGGACAAGGGCATCGACCTGGACGACTGGAAGAACGGCGCCTGGAAGAACTGGGACAAGGACGACTGGGTCCGAGAGGCCAAGGACTTCGCCAACCCGGTCATCGAAGGGCACTGGAAGCCCGAGCGGATGAAGAAGGCGAAGGACCCGAACAAGACGATCGCCGCGAAGGACGCGACCGCCGATCAGGGCGCGACCGACCCGGAGCCGAGGCCGGTCCAGGCCAAGCAGGAGAAGACGCCGTACCACGAGAACGCCGCTCCGGTCGGCAAGATCTTCTTCGACTCCCCCAAGGGTTCGATGGTCTGCTCGGGCACCGTGGTGAAGGACCCGCGCAACCCCGGCAAGTCCAACCTCGTGTGGACCGCGGGCCACTGCGTGCACGCGGGCGCCGAGGGCGGCTGGTACCGCAACATCGCCTTCGTGCCGTCGTACAACGACCTGGGCAAGTCCGAGACCGACCTGCGCAACGCGGCACCGCAGGAGATCGCCCCCTACGGCCAGTACTGGGCGGACTGGGTCTCGACCTCCAATGAGTGGATCAGCGGCGGCGGTCCGACGGGCGGCGCGGGTGCGACGTACGACTACGCCGTCATGCACGTCAAGCCGGAGCAGGGCAGCAAGTCCCTCGAGGAGACCGTCGGCAACGCGCTCGACGTCGACTTCTCGACCCCGGCCACGCGGAGCGTGAGCTCGATGGGCGCCTGGGGCTACCCGGCCGCTCCCCCGTACAACGGCCTGATCATGCACAAGTGCGTCGACAAGCCGGGGCGTCTCTCGCTGTCGCCGTCGCTGCCGACGATGTACCGCATCGGCTGCACCATGACCGGCGGTTCGTCCGGTGGCGGCTGGTTCCGGGTGTCGGGCGGCAAGACGAAGCTCGTGTCGAACACCTCGATCGGCCCGGCCGAGAACACCTGGCTGGCGGGCCCGCAGCTGGGCCGCGGCGCCGAGCAGGTCTACGACATGATGAGCAAGAAGTACGGCGCTCAGTAGGCACACAGCCGCGCGGCCCCACCGTCGCGCGGCGTCACTGAAACGGCGAAGGCCCGCCCCCTGCGAGAGGGGGCGGGCCTTCACTCATGCACGATGCGCCCAGGTTCAGTGCGCGGCGAGCACATACGGAGCGAGCTCCGCGGCGAGCTCCTCGTGCACCTGCGCCTTGAGCAGGGTGCCGTCGGCGGTGTGCTCCTCGGAGAGCACCTCGCCCTCGGCGTGTGCCCGCGAGACGAGCTGTCCGTGCGTGTACGGAACGAGGGCCTCGATCTCGACCTCGGGCCGCGGCAGCTCGGTGTCGATGAGCCCGAGCAGCTCCTCGATGCCGGCGCCGGTCCGCGCGGAGACCGCGATCGCGTGCTTCTCGTTGCGCAGCAGGCGCTGGAGCACCAGCGGGTCCGCCGCGTCCGCCTTGTTGATCACCACGATCTCGGGCACGTCGGTCGCGCCCACGTCACGGATGACCTCGCGCACGGCGGCGAGCTGCTCCTCGGGCACCGGGTGCGAACCGTCCACCACGTGCAGGATCAGGTCGGAGTCGCCGACCTCCTCCATGGTGGAGCGGAAGGCCTCGACGAGGTGGTGCGGCAAGTGCCTGACGAACCCGACGGTGTCCGCCAGGGTGTAGATCCGGCCGCTCGGCGTCTCGGCCCTGCGGACGGTGGGGTCCAGGGTGGCGAACAGTGCGTTCTCCACCAGCACGCCCGCGCCCGTGAGGCGGTTGAGCAGCGAGGACTTGCCCGCGTTCGTATATCCGGCGATGGCGACCGAGGGCACCTTGTTGCGCCTGCGTTCCTGGCGCTTGATGTCGCGGCCCGTCTTCATCTCCGCGATCTCCCGGCGCATCTTCGCCATCTTCTCGCGGATCCGTCGCCGGTCCGTCTCGATCTTGGTCTCACCGGGACCACGGGTGGCCATGCCGCCACCGCCGCCGCCACCCATCTGACGGGAGAGCGACTGACCCCAGCCTCGGAGCCTCGGCAGCATGTACTGCATCTGCGCGAGGGCCACCTGCGCCTTGCCCTCACGGGACTTGGCGTGCTGGGCGAAGATGTCGAGGATCAGGGCGGTCCTGTCGACCACCTTGACCTTGACGACGTCTTCGAGGTGGATCAGCTGGCCGGGGCTCAGCTCACCGTCGCAGACGACGGTGTCGGCTCCGGTCTCGAGCACGATGTCGCGCAGCTCCAAGGCCTTGCCGGAGCCGATGTACGTCGCCGGGTCGGGCTTGTCGCGGCGCTGGACGACGCCGTCGAGCACGAGCGCGCCCGCCGTCTCGGCGAGAGCGGCCAGCTCGGCGAGGGAGTTCTCCGCATCCTGGACCGTGCCGGAGGTCCATACGCCGACGAGCACCACGCGCTCCAGACGGAGCTGTCGGTACTCGACTTCGGTGACGTCCTCGAGCTCGGTGGAGAGGCCCGCGACGCGGCGCAGAGCCGCGCGCTCGGAGCGGTCGAACTGTTCGCCGTCCCGCTCTCCGTCGATCTCGTGGCTCCAGGCGACGTCCTCTTCCATCAGGGCATCGGCCCGAAGACCTTCGGGGTAGTTCTGCGCGAAGCTCTGTGCGTCCTGGGAAGGGGAAGAAGAGGAGGTCATTGGGTCCTTACGTCGATCCGTCGATGGGAAGGCGACGGATGCGGGATCCGTCACAGTCGACAACGCCCGATGCGGTCCGGAGATTCCCGGAACCTGCCGATCGTGCCCTGAGATGTCCCCGAGGGGATGTCCCTGACGGGCCCGTGCCGTCGACCTGACGATGGTTGCACGACACGGCCCGTCTCGTCACCCGGGTTATTTCCCGGACTTCCACTTCGGATGCCCCGGCATCGGCGGCGTCTTCTTCCCGTACAGCCAGCTGTCGAAGAACCCGGTGAGGTCGCGCCCGGCGACGTGGGAGGCGAGCCGCACGAAGTCGGCGGTCTCGGCGTTGCCGTCCTGGTGGCGGCGGACCCAGTTCCGCTCCAGGTGCTCGAAGGCGGGGCGGCCGATCTCCTGGCGCAGGGCGTAGAGCACCAGGGCGCTGCCGTCGTAGACGACGGGGCGGAAGATGCTGATCTTCTTGCCGGGTGCGGGCGCCTTCGGCCTGGCCGGGGGCCCGCCTGCCGCGCGCCAGCCGTCCGACTGGCGGTAGGCCTGCCGCATCCGGTCGGCCATGGGCTTGTGCGCCTTCTCCTCGGCGTAGAGGGCTTCGTACCAGGTGGCGTGGCCCTCGTTGAGCCAGAGGTCCGACCACGACTTCGGGCTGACGCTGTCGCCGAACCACTGGTGCGCGAGTTCGTGCACCATGATCGCGTCGACGTACCACTCCGGGAACTCGGGGCGGGTGAAGAGCTCTCTCTCGAAGAGAGAGAGCGTCTGCGTCTCCAGTTCGTAACCGGTGTTTGCCTGGGCGATCAGGACGCCGTAGACCTCGAAGGGGTAGCGGCCGACCTTCTTCTCCATCCAGCCGAGCTGGGCGGGTGTCTTCTTCAGCCAGGGCTCCAGGACCTTGCGGTCCGCCGTGGGCACCACGTCACGCACGGGCAGGCCGTGCGGGCCCTCGCGGTGCAGCACGGTGGAGCGGCCGATGGACACCTGCGCCAGCTCGGTCGCCATGGGGTGGTGGTGCCGGTACGCCCAGGTGGTGGCGGCGCCGCGCCGGGTCGTGCCGACGGGGAGGCCGTTGGCGACGGCGGTGTACCCCTTGGGCGTGGTGACGCGGAACGTGAAGGCCGCCTTGTCCGCCGGGTGGTCGTTGCACGGAAAGACCAGGTGGGCGGCGTCGGCCTGGTTGGCCATGGCGAGACCGTCATCGGTGCGCACCCAGCCTCCCTGGGTGCCCTTCGCGTACACGGGGTCGCTGGTGTGGCGGACGGTGATCCGCATCCGGTCGTCCCGTCCGAGGGGCGCGGACGGCGTGACGACAAGGTCCTCGCCGCTTCTTTCGAAGCGGGCACGCCGTCCGTTCATCTCGACGGAGCGCACTGTGCCGTGCGCGAAGTCCAGGTTCACACGGTCCAGGGCTTCGGTCGCCGTGGCCTCGATCGTGGTGACGGCGTCCAGCGGCTTGCGGTTGTCACCGCGGTAGGTGAAGGCGATGTCGTACGACTGCACGTCGTATCCGGGGTTGCCCAGGTGCGGGAAGAGGCGGTCACCGATGCCGAGCGGGGTGGCGGGCGAGGGGGCGCTCGCCGCGAGGAGGGCGGCGGACACGGTCGCCGTGATCAGTGCGGCGGCGACACGAGGGGGGCGGAGGGCCTTCGGCCCTGAGGCCGTGGTCCGAGGGGTGAGCAGCATGAGCAACCGCTATCAGCGCGCGTCTTCCGCGTGGTGACGGCGCGCGCCGTGCCACTCGAACGAGTCTCTCTTGAGGCGCCGAGACGCCGAGCGTCCCTCCGGGCACGCTCAGTGGGCGGCGGCCGCCGGATGCTGCGCGCGGCTCACGTCGTACACCCCGGGGACCTCGCGCATCGCGCGCATCAGCCCGGGAAGGTGTGCGGCGTCGGGGAGTTGGAGCGTGTACGTGTGGCGTACGCGCTGCTGTGTCGGCGGCTCCACGGTCGCCGAGATGATCGCCACTCCTTCGAGGGCGATCGCTTCGGTGAGGTCGGCGAGCAGATGCGCCCGGCCGAACGATTCGGCGATCAGGGTGACGCGGCACTCGGCCGTGTCTCCCCAGCGCACGCCGATCTCCGGACGTCCCACTTCTTTCATGCGCTCCACCGCGGGACAGCCGACCCGGTGGACGGTCACGACGCCGCCGCGGACGGCGAACGCGGTGACGTCGTCGGGAGGCACCGGCGTACAACAGCCGGCGAGGCGCACGCTGGCGCCTTCGCGGTCCACGACGGCGTTGGCCGCGGCGGGCCGCAGGGCCGCGGAGTCCTCCGGCCCGGGCACGACCGCGGACGTCTGCTGCGGCGGCCGCTGCGTGGACGACGTGGGCGCGACGGCTGCGGGTGCCGGCGTGGGATGCGTCGTGAGCCAGCGCCGGATGGCGATCCGCGCGGCGGGCGTGCGGGCGTGGTCCAGCCAGTCGCGTGAGGGCCCGGACGTGGGGTCCTGGCTCATGAGCAGCTGGACGCTGTCGCCGTCCCTCAGGACCGTGCTCAGCGTCGCCAGACGGCCGTTCACGCGCGCGCCGATGCAGGCGTGGGCGTCCTCGCCGTACTGGGCGTAGGCGGCGTCCACGCAGCTGGCGCCCGCGGGCAGGCCGAGCGTGCCGCCGTCGGGCCGGAAGACGGCGATCTCGCGGTCCTGGGCGAGGTCCTCGCGCAGCGTCGACCAGAACGTGTCCGGGTCGGGGGCGGCCTGCTGCCAGTCGAGGAGCCGGGAGAGCCAGCCGGGCCTGGTCGGGTCCACGCGCTCGTCGTCGGCGCGGTCGGACGGCTCCTCCGAAGGAGGAGCGAAGGGATTGTGCAGGGCTACGACGCCTGCCTCGGCGACCTGGTGCATCTGGTGCGTGCGGATGAGGACTTCGGCGACCTCGCCGTCGGAGCGGGTCACGGCCGTGTGTAGCGACTGGTAGAGGTTGAACTTCGGTACGGCGATGAAGTCCTTGAACTCCGATACGACCGGCGTGAAGCAGGTGTGCAGCTCGCCCAGGACTCCGTAGCAGTCGGCGTCCTCGTTGACGAGCACGAGGAGGCGGCCGAAGTCGGACGCGCGCAGTTCGCCGCGTTTGCGGTGCACGCGGTGGACGGAGACGGAGTGCCGGGGCCTGATGAGCACCTCGGCGGTGATGCCGGCGTCGCGCAGTACGTTGCGGACCTCGCCCGCGATGTCCCCGAGCGGGTCTCCCTCGCTCTCGGCGTTGGCGGCGATCATGGCCTTGACCTGGGCGCAGTCCTCGGGGTGGAGGATCGCGAAGACGAGGTCCTCCAGCTCGGTCTTGAGCGCCTGTACGCCGAGGCGTTCGGCGAGCGGGATGAGCACGTCCCGGGTGACCTTGGCGATGCGGGCCTGTTTCTCGGGGCGCATGACACCGAGGGTGCGCATGTTGTGCAGGCGGTCGGCGAGCTTGATCGACATGACGCGCACGTCGTTGCCGGTGGCCACGAGCATCTTGCGGAAGGTCTCGGGTTCGGCCGCCGCTCCGTAGTCGACCTTTTCCAGCTTGGTGACGCCGTCGACCAGGTAGCAGACGTCGTCGCCGAACTCGGCCCGCACCTGGTCGAGGGTGACGTCGGTGTCCTCGACGGTGTCGTGGAGCAGGGAGGCGGTCAGGGTCGTGATCTCCGCACCGAGCTGGGCGAGGATCAGGGTGACGGCGAGCGGGTGGGTGATGTACGGCTCGCCGCTCTTGCGCGTCTGGCCGCGGTGCGAGGACTCCGCGAGGACGTACGCACGGCGCAGCGGCTCCAGATCTGCGTCCGGATAGTGGTTCCGGTGGGCCTCCGCCACATGGCCGATCGCGTCGGGCAGCCGGTCCCGGGTGCCGGATCCGAGCAGGGCGGCCCTGCCGAGCCTGCGCAGGTCGAGACGCGCACGGCCGCGCTTGCGCTGGACCCCGGACACGACGGGGCCGGGCGTGGCAGGGTTCGTGGCCTCCGCACTCATGAGCACCTCCGGCTGCTTCGACCGGCGGTGTGCGGACGGCGGCGTACTCCGTCCGGGCCGGTGCTTGATGCTACCGAGCCCATCACGTGGCGCTGACCGCCTCTCGCCGAGCGTGAAACGGATCACCCATTCGAGCGACAGTTCATGCGCTTGCCGTTTCGAACCATTCGGACGCGATCTCGCCCTCGGCGACGATCACGGCCCCGCCCGTCATCTCGATCTCGCCGTCGGGCCGCTCGGTGATCACCAGGCGCCCTCCGGGCAGATCGACGGTGTACGTGGCCGGGGTCCCGGTCGCGGCCGGGTCCAGGCCGTCCTTGCGGGCGGCCGCCACGGCCACGGCGCAGGCGCCGGTGCCGCAGGAGCGGGTCTCGCCCGCGCCGCGCTCGTGCACGCGCATGGCGACGTGCTGCGGGCCCCGGGGGACGACGAACTCGACGTTCACGCCGTCCGGGTAGGCGGAGGCGGGGCTGAAGGGGGGTGCTTCGTAGAGGTTGCCCGCTTCGGAGAGGTCGTCGACGAAGGCGACCGCGTGCGGGTTGCCCATGTTCACGTTCCGCGCGGGCCACCGGCGGTGGCCGACCGTGACGGTGACGTCCCCTTCGGGGAGGGCCGCCTTGCCCATGCCGACGGTGATGTCGCCGCCGGACTCCTCCTTGGCGATGTGCACGGTCTTCACGCCGCCGCGCGTGGCCACGGCCAGATCGCCTTCGACGGCGTGCCCGGCGCGCTGCAGGTAGCGGGCGAAGACACGCACTCCGTTGCCGCACATCTCCGCGACGGATCCGTCGCCGTTGCGGTAGTCCATGAACCACTCGGCGCGGTCCGCCAGATGGCGGGCGTCGGGGTGGGCCGCGGAGCGCACGACGTGGAGGAGGCCGTCGCCACCGATGCCCGCGCGGCGGTCGCACAGAGCGGCCACGGCCGACGGGGACAGCTCGATGGCGTTGTCGGGGTCGGGGATGATCACGAAGTCGTTCTCGGTCCCGTGCCCCTTGAGGAAGGCGATCCGCGTGCTCATTCCTCGATCGTACGGGGTGGGTACGACACCCGGTCCACGCGGTGTGCTCAGCGGAGCCTGGCCACCCGCCACACGGCGAGGACCACCGCACTCAGGAACAGCACGGCGTACCCGGAGACGACGCGCCAGTCCGGGCGGCTCCCGGAGCCGCGCTCGGGCAGCCCCGGCCAGGTGTGGCCCACGCGGCGGGCGGCCATCATGCCCCAGCCGGCGGCGCAGCAGCTGATCAGCAGACCGAGCATGGCGACCACCGCGCCGCCGTCGCCGAACTCGAAGGCGAGCGGGAAGGCGAACATCAGGGAGCCGACCGCGGCCAGGATCACGATGGGTGCGAGCTGCCAGATGCGCAGCCGCGGCTGGGGACGCAGCTCGACCTCGACCTCGGCCGCGGTGGACATCTCGTCCGCGTCGGGACCGTCGTCCGTCACGCCGCTCGACGTCACGCCTCCCGACGTCTCGTCGGGACCGTCGGGACTGAGCTGCTCTCCGCCGTCATGTGCGGTGTCACGAGGGCCGGCCTCCATCGCCACGCGCCCTCCCACTTCGGACTTCACCGGTCGATCGAAGGTCGATGATGGCACGGCGTCAGGTGCCGGGATGACCGCCGGAGCGTCCCGATGCCATCACGTGATCAGGCTGTGACCGGTCGTTCGACCAACGCCAGCGCGCGCTCCGGGAGTTCCTCGTGGTCGGCCAGTGCCCCGCTGAGCCAGTGCACCCGCGGATCACGGCGGAACCAGGAGTCCTGGCGGCGTGCGAAGCGCTTGGTGGCGCGCACGGTCTCGGCGCGCGCCTCGTCCTCGGTGCACTCTCCCGCGAGCGCCGCGAGCACCTGCTGGTAGCCGAGCGCCCGTGCCGCCGTACGCCCCTCGCGCAGCCCTTGGGCCTCCAGTGCGCGCACCTCGTCGACCAGGCCGCGGTCCCACATGCGGTCCACGCGCGTGGCGATGCGTTCGTCGAGCTCGGGGCGTGCCACGTCGACGCCGATCTGGATCGTGTCGTACACGGATTCGTGGCGGGGGAGGTTGGCGGTGAAGGGCTTGCCGGTGATCTCGATGACCTCCAGGGCGCGGACGATCCGGCGGCCGTTGCTGGGCAGGATGGCCCGGGCCGCCTCGGGGTCGGCGGCCGCGAGGCGGGCATGCAGCGCTCCGGAGCCGCGCAGCGTGAGCTCTTCCTCCAGGCGGGCCCGCACGTCGGGGTCGGTGCCGGGGAAGTCCAGGTGATCCACTGCCCCCCGTACGTAGAGGCCGGAGCCGCCGACGAGGATCGGCCAGCGTCCCTCCGCGAGGAGTCGGTCGATCTCGGCGCGGGCCAGCTTCTGGTACTCGGCGACGCTGGCGGCCTCCGTGACGTCCCAGATGTCGAGGAGATGGTGGGGCACGCCGCCGCGCTCCTCGGGCGTCAGCTTGGCGGTGCCGATGTCCATCCCTCGGTAGAGCTGCATCGAGTCGGCGTTGACGATTTCGCCGCCGAGGCGCTGGGCGAGGAAAACGCCCAGATCGGACTTTCCTGCCGCGGTCGGACCGACGACGGCGATGACCCGCGGGGCGGGGGCTGTGCTACTCACCGCCCCAGTCTCGCAAACATCGGGCCTCGTCCCCGAACGAGCTACGTGACGGCACGGCTCTGGGGTCGTTGCCTGTTGCGAGGTTCCGGCCGCCGGTTTCGAGGACCGATGACCCGGGCGACGCAATGGGACGCACCGGGTGGGGCGGGATTTCGCCCACACGAGTAACGTATGGAGTAGATATGGGCGTTTTTGCACGTTTCCGCCGGAAGTCCAAGGACAGCGAAGAGGCGTCGACGGCCGAGGCGACAGCGGCCACGCTGACGGCCGAGCCCGAGACAGCCGAAGAGGCCGCCTCGGAGGCCGACAGCGACGCGAAGCCCGCCGCCGAGGCCAGTGCCGATACCGACACCGAGAGCGCTGCCGAGGACAAGTCCGCGGAGGCCGCCGAAGCGGCTGACGCGGAGGGTGTGGACATTCCGAAGCAGCAGTCCGCCGAGGAGGCCGCCGACAACGGAGCCGGCGAGGGCGCCCGCAAGTAGCTCCCCAGCGAGGGAAGGTGGACCCATGGGCTTCCTGGACCAACTGAAAGCCAAGCTCGCCCCTGCGAAGGGCAAGGTCTCGGACCTGGCGCAACAGCACGGGGGCAAGATCGACCAGGGCCTCGACAAGGCTGCGAAGGTGGTCGACGAGAAGACCAAGGGCAAGTACAGCGACAAGATCCAGGCGGGCACGGGGAAGGCGAAGGACGCCCTCGACCGCATCGCCGGGGCGGACGGGGACAAGGACGCGGGCAGCAGCGCCGGCCCTACGACTCCCCAGACGCCTCCGTCGCCCCCGCCTGCTTCCTGAACCGCAGCGGAGGACGGCCGCGAAGCACCTCGCTTCGCGGCCGCCACCGTGTGTCCGTGCGTGCCGCACCGCCGCGGCAGCCGGGCTACGACCAGGCAGCCACCACGTACCCCACGCCGTAGGGCGCGTCTTCATAGAGCAGCTCGCCGCGCAGCGCGGCGCCCTCCGCCGCTCCGGCGAGCACCTGCCAGGGTGCGCGGCCCGCCGCCTTGAGTTCGTACGCGAGGCCCGCGTCCAGCGCCTTCAGCGCCTCGATGTCGGCCTCCCCAAGGGCACGCCCGACCTCGGCGTCGAAGCCGGCCGCCCGCTCGTCGAGGTATCCAGGCGCCTTCAGCGTGCGGCACGCGCTGGCGTCGCCCATCACCAGCAGTGCCACCCGGTCGGCCCGGGCCCCGATGCCCGCTCCGACGTGGATGCACCGCTCCGCCTCAAGGGGTTCCCCCACACCGAGACCCTCGACCGGCGCCGCCGACCACTGTGCGCGCTCCAGCAGCCAGCCCGCGACAGCGAGCGACGACGGAAGCCCACTCCGCCCCTCGGCTCCGGGCGCCGATTCCGCTTCCGCTTCCGCTTCGGGTGGTACCGGTCCGAGACGGACGTCCACGTCCACCCCGAAGCCGCGGAACGAGGCGCGCGCACCCTGCGGATGCGGTCCGCGCCCGCTCTGCTCGGCGGGCCCGATCACGACGAGGAGATCGGGCCGTGCGGCGGCGAGCACCCCGATGGCGTCCGAACACGCCGCACGCGCGGCGTCGAGTTCAGGAGCGGCACCCGCGGCGACCTCGGGAACGAGCAGCGGCGGGCAGGGGCAGACGGCGGCGGCGACAAGCATGATCCGCAGCGTAACGCCCCCGGGTGGGGCCTGACTCCGTCAGTCGCAGCCGCAGCCGCTGCCCGTCGCCACCGGCAGCGGTGCCGGAGCGCCGATCTTCGGCAGGCCCAGCATCACGCCCGCGGGCTTGGCGGCCGCCTCGGTGTTCCGCTTCTCCCAGGCGTCGCCCGCGCGCGTGGGACGCACGTTCAGGACGGCGCCCTCGGCGAGCAGGTGGTGCGGCGCGGCGTAGGTGATCTCGACGGTCACGACGTCGCCGGGGCGCACCTCGGTGTCCGGCTTGGTGAAGTGGACCAGGCGGTTGTCGGGCGCACGGCCGGAGAGGCGGTGGGTGGCGCCGTCCTTGCGGCCCTCGCCCTCGGCGACCATGAGGTCCAGGGTGCGGCCGACCTGCTTCTTGTTCTCCTCCCAGGAGATCTCCTCCTGGACGGCCACCAGACGCTCGTAGCGCGACTGGACGACCTCCTTGGGGATCTGGCCCTCCATGGTGGCCGCCGGGGTCCCGGGGCGCTTGGAGTACTGGAAGGTGAAGGCGTTCGCGAAGCGGGCCTCGCGGACCACGTGCATCGTCTGCTCGAAGTCCTCCTCGGTCTCGCCGGGGAAGCCCACGATGATGTCGGTCGAGATGGCCGCGTCCGGCATGGCCGCGCGGACCTTCTCGATGATGCCCAGGAAACGATCCTGCCGGTAGGAGCGGCGCATCGCCTTGAGGATCGGGTCCGAGCCGGACTGCAGCGGCATGTGGAGCTGCGGCATCACGTTCGGCGTCTCGGCCATGGCGGCGATCACGTCGTCGGTGAAGTCGCGCGGGTGCGGGGACGTGAAGCGCACGCGTTCCAGGCCCTCGATCTTCCCGCAGGCCCGCAGGAGCTTGCTGAAGGCCTCGCGGTCACCGATGTCCGAGCCGTACGCGTTCACGTTCTGCCCGAGGAGGGTGATCTCCGAGACGCCCTCGCCGACGAGCGCCTCGATCTCCGCGAGGATGTCGCCGGTCCTGCGGTCCTTCTCCTTGCCGCGCAGCGCGGGCACGATGCAGAACGTGCAGGTGTTGTTGCAGCCGACGGAGATGGAGACCCAGGCCGCGTACGCGCTCTCGCGGCGGGTCGGCAGCGTCGACGGGAAGGCTTCGAGCGACTCGGCGATCTCGACCTGCGCCTCTTCCTGGACGCGGGCACGCTCCAGGAGGACCGGCAGCTTGCCGATGTTGTGCGTGCCGAAGACGACGTCCACCCAGGGCGCCCGCTTCACGATGGTGTCGCGGTCCTTCTGGGCCAGACAGCCGCCGACCGCGATCTGCATCCCGGGACGCTTGGTCTTCATCGGCGCCAGGCGGCCGAGATTGCCGTACAGACGGTTGTCGGCGTTCTCGCGCACGGCGCACGTGTTGAAGACGACGACGTCGGCGTCGCCGTCGGCTCCTTCGGGCGCACGTTCGTAGCCGGCGTC
The DNA here is from genome assembly GCF_008642335.1 of Streptomyces venezuelae. Lineage (NCBI taxonomy): Bacteria > Bacillati > Actinomycetota > Actinomycetes > Kitasatosporales > Streptomycetaceae > Streptomyces > Streptomyces venezuelae. The sequence continues at coordinate 6,045,334 of NZ_CP029191.1, read as the reverse complement.
CTCAAGGAGGCCGGAAAGCCGCTCGGAGTCATGGACGTTCATCTGGCACCCGTAGGTGCGCACCTCGTAAGTCTTCGCGCTCATCTCGCCCCCCAGGGTACGGGGTCGCCACGCGCGCGTGCCCGCGGATTGCGACGGCGGCACCCGGCGGGCGGGCTCCGCGGCGGCCCGGTGTGACCTCTCCCCTGGTCATCACGGTGAGTGGGCTGGCAGGATCGCGCGCATGCTCAAGGCACTCCCCGGGATCAGCAGGCGCCGCGCCTTGCAGGGTTCCGCCGCGGCCCTCGTGGTGTTCGGTCTGCTGATGTGGTGGCTGCTGCCCATGGACGCGGACTCCCCCAGCGGGCGGATCACGTTCAGCACGGGCGTGCGGGAAGGCGTGTACGAGCGGTACGGCAAGCTCCTGGAGACGGCGATCTCCAAGGACATGCCGGACGTCGACGTCGAGCTCCTCAACAGCGAGGGGTCGCAGCAGAACGTCGCGCGCGTGGCCACCGGGAAGTCCGACTTCACCATCGCGGCCGCCGACGCGGTGGAGACGTACCGGCTGGACGCCGAACCGGGCTGGTACCGGCTGCGGGGCTGTACGCGCCTCTACGACGACTACGTACAGCTCGTCGTGCCCCGGTCCTCGAAGATCAAGAACGTCGCCGATCTGCGCGACAAGCGCGTGGCGGTGGGCCAGGACCACTCCGGGGTGCGGCTCATAGCCGACCGGGTGCTGAGCGCCGCGGGGCTCGAACCGGAATCCGACATCGAGCCGGTGGCCGCCGGGATAGACACCATGCCCGGCCTCCTGAAGAGCGGCTCCATCGACGCGTTCTTCTGGTCCGGCGGGCTCCCGACCAACTCCGTGCGTGCCCTCTCCAAGAAGATGGACATCAAGCTCGTGAAGCTGGGTTACCTCGTGGAGGCGCTGCACAAGCAGGGCGGCGGCTCGCGTTACTACCGGGCCGCGACGATGCCGGCGGACGCGTACCCCGAGGCCCAGCACGGTTCCGCCGTGCCGACGCTGGCCGTGGCGAACCTCCTGGTGACCACGGACCGCACCGATCCCGCGCTCACCGAGCAGCTGACCCGCACGGTCATCGACAGCCGCGACCACATCGGCGATCAGGTGCACGCGGCACAGGTGGTGGATCTGCGCACGGCGCTGTTCACGGACCCGCTCCCGCTGCACACAGGGGCGCGCCGCTACTACCGCTCGGTGAAGCCCTGACCCGGCGCCCGCGGCGCTGAGCGGGCCCCTCAGGCCGTTCCCAGGGGCTCGCTGCGCGGGACGCGGACCGTCACCCGCAGGCCGTGCGGTTCGTGGCGCGCGTACGCGATGGAGCCGCCGCCGGCCGCGAGCAGCGTCCGGGAGATGGACAGGCCAAGACCCGAACCCCGCACGTTCTGGTGGCGGTTGCTGCGCCAGAAGCGGTCGCCGATACGCGCGAGCTCGTCCTCGGTCAGGCCGGGCCCGCCGTCCGTGACCACGACGGTCGTCGTCCCGTTGCTCGACGCGACCGCCACCCGCACGTCCCCGCCCTCGGGCGTGAACTTCAGGGCGTTGTCGATCACCGCGTCCAGCGCGCTGGAGAGGGCGATCGGATCGGCCCAGCCGGTGGTGGCCGGGCAGTCGCCCGTCAGCCGCACGCCGCGCTCGTCGGCGAGCGGCCGCCAGGCGGCGACGCGTTCGGCGGTGAGCTCCCCGATGTCGACGACGCTCAGGTCGGCCTCGGCGTGCTCGGCGAGCGCGAGGTCGAGCAGATCGTCGAGGACCTGGGCCAGGCGTTTGCCCTCGGTACGGACCGAGGCGACCTCCTCGTTGCCCTCGGGCAGTTCGAGGGCGAGCAGTTCGATGCGGAGCAGCAGTGCTGACAGGGGGTTGCGCAGTTGGTGGGAGGCATCGGCGACGAAGGCGCGCTGCTGTTCCAGGACGTCCTGGACGTTGTCGGCCATCTCGTTGAACGAACGGGCGAGGCGCTGCAGTTCCGGTGGGCCGCCCGCCGCGGCGACCCGGGACTTGAGACGCCCTGTCGCTATGTCGTGCGTGGTCGCGTCCAGGATCCGCACCGGCCGCAGCACCCAGCCGGTGAGCCGTAGGGCCGCGCCGACGGCCAGCAGCATGGCAGCCGACTCGCCCGCGGCGATGAGCAGCCAGCCGTGCAGTGTCTCGGAGCGCATGCGTCCGGTCGGCGAGTCCGTGACGACGACCGCGATGACGTCACCGTCCTTGATCACCGGCGACGCGACGGCCAGCCGCCCCCGCTGCCACGGCCAGACCTGCTCCGGGTCATGGCTGCCGCGCGAGCGCAGCGCCTCCTCGAAGGCGCTGCGCAGGGCTCCGTGGCGGGGCAGGAACCAGCCGTTCGGGGACTGGGCCATGGCGCCGTCGTCGCGGTAGAAGACGCCCGCGCGGATGCCGTAGACGTCGAAGTAGTCGTCCAGTTCGTTCTGCAGCGTCTCGCGGCGTTCGTCCGTGCCGCCCAGTCCCGATGGACCTCTGGGGCGTTTGGTGACGAATTGCGCGAGCGAGGCGAAGCGTGCGGTGTCGTCGATCCGGTCGACGACCACCTTCTGCTGCTGGGCCGCGGCGACGCTGACGGCGAGCGGGAAGCCGAGCGCGAGCAGTACACCCGCCATGAGGACGATCAGCAGCGGGAGGAGGCGGGAACGCACCTGTCCTTGCTCCCGGTCACGCGGCCGGGGCGACGAGGCGGTAGCCGACGCCGCGCACGGTCTCGATCAGGGCGGGCATGTGCAGTTTGGAGCGCAGGGAGGCCACGTGCACCTCCAGCGTGCGCCCGGTCCCCTCCCAACTGGTGCGCCACACCTCGCTGATGATCTGCTCCCGGCGGAAGACCACTCCGGGGCGCTGCGCGAGGAGTGCCAGCAAGTCGAATTCCTTGCGGGTCAGTTGGACAACTGAACCGTCAACGGTGACCTGCCGGGTGGGCAGCTCGATGTGCACGGGCCCGAGTCGCAGATCGCTGTCCTCGGATGCCGGTGCGCCCCCAGGGGTGGGCCGGCGGATGACGGCGTGGATGCGGGCGATGAGTTCCCCGGTGTCGTACGGCTTCACTACGTAGTCATCGGCTCCGAGGTTGAGGCCGTGGATCCGGGAGCGTACGTCCGAGCGGGCCGTCACCATGATCACGGGTGTCGAGCCACGCTTACGGATCTTGCCGCACACCTCGTAGCCGTCCTGGTCGGGCAGGCCCAGGTCGAGAAGCACCACTCCGAAGGGGGGCGTTTCCGCGGGCAGCAGGGCCTGCAGGGCCTCCTCGCCGTTGCGGGCGTGCTTGACGTCGAAGCCGTGCCGGGCCAGGACCGCGGAGAGGGCGGCCGCCACATGGTCGTCGTCCTCGACGAGAAGCAGTCTCATAGGGGCCCCCTCCGGTTCATCGGTCGTTCCGTCGCGGCTGGTCATCATGGTCGGCGGCGGTGCGAGGCACCGCGGCACGGGCCGTCCGGGCACGCGCCATCAAGGCATCCACGCCGATGCATAAGGACCACGTCAAGAGGGTTCAGGTCACGAGCACGTTCCGTTACCCACCCGGTACGCACTCCGTGGACCCTCTTCACACGGTGTGTCCGGTTGCGGCCGGATCGTTATGCTCAATTTCCCCTCAGATGTAATGACGCTGGTCGCACTGGGTTATTACTGTCCTCCCAACCGAGGAGGATGGAGCAACAAGCCGTGACCGAAGTATCGGTGACCAAGGACGCGATACCGCCCGGGGCGGACGACCTGGTCGTGCTGAAGAACGTCAACAAGCACTTCGGCGCTCTGCACGTGCTCCAGGACATCGACCTGACCATCGCCCGCGGTGAGGTCGTCGTCGTGATCGGCCCCTCCGGGTCCGGCAAGTCGACCCTGTGCCGTGCCGTCAACCGCCTTGAGACGATCGATTCGGGAAGCATCTCGATCGACGGCAAGCCGCTGCCCCAGGAGGGCAAGGAGCTCGCGAGGCTCCGTGCGGACGTGGGCATGGTCTTCCAGTCCTTCAACCTTTTCGCGCACAAGACCGTGCTCGAGAACGTGACGCTGGGCCAGACCAAGGTGCGCAAGATCGGCAAGGCGGAGGCGGAGGCGAAGGCACGCGGTCTGCTCGACCGCGTCGGCGTCGCCTCCCAGGCCGACAAGTACCCCGCGCAGCTCTCCGGCGGCCAGCAGCAACGCGTCGCCATCGCACGCGCGTTGGCGATGGACCCCAAGGTGATGCTCTTCGACGAGCCCACGTCGGCGCTCGACCCGGAGATGATCAACGAGGTCCTCGAGGTCATGCAGCAGCTCGCCAGGGACGGGATGACGATGGTCGTCGTCACCCACGAGATGGGCTTCGCACGCTCCGCGGCCAACCGCGTCGTCTTCATGGCGGACGGCCGGATCGTCGAAGAGGCAGTGCCGGACCAGTTCTTCAACAACCCGCGCAGCGACCGGGCCAAGGACTTCCTGTCGAAGATCCTTAAGCACTGAGGCTCCCACGCCGTCTCCACACCAGTCGAAACAGAGGATGTTCACCATGAAGCTCCGCAAGTCCGCTGCCGCGGCGGCCGTCGTCGCCGCTCTCGCCCTGACCGCCACGGCATGCGGCGGCGAGGAGGGTACGGCCGGCGACAAGCCGAAGGACCCGACCGGCGGCAAGAACGCGCCCAAGCTGCCCACGTACGCCGTGAAGTCCGACGTCAAGGTCGACTCCTCGGTCCTGAAGAAGGCCCAGAAGGCCGGCAAGATCGTGATCGGCGCCAAGGACGACCAGCCGTACCTGGGCTTCAAGGACAGCGCGGGCAAGCGTTCCGGCTTCGACATCGAGATCGCCAAGATGGTCGCCGCCGACCTCGGCTTCAAGCCCGACCAGATCGAGTTCAAGACGATCGACTCCGGCGTCCGCGAGACCACCATCTCCAAGGGCGACGTCGACCTCTACGTAGGCACGTACACGATCAACGACGAGCGCAAGAAGCAGGTCGGCTTCGCCGGTCCGTACTTCATGGCGGGCGCCGACCTTCTCGTCCGCGCGGATGAGAAGGACATCACCGGTCCGGACACCGTGAAGGGCAAGAAGGTCTGCTCGATCGTCGGCTCCACTCCGCTCCAGGAGATCAAGAAGTCGAAGTACGGCGCGAAGACCGTCGAGCTGGCCAAGTACTCCGAGTGCGTGCAGCAGCTCATCAACAAGGAAGTCGACGCCGTCACCACCGACGACGCCATCCTCAAGGGGTACGCGGCGCAGCAGCCGAAGGCGCTGAAGGTCGTCGAGAAGCCCTTCACCAAGGAGCCGTACGGCGTCGGCATGAGCAAGGACGACAAGGCCCTGCGCGACGCCGTGGCGGACGCCATCGAGGCGCACCAGAAGAACGGCGACTACAAGAAGGCGTACGACGCGACGCTCGGCCTGTCGAAGTCCAAGTACACCGAGCCGCCGGCTCTCGAGCGCTACTGACCGCGCCTAACCGCTCGTCCCACTCCCCGGCAGTGAGTTGACCGGGTCCCCGTACGCATCACGGTGCGTACGGGGACCGGCTCACCCTGCCCGACCACTGCCGCCCACGAGGACATCCCCGTGAACGTACTGCTCGACCACTTCGCGGAATTCCGCGAGGGATTCATAGGCACGGTCTGGCTGACCGTGGCCAGCAGCGTGCTCGCGCTGATCCTTGGCGTCGTGCTCGCCGGCTTCCGGGTCTCGCCGGTACCGCCGCTGCGGTTCTTCGGCGCCGCCTGGGTCACCCTGTTCCGGAACACGCCGCTGACGCTGCTCTTCCTGACCATCTGGTTCGCCGTGCCGCAGGTCTTCGACTTCGGCTTCGACCCGTGGACCAAGGCGCTGATCGTGCTCAGCGTCTACACCTCGTCGTTCGTCTGCGAGGCCGTACGGTCCGGTATCAACACCGTGCCGCTCGGGCAGGCCGAGGCCGCCCGCTCCCTCGGCATGACGTTCTTCCAGACGCTCGGAACGATCGTGCTGCCCCAGGCCGTGCGCACCGTCCTGCCGCCGCTGAGCAGCATCTTCATCGCCCTGACCAAGAACTCCGCCATCGCGGGCGCCTTCAGCGTCACGGAACTGTTCGGCTGGCAGAAGGTCCTCAGCGACCAGGGCTTCGCCATCGCCTGGCTCTTCCTCTGGGTGGCGCTCGGCTACCTCGTGATCACATTCACCATCAGCGGCCTGTTCCGGCTGCTCGAGCGGAGCCTGGAGGTCGCACGATGAGCTCCAGCGTCCTGTACGACGCCCCGGGCCCCAAGGCCCGGATGCGCAACCGCATCTACTCGGTCATCGGCACGGTCGCGATCATCGGTCTCATCACCTTCGTGATCATGCGGCTCGCCGACCGAGGGCACTTCGCGTCCGAGGTCTGGAACACCTTCAACTACGCCAACGTGCGGATCGCCATCCGTGACGGCATCTTCACCACGCTGAAGGTGTTCGCGCTCGCCGGTGCGCTGTCCCTGGTGCTGGGTGCGCTGCTCGCGGTCGCCCGCGCGTCGGATCACCGCGCGATCCGCTGGCTGGCCACGGGTTTCATCGAGCTGTTCCGTGCCATCCCGCTGCTGATCACGATCTACGCCCTCTGGGTGCTCTTCCTCACCTACAAGAGTGACCTGGGCTTCGTCGGCGAGAACAACGGCTTCTGGGCCCTGGTCATCGGTCTGGCCGTCTACAACGGCGCCGTGCAGGCAGAGGTGCTGCGAGCCGGTTTCAACGCCGTGCCGCGCGGTCAGGTGGAGGCGGCGTACGCACTGGGACTGCGCAAGTCCCAGGTGATGACGATGCTGCTGCTGCCGCAGGCGGTCAGGTCCATGCTGCCGACGATCATCAGCCAGCTGGTGGTCACGCTGAAGGACACGTCGCTCGGCTACATCATCACGTACGCGGAGCTCCTGTATGCGGCCCGGCAGCTGGCCAACACGACTCTCGTCAACGGGCAGTACATCTACGTTCCGGTGATCATGGTCGTCGGCACGATCTACGTGGCGATGTGCATGGCGCTCTCCGGCCTGGCCACCTGGGTCGAGAAGCGCGGGCGCCGCGCCAAGACGGGCATCGCCGTCGCCGCTGCCGCCGAGCCCGCCGAGGCTCCGGGGGCGCTCGACCCGTCCGACCCCAAGGGTCCGACGGCCGAGGCCGAGCAGGCGGCCGCCAAGGCCGACGAGCCGCCCGGGAAATCGGGCTGAGTGAGCTGCGGCGAACGAGCCGAGGTAAGGGGCGGCGTCCATGGGGCGTCGCCCCTTACCGTTTCCGGGCCGGTCCTCGGCCTGTGATGTGACGATCGGACAGGGAGGTGGCGCCGAAGGTCGCGTCGGGGCCGCCGTCGCTTGACGCAAGCAGCGGCAATAGGTTGCATACGTTCTGTGATCGTGCACCGGGCTCCAACTGCCAGTTCCTGTACGTACGTCCAGAGCATCCGGGCAGCCCGGACCCTCGGAGCCCGCCGGGCCGGAGGGTGTGCGCCGTGGACCCGGTGATCGTCGTCGGTGCGGGTCCCGTCGGACTCGCGCTCGCCCTCGCACTGTCCCGCCACTCGGTGCCGACCGTCGTCCTCGACGAGGGACCCGGCAAGGACGAACAGCGACCCGCGCGGACGGTCGTCCTCCGCGACGACACCGCGGCGTTCGCCGAACGGCTCGCGGGTCACTCGTTCGGCGACACGGAGACGGGCGCGCGCTGGACGGGCTGGCGCTCGGTGCGGCGCAAGCAACTGATGCGGGAACTCGACTTCGATGAGGCGACCCCGGCCCCGCTGCACCTGGCGCAGCACGAGCTGACCGCCGCACTGCGCGAGGCCATCGCCGACGAGCGGCTGGTCAAGGTCGCGGTGGACAGCAAGCTCGACTCCCTGGAGCAGGACGCCGGCGGCGTGACCGCCCACACCCGCGGCCCCAAGGGCACGTGGTGGCGCGGCAGTTACCTCGTGGGCTGCGACGGATCGCGCTCCACCGTGCGCAAACTCCTCGACGTCCGCTTCCCGGGACGTACGGCCGTCGAGCGACACGCCGTGGCCGCGCTGCGCACGGAACTTCCCTGGCCCGGCCAGGCGTTGTTGCATCGGATGCCTCCGTGGCGCCACGGAGGCGCCGAGGTGGTGGGGCGGCCGCTGGCCGGCGGAGTGTGGCGGCTCGACTGGCTGCTTCCGCCGCGCGGCGACCTGGTGACGCCCGACGCCCTCGTCGTCCGCATCCGGGAGACCCTCGCGGGCTGGTGCGGTGGCTCCACACCGCCGTACGAACTGCTGGACACGGGCGTGCACACCGTCCACCACCGACTCGCCCGACGGTGGCGGGTCGGCCGTGCCTTCCTCGCCGGGGACGCCGCGCACCTGCTCGGCGCGCTCGGCACCCAGGGGCTGGACGAAGGGCTGCGGGACGCCGACAACCTCGCGTGGAAGCTGGGGCTCGCCTGGCACCACGGCGCGCGCGAAGCGCTGCTGGACAGCTATCAGGTCGAGCGGCGGGCCGGTGTGGCCGCACGGCTGCGCGCCGCCGACCAGTCGCTGCCCGCGCTGCGCGGCAGCAAGAACCTGCGCTCGTACGTCCCCGGGACGGCCCGCGGGCACGACACGCTCCTCACGGACGGTCACGTCGGGCGCGGGCCCCTGGGCGCCCCCTCGTCGTACGCCGATTCGCCGCTGGCACCCGTTCCCTCCGAGTCCGTCACAGCGGTCGGGACGGAGCCGGGCGCGCCCGTCGCGGATGTGCGGGTGACGGCGCCGGACGGGTCCTTCGTCCAACTGCGCGACCGCCTGGGGCTCGGGCATCTGATCGTCGTCCTCGTCGCGCCGGGCACCGTGGTGTGGGAGCGGCGGCACTGGGTGACCGCCGGGATCATGCCGCGGCTCGCCGCCGCGGTCACGGCCTTGCCGCACGCCGCCGAGCTGCTCGTCGCGGAGAGCTACCCCGGCGCGGCGGCCCACTCGGTCCTGCTCGTACGCCCCGACGGCCACCTGGTCACCGCGCTGTCCGGGGTACGCCCCGCCGAGCTGTACGCGGCGGCCGAGGCGGCACTGGGCGGGCCCGCCCCAACCGGGCGGGCGGACGGTGGGGAGCAGAACGGCCGCGCGGGCACGAGCGCGGGCGAGGGCGAGGAGGAGAGCTCGGCGGGGGCTGCGGGGGCGGCACGGCGTTCGGGGTGAGGGCAAGGACACCACCTCGGCTGCGCTCTGCACGGTCTCCGTGGACGGTCCCCGTTCGCATGCTGAGCCGGGGTTGACCGGCCTGCACCCCCGTGGTCTACTCCGGATCGTGACCGACACCGATGTGCGCCTGTGGCGGAGGGTCCATATGGACCTCGTCCGCTACGCAGGCTGCGTGTGTCACCCGTCCTGCTGAATTCGCATTTTCCCCTCGCGCACCGAGCACCGTTCACCGAGCACCGCTCCGGGTCACGTCGTGCGCGCTTTCCGCGAACCTCCAGGACGGTATCCGTTGTCTGTTGTCCCTTCCTCCACCGCGCCGTCGTCGACGCGGTCCTCGGCGCCCACCGCCGCCGAACTCCTCGCCTTCGTCCGCCGCACCGCGGCCGACTCCGAACTCATCGCCTCCTTGCCGCTGGACCCCGAAGGCCGTACGTGGGTACGCCTGGAGGGGCCCGGTGGCAGTGAGGCCTGGCTGATCGGCTGGCCGCCCGGCACCGGCACCGGCTGGCACGACCACGCGGAGTCGGTCGGCGCCTTCCTCGCCGCGGCGGGCACCCTCAAGGAGAACTCCCTGGCCGCGCGGCTTCCCACCGACGGGTGGAAGACCCTGGAGCTCTCCGACGACGTCGACCGCGAACGGGAGTTGACGCCCGGCGAGGGCCGCGCCTTCGGCCGGAACCACGTGCACGAGGTCCTGAACGAGTCGACGACCGAGCACGCCGTCTCCGTGCACGCGTACTACCCGCCGCTGCCGCGGATCCGCCGCTACAGCCGGACGGGTGACGTGCTCCGTCTGGAGTCCGTCGAGCGCCCGGAGGACTGGCAGTGAGCGACGAACAGCCGGTGGGTGACGAACAGCCGGTGGGCATCGACACGTTGTTGGAACGGGTACGGCTCGGGCTCGACCGGCTCTCTCCGGAGAAGGCGTACGAAACCGCCGAGGCCGGTGGCCTGCTGGTCGACATCCGCTATGCGGCGCTGCGGGAGCGGGACGGGCTCATCCCCGGCGCACTCGTCGTCGAACGCAACGAGCTGGAGTGGCGGCTCGACCCTCAGGGCAGCCATCGCGCTCCGGAGGCCACGAGCCATGACCTGCGCGTCGTCGTGGTCTGCAACGAGGGGTACGCGTCCAGCCTCGCGGCCGTCTCCCTGCGGCAGTTGGGGCTCCGCCACGCCACTGACCTCACGGGGGGCTTTCAGGCGTGGCGGGCGGCGGGGCTGCCGGTGGTGACCGCCCAGGCGTGAGGACGGCCGTGCCGCCTACTCCTTGGCCGTCGCCACCGTGACGGGGAGCGGCCTCAAGGCGGCGCGGCCGGGCAGGGCGGTCGCGATCAGGGCGAGCAAACCGGCGACGGTGAGCACGGAGACGTACACCAGAGGGGCGACCGTCGGTGCCGCGCTTCCGGTCATGCCGATGCTGAACGCCGTCAGGACGGCGAGTGCCACCCCACTGCCGAGCGCGGTACCGATGAACAGGACGGCCAGCGCCTCGGTCCGGAGCATCCGCAGCACCTGACGGCGCGTCGCCCCGGCCAGGCGCAGCATCGCGAACTCACGGACGCGTTCGGAGACGGACATCGCCAGTGTGTTGACGACGGCGATGGCGGTGAAGGCCAGGACGAGCCCCATCGCGAGCAGGTTCACCTCGGCGTTGGTCCTGCGGCTCTCCGCCTGGAGGTCGTCCGCGGCCGCCGGGGTGAGTACACGGACGCCCGGGAACTTGTCGACGGCCGCCGCGAGTTGTTCCTGTGTACGGTCGCTCCTGACGAGGACCGTGGCGGCGAGCGGGTTGTCCACGTGGCGGGCGACCAGGTCGTGCGCCATGGTCAGGTCCCCGAAGCCGAGCCCGCGTGCGTAGACGGCGCGCACGGTGAGTTTCGTCTTCGTGCCGTCTCCCAAGGTGAACGCGAGCGTGCTGCCCGGCTTCAGCCCCAGCCGGTCGGCGGCCAGTTCGCTGACGGCGCCACTCTCCTCACCGAAGTCCTCGATGGATCCTGCGGTGACGTCCGGGTCCCAGGTCCGGGCCAGGTGCTCAGGGGTGACGCCCTGCGCGGGGTACTTGTCGAGCCCCACGCGGACCGTCGTGCGGACGACCTCGGTGGCAGCCTGCACACCGTCGGTCGTCCGCAGCTTCCGGGCGGCCTGTGCCGGTACGCCGGGGCCTTGCGCGGCCAGCACCCAGTCCGCGCGGATGCCGTCGCGGGCCTGGCCGCGGGCGGCGTCGTCGAGGGTGGGCTGGACGAAGAGGACGGTGCAGGCCATGCCCGTGAGGAGGGCGAGCGGCGTGACGACGGCGGCCATGCGGGCCGCGTTGCCGCGCAGGTTGGCGTGGGCGAGCTTGCCTCCGGGGCCGGACAGCCTGAGCGGTCCTCGGAGGAGTGCGGCCGCTGCCCGGACGACGAACGGACCGAGGAGGGCGATGGCGCAGGCGAAGACCACGACCGTCAGGAACGTCACGGGGGTCGACGCCGCCTCGGTGCGCAGCACGCTCAGCACGGCGACGAGGACGACACCGCCGACGAGCAGCACCAGACCGGCGACGACTCGGCTCCAGGCGGGCCGTCGCGGCTCGATCTGCGCTTCGGCAAGAGCCTGCGCCGGGCGGATACGGACGATCCTGCGCCCCGCGATGCGCGCGGCGGCCCAGGCTCCCAGCACGGTGGCAGCGACGGCGACGAGAGGCGGGAAGGCACTGACGGTGCGCTCAAGGGTGGCGGGCACGGCCCCCGTTGCCACGAACCGCTCGTGCAGCACGCCTGCGAGCGGGATCCCGGCGAGCGCGCCGGCCGCACCCGCCACCACGCCGACGAGCACCGCCTCACGCCCGAGGAGCCTGCGGATCTGCTGCGGAGTCGCGGCGACGGCACGCAGCAGGGCGAGTTCGCGGTGGCGTTGCTGAATGGAGAGGGCGAAGGTGCCGACCACCACGAGCACAGCGACGAGGAGGGAGGTGCCACCCATGGCCCCGCCCATGCTGACGAGCTTGACGCGCGCTCCCGCCGCGTCCAGGAACTCCACGGGCCCGCGGTCGTCCCCCGCGCTGACCTGGGCCGTCGTCCCCTCGACGGCCTGCTCGACCGCCTTCTCCAGGTCGGCGACAGAGGTGCCCTCGGCCGGTATGACGCCGAAGGCGGTGACCTTCCCGGGGTGCGCCGCAAGCCGTTCGGCCTCATCGGAGGAGAAGAAGAGCGAGGTCTGGTGGGTCAGGGCGCCGTTCGCGGGCGCGGCCACTCCGGTGATGCGGTAGTCGCGCGGGCTCTGCGTCGACTGGACGGTGAGACGGTCGCCGGGGCGCAGCCCCGCGCGGTCGGCGAGACCGCGGTCGATGACGAGATCGCGCGAGGACCGCGGGGCCTTTCCGTCGACGAGGCGGAAGGGGGTGAGGGCGGCGGACTTCCATGCGTGCCCGTACGTGGGGGTGTCGGCGTTGTCGTCGGGTCCCGCTCCTGTTCCGGCACCCGGGCTCAACGGCTGGGCAATAAAGGTGAGTTCGGGTACGACGAAATCGACGCCCGGGACCCTCTTGATCCTGCTCCCGATGTCGTCGGCCGGCAGCCACGCGCGTTCGGCGATCGGTTTCGCCTTGTGCTTGATCTTGGTCTTGCCCTTTTTATGCTTGACCGTGGTCTGGTGCACGTTCTGGTCGGCGGAGACGATCACGGGGGCCGCGGCGTAGCGCTCGGTCTTGATCGTGCCGCGCAGGCCGGTTTCCAGGAGGGTGCCGCAGGCCGTGATGAGGCCCGCGGCGCACATCAGCGCGAGGAAGGCGCCGACGAATCCGCCTTTGCGGTCTCTGACGGTCTGCAGGGCGTAGCGCAGCATCATGAGGGCTCGGACTCTTTTCGGTTGTTGTCGGAGGAGCCGGCGTCGGCGGAGGAGGCGGTGGGCGCGGGGAAGGCCAGGAAGCGGGTGAGGACGGTGCGAGCGCCGTCCGGGGTGTCCGCTTCGGACCGCTTGTAGCGGTTGAGCAGCGCGATGTACTCCTCGAAGAACTCGTGGAGTTCGGGGAGGGTCAGCCGAATCGTGCCTCGGGAGTGCGGCAGCGCGTCGGCCCACTCGTCGGGGCCGGGATCGCGCTGCAATTGCCCGAAGAGTTCCAGGTCGGCGGCGTACGAGAGACGGTTGAGCTCGTCCATGACGAGCCGCATCTCGGGGCTCTGCCGGCTGCGCGGCGGAAAGCGCCGGTCGCCCGGGACGGCGCGCCACCAGCGCTCACGTCCGTGCCCGGAGCCGCGCGTCTCCTCGACGAAGCCGTAGCGGGCGAGTTCGCGCAGGTGATAGCTGGTCGCGCCGGTGTTGAGCCCGAGGGCTCGGGCGAGCGTCGCGGACGTGGCCGGGCCGTGCACGGTGAGGTGCTGCAGCATCTGCTGCCGCCGCGGCTGCGCGAGCGCCTTCAGAACGTGGAGATCATTGAGTTCCCGCGGGCCCTCGGCCCGCTCCGCCCCGGTCCTGCCGGGTTCCTCTGCCATGCGTACACAGTCGCCTGTGCACAGGTTCCTGTGCACTGCGGCAACCCGGCGTCTCCGCAGGGGGGTTACCCCCACCCTGCGGAGCGCGAGCCGGGGTACGGAGATCGTTCCGGTTGCCGCCCCACCCCCGTGGGGGCGGCCCGCTCAGAACCCTTCGTACCCCAGGTCGTCGGTCTCTTCGCCCTCTTCCTCCAGCGCCTGCCGGACCACGCGGAGCGCCATGCCCTCCGCGTAACCCTTGCGGGCGAGCATGCCCGCCAGGCGGCGCAGGCGCTTGTCGCGGTCGAGGCCCCGCGTGGAGCGGAGCTTGCGGGCGACGAGCTCCCGCGCGGTCGCCTCTTCCTGCTCCGCGTCGAGCTGCCCCACGGCCTCGTCGATCAGCGTGGACTCCACGCCTTTGGTGCGCAGCTCCCGCGCGAGTGCACGGCGGGCCAGACCCCGGCCGTGGTGCCGGGACTCCACCCAGGCGTCCGCGAAGGCGCTGTCGTTGATCAGTCCGACCTCTTCGAAGCGGGAGAGGACCTCTTCCGCCACGTCGTCGGGGATCTCCCGCTTGCGCAGTGCGTCGGCGAGCTGCTTGCGCGTGCGGGGGGTGCCGGTGAGGAGGCGCAGGCAGATCGCCCGTGCCCGCTCGGCGGGATCCGTGGGCGGCTCCCCCTTCTCGGCCCTCGACGAGGAAGGGGAACCGCTGTCCTGGTGGCCGCCGGGGCTGTCGGAATCCGGGCTGCCGGAGTCCCCGAATCGGCCGCGGCGGCGCCGGCGCCCACGACTCCGACCGCCTCCGCCCCGGAAGCCTTCGTCGTCCTGGTGGCCACCATCGTTCTGGAAGCCGTCGCCGTCCCGGAAGCTTCCGCTGGCCTGGAAACCGTCGCCGTCACCCCGGTCGGCGCACCGGCCCGCGCCGTCCTGATCCACACCGCCCCCGTGGCGCCGCCCGGCAGTGCCGGTGCGGCTTTCGGGGGCGGTGTGGTCCGCCCAGTCGGTTCGTCGCGTCACGGACTAGCTCTTGGCCGCCGCGGCCTTGGACTTGCCGGCCTTGGCCGCCGGAGCGGGCACCGTCTTGGCGTCGTCGGCGGCCGGGGCGGCGCCCGTCGCGTCCGTGCTCGGCTCCTCGGTCGGCGCCTCGGGCTTCACTCCGACGCCCAGCTTCTCCTTGATCTTCTTCTCGATCTCGTTGGCGAGGTCGGGGTTGTCCTTCAGGAAGTTGCGGGCGTTCTCCTTGCCCTGGCCGAGCTGGTCGCCCTCGTACGTGTACCAGGCGCCCGCCTTGCGGACGAACCCGTGCTCGACGCCCATGTCGATCAGGCCGCCCTCGCGGCTGATGCCCTGGCCGTAGAGGATGTCGAACTCGGCCTGCTTGAAGGGCGGCGCGACCTTGTTCTTGACGACCTTGACGCGGGTGCGGTTGCCCACCGCGTCCGTGCCGTCCTTCAGGGTCTCGATGCGGCGGATGTCCATGCGCACCGACGCGTAGAACTTCAGCGCGCGGCCACCGGTCGTGGTCTCCGGGGAACCGAACATCACGCCGATCTTCTCGCGCAGCTGGTTGATGAAGATCGCGGTGGTCTTGGACTGGTTGAGCGCGCTGGTGATCTTTCGCAGGGCCTGGCTCATCAGGCGGGCCTGCAGACCCACGTGCGAGTCGCCCATCTCGCCCTCGATCTCCGCGCGCGGCACCAGGGCGGCCACGGAGTCGATGACGATCAGGTCGAGGGCGCCGGAGCGGACCAGCATGTCGACGATCTCGAGGGCCTGCTCGCCGTTGTCCGGCTGGGACAGGATGAGGTTGTCGATGTCGACGCCGAGCTTCTTCGCGTACTCGGGGTCGAGGGCGTGCTCCGCGTCCACGAAGGCCACCGCGCCGCCCGCCCGCTGGGCGTTGGCCACGGCGTGCAGGGTGAGGGTCGTCTTACCGGAGGACTCCGGGCCGTACACCTCCACCACACGGCCGCGGGGGATGCCGCCGACGCCGAGCGCGACGTCGAGCGCGGTCGACCCGGTGGGGATGACCTCGATGGGCTCGTTCGGCCGCTCGCCCATGCGCATCACTGCGCCCTTGCCGAATTGCCGTTCAATCTGTGCGAGCGCGGCGTCGAGCGCCTTCTCGCGGTCGGTTCCTGCCATGGGTTCCACCCGATTTGCTTGAGTCGATCGCTTCACGTCAAAGACGCTAACGCCTGCCACTGACAATCCGCCCCGACGCCCGTCCAGCCTGTGGATAACTCGAGGTCCACCCCGCAGAATCGCCGCCGGACAACCCATGAGAATGGATGTTCGAATTTAGTGTCAAGCGTGGCACGCCGGGGCCGACGCCGTCCGCCGGCTCCCGCCGACGCCCGCGCCCGCCCTCCCCCGGCGCCCGCTCTCTCCTACTTGCGCTTGCCCGGCTTCGGCGAGGATCCACCCGGCTCCGCCGGGGCCTCCGGCCTGTTCGGCCCCCGCAGCGCCCGCCGCATCCGGGCGAGGAGGGGAGCTCCGACCTGGCGCCGGTGCCCGTGCACCCGGGGGTCGTCCGTGACGTCGTACCTCTTCACGTACGCCCCGAGGAACGCCTGCAGCGTCGCGACGGCCGGGATGGCGATGAGCGCCCCCACCGCGCCGAGGAGCGCCGTGCCCGCGATGACCGAGCCGAACGCGACGGCGGGGTGGATGTCCACGCTCTTGGCGGTGAGCTTGGGCTGCAGTACGTAGTTCTCGAACTGCTGGTAGACGACCACGAAGACCAGCACCCAGAGCGAGTACCAGGGGTCGACCGTGAAGGCGATCAGCATCGGCAGGGCGCCCGCGAGATACGTGCCGATGGTGGGGATGAACTGGGACACGAGGCCCACCCACACGGCGAGCACGGGCGCGTAGGGCACTTCGAGCACCTGCAGCAGGATGTAGTGCGCGATCCCGGAGATCAGCGCCATCAGGCCGCGCGAGTAAAGGTAGCCGCCGGTCTTGTCGACCGCGATCTCCCAGGCCCGCAGCACCTCGGCCTGCTTGGCGGGCGGCAGCACCGAGCACAGGGCGCGCCGCAGCCTCGGCCCGTCGGCCGCGAAGTAGAACGAGAACAGCAGGATCGTCAGGAGCTGGAAGAGACCGCCCAGCACCTGCGCGGACACGTCCAGGACACCGCTGGCGCTGTTCTGCACGTACTTCTGCAGCCAGTCCGAGTGGACCAGGCTGTCCTGGACCTCGACGCGGGAGAGGTCCGTGTGGAAGGTCTGGTTGATCCAGCTGATGACCTTGTCCAGGTAGTCGGGGAAGTCCTCGACCATGTCCACGATCTGGCCCGCGAGCATCGACCCCATCAAGGCGATGAAGCCGGCGCTGGCGATCACGACGCCCAGGAAGACCAGGAACGTGGCGAAACCCCTGCGCATACCGCGCGCGGCCATCCAGCTCACCGCGGGCTCGACCGCGAGCGCCAGGAAGAACGCGATCAATACGTTGATCAACAGCCCGGTCAACTGATGGAACGCCCAGCTGCCCAGCTGGAAGCAGGCGACGAGCGCGAGGGCGAGAACCATGGCGCGCGGCAGCCAGCGCGGCATGCGGGCGCCCTGCCCTGCCTGGGTTCCGGCGGGGGGCTGTGCGGGCGGCGTCGTGCCGGGCGGAGCGGTGTCCTGGGTGACCTGCGCGGTCTCGTCTGTCGGTGCCACGGGCCAAGTCTCGCCCACGTCGGCGCCGACCGGACGCCACCCTCACATCTTGGGACGCGCTTGGGACGGGGAGGGCACGACCCACGCGCGCGTGGAACCCTTCCGGCGCCGCCGGACAGCCCCTGTTTCAGCGCTTCTCGGCGGGTACGTCCATCGCCGTGCACACCGCACGCCAGACGTCCTTGGCCTCCCAGCCCGCATCCAGCGCCTCATTGACCGTACGGCCGCCCAATTCAGCCATCACGTGATCGCGCGCGAAGGAGTCGGCGTACCCCGCACCGAAGTGGGCCGCCATCCGCTGCCAGAAGACCGTCAACCGCATGACTCCAGTATCACGCCCCTGAGGGGGCGGCCGGGCGCAGGGGGTCGTCGAGAACGCTTTCCGTCCTACGGTCGGTGCATGGCCGAAACCGGAGCATCTCCCGCAGTGCCCTCACCCGACGCGGCGCTCTCCCCGCTCGCCCGCGCCGAGCGCTTCGTCTGGCTCACCGCGCGCGTCCTGGAGCAGCGACGGTTCGCGTACCACTTCCTGGACGGCGCGGGAGGTGACGCGGCCGCGGACGCGGTGGAGACCGCCCTGACCTCGTACGCCACCGCGGACGGCGGGTACGGCTACGCACTGGAGCCCGATCTGCGCGGGCCCGTGAGCCAGCCCCTGCACACCGGGCACGCGCTGGGCGTCCTGGACTCGATCCACCGTTGCGGCGGACAGCGGGTGGAGCGCGTCTGCCGCTACCTGACGTCGGTGTCGACGCCCGAGGGTGCCCTTCCCGCGATCCATCCCAGCCAGCGCGGCTACCCCTCGGCGCCGTTCATGCCGATCATGGACGACCCGCCCAGCGAGCTGCTCGCGACCGGCCCCGTAGTGGGTCTGCTGCACCGCAACGAGGTGTGGCACGCCTGGCTCTTCCGCGCCACGGACTTCTGCTGGACGGCCGTCGAGTCGCTGAAGACGTCGCATCCCTACGAGATCCAGGCGGCCGTCGCCTTCCTGGACGGTGTACCCGACCGCCCACGCGCGCGTGCCGCCGCCGACCGCCTGGGTCGTCTCGTGCGCGAGCAGCGGCTCGTGGCGCTGGACCCCGCGGACCTCGACGCCTATCCGGTGCAGCCCGGCTACGCACCGGGAGAACACCACTTCCCGCACGACTTCGCGAAGGTCCCGGAGTCGCTCGCGCGCTCGTGGTTCACCGACGCGGAGATGGCGCGCTCCCTCGACTTCCTGGCGCGGGACCAGGCGGCGGACGGCGGCTGGCCGGTGCGCTGGCGGCAGTGGGCTCCCGGCACGGCCATGGAGGCGCGGCCCATCGTCACCATCCAGGCGCTGCGTACGCTCCGGGCGTACGGACGGGACATCGCCTGAGAGGACACCCTGGGTACCGCGAGCACCGGGATCGCCCCCCTCACCTCGCCAGCGCGCGCAGCCCCGCCGTGACGGCGACGGCCGCGGCGATGACGACGAGGAACGGTACGCGCGCGTGCGGCGGTCCTGGGGCCCGCCGTGCGAACCGTGCGCTGCGGCAGATGCCCGCCGTTGAGCCGCAGCAGCCGGGTCACCGCCATACCCGGAGCACCGTGTCTGCGGCGAGCGCGCCGCGTACCGCCAGTGCCGCGCCTGTTCCGCCGAACCCACCACGCCTCCATTCCGCGAGGGGCACGCGACCTCTTTTCCGCAGGTGGGCGCCGATGTCAGTGGTGGGGTGCACGATGGGGTCATGGTCAGCTCCGCGTCCAGTGCTCCCGGCGCCGCCGGCGCTCACAGCGCCCTCGACAGCTTCTCCCCCGCGACCCGCGGCTGGTTCACGGGTGCCTTCTCCGCGCCCACGTCCGCCCAGGCCGGAGCGTGGCAGGCCATCCACGAGGGCTCGGACGTGCTCGTCGTCGCACCCACGGGCTCCGGAAAGACCCTGGCCGCGTTCCTCGCGGCCCTCGACCAGCTCGCGTCGACACCGCCGCCGGCCGACGCGAAGAAGCGCTGCCGGGTGCTGTACATCTCGCCCCTGAAGGCGCTCGCGGTCGACGTGGAGCGCAATCTGCGCAGCCCGCTGACCGGTATCCGTCAGGAGGCGGTGCGCCTCGGCATGCCCGAGCCGGAGGTGCGGGTCGGGATCCGTTCGGGTGACACCTCGGCCGCCGAGCGCCGTGCGCTGTCGACGCGCCCGCCGGACATCCTGATCACCACGCCCGAGTCGCTCTTCCTGATGCTGACGTCCGCGGCGCGGGACGCGCTGACCGGCATCGAGACGGTGATCCTCGACGAGGTGCACGCGGTCGCGGGCACCAAGCGCGGCGCCCATCTCGCCCTGTCCATGGAGCGGCTCGACGAACTGCTGCCGAAGCCCGCGCGCCGCATCGGTCTGTCGGCCACGGTGCGTCCGGTGGACGAGGTGGCACGCTATCTGTCGCCCAAGCGCAAGGTGGAGATCGTCCAGCCGGACTCCGGCAAGGAGTTCGACCTGTCCGTGGTCGTTCCCGTCGAGGACCTCGCGGAGCTGGGCGGCTCCCCGGTCAGCGACTCCGGGGACGGGCCGGGGGCCGAGGCAGAGCGCCCTTCGATCTGGCCGCACGTCGAGGAGCGCATCACGGACCTCGTGCAAGCGCACCGCTCGACGATCGTGTTCGCCAACTCGCGCCGTCTCGCCGAGCGCCTGTGCAACCGCCTCAACGAGATCGCGTACGAGAGGGCGACCGGCGAGTCGCTCCCCGAGGACCACTCCCCCGCGGAGCTGATGGCGGAATCGGGCGCCGCCAAGGGCGCCCCTCCGGTCCTGGCGCGCGCCCACCACGGATCGGTCTCCAAGGAGCAGCGCGCGCAGGTCGAGGAGGACCTCAAGGCGGGCAGGCTCCCGGCCGTCGTCGCCACGTCCAGCCTGGAGCTGGGCATCGACATGGGCGCGGTCGACCTGGTCGTGCAGGTCGAGTCGCCGCCGTCGGTCGCGTCCGGGCTCCAGCGCGTGGGCCGCGCGGGCCACCAGGTGGGCGCCGTCTCGACGGGAGTCGTCTTCCCGAAGTACCGGGGAGACCTGGTGCAGGCCGCGGTCGTCACGGAGCGGATGCGGACCGGCTCCATCGAGTCCCTGCGCATCCCGGCCAACCCGCTGGACGTGCTGGCCCAGCAGCTGGTCGCGATGGTCGCACTCGACACCTGGCAGGTCGACGACCTGCTCACGGTGGTCCGCCGCGCGGCGTCCTTCGCCTCCCTCCCGGAGTCCGCGTTCACGGCCGTGCTGGACATGCTCGCGGGCCGGTATCCCTCCGACGCCTTCGCCGAGCTGCGGCCGCGCGTGGTCTGGGACCGCGTCGCGGGCACGGTCACCGGACGCCCGGGGGCGCAGCGCCTCGCGGTCACCTCCGGGGGCACGATCCCCGACCGCGGTCTCTTCGGGGTGTTCCTCGCGGGCGCCGACCCCAAGAAGGGCGGCGGCCGCGTCGGAGAGCTCGACGAGGAGATGGTGTACGAGTCGCGGGTGGGTGACGTCTTCACCCTCGGCACGAGCTCGTGGCGCATCGAGGACATCACGCGCGACCGGGTCCTCGTCTCCCCGGCGCCCGGCGTCCCGGGCCGCCTCCCCTTCTGGAAGGGCGACCAGCTGGGCCGCCCGCTCGAACTGGGCCGCGCCCTGGGCGCGTTCCTCCGCGAGGTCGGCGCGCTCTCGCAGGAGGACGCGCGCGGGCGCCTCCTCGCCACCGGGCTCGACGCGTGGGCCGCCGACAACGTCCTCGCGTACCTCGGCGAACAGCGCGAAGCCTGCGGGCACATCCCCGACGACCGCACCATCGTGGTCGAGCGGTTCCGCGACGAACTGGGCGACTGGCGGGTCGTCGTGCACTCCCCCTTCGGAGCCCAGGTGCACGCTCCGTGGGCCCTCGCCCTCGGCGCCCGCCTCACCGAGCGGTACGGCATGGACGCCCAGGTCATGCACGCCGACGACGGCATCGTCCTCCGGCTCCCGGACGCCGACCTGATGGGCTTCGACCTGCTCGACCAGGAGCCCACCACGCCCCCTGTGGAGTACGACGCGGACAAGCCCCCCGTGGGCGCCGGTGACGTCACCTTCGACAAGGGCGAGGTCAACCAGATCGTCACCGACCAGGTGGGCGGCTCGGCGCTGTTCGCCTCCCGCTTCCGCGAGTGCGCCGCCCGCGCGCTGCTGCTGCCGCGCCGCAGCCCCGGCAAGCGCACCCCGCTGTGGCAGCAGCGCCAGCGCGCCGCCCAGCTCCTCGAGGTGGCGAGCGAGTTCGGGTCCTTCCCCATCGTCCTTGAAGCGGTCAGGGAGTGCCTCCAGGACGTCTTCGACGTACCGGGCCTGACCGAGCTGATGGGCGACATCGAGTCGCGCCGCGTCCGGCTCGTCGAGATCACCACCCCCGAGCCCTCCCCCTTCGCCCGCTCCCTCCTGTTCGGGTACGTGGCCCAGTTCCTGTACGAGGGCGACTCCCCCCTCGCCGAGCGGCGCGCAGCGGCCCTCTCCCTGGACTCACGGCTGCTCGCCGAGCTCCTCGGCCAGGCGGAACTGCGCGAACTGCTCGACGCCGACGTCCTGGCGGAGCTGGAGCAGGAGCTCCAGTGGCGCACCGAGGACCGCCGCGTCAAGGACGCCGAAGGCGTCGCCGACCTGCTCCGGCTGCTCGGCCCGCTCACCGCGGCCGAGCTCACCGAGCGCGGCGCCGAACCGGACTGGGCGGAGGAGCTGGCGGCCGCACGCCGTGTGATCCGGGTCCGCATCGCGGGGGCGGAGCACTGGGCGGCCATCGAGGACGCGGGACGGCTGCGGGACGCCCTGGGCACCGCCCTGCCCGTGGGCGTCCCCGAGGCCTTCACGGAGCCCGTCAAGGACCCCCTGGGCGACCTCCTCGCCCGCTTCGCCCGCACGCACGGCCCGTTCACGTCCGCCGCGGCCGCGGCCCGCTTCGGGCTCGGCGCCGCGGTCACCGAGGGCGCGCTGCAGCGCCTCGCGGCCAACGGCCGTGTGGTGCAGGGAGAGTTCCATCCGGCGGGCATCGGCCAGGAGTGGTGCGACGCGGCCGTACTGCGCCGGCTGCGCCGCCGCTCCCTCGCCGCCCTGCGGCACGAACTGGAACCGGTGCCGCCCGCCGCCCTGGCCCAGTTCCTGCCCCAGTGGCAGAACCTGAGCAAGCACAGCCTGCGCGGCATCGACGGCCTGGTGCGCGCCGTCGAGCAGTTGCAGGGCGCCACGGTTCCCGCCTCCGCCCTGGAGAAGCTCGTCCTGCCCTCGCGCGTGACGGGCTACAACCCGGCCATGCTCGACGAACTGACGGCGGCCGGCGAGGTCATCTGGGCGGGCGCCGGTTCCCTGCCCGGGAAGGACGGCTGGGTCTCCCTTTATCTGGCCGACACCGCGCCCCTGCTCCTTCCGCCCCCGCACCCCCTGGAGCTCACCGCACTGCACCAGTCGATCCTGGACGCCCTCTCCGGGGGGTACGGACTGTTCTTCCGCCAGATCGCCGACCAAGTGCGCGCCACCACCCACCCGGACGCGCTGGATCCGCAACTGGCCGACTCCATCTGGGAGCTGTCCTGGTCCGGCCTGCTCACGAACGACACGCTCGGCCCGATGCGCTCGCTCCTCGGCTCGGGGCGCACCGCGGGCTCCACGGCCCACCGCGCCAAGCGTGGCGTCCCGCGCGGGCGCTACGGAAGCCTCACCGCGGCCGCCCGCACCGCCTCCCGCACCGGCCCTCCCACCGTCGCGGGCCGCTGGTCCCTGCTCCCTCCCCGCGAGCCCGACCCGACCCTGCGCGCCCACGCCCTGGCCCGCGCCCTCCTGGACCGGCACGGCGTCGTCACGCGCGGCGCGGTCGCGGCCGAGGGGGTCGAGGGCGGCTTCTCGGCGGTGTACCGCGTCCTGTCGGCCTTCGAAGACAGCGGCCAGGCGCGTCGGGGCTACGTGGTCGAAGGTCTCGGCGCCGCACAGTTCGCCATGGACGGAGCGGTGGACCGCCTGCGCGCGACCGCGAACTCCCGCGACCGTACGGACGGTTCACGCCCCTCGGACGCCCAGGCCGCGGTGGTCCTCGCCGCCGCCGACCCCGCCAACGCGTACGGCGCCGCGTTGCCGTGGCCCGAGCCGCCGAACGGCGCCGGCCACAAGCCGGGCCGCAAGGCCGGCTCCCTGGTCGTCCTGGTCGACGGCGAGCTGACGCTCTACATGGAACGCGGCGGCAAGACGCTCCTCGCCTGGCCCGCCGTCCCGGACGCCCCGATCGCCGACGACCCCCGCCTGCACGCCGCCTCGGAAGCCCTGGCCGGGGCCGCCCGCGCGGGCTCCCTCGGCACGGTCACGGTGGAGCGGGTCAATGGCGAGGCCGCACTCACGTCCCCCTTCGCCCCTCTCCTGGAAGGAGCGGGCTTCCACGCCACGCCACGCGGACTGAGGCTCCGCGCATGAGGCCCACGCGCAGGATCACCCGCGCGCCAGCCACTCCAGCCCCCGCCACCCCCGTCATGCCACCCTGGACCCATGCCCGAAGGTGACACGATCTACCAGGCGTGCCGACGCCTGCACGCCGCCCTCGCGGGGCACACGATCACGCGCTCCGACCTCCGCGTCCCCAAACTCGCGACGGTCGACCTCACAGGACGCGCCATCCTGGACGTCACCCCGCGCGGCAAGCACCTCCTGACCCGCATCGAGGGCGGCCTCACCCTCCACTCCCACCTCCGGATGGACGGCTCCTGGCAGCTGTACGCCCCCGGAGAGCGCTGGCGCGGCGGTCCCTCGTACCAGATCCGGGCCATCCTCGGCACCGCCGAACGCACCGCCGTCGGGTACCGCCTGCCTGTCCTTGAGCTGCTCCGCACCGCCGACGAGGACAAGGCCGTGGGCCACCTGGGCCCCGACCTGCTGGGCCCGGACTGGGACCCGGAGCGCGCGCTGAACAACATCCTGGCGGTTCCCGACCGCGCCCTCGGCGAAGCCCTCCTGGACCAGCGCAACCTCGCGGGCATCGGCAACGTGTTCAAGAGCGACATCTGCTTCATCCTCGGCGTCACCCCGTGGCTCCCCGTCGGCGACCTCTCCGAAGAGACGGCCGCCCGCGTGCCGAGCCTCTCCAAGAAGCTCCTGGAAGCGAACCGGAACCAGCCCAACCGCACCACTACGGGCCGCGACCGTCCGGGCCAGCGCCTCTTCGTCTACGGCCGTGCGTCCCGCCCCTGCTGGCGCTGCCGCACCCCGATCCGCCGCGCCCAGCAAGGAGACGGCTCCCGCGACCGTCCCACCTACTGGTGCCCCACCTGCCAGCAGGGCCCAACCCCCTGACCGGCGCCCCAACGACACGCCCGGCCGCCCGGACACACCACCCGCAACCTGCACACCGTCAACAACAGCCATCACCCAGCCAGTTGACGCCCCATCAGATTCGGCCGTACCGTCCCCCCATGCCCGTCACGGCGTACGACCTCACCGGACGCACCGCATTCATCACCGGCGCCGCCAGCGGCATCGGGCGTGCGACGGCGCGGCTCCTCGCGGAAGCGGGTGCCGCCGTGCACTGCGCCGACCGCGACGAGCCAGGACTCCAGGAGACCGCCGCGCTCATCACGAAGGCCGGCGGCACCGCATACACGTACCCCTTGGACGTGACCGACAGGGCTCAAGTCGACCGGGCAATAGCCACAGCAGCGACACCCCGCCTCGACATCCTCGCCGCCATAGCCGGCGTCATGCACAGCAGTCCGGTCCTGGAGACCCGCGACGAAGACCTGAATCGCGTCATGGACATCAACTTCAAAGGCGTCCTGTACGCATGCCAGGCCGCCGCCCGCACGATGGTCGACGCAGGCTCCGGCGGCAGCATCATCACGATGGCGTCGGGCGCCGTCGACACAGGCGCCCCCGGCCTCCTCTGCTACGGAGCGTCAAAAGCCGCCGTCGTCCAGCTCTCGAAAACGCTGGCCACAGAGCTCGGCCCGCACGGCATCCGCGTGAATGTCGTCGCACCGGGATGGATCCGCACCCCTATGACAACATCGGAGCGCCCCGACAGCGAGAAGCAGGCGCACACCGAACACACCATGCGGCGCATGGCACCGCTCGGCCGTGTGGGCGATCCGGACGACATCGCGCACGCCGTGCTGCACCTGGCGTCGGACGCCGCGTCCTTCACGACGGGCCAGATCCTCCGCCCGAACGGCGGCGTCGCCATGCCCTGGTAGCCCGCACCCTGAGAGCGCGCCCCCGCACCCGCCCCGCCGACACGACGGCCCGTCCCCACCATGCGAGAGCCGTGCGCTCCCCCGGCCACCGCAGTTCCCCGTCGGGGCGCCGCGCGTACTGCGCGGGGTCAGCTCCCCTGGCCGCCCTCGCCTCATCCAGCGCGCGGGCCCTGGGCACGCAGTGCACGGGCAGCACGCTCAGTCCCCACCCTCCGGCGGCGACCGCTCCTTCCAGCACTCCCGCGTCGGGCGAGAAGGCGAGCCGCAGCACGCCCCACCACCAGAGCGCGCCGAGCGCCAGGAAGGGCACCCATCGTACGGCCCGCCATGTCACGGCTGTCCCGGTCACGGCTGCCACAGATGCCACCTCCCGCCCAACGCGAGATCGACGCTAAACGCCGGGGTTCACCCCATGGGAGGGCGTATCGGCGGCGCCTGGAGCGTGGCCGGGAGCGACTGCCCCGCCGCACGCTCCCGGCGCACGAACGGCCACGCCGCCTCATGGGGAGCACCCTCACGCGCCCTCACACGCGGAATCAGCTGCTCTCCGCCTGGAACATCCAGTGGTGCTTCTCCAGGTCGGCCGTGATGCCGATGAAGATGTCCTGGCTGACCGGGTCGGCCTCGCCCGTCGCCTCGACACGCTGACGCATCCGCGTGATCACCGCGCCGAGCGCGTCCACGAGCGTCCCGACCGCGTCCACGTCCTTGACCCAGCCCTCGGGGACCTTCCCGATGCCACTGCTCTGGGACACGGTCGCCGCGCGCCCGTCCGGCGAGACACCCAGCGTGGAGGCACGCTCCGCGACGGTGTCCGAGTGCTGCCTGGCGGTGTCCACGACCTCGTCGAGCTGCAGGTGCACGGAGCGGAAGCGCGGGCCGACCACGTTCCAGTGGATCTGCTTGGCGACCAGCGACAGGTCGACCAGGTCCACGAGCGCACCCTGCAGTGCCTCCGAGACCGTCTTGAGATCCGCATCGGACAGCGGGCTCTTCACGACGTACATCTGTCTCCTCCAACACACGAGCGAATGAGGTAAATCCCCACCAACCATGACACAAAATAGCCAAATAGGTCGATTTGCGAACAGCTGCCCCAACCATCCGGTACCAGACCATCCGGTAGCGGGGCCAGGTGGGCTCACCTCAACAAACGAAAGCCCCGACCGGGTACCCGGTCGGGGCTTCCACACACTTCCCAGAGCTGCTCAGGAGCAGCGTCGCATCACGCCGCGACGACGTCGACCGCCTCCGCGGGTGCCTTGATCGTGACCCGTTCCGGTGGCACGCCGGCCACGGACACGGAATTGAGCATCGAGCGAACCGGCGCACGCACCGGTTCCGGGACTGCTGCAGACTCAGCCAGCTCGGCGAGCGACAGTTCGTCGCTCACTTCACGCATGAGCTCGGACATCCGTACGTCAAGCGCGTCGCAGATCGCGGAAAGCAGCTCGGAGGAAGCCTCCTTCTGCCCCCGCTCCACCTCGGAGAGATAGCCGAGCGAGACTCGGGCGGACGAGGAGACTTCGCGCAGAGTACGGCCCTGGCGCTGGCGCTGCCGACGCAGCACGTCACCAAGC
This sequence comes from Streptomyces venezuelae, assembly GCF_008642335.1. Classification (NCBI taxonomy): domain Bacteria; kingdom Bacillati; phylum Actinomycetota; class Actinomycetes; order Kitasatosporales; family Streptomycetaceae; genus Streptomyces; species Streptomyces venezuelae. The sequence goes on along the minus strand of NZ_CP029191.1, from coordinate 6,018,336 downwards.
AGGCGACGGAGCAGAATCATCGGTGGCTCCCTCCTCGGACCGCGTAGCCGCATCCTTCACGCCCCACCGTACCGCCTTGCGCGGCGGCCGTGCGGGGAGCGATGTCGTGTTCACTCAGGGCTGCAAACATCAATTCCCCCCGTTCTGTTCCGTATCCTGTGCCCGCCCATTCCCGGACCGTTCTCCGGACAGCCGCTCGAGAAGCAACGTGAGCACGCTCCGTACACTCTCCATACGGATTTCCGAACGGTCACCGTTCAACCGCAGGGCGGCCACTTTCCCACGCGCTCCGCCATCGGCGTAACCGCGCATGCTTTCGAAATCCGGCCCGTCAGCAGCACTGTCAGGCCCCGCCACCGCGACGTACACGGTGCCGACCGGCTGCCCATCCTGCGGTTCCGGACCGGCGACCCCGGTCGTGGCGATGCCCCAGTCCGCGCCGAGAAACCGGCGCACACCGTCCGCCATCTGCCGGGCGACCTCGGGATCCACGGCCCCGCGCTCGTCCAGCAGAGTGCCGTCGACCCCGAGCACGTCCCGCTTCAGCTCCGTGGCGTACGCGGTGACCGACCCCCGGAAGACCTTCGAGGCGCCCGGCACCGACGTGATCTCGGCGGCCACCAGGCCCCCGGTCAGCGACTCGGCGACCGCGAGCGTCTCACCGCGCGCGGCCAGCAGCCGCACCAGACGGGCAGCCGGAAGCTCCGAGGCCGGAACCGGCACACCGTCGGCCGAGAGCCCGCGGGACGTCACTTCGCTGCCTCCCGGGCGGACTCCGCAGCCGCCGCACGCGCTTCGGCCATGCCCTGCCTGCGCAGCACGACGGCCTGCTTCACATAGTCGAGCCCCGTCACCACGGTCAGCACGACGGCGACGGCCATCACCCAGAACCGCAGGGTCGCGAGCGGCCCGGTCAGGGCAAGAACGTACATCCCGACGGCCGTACCCTGCGCCAGCGTCTTCATCTTGCCGCCACGACTGGCCGGAATGACGCCGTAACGGATCACCCAGAACCGCAGCAGCGTGATCCCGAGCTCGCGCCCGAGGATCACGCCGGTCACCCACCAGGGCAGATCGCCGAGCCAGGAGAGACAGATCAGCGCCGCCCCCATGATCGCCTTGTCGGCGATGGGGTCGGCGATCTTCCCGAAGTCCGTGACCAGATTGTACGTGCGCGCCAGGTGACCGTCGAAGAGGTCGGTGATCATGGCGACGGCGAAGGCGGCCCAGGCGAACGAGCGCCAGGCCGGGTCGTACCCGCCGTTGCCGAGCAGCAGCATCACGAAGCCGGGCACGAGCAGCAGCCGCACCATGGTCAGCAGGTTCGCGACGTTCCACAGGCTGGCCTGATTGACCGCCGCGGCGCCCAGCTTCCCGCCGCGCACCGGCTTGGCGCTCGAAGCGCCCTGAGCGCCGGAGCCGCCCGCGGGTGCCGGGACTCCTGTCATCTGCGGGCCTCCTCGAGACACTCGGCCACCAAGTCCACGCCCTCCGTGCCGACGACCTTTGCCACGACCATACGGCCGACCTGCAAGGCATCCCCACCGATGGTGCCCGTCAAGCGGATCTGGCCGTCCGTCTCGGGGGCCTGGTGCGCGGCCCGGCCGAGCGGGCCCTCCTCCTCGTCGAGGGATTCGACGAGGACCTCGACGGTCTCGCCGAGCCGCTCGTCGGCGCGCTGCGAGGTGAGCTCCTCGGCGAGCCGGGAGATGTGGGCCAGCCGCGCGTCGACGACGTCCTGGTCGAGCTTCGCGTCGTACGTGGCCGCTTCGGTGCCCTCCTCGTCCGAGTATCCGAAGACACCGATGGCGTCCAGGCGCGCGCCCGTCAGGAAACGCTCCAGCTCGGCGACGTCCGCCTCGGTCTCGCCGGGGAAGCCCACGATGAAGTTGGACCGGACGCCGGCCTGCGGCGCCTTGGACCGGATGGTGTCCAGAAGCTCCAGGAAGCGGTCGGTGTCGCCGAAGCGCCGCATGGCACGCAGGACGCCGGGCGCGGAGTGCTGGAAGGACAGGTCGAAGTAGGGCGCGATCTTCTCCGTCGACGTGAGGACGTCGATGAGGCCGGGGCGCATCTCGGCGGGCTGCAGGTAGCTGACGCGCACGCGTTCGATGCCGTCGACGGCGGCCAGCTCGGGGAGCAGCGTCTCCAGGAGGCGGATGTCGCCGAGGTCCTTGCCGTACGAGGTGTTGTTCTCGGAGACGAGCATGACCTCCTTGACGCCCTGCTCGGCGAGCCAGCGGGTCTCGCCGAGGACGTCGGAGGGGCGGCGCGAGATGAACGAGCCGCGGAAGGACGGGATGGCGCAGAACGAGCAGCGCCGGTCGCAGCCGGAGGCCAGCTTCACGGAGGCGACGGGGTTGGTGCCGAGGCGGCGGCGCAGCGGGGCGCGCGGTCCCGAGGCGGGCGCGACGCCCTCGGGCAGGTCGGTGGGCGCCGCGGCGTCCGCGTGGCCAGGGAGCGCGACGTCCGCCTTGGCCAGCTGGCGCTCGGCGGGGCTGATCGGCAGCAGCTTGCGCCGGTCGCGCGGGGTGTGGGCCTCGACGCTGCCGCCGCTGAGAATCGTCTGCAGACGGCCGGAGATGTCGGCGTAGTCGTCGAACCCGAGCACGCCGTCGGCCTCGGGCAGCGCCTCGGCGAGCTCCTTGCCGTACCGCTCGGCCATGCAGCCGACCGCGACGACGGCCTGGGTCTTGCCGTGGCCCTTCAGATCATTGGCTTCGAGAAGGGCGTCGACGGAGTCCTTCTTGGCGGCTTCGACGAAGCCACAGGTGTTGACGACGGCGACGTCCGCGTCCTCGGCGTCCTCGACGAGCTGCCAGCCGTCCGCCTCCAAGCGGCCTGCGAGCTCCTCCGAGTCCACCTCGTTACGGGCGCAGCCAAGGGTGACAAGGGCGACGGTGCGGCGTTCGGGCATGGTCTCAAGACTACTTCGTCCGCGCCTCGGCCCCCGCCGCCAGGGTTACCCGGCGGTCGGCCCACGGCCCCCGGCACGTCACCCCACCGTCACCGCGTCCCGCACGGAACCGCAGGTCAGCGGCGTGCGGAAGGCGGTCAGCCGACCTCGGGGTCGCCCTTCGTGTACGTGAGGCGCTCCACCTGGCCGGGCTCGAATTCGTTCTCGACCTGCTTGCCGTTCACATACAGCTCGATCGCGCCCGCGTCGCCCAGGACGAGGTCGACCTTCTGCTTGTCCTGGAACGTCTTGTCCTGGCCCTGCTCGAGGACGCCGTCGAAGAGCGTGCGTCCGTTGTGGTCCTTGGCGGAGATCCAGCTGCGGCCGTCGGCGGCCTGGACCTTGACCGTGACCTTGTCGCGCGGGACTCCGGCGATGGCGCTGTCGGACGGATCGGGCTTGGGGTCGGCGGGCTTGGAGGGCTTCGGCTTCTCACTGGTCTTGGTGGGCGCCGCGGTGGCGCCTTCGGCGACGGACTTGGAGCCTTCGTCGCTGTCGTCGCCGCCGCTGAACGCGGTGAAGCCGACGAAGCCGATCACGGCGACGATCGCGGCGACCATGGCCGCGGTCCAGTTCGGGCGGCGCGGCTCGGAGCGGATGCGCTCGGCCTCGAAGAGGGGCGCCGCCGGCGTGGGCGCCGGCGGGTGGCCGCCGTGGCCCTCGTCGTACTGGGCGACGAGTGGGGCCGGGTCGAGGCCGACGGCGCGCGCCAGCGTCCTGATGTGTCCGCGGGCGTACACATCGCCGCCGCAGCGCGAGAAGTCGTCCTGTTCGATCGCGTGCACGATCGGGACGCGCACGCGCGTGGAGGTGCTCACTTCGTCGACGGTCAGGCCGGCGGCGATGCGGGCCTGCTGCAGGACGTGGCCGATCGAGGGCCGCTGCTCGGCCGGGCGGGCGTCCGCCGGACTGTCGTCCGTGGCACGGGCGGTGCGGTCGAGGCGGTCGTCCGAAGGTCGGTCTTCTTCAGGGGAGTTGCCGATGGACACGGGGGCGCCTTTCGAGCGTGTAGCCACCTGCCGGAGGTTCATTTTAGGGGGGTCTCGAAACGGTGGGGCAACCGGGCGGACGGACTTTGTACGCCATCAGAATGGCCGGACATCCTGATGGTGGGACATCGTGCTCTTCTCTCCTCAACTTGACGTATGCCGAAGAGAAACGGTTGCCTGCCGTTCCCTTACGGGTGAGCCTCGCTCACCCTTCTGGTTGAGCCTCCCCGCGGATCACCGCGAGCACGCCGTCCAGCTCGTCAGGTTTCACAAGAACGTCACGTGCCTTCGAACCCTCGCTGGGCCCCACGATGGAGCGCGACTCCATGAGGTCCATGAGCCTGCCGGCCTTGGCGAAGCCGACGCGCAGCTTGCGCTGCAGCATCGACGTGGAGCCGAACTGGGTGGAGACGACCAGCTCGGCGGCCTGGCACAGCAGGTCGAGGTCGTCGCCGATGTCCTCGTCGATCTCCTTCTTCTGTTTGGTGCCGACGGTGACGTCGTCGCGGAAGACCGGCGCCATCTGGTCCTTGCAGTGCCGCACCACGGCGTGGATCTCGTCCTCGGTGACGAAGGCGCCCTGCATACGGGTGGGCTTGTTCGCCCCCATCGGCAGGAACAGGCCGTCGCCCTTGCCGATGAGCTTCTCCGCTCCCGGCTGGTCCAGGATGACGCGGCTGTCGGCCAGCGAGGAGGTCGCGAACGCGAGCCGCGAGGGCACGTTCGCCTTGATCAGACCCGTCACGACGTCCACGGACGGGCGCTGGGTGGCGAGCACCAGGTGGATGCCGGCCGCGCGCGCGAGCTGCGTGATGCGCACGATCGAGTCCTCGACGTCGCGCGGCGCGACCATCATCAGGTCGGCGAGCTCGTCGACGATCACGAGCAGGTACGGGTAGGCCTTGAGCTCGCGCTCGCTGCCCTCGGGCGTCTTGAGCTTGCCCTCGCGCACGGCCTGGTTGAAGTCGTCGATGTGCCGGTAGCCGAACGCGGCGAGGTCGTCGTAGCGCAGGTCCATCTCGCGGACGACCCACTGGAGTGCTTCGGCGGCCCGCTTGGGGTTGGTGATGATCGGCGTGATCAGGTGCGGAATGCCCTCGTACGCGGTGAGCTCGACGCGCTTGGGGTCCACGAGGACCATCCGGACGTCCTCGGGCGTCGCTCTTATCATGATCGACGTGATCAGGCAGTTGATGCAGGACGACTTGCCGGACCCGGTGGCTCCGGCCACCAGGATGTGCGGCATCTTCGCCATGTTGGCCATCACGTAGCCGCCCTCGACGTCCTTGCCGAGCGCGACGAGCATCGGATGGTCGTCCTCCGCCGCGTCGGCCAGGCGCAGCACGTCGCCCACGTTGACCATCTCGCGGTCGGTGTTCGGGATCTCGATGCCGACGGCGGACTTGCCGGGGATGGGCGAGATGATCCGGACGTCCGGGGAGGCCACCGCGTACGCGATGTTCTTGGCCAGCGCCGTGATCTTCTCGACCTTCACGGCCGGGCCGAGCTCGATCTCGTACCGCGTGACCGTCGGGCCGCGCGTGAAGCCAGTGACGGCGGCGTCGACCTTGAACTCGGTGAAGACGTTCGTCAGCGAGTTCACGACCGCGTCGTTGGCGGCGCTGCGGGTCTTGCCGGGGCCGCCGCGCTCCAGGAGGTCGAGCGAGGGCAGCGAGTAGGTGATGTCGCCGGAGAGCTGGAGCTGCTCGGCGCGCGGCGGCAGCTCGCGCTGGGTCTCGGGCGTGGACTTCGTGAGGTCGGGGACGGGGCTGTCCGCGCTGTCGGCGGCCGCCTGCGGCTTCTTCCTGAGCTTGCCGGGCACCGGCGCGTCCGTGGCGCGCGCGGTCGGCACGGGCGCCTTGCGCCCCTGCTCCTGGCTCTGTTCCTGGAGCTGTTCCTGGCCGCGGTCGTGCCGACGGCTCTGCTCGCGCTCCTCGCGCTCCTGGGAGACGCCCTGCGTCAGGTCGGCGACCAGCGGTGAGGGCGGCATGCCGTGCATCACCGCGCCGTCCAGGGACGCGGCCGCGGCGGCCGCCACGTCCACGGCGTCCATGGGCCGGTCCATGTCCGGCTGTACGGGGGTCCTGCGCGGCCTGCGGCGCCTGGTGAGCGCCTCTTCCTCGGCGTGACCGGGGTCGTACGCCTCGGGGGCGGTGGAACGCCTGCGCGCGGGGCGTGCGGGCAGCGCCTCGCGCCACTGCTCGTCGTACCGCTCGTCGTCGTCCGTGAATTCGTAGACCTCGGGCTCCGCCTGGACGACGCCGAGCTTCACACCGAGCAGCCGCAGCCGCTGCGGGATGGCGTTGACGGGCGTCGCGGTGACGACGAGCAGACCGAAGACGGTGAGGAGCACCAGGAGCGGGACCGCGAGGATCTCGCCCATGGTGAAGATCAGCGGAGTGGAGGCGCCCCAGCCGATGAGGCCGCCCGCGTCCCTTATCGCCTGCATGCCGTCGCTGCGGGCCGGCGAGCCGCAGGCCACGTGGACCTGTCCGAGGACGCCGATGACGAGGGCGGACAGACCGATCACGATGCGGCCGTTCGCCTCGGGCTTCTCGGGATGCCGGATGAGGCGTACGGCGATGGCGCCGAGCAGCAGCGGCACCAGCAGGTCGAGGCGGCCGAAGGCGCCGGTCACCAGGACCTCGACGAGGTCGCCGACGGGTCCGCGCAGATTCGACCAGGTGCCCGCGGCGACGATCAGCGAGACGCCGAGCAGCAGGAGCGCGAGGCCGTCCTTGCGGTGCGCCGGGTCGAGACCCTTGGCGCCCCGCCCTATGCCGCGGAACATCGCGCCGACCCCGTGCGCCAGGCCGAGCCAGACGGCGCGCACGATCCGGTACAGGCCCCCTGTGGGGCTCGGCGCCGGCTTGGGTGCGGGCTTGGCGACGACCTTTTTGGCCGGTGCCTTCTTCGCGGGCGCCTTCTTCACCGCGGCTTTCTTCGCGGGAGGTCTGGCGGCGGCCTTCTTCGCCGGAGCCTTCGTCGGCGCGGCCGCCTTCTTCGCGGGCGTCTTCTTGGCTGCGGACTGACGTGAGGCCATGGGTGTGAGGTTACCGGTGCGGGCCTCTGTGGACACGTGTGCCCACTGCTTCACCCGTTCGTGTCGCCCCTCCGGAGGCCTGGAACTGACGGTGGTTCACCGGATGCCGACGGCACGAAACCTCGTCAGTGAGGCTTCGTGCCGCGTCAGTTCTGCGAGGGCACCGAAGGGGCGCCGGTGCCTGTGCCCGGTCCCAGGGCGTCAAGAGCCCGCCGCAGACCGGTGAGTTTGCGTTCGAGATGGGCGGCCGTGGCCACCGCCGCCGCGTCCGCCGACTCGTCGTCCAGCTGTTTGGACAGCGCCTCGGCCTGCTCCTCGACCGCGGCGAGCCGCGCCGACAGCTCGGCGAGCAGCCCCGCGGGCTCCTTCGTGTCGCCGGCCGTCGCCTTGCCGCCGCCCTCCAGCTGGAGACGGAGCAGAGCCGCCTGCTCCCGCAGTTGGCAGTTCTTCATGTACAGCTCGACGAACACCGAGACCTTCGCGCGCAGCACCCACGGGTCGAACGGCTTGGAGATGTAGTCCACGGCCCCCGCGGCATACCCACGGAAGGTGTGATGTGGCCCGTGGTTGATGGCGGTGAGGAAGATGATCGGGATGTCCCGGGTCCGCTCCCGCCGCTTGATGTGCGCCGCGGTTTCGAAACCGTCCATTCCTGGCATCTGGACGTCCAGCAGAATGACCGCGAAGTCGTCCGTGAGTAGTGCTTTGAGCGCTTCCTCCCCGGACGATGCCCGCACCAGCGTCTGATCGAGCGCAGAGAGGATCGCCTCCAGCGCCAGCAGATTCTCCGGCCGGTCATCGACCAGGAGGATCTTGGCCTTCTGCACCATGGCCCGCCCTCCTCGCCCCGGCGAAACACCGGGCGCCGCCCCAGGGGACGACTCCCTTGCGCCGCCCGTCCTTGTGCCGGTCATGGTAGCCGCACCCCGCCTGTCGCCACACCCTGTCACCGCGATGTCACTGTGCACGTAGCAGAAACGCGGTGGGAGACCAGAAGGTTCCCCGTATACCGCGGTTCTACACGACCTCGGCCACACTCTGTCAGCAACTCCGTGTGACGAAGCCGGTTCTCGGTCACTCGCCGCGCATCCACTGCTCCATGACCGACAACAGGTGATCCGGGTCGACCGGCTTCGTGACGTAATCGGAAGCTCCGGAGTCGATCGCCTTCTCGCGGTCGCCCTTCATCGCCTTCGCGGTGAGCGCGATGATCGGGAGCCCGGCGAACTGCGGCATCCTGCGGATCGCGGTCGTCGTCGCGTACCCGTCCATCTCGGGCATCATGATGTCCATCAGCACCACCGTCACATCGTCGTGCTGTTCCAGCACTTCGATGCCTTCCCGGCCGTTCTCCGCGTACAGCACCGCGAGGCCGTGCTGTTCCAGGACGCTGGTGAGCGCGAAGACGTTGCGGATGTCGTCGTCGACGATCAGCACCTTCTCGCCGCCGAAGTGGAAACCGGGCCGTGCCACGGCCGGTGTCTCCTGGCCCGCGGTCGGCCACGGCTCCTGCGTCCGCTGCTCCTCCTGGGCGCCGCCGGCGGGCTGCCCGGGCAGCGCCGAGGGCTCCTGTACGGGCGCGGGGCGACGCCGCCGCCGGAACAGCGCGGAGGGCCCCTGGGGCTCCTCACGGCGCGCCGGAGCGACCTCCGGCTGTGCGGTGCCCTCGGCCGCGGGGGCCTCCTCCAGGGCGGGCAGCTCCCGCGGTTGGGGGGCGGGCGCCAACTGCGCGTAACCCTGGGGCGGCAGTTCGCTCGGGTGCAGCGGCAAATAGAGCGTGAACGTGGAGCCGCGTCCGGGCTCGCTCTGCGCGTGGATCTCGCCGCCGAGCAGCCGCGCGATCTCACGGCTGATGGACAGGCCGAGGCCCGTACCGCCGTACTTCCGGCTCGTCGTGCCGTCGGCCTGCTTGAACGCCTCGAAGATGACGCGCATCTTGCTGGCCGCGATGCCGATGCCGGTGTCCGTCACCGAGAAGGCGATCAGGTCGGCGTCCGCGTCCCGCAGCGAACCGGCCTCCAACAGCTGTTCGCGGATCGCGTTGGGCACGTCGTTGCTGGCGTGCCGGATCACCAGCTCGACCGCTCCGGAGTCGGTGAACTTCACCGCGTTCGACAGCAGGTTGCGCAGCACCTGGAGCAGGCGCTGTTCGTCCGTGTGCAGCGTCGCGGGCAGTTCCGGGGAGACCCGTACGGAGAAGTCGAGTCCCTTCTCCGCGGTGAGCGGCCGGAAAGTGGCCTCTACGTAGTCGACGAGTTGGACCAGGGCGATGCGCGTCGGGGAGACGTCCATCTTGCCCGCCTCGACCTTCGACAGATCGAGGATGTCGTTGATGAGCTGCAGCAGGTCCGAACCCGCGCCGTGGATCGTCTCGGCGAACTCGACCTGCTTGGGGGTGAGGTTCGCGTCGGCGTTGTCGGCGAGCAACTTGGCCAGGATCAGCAGCGAGTTGAGCGGCGTACGCAGCTCGTGCGACATGTTCGCGAGGAACTCGGACTTGTAGCGCATGGAGACCGCGAGCTGTTCGGCCCGCTCCTCCAGGACCTGCCTGGCCTCTTCGATCTCGGTGTTCTTGACCTCGATGTCGCGGTTCTGCTGGGCAAGGAGCTCGGCCTTCTCCTCCAGCTCCGCGTTGGAGTCCTGCAGGGCCTTCTGCCGGTTCTCCAACTCGGCCGACCGCTCCCGCAGTTGCTCGGTCAGCTCCTGCGACTGCTTGAGCAGCACCTCGGTCTTGGTGTTGACGCTGATGGTGTTGACGCTCGTCGCGATCATCTCGGCGATCTGGCTGAGGAAGTCCTTCTGGATCTGCGTGAAGGGCTGGAAGGCGGCCAGCTCGATCACGCCGAGGACAGTCCCTTCGAAGAGCACCGGCAACACGATGACCTGCGCGGGCGGCGCCTCCCCCAGACCGGACGCGATCCGCAGGTACCCGGACGGCGCGTTCTCCACCAGGATGGTGCGCCGCTCCTTGGCGGCCGTCCCGATGAGCGTCTCGCCGGGCCGGAAGGACGTCGGCATGGACCCCATCGAGTAGCCGTAGCTGCCGAGCATGCGCAGTTCGTACGCGTCCTCGTGATCGCCCCCGAGGTCCTGCCCGTCGTCCGTCGGCATCGCCAGGAAGAACGCGCCGTGCTGCGCCGAGACGACCGGCGTGAGCTCGCTCATGATCAGCGAGGCGACGTCCTCCAGGTCGCGGCGGCCCTGCATCAGACCGGAGATCCGCGCCAGGTTGCCCTTCAGCCAGTCCTGCTCCTTGTTGGCGAGGGTCGTGTCGCGGAGATTGGCGATCATCGTGTTGATGTTGTCCTGGAGGACCTGGATCTCGCCCGCCGCGTCGACCTCGATCTTCAGGTTGAGGTCACCGCGGGTCACCGCGGTGGCGACCTTCGCGATGGCACGCACCTGACGGGTCAGGTTCCCCGCCATCTCGTTCACGGACTCGGTGAGGTCGCGCCACGTGCCGTCGACGTCCCGCACGCGCGCCTGGCCGCCCAGCTGGCCCTCCGTACCCACTTCGCGGGCCACGCGCGTGACCTGCTCCGCGAAGGACGACAGCTGGTCGACCATCGTGTTGATGGTCGTCTTGAGCTCCAGGATCTCACCCCGGGCGTCGATGTCGATCTTCTTGGTCAGGTCGCCCTTGGCGATCGCGGTGGTGACCATCGCGATGTTGCGGACCTGGCCGGTCAGGTTGGACGCCATCGAGTTCACGGACTCGGTGAGGTCCTTCCACGTACCGGAGACGCCCGGCACGCGCGCCTGCCCGCCCAGGATGCCGTCGGTGCCCACCTCACGGGCCACGCGCGTGACCTCGTCGGCGAACGAACTCAGCGTCGTCACCATGGTGTTGACCGTGTCGGCGAGCTGCGCGACCTCGCCGCGCGCCTCGACCGTCACCTTCTTGGTCAGGTCTCCGTTGGCGACCGCCGCCGAGACCTGGGAGATGTTCCGCACCTGGCTGGTCAGGTTGTTGGCCATCAGGTTGACGTTGTCGCTCAGGTCCTTCCAGATGCCGGTGACGCCCGGCACCCGCGCCTGGCCGCCCAGCTGGCCCTCGGTGCCCACTTCGCGGGCCACGCGCGTGACCTGCTCCGCGAACGAGGAGAGCTGGTCGACCATCGTGTTGACGGTCGTGACGAGTTCGAGGATCTCGCCCTTCGCGTCGACGGTGATCTTCTTGGAGAGGTCGCCCATGGCGACGGCCGTCGTGACCTCGGCGATGTTCCGCACCTGAAGGGTGAGGTTGTTCGCCATGCCGTTCACGGACTGCGTGAGGTCCTTCCAGGTGCCCGACACACCCTGGACCTCGGCCTGGCCGCCGAGGATGCCGTCCGTGCCCACCTCGCGGGAGACCCGCGTGACCTGCTCGGCGAAGGCGGACAGCTGGTCCACCATCGTGTTCAGGGTGTTCTTCAGCTCAAGGATCTCGCCACGCGCGTCCACGTCGATCTTCTGCGACAGGTCACCGCGCGCCACCGCCGTCGCGACCTGCGCGATGTTGCGCACCTGCGCCGTCAGGTTCCCGGCCATGCCGTTCACGGAATCCGTCAGATCACGCCACACACCGGCCACGCCGGGCACCTGCGCCTGACCGCCGAGGCGTCCCTCGGTACCCACCTCGCGGGCCACCCGGGTCACCTGGTCCGCGAAGGCGGACAGCTGGTCGACCATCGTGTTGATGGTGTTCTTCAGCTCCAGGATCTCGCCACGCGCGTCGACCTCGATCTTCTGGGACAGGTCGCCGCGCGCCACGGCCGTCGTCACCTGCGCGATCTGACGCACCTGCGACGTCAGGTTCCCCGCCATGAAGTTGACGGAGTCCGTGAGGTCCTTCCAGGTGCCGCTCACGCCGTCCACGCGGGCCTGCCCGCCGAGGCGCCCCTCCGTGCCCACGTCGCGCGCCATCCGCGTGACCTGGTCGGCGAACGACGACAGCTGGTCCACCATCGTGTTCACGGTGTTCTTCAGCTGGAGCATCTCGCCGGAGACGTCCACCGTGACCTTCTGCGACAGGTCGCCGTTCGCCACCGCCGTCGTCACCTGCGCGATGTTGCGGACCTGCCCGGTCAGGTTGCGGAACGCGGTGTTGACGGAGTCCGTCAGGTCCTTCCACGTACCGGCCGCACCCTGCACCTGCGCCTGGCCGCCCAGCTCACCCTCGACGCCGATCTCCCGCGCCACGCGCGTCACTTCGGAGCCGAAGGCCGACAGCTGGTCGACCATCGTGTTCACGGTGTTCTTCAGTTCGAGCATCTCGCCCGCGACATCGACGGTGACCTTCTGCGACAGGTCGCCGTTCGCCACCGCCGTCGTCACCGTCGCGATGTCCCGCACCTGCGTGGTGAGGTTGCGGAAAACCGTGTTGACCGAGTCCGTCAGGTCCTTCCACGTACCGGCGGCGCCCGGCACATTCGCCTGCCCGCCGAGCTGCCCCTCGGCGCCGACCTCGTTCGCCACGCGCGTGACCTCGTCCGCGAACGTGCGCAGCGTCTCGGTCATCTGGTTGATGGTCTCGGCGAGCTGGGCGACCTCGCCGCGCGCGCTCACCGTCACCTTCCGGGACAGATCGCCGTTGGCGACCGCCGTGGTGACCTCCGCGATGCCGCGCACCTGGGCGGTGAGGTTGCCGGCCATGAGGTTCACCGAGTCGGTGAGGTCCTTCCACACACCCGCCACACCCGGCACCTGCGCCTGGCCGCCGAGCTCGCCCTCCGTGCCGACCTCGCGGGCGACGCGCGTCACTTCCGACGAGAACGACGACAGCTGGTCCACCATCGTGTTGACGGTGTTCTTCAACTCAAGCATCTCGCCCGCGACATGGACGGTGACCTTCCGCGACAGGTCGCCCTTGGCCACCGCCGTCGTCACCAGCGCGATGTCCCGCACCTGAGCGGTCAGGCGGTACGCCATGGTGTTCACGGAGTCCGTGAGGTCCTTCCACGAACCCGACATACCGCGCACCCGGGCCTGCCCGCCGAGCTTGCCCTCGGTGCCGACCTCACTGGCCACGCGCGTGACCTCGTCCGTGAACGTGGAGAGCTGGTCGACGAGGTTGTTGACCGTCCGCCCAACCTTCAGGAACTCACCACGCAGCGGGTGCCCGTTTCCGTCGGCCCCCTGCGCCCGCAGCTCCATGCGCTGCTCCAGGTCGCCGTCCGCCACCGCGGACAGAACCCGGCCGACCTCCGAGACCGGACGTACGAGATCGTCGACCAGCGCGTTCGACGCGTCGATCGCGGCCGCCCACGACCCTTCGCTCGCACCGGCCTCCAGCCGTTCCGTGAGTTTTCCCTCACGTCCGACCATGCGCCGCACCCGCGACAGCTCTCCCGTGAGATGCAGATTCCGGTCGGCCACCTCGTTGAAGACGGCGGCGATCTCCGACATCACATCGTCGCCGGAGACCGTGAGCCGCTTGCGGAAATTGCCGTCCCGCATCGCCACCAGGGCCGCGAGCAGCCTGTTCAGAGCCGCCGCATCCACCGACGCCGTCGTCCCGTTGCGCGGTTTGCGCTGTTTGTTCAGGGACTGTCCGTCTTTCGCGCGCGTCTTAGTGCCCCGCGTCGCTGCGCCAGACTCCACTGTGTCCCTCCCGCAAGGGTCGACCGGTACTGCTCGGGTTGTTCTGAGCTGCTGCATGAAGCTTGCCCAGTGTTTCACCATGGCCGAACCAGGCCATAACAGTTCGGCAGCTTCGCACACCGTCCGCACACCCTCCGGGCGGAAACACTGACGACCGGCATCAGCATGGACGGCGAAGGTAAGTAACCTTGCATCCGGCTGTCCAACCACCCCGGTCCTGCCCGGCCTGGGCGGTGGTACACGAAACAAGCGGGCATCGGAGGGGCGGCCGCACCATGGGTTCGGGAGAATTGGGCGTCGAGACAGTCGCCACTGTCGACGCCGTCGATACTCGTACGAGGAGTGCTGTGATCACCGCGCGTGCGGCTGCCACCTTCGAACCCGTCGGACGTTCCGTCGCGACGGCCCGCTCCTTCGTGCGCGACACCCTCCAGGGCTGGGGGTTCTCGGACGTCATCGACGACGCCGTCGTCCTCACCAGCGAGCTGGTCACCAACGCCGTGGTCCACGCCGGCACGGCCGCCGACGTCGAGTGTCTGCGCAGCGAGGACGCCGTCCGCATCGAGGTCTCCGACCGCTATCCGGAACGCGAGATCCCGCTCCAGCAGTCCTCCGTGAACATGGGCAGCCCCGACCGCGAGGGCGGCCGCGGCCTCCAGCTCTGCGCCGCGCTGGCCACCCGCTGGGGCGTCGACTACACCCCCACGCACAAACAGGTCTGGTTCCAGCTCGACCTGCCCCACCGCTCCGTCGGCACCCGCACCGCGGGCCCCTCGCTCCCGGCCGACCTGCTGCCCGTCGCCGACGGCCGAGTCCGCGTCGCCGTCATCCAGATCGACCGCCTGGGCGCCATCTCCGCCTGGAACGAGGACGCCGAGGAACTCTTCGGGTACGTGGCCGAGCAGGTCATGGGCAAGCCCCTCAACGACCTCGCGGCCTGGCCGCACACCCCGGGCACCAGCACCGGCATCGCCGAGGCCCTCCAGCTCTCCCGCTGGGAGGGCAGCTACGGCGTCCGCAACGCCCACGGCCGCGTGGTCCCCGTCTACGCCTCGCACCTGCGCGTGCGCGACGCCGACGGCGAACCCTCCACCGTCTGTCTCCTCGTACGCGACGACGAGCGTGCCGTCCTCCAGACCCCGCTGCGCGGCGCGGCCCCCGAGCCCGGCTCCCTCAGCGAGCCGCACGCCGCGGACCCCTTCGAGGTGTTCATCGGCTCGCCCGCCCCGGACGACCTCGACGGCCTGCTCCAGCGCACCGTGGAGCGCGCCCGCGACATGCTCGACGGCGACGCCGCGTTCCTGCTCCTGGCCACCGACGACGAGACCGAGCTGGAAGTACGCGCCTCCACGGGCCTCCCCTCGGCCCGCCAGCGCTTCGCCCGCGTCCAGGTCGAGTCGGCCCCCGGACGCTACGGCTCCGCCCGCATGCCGGCCGTCCACGAGGACCTCACGGTGGTGCCCGGCGCGGTCCCCCTGCTCTCTGGCACCGGCATGCGCTCCGTCGTCACGGTCCCGCTGAAGGTGGAGGGCCGCCTCACCGGTTCCCTGGGCGTCGCCGCCGAGGCGTCGGGGCGGTACTCGAACGAGGAGGCCCTGCGTCTCCAGTTCGCCGCCGACCGCATCGCCCTGGCCGTGGAGTCCGCCCGCCTCGGCGAGCTCGAAAGGCTCCGCCGCGGTTCGCTCTCCTTCCTCGTCGAGGCCTCCGACCTTCTTGCGGGCACCCTCGACCGCGACCAGACGCTGGCCCTCATGGCCCAGATGACGGTCCCCACACTCGCCACCTGGTGCGCGGTCTACACGATCGCCGACCAGTCCGCCGAGCCCTATCTTTCGTACGTCCTGCATGAGGACGAGGAGCGCATCGACGGCCTCAAGGCACTCCTCTCCAAGATCGCGCCGCCGGACCCGGTGCCCACCCCGGGCGCCCGCGTCTGGGCCGCCCCCTCCGAGGCCGCCCACCAGGCCGCCCTGCGCACGTCCATGCGCAGCCTGGGCCTGGGCGAGACCCCGGGTCTCGGCTCGGGCATCGGCACGACGCTCTCCACCGCTTCGGCGGTGGGCGGCGAGACCGTGGTCCTGCCGCTGGTCGCCCGCAACCGCGTCATCGGCATGCTCACGCTCGGCAAGCCCGCCGACGAACACTTCCGCCAAGAGATCCTGGAATTGGCCGAAGATCTCTCCCGCCGAGCGGCCCTCGCCCTCGACAACGCCCGCCTCTACTCGGAGCGCATGGCCATCAGCCAGTCCCTCCAGCGCAGCCTGCTGCCGCCGGGACTGCCGCAGGTGCCGGGCGTCGAGGTCGACGTCATCTACCGCGCGGCCGGCGAGGGCAACGAAGTCGGCGGTGACTTCTACGACCTCTTCCCGATCCGCGACGGTGCGTACGGCTTCGCGATCGGCGACGTCTGCGGCACGGGCCCGGAGGCCGCGGCCGTCACGGGCCTCGCCCGCCACGCGCTGCGCCTGCTCGCCCGAGAGGGCTTCGGCGGCCCGGCCGTCCTCGAACGCCTCAACGCCGCGATCCTCGACGAGGGTGCCCGCAGCCGCTTCCTGACGCTTCTGTACGGCGAGTTGTGGCCCCAGGAGGACGGCTCGGCGGTGCTGAAAATCGTCTGCGCCGGCCATCCGCTGCCGCTGCGCCTGCGCCAGGACGGCACGGTCGAGCCGTACGCGGAACCGCAGCCCCTGCTCGGCGTCATGGACGACTTGGAGCTGTACGAGCAGACGGCGACGCTCGACCCGGGCGATGTCCTGCTCTGCGTCACCGACGGGGTCACGGAACGCCGCGAGGGCACGCGGATGCTCGGCGACGACGGTCTGGCCGACGTCCTCACGACCTGCACGGGCCTGACGGCCGGCGCGGTCGCGGCCCGCATCATGCGCGCGGTGGAGCGTTTCGCGACGGACGCACCGTCGGACGACATGGCGATCCTCGCGATGCGGGTCCCCGGCCTGCAGAAGGACTGAGGCCGCCGGGGCACCGCAAAGTGCCCCGGCCTTCCCCTCCTGGGCAACCCGGATACGCAAAAAGGCCCCCGCCCAACTGGGCGGAGGCCTTTCGTGCTTGAGCCCCCAAGCGGAATCGAACCGCTGACCTTCTCCTTACCATGGAGACGCTCTACCGACTGAGCTATAGGGGCCTGCTGCCCTTCGGGGGTTTTCCCCGCGGCAACGGAATAGATCATACCCGAAATCGAAGGGGCCTCGAACCGTCCCTTCCTCTGGACCGCCCCTTCCGACGCTGCCACTCTGCGCCCATGCCGAGCCAACGCGGTACGCATGTGCGGTACGCCCGTCCCCTGGCCGTCGTGGCCCTGCTCCTGCCCTTGGCGGCCTGCGGTTCCGACGACGACAATCCGTCGAACCGGATCCCCGCCAAGAAGTCGTCGCCGACGGAGAGCCCACGCCCGGGAGACCAGAAGGTCACGCTCTCCTGGAAAGGCGAGAAGCGTGTCTACACCGTGCACGCCCCACCCGGTTTCTCCCGCGCCAAGAGCCTCCCGCTCGTCGTCGCGATGCACCCGTATCCGGGAGACGGCAGTGCCGCGGCAGCCATCAGCGGCCTCAACGCGAAGGCGGACGACAAGGACTTCCTCGTCGCCTATCCGGACGGCCTCGACAAGGCGTTCAACGCGATGATCTGCTGCGGCACGGAGGACGACGTGGGATTCATCCGTACGCTCACGAAGCGGCTGGCCAGCACCTGGAACGCCGATCCGGACCGCGTCTACGCCACCGGCATCTCCAACGGCGGCGACATGACGTACAAGCTCGCCGTCGAACTCCCCGGCACTTTCGCGGCCATAGCTCCGGTGAGCGGCGGATTCCTCGGCACGGACGCCGAAAAGGCGTCCTACAAGCCGAAGGCCCCTGTCTCGGTGATCACGTTCCTCGGGGGCGCGGACCCATACTTCAGCGCGATGGACAAGGGCATCAAGACCTGGCAGAAACGCCTGTCCTGCACAGTGGGGAACCCCGAGGAACTGCACAGGACCACCGTCGAGAAGACCGAGGCCACGTGCCGCGACGGCTCGGACGTGGTCGTCTACCGGCTGCCGGACATGGGCCACTCCTGGCCGAAGGGCGCGGGCGGTGGAATGTCCGATCCGACGGCCGGCATCAGCGCGACCGACCTGATGTGGGAGTTCTTCGGGTCTCACACCAGGAAAGCCGGGTAAGGCTCAGAAGGCCGGCTGCAGCAGCCCGCCGAGCGCATTGCACGCGGACACCACGCGCTGGAGTTCACGTCGCGTCATGGACGCCCCGACGGGAAGCGCCAGCGTCTCGTCCGCGGCCCGCTCGGTCTCGGGCAGCCGCACGTCCCTCCAGAACCGCGGCATGCGGTGCACGGGCGTCTTCACCGGCACATGACAATCAACGCCCTTGGCCCGTACGGCACGTGCGAAGGCGTCCCGGTCGGGCCGCCCGTTCCCGGGCACCCGCACGACGTACTGCTCGTAGCTGTGCCCTGCGCCGCCGTCGGGTGTCACGACTCCGTTGAGCCGCCCGCTGAGGTACGCGGCGTGCTGCCGTCGACGCGACAGCGCGTCGCCCGATCCCTCGGCTTCGCCTTGCTCCAGGACGAGCAGCCCGTGGCGCTGTCCTACGTCTCTCAGCCGCCGTACGTCGGCCTGGTTGCCGAAGCGGTGTACGACGACGACGGCAGCGGTGCGCGGGGTGACCGCGGCGGCTACGGCGTCGGGGTCGAGGCAGTACGTGGTGGGCTCTATGTCCGCGAAGACGGGCACCGCTCCGGTGAGGGTCACGGCTTCGGCCACCTCGGTGTTGCCGTAGGCAGGCACGACGACTTCGTCACCGGCACCGACGCCGGCTGCGCGCAACATTGCAACTGTCCCCATACAGCGGATGTTGGCTGCACAACGTGAACGGCAAGTGACAGAAAACAAAAAAGAGCTGGTCCCTGAACCGAAGTTCAGGGACCAGCTCTATTAAAAGGATTTCGGCGGCGTCCTACTCTCCCACAGGGTCCCCCCTGCAGTACCATCGGCGCTGTGAGGCTTAGCTTCCGGGTTCGGAATGTAACCGGGCGTTTCCCTCACGCTATGACCACCGAAACACTATGAAACTGTCAACCGCACCATGCGTGACCTTGCATGGGGTTGTTCGTGGTTTCAGAACCAACACAGTGGACGCGAGCAACTGAGGACAAGCCCTCGGCCTATTAGTACCAGTCACCTCCACCCGTTACCGGGCTTCCAGATCTGGCCTATCAACCCAGTCGTCTACTGGGAGCCTTAACCCCTCAAAGGGGGTGGGAATACTCATCTCGAAGCAGGCTTCCCGCTTAGATGCTTTCAGCGGTTATCCTTTCCGAACGTAGCCAACCAGCCATGCCCTTGGCAGGACAACTGGCACACCAGAGGTTCGTCCGTCCCGGTCCTCTCGTACTAGGGACAGCCCTTCTCAATATTCCTACGCGCACAGAGGATAGGGACCGAACTGTCTCACGACGTTCTAAACCCAGCTCGCGTACCGCTTTAATGGGCGAACAGCCCAACCCTTGGGACCGACTCCAGCCCCAGGATGCGACGAGCCGACATCGAGGTGCCAAACCATCCCGTCGATATGGACTCTTGGGGAAGATCAGCCTGTTATCCCCGGGGTACCTTTTATCCGTTGAGCGACGGCGCTTCCACAAGCCACCGCCGGATCACTAGTCCCGACTTTCGTCCCTGCTCGACCCGTCGGTCTCACAGTCAAGCTCCCTTGTGCACTTACACTCAACACCTGATTACCAACCAGGCTGAGGGAACCTTTGGGCGCCTCCGTTACCCTTTGGGAGGCAACCGCCCCAGTTAAACTACCCATCAGACACTGTCCCTGATCCGGATCACGGACCGAGGTTAGACATCCAGCACGACCAGAGTGGTATTTCAACGTCGACTCCACGAACACTGGCGTGCCCGCTTCACAGTCTCCCACCTATCCTACACAAGCCGAACCGAACACCAATATCAAACTGTAGTAAAGGTCCCGGGGTCTTTCCGTCCTTCTGCGCGAAACGAGCATCTTTACTCGTAGTGCAATTTCACCGGGCCTATGGTTGAGACAGTCGAGAAGTCGTTACGCCATTCGTGCAGGTCGGAACTTACCCGACAAGGAATTTCGCTACCTTAGGATGGTTATAGTTACCACCGCCGTTTACTGGCGCTTAAGTTCTCAGCTTCGCACGCCCGAAAGCGCACTAACCGGTCCCCTTAACGTTCCAGCACCGGGCAGGCGTCAGTCCGTATACATCGCCTTACGGCTTCGCACGGACCTGTGTTTTTAGTAAACAGTCGCTTCTCGCTGGTCTCTGCGGCCACCCCCAGCTCACGGAGTAAATCCGATCACCAGTGATGGCCCCCCTTCTCCCGAAGTTACGGGGGCATTTTGCCGAGTTCCTTAACCATAGTTCACCCGAACGCCTCGGTATTCTCTACCTGACCACCTGAGTCGGTTTAGGGTACGGGCCGCCATGAAACTCGCTAGAGGCTTTTCTCGACAGCATAGGATCATCCACTTCACCACAATCGGCTCGGCATCAGGTCTCAGCCTCGTGTGCGACGGATTTACCTACCGCACGGCCTACACCCTTACCCCGGGACAACCACCGCCCGGGCTGGACTACCTTCCTGCGTCACCCCATCACTCACCTACTACAAGTCTGGTCCGTCGGCTCCACCACTCCCCTTTGCCCGAAGGCTCCGGGGCGGCTTCACGGACTTAGCATCGCCTGATTCGATGTTTGACGCTTCACAGCGGGTACCGGAATATCAACCGGTTATCCATCGACTACGCCTGTCGGCCTCGCCTTAGGTCCCGACTTACCCTGGGCAGATCAGCTTGACCCAGGAACCCTTAGTCAATCGGCGCACACGTTTCTCACGTATGTATCGCTACTCATGCCTGCATTCTCACTCGTGAACCGTCCACCACTGCCTTCCGGCGCAGCTTCACCCGGCACACGACGCTCCCCTACCCATCCCAGCACCCGTTGGGGCTTATTGCTGGAATGACACGACTTCGGCGGTACGCTTGAGCCCCGCTACATTGTCGGCGCGGAATCACTAGACCAGTGAGCTATTACGCACTCTTTCAAGGGTGGCTGCTTCTAAGCCAACCTCCTGGTTGTCTCTGCGACTCCACATCCTTTCCCACTTAGCGTACGCTTAGGGGCCTTAGTCGATGCTCTGGGCTGTTTCCCTCTCGACCATGGAGCTTATCCCCCACAGTCTCACTGCCGCGCTCTCACTTACCGGCATTCGGAGTTTGGCTAAGGTCAGTAACCCGGTAGGGCCCATCGCCTATCCAGTGCTCTACCTCCGGCAAGAAACACACGACGCTGCACCTAAATGCATTTCGGGGAGAACCAGCTATCACGGAGTTTGATTGGCCTTTCACCCCTAACCACAGGTCATCCCCCAGGTTTTCAACCCTGGTGGGTTCGGTCCTCCACGACCTCTTACAGCCGCTTCAACCTGCCCATGGCTAGATCACTCCGCTTCGGGTCTTGAGCGCGCTACTGAATCGCCCTGTTCGGACTCGCTTTCGCTACGGCTTCCCCACACGGGTTAACCTCGCAACACACCGCAAACTCGCAGGCTCATTCTTCAAAAGGCACGCAGTCACGAGGATGGAGCAAGCTCCATCCCGACGCTCCCACGGCTTGTAGGCACACGGTTTCAGGTACTATTTCACTCCGCTCCCGCGGTACTTTTCACCATTCCCTCACGGTACTATCCGCTATCGGTCACCAGGGAATATTTAGGCTTAACGGGTGGTCCCGCCAGATTCACACGGGATTTCTCGGGCCCCGTGCTACTTGGGTGTCTCTCAAACGAGCCGCTGACGTTTCGACTACGGGGGTCTTACCCTCTACGCCGGACCTTTCGCATGTCCTTCGTCTACATCAACGGTTTCTGACTCGTCTCACAGCCGGCAGACTGTGAAAGAGAGATCCCACAACCCCGTATGCGCAACCCCTGCCGGGTCTCACACGCATACGGTTTGGCCTCATCCGGTTTCGCTCGCCACTACTCCCGGAATCACGGTTGTTTTCTCTTCCTGCGGGTACTGAGATGTTTCACTTCCCCGCGTTCCCTCCACACTGCCTATGTGTTCAGCAGCGGGTGACAGCCCATGACGACTGCCGGGTTTCCCCATTCGGAAACCCCCGGATCAAAGCCTGGTTGACGACTCCCCGGGGACTATCGTGGCCTCCCACGTCCTTCATCGGTTCCTGGTGCCAAGGCATCCACCGTGCGCCCTTAAAAACTTGGCCACAGATGCTCGCGTCCACTGTGCAGTTCTCAAACAACGACCAACCACCCATCACCCCGGACCAGTAGCCCGAGTGCACTGGGGTCGGCATTGAGGTCGGGAACAAGCCCGTACCCTCAGATACCCAACAGCGTGCCCGACACCCTTTACCGCTTCCCTCAACCCTCCACGCTCTGACGAGCAGTACTAGAAGGAGAAGACGATCAAGTGTGCCGAGTAGTCAACGTTCCACCCATGAGCAACCACCGTCGAACGTGTGCCGACGTAGTGGCCTCTGAACCAAGCAAGCTTGGCTTAGAAGTGCTCCTTAGAAAGGAGGTGATCCAGCCGCACCTTCCGGTACGGCTACCTTGTTACGACTTCGTCCCAATCGCCAGTCCCACCTTCGACAGCTCCCTCCCACAAGGGGTTGGGCCACCGGCTTCGGGTGTTACCGACTTTCGTGACGTGACGGGCGGTGTGTACAAGGCCCGGGAACGTATTCACCGCAGCAATGCTGATCTGCGATTACTAGCAACTCCAACTTCATGGGGTCGAGTTGCAGACCCCAATCCGAACTGAGACCGACTTTTTGAGATTCGCTCCACCTCACGGTATCGCAGCTCATTGTATCGGCCATTGTAGCACGTGTGCAGCCCAAGACATAAGGGGCATGATGACTTGACGTCGTCCCCACCTTCCTCCGAGTTGACCCCGGCGGTCTCCTGTGAGTCCCCATCACCCCGAAGGGCATGCTGGCAACACAGAACAAGGGTTGCGCTCGTTGCGGGACTTAACCCAACATCTCACGACACGAGCTGACGACAGCCATGCACCACCTGTACACCGACCACAAGGGGGCGACCATCTCTGGCCGTTTCCGGTGTATGTCAAGCCTTGGTAAGGTTCTTCGCGTTGCGTCGAATTAAGCCACATGCTCCGCTGCTTGTGCGGGCCCCCGTCAATTCCTTTGAGTTTTAGCCTTGCGGCCGTACTCCCCAGGCGGGGAACTTAATGCGTTAGCTGCGGCACCGACGACGTGGAATGTCGCCAACACCTAGTTCCCACCGTTTACGGCGTGGACTACCAGGGTATCTAATCCTGTTCGCTCCCCACGCTTTCGCTCCTCAGCGTCAGTAATGGCCCAGAGATCCGCCTTCGCCACCGGTGTTCCTCCTGATATCTGCGCATTTCACCGCTACACCAGGAATTCCGATCTCCCCTACCACACTCTAGCTAGCCCGTATCGACTGCAGACTCGGGGTTAAGCCCCGAGCTTTCACAATCGACGTGACAAGCCGCCTACGAGCTCTTTACGCCCAATAATTCCGGACAACGCTTGCGCCCTACGTATTACCGCGGCTGCTGGCACGTAGTTAGCCGGCGCTTCTTCTGCAGGTACCGTCACTTTCGCTTCTTCCCTGCTGAAAGAGGTTTACAACCCGAAGGCCGTCATCCCTCACGCGGCGTCGCTGCATCAGGCTTTCGCCCATTGTGCAATATTCCCCACTGCTGCCTCCCGTAGGAGTCTGGGCCGTGTCTCAGTCCCAGTGTGGCCGGTCGCCCTCTCAGGCCGGCTACCCGTCGTCGCCTTGGTGAGCTTCTACCTCACCAACAAGCTGATAGGCCGCGGGCTCATCCTTCACCGCCGGAGCTTTCAACCCTCTCCCATGCGAGAGAAGGTGTTATCCGGTATTAGACCCCGTTTCCAGGGCTTGTCCCAGAGTGAAGGGCAGATTGCCCACGTGTTACTCACCCGTTCGCCACTAATCCCCACCGAAGTGGTTCATCGTTCGACTTGCATGTGTTAAGCACGCCGCCAGCGTTCGTCCTGAGCCAGGATCAAACTCTCCGTGAATGTGTACCGGTAATCCGGTGACACAGCACGAGAGCGGAACGGTCGGGAGGAATAATCCCGTCCGTTCACAGCGTCCTCGCTGTGTTTTTTCAAAGGAACCTCCAACTCACCGAAGTGAGCCGGGGTTATCAACATATCTGGCGTTGACTTTTGGCACGCTGTTGAGTTCTCAAGGAACGGACGCTTCCTTTGTACTCACCCTCTCGGGCTTTCCTCCGGGCGCTTCCCTTCGGTGTTTCTTTTGTTCTTGCGCTTCCGACTCTATCAGACTCTTTCGTGTCCGATTTCCTCGGTGCCTTTCCGGTTCCCGCTCCGGCCTTTCGGCTTTCGCGTTTCCCTTTCCGGCGGCTCCGACTTTATCAGAAGTTCTGAGTCGGATTTCCCGCCCCGCTCGGTCGGTCCCAGGCACGTGAGTGCTCGGGGCTTCCCTCGCTGGCGGAGCCGTAAACCTAACGGAGCGGGGCGCCCCGATGCAAATCGAGGCGCCCCGCTCCGGAGTTCACGCAGTCGTGAAGGTCAGACCTCGACGACCACGGGCAGGATCATCGGGCGGCGGCGGTAGTTGTCCGAGACCCATTTGCCCAGCGTGCGGCGGATGAGCTGCTGCAGCTGGTGGGGTTCGACGACGCCGTCCTGGGCCGACTTCCCCAGTACTTCGTGGATCTTCGGCATCACGGCGTTGAACGCCGAGTCCTCGATGCCGGAGCCGCGTGCCTGGATGGTCGGGCCGCTGGTGATCTTGCCGGTGCTGGAGTCCACGACCACGAAGACCGAGATGATGCCCTCGTCGCCGAGGATCTTGCGGTCCTTCAGTGCCGGCTCGCCGACATCTCCCACGGAGAGGCCGTCCACATAGACGTAACCCGCCTGGACCTTGCCGACGATCTTCGCCTTGCCCTCGACGAGGTCGACGACGACGCCGTCCTCGGCGATCACGATGCGGTCGTGCGGGACGCCGGTGAGGGCGCCGAGTTCGGCGTTGGCGCGCAGGTGGCGCCATTCGCCGTGGACCGGCATCAGGTTCTTGGGCTTGCAGATGTTGTAGAAGTACAGGAGCTCGCCGGCCGACGCGTGGCCGGAGACGTGCACCTTGGCGTTGCCCTTGTGGACGACGTTCGCTCCCCAGCGGGTCAGGCCGTTGATCACGCGGTAGACCGCGTTCTCGTTGCCGGGGATGAGCGACGACGCCAGGATCACCGTGTCGCCCTGGACGATCCGGATCTGGTGATCGCGGTTGGCCATGCGGGAGAGCGCGGCCATGGGCTCGCCCTGGGAACCCGTGCAGACGAGGACGACCTCGTTGTCGGGAAGGTCGTCGAGCGTCTTGACGTCGACGACCAGGCCCGGCGGAACACGCAGGTAGCCCAGGTCGCGGGCGATGCCCATGTTGCGGACCATCGAGCGGCCGACGAAGGCGACCCGGCGGCCGTACTCGTGGGCGGCGTCCAGGATCTGCTGGATGCGGTGCACATGGCTGGCGAAGCTCGCCACGATGATGCGCTTCTGGGCGCCGGCGAAGACACCGCGGATCACGTTCGAGATGTCGCGCTCGGGCGGCACAAAGCCCGGGACCTCGGCGTTCGTCGAGTCGGAGAGGAGGAGGTCGATGCCTTCCTCGCTCAGCCGTGCGAACGCGTGCAGGTCCGTGAGGCGCCCGTCCATAGGGAGCTGGTCCATCTTGAAGTCGCCGGTGGCGACGACCATGCCCGCGGGGGTGCGGATGGCGACGGCCAGGGCGTCCGGGATGGAGTGGTTGACGGCGACGAACTCGCAGTCGAACGGGCCGAGGTGCTCGCGGTCGCCCTCGACGACCTCGAGCGTGTACGGACGGATGCGGTGCTCCTGGAGCTTCGCCTCGATCAGTGCGAGGGTCAGCTTAGAGCCGATCAGCGGGATGTCCGGCTTCTCGCGCAGGAGGTACGGGACACCACCGATGTGGTCCTCGTGCCCGTGCGTGAGCACGATTCCCTCGATGTCGTCGAGGCGGTCCCTGATGGACGAGAAGTCCGGCAGGATCAGGTCGATTCCGGGCTGCTCCTCCTCGGGGAAGAGCACTCCGCAGTCGACGATCAGCAGGCGACCGTTGTACTCGAAGACGGTCATGTTGCGGCCGATCTCGCCGAGGCCGCCGAGCGGCGTGACGCGCAGGCCGCCCTTCGGGAGCTTCGGCGGAGCACCGAGTTCAGGATGCGGATGACTCAAAAGACTCTCCTCACCACGCGCGCCACGTACCTCCAAGGCACGTGGCGCGTATGACGTTCGTGCAGTAGCAGTTGTTGTGTGGGGTTGCGGGCGGTTGTTCGTCCGGGACGCGCCCGCGGGTCTCGCTTATTCAGTTGTGAAGTCTGTGGTTACAGCTGTACCCCGCCGGCCGCGAGATCGATCTTGAGCTGGGCCGTCTCGTCGGGTGACAGTTCCACCATCGGGAGACGGAGCGGGCCCGCGGGGCGCCCCTGGAGGGCGAGCGCCGCCTTCGTCGTGATCACGCCCTGGGTGCGGAACATGCCGGTGAAGACGGGGAGCAGCTTCTGGTGGATCTCCGTGGCCTTCTGTACGTCACCGGTGAGGTGGGCCTCGAGCATGGCGCGCAGCTCGGGGGTGACGACGTGGCCGACGACGGAGACGAAGCCGACGGCGCCGACGGACAGGAGCGGGAGGTTCAGCATGTCGTCGCCGGAGTACCAGGCCAGGTCCGAGCGGGCGATGGCCCAGCTGGCGCGGCCGAGGTCGCCCTTGGCGTCCTTGTTGGCGACGATCCGGGGGTGCTCGGCGAGCCGGACGAGGGTTTCCGTGTTGATCGGAACGCCGCTGCGGCCCGGGATGTCGTACAGCATGACGGGCAGGTCGGTGCTGTCGGCGATGGCGGTGAAGTGCCGGAACAGGCCCTCTTGCGGGGGCTTGTTGTAGTACGGCGTGACGGTCAGGAGGCCGTGGGCGCCTGCCTGCTCGGCGGCGCGGGCGAGCTCGAGACTGTGCCGGGTGTCGTTCGTGCCGACGCCCGCGACGATGTGGGCGCGGTCTCCGACAGCGTCCAGTACGGCTCGTACGAGATCGTTTTTCTCCGCGTCACTGACGGTCGGGGACTCACCGGTGGTGCCGTTGATGACCAGGCCGTCATTGCCTGCGTCCACCAGGTGGGCGGCGAGCTGCTGCGCGCCGTCGAGGTCAAGTGCGCCGTCCGCCGTAAAGGGCGTGACCATGGCGGTGAGGACCCTCCCGAAGGGGGTCTGCGGAGTGGAGGTCGGAGCCATGGGTAACACGCTACTCGCTGCTCAGCGCGGGGTCGCCCCTCGGGGGATGTGTGGGGACCTGACAAGTGTGGAGCCCGGCACTGCCTGCTCGGGGGTTCAAGCAGTGCCGGGTCCGTTTGATCAGGCTAGATGAACTTCACGAAGTGCCGCAAACCGGACACTTCGCTCGGTGCACCCGCACATCAGTGCCTTACGGCGCGTCCCTTAGGGCGCCACACGTCCGTTTTTGTTGAAGGCCGCGTGGGTGAGGGGCATGAGCTTGGCCCACTGCTCCTCCATCTTCTCGCCGACCATCTCGATCTCCCGCTGCGGGAAGGACGGGACCTTGGCGAGCTCGTGCTGCGTGCGCAGGCCGAGGAAGTGCATCAGCGAACGCGCGTTGCACGTCGCGTACATCGACGAGAAGAGGCCGACCGGGAGCACCGCGCGGGCGACCTCGCGGGCGACACCGGCGGCGAGCATCTCCTGGTACGCCTCGTACGCCTGGCGGTACGAGTCCTCCATGACGCGGCTCGTCAGCTCCTGCTGGGCCTCGGTGCCCTCCACGAAGACGTACTTCCCGGGGCGGCCCTCCTGGACGAGCTTGCGGGAGGCGTCGGGGACGTAGAAGACGGGCTGCAGCTCCCTGTACCGACCCGATTCCTCGTTGTACGACCAGCCGACGCGGTGCCGCATGAACTCGCGGAAGACGAAGATGGGGGCACTGATGAAGAAGGTCATCGAGTTGTGCTCGAAGGGGCTGCCGTGGCGGTCCCGCATCAGGTAGTTGATCAGGCCCTTGGAGCGCTCCGGGTCCTTCTGGAGCTCGTCGAGGGACTGCTCGCCCGCCGTGGAGACGCGGGCGGCCCACAGGACGTCGGAGTCGGTGGCGGCATGCTTCACCAGCTCGACGGTGACCTCGCTGCGGAAGCTGGGCTTGAGGTCTTCGGTGGGGGTCTCGCTCACAGGCGGGGGTCCTTCCATGTGCATCACTCGGGCGGCGCCCACTCTATGGCCAGCCACTGACAATCGGCCGTTCGGTGACCCGCCACGACATTCTTCGACTAATTTGCCGAAACAGGGCACCTTTTGGGCGATTCACGCGTCTATCCAAGTAACAGAGCTCACACAGCTCCGTTCGAGACCCGTGAGGAGAAGCGCACCCCATGTTCCGTCGGCGAGAGCCCGTCCCGTTCGCCTTCATCGCCGAAGCCGACAAGTTCCGCAGTAACGTCACTCCCCCTCCCCGCGAGCGCGCGTCGGCCAGTCAGGTCGTGAGCCGCACGCTGATCGGCCTCACCGTCGTGGCCGGTCTGGTGGGATCCCTGCTCTTCGGGATGCCCGCGATGTCGGCCGACCAGTCACCCGCGCACACGCAGAAGTCGGAAGCGTCCGACAACCGCTGACCGGGGCCGACCATGATCGTCCGGCACTGAACTCGTCCGGACCCCCAAGGGTGGTAGCGGGGGGCACGGCTCGATAGCCTCACCGGGCACAGCCCATGTGTGGATCGAGTGAGGATCAGCCCGTGCCCCTGCCCTTCCTGACCGCGGACCGCGCATTCGAAGACGTGGCGCACGACGCGGCGCTGCCCTTCGACGACCGCGATCACTGGCGCCGGCCCTACCGGCCGGGCCCCTGGCGTGTGGGCGCGGGCGCGGTCCTGCTGCTGCTCGCCTCGTTCGTCCTGTTCGCCGCGGTGATCATCGCGTTCGCGGACTCCCTGGCGGGTGCCGCCATCTGCGCGGCGCTCGCCGTCCTCATCATCGTGAGCGCACTGCGCCTGCTGCGCATGGGCACCTGGGTCAGCGCCCACGGGCTGCGCAGGGTCGGTTTCCTGACGACACAGACGCTCGCGTGGGAGCAGATCTCCGCCGTGCGGACCGCGCAGCAGCCGGTGCGCTGGCTGGGACTCCCCCGCACGGTCCAGGGCCAGGCACTTGTTCTCGTACGACGTGATCAGCAGTCGACCGGGCCGCAGCAGCTGCTCCTGACCGACCGCAACGCGGACTTCCTGGCGCGCCACGAGGCGTTCAACCGCGCGGCCGACTCCATCGAGGTGTGGGCCGACGAGTACCGGCCCACCGCCTGACCATCTTCGTCAGACGTCGACCGGCCTGCCCGCGTGCAGGGCGATGGCGCGCTGCATGGCCTTCCGCGCGCGGGGCGTGTCCCTGGCGTCGTGGTACGCGACGGCCAGCCGGAACCAGCAGCGCCAGTCGTCCGGCGCGTCCTCGGTCTCGGCCTTGCGGCGGGCGAACACCTCGTCGGCCGAGTCGCGGTCGATACGGCCCGCCGGGGTGCGCCGCAACTCGTCGACCGGCAGCCCGCCCTCGGCCTCCAGCTCGGCCGCGAGGCGGTTGGCGCGCTGGACGAACTGGGTGTTCTTCCAGAGGAACCAGATGCCGATGAACGGCAGGATGAGCACCGCGACACCGAAGGTGACGGTGAGCGCGGTGCCGTGCTTTATCAGGAGCACGCCGCGGCTGCCGACCAGGACGAAGTAGACGACCAGGACGGCAGCCGTGACGGCGTAGGTGATCTTCGCGCGCATGTCGCTCAGCCGAGGTCCAGGAGGTGTTCCAGGCCGAACGTGAGGCCCGGAGTGCTCACCACGCGGCGCGCGCCGAGCAGGATGCCCGGCATGAAGCTGCTGTGGTGCAGCGAGTCGTGGCGCACCGTCAGGGTCTCGCCCTCGCCGCCCAGCAGGACCTCCTGGTGGGCGAGGAGGCCGCGCAGGCGCACGGAGTGCACCGGCACGCCGTCGACGTCCGCGCCGCGGGCGCCGTCCAGGGCCGTCGTCGTGGCGTCGGGCTGCGGGGCGCTGCCCGCCTCCCTGCGGGCCTCGGCGATGAGCTGGGCGGTACGCGTGGCGGTGCCGCTGGGGGCGTCCGCCTTGTTCGGGTGGTGCAGCTCGACGACCTCGACGGACTCGAAGTACGGCGCCGCGATCTGCGCGAACTTCATGGTCAGGACCGCGCCGATGGAGAAGTTCGGGGCGATGAGCACGCCCGTCTCCGGGGACGCGGCCAGCGACGTGCGCAGCCGCGCGAGACGCTCGTCGGTCCAGCCCGTCGTACCGACGACAGCGTGGATGCCGTGCCGTACGCAGAAGTCGAGGTTGTCCATCACCGAGTCGGGGTTGGTCAGCTCGACCGCGACCTGGGCGCCCGCCTCGGTCAGCGACTCCAGCTTGTCGCCCCGGCCGAGGGCGGCGACCAGCTCCATGTCCTCGGCGGCCTCGACGGCCTTCACGGCCTCGGAGCCGATACGGCCCTTGGCGCCGATGACCGCCACGCGCAGCTTGCTCATGTCCTTCATTCCTTCGAGAGGTATCGAGAGGTGGGGCCCGTACGGAACTAGGCGACCGCTTCGTGGAGGCGGGCCGCCTGCTTGTCCTTGAGCGGGCCGATGGCCGACAGGGACGGGCGGTGGCCGAGTACGTCGCGGGCCACTTCGCGCACCTCGTCGGGGGTGACCGCGGAGATCCTGGCCAGCATGTCGTCGACCGACATGTGCTCGCCCCAGCAGAGCTCGCTCTTGCCGATGCGGTTCATCAGGGCGCCGGTGTCCTCGAGGCCGAGGACGGTGGAGCCGGACAGCTGGCCGATGGCGCGGCCGATCTCGTCGTCCGTCAGACCGTGCTCGGCGACCTGGTCGAGCTCGTCGCGGCAGATCTTCAGGACGTCGTGCACCTGGCTGGGGCGGCAGCCCGCGTACACGCCGAAGAGGCCGGTGTCGGCGAAGCCCGACGTGTACGAGTACACGCTGTAGGCCAGGCCGCGCTTCTCCCGTACCTCCTGGAAGAGGCGGGACGACATGCCGCCGCCGAGGGCCGTGTTCAGGACGCCCAGGGCCCAGCGGCGGTCGTCGGTGCGGGCCAGGCCCGGCATGCCGAGGATGACGTGGGCCTGCTCGGTCTTGCGGTTGACGACCTCGACGCGGCCGGCGGTGCGCAGGGTGCGGGAGCCCTGGCGCGGGATCATCGGGGTCGCGTCGGTGTCGCGGAGCGCGCCGGCCTTCTCGAAGGCGGCACGGACCTGGCGTACGACCTTGTTGTGGTCCACGTTGCCGGCGGCCGCGACCACGAGGTGCGTCGGGTCGTAGTGCTTCTTGTAGAAGCGGCGGATGCGGCCCGCGTCGAGGGCGTTGATCGTGTCGACCGTGCCGAGGACCGGGCGGCCGAGGGGCGTGTCGCCGAGCATCGTGTGCGCGAACAGGTCGTGCACGCAGTCGCCCGGGTCGTCCTCGGTCATCGCGATCTCTTCGAGGATGACGCCCCGCTCGGCGTCGACGTCCTCCTGGAGGATGAGGGAGCCCGTCAGCATGTCGCAGACGACGTCGATGGCGAGGGGCAGGTCCGTGTCGAGCACGCGCGCGTAGTAGCACGTGTACTCCTTCGCCGTGAAGGCGTTCATCTCGCCGCCGACCGCGTCGAGCGCGGCGGAGATGTCGAGGGCACTGCGCTTCTTGGTGCCCTTGAAGAGGAGGTGCTCCAGGTAGTGCGTGGCGCCGTTCAGGGAGGGGGTCTCGTCGCGGGAGCCGACGTTGGCCCAGATGCCGAAGGTGGCCGAGCGCACGGACGGCAGGGTCTCCGTGACGACGCGCAGGCCGCCGGGGAGGGTCGTCCTGCGGACGGTGCCGATGCCGTTCTCGCCCTTGATGAGGGTTTGGGTACGGGCGACGGCCCGCGCCTCCGAGGAGGTGCGGGCCGTCGTCGTGGTGCTACGCGACGTCACTTGTCGGTGTCGTCCTTCTGGTCGTCGTCCTCTTCACCCTCGATGACGGGGATGAGGGAGAGCTTGCCGCGGGAGTCGATCTCGGCGATCTCGACCTGGACCTTCTGGCCCACACCGAGGACGTCCTCGACGTTCTCCACGCGCTTGCCGCCGGCGAGCTTGCGGATCTGCGAGATGTGCAGCAGACCGTCCTTGCCCGGGAGCAGGGAGACGAACGCACCGAAGGTCGTCGTCTTCACGACGGTGCCCAGGTAGCGCTCGCCGACCTCCGGCATGGTCGGGTTGGCGATGCCGTTGATCGTGGCGCGGGCGGCCTCGGCGGCCGGACCGTCGGCGGCACCGATGTAGATGGTGCCGTCGTCCTCGATCGTGATGTCGGCGCCGGTGTCCTCCTGGATCTGGTTGATCATCTTGCCCTTGGGGCCGATGACCTCACCGATCTTGTCCACCGGGATCTTGACGGTGATGATGCGCGGCGCGTTCGGGGACATCTCGTCCGGAACGTCGATGGCCTCGTTCATCACGTCGAGGATGTGCAGACGCGCGTCGCGGGCCTGCTTCAGCGCGGCGGCCAGGACCGAGGCGGGGATGCCGTCGAGCTTGGTGTCGAGCTGCAGCGCGGTCACGAACTGCTTCGTACCGGCGACCTTGAAGTCCATGTCACCGAAGGCGTCCTCCGCACCGAGGATGTCGGTGAGGGCGACGTAGTGCGTCTGGCCGTCGATCTCCTCGGAGATCAGACCCATGGCGATACCGGCGACGGCGGCCTTCAGCGGCACACCGGCGTTCAGCAGCGACATCGTGGAGGCGCAGACCGAGCCCATGGACGTCGAGCCGTTGGAACCGAGGGCCTCGGAGACCTGACGGATCGCGTACGGGAACTCCTCGCGCGAGGGGAGCACCGGCACGATCGCGCGCTCGGCGAGCGCGCCGTGGCCGATCTCGCGGCGCTTCGGCGAACCGACGCGGCCGGTCTCGCCGACCGAGTACGGCGGGAAGTTGTAGTTGTGCATGTAGCGCTTGCGCGTCACCGGGGAGAGGGTGTCGAGCTGCTGCTCCATGCGGAGCATGTTGAGGGTGGTGACGCCCAGGATCTGGGTCTCGCCACGCTCGAACAGCGCCGAGCCGTGCACGCGCGGGATGGCCTCGACCTCGGCGGCCAGCGTACGGATGTCCGTGACGCCGCGGCCGTCGATGCGGACCTTGTCCTTGATGATGCGCTCGCGGACCAGCTTCTTGGTCAGCGCGCGGTAGGCACCGGAGATCTCCTTCTCGCGGCCCTCGAACTGCGGGAGCAGCTTCTCGGAGGCGATCTCCTTGACGCGGTCCAGCTCGGCCTCGCGCTCCTGCTTGCCGGCGATGGTGAGCGCCTGGGCGAGCTCGGTCTTGACCGCGGCGGTCAGGGCCTCGAGGACGTCGTCCTCGTAGTCCAGGAAGACCGGGAACTCGCCGGTGGGCTTGGCGGCCTTGGCGGCGAGGTCCGACTGGGCCTTGCAGAGGACCTTGATGAAGGGCTTCGCGGCCTCGAGACCGGCGGCCACGACCTCTTCGGTCGGCGCCTCGGCGCCGTCCTTGACGAGCTGGATGGTCTTCTCGGTGGCCTCGGCCTCGACCATCATGATCGCGACGTCGCCGTCCTCCAGGACGCGACCGGCGACGACCATGTCGAAGACGGCGTCCTCGAGCTCGGTGTGCGTCGGGAAAGCGACCCACTGGCCCTTGATGAGCGCCACGCGCGTGCCGCCGATCGGGCCCGAGAAGGGCAGGCCGGCCAGCTGCGTGGAGCAGGAGGCGGCGTTGATCGCGACTACGTCGTACAGGTGGTCGGGGTTGAGCGCCATGATCGTCTCGACGATCTGGATCTCGTTGCGCAGGCCCTTCTTGAAGGAAGGACGCAGCGGGCGGTCGATCAGGCGGCAGGTCAGGACCGCGTCCTCGGAGGGGCGACCCTCACGACGGAAGAACGAACCGGGGATCTTGCCGGCGGCGTACTGCCGCTCCTCGACGTCCACCGTCAGGGGGAAGAAGTCGAGCTGGTCCTTGGGCCGCTTGGAAGCGGAGGTGGCCGACAGCACCATGGTGTCGTCGTCCAGGTACGCGACGGCGGAGCCGGCGGCCTGCTTGGCCAGGCGGCCCGTCTCGAAGCGGATGGTGCGGGTGCCGAACGTGCCGTTGTCGATGACGGCCTCGGCGTAGTGGGTCTCGTTCTCCACTGTTCTCCTACGTGTCTACGTGTCTACGTTTCGTCGTCCCGCCCGGATCCCGTGTGGACCAGGGCGGTGTCCCGTTCGTCTGCGGCCGCGCGTCGTGCGCGGCCGCCGGGACGGTGTGGAGAAGCGCGCCGTCGTTGCGGGCCGGTCTTCGATCGAAGCACCCGGGGATGTCTCCCGGGGGCCACTACCGAGGACCGGCGGCGGCTGGTGCGCCTCTCCCTCGTGGGGGTTTTTCGTTCTTACGTCGTTCTCGCCGCCCCCGGATTCTCTTGCCCCGGGGGCGTGCGTATGTCACCAGACTACAAAGCGTCGGTGACAGCGCGCATGTACAGCAAAGGGAGCGGCCCCCTTCGAGTGCTTCGAGTGGGAACCGCTCCCTTCACGCCGTCTTACTTGGCGCCCGCCGCGCCGCGGCGGATACCCAGGCGCTCGACCAGCGCACGGAAGCGCTGGATGTCCTTCTTAGCCAGGTACTGCAGCAGGCGGCGACGCTGACCGACCAGGATCAGCAGACCACGACGCGAGTGGTGGTCGTGCTTGTGGGTCTTGAGGTGCTCGGTCAGGTCGGAGATGCGGCGAGAGAGCAGCGCCACCTGGACCTCGGGGGAGCCGGTGTCGCCCTCCTTCTGGCCGAACTCGGTCATGATCTGCTTCTTCGTAGCGGCGTCGAGCGACACGCGTACTCCTCGTGATGTCTTCGAGTGCCTCCGAGTGCCCCTGGTCTACGTCTCAGGGGGGCTTCCGTGACTCGGGAGGCGGGGATGAGCCGTCGGGCGGGCCCTCGCGGGTCCGGGTCCCTGCGTTTCCCGTCCTGATCCCTGCGGGATCCGGGGGTATGCAGACTGACGGTCGTTACACAGGTTACCAGTCGGCGTGGCGGGCCCGGCGCGACGGTCAGCCGCTGCTCTCGAATCCTCTCATCACCCACTGCTGGGGCCCGTCGCCCTTGGACCGCGTGACGCTCGTGGCGGCCAGGAAGATGCGGCCGTGCTCGTAGACGACCTCGGGCGGCTCCAGGCCGTTCATCTCCGGCGCTTCGTCCTCCCCGAAGAGCAGCAGAAGGGACTCCTTCCCCGAGTCCGGGTCCAGGCTGACGGCCGCGGAGGGCGCGGTCGCGGCTTCCCGGTAGGCGATCACCTTGTCCCCGCTCATGCGCAGCGGGAACATCGGACGGCCAGGCCTTGCATCGAATTTGCGTACGGTGTTACCGGTCGCCAGATCGAAGGCGACGATCTCGTTGGCCACCGGGCCGCGGGACGTCTCCGGAGAGAACTCTCGCGGCTTCGTCGCCATGTAGAGCTGCCGCTTCCCGACGACCACCCCGGTGCAGCGCTCCACCTCGGCGCTGAAGGTCTCGTCGCAGCCATGTACGTAGCGATCGCCCTCAAGACGGATCGTGCCGCGCTGTCTGCCCTTGTCGTCGCTGAGGGCGATCAGGTTGGTGGACGTCAGGTCCCCGGCCGCGACGGCGATGACGGGCGGTGACGAGGAGGCCAGGTGGACCCCCTTGATCGACGCGGCGACCTTGTACGTCCACAGGGTCTTCCCCGTACGCGGGGCGACCTTCTGAACGCGGAACTCGGGGTCCCCGGAGTCACCGCACCGGACGAGGGCGACCAGGCCACGGCCCCCGGCATACCCCAGGTCGGCGCATTTCGAGACCGAGGTGTCGGTCCACAGCCGCCTTCCACTGGTCATGTCGTACGCCACCGAGGCTTGCCCGGAGACCGCGACGACCGTCCCCCGGGTCATCGTCACGTTGACGCCCATCGCCAGAGCGGCCTCGCCGGGCAGTTTCTTGTCCCAGAGTTTTCTGCCCGTGTCGATGTCGAACACCGCGATCCGGTCGCACGGGGCGGTGTCCCCCTCGCCCGTGTCGGTCTTCTTGGGGCGTTCGCCGGAGAAGGCGACGGCCGTTCTGCCGTCCACGCTGACGTGGCGCGTCACCGCGCAGACGGGGCCGGGGAACTTGAGCTGCCAGACCTTCTCGGAGTCGCCGATCCTGAATCCTCTGACGACGTTCACGATGCCCTTCGCGACGATCTTCTCCGTCGCCCATGTGCCCTTCGCCGAGGCGGTCTGGCCCTCCTTGAGGGGCTTGTCCACGTACTCGGCAGCGGTGCCGCCCTCCGGGGTCCTGGGAGGCGTTTCCACTGTCTCCCTGATGGCGTCGGCGGGCCGGGCCCGGTCGGCGTCCGGCTTCGACGTGCTGTCACCGCCCCTCCCCCACAGGACCCAGCCACCCGCGCACAGCGCCGCGGTCAGCGCGAGCAGCACGCCGACGACAAGCACCGTGCGGCGCTTCTTTCCCTCGGCTGCCGCCAGTGTGGACTGGGTGAAAGGGGACGGGGGCGGGCCGAAGCTCACGCTGGTAGGGCCTTTCTGCGCAGGTACGAATGGGCTGGGGGACGCCGTGATCGCCGCGACGAGCCAGATGGTCCGCAGGTCGAGTGCGGTGCTGCCACCTGCCGAACCGGTGGGCAGGTCGCGGCAGAGCCCGATACCGAGCAGGACGAGGGTTACCAGGCCGGCGGTCAGTACGGCGGCGACCTGGGTGGGGTAGCGGAAGAAGCCCGGTCGCCGTGCACCCGCGTGCGTACCCCCGCGAGGAACTCGTCGTCGAGGATGCGCTGGGTCGCGAAGGTGTGGGCGCTGTCGAGGACGGTGCCGTCGCGGCGTACGAGGTGGTAGCCGACCGGTGCGCCCTCGGCCGGGCCCTGCCGGGAGAGCCGCAGAACCTCGGGGAAGAGGCCGGCGACCGGGACGTCGTCGGGCAGCGCCACGTCGATGCGACTGTCGGGCGCGACGATGGTGACCCGGCAGAAGCCGAAGGCCGTGTCGGTCCGGGCCCCTGCCCCGCGTCCGGATGTGCTTGCGGGAGGGTTTCCGCCGCTCGGCCGCCCGAATGCGATGGTCGTCGTGGAGGCCGTCGTGCTCACCTGCTGTTCCCCCTCAATACCGATGCCGGTGCCATCGCCGGGCACGGGCGGTCCGGGCGCCCTCTGTTGCCGGTGTTGCGCCCGCGCCCTGTGCACCGACTGTCTCGTACGGCGTGGCGCGGCCGTGGGAGAACCGACCCCCGTGGCCTATTTCTGAGCCGTGCCCCCGACACGTACCGGGAAATGCCCGCATTCTGCGGGCAGTTGACCCCTTCAACGGTCGACTGGATCACCTGCCACTCGTGTGCACGTCGGGCACCCTATCCCCGAGTGGCGAGCGCACACCCGCTCATGAAGGTCATGGGCATGGTCATGGTGGCGTCGACGGTGGCCATGTCCGTGGCGATGCTGATCCGCTACCGCCGAGGCGAGTAGGGGCAGTTGGCGGGCCTGCGGCGCGACTGTCTCGGATATCTGAAGTGTGGACTTCGCGCAGGTATGTGCGGTTCATTGGCGCCCGGGCCCACGGCGGGGACGGGGTGCGGCCTCTGAGGGGCTGCCGTTCTCTCCAACGTCTGAACAGGGACAGAGCCCGCAAGTAGGGTGGCCCCACAGCTCTTTCGTATGTTGTGAAGGGACCCTCCGCCATGACCGACGCACCCGACACCGAGGCGCAGGAAAAGGCTCGCAAGGAACGCGAGAAGGAGGAGCTCTACGCCCTCGACATCTCCGGCGTCGAGTGGCACAGCGCGCCGGGCACCGAAAAGCACGAGGAGCGTGTGGAGATCGCGTACCTGCCCGAGGGCGCCGTGGCCATGCGGTCGTCGCTGGATCCGGAGACCGTGCTCCGGTACACGGCCGCGGAATGGCGGGCGTTCGTCCTCGGCGCGCGGGACGGGGAGTTCGACCTGGAGCCTTCGGTGCGCAATGGCGGGGTCGCGGCGACCGAGTGAGGTGACGCCACGCCGCGTACCGGCGTACGGAGAACGGGGTGGACGCCTCCCGCGCGCGTCCACCCCGTTTCGTCTACGCCCTGCCCCGGCACGGGGTCACTGCGCATAACTCGCCCCCTTCAGGTCGCCGTCTCGGTAGTCGCCGTCGGCCCGGCCCGGGGTACCGGCGGTCGAATGCGACCCCGCTCTCCGGACGTACGCCTACAGCGGGCGGGACCGTCGGCAGGTCGGCATGGTCGGTGACGGAACGTTCGTGACGGCGGTTCCGCAGGCCCTCACGGGCGCG
Source organism: Streptomyces venezuelae (assembly GCF_008642335.1). Lineage (NCBI taxonomy): Bacteria > Bacillati > Actinomycetota > Actinomycetes > Kitasatosporales > Streptomycetaceae > Streptomyces > Streptomyces venezuelae. Next base: position 5,980,344 of record NZ_CP029191.1, on the reverse strand, counting down.
CCGACCGTACGGATCACCTGGATCGCCCTCACGCTCGACCCGCAGCTCTCCCCCGAGGCCGTGCCAGCGCGCGGAGGCGGCCTGACGGGGCCCAGAGGTGCGTGGTGCGCACCGCGGACCAGCTCGCGAGTCGACTCACAGGAGTCGCTGCACGGATGCCGAGACCGGATTGTTGGGTACCGCTCGACGGATGGACTGATCAGGCGCGGCCTCTGGTAATTCGGGGTGGAGTGTCGGGCGTTGAGGGTTTTGTCTGTCACCGTTTGATGTACGTGGATCGCTTCTGCGTGGAGCGTGACCCAATGGACAGCATGGGTGGGGCGGACTGCCCTGCCGTGCTCCTGGTTTTGGTGATTAGGCTGGGACAGGGCGCGACGCCAGAACCCTTGAACGGGTCCTACGCGTCCCTCAACGGGGAGAGCCAGGCGGATCGGACGACAGGAACGGTCGCCCCCCACCACGGCACGAGGGTGCTCGACCACATCAGGAGGCATTGTGAACAGCGATCGGGACGAGATCCGCAGGGGCTGGGACTCACCCGTCGATGATCAGTCCGACGCGGAGTCCGCTGCCGAGACGACGGGCGAGTTCACCATCGACTACGCGCCGCCTGCCTGGTACACGCAGAACGCTTCCGGCAGTGCGGGTGAGACGCCTTCGGCGGCGCCTGTTTCCACGTCGGGTGCGTTGGATTCCTCCGCTGCGTCGGATTCCTCCGCTGCTGCGGATTCCTCCGGCTCGAAGGAGTCTGGCTCGGAGGAGTCCGACTCCTCGGGTTCCGGTTCGGGTGTCGCCGGGCCTGCCGCTGCTTCCGCGCCGGCGGCTCCCGCTCCCGCCATGCCCTCCTTCGCCGCTCCGCCGCCTCCTCCGCTGCCGCTGGGGCCGCCTTCGGCCGGTGTTCCCGGCGTGGTGCCGAAGTTGCCCGTCGGGAGTGGGTTTCAGCCTGCGGGGTCCGGGGCTGCTTCGGATTCTTCGGATGCTTCCGCTTCTGTGGATGACGCGGAGGAGACAGGTGCCTCGGCGTCTGCTGGGTCCTCCGCCGTCGACGTCGAGTCTCCGGACGCCCCTTCCTCCGTGCCGCCCGTGGCTTCCGGTGGTGGGGCTTCCGACTGGAGCGGGGCCCTCGCCGGGCCTGCGGCTTCCGTGCATGTGACGGGCGTCGTGCCCAAGAAGGACGTCGACGCCCTCGTGGAGGCCGAGGAGGCAAAGGAGCAGGAGGTCGAGGCCTCGCCTGGGGCTGCCTCCGCCTCTGCCGACAGCGATGTCGTCGAACCCGCCGGTGAGAGTCTTGGCGGTGGCGATCTTGAGAGTGGCGCCACCATGCGGTTCTCCGCTCGCGCCCTGAAGCGGGAGTTCGAGGAGCTGGCCGCTGCGGCTGGGCGGGACGTGGAGGCGCAGGCCGGGGCCGAGGCCGAGCGGTCCGACGTGGCTTCCGCTTCCTCTGGTGTGGCTTCCGCTGATTCGGCTTCCTCCGGTGCGGTTTCCTCTGGTGCTGCTTCCTCTGGTGCTGCTTCCTCCGGCGTGGACGAGTCCGGTGTGGTCTCGTCCGATGACGTCGGTGAATCCGGTGCGTCTGCCGAGTCCGGTGAGTCCGCAGACGGTTCCGTGGACCACGAGGTCAGTTCGTCCGGCTCCGGCGGGGCTGACGATGTCGTACAGGACGCCGTGCCGTCCGCTTGGCCTCCGCCGCCCTCTCCTCAGGACGTGCTGCCTCCGCTGCCGCCCGCGTTCCAGCCCGCGGCTCCCACCGCCGCTCCGCAATGGCCCGTGCCCGCGCCGGACGCGCAGCAGCCTGCGGCCGGCCAGACGCCGGAGGCGCAGGTCCAGCCCGCTGCGCCGGTTCAGCCGCAGGCCCCTCAGCCCGCGCCGGGTACGTGGCCTCCGACCGCACCTGCGCCTGCCGCCGCTCCCGGCGCGCCGTTCGCGGCGCCCGTTCCGCCTGCCCAGGATTCCACTCCGGCCACTCCGGCCACGCCCGCCGCTCCTGCGGCGCCGCAGGGCGCGTACGGGTTCCCGCAGACCGCGCCTGCCGCCGCCCCCGGCACGCCCTTCACAGCGCCGCCTCCGCCTGCCCAGAACTCCGCTCCGCCCGCACCCGCGACCCCCGAGGCGCCGCAGGGCGCGTACGGGTTCCCGCAGACCGCGCCCGCCGCCACGCCGGCCCCGCCCGCGCAGAACTCCAACCCCAACCCCACCCCCGCGCCTGCCGCTCCGCAGCCCCCGCAGAGCGGCTACGGATTCCCGCAATCCGGCGCCCCCGCGCCCGGCGTTCCCCCGCAGAACTTCGCCCCCGCCCCCACCGCTCCGGTCACGCCCGAATCGGCCGGCCCGGGCAGCGGCTACGGGTTCCCGCAAGCACCCGCGCCGCAGGGGCAGCAGGCGCCGCAGCCGCCAGTACAGCCTGTACAGCCCGCGCAGCCGTTCCCGGCACAGCCGCAGGTTCCCGGACAGCAGGCCGTTCCTGGCGCACAGCCCCTTTCGAACCAGCAGCCCTTCCCGAACCAGCCGCTCGCGCCTCAGCAGCAGGCCGCACCGCAGCAGCAGGCCCAGGCCCAGCCTCAGGCACCTGCCCAACCGCAGCCTCACGTGCCCGCCCAGGCTCAGCCTCCCGCTCAGCCCTACGCTCCCCAGCAGCCCCAGCAGCCCCAGCAGCCCCAAGCCCCCGTCGACCCCCGTACCGGTGCCGCCTGGCCGCAGGCCGTGCAGCACGATCAGCGGGAGCGTACGAATCCCGGGGCTCCGCTCGGGTACACCGCTGCCGTCGAGCTGTCCTCCGACCGGCTGCTGCGCAACACCAAGCCCAAGGCCAAGAGCAGTCGGCCCGCGGGCGGTTCGCGGTTCAAGCTCGGCGGCAAGAAGGAGGAGGCCGAGCGGCAGCGCAAGCTGGAGCTGATCCGTACTCCGGTCCTCTCCTGCTACCGCATCGCCGTCATCAGCCTCAAGGGCGGCGTCGGCAAGACGACCACCACCACGGCGCTGGGCTCCACGCTCGCCACCGAGCGGCAGGACAAGATCCTCGCGATCGACGCCAACCCCGACGCCGGTACGCTCGGCCGGCGCGTGCGGCGCGAGACCGGGGCGACCATTCGTGACCTCGTCCAGGCGATCCCGTACATCAACTCGTACATGGACATCCGGCGCTTCACCTCGCAGGCGCCGTCCGGGCTCGAGATCATCGCCAACGACGTGGACCCGGCCGTGTCGACCACGTTCAACGACGAGGACTACCGGCGCGCGATCGACGTACTGGGCAAGCAGTACCCGATCATCCTCACCGACTCCGGTACGGGGCTGCTGTACAGCGCCATGCGCGGGGTTCTCGACCTCGCCGACCAGCTGATCATCATCTCCACGCCGTCCGTGGACGGTGCGAGCAGCGCATCGACGACTCTGGACTGGCTCTCCGCGCACGGGTACGCCGATCTCGTCTCGCGGTCCATCACCGTCATCTCCGGGGTGCGCGAGACCGGCAAGATGATCAAGGTCGACGACATCGTGTCGCACTTCGAGACGCGGTGCCGGGGCGTTGTCGTCATCCCCTTCGACGAGCATCTCGCCGCCGGTGCGGAGGTCGATCTCGACATGATGCGGCCGAAGGTGCGGGAGGCGTACTTCAATCTTTCCGCGATGGTCGCGGAGGACTTCGTGCGGGCACAGCAGCAGCAGGGGCTGTGGACGTCGGATGGGAATCCGCCGCCGCATTTGGCTCCGCCTATGCCGGGGCAGCAGGTGTCGCAGGCTTCGCCGCAGGCGCAGGCGCAGGCGCAATCGCAGCCGTACGCTCCTCAGCAACCTCAGCCGTACGCTCCCCAACAGCCCCAGCCCCAGCCGCAGGCGCCCCAGCCCGGGCAGCAGCCCTATCCGCAGCAGCCCGGCGCCCCGCAGGGGTGGCAGCCGCAGCAGCCTCAACAACCCCAACCGCCACAGCAGCCACAGCAGGCTCCTCCGCCCGCGCAGCCCGGCGCGCCCTTCCAGCAGCCGCCGCCTCCGCAGCAGCAGCAGTAGTCACCGCCGACTCATCAGTGGGCCCGCACCGTTCCTCGGTGCGGGCCCACCCGCATGTACGCCTCCGTACGTCCCACCCGGCACCGGGGGCTGTGCCCACCCGTTCCGCCGTGCGGAACGCCTGCCCACAGCAGGGAGGGCCCCAGAACCCGTCCCGCCACACAGCCCGCCCCGGGCGCGCCCCAACCCCGACCGCGCCCGCACCCCCCGGACCGCCAGGTCAAGTCACCCCTCCCCCAGCCGTCACCCCCTCACCAGCCACGCGTCACTGGTCTCGACCAATGTGTGCTCCATACCGGTCAACTCGTTATTTCCGCAGGCCACATGGGGTGCGCACGCCGTTGACGCGCGCAGACCGGCGCTGGTAAACACACAGCAACCAGCTGACGTTTCTTGATCGAACAATGTGCAACCAGCCATCCCTGCGCGAGCGATGACGCGAGGTCACCGACCCATGGACACACAAGATCAGCACGGCAGATCAGCAGCACCCCGGCGGGAAGCAACACCCCGGCACCAGTGCCACTCCCGTCGTCGCCCCCACCCCCACCGCCCCCTGAAGCTCGTCCTCGCCGGTGGCGTCGCCGCGTTCACTCTGACGGCCGGTCTCGCCACGCCGCTCAATCCGGGGCCGCAGCTCGCACAGGCCGAGGACGGCGGTGGGAAGGACGTGCTCACCGTCGCCGTGGCGCAGAGCGTCGACTCGCTCAGTCCGTTCCTCGCCCAGCGGCTGCTCAGCACCAGCATCCACCGGCTGACGTACGAGTACCTGACGAACTACGACGCCAAGGACAACAAGGCGATCCCCGGGTTCGCCAAGAAGTGGGAGTCCTCCGACGACAAGCTGACCTGGACGTACACCATCCGGGACGACTCCAAGTGGTCGGACGGGAAGCAGGCCACCGCCGAGGACGCCGCGTGGACGTTCAACAAGGTGATGTCCAAGGAAGGCACCGCCACCGCGAACTCGAACTTCGTCACCAACTTCAAGAAGGTGACCGCGCCGAGCCCCACCAAGCTGGTCATCGAGTTGAAGAAGCCGCAGGCGACCATGGCCGCACTCGATGTGCCCATCGTTCCCAAGCACGTCTGGGAAAAGGTCGACGACATCTCGAAGTTCAACAACGACAAGGACTTCCCGATCGTCGGGAACGGGCCGTTCACCCTGACGGACTACAAGGTCGACCAGTACGTACGGCTGAAGGCCAACAAGGACTTCTGGCGCGGGGCGCCCAAGTTCGACGAGCTGGTCTTCAAGACGTACAAGGACCAGGACGCCGCCGTCTCCGCCCTCAGGAAGGGCGAGGTGTCGTTCGTGGCCGGGCAGCCCGCGCTGACTCCCGCGCAGGCCGAGTCCTTGAAGAACGAGGACAACATCAAGGTCAACGAGGGACCCGGGCGGCGTTTCTTCGCCCTCGCCACCAACCCCGGCGCCAAGACCCTCGACGGCAAGAAGTTCGGTGACGGGCATCCCGCGCTGCTCGACAAGAGGGTCCGGCAGGCGCTCTTCCTCTCCGTCGACCGGGAGGCGCTCGTGGAGAAGGTCTTCCAGGGGCATGCTGTCGAAGGGGCCGGATACATTCCGCCGCGCTTCTCCGAGTACGCCTGGAAGCCGTCCGCCGAGCAGGAGCTGAAGTACGACCCGAAGCGGGCCGCCGAACTTCTCGACGAGGCGGGGTACAAGGAGAACAGTGACGGCAAGCGGGTCGGGAAGGACGGAAAGCCTCTCGACTTCCGCATCCTCTGTCACGCCACCGACCCCAACGACAAGGCCGTCGGGAAGTATCTGAAGGAGTGGTGGGGGGAGCTCGGGATCGGGCTCAAGGTGAACTGCCTCGACGACGTGTCCGTGCCCTGGTACGCGGGTGAGTACGACCTCGCCTTCGACGGCTGGTCCGTCAACCCCGACCCGGACTTCGTCCTCGGCATCCACACCTGCGCCGCGCTGCCGAAGAAGGCCAAGGAGAGCGCGGCCACGGACAACTTCATCTGCGACAAGAAGTTCGACAGCCTGTACGACAAGCAGCTCGCCGAGTACGACCCGGGCAAGCGCGCCGACATCGTGAAGCAGATGGAGTCGTGGCTGTACGACTCCGGGTACATGAACGTGCTCCTGTACCCGAACGCCGTCGAGGCCTACCGCACCGACCAGATCAAGTCCATCACCACCATGCCGACGGCCGCCGGCAACATCTACGGCCAGGACGGATATTGGAGCTGGTGGTCGGCCGTGCCCGCGGATGGGAAGAGTTCTTCCAAGGACGGCAGCTCGACCGGTGTCATCATCGGTATCGCCGCTGCCGCGGTGGTGCTCGTGGGCGGCGGAGTCCTGTTCGCCCTGCGCCGCCGTTCTACCGCAGAGGACCGCGAGTAACGCATGACCGCTGACAGCAATCCCGCACTGCTCGACACCGAGGGCCCCAAGGGTCCCGGGGCCGACGGCGACCCGGCCGCCGCCGGGGCGGCGTCGGCCCGCGGGCCCCGGGACCGCAACACCCGCGCCTACCTCCTCTATGTGGCGGGCAAGATCGGCGGCGCCGTCGTGTCGCTGTTCGCCGTGCTCGTCACCAGCTTCTTCCTGTTCCGGCTGATCCCCGGCGACCCCGTCAAGCAGATGACGGGCGGCAAGCGCGTCTCGGCCGAACAACTCGCCGCCATGCGCGAGGAGTTCGGCCTCGACAAGTCGGTCATGGCCCAGTTCTGGGACTACACCGGCAATGTGCTGAGCGGCGACTTCGGCACGTCTTATCAGTTCCACGCTCCCGTGATGGACAAGATCACCGAGGCGCTGCCCGCGACGCTCCTGCTCACCGGAACGGCGTACGTCCTCTACACGATCATCGGCATCTGGCTCGGCACGCGCACCGCGTGGCGCAACGGCAGGCTCGGCGACCGCTTCAACACCGGGCTCGCCCTGACGCTGTACTCGGTGCCGTCGTTCTGGTTGGGGCTGCTGCTGATCATCACCTTCTCGGTGGGCATCGGGCCCATTCCCGGGATGTTCCCGACCGGCGGCCTGGAGTCCGGCGGCGAGACGGGCTTCGCGTACGTCGTCGACGTCGCGCACCACATGGTGCTTCCCGTCGTCACACTCGTCGCGGTCGGGTACGCCCAGACACTGCTCGTCATGCGGTCGTCCCTGCTCGACGAGATGGGCAGCGACTACCTGACGACCGCGCGGGCGAAGGGGCTCCGGGACGATCTCGTACGGCGTCGGCACGCCGTCCCCAACGCCATGCTGCCGACCGTCACCCTGATGTTCGTCAACCTCGGCACGGTCGTGGCGGGCGCCATCCTCGTCGAGACCGTGTTCTCCTGGCCGGGCCTCGGCGGGCTCTTCTACCAGGCGCTGAGCGTGCCCGACCTGCCGCTGGTGCAGGGACTGTTCTTCGTCTTCTCCGTCGCGGTGATCCTGATGAACACCCTGGCCGACGTGATCTATCCGCTGCTCGATCCCCGGGTGGGCCGATGACGACCGAATCCGCACCGACCGACCCCGTACCCGCGACCCACACGCCGACTGCCGCCAAGAGCGCGCGGTCACTCGCCTGGACGCGGCGCAGGCACTCCGCGGCGCGCTTCTGGCGCGAGTACCGCACGCACCGCGCCGGACTCGTCGGCCTCGCCGTGCTCGTCCTCATCGCCCTCGCCGCGGTCTTCGCGCCACTGCTCGTCGGCTCCGACGCGCAGAGCGTGACCGGCGCGCCGGGCGACCCGATGGAGTCGCCGAGCGGTGAATTCCCGCTGGGGACCGACCAGTTCGGACGCGACCTGCTGGGCCTGCTCGTGTACGGCGCGCGCATGTCGCTCACCGTGGGACTGCTCGCCGCCGTCCTCTCGGTGGCCATCGGCACGCTCGTCGGGATCACCGCCGGGCACTTCAAGGGCTGGTACGCCACCGTGATCATGCGCATCACCGACTGGTTCCTCGTGATGCCCACGCTCGTGCTCGCCATCGCGCTCGCCGCGGTGATGTCCGGCACGATCTGGACGATCATCCTGGCGATCGGCGTGACGACCTGGCCGACCACGGCACGCCTGGTCCGGGCGCAGACCCTCGCCGTGGAGTCCCGCCCCTACATCGAGCGGGCGCAGGCCCTCGGCGGCGGCCACGGCCACATCATGTCCCGGCACGTCCTGCCCAACGTCATGCCGCTCGTCCTCGCGCAGACCACGCTCGTCATCTCCGGCGCCATCCTCACCGAGGCCACGCTCGCGTTCCTCGGCCTCGGCGACCCGACGAGCGTCTCCTGGGGCGGGCTGCTGCAGGACGCGCGCGAGGCGGGCGCGGTCAGCGCGGGGCACTGGTGGTACCTCGCCCCGCCCGGTCTCGCCATCGCCGTCGTCGCGCTGGCGTTCACGTTGTGCGGCCGCGCCGTGGAATCCGTGCTCAACCCCAGGCTGGGGGCCTCCCGTTGACCGAGTCGACCGACATGACCGAAGCGAGCCCGCCCGACATGACCGAAGCGAGCCCGCGGCGGCTGCTCGACGTACGCGACCTCGAAGTGACGTACGCGAACGGCGCCGCCGCGGTCCGCGGAGTGAACCTGCACGTCGAGGCGGGCCAGAAGCTGGGCGTCGCGGGTGAGTCGGGGTGCGGCAAGTCCACGCTCGCGCTCGCCCTGCTGCGGCTGCTGCCCGCAGGCACGAAGGTGTCCGGCGAGATCCTGCTCGACGGCGAGGACGTCCTCACCATGAAGTGGGGGCGGGTCCGCGCGGTGCGCTGGGCCGGCGCCTCGATCGTCTTCCAGGGCGCGATGCACTCCCTGAACGCCGTCCACCGCATCGGCGACCAGATCGCCGAGCCGATCCTGCTGCACAAGAAGGCGACGCAGGCCGGCGCGAAGACCAAGGTGGGCGAGCTCCTCGAACACGTGGGGCTGCCCGCCGCCCGCGCGGAGGCCTATCCGCACGAGCTGTCCGGCGGCCAGCGTCAGCGCGTGATGATCGCGATGGCGCTCGCCTGCGATCCGCGGCTGATCATCGCCGACGAGCCGACCACCGCGCTCGACGTCATGATCCAGGCGCAGATTCTCCGCCTCATCGAACAGCTGGTGTCCGAGCAGGACCTCGGCCTGATGATGATCAGCCACGACCTGGCCGTACTGTCCGACACATGTGACCGGCTCGCGGTGATGTACGCGGGCCGCGTCGTCGAGGAGGGCCCGGCCTCCGAGGTCTACGAGAACGCCAGGCACCCGTACGGCAAGGCGCTCTCGGCGGCCTTCCCGCGCATCGGCGACATCACGTCGCGGTTCGCGCCGCGCGGCCTGCCGGGCGATCCGCCCGACCCGTCCGCGCTCCCCACGGGCTGTACGTTCCATCCGCGCTGCCCGGTCGCCCTCGACACCTGCGCCACGGAGGACCAGGCGCTGCGGGACGCGGGGCCGCACCATCGCGCGGCCTGCGTCCACGCGGGCGCGCCGCTGCCCGCGCAGCCCACATCGGCTCCCGCGACGGCGGAGCGCACACCGTGACCGAGAGCCCCCGTGAAGAGGACGCGCGCATGACCACGCAGGAGCCGAAGACCACTGTCGCGGAACCCGAGAAGACCACTGTCGCGGCGCCCGAGGGGCCGCTGCTGACCGCCGCCGGCCTGCACATCGCCTTCCCCGGCCGCCGCGGCGGGCCCACCGCGCGCGCCGTGGACGGCGTCGACCTCGACATCAAGGGCGGCGAGATCGTCGCCCTCGTGGGCGAGTCGGGCTGCGGCAAGACGACGCTGGCCCGCTCGCTGCTGGGCCTCGTCCCCCCGACGTCCGGCAAGGTCACGTTCGGCGGCGAGCCCCTGAACTACTCCGGCCGCGCCCTGAAGGCGTACCGCAAGCGGGTCCAGCTGGTCCTCCAGGACCCGAGCGGGTCGCTCAATCCGCGGCACACGGTGTACGACGCCGTGGCGGAGGGGCTGCGCATCCACGGCTACCGGGGCGACGAGCGGGCAGCGGTCGCCGAAGCCCTCTCCCGGGCCGGCCTGCGCCCGCCCGAACGCTTCTTCCTGCGCTACCCGCACGAACTCTCGGGCGGCCAGCGCCAGCGTGTGGTCATCGCGGGCGCGCTGGTCCTCGAACCCGAACTCATCGTCGCCGACGAGCCGGTGGCGTCGCTGGACGCGTCCGTACGGGGCGAGATCCTGGCACTCCTGCTACGACTCCGCGACGAACTGAACCTGTCCGCGCTGGTGGTGACCCACGACCTCGGCCTCGCCTGGAACATCGCGGACCGGGTGGCGGTGATGTACCTGGGCCGGATCGTGGAGACGGGAACGGTGGAAGAGGTCCTCACGTCGCCGCAACACCCCTACACCCAGGCCCTGTTGTCCGTCCTGCCCGAAGCGGACGGTGACCCGGTGGTCCTCACGGGCGAGCCCCCGGACCCCTCCCGCATCCCCGGCGGCTGCCGCTTCCACGCCCGCTGCCAGGTACTCGCCTCCGGCGAGGCGGCCCGGACGGGGGTCGCGGACCGCTGCCGCGGGGAGGATCTGCCGGTGCTCTCCGGCGCGGGCGAGACGCAGGTCGCGTGCCATTGGGCGGCGGCGCGCTCTTGAGCACCATCGCCGTGGAACCCCGGGCCCGTGGTCGAGTGCGCGTACATCGTGGTTGCTCGCGCAGTTCCCCGCGCCCCTGAAGAAGCACCCTACGGGCGCTTCCCAGGGGCGCGACCCTGCGACGACCGGACGAGCGACAAGGCTCCCACGACATGGGAGCGCCCAACGGGCGCTTTCAGGGGCGCGGGGAACTGCGCGACCAGCCCCCACCGGCCCGCAGCCGCGTAAAGACCCCGGCACCCCACGGCGAGTGCGTTCAAGGGGCGCGGGGAACTGCGCGAGCGCCCGCCGCCCAGCCGCAGGCAGGGCCGGTCACGCCGGCCGAGGCACTACGATCGGCCCGCCGCCGCCACAAGCTCCCCGCACCGCTTCACGTCATCCGCCATGGCCACCAGCAGCGAGTCGATCGTGTCGAACTTCGCCTGGCCGCGGACGAAGGCCAGGAAGTCCACGGCCACGTGCAACCCGTACAGGTCGAGCCCGACGCGGTCGATCGCGTACGCCTCGACCGTCCGCTCCGTCCCGTCGAACTGCGGATTCGTGCCGACGGAGATCGCCGCCGGCATCGCCTCGCCCTGGGCATGGAGCCAGCCGGCGTAGACGCCGTCCGCGGGGACCGCCGTGTGCGGGAGGGTCTCCACGTTCGCCGTGGGGAAGCCCAGTTCCCGTCCGCGCTGGGCGCCGCGGACCACGACGCCCTCGACGCGGTGCGGCCGGCCCAGGCTCTCCGCCGCTCCGGTGACATCGCCCTCGGCGATGAGACGCCGGGTCAGCGTCGAGGAGAACGGCTCGCCGCCGCCCGCCTCGCCGCTCACGTAGAGGTCGACGACGTCCACTTCGTAGTCGTACGTGCCACCGAGCTCCGCGAGGAAGTCGACGTTGCCCGCCGCCTTGTGGCCGAAGCGGAAGTTGGGGCCCTCGACGACCACGCGCGCGTGCAGCTTGTCGACGAGGACCTTGACCACGAAGTCCGCGGGCGACAGCTTCGAGAACTCGGTGGTGAAGGGGAGGATGAGGAGCGCGTCCACACCCAGCTCGGCCATCAGCTCGGCGCGCCGGTGGTGCGGGGCGAGCAGCGGCGGATGGCTGCCGGGGCGCACGACCTCGCTGGGGTGCGGGTCGAAGGTGACGACGACGGCGGGCACGCCGAGCTCACGGGCGCGCTCCACCGCGCGGCCGATGATGAGCTGGTGCCCGCGGTGCACGCCGTCGTAGGAACCAATGGTGACGACGCTGCGCCCCCAGTCCTGGGGGATGTCCTCCAAGCCACGCCAGCGCTGCACTTCTTTGCTCCTCGCCGAACCCGTATACGTCACGTACATCTGTACGTTCCCATTGCCGATTGCGCAGGACTAAGAGTGCCATGCCGACACCTCGCGGCTCGCACCGGAGGGAGTGGCGGGGGTCACTCCCGCGCATCATTCCCGTGCGTCGTTCCTATGCGGGGACGCTGACACCGCCCGCCAGGTTCTCCAGCACCCGCAGGGCGCTCGGGCCGACGAGTGCGGCCCAGTCCTGCGGGGCGTCGGTCAGCCAGCCGATGAGCAGCGCGGCGAAGCCCGGACGGCCGCCGCGGGCCAGTTCGACGAGGCACCGGTCGCACCGGGACGCGCCCTCCGGCGTGCGGACGAGCAGCAGCGCGGTGCGGTGGACGCGCTCGCGCGTTCGGTCCCCGCCGCACTCCGCCGCGCCGAGCACCACCGCCCGCAGGACGCTCTCCAGGACGGCGGCGTCCCGCTCCTGGCTGAGCAGGACGTCGAGCAGTTCGCCGCGCAGGGCACGTGACGCGTCGGTGCCGGGCGCGGCGAGCACGGGCGCGAGGGCCGCACGGACCTGTACGTGCCTGCTGTGCAGGAGCCCCGCGACCAGGGGGAAGAGGACGGGGCGCACGTCGGGGCCGTGTTCGAGGCGGCGGTCGATGTACGCGACGGCGGGCGCGGCCGCTTCGGGGCGGGCCTCCAGGAGGTCGTGGACGAGGGTGGCGACGCGGCGGGCGAGCGTCGGCGTGGTCACGTCGGCGAGGCAGCACAGGATGGCGTCGGCGGCCGGGTCCGAGGCGTGCAGCCGGGTGCGGAAGGCGTCGAGGACGGGGTCGGGGTGGGTCGTGAGGGCGGCGGCGAGGGCGCTCGCGGGCAGCCGCGGGTCCCCGGCGCTGAAGCGCCGCAGGGCGTCCGGCAGGTGCGTGGCGCGGGTCTGCGGGTCGCGTACGAGGAGGGCGAGGGCGGCGCCGTGGAGGGCGTCGTCGGCCGGGTGGGCGAGCAGCGCGAGGGCGGCGCACCGCAGGAGGGCGTGTTCGGCGGGGGTGGTGGCGTGCGGGGCGGCGCGCAGGGCGTAGGCGGCGGCCGCCACGCGCCGGGCGGGGCGTTCGTCGCGGGCCCAGCGGTCGACGGCCCGGCACAAGGCCGCGGGCTCCTCCTCCGCGAGCGCGGCGAGCAGTTCGTCGGCGCGGGCGTGCGCGCAGTCGACGAGGGCCTCGGTGAGGTCGTCGATGGCACGGTGCCGGTGGGTGTGGAGCAGCGCCTGCGCGGCGGAGGCGACGGTGGCGTCGGGCGCCGCGTCCAGCGGGCGTTCGTCGGCGAACCACCGCGCGAGGAGCGGCTGTACGTTCGCGGGGTCGGCGCGGAGCAGTGCGGCGACGGCGTCCAGGCGGCGGTCCGGGGACCCCGGGGGGCCGTCGTGCACGACGAGCCGGCGCAGCAGCGAGAACCGGTCGGCCTCGGCGAGCGGCAGCCGCAGCCAGAACGCCGTCCCGAACTCCCCGCGCACGGCGAGGGGTTCGAGCACCGCGAGATAGGGCGTCGCGTCGGGCACGCGCAGCAGCACCTCGCCGAGAAGATGCCCGGCCCACCACACGGCGTCCCCCGAATCCCCCGAGTCCCCCGTCCCTCCGCCACCCGGCCCCTCTGCCTCTGCCCCTCCCTCTCCCTCTCGGCCGAACTCCACCAGCGCGTCGGTGAGCTCCCCCAGTCGCGACGCCAGCTCCGCGGCCCCCCGCTGCCGCCCGAGCAGCAGCAGCGCCTGGATCACGGGCCCGATGCGGTGCCGCGGCACGGGCAGGGGGCGAGCGGGGGCCGGGGCGGAGGTGCTGCCCGGCTTGCGCCGACGCTGCTCCGGAACCACGGGGCCACCCCGCCCCCGACCCCTGTGGCGATGCACCAGCGCCTCCAGAGCCCCGTCCACGTCCAGATGCGTGCCCTGGAGCCAGTCCGCCAGCTCCTCGTGTGCGAAGCGGTAGCCCGGGCCCGCCGGCACGAGGAGGCCCTCCGTGAGTACCGCTGACGCCCAGCCCGTGCAGCCGTGCAGGCGTGCCCCCCACGGGAAGGTTTCTTCGAAGGAGGCCCTGTCCAGTTCCCCGTGGCCGGGGCCGAGGCAGCGCCGTGCCGCTTCGTGGACCTGGCCGGCCACCCGCGCCGCCAGGCGCCGCACCGCGCTCCCGCGCAGCCCGTTCGCCGCCGCGAGCCGCACCGCGACCCGCAGGCAGAGCAGGTGCAGGTAGGCGCTGAAGACTTCCTCACGGGTCGGAGTGCCCGGCGGCGGGGCGGTCGGCGTCGCGCCCCGCACTTCGCCGAGCAGGCGCAGGGCCAGTGGGTGCCGGGCGTCGGCGGGGGCCAGCGCGTCGTCGGGGATGCCGTGGAGCGCGCGGGCCTCGCTCGCCTGGGGTTCCGGCAGGTCCCCGAGGCGTACGCAGCCGGGGAGCTCCGCGCCGCCCGCCGCCGCGTGCAGCGACGCCGCGTCGAAGTGGGCCCCGGCCTGTTCCCAGTACTCCACGCGGCAGGCGATGACGAGCCGTGTGTCCGTGTCCCGCAGCCAGCGCGCCGTGCCGGCGCTCCACTGCGCGAGGCGGTGGGCGAGCACGGCCGGCATCTCCTCGGGGCCGTCGAGCAGGAGGAGGAGTGGTCGTCCGGCGTCCCGTACGAGCCGGGCCAGCCGGTCGGCCCCCACGTCGCCGAGGGTCCGCTCGTCCCCCGCCGACGCCGTGAGGATGCGTCCCGCGCGGTCGAGCGCGCGCTCCACCGCGTCGGCGACGGACGCGTCCGTGCCCCGCAGGTCCGCGCCGCGCAGCCACAGCGTGGGGGCGGGCTCGGTGCCCTGGGCGCGTCGTGCGGCGAGCGCGGCCAGTTCCGTCGTGCGTCCCGTGCCGGGGTCGCCGACGAGGCCGAGCACGCGGGCGGTGCCGGTCATGAAGGTGGTGAACTCCCGCGCCAAGGAGGGGCGTTCGACCGGTTCGCGGAGCGGGACGGGCGGGCCGTCGGAGCCCGTCGAGGTCGCGGTGAGGTGCAGTGCGCCCGCGAGGTTGAGGTCCTCGCCGTACGCGGGAACGGTCGCCGCGTTGCGCGCGACGAGCTCGGCGAGCGGTCCGCCCGGGTCGGTGGCGGCCGCCTCAAGGAGCGGGACGGCGAAGCCCGCCGGGCGGTGGGCGTCCTCGAAAGAAGGTCCGGAGCCATGGCGGGGCCGCAGGGCCGTTCCGAGGACGGCGAGCACCGCGCCTGTCGCCGCGTCCACGACCGGCCCGCCCGCGGCGCCCCCGCCGAGCCGCAGCGCGTCGGCGCCGTCCGTGCCGATCGCGAGTTCCAGGGCGGCGCCGACCGCGTGGAAGCGGTCCGTCGCCGTGTACGTGACCGGCGAGGTGCCGAGGACCCGCGCCTCGCGCCAGCCGCCCGCGGCGATGCGTACGTACGTGCCGGTCGCCACGGATGCCCGGGCGGAGACGGGGAGAGGCCGCAGTCCGAGTCCTTCGGTGCGGACGAGGGCGAGGTCGGTGCCGGGCAGCTCCGCCACCGCTTCGGCGGGCACCACGCAGGTGCGGCCGTCCGCGGCGTGCAGGACGATCCGGGCGAGGCCGTCGACCGCCTCGTGGCTGGTGACGACCGTGCCGTGCTCGTCGGCGGCGAACCCCGTGCCGCGCGGCCGTCCCGCGAGATCACAGACCCGCACCAGAGACGCCTCCGGCGCCGGAACCGAGAAGCCGGGAACCGAGAAGCCGTCCCGGCCGCGTCCCGCCATGCTCGAACCTCCCCGACGTGCCCCGTTCCTTCGACCGTAGGTCGGGGATGATCGGCAGGACAGGTGACGGCGCGAACGCGCCCCCTTCCGACCCCCCGGTTCACTCCGAGCGCCTGCCCGATGGGGTGAATGGAGGCGTGTCGGTGGACAGACCTCTAGAGGGGGGAATCGTGGAGCGGCGGACCGAGGTCCGCCGCTCCACTACGTTCCACCATCCGGAGCAGGCCGTCAGGCGAAGACGGCCAGGCTCTTGGCCTTGCCCCGCGACTCCTCCGCGAGGACCAGGAAGCGGCCCTCCGGGTCGAAGACGGCGACGGCGCCCACACCCGCGTACTCCTCGGGCATGTCGATCCGGACGCCGTTGAGCAGCAGCCGTCCGCGCTTCTCGTCCACGTCCCAGCGCGGGAAGGCGCGGCCCGCGGCCTCGGCCACGGGCATCACGGTCAGCTCCTCCTGGAGCTGGTCGAGGGTCTTCGCCGTGTCCAGCTTGTAGGGGCCGACGCGGGTGCGGCGCAGCGCGGTCAGGTGACCGCCGACGCCGAGGTCGGCGCCCAGGTCGCGGGCGATGGCCCTGATGTACGTACCCGAGGAGCAGACGACCGAGACGACCAGGTCGAGCACGGGCGTGCCGTCCTCGGCGACCGCGTCGCGGACGTCGTACACCGTGAAGGCCGAGATGGTGACCGGTCTGGCCGGGATCTCGAAGTCCTCGCCCTTGCGGGCGCGGGCGTACGACCGTTTGCCGTCGATCTTGATGGCGCTGACCTTCGACGGCACCTGCATGATGTCGCCGGACAGCTTGGCGATGCCCTTGTCCACGGCCTCACGGGTGACCTTCGAAGCGTCCGTCGACGAGGTGATCTCGCCCTCGGCGTCGTCGGTCAGGGTGTTCTGGCCGAGCCGGATCGTGCCCAGGTACTCCTTCTCGGTCAGCGCGAGGTGGCCGAGGAGCTTGGTGGCGCGTTCGACACCGAGCACGAGGACACCGGTCGCCATGGGGTCGAGGGTGCCCGCGTGCCCGACGCGGCGGGTCTTGGCGATCCCGCGCATCTTGGCCACCACGTCGTGCGAAGTGAAGCCGGACGGCTTGTCGACGATGACAAGGCCGTCCGGCGTGGTGCCGCTGTTGCTCATGCTCGGGCGTCGCCGTCCGTCTCTTCGTCGGACTCGTCCTCGGGCTTGCGGTACGGGTCCGCACCGCCCGCGAACTCGGCGCCTGCCGAGACCTCGCGCACCTTGGCGTCGGACATCCGTGCCTTGTCGAGGAGGTCCTCGATGGCCCGTGCGTTGTCCGGCAGGGCGTCCGCGACGAAGGACAGGGTCGGCGTGAACTTCACGCCCGCGGCCTGTCCGACCGCCGACCGGAGGACGCCCTTGGCGCTCTCCAGGCCCGCCGCGGCCGCCGCGCGGTCCTCGTCGTCGCCGTAGACCGTGTAGAAGACCGTGGCCTCCCGCAGGTCGCCGGTCACCCGGGTGTCCGTGATCGTCACGTGCGTGCCGAGCCGCGGGTCCTTGATCCCGCGCTGCAGCTTCTGAGCAACCACCTCTCGGATGAGGTCCGCCAGCCTTTTCGCCCGCGCGTTGTCGGCCACTGCTCCGTCTCCCTTATCCCCGGGCATTCCCTGGGCTTGTCTTGCTGTGTTCAATCATCGTCGCCGTGCAGCCGCCGTCGTACCGACAGCAGCTCCACTTCGGGCCGGGCGGCGACGAGCCGCTCGCACCGGTCCAGTACGTCGTGGAGGTGGCCCGCGTCGCCTGACACCACCGCGAGGCCGATCTCGGCTCTGCGGTGCAGGTTCTGACCGCCCACTTCCGCCGCGCTCACCGCGTACTTGCGCTGGAGCTCGGCGACGATCGGACGGACGACGGAGCGTTTCTCCTTCAGCGAATGTACGTCGCCGAGGAGCAGATCGAAGGACAGAGTCCCCACATACATGTGTGTCCGGATGTCCCGCCGGTACGGGGTCGAGGCCCCGCCAACCACTTGGCAGGGACACAAGAACCGTACACGGAACGGCCGGGGCCGATCGACGGGATTTTCCCCGTCGACCGGCCCCGACACTGAACCGAGCGGATCAGATCAGTGAACTGATCAGCCGCGCGGCTTCTCGCGCATCTCGTACGTCGCGATGACGTCGTCGATCTTGATGTCGTTGAAGTTGCCGAGGTTGATACCGCCCTCGAACCCTTCGCGGATCTCGGTGACGTCGTCCTTGAAGCGGCGCAGACCCTCGATGTTGAGGCCTTCCGCGATGACCTTGCCGTCGCGGAGCAGGCGGGCCTTGGTGTTGCGCTTGACCTCGCCGGAACGGATGAGGACACCCGCGATGTTGCCGAGCTTGGACGAGCGGAAGACCTCGCGGATCTCCGCGGTGCCGAGCTCGACCTCCTCGTACTCCGGCTTGAGCATGCCCTTGAGGGCCGCCTCGATCTCCTCGATGGCCTGGTAGATCACCGAGTAGTAGCGGACGTCGACGCCCTCGCGCTCCGCCATCTGCGCGGCACGACCGGCCGCACGGACGTTGAAGCCGATGACGATGGCGTCGGAGCCCATCGCCAGGTCGATGTCGGACTCGGTGACCGCACCCACACCGCGGTGCAGGACGCGGATGTCGACCTCTTCACCGACGTCGAGCTGGAGCAGCGAGGACTCGAGAGCCTCCACCGAACCGGACGCGTCGCCCTTGATGATGATGTTGAGGTCCTGGACCAGACCGGCCTTGAGCACCTGGTCGAGGTCCTCGAGGGACACCCGGCGGGTGCGCTTGGCGAACGCGGCGTTGCGCTCACGGGCCGCACGCTTCTCGGCGATCTGACGCGCCGTACGGTCCTCGTCGACAACCAGGAAGTTGTCGCCGGCACCCGGCACGTTGGTGAGACCGAGAACGAGGACGGGAGTCGACGGGGTCGCCTCCTCGACGTTCTCGCCCTTGTCGTCGAGCATCGCGCGGACTCGGCCGTACGCGTCACCGGCGACCATCGTGTCGCCGACGCGGAGGGTACCGCGCTGGACGAGGACGGTCGCGACGGCGCCGCGGCCCTTGTCGAGGTGGGCCTCGATCGCGATGCCCTGCGCGTCCTGCTCCGGGTTGGCCCGCAGGTCGAGCGAGGCGTCCGCGGTCAGGACCACGGCCTCGAGCAGCTGCTCGATGTTCTGGCCCTGGCGCGCGGAGATGTCGACGAACATCGTGTCGCCGCCGTACTCCTCGGCCACCAGACCGAACTCGGTGAGCTGACCGCGCACCTTGGTCGGGTCGGCACCCTCGACGTCGATCTTGTTGACCGCGACCACGATCGGCACGTCGGCCGCCTTGGCGTGGTTCAGCGCCTCGATCGTCTGCGGCATCACACCGTCGTTCGCCGCGACCACGAGGATCGCGATGTCGGTGGACTTCGCACCACGGGCACGCATGGCGGTGAACGCCTCGTGACCGGGGGTGTCGATGAAGGTGATGGCGCGCTCTTCACCGTTGACCTCGGTGGCGACCTGGTACGCACCGATGTGCTGCGTAATACCGCCGGCCTCGCCCGCAACGACGTTCGTCTTGCGGATCGCGTCCAGCAGTCGGGTCTTACCGTGGTCGACGTGACCCATGACGGTCACGACCGGCGGACGGGAGACGAGCATGTCCTCGCCGCCCTCGTCCTCGCCGAACTCGATGGAGAACGACTCGAGGAGCTCGCGGTCCTCCTCCTCCGGGCTGACGATCTCCAGGACGAAGTTCATCTCTTCGGCGAGGAGCTTCAGCGTCTCGTCGGAGACGGACTGCGTGGCGGTGACCATCTCACCGAGGTTCATCATCACGCCGACCAGCGAGGCCGGGTTCGCGTTGATCTTCTCGGCGAAGTCGGTCAGCGAGGCACCGCGCGACAGGCGGACGGTCTGTCCGTTGCCGCGAGGCAGCATGACGCCGCCCACCGACGGGGCCTGCATGGCCTCGTACTCCTGGCGCCTCTGCCGCTTCGACTTGCGGCCACGACGGGCGGGCCCGCCGGGACGGCCGAACGCACCCTGCGTGCCACCACGGGCACCGGGACCACCGGGACGGCCACCGAAGCCGGGACGACCGCCGAAGCCGCCGCCACCACCGGGACGACCGGCACCGCCGCCACCCGGACCGCCGGGACGGCCGGCGAAACCGCCGCCACCGCCACCGGGACGACCCGCGAAGCCGCCGCCACCGGGACGACCGCCGCCGCCACCCGGGCGACCGCCGCCGCCGGGACCACGGCCACCGCCGGGGCCACCGCCGGGACGCGGACCCGCGGCGGGACGCTGCGGCATCATGCCCGGGTTCGGACGGTTACCGGCGGGACCGCCGCCGGGACGCGGAGCGCCGCCCTGCGGACGGGGCATGCCGCCGGGGGTCGGACGGGCGCCGCCCTGACCCTGCGGACGGGGAGCGCCACCGGGGCCACCCTGGCCCTGCGGACGCGGGGCGCCACCGGGGCCGCCCTGACCGCCCTGGCCACCAGGACGCGGGGCGCCGCCCGGACGGGGCGCCTGCGGGCGCGCCATGCCGGTGGAGCCACCAGAGGTGAAGGGGTTGTTGCCCGGGCGCGGACCCGAGGGACGGGCGCCGCCGGGACGCGGGGCGCCACCCTGGCCGCCGGGGCGCGGAGCACCCTGACGGTCGCCGCGGTCACCACGGCCCTGACCCTGACCCTGGCCCTGACCGGGGGCCGGACGGCCACCGGGCTTCGGGGCGCCGGGACGGGCACCCGGACGGGGCGCCTGCGGGGCCGCGGGGGCTGCGGGCGCGGCCGGCGGAGCGGTGAACTCCGGGGCGGTCGGCGCCGGCGAGGCCGGTGCGGGCTTGGGGGCCGGCGGCTTCGGGCCGGGCGTCGGGCGCGGGCCCGGCGTCGCGGGGGACGCGGGCTTCTCGGCCGCGGCGGGCTTGGGCGCCGGCGGCTTCGGCGCGGCCGGACCCGGACGGGCGGCCTGCGCGGGAGAGGGGGTTGCGGGAGCCGCGGGGCTCGCCGGCTTGGGGGCGGCCTGCTTGCGCGGCGCCGCGGGCTTGGCGGCGGACTTGCCGTTGCCACCGCCCTGGTTCAATGCGTCAGTCAGTTTGCGTACTACCGGCGCCTCGATCGTCGAGGACGCCGAACGTACGAATTCACCGAGTTCTTGGAGCTTGGCCATGACGACCTTGCTCTCTACGCCGAACTCCTTGGCGAGCTCGTATACCCGGACCTTAGCCACTTCGCTCCTTTTAGGTCCGGGTTACGCCGGACCGTCGCTACTTCATGGGCGTACTCATCGCGTGCTCATCGAGTGCTCATCGCAATCTCGACCTACTTCCAACTCGCGGGGTACCAGGGCCACACGGGGTTCCGTGCGCCCACGTCTTACGGTGTCGCCTCCTGGGCGACTGTCTCGACAGCCCGGCGCAGTGCCTCCGTGTCGAGCGGCCCCTGGGCGCGGAACGCCCTCGGGAACGCCCGGCGGCGGACCGCCAGGTCCAGACAGACCAGGGCGGGGTGTACATACGCACCCCGGCCGGGCAGCGTACCGCGCGGATCGGGGACGCAGGCGCCCTCTTTCCTCACGATGCGCAGCAGATCGCTCTTGGCCGCTCGCTCCCGGCACCCCACACAGGTGCGCTCAGGGCATGCGCGGGCATGCGTCCGGCCAGACACGCTTAAGTCTACCTCCCCGCACCGACCTCACCCCTTTGGGGCAAGAATCGAACGGCTACTCGCCACATACTGTCGTGATCGAAGCGGTGGCCGCCCGGAATTTATTCCCGGAGCGGCTCCGCACCCGGCCCGCTACTGGTCGGCGGGCTGCTCCGTGTCGGGCCTGATGTCGATGCGCCAGCCCGTGAGCCGCGCGGCGAGGCGGGCGTTCTGGCCCTCCTTGCCGATCGCGAGCGACAGCTGGTAGTCCGGCACGGTCACGCGGGCCGAGCGGGCGCCGAGGTCGACGACCTCGACCTTGCTGACGCGGGCCGGGGAGAGCGCGTGGGCGACCATCTCGGCGGGGTCGTCGGACCAGTCGACGATGTCGATCTTCTCGCCGTTGAGCTCGCCCATGACGTTGCGCACACGGCTGCCCATGGGGCCGATGCAGGCGCCCTTGGCATTGAGGCCCGAGCGCGTCGAGCGGACCGCGATCTTGGTGCGGTGGCCGGCCTCGCGGGCGATGGCGGAGATCTCGACGGAACCGTCGGCGATCTCCGGGACCTCCAGCGCGAAGAGCTTCTTCACCAGGTTCGGGTGCGTGCGCGACAGCGTCACGGACGGGCCGCGGACACCCTTGGCCACCCGGACGACGTAGCTGCGCAGGCGCATGCCGTGGGGGTACTGCTCGCCGGGCACCTGCTCCTGCACGGGCAGGATGGCCTCCAGCTTGCCGATGTCGACCAGCACGTTCTTCGGGTCGCGGCCCTGCTGGACCACGCCGGTGACGATGTCGCCCTCGCGCCCGGCGTACTCGCCGAGCGTCGCGTCGTCCTCGGCGTCGCGCAGGCGCTGCAGGATGACCTGCTTCGCGGTGGTCGCGGCGATGCGGCCGAAGTCGGACGGGGTGTCGTCGAACTCGCGGGGCTCCTGGCCCTCCTCGAGGTCGTCCGCCTCCTCCTTCGCCCAGACCGTCACGTGTCCGCTCTCGCGGTCGAGCTTCACGCGCGCGCGGCGGTGGCTTCCCTCGGTGCGGTGGTAGGCGATGAGGAGGGCCGACTCGATCGCCTCGACGAGGAGGTCGAAGGAGATCTCCTTCTCCCGGACCAGACCCCGCAGGGCACTCATGTCGATGTCCACGGCTACGCCTCCTCTTCCTTCTTGTCCTTGCGGTTGAACTCGACCTGCACGCGTGCCTTCTCGATCTCGTCGAAGGCGAGGCGGCGGGAGGTGGGCTTGCGGCCCTTGACGCCGGGCACTTCGAGGTCGAGGCCCTCGTCGTCCACGGTGAGGATGCGGGCGGTGACCTCGCCGCCCTCGGTGAGCGTGAACTTCACCAGGCGGTCGACGGCGCGCAGGTAGTGGCGGCGCTCGGTGAGCGCGCGCTCGGCGCCGGGGGAACCGACCTCCAGGTCGTACTCGCCCTCGCCCATCGCGTCGGTCTCGTCGAGCTTCGCGGAGAGCGCTCGGCTCACGTCCGCGATCTGGTCCAGATCCACGCCGTCCTCGGAGTCGATCACGACTCTCAGCACCCGCTTGCGTCCGACGGAGGCCACTTCGATCTCTTCGAGATCCAGGTCCTGCGAGGTGACGAGCGGTTCCAGTAGTTGCCGCAGCCTCTCGCTCTGGGTGGTGCTCATCCGGGTGACTCCTCGGCCGCGTGTGCTGTTGTGGGTGCGTTGCAAGTCTGCGTGTCAGGTCAAAGGGTATCCGGTCCGAAGGGGTGTTGCCGCCCACGGACCGGACGATGCGGCGCTCCGTTCCGAGCCGATCGCGGGCGCCGGGGCGGTCCGAAGGTACGGTGATCACCGGGCCTGTGCCCACCGATCTCCCTTTCTGTTCCTTTCCGTTCCCTTTCGCACCGTTATCGCTCGCGCCTTTTGGCCTTCCTTCCGAGGACGTCTGCCGTGCCGTCGTATCGCACCGCCCCGCGCTCCCGTCCGGGACCGCGCCGAAGGAGTCTGCTCGCCGGGGCCGCGGGCGTCGCGTCCGCGGCGCTGCTCGCGGGCTGCTCGGACTCCGCCGACTCCGATCCCGACGGGCGCCCGTCCGCGGCCCGGCGCCTGCGCGCCGCCGCGGCGAAGGACAGCAGGGAACTGCTGCGGCGGTACGACGCCGTGCTCGCGGCGCACCCCTCGCTCGACGGGCGGCTCGGGCCGCTGCGGGGCGAGGTGAAGCGGCACGTGGAGGCGTTCGAGAAGAGCACGGGCCCCACGGGCACGGACGGCAAGACCCCCTCCCCCGCCGCGTCCGGTCCTGCCGGCGGCTCCGCGTCGAAGGCGCCCTCGCCCTCCGTGGCCTCCGACCCGAAGAAGGCCGTGCGCGACCTCGCCGAGGCCGAACGCGAGCTGGCCGACCGGCGGGGCAAGGCCCTGCTCGACGCCCCCGCCGAGGAGGGCAGGCTGCTCGCCTCGGTGGCCGCCGCGGGCGCGGCCCACGCCTACCTGCTGACGGAGAAGGAGGACGACAAGTGAGCGATACGAAGGACTCGCCGGAGCCGTCCAAGGACGACGAGCTGAAGGCGCTGCAGGCCGCCCTCGGCGCCGAGCACGCCGCCGTGTACGGCTACGGCGTCGTCGGCGGCCGCATCGGCGACCAGCGCAGGACGGAGGCGCGCACGGCGTACGACGCGCACCGCGCCCGGCGCGACGAGCTGCAGCGCGCGGTGCGCGACCTCGGCGGCGAGCCGCAGTCCGCGGACGCCGCGTACTCGCTGCCCTTCCCGGTGCCGGACGCCGCGGCCGCCGTCCGGCTCGCCACGGAGCTGGAGGACCGGGTCGCGGGCGTCTACTCCGATCTCGTACGCGCCTCGTCGGGCACCCGGCGGGGCACCGCGGCCCTCGCACTGCGGGAGGCGGCGGTCCGTGCGGCACGGTGGCGCGGCGGGAGCGTAGCCTTCCCTGGGCTCGCCGAGCGGTCGACACCGTCGTCCGCACCGGCGACACCCCAGGCGTAACGCGCTCAGGAAGGGAACGACTCGCGCATGGCTCTCGAACCGCCGCAGCGCCTCGTCACAGCACTCGGCGAGACGGCGCAGGACGGCGACGACTGGCTGGACAAGCTGCCGGGGGCAGCCGAAAAAGCCGTCGCTCTACGCGAGTTGACCGTCGAGCGGGTGCACGTGCCCGGCGGCCGCAGCAGCCTCGTGCTGATGGTCCGGCGCGCCGACGACACGCCCGCGGTGCTGAAGCTCGTGCCGCCCCGGTCGCGTCCCGAGAGCGAGCGGGCCGCGCTCGCCCACTGGAACGGGCTCGGCGCCGCGCGGCTGCTCGACCCCGAGTGCGCGGACGGGGCGCTGCTCATGGAGCGCCTGCACCGTGACGTGTCCGTGCGGTCGCTGCCCGAGGCCAAGGCCCTCCTGGAGGCGGCGGGGACGCTGCGCAGGCTGTGGGTGAAGCCGCCCGCCGACCACCGCTTCGAGACGGTCGCCGAGCGCACGGGCCGGCAGGCCGAGGCCATGCGGACCTCCGCCGCGGCCGACGCGGAGGTCGCCCCGCTGGTCGACGCGGCGCTCGCGGCGCGGGACGAGCTGCTCGCGGCGGACGTGGAGCCGCGGCTGCTGCACGGCACGTTCCGGCAGAGCAAGGTGCTCGCCGGGGACCGGCTGCCGTGGCTCGCCGTGGGCCCCGACCCGGTGGTCGGCGAGCCCGCCTTCGACCTGGCCCGGCTCGTCCGCGACCGGGTCGAGGACCTGATCGCGTCGCCGTCGGGCGCCTCGATCACGCGGCGGCGCGTGAAGAAGCTGGCGGAGTCCCTGGAGGTCGAGCAGGAGCGGCTGCGGGGCTGGACCTTGTTCCGCGCGGTCGAGTCAGGTGTCAGGGCACGGCGAGTAGGGCGTGCGCAGGACGCTGAGCTGCTGTTGGAGTTCGCGGACTGGCTCTGACGGGTCGTGGGGAACTGCGGACCGCATGTCATGTGGCTGGTCGCGCAGTTCCCCGCGCCCCTTTGAGGCACTGACTAGGCCGTGAGGCGGGCGATGGCCTCGTCGACCGTGAGCTCCTCGCGCTCGCCGGTGCGGCGGTCCTTGAGCTCGACGACGCCGTCGGCGGAGCGGCGGCCCGCGACCAGGATCTTCGGCACGCCGATCAGCTCGGAGTCGGTGAACTTCACGCCCGGGGAGACGCCGGGACGGTCGTCGACCAGGACCCGGACGCCGGCCGCGGCCAGCTTGTCGGAGACCTCAAGGGCCAGCTCGGTCTGGAGCGCCTTGCCGGCGGCGACGACGTGGACGTCGGCGGGGGCGATCTCCTCGGGCCAGATGAGGCCCTTGTCGTCGGCGTGCTGCTCGGCGAGGGCGGCGACGGCGCGGGAGACGCCGATGCCGTACGAGCCCATGGTGACGCGGACGGGCTTGCCGTTCTGGCCGAGGACGTCGAGCTGGAAGGCGTCGGCGTACTTGCGGCCGAGCTGGAAGATGTGGCCGATCTCGATGGCACGGTCCAGCTTGAGGCCGGTGCCGCAGTTCGGGCAGGGGTCGCCCTCCTGGACGACGACCACGTCGACGTACGTGTCGACCTCGAAGTCACGGCCCGCGACGACGTTCTTGGCGTGCACGCCGTCCTTGTTGGCGCCGGTGATCCAGGCGGTGCCGGGGGCGACGCGCGGGTCGGCGATGTACTGGACCTTCTCCAGGCCCTGCGGGCCGACGTAGCCGCGTACGAGATCGGCACGGCCCTCGAAGTCGGCGGCCGTCACCAGCTCCACCGCGGCGGGGGCGAAGTGCGCCTCGACCTTGTCCATGTCGACCTCGCGGTCGCCGGGGACGCCGACGGCGACGATCTCGCCGTCGACCTTCACGAGGAGGTTCTTGAGGGTGGCCGACGCGGGCACGCCGAGGTGCGCGGCGAGCGTCTCGATGGTCGGGGTGTCCGGGGTGGGGATCTCCTCGGCGGCGGGCACATCCGCCGCGTCCACCGGCTTGAGGGCGAAGGAGACGGCCTCGGTGTTCGCCGCGTAGTCGCAGTTCGGGCAGTCGGCGAAGGTGTCCTCGCCGGCCGCGGCCGGGGCGAGGAACTCCTCGGACTTCGAGCCGCCCATGGCGCCGGCGGTGGCGGCGCAGATGCGGTAGTCCAGGCCGAGGCGCTGGAAGATCTTCTGGTACGCGGCGCGGTGCAGCGCGTACGACTGGGCCAGGCCCTCGTCCTCCGTGTCGAAGGAGTACGAGTCCTTCATGAGGAACTCGCGGCCGCGCAGGATGCCGGCGCGGGGGCGGGCCTCGTCGCGGTACTTCGTCTGGATCTGGTAGAGGATCACCGGCAGGTCCTTGTAGGACGTGCACTGGTCCTTGACCAGGAGGGTGAAGATCTCCTCGTGGGTGGGGCCGAGGAGGTAGTCGCCGCCCTTGCGGTCGTTGAGGCGGAACAGCTCGGCGCCGTACTCGGTCCAGCGGCCGGTCGCCTCGTAGGGCTCCTTGGGCAGCAGGGCGGGCAGGGTGACCTCCTGGCCGCCCATCTCGTCCATCTCCTCGCGCACCACGCGCTCCACGTTGGCGAGGACCTTCTTGCCCAGCGGCAGCCACGACCAGACACCGGCGGCGGTGCGGCGCACGTATCCCGCGCGGACGAGGAGTTTGTGGCTGAGCACCTCGGCGTCCGCGGGGTCGTCGCGCAGCGTCTTCGCCATCAGTCGGGACATGCGCTGGACCTGGGCCATGGTGAACTCCTGCTGCGTAAGGATGATGACCAGGAGGTTAGCCGGGGGCCGGCGGCGGGCGGAAATCGGTTACGGCTCAGAACCGTTTCGGCGGGGCCGGCAGCGGCAGCGGGGCACCCATCACGGCGTACGGCCGGGCGGCGCTCGGGAACAGGACGCGGCGGGCCAGATCCGCGTAGCCGAGGGAGCGGTAGAGGCCGCGGGCGGGGCTCTCGACGTCGATGGCGGAGAGGATCGAGCGGGGCTCGGGGACGCCTTCGGTGATCGTCGTGATCAGAGCGCGGCCGATGCCGCGGTTCTGGTGGCCCGGGTGCACGTGGAGCTCGGTGATCACGAAGGAGTCGTCGAGCCAGCCGTCCAGGTTCTGGCTGCGCAGGTACGGCTCGACGACCGTCGACCACCAGTGGCCGCGGCTGTTGGGCATGCCGTAGACGAAGCCGACGAGGCGGTCGTCGGGGGTCGTCGCGCCGAACGCGCGGGCGCCCGGGTAGGTGAGGTGTCGCAGGACGATCTGCCGCCGGACGGCCACTTCGTCGTCGCTCAGCCCGAAGGCGTGGGCCTGGACGCTCAGTGCGTCGTCCACGCGCGCGGCGAGGTCGAGCGGCGCGATCACGACATCGTCTGTCATGGGGCGACCCTACTTCGCGACGCCCACGTTCAGAACAGGACGCTCATGAACGCCCCGACCTCCTGGAAGCCGACGCGTCGGTATGCCGCCCTGGCCGCGGTGTTGAAGTCGTTCACGTAGAGGCTGGCGACGGGGGCGATGTCCGCGAGGGCGTAGCGCAGGACGGCGGCCATGCCGGGGGCGGCGAGGCCGCGGCCGCGGTACTCGGGGGCGACCCAGACGCCCTGGATCTGGCACGCCTGCGACGTGGCGGCGCCGATCTCGGCCTTGAAGACGACCTTGCCGTCGCGGTCGAGGCGGGCGAAGGAGCGGCCGGAGCCGACGAGTTCGGCGACGCGGGCCTGGTAGAGCAGGCCGCCGTCCCCCGCGAGCGGTGACACTCCGACTTCTTCCGTGAACATCGCCACGCACGCCGGCATGATCGTCTCCATCTCGTCCTTGCGGACGCGACGGACGTACGGGTCGGGGACGACGTCGTCCGGGAGCCGGTCGGTGACCATCAGGGGCTGCTGGGCGCGGACCTCGCGGGCGGGGCCCCAGGAGGGCTCCAGGAGCCGCCACAGCCGGGCGGTGGACTCGGCGGGACCGACGATGGACGAGCAGCGGCGGCCCGCCCTGCGGGCGCGGTCGGCGAACCCGCGGATGGCCCGGGGGGTGGCGCAGATGGGGACGAGGTTGGCGCCCGCGTAACAGAGGGAGGCGAGCATGCCGTCCTCGTACCAGCCCCACATCTCGCCGCCGAGACGCCAGGGGTCGAGGCCCGCCACCTGGACGCGGGCGGTCACGAACGCGTTCGCGACCGGCTCGCGGTCGAGCACGGCGAGCGCGGCGTCGAGGTCACTCGGTTCGAGGACCCGGGTGGTGGTCTGAGTCAACACGTGCGGGGGCCTCACCATACGGTCTGCTGATCTCCGCACTGTACCTGGCGGGGGCGCCTTGTGCGGGGGTGCCTTTTGTCCGTCGGGGTCCCGGGTGGGGGGCGGGCTTCCCCTGGGTGGGGGTGGGGGCTTCTCCGCCGCTCCGCGGCGTCGTACCCACCCGCCCGCCCATTGCTCGGCACCTTCGCGCTGGGGTAGGGCAGCGGTTCCTACGGAGCGAGGTGGTGCGGGGTGCACGGGTGGGTGGGTGGGAGGGGCCGCCGCGGAGCGGCGGGGTTGGGGGCTGGGGTGATCGTGGGCAGGCGTGGTGCGGCCCCGGGGCTTTGGGGCCTTCGGGCCGCGCAGCCGGGTGGGTCAGCCCGCGACCGAGATCGTCGGCTCGCCGGAGGCCACGCCGTCCTTTTCCATCTGCTCCGCGATCTTCATCGCCTCGTCGATGAGCGTCTCCACGATCTTGGACTCGGGCACCGTCTTGATGACCTCGCCCTTGACGAAGATCTGGCCCTTGCCGTTGCCGGAGGCGACGCCGAGGTCGGCCTCGCGGGCCTCGCCGGGGCCGTTCACGACGCAGCCCATGACGGCGACGCGGAGGGGGACCTCCATGCCGTCGAGGCCGGCGGTGACCTCTTCCGCGAGCTTGTAGACGTCGACCTGGGCGCGGCCGCAGGACGGGCAGGAGACGATCTCCAGGCGGCGCTGGCGCAGGTTGAGGGATTCGAGGATCTGGATGCCGACCTTGATCTCCTCCGCGGGCGGCGCGGAGAGGGAGACGCGGATCGTGTCGCCGATGCCCTCGGAGAGCAGCGCGCCGAACGCGACGGCGGACTTGATCGTGCCCTGGAAGGCGGGGCCCGCCTCGGTCACACCGAGGTGGAGCGGGTAGTCGCACTGGGCGGCGAGCTGACGGTACGCGTTGACCATGACGACCGGGTCGTTGTGCTTGACCGAGATCTTGATGTCGCGGAAGTCGTGCTCCTCGAAGAGGGACGCCTCCCAGAGGGCCGACTCGACGAGCGCCTCAGGGGTCGCCTTGCCGTACTTCTTGAGGAGGCGCGCGTCCAGGGAGCCCGCGTTGACGCCGATGCGGATCGGCGTACCCGCGTCCTTCGCGGCGCGCGCGATCTCCTTGACCTTGTCGTCGAACTGCTTGATGTTGCCGGGGTTGACGCGCACCGCCGCACACCCGGCGTCGATCGCGGCGAACACGTACTTCGGCTGGAAGTGGATGTCCGCGATCACGGGGATCTGCGACTTCTTCGCGATGACCGACAGCGCGTCCGCGTCGTCCTGCGTCGGGCAGGCGACGCGCACGATCTGGCAGCCGGACGCCGTCAGCTCCGCGATCTGCTGCAGCGTGGCGCCGATGTCGGACGTGCGCGTCGTCGTCATCGACTGGACCGAGACCGGTGCGTCCCCGCCGACGGCCACCGTGCCGACCTGGATCTTGCGGCTGACCCTTCGGTCGGCGAGCTTGGTCGGAACGGACGGGATTCCGAGCGATACGGCAGTCATCTGGCGAGCATCCCCAAGAGTGTGGATCACAGAGTGTCGAGCACGCGGTGTGCTCCGGGTCCCGAGATCTGCGGGCTCCGGATTCGAGATTACGGCACCCTCCGGGGCCCGGGCACATCACGTCCGGAAGTCCACCCAATGGTGGGCGACCCGACACACAACGTGCCGGGGCGCCGTAAATTTCTCGTAATCAGGAGATTCTGACCGGGTTCACCACGTCCGCGATGAGGACGAGGATCGTGAAGCAGATGAAGATCCCCGCCACCACGTAGGCGACCGGCATCAGCTTGGCGACGTCGAACGGGCCCGGGTCGGGGCGGCGCAGGACCTTCGCGGCGTTGCGGCGCACGGACTCCCACAGGGCGCCGGCGATGTGGCCGCCGTCGAGCGGGAGCAGCGGCAGCATGTTGAAGAGGAAGAGCGAGAGGTTGAAGCCCGCGATGAGGAACAGCATCATCGCGATCTGGTTCTCCGGCGGGATGTCCAGGGTGAACACGTCGCCGCCCACGCGGGCCGCGCCGACGACGCCCATCGGGGAGTCCTGCTTGCGCTCGCCGTCGCCGAACGCCGCGTTCCACAGGTCGGGGATCTTGGACGGCAGGGCGATGATCGACTCGACGCCGTTCTCCATCATGTCGCCCATGCGGTCGACGGAGTCGCCGAAGGACTGCTGCACGATGCCGGTGGCGGGGGTGAAGCCGAGGAAGCCCGCGTAGACGTACTTGCCCTCCACGTAGGCACCGTCGCCGTCGGTCTTGGTGACCTGGTTCCTGATGAGGTTCGCGTGCAGGTCGAGCCGCTTGCCGTCGCGCTCGACCGTGATGGTGGCCGGGCCGATGGTCTCGCGGATCTTGGACTGGAGCGCGGACCAGTCGTCGACGTTCTGCCCCTGGAAGGCGACGATCTTGTCGCCGGGCTTGAGGCCCGCCGCCTTGGCGGGTGCGGCCTTGTCGCCCTTCTCGCACTTGGCGCGGTTCTCGCTCTGCTGGATGACGCAGTCGGAGACCTTGCCGACCTGGGTGGTCTGGCTGCTGATGCCGAACGTCATCATCACGCCGAGGAAGATCGCCACGGCGAGGATCAGGTTCATGAACGGCCCGGCGAACATGACGATGACGCGCTTCCAGGGCTTGCGCGTGTAGAAGAGGCGGGTCTCGTCGCCGGGCTTGAGCTCTTCGAACGCCGCCGAGCGCGCGTCCTCGATCATGCCGCGCCACGGGGACGTGGAGCGTGCCTCTATGCGGCCGTCGGCGCCGGGCGGGAACATGCCGATCATGCGGATGTACCCGCCGAGGGGGATCGCCTTGACGCCGTACTCGGTGTCGCCCTTCTTGCGCGAGAAGAGGGTCGGTCCGAAGCCCACCATGTACTGCGGCACGCGGATGCCGAACATCTTGGCGGTCGACAGGTGCCCCAGCTCGTGCCAGGCGATCGAGAAGAGCAGCCCGATCACGAAGACGACTATCCCGAGGATCATCATCAGTGTCGTCATGCACGGGCCTCCGCGGTCGTCTTCGCTGCCAGTTCGCGTGCCCGAGCACGCGCCCAGGTCTCCGCTTCGAGGACGTCCGCGACGGTCAGGGAGGTTCCCGGACCGCCGGTGACGGCGGTCTCGTGCTCCTCCACCGTCCTCGTGACCGTCTCCATGATCCCGTTGAAGGGCAGGGCGCCCTTCAGGAACGCGTCCACGCACTCCTCGTTGGCGGCATTGAACACTGCCGGAGCCGTGCCCGCGAGCTCCCCGACGCGCCGGGCGAGCCCGACCGACGGGAACGCGTCGTTGTCGAGGGGGAAGAATTCCCAGCTCGACGCCTTCGTCCAGTCGAAGGCGGGGGCGGCGTCGGGGACGCGCTCGGGCCAGCCGATGCCGATGGCGATGGGGCCGCGCATGTCGGGCGGGGTGGCCTGGGCGAGGGTCGAGCCGTCGGTGAACTCCACCATGGAGTGGACGTACGACTGGGGGTGGACGACGACCTCGATGCGGTCGAAGGGGATGTCGTAGAGCAGGTGCGCCTCGATGACCTCCAGACCCTTGTTGACCAGCGTCGCGGAGTTGACGGTGATGACCGGGCCCATGGCCCAGGTGGGGTGCGCCAGCGCGTCCTCGGGGGTGACGTCCGCCAGGTCGGCCTTCGTACGCCCGCGGAAGGGGCCGCCGGAGGCGGTGACGACCAGTTTCCGTACGTCCGCGCGCGTGCCGGCGGCCAGCGCCTGGAAGAGCGCGGCGTGCTCGGAGTCGACCGGGATGATCTGGCCGGGCTTGGCGAGCGCCTTCACGAGGGGGCCGCCGACGATGAGGGATTCCTTGTTGGCGAGCGCGAGGGTGCGGCCCGCTTCGAGGGCGGCCAGCGTCGGGCGGAGGCCGATGGAGCCGGTGATCCCGTTGAGGACGGTGTGGCAGTCGGACGCGGCCAGCTGGGTGGCGGCGTCCGGTCCGGCCAGGATGTCGGGGAGCCGCTCCCCCGCGGCGTACTGCCCCTGCAGGGCCTCGCGCAGTGCCGGTACGGCGTTCTCGTCGGCGACCGCGACCGTCCCGGCCCGCAGCCTGCGCGCCTGCTCGGCGAGGAGGCCGACGCGGCCGCCCGCGGCGGAGAGCGCCGTGACGCGGAAGCGGTCGGGGTTGCGCAGGACGAGGTCGATGGCCTGGGTGCCGATCGAACCCGTGGAGCCGAGGATCACGATGTCCCGCGGTCCGTCGCCCGTGAGCGGGTCGAAGACGAGATGCGGGTCGGCGAGGGGGGATGGGCTGTCGCTCATCCCCCTATTGTGGCCGTATCCCGGGTCCGGCCCGACAGGGCGTGCCCGATCGGGGTCACTCCTTCTTGTCGCGTCTGTCGAAATCGCCCTCCTGGACGCCTTCCGCGGTGTCCATCGTCGGTGCGCTGAAGCGGAGTTGGCCGCTGCTCTTGCGCGCCTCCAGGCTTTCGGCGCGGACGTCCAGGTTGAAGAGGTAGCCGACGGACTCCTCCCTGATGGCGTCCATCATGGCGGTGAACAGGTCGAAGCCCTCGCGCTGGAACTCGAACAGGGGGTCCCTGCCGAGGTAGGACCGCATCCAGATGCCCTCCTGGAGGTAGTCCATCTCGTACAGGTGCTCGCGCCATTTGCGGTCGAGGACGGAGAGCACCACGCGGCGCTCCAGTTCGCGCATGACGTCGGGGCCCAGGGCGCGCTCGCGTTCCTCGTAGCGGGCGTGGATGTCGTCGGTGAGGGTCCGGGTGATCAGCAGCGGGGTGACCTCGGCGCGGCCGCCCGCCTTCCGGTCGAGGTCGTCGGTGGTGACGCGGGCGGGGTAGAGGAGGCGGCAGGCGGTCCAGAGCCGTTCCAGGTCCCACTCCTCGGGGAAGCCGTCGGCGGTCTCGGCGGCGACGTACGCGTCGATGGTGTCGGCCATGAAGTGGTGCATCTGCTCGCGCAGGTCCTCGCCCTCCAGGACGCGGCGGCGTTCCTGGTAGATGAGGCCGCGCTGGCGGTTGAGGACCTCGTCGTACTTGAGGACGTTCTTGCGGGTCTCGAAGTGGTGCTGCTCGACCTGGGACTGTGCGGAGGCGATGGCGCGGGTCACCATCTTGTTCTCGATGGGCACGTCGTCGGGGACGTTGGCCATGAGCATCACGCGTTCGACGAGTTCGGCGCGGAACAGGCGCATCAGGTCGTCGCCGAGCGAGAGGTAGAAGCGGGACCGGCCGGGGTCGCCCTGGCGGCCCGAGCGGCCGCGCAGCTGGTTGTCGATGCGGCGTGACTCATGGCGTTCGGTGCCGAGGACGTAGAGCCCGCCGAGGGCGGTGACCTCGTCGTGCTCGGCGGCGGCCGCGGCGGTGCTGCGGTCGAGGGCCGCGCGGTATCCGTCCGGGTCGTCCTCGGGGGTGCGGCCGTCCGCCCGCAGCTCGGCCTCCGCCATGGCCTCGGGGTTTCCGCCGAGCATGATGTCGGTGCCGCGGCCCGCCATGTTCGTGGCGACGGTGACGGCGCCCTTGCGTCCTGCCTGGGCGACGATCTGCGCCTCGCGCAGGTGGTTCTTGGCGTTGAGCACCTCGTGCGGGATGCCGCGCCGGGTGAGCAGGGCGGAGAGGTGCTCGGACTTCGCGACGGAGACGGTGCCGACGAGGATCGGCTGGCCGGTGCCGTGCTTTTCGATGATGTCGGCGACGACGGCCTCGAATTTGACGGACTCGTCGCGGTAGATCACGTCGGGTTTGTCGGCCCGGATCATCGGCTTGTTCGTGGGGATGGGCACCACGTGGAGTTTGTAGATCTGGTGGAATTCGGCGGCCTCCGTCATGGCCGTTCCCGTCATTCCGGCGAGTTTTTCGTAGAGGCGGAAGAAATTCTGCAGGGTGATCGTGGCGAGGGTCTGGTTCTCGTCCTTGATCTCGACGCCCTCCTTGGCCTCGATGGCCTGGTGGACGCCTTCGTTGTAGCGCCGTCCCGCGAGGATGCGGCCGGTGTGCTCGTCGACGATCAGGACTTCTCCGTCGGTGACGACGTAGTCCTTGTCCTTCTTGAAGTGTTCCTTCGCCTTGAGCGCGTTGTGCAGCTGGCCGATGAGCGAGGTGTGGGCGGAGTCGTAGAAGTTGTCGATGCCCAGCTGGTCCTCAAGGAATTCCACACCGCTGTCGAGGACCGCCACGGTACGTTTCTTCGGGTCGTACTCGTAGTCGTACGCGGCGCGCAGTTCCGCGAGTTCCATTTTGCGCTGCGGCGCCGTGTACTTCTCCTCCTGGATGGCTATGCCCCGCATTCTGCGGACGGCGTCGGCGAAGAATCCGTACCAGTGCGTCGGCTGGTCGGCGGGGCCGGAGATGATCAGGGGGGTGCGGGCCTCGTCGATGAGGATGGAGTCCGCCTCGTCGACGATCGCGAAGTGGTGCCCGCGCTGCACCAGTTCGCTCTTGGACCAGGCCATGTTGTCGCGCAGGTAGTCGAAGCCGAATTCGTTGTTCGTGCCGTACGTGATGTCGCAGGCGTACGCGGCACGGCGTTCGTCCGGGCTCATGTCGGCCTTGATGACGCCGACGGTGAGCCCGAGGAAGCGGTAGGCGCGGCCCATCCAGCGGGCGTCGCGCTCGGCCAGGTAGTCGTTGACCGTGACGAGGTGAACTCCCCTGCCGGTCAGGGCGTTCAGATACGCGGGCAGCGTGGCGGAGAGGGTCTTCCCCTCCCCCGTCTGCATCTCCGCGATGTTGCCGAGGTGGAGCGCCGCGCCGCCCATCACCTGGACGTCGAAGTGGCGCATGCCGAGGACGCGCCGCGCGGTCTCGCGGACGGTCGCGAAGGCCTCGGGGAGCAGCGCGTCGAGGCTCTCCCCGTCGGCGTACCGCTCCTTGTACTCGTCGGTGAGGGCGCGGAGTTCGGCGTCGGAGAGCCGCTCGATCTCGCCTTCGACGGAGTTGACCTGGGCCCTGACGCGTTCGAGCTTGCGCAGGAGCCTGCCCTCGCCCGCACGCATGATCTTGCCGGTGAGCTGGTCCAGCCTGAGGACGGACATGGCGACCCCTCCCCGGCCCGTCGGCCGGTCCACCCATTGTGGGCTGGGTCACACGGCGGCAGCAATGGTCCGCGCGCACTCCATCGACTCGGCGTGGGCGGTGTCGATCTCCAGGTCGTAGACCATGCCGCGGTGGACCACCTCGGCCTGCGACGCGGCCATGCCGACGGCCCGGTCCCCGCGTGCGATCCCGCGGGCCTCGGCGATCGCGGCGTCGCACCGGACACCGACCCACAGCACCGGCAGCTCCCCCAAGGCCTTCCGCCAGCGCCGCTGCGACTCCCCGCCGCCGAGGAAGATCTCGTCGACGATGATCCGGGCACCCGCGCGGGCCATCGCGGCGACCCCCTCGATCCACGCCGCCTCCAGGGCCCGGAACTCCTCCCCGACGCTCACCGTGCCGTCCGCCGCGAACTCGATGCCGCCGTCCGACGACTGCAGGGACGCGGGCATCGCGGCGACCAGCGTGTCGGCGCCGAAGGCCAGCCACGGCTCCGGCAGGACCGACTGCAGACAGCGCACGATCCCGGACTTGCCCGAGCTTGAACCACCGTTGAGAACGATCACCTGGGTCATCACCGGGCCACGGTAGCCCGGGGGTTGGCGCCGTTCGGCGGGTTTTCGGGGCGTGACACGCGACGGACGGCGGCTGACCTCGCACGGGGCGCCCCGTGAGGATGGCCGCCATGACGAACCGAACCCAGGAATCAGGCTTTGACCCCGACCGGCTGCAGTCCGCCCTGGACGCCGTCCACCGCGCCGGCATGCCGGGCATCTGCGCCGAGGTCCGCGACGGCGACCGGGTGTGGCGCGGCGCGTCCGGCGTCGCCGACCTCGGCACCGGCCGCCCCGTCGACCCCGACATCCGCCATCGCGTCGGCAGCGTCACCAAGACCTTCACCGCCGCCGCGGTCCTGCGGCAGGTCGAGGAGGGCAGGGTCCGGCTCGACGAGCCGATCGGCGCGTACCTGCCGGAGCTCGTGCCCGGCGAGCGCGGCCGGAAGATCACGGTCCGGATGCTTCTCGACCACACGAGCGGCATCAGCGACTACCTCCCGTACGCCTTCCCGTCCCTCAAGGGCCTGCCGGTCCTGAAGGACGTGTCGCCCGCGAGCCTGGACGACAACCGGTTCCGCGAGTTCCGCGCGGCCGAGCTGATCGAGATGGGCCTCGCGGCACCCCCCGGCGGTGCGCCCGGAGGGCCCGTCGGAACGTACTCGAACACCAACTACCTGCTGCTCGGAGAGGTCTTGGAGCAGGTCACCGGCGTGACGGCGGAGAAGTGCATCACCCGGGACGTCATCGAGCCCGCCGGACTGCGGAACACCTCGTTCCCGACCGGGACGCCGCGGATCGAGGAACCGCACTCCTTGATGTACGAGTCGCTGTACGGCCTGATCGAGCCGCCCCGCGACTACAGCGTCTACGACATGTCCTGGGTGATGACGGGCGCGGGCCTCGTGTCGACCGTCGCGGACCTCAACCACTTCTTCCGCGAGCTGCTCGACGGCCGCGTCGTCGACCGGGAGTCGCTGGCGCAGATGCAGCGCACGGGCCCGGTGCGCGCCCTGGACGGCAGCAAGAAGCTCGACTACGGGCTCGGCCTGACACGGACCGAGGCCCCCGGCGGCCGCGTGTACTGGGGGCACGAGGGCACGGTCTGGGGCGCCGGGACGACGTCCCAGACCAGTGCCGACGGCCGGCGTCAGATGACCCTCGCCCTCAACCTCATGCGGTGGAACAGGCCGGACGCCTCGGGGAGGCTGCAGCCGCACGCCATCGACGGCGCGCTCGCCGCCCTGCACCAGCTGGCGCTCGGCTGACCCTCAGCCCTCTTCGATCACCCTGCGCACATCGGGCCGCGGCGTCGCGGGCAGCGCGGTGTCCGCGATCCACGGGCCGTCGCCGGAGGGGTCGACGACCCCTTCCTCCAGCCAGGTGTACGTCCCCGACAGGACGCCCTTGACCACCTTGCGGTCCAAATCGTCGGTGTTGGTCCACAGCCGCCCGAACAGCTCCTCGATCCGGATGCGGGACTGGCGGCAGAAGGCGTCGGCCAGTTGGTACGCCTCGCGGCCGTGGTCCTCGGTGGTGCGCAGGAGTTCGGCGCGCACGCACGCCGCGCTCATCGCGAAGAGTTCGGCGCCGATGTCGACGACGCGGCCGAGGAAGCCCTGCTTGGTCTCCATCTTCCCCTGCCAGCGGGACATGGCGTAGAAGGTGGAGCGCGCCAGCTTGCGGGCCCCCCGCTCGACGTAGCGCAGATGACCGGAGAGGTCGGGGTACCCCTCGGGGTGGAACTCGCTGTACGAGCGCGGGAGTTGGCCGGGCCCCGCCACCAGCTGCGGCAGCCACTTGGCGTAGAAGCCACCGGCCCGCGCGCCCGCCTTCGCCTTGTCGGAGAGGGTCTTGTCGGGGTCGATGAGGTCGCCCGCGACCTTCAGGTGGGCGTCCACCGCCTCGCGGGCGATCAGCAGGTGCATGATCTCCGTGGAGCCCTCGAAGATGCGGTTGATGCGCAGGTCGCGCAGGATCTGCTCGGCGGGGACGGCGCGTTCGCCGCGGGCCGCGAGGGACTCTGCGGTCTCGAAGCCGCGGCCGCCGCGGATCTGGACGAGTTCGTCGGCCATCAGACAGGCCATCTCGGAGCCGTACAGCTTGGCGAGGGCCGCCTCGATGCGGATGTCGTTGCGGTCCTCGTCGGCCATCTGCGAGGACAGGTCGAGGACGGCCTCCAGCGCGAAGGTCGTCGCCGCGATGAAGGAGATCTTCGAGCCGACCGCCTCGTGGAACGCGACGGGCTTGCCCCACTGCTCCCGCGCGGCCGACCACTCGCGGGCGATCTTCAGGCACCACTTGCCCGCGCCGACACACATGGCGGGCAGGGAGAGCCGTCCGGTGTTGAGGGTGGTGAGCGCGATCTTGAGGCCCGCGCCCTCGGGTCCGATGCGGTGGGCGGCGGGGACCCGCACGTTGTGGAAGCGGGTCACGCCGTTCTCGAGCCCGCGAAGCCCCATGAACGCGTTGCGGTTCTCCACCGTCACCCCCTCGGACGCCGCCTCGACGACGAACGCGGTGATGCCGCCCTTGTGGCCCTCGGACTTCGGCACCCGCGCCATGACGACGAGCAGGTCCGCGACGACGCCGTTGGTGGTCCACAGCTTCACGCCGTCGAGCACGTAGTCGTCGCCGTCGGGCACCGCCATGGTGGCCAGACGCGCCGGGTCGGAGCCGACGTCGGGCTCGGTGAGCAGGAACGCGGTGATGTCGGTACGGGCACAGCGAGGCAGGAAGGCGTCCTTCTGCTCCTGCGTGCCG
This sequence comes from Streptomyces venezuelae, assembly GCF_008642335.1. Lineage (NCBI taxonomy): Bacteria > Bacillati > Actinomycetota > Actinomycetes > Kitasatosporales > Streptomycetaceae > Streptomyces > Streptomyces venezuelae. Next base: position 5,941,693 of record NZ_CP029191.1, on the reverse strand, counting down.
AAGATCTTCAGGGGCTGCGGTACGCCGATCGACTGATGCGCGGAGAGCAGCGCGCCGATCGCGGGGCTGGCGGAGCCGACCAGGGCGAGGGCCTTGTTGTAGTACACCTGGGTGAGGCCGAGCCCGCCGTACTTCGTGTCGATCTTCATGCCGAGGGCGCCGAGCTCCTTGAGGCCGTTGAGCACCTCGTCGGGGATCTTCGCCTCGCGCTCGATGCGGGCCGCGTCGATCTTCGTCTCGCAGAAGTCGCGGAGCTTGGCGAGGAACTCCTCGCCGCGCTGCGCGTCCTCGTCGGGCGGCATCGGGTGCGGGTGGACGAGGTCCAGCCGGAATCGGCCGAGGAAGAGTTCCTTGGCGAAGCTGGGCTTGCGCCAGTCCTGCTCGCGGGCGGCCTCGGCGACCTGCCGGGCCTCGCGTTCGCTCACGGACGGTTTGGGGGTTGCTGCGGACATGAGGAGCTCACCTCGCCGCGGAGTGGGGCCGTCGGACCGGTCGGCCCGATCGTGACCCGGTCGGTTACTGACTGGTGCTACTGGATCGTTGGTACCCGATCCGCCCCGCTCCCACCAGTCCTCGCGCAGCCTTCGCTCCCCCAGGGACGCGGAGGAGACGGGGGTCGGCCGAGGAGACGGTGGGTCAGTTCCATCAGGCGGGCCCTGGCCGCGGGGTCGTACGCCTGCTCGTGGGCGCGGGTGTCGCTGTACTGGTCGAAGTAGCGGCCGGTCGTGCCGTCGAGTTCGGGGTCGACGAGGAGCCGCACGGTGGGCCGTACGCCCTCGTCGACGCCGACGAGCGGGGCGAGGCCGTACGCGCGTACGCCCTCGGTGTCCATGAGGTGCGCCGGATGGAGGGCGTTCACGCTGACGCCGGTGCCTTCGAGCTCGGCGGCCAGCTCGAAGGTCGCCATGATCATCGCGAGCTTGCTCCGGCAGTAGGCGCGCAGCCCTTCGTAGCCGTGCTCCAGCATCACGTCGTCGAAGTCGACCGCCTCCTGCCCGATCGAGGCGACGTTGACGACGCGGGCGGGCGCGGACGCGGTGAGCAGGGGCAGCAGTCCGCGGACGAGGGCGTAGGGGGCGAGGTGGTTCACGGCGAACCGCAGCTCGTGCCCCTGCGCGCTGAACTCCCGCCGGAGGGGTTCGGCGCCGCCACCCGCGACGGCGTTGTTGACGAGCCCGTCGAGCCGGGGTTCGGCGGCGGCGATCTCGGCGGCGAGCCCGCGCACCTGGTCGAGGTCGCCGAGATCGGCGAGGTAGGTGCGGACGGGGGCGTCCGGGGCGTGCTCGCGCACCTCCGCGGCGACGGCGTCCAGGCGGGCGCGGTCGCGGCCGTGCAGGAGGACGGCGTGGCCGCGGGCGGCGAGATCGAGGGCGATGCCGCGGCCGAGGCCCTGGGTCGCGCCGGTGACGAGGGTGGTGTGTCGGTCCATGCGGACCACAGTGGCGGCGCGGGGCGGCGGGTGGGGAGAGCGTGCGGAGCCTGGTGTCACCACCACCAGGCAGGCCCGGGGGCGTACGACAACGGCCGGAGCCCCCGCACAGTGGGCTCCGGCCGTTGGTCTGCCGGACCGGCTACAGGGCCAGGCCCGTCAGGACCATGACGCGCTCGTACGTGTAGTCGTCCATCGCGAAGCGCACGCCCTCACGGCCCACGCCGGACTGCTTCACGCCGCCGTACGGCATCTGGTCGGCGCGGTACGAGGGGGCGTCGCCGATGACCACGCCGCCGACCTCCAGGGCGCGGTGGGCGCGGAAGGCGGTCTGCAGGTCGTGCGTGAAGACGCCCGCCTGGAGGCCGTACTTGGAGTCGTTGACCGCGTCGAACGCCTCGGCCTCGCCGTTCACCTTCTTCAGGGTGAGGACGGGACCGAAGACCTCCTCGCAGGCGATCGTGACGTCAGCCGGTACGTCGGCGAGGACGGTCGGCGCGTAGGAGGCGCCGTCGCGCTTGCCGCCGGTGAGGATCTTGGCGCCGGCCTTCGCGGCCTCGTCGACCCAGGACTCCACGCGCTTGGCGGCGTCCTCGTTGACCAGCGGGCCGACCTCGGTCGCCGGGTCGGACGGGTCGCCGGTGACCTGGGCCTCGACGGCCTTGATCACGCGCGGCACGAGCCGGTCGTACACGGACGCGTCCGCGATGACCCGCTGCACGGAGATGCAGGACTGGCCGCCCTGGTAGTTGGAGAACGTGGCGATGCGCGAGGCGGCCCAGTCGAGGTCCTCGTCGGAGGAGTAGTCGCCGAGGACGACGGCCGCGCCGTTGCCGCCGAGCTCCAGGGTGCAGTGCTTGCGCGGCACCGAGTCCATGATCGCGTAGCCGACCTTCTCGGAACCCGTGAAGGAGATGACCGGCAGCCGCTCGTCCTGGACGAGGGCGGGCATCTTGTCGTTGGCGACCGGCAGGATGCTCCACGAACCGGCGGGCAGGTCCGTCTCGGCGAGCAGCTCGCCGAGGATCAGGCCGGAGAGGGGGGTGGCGGGGGCCGGCTTCAGGATGATCGGCGCGCCGACCGCGATGGCGGGGGCGACCTTGTGCGCGCAGAGGTTCAGCGGGAAGTTGAACGGCGCGATGCCGAGGACGACGCCCTTGGGGAAGCGGCGGGTCAGGGCGAGACGGCCCTGGCCGCCGGCATCGGTGTCCAGACGCTGGGCCTCGCCGCCGTTGAAGCGGCGGGCCTCCTCCGCGGCGAACCGGAACACGGAGACGGCGCGGCCGAGCTCGCCGCGGGCCCACTTGATCGGCTTGCCGTTCTCGGCGGAGATCAGCTGGGCGATCTCCTCGGTGCGCTCGACCAGGCGGTTCGACACGTGGGTGAGGGCGGCGGCCCGGACGTGGGCCGGGGTGGCGGCGAACTCGTCGCGCACGGCGTACGCGGCGGCGACGGCTTCCTCCACCTGGGCGTCCGTCGGGACGGCGGCCTTGCCGACGACCCGGCCGTCCCAGGGCGAGGTGACGTCGAAGGTGGTCTCGCCGGTGGTCTGGCGACCGGCGAGCCAGAAGGCGTGGATGGAAGTCATGTCGATTCCCGGCCCTTCCGCGGTGGTGTGTCTGGCGGTACGTACGTCCCTCACGGTAGGGGTAGGGGTGGGCGTCGGTGTTTGTCCTGTGCGGAGTGCTGGCCTGGGGCCTTGTGCCGCTTTGTATGTGTCGTCGTCTCTGCGCTGGCCTGCGCCGGGGCGGCGGTTCTTCACCTGCGGGGCGGTGGGGGCTTGTCGCGCAGTTCCCCGCGCCCCTTACGGGGCTCGGGATCAGTCCGAGTTCGTGGACGTTGCCTTCAGGGAGAGCCAGAGCTCCATGCGGACGTCCGGGTCATCCAGGGAGCGGCCGAGGATTTCCTCCACTCGGCGCATGCGGTAGCGGAGGGTGTGGCGGTGGACGCCCAGGTCCGCCGCGGCCGCGTCCCACTGGCCGTGGCGGGAGAGCCAGGCGCGGAGGGAGGCGACCAGGTCGCCGCGGCCCGTCGCGTCGTGTTCGTGCAGGGCGCGCAGGAGGCCGTCCGCGAAGGCCCGCACCGCGTCGTCCGCGAGGAGCGGCAGGACGGACCCCGCGGCGAGTTCCTCGTGCTCGACGAGCGCACGGCCGCGCCGCCGCGCGACGGACAGCGCCTGTTCCGCCTGTTTGTACGCCGTCGCCGCGGCGATCGGTCCTGCCGGGGCCGACAGGCCCATCACCAGCTCGCCCTCCTCGCCCGAGGGGGACGTATCGCGCCCCGCCGTGCCCCGGCCCGCCTCCAGCGCCGCCGCGTACTCCGCGCACGCCCGCGCGCCCGCTCCCCCGTCCACGACGAGCAGCACGAGCCGTTCCCCGTAGGGGACGACGAGCAGGGCCTCGCCGGAGCGTGCGGCCGCGGCCTCGACGACGTCGACGAGTCCGGCGAGCGGGTCGCCGTTCCCGGACGCGTCGGCCACCGCGGCGAGCACCGCGGCCGACGCCGTGCCGGGCCGCGCATCGCCCTCGCCGTTCTCCTCCGCGCCCGCCCGCACCCGCGCCGCGGACGCGGACGCGACCTGGGCGACGACGAGGCGGAACGGTGCGTCGAGGAGGCTTCCGTACAGCTCGCCGGCGACCGTCCGGGCGTGGTCCGGTTCCCCCGCGAGGAGCATGCGCAGGACCGCCGCGCCGATCCGCTGCTCGGCGGCGTGCAGGGAGCGGGAACGCTCGGTGGTCAGGGTGAGGAGGGCGATGGCGGAGTGGACCGCGTAGCGCTCGGCCGTGCCGAGGGTCGATGCCGTGCCGACCGCGAGCGCCGCGCGCGGCCTGCGTCCCGTGCCGAGCGAGTGCAGCTCCACGCGGTCCTCGGCGCCCGCGACGACGGAACTGGCGGGCGCGGGGCGCTCCCTGAGGCGTTCCACGTCGGCGGTGACCCGGGCGGCCCTGCGGTTGGCCCACTCCGGCGCGGCGGCGACGACGGCGCCCGACGCGTCGTACAGCGCGGCCCACCCGTCGACCTGTCCGGCAAGCGCGAGGAGCAGTCCCTCGGGGCCGTCGCTCAGCGCCTGCTTGGTCAGCTCGCGCTGGGCGGCGAAGCCCGCCGTCACGGCGCGGTACTGCTCGGCGGCGATGGCGGCGGACACGGCCTTGCTGATGGCGAGGAACGGGGTGCGCCGCGGCACCTCGATGAGGGGCAGGTCGGCGTCGGTCGCGGCGTCGACGAGGGCCCGCGGGATGTCGGGGTAGTGCACGCCGACGGCGAAGCCGAGCCCGACGACCCCGGCGCCGGCCAGCCGCTTCACGTACCGCCGCATGGCGTCCGGGTCCTCCGCGTCCAGCTTGAGCGCGGTGATCAGGAGGAGTTCGCCGCCCTCCATGTAGGGCACGGGGTCGGCGAGCTCGCTGGCGTGCGCCCAGCGCACGGGGGCGTCCAGGCGTTCCTCGCCCGCGCGCACGGTCAGCTTGAGCGCGGAGTGGTGGACGAGCGAGGCGAGCGTGGGCGGCATGGGACCTTCAGGTCTGCGGCAGGCGGGGCGGGTGGGTTTCCCGGCCCCCGGTTCACGGGCGCCGGATGTGGATCTTTTGGCCGGTCCGTATGAACGACCTGTGTCGATTCTGCCTCACCGTATGGTGCCGCAGAGACCGAACTCCCCGTACGGGTGATCCGGATGGGGGTGATCCGGCGCGTTCTCCGCGCCGGACTTTCCGGGTGCCCCGTCCACGCCGCTTCAGGCCGGGGCCCGCGCCGCTTCAGGAGCGCAGGTCCACCAGGAGCGGGGGCGCGTGCTCCCCGCGTACGTCCGTCAGGGACAGCACTGCGTGCCCCGGCGGCACCCCGTGCGCCAGCTCGGAAGCGGACCAGCGCTCACGCTCGACCTGACGGACGGTGACGGCGCGGGCCGTCGGCGCGTTGCCGGTGATGACGCGGCGCAGCATGTGCACGGTTTTGCCCAGCGGGGTCTCGGCGATGATCTGCCGGTCGGTCACATCGCGGGCCTCTGTCCACTCCTTGCCCCAGACCTCCGCGAAGTCCTGGCCGTCCCACGGCGTGAGCCCGGAGAGCGCCATGCGGCAGCCGATCGCGCCGAGCAGCGGTGTGCGCAGCGGACGGGGTACGTCGTCGAGCGTACGCAAGGTCATGACGACGCCCGCGTTGGCGGACCGCAGCCGCTGGACCCGGCGTACGGATTCCGGGGTGATCGTGCCCGACGCGTCGTCCAGGACGAGGCAGGCGAAGAGGGAGCGGTCCTCGCGTCCGGCGGCGACGGCCGTGAACTGGGCCAGGACGAGGCGGGCCAGGATCCGCGAGGCGTCGGCGTGTCCGCGCTCGGGGAGGTCGATGCGGACCCGTACGGGGTGGTCGAGGGCGCGCAGCGAGAAGGGGGTGCTGCGGCCCGAGGTGTCGAAGAACGGCGCGAAGGCGGGGCGGTCCAGGAGCGCGATGCGGTCGGCGAGGACCGCGCCCGGGTCGCCGGGATGCCCCAACTGGCGTTCGCGGGCGTCGAGTTCCCTGATCATCGCGTCGTGCCCCGCCGACTGGAGCGCCTTGCGCAGGGCGCCGAGCGGGCCGGGCGACCCGTCGAGCAGGGCGCGCAGTTCGGGCACCGAGGGGAAGCGCCGGTGGACGGCGAGGAAGGGGCCGAGGAGCTGGGCGAGGCAGGTCGTGGAGCGGCGGCTGTCACCGCTGGGGTGCGGGTCGACGAGGTCGCCGACGAGGGCTTCGGCGAGGACGGCCGCGGCCTCGTCGGGGTCGTTGGTGCCGCCGTACAGGTCGAGGTCGTACACGGAGTCGGGCTGCCCGATCCGGACGATCACGTCGTAGTCCTCGGCCGGTCCCAGTCCGGCGCCGGCCGCCCCGACGACCACCACGGCGGCCCGCCCGGCGAGTGCGCCCAGGCACAACGATTCGGCGATCGGCCACACCACGCGGCCGGTCTTGCCGGAGCCGCCGGGGCCGACGGCGAGCAGGGAGGTGCCGAGCAGCTCGGGCCCGAGCGCGAGCCCTGTGTCGCGGTAGGCGTAGGGGTTGCGGGGGTCGTCGGCGGTCGTGCCGATCCGCACCTGTGCGGTGGCGAGGTCGTGCCGGGCGGCCCGCGCGGGCAGGTCCCTGTCCCCCGAGGGGTGCGGGCAGGCGCGGGCGCCGTCGCGCACGACGGCGTCGGTGAAGACGTGCAGCGGGCTGTGGCCGGTGCGCACGGACCGCCAGGCCCGCGCGATCCGCGCGTGGTCCACGTCCCGCATCAGACCGGCCCGCGCGTCGGCGGCGAGCCGGTCGGCGGCGGCCTCCGCGCCCGCGGCCCGCAGCTGCGGCCAGCGGGCGGGGTCGTCCTCGGGGGCGGGCGGCGGCGGAGGCGCGTCGGGGCGGCGCAGGCGGGGGGCGACGAAGCGGCGCCAGACCTCGCCCCAGCGGCCGAGCCTGCCGACGCCGATCATGATGGCGAACGCGATGAGGGTGTAGTAGCCGTACCAGACGACGGCGTTGCCGACCTTGTCGCCGGTGTAGAGCCAGGCGTCGGGCAGGAACAGCTCGATCGGCAGGACCCACCAGCCGCCCAAATACCCGTTCCACAGCAGCGACCAGAGCAGCCAGCCGACCAGGAACGAGATCAGGGCGCCGCTCAACAGCTGCCGGGTCGGCACGGTGTCGGGCTCCTGGGCGGGCCGCGGCCGGTGCGCGAACCGCCAGATGCCGGGCAGGGCGGCGGGGCGCGGCGCGCGCAGCCAGGCGAGGAAGGCGGCCCCGTCGGGCAGCGGCGGGGCGCCGGGGGCCTGCGCGGGCCGGGGCGGCGGACCGGCCGCCGGACCCGGCGCGCCCTGCGACCGCTGTGCGGGCGCGGGCGGTACGGCCCCGTGCGGTGGCGACGCCGGGCGCGGCACCGGCGTGGCATGCGTGCCCTGCGCGTCCTGCGTGCCGTCGGAATCCACGATTCTTGCCCCCTGGCCTGCCGCTCTCCTGTTTCGCGGGTCAATCTAGTGCCCCCGCGGGGCGAGCTCACCGGATACGCGCCCGGCGATCAGCGCTCCGCTATGTCCACCACGGACAACCGCCACGCCGAACGACTCCCCCATGGAGCATGCCCACCCCCTGGTGCCGCCCCTAACCTGCGAAGAAAGCAGGAGAGCGTCCGTAACGTCGCCCCACCCCCGTCAGCAACAGGAGCCCCTCATGACTGCCCTTCCGCAGGAGCGCCGCGTCGTCACCGCCATCCCCGGTCCGAAGTCGCAGGAGCTGCAGGCCCGCCGTACCGCCGTGGTCGCCGGTGGCGTGGGCTCCGTGCTGCCCGTCTTCACCGCGCGCGCGGGCGGCGGCATCATCGAGGACGTCGACGGCAACCGTCTGATCGACTTCGGTTCCGGTATCGCCGTGACGTCCGTCGGCGCCTCCGCCGAGGCCGTCGTGCGCCGGGCCTCCGCCCAGCTCCAGGACTTCACCCACACCTGTTTCATGGTCACGCCGTACGAGGGCTACGTCGCCGTCGCCGAGGCCCTCGCCGAGCTCACGCCGGGTGACCACGCGAAGAAGTCGGCGCTGTTCAACTCCGGTGCCGAGGCCGTCGAGAACGCCGTCAAGATCGCCCGTGCGTACACCAAGCGCCAGGCCGTCGTCGTCTTCGACCACGGCTACCACGGCCGCACCAACCTGACGATGGCGCTGACCGCCAAGAACATGCCGTACAAGCACGGCTTCGGCCCGTTCGCCCCCGAGGTCTACCGCGTCCCGGTGGCGTACGGCTACCGCTGGCCGACGGGTGCCGAGAACGCCGGTCCCGAGGCCGCCAAGCAGGCCATCGACATGATCAACAAGCAGGTCGGCGCCGAGAACGTCGCCGCGATCATCATCGAGCCGGTCCTCGGCGAGGGCGGCTTCATCGAGCCTGCCAAGGGCTTCCTGCCGGAGATCGTGCGGTTCGCCAACGACAACGGCATCGTCTTCGTGGCCGACGAGATCCAGTCCGGCTTCTGCCGCACCGGCCAGTGGTTCGCCTGTGAGGACGAGGGCATCGTCCCGGACCTCATCACCACGGCCAAGGGCATCGCGGGCGGTCTGCCGCTCGCCGCCGTGACGGGCCGCGCCGAGATCATGGACGCCCCGCACGCGGGCGGCCTCGGCGGCACCTACGGCGGCAACCCGGTGGCCTGCGCCGGTGCCCTCGGCGCCATCGAGACCATGAAGGAGCTCGACCTCAACGCCAAGGCGAAGGCGATCGAGTCGACGATGAAGGCCCGGCTCTCCGCCATGGCCGAGAAGTTCGACATCATCGGCGACGTCCGCGGCCGCGGCGCGATGATCGCCATCGAGCTGGTCAAGGACCGTACGACCAAGGAGCCGAACCCGGAGGCGACCGCCGCGCTGGCCAAGGCCTGCCACGCGGAGGGCCTGCTCGTGCTGACCTGCGGCACGTACGGCAACGTCCTGCGCTTCCTGCCGCCGCTGGTCATCGGCGACGACCTGCTGAACGAGGGTCTGGACATCATCGAGGGCGCGTTCGCCCGCGTCTGAGCGGCCCCGCGACCGGGGTGACCGTCGGGGCGTGTGAAGAAGGTGTGCGGGCCCCATGACGGGTTGCCGTTCCGGCTGTCGGCCCGCCATCCGCTGCCGTACGGTTTCTGCAGATGAGAGAAACACCCGCTCACAGGGGACTGTGGGCGGCGCCACGGCGGAGCCTCCCCAGCCCCGCCCTGGTAGTGCCCAGCGCACACACCCGGAGCTTCGGGCTCCGGAACTCCTCACCGATCGGACGGCCGCCCGCCCCACACCCCCCGGGGCGCGCGGCCCCCCGATCCGGAAGACCGCTTCGGAGACTCCCCCGACGGACCCGCGTGAGCAGGTCCCCTCGGACAGTCCGGGCCGGTCGGCCACCAAAGGGCCGGCGCACTCCCCCCCTTGCGTCGGCCCTTCGGCATGTCCGGGGCCGCCGCGGGCTCTCAGCTCGTGCGGCCCGTTCTTCGGCCCTGTGCGTCCAGCAGGTTGCCCGCCCGCTTCACCGTCCGCAGCGTGATGCAGCGGTCCGCGATCCGTACGCCCTCCAGGCCGTCCTCGATCTGCGCCTCCAGCCGCGTGACATCGGCGAGTTCGCGCATCCAGACGCAGACCGCCAGGTTGTACGTGCCCACCGTGGTGACCACCAGGCGCGCCTCGTCCAGGCGGGCGAGGCGGGCCGCGACCCCCGCGAGGCGCCGGGCCGGGACCTGGAGGAAGAACCAGGCCTGCACGGACCGCCCGCACCTCGCGCGGGCGACGTCCGTCCACAGCGCCACCCGGCGGTGCAGGAACAGGCGTTGCACGACATCGCGTGCCCGGCGCACGGGGACGTCCGTGCGGGCCGCGATCGCGGTGGCGGGCATCCGCCCGTCCTCGCGCAGGACATCGAGGACCGCGCGCTCCAGGCCGGTCAGGGCCACGGGGGCGCCCGGTTCGCGCGCGCCGTGTTCCGTGAACCGGGCCGCCAGGTCCGCGGGCAGTTCCCCGAGCCGCCAGTCGCCCGCCTCCCGCACGAAGGACGTGACGAGCTGGGTGCGCACGGCCCGGATCTGCGGTCCGGTGCCGAGGCGCTTCAGGAGGTAGTCGGCGAGTGCCACCTCGTCGTGCGCGCAGACCCCGACGAGCAGGTCGCGCCCGCCGGACGCGATGTCGAGCGTCTGGCACTCCTGGTCGCCGACGAGCGTGTCGGCGACCTCCAGCGGGTTGCCCGCGCACTCCACCTCGACGACCGCGAGGCGTCCCTGCGCGGGCCCCGGTTCGTACGCCGTCACCCAGGCGAGGCCCGCCGCCCGCAGCCGGTTCCAGCGGCGCGCGACGGTCACGGCGTCCACGCCGAGCACGGTGCCGATCTTCGCCCACGAGGCCCGCGGCTCGATCTGCAGGGCGCCGACGATGCGCAGGTCCAGTCGGTCGAGGTCCGGCTCCGCCGCGAGCGGCTCGGCTGCGCCGCCGGTCGGCGAATGGGTTCTCACGCCTCCCTGTATAACGCGCCTTCCTGCGCGGGTCATGTCGTTTTTGCCGTGATCCTGCGCAGCACTCCTCGCCGCCCGCCCGCTGCGTGAAGATCGCGAAGCGTCCTTTCCGGTCACCGTCAGTGCACCAACAGGCCTACGCGGGAGAAAAGTTGAGCATCCCCTACATATCGCGCCGCCGTTTCCTGCAGACGACGACGGCCGTCGGTGCCGCTGCCACGACGGGTGCCTTCGCCGGCCTCGGCAGCGCCCACGCCGCCACCCGCCCCGCCGGGGCCGGGGGTGCCGCGGAAGCCGCCGCGGCGACCCGGCTGCGCTTCACCGCCACCACCAACGGCGCCGCGTCCCTCGCGGGCGACCGGCTCGTCGCCGAGGTGCAGGGCGTGCTGTGGTCCCTGCCGCGCACGGGCGGCGACGCCGTGCCGCTCACCCCCGCGGACCTGGAGCCGACGCGTCCGGTGCACACCGCCGACGGCCGGCTGATCGCCGTCTGCGCGTTCCGTACGGGCAACTTCCACATCTGGACGCTGAAGCCGGACGGCTCCGAGCTCACCCAGCGCACCGAGGGCCCGTGGGACGACCGCGGCCCCGCCTGGTCGCCCGACGGCAAGCGGATCGCGTTCGCCTCCGAGCGGGGCGGCGACCCCGTCTCGGGCGCGCCCTACCGCATCTGGGTCCTCGACCTCGCGAGCGGTGAGCTGACCCGGCTCACCGGGAAGCCCGGCCAGTCCGGTCCCGTGCAGGACGGCGCCTGGGAGGACTTCGACCCCGTCTGGTCGCCGGACGGCAAGCGGGTGCTGTTCGTCCGCGCCGCGGTGAAGTCGGGCGCCCTGGACGCCCGCACGATCGCCTCCGTGGCCGCCGACGGCAGCGGCGCGGTGACCGTGGAGCACACCGACCCGACCACCGCCCAGATCTTCGTGCCCGCCGTCTCCTCGACCGGCACCCTGGCGTACCTGCGCACGACCGCGGCGCCGAACGCCTCCTGCGCCCTCGTCGTGGACGGCAAAGCGGTCGCGGTCGGCGGCGACGTGGAGCCCGCGCCGCCCCGCTGGATCTCCGCCAAGGAGCTGCTCCTCACGGTCGACGGCCACTTCACCGTCGTACGCGCCGACGATCCCGGCACGCGCAAGGACATCCCCTTCACCGCGCCGCTGCCCGTCGACCGACCGGAGTACGAGCTCAAGACGTTCGACCTGTCCGACACCGCGAGCCGTCCCGTGCGCGCCTACGACCTGCCCGTGCTGTCGCCCGACGGCAAGCGGGTCGCCTTCACCGCCCTCAACTCCCTCTGGGTGGGCGAGGTCTCGGGCGGCAGGGCGCCGCGCCGGGTGACGCGGGCCAAGGCCACCGGGTACCTCTACGCGGCCGCGTGGACGCCCGACGGCAAGGCGCTGCTCTTCTCCGACGACCGCGACGGCATGCCCGCGATCCGCAGACGTGACCTGGACACCGGCGAGGAGACCGTCCTCGCGTCCGGCGGGCGCATCCAGGCGGCGCTCTCCCCCGACGGCCACCGTCTCGCCTGCTTCGACCTCGTGACGAACCTGCTGGTGAAGGACCTGCGGACCGGCCAGGAGAAGGTCCTCGCGACCAGCCCGCCCGGCGGGGAGCTGTCCGGCAGGCCCAGCTGGTCCCCCGACGGCCGCCATGTCGCCGTCAGCTTCCGCAACCGCGTCAACCAGCGCTTCCGCGAGGGCTACAACCTCATCCGCGTGATCGACACGGCCGACGGGTCCGCGCGGACCCACGCCGTGGCGCCGCACACCTCCATCTCCGACCGCAACAGCAACGGACCCGTCTGGTCCCCCGACGGCCGCCACATGGCCGCGGTCGTCGAGTCCGCGCTGTGGCTGCTGCCCGTGGACGCCGACGGCACCCCGGACGGCAAGCCCCGCGTCTTCCCCGCGGAGGCCGCCGACCACCCCACCTGGTCGGGCGACAGCAGCCACGTCCTGTACCTCTCCGCCGGGCGGCTCCGGCTCCTCACCGTGGCCGACGGCAGCGTCCGTACGGTCAAGCTGCCGCTCACCACACGCCGCCCCGCGCCCGAGGACACCGTCCTGCACGCGGGCCGCTTCTGGGACGGCTCCGGGGGCGACGACAGCGTCCGCGAGGACGTCGACGTGACCATCCGGGGCGGCCGCGTCACGGACGTCGCGCCGCACCGTGCCGGGCGCGCGGCGGGCCGCCGCGTCGACGCCTCCGCGCGGACCGTGATCCCCGGCCTGTGGGACACGCACATGCATCCGCAGCCCGCCGTCTACGGCGGCCGGCAGTCCGCCCTCTTCCTCTCGTACGGCGTCACCAGCGCCATGTCGATGGGCGGTTCCGGTTACGAGGGGGCGAGGCTGCGCGAGGCCACCGCCTCCGGGGAGCTGACCGGCCCCCGGCTCGTCACGGCGAGCGAGGTCCTCGACGGATCGCGCGTCGCCTGGGACAACCGTGTCCACGCGACCCGCGAGGGCCTGCGCCTGACCCTCTCCCGGGGCAAGGCCCTGGACTGGGACTTCGTCAAGACCTACGTCCGGGCCCCCGGCTGGGTGATGGAGGAGGCCGCGCGCTTCGCGCACGAGGAGATGGGCGTGCGCACCGGCAGCCACAACCTCTCCCCCGGCATCCAGCTCGGCCAGGACCTGACGACGCACCTCCAGGCCACCCAGCGCGCCGAGTTCGGCCACGCGACGTCCGCGGGCGAGCTCGCGTACCAGGACGTGACGGAGATCTACACCGCCACCGGCGACTTCCACCTCGTCGCGACGCCGTTCTCGGCGTCTCCCCTGATCGGCGCGGCGCCGAGCCTCGCCGACGACGAGCGGGTCACCCGCCTGATGCCGCCGTGGGAGACGGCCCAGGTGCAGAGCCTGGCCGCGCAGGCACCCACGGAGGCACAGCTGGCCACGATGGCGCGGGAGGTCGACATCTATCGCAGGATCACGACGGGCGGCGGATTGATCGCCCTCGGCACGGACTCGCCGGGCATCCCGACCGGCCTGGGCGTCCACCTCGGCCTGCGCGCGCTGCGGCGCGGCGGCTACTCGGTCTCCGAGGCGCTCCGCACGGCGACGTCCGCGCCCGCGCGGATCTTCGGCCTCGACCGTGACCTCGGCACGCTGGAGGTGGGCAAGCTCGCCGACCTGGCGGTGATCGACGGCGACCCGTTCACCGACTTCGACTCGCTGGTGCGCACGGTGTCGGTGATGCGCGGCGGCATCCCGTACGAGGTGAGCGACCTGGTGTCGGCGGTGCCCGCGGTGAAGGTGACGTCGAAGGAGCGCAAGCAGTGGGCCCGGACGGGCAAGCAGCTGCGGAACAAGTGCTGCGACCACGAGCACTGAGGCCGTCCGGCACGCGCCGGTGATCCCTCCTGGCGGGCCGAGGGAACGACAGGGATGACAGGCTGGGGCACATGTCCGCACCCCAGGCTCCGGGTTCCCGGGGCGTGCCCGCCGCGCCGATGGAGCGGCCGCCCATGCCGCGGCGGCCGCTCCTGCCGATGTCCCTGAGCGTCCTCCTCTTCGCGCTGCTGACCTGGCAGGTCGTCGCCGAAGGCCCGCTGCGCCGCGCCGACGAGCGCGCGGGGCGCGCCCTCACCGGGAGCCGGCTGCCGGACGGTGCCGCCGAGTTCCTCGCCGACCTCGGCAACGCCACGGTGGCCGTGCCGTTCCTTGTGGCCGTGTCCGCGTACACCGCATGGCACGCGCGGCGCGGCGGTGCGTTCCGGTGGTGGCTGCCCGCGGTCGCCGCGCTGGTCGCGATGGCGGCGGTGCCCGTGCTGGTCGCCCCGCTCAAGGCGGTGATCGACCGTGCAGGACCGCCCGGCACGGCGGGTGACGGCGGCTTCTACCCCTCCGGCCACGCGGCGACGGCCGCCGTCGCCTACGGAGCGGCGGCCCTGCTCCTGCTGCCGCTGCTCCGTGGCGCGTACGGCCGCCGCGAACTGGTCATCGGGTGCTGCCTGTTGAACGTGGCGGTGGGGTTCGGTCTGGTGCGGCGGGGCTACCACTGGCCGCTGGACGTGGTGGCGAGCTGGTGCCTGGCCGCGGTGCTGCTGCAGGCGGTGGTGCTGGTGGTCAGCCGGAAGGCGGCGCCGGTCAGCCGAAGTACCGGTCGAAGTTCTGCGAGAACTCCCGGTTGTTGAAGCGGTCCCAGTTGATCGACCACGTCATCAGGCCGCGCAGGTCGGGCCAGGTTCCGTGGGTCTTGTACGAGCCGCAGTTGCTGCCCTTGGTGAGGCAGTCCAGGGCCTTGTTGACCTCGCCCGTGGACACGTGGCCGTTGCCCGCGTTGACGGAGGCGGGCATGCCGATGGCGACCTTCCGGGGCGGCAGCGGCGGGAAGACGTTGTTCTTGTCGCCCGCCACGGGGAAGCCGGTGAGCAGCATGTCGGTCATCGCGATGTGGAAGTCCGCGCCGCCCATGAAGTGGTACTGGTTGTCGAGGCCCATGATCGGCCCCGAGTTGTAGTCCTGGACGTGCAGCAAAGTGAGGTCGTCGCGCAGGGCGTGGATGACCGGCAGGTACGCGCCCGCGCGCGGGTCCTGGCCGCCCCACTTCCCCGTTCCGTAGAACTGGTATCCGAGCTGCACGAAGAACGTCTCGGGCGCCATGGTGAGCGTGAAGCCCGCGCCGTACTTGGCCTTGAGGGTCTTCACCGCCGAGATGAGGTTGACGATCACCGGGGTCTTCGGGTTCTTGAAGTCGGTGTCGTCGGCGTTGAGCGAGAGCGAGTGGCCCTCGAAGTCGATGTCCAGGCCGTCGAGCCCGTACTCGTCGATGATCTTCGAGACCGAGGCGACGAAGGTGTCGCGGGCCTGCGCCGTCTTGAGCTGGACCTGGCCGTTCTGGCCGCCGATGGAGATCAGGACCTTCTTGCCCGCCGCCTGCTTGGCCTTGATCGCGGCCTTGAACTCGTCCTTCGTCTCGACGTTCGGGCACTCCGACTTGGGACAGAGGCCGAAGCGGATGTCGCCCGAGGTGGCGGAGGTGGGTTCGCCGAAGGCGAGGTCGATGATGTCCCAGCTGTCGGGGGTGTCGGCGAGCCGGGTGTAGCCGGAGCCGTTGGCGAAACTGGTGTGCAGATAGCCGACGAGGGCGTGGTCGGCGGGCGCGGCCGGTCCCGCGGCCCGGGGCTCGGCGGCCCGGGGTTCGGGGGCCGCCGTCGCGCGGGTGGAGAGCAGGCCGGACGCGGCGAGCGCGCAGGCGGCGACGGCGACCACGGCGGCGCGTCTCATGCGGCCGGCGGGGCTTGTTCGGGGCAACGAAGAGCGATCCACAACTGCCTCCGGGCATGGGGGGTTTGGAGGGCGGGTCGCGCATAACTTGGTCCAGACCAATCGAGTTGTCAAGGTTTCCGGCAGCTCACGTCCCACCGTCGTGGCCGTCGCCCGCGAGGCGCGCGGCCGCCTCGTGCATCGCGAGTTCGAGGACTCCCGGATCCGTCAGCGTCCCCGAGCCGTCCGGCGGGACCAGCCAGCGGACGCCGCCCGCGGCCCGGCCCGGATAGGGCACGACGACCCAGGTGCCGCGGCCCGCGCCGCGCACCCCCGTGCCGAGCCAGCGCGAGACCGTGCCCGGCGGCACGAAGAACCCCATGCGTTCGTCGCCGAAGTCGGCCAGCACGGGGCCGGGGCGGTCGACGCAGCGGCCCAGCACGTCCAGTGTGGGATAGCCGAGTTCGCCGGGCAGGATCAGCACGTCCCAGCGCCGGCCCGCCGGCAGGAGCGCGACCCCCAGGGGGCTGCGCTCCCACTCCCAGCGGCAGGCGTCCGGATCCGGCGCCACCGACACCAGCCATTCGATCGCCGTCCTCGCCCCCGAGTCACCCGAGCCAGTCATGACAGAACCTTCCTTCCCTGTGCGGCAACATGCGCGTCACAGGGGAGAGAGGCCGCGGGCCGGAGCATTACGCGGGTTTCGGCGACGAATCGAAGCAGTGACGACCGCGCCGTGCGCCTCAGCTGTCGAAGCCGAGCCCCAGCTTGTCCATCGTCTTCAGCCACAGGTTCCGCCTGCCGCCGTTGGCGTCGGCGCGGGCCAGCGACCACTTGGTCAGCGCGACACCGGTCCACGCGAACGGCTCGGGCGGGAACGGCAGCGGTTTCGTCCGCACCATCTCCAGCTCCGTGCGCTCCGTCCGCTCGCCCGCCAGGAGGTCGAGCATGACGTCGGCGCCGAACCGGGAGGCCCCGACACCGAGGCCCGTGTAGCCCGCCGCGTACGCGACGCGCCCCTTGTGGGCCGTGCCGAAGAACGCCGAGAACCGCGAGCACGTGTCGATCGCGCCGCCCCACGCGTGCGTGAAACGGACCCCTTCCAGCTGCGGGAAGCACGTGAAGAAGTGCCCGGCGAGCTTCGCGTACGTCTCGGGCCTGTCGTCGTACTCGGCGCGCACCTTCCCGCCGAACGGGTAGATCGCGTCGTAGCCGCCCCACAGGATGCGGTTGTCGGCGGAGAGCCGGAAGTAGTGGAACTGATTGGCGCTGTCGCCGAGGCCCTGGCGGTTCTTCCAGCCGATCGCCGCCAGTTGTTCGTCGGTCAGCGGCTCGGTCATCAGCGCGTAGTCGTAGACCGGCACGGTGTACGGGCGCAGGCGCTTGACCAGCGAGGGGAAGATGTTCGTGGCAAGGGCGACGTGGCGGGCGAAGACCCTGCCGTAGGGCGTGCGGATCGCCATGCCGGCGCCGGAGGACGCCAGTTCGAGCGCGGGCGTGTGTTCGTAGACGCGTACGCCCTTCTCCAGGCAGGCCCGCTTCAGGCCCCACGCCAGCTTCGCCGGGTGCAGCATGGCGACGCCCTCGCGGTCCCAGAGGCCGCCGAGGAAGGTAGGCGAGTCGACGTGCTCGCGCAGCGCGTCCGCGTCCAGGAGCTCGGAGCCCTCGGCGAGGCCGTGCTCCGCCATCTCCTCGTACATCTCGCGGAGTTCGGCCATCTGGTGCGGTGCGGTGGCGACGTCGATCTCGCCGGTGCGCTCGAAGTCGCAGTCGATGGTGTACCGCTTGACGGCCGCCTCGATCTCGTCGAGGTTGCGCGCGCCGAGCTCCTCCAGCTTCGCGATCTCGTCCGGCCAGCGGGAGAGGCCGTTGGCGATGCCGTGGGTGAGGGAGGCGGCGCAGAATCCGCCGTTGCGGCCGGACGCGGCCCAGCCGGCCTCACGGCCCTCGACGAGGACGACGTCGCGGCGCGGGTCGCGCTCCTTGGCGATGAGCGCGGTCCACAGGCCGCTGTACCCGCCGCCGACGACGAGCAGGTCGCACCGCTCGTCGCCGGTGAGGGCGGGCTCGGGGGCGGGCCTGCCGGGGTCGTCGAGCCAGAACGACACCGGCTTGGCGTCGGAGAGGGATTCGGTGAAACGGGTCATGGCACCAGGGGCCATGATTTCCACTCCTTCATCAATTGCTTGGATTACCGGGACTGCTTGTTGCGGCGTTTGCCGATGAGCATTCCGGAGAGTACGAGCAGGACGGCGACGAGGAACATCGCCGTACCGATCACATTGATCTGAACGGGCGTGCCCCGCTGCGCGGATCCCCATACGAACATGGGGAAGGTCACAGTCGAGCCCGCGTTGAAATTCGTGATGATGAAATCGTCGAAGGAGAGCGCGAAGGCGAGCAGCGCGCCCGCCGCGATGCCGGGTGCGGCGATCGGCAGCGTCACCCGCAGGAACGTCTGCACGGGACCGGCGTAGAGGTCCTGGGCGGCCTGTTCCAGGCGTGGGTCCATCGACATGACGCGCGCCTTGACGGCGGTCACCACGAAGCTGAGACAGAACATGATGTGGGCGATGAGGACGGTCCAGAAGCCGAGCTGCGCGCCCATGTTCAGGAAGAGCGTGAGCAGCGAGGCGGCCATGACGACCTCGGGCATGGCCATCGGCAGGAAGATCAGCGAGTTGATGGCGCCGCGCGCCCGGAACCGGTAGCGCACGAGGGCGAAGGCGATCATCGTGCCGAGCACGGTCGCGCCGATCGTCGCCCAGGTGGCGATCTGCAGGCTCAGCGAGAGGGACCCGCACATGTCGGCGACGCCGCACGGATCCTTCCACGCGTCGAGCGAGAATTCCTGCCAGGAGTAATTGAAGCGGCCCTTCGGTTTGTTGAAGGAGAAGACCGTGACGACGACGTTCGGGAGCAGCAGATAGGCGAGCGTCAGCAGGCCCGCGATGACGACGACATTGCGCCGGAGCCAGCGGAAGAGGGCGGCCATCAGACGAGATCCTCCGTCCCCGACTTGCGGATGTAGAAGGTCACCATGAAGAGGATGGCGGCCATGAGGATGAAGGAGAGAGCGGCGGCCGTCGGGTAGTCCAGGATGCGCAGGAACTGCGTCTGGATGACGTTGCCGACCATACGGGTGTCGGTGGATCCGAGCAGGTCGGCGTTGACGTAGTCACCGGCCGCGGGGATGAAGGTGAGCAGCGTCCCGGAGACGACGCCCGGCATGGAGAGCGGGAAGGTCACCTTGCGGAACGTGGTGGACGGTTTGGCGTAGAGGTCGCCCGCGGCCTCGTGCAGCCGGCCGTCGATGCGCTCCAGCGAGGTGTAGAGCGGCAGGATCATGAACGGCAGGAAGTTGTACGTGAGTCCGCAGATCACCGCGAGCGGTGTGGCGAGGACCCGGTCGCCCGCCGTGACGCCGAGCCAGCTGGTGACGTCGAGGACGTGCAGGGAGTTGAGGGCGCCCACCACCGGGCCGCCGTCGGCGAGGATCGTCTTCCACGCCAGCGTACGGATGAGGAAGCTGGTGAAGAACGGCGCGATGACCAGGACGAGGATGACGTTGCGCCAGCGGCCCGCGCGGAACGCGATGAGGTAGGCGAGCGGGTAGCCGAGCAGCAGGCACAGGACCGTGGCGGCGCCCGCGTAGAGCACCGAGCGCAGGAACTGCGGCCAGTAGTCGGTGAGCGCGTCCCAGTACGTGGCGAAGTGCCAGGTGACCTTGAAGCCCTCTTCGAGGGAGCCGGTCTGCACGGACGTCGACGCCTGGTAGACGAGCGGCAGGGCGAAGAAGACGATCAGCCAGAGGATGCCGGGGAGCAGTAGCCAGTAGGGAACGAGCCGCCCTCGCTTGCGCGGCTTGCGTGCGGGTGGCTCCTCGGGAGCGGGCGCCGTCGGTGGTGGTGCGTCGGTCACGGTCGTCATGCGGAGGCGTCCTCCTCGACCTTCTCGACGCCCGCGTCGACGTCCTGGGAGGCATCGAGGGCGAAGGTGTGGGCCGGGTTCCAGTGCAGGACGACCTCGGCGCCGGGGACGAGGCGGGTGTCGCGCTCGATGTTCTGCGCGTACACCTCGAAGGACGGGCAGACGGGGCTGCGGACGACGTACTGCGTCGATACGCCGATGAAGCTGCTGTCGGCGATGCGTCCGGTGATGCGGTTGCGGCCCTCGGGGATCCGTCCGGCGTCGTCCGCGTGGCTGAGGGAGATCTTCTCGGGGCGCACGCCGACGATGACCTTGCCGCCCGTGGCGGTGGGGCCGCTACATCGCGCGACGGGCAGCGTCAGCTTGCAGTCGCCCGCCTTGACGACCATGTCGTCACCGCTACGTGCGGCGCCCGCCTGGACATCCGCCTCGATGAAGTTCGACGTGCCGAGGAAGTTGGCGACGAACGTCGTCCGCGGGTTCTCGTACAGGTCGGCGGGGGCGCCGAGCTGCTCGACGCGGCCGCCGTTCATCACGGCCACGGTGTCGGCCATGGTCATGGCCTCCTCCTGGTCGTGCGTGACGTGCACGAAGGTGATGCCGACCTCGGTCTGGATGCGCTTGAGCTCCAGCTGCATCTGGCGGCGCAGCTTCAGGTCGAGGGCGCCGAGCGGCTCGTCGAGGAGGAGCACCTTGGGGTGGTTGATGAGGGCGCGGGCGACGGCGACGCGCTGCTGCTGGCCGCCGGAGAGCTGGTGCGGCTTCTTTCGGGCGTGCTCGCCGAGCTGCACCAGGTCGAGCATCTCGCCGACCTGGCCCTTCACGGACTTGATGCCGCGCCGGCGCAGCCCGAAGGCGACGTTCTCGAAGATGTCCAGGTGCGGGAAGAGCGCGTACGACTGGAAGACGGTGTTCACGGGCCGCTTGTACGGCGGCAGCGCCGTGACGTCCTGGTCGCCGAGGTGCACGGTCCCCGAACTGGGCTCCTCCAGGCCCGCGATCATGCGGAGCGTGGTGGTCTTGCCGCAGCCGGACGCCCCGAGCAGGGCGAAGAAGGAGCCCTGCGGCACGGTGAGGTCGAGCGGCCGCACGGCGGTGAACGAGCCGTACGTCTTACTGATCCCGGAGAGACGGACGTCGCCGCCGTGTTCTTGAGCAGAGGTCATGGTGTGGTCCAGGAAGGAGTAGAGGGGGGCGGAGGCGTCCCGTGTCTTTTAGGGGCGCGGGGAACTGCGCGACCAGCCACGGCGGACCCGCAGGCAAAAAGTGGCCTCGTCCGCCGGAGCGTCACGCGCCGGACAGCTTCGCGAACTTCTCTTCGTACGCCGTCTCTTCCTTCGGCGTGAGCGACCGGAACGCCCGGGACTTCTCCTTCATCTCCTTGTCGGGGATGATCAGCGGATTCGACGCGGCGTCCTTGTCGAGCTCCGCGAGGGCGTCCCGTACCCCGTCGACCGGGCAGACGTAGTTGATGTACGCGGCGAGGCGGGCCGCGGGCTCGGGCTCGTAGTAGTAGTCGATGAGCCGCTCGGCGTTCTTCTTGTGCCGCGCCTTGTTCGGGACGAGCAGGTTGTCCGTGGACGTGATGTAGCCCTGGTCGGGGATGTGGAAGGCGACATCGGGGCTGTCGGCCTGGAGCTGCACGATGTCGCCGGCCCAGCCGAGGCAGGCCGCGATGTCGCCCTTGGCCAGGTCGGACGTGTAGTCGTTGCCGGTGAAGCGCCGGATCTGCTTGCGGTCGACGGCCTTCTGGAGGCGGGCGATGGCCGCGTCGAAGTCGTCGTCGGTGAAGTCCGCGGGGTCCTTGCCCATGTCGATGAGTGTCATGCCGACGGTGTCGCGCATCTCGGAGAGGAACCCGACGCGCCCCTTCAGCTTCGGGTCGTCGAGCAGCTGCGACACCGAGGTGATCTCTTTACCGCCGGTCGCCTTCTTGTTGTACGCGATGACGGTGGAGATGCCGGTCCAGGGATAGGAGTACGACCGGCCCGGGTCCCAGTCCGGATCACGGAACTGGGCGGAGAGATTGGTGTACGCGTGCGGCAGGTTGGCCGGGTCCAGTTTCTGGACCCACCCGAAGCGGATGAGCCGGGCGGCCAGCCAGTCGGTGACGCAGATGAGGTCGCGTCCGGTCTCCTGGCCCGCGGCGAGCTGCGGTTTGACCTTGCCGAAGAACTCGACGTTGTCGTTGATGTCCTCGGTGTACTTGACCGTGATCCCGGTGCGTTTCGTGAACGCGTCCAGGGTGGGCCGCCGGTTCTCGTCCTTCTCGTCGACGTCCATGTACTCGGTCCAGTTGGAGAAGCTGATGCGCTTCTCCCCCGCCGAGTGGTCGTCGGAGGAGACCTCGCCCTGGCTCTTGCCCGCCGCGGGGATGCCGCAGGCACTGAGCGCACCGAGGCCGCCGATCGCGAGCGCGCCGCCCGTGGAGGCGCGCAGCACACTACGGCGGGTCAGGGCGGCCCTGCCGTTCCGGTAGCTGCGGTGCATGGCGGCCAGTTGGGCCGGGGAAAGGCGGTGGGGCTCGTACTGCTCCATGCGCGTGGTTGCCCTTTCGGGAGGGAGGCGGCCGCCGGTCACGCGGCCTGTGACGACGTGACCGCGTGACTACCGGTCCCCGAAGATCGTGCGGTGCCAGTCCTTGCGGACGACCGCCGTGTTGTCGAACATGACGTGCTTGACCTGCGTGTACTCCTCGAAGGAGTACGCGGACATGTCCTTTCCGTAGCCGGATGCCTTGTAGCCGCCGTGCGGCATCTCGCTGAGGATCGGGATGTGGTCGTTGACCCACACGCAGCCCGCCTTGATCTCGCGGGTCGCGCGGTTGGCGCGGAACACGTCGCGGCTCCAGGCGGAGGCGGCGAGGCCGTAGGGGGTGTCGTTGGCGAGCCGGATGCCCTCGTCGTCGGCGTCGAAGGGCAGCACGACGAGGACGGGCCCGAAGATCTCGGACTGCACGATCTCGCTGTCCTGCGCGGCGTCCGCGATCAGGGTCGGCTTGTAGTACGCGCCGGGGTGCTGGAGCGCCTCGCCGCCGGTCACCACGCGCGCGTAGGAGCGGGCGCGGTCGACGAACCCGGCGACGCGGTCGCGGTGCGCGTGCGAGATGAGCGGCCCCATGTCGGTGCTCGGGTCGAACGGGTCGCCGAGCCGCACGCTCTCCATGAGGTCGGCGACGCCCTGCACGAACGCCTCGTAGAGCGGGCGCTGCACGTACGCGCGCGTGGCGGCCGTGCAGTCCTGCCCGGAGTTGATGAGCGCGCCGGCGACCGCGCCGTGCACGGCGGCGTCCAGGTCGGCGTCGTCGAAGACGACGAAGGGCGCCTTGCCGCCGAGCTCCAGGTGGAGCCGTTTGACGGTGGCGGTGGCGATCTCGGCGACGCGCTTGCCGACGCCGGTGGACCCGGTGAAGGACGTCATGGCGACATCGGGGTGACCCACGAGGTGTTCACCGGCGTCCTTGCCCGCGCCCGTGACGATGTTGACGACACCGTCGGGGATGCCCGCCTCGGTGGCCGCCTGCGCGAAGAGGAGGGAGGTGAAGGGGGTGAGCTCGGCGGGCTTGAGGACGATGGTGTTGCCCGCGGCGATCGCCGGGAGGACCTTCCAGGCGGCCATCTGGAGCGGGTAGTTCCAGGGGGCGATGGACCCGACGACACCGATGGGCTCGCGGCGTACGTACGAGGTGTGGTCACCGGTGTACTCGCCGGCCGACTGGCCCTGGAGATGCCGGGCCGCGCCCGCGAAGAAGGCGGCGTTGTCGACGGTCCCGGGGACGTCGAACTCGCGGCTCAGCTTGATCGGCTTGCCGCACTGCAGCGACTCGGCCTGCGCGATGTCCTCGGCACGCTCCGCCAGGACGCCCGCGAACCGGTGCAGGGCGTCGGAACGCTCGCCCGGGGTGGCGCCCGCCCAGCCGGGGAACGCCTCGGCGGCCGCGGCGACGGCGGCGTCGACGTCGTCGCTCCCGGCGAGCTCGTACGTGTAGACCTCGTCGCCCGTGGCGGGGTCGATCACCGCGTGGGAGGCGCCGGACGTCCCCTTGGTCAGCCGCCCGGCGATGTACTGCGCACCGTCCGCGAAGTGGTCCCGCGCCTGGAAGTTGTGCATGACGCTCTCCTCCGCCGCCCGCCCCGTCCCGCGGGGGTCGGCGTAGCTCCGGATCGATTTGAGTGCCGATCCTGACAGAGCAGTGATAGTCCAACAAGTGATTCCGTTGTTGCCTTTTGGTTACGCGACGGAATCTGTCGACCAGGTGTCGAGTCGACCCGGAAAACCCAGGACGGAATGTCAGTGGTGCGTGCCAGACTCGCGTGCATGACGAAGATCGACTCGGTGGAGGCGCTGGTCGGCGCGGTGCGCGCGGGCGAGAAGGTGAAGTATCTGCACTTCTGGGGCCACACCCCGCGGCGGGACGGCACGCTCGGTGCGAGCTGTCTGAGTCAGTGGTGGCCTTCGCCGTTCACGGTGGACGGCGTGGAGTACGCGACGGCGGAGCACTGGATGATGGCGGCCAAGGCCCGCCTCTTCGGCGACGCGGACGCGGAACGGGCGGTCCTCGCGGCCCGCACCCCGGCCGAGGCGAAGAAGGCCGGCCGCCTCGTCCGGGACTTCGACGACGCGATATGGGTGCGCGAGCGCTTCGGCATCGTGGTGGCGGGCAGTACGCACAAGTTCGCGTCGGACCCCGCGCTGCGGGACTTCCTCGTGGCGACGGGGCAGCGCGTCCTGGTCGAGGCCAGCCCCCTGGACCGCATCTGGGGCATCGGCCTGGCGGCGGACGACCCCCGCGCGGAGGCCCCCGAGAAGTGGCGGGGACCGAACCTGCTGGGGTTCGCGCTGATGGAAGCGCGGGAGCGGGTCTAGGAGCCTGTGTCATAACCGGCTGGAGGTACCCCCACCACGTGGTCGGCCGGGGCCCGACTCGCCTCGACGCGCTGCCGGGTCAGCCGCTTCCGTACGAGACGGCTCTGCGCCGCCACCGTCACGATCACACCGGCCCCGAGGACCGGCCAGGCGAGCGGACCCGCCGCGATCACCGCGGTGACCAGGAGCGGCCCGCCGCTGCGCTGCGCCGACGAGGACAGGCCGTGGACCCCGAGATAGGCGCCCTGGGCGTCACCGGGGGCGAGCGCGATCGAGAGCTCCCAGGACGCGATGGCGTGGAGTATCTCGGCGAAGGTCAGGGCGACGGCGGCGACCGTGAGCGCGGCGACGGCGAGCCCGGTGCCGCCGAACGCGGACGCGGTCAGCGCGGCACACCCGACGACGAAACAGCCCGCCAGCGGTACGAGGAGCGCGCGGGCCCGCTCCGGTGTGCTGCCGAACCGGGACAGCGGGACCTGGCAGCAGACGACCAGCACGCAGTTGAGCACCATGAGGAGCGGCGCGAGCCCGTGCGGGGCGTCCGTGGCGTGGACGATCCACAGGGGGATGCCGACCTGGAGCACCGCGTCGTCGAGGAAGAGGGCCGCCTCGGTCACGGTGAAGAGCAGGAAGGAGCGGTCGCGCCATGGGTTGGATGCCGGTCGGGGGGCGGTTGCTGCCACCGGTCCGGCCGTCATCGAGCCGGACACCACGCGGGACGGCGACGGAGGTTCGGCGCAGCGCAGGGTGAGGGCCGCGGCGGCGAGGAAGCTGACCACGTTGCCGAGGAGCAGCGCCTGGTAGGCGTGGGTGGTGCCGATCGCGAGGGCGCACGCGCCGGCCAGCCCGCCGACGGCCCAGCCCGCGTTGGAGACGGTGCGCTGCACGGCCTGGTACCGGGTGCGGTCCGGGCCCGCGATGCGGGCGGCGTACAGCTTGGTGAGGACGTTGGCGCCGCGGTCGGCGAGGCTGTTGACGGCTGAGTACAGCAGGAGCAGCGCGAAGTCGTCCGTCGTGAGCAGCGCCAACAGCGCCGCGGCCTGCTGGAGTTGGGCGCCGATGAGGATGCGGGTGACCGGGAAGCGGTCGGCGAGGTGGCCCGCGAGCGGCGCGCCCGCGATGCCGACGGCGCCCGAGACCCCCAGGAGCACGCCGACTTCGGCGACGGAGAGTCCGGCGACCAGGGTGAAGTAGAGGGCGGCCGCCCCCATCCACAGACCGGTCCCCATTTTGTTGATCAGGGCGATCCAGAGCATGCGCCGGCCGTCGGCGCCCCCCGGTATGCGTGCGTACAGCGCGGACCGCTTCCGCCTGAGGCTCACCCGTCCCCCTTGACGCTCTCTTTTGTACCGGTACATAATTGTTTACGTGGCAGCACAATATGTGATCAGTGGCTCGACCGCCAAGGGAATCACCGCTTCGGTCGAACAGGCCGTGGCCGACGGCGGGTTGGCGCCGGGCGCCGCCCTGCCCCCGGTGCGCAGGCTCGCCGACGACCTGGGGGTCAGCGCCGGCACGGTGGCGACGGCCTACAAGGAACTGCGGCAGCGCGGCATCGTCGTGACCCGCGGCCGGGGCGGAACGGTCGTGGCGCAGGCCCCTGCGGTCGGGACCCGCAGGCCGCCGAAGGCGCCCCAGGGGGTGCGCGACCTCGCGGGCGGGCATCCGGATCCGGAGCTGCTTCCGGTCCTGCTGCCGCCCGCCCGGGTGGAGCCGGTGAACGGTTCGTACCGCGGGTCGCCGCGCCTCGCCGGTCTCGAGGAGCGGGCCCGGGAGTGGTTCGCGCGGGACGGCGTGCCCGACGGCGACGTGACGTTCGCGCACGGCGCGCTGGACTGCATGGCCCGGCTGCTCTCGGTCGAGCTGAAGCCGGGCGACACGGTCGCCGTGGAGGACCCCGGCTTCCACCACCTCCTCGACCTCGTACCGGCGTTGGGGCTGCGCATGGCGCCGGTCGCCGTGGACGGCGAGGGCATGAGGCCGGAGGCGCTGCGCGGGGCGCTGCGGGCGGGCGCGCGGGCCGTGGTGTGCAGCCCGCGCGGGCAGAACCCGGTGGGCGGCCACTTCACCGCGGAGCGGCGGGACGCGCTGCTCGACGCACTCGCCGGGCATCCGGACGTGCTCGTCGTCGAGGACGACCACAACGCGGAGATCGCGGGGGCGGCCCCGCACTCGCTGGCGACCGGCGGGCTCCCGCGCTGGGCGCAGGTCCGCACCGTCTCCAAGCATCTGAGCGTCGACCTGCGCTGGGCTGCCCTCGCGTGCGACGCCACCACGCTGGCCAGGCACGAGGGACGGATGCTGCTCACCTCGGGGTGGGTCAGCCACGTACTGCAGGAGACGGTCGAGCGGACGCTGGCCGACCCGGCGGCCCGCGAGGTGGTGCGCCGGGCCGAGCGTGTCTACGGGGAGCGGCGCGCGGCACTGATCCGCGAGCTGGCGGGGCACGGGATCGCGGCACACGGAGAGAGCGGGATGAACGTGTGGGTGCCGGTGCGGGACGAGTCCGCGGTCGTCAACGGGCTGCGGTCGCACGGGTGGTGGGTGGCGGCGGGGGCGCGGTTCCGGATCGCGGCGCCCACGGGTGTACGCATCACCACGTCCGCGCTCGGTCCCGCGGACGCGGCGAGGCTCGCAGCGGACTTCGCCGCGGTGCTCGGCGAGTCGGAGGCTACGTACGGAGGGTGAGACTCGGCCCCACGGAGGAGGCGGCCGCCGAAGCCGCAGGAGCCGCAGAGGTCGCCGCGGCCGAATAGCCCGGTTCGTCGTCCCGCGTGGACCCGTCGTCCGAGTCGTCGTCCGGCACGACGACGAGGATCACGAGCAGCGCCACGCCCAGGACGATGCCCACGGCTCCGCAGATGATCCCGGCGAGGGCCTGTCCGGCGTTCGTCGCCTCGCCCCGCCGCGCCTTGCCGCGTCCCACCGCGCCGAAGACCACCGCGAGGATGCCGAGGACGATCGCCAGCGGCCACAGACAGAAACCGGCGGCGGCGATGATCCCGAGGACGAGCGCGGTGACGCCCATGCCGTTCGCGGGAGCCATGGGCATGGCGGCCCAGCCGTATCCGGGGTACCCGGCATACCCCTGCTGCCCCTGAAACCCCTGCTGCCCCGGACCCGGGTACCCGTACCCGTACGGCATCTGCCCTGGCCCGTCCGGTGAGACGGGCGGCGGGGGCACCGGCTCGCCGGGCGCGGCGAAGGGGTTGCCGACGGGCGGCACACCGGCCACCGGAGACACGGGCGGCTGCGGCACCGACCCCCAGGCACCCCCTGTCGGGACACTCCGCGGCTGGTCCTCCACCGGCGGCGCCCAAGGATCACGTTCCTCCGGCGCCCTCGCGCCACCCGCGCCGCCCGCGTCGGGCACGGCGTCGTCCTCGGACTTCGCGGACATGACGGGTCACCTCTTTCGTACGTTCCGTCATGCTACGGCCCTCGCTTTCCCCACGCCGACCGCCGCCTACGATGATCCCCGACCCATCGATCAGCCGATCAAACCCGTTCCTGGGGAGGAAACCGTGACCGAGCAGCAGACCACAGCCGCGCCCGCCAGAGATACGCACGCCTTCATCGCCGGACTGCCCAAGGCGGAACTGCACGTGCACCACGTCGGCTCGGCCTCCCCCCGCATCGTCTCCGAGCTGGCCGCCCGGCACCCCGACTCCTCGGTGCCGACCGACCCCGAGGCGCTCGCCGACTACTTCACGTTCACGGACTTCGCGCACTTCATCCAGGTCTACCTGTCCGTCGTGGACCTGATCCGCACCCCGGAGGACGTACGCCTCCTCACGTACGAGGTGGCCCGCGACATGGCGCGCCAGAACGTCCGCTACGCCGAGCTGACGATCACCCCGTACTCCTCCGTGCGCCGCGGCATCGACGACCGCGCCTTCATGGACGCCATCGAGGACGCCCGCACGGCGGCCGAGAAGGAGTTCGGCACCGTAATGCGCTGGTGCTTCGACATCCCCGGCGAGGCCGGACTCGAATCGGCCGAGGAGACGCTCCGCCTCGCCACCACCGACAAGCTGCGCCCCGAGGGCCTGGTCTCCTTCGGGCTCGGCGGGCCCGAGATCGGCGTGCCGCGCCCGCAGTTCAAGCCGTACTTCGACCGGGCGATCGCGGCGGGCCTGCACTCGGTCCCGCACGCCGGCGAGACGACGGGCCCCGAGACCGTCTGGGACGCCCTGATCCACCTGGGCGCCGAGCGCATCGGGCACGGCACGACGTCCGCGCAGGACCCCAAGCTCCTCGCCCACCTGGCCGAGCACGGCATCCCGCTGGAGGTCTGCCCGACCTCGAACATCGCGACCCGCGCGGTCAGCACCCTCGACGAGCACCCGGTCAAGCAGTTCGTCGAGGCAGGAGTGACCGTCACGATCAACTCCGACGACCCGCCGATGTTCGGCACGGACCTGAACAACGAGTACGCCGTGGCGGCCCGTCTCCTCGGCCTCGATGAGCGCGGCATCGCGGACCTCGCCAAGAACGCCGTCGAGGCGTCCTTCCTCGACCCGGCGGGCAAGGCGCGGATCGCCGCCGAGATCGACACGTACACGGACACGTGGCTCGCGCCGTGACGAACGCGCCCATCCGCAACGACCGCACCCATCCGCAACGAACGCGCCCATCCGCAACGAACGCGCCCATCCGCAATAAACCCACCCATCCGCATCCCGTGACCACAATGGGCCCATGCGCACCGTGACTGCTGTGGCCCACCGAGGCGATCCCTACCGCGTTCGTGAGAACACCCTCCCGTCCCTGCGCTCCGCGTTCGAGCGGGGCGCGGACGCGGTGGAGATCGACGTCCGCCTGACCGGGGACGGCGTACCCGTCCTGCTGCACGACCCGACCCTGAAGCGCCTGTGGGGGTACGAGCGGCCGCTCGCCGCCCTGTCCTCCGCGGAGGTCGAAGGCCTCACCGAGGGCGGCGTCCCGACCCTCGCCGCGGCCCTCGCGGCCACCGAGGGGCACCGGCTCATGATCGACCTGCCGGGGGCGACGTACGACGCCGTGCGCACGGTCGTCGGGGTCGTCGCGGAGTGCGGCGCGGCGGAGCGGGTGTACTACTGCGCGGGCGGGCGGACGATGCTCGCCGTGCGCGAGGCGGATCCGGCCGCGGAGATCGCGCTGACCTGGACGACCCTGGCCCCGCCCCGCCCCGTCCTCCTGGACGCGGTGAAGCCGCGCTGGCTCAACTTCCGCTTCCCGCTGGTCGACCGCGAACTGACGCTCCACGTACACCGCCAGGGCCTGCTCGTCTCGGCCTGGACCCCGGACACACGCCGCTCGATGCGCCGCCTGATCGCCGCGGGCACCGACGCGATCACGACGAACCGCATCGAAACGCTGCACGGCCTTCGCCGGCCCTAGCGCCACCCCCTAGGGGACTCCCCTTCCAACACCCCCGACTCCGAGCCCCGTTGGCCCCCGACAGCTTCCCGGGACAGAGCCCTCCCCACTGACGATCCACCGCCCCCGGGGCGCTCGCCAGGATGTGACCACATCCCGTCGAACCCGTCCCAGGAGTCACCGTGAAGGTTCCCGCCCGTGCCGCCGTCGCCGCCGCCCTCGTCCTCGGGCTGACCGGCGCGGCGGCCGCCCCGGCGCTCGCATACCCCTCGCACGCTGCGACGGACGCCCCGTCGACGTCGAACAGACCGAACGACAAGCTCCTGCGGGACGCGATCAAGGGGCTGCCGAACGCCGACGCGACCGCCGCGCTCGTCCGGGTCGGCGGCACGGACGGGACCTGGCGCGGCAGTTCCGGCGTGCACGACCTGGTCACGCACCGCAAGGCGGATCCGCACGGCCGACTGCGCGCCGGGTCGACGACAAAGATCGTGACGGCGGCCATGGTGCTGCAACTGGCCGCCGAGGGCACGATCGACCTCGACCGACCCGTGCAGCACTACCTGCCGGGCCTGTTCACGGCGGAGTTCGACCCCATCCCGGTCCGCAGCCTCCTCAACTACACGAGCGGCCTCAAGAATGGCGACGGCTTCGACGACGTGTTCGCCCACCGCTACGACACGCTGGACCCCCGGACCGTCCTCGACTCCGCGATAGCCAAGGGCCCCGAGCACGACCCGGGCGCCGAGCAGCACTACCGCAACATCCACTACACCGTGCTGGGCCTGCTGATCGAGAAGGTCACCGGAGACACGTACGCCCACCAGGCGGCCCGGCGGATCTTCCACCCGCTCCGCATGCGCGACACCTACTTCCCCGGCAAGGACCTCCACATCCGCGGCCCGCACAACCGCGGCTACCAGAAGCAGGAGCAGCCGGACGGCACCACCCGCCTGGTCGACGCCACCGTGTGGACCCAGTACGACCGGTTCGCGGCCGGCGACATGATCTCCTCCACGGCCGACCTGGAGACGTTCACCCAGGCGCTGTTCGCGGGAAAGGTCGTGCCGCAGCCGCAACTGAAGGAGATGTTCACCCTCCCCCGTCTCGGGCCGAACGCTCCCGCGAAGCCCACCTTCGCTGCGGGCCTGCAGACCATGGACATCAACGGGAAGACGTACTGGTTCAAGACGGGTGCGCGCTACGGCTACACGAACATCATCGCCTCCACCGAGAACGGCTCCCGCACCCTCGTCTACTCGGTCAACGCGACCGACGCGAAGGGCATGGAGGCGAACCCGGTCACCCAGCGCATAGTGGAAGCCGCACTCCGACCTTGAGCTCCGGAGTCCTGACGCCGTGCCCCGTCGCGTTTCCACCAAACAGCCGAAGCTTGTACGTTCGTCCGTACGCGGGTTCTTGGTGAGTAAGGCGTGACGGGGGTTGCACGATGGCGGGACACAGGCCGAAGGATTGGCATGTCCTGGACTTGGACGAGGATCCGACGCCGGGTGATCCGCACCGGGTGCGGTCGCTGGCGAAGAACCTCCACGACTTCGCGGACGACGTGGGCAGGGTCCTGCGGGACATCAAGGGGATGGCGGGCGATGAGGCCATCCTGAAGTGGGTGGGCAAGACCGCGGACGCCTTCACGGAGAAGTTCGAGGACGCGCCCAGCAAGCTGAAGAAGCTCAAGAAGAGCTACGAGATGGCGGGCGACGCGCTGTCCGCGTACTGGCCGGAGCTGGAGCGTGCCCAGTCGCTGGCCGACAAGGCGCTGGTCAAGGGCCGTGAGGCGCAGGCCGACCTGAGCAGCGCCAAGTCCCGGCTCTCCTCGGCCGATTCCTGGGTGGAGCGGGCGGGCAAGGAAGCGGACAAGTACAAGGACAAGCCGGGCGGCGGCAAGGACGTGCCCAAGCCGGACGAGGACAAGGTCAAGGCCGCCACCCGCAACGCGCACTCCGCCGAGAAGGCGCAGAAGTCCGCGCAGGGTGACGTGGACTCCGCGAAGAGTGCGCTGGAGGCGGCGAAGAAGATGGCCGCCGACGCGCGCAAGATGCGCGAGGAGGCCGCGGGCACCGCGAAGAAGAAGATCGACGAGGCCTCCGACGCGGGCATCAGGAACCGCAAGTGGTGGGAGGAGATCGGCGACTGGGTCTCCGACAACTGGGACACCATCGTCGCCGTCTGCAAGGTCGTCGTCGCCGTGGTCGGTGTGATCGCGATGATCGTCGGCGGCCCGATCCTCGCCGCCATCGTCATCGTCGCGGGTGCCATCGTGCTGGCCGACACCTTGAGCAAATACGCAAAAGGACAAGCCACCCTCATGGACGTGGCGTTCGCCGCCATGGACTGCGTCCCCGGCATGAAGGGGATCACCACCGCCGCCAAACTCGGCAAGGGGCTGAAGGGCCTCAAGGGCATGGCCAAAGGCCTCAAGAACGGCCTGCGGCGCGGCGCGGACGACGTGGCGACGAGCAAGCCCGCCAAGGCCCGCTGCAAGAACGGCGACCCCGTCGACATGATCTCCGGCGAAATGATCATGGAGAAGACCGACGTCGAACTGCCAGGCCTGCTCCCGCTGGCCCTGCGCCGCACCCACCTGTCGAGCTACTTCTCGGGCCGCTGCTTCGGCCCCTCCTGGGCCTCCACGCTGGACGAACGTCTCGAACTGGACCATGAAGGGGTGCTGTTCGCCACCGAGGACGGCATGATCCTCCGCTACCCGGTGCCCGCGCCCGGCGCCTCTGTCCTGCCGGTGGCGGGTCCGCGCTGGCCTCTGGACTGGGACGGCGCCCCCGGCACCCCCATCCGCGTCACCGACCCGGAAAGCGGCCACACCCGCCACTTCGCGCCGACCCGCCGCGCGGTGGCCGCCGACGAGGCGTTCACCATGCCGCTCGCCGCGGTGACGGACCAGAACGGCCATCGCGTCGACATCGACCGTGCCGCCCACGGCACACCCGTGGCCGTGCGTCATTCGGGCGGCTACCACGTCGACGTCGACACCGACGACGGCCGGGTGACCGGACTGCGCCTGCGCGACCCCGGGTACGGTCCCAACGGCAGGACGTTGATGCGTTACCGGTATGACGCCGCCGGCAACTTGAGCGAGATCCACAACTCGTCCGGCCTGCCTTACCGGCTCAGTTACGACGCGCACGCCCGCATCACGTCCTGGACCGACCGCAACGGTTATTGGTACCGCTTCACCTACGACGAGGACGACCGCTGCATACGCGGGGAGGGCGCCGACTCCGCCCTCAGCTGCGTCATCGGCTACGACTCCGACCACCGCGTCACCCGCTACACCGACTCGCTCGGCCACACCACCGAGTACCACCACGACGAGCGGCTCCACCTCACCCGTGTCGTCGACCCACTGGGCTTCACCGTGCACACCGAGCACGATGCCCGTGGACACCTGCTGTCTCGTACCGACGAGCTGGGCCGCACGACGCGCTACACCCTCGACGCACACGGACAACCGCTGCGCATGGACCGCCCTGACGGCACCAGCGTCCATGTCGAGTACGCGGACGGTGTCCTGCCGGTCGCCATCACACAGGCCGACGGCGCACGCTGGGAAGGCGCGTACGACGACCGGGGCAATCTGCTCACCAGCACCGACCCGCAGGGCGCGGTGACCTCGTACCACTACGACGAGCGCGGACACCGGATCGCCGAGACCGACGCGCTCGGCAACACGACCCGGTACGAGAACGACGAGGCGGGCCTGCCGGTGCGGGTCGTCGATCCGCGCGGCAGCGTCGTCTCCGTGCGCAGGGACGTATTCGGCCGTGCCGTGGAGATCCACGACCCGGTCGGTGGGACCGTCCGCCAGAGCTGGAACACCGAGGGGCTGCTCCTGTGGCGTGAGCGCGCCGACGGCGGGCGAGAGACATGGAGGTACGACGCGGAGGGCAACCTCACCGCATACCGCGATGCGGCCGGGACCACCACCGAGTTCGAGTACGGGGCGTTCGACCTGCCCAGCGCCCGGACCGACCCGGACGGCACCCGTTACCGCTTCTCGCACGACACCGAGCTGCGACTCACGACCGTGCACAATCCGCGGGGCGACGCGTGGAGCTACCGCTACGACGCGGCGGGCACGCTGATCGGCGAGACCGACTTCGACGGTCGCACGCTCACCTACCGCTGCGACCCGACCGGACGCCAGGTCGAGCGCACCAACGGCTCCGGCCAGACGGTGCGGATGACCCGTGACACCGCGGGCCGGATGGTGACCATGAGCACCGACGACGGCACGGTCACCTCGTTGCGCTACGACCCCGCCGGACGCCTTCTGGAGGCGACGAGCGCCCTCGGCAGCGTCACCTACGCCTATGACGTGGCCGGCCGGATCGTCGCCGAGGCCGTCGACGGCCGGACCGTCACCAGCGAGTACGACGTACTGGGTCGGCGGGTCCGCCGGACCACGCCCTCCGGCGCCACCTCGCGCTGGGCATACGACTCCGTCGGTCTGCCCACCTCGCTGGTCACCGCGGGTGGCGAGCTGACCTTCGCGTATGACGCGGCCGGCCGGGAGACCGCTCGCGGCCTGGGCCCCGCCGCCACCCTGACGCAGTCCTGGGACGCGGGGCACCGCCTCGTCGAGCAGACCGTCCGGGCGCGCACGGGTGGCGACGGTGCGGTGCGGCAGTCCCGCTCCTACGCCTATCGCGCGGACGGATACCTGACCGGGATCGCGGACCGACTGGCAGGCGCCCGCACGTTCGACCTCGACCCCGCGGGCCGCGTCACCCGGGTATCCGCGAAGACCTGGACCGAGACCTACGCCTACGACGATCTCGGCAACCTCACCGCCGCATCCCACCCGGCCCCCGGCGGCCAGGACGCACAGGGCCCGGCGCGGCACTCCGGAACGCGCGTCACCTCGGCGGGCCGCTCCACGTACGAGCACGACGCCCAGGGGCGCGTGATCCGCGTGATCCGACGGACGTTGTCGGGCCTTCGCCGGATCTGGACGTACGCCTGGGACGCCGACGACCGGCTCACCGAGGCCCGGACGCCGGATAACGGCGTATGGCGGTACCGCTACGACGTGCTCGGCCGGCGCACCGCCAAGGTACGCGTCGACGACGACGGTTCGGTCGCCGACGAGACCCTCTTCACCTGGGACGGCGTCAACCTCGCGGAACAGCGGTCGCTCCGTGGCGACCTGACGGAGACCGACACCTGGGACTGGGAGCCCGGCACCCACCGGGCGGCAGCCCAGGTGCGCAGCCGGTGGCGCACAGCCGATCCGGACGAGATCAGCAGGCAGTTCTATGCGATCGTCACCGACCTCGTCGGCACCCCGAACGAACTCGTCGGGGAGGACGGTTCGATCGCCTGGCGCTCCGCGACCAGCCTGTGGGGAAAGCCGCTGGCCGACGACGACAGCGGCCTGTGCCCGCTGGCCTTTCCGGGCCAGTACCGCGACCCGGAGACGGGCCTGCACTACAACCTGTCCCGCTACTACGACCCGGACACGGCAAGCTATCTCTCCCCCGACCCGCTCGGCCTGGTCCCGGCGCCGAACCATCACGCGTACGTCGACAATCCTCTGCGGTGGAGCGACCCGCTCGGCCTCGAGAGTGACGAGCCGACGCGCATCTACGACGACTCGTCGTACAGCAAGCATGGCTCTGGGAGCAGTTCGTCGGCCAAGGGCGAGATCGGCCGGAGGCCTGCGAACGGACAGGCAGCGCTGGACCGGTCCATCCCCCTGGGCGACGGAACCAACCCGGCCAAATTCCGTCGCGTCGGTGTGGACCACGTGAACAACGAGATTGTGGTCCTCGATCGTCACGAGTACGTCACCGACAAGAACGGCAAGATCGTCAAGGAGATCTACCATGGCCACGTGCAGGCCTCGTACCCGTCCAACACTGTGAAGGAAAACGACCTGACCAGGCTGGTACAGGAGAAGATGATCAACAACAAGAAGAAGCAGAAGGTGCTCCCGCCTCCGTGCAAAAACTGACGGGCGGGCAATGGAAGGAAAGAGGCCATGGCGGCCGAGTGGAACTGGGAAACCGGCGAAGGCCTGCTGGGCATCGACGACCCCGCCGAGTGGGACGCGGCGTACGAGCGCGGTGAGAGCCGTCTCGGTACGGCAGCCATCGGCTTGGCCTTCAACTGCACACTCGGTGAAGTTTCCCCGCGCATCATCCGAGCCATGCGGTTGTCGGACCCCGGCCAGCGGGGATTCGCATACACCGCTGCGGGCACTGCTGCTCGCGTCCATGGCGCACTCACCCCGGAGCTGTTCGCCGCGCTTCGCGCGGAGGGGCATCGCGGCATCGCGGCGACCGCCGTCGACGACACCCTCGACTACGTGCCGTTCCGGGACCTGCCGCTCTGGTTCAAGTGGCGGACGGTCGCATCGAAGGTGGAGGACAAGCTGGCGACCTGGCGGCTGAACATCACGTACGCGGTCGAGAACGCCCGCACCGCCCTGCGCCGCCGCCGCGGCTGACCACCGGAGCGGCTACAGCCCCGCCAACGCGTTCCACCGCTTCGCGAACTCCGTGCGTTCCTTCGATGTGATGTCGCGTGCGATGACGAGCCGCTCGCGCATCGCGTCGTCGGGGAAGATCAGTGGGTCCTCGGCGAGGGCGGCGAGTTCCTTGTCCTTGGAGGAGGCGAGGATGTCGCGGGCGGCCGGGACGGGGCAGACGTAGTTGACCCAGGCGGCGAGTTCCGCGGCGACCTCGGGCTCGTAGTAGTAGTCGACGAGCCGTTCGGCGTTCTGCTTGTGGCGGGCCAGGTTGGGGACCATCAGGGACTCCGCCCACAGCTCCGCGCCCTCCTCGGGGACGACGAACTCGATGTCGGGGTCGTCCGCCTGGAGCTGGATGACGTCGCCGCTGTAGGCCTGGCAGGCGAGGACGTCGCCGCTGGAGAGGTCCTTGATGTAGTCGTTGCCGGTGAAGCGGCGGATGTGATGGCTGTTCACCATCTTCTCGACCTTGTCGCACATCCGGTGGAAGTCGTCCGCGGTCCACTTCCTGATGTCGACGCCGTCGCCCTGGAGGAGCAGCGCGAACGCCTCGTCGAGGCCGGAGAGGAGGGTGACGCGGCCCTTGAGGTCGTCCGCCCACAGGTCGGAGACCTGCTTGATCTCGCGGCCGACCTTGCGCTTGTTGTACGCGATGCCGGTGATGCCCGACTGCCAGGGGACCGTGTACTTGCGGCCCGGGTCGAAGTGCGGCGAGCGCAGGAGCGGGTCGAGGTACTTGGTGACGTTGGGCTGCCGGGCGCGGTCCATCTCCTGGACCCAGCCGAGCCGCACGAAGCGTGCGCACATCCAGTCGCTGATGACGATGAGGTCGCGGCCGGTCTCCTGGTGGTTCATCAGGGACGGGCTGATCTTGCCGAAGAACTCGTCGTTGTCGTTGATCTCCTCCGTGTAGCGGACGTCGATGCCGGTCCGCTTCTCGAAGGCGTCCAGCGAGGGGCGCTTCGTCTTGTCGTTGTCGTCGGTGTCGATGTACAGCGGCCAGTTGGCGAAGGTCAGCGCCCTGTCCCTGCGCGAGCGGTCGCTCGCCGCCGCCCGCTCCCCCGGCTCGATGTACGCGGCCGGCACCCCGCATCCGGCGAGCGTGCCGACGGCCGCACCGCCGCCCAGGACGCGGAGCAGGGAACGGCGGGACACGGAGGAGGTCCGGGACCGGGACACGGAGGAGGTCATGGGGTTCGCTCGCACCCCGGCAGCATGCGCCTCCGCTCGGCGGCGCGGCAATGGACGCAGCGTCGAGCCCCGCCCCGAGGAGCCGACACCTTGTCGATCACCGCGACACGAACGCGTACGTCACGCGGGCTCCAGCCACCCCGCCAGGTCGCCCGCGGTGACCCGCTCCAGCGCCCCCTCGTCGACCGGCCCCGGGTAGAGGCGGTACGCCGTGCCGGACGCCGCGTCCCGCGCGCCCGGCAGGTCGCCGTGCAGCAGCGCCAGCAGGGCGGTCCGGTCCGTCAACTCCGCCTCCGCGCGCAGCGCGTCCGGCTCCCAGCCGTCCCGTATGCGCAGCGCGAAGTCGGCGCGCGGCTCGCCCTCCGCACGGCGGTAGCCCCACAGGACGTGGCCGCGGCCGCGCACGTACACGTCTCCGTCGGTGCGGGCCGCCGCCGTCCAGCAGGCCAGGTCCCACAGCGTGGCGCGGCCGCGCGGCTGGAAGGTGTCGAGCAGGTCGTTGCCCATGCGGCCGATCTGCTTCCGGTACCCCCACACGGCGTGGTGGGTGCCCGTCGTGGCGAGGGTGACGTCCGTCCACCAGGCATGGCGCGTCCGCAGGTCGACGATCATGGGCACGGTCAGCTTCGCGTCGCCCGCGAGGTCGAAGCGCTGCCGGACGGCGCGCGGGTCGTAGACGGCCCGCTCCTTGCCCTTGACCGCCATGAACCCCGTGAAGGCGTCGGGGAGTTCATCGAAGGGGATGTCGTTGTACGAGAACACCGCGGGCACCACGAACCGCACCCCGGTGTTCGCGAGCCGCGGCAGGTCGAGGTCCAGGTACTCGGTGGCGCCCTGCGGTGCGGGCGCGGAGGTCAGGTCCCCGGAGTGGCGTGCGGCGCCGCCCGCGTACTCAAGGCGCGTGTAGTCGCACAGGCCGATGAAGCGCCACAGGTCGTCGTAGAGCGCGACGGACAGGTCGAGGTCGACGCGTACGCCCTTGGGCTGCGTCCAGTGCAGGAAGAGGCGGACGGTCTCGCTGTCCTCCGGCATGGGCAGGGAGCTGCCGCGCGGCACGGCGACCAGCGAGGCGGCCGACGCCCGCTCGGCGAAGGGCAGGGGCAGGTCGGCGAGGGCGGCGTCCAGGACGGCCACGTCGTACCGCTCGCCGTCGCGCTCCGCGAGGCGTCGCACCGCCTCGGCCTCGATGAGCTCACCGGCGCGCCCCGCCACCCGGGCGGGCAGCGGCGGCCGGTGGTCCTCGACCGCGTACGCCTTGGTGACGCGGCCGCGCGGGAAGAAGACGCGGCGGTGCCCCGGCACGGCACGGACCTTCATGCGGCCGTACGCGCCGAGCAGCGGCCCGGGGCCGGAGCGCGGCAGGGCGTCGGCGAGCGCCTCGCCGACGGTGTCGGGAAGCGTCGCCGAGCCGGAGCGGGCCAGGAGCAGGTCGAGGCGGCGCAGGAGTTCGCCGGGGCGCTCGCGCAGCAGGCGCACCGCGGCCTCGACGTCCCAGCGGCCGAGCGCCTCCTCGACGCGCGCCTGCCAGGTGACGACGTGCAGCCGGTCGCCCGCGAGGCGGACGTCGTCGTGCCGGGCGGCCTCGGCGAGCAGGACCTCTCCGAGCGCGCCGTCCCGCACGCGCGTGCCGCGCAGGGCGGCGAAGGCGAGTGCCACGCGCGCGTGGCGGTGGGCGTGCTCGAAGGGGTGCAGGATTTCACCGACGCGCTTCCACGCGCGCGGGTGGCGTGCCATGTCCTCCGCGAGACGCCGGAAGTCGAACCCGTCGAGCAGGGTGAGGAGTTCGCGGCGCACGGGACGCGGCAGACCGCGCAGGCGCGGGAGTTCGAGCAGGTCGGGGTCGCCCCCGGAGCGTACGACGAGGATGCGCAGCACGTCGGTGGCCGTGTCCGCGTACCGCCCGATCAGCGGGCGCACGTCGGGCAGGTCGAGGAGCGGCGCGAGGGCGAGTGCCTTGCTCTCGCGCAGCGGGATGGCGGCCGGCAGCCAGTCCGCGGCGGCGGCCGGGTCGAGGTGGCCGAGGAGGAGGACGAGGTCGTCGTGGTCCCGCGGGTTCAGGGGCGTGCGGCGGGCGAGCAGCGCGGCGAGTTCGGCGGCGGCGTCGCCGGGCGCGCCGAGGGAGAGGGCGCGCAGGACGGGGCCGCCGTCACCGCCCCGGCCGGCGCCGGTGTCGAGCCAGGGGTCGAGGGGTCCTTCGGTCTCGTAGCGCTTGTCGCAGATCGGGCACTCGTACCACTCGCAGCACTGGTCGCAGCAGTTCCAGGGGA
The DNA here is from genome assembly GCF_008642335.1 of Streptomyces venezuelae. NCBI lineage: Bacteria > Bacillati > Actinomycetota > Actinomycetes > Kitasatosporales > Streptomycetaceae > Streptomyces > Streptomyces venezuelae. The sequence continues at coordinate 5,901,968 of NZ_CP029191.1, read as the reverse complement.
CGATCTTCGCGCCGAGGCAGTCGTCGCACAGGAGGTGGGCGCACGGGTCGAGCGCCCGCACGCTCGCCTTGGTGCCCGCGCAGTTCATGCAGGGCTGGTGCGGCTGGGCGGCGAGGTACTCGGCGATGACGGTGGTGTACCGCTCGTACGCCGGCTGAGTGGCGGTCTCGGCGGGGAACCGGGCGAACAGCGGGGCGTGGTGCCGGTCGGAGCCCATCAGGGCGTCGACGTCGGCGAGCAGCTTGCGCCCGGTCGTCGCGAGGTCGTGGGCGGACAGCGCGGTCAGCGCGCGGCGCAGCGGGGCGGTCAGCAGGTGCCCGCGGTCGGCGAGTTCGGCTTCGAGGACGACGACGCCGGCCTCGGTCACGGCGGACGGTCCGGAGCCCTCAGGGACGGGGCCCTCAGGGACAGAGCCCTCGGGGACGTACACGCTCTGTCGGCGGCGGAGCAGCAGGCCCAGCAGGTCGTCGGTCATCGCTGTCGTCGTCATAGGTCCCACCCCGTGGTGCAGAGAAAAAGCGGGGGCGGGGAGTGGGTGCGCTACGGATCTTTTGCAGAGAAGAGAAAGAAGGAAGCACACCGCGGAGCCGCCCCCGCGTACGCAACGGTACGCGGGGGCGGCTCGGCCGGTCACCTCAATAAAACCGAGGCCGGAGCGGTACTAGCCCTCGATCGACGTCATCACGTGCTTGATGCGCGTGTAGTCGTCGAAGCCGTACGCCGAGAGGTCCTTGCCGTAGCCGGACTTCTTGAAGCCGCCGTGCGGCATCTCCGCGACCAGCGGGATGTGCGTGTTGATCCAGACGCAGCCGAAGTCGAGGACCTTGGACATGCGCATCGCGCGCGCGTGGTCCTTCGTCCAGACGGAGGAGGCGAGCGCGTACTCGACGCCGTTCGCGTACTCCACGGCCTGCGCCTCGTCCGTGAAGGACTGGACGGTGATGACCGGGCCGAAGACCTCGTTCTGGATGATCTCGTCGTCCTGCTTGAGGCCGGAGACGACGGTCGGGGCGTAGAAGTAGCCCTTCTCGCCGACCCGCTGGCCGCCGGCCTCGACCTTGGCGTGCGCCGGGAGGCGGTCGATGAAGCCGGAGACCTGCTTCAGCTGGTTGGCGTTGTTCAGCGGGCCGTAGAGCACGTCCTCGTCGTCCGGCTGCCCGGTCTTCGTGTCGGCGGCCGCCTTGGCGAGCGCGGTCACGAAGTCGTCGTGGATGGACTCGTGGACGAGCACGCGCGTGGCGGCCGTACAGTCCTGGCCCGCGTTGAAGAAGCCCGCCATGGAGATGTCCTCGACGGCCTTGGCGATGTCGGTGTCCTCGAACACGACGACCGGGGCCTTGCCGCCGAGCTCCAGGTGGACGCGCTTGAGGTCCTTGGAGGCGGACTCGGCGACCTGCATGCCCGCGCGCACCGAACCGGTGATGGACGCCATCGCCGGGGTGGGGTGCTCGACCATGGCACGGCCGGTGTCGCGGTCGCCCGTGACGACGTTGAAGACGCCGGGCGGCACGATGGAGCCGATGATCTCGGCCATCAGGACGGTCGACGCGGGGGTCGTGTCGGACGGCTTGAGCACGACCGTGTTGCCGGCCGCGAGCGCCGGGGCGAACTTCCAGACGGCCATCATCATCGGGTAGTTCCACGGCGCGACCTGCGCGCAGACGCCGATCGGCTCGCGGCGGATGATGGAGGTCAGGCCCTCCATGTACTCGCCCGCGGCGCGCCCTTCGAGCATCCGGGCCGCGCCCGCGAAGAAGCGGATCTGGTCGACCATGGGCGGGATCTCCTCGGACCGCGTGAGCCCGGTCGGCTTGCCCGTGTTCTCGACCTCGGCGGCGATGAGGTCCTCGGCCCGCTCCTCGAACGCGTCGGCGATCTTGAGCAGGGCCTTCTGCCGCTCGGCGGGGGTGAGGTCGCGCCAGGCGGGGAACGCGTCGGCGGCGGCCTTCATCGCGGCGTCCACGTCGGCCTGGCCGGACAGCGGCGCCGTCGCGTAGGCCTCGCCGGTCGCCGGGTTGATGACCTCGGTGGTCCGTCCGTCGGCCGCGTCCCGGAATTCTCCGTTGATGTAGTTGCGCAGACGGCGCAGCTCGGTGGTCACTTCCGCGGCCCTCCAAGTCAGATGTCCAGTGGATGAGACACCCACCCTAGTCGCTGCACCGACGCTTTCAACATACCCAGCTGCCCAGAACTGCGGAATCCGTGAGTATCCGAGTCTCAGACAACGAATTTCATCGATCGAGGCTTGCGGAAGTGACGAGACGTCGTGCACAGTGAGCCTGTGGCCAGTCGCAGCGCAGACCCCAGCACCCCTCGCAGCTCCCGCACCGGAAACCCTGGCGGAAGCGGCAGTGGGAACGGCACCCCTCCCGTGGACGCCGTATCTCTGGCGATCATCGAACAGCTCCAGGAGGACGGACGCCGTCCGTACGCCGCCATCGGCAAGGCCGTGGGCCTCTCCGAGGCGGCCGTGCGCCAACGCGTCCAGAAGCTGCTCGATCAGGGCGTCATGCAGATCGTCGCCGTCACGGACCCGCTCACCGTGGGCTTCCGCAGGCAGGCGATGGTCGGCATCGACGTCGAGGGCGATGTGGACCCGGTCGCGGACGCCGTGGCCGCCATGCCGGAGGCCGAGTACGTGGTGATGACCGCGGGCTCGCACGACCTCCTCGTGGAGATCGTCTGCGAAGACGACGACCACCTGCTCGAAGTCATCAACAAGCGCATCCGCGCCCTCCCCGGCGTGCGCTCCACCGAGAGCTTCGTCTACCTCAAGCTCAAGAAGCAGACCTATATGTGGGGAACCCGATAGCCGTGAGCAAGGACCTCAGCCAGACCGCCTACGACCACCTGTGGATGCACTTCACCCGCATGTCGTCGTACGAGAACGCGCCCGTCCCCACCATCGTGCGTGGCGAGGGCACCTACATCTACGACGACAAGGGCAAGAAGTACCTGGACGGCCTGTCCGGCCTCTTCGTCGTCAACGCGGGCCACGGCCGTCACGAGCTCGCCGAGACCGCCTACAAGCAGGCGCAGGAGCTGGCCTTCTTCCCGGTGTGGAGCTATGCCCACCCGAAGGCCGTCGAGCTGGCGGAGCGTTTGGCCGACTACGCGCCGGGCGACCTCAACAAGGTCTTCTTCACCACCGGCGGCGGCGAGGCCGTCGAGACCGCGTGGAAGCTGGCGAAGCAGTACCACAAGCTCAACGGCAACCACACGAAGTACAAGGTCATCTCGCGCGCGGTCGCCTATCACGGCACCCCGCAGGGCGCCCTGTCCATCACCGGTCTGCCGGCCCTCAAGGCCCCCTTCGAGCCGCTGGTCCCCGGCGCGCACAAGGTGCCGAACACCAACATCTACCGCGCCCCGATCCACGGCGACGACCCCGAGGCCTTCGGCCGCTGGGCCGCCGACCAGATCGAGCAGGAGATCCTCTTCGAGGGCCCGGAGACGGTCGCCGCCGTCTTCCTGGAGCCGGTGCAGAACGCGGGCGGCTGCTTCCCGCCCCCGCCCGGCTACTTCCAGCGGGTGCGCGAGATCTGCGACAAGTACGACGTGCTGCTCGTCTCCGACGAGGTCATCTGTGCCTTCGGCCGCCTCGGCACGATGTTCGCCTGCGACAAGTTCGGCTACGTCCCGGACATGATCACCTGCGCCAAGGGCATGACCTCGGGCTACTCCCCGATCGGCGCGTGCATCATCTCGGACCGCATCGCCGAGCCGTTCTACAAGGGCGAGAACACCTTCCTGCACGGCTACACCTTCGGCGGCCACCCCGTCTCCGCCGCGGTCGGCATAGCCAACCTCGACATCTTCGAGAAGGAGGGCCTCAACCAGCACGTCCTCGACAACGAGGACGCGTTCCACCAGACCCTCAGCAAGCTGCTCGACCTGCCGATCGTCGGCGACGTCCGCGGCAACGGCTTCTTCTACGGCATCGAGCTCGTGAAGGACAAGGCCACCAAGGAGACGTTCAACGACGAGGAGACCGAGCGCGTCCTGTACGGCTTCCTCTCCAAGGCGCTGTACGACAACGGCCTGTACTGCCGTGCCGACGACCGCGGCGACCCGGTCGTCCAGCTCGCCCCGCCGCTGATCTCCACGCAGGAGACCTTCGACGAGATCGAGGGCATCCTGCGCCAGGTGCTCACGGAGGCGTGGACGAAGCTTTAAGCGATTGGTGTGATCAACATCGGCCCGGGGGCCGCCGTTCGAGTGAGAACGGCGGCCCCCGGGCCGCGTCGTTTCCGGCCCGGTCCGCCCCTGTCCCTACCGTGCCCAGTGACCGATCGGCCCCGCCTTCGTTCCCCCGTACGGGGGAGTCGAGCTGATCTGAACCGAGGTGTACGCCATGGTGGCCCCGCCGGACAACGACGTGCTGTGGGCACGCGCCCTACATGTCACACACAACGGCTCCCCCGCCCTCACCGGCGTCTCGCTCGGTGTCCGCGAGGGCGAGATCCTCGCCGTCAACGGCCCCCGGGGCAGCGGCAAGACGACCCTCCTGCGGTGTCTCTCCGGCCAACTCCTGCCCCAGCAGGGCGAGGTGTGGTTCAACAGCACGCCCGTCCACACGATGGGTCCGCTCGTACGCGAACGGCTGCGCCGCGACCGCTTCGGCTGGATCGACCCCGAGCCGCACCTCGTCCCCGAGCTCACCGCCTGGGAGAACGTCGCCCTGCCGCTGATGCTGCGCGGCGCCTCGCACCGGGTCTCCAAGCCCGCCGCCCAGGAGTGGCTGGACCGTCTCGACATCGGGGGCTGCGCGCGGAAGCGGCCGCACGCGCTCCTTCAGTCGGAGCGGCAGCGCGTCGCCATCGCCCGCGCCCTGGTCACCACGCCGTCCGTGCTCTTCGCCGACGAGCCCACCGCTCCCCTGCACCGCGCCGACCACACCCTCGCCCTCCGCACCCTGACGACGGCGGCCCGCTCCCACGGCATCACGGTCGTCCTGGCCACGAACGACCAGACCGTCGCCACCCTGGCCGACCGCACGATCAACCTCCTGGACGGCCGCCGCGTCAGCACGGTGCACCTGCCGGGGGCGGACGGGGCCGAGGGGGGTGGGGGCGCGGCGGCCGGGAAGACGGACGCGACGGAGCCCCCGGCTCCTGCGGACCCCGCAGGCACCACGACCACCACAAGCACCACTCCCGCGACGACCACGCCGAGCACCACCGCCACGGCCAATCGTTCCGGCGGCGTCACCGCCCCTGCCCGGACGGAAGGGGCCGCGTGCTCGCTTTCCGTCTAGCCCGGGGCGCCCACCCCGTCGTCCAGCTCCGTCGGCTCCTCGTCGCCGCCGCGTCCGCCGGCACCGGCTTCCTGCTGCTCTGCACCCTGACGTACGCGATGGAGCACCCCGGAGCGGGCGCCGGGCTGCGCCTCGCGTGGTGTGCCGCGCCGATCGCCGCCACCGTCTACTTCGCCGTCGCCGTCGCCCGTACCGACCCCGGCACCCGCCCCCGCGGCGGGCTCTCCGCCGTGGGCCTCGGGCCCGCCCGCCTGATGGTGCTCGGCACCATCTCCACGGCCGTCGCCTGCACGCTCGGCTCCCTGCTCGCGCTGCTCTTCTTCCTGCACCTGCGCGGCGACGTCTCCGGCCTCCCCTTCGACGGGGCGGCCGCCGACCTGCTCGCCGCCGACCAACCGCTCCCGGTCGCCGCCGCGCTCACGCTGCTCGCGCTGGTGCCGATCGCCGCGTCCGCGGCGAGCGCCTTCGTACTGCGACCGCGCTCCACGAAGACCACGGCCAGGGCCGGGGGCATCACGCGCGGGGCCAAGACCGGTCCCGTGACCGCGACCGCGTCCCGGCCCGGCACCGAGCCGCAGTCCGAGTCCGCACCCCCGGCCCGCGCCGAGCCCGGCACCGAACCCGCCGCACCCACGCCACCCCCGAGCGGCCTCCCCTGGGGCGTCGCCCTGCTCGCCGCCGGCCTCGCCGTGGAGACGTACACGAGCCGCTCCGGCGCCACCCCCCGCACCGGCCTCCCCCTGCCCGGCAGCGCCGACGGCAGCCCCGCGGGCGTGCTCGCGGGATGGGCGCTGACCGCGCTCGGCCTCGTCCTCGCGGGACCCGGCCTCACCTACCTCTGCGGACGGCTGCTCCAGGCGGTCAGGCCCGGCGCGCTGCGCCTGCTCGCGGGCCGCGTGCTGCAGGAGGAGGCGCGGCGCATCGGGCGGCCGCTCGGCGTGCTGTGCGCGGTGGCGTCGGGCGCGTACGCGTCGATCGTGCTGTACGCGGGTCCGCGCCCGGAAGCCGGTCCGCTGACCACGCTCGGCGCGCTGCTCGTCGGGGGCTGTGCGGTGCTGACGCTGGCCACGGCCTCCGTGGAGGCACGGCAGGCCCGTTCGGACACGACGTCCGCGCTGCTGCGGCTCGGTGCGCCCGCGACGATGCTGCGCGGTTCGGCGGTGCTCCGCGCGGGCGCGCTGCTCGCCGTGTTCGGCCCGCTGACCTGGGTCGTCGCACAGCTGGCAGCGCTGCCGCTGGCCCCCTGAGAAAAAAGTGCGCGTCGAGCGATGAGTTCCGGGTCGAACGCATGTCTATCCCTCCGTAAGCACACGCGCTGACTGCGCACACACACCGGGAGAGACACCCATGTACCAGCAGATGATCTTCGTGAACCTGGCCGTGTCCGACGTCGCCGCGTCGAAGAAGTTCTTCACGGAGCTCGGGTACACGATCAACCCGCAGTTCTCGAGCGACGATTGCGCGTGCGTGACGATCAGCGACACCATCGTCGCGATGATGCTGAGCAAGGAGCACTACGCGAACTTCACGCAGAAGGAGATCGCGGACGCCACGAAGGTCAGCGAGACGCTGATCTGTCTGAGCGCCGAGAGCCGCGAGAAGGTCGACGAGCTCGTCGACAGAGCGATCGCCGCGGGCGGCACGGCGGGCAAGGTCCAGGACTACGGCACGATGTACGGCCGCGCCTTCGACGACCTGGACGGCCACACCTGGGAGGTCATGTGGATGGACCCGTCGGAGGTCCAGGGCTGACCGAGGCCCGAGGCCGACAAGGTCCAGGGCTGACCGAGGCGCCGGTGACCGCCCTGCTTAGCATGGGCGGATGCATCCGACACCCGAGTCCGCCCCGCAACCCCCCGGCGAGGACCGCGAGATCGAGACCCTCGCCGAGTTCGACGAGGTCTCAGGACGCGGCGCCCTCGCGGGGTGCCGGGTCCAGGCCGTCGACCTGACGGAGCGCACCTCCGCCCTCCTCGCGGCCGACGTCGCGGGCGCCGTCTTCCTCGGCTGCCCCATGCGGGAGGACGCGGCGGCGAAGGTACGGGCGGGCGGCGCGCTGGTCTTCCCGCCCGTCCCGGGACTGCCGTTCAACCCGTACCGCGGCCTGCTCTACTCCGCCGACGACCTGTTCGCCGGCCTCGCCGATGGCGGGTACGACGCGACGCCGGACGCACACGCGTACGACTGGTTCCAGCGGACCAAGGCCGACGGCGACGTCTTCTCGTCGATGCTGCGCGCCATACACGACGACTCCATCTCGGACGCCCTCGACGAGCTCCTCGTCGGAGCCGAGGTCGTCGGTGTCATGGGCGGCCACGCGATGGCCCGCGGCACGGAGGCCTACGCGGGAGCGGCCCGGCTCGGCCGCGCGCTGGCCCGCGCGGGGTTCACGGTCGCCACGGGCGGCGGCCCCGGCGCGATGGAGGCGGCGAACCTCGGCGCCTACGCCGCACCCCTCGACGACACCGCGCTGGACGAGGCCCTCGAACTCCTCGCCAAGGCCCCCTCGTTCACGCCCTCGGTCACGGAGTGGGCGCGGGCGGCGTTCGCGGTCCGCGAGCGGTGGCCCGACGGCGGCGCCTCCGTGGGCATCCCCACGTGGTTCTACGGCCACGAGCCCCCGAACGCGTTCGCCTCCCACCTGGCCAAGTACTTCGCCAACGCCACCCGCGAGGACGGCCTCCTGGCCCGCTCGAACGCGGGCGTCATCTTCCTCCCCGGCGCGGCGGGCACCGTCCAGGAGGTCTTCGACAACGCCACCCCCAACTACTACGAGTCCCGCGGCGAACCCACCCCCATGGTCCTGGTCGACCGCGCCCACTGGACCGACCACCTGCCGGTGTGGCCACTGCTCCAGTCGCTGGCCCGCGACCGCTCGATGGAGTCCCGGATCGCCCTGGTGGACCGGGTGGAGGACGCCCCGGAAGCCCTGCGAAAGCTCGGCGCGACGCCGTCCCGCACGGCCTGAGCACGTACGCGGGAACCGCGTCGGCTCACCCGAACGACGCCCGCTCCAGCCAGAAGTCCAGCAGCTCCCGCTCCCCCACGACCTCCACGCGTCCGCTGTCCAGCGGCCGCCGCCGGTAGAAGGCGAGCAGCACCTCCGTGAGCGGCCCGCGCAGCGCGACCGTCGCCTTCGCGTGACCGCGCCGCCAGGTGAACCCGTCCTCGCCGAACTCGACGAGCCACTCGGCGTCGAGGCCCGCAGGCGCGTCGGTCGCGTGGAGGTGGATGCTGCGTCCCGCGCCCTTGAGCTCCGCCGCGCCGTCGTCGGGGTCGGTGCGCTGGGCGAGGGCGACGAGGTCGAGCCATTCGTCGATGGCGTCCGCGGCGACCTCCGGGTCGACCTCGTACGGGACGCCCACGGCGATGGCGGCGTCCGCGCGGTGGATGACCAGCTCGTGTGTCATGCGGCGCGCCCAGAACGCGGCGCTGTGGTCCTCGGCCCACGACCACACGGCGGCTTCGGCGCCCGCGGCGCGGAACGTGGCCGCGCCGAGCTCCGCGGTGCGGGCGAGCCAGGCGTCGAGGGCGACCGGATCGTCGGCCTTGGAGCCTTCGGAACCTTCCGGACCTTCGGAGCCTTCCGGGCCTTCGAGCTCCGGAATATCCTCATCCGGTATGTCCTGCTCGGCGCGCGTCGCGACCAGGCGCTCGCTCCAGCGCACCGCGCTGCCGGTGTGCCGCACGAGCTGGGCCAGTGTCCAGTCGGGGCAGGTCGGCACAGTCACCGAGAGGTCCGCGCCGGTCAGCGTCGTACGGAGCAGGTCGAGTTGGCGGGCGACTTCGTCGCAGCACCGGTCGTGGCCGAGTGTCGTCATGGCCGAACAGTAGAGCGACGTCGCCGACACGACATCTGAGTTTCCGCGCGGCACTCAGCCGAGCACCACCACATCCTCCGCGTCGAACCCGACGCCCACCGTCTCCCCGACCTCCGGCGCCCTGCGCAGCGCACAAGCCGCCTCCAGGCGCGGCCCCTCCACCGGCTGCAGGTGGACGGCGACGTGCGTGCCGCGGAAGGTCCGCGCCGTGACGAGGCACGGCAGTCCCTCCTCGGCGGAGACGAGCCGCACCCCCGCCGGCCGCACCAGGATCGTGCACGGTCCGGCCGAAGTGCCCTCGGGGACCGGGAGCTTGCCCCACACCGTGTCGGCGGCCCCGCCCGCCACGGTCGCCCGCACCACGTTGTCGAAGCCGAGGAAACGCGCCACGAACTCGTCGGCCGGGTGCTGCCACACCTCCAGCGGGGTGCCGGACTGCGCGATCCGCCCGTCCCGCATGACGACGACGCGGTCGGCGAGCGCGAAGGCCTCGCCCTGGTCGTGCGTGACCGCGAGGACGGTCGTGCCCAACTCGTCGAAGAGTTGCCGGAGTTCGACGACGAGCCGCTCCCGCAGCGAGCGGTCGAGCTGACCGAGGGGCTCGTCGAGCATCAACAGCCGGGGCCGGGGCGCGAGCGCCCGCGCCAGCGCCACGCGCTGCTGCTCACCGCCGGACAGCGCGGCCACCGCGCGCCGCTGCGCCTTCGGGAGGCCGACGAGTTCCAGCAACTCGGCGGCCCGGTCGGCCTGTTCGCCGCGCGACGCACCGTGCATGCGCAGCCCGAAGGCGACGTTGCCCGCCACGTCCCGCTGCGGGAAGAGCTGGTGGTCCTGGAACATGAGGCCGACGCCCCGCTTGTGCGCGGGCACCCCGCGCTGGTCGCGCCCCCCGAGGACGACCTGCCCCGAGTCGAGCCCCTGAAGCCCGGCGACCGCCCGCAGCAGCGTCGACTTGCCGCTGCCGCTCGGCCCGAGCACACAGACGATCTCGTGCTCGGCGACATCGAGGTCCACGGCGTCGAGCACGGCCCGCCCTCCGAAACGTACCGTCGCGTCCCGCAGGCTCAGCAGCGCGTCCGTCATCAGAACTCCCCCGTGGTGCGCTCGGTCCGTACGCGTTCCAGGAGCAGCAGGGACACCGCGCACACCGCCATGAGAATCGTCGAGAGGGCCATCGCCTGGCCGTAGTTGAGGTCGCCCGCGCGTCCGAGCAGCCGGGCCACGGCGACCGGCAGCGTCGGGTTGTCGGGCCGTGCGATGAAGACCGTCGCCCCGAACTCGCCGAGCGACACGGCGAAGGCGAACCCGGCGGCGATCAGCAGCGCCCGCCACACCATGGGCAGGTCGACCTCGCGCCAGGCCCGCAGCGGCGACGCCCCGAGCACGGCCGCCGCCTCGCGGAGCCTGCCGTCCACCGCGCGCAGGACGGGCAGCATGGTGCGTACGACGAACGGCACACCGACCAGGGCCTGGGCCAGCGGCACGAGGATCCAGGAGGACCGCAGATCCAGCGGCGGCTTGTCGAGCGTGATCAGGAACCCGAAGCCCACGGTCACCGCGGAGACGCCGAGCGGCAGCATGAGCAGCGCGTCGAAGCCGCGCACGAGACGGCCCGCGCGCCGGGTGAGGGCGGCGGCCGCGAGCCCGCCGATCAGCACGGCGATGGCCGTGGCCACCACCGCGTACTGCAGCGAATTCCCGATGGCCTCGATCGGCGGTACGAGGAAGGCGCCACCGTCCGCGGAGGTCAGCTCCTTGTAGTACGCGAACCCGAAGCCGTCAGGACCGTCGAAGGACCGCTGAACGAGCACACCGAGCGGCAACAGGATCAACAACACGACGGTCGCCATGACGAACCCGAGCAACGTCCACTGCCCGGCGCCGCGCGGCCTGCGCGCGACGGCGGCGGCGTCGACGAGCTTCAGCGCGCTCTCGCGCCGCCGCACCGTCCACGCGTGGATCGCCAGGATCAGGCCGACCGCGGCGAACTGCACGAGGGTCAGGACGGCGGCCGTCGGCAGGTCGAGGAGTTGCGCGGTCTGCCGGTAGATCTCCACTTCGAGCGTCGAGTACGCGGGCCCGCCGAGGATCTGCACCACACCGAAGGAGGTGAAGGTGAAGAGAAAGACCATGAGCGCGGCGGCCGCGACGGCGGGTGCGAGCGCGGGCAGCGTCACCGTCCGCCACGCCGCCCACCGGGAGGCGCCGAGCATCCGCGCGGCCTCCTCCTGGCGCGGGTCGAGCTGTGACCAGAGGCCGCCGACGGTCCGTACGACGACCGCGTAGTTGAAGAAGACGTGTGCGAGCAGGATCGCCCACACCGTGGTGTCCAGGCGTACGCCCCACAGCTCGTCGAAGAGCCCGCCCCGCCCGATCAGCGCCAGGAACGCCGTGCCGACGACGACGGTCGGGAGCACGAACGGCACGGTGACGACGGCCCGCAGCACCCGCTTCCCCGGAAACTCGAAGCGCGCGAAGACGTACGCGCCGGGGAGCGCGACAAGGAGCGTGAGCGCCGTCGACGCGAGCGCCTGCCAGGTGGTGAACCACAGCACGTGCCGGATGTCGGACTGCCCCAGCACATCCGTGATCCGCCCGAACTGCCACACGCCGTCGATGCGCAGCCCGCGCCCGACGATCGCCGTGACGGGATAGGCGAAGAAGAGCGCGAAGAACGCGACGGGCAAGGCCATCAGACCGAGCCGCGCCGCGCTGCCGCGCCGTGACCCCGCGCGTGGACGGGACTTGGCCCCCTCTGCTACTTCAGTACGAGCGAGGTCCACGACTTGATCCACGGCTCGCGGTTGTCGGCGATCTTCTTCGGGTCCATGGTCTGCGGCGCGTCGACGGTCACGCCGTGCTCGGTGAACAGCTTCGGCAGCTTGGTGCCCTCGCGCACCGGGTTCACGAACATGTTGAGCGGCATGTCCTCCTGGAACTCCTGACCCGCGAGGAAGTCGAGAAGCGCCTTGCCGCCCTTCGCGTTGCCGGCGTTGCTGAGCAGACCCGCGTACTCGACCTGGCGGAAGCAGGTACCGGTCGCGACGCCGGTCGGCGCCTGCTTGGGCTGCGGCTTGCCGTACAGCACCTCGACGGGCGGCGAGGAGGCATACGAGACGACGAGCGGCCGGTCCCCCTTGGCCTTCTTGCCGCCCGCGGACCCGGAGAACTCCTCGTTGTACGCCTGCTCCCAGCCGTCGACGACCTTCACACCGTTGGCCTTGAGCTTCTTCCAGTAGCTCTCCCAGCCGTCGTCGCCGTACTCGGCGGCGGTGCCGAGCAGGAAGCCGAGGCCGGGCGACGAGGTCGAGGCGTTCTCGGTGACGAGCAGGTCCTTGTAGGCGGGCTTGGTCAGGTCGGCGAAGGACTTCGGCGGCGCCAGCTTCTTGTCGGCGAAGTACTTCTTGTCGTAGTTGACGCAGATGTCACCGCTGTCGACGGGCGTGACCCGGTGCTTCCCCTCATCGACCCGGAACTCGGCCTTGATCTTCTCCGAGCCCTTGACCTGATAAGCCTGAAAGAGCCCGTTGTCGAGCGCCCGGGAGAGCAGCGTGTTGTCGACGCCGAAGAAGACGTCGCCCTGCGGGTTGTCCTTGGACAGGATCGCCTTGTTCACGGCGGCGCCCGCGTCACCGTCCTTGAGGACCTTGACCTTGTACCCGGACCGCTTCTCGAAGTCCTTCAACACGTCCTTGGAGACATTGAAGGAGTCGTGGCTGACAAGCGTGACGCTCTTGGAGTCGGATGCTCCGGACCCTCCATCGGAGCTGCCGCACGCGGAGACAGCGACGAGCCCGATGCCCACCGCCACGGCGGTGAACGTGACCTTCTTGGTGCTCCCTGACCTGGTGGTGCTCACTGACTTTTCCTCCTGGGTGACCAGGAGAAGACGCGGCCCCGCCCGCGCACCGGCGGCACGCGGGCAGGGCGCTACAGCTTGAGTGATGCCCGAACTTCCTACCCAGAATGACCTGGGCGAGGTTCAGAGGGTCTGCGGCCCACCTGTCCAAAGTGACCGCACTCTCAGCGCTGTGGCGCTCCCCTGTCGGAATATGCAGATGTGTGTACTCGTACGGTACGGAGCCGCACGCCCCGCCAGACTACCTCTCGGCCTACCGCTCGGCCGCCGCCAGCTGGCCGCACGCCCCGTCGATCTCCTGGCCCCGGGTGTCCCGGATCGTGACGGGCACACCATGGGCGGCGATGGCCTCGACGAAGGCCTTCTCGTCCTCGGGCCGCGAGGCCGTCCACTTCGAGCCCGGCGTCGGGTTCAGCGGAATGAGGTTGACGTGCACGGGCTTGCCCTTGAGCAGCCGCCCGAGCCGGTCACCTCGCCACGCCTGGTCGTTGATGTCGCGGATCAGTGCGTACTCGATGGAGAGCCGGCGCCCGGACTTCGCGGCGTACTCCCACCCGGCGTCCAGCACCTCCCGCACCTTCCACCGCGTATTGACCGGCACGAGGGTGTCGCGCAGCTCGTCGTCCGGCGCGTGCAGGGAGATCGCGAGCCGGCACTTGAAGCCCTCGTCGGAGAACCGGTGGATGGCGGGCACGAGCCCCACCGTCGACACGGTGATCCCACGCTGCGACAGCCCCAGACCGTCGGGCTCGGGGTCGGTGAGGCGGCGAATGGCCCCCGTCACACGGTTGTAGTTGGCGAGCGGCTCCCCCATCCCCATGAAGACGATGTTGGAGAGCCGAGCGGGCCCACCCGGAATCTCGCCGTCCCGGAGCGCCCGCATGCCGTCAACGATCTGATGCACGATCTCACCGGTGGACAGGTTCCGGTCGAGACCGGCCTGCCCCGTGGCACAGAACGGACAGTTCATGCCGCAGCCCGCCTGGGAGCTGATGCACATGGTGACCCGGTCCGGATACCGCATCAGCACGGACTCGACGAGCGTCCCGTCGAAGAGCCGCCACAGCGTCTTGCGGGTCGTGTCGTCGTCACAGCTGATGTGCCGCACCACGGACATCAGATCGGGCAGCAACGCCTCCCGCAGCTTCTCGCGCGCCCCGGCCGGGATGTCGGTCCACTCGGCCGGGTCGTGCGCATACCGCGCGAAGTAGTGCTGCGACAGCTGCTTGGCACGGAACGGCTTCTCGCCGATGGCGGCGACGGCTTCCTTGCGCTCGGCGGGCGTGAGGTCGGCGAGGTGCCGCGGGGGCTTCTTGGCACCGCGGGGCGCGACAAAGGTGAGTTCTCCGGGTACAGGCATGGTCCTTCCAGTGTCGCAGACATACGACGAGGGGCCCGCCGCCCTGTGGACAACGAACCCCTCACGCACATCTACGCAGGTCAGAGCAGGTCAGACCCGCGTCACCCGGTCAGCCGGACCCCACGAACGCCACGAGCAGCAGCCACACCACCGGTGCCGTCGGCAGCAGGGAGTCCAGGCGGTCCATGATGCCGCCGTGGCCCGGCAGCAGCGTGCCCATGTCCTTGATGCCGAGGTCCCGCTTGATCATGGACTCGCCGAGGTCGCCGAGCGTGGCGCTCGCCGCGACGGCGAAGCCGATCACCAGGCCCTGCCACCACACACCGTCGTCGATGAGGAAGTGCAGGCACAGCGCGCCCGCGGCCATCGCGAAGGTGACCGCGCCGACCAGGCCCTCGCGGGTCTTGCCGGGGCTGATGCGCGGCGCCAGCTTGTGCTTGCCGAAGCGCCAGCCGATCGCGTACGCGCCCGTGTCGCTGACCACGGTCAGGAGCAGGAACGTGAGGACCCGCTGCGGACCGTCGTCCGCCGTGAGCATCAGCGCCACGAAGGTCGCGAGGAACGGAACGTAGAAGGCCGCGAAGACCCCCGCCGTGACGTCCTTCAGATAGCCCTCGGGCGGCTCGGTCATGCGCCAGACGAGAACGGCGAGCGCGGTGAGCGCCATCGCGACCCACGCGCCCTCGGTCCCGCGCACGTACCCGGCGACGACCATCGCCGCGCCGCCCACCGCGAGCGGTACGAGAGGCGCCTTGATGCCCTTGCGCTCCTCCAGGCGGGAGGTGAGCTCCCAGAGGCCGACCACGACGGCGACCGCTATCACGCCGATGAAGACGGCCTTCACGATGAACAACGACGCGATGATCACCGCGCCGAGTCCCACACCGACTCCTATGGCTGCCCCGAGATCGCGGCCCGCGCTCTTCTTCTGCGGTGCGGCCGGGGCGGGCTGCGGCTGTGGTGCGCTGGGCATGGGCTCCTGCGGAGGCTCGTCACGGAACAGGGGGCCGCCCATCCGAGTGGCCCCCCGGTCGTCGTCCTGGTCTCCGCCGGTCACGGGTACGTCGGGCACGATGGGCATGGGCTGCGTCTCGGACGGAAACAGCGCGTCCTGCGCATCGTACGCGGGACCCGGCGGGGTCGCCCCCTGGCCGGGGCCCTGGGCGGACGGCCCCCAATACCCGGCTCTGGGCGGCGCCCCCCAGGAAGAGTCGTTCACGGATCGATTTCCTGATTCCTCGGACTCGAGCCTCGGCTCAGACTTCGAGCAGCTCGGCTTCCTTGTGCTTGAGCAGCTCGTCCACCTGGGCGACGTACTTCGCGGTGGTGTCGTCGAGCTCCTTCTCGGCGCGGCGCCCCTCGTCCTCGCCGACGTCGCCGTCCTTGATCGCCTTGTCGAAGGCCTCCTTGGCCTTGCGGCGGATCGACCGGATCGAGATCTTGGAGTCCTCGGCCTTGGTCTTGGCGACCTTGATGAACTCCTTGCGGCGGTCCTGGGTGAGCTCGGGGAAGGTCACCCGGATGATGTTGCCGTCGTTGCTCGGGTTGACGCCGAGGTCGGAGTCCCGGATGGCCTGCTCGATGTTGCGCAGCGCGCTCTTGTCGAACGGGGTCACCACGGCCATCCGCGGCTCGGGCACCGAGAACGAGGCCAGCTGGTTGATCGGCGTCAGCGCGCCGTAGTAGTCAGCCACGATCTTGTTGAACATCGCCGGGTGCGCACGGCCGGTGCGGATCGCGGCGAAGTCCTCCTTGGCGACCACGACGGCCTTCTCCATCTTCTCCTCGGCCTCGAGGAGGGTCTCTTCGATCACCACTTGCTCCTGCGTGTCTTGAGTGGCCCGGCTAGCACGGGGCGGCCGGCTGCGTCGCGTCTCTTTCCTGCACGGTGTCCGACCGGCAGGGCTTTGTCCATCCCCTCAAGGCCCGTCCACAGGACGTTCCTTGAGGCTGGCCCAGGTCTCTCGGGGTCAGGCCCGGCTTCCCTGGTCGCCCACGAGTGTGCCGATCTTCTCACCCTTGACGGCCCGCGCGATATTGCCCTCGGAGAGCAG
The DNA here is from genome assembly GCF_008642335.1 of Streptomyces venezuelae. Classification (NCBI taxonomy): domain Bacteria; kingdom Bacillati; phylum Actinomycetota; class Actinomycetes; order Kitasatosporales; family Streptomycetaceae; genus Streptomyces; species Streptomyces venezuelae. The sequence goes on along the minus strand of NZ_CP029191.1, from coordinate 5,885,617 downwards.
CTCGAAGACCAGGATGGGCAGCTTGTTGTCCCGGCACAGCGTGATCGCGGTCATGTCGGCGACCTTGAGGTCGCGGGTGATGACCTCGCCGTAGCCGAGGGAGTCGAACTTCACCGCGTCGGGGTTGGTCTTCGGGTCGGAGTCGTAGACACCGTCCACGCCGTTCTTGCCCATGAGCAGCGCCTCGGCATCGATCTCGAGGGCGCGCTGCGCGGCGGTGGTGTCGGTGGAGAAGTACGGCATGCCCATGCCGGCACCGAAGATGACCACACGGCCCTTCTCCAGGTGGCGCACGGCGCGCAGCGGGATGTACGGCTCCGCGACCTGCCCCATCGTGATGGCGGTCTGGACGCGGCAGTCGATGCCTTCCTTCTCCAGGAAGTCCTGCAGCGCGAGGCAGTTCATGACGGTGCCGAGCATGCCCATGTAGTCGGAGCGCGCCCGGTCCATGCCGCGCTGCTGGAGCTCGGCGCCGCGGAAGAAGTTGCCTCCGCCGATGACGGCGGCGATCTGGGCGCCGTCACGGACGACGGCGGCGATCTCCCGCGCGATGGCGTGCACCACGTCGGGGTCGACCCCGAGGCCGCCCCCACCGGCGAACGCTTCGCCGGAGAGCTTCAGCAGGAAGCGCCCGGCAACTTTGCCGTCATCACTCTTCGAGTCGGCCTGGGTGGTCATGTGCTTCTCGCTTCTCTTACTCGGCACAACATACGAAGAAGGCCACTGCCGGTGGGGTGTCGTTCGCAACCCATGCTCGGCAGTGGCCTCCTCGTCAGATCCTGCGGTCGTACGTCGCGTACGAGGACCGTACGCGGGCGACCGCTGTCGACCCTATACGGGTCTACCGTCGATCGCGGTACGGACTCAGATGCCGACCTTGATGCGCGAGAAGCGCTTCAGGGTGACACCGGCCTCGGCGAGAACCTTCTCGACCGACTTCTTGTTGTCCAGCGCGTAGGGCTGGCCGAGGAGGGTGGCCTCCTTGAAGAAGCCGTTGACGCGACCCTCGACGATCTTCGGCAGGGCGGCCTCGGGCTTGCCCTCGGCGCGGGTGGTCTCCTCGGCGACGCGGCGCTCCGACTCGACGACCTCGGCCGGGACGTCCTCGCGGGAGAGGTACTTCGGCGCGAAGGCGGCGATGTGCTGGGCGATGCCCTTGGCGACGTCGGCGTCGGCCTTGTCCAGCTCGACGAGGACACCGATCTGCGGGGGCAGGTCGGGCATCGTGCGGTGCATGTACGCGGAGACGTAGGCGCCCGAGAACTGCGCGAAGCGGTCCAGGACGATCTTCTCGCCGAGGTTGGCGTTGGCCTCGTCGACGTACGCCTGGACGGTCTTGCCGGCCTCGATCTCGGACGCGAGCAGCGCGTCGAGGTCGGCCGGGGACGTCTTGGCGATGTGGGCGGCGAGGTTGTTCGCGACGGCCTGGAACTTCTCGCCCTTGGCGACGAAGTCCGTCTCGCACTTCAGCTCGACGATGACACCGGAGGTGTTGTCGTCGGCGATGAGGGAGACCACGGCGCCGTTCTCGGCGGAACGGCCCTCGCGCTTGGCGACGCCCTTCTGGCCCTTGATGCGGAGCGCCTCGACGGCCTTGTCGACGTTGCCCTCGGCCTCGTCGAGCGCCTTCTTGCAGTCCATCATGCCGGCGCCCGTGAGCTCACGGAGCTTCTTGACGTCAGCGGCGGTGTAGTTCGCCATGATCGAAAATTCTCTCTCGAAGTCTGAAAGATCTACGGAGGTCTACGGGTGAACGGCGGGGGCCGATCGGGCCCCCGCCATCAACAACCGAACCTGTGAGGTCAGGCCTGCTCGGCGTCCGCGGCCGCGGCGGGGGCGTCGGCCTGCTCGGCGTCGGCAGCCTTCTCCGTCTCGGCGGACTTCTGAACCTCGGCCTCGGCCTCGGCCTCGGGGGCCTTCGGCTCCTCGGCCTTCTTCTCGCCCTCGAGCAGGTCGCGCTCCCACTCGGCGAGCGGCTCGCCCTGGGCCTTCTCGCCCGGCTTCGAGTCACCGGCGGCAACGCCGGAGCGGGCAATGAGGCCCTCGGCGACGGCGTCGGCGATCACGCGGGTGAGCAGGGTGACGGAGCGGATCGCGTCGTCGTTGCCCGGGATCTTGTAGTCGACCTCGTCGGGGTCACAGTTGGTGTCGAGGATGGCGACGACCGGGATGTTGAGCTTCCGGGCCTCGCCGACCGCGATGTGCTCCTTCTTGGTGTCCACGATCCAGACGGCGCTGGGCACCTTCTGCATCTCGCGGATACCACCGAGGGTCTTCTCCAGCTTGGCCTTCTCGCGCGAGAGCACGAGAAGCTCCTTCTTGGTCAGACCGGAAGCGGCGACGTCCTCGAAGTCGATCTGCTCGAGCTCCTTGAGGCGCTGCAGACGCTTGTAGACGGTCGAGAAGTTGGTGAGCATGCCGCCCAGCCAGCGCTGGTTGACGTAGGGCATGCCGACGCGGGTGGCCTGCTCCGCGATGGCCTCCTGCGCCTGCTTCTTCGTGCCGACGAACATGACCGTGCCGCCGTGGGCGACGGTCTCCTTGACGAACTCGTAGGCGCGGTCGATGTACGACAGCGACTGGAGCAGGTCGATGATGTAGATGCCGTTGCGCTCCGTGAAGATGAAGCGCTTCATCTTCGGGTTCCAACGACGGGTCTGGTGACCGAAGTGGACGCCGCTCTCCAGCAGCTCCCGCATCGTGACGACGGCCATGGCCGTTCTCCTTGAGATTCTCGGTTGTGCCGCGTGTGCCGGACGGCACTCGCGCCTGACGCCCGCTGTGCGCCTTGCCACTAGTTGCCACTAGGGACCGAGGGGCGCTGACACCGGCTTGTTCATGGCCTGGTGTCGGGGCGTGCGAAGTCGACCCGGTGACCCGGATCGCCAAAAGAAGTGTACGGGACCCGCGGGGTGGCAGGTGACGCCGCTTCCCTTGACCGGGTGACGCGGTTATCCACAAGCAGCGGGCCGTCCACAGAAATGGTCCATGATCCCTGCGGACGGGCCCGTCGCGGGACGGTTCTCGCATGCGCCTGGAACTGCTGCTGCCCACGCTGGCGGCCCTGCTCGTGACCTTCCTTGCCCCGGCCCCGGCCCCGGCTCCGATCGCTGCGCCGGTCCCGGCTCCGGCCTCGACCTGGCCGGTCGGCTCCCGGCCGACGGTCGTACGCGGCTGGAGTCCCCCGGCGACCGTGTACGGCGCGGGTCACCGGGGCGTGGACCTGACCGCCGCTCCGGGCGCCGCGGTGCGCGCCGTCGCGCCGGGCCGCGTCTCGTTCGCGGGCCGGGTGGCGGGCCGGGGCGTGGTCGCGGTGGAGCTGGACGGCACGGGGGACCCGCCGCTGCGCACGACGTACGAACCGGTGCGGGCGACGGTGAAAAAGGGCGACACGGTCGCGGCGGGCGCTTCCGTGGGCGTCCTGGAGCGCCCGACGGGCCACTGCCCGACGAGCTGCCTCCACTGGGGCCTGCTCAGAGCGCGGACCTACCTGAACCCGCTGACGCTCCTGCCACCGTGGCTGCTGCACCACGGCCCGTCCCGCCTGCTGCCCCTGCAGGGCCCGCCCCCGACGCTGCTCTCACTACGGGAACCGCCAGGGCCGGTGGGGCCTGGGCTCAGCCCCGGACGCCTCGCAGAGCCATCGCCACGGCCGCCTCCGTGATGGCCTCCGGCTGCTCCGCCACCCCGAGCTCGATGCGCCGCACCGCGGCGTCCACGATGCCCTGGAGCAGCATCGCCGCCATGCGGGGCTGCTCGTGCCCCAGCTCTTCGAGCGCCTCGACGATCATCGCGATGAGGCCACCGTGCGCGGCGCGGATCTTCTCGCGCGCACCGGCGTCCAGCTCGCTCGCCGAGATGGCGACCACGGCGCGGTGCCGCCGGTCACCGACCAGCGCCAGCTGTCGTCGTACGTACGCCTCGACCTTGCCCTCGGCCGATTCCTCGCACTCCATCGCCGCCGAGACCTCCGCCGCCCAGACGGGGAAGTCGACCTCGCACAGCTCCTCGACCACGGCTGCCCGCGAGCGGAAGTACTCGTACACGGACGACCGGGCGAGGCCGGTGCGCTCGGCGAGTGCGGGGAAGGTCAGCGCCTCCGTACCGCCTTCGGACAGCAGGGAACGCGCGGCGTCCAGCAGGGCGCCGCGCTGCATCGACCGGTGCTCGGCCACGGAGGCCGCTCGAATCCTTGGCACAGCTCCACTTTACGGACGGGATGCCGCGCGCGGGAGCCGCTCCCTCGCGCGACGTCCTCGGGCAGGGACGATTCAGCGACACTCAGCGCCCAAAACTCGCCAGCTTCGCACGCAGCTGCAGCACGGATTTGGTGTGGATCTGACTCACCCGGCTCTCGGTCACCCCGAGGACGTTGCCGATCTCGGCGAGCGTGAGCCCTTCGTAGTAGTAGAGCGTGACGACGGTCTTCTCACGCTCCGGCAGCGTGTTGATGGCCCGCGCTAGCAGCCTGCGGAGCTCGCGGTCCTCGGCGACCTCGACGGGGTTGTCGGCCGCGTGGTCCTCGAGTGTGTCCATCAGGCTGAGCCGGTCGCCGCCGTCGCTGCCCGCGTGGAGCAGCTCTTCGAGGGCCACGACGTTCGCCAGCGACAACTGGCTGAAAACCGCGTGCAGTTCCTCCAGCGCGATCCCCATCTCGGCGGCGACCTCGCCCTCCGAGGGAGTGCGCCTCAACTGCGCCTCGAGCGTGGCGTACGCACGCTCGACGTTGCGCGCCTTCTGCCGCACCGACCGCGGGATCCAGTCGAGCGCACGCAGTTCGTCGATCATGGCCCCGCGGATGCGGGTGATCGCGTACGTCTCGAACTTGATGGACCGCTCGATGTCGAACTTCTCGATCGCGTCGATGAGCCCGAACACGCCGGACGACACGAAGTCGGCCTGCTCGACATTGGGCGGCAGCCCCACGCTGACCCGGCCCGCGACGTACTTCACCAGCGGCGAGTAGTGCAGGATCAGCTGCTCCCGCAGCCGCCCGTCCCCCGTCTCCTTGTACGAGCGCCACAGCTCGTCCAGCGACGAGGGCGCGGGGGGCCGCTCCTGCTCGCCGCTACGGGCGGCGGGGGGAACCGCTGCCCGATCGGACCCTGAGGTGTGCTGGGGCATTCGTCGCCTTGAGCCGTTCTGCCGTGAACCGGGGAGGTCGGTGGGGTCGCCTGAACTGGGGAGGTCGCGTGGGTCGGTGAGGTCGCGCGAGCCGGTGGAAGCACCGGTGTCGCTCGCGCCGGAGTGGTGGAGAGCGTGCGTGGAGTGAATGAGGTCGTCCGTCTGTTGCCTGTCCGCGTCGGAATCTGTGTGAGCGTAGCGTGACTGAAGTGTCGCAGTGAGCGAAGAGTATGGGATCGCGCGTGCGCAGATACGTTCCGCTTGCCCCCTTCAGGAGTCAGCGTCGTCGCCCTGTGTAATGACTCCGACGCGCCAACTGCACGATTTCCCAAGGTCGTCGGGGGTCATCCGTCCGGCGGAACACGCTCGGTCACGATTCCTCCCCATTGGCGAACACGGACAGAATCGCCTGGCGTGTCAACTGCCAGCCGTCGCCGTGTCGTTCGACGAACCCCAACGACTGAAGTTCGTACAGCCGCCCGACCGCATCGTCCTCGGTGGTCCCTGCCCCGATCGCGATGTCCCGCACCGCGGCGAGCCCCCGCGCCGGCAGGGCGGCGAGGACGCGCCGCACTCCGGAAGCGAGCAGGTCACGCGGCACGACGGGCCCCCGCCTGGCCGGGGCGAGCTCCCCCATGTCACCGACCAGCTCGACGACTTCGGAGGCGTCCGTGACGAGGACTCCGTCACCCCGCAGCAGTTCGTGCACCCCGGCCGAAAGGCCGCTGGTCGCGGGTCCCGGCACCCCCATGACGAAGCGTCCCAGCTCCTGGGCACCGCGCGCCGTGGCGAGCGCCCCGCTGCGGTACGCGGCCTCGACCACCACCGTTCCCCTGGTCAGCGCCGCGATCACCCTGTTCCGCAGGATGAACCGGCTCGGCGTCGGATGGTCCCCCGGCGGCAACTCACCCACCACGAGCCCCTGTTCCGCGATGCGTCCGATCAGCCCGGCGTGCCCGCGCGGATAGGGCCGGTCGACCCCGCAGGCCAGGACGGCCACGGTTGCACCTCCGGCGCCGAGCGCCCCTCGGTGTGCGGCACCGTCCACGCCGTACGCCCCTCCGGAGATCACGACCCAGCCGCGCTCCGCGAGCCCCGCGGCGAGCTCGGCCGCCATGTGCGCGCCGTACCCCGAACAGGCCCGTGAGCCGACGACGGCCACCGACCGCAGCCCCCATATCCGCAGGGACGGCCGTCCCCGCACCCAGAGCCCGAGCGGCCGCGCGTCCCCCAGGTCGTCCAGGGTGACCGGCCACTCCGCGTCCCCCGGACACACGAACCTCCCCCCGACATCCCGCACCGCCGCGAGATCCCGCTCCGGACGCACCGCGGCGGCCCGCACCCTCAGCCCGTCCCACCGCCGCGCCGTCACCCCGGGCAGCCGTGCCTCTCCCTCCGGTCCCGTGAGGCACCGCAGCACCTCCGCCGCCCCGACCTCGCGCAGCCACCGCCCGCCGACCGCGTCCCCCGGCTCGAGGACCCGCGTCAACGCGACGCGGGCCAGCCGCTCGCCGTCCGGCGGCGGACTCGACGGCGGATCCGACGACGGCTTCCACGAGGAATCCGACGGCAGCCCCGGCGGCACATCGGCGCTCACGATGACGCCCCGATGACCATGGGCACGCCCCGCGCGATCCCTGTACGCAGTTGCAGCGCGAGGGCGACGTCCTGCGCGAGGGGCCGGTCGTGCCCCGCGAGGTCGGCGACGGTCCAGGCGACCCGCAGCACGCGGTCCAGTCCCCGGGCGGTCAGGAAACCCCGCTCCAGGTCCAGTTCGGCCGCCTCCAGCGCGCCGGGCGCCGCGGGCCAGCGCGTGCGCAGGGCGTGCCCCGCGACCTCGCTGTTGGTCCGCCATCCGGTGCCGGCCAGGCGGGCGGCCGCTCGCTCGCGCGCAGCCCGCACCCGGTCGGCGACGGTCCGGGTGGACTCCCCCGGCGTGCCGTACCCGGCCAGCTCGGAGCGGGTGACGGCCTCCACCTCCACCTTCAGGTCGACCCGGTCGAGCAGCGGTCCCGAGAGGCGGGCCTGATAGCGCCGGATGAGGGAAGCGGGGCATTCACAGCCGTCGCCCAGCAACGTGTGCCGCCCGCACGGGCAGGGGTTCGCCGCAAGCACCATCAGAAACTTGGCGGGCAGTCGCACCACGCCGGCGCTGCGCGCGATGACCACGTGCCCCGACTCCAGGGGCTGCCGCAGCGAGTCCAGCGTCTTGCCGCTGAACTCGGGCGCCTCGTCCAGAAAAAGCACCCCGCGATGAGCCAGCGAGACCGCGCCCGGCCGTGCGATCCCCTTGCCGCCGCCCACCAGCGACTGCATGGTCGCCGAGTGGTGCGGGGCGCAGTACGGCGCGATGTCCACCAACGGCCTGCCCGGAGGCAGCATGCCCGCCACGGAGTGGACCGCCGTCACTTCCAGGGACTCCTCCCGCGTCAGCCGGGGCAGGACCGCCGGGAGCCGCTCCGCCAGCATGGTCTTCCCCGCACCGGGTGGACCTTGCAGGAAGAGGTGGTGCGCGCCGGCCGCGGCGACTTCGACGGCCGTCCTGGCCGCCACCTGCCCCACGACATCGGCCAGGTCGAGCGCGTGGGCGTCGTCCAGGCTGCCGCTGAGCCCGGAACCGACCCCAGTGCCCGGCACACACAGCCCGGCGAGCAGCGGATCGGGCCGTCCGGGCTCGTCCGGCTCCTCCTCCGGCACAGGCTCGTCGGTGAGGACGGCGATGAGTTGTCGCAGGCTGCGCACCCCGAGGACGGAGATGCCCGGGACCAGGGAGGCCTCGGCGGCGGTGCACTCGGGGACGACCACCTGTTCGTACCCCGCGTCGGCCGCCGCGAGGACCGCGGGCAGCACCCCGAGAACCGGGCGCACCCGGCCGTCGAGTCCGAGTTCCCCGATCATCACGATGTCGGCGAGGACCCGGGGGTCGATCCGCTCGGCCGCCCCGAGGACGGCGCAGGCGACGGCCAGATCGAAACCGCTGCCGCCCTTCGGCACCGACGCCGGGCTCAGCCCGACCGTGAGCTTCTTCTGCGGCCACTCGCCGCCGGAGTTGACGACGGCCGCCCTGACCCGGTCGCGGCTCTCGGTGAGGCTCTTGTCCGGCAGCCCCACCAGCGTGAAGGCCGCGACTCCGGGCTCCAGGTCGGCCTGCACCTCGACGACCACGCCCTCGACGCCGACCAGCGCCACCGAACACGTACGCGCGAATCCCATCAGGCCACCCCCCGCGCATGCTCGACCACGGGGACACCGCGTCGCGGGATCAGGACGCCGACCAGGTCGATGCGGACACCGCCCGGCGGTGGGCCGCCGCGTTCCTCGACCCAGCGCTCGGCGAGCCTGCGCAGGCGCTCCGCCTTGGTCCGGCCGACGCCCGCCATCGGATGTTCGAAGGGAGGGGAGCCGCCCGGGCCCCCTCTGCGCGTCTTGACCTCGCAGACGACGAGAGCCTCGCCGTCCATGGCCACGATGTCGATCTCACCGGTCCTGCCCGCGCGCCAGTTGCGCTCCAGGACCGTCATCCCCGCGTCGATCAGCCGTCGTGCGGCCAGATCCTCGCCGTACCTGCCGAGTGCTCCCCGTGCGTTCATGTCGGCACCACCTCCGACACCCACGGTCACGGTTCAGCCCGCACCTATTGGATCTTGGTGCATTACTCGCCGGTTGTGGAAAACCACGCCACCCCGCCGAGTGAATCAGCCGGAATCGGCGGGCGAAGGCAGCTGCGCTCAGCTGCCCGGCAGCTCCAGATCGCTCTTGTTGAGCTCCTCGATGTTCACGTCCTTGAACGTGAGCACCCGCACCTGCTTGACGAACCGGGCGGGCCGGTACATGTCCCACACCCAGGCGTCCGCCATGGAGACCTCGAAGAACACCTCACCCTGGACCGAGTGCACCTGCATCTCGTAGTCATTTGTGAGGTAGAAACGACGTTCGGTCTCGATCACGTATTTGAACAGCCCGACGACATCGCGGTACTCCCGGTAGAGCTTCAGCTCCATCTCGGTCTCGTACTTCTCGAGGTCCTCGGCGCTCATGGCATGTTCCCCTTCAGCCGTGCGTCCCCCTATTGTGCGTCAGCCCCGCGAACCCCTACACGATTTCCGTGTCGAGGATCTCGGGCCTTTCCGGGGGCCCCTCGTCGAGCAGTCTGCGAAGCAGCTCGGCGAGCCTGGTCGGGTACACCGTCTCATGAGCCTCGGTCAGTTCTCGGCACGTCCACCAACGTGCTCCGTCGACGCTGCGTCTTTCCAGCTCCGTGAGGCCCTCCGCGGCGATCGCGGTCTGCGACGTACGGGCCAGGAAGTACCACTCGTCCTGGTCCCAGCGCCGCCCCGCGAAGGGGAACGAACAGACGCGCCGCCACAGGACCGGGCCGAGCTCGACCTCCGTGATGCCGGTCTCCTCCCGCAACTCGCGCAGGGCCGCCTGCTCCCGCGTCTCGTCGCCCTCCACCCCGCCGCCCGGTGTGAACCACCAGTCGTCCGACGCGTTCCCCGGCTCGAAGCCGTGCATGAGCAGGATGCGGTCGCTCGGGTCGAGCAGGATCACCCGGGCGACCCTGCGCAGGTCAGCCGACACCGGCGGTCTCCTGGGCACCGCTGCCCGCGCGGCGGCGGCCCGCGCGCCTGGCCACAGGACCGTAGGCCGCGCCGCCCAGGACGAGCACCATGCCCGCCACGACGGCGATCACCATCAGGCGCAGCGGGCCCGGCTCGGAGGTGCCGCCCGGCAGGGCCGAGAACCCGTCGGGCCGCTCCAGCATGCCGAACCTCTCCATCGGCCACGCCACCGCGTCGACCCGCGCCTTCACGGCCTTCCGCGACACCGTGCCGTTCTCCCCGTCGGTCAGGTGCGCGGTGGAGTCCAGGGATCCGCTGCGCTCGTCACCGAGCAGGAACAGGCGCCCCTTGGGGACCGTCGTGGCGGGGATGCGGGTGGCCACGGCCGCCTCGCCCTGATCGAGGAGATACGGTTCTGCGATGTCCTTGCCGTTGACGGTCAGCTTGCCGTCCTGGCAGCAGGAAATCCTGTCCCCGCCTATGCCGACGACGCGCTTGACCATGGGCAGGTCGCCCCACGTGGACTGCTCGAAGACGACGATGTCGCCGCGGCGCACCTCGTCGCCGTCGATCCGCTGCGCCAGCACCCGGTCGCCCGAGCCGATCGTCGGGGCCATCGAGCCGGTCGGGACCGTGTACGGCTGGTACTGGATCGCGCCCCAGACGAACCCTCCGAGGAAGAGCACACAGCCGAGGGCCACGGCGATGCCCGACAGCACGCTGCCGAGCCGTCCGCGGCCCTCGTTCGTACGTTGTGTCCTGCTCATCCCAGTGCTCCCCCATCTCGGAGACGACCTCGCCGCCCGTGCGTACGGGCGGCGGAAGATCGGCGATCTGGGACGGCACCCTACCCGGCGGTACTGCCGCCAGAAACCCTCGCGCCGCGCGCGGCAGCCACCGTGAGACGGCGCCTGCGCCACAGCACGAGCGGCACGGCACCCGCGAGTCCGAGGACGCCCGGCGCCGCGCTGGAGAGCGCGTTGATGCCCGGCTGGTCGAAGGTGTCCGGCTTGGGCAGCGTCGCCCAGCGGGTGGGCGGCCAGGCGATCACGATCGCGCGGCCCACGACGTTGTCCACGGGGACGGCGCCGCCGCCCGGCTGCTTCTGGTGGTAGCGGGAGTCCAGCGAGTTCTGCCGGTGGTCACCCATGACCCAGATTTTGCCCTTGGGAACCTTGATCTTGAACTGGCCGCCCTGGTCGTCGACGCTGCACGGGGTGTTGCCCGCGAAGACGTACGGCTCGTTCAGCGCCTTGCCGTTGACCTTCACCGGCCCCGTGCCCTTGCACTCCACCGTGTCGCCCTCGACGCCGATGACGCGCTTGATGAGGTCCTTCTCGTCGGCGGACGGCATCAGGCCGACCCAGCCGAGGACCCGCTGGATCGCGTTCGGGTCCGGCGTGGGCTCGCCGTCCAGCCAGTGGCCGGGGTCCCTGAACACGACGACCTCGCCGCGCTCGGGCTCGGAGCCGAACCACGGAGTCAGCTTGTCGACGAGAACGCGGTCGCCCTGCTGCAGCGTGTTCTGCATCGAGTCCGACGGGATCGAGAACGCCTGGACCAGGAACGTCTTGATGAGCAGCGCCAGGACCAGAGCGATACCGATGAGGAGCGGCAGCTCCTTCCAGAAGGATCGGGGCTTCTTCTTCGGCTGCTCGGGATCCCGCTCGCGCGTCGCGCCACCGTCGCCGTCGTCGCCCACGGCGTCACTCCCGGGGGTCGCACCGTCCGCGACGGGGTCGACGCCCGGCTCGTCGGATCGTCCCGGCCGATCTTCGGGCCCCTCGTGTCCGGATCGTGCGCCGACCGCCAAATCCCCCACATCCACTCCTCAGTCCGTGCCGCCGCCTGCCCCAGATGCGATGCAGGCCCACCACTCCCATAACGAGCGGGAGTTCCGCAGGGGTCGGGAGCCGGATCAATCCGTATCGATCGTCAGGGGTCAGCCTATGCGACGCTCCTGTGGCGATGTCCGATCCCGCACGCGCGTCGGGAACTGACGCGTATGTGTCCGGCGCCTCCAGCTTGCGCCAGTGCCCGAAGGGCCATGCGATGACGATGGCGCGCCCGACGACCTGGTCCTCGGCGATCGTGCCGCTGAACTTCTCGGTGCGGTGGAAGCGGGAGTCGGCCGAGTCGCTCCTGTGGTCGCCCATCATGAAGAGGCGGCCTTCGGGGACCTTCACCTCGAACTCGAAGGCGGAGGGCTTGTCCCCGGGGTTGATGTAGGGCTCGTCCAGGGGCACGCCGTTGACGGTGACCTTGTCGTTCTTGTCGCAGCACTTCACGGTGTCGCCGCCGACGCCGATGACCCTCTTGATGAGGTCGCGTTCGCTGTCGGAGGGCAGCAGGCCGATCTGGGTCAGGCCTTCCTTGACCTGCTTGACGACCACGGGGTCGTCCTTCTTCTTGCCCTGTTCCTCTTCCAGCCAGCTGCCGGGGTCCTTGAAGACGACGACGTCACCGCGCTCCGGCTTCGAGCCGAACCAGGGGGTGAGCTTGTCGACGAGGACACGGTCGCCGATCCGGATCGTCTGCTCCATGGAGCCCGAAGGGATCACGAAGGCCTGCACCAGGAAGGTCTTCAGGACGAGGGCTATGAGCAGGGCCACCCCTATGAGGAGGGGTATCTCCTTGATCGCCGAACGCCGCCTGCGCCGCTTGACCTTCCGGGCCAGCTTGCGCCGCTCGGCCCGGCCGGGCAGGGAGGGGCCGTCGGTCGGCCGGGACCCCGTGGGCAGCCGGGTGTCGACGCCGTGGCCGGCGCGGGCCCGTCCGCGGCTACCCATGGGCGCCGCCGGGTGTGGGCACGCGCGCGTAGCTGTCGGGGCGCTCCAGGGACGTCCAGCGGCCGATGGGCCAGGCGATCCAGTCGGCTCTGCCGATGACCGCGTCGACGGGGATCATGCCGCCGCCGGGCTCTCCGAGGTGGTCACGGGAGTCACGGGAGTCACCGCGGTGATCGCCGAGGAGGAAGAGGCTGCCCTCGGGGACGACGACGTCGAAGGGCACCTTGGAAGCGGCGTCCCCCGGGTACAGGTACGGCTCGTCGATCGGCTCGCCGTTCACCTGGACCCTCCCCCGCTTGTCGCAGCAGACCACCCGGTCTCCCCCGGTGCCCACGACTCGCTTGATGTAGTCGGCTTCTCCGAAGTAGCCGCTTCCGTCGAAGACGACCGCGTCACCCCGTCGGGGCTCGGAACCGAAACGGTACGCCAACTTGTTGACGAGTACCCGGTCCCCGGAGCGGAACGCGGGCTCCATGGAGCCGCTCGGGATTTGGAAGGGCTGCACCACGAAGGCGCTGACCAGGAGCAGGGCCCCTACACACAGCAGGAACGACAGCGTGAACCCGCCGCCGGGCACGCGGTCGACGAGGGACGCAAAAACGGAGCGCGACCGTTCCTCCGTCTCCTCGGATGCTTCGGCGACGTCGGGGACGTCTCCGGTATCGGAGGGTGGGGAGGAGCGGTCGCGCTCCGTGTGCTGTGCTTCGGTGTCCATCGGGGCCAGATGCTATCCGGCCCCGCTGTGGACCCGCGCGGGAGCTCAGCTCTCGCGCTTCTCCTTGATCTTCGCGGCCTTGCCGCGCAGGTCACGGAGGTAGTACAGCTTCGCGCGACGCACGTCACCGCGGGTGATGAGCTCGATCTTCTCGACGATCGGGGTGTGCACCGGGAAGGTGCGCTCGACGCCGACGGAGAAGGAGACCTTGCGGACCGTGAAGGTCTCGCGCACGCCGGCACCCTGGCGGCGGATGACTACGCCCTTGAACTGCTGCACACGGGAGCGGTTGCCCTCGATGACGCGGACGTGGACGTTGACGGTGTCACCCGGGCGGAAGGCCGGGATGTCGCTGCGCAGCGACGCGCTGTCGACGGAGTCGAGCAGGTTAGCCATGATCGTCTGCTTTCTTCACTGATGCCACAGGTCATCAGCGGAACGTGGTGATGAGGTTTCGGTAGCTGATCGCGTCGGGCGGGCGTCGTTCCCCCTGTGGCAGGGGCGCACGCTGGACGTACAGCAGCGTTCTATTCTTCCACGGCCTCGGGGTTACGCCCAAATCGGCCGTCGGGCCCCGGGCGCCACCCCAGGATCGAGAGCATCTCGCGGTCTTTCTTGTCGAAGGCCTCGGGATCGCAACGCTCGATGAGATCGGGCCTGTTGCGGGTCGTGCGCCGGAGCGCCTCGTCCCGCCGCCAGCGGGCGATCTTGCCGTGGTGTCCGCTAAGGAGGACGTCGGGAATGCCGTGCCCGCGCCACTGGGGAGGCTTCGTGTACACCGGGCCTTCCAGGAGGTTGGCCATGGCTCCGGGGGCGAAGGAGTCGTCCTGGTGCGATTCGGCGTTGCCGAGGACGCCGGGCAGGAGCCGGGCCACGGCCTCAGTGATGACGAGGACGGCGGCTTCGCCGCCCGCGAGGACGTAGTCGCCGATGGAGACTTCGTAGACGGGCATGCGGGTCGCGTACTCGTCCGTGACGCGGCGGTCGATGCCTTCGTAGCGCGCGGGCGTGAAGACCAGCCAGGGGCGCTCGGAGAGCTCCACGGCGAGCTCCTGGGTGAAGGGGCGGCCGCTGGGCGTGGGGACGACCAGGACGGGCCCGTGGGCCCCGCTCTCGTACCCGTCGGCGAGCACGTCGTCGAGGGCCGCGCCCCAGGGATCGGTCTTCATGACCATGCCCGGGCCGCCGCCGTAGGGGGTGTCGTCGACCGTGTTGTGCCGGTCGTACGTCCACTCCCTGAGGTCGTGCACCTGGACGTCGAGCTGCCCACGCGCGCGTGCCTTGCCCACGAGGGAGACGTTCAGGGGGTCCAGGTACTCGGGGAAGATCGTGACGACGTCGAGCCGCATTACGCCTCGTCCCGGGTGGACGCGATCTCCGCGCGGTCGTCGATCAGGCCGGGCGGCGGGGCGATGACGGCCTTCTGCTCCTCCAGGTCGATCTCGACGACGATCTCCTGGACGAATGGGATCATGACCTCGCTGCCGTCGGGCCGCTCCACGATGAAGAGGTCCTGCGAGGGCAGGTGCGAGATCTCGGTGATCCGGCCGACCTCCTCGCCGTCCTCGGTGACGACGTCGAGGTCCATGAGCTGGTGGTCGTAGAACTCGTCCTCTTCCTCGGGGAGCTCTTCGGGATCCACCTCGGCGATGAGGAGGGTGTTGCGCAGGGCCTCGGCGCCCGTGCGGTCGCGCACGCCCTCGAAGCGCAGGAGAAGGCGGCCGCTGTGCACCCGGCCGGACTCGATGGTCAGCGGCCCCGTGGCGGCGGGGTCGGTGGCGAGCACGGCGCCGGGGCCGAGCCGCAGCTCGGGCTCGTCGGTGCGGACCTCGACGGTGACCTCACCCTTGATGCCGTGGGCACGGCCGATACGGGCGACTACCAACTGCACTAGCGTTTCTCCTCATCCAACGACTACGGGCCGGGGAAGGCCCTGGAGCCCTCCCCGGCCCGAGCCGGTGCTGCTGTGGTTCTACGAACCCATCGGTCCTGGGAACCCGGTTCAGCGAACCTGGTCCACGTCGACGAGGTCGACGCGGACACCACGGCCGCCGATGGCGCCCACGACGGTGCGCAGAGCGCGCGCGGTGCGGCCGTTGCGGCCGATCACCTTGCCGAGGTCGTCGGGGTGAACCCTGACCTCGAGGACGCGCCCGCGGCGCAGGTTGCGCGAGGCGACCTGCACGTCGTCGGGGTTGTCGACGATGCCCTTCACGAGGTGCTCGAGAGCCTCCTCGAGCATGCTCAGGCCTCGGTGGACTCGGTGGACGCGGCCTCGGCCTCGTCCGCCTTCTTGTCCGACTTCTTGGCCTTCTGCGTGATGGCCTCGCCCTTGGCGTCGTCGCCCTCGAGACCCTTGGTGAAGGCCTCGAACGCGGCGCGCTTGTCCTTGGGCTCGGCAACCTTCAGCGGCGCCGGGGCCGGCAGGCCCTTGTGCTTCTGCCAGTCGCCGGTGAGCTTCAGGATGGCCATGACCGGCTCGGTCGGCTGGGCGCCGACGGACAGCCAGTACTGGGCACGCTCCGAGTTGACCTCGATGCGCGACGGGTTCTGCACCGGGTGGTACAGACCGATCTCCTCGATGGCCCGGCCGTCACGGCGGGTACGGGAGTCGGCGACGACGATGCGGTAGTGAGGCGAACGGATCTTGCCCAGACGCTTCAGCTTGATCTTGACTGCCACGGGAGTGGTGTCTCCTGGTCTTGACGTGGGTGGGCACAACGTGGATGCCGCGTGGGGTTGCGGTACTCGAGTGCCCGATGGACGCGTCAGCCGGAGGAGAGAGGGGTCCTGTGCGACTGTCGAGTACAGCTAGCCATTGTGCCATACGTCGGCGGGGCGCCCGCACCCGGTCCGGGCGCCCCGGTCCAGCTCAGCCCACGCCCACCGCGACCCCTTCCGGGATCCGGAAGGGCTTGCCGCAGCCGCCGCACATGATCGGCGCCTGGGCGAGCACGGAGGGCACGACGCGGACGTTGCGCCCGCAGTCGCAGACGGCCTTGACGCGGACGCCTCCGCCGGAGGAGCCGTGCCGGGCGGCCGGCCCCCGGAAGCTGCGCGCGGTGTCCGCCGTCGTCGCCGCGGTGTGCGCCTTCAGGGCGCGCTGGAGTCGCTCGATGGTCGGGCGATAGCGCTTCTTGGCCTCGGGGTTGAGCGTGACCAGTGAGAAGCCGCTGCTGGGATGTGGCTCTTCCGGATGGTCCAGGCCCAGCTCCTCGGCGATCGCGAGGAATCTGCGGTTGTGATATCGGCCGGCACGTGAGGTGTCGCGTACGCCGCGCGAGGCGGCGATGCCATGGACTGCCTCGTGAAGCAGTCGCTCGAAGGAGAGCTCGGCGCCACAGGCGGACGACGACTCTCCGATCAGGGATTCGGGCGCGGCAAGGTCGGGCAGCTCGGGGTGGTGCCGCTGAATGTCGGCCCACGCCTGTGCCAGCTCTGCGGCGAGAACAGGTGGTGTCGTGCTCACGTCGTGAACAACGAGCCGGGAGCCCCGGGGGTTCCATTCCGGGGCATCCCAAATAATTTGCACGTACCCGTCAGTTGCCGTTGATGCGTCCGGACGAGGGCGGGTGCGCTGATCTGCGGAGAAGCCTCACAGCTCGCATCAAGCCGGTACGTAGCGGCGCGTACGCCCCGGCGTGTAGATCGACTCCTCGCGCCGGGGCTCATGTTGCCTGGGCAGGCGTGCGAGCCGAGATCGAGCGCGGGTGTACCGGAGGCGCCCTCCTCAGTAGGAGCGAGCGACGAGAGCGACGTTACCCGGGGTCTCCTCGGCGTCCGGCACCGCCCCGTCCTCCGTGACCAGACACCGTACGGTCACGGAGTGCTCGGCCAGCCTGGCCTCGCCTTCTTCGCCGAGCGCGGCCCACGGGACGCGCGCCCAGCCGCCGGCGGCCGTCGCCTCCACGGCCTCGTCGACCGTGCGGACGTCGGAGGTGCGGGACTCGCGGCGGGCGCGGGCCTGCGTCAGGAGCAGTGCCTGGTCCTCTTCGAGGACCGTGGGCAGCAGGCCGACGAGGGCGTCGACGGCGACCGGCTCCTTGCCGCCGGGGCTGTGCTTGCCCGGAATGCGGCGGACCAGCATGGCGGTGCCGTTCTCCAGGTCGCGCGGGCCGACCTCCACGCGCGCGGGGACGCCCTTGAGCTCCCAGTCGACGGCGCGTCTGCCGAAGGGGGTGTCCGTGCGGTCGTCGACCTGGACGCGGATGCCGGCGGCCCGCAGGGTGTCGCCGATCTCGTGGACCTTGGCGAGTACGGCGTCGTCGCCCTTGATGGCGAGGACGACGACCTGGACGGGGGCCAGGCGGGGCGGTACGCGCAGCCCGTCGTCGTCGCCGTGCATCATCGCCAGTGCGCCGATCATGCGGGTCGTGCTGCCCCAGGAGGTCTGCCAGACGAGCTCCTGGGTGCCGTCCTTGGACAGGTAGCGGGTGTCGAAGGCCTTGGCGAAGTTCTGGCCGAGCTCGTGGCTCGTGCCGAGCTGGAGGGCCTTGCCGTCGGCCATCATGCCTTCGAGGGTGAGGGTGTTGATGGCGCCGGCGAAGCGCTCCTTGGCGGTCTTGCGGCCCAGCACGAAGTCCATGGCGAGGACGTCGCGCATGAAGTCTCCGTAGACGTGCCTATGGATGCGGGCGGCGAAGTCGCGGGCCTCCTCGTACGTCGCGTGGGCGGTGTGGCCCTCCTGCCAGAGGAACTCCGACGTCCGCAGGAACAGGCGCGGGCGCATCTCCCAGCGGACCACGTTGGCCCACTGGTTGATGAGCAGCGGCAGGTCGCGGTAGCTCTGCACCCACTTGGAGAAGTACTCGTTGACGATCGTCTCCGACGTGGGGCGGACGACGACCGGCTCCTCAAGCTCCTTGCCGCCGCCGTGCGTGACGACGGCGAGTTCCGGGGCGAAGCCTTCGACGTGCTCCGCCTCCCGGGTGAGGTACGACTGCGGGATGAGGAGGGGGAAGTACGCGTTCTGCGTGCCTGTCTCCTTGATGCGTGCGTCCATCTCCTGCTGCATCCGTTCCCACAGCCCGTAGCCGTACGGTCGGATCACCATGGTGCCGCGCACCGGGCCGTTGTCGGCCAGTTCGGCCTTGTTGATCAGGTCCTGGTACCAGCGCGGAAAGTCGTCCGCCTGGGGCGTGAGCACGGGTGTTTTGGCCATGGCGCGCATGGTAGGGGCGGGCCTGCGGTGAGTGCGCGGGTTTATCGCCGAGGGGGCGCACGACGGTGGAACGCAAGCATTGGCCCACAACCTCTGGACTCCACGACGGATGCGGAGTTCTCTGGCATACGGGGGGAGTGCGAGCGCACTGCACGGGGGTGGACGAACCGTTGGATTACGTCACGGCACTAACTCTCGGCTGATTGGGGCGCATTCGATGACACCAACACTCGTGCAGTCGCACCTTCCCCACGCGGGCGCGGCGCCCCGTGTGGACCTGGGTGCACGCGCGCGTGACTGGGCGGAGATCCAGGAACGGATGCTGGTCCCGCTCTATGAAGCGGTGTACGAACGGCTCGACGTGGGGAACGGTACCCGGCTGCTCGGCCTCGGCTGCGGTTCCGGACTGGCTCTGCTGATGGCGGCCTCTCGGGGTGCCGCGGTCACCGGCGTCGACCCCTCGCAGCCCGAACGTCTTGCTCTCGCGCGTGAACGTCTGCTGCCGGAGTCGACGGGTGACGCACGCGCGCGTGCCGCCACCCGGCTGGTGGAAGGCGGTCCCGCGGACGCGGCGGACCCGGGCCTGCCCACGTACAACCTCGTCACGGCCTTCCAGCCGATCGGCTGTATGGCGGGCGACTCCGAAGGGCTTTCCGACCTCCTGGCGGCGGCGACTCCGCTGGCCGGGCACGGCACCCCCGTGGTACTCGCCGGCTGGGGCCCGCCGGAGCGTTGCGCGACCTCGTCCGTCCTGAAGGTGGCGACGAAGCTCGCGGACCCGCTCCGGAGCGCGGGCAGCTGGCGCCCCGCGCTCCGCGACGACCTGGAGGTGGTCGCCCACCGGGCGGGCCTCAAGCCGGACGGGTCGGGCCGGGTCGCGTGCCCCTTCGGGTACGCGGACGTGGAGAGCGCGGCACGCGGACTGCTCTCGACGGGGCTGTTCGACGCGGCGGCGCGGGCGACGGATCAGGCGCAGGTCGACAAGGAGCTGACGGAGGCGCTGCATCCGCACCGGCGCGCGGACGGAACGGTGTGGATGCCGAACGTCTTCCGCTACTTGATCGCGCGTACGCCCTGAAGAGCCCTCTCCGTAGACGAACCCCTCTCCGTGGAAGAGCGCTCTCCGTAGAAGAGCCCACTCCGTAGCGGAGCCCTACGTCAGCCGCCCTTGGCCAGCCGCGTGATGCCCGCGATCCGGTACGCCTCCGCCTCCTCCAGCGTCTCGTTCTCCAGGAGCGCGGCGGACAGGGCGTCCAGTTGCCCTCGGTGGTCGCGCAGCTGACGGCAAGCGCTTTCGTAGCACTCGTCCACGATGCGGCGCATCTCGCCGTCGATCGTGTCGAGGGTCTGCGGGGCGGCCGCGAGACCGTACGCCTGCTGGGCGTCGTTCGGCAGGGCGGAGAGGCGGCCTACGCGCTCGCTCATGCCCCAGCGGGCGACCATGCCGCGGGCGATGTTGGTGACCTGCTCCAGGTCGTTCTCCGCGCCGGTGGTGACGACTCCGTAGACGACGTGTTCGGCGGCCATGCCTCCCAGGGCGCCGATGATGCGCCCTCGGAGGTACTCCTCCGTGTAGGCGTACTTGTCGGAGTCCGGGGTCGAGAGCGTCACGCCAAGCGCACGCCCGCGCGGCACGATCGTGATCTTGCGGACGGGGTCGGCGCCGGGCTGGAGCATGCCGAGCAGGGCGTGCCCGCTCTCGTGGTAGGCGGTACGCCTGCGCTCGTCCTCGGGCATCACCAGCGGCCGTTCGGCGCCGAGCTGCACCTTCTCCATGGCTTCGGAGAGGTCGGCCTGGGTGACCGTGCGCTGCTTGCGCTTGACGGCGATGAGGGCCGCTTCGTTGGCGAGGTTGGCGAGTTCGGCGCCCGTCATGCCCGGTGTCGTACGGGCGACCTGGGCGAGGTCGACGTCGTCGGAGAGCGGGATGGGCCGGGTGTGGATCCGGAGGATGGCCTCGCGTCCGCCGCGGTCGGGAGGCGAGACGTTGACGACCCGGTCGAACCGGCCCGGCCTGGTGAGAGCGGGGTCGAGGATGTCGGCGCGGTTGGTGGCGGCGAGCACGATCACCCCTTCCGCGCCCGAGAAGCCGTCCATCTCGGTGAGGATCTGGTTGAGCGTCTGCTCGCGCTCGTCGTGCCCGCCCATGCCGCTGCCGCCGCCCCGGGCACGTCCGATGGTGTCGATCTCGTCGATGAAGATGATGGACGGCGCGACCTTGCGGGCCTCGGTGAAGAGTTCCCGTACGCGCGAGGCGCCGACGCCCACGATCATCTCGATGAACTCCGATGCGGACGCCGAGAAGAAGGGCACGCCCGCCTCACCGGCGACGGCGCGCGCGAGCAGGGTCTTGCCGGTGCCGGGCGGCCCCGCGAGGAGCACGCCGCGCGGCATCTTGGCGCCCATGTCCCGGTAGACGCCGGGGTTCTTCAGGAAGTCGACGACGTCGTTGAGCTCGCCCTCGACCTCGTCGATGCCCGCCACGTCCTCGAAGGTGGTCCGCTTCGCCCCGGGCTCCAGCTCGACGGGCTTGGGCGGCGTCTTGCGGCCGAGCATGCCGCCACCGCCGCCCATGCCCGTGCTCATGCGCCGCGCGATGAAGATCCACAGCACGACGAGCAGGAGCATCGGCGCGAGCGAGATGAGGAGGTTCGACAGGAAGCTGCGCTCCTGCACGACGGGCTCGGCGGTGACGGTGACCTTGTGCTTGGTCAGGTCGTCCCAGAGCTTGTCGTCGGCGAAGGCGGGCCGCTGGGTGGTGAACTTGGTGTACTTCCCCTTGTCGCCGTCCGGCCGCGGCTGCTCCTTCTTGAGCTGCCCCTGGATCGCGTCGCCCTTGGAGTAGATCTTCGTGACGTTGCCGGAGTCGACCTGCTTGCTGAACTCGGTGTACGAGATGGTCGGCTCGTCCCCGTCGTTGAAGAACGACAGCACGAGGTTGGCGATGAGGTAGACGATCAGAGCCGTCAGGACCAATCCGCCCCAGCCGCCCGGCATCTTCTTCTTCGGCGGCGGCGCGGGGTCGGGCGAGGGCGCGCCCTCGGAGCGCCACGGCTTGTCGGGCGCCCGGTCCGGCGGCACGGGGTTGCTCATATCCGGACGTTACGACACAAACAACAGCCTAGCACCCGCTCACAAACGCCCGAGGGCGCCCCCGTAACCGGGGACGCCCTCACACACGCGCACGCACGCAACGTACGCGCCACATCCTCAGCCCATGAACTTCTTGAACTCGTCCGGCAGCTCGAAGTCCTTGCCCGGCTGCGCGCCCGGCATCCCGAAGGCGGAGCCGGCCTGGTTCGCGGCCTCGCGGCGCGCGGCGGCCTCCTGCTCCTCCTGCTTGCGCTTCATCGGGTTGCCCGACTTCCGCTTGCCCTTGGCCTGCTTCTGCTTCTTCTTCTGCTTGCCGGCGCCACCGCCCATGCCCGGCAGCCCGGGCATACCCGGCATGCCGCCGCCCTGAGCCATGCGGGACATCATCTTCCGCGCCTCGAAGAACCGCTCGACGAGGTTCTTCACCGCGCTGACGTCGACACCGGAACCCTTGGCGATACGGGCACGGCGCGAGCCGTTGATGAGCGTCGGCTCCTGCCGCTCGGCAGGCGTCATCGACTTGATGATGGCGGCCGTGCGGTCGACGTCGCGCTCGTCGAGGTTGTTGATCTGGTCCTTGATCTGCCCCATGCCGGGCATCATCCCGAGCAGCTTGCTGATGCTGCCCATCTTCCTGACCTGCTCCATCTGGGCCAGGAAGTCGTCCAGGGTGAAGTCCTGGCCCTTCTTGGACGCCAGCTTCGAGGCCATCTTCTCGGCCTCTTGCTGCGAGAAGGTCTGCTCGGCCTTCTCGATCAGCGTGAGCATGTCGCCCATGCCGAGGATGCGGGACGCCATGCGGTCCGGGTGGAACGCGTCGAACTCGTCCAGCTTCTCGCCGTTGGAGGCGAACATGATCTGGCGCCCGGTGACCTGCGCGATCGACAGCGCGGCACCACCGCGCGCGTCACCATCGAGCTTGGAGAGCACGACACCGTCGAAGCCGACGCCGTCACGGAACGCCTCGGCCGTGTTGACCGCGTCCTGACCGATCATCGCGTCGACGACGAAGAGGACCTCGTCCGGGCTGACGGCGTCGCGGATGTCCGCGGCCTGCTGCATCAGCTCCTGGTCGATGCCGAGGCGTCCGGCGGTGTCGACGATCACGACGTCGTACTGCTTGGTCCGCGCGAACTCGATGGAGTCCTTGGCGACCTGAACCGGGTCGCCGACGCCGTTGCCCGGCTGCGGGGCGTACACACCGACACCGGCGCGCTCGGCGACGACGCTCAGCTGGTTGACGGCGTTGGGACGCTGCAGGTCGCACGCCACGAGGAGCGGCGAGTGCCCCTGCCCCTTCAGCCAGAGGCCGAGCTTTCCGGCGAGGGTCGTCTTACCGGCACCCTGCAGACCCGCCAGCATGATGACGGTCGGCGCGGTCTTGGCGAACCGGAGGCGGCGCGTCTCGCCACCGAGGATGCCGATGAGCTCCTCGTTGACGATCTTGATGACCTGCTGGGCGGGGTTGAGGGCCTGGGAGACCTCGGCGCCGGCCGCACGCTCCTTGACCTGCTTGATGAAGGCGCGGACGACGGGCAGGGCCACGTCAGCCTCGAGCAGGGCGATGCGGATCTCGCGCGCCGTGGCGTCGATGTCCGCCTCGGACAGGCGGCCCTTGCCCCGGAGGTTCTTGAATGTCGCTGCGAGGCGGTCGGAGAGAGTATCGAACACGGCGGTCGCGAATCCTCGGGTCGGGGAAAGGGGGACAGGTCGCCTTCCAGAGTATCTGTCCGGACAGGGTCCCTGCCCAGCCCCATACGTTCTCGCACGAGGCCACACCTGGCAGCCCCCGCCGCGCGGCACCCGCGTACGAGACACGAGGGGACGTGGGGGTATGTGCGCACGGAGCACCGAGCACACGGAGGCGCCCAGAAACATCGGACCCCGCCGCAGGGATGGCGAGTACGCACATACCCCCGCGGCCCCGCCCCTACAACGCACAACAGGCGCCTCGAACCAAGCCCCCCTACCCCCGCAAAACCCCCTCCACCTCCCGGGCCACCCCCACCGCGACATCCCCCTCCAACGGCCCCCCGTCCACCCCCGTCACATAGAACGCGTCCACCGCGTTCGCCCCCAGCGTCGACACATGGGCGCTGCGCACGGCGACCCCCGCCGCCTCGAGCGCCCGCCCGATGCGATGCAGCAGCCCCGGGGCGTCCTGGGCCCGCACCTCGATCACCGTGGCGAGCCGCGAAGCCGCCGGAGCCACCGTCACCCGCGCCGGAGGCGCCACCGTGCCCCTGCGACGCGGATACGCCGCCTCCCTCTCGGCGAGCCGCGCCTCGACGTCCAGCGACCCGTCGAGCACCCGCACCAGATCCGCCCGCAACCGCGCGGCCTGCGGCATGGAGCCGTACTCAGCCGCGACCCGCCAGCTCAACAACAACACCGAGCCCCCCGAACCGGACCCGACGCCGACCGAACCAGACCCAAGGCCACCCGCACCGGACCCCATGCCGAACGGCAACGTCACCACCCCCAACTCCGCGGTCCGCACGGCGAGCCGATGCAACGCGAGCACCCCGGCGACCGACGACAGCACCCCCGCCCGCTCCGGTACCGCGACCACGAGCTCCACCCCGAGCGGCTCCGGCCCACCCTCCTCAGACGGAACCCCCGAGTCCGCCCGCATCGACAGCACCGGACCACCCGTCCGGTACGCCTCCACCGCGAGCCGCTCCTGCTCCGCCGTCGGCGCCGCGTCCTCCGTGGCCCGCTCCTCGGGCGCCTCCCCGGACAGCACCGCCGTCACCCGCTTCACCAGATCGGCGACGAGCGCCCCGCGCCACGTCGACCAGGCCGCGGGCCCGGTGGCCAACGCGTCCGCCTCCGTCAACGCGTGCAACAGCTCCAGCGTGCCCACGGAGCCGACCGCCTCGGCGACACCCCGTACCGTCGCGGGGTCGTCGAGGTCCCGGCGCGTGGCCGTCTCCACGAGCAGCAGATGGTGCCGGACCAGGCGCGCGACGACCGCCACGTCCCCCGCCTCGAAGCCGATCCGCGCCGCGATGTCGCGGGCGATGGTCTCCCCCGCCATGGAGTGGTCCCCGGGCCACCCCTTTCCGATGTCGTGCAGCAGCGCGGCCACGAGCAGCAGATCGGGCCGCCCCACGCGCCGCGTGAGCGCCGAGGCCCGCACCGCCGTCTCGACGAGGTGCCGGTCGACCGTCCAGGTGTGGACGGCGTTGCGCTGCGGACGGCACCGCACCCGCTCCCAGTCGGGCAGGAACCGGGTGATGAGCCCTTCGGCCTCCAGCGCCTCCCACACCTGCACGGTCGGCCGCCCCGCCCCGAGCAGCGTCACGAGCTGCTCGCGCGCCTCGGCGGGCCACGGCGTGGCGAGGGGCCGCGCGGTGGCGGCGAGGTGACGCACGGCGTGCAGGGACAGCGGGAGGCCCGCCTGCGCGGCGGCGGCCGCGGCGCGCAGCGGCAGCACCGCGTCCCGTTCGGGGCGCGCCGCGCGGGCGAGCACGGCCTCTCCGTCCTGCTCCACGACCCCGTCGGCGAGCGGCGACCGCTCGGCCACCGGCGCCCGGCTCCCGCCCCGGCCGCCCGTCGGGCCACCGCTCCGGACGCCGCTCCGGCCACCGAGCATCGACCGCAGCCGCGGCCGCCCGGCCCGTGCCCGCAGCACGCGCCCGACCTCGCGCCAGGTGACGTCGCCCGCGTAGGCGACGACGCGCGCGGCCTCGTACACCTGGCGCAGCAGCGTGTCCGCGTCGAGGAGGCCGAGCCCGGCGGCGACCTGGTCCTGTTCCTGGAGGGCGAGCCGATCGGTGGCGCGGCCGGTCGCCAGATGCAGGGCGTCACGTACGTCGAGGAGGCGTCGGCGGGCCTCGTCGAGGCCTTCGCGGGGCGCGTCGGCGAGCCAGGACGCGGCGACGGCGCGCAGCGCGGTGGCGTCGCGGAGTCCGCCCCGCGCCTCCTTGAGGTCGGGTTCGAGCAGGTGACCCAACTCGCCGTGGCGTTCGGCCCGTTCGTCGCAGAGCTCGCGCAGTTCGGGCAGGCGTTTGGGGGCCTGGTTGCGCCAGTCGGCGAGGACGGCGGTGCGCAGCGCGGTGGTCATGCCGAGGTCACCGGCGACGTGCCGCGCGTCGAGCAGCCCGAGGTGCGCCTTGAGGTCCTCGCCCGCGGTCTTCCGCGCTTCGGCGGGCGTGCGCACGGAGTGGTCGAGGGCGATCCCGAGGTCCCACACGGGGTACCAGAGGCGGTCGGCGAGCGCGGCGAGCTCCTTGGGTCCCGCGCTCCCGTCGTGCAGCAGGAGGAGGTCCAGGTCGCTGCGCGGCGACAGTTCGCCTCGTCCGTACCCGCCCACAGCGATGAGCGCGGCGCCTTTCGGGGTGCCTCCCGGGGTGCCCGAGGGCCCTGCCCGGAAGAGGCCGGCCAGCCAGTCGTCCGTCAGCTCGGCGAGGGCGGAACGGCGCGGCGGCCCGGACCGCGCCTCCTCGTGGAGGAGCCGCAGCCGGGCCGCCGCGTAGCCGCTGGGGCCGGAGTCTTCCGCTTCCGTCTCGGTCCGTACGTCCATACTCGTCACCCGGCAGCTCCCGTTCGGTCCCGTTCAGTCCTGCTCAGTCGTCCCGTTCCGCCCCCTTGCCCAGCTCACAGCGCGTCGGGTCCGCGCTCCCCGGTCCGCACCCGCACCGCCGTGTCGACCGGGACGCTCCAGACCTTGCCGTCGCCGATCTTGCCGGTGCGGGCGGCCTTCACCACGACCTCGATGAGCTGCTCGGCGTCGTCGTCGTCGACGAGGACCTCGATGCGGATCTTCGGCACGAGGTCGACGGTGTACTCGGCTCCTCGGTAGACCTCCGTGTGGCCGCGCTGCCGTCCGTAGCCGCTGGCCTCGGTGACGGTCAGGCCGTGCACGCCGAAGGCCTGCAGCGCCTCCTTGATCTCGTCGAGCCGGTGCGGCTTGACGACCGCGGTGATGAGCTTCATGCGTCCACCTTCTTGTTCCGCTGAACCTGAGCCGTGTCCTGCGCGCCGCCGTCAGCGCCATCGGCGCCATCAGCGCCATCAGCGCCGGGCGCAGGTACCGCCGCCGTACGAGGAGCCCTGCCCCCGCCCGCCCCGCTGAAGTCGTACGCGGTCTCGGCGTGCTCGACCTGGTCGATGCCCGCGACCTCGTCGTCCTCGGAGACCCGCATGCCGATGGTCTTGTCGATGAGGAGGGCGAGGACCGCCGAGGCGATCAGGGAGTACGCGAGGACCGCTCCGACGCCCGCGAGCTGCTTCCACAGCTGGTCGAGGCCGCCTCCGTAGAACAGGCCCTGCGCCTTGGACTGCCCGCCGCCGGTGGCGAAGAAGCCGACGAGGATCGACCCCGCGATGCCGCCGACCAGGTGGACCCCGACGACGTCGAGGGAGTCGTCGTACCCGAACCGGAACTTGAGCCCGACCGCCATGGCGCACAGCACACCCGCGATGGCGCCGATGGCGATGGCGCCGAGCGGCGAGCAGGAGCCGCCGGACGGGGTGATGGCGACGAGGCCCGCGACCGCGCCGGACGCGGCGCCGAGGGTGGTGCACGCACCGTGGCGGAGCTTCTCGTAGAGGAGCCAGGCGAGCATGGCGGCGGCGGTCGCGACCTGCGTGTTGACGAACATGAGCGCGCCGACGCCGTCGTCGTTGCCGAGCCACGAGCCGGCGTTGAAGCCGAACCAGCCGAACCACAGCAGGGCCGCGCCGAGCATCACGAGCGGCAGGGAGTGCGGGCGCATCGGGTCCTTCTTGAAGCCGACGCGCTTGCCGATGACGAGGATGACGCCGAGGGCGGCGGCTCCCGCGTTGATGTGGACGGCGGTGCCGCCCGCGAAGTCGATGACGCCGAGCTCGAAGGCCCAGCCGCCCGTGCCCCACACCCAGTGCGCCACGGGGAAGTACACGATCGTGGCCCAGAGGGCGATGAAGAGCGCCCAGGCCGTGAACTTCACGCGGTCCGCGAGGGCGCCGCTGATCAGCGCGGGCGTGATGACGGCGAACATCAGCTGGAAGACCGCGAAGACGTAGACCGGGATGGTGTAGCCGTCCCAGAGCTGGTTGATGCCGAGGCCGCTGAGCCCTACGTAGTCGCCCTCCCAGCCGAAGAGGCTGCCGTGGTCGGTGCCGAACGCGACGGAGAAGCCGTACAGCACCCAGAGGATCGTGACGATGCCCAGGCTGATGAAGCTCATCATCAGCATGTTGAGGGTGCTCTTGACGCGGACCATGCCTCCGTAGAAGAAGGCCAGGCCCGGGGTCATGAGCATCACCAGGGCGGAGCAGATGAGCATGAAGCCTGTGTTGGCGGCAGACAGCTCGGGGGCGTCTGCGGCGATCGTGATGCCTGGGGGCATCGGCGTCTCCTCGCTGTGGGGCCGGTTGTGCGCCAGAGACTGGCCGAGCGCCGTTTCGGCGGGGGCCCCTCGGTGTTTCGCCGCAGTGACGAAGAGGTCGTGCGTGTTACGTGCCCATGAACTCGCGGGTCGCGCGGGGTGCGCGCCGCACCCTTGTGCGCGGTACTGGAACCGGCCGCGGCGGCCATCCGGCTGACCTGGCATGGGGGAGCCGAGTCGGGCTGTTAGGGATGGTCCTGCCGCGGCCGGGGCAGGTCGTGCCGGACGTCAGACCGCCTCCACGGTCTCCGGCATCTCGATGGCGAGCCGTTCGGTGAGCTCGACGACTTCGGCGACGTCCCCGAAGTCCCGCACGGCGGTGTCGACGGTCTTGCGCAGGCGGGTGTTGACCCGCTCGGAGCGCACTTTCTTGGCGATGCCGAGCGCCTGTCCGGCGAGGACGGTGCTCTGCTCGGGCTCGCGTTGGAGCAGGTGGACGGTTGCCTTGCCGATGAGGTTCAGCGCGTACGAACGCTGGTGTTCGAGGTCCTTCTCGAAGAGTTCCACGGCGCGGTCCATGACGGGTTCGGCCAGCGAGGCGTACGTGGGGCTGCGGCCCGCCACGTACGCCAGGTCGCGGAACGAGTGGGCGTTCTCGCCGTTCAGCTCGGCCTCGGAGAAGAAGCGGATCCAGTCCGGCTCGGGCTCGCCGAAGTCCTCGGCGTCGGCGAAGGTGTCCTCGGCCATCCGCACGGCGCGCTTGCACTTGCCGGGCTGGCCCATGCTCGCGTACGCCCTGGCCTCCATCGCATACAGCATGGCCTGGGTGCGCGGCCCCGCGCAGTCCCGGCTTCCGTACTGCGCGAGGTGGATGAGTTCAAGCGCGTCGTCGGGCCGGTTGAGGTGGATCATCTGACGGCTCATGCTCGACAAGATGTACGACCCGAGGGGCTTCTCGCCCGCTTCCTTGGCGGCGTGCAGGGCGAGGACGAAGTACTTCTGGGCGGTGGGCTGGAGCCCCACGTCGTAGCTCATCCAGCCCGCGAGTTCGGCCAGTTCGCCCGCGACCTTGAACAGGCGCTTCGAGGTCGCCTCGGGCTGGGGCTCCTGCAGCAGGTCCGTCACTTCGTGCAGCTGCCCGACGACGGCCTTGCGCCGGAGCCCTCCCCCGCACTGGGCGTCCCACTGGCGGAACATCACCGTCGTGGACTCCAGGAGGTCCAGCTCCGGCTTGGAGAGCCGCGCCGGGCGGCGCGACGCGGCGGGCTCGGGGTCCTCGCGCGGCGTCGCCGGCGAGGGCACCAGCCAGCGCTGCATGGGCTCGATGAGGGCGGGGCCCGCGGAGAGCGCGAGCGAGGTGCCGAGGAAGCCGCGGCGGGCGAGCATCAGGTCGCTGCGCGAGAACTCACTGATGAGCGCGACCGTCTGCGGTCCGGTCCAGGGCAGGTCGACCCCGGAGGACGCGGGCGTGCGGTGCGCGGCGCGCAGGCCGAGGTCCTCGACGGCGACGACGCAGCCGAACCGCTCGGAGAACAGCTCGGAAAGGATGCGGGGAATCGGCTCGCGCGGATTCTCGCCGTCCAGCCAGCGGCGCACCCGAGAGGTGTCCGTGGAAATGTGATGTGCACCCAACTGCCGTGCCCGTCGGTTGACTTGCCGGGCCAGCTCGCCCTTCGACCAACCGCTGCGCACGAACCACGACGTGAGCATCTCGTTGGGGCGCTTCTCCGCGTTCGCGCCGCCTCCGCCATTGCCGCTCACTGGAACGCCCCCATCCCTCAAGACATCTGCGCGCTGTACACGGCTAGCCCTAACAGAATGCCGCCACTCGCCGCTGTCCGTCCGGAGAATGTCACCCATCGAACAGGAAACCGACTTGCCTCCGGCATACCCACGAGTGCTCGAACTTCCAGGGCCGTGTACTGAAAGTAATCCTACGATCACCCGTCCGGCGAGGGCGATCGCGGAAACGCCACCATTCGCCACCCCTTCGAATGAACTCCCTTGCCCCCACAAGCGATTCACTTGACATAGGACGGATGAAAGTGGGCGCAGCGATGTGCGCCGGGGCGTATGACACCGGGCGCACCACCCGTCGAGCTCCAAGGCGCCGTCAAGAACAGAGGGTCACGATCCGATTCCGTCACGTAACCGAGGCACGCTCGACCCGTTGGAGGGGGCATGGGCTTCACGATCGGCGGCATCCGGGGAACCGACCGGCCCCGGACCGGATCACGGCGGCGCGGCCGCACATCGGACTGCACGGCGGTGGCGGAGTACACCGGACTCTGGGGCTGGGCCGCGGTGCCCGGCGCCCGCGCGCTGGACGGCGTCTGCTCGTGCGGGGCGGCCGACTGCGCGGCGCCCGGCGCCCACCCGCTGGGGTTCGCCCCCGAGGTCCCTGCCGGGGCCACGCTCGACGAAGTGGCGGACGCCTGGGCCGAGTTCCCGGGCGCTGCGGTCATGCTGCCGGTGGGACGCGCGTTCGACGTGATCGAGGTGGCGGAGGCCGCCGGACGGCGCGCGCTGGTCCGGCTGGAGCGGATGGGCCTGCCCCTGGGACCCGTGGCGGTCACGCCGGACGGCCGGGCGCAGTTCTTCGTCGCCCCCGGCGCCGCGACCGAACTCCCCCAGCTGCTCTACCGGATGGGCTGGGACGACGCCGCCCTGGACCTGCACGGTCTGGGCCGGGGCACCCACATCACCGCGCCCCCGTCCGACCGCGGCGGCCTCGGCCCGGTCCACTGGCTCCGCTCCCCCGCCCTCGACTCGGCGACGAACCCGCCGCAGGCCCGCCTCCTGCTCGGCACCCTGGCGTACGTCGCGCACCGCTCGCCCGCGTAGCCCGCACGGGCCGCCACAGACGGAAGGGCCCCCTCGCATCTGCACCGTGCGAGGGGGCCCTTCTCCGCGTACGAGAGTCGCTGTACGAGAGTCGCTCTCAGTCGCCGATGAGCGCGTCCACGAACGCCTCGGGCTCGAACGGCGCCAGGTCGTCCGCGCCCTCACCGAGACCCACCAACTTGACCGGCACGCCCAGCTCGCGCTGCACGGCGACGACGATGCCGCCCTTGGCGGTGCCGTCCAGCTTCGTGAGGACGATGCCCGTGATGTCGACGACCTCGGCGAAGACGCGGGCCTGGATGAGGCCGTTCTGCCCGGTCGTGGCGTCGAGGACGAGCAGCACCTCGTCGAGCGGGGCGTGCTTCTCGACGACGCGCTTGACCTTGCCGAGCTCGTCCATGAGACCGGTCTTGGTGTGCAGCCGGCCCGCGGTGTCGATGAGGACGACGTCCGCGCCGTCCGCGATGCCCTCCTTGACGGAGTCGAAGGCGATCGACGCGGGGTCGCCGCCCTCGGGGCCGCGGACCGTGCGGGCGCCGACGCGCTCGCCCCAGGTCTGCAGCTGGTCGGCGGCGGCCGCGCGGAACGTGTCCGCGGCGCCGAGGACGACGGTGCGGCCGTCGGCCACGAGGACGCGGGCCAGCTTGCCGGTGGTGGTGGTCTTGCCGGTGCCGTTCACGCCGACGACCATCACGATGCCCGGGGTCTCCAGGCCGGACTCGGTCTTCACGGTGCGGTCGAGGTCCGCGCCGACGAGCGTGAGCAGCTCCTCGCGGAGCAGCGTGCGCAGCTCGTCCGGGGTGCGGGTGCCGAGGACGCGGACGCGCTCGCGCAGCCGCTCCACGAGCTCCTGGGTGGGCGCGACGCCCACGTCCGCCGTGAGCAGCGTGTCCTCGATCTCCTCCCAGGTGTCCTCGTCGAGGTGCTCGCGGGACAGCAGCGTGAGCAGTCCCTTGCCGAGTGCGTTCTGCGAGCGGGAGAGCCGGGCGCGCAGCCGGACCATGCGGCCGGCGGTGGGCTCGGGGGTCTCGATCTCCGGCGCGGCCGGTTCGGTGACGACCGGCTCCTCGACGACCGGTGCCGACGCGGTCGGCTCGGCGAGCGGGAGTTCCACCTCCTCGATCGTGCGGCGCGGTTCGTCGCGCGGCGTCTCGGCCTCGTCGCCGACCTTCGGTTCGGCGGGAGGAGCGGTGATGGTGGGCGTGCCGGAGGGGGCCTGCGGGGGCAGCTGCTTCTTCTTGCGGCTGCCGATCACGAGCCCGCCGAGCGCGCCGATCACGACCACGGCGATGACTACAGCAAGGATGACGATTTCCATAACCCGTCCAGTATCGGCCATGGCCCCGTAAGAGGCCCAGATTGTGGTTTCCTCCAAAGAACATATGCCTTGCGAGGGCACTACTCGGACTAAAGTACGATGGAGGTCTCCGCATCAACGCGCGTAGAGTCCATCGCGATCACCCCCACCGACGGGTCGCAGCGTTGCGAGCCGAGCGAGAGGCACGGACCCACCCCCATGAGCACCACCGCCGAAACCGAAGGCGCCCTCGAGACACGTGGCCTCGAGCCCGTTCCGGACGCCGAGCGCACGGGCCGTACCCGTGAACTCTTCCCCACCTGGGTAGCGGCCAACATCAGCGTTCTGCTGCTCACCATGGGCGCGGGCCTGATCGTCTCCAACCGCCTGAACATCTGGCAGGTCCTGGTCGTCGCCCTCGTCTCACCCCTGTTGAGCTACGGAATGGTGGGGTTGATCTCCATCGCCGGCAAGCGCGGCGGCTCACCGGGCATGACGCTCTCCCGCGCGGTCTTCGGCCAGCGCGGCAACCTCTTCCCGGGCGCCCTGATCTGGGTCGCCCGCTGGGGCTGGGAGACGATCAACGCGGTCACGGGCGCGTACGCGATCATCACCGTCCTGAACATCTGCTTCGGCGTCGAGTCGAGCACCTGGCTGACGGTCGTCACGCTGGTCGCCTTCGTCGCCTGCACGTTCCTGATCAGCGGCCTCGGCCGGAAGATCCTGCACGTCTGCAGCACCTGGTCGACGTACGCCTTCGGCGCGTTCAGCGTGCTCGTGCTGGTCTACCTCATCGCCGAGACCGACTGGTCGGCCGTCTTCGACAAGCCCGCGGGCTCCACCGCGATGATGGTCGCGGGCGTCGGCACGATCGCCGCGGGCGGCATCAGCTGGGTCCCCACCGGACCGGACTTCACCCGCTACCTGCCGCGCACGGCCTCCAACAAGCCGCTCATCGGCCACGCCATCGGCGGCGCCGGCATCGTCGTCGTCCCGATGGTCCTGATGGGCGCGGTCATGGCGGTCTCCGACCCGAAGCTGTCCTCGGCGCAGGACCCGGTCTCCTTCCTCGGCGAGCTGCTCCCGATGTGGATCGCGGTGCCGTACCTGCTGATGGCCCTGATCGGCATGCTGCTGATCAACTCGATGTCGATGTACTCCGCGGGCTTCACCGCCATGACGCTCGGCATCAAGGTCCCGCGCGCGTGGGCGGTCAGCGTGAACGCGATCATCAGCCTGATCTTCGGCTACATCCTGATGAACGTGGCGACGAGCTTCATGGGCTCGTTCATCTCCTTCCTCACCCTCCTCGCGGTCGCCTTCTCCGCCTGGATCGGCGTCTTCGGCGTCGACATGCTGCGCCGCAAGACGTACGACGGCGAGGCGCTGATGGACACCAAGCGCACCAGCGCCTACTGGTACAAGGCGGGCTTCGCCTGGCAGGCCATGACGGCGTGGGCCCTCGCCCTGATCGTGGGTCTGCTCTTCACCAAGGTCGACTGGTTCAGCGGCCCGCTCGCCACGTCCTGGATCGGCCGCCACGGTCTCGGCTGGCTGACCACGATCGTCATCGCGGCCGTGCTGTACGCGGTCCTGCCGAAGACCCCGCTGCCCGAGAAGGACCCCTCCGGCAAGGACAACGGCGAGACCGAGCTGGTCTCCGCCTGACCCCCGCCGATATCACGACGGATATCCTCAACTTCCGTACGAGGCTACCCATCTGACCCCCGGTCAACTAGCGTCCCCCTTCGCCGCCCACGCACGGTGAAGGGGGACGTTGTCCATGCCCACCACAGTCGTACGGTTCAACCTCGTCGATCCCGCCGCCACACCCGCCTCGTTGAGCGAGCGCTACCGTGCCGCCCTGGAGATGGCCACGTACGCGGACGACCGCGGCATCTCCACGATCCAGACCGAGGAGCACCACGGCGCGGAGAACAACTGGATCTCCTCGCCCTTCACGTTCGCGGGCGCGGTGTTCGGGGCGAGCCGGCGGATCGCGGTGACGGTCTCCGCGATCATCGGCCCGCTGCACGACCCGCTGCGGCTCGCCGAGGACATCGCCGTCCTCGACCTGCTGAGCGCGGGCCGTCTGGTGACGGTGGCGGGGATCGGGTACCGGCCCGAGGAGTACGAGCAGTCGGGCGTCGACTGGAAGAGCCGCGGCAAGCTCCAGGACGAACTCCTGGAGACGCTGCTCGAAGCCTGGACGGGCGAGCCCTTCACCTTCCGCGGCCGCACCGTGCGGATCACGCCGCGCCCCTTCACCCGCCCGCACCCGCTGCTCCTCGTCGGCGGCTCCTCGAAGGCGGCGGCCCGGCGCGCGGCCCGGCTCGGCCTGCCGTTCTTCCCCAGCGCCCACCTGCCCGACTTGGAGGCGTACTACCGGGAGCAGCTCAGGGAGCACGGCACGGAGGGCTGGACGATGATGCCGGCCGCCGAGACCCCGCTGCTGCACATCGCGGACGACCCGGACCTCACCTGGGCCAAGCACGGCGAGCACTTCCTGCACGAGGCACGCACGTACGCCTCCTGGCAGAACAAGGACATCCGCTCTGCCGTGAAGTCGACGGCCACGACGGTGGAGGAGCTGCGCGCCGAGGGCGTGTACCGCGTCCTGACGCCCGACGCGTGCGTGCGGTACGCGAAGAGCGGCGCGGACAGCCTCGTCCTGCACCCGCTCTCCGGCGGCATGCCGATCGACGAGGGCTGGCGCAGCCTGCACCACTTCTGCGAAAACGTACTGCCCCGGCTGAAGGACAAGTGAGCACGAGTCCTTCGGCCGGGGCAGCTTCCTGAAGAGGAGGGGGCAGCGGGGGTTAGCCCATCTCCTCCAGGGCCTTGCCCTTCGTCTCCTTGACGAACTTCATGACGAAGGGGATCGAGATGGCGGCGAACGCGCCGTAGATGATGTACGAGCCGGTCAGGGACCACTCGGACATGCTCGGGAACGTCTTGGTGATCGCGAAGTTGGCGAGCCACTGGGCGGAGGCGGCCACACCGAGCGCGGCGGCGCGGATGCGGTTCGGGAAGATCTCGCCGAGCAGCACCCAGACGACCACACCCCAGGACAGGGCGAAGAAGAGCACGAAGGCGTTGGCGGCGATGATCGCGGTCAGGCCCTGCGCGTTCGGCAGCGAGACGGTGTCGCCGGAGCCGGTCTTGTACGAGAACGCCCACGCCATGGTGAACAGGGCCGCCGCCATGCCCGCGGAGCCGATGATGGCGAGGGGCTTGCGGCCGATGCGGTCGACGAAGATCATCGCGATGACCGTACCGATGATGTTCACGATCGACGTCTCGAACGAGTACAGGAACGAGCTGCTCGGGTCCTTGCCGATCGACTGCCACAGCTGGTTCGAGTAGTAGAAGATCACGTTGATGCCGACGAGCTGCTGGAAGACCGAGAGCCCGATGCCGATCCACACGATCGGCAGGAAGCCGACCTTGCCGAGCAGGTCCTTGAAGGACGGCTTGTGCTCGCGGTGCAGGCCCCGCTCGATCTCGTCGACGCGCGCGTCCAGGTCGATGGAGGTGCCCTCGACCTCGCCGAGCACCTTCTTGGCCTCGGAGTGGCGTCCCGCCGAGATCAGGAAGCGCGGCGACTCCGGGATGATGAAGGACAGCAGCCCGTAGAGCAGCGCCGGGATGACCATGACGCCGAGCATCCACTGCCAGGCCTCGAGCCCGCCGATCTTGCCGCGCTGGTCGCCGTCGGCCATGTTCAGGATGCCCCAGTTGACCAGCTGGGAGACGGCGATGCCGATGACGATCGCGGCCTGCTGGAACGAGGCGAGACGGCCGCGGTACGCGGGCGGCGCGACCTCGGCGATGTAGGCCGGGCCGATCACCGAGGCCATGCCGATGCCGATGCCGCCGATGAGGCGCCACACCGTGAGGTCCCAGGCCGCGAAGGGCAGGGCCGAGCCGACGGCGCTGGCCGCGAAGAGGACGGCGGCGATCTGCATGCAGCGGATGCGGCCGATGCGGTCGGCGATGCGTCCGGCCACGGCGGCGCCGACGGCACAGCCGAGGAGCGCGGTGGCGATGATCCAGCCGAGCATGTTGGCGTCGACGTCGAAGCGGTGCTGGATGGCGACGGTCGCGCCATTGATCACCGAACTGTCGTAGCCGAAGAGGAAGCCACCCATCGCGGCGGCCGCCGTAATGAAGATGACATGGCCGAGATGGTCCGGGTGGGCCTCTCTGGCTCCGGACTGGGGCGCCTGCGATGTGCTGGTCACGTGTACTCCTCGGGCCACCGGCAGCGCTGCCGGGGGTGGGGGCGAGCTCTTCAAGTGGCGCACAACTTCACGCCGCCCACCACCTGAAGGTAAAAGCAACGTTGCAGAGACTATGCCTTCAAGTTTCGAAGTCAATAGGTCGGCTGCTGTGACTTTATGAGCACACTGAGGCCGCTTGGATTCAAGCCTTGAAGCCATGAAGGGGGGTGAGTGATCCGCCGCAACACCTAGCGAAGGCGCTGGCTGATGACCTTCGAGACGCCGTCGCCCTGCATCGAGACGCCGTACAGCGCGTCCGCGACCTCCATCGTGCGCTTCTGGTGCGTGATCACGATGAGCTGCGAGGCCTCCTGCAGCTCCTGCATGATGCGGATGAGCCGCTGCAGGTTGGTGTCGTCGAGCGCCGCCTCCACCTCGTCCATCACGTAGAACGGGCTGGGCCGTGCCTTGAAGATCGAGACGAGCAGCGCCACGGCGGTCAGCGACCGTTCGCCGCCGGAGAGCAGCGAGAGACGCTTGACCTTCTTGCCGGGCGGCCGGGCCTCCACGTCCACGCCGGTGGCGAGCATGTTGTCGGGATCGGTCAGGATCAGCCGTCCCTCACCGCCGGGGAACAGCCGCGAGAAGACGCCCTCGAACTCCCGGGCCGTGTCGTAGTAGGCCTCGGTGAAGACCTGCTCGACGCGTTCGTCGACCTCCTTCACCACCTGGAGGAGGTCGCTCCGTGTCTTCTTCAGGTCTTCGAGCTGCTCGCTGAGGAACTTGTGGCGCTCTTCCAGCGCCGCGAACTCCTCAAGGGCCAGCGGGTTCACCTTCCCGAGCTGCTGATACGCCCGTTCGGCGGACTTGAGCCGCTTCTCCTGCTCTCCCCGGACGAACGGCACCGGCAGGTTGCGCGGATGGCTCGGGTCGTCGGGCAGCTCCTCGCCCTCGGCGGCGGGCGAGGGCGGCACGGGCTGATCGGGGCCGTAGTCGGCCACGAGTCCCGCGGGCTCCACACCGAGCTCCTCCAGTGCCTTGGTCTCCAGCTGCTCGATCCGCAGCCTCTTCTCGGCTCCTAGTACCTCGCCCCGGTGAACTGAATCAGTCAATTTGTCGAGCTCGGCCTTGAGATCGCGGCCCCGGCCCCGCGCGGCGTGCAGCTCCCGCTCCCGCACCTCCTTGGCGCGCTCGGCCGCGGTGCGCTCGTCGTCCGCCCGTACGAGGGAGACCTCGACGTGGGCGAGCAGCTGACGCCCGCCGGACGCGACGGCCTCGGCGACCGCCGCCTCGTGGCGCAGCCGCGCCTTGCGCTGCTCGGCACGCGCGCGTGCCTCGCGTTCGGCGCGGGCGGCCCGGTCGAGGGAGTCGGCGCGGCCCGCGAGGGCCTTCACCCGCTCCTCGTGCGTACGCGCCTGGAGCCTGGCCTCCATCTCGGTCTGCCGGGCGTTGGCCCCGTCGGCGGCGAGCCGGTCGCGCACGGAGGTGTCGGGCTCCTCGTCCTCGCCGCCCTGGGACGCCTCCTCGGCGACGGCGAGCCGCTCGGCGAGCTCCTCGGCCTCCTCGACCGCCTTGTCCAGGGCGTCCTGCGCCTTGGCCGCGGCGGCGGTGCTGCGCTCGGCCTCGCCCGCGGCGCCCCGCGCCTGCCCGGCGAGCGCCCCCAACTGCTGTGCCACGGAGGACTTCTCGCGGTCGGCGGCCTTGCGCCGCTCCCCCAACTCCTCGACGAGCGCCGCGCACTCCTTGCGCCGCTCCCCCGCGCGCTCCTGAGCCAGCGCCAACTCCTCGCACTGAGCGTCGAGTTGCTCCAGCTCGGCGGCGGCCTCATCGACGGATGCCTGCACTTCGAGCAGGCTCGGCGCGCCCGCGGACCCGCCCTGCGCGAAGTGCGCCCCGAGCAGGTCCCCTTCGGCGGTGACGGCGGTCAGTTCGGGGTGCGCGTAGACGACATCCTCGGCGTCCTCCAGCGTGCCGACGGCGACGATCCCGCGCAGCAGCCGCCGCACCGCGGGCATCAGCTCGTCAGGTCCCCGCACGAGGTCGGCGGCGTACGGGGGCCCGCCGGGACGTTCCTTCCGTACGTCGTCGGGGACGCCGCCGAGGAGCATCGCCGCACGCCCCGCGTCCTGCTTGCGCAGCAGGCGGATGGCCTCGGCGGCGGTGCTCGGGCCGCTGACGGCGACGGCGTCGGCCGCGGCGCCGAGTGCGGCGGCGACGGCCACTTCGTGGCCGGGGGCGACGGTGAGCAGCGCGGCGGCCGGGCCGAGCACCCCGGTGAGCTGCTCCTTGGCGGCGAGCAGCGCGCCCGTGCCGTCCTTGCGCCGCAGGCCGAGCGCGAGCGCCTCGCGGCGGGCGGCGACCGCGGCGCGTTTGCGTTCGGCGGCGGTGGCGGCCTCGCGGGCGGCGGTGAGCGCGGCCTCGGCGTCGGCGAGCTCCCGCTTCGCCGCGTCGTGCCGCTCGCCGAGCTCGGCGTCGTCCGCGTCGAGCCCGTCGACCTCGGCCTTCAGCTGCTCGTACGCCTCCTGCGCCACGACCGCCCGCTCCGCGGCCTCGTCGCGTGCGACGGCGAGCCGGTCGATCTCGGCCTGGGCGGACGCGGCCCGCGACCGGGCGGCGTTGACCTGTCCGTGCAGCCGCGCGAGCCCCTCGCGGCGGTCGGCGATGGCCCGCGCCACGTCCTTGAGCCTGCGCTCCTCGACGGCCAGCCGCTGTTCGAGGTCGGAGCGGTGGGCGACGGTGTCGTCCAGGGCGTGCTCGGCGGCTTCCAGGGCGGCTTCGAGCTCGGCCTCCTGTTCGCGGATCCGGGCGGCCTCCCGCTCCATGTCCTCGGGGTCGCGGCCGCGCCGTTCCTCGGGCGGTGCGGCGGTGGCGCTCTTGACCCGGGCGTCGGCCAGCGAGACGGTGCCCCGGACCCGCTCGGCCAGCTGCGACAGCTCGTACCAGGTCTGCTGGGCGCGCTGCAGCCTCGGCGTGAGGCGGCGCACCTCTTCCTCCAGCTGCGCCTCGCGCTGCAGGGCGGCCTTCAGCTCGGCCTCGGCGCTCTCCTTGCGCTCCTTGAGGGCGGCTTCGTCGGCGACCTCGGCGTTGAGCGCGTCGCGCATGCGGACGAGGTCGTCGGCGAGGAGGCGCAGGCGGGCGTCGCGCAGGTCGGCCTGGATGACGGCGGCCCTGCGGGCGACGGCGGCCTGCCGGCCCAGCGGCTTGAGCTGGCGGCGCAGTTCGTCGGTGAGGTCCTGGACGCGGGCGAGGTTGGCCTGCATCGCGTCCAGCTTGCGCAGCGCCTTCTCCTTGCGC
The DNA here is from genome assembly GCF_008642335.1 of Streptomyces venezuelae. Classification (NCBI taxonomy): domain Bacteria; kingdom Bacillati; phylum Actinomycetota; class Actinomycetes; order Kitasatosporales; family Streptomycetaceae; genus Streptomyces; species Streptomyces venezuelae. The sequence continues at coordinate 5,846,198 of NZ_CP029191.1, read as the reverse complement.
TTGCGGTGCTTGAGGACGCCGGCGGCCTCCTCGATGAACGCGCGGCGCCCCATCGGGTCGGCGTGCAGCACTCCGTCGAGCTGCCCCTGCCCGACGATGACGTGCATCTCGCGGCCGATGCCGGAGTCGGAGAGGAGTTCCTGGATGTCGAGGAGACGGCAGGTGTCGCCGTTGATCTGGTACTCGCTGCCGCCGTTGCGGAACATGATCCGCGTGATGGTGACTTCGGCGTACTCGATGGGCAGCGCGCCGTCGGAGTTGTCGATGGTGAGGGACACCTCGGCGCGTCCGAGCGGGGGCCGCCCGGTGGTGCCGGCGAAGATGACGTCCTCCATCTTGCCGCCGCGCAGGGATTTGGCGCCCTGTTCTCCCATGACCCAGCTGAGCGCGTCCACGACGTTGGACTTGCCGGAGCCGTTGGGTCCGACGACGCAGGTGATGCCCGGCTCGAACTTCAGTGTCGTCGCCGAGGCGAAGGACTTGAAGCCGCGCAGGGTCAGGGCCTTGAGATGCACGCCGTCGGACTCTACCTTTCACTGACCGTTTCACCGATGAAGGTGCAGGGCACATCAGACGGTAAAGGGAGCAGCGTACGGGGGGACAAGAAAGAAGGGACGCCGAAGCGTCCCTTGAATGTCTTGCATACCTGAGGACAAGCGGCCGGGCGACACTGACGGTCTGACCACTTGTCGGGTACTCGAGAGGTACTAAGGGCGCTTGTTCATCTGCTCAAGGCCCTGGTGCCAGTGATCGGATAGGGGTCAGGTGAGCGCAGGCTCCGCCTGGGGTACGTCGATGCTCTCCAGGAGCGATTCGTGAGAAGCGGCAGCCGCGAGCGCGTCGTTCTCGGCCTGGATACGGCCGAGCTCGGATTCGAGATCCTGGACGCGCTGCTGGAGCCGTCGCATCTCGGCGAGGAGTCGCGGGTCGCTGCCGCCGACGTAACCGAGAAGCGCCTTTGCCATGATGGATGGTCCTCCACACTGAGTGACCGACCGAAGCGGTGTGGGTCGTGAGGGAATCGCACCCGCGGTGCTTGGCACTCATTGTTTCGCTGGGTCTTGCTGGCCGTTCTCACATGCCAAACAGCTAAGGTGCGCGGGGCTTCCAGAGTCTCACCAAAAAGTTTGACGGTCAACACGATCACACCCCGTATTGGCGGGCGACCCGGGGGCGCGCGGCCTGGAAACCGGCGGCGCTGCTACTCCTTCGGGGCCCTGGGGGCGTGGAGATCATCCTTACCTGCGGAGCCTGCCACGGCAAGCCGTTCTTGGCAACCACCAGGCTTTTTCTGCCTCAGGCAGTTGCCCCGGACACTCGTCGGGCACCGCGCCGCGCCCGTCCCACCGCGTTCGCCCGGGTCAGGCTCACCGAATGGCGAAGGTCTCGTATATGCCACGCGGTGTGTCCCAGATCTCGGTGACTCCGTCGACACGGCCGGGTGTGTCGCCCTCGCGCAGCCAGTCGAGCAGCGCCTGACAGCCGATCCGGGGCCCTTCGGCGACGACCTGGACGCGGCCGTCCTCCAAATTGAGAGCAAAACCACTCAGCCCGCCGATCTCCAGGGCCTTGGCCCGTGTGAACCAGCGGAATCCCACGGCCTGCACGCGTCCGCGCACCCAGGCGGTGAGTCGTACGTCTTCGTTCATGGGTGCACGCTAACCGGCCAATTGCTCTGTGAGCACTTCGTCCCCATGCGCCATCGCGTACAGTCGCGAATCGATGAGCCTCACTCATATGGGTGAGTCACGTTGATCTTAGGACGAAAGGTCAGGAGATGGGACGCCACCGACGCTCCGGCGCCGGCCGCGCCGCCGCCACCCCTGAGAACCACCCGGGAACGGTGTCGCACCGCCGCAAGGGCCGTGCCTCCGCCCCCGTCCGCACGGGCCTGCTCGGTGTCTCCGCCGCCGTCGCGATGGGCGCCGTCGCGGTCGCCGCGGGCGTGCTCCCGGGCAGTGACGGCTACCGGCTCGGCGGCGGGACCGACCCCGGCGAGGTACGCTCCGCGGCCGTCCCCACCGAGGTGGACGCCCAGGGCGGCAAGAGCGGCGAGGCCGGTCGCGGCGAACCGTCGCCGAGCCGCGGCACCGGCCGCTCCGAGGCCCCGAAGCCCACTCCCTCCAAGGCCGAGCCGAAGCCCTCGAAGAAGCCGTCCGAGAAGCCGTCGTCCAAGGCGCCCGAGCGGGACACCGACAAGGGCGGCGAGCCGAAGCCCGCTCCGTCCCACAAGCCCGAGAAGAAGCCGGAGACTCCGCCGCCGGGCCGCTCCGAGTCGTCCTCCGACGAGAGCACGGCCGAGGCCGCGGTGCTCACCCTGGTCAACCAGGAGCGGGCCCAGGCGGGCTGCCGGCCGGTGCGGGCCGACGACCGCCTCGCCGCGCTGGCCGGCGACTTCAGCGCGGACATGGCCGAGCGTGACTTCTTCGACCACACCGACCCGGACGGCGCGACGCCGTGGGACCGCGCCGAGAAGGCCGGGATAAAGGATCTGGGCGGCGAGAACATCGCCCGCGGCCAGGCGAACGCGCAGTCGGTGATGGACGCCTGGATGAACAGCGCGGGCCACCGCGCCAACATCCTCAACTGCGACTACAAGACGCTGGGCGTCGGGGCGCACTTCGCGCCGGGCGGCCCGTGGTGGACGCAGGACTTCGGCTTCTGAGCCGGTCTCCACCCGCTCCCGCACCAATCAGCTGCACTAACTATTCGAAAGCGCTGTGCGCGAGTAGGCTGTCTCCATGGAACCGACTGCCGGTGGGGAACCGGCTGACCTGGCGTACGACGTGTTCTCCCGCCAGTGCCCCTCGCGGGGCACGCTGGAGCACATCACGGGACGCTGGGGCGGGCTCACACTGGGAGCGCTGCACGAGGGCACGTTCCGCTTCAACGAACTGCGCCGCCGGGTCGACGGCGTGAGCGAGAAGATGCTCTCCCAGACCCTGCACGCCCTGGAGCGCGACGGCCTGGTGCACCGCGACGCGCAGCCGACCAACCCGCCGCGCGTGGACTACGCGCTCACCCCGCTGGGGCGGGAGGTCGCCGAGCGCCTGCTGGGCCTGATCCGCTTCGTGGAGAGCCGGCAGGACGACGTGGTGCGGGCGCAGGAGCGTTACGACGCGACGCGCGGCGGCCGCTGACAGCGCGGGCAGAAGTAGCTGGACCTGTTCATCCAGGGGCGCCTGCGGATCGCGGCGCCGCAGCGGCGGCACGGCTCGTTCTCCCTGCCGTACGCGTCGAGCGACCGGTCGAAGTAGCCCGACTCGCCGTTCACGTTGACGTAGAGACTGTCGAAGCTGGTGCCGCCGACGGCCAGGGCCGCGTTCATCACGTCCCGTACGTGACCGAGGAGTTCGGCCGTGCGCGGGCGCGTGAACGTGCCGGTGGGCCGTTCGTAGTGCAGCTTCGAGCGCCACAGCGCCTCGTCCGCGTAGATGTTGCCGACCCCGCTGATCAGCGACTGGTCGAGCAGCGCCCGCTTGATCGTCGTACGCCTGCGGCGCAGCGCGGAGTGGAAGGCGTCGTCGTCGAACGCGTCGTCGAGCGGGTCGCGGGCGATGTGCGCGATGACGTCGGGCAGCCCGTCGGGGGTGTTGTCGTGGAGCGAGAGGCCGCCGAAGGTGCGCTGGTCGACGAAGCGGAGCTCGGTGCCCTGCGCGTCCGCGAAGCGCACCCGGATCCGCAGGTGCTTCTCGTCCGGCGCCTCGTGGGGCTGCACGAGCAGCTGCCCGCTCATCCCCAGGTGGGCCAGGACGGACTGCGCGGAGTCGGCGAGCGGCAGCCACAGATACTTGCCGCGCCGCTGCGCGAGACCGATCCGGTGCCCGGTCAGCCGGTCCCCGAAGTCCGCACCGCCCGCCACGTGCCGCCGCACCGCGCGCGGATGCAGCACCTGCACGTCGGCGACGACGCGCCCGCTGACCCAGCGCTCAAGACCGCGCCGGACGACTTCGACTTCGGGCAACTCGGGCATGGGTCTCCTTCAGAGACTGTCGAGACTGTCCTGCAGCACGATGCCGGCCGCCCCCCGAAGGGAACGACCGGCAACGAAGGACGGGCGGTGGTCAGACCGAGGGGGTGTCGGCGGTCCCCTCGGACCGGGCGGCAGCGGCGGCCTCGGCCGCCTTGATCCGCTCGTCCGCGGCGGCGCGGATCGCACGCCACGCGGACTCGGCGGCCTGCTGCTCCGCTTCCTTCTTGCTGCGGCCGGTGCCGGTGCCGTACGAGACGCCTCCGACGCGGGCGGCAGCAGTGAAAGTCTTCTCGTGGTCGGGGCCGCTCTCCGTGACGAGATACTCGGGCACGCCGAGGCTCTCCGTCGCGGTGAGCTCCTGGAGACTGGTCTTCCAGTCCAGGCCCGCGCCCAGGTTCGAGGACTTTTCGATCAACGGGTCGAAGAGCCGGTGCACCAGCTCTCCCGCGGCGTCCAGACCCTGGTCCAGATAGACCGCGCCGATCACCGCTTCGAGGGTGTCGGCGAGGATGGATGCCTTGTCCCGGCCACCCGTGCCCTCTTCGCCCCGGCCGAGCCGGATGAAGGAGCCGAGTTCGAGGCCACGACCGACCTCCGCCAGCGCACGCGAATTGACCACCGCGGCCCGCAACTTGGCCAGCTGGCCTTCGGGCAGGTCGGGGTGGGTGCGGTACAGCGTGTCCGTGACGACGAGGCCGAGCACCGAGTCCCCGAGGAACTCCAGACGCTCATTCGTCGGCAGGCCGCCGTTCTCGTACGCGTACGAACGGTGGGTCAGCGCACGCACCAGAAGGGCGGACTCGAGCTTGTACCCGAGCCGCCCTTCCAGAAGCGTGTGGGACGAGGCCGTTGTCTCCGCCGTTTTCTTGGCGTCTTCCGCCTTCTTGGGGCTAGACACGGTGCCTCTCACCAGCCGCTCAGACCTCGAGGACCTGGCGCTTGTTGTAGGTGCCGCAGCTCGGGCACGCGATGTGCTGCTGCTTGGGCTCCTGGCAACGCTCACACGAAACCAGGGTGGGGACCGCAGCCTTCCACTGCGACCGGCGGTGGCGCGTGTTGCTGCGCGACATCTTCCGCTTCGGAACAGCCACGGCTACTTCTCCTGCTTCTCGTCGACGCCCGCTTCCGCTTCGGCGCCGCTCATCTCGTCCTTCTCGCCGTCCTGGATGGTGCCAGCGAGTCCCTGCAAAGCCGCCCAACGGATGTCGACGGCGTCATGGTGGTGGTCCGGGTCGTCCGCGAGCCGCACTCCGCACTGGGAGCACAGGCCCGGGCAGTCGTCCTGGCACACCGGCTGCATCGGCAGTGCGAGCACCACCGCATCACGCAGCACGGGCTCGAGGTCGAACATGCCGTCCTCGAGGTAGAGCCTGCTCTCGTCTTCCTCGGCGTCGTCGGCCGGTTCCGCGGTGCGGCCCCGGTCGTCGGCGTCAGGGTACGAGAACATCTCCTGGAAGTCCGCGTCGAGCTCCAGCTCGAGCGGCTCCAGACACCTTACGCACTCCCCCTCGGCCGATGCACGGGCGGTGCCTGTGACAAGCACCCCTTCCATGACCGACTCAAGGCGGATCTCCAGCTCGACCGGGGCGCCCTGCGGCACTCCGATGACCCCTTCGATGCCGAAGGCGCTCGGCGGACCGGGCGCCTCGATCTCGCGGGTCAGCCGCTGCATGGCACCAGGACGCCGCCCCAGCTCGTGTGTGTCGAACACGAGGGGGTTCCGGTGGTCGAGGCGCGTGCTCAGGGCTTTTCCTGCTTTCGAATCCTGGAGGTCCATAGGAGAGGCCGCCGCACTGACGCCTCGGAGACGAGGCCTGGGCGGGCAGCCGAAGTCGCGGACGTATGCGCGACCGAAGAGCCAGGATACTTGACCTTTCGCTCTCGGCCCAATCCGGCCGAAAGACAGGCTCTCAGGGCTGTCGGCGCCCCTGCTCGTACTGGCGCAGCTGCTCGGCGCTGATCATGGTCGTGTCGAAGAGGCTGGCCTCTTCGAGCGTCGCGCCCGGAGTCGGGGTGGGCGTCGCGGCCGGCGTCTCGTAGTGGGGCTGTTCGTAACCCTGCTGCTGGTAGCCGTACTGATCGTGCTGCTGGTGCTGCTGCTGGTACGCGTACGGGTCCTGCTGGCCGTAGGGCTGCTGGTACGCGTACTGGTCCTGCTGCTGGTACCCGTCGTGCTGCGGGTAGCCGTACGGGTCGGGCTGCTGCTGCGGCGGCGCGTAGGGCTGCTGGGCCGGGATCGGCGGCGCCTGGGCGGGCTGCGGCGGGGCGGGCTCCGTGGCGGGTGCCGGCCGCGCGGCGGGCGACGGGCCCGCGAGGTCCGCGAGGTATTCGGCGTCGGTGGTGTGGCCCTGGGTGGCGGTGCCCTCGCCCAGGGTGCCGAGCTCGTCGGCGGGGGCCCGGCCGTGCAGGGTCTGGCGGCCCTTGCCGACCGCCTCCAGGGTCTTGGCGAGGACCGCCTCGAAGGCGCCGAGCTTGGCGTCGACGTACGCGTCGGCGTTGCGGCGCAGCGTCTCGGGGTCGTGGCTGCGCTCGGGGGCGTCCGGGTCGTCGTAGCCGTTCTCGTCGAGGCCGGGTCCGGTGCCGAGGAGCTTCTCGCGGCCGCGGCCGACCGAGCCGAGGGTCTTGGTGAGGACGACCTCGAAGTTGGCGAGCTTGCTGTCCACGTAGTCGTCGGCCTCGACGCGGACCTCTTCGGCGGCCTGGCGGGCCTCCGCGAGGATGCGGTCGGCCTCGCTCTGCGAGTTGCGGGCGACCTCGGTGTCGGAGATCAGGGAGCCGCGCTCGGCGTGCGCGGACTCGATGATCCGCTCGGCCTCCTGGCGGGCCTGCTCGACGAGCTGCTCGCGGCCGCCGATGAGCTCCTGGGCCTGGGCGAGGGAGCCCGGCAGGGCCTGGCGCACCTCTTCGAGCATCGAGAGCAGATCGGCTCGGTTGACCACGCACGAGGCCGACATCGGCATGGAGCGGGCGCTGCCGACCGCCTGGACGATCTCGTCGATCTTCTTCTGCACGTCCACCGTGTGCTCGCCACTCTCTACAGCTGGTTGTGAGACGGACGGGACGACTGTAAGGCCAGTGGCCGCCCGCCCGACACCGGGTGACGAACTGTCAGCGATCCCGCCGACGGGTCACTTCTTGCCCAGGCGTTCGACGAGGGCCTCGTGGACCAGCGGGGGCAGCAGGTGCGCGACGTCGCCGCCCCAGGCCGCGACCTCCTTGACCAGCGAGGAGGAGAGGAAGCTGTAGGTGGGGTTCGTCGGCACGAACAGGGTCTCGACGCCCGAGAGGCCGTTGTTCATCTGGGCCATCTGGAGTTCGTAGTCGAAGTCGCTGACCGCGCGCAGACCCTTGACGATGGCCGGGATGTCGCGCTGCTTGCAGAAGTCGACGAGGAGGCCGTGGAAGGACTCCACCTCGACGTTGCCGAAGTCGGCGGTGACCTGGCGGATCATCTCGATCCGCTCCTCGATCTCGAACAGGCCCTTCTTCGACTGATTGATCATCACCGCGACGTGCACCACGTCGTACAGCTTGGAGGCGCGGGCGATGATGTCGAGGTGTCCATTGGTGATGGGGTCGAATGACCCCGGACAGACGGCGCGGCGCAACGTGAGTCCCTCGCTCTCCGGTCCGGTCATGGCGCGATCACTGAGTCGTCGCACGCAGAGGCGGCGCGACCGTACCAAAACGTCCCTTCGCCGTAGCGACGGGACCTGAGGGCCTCGAAACCCTCCGGCCAGCCGAAGACACCGCCTCTTGTACTGCGTTCAACGGTGACGAGCGCGTCCTCCGTGAGCCAGCCCTCCGAACGGAGTGTGAGGAGGATCTCCCGAAGATCGTCATCCGTGACGGCGTACGGCGGGTCGAGGAACACCAGGTCGTACGGGCTGGTGGGGGCCCCGCCCTGGACGATCTGGGCGGCTTTGCCCGCCCGCACCTCGGCGCCGGGCAGGCCGACCGCCTTCACGTTCTCGCGGATGGTGCGGGCGGCCCGCGCGTCGGCCTCGACGAGCAGGGTGTGGGCGGCGCCGCGGGACAGCGCCTCCAGGCCGACGGCGCCCGAGCCCGCGTACAGGTCGAGGACGCGGGCCCCGTCGAGCGCGCCCTGGAGGGCCTGCCAGGTGGAGAAGAGGCCTTCGCGCGCGCGGTCGGACGTGGGGCGGGTGCCGTTGCCCGGCGGGACGGCCAGGCGGCGTCCGCCGGCCGTGCCGGCGATCACGCGGGTCATCTGATTCCTTCTGGCTGGACGGTGGTCATCCCACGATATGGCGTACTCCCCGGTCAGCCCTTGTCGAGGTACTGCTCGCGCTCCGCGTCGAGGAGGGCGTCCAGCGCGGTGCGCAGCGCGGGCAGCCGCTCAAGCTCCGGGTCGTCGGCGACCACGGAGACCGCTTCCTCGCGGGCGGCTGCGATGATCTCCTCGTCGTCGATGACGGCGAGCATGCGCAGGCTGGAGCGGACGCCTGACTGGGCCTGGCCGAGGACGTCGCCCTCGCGGCGCTGCTCCAGGTCGATGCGGGACAGCTCGAACCCGTCGAGCGTGGAGGCGACGGCGGCGAGGCGGCCGCGGGCGGGGCTGGCCTCGGGCATGTCGGTGACCAGGAGGCAGAGTCCTGGGGCGGAGCCGCGGCCGACGCGGCCGCGGAGCTGGTGCAGCTGGGAGACGCCGAAGCGGTCCGCGTCCATGATCACCATGGCGGTGGCGTTCGGTACGTTCACGCCGACCTCGATGACCGTCGTCGCGACGAGGACCTGTGTCTCGCCCGCGGCGAAGCGGCGCATCACGGCGTCCTTGTCGTCGGGCTGCATACGGCCGTGCAGGACCTCGACCTTCAGGCCGCTCAGCGGGCCGCGGGCGAGCTGTTCGGCGACCTCGACGACGGCGAGCGGGGGCCGCTTCTCGGCGGTGGCCTCGTCCTCGGCCTTCTTCTTGGCCTTCTTGGGGTCCGCGGCTTCGTCGGCGTCGTCGCCGATGCGCGGGCAGACCACGTACGCCTGGTGGCCGTTCTCGACCTCCTCGCGCACGCGCTCCCACGCGCGGGCCAGGAAGTGCGGCTTGTCCTCGGCGGGGACGACGTGGCTGGCGATCGGCGAGCGTCCGGCGGGGAGCTGGTCCAGGACGGACGTCTCCAGGTCGCCGAAGACGGTCATCGCCACCGTGCGCGGGATGGGCGTGGCCGTCATGACCAGGAGGTGCGGGGGCTGCTTGCCCTTGCCGCGCAGGGCGTCGCGCTGCTCCACGCCGAAGCGGTGCTGCTCGTCGACGACGACGAGGCCCAGGTCGTGGAACTGGACCTTGTCCTCGATCAGCGCGTGCGTGCCGATGACGATCCCCGCGTCGCCGGTGACCAGGTCGAGCAGGGCCTGGCGGCGGGCGGCCGCGCCCATGGAGCCGGTGAGCAGCGTGACCTTCGTGGCGTGCTCGGCGCCGCCCAGCATGCCGCCCTCGGCCAGCTCGCCCATCATCTCGACGATGGAGCGGTGGTGCTGCTGCGCGAGGACCTCGGTGGGCGCGAGCATCGCGGCCTGCCCGCCCGCGTCCACGACGGCGAGCATGGCGCGCAGCGCGACCATCGTCTTACCCGAGCCGACCTCTCCCTGGAGGAGGCGGTGCATGGGGTGTTCGGTCGCGAGGTCGTCGAAGATCTCCTTGGAGACCTTCTCCTGGCCTTCGGTGAGGGTGAAGGGCAGCTTGGCGTCGAACGCGTCGAGGAGACCGTCGGGCTTCGGTCTGCGGGCCACGGCGGGGAGCTGGGCGTCCGCGTACCGCCGGCGGGCCAGGGCGACCTGGAGGACGAAGGCCTCGTCCCACTTGAGGCGGTCGCGGGCGGCGGCGATGTCCGCCTTGGAGTGCGGCCGGTGGATCTTCAGGAGGGCTTCGGGGAGCGGGATCAGGCCGCGTCCGTCGCGCAGGGAGGGCGGCAGCGGGTCCTGGGCCTCCTGGGCGCTGGGCAGGACCATGTCGACCGACTTGGCGATCTTCCAGGACTCCAGCTTGGCGGTGGCCGGGTAGATCGGCAGCTGGGCGCCGGCCCAGGAGCCGACGGTCTCGCCCGCCTCGTCGCCGTCGCCCCGCAGCAGTTCGTACGCCGGGTGGGCGAGCTGCATCTTGCGGTTGAAGACCGACACCTTGCCCGCGAACATCGCGCGGGTGCCGGGCAGCAGGTCCTTGTGCGGCTTGTGGATGCCGCGGCCGAAGAAGACGAGCTGGACCTGGCCGCTGCCGTCGGTGATCGTGACTTCCAGGCGCTGGCCGCGGCCGCCGTTGAACTTCAGGATGCGCGCGGTCGCGACCTGGGCGACCACCGTGACGTGCTCGTCCAGGGGGAGGTCGGCGAGGCGGGTGAGCTCACCGCGCTCGGCGTACCGCCGCGGATAGTGGTGCAGGAGGTCGCCGACCGTGTGCAGGTCGAGGTGCTCGGCCATCACCTTCGCGGTGGCGGGACCGACCACTTTCTTCAGGGGTTCTTCGAGCGCGGGCACGAGATCCATTGCACACCACGGCACTGACATCGCGGTGCAGGTCCCCCGGATCCGCGGCCTCCTGCCCCCGGCCCGCGGCGGCGCTACTCCACGCCGATGAGCATGAGCGCCGACTGGCGGCCGCCGCGGTAGACGACGGTGTCGACGGCCAGGTACGCCTCGCGCACGTGCTTCTCCAGGTGTTCCGCGACGCTGTCGGGCACCGATTCGCCGAGCACGAGCGTGACCATCTCGCCGCCCGCCGACAGCATGCGGTCGAGGACGGAGACGGCGGTGCGGGCCACCTCGGAGCCGATCACGGCGACGTCGCCGTCGATCAGACCGAGCACGTCGCCGCTCTGGCAGATGCCCGCCATGGTCCAGGACTGCCGCTCGGCGACGGCCAGTTCGCCGTAGCGGGTCGCGCCGGCCGCCGAGGTCATGGCGACGACGTCCTCGTCGAAGCGGCGGTCCGGCTCGTGCACGGCGAGGGCCGCGATGCCCTGGACGGCGGAGCGGGTGGGGATGAGCGCGACGCGTACGCCTTCGGTGCGGGCCTGTTCCGCGGCGGCGGCCGCGGTGTGCCGCAGCTCGGCGTCGTTGGGCAGGAGCACGACCTCGCGGGCGTGGGCCCGCCGGATCGCGTCGACGAGCTCGCCGCTGGCGGGCGGCTCCCCCACGCGCGCGGGCACGGTGGTCGCCCCGGCCTCGGAGTACAGGCCCGCGAGGCCCTCGCCGGGCACGACGGCGACGACGGCACGCTGTGCGCGTTCCCTGGGCGGGGCGGTGGAGCGCTGGGACGCGGTGTGCGCGTCGTCCGCCCCGAAGTGGGTGATGCGGATGCGGTGGGGGCGGCCCGCCTCCACGCCGGCCTCGACGGCCGCTCCCGCGTCGTCGACATGGACGTGGACGTTCCAGAGCCCGTCGCCGCCGACCACGACGAGGGAGTCGCCGAGCCGGTCGAGGCGGGCCCGCAGTCGGGTGACGGCGTCGTCGTCCGCCTCCAGGAGGTAGATCACCTCGAAGGCGGGGGCGCCCTCCTCGCCGGGTACGTCATCGCACTCGACGGCCTCGCCTTCGTCGGCGTCCACGCGCGCGTGGGCCGAGCCCTTGAGGTGTGCCGTGCTCCTCGGAGTGAGGCTCTCGCCCGACAGGGCGCCCGTCAGCGCCCCCAGGACCGCCACGAGCCCGCGCCCTCCGGCGTCCACGACTCCCGCGCGGCCGAGCACCGCGAGCTGTCCCGGCGTCGCGTCGAGCGCCGCGCAGGCTCCGTCGTACGCCGCCCTGGCCACGGCCCCGCAGTCGCCGCCGGTGCCGGTCGCCGCGTCGGCCGCCGCGGTGGCCACCGTCAGGACGGTGCCCTCCACGGGGTGGGCGACCGCCTGGTACGCGGATTCGGCGGCCTGCCGCAGCGCGCGCGCCAGCACCGGCCCCTCGACGTGATCTGTCTCACCGCCCGGCTCCCCCTCGGCGGCGATGACCTGCGCCATCCCCCGCAGCAGCTGCGAAAGGATCGTGCCCGAGTTCCCGCGGGCGCCTATGAGCGCGCCGTGCGCCATCGCGCGCACCGTCTCGGCCAGCGAGGGAAGGGCGGGTTCGTGGCCCGTGAACGCCGCGTCGACCGCCTGGGAGGCGGACTCCGCGGTCAGATAGAGGTTCGTCCCGGTGTCCCCGTCGGCGACCGGATAGACGTTGATCGAGTCGATCTCCTCACGGGCCCTGCCGAGGGCGTCCAGAGCCAGTCGGCACCAGGCGCGCACCGCGACCGCGTCGAGGTTCTGCGGCACCTGTTCGCCTCCTTGACCATCCGGAATGGACGCAGCGTAGACCCAGCGTGAACGGAGGGCCCGGGGCGGGGGCCGGGCCGTCCGTGGTAGTTTCGTTGTACCGAAGCAGTCGTTGTATGCTGCTTCGGTTGCCCGATACGCATCGGGCCATTCCTCCTGGCAACGCCACTTCGATCATTGCACTGATCCCGGCATGCCGGGTTTAACCGTAAGTGCATCTGAAGTCTTTGGAGTGACCCGTGGCTGCCAACTGCGACGTCTGTGGCAAGGGGCCGGGCTTCGGCAACAACATCTCGCACTCGCACCGCCGTACGCCTCGTCGCTGGAACCCGAACATCCAGCGTGTGCGTGCCATGGTGAGCGGGACGCCGAAGCGCCTCAACGCCTGCACCTCGTGCATCAAGGCCGGCAAGGTCTCGCGCTGACGCCAGCGCGGCCACCTAGCTGGTTGCCGAAAGAGCCGGTTCCCCTTCGGGGGGACCGGCTCTTTCGTCTGTCCGTGACCTATCGGCCGTCGCGCGGGCCCGCCCGGAACCGCCAGCCGTGGTCCACCGGGCCGATCCCGCCGCCGAGCGCGAACCCCTCGGCGATCGCCCCGGTGACGTACTCCTTGGCCGCCGTCACGGCCTCCGGCACGCTCTGCCCCTTCGCCAGCTGCGACGCGATCGCGCTGGCCAGGGTGCAGCCCGTGCCGTGCGTGTGGCGGTTGTCGTGCCGGGGGGCGCGCAGGACGTGCTCCTCCGAGCCGTCGGTGAGCAGGTCCACGGCGTCGCCGCGGAGGTGGCCGCCCTTGATGAGGACCCACCGCGGCCCGTACGCGAGGACTGCGTCCGCCGCGCGCCGCAGGCCGTCCTCGGAGTCCACCTCGATGCCGGTGAGCTGTGCGACCTCGTCGAGGTTGGGGGTCGCGACCGTGGCGGCGGGCAGCAGTTTCGTGCGGACCGAGTCCAGCGCGGACGCGGCGAGCAGTGAGTCGCCGTGCTTGGAGACGCCGACCGGGTCGACGACGGACGGTGCGTCCGTGCCCGCTATGAGCTCGGCGACCGTCTCGACCAGCGCCGCCGAGGCGAGCATGCCGGTCTTCACTGCCTGTACGCCGATGTCGTCGACGACGCTGCGGTACTGGGCCCGCACCGCCTCCACCGGAAGCTCCCAGAAGCCCTGCACGCCCAGGGAGTTCTGCGCGGTGACAGCCGTGACGACGCTCATGCCGTGCGTGCCGAGGGCGAGCATCGTCTTGAGGTCGGCCTGGATGCCCGCGCCGCCGCCGGAGTCGGATCCGGCGACGGTCAGGACACGCGGCGGGGCGGTCACTCGGCGTCCCCGTTGTCCCCGAAGTGGTCCCAGCCCTTACTGGTCCACGGGGCGCCGTCCACGGTCACCTGGGGCAGCGCGGAGGGGTTGAGGACCTCGCCGATGACCTTCCAGCGGGCGGGCAGTTTCACGTCCGGAGGGAACGTCGCCACGATGGCGTGGTCCTCGCCGCCGTTGAGCACCCACTGGAGCGGGTCGACACCGACGGCCTGGCCGATGTCGTTCATCTGGGAGGGCACGTCGACGTCTCCTGAGCGGATGTCGATCCGCACCTTGCTGGCGTCGGCGATGTGCCCGAGGTCGGCGATGAGGCCGTCGCTGACGTCCGTCATGGAGGTCGCGCCGAGACCGGCGGCCGCGGGGCCCGCGTGGTACGGCGGTTCCGGCCTGCGGTGGGCCTCCACGAAGGCGCGCGGGGAGCGGAAGCCGCGGGAGAGCACCGCGTGCCCGGCCGCGGACCAGCCGAGCCAGCCCGTGACGGCGACGACGTCGCCGGGCTGGGCGCCCGCGCGCGTGACGGGGTCGTGGTTGCGCAGATCGCCGAGAGCGGTGATGGCGACGGTGATCGTGTCGCCGCGCACCACGTCGCCGCCGACGACGGCCGCGCCCGCCACCTGGCACTCGTCCCTGAGGCCGTCCATCAGCTCGGTGGGCCAGCTCGCCGGGAGTTCGGCGGGCACGACCAGGCCGAGCAGCAGCGCGGTCGGCACGGCGCCCATGGCCGCGATGTCGGCGAGGTTCTGCGCGGCCGCCTTGCGGCCCACGTCGTACGCGGTCGACCAGTCGCGGCGGAAGTGCCGCCCTTCGAGGAGGATGTCGGTGCTCGCCACGACCCTGCGGTCCGGGGCGGTCACGACCGCCGCGTCGTCACCGGGGCCGAGCCGTACGGCCGGCGTGGAGGTGAGCCGTGAAGTGAGCTCTCTGATGAGCCCGAACTCCCCCAACTCGCCCACGGATCCCTTCACCGAGTCTCACCATGCCCTTTCAAGCTGCCCGGCCCCCGGTCGCGAGCCGTCTCTGTCGTCGGTACGGTCGACGTGACCGTCAACTTCTGCTGTCCGTCCACCGCGATGTGCGCGCCACAGGTCACCCGGGTCTCCCCGCGGCGAGCGGCGACGCGGTACCGTGGCGTCCCTTTCTCCCCCCACATGATCCTCGTGGCCGCCCTGGAGGTTCCGTGGTACAGGCGTACATCCTGATCCAAACAGAGGTCGGCAAGGCGTCGACCGTCGCCGAGCTGATCGGCAAGATCCCGGGAGTGATCCAGGCCGAGGACGTGACCGGACCCTACGATGTCATCGTGCGCGCCCAGGCGGACACGGTGGACGAACTCGGCCGCATGGTGGTCGCCAAGGTCCAGCAGGTGGACGGCATCACAAGAACTCTGACCTGCCCGGTCGTGCACTTGTAGCCCCCGTCTACCCTGGCCCGGTGAACATCCCCCACCTCCGGCGCCGCTGCCTCACAGGAATGTCCGCCCTCGCCCTGTCGATCACGACAGCTGCCTGTTCAGGTACGGACGACGAGGCGTCAGTGGTGGTTCCGTCCCCGGACGCGAAGGCCGCGAGTCTCTGCCGGGACCTGCACGGACAGCTGCCGGAAAAGGTCGACGGGCTGGGGCGCACCGACCCCGGGCCGAAGTCCGAGCTGACCGCGGGGTGGGGAGACCCGGCGATCATACTGCGCTGCGGTGTGCCGCGGCCCCCCAAGATGATCGACCTCTCCTACGCACCGAAGAACGGCGTGAAGGTGAACGGCGTGGCCTGGCTCCTGGAGAAGCGGGACGACGGGTCGTACACCTTCACGACCGGTGCGCGCCTCGCGTACGTGGAGGTGACGCTGCCCGAGGAGCGGACGGCGGACGGCCTGGGCCCGCTCACGGACTTCGCCGACCCCATCAAGAAGACGATCCCGAAGGGGATCGGCGCGTCGTCCTGACGGGGGCGGCGGCGTGCGGGGCGCGCGTCAGCGCAGGCCCGTGGAGCGGTTCAGGGCCGCCTGGATGAGGCGGTCCACCAGCTCGGGGTAGCTGACGCCGCTCTTCTCCCACATCTGCGGGTACATCGAGATGGGCGTGAAGCCGGGCATCGTGTTGATCTCGTTGATCACGAAGCGGCCGTCCTCGGTGAGGAAGAAGTCCGCGCGCACCAGGCCCTCGCAGGACGCCGCCTCGAACGCCTCGACGGCGAGCCGCTGGATCTCCGCGGTCTCCTCGGGCGTCAGCGGGGCGGGCACGATGCCGGGCGCCGAGTCGATGTACTTCGCGTCGAAGTCGTAGTAGTCGTGCGCCTGCACGGGCGGGATCTCGGCCGGGACGCTCGCGCGCGGCCCGTCCTCGAACTCCAGGACGCCGCACTCGATCTCGCGGCCGCGCAGCAGCGCCTCGATCAGGATCTTCGGGTCGTGGTGCTGGGCCTCGGCGATGGCCTCGTCGAGGCCGTCGAAGGAGTCGACCTTCGTGATGCCGATGGAGGAGCCCGCGCGCGCGGGCTTGATGAACAGCGGCCAGCCGTGTTCGCCCACGAAGTCCGCGATGCGCCGGCGGGCGCCTTCCTCGTCCTGCTGCCACTCGCGGGGGCGGATCACCAGGTACGGGCCGACGTTCAGCCCGAAGGAGGAGAACACCCGCTTCATGTAGTCCTTGTCCTGGCCGACGGCCGAGGCGAGGACCCCGGAGCCGACGTAGGGCACTCCGGAGAGTTCGAGCAGGCCCTGGAGGGTGCCGTCCTCTCCATAGGGACCGTGCAGCATCGGGAAGACGACGTCGACCTCGCCGAGGGCCTTGGGCACGGAGCCGGGCTCGCTGTAGACGACCTCGCGGTTGCCGGGGTCCAGGGGCAGGACGACGCCGCCCTCCACGGAGTCGGCGAGGTCGGAGACGTTCGGCATCGTGCGGTCGGCGATGGCCATCCGCTCGGGCTCGTCGGCGGTGAGCGCCCACCGGCCGTCCGTGGTGATGCCGATCGGCAGGACGTCGTACTTGGTGCGGTCGATGGCGCGCAGCACGGCACCGGCCGTGACGACGGAGATGCCGTGCTCCGAGCTGCGGCCGCCGAACACGACGGCCACACGCGGCTTGCGGGGCGGCTGCTCAGGGCTCTGGGGGAGGTTCTCGCTGCTCATATCGCGTTGAGAGTACCCGTTGGTCCCTGAGTAGTCAGGCGTGCCTCAGCGGCGCTCGGGCTTGGCGCTGCGCGACATGAGGTCCTTGAGGGCGACCATCGGGGGTGTGCCCTCGTGCACGATGCCCACGACCGTCTCCGTGATCGGCATGTCGACGCCGTGCCTGCGGGCCAGATCGAGCACGGATTCGCAGGACTTGACGCCCTCGGCGGTCTGCTTGGTGACCGCGATGGTCTCCTCCAGGGTCATGCCCTTGCCGAGGTTGGTGCCGAAGGTGTGGTTGCGCGACAGCGGCGAGGAGCAGGTGGCCACCAGGTCGCCCAGGCCCGCGAGTCCGGAGAACGTCAGCGGCTCGGCGCCCATGGCGAGGCCGAGCCGGGTGGTCTCGGCGAGGCCGCGCGTGATCAGCGATCCCTTGGCGTTGTCCCCGAGGCCCATGCCGTCGGCGATGCCGACGGCGAGGCCGATGACGTTCTTCACGGCGCCGCCGAGTTCGCAGCCGACGACGTCGGTGTTCGTGTACGGGCGGAAGTACGGCGTGTGGCAGGCCGTCTGGAGGCGCTGGGCGACGGCTTCGTCCCGGCAGGCGACGACGGCGGCGGCGGGCTGCCGTGCGGCGATCTCGCGGGCGAGGTTGGGCCCCGTGACGACGGCGACGCGGTCCGATGCGACCTTCGTGACGTCCTCGATCACCTCGCTCATCCGCATGGCGGAGCCGAGTTCGACGCCCTTCATGAGGGAGACGAGGACGGTCTCGGGGGCCAGCAGCGGCGCCCACTCCGCGAGGTTGCCGCGCAGCGTCTGCGAGGGCACCGCGAGGACGGTGAAGTCGGCGTCGGCGGCGGCCTCGGCGGGGTCGGAGGTCGCCCGGAGGTTCTCGGGGAGCCGCACGCCGGGAAGGTAGTCCGGGTTCGTCCGCGTGGAGTTGACGGCGTCGGCGAGTTCGGCGCGGCGGCCCCACAGGGTGACGTCGCAGCCCGCGTCGGCGAGCACCATGCCGAAGGCCGTACCCCAGGAGCCCGTTCCGAAGACGGCGGCCTTCACGGGGCGCGCCGGGTTCACGGGGTTCGTCACTTGCTGTCCTCCGAGGAGCTGTCCGTGGAGCCACGCGTGGTTCCGCGGTCCGCCTTGCGTCGTTGTTCCAGCCGTGCCCTGCGCGGGTCGTACGGCGTATCGGGGGCCTTCTCGCCCCGGACCTCCTCCAGGAGTTCGGTGATCGCGGCCATGATGGTCTCGGTCACCTCGCGCAGCACGTCGGGCGTCGGCTCCTTGTCGTAGAAGCGCGACAGGTCGACCGGCGGTCCCGCCTTCACCTGAAGGGTCTTGCGCGGGAAGAAGGCGGGCTTCTTGCTGTACGGCGGCAGGGCGAGGTTGGCGCCCCACTGGGCGACGGGGATCACCGGGCACTTGGTCTTCAGGGCGACCCGCGCGGCACCGGACTTGGCCGTCATCGGCCACATGTCGGGGTCCCTGGTGAGGGTGCCCTCGGGGTAGAAGGCGACGCACTCGCCCCGGTCGATGGCGTCGACGGCGGCACGGAAGGCGTCGAGCGCGTTCGTGGTCTCGCGGTAGACCGGGATCTGGCCCGTGCCCTTCATGACCTTGGCGACGAAGCCGCCCTTGAAAAGGCCGTCCTTAGCCAGGAAACGCGGCACTCGTCCGGTGTTGTACTGGTAGTGCGCGTAGGAGAACGGGTCGATATGCGAGTTGTGATTCACCGCCGTGATGAATCCTCCGTCGGCCGGAATGTGTTCCATTCCACGCCAGTCCCGCTTGAACAGAACCAAGAGCGGCGGTTTAGCAATGACCGCCGCCAGGCGGTACCAGAAGCCGATTCTGCGGCGGGACACTCGGACACCTTCCTCCATGAACCTGGTCGGCCGCACAAGTGTCGCCCCAGGCTGCCTGTCTGTCGAGAACACCGTACGCCCACCCCTTCCCGGCCACCCCGTGCACCGGCCCTCCAGCAGGTCACAATGGGCGCGAGGCGAAGGACGGAGCTCTCGTGCAGTGGACCCTGGTGATTCCCCTGAAACCGCTGGCGCGCGCCAAGAGCAGGCTCGCCGCGGCCTCCGGGGACGGCCTGCGGCCCGGTCTGGCCCTGGCGTTCGCGCAGGACACCGTGGCCGCCGCGGTGGCCTGCCGCGCGGTACGGGATGTGGTGGTCGTCACGGACGACGCCCTGGCGGGTCGTGAGCTGGCGGCGCTGGGCGCCCGGATCGTGCCGGACGAGCCGGGAGAGGGCCTGAACGCCGCTCTGGCGCACGGAGCGGCCTTCGTGCGCGCCGAACGGCCGAAAGCGCCCGTGGCGGCCCTGAACGCCGATCTGCCGGCGTTGCGCCCCGCGGAATTGGCGCGAGCCCTCGACGGCGCCGTCCCATTTCCCCGCGCATTCCTTCCTGATGCCGAAGGAATCGGTACGACGTTGCTGTGCGCGGGAGCCGGTTCGGAATTGCGTCCCGCATTCGGTACGGCATCCCGGTCACGGCACGCCGCGTCGGGGGCCGCGGAACTCTCGCTCGACGGCGTCGATTCCGTACGCCGGGACGTGGACACCGGAGAGGACCTGCGCGCCGCTCTCGTGCTCGGTGTGGGGCCCCGAACCGCCGATACCGCGGCGGGCCTGCTCATCTCCGACTGAGTACGCTGCCTTCCATGCAGGCGACCGCGTATACGTACGACTCCGAGACCCGCAGCGGCAGTGTGCTGCTCGACGACGGGACTCCGGTGCCCTTCGAGGCCCCCGCTTTCGACGCGGGCGGCCTGCGGCTGCTGCGGCCGGGGCAGCGGGTGCGCATCGAGGTCGACGGCGAGGGCGAGGCGCGCCGCATCACCCTGGTGACCCTGCAGACGTTCTGATCCCGCCCCTGTAGGCCTTCCGAGAACTCCGGGCACACGACGCGGGCCGGGCTCCCCCGTGGGAGTCCGGCCCGGCGCGTGAGTGCCCTCGTGCCCCTACTTCTTGCGGGCCGTGGTCTTCTTGGCGGTCGTCTTGCGCGCCGTGGACTTCTTGGCGGGCGCCTTCTTGGCGGTGGCCTTCTTCGCCGGAGCGGTCTTCTTGGCCGTGGCCTTCTTCGCCGCCGGGGTGGCCTTCTTGGCGGTGGTGGTGGTCTTCTTCGCCGCCGGGGTCGCCTTCTTGGCCGTGGCCTTCGTGGCGGTCTTCTTGGCGGTGGCCTTCTTCGCGGCCGCCTTCGTCGCCGTCGCCGTGGTCTTCTTGGCGGTGGTCTTCTTCGCCGTGGTCTTCTTGGCGGTGGCCTTCGTGGGCGTGGCCTTCTTGGCGGTGGCCTTCTTGGCCGCGGCCTTCTTGACCGTCGCCGAAGCGCCGCCGGACAGGCTGCCCTTGGGGGCCTTCTTCACCGCGACATCGTTCTTGGGGAGCTTCTTGGAGCCGCTCACCAGGTCCTTGAAGCCCTGTCCGGCACGGAAGCGCGGAACGGAGGTCTTCTTGACCCGCACGCGCTCCCCGGTCTGCGGGTTGCGGGCGTAACGGGCCGGGCGGTCGACCTTCTCGAACGAGCCGAAGCCGGTGACCGAAACCCGGTCCCCGCTGACCACGGCACGGACGACGGCGTCCAGGACCGCGTCGACGGCGTCGGCGGCGTTCTGACGGCCGCCTACCTTGTCGGCAATCGCTTCTACGAGCTGCGCCTTGTTCACGTCTTCCCCTTCGGAGACATTGCCGGGAGCGAAATACTCCGGCTTTTTCGCACGTTAGGCAGATATATACCGCAAATCAAACACGAAACGGGCTAATCACCCTTGTGCCGCAACGAAGTGGCCCATCTCGGAGTTCCTCGAAGGCCCGTTGAGGCTGCGGCTCAGCCGTCTTGGGGGAATCGGCCCTCGTCTGCTTCGTCGAGGGACGCCATCAATCGCTCCAGACGCCTTGCCGCATCGGCGAGATCGTGTTTGGCCGCGGCCGTAATGACCAGCAGCTTCCGGGTCAGCGCCATCCGTACGCCCTCCGGGACTTGCAGTGCGCGCACTCGTGAGTGCGCTTCCTTCAGTTGGTCCGCGACGAGCCCGTAGAGCTCGAGTTGGCTGTCACGTCCCATGCACCGATTGTGCCATCTGGGGCGAGTTGTCGCCTCCGCAGGGGGTAACTGCCGCCGTCCGCCGCCTTCCTGAGGGTACCCCGTCGTGCCGAGTACAAGGGGATTTCCAGCCTCTTCTTCCTTCACGGGCACGGGAGTTGAGACCACCCGTTCAGGTCAGCCGGTACCCAGAAGTGCCGCACACAGACGTACCCCCAACCGTTCACGATTGGGGGTACGTCGGGGTGTTGCGGGGTGTTGCGGGGTGTCAGACCTGCACGGTCCGCGGCTTGTACGAGGGACGCCCGGACTCGTACGCGGCGATGTCCGGCTCGTTCTGCAGGGTGATGCTGATGTCGTCCAGGCCGTTGAGCAGGCGCCAGCGGGCGTTCTCGTCGAGTTCGAAGTCGGCGGTGATGCCCTGCGCGCGGACCTGGCGGTCCTCCAGGTCGACGGTGACCTCGGCCTGCGGGTCCCGCTCCGTCAGCTCCCAGAGCGCGTCGACGACCTTCTGGTCGAGCACCACGGTGAGCAGGCCGTTCTTCAGCGAGTTGCCCCGGAAGATGTCGGCGAAGCGGGAGCTGATGACGGCCTTGAAGCCGAAGTTCTGCAGCGCCCACACGGCGTGCTCACGAGAGGAACCCGTACCGAAGTCGGGTCCCGCGACCAGGACCGTGGAGCCCTGTCGCTCGGGGCGGTTGAGGACGAACTCGGAGTCCTTGCGCCAGGCCTCGAAGAGCCCGTCCTCGAAGCCGTCCCTGGTGACCTTCTTGAGCCAGTGAGCAGGGATGATCTGGTCGGTGTCGACGTTGCTGCGGCGCAGCGGAACGGCCCGCCCGGTGTGCTTGGTGAATGCTTCCATGGTTATCGGACTCCGGCGGTCACGGGGGCGTCGGACAGGTCGGCGGGCGAGGCGAGGTGGCCGGTGACGGCGGTGGCCGCGGCGACCTGCGGGGACACCAGGTGGGTGCGCCCGCCCTTGCCCTGCCTGCCCTCGAAGTTACGGTTCGACGTGGACGCCGAGCGCTCGCCGGGAGCCAGTTGGTCGGGGTTCATGCCCAGACACATCGAGCAGCCCGCGTGCCGCCATTCGGCGCCGGCGCCGGTGAAGACCTTGTCCAGGCCCTCCTCCACGGCCTGCAGGGCGACCCGGACGGAGCCGGGGACGACCAGCATCCGTACGCCGTCGGCGACTTTGCGGCCCTCGACGATGGAGGCGGCAGCGCGCAGGTCCTCGATACGGCCATTGGTGCACGAGCCTACGAAGACGGTGTCGACCTTGATGTCGCGCAGCGGCTGCCCGGCGGTCAACCCCATGTATTCCAGGGCCTTTTCGGCGGCGTAGCGCTCCGAAGCGTCTTCGTACGAAGCCGGGTCGGGGACGCTCGCCGAAAGCGGCGCTCCCTGGCCCGGGTTGGTGCCCCAGGTGACGAACGGCGCCAGCGAGGCGGCGTCGATGTAGACCTCGGCGTCGAAGACGGCGTCGTCGTCGGTCTTCAGGGTCTTCCAGTACGCGACGGCGGCGTCCCAGTCCTCGCCCTGCGGGGCGTGGGCACGACCCTCGATGTAGTCGAAGGTCGTCTGGTCGGGGGCGATCATCCCGGCGCGGGCGCCCGCCTCGATGGACATGTTGCAGATGGTCATCCGCGCCTCCATCGAGAGCTTCTCGATGGCGGAGCCGCGGTACTCCAGGACGTAGCCCTGGCCGCCGCCGGTGCCGATCTTCGCGATGATGGCGAGGATCAGGTCCTTGGCCGTGACGTCCTCGGGCAGTTCGCCGTCCACGGTGATGGCCATGGTCTTGGGGCGGGCCATCGGCAGCGTCTGGGTGGCCAGGACGTGCTCGACCTGGGAGGTGCCGATGCCGAACGCCAGCGCGCCGAAGGCGCCGTGGGTGGAGGTGTGCGAGTCGCCGCAGACCACCGTGGTGCCGGGCTGCGTCAGTCCCAGCTGCGGTCCCACCACGTGGACGACGCCCTGCTCGACGTCGCCCAGCGGGTGCAGGCGTACGCCGAACTCGGCGCAGTTCTTGCGCAGCGTCTCCAGCTGCGCCCGCGAGACCGGGTCGGCGATCGGCTTGTCGATGTCGAGGGTCGGGGTGTTGTGATCCTCGGTCGCGATGGTGAGGTCGAGCCGCCGCACCGGCCGGCCGGCCTGACGGAGGCCGTCGAAGGCCTGGGGGCTGGTCACCTCGTGCAGCAGGTGCAGATCGATGAAGAGGAGGTCGGGCTCGCCCTCGGCGCGCCGGACGACATGGTCGTCCCAGACCTTCTCCGCGAGTGTCCTACCCATCGCTTTCCCTCCGACCGGCCTGTTCGCCGGCCCAACTAGAGAATCCGTTCGCCGACGCGCGTACCCCTCGTGCCGCGCGTCGGCCGCCGATCCGTTGGTCCGCGGATCGCTCGTACAGAGTGGCGCGTCTCGCAGAAAATTGAACTTGCGTTTCACAGAGTGAGACGGGAGTATCGACGCATGGACAACTCTAGCGGCGTCGGCGTTCTCGACAAGGCGGCCCTCGTCTTGAGCGCTCTGGAGTCCGGTCCGGCCACCCTCGCGGGCTTGGTCGCGGCCACCGGGCTCGCACGACCCACGGCCCACCGACTGGCCGTGGCACTGGAACACCACCGGATGGTGGCCCGGGACATGCAGGGCCGTTTCATTCTCGGCCCCCGCCTCTCGGAGCTCGCGGCGGCGGCGGGCGAGGACCGGCTGCTCGCCACGGCGGGCCCGGTCCTGACCCACCTGCGCGATGTCACGGGCGAGAGCGCGCAGCTCTACCGCCGCCAGGGCGACATGCGCATCTGCGTGGCCGCGGCCGAGCGCCTCTCAGGCCTCAGGGACACCGTCCCCGTCGGCTCGACGCTGACGATGAAGGCGGGCTCGTCGGCCCAGATCCTGATGGCGTGGGAGGAGCCGGAGCGTCTGCACCGCGGCCTCCAGGGCGCCCGCTTCACCGCCACGGCCCTTTCGGGCGTACGCCGCCGGGGCTGGGCCCAGTCGATCGGCGAGCGCGAGCCGGGTGTCGCGTCGGTCTCCGCGCCGGTGCGCGGCCCCTCGAACCGCGTGGTCGCCGCCGTCTCGGTCTCCGGACCGATCGAGCGCCTGACCCGCCACCCCGGCCGTATGCACGCCCAGGCGGTCATCGACGCCGCCGGACGCCTCTCGGAGGCCCTGCGCCGCTCGGGCGGCTGACGACGCCCGGCGCCGGGAGCGCCGATCCACGCACAGCGCCGGAAGGGGCTGCCTCAACGCCGCGGCAGCCCCTTCCGGCGCTTTTCTGTGTCCCCCGCCCCCTCAACCGGAGCCGGTCAGGCCGCGCGCAGGCGGTCGGCGGCCCGCTCCCCGCGCCGTCCGACCGGGATCACACCGGTGGCCGCGCCCAGGCCGAACGGCGGCATGTTCACGTACACCTGCTCATGGGCCCCGGCCCGCACCACGAACGTCTCGTGCCAGAGGCCGACCTTGCCCCGGCCTTCTCTGAGACGACGGTGGAAGGCCGCCCACTCGGGCCGGTGCTTCTTGTCCGACGCGGTCGCATACGCGAGGAGCTTCTCCTGCGACTCCCAGTACTGGACCACGTACACCAGGCGCGGCCCGCCGAGCAGCAGCCGGTGCCCCAGCATTCCGCTCTCCGGGTCCCGCGCCAGCTCCTTCAGCATGCGCGACATCGCCGTGAAGACGGGCCACCAGCTGCGGACGGCACGGAAGGCGTTGATGCGCATCCCGATGTGGAGGACGACGACGTCGCCCTCCGCCTCGGCGGTCATCCGCCCTTCGATCGGCTTGCCGCTCATGACGGTTTCCCCTCGCTACGAAGCCTCGGCCGACGTTGGATAGTCCCGCTATCCATGCTTGGATAGTGGCACTCTCCAAAGAGGAGCGCAAGAGGAGGCACGAACCGATGAGACTGGCGGAGCTGAGCCGGCGCAGCGGGGTCCCCACGGCCACGATCAAGTACTACCTGCGCGAGGGGCTGCTTCCGCCGGGCCGTCGCGTGACGGCGACGCAGGCCGAGTACGACGACGCCCATCTGCAGCGGCTCCGGCTCGTGCGGGCGCTGGTCCAGGTGGGCCGGGTGCCGATCGCGTCGGCGCGCGAGGTGCTCACCGCGCTGGAGGACGACTCCCTTGACCACAACTCCCGTCTGGGCACGGCGGTATGGGCCCTGCCGCACGGGCCGGAGTCCACCGCGGACGACCCGCCCGAGGAGGTGGCGCGCGACACGGTGGACGCTCTCCTGGAACGCCTCGGCTGGCGGAACGCCCAGGGGTACGGAGCCGAGTCGCCGGCCTACCGGATGCTGGTGACGGCCGTGGGGACGCTGGCCCGGCTCGGATACCCGTGCGGCGTGGCGGACTTGGCGCCGTACGCGCGCTCGGGGCGGCAACTGGCCGTCGCGGATCTGGACTTGATCGAGCGGTACGAGTCGCCGGACGAGCAGTTGGAGGCGGCGGTCGCGCTGACGGTGCTCTACGAGCCGGTCCTGCTGAGTCTGCGTCGCATGGCGCAGGCCGAGGAGTCCCGCCGTCGCTACGGGCAGGACGCGCCGCAGGAATGACGAAAGGGCCCTCCCTCGCGGGAAGGCCCTCTGTCGTTCTTGTACCCCCGACCGGATTCGAACCGGCGCTACCGCCTTGAGAGGGCGGCGTGCTAGGCCGCTACACAACGGGGGCGAGGATCTTGTGTCGCCACACGATCCAGCTGGGCTACCAGGACTCGAACCTAAACTAACGGAACCAGAAACCGTCGTGCTGCCAATTACACCATAGCCCAATGTGGTCTAGACCATGTCTAGTACCTACAGTACCCCCGACCGGATTCGAACCGGCGCTACCGCCTTGAGAGGGCGGCGTGCTAGGCCGCTACACAACGGGGGCCCTAGCGATCCTGCATCAGTGACAGTGGGTGCGACCCGATCTGTCCCCGCGGGAAGGATCTGTACCCCCGACCGGATTCGAACCGGCGCTACCGCCTTGAGAGGGCGGCGTGCTAGGCCGCTACACAACGGGGGCATTGTGGATGAGATCCACATTTTGCAGATGAGCTCTGCGAGCTGGCCTACCAGGACTCGAACCTAGACTAACGGAACCAGAAACCGTCGTGCTGCCAATTACACCATAGGCCATCAAAGCGCCACCCCTTGATGGGGTTTTGTTTGACTTGCGCTTCCCGGCCGGACCTTTCGGCCCTCTCGGGCGGCGCAGGAAGAACATTACCCGAAGGTGGACGGCGCTCCAAAACGGGTATCCGCCCGCAGCAGCGCGGGCAGCTCGGAGAGCTCCCTGATGCGGTGCACGCCCGATGGTCCGTCCCCCGCCGAGCCGTTGCGGTCGAGCCAGATCCCGAGCAGGCCCGCGTCCCTCGCGCCCCTGGCGTCGATCTCCGGCTGGTCGCCGACGTAGGCGATCTCGGCGGGCGGGAGGCCGAGGTGGGCGCAGACGGCGCGGAACGCCTCGGGGGCGGGCTTGGAGACGCCCAGGTCGGCGGCGCACAGCACGGCCTCGAAGCGGTCGCGTACGCCGAGGACGGTCAGCTTGCGGTCCTGGACGACCAGCGCGGAGTTGGAGAGCACCGCGTGGCGGTACTCGCCGGCGAGCGCGTCCAGGGTGGGGAGGGTGTCGGGGAAGAGGGACCAGGCCGATTCGTAGTGACCGACGTAACGCTCGAACCAGGCGTCGGCGGCCTCGTCGGAGAGGTCCGGGGCATCCATGAAGTCCCGCACGCGGTCGCGGCGCTGCTCCTGGAAGGTCACTCCCCCGGCGCCGAAGCGGGCCCAGTGGCGCTCGGTGAGCTCCCGCCACCGGTCGAGCGCCCGCTCCGCCGACTCGTACCGCTCCAGGAGCCCCTCGGCCGTGAGGTGCGCGTGCATACCGGTGCTGTCGGCACGCGCGTAGTCGAAGATCGTGTCGTCGATGTCCCAGACCACGGCTTTGATCGGCATGTCTACGACCGTATGGGAAGGACCCGGGAGCCGTGGAGGCTTCCGGGTCCTTCGTTTACGTACGCCCTGCTTACGCGCTTACGCGGTCAGCTTCGCCAGCGCCGCGTCGATGCGGGTGAGCGCCTTCTCCTTGCCCAGGATCTCCAGGGACTCGAAGAGGGGCAGGCCGATGGTGCGGCCGGTGACGGCGACGCGGACCGGGGCCTGGGCCTTGCCGAGCTTGAGGCCGTGCTCCTCGCCGGCGGCCAGGACGGCCTCCTTGAGGGACTCGGGGGAGGTCCAGTCGGCCGCGTCCAGCTTGGCGCGGGCGGTGCGCAGGAGCGCGTCGGAGCCCTCCTTCATCGCCTTCGTCCAGGACGGCTCGTCGAAGACCGGCTCCGCGCGGAACAGGAAGTCGACGTTGTCCGTGATCTCGGAGAGGACCTTGAGGCGGGTCTGCGCGTGCGGCGCGATGGCCTGCCAGGCGGCCTCGTCGAACTCCTCGGGCGCCCAGTTGGCGTGCGGGGCCCTCAGCCAGGGCTCGCACGCCTCGGCGAAGGTCTTCACGTCCAGCATGCGGATGTGGTCGGCGTTGATCGCCTCGGCCTTCTTCAGGTCGAAGCGGGCCGGGTTCGCGTTCACGTCCGCGAGGTCGAACTTGGCGACCATGTCGGGGATCGAGAAGACGTCCTGGTCCGCCGAGAACGACCAGCCGAGGAGGGACAGGTAGTTCAGGAGGCCCTCGGGCAGGAAGCCGCGCTCGCGGTAGAGGTTGAGCGACGCCTGGGGGTCGCGCTTGCTCAGCTTCTTGTTGCCCTCGCCCATGACGTACGGGAGGTGGCCGAACTCGGGGATGCCCTTGGCGATGCCCAGCTCGATCAGCGCTTTGTAGAGGGCGATCTGGCGGGGCGTGGAGGAGAGCAGGTCCTCGCCGCGCAGGACGTGGGTGATCTCCATCAGCGCGTCGTCGACCGGGTTGACCAGCGTGTACAGCGGGGCGCCGTTCGCGCGGACGATGCCGTAGTCCGTCACGTTCTCCGCCTGGACGGTGATCTCGCCGCGGACCAGGTCGGTGAAGGTGGTGGCCTCGTCGGGCATCCGGAAGCGGATGATGTGCTTGCGGCCCTCGGCCTCGTACGCCTGGATCTGCTCGGCGGTGAGGTCGCGGCAGTGCCCGTCGTACCCGGACGGCTTGCCGGCGGCGCGGGCGGCCTCGCGGCGGGCGTCCAGCTCCTCGGTGGTGCAGTAGCAGGGGTACGCGTAGCCGCCGTCGATCAGCTTGGCGGCGACGTCCTTGTAGACGTCCATGCGCTGCGACTGGCGGTACGGCGCGTGCGGGCCGCCGACCTCGGGGCCCTCGTCCCAGTCGAAGCCCAGCCAGCGCATCGAGTCGAGGAGCTGCTCGTACGACTCCTCGGAGTCGCGGGCCGCGTCGGTGTCCTCGATGCGGAAGACCAGGGTGCCCTCGTTGTGCCGGGCGTAGGCCCAGTTGAAGAGGGCGGTGCGGACCAGGCCCACGTGGGGGTTGCCGGTCGGCGAGGGACAGAACCGTACGCGTACGGGGGTCGCGTTAGCCACGCTTGATCACCCTGTTGGTGAGAGTGCCGATGCCTTCGATGGTGACGGCGACCTCGTCGCCGACGTTGAGCGGGCCCACCCCTGCCGGGGTGCCCGTGAGGATGACGTCGCCGGGGAGCAGCGTCATGGCCTCGGAGATGTGCACGATCAGGTCCTCGACGGAGCGGACCATCTCGGTCGTCCGTCCCAGCTGGCGCTGTTCGCCGTTGACCGTGCACTGGATGGTGAGGTCGGACGGGTCGAGGTCGGTCTCCACCCAGGGGCCGAGCGGGCAGGAGGTGTCGAAGCCCTTGGCCCTGGCCCACTGCTTCTCGCGCTTCTGCACGTCACGCGCGGTGACGTCGTTCGCGCAGGTGTAGCCGAGGATGACGTCCCGGGCGCGCTCGCGCGGGACCTCGCGGCACATGCGGCCGATGACGACGGCGAGCTCGGCCTCGTGGTGCACCTCCTGCGAGAAGGAGGGGTACACGATGGCGTCGCCGGGGCCCGCCACGGAGGTGGAGGGCTTGAAGAAGGCGACCGGGACGTCGGGGACCTCGTTGCCGAGCTCCGCCGCGTGTTCCGCGTAGTTGCGGCCGATGCCCACGACCTTGTTGGGGAGCACCGGCGGCAGCAGCCTGACCTTGCTCAGCGGGACCTTCGTGCCGGAGAGCTCGAAGTCCGCGAACGGGATGCCCTTGATGATGTCGAGGACGAGTCCGTCGGTCGTTCCGGGGGGACTTTCGCCCTCGACCGCGCCGAAGGCGACGTTGCCGTCGATGGAGAACCTGGCGATGCGCACGTGTGCCTCGGCCCCTTGCTGGAATGGGTGGAGTCTGACGCTCCAGGCTAACGCGGCAAGGGGGTCCGACCTCCCGTGATCAGCTCGCCACGGGGGTGGGCTGCTCGGGGGCGTCCATGAGGATGGTGCGCTTGGGGTTGGCGGTCTGCGTCGGGAGTTCGACGGCGTGTTCCGGGCGGTCTGCCGCGGTCTGGAGCTCGTCCGCGTCGGTGAGGTGCGCGAGAGTGGTGCGGCGCGGGTTGGCTATGTTGCGGAACATCGTCGACTTCACAGTCTTCATCTGCTGTTCGGACCTTGTCGGTTGTGCGTCGCGCGAGCGAGACGCGGCTTGTCGGATTCGCCATCCCTGTAAAGCGTCAGGCTAAACATCCAATTCCCGGCCAAAGTCCGGAAGACGCCATGATCTTCGTGTGAGTTTGCTCACGAGGTAGCGGACAAAAGGGTCAATCCAGGCCCAGAGACGACCACTTGGAAACGGACATTGCGCCACTGAAGGCACCATTCCGCTCCTGATCATGAAGACTGGGACACCCCCCACCGGTAGGAGCTTTGCGGGGATGAGTCCGTTTTTTACTAGATCACTTTCTACGTCTCGTGACTCCGCACTCACAACGTGTCACGTAGCTCACGGCGCGACACACGGGCCTTGTTGGAGATCCTGCACTGTGCTGGAATTCCCGGGACCGCCGCGGGATCGAACCGGCGCGCAGGGGCGCAACGCAGCGCCGAGTGGCGGCGGGGAGGGGGAGCAAGCGCCGGTCACTCACGACCACCCATGGGGCGCTGCCGCCCCACGACGCCGACACCGTCCCGCCGTTACCCGGCAGGACGCCTGGTCCAGAGGTTGCGACGCTAGTGCAGGGACGTTTCAAGAGGGATGGCAAGGGGTCTCCCCAGGCCGACCGCGGCCGAGGGGATGCTCCGGCGGAGCCGGAGCGCGGCTCCTCGCCCCAGCACGCCCAGAACCCCGGCCCGGGCTCGCCCGGCGACAGCGGCCCCGGCGCCGCGCGCCAAGGTGCCGTCGGCAGCGGCTCGACGGCCGCCCCGGCCAAGGGCAAGAACAAGGGCAAGACCACGTCCGGAGCCGCGACGCCCCCCGGCCCCGGCTCCCGAATAGCCCTGCGCAACTGGCGCATCTCCACCCGTCTGGTCTCGCTGCTCGCGCTCCCCGTGATCACCGCGACCTCGCTCGGCGCACTCCGCATCAACTCGTCCCTGGACGAGATCGAGCAGCTCGACAACATGAAGCTGCTCACCGAGATGACCAAGCAGGCCACGGAGCTGGCCGCCGCGCTCCAGGAGGAGCGCGACAAGTCGGCGGGTCCCCTCGCGCACGGCGCGAGCGCCTCCGACTACACGGTCAAGGGCGCGCGGGACAAGACCGACCGCGTCTACCGGAACTTCCTGCAGGGCACCCAGGACCTCAACGACACCGACGGCGAGAAGGGCCTTCTCGGCGTCCGGCACAGCGCGGTCCAGATCACCCAGCAGCTCCAGGGCATCAACGACGTCCGCAAGAAGGCCTTCCAGGACGAGAAGTCCACCTCGCAGACCGTCGAGGCCTACAGCCAGCTCGTCGAGCAGCTCCTGAAGCTCTCGCAGGACATGGCGCAGGCGACGAGCAACCCGGACATGATCCAGCGGACGCGTTCGCTGGCCGCCTTCTCCTCCGCCAAGGAGTACGCGTCCGTCCAGCGCGCGATCATCGCCGCGGCCCTGCCGGCCAACGACAGCGACTACGGCAAGATCTCCGAGACCGACCGCACCTTCGGCCTCAGCGCCAACGAGAAGGAGCGCTCGGAGCTCCAGACGTTCAGCAAGATCTACGCGGGCAACGCCGGTGAGCTGACCAAGCCCATCGACGGCGGCAACCCCGCGGTCAAGGCCGCCAACGAGTACGCGAAGCGCGTCCTCGAGCAGGAGGGCGGCATCAAGCTCCAGGACAAGCGGTCCTACAAGGACTGGATCGACAACGACACGACCAAGATCGACGCGATGTCGAAGATCGAGCTGACGCTCCTCGGCGAGATGGAGCAGAAGGCTCGCGAGCTGCGCAACGAGTCGGAGCAGTCGGCCATCCTCAACGGTGCGCTGATCCTGCTCGTGCTCGGCGTCTCACTCGTCGGCGCGTTCGTCGTGGCCCGGTCCATGATCCGCTCGCTGCGCCGCCTCCAGGACACCGCGACCAAGGTCGCCCAGGACCGCCTGCCCGAGCTGGTCAAGCAGCTCTCGGAGTCGGACCCGCAGGACGTGGACACGTCGGTGGAGTCCGTGGGTGTGCACTCGCGCGACGAGATCGGCCAGGTGGCCGCGGCCTTCGACGACGTGCACCGCGAGGCCGTCCGCCTCGCCGCCGAGCAGGCCCTTCTGCGGGGCAACGTCAACGCGATGTTCACCAACCTCTCGCGCCGTTCGCAGGGCCTCATCCAGCGCCAGCTCTCGCTCATCTCCGAGCTGGAGTCGCGCGAGGCCGACCCGGACCAGCTGTCCTCGCTCTTCAAGCTCGACCACCTCGCGACCCGCATGCGCCGTAACGGTGAGAACCTGCTGGTTCTCGCCGGTGAAGAGCCCGGCCGCCGGTGGACCCGGCCCGTCCCGCTCGTCGACGTGCTGCGTGCCGCCGCGTCCGAGGTGGAGCAGTACGAGCGCATCGAGCTCTCCTCGGTCCCCGCGACCGAGGTCGCCGGACGCGTCGTCAACGACCTCGTGCACCTCCTCGCCGAGCTGCTGGAGAACGCGACCTCGTTCTCCTCGCCGCAGACCAAGGTCAAGGTCACGGGTCACGCGCTGCCCGACGGCCGCGTGCTCATCGAGATCCACGACACCGGCATCGGCCTCTCGCCCGAGGACCTCGCGGCGATCAACGAGCGGCTCGCGTCGCCGCCCACCGTGGATGTCTCGGTCTCGCGCCGCATGGGTCTGTTCGTGGTCGGCCGTCTGTCGCAGCGCCACGGCATCCGCATCCAGCTCCGCCCGTCCGACTCCGGCGGCACGACCGCGCTGGTCATGCTCCCCGTCGACGTCGCCCAGGGCAAGAAGATGCCGGGCAAGCCCGGTGCGCCCGGTGCGACCGGCGGTCCCGCCGCGGCTCAGGCCGCCGCGGGTGCGGCGGCCGCGCGCCGCGGTGTCGGTCCCGGCGGCCCGGGCGGCAACGGCGGTCCCGGCCAGGGCGGTGGCCCCGGCCGCGGTGGTCCCGTGCTCGGCGGCGGTCCCGGTGGGCCCGGTGCCGGCCAGGGCGGTCCCGGACTGCTCGGTGCCGGTGCGCCGCGCCAGCAGGTCGCGGGCACGGGTCCGCGCGCCGCGCTGCCCTCGCGTGACACCGGACAGCAGCGTCAGCCCGGTGGTCCGCAGGCCGGTGGCCCGCAGAGCGGTCAGCCGATGGCTCCGCTGGGCAACCAGCCGGTGCGCGGGCAGGGCGGGCAGGGCAACCAGCCGCAGGGCGGTCAGCCCGGTCAGCCGCAGGGCGGCCGTGGCGGCAACGCGCCGCAGCCTCCGGTGCCCCAGCAGCGTACGAACGCCATGAACCCGCCGTCGGACACCGGTGACCAGGGCCGCAGGCCTCAGCTGCCGCCCCGCGGGGGTCCGCGCGCCGAGCTGCCCGGGGGCAACCCGCAGCCGCGCGTGCCCAGCTGGAGCGACGAGAACGCGCAGCCGCAGGTGTCGCGCGAGCCCTTCGACACCCCCCGGGGTCACGAGGAGCACGAGACCAGCGGTCAGTTCCCGCAGCCCACGGCCGCCCCCGACGACCGACAGGGCCCCGGCTCCACCGCGGAGTTCGCCCGTCCGGACTTCGACGGACCGCCGCCCGGCACCGCCGCGCCGCAGGACGCGGGCTCGACCGGCCAGTTCGTCCGCTCGGACGTCTTCGGCGGCACGGGCGCGCCCCGGCGCGGCCAGCAGCCCGGCCGCCCGGCCGCGCCGCAGCACCAGAACCAGAACCAGCAGCAACAGCAGAACCAGCAGCAGGACCAGGGCAACGGCTTCGCGCCGCAGCAGGGCGGTCGGGAGAACCCCGACTACACCGTGCCGCGTCCGCCGGCCCCCCGCCGCGGCCACGGCGACCCGCACCAGGGCTTCCCGCAGCAGCAGGGCCAGAACCAGGGCCAGGGCGCGGGCCAGGCGCCGCAGCAGGACCAGCAGCAGCCGTACCAGCCGCAGGACCCGCTGACGCAGCACGAGGACCCGCTGAACCCGCAGCAACCCCTGCCGCCGGGCGGCCCGGACGACGGGCGCACGCCGCTGTTCGACACGCTGGAGACCAACTGGTTCCAGCAGCAGAACCAGCAGCAGAGCCAGCACGCGGCGCAGCAGCAGTCCGCGCCGCAGGAGCAGCAGGAGCACCGGAACCGGCAGCCCGCACAGCAGGACCAGCAGCAGGGCGGCCCCGCCGCCGACGCCGGTCCGCGCCAGGCTCCCGAGATGCCGCAGCGTCCGCTTCCCTCGCGCCCCCAGCGCCAGGACCCGGCCGCCGCACCCGCGAACCCGGGCGGCGCCAACGGCACCAACGGTGCCGGAATGCCCGGCGGCTGGCGCTCCTCCCCCAACGACGAGCTGGGCCGGCAGGCCGAGCGCGTCCGGCAGCCCTCCGCGGGCGGCGTCACCACATCCGGACTGCCGCGTCGCGTCCCGCGGGCCAACCTGGTCGCGGGCACGGCACAGCAGCAGCAGGACAGCACAGGTCCGCAGGTTTCGCGTGCACCCGAAGAAGTACGCGGCCGGCTGACGAATCTCCGTCGGGGCATCCAGCAGGGTCGCCAGGCCGGCACCGGCCAGACCGGTAGTTTCCCTCGCCCCACTCACCAGCAGGAGCGTTAGTTGAGTCCGATGAGCCAGGCGGCACAGAATCTGAACTGGTTGATCACCAACTTCGTGGACAACACCCCAGGGGTGTCCCACACGGTCGTGGTCTCCGCCGACGGCCTCCTTCTGGCCATGTCCGAAGGGTTCCCGCGTGACCGCGCCGACCAGCTCGCCGCGGTCGCCTCGGGGCTGACCTCGCTGACGGCGGGCGCCTCCCGGATCTTCGAGGGCGGCACCGTCACGCAGACCGTGGTGGAGATGGAACGGGGGTTCCTCTTCATCATGTCCGTCTCGGACGGCTCGTCCCTGGCCGTGCTCGCGCACCCCGAGTGCGACATCGGCCTCGTCGGGTACGAGATGGCCCTCCTCGTCGACCGCGCGGGCGCCGTCCTCACCCCGGACCTCCGCGCCGAGCTGCAGGGCAGCCTGCTCCACTAGCCCGGAGCACGCTCCGAAGCCTCACCCTTCGGCCGCCCCACCGACCGAACGTACTGACCAACCGTCCGGCCGCCACACTGCCCCCACCGGCTCTGTCAGACGGCACACGCAGATGACCTGCTGTCCCGCCCGGAGGATCCATGACCCCGCCCACCGCCTCTCACAACCCGTACGGCGATGCCTCGTACGGAATGGAGGGCGACCAGCCGCTGGTGCGTCCTTACGCGATGACCGGCGGCCGGACCCGGCCCCGCTACCAGCTCGCGATCGAGGCGCTGGTGAGCACCACGGCCGACCCGGCCCAGCTGATGGGGCTGCTCCCCGAGCACCAGCGGATCTGCCACCTGTGCCGTGAGGTCAAGTCGGTGGCCGAGGTCTCGGCCCTGCTCGCGATGCCGCTCGGCGTGGCCAGGATCCTCGTGGCGGACCTGGCCGAGGCCGGGCTCGTCGCCATCCACCAGCCCGGCGGCGACGAGAACGCCGGTGGCCAGCCTGACGTGACACTGCTCGAAAGGGTGCTCAGTGGACTTCGCAAGCTCTAGCGGTTCGGGCTCGGACGCGGCCCGTTCCACCACCTCCGCGAAGATCGTGGTGGCGGGCGGCTTCGGCGTGGGCAAGACCACGTTCGTCGGGGCGGTCTCTGAGATCAACCCGCTGCGCACCGAGGCCGTCATGACGTCCGCGTCCGCGGGCATCGACGACCTGACCCACACCGGAGACAAGACCACCACGACGGTGGCCATGGACTTCGGCCGCATCACCCTGGACCAGGACCTGATCCTGTACCTCTTCGGCACGCCCGGACAGGACCGCTTCTGGTTCATGTGGGACGACCTCGTCCGTGGCGCGATCGGCGCGGTCGTCCTCGTCGACACCCGCCGCCTCGCCGACTGCTTCCCCGCCGTCGACTACTTCGAGAACTCCGGGCTGCCCTTCGTCATCGCCCTCAACGGCTTCGACGGCCACCAGCCCTACACCCCCGACGAGGTGCGCGAAGCGCTCCAAATCGGACCCGGTACGCCGATCATCACGACCGACGCGCGACACCGTGCGGACGCAAAGAGTGGCTTGATCACGCTGGTCGAGCACGCACTTATGGCACGTCTCAAGTAGGCAGGTCCGTACGGCAGTTGCCGTAGTCCACCTGGAGCGTTCTGTGTCCTTTGACACGGCCGGTCGCGGTGTTCATAACGTTTCGACAGAGAATTGCCCGGTGACAGACACGCGTCGCGGTCACCTGGTGTCGCTGTGCTCACAAGAGCCCCGCCTTTTGGCGGGGCTCGCTCTTTATGACCGTTTTATCTGAGGCTTACACCACTCCGGGGTTGCGCTTCCCACTGTTTGGAAGAGCAGCCCCTGACGTGCTGGAATGCGCTGAACTGCCCAGTAGCACGGGCCTTGGAGACGACAGCGGCACGACGTGAGTGCCGCCGCCGAGAGGTTGTTGGTCGAGTGAGGCGAAGCAAGCCGAGCCCCGCGGCGTCCCCCACCGGGGACATGCGGGGCAACTTCACCCCGCCGCCGCGCACAGCGGCGTCCCCCGCCGACGTGGCCGCCGGGCCGGGCAATGAGCCTCCCGCGCCTTCCGGCGGACGGATGTCCCCCCGCAACTGGCGTGTGCCGACCCGCCTGAACGCGATCCTGCTCATACCCGTGCTCGTGGGCCTGGTCATGGGCGGTTTCCAGGTCAAGGGCTCCATCGACACCTGGAGCGAGGCCCAGGACGCCGAGAACACCGCCCGCCTCGTGCGGGCGTCGCTGAACTACGGCAACCGTCTCATCGAGGAGCGCGACATCACCGCCGCTCCCCTGCTGCGCGGCAAGCGGAACGACCCGACCGTCGTCAAGGCCCGCAAGGCCACCGACAAGGCCGCCGCCGAGTTCAAGTCCGCGACCGACAGCATGCCGGACAAGGAAGGCCTCAACCGTCGTCTCGACGCCTTCCGCAAGGTCGAGCCGAAGCTCGGCCCGCTGCGTCAGGCCGCGTACACCACCAAGCTTCCCGGGGTGCAGACCGAAGAGGGCTACGTCGCCATCCAGCACCCGCTGATGGAGTTCGCCAACGAGCTCGGTCTGGGCACCGGAAACATCACCAGCTACGGCCGGACCGTCTACGCGATCTCGCTCTCCAAGGCAGCGCTCTCCCTGCAGCGGTCCATCGGTACGCACCTCCTGGTCGAGCCGGGCCCCGGCACCGGTTCGTTCACGCTCCAGCGCACCTCGTTCTCCTCGTACGCCTACCTGGAGCGCATCGCCATCGAGGAGTACACCGGCGGCGGCACCCCCGAGGACGTCGCCAAGCTGGAGGAGGCCAAGAAGGAGCTGGCGGCCGACGCCAAGAAGCAGGACGGCCCGGCCCTCTCGCAGGACAAGATGGTCGCGGCCATCGCCACCATGCCGAACACCCAGCCCAGTGCCCGCGTCGCGCTGGCCGGCAAGGGCATCACGCGTGAGGCCTGGTGGGCCACGACCACCGCCAAGTTCGACGCGTACCGCACCATCGAGTCGGACCTCGCCGACAAGGCCGTGGACGAGGCGTCCGACATCGCGGCCAACGCGCAGCGCAACGCCTACATCACCGGCGCCATCGTCGTCCTCGCGCTGCTCGCCGCGTTCATCCTCGCCGGGCTCATGGCCCGCCAGATGTCCAAGTCGATGCGCCGGCTGCGCACCGCCGCGTTCGGCATCGCCGAGCAGCGCCTGCCGATGCTGGTCGACCAGCTGTCGCGCACCGACCCGGGCCGCGTCGACACCCGCGTGCAGCCCATCCCGATCAACTCCACGGACGAGATCGGCGAGGTCGCCCGCGCCTTCGACCAGGTGCACCGCGAGGCCGTGCGGCTCGCCGCCGAGCAGGCGCTGCTCCGCGGCAACATCAACGCGATCTTCACCAACCTGTCGCGCCGCAACCAGTCGCTGATCGAGGGCCAGCTGACCCTCATCACCGACCTGGAGAACAACGAGGCCGACCCGGACCAGCTGGAGAACCTCTTCCGCCTGGACCACCTGGCGACCCGTATGCGCCGCAACGGCGAGAACCTCCTCGTCCTCTCCGGCGAGGAGCCGGGCCGCCGCTGGGACCAGCCGGTCCCGCTGGTCGACGTGTTGCGTGCCGCCTCCTCCGAGGTGGAGCAGTACGAGCGCATCGAGCTGGAGGGCGTGCCGGAGGCCGAGATCCACGGCCTCGCCGTGACCGACCTCGTGCACCTGCTCGCCGAGCTCCTGGAGAACGCGACGACGTTCTCCTCGCCGCAGACCAAGGTGCGGGTCACCGCGACCCGTCTCCCCGACGGCCGCGTCATGGTCGAGATCCACGACAAGGGCATCGGCCTCACCGCCGAGGACTTCGCGGACATCAACCACAAGCTGGCCAACCCGCCGACCGTGGACGCCGCGATCTCGCAGCGCATGGGCCTGTTCGTGGTCGGCCGGCTCTCCGACCGGCACGGCATCCGCGTGCAGCTGCGCCCCTCGGGCGAGCAGGCGGGCACGACGTCGCTGGTCATGCTGCCGGACGCGATCACGCACGGTGGCGGTGGCGAGCACGCCTCGCAGGACCCCGAGTTCACGGTCTCCTCGATCATCCCGGAGCAGCAGGCGCTGGCGCCCGAGCCGATGCGCACCGCCGCGGAGCTGGGCTTCGACGACAGCCGCTACCCCGGTGACGGCTCCGAGGCGCAGCACGAGCTCGACCCGGTCGGCCGCTCCCTGATGCGTGAGGAGCGCCGTGCGGCGCTGGAGGCGCAGGCCCAGCAGCCCGACGGCCACCGTCCGCTCTTCCGCGACGAGGTCGAGCCGCAGCAGGGCGGTTACGAGCAGCAGGCCCCGGCGTACGAGGAGCAGCAGCAGGCCGCGTACGACCAGGGCGTGCGGTACGACAACGAGCAGTACGCCACCGGGCAGTACCCGACCGCGCAGTACGCCGAGGACGGTTACCGCGAGGAGCAGTACCAGCCGGAGCAGTACCCGGCCGAGCAGCAGTACACGGCGGAGCAGCAGCAGTACTACCAGGACCAGCAGATCTCCTATCCGGAGCGCTCCGGTCAGGACGACTGGCCCTCCGCCGACGGCTACCAGCCGGAGTACGGCCAGGAAACGGAATCTGTGCAGGCGGGCCACACGGCCGACGCCGAGCGCGTAGGCTTCGACCGGCCGGGTCCGGCGCCGTCCGTCGTCCACGACATGACCGACGCGGGCCTCCCCCGCAGGGGTTCCTCCGGCGCGAACGGCAGCGGAAGCGGCAGTTCTCCCGCCGCGAGCGAGGGCCAGGACGACTGGCGTTCGTCCAACGACGAGCGCTGGCAGCGCGCCGAGCGCCTCAAGGAGCCGAAGGCGGGCGGGGTCACCTCGTCCGGGCTCCCGCGGCGGGTGCCCAAGGCCAATCTGGTCGAGGGCACCGCGGAACAGACCCCACAGGGCGGCCCCCAGGTCTCCCGCGACCCCGAGGACGTACGGGGCAGGCTGAGCAACCTGCGCCGCGGCGTCCAGCGGGGCCGCACCGCAGGAAGTGACACGAATGGCCAGGGCTTCAGCCCTGATAGCACCTACAACCAGGAGCGTTAGTGTGAGCCCGATGAGCCAGGCGGCGCAGAACCTGAACTGGTTGATCACCAACTTCGTGGACAACACCCCCGGGGTGTCCCACACGGTGGTGGTCTCCGCCGACGGACTCCTCCTCGCGATGTCCGAAGGCTTCCCCCGCGACCGTGCGGACCAGCTCGCGGCCGTCGCCTCGGGCCTGACCTCGCTGACCGCCGGGGCGTCCCGGATCTTCGAGGGCGGCTCCGTGACCCAGACCGTTGTGGAGATGGAGCGAGGATTTCTCTTCATCATGTCCATCTCCGACGGCTCCTCGCTCGCCGTTCTCGCCCACCCGGATGCGGACATCGGTCTCGTTGGGTACGAAATGGCACTTCTTGTCGATCGTGCGGGCACGGTTCTCACTCCGGACCTCCGCGCGGAGCTCCAGGGGAGCCTTCTCAACTAACAGACAGACGGTGCGTTTTCGCGCCTCGTGGCCGTAAGGTTCGGGACGCGGCTCCACAGTGATGGTGCCCGGCACAGTTGGAGGAGGAAGCAACGTGGCAACACCCCCAGACGGCTCGTCATCGGCGAACTGGTCCCCTGGTCACGGCCAGGGCGGCCAGCACGACGGCGGTCCGAACAGGTACAACTTCCCCTCCGCTCCGAGCCACCGCCGCCAGCCGTACGCGCAGCCCCAGCAGCCCGGGCCGCGTCCGTACGACCAGGGCAATCCGGGGCGCGCACCCCGCATCCAGCCCGTGCAACCCCAGCGGCGCGCCCCCGAACCGGCGCCCGCGGGGTCGGCGAACAACCCCCTGGTGCGCCCGTACGCCATGACGGGTGGCCGCACCAGGCCCCGTTACCAGCTCGCCATCGAGGCGCTGGTGCACACCACCGCACAACCGCATCAGTTGCAGGGCCAGTTGCCCGAGCATCAGCGCATCTGCAACCTGTGCCGGGAGATCAAGTCGGTCGCCGAGATCTCGGCGCTCCTCTCCATCCCCCTCGGCGTCGCCCGGATCCTCGTAGCCGACCTGGCGGAGGCCGGACTTGTCGCCATCCATCAGCCCGGCGGCGACGAGACCGCCGGCGGCCAGCCAGACGTGACACTGCTCGAAAGGGTGCTCAGTGGACTTCGCAAGCTCTAGCGGCGGAGCAACAGCCCGCTCCACCACCAGCGCGAAAATCGTGGTGGCGGGCGGCTTCGGCGTGGGCAAGACCACGTTCGTCGGGGCGGTCTCTGAGATCAACCCGCTGCGCACCGAGGCCGTCATGACGTCCGCGTCCGCGGGCATCGACGACCTGACCCACACCGGAGACAAGACGACGACCACCGTCGCCATGGACTTCGGCCGCATCACCCTGGACCAGGACCTGATCCTGTACCTCTTCGGCACGCCCGGACAGGACCGCTTCTGGTTCATGTGGGACGACCTCGTGCGTGGCGCGATCGGCGCGGTCGTCCTCGTCGACACCCGCCGCCTCGCCGACTGCTTCCCCGCCGTCGACTACTTCGAGAACTCCGGGCTGCCCTTCGTCATCGCCCTCAACGGCTTCGACGGCCACCAGCCCTACACCCCCGACGAGGTGCGCGAAGCGCTCCAGATCGGACCGGACACTCCCATCATCACGACCGACGCACGGCACCGCGCGGACGCGAAGAGCGCGCTCATCACGCTGGTCGAGCACGCGCTGATGGCGCGACTCCGATAGCGGTCCGTCCCACCTTTTTCCCGTACGCGGACGAGACAGACTCCGAGGGCCCGCACGCTTCGGCGTGCGGGCCTCTGTCGGTTCCCTCAGTTCCCGCTTCCGCGGTAGTGCTCGAATTGGGTCACGCCCTGGTAGCCGTAGCTCTCGGGGTGGAGTTCGTGGAGGGCGACGCCGCCGCGGGCGAGCGGGCCGATGAGCTCCGCCAGGAACGCGGCGGCCCCGGAGACGAACGCGGCTTTCTCCGCCGCGCTGTTGGTGCCCGCGGTGATGCTGACCTCCAGGTGCACGTCGCGGGCGCCCTCCGCCAGGGGTTTTCCGGCCACGTAGTAGCGGTCGGCGGGGACCGGGTCGAGGTGGACGATGGTGCGCTCAGCGGACTTGCCGAGTGCGGTGACGGCCAGCTCCGTCAGGCCCTCGGCGAGGCCGCGGGTGACGTTCGCGGGCAGGCCGGGGCCGGTGACGGTGGCTCTGATGTGGGGCACGGTTCTCCTCGGGTGCGGTCGTCGGGTTCGGTCATCGGGTTCGATGCGGCCACCCTCACCCCGCCTGGCACGATGGGGCCAACTCAGCCCCCTCACCGCCCTATGAGGCCGCCTCATGACCGTGAACTTTCCGCAGCTCAGGGCCTTCGTCGCCGTGGTCGACGCGGGCGGCTTCGGCGCGGCCGCCGACGAGCTGGGCGTGAGCCAGTCGGCGGTCTCGCACGCGGTGGCGTCCCTGGAGCGGGAGTTGGCGGGGCCGCTGCTCGTCCGTGCCGGGCGGGTCCGCACGACGGTGCTCGGGGAGCGCGTCCTGCCGTACGCACGGGGTGCGCTGTCGGCGGTGCGGGGTATCGAGGAGGTGGCGGCGGACGCGGCGGGCACTCTGACCGGCACGGTGCGGCTGGCCGCGACGCCCACGGTCTGCCAGGGCCTGCTGCCCGTTCTGACGGCGCACTGGCGGGAGAGCTGTCCGCACGTCACGGTACGGGTCTTCGAGGGCGACAGCGCGGAGATCGCGGGCTGGCTGGAGAACGGCACGGCGGACGCGGCTGTCCTGGTCGATCCGCCGCCGGGCCCCGGTGTCCTGCTCGCCCTGGACGGCTACCGTGCCCTGCTCCCCCGCGACCACCCGCTGGCGGCCGAGCCGGTCGTCGACGTGCGCGACCTGGAGGACGACGACTTCCTGATCTCGCCGGGCGGCTGCGAGGACCGCGTGCGCGCGCTCCACGACCTGGCGGGGCTGCGGTTCAGCCCGGCGCAGCGGGTCCGCGACCTGGCGACGCTGATCAGCATGGTGCAGGCGGGCATCGGCGTGACGGTCCTGTCGGAGGCGTCGCGGCCGTTGCTGTCGGCGGATCTGGTGCTGGTGCCGGTGTCTCCGCGGGTGTCGCGGAGGCTGGTCCTGAGCGGGCCTCGGGGGCGGGCCTGGCATCCCGCCGTGCGTGCGTTGGCGGAGTCCGCCGTCGGGCTCCCGGCGGAGGGCGCCCCTGCGGGTCGGTGACCTGTCTGCGGGCCCAGGGGGCTGGTCGCGCGGTTCCCCGCGCCTCTGACGGGGCGCCCCTGCGACACAGCAGAGCCCCCGCCCTCCCGAAGGAGAGCGGGGGCCTCGCCGACGCGTGGGCGTCAGCCCTGCCAGCTGTGCGGGGCGCGGAAGCCCGGGGTGCGCTCCAGGCGGCGCCAGCCGGCCCTGTCGCGGCCGCGGCGCGCGGGGGCGGCGGCGGGCTGGGCGGCGGCGCGGGCCAGCAGGATCGCGGTGATGGCCGCGACCTCCTCGGGCTCGGCGTGGCCCTTCTCGACGCGGATGTCGGGGGTAGTCATCTGCAGCGTTCTCCTTGTGGGCTACTGCGGGGGGTTGCCGTGCTTGCGCGAGGGCAGGTCGGCGTGCTTGTTGCGGAGCATCGCGAGGGACTTGATGAGGACCTCGCGGGTCTCGGCCGGGTCGATGACGTCGTCGACCAGACCGCGCTCCGCTGCGTAGTAGGGGTGCATCAGCTCGGCCTTGTACTCCTTGACCATGCGCGCGCGCATCGCCTCGGGGTCCTCGGCGGCCGCGATCTGACGCCGGAAGATCACGTTCGCGGCGCCCTCGGCGCCCATGACCGCGATCTCGTTGGTCGGCCACGCGTACGTGAGGTCCGCGCCGATCGACTGGCTGTCCATGACGATGTACGCGCCGCCGTACGCCTTGCGCAGGATCAGCGAGATCCGCGGGACGGTGGCGTTGCAGTACGCGTAGAGGAGCTTGGCGCCGTGGCGGATGATGCCGCCGTGCTCCTGGTCGACGCCGGGCAGGAAGCCGGGCACGTCCAGCAGGGTGAGGATCGGGATGTTGAACGCGTCGCACATCTGGACGAAGCGGGCGGCCTTCTCCGAGGCCTCGATGTCGAGGACACCGGCCAGCGCCTGGGGCTGGTTGGCGACGATGCCGACGACCTGGCCGTCGAGGCGGGCCAGGGCG
Organism: Streptomyces venezuelae; assembly: GCF_008642335.1. Classification (NCBI taxonomy): domain Bacteria; kingdom Bacillati; phylum Actinomycetota; class Actinomycetes; order Kitasatosporales; family Streptomycetaceae; genus Streptomyces; species Streptomyces venezuelae. The sequence continues at coordinate 5,803,312 of NZ_CP029191.1, read as the reverse complement.
CAGATGATGTTGCGCGCCCAGCGCTCGTGGACCTCGAGGTAGTCGCCGTCGTCGACGAGCTCCTCGATGACCTTCGCCATGTCGTACGGCCGGTTGCCGTCCGCGGGGACCAGGTCGAGGAGGACGTCCGAGCGGCGCTCGGCCGGGTCCTCCGACTCGTGGACCGGCGGGTTCTCCCGGTTGTTGGAGGGGAGCATCGAGATCAGGTAGCGGACCTCGGCCAGGCAGGTCTCTTCGTCGTCGTACGCGAAGTGGCAGACGCCCGAGGTCTCGGCGTGCACGTCCGCGCCGCCGAGGCCGTTCTGCGTGATCTCCTCGCCGGTCACCGCGCGGACCACGTCCGGCCCGGTGATGAACATCTGCGAGGTCTCGCGGACCATGAACACGAAGTCGGTGAGGGCGGGCGAGTACGCCGCGCCGCCCGCGCACGGGCCGAGCATCACGGAGATCTGCGGGATGACACCCGATGCCTTGGTGTTGCGCTGGAAGATGCCGCCGTAACCGGCGAGCGCCGAGACGCCCTCCTGGATACGGGCGCCCGCGCCGTCGTTCAGCGAGACCAGCGGGGCACCGGCCGCGATGGCCATGTCCATGATCTTGTGGATCTTCGTGGCGTGCGCCTCGCCGAGCGCGCCGCCGAAGATGCGGAAGTCGTGGGCGTAGACGAAGACCGTGCGGCCCTCCACCGTGCCCCAGCCGGTGATGACACCGTCCGTGTACGGCTTCTTGGCCTCCAGGCCGAAGCCCGTGGCCCGGTGCCGGCGCAGCTGCTCGACCTCGTTGAACGAGTCCGGGTCGAGGAGCAGCTCGATCCGCTCGCGGGCGGTCAGCTTGCCCTTGGCGTGCTGGGCCTCGGTCGCCTTCTCGCTCGGCCCGCGCAGTGCCTCCGCACGGATCTCGTGCAGCTCGGCCACGCGGCCGCGTGAGTCGGTGGGCTCGCCACCAGAGGAAGCGGTCTCGTCCAAAACGGTCATGTAGCGACCTTACGGAGGGCGCCCGGGGAAACGGACCGTCGACTATGAACAGTCTCCGGGCCGTTTTCCTGGCACCCCCGGACAGAAGCGGGCCGCCCCCATGAAGAAGTGACGGCTCAGACCGCCTGAAGTTATGGGGTTCCTACAAAACACTCCGCGGATCCCGGCCCGTCGGCGCCCTCCGTCAGCTGAGAGTCACCTCACAGCGGTGACTCGCGCAGGCCTTGCCCGGCGTGATCCGCAGCCGCAGCGAGCGGCCCGTGGCGAGAACCTCGACGGAGGGGTCCTTGGCGACCACTCGGGACACGGGTCGGTTCCAGGTGAATTCGAGGGATTCTCCGGTGCGCGGCGGCTCGCTCACATGCACCGTAGCGCCTCTCCCCCGCTGGCGTACGAGCACACTGGCGGGCGCGGTCACGACGAGCCGTCCCGCCTCGCCCGCCTGCCAGAAGTTGGCGGCGGTCAGGCCGAGCCCGTCCACGGCCACGGCCTGCACCTTCGCCGAGTTGGCGAGGACCGACAACCAGTGGTGGTCGGCGGCGCGGGCCCGCAGGGTGCGGCGGGAGGCTCCGGGCATCAGGACATAGGCGTACGTAGCGTCCGCGGGGTCGGTGCCGTGGTCCAGCCAGAGCGTCTGCCAGCGCCTGGTGCGCCGCTCGGTGGAGCTGCCGGTGTTGATGTCGGACCAGGCTCCGGTGCGGTCCTCGCGGGCCGTCCTGAGCCGGGACGTGCCGCCGGGGAAGAGCCAGCCGCCGTGCCCGTCGAGGTGGGCCCACTGCGGGCGCGGGCGGTCGTCGACGGTGAGGGCCGCGGTGCCGGACTCGCCGAGGCTGCGGTTGTCGACGACCGTCTCGACGGGGGTGCCGTCGGCGGCGGTGATCCCGGCGCCCAGGCAGATCACGGCGTCCGCGGCGCAGAACCAGGACTTGCGGGCGTCGAGTGTGGAGCCGAGCCCCTTCAGGTGCTGGCCGACGGCGGCGAACTCGCCGTCGGTCGCGCCGCCCACCCACTTCACCGCGGGCCGCGCGGCGCCCCAATCGCCGCCGGCCCGGTCGGGGAGCCGCTTGGTGGACACGGTCGTGCCGGGCAGCCGGTACGGGTCGACGGTCGGCCAGAACCAGTCGGTGTACTGATCGCCGTGGGCACCGCCGGCCCACCAATAGACCATTCCGGCACCGGTGTGCCAGCCGCGCGGGTTCTCGCCGTTGCCGCATTCGTAGTACGCGATCCGGTCCGACGCCATCGAGAGGTTGACCGCGAATCCGGGCCGCCGGTGCACGGCGCGGTCCATGGCCGGGAACAACCGGTGCTCCACCGGTTCGGGCGCCGCCCGCACGTCGGAGTCCGCCACGGCGTGCAGCCGCGCGAGGTCGGCGACGCCCAGCTGCCGGGCGGTGAGCAGCGGGGTGACGGTGTCCCGCTCGATCCACCCCTTGATCCGCGCGTGCCACCGTTCCCGCTCGGCGGCGCTCGCACCGCCCGCGAGCATCGCCATGGTGGCGATGAGCCCCTGACCGTGGAAGTGGTCGCTCCGCATGATCTTCCGGTCGTCGCCTTTCAGGTAACCCCGGCTGATGGCACGCCCGTTGACGCTGTCCATCATGAGTCCGTCGTGGATCAAGGGCGCGTACGCCCGCTCGACGCTGTCGAGGATGATCTGCTTCTTGGGGTCGGTGACGGCCCAGGTCGACCCGGCGAGCAGCGCGAAGAGCCGTCCGAGACCGTCGAGCATGACCTGCCCGTACGTTCCCGAGTAGGCGACCCAGGTGTGCTGCACGAACGACCCGTCCTCGTAGAGGCCGTCGCCCTTGGTGACGTAGGGGAAGACCGGGGAGAGCGCGTCGCGGGCGAGGGCCACCTTGGCCGGACTCCTGCCGAGGACGCCGCGCAGGGCGACGGAGCGGCACAGGTCGACACGGTTGGCGCCGGTGGAGGTGCCGGTGTAGTCGGCGAGCGCGGAGTCGGGGACGAAGTGGTCGACGGCGGCGAAGGCCTTCTCCCTGCGTGCGGCGCCGAGTTCGTCGTACAGGGCGGCCACGATGTCCATGAGCAGCCGGGGGCTGCCTATCTGCCACTCCCACCAGTTGCCGTAGCGGGTGGTGGAGGCGTTGTAGACGGTGGCGGCGACGTGGTCGAGGCCGCGCAGGATGTCGGCGAGGAGCCCGGCGTCACCGGTGGACCCCGTGCCTTCACAGACGTACGCCTGGGTCATCGTCCAGAGCCTGCTGTGGCTGAGGGTGATGCCGGCGGGCGGGTCGAACGGGGCGTCGGGCCAGAGGGACGTGGCGGCCGGGGCCATGGCGGCACGGAAGGTCCGGGCGAGGTCGCCGGTCTCCTTCAGGCGGGAGGCGTACGGCTCGGTGGCGGGGTCGTAGCCGGTGCCGAGGGAGATCTGGAGCCAGCGGGCACGGAGGGTGGCGAACTCGTCGTCGGCGGCGGCTGCGGTCGTTGGGACCGAAGCTGCCGCGCCTGCGGTGAAAGCGGTTGCGGCGAGGAGGAATGTACGGCGGGTGGGCGTCATGCGACAGGGGTGTATCAGCGTACAGAAAGCGCTGTCTAGACCTCTGACACGTCCGATGCTGCTGGGGTACGACGCGGAAGGCCGCGCGACGTCTCCGTCGCACGGCCCGTCCCGCGAGACACCCCCGTGGCTCCGCGGGGTCTGTGGGGTTCTTCGGCTCTACGGGTCAGCGCGTGGCGTCGCGCTTGAACAGTGAGCGCGCCCAGAGGAAGCCGAGCAGGGCGATGGCGAAGCCCCAGCCCACCGCGAGCGGACCGAACTTGCCGATCTCCGTGCCGGTCAGCAGCCCGCGCAGGGTCTCGGTGAAGGCGGTGTAGGGCTGCCACTCGGCGAAGTGGCGCAGCCAGCCCGGCATCGAGTCGAGCGGCACGAACACGCTGCTGAGGAAGGGCAGCAGGAAGGAGAAGGGCAGAGCGACACTGCTGGCCGCCTCCGGTGCCTTGACGAGCTGGCCGAGTGCGACGGCGAGCCAGGTGAGGGCGGTGCTCATGAGGATGAGCAGACCGGCCGCGGCGAGCCACTCGACGGGCTCGGCGCCGGAGCGGAAGCCGATCAGGAAGGCGACCCCGGTGACGAAGACGATGGTGACCATCGTCTGGATGACGGCGCCGACGGCCCGGCCGGTGAGGATCGACGCGCCGCTGATCGGCATCGTCCGGAACCGGGCCACGATGCCCTCGGTCATGTCGGTGCAGACGCCGACCGTGGTGGGCAGGACGCCGGAGCCGACGGCCATCAGCAGGATGCCGGGGACGAGGTAGTCGATGTAGTCGCCGGATCCCTGGGCACCCATGCCGGCGGACATCGTGCCGCCGAAGACGTAGTTGAACAGCAGCAGCATGGCGATGGGCATGCTGACCAGGCTGATCGTCATGGCCGGGTAGCGGCGGGCGTGCCGGAGGTTGCGGCGCAGCATGGTGAGGGAGTTCTGCAGCGCGGAGGTGGGGGCGGGGACGTGGGTCCGCGTGACCGCCGACGTGGCGCCGGGCGCGGGGGTGGTGGTGACGGTGCTCATCGGGTCGTCGCTTTCTCCTGGTCGGGGCGGCCGGTCACGGCGAAGAAGACGTCGTCCAGGTCGGGGGTGTCGATCGTGAGCCCCTCGACCTCGATGCCGGTGGCCTCGACGCGGTCGAGCACCGCCTTGACGGACTTCAGACTGCCGTCGCTGGGAATGTGCAGGGTCAGGTCGTCCCCGCCCCTGCTGCCGAGGCCGAGCAGCCGCGCGGCGTCGTCCAGGTCGGCGGGGCCGGCGAAGCGGAGCTGGACGTGGCCGCCGGGGACGAGCCGCTTCAGCTCGCCGGGGGTGCCCTCGGCGACGAGCTTGCCGCCGCTCAACACGGCGATGCGGTCGGCGAGTTGGTCGGCCTCCTCCAGGTACTGCGTGGTCAGGAAGATGGTCACGCCGTCGGCGACGAGCTGCCGGACGATCTCCCACATGCCGTGCCGGCTGCGCGGGTCGAGACCGGTGGTCGGCTCGTCCAGGAAGATCACACGCGGGCTGCCGACGAGGGTCATCGCGATGTCGAGCCGCCGCCGCATGCCGCCTGAGTACGTCGCGGCGGGCTTCCGTGCGGCTTCGACGAGGTCGAACCGCTCGACGAGTTCGGCGGCGAGGTGCCGGCCCTGGCGCCGCCCGAAGCCGTACAGGTCCGCCATGAGCGTCAGGTTCTCCTCGCCGGTGAGGAGGTTGTCGACGGCGGAGAACTGCCCGGTGACCCCGATCGCGGCACGCACGGCGTCGGGTTCGCGGGCCAGGTCGTGCCCCGCGACACGGGCTTCGCCGGCGTCGGCGGAGATGAGCGTGGAGAGGATCTGCACGGCGGTCGTCTTGCCCGCGCCGTTGGGGCCGAGGAGGGAGAAGATCGTGCCTTGCGGGATGTCGAGGTCGATCCCGTCCAACACGGTTTTCTGGCCGTAGGCCTTGCGGAGGTTAGTTGCCGTGATGGCTGAGGGGCGGTGGGAGTGGTGGGGGTGGTGGGTGTGGGGGTGGGTGTGGTGGGTGTCGCGGAAGTCGCGGGGCGTTGGCATGTCCGGTCCTTTTCGGGGGTCGGGGATGCGCCGGGCGGATTTGGGGTGCGCGGGAGCGCGGGGGTGTCGCCGGGGAGTCGCGGCTTGAGGGGTTGGGGCTAGGGATTGGGGCTAGGGGCTAGGGGCCTGGGGGCTGGGGCTTGGGGCCTGGGGGCTGGGGCTTGGGGCTTGGGGGCTTGGGGCTTGGGGGCTTGAGGCCTGGGGCCTGGGGGCTGGGGCTTGGGGCCTGGGGGCTTGACGGCCTGGGGCCTGCGGTTTGCGGGCACGACTGGGAGCGGCGCGGCGCCGGGATTGGAGGTGCGGGTGGGCTTCCGGGCGGGGTGGGGCTTCCGGCTCCCGGGCCGGGTGGGGCTTCTGGGCGGGGTGCGCTTTCGGAGGGGGTCGGTGCGGTTCGGCGGGGGCTGGTGCGCTCTCGGAGGGGCCGGTTCGGTTCAGGCGAGGCCTGGCGCGGTTCGGCCGGAGGCCGGTCCGGTGCGGTTCGGCCGGAGGCCGGTGCCGTTCGGCTGGAGGCCGGTCCGGTGCGGTCCGGCCGGAGGCCGCTGCCGTTCAGGCGGAGGCCGGTGCGGTCCGGCCGGAGGCCACTGCCCGTCAGGCGAAGCCCGGAGCCGTTCAGCCCGAGGCCACTGCCCGCCAGGCGAAGCCCGGAGCCGTTCAGCCCGAGGCCACTGCCCGTCAGGCGAAGGCCAGAGTCATTCGCCCCGAGGCCGCTGCCGTTCAGGCGAAGCCGGGAGCCGTTCAGCCCGAGGCCACTGCCCGTCAGGCGGAGGTCGCTGTCCTTCAGGCCGTGCCGTTCGGCCGCCGGTGCCGTTCAGGCGAGGTGCCGTGCGGTTCGGTCCGGGTTCAGAACGCGGCCCCGAGCGGGGGAAGCCGCTGGGCCGGGGAGGCACTGGGGGGGCGTCACGGGTGGCCGTTCAGGCTGGGGTCGGGACCAGGTCCCGGTAGGTCGGGTAAGCCCGGGTAGGCCGGGTAGGTCCGGCAGCCGCGCGCCGAGGGCACCCTGGGCGGACCAGGGCAGGTGCGAGTGGGGCCCGGGTGAGGCGCCGCGGGTCGGAGGGGCGCCGTGGGCCCGGGAGGCGCCGGCAACCGTTCCGGAAGCGGACCGGAACCGTACGGCCGTCACGCGGATCAGCTCCATACGCCCGTCGAGCGGATCAGCTCCGTACAGCCGCCGCACGGATCAGCTCCATACGCCCGTCGAGCGGATCAGCTCCGTACGGCCGCCGCACGGATCAGCTCCGTACGCCCACCGCGCGGATCCGCTCCATACGCCCGCCGAGCGGATCCGCTCCATACGCCCGCCGAGCGGATCGGCCCCATACGCCCGCCGCGCGGATCACGCTCGGTGGATCTTGATGTCGCCGATTCCCGTGCGGGCGTGGACCTTCAGCGTGTCGGCCGGCTCGTCCGGCGCCGAAGGGCCGGACTCCTCCAGCGCCTGGCTGACCGTTCCCGCCTTCGTGCGTACGTCGAGCCACGCCGCCGTACCCTCGCGGATGCCGATCTCGATCCTGCCCGCCGCCGCCTCGACGACGGTCTCGCCCCGGGCCACCTCCCCCAGCCGCACCGCCCCGTTGGCCGTCTTGACGCTGACGTCGGCGGCCGCGCGGTCGACGGTGACGGAGCCGTTGGACGCCTTCACCTTGACGTCGCCCTCGATGTCGCCCAGCACGATGATGCCGTTGGAGTTCTTGATGTCGACCGTCCCCTTGGCCTCACCGACACGGACCTCGCCGGAGGACGTGGAGACGTCGACCTGACCGTCCGCGCGGCCCAGGGAGATGTCCCCGTACCCCGTGGTCAGCCTCGCGGCCGCGGTCCGCTCGACCTGGATGTCACCCGCCGAGGTCTTGATCTCGCAGTCGCCGAGCCCGCCCTCGGCGGAGACGTGCGCCATGACGGTCGTGGCGTGCACCCCGGACCCCGTCGGCAGCACGATGTCCACGTCGACGGACGGGCCCTTGCCGAACATGGGCCGGTCCTTGGGCCCCTTGACCAGGAGCTTGCCGTTGGCGAACTCGACGCGGGTGCGCTCGGCCGCCTTGACGTCCGCGTCCTGCGTCGCGCTGCTGGGCCGTACGTCGACGACCGTGTTCGTACGGTCCCCGGCGGTGATCCGGAGCGTCCCGACCCTGAGGGTGACGGTGGCGCTGATGGGCTTCGGGCTGTCGAAAGAAGGCATGGCTGTCCCGTCCTAAGGGCTCGCCGAGCCCTCAAGGGCTCGGTCGGCGAAGGGTGTTGGGAAGTACGAGGTGAGTACAGGGTGAGTACTGGGCGAGTACGGAGAGCAGTACAGATGGGAGCACGGAGGGGCCGTACGGAACGGTGGCCGTACGCACGGGAAGCAAGAAGAGTGCGGGCGCCCGCGGAAAGCGCGTCCGCCCTACCGCACCCAGCCCGTGAACCCCGTCCCGGAGTTCCAGGCCTCGCGGCGACCGCCCCCCGCACCCGCCCGGCCACTCCGGCCGTCGGGCCGGTCCAACGCGCCGGACACCGCGCGGACGAGCCACGCGTTGACGGAGAGACTGTCCCGGTTCGCCGCCTCCTCCACCCGCGACTTGATGTGCGCAGGAAGACGGAGGTTGACCCGGGCGGTACCGCCGTCGTCCACGGCGTCGGGCGCGGCCGGCGGCGGAGGCGGCGGCGACGGCTGGGCCGACATGAGCGCCGCGTACTCGGCCTGGGCGTCGAACGGCTCGCCCGCGGGCGGCGGCGTCACCACGAACTCCGGGTCCAGGCCTCGCAGTCGTACGTCCACCGAGCCGGGCGCGAGGTCGACGGTGATCTCGTCGGCCGCGGCGGAGAGCGCGTTCAGCAGGGTGAGCCGGGCGGCCGACTCGAGCGGGGCGGTGAGCCGCTCGGCCAGGGCCCGCGCCTCATCCCCGCCGGCCTCGGCGGCCACGGCGAGTTCCTGCCGGAGCTGATCGACGTACTGCGTGAGGTTCATGACGCCATCATGGCACCACAATGGCGCCACCGCAAGCACCAATAGCGCTACCCACGCCCCGACCCGCACCCCACACCCCCATTCCCGCAGGTCAGCCGCCTGGCGTCACTCGATGACGCCATCACGACATCACCGCGGCGCCGAGCAGCCCTTCAGTGACACCACGACCTCCGCCGCCCACCACCGCAAAACTCACCCCATCCCAGAGGTTGAATATTGAACAGAATCGCGCTACCTTCGATCTCGTTGAACATTCAACAGCAGCTTCCGCCAGCAGCTCCCCACCGGAGCTCGTCCCCCAAGGAGCACGTCATGGGAATCTTCGGCCGCAAGAACGACACCGTCACCGCCCCCGCCGCCACCGCGCCCGTCGCGGTCAGCCCCGAGCTCGCCGCGCTGACGGGTGAGTACACGATCGACCCGACCCACACGACGATCGGTTTCGTCGCCCGCCACGCCATGGTCACGAACGTCAAGGGCTCCTTCCTCGACTTCACCGGCACCCTGCACCTCGACGGCTCGGAGCCGGCCCGCTCGACCGCCTCCCTCGACATCAAGATGGAGAGCATCGACACGGGCAACGCCGACCGCGACGGTCACCTGAAGAGCGCGGACTTCTTCAAGACCGACGAGTTCCCGGAGATGACCTTCCGTTCCACCAGGACGGAGGCGCTGGGCGGCGACGACTACCGCGTCACCGGTGACCTGACGATCCTGGGCACCACGAAGCCGGTCACGATCGACCTGGAGTTCAACGGCTCGGCCAAGGACCCGTTCGGCAACGAGCGCGTCGGCTTCGAGGGCAAGGCGGAGATCCTGCGCTCGGACTGGGGCCTCACCTGGAACGCCGCGCTGGAGACCGGCGGCATGCTCGTCTCCGACAAGATCAAGCTGAACTTCGACATCTCGGCGATCAAGGCCGGTTCCTGAACGCCTCCACGGACGTCATGAGTCAGCGACCGGCCCGCACGCCCTCGACCGCGTCTCCCGCCGTGTGCTCCAGGATCGCCTTCACCAGCGATCCGTGCACCGCCGGCGGCAGTGCGTGCCCCATGCCGGGTATCTCCACCAGTCGCGCACCCGCGACGACCTGAGCGATGTGCTGCGGGTGCGGGACGGGGAAAACGGGCTCCGCCGTGGCGGAGACGACGAGCACCGGCACCCGGTTCGCGGCGAGTTCGGCCGTGCGGACCATGCCGGAGCTGTCGGCGAGAGCGTGGGCCGACGACTCCAGATATCGGCCCGCGTGGTCGATGATGCCCCGCTCGAGGTCCCTGAAGTAGGCGGCATCGAACGGGAGTTGGTCGCCGCTCAGCAGGCGCCAGTGCTCGACACGCCGGTCCAGCTCCGCCTCCCGGCCGTGGTCCTCCACGGGACGCGACCACATCTCCAGGATCTCGGGCGCGATGCCGGGCAGCTCCGCGACGGGAACGCGCACACCGTCCGGGCGTACATACGGTGTCTCGCTCAGCGCGCATGTCCCCATCAGGGTCGCGCTCAGCACCCGCTCGGGGTGATCGGCGAGCACCAGCTGGCAGAGCATGCCGCCCAGCGACAACCCGACGATGTGGGCCCGCTCGACGCCGAGGGCGTCAAGGACCGCGATCGGGTCCCGCGCCAAGTCGGTGACGGCGTAGGGGTTCTCGTCGAAGGGGCGGTCCGAGCGGCCCGTGTCGCGGTGGTCGTAGCGGATGACGTGGTGGTGCGCCGCCAGTGCCTCGACCAGAGGTTCGGGCCAGCCGAGCCCGGAAGCCTGGGCGCCCATGACAAGCAGCAGCGCGGGGGCGTCGGGCGCACCGCGCCGTTCCGTCCATACGCGGACCCCCGGCGCGACCTCGACGTACTGCTCATGGACCTGGACCTGGCTCACGACGGCCTCCCCGCACTCGAACGACGCGCACTCAACGACTGACAACAAGACGGACCGTATCGTCTCGTTAAGTGTGGCGTCAACCGTCGGGGCTCAGAACCCGCCCCCGCCCCCGAAGTCCCCACCGCCGCCGAAGTCGCCGCCGCCCCCGAAACCCCCGCCACCGCCGAAGTCCCCGCCCCCGAAGTCCGACGGGTCGAAGTCCGCTCCCGAGTAGTCGCCGCCTTCGTAGCCGCCACCGAAGTCCCCGTATCCGGCGCCGTGGTCCGCCGCGTACGCGGGGCTCGACATCATGCCGCCGAGCATCGTGCCGACGAGGAGCCCCGGCAGGATGCCGCCGCCGAAGTACCCGCCCGCCCACGGCCCGTACGCGGGTCCGGCCTCCCAGTAGGGGCGCCGCTCCCCGGACTCCGTGGCGACGGTCCGCACCATCGGGTCCTCGCCGTCCGCCAGACGTGCCGCGTCCGCCGCGCACACCGGGACCGAGCGCTCCGCGCCGTTCGCGGGCGCCCACGTCGCGTCCTCGACCGAGGGGCCGTGCCGGGGGTCGAAGAAGCAGGGGGCCCGCCGCTCGGGCAGCTCGCGCCCTTCCCGGCGCGCGGCGAGCAGGGCCAGCGAGAAGCGGCCGTCCTCCAGCGCCTGGGTGACGGCCCGTACGTCCTCGGGGCGCGTCGCGGCCGCCATGTACGACTTCGCCTTCTCGTACGAGTCGAGCGCGCGCTCGTAGTCCGCGCGCATCGCGTCGTCCGCGCCGGCCTCCGCGGGGTGGAAGTCGAGCCGGTCGAGCTCCTCGCCGAACGCGGTGATGTCCTCGTCGACGACGACGGACAGCTTGCGCAGCGATTCGCGCTGCATCTCCTCGTGGCGCCGCTTCTTGCGCCGGACGATCGCGTACGCGCCTCCCGCGCCCGCCACGACGACCACGCCGACCCCGATCAGGGCGCCCGGCGAGACGCTGTTGTCCGTGCCGCCGCCCCAGGACTCGGGGGCCCTGCCGCGGGCCTGGACGAGGGCCTGGCCGACGAAGCGGTCGAGCTGCTGCGGGGCGTTCTCGCCCTGGACCAGGGAGACGAGGTTGGCGACGGCGTTGCCGGTCAGCACGGACCGGTCGGCCTTCGCGTCGAAGCCGTCGCCGAGCCGGACCGCGTAGAGACCGGTCACGCCGGTCTCGGTGCGCAGCTGGCGGAAGAGGGCCTGCTGCGGGAAGTCGTCCGGCAGCACGGCGACGAAGACCGGCTTGTCGGCCTTCTTGATCTTCTCGGCGAGGGCGTCGGCCTGCTCCCCGGAGAGCTGGTCCGACGCCGCGGGATCGACGTAGACCGGACTCTTCTTCCAGGCGTCGGCCACGACCGACACGCTGGAGGCGTCCTGCGTCCCGGATGCCGCCGAAGCCGCAGGAGCCGCCGCGACCCCGGGCGCCGCCGTGAACGACACGGCACCCAGGGTGAGCAGCAGTCCGGAGAGTCCCACCGTGATCCGCTTCGTCCGATTCCTCATACTTCGAACGTAACCCAGACGGACCCCCGACGGGGGGCGCGGACCCCACCGGCGTACCCCTCCTCCCGCGGACTACTCCACGGGCTCGACCCCGGCCCGCAGCAGTCCGTAGGTGTAGGCGTCCTCAAGGGCGCCCCACGACGCGGCGATGACGTTCTCGGCGACGCCGACCGTCGACCACTCGCCGACGCCGTCGGTCGTGGAGATCAGGACGCGCGTGGTGGAGGACGTGCCGTGCTTGCCCTCCAGGATGCGGACCTTGTAGTCGACGAGCTCCAACTTGGCGAGCTGCGGGTAGATGCGTTCGAGGCCGACCCGCAGCGCCCGGTCGAGGGCGTTGACCGGGCCGTTGCCCTCCGCGGTGGCGACGATGCGCTCGCCCTTGGCCCACAGCTTCACGGTGGCTTCGTTGGCGTGCGTGCCGTCGGGGCGGTCCTCGACGATGGCCCGCCAGGACTCGACGCGGAAGTAGCGGCGGGCGCGGCCCTCGGCCTCCTCGCGGAGCAGCAGTTCGAAGGAGGCGTCGGCGGCCTCGTACGTGTAGCCCTGGAGTTCGCGCTCCTTGACGCGGTCCACGACGCGGCCGATCAGCTCGCGGTCGTCGCCGAGGTCGACGCCGAGCTCCTTGCCCTTGAGCTCGATGGAGGCGCGGCCCGCCATGTCGGAGACCAGCATGCGGATGCGGTTGCCGACGAGGTCCGGGTCGATGTGCTGGTAGAGGTCCGGGTCGACCTTGATGGCGGAGGCGTGCAGTCCGGCCTTGTGCGCGAAGGCGGAGACGCCGACGTAGGGCTGGTGCGTGGAGGGGGTGAGGTTCACGACCTCGGCGATGGCGTGCGAGACGCGCGTCATCTCGCGCAGCGAGCCCTCGGGCAGGACCTGCTTGCCGTACTTGAGCTCCAGGGCGGCGACGACGGGGAAGAGGTTGGCGTTGCCGACGCGTTCGCCGTAGCCGTTGGCGGTGCACTGGACGTGGGTGGCGCCCGCGTCGACGGCGGCGAGGGTGTTGGCGACGGCGCAGCCGGTGTCGTCCTGGGCGTGGATACCGAGCCGGGCACCGGTGTCGGCGACGACGGTGGAGACGACGGCCTGGACCTGGGCGGGCAGCATGCCGCCGTTGGTGTCGCACAGGATGACGACGTCGGCGCCGGCCTCGGAGGCGGCGCGGACGACGGCCTTGGCGTACTCGGGGTTGGCGCGGTAGCCGTCGAAGAAGTGCTCGCAGTCGACGAAGACCCTGCGGCCCTGCGCGACGAGGTAGGAGACCGTGTCGCGGACCATCTCCACGTTCTCGTCGAGGGTGGTGCGCAGGGCCAGCTCGACGTGCCGGTCGTGGGCCTTGGCGACGAGGGTGATGACGGGCGCGCCGGACGCGAGGAGCGCGTTGACCTGCGGGTCGTCGGCGGCCTTGGCGCCCGCGCGGCGGGTCGCGCCGAAGGCGACGAGCTGCGCGTGCCGGAAGGTGATCTCGTCCTTGGCCCGCGCGAAGAACTCGGTGTCGCGCGGGTTGGCGCCCGGCCAGCCGCCCTCGATGAAGCCGACGCCGAAGTCGTCCAGGTGCCGCGCGATGGTCAGCTTGTCCGCGACGGTGAGGTTGATGCCTTCGCGCTGCGCGCCGTCGCGCAGCGTCGTGTCGAAGACGTGGAAGGAATCGTCGGGTGTGCTGGTTTCCGTCATGCTGATCTGGCTCCTGTGTCGGATCTCGGTCTACCGGAATGACCGGCTCCACCACCCCCCATGATCCCGCGCGCTCCGTGTCCGGCTGCAGTTGGGCCGGGAAACGAAAAAACCCCTCGCGGGTGCGAGAGGTCTGCGCGCGGGTCGAGGCGACGGTGTCCGCCCGTACGTGATGGATACGAGGCGGTCACTGCGGACCGGCGCGCCTGCTGCCAATAATCATGGCGAACGAGAGCACGGAGGCAGCTTGCCACGCTTTGCCGCGCCGCGGGGGCCCTGTCTCACGATGCGGGCGACACGTGGGACGCGCCGCCCGCAGGACGGACCCGCACGGACCCGCACAGCTGAGGCGTCAGCGCAGGTGGCGTACGAAGACGTCGTCGCCGTCGTTCGTGTCACCCGGAAGAAGGGTCGCGTCCGACGACGTGAAGGTGACGCGGGCGCCGTTCCGCGCGATGCCGCCGGGCAGGACGTCGGCCGTCGCGGCGCCGCCGCTCGTGTCCGGGGAGACGAGCGTGGTGGTGCCCTTCCGCAGGTCCCGGAGGTAGGTCGGCCACTCCTTGCCGTACGCGCTGCCCGTCTCGGCGAGTTCCGACATGTACGTCAGATACCGGCCGTCGGCGCTGATCGCGGGCGAGCGGGTGTACACCTCGCCGGGGCCGCCCTGGGTGCCGTGGATGCGCTGGTTGCGGCCGGAGGCCACGTCGTGCACGAACACGTTCCAGGAGGCGTCGTTGTCGTCGGGCACGAGGTGGGTGTCCCGTGACTCGAAGACGACGGTGCGGCCGTCGCCGCTGAGGGACGGCCGCAGGGACTCCTTCTCCGTCTTGGCGCCGTCGTGGGAGCGGTCGATCTGGGAGAGGCCGCCCGTCTTGCGGTCACGCAGCCACAGGTCGCTCCAGTCGTCGCCGCGCGGCCCGTTGACGAAGGAGCTGGCGTAGACGACGTACCGGCCGTTGTCGCTGACGGTCGCCGAGTGGGCGTTGCGCTCACCGTCGCCGCCCGCATAGGGGTGGCTGATCCTCTCGGTGGTGCCGGTCCTGCGGTCGCGCAGGAAGACGGCCGTGCCGTCGAACCGCGGTCCGTCCGTGTCGAAGACGGCGTAGCGCGCGTTCGCGCTGAGGGAGACGCTGCCCGCGCTGTCGCCGGGGTACCCGTCGGGCAGCTCGACGTCGAGGCGCTCGGTCTTCCCCGTCCTGCGGTCGTGCAGGCGCACATCCCGGTCGGAGTAGGAGTCCGCGGGGCTGGAGACGAACGCGACGTAGCGGCCGTCGGCGCTCAGGGACGGCCCGCCGACCTGGCGTCCCGCGACGGCTATGCGCTCCGTCTTCCCGGTGCGCAGATCGCGTACGAAGATGTCGCGCGCCCCGTTCGTGTCGCCGGGCACCAGGTCGGTGGCCTCGGAGTCGAAGGCCGCGAACCTGCCGTCGCGGCTGATCACGGCCCCCGCGGACCGGCCGTTCGCGGCGTGGCCCCCCGCGGTGACGCTGATGCCCTCGGTGCGGGGCGCCACGGCCGGGTCGGCGGCGAAGGCGGCCGGCAGGGCGGTGACGGTGGCCGCGACGACGCCCGCGGCGGCGGCCAGCGCGATGCGCTTGCGATGGGTGCAGTACATGATCGAGTCCCCCGATGTTCCCTTCGCTCGCCGTCGAGCGATACCCACCGGGATACAAGCGCACCGGCAGGGCGCCGGGCAATCAGCCGGAGTGCGTACAACCTCGACGGGCCGCTAGGAGTCCGTGGCGAGCCCGGCGTCCAGGAACTCCCCCACATGTGCGAGGACTTGGTCCCGGCCCGTCCCCCGCAGCCCGATCGCCACATGGATGGAGAACCCGTCGAGCAGCGCCCGCAGCCGGGTCGCGAAGCGGTCGGGGTCGACCGTGCCGAACTCGCCGCGCGAGACCCCCTCGGCGAGCAGCGCCACCAGGTCGCGGTGCCAGGCCCCCTCGATCGCGGCCTGCCGGTCGCGGCCCTCCTCGTCGGCGTTGAGGGACCGGTTCCAGACCTCCAGCCAGAGCGTCCAGTGCGGGTCGCCGACGGTGTCGGGGACGTACAGCTCGACGTACGCGTCGAGGCGCTCGCGCGCCGTGCCGCGCCGTGCGAGGAGGCGGCCGCGCTCGGCGCCGAGGCGGCCCTCGCTCCACTCCAGGGTGCGCAGGAGCAGCTCGTCCTTGGTGCGGAAGTAGTAGAGGAGATGGCCGGAGCTCATGCCGACCGCACGGCCGAGCGCGGCCATGGTCAGTTTCTCCAGGCCGCGCTCGGCGATCATCTCCATGGCGGCCGCCAACACGTCCTCACGCGGCGGGGCGTTCTTCCGCGCGCGGGCCTGACCGGCCATTCCGTACTCCTTGATCACACCTTCGGCTGCTGCTGGGTGATGCAGTGGATGCCACCGCCCCCCGCGAAGATCGTACGGGCGTCGACGAGCGTCACGGTCCGGTCGGGGAAGAGAGAGCGGAAGATGCCCGCCGCGATCTCGTCGTTGGGGTCGCCGAAGGCGCACAGGACGACGCCGCCGTTGCAGAGGTAGTGGTTGATGTACGAGTAGTCGACCCAGCCCTCGTCGTCCTTCAGGACGGTCGGCGCGGGCACCTCGACGATCCGCAGGGTGCGGCCGCGGGCGTCCGTCTGCCCGGTGAGGGCCGCGACGACCTCCTTGCTGACCTCGAAGTCGGGGTGGGCGGGGTCGCGCTGGGAGTGCACGACGACGACGCCGGGCGCGGCGAAGGCGGCGACGATGTCGACGTGGCCGAGGGTGCCGTAGCCGTGGCCCGGGTAGTCGGCGGTGAGGCCGCGCGGCAGCCAGATCGCCTTGGTGGTGCCGAGGTGGGCGTGGATCTCCGCCTCGACCTGCTCCTTCGTCCAGCCGGGGTTGCGCTCGGGGCCGAGCTGCACGGTCTCGGTGAGCAGCACGGTGCCCTCGCCGTCGACGTGTAGGCCGCCGCCCTCGTTGACGAGCTTCGAGGCGTACGTCCGCGCTCCGGCGAGGTCGGCGACGTACGCCCCGACCTTGGAGTCGTGGTCCCAGCGGGCCCACTCCTGGGCGCCCCAGCCGTTGAACGTCCAGTCGACGGCGGCGAGGCCGCCCTTGCCGTCGGTGAGGAACGTCGGCCCGATGTCCCGCATCCACGCGTCGTCGAGCTCCCGCTCGGTCACCTCGATGTCCGGGCCGAGCAGCTCCGCGGCGTACGTGGACTGCGCGGGGCCGCACACGACGGTGACGGGTTCGAAGCGGCGTACGGCACGGGCGACGTTCGCCCACGCGAGACGCGACGCGTCGAGGCCTTCCGGGTCGTCGAACGTCGGGTTGGGGCACGGCCACGCCATCCAGGTGCGCTCGTGCGGGGCCCACTCGGCGGGCATGCGGAAGCCGTCGGCGGCAGCGGTCATGGCGTACACCTTCACGAAGGGAGGAGCTGATTAGAGCAACACTCTAACTACGAGATCCGCATGCGGGAAGCATTGACGGCGGGACCAATTACACGTCACATTGAGCGCTGCTCAAAAGTGGGGCAACCATTGGGACCAAGCGAGCGTCAGGGGCACCCTCATGCCGATAGAACAGCGCGGAGTCGACACCATCCCGGACGGGGAGCGCACCAGCGGCCCCCGCGATCTCGTCTCGATCCTCATCGGCTCGAACCTCTGCCTGGGGGTGATCGTCTTCGGCTGGCTGCCGGTGTCGTTCGGCCTCGGCTGGTGGCAATCGGTGAGCGCGGTCGTGGCGGGCACGGTGATCGGCACGGCGCTGACCGCGCCGCTCGCGCTGGTCTCCCTGCGCACCGGCACGAACCTCTCGACGTCGTCCGGCGCCCAGTTCGGGGTCCGCGGCCGGCTCGTCGGCTCGGTCGTCGGCCTGCTCCTGTCCCTCGGCTACACCGCGCTGACGATCTGGATCGGCGGCGACGTGATGGTCGGCACGCTGCACCGCCTCCTCGGCGTGCCCGCCGACGGATTCGCGTACTCCCTGATCTACGCCCTGCTCGCGGCGGCCACGGTGACCGGCGCGGTCTACGGCTACCGCGTCCTGCTGCGCCTCTCCCGCGTCCTCGCCGTCGGCATGACGGCGCTGCTCGCGCTCGGCGTCGTGGCCTACGCCCCCGACTTCACGACCACCGCGCTGCCCGGCGCGGGGGGCTACGCGCTCGGCTCGTTCTGGCCGACGTGGCTGCTGGCGCTGGTCGCGGCGGGCCTCTCCGGCCCGATCGCCTTCATCACCCTGCTCGGCGACTACACCCGCTACATCTCCCCGGCCCGCCACAGCTCCCGCGCGGTCCTCGGCGCGGCGTGGCTCGGCCTGCTCGCCGGGCTCCTGCTCCCCCAGCTCTTCGGCACGTTCACGGCGTACGCGGCGCGGGCGGCGCTCGACTACGCGGGCGGACTCGTCGACGCGTCCCCCGCCTGGTACCTGGTTCCGCTCCTCCTCGCCGCGTCCGCGGGATCGGTCGGCAACGCGGGCCTGATGCTCTACTCCATGGGCCTCGACCTGGACGCGATCCTGCCCCGCGCGTCCCGCGCCCGCGCCACGTACACGGTCGCCGTCGTCGCCACGGCCTGCGTCTTCGTCGGCCACTACGCGTGGGAGGCGCAGGACGCGATGACGTCCTTCGTGCTGCTCCTCACGGCGATCGGCACGCCGTGGGCCGTGATCACCCTCATCGGCTTCGCGCGCTGCCGCGGGGAGTACGACGCGGACGCCCTCCAGGTCTTCAACCGCCGCGCGCGGGGCGGCGTCTACTGGTTCCGCGGCGGCTGGAACGCGCGGGCGACGACGGCGTGGGCGCTGGGCGCCGGGGTGGGCGTCCTGGCCGTCTCCCTCCCCTCGTACGAGGGCCCGCTCCTCGCCCTGACCGGCGGGGTCGACTGCAGCTTCCTGCTCTCGGGGGTGGTGGGCGCGGCGGCCTACCTCTCCCTGACGCCCCGCGCCGTCCAGCCCCCCGCCGACCCCTCGGCTCTTCACCTGCAGCCCGGTGGGGGCTGGTCGCGCAGTTCCCCGCGCCCCTGAAGCGGCTCCGCCGCCCAGGGGCGGGGGTTTCAGGGACGCGGGGAACTGCGCATCTTTAGGGGCGCGGGGAACTGCGCGATCAGCCACAGCCGGGCCGGCGTTCTTAAGGGGCGCGGGGAACTGCGCGATCAGCCCCCACCGGCCCGCGGACGACGGCGGACAGGCAACAGCCCCGCAGGCGCAAGCCGCGGGGCTGCAGTCACACCGCCAAGGCCCTCAGCCCCCGAGCCCGTGCATCCAGCCGTGCTGGTCCGCCGCCTTGCCCCGCTGGATGTCGAGCAGCGCCTCACGCAGCTTCAGCGTGACCTCACCCGGCTGCCCCCCGCTCTGCTGCCACTCCCCCGCATTGCACTTCACCGTGCCGACGGGCGTGATGACCGCCGCCGTGCCGCAGGCGAAGACCTCCGTGAGCGTGCCGTTCTCGGAGTCCGTCTTCCACTGGTCGATGGAGACCCGCGCCTCCTCCGACTCGTAGCCGAGGTCACGGGCGACCGACAGCAAAGAGTCGCGGGTGACGCCCGCGAGCAGCGAGCCCGTCAGGGTGGGGGTGACGATCTTGTTGCCGTACACGAAGTACAGGTTCATGCCGCCCAGTTCCTCGACCCACTTGTGCTCGACGGCGTCGAGGTAGGCGACCTGGTCGCAGCCCTTCGCCGCCGCCTCCGCCTGCGCGAGCAGCGACGCCGCGTAGTTGCCGCCGGTCTTGGCGTCGCCCATGCCCCCGGGCACGGCCCGCACGCGGTCCTCGGAGAGCCAGATGGAGACGGGCTTCACGCCGCCGGGGAAGTACGCGCCGGCGGGCGAGGCGATGACGACGAAGAGGTACTCGTTGGCGGGCTTCACGCCCAGGCCGACCTCCGTGGCGATCATGAAGGGGCGGAGGTAGAGGGACTCCTCGCCGCCGTGCGCCGGCACCCAGTCGATGTCCTGCTTCACGAGCAGGTCGCACGCCTCGATGAACGTCTCGACGGGCAGCTCGGGCATGCCGAGGCGGCGCGCGGAGGACTGGAAGCGGCGGGCGTTGGCGTCCGGCCGGAACGTGGCCACCGTGCCGTCGGGCTGCCGGTAGGCCTTGAGGCCCTCGAAGATCTCCTGCGCGTAGTGCAGGACGTTCGTGGCCGGGTCGAGGGAGAGCGGGCCGTACGGCACGAGCTGCCCGTCGTGCCAGCCGCGGCCCTCCGTCCACTTGATCGTCACCATGTGATCGGTGAAGTGGCGGCCGAACCCGGGGTTCGCCAGGATCGCCTCGCGCTCGGCGGTGGCCAGCGGCGTCGATGAGGGCTTGAGCTCGATGCTCGGGGTCGTCGTCATGAGTACTTCGTCCTTCACGTGTGATGGTGACGGACCGCGCTCACATCCGCACGCCCAGTACTAGGACGTCCGAGTTTCCCTGTTGCTTTCACGGCCCCTCGTTCGATTATCGCTCGTGGGGTCCCGTGGGAGAAACGGCATGTTTGCGGCCCGGGGGTCGATGGTGACACCCGGACGGTGCGTACGAGAAGCCGCCGGGTGTCCTGCGTGGCCCGGCGGCTTCTCCTCGATCTTCGAGCTACCGGGTCAGCGCGCCACCCGTACGGCGAGCGCGTCGCCGATCTGCTCGGTGGTGCGGACCGTCTCGCCGCGCTCCGCGAGGTCGGCGGAGACCGCCTCCTCGATGCGCGCGGCCTCGGCCTCGAACCCGAGGTGGCGCAGGAGGAGACCGACGGAGAGGACCGTGGCGGACGGGTCCGCCTTGCCCTGACCCGCGATGTCCGGGGCCGAGCCGTGCACCGGCTCGAACATGGACGGGAACTCGCGGCTCGGGTTGATGTTCCCGGAGGCCGCGACGCCGATGCCGCCGGAGACGGCCGCGGCGAGGTCGGTGATGATGTCGCCGAAGAGGTTGTCGGTGACGATCACGTCGAAGCGGCCGGGGTCGGTGACGAGGTAGATCGTCGCGGCGTCGACGTGGATGTAGTCGGTGGTGACCTCGGGGAACTCCTTGGCCACCCGGTTGAAGACGTTGGTCCAGAGGTGCCCGGCGTACGCGAGGACGTTGTTCTTGTGGACCAGCGTCAGCTTCTTGCGGGGGCGGGCCTGCGCGCGGGCGAAGGCGTCGCGGACCACGCGCTCCACACCGAACGCGGTGTTCACGGAGACCTCGGTGGCCACCTCGTGCGGCGTCCCGGTGCGGATCGAGCCGCCGTTGCCGGTGTACGGACCCTCGGTGCCCTCGCGCACGACGACGAAGTCGATCTCGGGCTGGCCCTTGAGGGGCGTCGCGACACCGGGGAGCAGCTTCGAGGGCCGCAGGTTGACGTGGTGGTCGAAGAGGAAGCGGAGCTTCAGCAGGAAGCCGCGCTCCAGGACACCGGACGGGACCGAGGGGTCGCCGATGGCGCCGAGCAGAATCGCGTCGTGCTGCTTGAGCTCTTCGACGTCGGCGTCGGTGAGGGTCTCACCGGTCGCGTGGTACCGCTTGGCACCGAAGTCGAATTCCTTCGTCTCGAGCTTCACATCCTGCGGAAGCACGGCGTTGAGGACCTTGAGCCCCTGGGCCACGACCTCTTGGCCGATGCCGTCTCCGGGGATGACTGCGAGATTGATGCTGCGAGAACTGGCCGACATGCAAGCACCGTACTCTTCGTCCCACGGGATGACATGACGTGTCCGGCATGCGGACAGCCGCTTGGCGGACCGCTTCTGTTCACCCGGGCGTAGGGCTGGGGTTGGGGCCCACTGGGAAATTCCCTGCCATGGACACTCCCGATGTCGGCATCCCGGAGCGGCTCGCGGCGCGGCTGAGCATGCCGGAGCAGCACGAGTACCTGCGCGCGAAGTTCTCCCGCCGCAAGGTCCTCGCCAGTTCGTTCGCGACGGCGGGTGCGGTGGGCGGGGTCGGCCTGCTGGCGGGCAGTTCGGGCACTGCCGACGGGTCGCCCGCGGCCGCCGCCGTGGGCACGAGCGGCACGCCCGCACCCGTACGCGTCGACGGCCGGTACGTCGCCCCGTTCGGCCGGCACCTCGCCTTCGGCGCCGACCCGAAGACGCAGATGCGGATCTCCTGGCAGGTGCCGCTCGCCGTCAAGTCCCCTTACGTACGCGTGGGGACGAAGCCCTGGGAGCTCGACCGGAAGGTCGAGGCGGAGGTGCGCGACCTGCGCACCCCGTCGCTGTCGAAGAAACTGCCCGCTGTCGAGCAGTACTACCTGCACGCGGCGCTCGACGGCCTGCGGCCCGGCACGACGTACTACTACGGCGTCGGCCACGACGGCTTCGACCCGGCGTCGCCCGAGCGGATGGCGACGCTCGGCACGTTCAGGACCGCGCCCGCGCACCCGGAGAAGTTCGTCTTCACGGCCTTCGGCGACCAGGGCGTCAGCTACCACGCGCTCGCCAACGACCAGGTGATCCTGGGCCAGAACCCGTCGTTCCACCTGCACGCGGGCGACATCTGTTACGCGGACACCACGGGGCACGGCAAGGAGACGGACACGTACGACGCGCGCGTCTGGGACACCTTCCTCGCGCAGACGGAGTCCGTCGCGAAGTCGGTGCCGTGGATGGTGACCACCGGCAACCACGACATGGAGGCGTGGTACTCGCCGAACGGCTACGGCGGGCAGCGCGCCCGCTGGTCGCTGCCGGAGAACGGCCCCGACCCGGAGAACGCGCCGGGCGTCTACTCCTTCCGGTACGGGAATGTCGGCGTCGTCGCACTCGACGCCAACGACGTCTCGTACGAGATCCCCGCCAACAAGGGCTACACGGACGGAAAACAGACCGCCTGGCTCGACCGGCGCCTGCGCGAGCTGCGCGCGGACGACACCGTCGACTTCGTGGTGGTCTTCTTCCACCACTGCATGTACTCGACGTCGACGCACGCCTCCGACGGCGGGGTGCGCGACGCGTGGCTTGAGCTGTTCACCAGGCACCAGGTGGATTTGGTCGTCAACGGCCACAACCACGTGTACGAACGCACGGACGCCATCAAGAACGGCGAGGTCGGCAAGCCCGTGCCGGTCGGCGCGTCGACCGATCCGACGCGCGACGGCATCGTGTATGTCACCGCGGGCGGCGCGGGCAAGGACCTGTACGGCTTCGGTCCGGGGGTGCGGGACAGCTACGAGGGCAACGTCCACGATCGCGAGAGCATCGCGACCTTCCACTGGACGACGTCACGCCGTCACGACCCCGACACCGTGGCGTGGTCGCGGGTGCGCTACACCGGCTTCTCGTTCCTCGCGGTCGAGGTCACAGCAGGTGCGCGCCCCAGGCTCTCGGTCTCCGCGCTCGCCGAGAACGGCGAACGCGTCGACCACTTCGAGGTCGTGCGCGGGACTCGGTGAGCCCGGCGGACTCAGTGCCCCGTCTCGCCGCCGTTGTCCCGGCGGTCGAGGGCTCGCTGGAGGGCGGCGGCGGCGTTCCTGCGCTCGGCGTCGCTGGTGCGGGAGGTGTGACGGACTCGGCGGGCGGTCGTCTCGGCCATGGGGGATCCACTCCTTGAGGGAAGGGTGTATTCGTTCGAGACGCCGGAGGGGCGGGGAGCGACGGAGCGGCAGGGTTCGCCTGCGCGCGGCTCCGGCTCACGACCGCCATTCGCTTGATCGAGCGAGACGTTCGGCTTCTTCCAAGCTAAGGGAGGACGGAGCGTCTGTCTCCACGATTACTCGGACTTCCTACTATCTGAGACGGGCTTCACGCGCGTGCCGCCCTGAGCTCGCGGATCAGGGCGCGTACGGCTACGGAAACGGCCAGCTCAGGGGTGGTGACATAGCCCACGGAGCGGGTCGGGCGCTCCGTTCCGAGATCGGTGATCTCAACGGTGTCCGGTGCTCCGGTGAGGGAGAGGGCGGGCATGATCGCCATTCCGTGACCGTTGCTCACCATCGAGAGCACTGCTCCGTCGTCCTCGGTCAGGACGGTCGCCGAGGGAATCCAGTCCTGCCGACGCCACCACTCCCGCGTGTACGAGCCGCAGTTCTCGTGCCAGTCCACCAGCGGCAGCGAGCGCGGGTCGGGGTGGCCCGCCGGATGCACCAGCGCGTAGGGCTCTTCGAGGAGTACGTCGCCGATGAGTCCGGGCGGCACCGGTGAGCTGCCCCCGAGCGTCGCGATCCCCACGTCGGCGCGCCCCTCGGCGACCTCCCCCGCCGTGCCCGCGCCCAGCTCGCGCACCACCCGCACCTCCGGCCTGATCCCGGGATGGCTCACGGCGAGCCGTGCCAGAGCGGCCGGCAGCAGGTGCAGCGCGGCGCTGCGGAACGCGGCGATGCGCAGCGTCCCCTCCGTCGCACTCCCCTCGGCACCCCCGTCGCCCCGGGCGGCCCCCCGCGCCTCCGCGACCAGTGTGTCGAGGAGCCGCAGCACGCGCCGGGCGTGCGCGGCCGCCGCGGCCCCCGCAGGGGTGGGCGTCGCCCCCTTCCTGCCGCGTTCGAACAGCACGGCACCGACCTTGCGTTCCGTGCCGCGGATGGAGTGCGAGACCGCGGACTGGGTCAGGCCCAGGGCCTGCGCGGCGGCCGAGAACCCGCGCTCGCGGTCGACCGCGACCAGGATGCGGAGCTCGTGCGGCGCGAGATCGGCGGGCGTCGTCGTCCGGGACACCGGGGCTCACCTGCTTCTATGAGGGCCCTTCATGGTCCGGGCCGTTCCATGAGCGCAACCCGCTCCCCGGCGGCCGCATTCCTGCCTACGGTCACGGACATGACCGACACCGCGCTCACCGTGCACCAGACGTCCCGCCCCCACGGCTTCCCCACCGCCGACCACTTCGCCTTCGTGGAGTCCCCGCTCCCCCGCCCCACGCCCGGCACCGCCCTGGTCGAAGGCCTCTACTGGTCCGTCGACCCGTACCACCGCGAAATGATGGACGGCGACTTCGCGCTCCACGCCCCGCTGGAGGGCCGCACCATCGGCCGCGTCGTCGAGTCCCGCGACCCCGCCCTCGCCGAGGGCGACATCGTGGCCCACCGTCAGGGCTGGCGCACGCACGCCGTGGTGACCCCGGACGAGGTGCGCGTCCTCCCCCGCTTCGACGGCGTGCCCCTCTCCGCGCACCTGGGCATCCTCGGCGGCACGGGTCTCACCGCCTACGTCGGCCTCACCCGCGTCGCCGAACTCCGCGCGGGCCAGGACCTGTTCGTGTCCGCGGCGGCGGGCGGAGTCGGCACGGCCACCGGCCGCCTGGCCCGGCTCATGGGCGCGGGACGCCTGGTGGGCAGCGCGGGCACGGCGGCGAAGGCGGCGTACCTCACCGAGCACGTCGGCTACGACGAGGTCTTCGACTACCACGCGGGGCCGGCCGCCGACCTCCTCGCGAAGGCGGCGCCCGACGGCATCGACGTGTACGTCGACAATGTGGGCGGCGAGCACCTGGAGGCCGCGATCTCCACGCTGCGCGAGCGCGGACGGATCGTACGGGTCGGCACGATCGCGCAGTACAACGCGACGGGCGCGCCCTACGCGCTGCGCAACCTCCCCGACATCGTCGAGAAGAGCCTGCGCATGGAGGGCTTCCTCGTGCGCGATTACTACGAACTGCAGGAGGAACTCTACGAGTTCGTGGTGCCGCACCTGCAGAGCGGGCGGGTCGGTCTCGACGAGACGGTGGTCGAGGGGTTCGACGGGATCGTGGACGCGTTCCTGGGGATGCTGCGCGGCGAGAACCGCGGAAAGATGATCGTCCGCGCGGGAACAGCCGATGGCGGCCGCTAGTACACGTCCCCGTCACGCCAGTCGATGAGGATCTCGTGCGCCGGGTCGAGGTCCGCACCCCAGAGCAGCGGGGGCTCCTCATCAGGCATGTGGATCACGCCCGTCGGCCCGAGCGTGCCGACCGCGCCCTTCCACTCCTGCCAGCCGCGCGAGAGGTAGAGCCGCGCGCCGTCGTCGGACGCGGAGAGCGCGCCGAGTTCGTACGCCGCGTCGATGACCTGTTCCAGGGCGCCCATGATCTGTCCGCCGAGGCCCTGCCGCTGGCGGTCGGGCCGGACGGCGACCGCTTCGACGTATCCGATCCGCAGGGAGCGTCCGTCGTGCAGGATGCGCCGCTGCACCACGGCACCGTGGGCGAGCAGCGCGCCGGT
The DNA here is from genome assembly GCF_008642335.1 of Streptomyces venezuelae. Classification (NCBI taxonomy): domain Bacteria; kingdom Bacillati; phylum Actinomycetota; class Actinomycetes; order Kitasatosporales; family Streptomycetaceae; genus Streptomyces; species Streptomyces venezuelae. The sequence continues at coordinate 5,777,729 of NZ_CP029191.1, read as the reverse complement.
CTCGTCGTGGATGAGGGCGTGGACGCCACCGAGTCCGTGCTCCCAGTCGTGGTCGCTGAAGTCGTCGTCGAAGGCGGCGTCCATCAGGGCGCGCGCGTCCCGGAGTTCGGCCGCCGTCAGGTCACTGGTGTGGGCTCTGCGCAGGGTGGTCACGTCCCTACGGTACTCAGGCCGCAGCTGAGTACGCACCCCGATTTGCGCGCGCCCGGACGGCGGCAGAGTCGGTGCCATGAACGGCCTCTACGCTCTCAAGCCCTGGTACGCGGACAAGTTGTCCGGCGTGCGCGCGGCGCTGGCCCGCCGCGAGGTGTCACCGGACACCCTCACGCTGGCGGGTGTCGTGTGCGCCGCGGGCGCAGCGCTGACCCTCGCCATCGTTCCCTCCGGGTACGCGGCGCCACTGGTGGCCCTCCTGCTCGCCGCGCGCCTGGCCTTCGCGAACCTGGACGGCGCGCTCGCCCGTGCCACGGGCCGTACGACGCGCAGGGGCGCGCTCCTCAACGAACTCGGCGACCGCGCGGCCGACTTGGTCGTCCTCGCGGGTTTCCTGCCGCTGGCCCCGCTGTGGCTGGTGGCGACGGCGGGCCTCGCGGCGACCCTCCCGTCGTGGGTCTCCCTGGCCGGCGTGGCGGCGGGCGCGGACCGCCTCAACGGCGGCCCGGTCGGCAAGACGGAACGCTGCGCGCTGGTCGTGGTCGCGGCGGCGTCCGGCTGGACGGTGCCGGTCCTCGCGGTCCTCGCGGCGGGCTCGGCGCTGACGGCGGCGCTGCGGCTCGGGCGCCTGTGGCGCGAGCTGGACGGCGGTGCGCGATGAGTGCGGCGCTCGTCGTGGGTGGAGTCGCGGGGGAGGCGGTGGGGCGGGCCGTGCCCGTCGTCGCCGGGGTGCTCGGCGCCGGCGGTGTCGCCGTCGCCGCGCTGCCCTCGCGGGTGCGGATGCGGGCCGAGCTGCGCAAGCGGTGGCGGACCTGGGCACTTGCCGCGCCGCTGTTCCTCGGGGCGTTCTTCGTGGGGCGGGCGGGGGCGTTCGCGCTCGCGGCCGGGCTCGGGGTGGTCGCGGTCGGCGAGTACGCGCGGATGGCCGCGCTGCCCCGCGGTGAGCGGGCGGTGCTCGGGGTGGCGGCCGTGGCCGTGCCCGGCATCGCGTGGGCCGCGCCCGACGCCCTCGACCTGCGGGCGGTCGCCGCTCTCCTGATCGCCGCCGCCGCGGTGGCGCTGTTCTCCGGGGACGCGGACGAAGGCTTCACGCGCGCGTGCCGCACGCTCTTCGGGCTCCTGTGGATCCCGCTCCCGCTGTGCGGCCTCGTCCTGCTGGGCGACACCGCGGTGGCCGTCGGCGTCGCCGTGGCCTTCGGTGACGTGGGCGCGTGGTGCGGCGGCACCGCGCTCGGCCGCACCGGCCCGCTCGCCCGCGCGCTCTCCCCGCTCTCCCCCGACAAGACGTGGGCAGGCGTCGCGGGCGCGGCCGCGGCAACCGCCGCCGCCCTGGCTGCGGTCGGCGCCTTCACCCCCGTCCTGTGGGCCGCCGTCCTCGTCGGCTGCGTCCTCGGCGACCTCATGGAGTCGATGGTCAAGCGTGAGGCGGGCGTGAAGGACGCGGGCACCTGGCTGCCCGGCTTCGGCGGCCTGCTCGACCGGATCGACTCGCTGCTGGTGGCGCTGTTGCTGACGATGGCGGTGACGCTGTGAGGACACCCTCCCCAACTCGACCGACCTGCAAGGCCGTTACGCCACAGGGGCTTGCCCTCCCCGCCGTCCTGCGCCGTGCCCTGTGGTGGACCCTGCTCACCCTCACCGGAGGCGTGGAGCGGCGCGGGCGCCTGCCGCGCGGCGGCTGCGTCGTCGTCGCCAACCACTCCTCGCACGCCGACACCGCCGCCCTGCTCGCCGCCCTCGACGCCCGCCACTCCCCCGCGATCGGCGCGGCCGCCGACTACTGGTTCGCCTCCCCCTGGCGGCGCCGGATCTGCAGCCGCCTCGCCGCGGGCTTCCCGGTGCGCCGCACGGGTGGCGGCATGGACGACCTCCTGACCAGGACCGACGCCCTGCGCGCGGGCCGCGCCGTGGTCCTCTTCCCCGAGGGCACGCGCGGCCGGGACGGCGCACTGGGGTCGTTCCACCGCGGCGCTCTCGTCCTCGCGGAGCACGCGGGCGTGCCCGTCGTGCCGGTGGCCATCGCGGGCACGGACCGCCTGCTGCCCAAGCACGGCAGGCTCCGCCCCGCCCTGGTCCGCGTCGCCGTCGGCGCCCCGCTGCCCGCGTCGGCCACTCCGGCCGAGGCCCGCGACGCGGTGGCGGCGCTGCACCGGCGTACGACGCAGGAGCCCTTGGCGGACTCGGCGGCGCGCAAGCGGGTCGCCGCGGCCGCGGGCTCCCGCTGGGGGCTGCTCGCCGGTTTCCTGTGGGCGGGCGCGGAGGCGCTGAGCTGGCCGCTGATGCCGGAGCTGTTCCTCGCGATCGTGTGCGTCGCGGCGCCGCGCAGGGCCCTCAAGCTGTCGCTGGCGGCGCTCGCGGGCAGCCTCGCCGGAGGCCTGCTCGCCCTTCAACTCTCGGCCTCCGGCGTGCAGTTGCCGCAGCCCCTCACCACGGACCGGATGCGCGCCGAGGTCCGCCACGAGCTCGCCGTCGCATCCGCGGCGGCCGTCCGCCACCAGCCCTGGAACGGCATCCCCTTCAAGGTGTACGCACGTGAGGCGGGCCGCGCCGACATCACCCCGGCCGACTGGCTGGCCCGCTCGGCCCTCTCGCGCGGCTCCCGCACCCTCGCCGTGGGACTCGCCTTCGGCGCCCTCGGCTTCCTCGCCCACCGCCTCCGCCGCCGCTATCCCCTCTATCTGGCCCTGCTCGGCACCGGGTTCGCCGTGGGTCTGGCCCTGATCGTGCGTGGCTGGAGCTGATCACACATTGGTCTGCACCATGGCGCGGACACCGTCCCTCACCCCAGAATCGGAGCATGTCTGACACCGAGCAGCAGCGAGAGTGGACCCCCATCCACGGCGAGCCCTACAGCTCCGTCCCCTACCGCCCGGACCGCATGCCCGTGGCCGAATCCCTGGCGCACGCGGCCGAGTTGAGGGAGCGGATGCAGGAGCGCCGCACCGTGCGGCAGTTCGCTCCGGACCCCGTGCCCGAGCAGGTCGTGCGGGACGCCATCGCGTGCGCGGCGACCGCGCCGTCCGGCGCGCACCAGCAGCCGTGGACGTTCGTCCTCGTCCAGGACCCGGAGGTCCGCCGCCGCATCCGCGAGGCGGCGGAGCACGAGGAGCAGATCTCGTACGACGGGCGCCTCGGCGAGGAGTGGCTCGCGGCCCTGCGCCCCCTCGGCACGGACGAGGTGAAGCCGCATCTGACGGACGCGCCCGCCCTGATCGTCGTCTTCCAGCAGCGGTACTGGCTGGGCGAGGACGGCACCAAGCACAAGCACTACTACGTGGACGAGTCGGTCGGCATCGCGGTGGGGATGCTGCTGTCCGCCCTGCACCTGTCGGGCCTCGCCGCGCTCATCCACACGCCGAGCCCGATGCGGTTCCTGCGGGAGGTGCTGGGCCGCCCCGAGAACGAGAAGGCGTTCGCGGTGATCCCGGTGGGGTATCCGGCGGCGGACTGCCGGGTCCCCGATCTCGTACGGAAGTCGCTGGATCAGGTGCTCGTGGAGGTCTGAGCGGAGACCAGGAGGTCCGCGAGGGCCGGGTAGTCGGTGTAGCCCTCCGCGCCGTGCGTGTAGAGGTGGGCCTCGTCGATCTCCTGGAGAGGTGCTCCCGCGGCGAACCGTTCGGGCAGATCCGGGTTGGAGATGAACCCCCGCCCGTACGACACGAGGTCGGCGAGGCCGGTCGCGAGGACGGCCTCGCCCGCCTCACGAGTCGTCGGGTCGCCGTTCTCGCCGACGTTGCCGATGAGGACGCCGTGCCAGCGGGGCCGCAGGTCGGCGAGGGCCGGGTAGCGGTCGTTGTCGGTGAGGTGGAGGTAGGCGAGGCCGAGCCCGTCGAGCTCGTCGAGCAGCGCGCGGTAGACGGGCCCGGGGTCGGCCTCCGCCATGCCGAACTGCGGGTTGCCCGGCGAGAGCCGCAGCCCGAGCCGTGCGGCCCCGATGGCGTCGGCGACGGCGCGGACCACCTCGACGGCGAAGCGGATGCGGTCGGCGACGGAGCCCCGCCCGTACTCGTCGTCGCGCAGGTTGGTGTTGTCGGCGAGGAACTGGTGGATCAAGTAGCTGTTGGCGCCGTGCAGTTCGACGCCGTCGAAGCCGGCCGCGACGGCGTTGCGGGCGGCGTCCACGAAGTCCCGTACCGCCGTGCGGATGTCGTCGCGGGTCATCTCGCGCGGGGCGACGTAGTCGGGCTTGGTGCCGTCCGGGCCGTGCGCGTGGCCGGGCGGCGTGACGGCGGACGGCGCGAGCGGCAGGTCCCCGTCGATGCGGGCCAGGGGGTGACCGTTGCGGCCGCCGTGCATCAGCTGCGCGTAGATGCGGCCGCCCTTGGCGTGCACGGCGTCGGTGACCCGCCGCCATCCCTCGACGTGGGCGGCGGTCTGCAGCCCCGGGTAGCGCCAGCCGCTCTGGCCGCGGCTGCTGGGCCAGATGCCCTCGGTGACGATGAGCCCGGCGCCCGCACGCTGGGCGTAGTGGTCGGCGACGACGGGCAGCGGGGTGCCGTCCTCCGCGGCGCGTGCGCGGGTCATGGGGGCCATCACCATGCGGTTGCGGAGGAGGCCGAGGGGGCCTGCGGAATAGGGCGAGAGAAGCGCGGTGTTCGTCATGCCGGAACGGTAGAAGCTGACACCGGTGTGAGATTCAAGTGCGAAGGAGCACGGCGTGAGGATCGGCGAGCTGGCGAAGCGTACCGCTGTGAGCGAGCGGTCCCTGCGCTACTACGAGGAGCAGGGCCTGCTGTACGCGGACCGCACCCCGGGCGGTCACCGCGACTACCCGGAGGCCGCCGTGGACCGTGTCGTCCACATCCAGGAGCTGTTCGCGGCGGGCCTGTGCAGCGCGAAGATCGTGCAGCTGCTTCCGTGCATGCGGGACAAGGACGGCGGCCCTTCCGCGTCCGCGACCCCCTGGCTGGTGGACGAGCTGACGGAGGAGCGGGCCAGGATCGACCGCCAGGTCGCCGAGTTGCTGCGGGCCCGCGACGTCCTGGACGAGGTGATCACCGCGGCGTCCAGGAACCCGCTGCCGGTACCGTCTGGATCATGACGCCATCCGCATCCCGCCGCGCCGTCCTCGGCACCGCGGCCGCCGCCCCCGTGCTCCTCTCGGTCTCCGGCACCGCGAGCGCCGCGGCCCCCGTCGCCTCCGCCACCCCCTCCGACGCCGCCCGCCGCCTGCGCGCCCTGGAAGAGAGCTATCCGGGCCGCATAGGCGTCCACGCCCTGCACACCGGCACCGGCGCCGTCGTCGCTTACCGCGCGGACGAACGCTTCGCCATCGCCTCGACGTTCAAGGTCCTGGCGGCCGCGGCGATCCTGCGCCGGGCACGCGAACAGGAACCCGGTCTGCTCGACGTACTCATCAGATATGGGCGCGACGACCTCATCACGTACTCGCCGCGCACCGAGATGCACCTCGAAACGGGCATGACCGTACGGGAGTTGTGCGACGCCACCATCACCTACAGCGACAACTCCGCGGCCAATCTGCTGATGCGGCGCATCGGCGGGCCCGCCGGTGTCACCGAGTTCGCGCGCTCCCTCGGCGACTCCCGCACCCGGCTCGACCGGTGGGAGACCGACCTCAACACCAACATCCCCGGTGACCGGCGGGACACGACGACCCCGGCGGCGATGACCGCGAACCTGCGCAAGCTCGTCCTCGGCAAGGCCCTCCACCCGCTCGACCGCGGCCAGTTGACCCGCTGGCTGGTGGAGAACACCACCGGCGACAAGCGGATCAGGGCCGGGGTCCCGAAGGAGTGGCGGGTCGGCGACAAGACGGGCTCGCCCGCCTACGGAGGCGTCAACGACGTCGCCGTGGCCTGGCCGCCGAAGCAGGCGCCGCTGGTCATCTCCGTGTACACGACCCGGCTCGACCCGGACACGCCCGGCGAGGACCGGATCGCGGAGGACATCACCCGCATCGCCGTCGAAGCCCTCACCTGACCCGCGGTCCGGACGAGCCGGAAAAAGACACCGCCTCCGATCGGGGTGGGGCCCGGATCGGAGGCGGGGTTCAGGGGGCCCGTCAGGGCCTGGTGGGCGTCAGCCCATGTGCGGGTAGCCGTACTCGGTCGGCGGGACCAGCGTCTCCTTGATGGCGCGGGTCAGCGTCCACCGCTGCAGGTTCTGCGGGGCACCGGCCTTGTCGTTGGTGCCGGAGGCGCGGCCGCCGCCGAAGGGCTGCTGGCCGACGACGGCGCCGGTCGACTTGTCGTTGATGTAGAAGTTGCCCGCGGCGTAGCGGAGCTTCTCCATCGTGTACGCGGCCGCGGCGCGGTCGTTGGCGATGACCGAGCCGGTGAGCGCGTAGTCGGACACCGACTCCATCTGGGTCAGCATCTCGTCGTACGCGTCGGCCTTGCTGTCGTCGTACACGTACACGGCGAGGAACGGGCCGAAGTACTCGGTCGTGAAGACCTCGTTGGCCGGGTCAGTGCACTCGACGACGGTCGGGCGCACGAAGTAGCCGACCGAGTCGTCGTAGGTGCCGCCCGCGACGATCGTGCAGGTGTCGTCGGCCTTGGCGCGGTCGATGGCCGCCTTGTTCTTGGCGAACGCGCGGTCGTCGATGACGGCGCCGATGAAGTTCGACAGGTCGGTGACGTCACCCATCTTGATGCCGTCGACCTCGGCCGCGAACTCCTCCTTGAACCCGTCGTTCCAGATGGAGGCCGGGATGTAGGCGCGCGAGGTCGCGGAGCACTTCTGGCCCTGGAACTCGAAGGAGCCGCGGGTCAGCGCGGTCTTCAGGATCGCGCGGTCGGCGCTCGGGTGGGCGACGACGAAGTCCTTGCCGCCGGTCTCGCCGACGAGACGCGGGTACGTGCGGTACTTCGCGATGTTCTCGCCGACCGTCTTCCACAGGTGCTGGAAGGTCGGCGTCGAGCCGGTGAAGTGGATGCCGGCCAGGTCGCGGTGGTTCAGGGCGACCTCGGAGACGGCGATGCCGTCACCGGTGACGAGGTTGATGACGCCCTTGGGCAGGCCCGCCTCCTCCAGGAGCTGCATGAGCAGCACGGCGGCGTGCGTCTGCGTCGGGGACGGCTTCCACACGACCACGTTGCCCATCAGGGCGGGGGCGGTGGGGAGGTTGCCCGCGATGGCGGTGAAGTTGAACGGCGTGATCGCGTAGACGAAGCCCTCGAGCGGGCGGTGGTCCAGACGGTTCCAGACGCCGGTCGCGTTGGCCGGGGGCTGCTCGGCGAGCAGGTCACGGGCGTACTTGACGTTGAAGCGCCAGAAGTCGACGAGCTCACACGGGGTGTCGATCTCGGCCTGCTGGGCGGTCTTCGACTGGCCGAGCATCGTGGAGGCGGCCAGGGTCTCGCGCCACGTCGTGGAGAGCAGCTCGGCGGCGCGCAGGATGATCGCGGCACGGTCGTCGAAGGACATCGCGCGCCACGCGGGGGCGGCGGCCAGGGCGGCGTCGATCGCGTCCTGGGCGTCCTGCTGGGTGGCGCCGCGGCCGGTGCCGATGACGGCCTGGTGGTTGTGCGGCTGCACGACCTTGAAGGGCTCGCCGCCGCCGAGGCGCTTCTCGCCGCCGATGGTCATCGGCAGCTCGATGGGGTTCTCGGCGAGCTCCTTGAGCTTGGTCTCGAGGCGGGCACGCTCCGGGGAGCCGGGGGCGTAGCCGTGCACCGGCTCGTTGACCGGCGCGGGGACCTGGGTCACAGCGTCCATGAGTTCCGTATCTCCTTAAGGGGGGTCGGGGGAAAGGGAGCTCAGCCCTTGGTGAGGTCAGCCCTTGGTGAGGATGGAGCGGCCGAAGAAGAGGAGGTTCGCCGGCTTCTCCGCGAGACGGCGCATGAAGTAGCCGTACCAGTCGGTGCCGTAGGCGGTGTACACCCGCATGCGGTGGCCCTCGGCGGCGAGCCGCAGGTGCTCGTCGCTGCGGATGCCGTACAGCATCTGGAATTCGTACTCGTCCAGTTTGCGCCCCGCTCGGCGTCCGAGCTCCTGCGCGATGGAGATCAGGCGCGGGTCGTGGGACCCGATCATCGGGTACCCGTCGCCCTCCATGAGGATGCGCATGATCCGCACGTACGCCTTGTCGATCTCCGCCTTGTCCTGGTACGCGACCTCGGCGGGCTCCTTGTAGGCGCCCTTCACGATGCGGACGCGGCTGCCGGCGGCGGCCAGGCGGCGGGCGTCGGCCTCCGTGCGGAACAGGTAGGACTGGATGACGCAGCCGGTCTGCGGGAAGTCCTTCCGCAGCTCCTCGTGGATGGCGAACATCGAGTCGAGGGTGGTGTGGTCCTCGGCGTCCAGGGTGACCGTGGTGCCGATCGCGGCGGCGGCCTCGACGACGGGGCGCACGTTGGCGAGGGCGAGCTCGTGGCCGCCCTCCAGCGCCTGGCCGAACATCGACAGCTTCACGGACATCTCGGCCCTGGTGCCGAGCCCGAGGTCCTTCAGGCGCTCGATGAGCTCGAGGTAGGCGTCGCGGGCGGCGTGGGACTGCTCGACGGTGGTGATGTCCTCGCCCACCACGTCGAGGGTGACCTCGAGGCCCTTGTCGGCGGCGTCGGCGACGATCGGGACGACCTGGTCGACCCCCTCACCGGCGATGAACCGGGCCACGACCTGCTTGGTGCCGGGGGCCGCCGATACAAAACGGCGCATCTTGTCGCTGCGCGACGCGGCGAGGATCACGGGACCCAGCACGGGGCACCTCCACGGGTGTACGAAAACGGGGGCCATACCGACATAGCCCTACGTGAAGGGAATGCGGTGGTACGGCACGGAGAACCACCGTGAAATTTAAGGATCCACCGGAACGCGGGCCATCGACAGCTGTCACGCGTTCGTGCCCTGGATCTCAGACAGATGTATGAAGAATGTCCAGAGCCGCGCGAGAATGGGGCCATGAAGGGCGATTACCAAGAACTGGTCGACGAGATCTCGGCGCTGCTCGGCGCCCCCGCGACCCTGGAGAACCGGGATTTCGAGCTGATCGCCTTCGGCGCGCACGACGGCGGCGAGAGCGGCTTCGACGCGGCCGTCCTCGACCCGGTCAGGACCCGTTCGATCCTGACCCGGCGCTCCACGGCCGAGGTCCGCTCCTGGTTCGAGAGCTTCGGCATCACCCGCGCCACGGCCCCGGTCCGCATCCCGCCCACCCCGGAGGCCGGCGTCCACCGCGGCCGCATCTGCCTTCCCGTACGCCACCGGGGGTTCGCCCTCGGATACGTATGGCTGCTGGACGGGGAGCCGGGGCCGAGCGATCAGCAGCTGACCGCCGCCATGGAGGTGGCCACCCGGATCGGCGCGCTGCTCGCCGACGAGGCGCAGGCGGGCGCCGACCTGACCCGGGAGTTCCGCGCGGTCCTGACGGCCGAGCGCGGCTGGCAGCGCGACATGGCGGTGGCCGCCCTGCGCACGGCGCTCGGCGCGCGCGGCGAGGGCCTGCACGCCGTGGTGTGCGTGGCCCCGTGGCGCTCGGCGGACCCGGACGACGCCCCGGCGGCCCGTACGGTGCCGGGCGCGGCTGCGGTGTGCACGGTGCCGTGGGGCACGACCGCGCAGTCCCTCGCGGCCCTGGTGCGGCTGCGCTCGGCCGACGCGCTCGCGCCCGCGCACACGGCGGCGTCGCGCCTCCTGGACGCGGCGCCGGGCGCGGCGGCCGGCATCGCGGGGGCCCGGCACGGCCTGGAGGATCTGGGCGCGGCCTGGTGGGAGGCGTCGGGGGCGGCGCGCGCCGCGCTGGCGGAGCGGCGGTTCGGGCCGGTGGCGCAGTGGTCGGACGTGGGCCCCTACCGCCTGCTTACCGCGCTGCCCCCGGAGGCGGCCCACGACCCCGTGGGCACGGAGCTCCTCGGCCCCGCCCACCGCGAACTCGCCCGCACCGCCGAGGTGTTCCTCGACTGCGCGGGCCAGGCGGGCCGCGCCGCCGCCGAACTGGGCATCCACCGCCAGACCCTCTACTACCGCCTGTCCCGTGTCGAACAGCTCACGGGACTCGATCTGGACGAGGGCGAGGACCGTCTGCTGCTGCACATGGTCCTGAAGTCGTCACGACTGTAAGAGCCACGCAACGGACCGCCATGCACATGATCGTGGGGCGATACGGTTCTCCGCGTCCGAAGATCCACCCCTCCCCATCGGAGAACCCACATCTCATGAAGTTCAGGCTGTTGGCCCCCGCGGTCGCCTTCTCCGCCCTCGCCCTCGTCGGCGGCACCGTCGCCACGAGCGGTACCGCCGTCGCCGCGTCGAAGCCCGACTGCTCCCGCGGCATCGTCAACGTCCCCGCCAAGGAGGCGGTCAAGGTGCGCACCCACGCCAAGGTGAACGCCACCGCCGTCAGCCAGTGGAACAAGGGCAAGAAGGGCTACCTCTGCAGCGACGGCCACTTCTACACGGGCCAGAAGTACAAGCTGTGCGGCAAGACCAGCACCAAGTGGCTGTACGGCAGCGAGTTCAACAAGAAGCGGGGCTGGGTCCCCGCCGCCTGCATCAAGTGGTCGTAACCACCACTGCAGGCACCACTGTTCCGAGGCCGGTCCGCACCGCGGGCCGGCCTCGGCCGTTTCCGGCCGCCCTCAGCCCGTTTCGGCCGCCCGGTCCATGACGCGCCGCAGCCCCTCGGTGAGCTGCTCGGCGGTCGTCGCCGATTCCGGGTCGAAGAGCCACTGCACCATCAGCCCGTTGAGGAGCGTGGTGTAGAAGCGGCCCTCGCTCTCGATGACGTCGTCGGGGAGCTCGCTCTCCTCGATGCCGGTGAACAGCGCCGCCATCCCGGCCGTCCCCTCCTTCTGCGCCCCGATCAGCAACTCGCGGATGCCCGCGAGGCGTTCGCGCTGCGTGATGACCTCCAGCGTCATCATCCAGATGGGCCGCATCTCGGGCACCGAGCGGATGACGTGCTCCCACACCCGACGGAAGCGCTCCAGGCTGCTCTCCCCGGCACCGGCCCCGGCCCGCGCCCCGTCGAAGTCGGTCCCCATCGGCTCGACGAGCGCGATGTACGCCTCCACGAGCAGCGCGTCCTTGGATCCGTAGTGGTAGCCGATGGACCCGAGGTTCGTCCCCGACTCCTTCACGATGTCGCGGGCCGTCGTACGCACGAACCCCTTCTCCAGCAGGCAGCGCTTCGCGCCTTCGAGCAGATCTTCGCGGTGTCCCATGCGAAGCACTTTACGCCGACCCCATACGCACGTCCTAAACGTTCGTACTAGACAGACGTATAAGACGCCCGTACAGTCCTCTTCCATGCAGACGAACCCGCGCGCCACCCGCAAGGAATGGACCGCCTTCGCCGTCCTGATGCTCCCGTTGCTCCTGGTCTCGATGGACGTCTCCGTCCTCTACTTCGCGATCCCGGAGATCAGCGCCGACCTGGAACCCAGCGGCACCCAACAGCTGTGGATCTTCGACATCTACGCCTTCGTCCTCGCCGGCCTCCTCATGACGATGGGCGCGGTCGGCGACCGCATCGGCCGCCGCAGGCTCCTCCTGTTCGGCGCCACCGCCTTCGGCGCCGCGTCGCTCGTCGCCGCATACGCGAACAGCGCCGAAACCCTCATCGGGGCCCGCGCGGTCCTCGGCATCGGCGGCGCGACCCTGATGCCGTCCACGCTGGCGATCGTGCGCGACCTGTTCCGCGACGCCGGTCAGCGCGCGAAGGCGATCGGCATGTGGCAGGGCGTCATGGTGGCCGGCATCGCGCTCGGCTCGGTGCTGAGCGGTGCCCTCGTCGAGTACTTCTGGTGGGGCTCGGTCTTCCTGGTCAACCTGCCCGCGATGGTGCTGCTCCTGGCCCTCGCCCCGCTGCTGATCCCGGAGTCGAAGGACCCGCACCCCGGCCGCTTCGACCTGCTGAGCGTGCCGCTGTCGATGGCCGCCGTGCTGCCGCTCGTGTGGGGCCTCAAGGAGATGCCCGCCGAGGGCGTCGAACTCCCCTACGTCGCGTCCGTCGCCGTCGGCCTCGTCTTCGCCGCCCTGTTCGTGCGCCGCCAGCGCACCGCCGCGTCGCCGATGATCTCGCCGGACCTGTTCCGCGGCCGGGGCCGCGCCTTCGGCGCCGCCGTCTCCCTGAACCTCATCTCCTCGCTCGCGATGATGGGTTCGGCGTACTTCACCACGCAGTACCTGCAGTCCGTGCTCGGCAAGAGCGCGATGGAGGCGGCGCTGTGGGCGCTGCTGCCCTCGGTCCTCATCGGCTTCGCCGCCCCGGTCGCCACGGTGCTCGTGCAGCGCGGCATGGACCGCGCCCACGTCGTCGCCACCGGCTTCGCCGTCTCCGCCGGTGGCTACGGCCTCCTCGCCCTGACCGGCACGTCATCGCTCTGGCTCGTGCTCGCCGGGGTGGGCGTGCTGGCCTGCGGCGCGGTCATCGTCGGCTCGCAACTCACCGACCTGGCACTCGGCGCGGCCCCGCCGGAGAAGGCCGGCACGGCGTCCTCGCTCCTGGAGACGGGGCAGGAGTTCGGCGGCGCGATGGGCATGGCCCTGCTCGGCTCCATCGGCAACACGGTCTACCGGAACCACATCCCGGACACGGCCCCGGCCGAGGCCCGCGAAACCCTGACGGGCGCGGTGGCGACGGCCCCCCACCTCCCCACCCACACGGGCGACGCCCTCCTGGCCACGGCCCGCGAGGCCTTCACCACCGGCATGCACGTGGCGGCGGCGACAGGAGCGGTACTGCTGCTCGCGGCGGCGGGGCTGGCGGCGGTGGCGCTACGCACGAACGCCGGACGGGCTGGAATTTCCAGCCCGTCCGGCGTTTGAGGACGAACCCGGCGAAGCCGGTGATCTACGGCAACCGAAGCCGCGGAGTACTAGTCGGTCAGGTCGACCGCGCGCGCGGACTCCGCGCCGATCTCCGCGGAGAGCTCGTTCAGCACCGGCTGCGGCACGTTGTCGTCCACGGTGAGAACGGCCAGCGCCTCCCCGCCCACGTCAGCGCGAGCGACCTGCATGCCCGCGATGTTGATGCCCGCCTCGCCGAGGACACGGCCGACCGTGCCGACGACGCCCGGACGGTCGGCGTACCGGAGGACGACCATGTGGTCGGCGAGCGCCAGGTCCACGTCGTACTCACCGATGGAGACGATCTTCTGCAGGTGCTTCGGTCCGGCGAGCGTGCCGGAGACGGCGATCTCCTCGCCGCCGGAGAGCGTGCCGCGCACGGTGACCACGTTGCGGTGGTCGGGCGACTCGGAGCTCGTGGTCAGCCGGACCTCGACACCCCGCTCCTGCGCGAACAGCGGCGCGTTCACGTACGACACCGTCTCGTCGACGACGTCCTCGAACACGCCCTTCAGCGCGGACAGTTCGAGCACCTTCACGTCGTGCTGGGTGATCTCGCCGTACACCTCGACGTCGAGGCGGGCCGCGACCTCCTGGGCGAGCGCGGTGAAGATCCGGCCGAGCTTCTCGGCGAGCGGCAGGCCGGGACGGACGTCCTCGGCGATGACGCCGCCCTGCACGTTCACCGCGTCCGGCACGAGCTCACCGGCGAGGGCGAGGCGCACCGACTTGGCGACGGCGATGCCCGCCTTCTCCTGCGCCTCGTCCGTGGAGGCGCCGAGGTGCGGGGTGCAGACGACCTGGTCGAACTGGAAGAGCGGGGAGTCCGTGCAGGGCTCCTTCGCGTACACGTCGAGGCCGGCGCCGGCGACGCGGCCCTCCTTGAGTGCGGAGTGCAGCGCCTCCTCGTCGACGATCCCGCCGCGCGCGGCGTTGACGATGCGGACGGACGGCTTGACCTTGTGCAGCGCCTCGTCGCCGATGAGACCGAGGGTCTCGGGCGTCTTGGGGAGGTGCACGGTGATGAAGTCGGAGACCTCGAGCAGCTCGTCGAGGGAGAGCACCTTGACGCCCATCTGGGCGGCGCGCGCGGGCTGCACGTACGGGTCGTACGCGACGACCTTCATGCCGAAGGCGCTCATGCGCTGCGCGACGAGCGCGCCGATGCGGCCGAGGCCGACGACGCCGAGGGTCTTCTCGGCCAGCTCGACGCCCGTGTACTTGGAGCGCTTCCACTCGCCGTTCTTCAGGGCGGTGTTGGCCTGCGGGATGTTGCGCGCGGTGGCGAGGAGCAGGCCGCAGGCGAGCTCGGCGGCGGTGACGATGTTGGAGGTCGGTGCGTTCACGACCATCACGCCGGCCTTGGTGGCGGCGGACACGTCGACGTTGTCCAGACCGACGCCCGCGCGGGCGACGACCTTCAGCTTCTTGGCGGCGGCGATGGCCTCCGCGTCGACCTTGGTCGCGGAGCGGACCAGGATCGCGTCGACGTCGGCGATGGCGGGCAGCAGCTCGGCGCGGTCCGCGCCGTTGCACTGCCGGATCTCGAAGTCCGGCCCCAGCGCGTCGACGGTGGCGGGCGACAGCTCTTCGGCGATGAGTACGACCGGTTTGCCGGTTGCAGCAGTGCTCACGTGAGTCCTCACAAGTCCCTTGCGGACGGCCGTCCCGACGGCCGCAGGCGGAGTCGCTTAGCCGCGTGGAAGACGCACGACGCTGTGGGCCCGACGCGAATGTTGAACAGAAGTGTAGTGGCGCCATGGACGTCGTCGTGCTCCTCGGTGGAAGGATCACCCGTCCGTGGCTGGACACGATGGACAAGGGCCGGGGCAGCCGCCCCGGCCCTTGTCGTCACGACCTACGCGTCGTCGTCGTTGACCCAGCTCATGAGCTTGCGCAGCTCCTTGCCCGTGGTCTCCAGGAGGTGGTTCTCGTCCTGGGTCTTGTACTCGTTGTACTTCTTCAGACCGCCGTGGTACTCGTCCATCCAGTTCTTGGCGAACGTGCCGTCCTGGATCTCGGCGAGGACCTTCTTCATCTCGGCCTTGGTGGCGTCCGTGATGATCCGCGGGCCGGTGATGTAGTCGCCCCACTCGGCGGTCTCCGAGACGGACCAGCGCATCTTCTCCAGGCCGCCCTCGTACATGAGGTCCACGATCAGCTTCAGCTCGTGGAGGCACTCGAAGTACGCGATCTCCGGCTGGTAGCCCGCCTCGGTCAGGGTCTCGAAGCCCGCCTTGACCAGCGCGGCGGTGCCGCCGCAGAGCACGGCCTGCTCGCCGAACAGGTCGGTCTCGGTCTCCTCGGTGAAGGTCGTCTTGATGACGCCCGCACGCGTGCCGCCGATGCCCTTGGCGTACGAGAGCGCCAGCTCGAAGCCCTTGCCGGTCGCGTCCTGCTCGACGGCCGCGATACACGGAACGCCGCGGCCCTCCTCGTACTGGCGGCGGACCAGGTGGCCCGGGCCCTTCGGGGCGACCATGCAGACGTCGACGCCCTCGGGGGCCTTGATGAAGCCGTAGCGGATGTTCAGGCCGTGGCCGAAGAACAGGGCGTCGCCGTCCTTGAGGTTGTCCTTGATGGACTCCTCGTAGACCTTGGCCTGGATCGGGTCCGGCACCAGGATCATGATGACGTCGGCCTCGGCCGCCGCCTCGGCGGGGGTGACGACGCGCAGGCCCTGCTCCTCGGCCTTCGTCTTCGACTTGGAGCCCTCGTGCAGACCGACGCGCACGTCGACACCCGAGTCACGGAGCGACAGCGCGTGGGCGTGGCCCTGGCTGCCGTAACCGATGACCGCGACCTTGCGGCCCTGGATGATGGACAGGTCGGCGTCGGCGTCGTAGAACAGCTCGGCCACTGGGAATCTCCTATGTGTGCTGGTGTTGCGTCCCACCGTACGGCGGGCGGGGGAAGGGAAGTCTGCCGGTCTCGCCATGCGGGCCGGATATTGCTATGCGCTGCGGTCGAGCGCCCGCAGGCTGCGGTCGGTGATGGAGCGTGAGCCGCGGCCGATGGCGATCGTGCCGGACTGGACGAGCTCCTTGATGCCGAAGGGCTCCAGCATCTTGAGCATGGCCTCCAGCTTGTCGCTGCTGCCGGTCGCCTCGATGGTGACGGCCTCCGGGGAGACGTCGACGGTCTTGGCGCGGAACAGCTGGACGATCTCGACGATCTGGGAGCGGGTCTCGTTGTCGGCGCGGACCTTCGCGAGGACGAGTTCACGGGCGACCGCGGCGCCCGGCTCCAGTTCGACGATCTTCAGGACGTTGACGAGCTTGTTGAGCTGCTTCGTGACCTGTTCGAGCGGCAGGTCCTCGACGTTCACGACGATGGTGATGCGCGAGATGTCGGGGTGCTCGGTGACGCCCACGGCGAGCGAGTCGATGTTGAAGCCGCGGCGGGAGAACAGGGCGGCGATCCGGGCGAGGATGCCGGGGGTGTTCTCGACCAGGACGGAGAGCGTGTGCTTGGTGGACATGACTCTTGGTCTCTCTTTCGCTCTCGGTCTCAGTCGTCTTCGTTGTCGCCGAAGTCGGGGCGGACGCCCCGGGCGGCCATGACCTCGTCGTTCGAGGTGCCCGCGGCGACCATCGGCCAGACCTGGGCGTCCTCGTGGACGATGAAGTCGACGACGACGGGCCGGTCGTTGATGGCGTTGGCCTCGGCGATGACCTTGTCGAGGTCCTCGGGGCGCTCGCAGCGCAGCGCCACGCAGCCCATGGCCTCCGACAGCTTCACGAAGTCCGGGACGCGGGTGCCCTTGTTGGGGCCGATGTCCTCGGGACCGCTGTGCAGCACCGTGTTGGAGTACCGCTGGTTGTAGAACAGCGTCTGCCACTGGCGGACCATCCCGAGGGCGCCGTTGTTGATGATGGCGACCTTGATCGGGATGTTGTTCAGGGCGCAGGTGGTGAGCTCCTGATTGGTCATCTGGAAGCAGCCGTCGCCGTCGATGGCCCAGACCGTGCGGTCCGGGCGGCCGGCCTTGGCGCCCATCGCGGCCGGGACCGCGTACCCCATCGTCCCGGCGCCGCCGGAGTTGAGCCAGGTGGCGGGCTTCTCGTACTCGATGAAGTGCGCGGCCCACATCTGGTGCTGGCCGACGCCCGCCGCGAAGATCGTGCCCTCCGGGGCGAGCTGCCCGACGCGCTCGATGACGTGCTGCGGCGAGAGCGAACCGTCCTCGGGCTGGGTGTAGCCGAGGGGGTAGGTGTCGCGCCAGCGGTTGAGGTCGGTCCACCAGGCGGTGTAGTCACCCGTGTGGCCCTCGGTGTGCTCGGCCTGGACGGCCTGGACGAGGTCGGCGATGACCTCGCGGGCGTCGCCGACGATCGGCACGTCGGCGGCACGGTTCTTGCCGATCTCGGCCGGGTCGATGTCGGCGTGGACGATCTTCGCGTACGGCGCGAAGCTGTCCAGCTTGCCGGTGACGCGGTCGTCGAAGCGGGCTCCGAGGGCGACGATCAGGTCGGCCTTCTGCAGCGCGGTGACGGCGGTGACCGCACCGTGCATGCCCGGCATTCCCACGTGCAGCGGGTGGCTGTCGGGGAATGCGCCGAGCGCCATCAGTGTGGTGGTGACGGGCGCTCCGGTGAGCTCTGCCAGGACCTTCAGTTCGGCGGTGGCCCCGGCCTTGATGACGCCGCCGCCGACGTAGAGCACCGGCCGCTTGGCGGCGGTGATCAGCTTGGCCGCCTCGCGGATCTGCTTGGCGTGCGGCTTGGTCACCGGGCGGTAGCCGGGCAGGTCCTGCTGCGGCGGCCAGGAGAACGTCGTCTGCGCCTGGAGGGCGTCCTTGGCGATGTCCACGAGGACGGGGCCCGGGCGTCCGGTCGAGGCGATGTGGAAGGCCTCGGCGATGGTGCGCGGGATGTCCTCGGCCTTGGTGACCAGGAAGTTGTGCTTGGTGATCGGCATCGTGATGCCGACGATGTCCGCCTCCTGGAAGGCGTCCGTGCCGATGGCCTTGGAGGCCACCTGGCCGGTGATCGCCACCATCGGGACGGAGTCCATGTGGGCGTCGGCGATCGGGGTGACCAGGTTGGTGGCGCCGGGGCCGCTCGTCGCCATGCAGACGCCGACCTTGCCGGTGGCCTGCGCGTAGCCGGTCGCGGCGTGGCCCGCGCCCTGCTCGTGCCGGACCAGGACGTGCCGCACGCGGGTGGAGTCCATCATCGGGTCGTACGCGGGGAGGATGGCGCCGCCCGGAATGCCGAACACCGTGTCGGCCCCGACTTCCTCGAGAGAACGAATGAGGGACTGCGCACCCGTCACGTGCTCGACGGGGGCGGACTGCTGTCCTGAGGATCGGGGCCGCGGCTGCGGATGGTGGGCCCCGGTGGCCTGCTCGGTCATCGGCATTCTCTTCTCGAAGCTGAGGGTTTTTGCGGGGTGTTTGCGGGGTTTTGGCAGGTGCCAGTGCAACAAAAAACCCCTCGTGCCGTGAGGCAAGCGAGGGGAGCGCGCCGGGTGCGGTCGCTGGGGGTCCGGTGTTCGGACCGGTCCGTCCCAGCTTCAGCCGACGCGCTTTCCAAGTACGAGAATTCGGGTGCGCATGGCATTGACCCTCCCCCCGGCACGCAGTACCTGTCAAGTAGGTGGGACGGGGGTCTCATTATGTGAACGCGCATAGGTCGCGGGGCCGCCCGTGAGCGTCCCCGGAGGGCCGCCCGCGTACGTTCCCGGAGGCCCGACCGCATACGGGGGCGCGCCGCCCGCGAACGCCGCGGCCGGGCCTCCGTACGCCGCCGCGGAGCCGCCCGTGTACGTCGCGGGGCGGCCGCCCGCCAGCACCGGTTCGGCCGGGCCGCGCGGCACCGGGTACTCGCCCATCGTGAGCGCCCGCCGCAGCCGGTACTCGTCGAGTGGCCCGGCGAACGCCATGCCCTGCCCGTGGGTGCAGCCCATCGCGCGCAGGGCCACCACCTGCTCGGGCAGGTCGACACCGTCGGCCACGGAGTCCAGGCCCAGGTCGTTCGCGATGCGGAGGAGTCCGGAAGTGATCTTGTGCAGCCGCGCGGACTCGACTACGCCCTCGACGAGGCCGCGGTCCAGCTTCAGGACGTCGATGGGGAGCCGCCGCAGGGCCGTGATCGCCGCGTACCCGCTGCCGAAGCCGTCGAGCGCGATGCGCACCCCGAGCCTGCGCAGGGCGGCCAGCCGGCGCTCCAGGTCGTCGAGGGAGACCCGGGGGTCGGTCTCGGCGAGCTCGATGACGAGCGCGCCGGAGGGCAGTCCGTGGCGGGTCAGGAGCGCCTCGATGGAGCCCAGTGGCAGGGAGCGGTCCAGGAGGCGGCGGGCGCTCATGCGGACGGCGACGGGCACGGCGTGCCCGGTCCTGCCGCGTTCGGCTGCCTGCTCCACGGCGTTCTCGAACGTCCAGCGGCCCAGCTCGGCCGCCCGCTTGTCCTGCGCCGCCTTGGAGTCGGCGACCCGCAGGAACTCGGCGGGCGTGAAGAGGATGCCCTGCGCCGAGCGCCAGCGGGCCTGCGCGGCGACCGCCGTGATCCGGCCGTCGTCCAGGGAGACGACGGGCTGGTGGAGCAGCGCGAACTCGCCGTCGTGCAGCGCGGCGCGCAGCCGGGTGGCGAGCTCCGCCTTGCGGACGACGTCGGCCTGCATCTGGGGTGCGTACAGCTCGACGCGCCCCTTGCCCGCGGCCTTGGCGCGGTACATCGCGAGGTCGGCGTTGCGGAGCAGTTCGCCGGCGCCGATGCCGGGTTCGGCGAAGGCCACGCCGATGGACGCCGCCACGCGCACGTCGTTGCCGTCGATGGCGTAGGGCTGGGACAGGGTGATTCTGAGCCGGTCGGCGAGTTCGTAGATGTGCTGTTCTCTCGCGGCCTGGTCCCTGGTTCCGTCGCCGACGATGAGAGCCGCGAACTCATCGCCGCCGAGCCGGGAGGCGGTGTCGCCCGAACGCACCGCCTCCTGGAGTCTGCGCGCGGCCTGGATGAGCAGCTCGTCCCCGGCCTGGTGTCCGATGGTGTCGTTGACGGCCTTGAAGCCGTCGAGGTCGATGAAGAGCACGGCCGTGCCGCGGTCGGTGACTCTGCGGCCGGTCAGCGCCTGGCTCACGCGCCGGGTGAACAGGGCGCGGTTGGGCAGGTCGGTGAGCGGGTCGTGCTCGGCGTTGTGCTGCAACTGCGCCTGGAGCCTGACCCGTTCGGTGACGTCTCTGCTGTTGAAGATGAGCCCGCCCTGGTGGCGGTTGACGGTGGACTCCACGTTGAGCCAGTCGCCGTCGCCGGACTTGAAGCGGCACTCGATGCGGGTGGTGGGTTCCTCGACGGGGTTGGCGGCGAGGAATCTGCGCACTTCGTGGACGACACGGCCAAGGTCCTCGGGGTGCATGAGGGAGGCCAGTTCGGAGCCCACGAGCTCTTCGGCGTCCCTGCCGTAGACCCCGGAGGCGGCCGGGGACACGTAGTGCAGGATGCCGTTCGGCGCGGCGATCATGATGACGTCGCTGGAGCCCTGGACCAGGGACCTGAAGTGGTTCTCCTTCTGGGCCAGTTCCTGGGTGAGCGTGATGTTGTCCAGGAGCATGATGCCCTGGCGCACCACGAGTGCGAGGACGACGGTGCCCGCGGTGAAGAGCACGACGCGGTCCACACTGCGGCCGTTCAGCACGTTGTAGAGGATCCCCAACGTGCAGACGGCGGCGGCCAGATACGGCGTGAGGGCGGCCAGCGATCCGGCGATCGGACGGGTCGCGGGGGCCGGGTCCTCGGGCTCGCTGTCGTACGGCACGCGCGTGCGACCCGGTCCGAGTCCGTCGCGCGCGTGCCAGGGCGCGGCCCACGGGGCGTACGCCAGGAGGAGCGAGCCCGCGAACCATCCGGCGTCCAGCATCTGGCCGGAGCGGTAACTGGTGTGCAGCAGCGGCGAGGTGAACAGCGCGTCGCACATCACGGTCAGGGCGAGCGCGCCGATCGCGGTGTTCACCGCGGAGCGGTTGGCGGACGACCTCCTGAAGTGCAGCGCCAGGACCATGCTGACCAGCGCGATGTCCAGGAGGGGGTACGCCAGGGAGAGCGCGGCGTACGCGACGCTCTGGCCCTCGAACTGCGCGGTGTGCGCGAGCGCGAGGCTCCAGGAGAGGGTGAGGAGCGACCCCCCGATCAGCCACGAGTCGAGGGCCAGGCACCCCCAACCCGCCTTGGTCACCGGGCGCTTGGCGAGCACGAGGAGTCCGATGATGGCGGGCGGCGCGAAGCAGAGGAAGAAGAGGTCGGCGAAGCCCGGACTGGGGACGGGGCGGTCGAGGACGACCTCGTACCATCCCCATACGCCGTTGCCGAAGGCTGCCATCGCGGAGGAGAGCGCGAAGAGCAGCCATGCGGGTCGAAAGCGGCTTCGGCGGGTGCGCGAGTAGCGGAAGCAGGAGACCGCGGCGGCGGCCGCGGCGACGCTCAGGCCGAAGTCGCCCATGATCAGGGCCAGTCGCTCGGACCCCCAGCCGAGGGCCGATCCTGTGGCGTACGCCCCGCAGACCAGCAGCAGGGCCAGCTGGGAGACGACGCCGCGGCCTCCGGGCAGCGGGCGCCGGGCCAGTGGGATCCTGGGCGGCAGCGCCGCCACTCCCCCGTCGAGGACGGGGGTGGAGGTCGCGCGGGCGTTCACCGGGCCGCCCCGGTCCGTGCCGCCCCCGTGTCCGTCCGGCTCGCGCGTCGGCCGGGCCGACAGGGGCGCTGTGGTGTGCGGCGGCGTCCGGTGGTGCGGCTCGCGGTCCGCCTGCGTCTGCGGGTCGGTGTGCGCCGGAGTCGTCGGCTGAGGTTCCGCCGCGTCGGATCGTTCACCCATAGGCCGTGCATCGCCCGTCGCCCCCCTCGCAGTCTGATGTCTCGTCCCCGCGCCGAACGGTTCACGGCGCATCCCCTGTCGGGACGATACACCAGAGTCGTCACTCAGGGACATAGCTCCTCTACGCTCCGTGACTACGGAGGGAGGAGCGGACACGGGGCGCACACGGACCGACGCGTAGCGTGCACAAATGACCGCCGGGCGATCAACTGCCCGTTGTCAGCACCACGTTGTCCAGTGACTGTCCGGCCACGTACTTGGTCAGTTGCGCGGCCAGCAGGCGTTTGGCGCGGGGCAGGTACGCCGAGGACGAGCCGCCCACGTGCGGGCTGACCAGTGTTCCTGGAGCGTGCCACAGCGGGTGACCTGCGGGCAGCGGTTCGGGGTCGGTCACGTCGAGGGCGGCGGTGATGCGGCCGGACTCCAGTTCGGCGAGGAGCGCCTTGGTGTCGACGACGGGTCCGCGGGCCACGTTCACGAGGAGCGCGCCGTCCTTCATGCGGGCCAGGAAGTCGGCTCCCACCAGCCCGCGCGTGGCCTCGGTGAGCGGTGTCGAAAGGATGACGACGTCCGCCTGGGGCAGCAGGGAAGGCAGCTCGGCGAGCGGGTGCACGGGGCCGCGCTCCGTGGCACGGGCAGAGCGCGCGACGCGCGCCACCCGCGCGCATTCGAAAGCGGTGAGCCGGTCCTCGATGGCGGAACCGATCGATCCGTATCCCACGATGAGCACGGATTTGTCGGCGAGCGCCGGGTAGAAACCGGACCGCCACTCCTCCTGCCGCTGCCCCTCCACGAAGCGCGGGATGCCGCGCAGCGAGGCGAGGACGAGGGTGAGCGCGAGCTCGGCGGTGCTCGCCTCGTGGACGCCGCGGGCGTTGCACAACTCCACGCCCGGCGCGAGGAACTTGATCCCCGGCTCCACGTGATCGATGCCCGCGGTCAGTGTCTGTACGACGCGCACGGACGTCATGGCGGACAGGGGACGTACCGCGGTCTCCGTGCCCTTCATGTAGGGCACCACATAGAAGACGCAGTCGGCCGGGTCCGCGGGGAAGTCGGGGCCGCCGTCCCAGTAACGGTAGGTGAGCCCGGCGTCGGCGGCCGCGGGCAGGCCCTGGATCTCGTGCGCCTCGAACGGAAGCCATACATCTGTCGTCATGGCCTGGAGGCTAATGCGCGCCGGAGTGCGCCGTCGGCGGGAGGGCAACGGTCGAGGCCACCGGGGCGAAAGGTTAGTTTGGATGATCTCCGAACGAGGGGCGGGAGGGCACGACCAGGTGGAGCGCAGGACGATCGGCGCGGGGGCGCTCGAAGTGGGCGCCGTCGGACTCGGCTGCATGCCGATGAGCTGGGCGTACACCGGCTCGCGGCAGCGGGGCGACGCGTCGATGCGCACCGTGCACGCGGCGCTGGACGCGGCGGGTGGCGCCGACGGGGGCCGCGGCGGGGGGATGCTCCTCGACACGGCGGACATGTACGGGCCCTTCACCAACGAGCTGTTGATCGGCCGGGTCCTGAAGGAACGGCGCGCGGAGGCGTTCGTCTCGACGAAGTGCGGGCTGCTGGTGGGCGAGCAGCACATCGTCGCCAACGGCCGTCCCGGCTATGTGAAGCGGGCCTGCGACGCGTCGCTGCGACGGCTCCAGACGGACACCATCGACCTGTACCAACTGCACCGCGCCGACCCCGAGGTCCCCATCGAGGAGACGTGGGGCGCGATGGCCGAACTCGTCGCCGCGGGGAAGGTGCGGGCTCTGGGGCTGTGCGCCGTGGGGGCGCGCGCCCAGCGGCGTTCTGCGCCGGGGCGCCCGGGTCGGGGGCTGCACGATCTGACGATCCGGCAGCTGGAGCGGGTGCAGCAGGTGTTTCCGGTGAGCGCGGTGCAGGCCGAGCTGTCGGTGTGGTCGCCGGAGGCGCTGGACGCGCTGCTGCCGTGGTGTGTGGCGCGCGGTGTCGGGTTCCTCGCGGCGATGCCGCTGGGGAATGGTTTCCTCACGGGGACGCTGAAGCCCGGCATGGGCTTCGAGCCCGACGACCTGCGGGCCCGGCATCCCCGGTTCACCGCGGAGATGATGGCGGCGAACCAGCCGCTGGTGGTGGGGTTGCGCAGGGTGGCGGAACGGCACGGGGCGACTCCGGCGCAGGCGGCGCTGGCGTGGGTGCTCGCGCAGGGGCGGCACGTGGTGCCGATACCGGGGGCCAAGCGGGAGCGGTGGGCGGTCGAGAACGCCGGGGCGGCGTCGATCCGGCTCACGGAGCGTGACCTGGCGGAGCTCGCGGCGCTGCCGCCGGCGCTGGGGTCGTGGGACTGAGCCATGACTGGGTGATCCCGTGGCGGCGGATCGGGAACCTGCGGGCCGCGGGCGGTGTATGAACAGGGGAAGCGCTGCGTCGAAGGGATCCTGATCGTGCATCGACCTGCTGTCACGGCCGTGCTGGCCGCCGCTGCCCTCGTGTTCGCGGCCGGCTGCTCGTCCGGCGACGACGAACCGGACCGCGCCGAGAGCCCGCCGAAGCGGGACGGGACCAGCCAGTCCCCCACGGGCAGGGCGGGCGCCGACGCCCCGCCGGAGAAGGGCTCGGCGAAGGTCACCCGCACCCTCACCACGGGCCTCAAGTCCCCCTGGGGCCTCGCCGCGCTGCCCGACGGCGACCTGCTGGTGTCCTCGCGCGACGAGGGGACGATCACCCGGATCGACGGGAAGTCGGGCAAGAAGACGGAGCTCGGCTCGGTGCCGGGCGTCTCCCCCGGTGGCGAGGGCGGCCTGATGGGCCTCGCGCTCTCCCCGACGTACGCTTCGGACCACTTCGTGTACGCGTACTTCACGACGGAGTCCGACAACCGCATCGCCCGGATGTTGTACGACGAGAAGAAGCCGGAGGGTGAGCAGTTGGGCGCGCCCGACACCGTCTTCAAGGGCATCCCGAAGGGCCAGATCCACAACGGCGGCCGGATCGCTTTCGGCCCGGACAAGATGCTGTACGCGGGCGCGGGTGAGACGGGGGACACGGACCTCGCGCAGGACAAGAAGTCCCTGGGCGGCAAGATCCTCCGCCTCACCCCGGACGGCGAGCCCGCCCCCGGCAACCCCTTCGGCGACTCCCCCGTGTACTCGTTCGGGCACCGGAACGTGCAGGGCCTGGCCTGGGACGAGCAGAAGCGGCTGTGGGCCTCGGAGTTCGGCCAGGACACCTGGGACGAGCTGAACGAGATCGAGTCCGGCGGGAACTACGGCTGGCCTGAAGTGGAGGGCAAGGAGGACAAGGAGGGTTTCCGCGATCCGGTCGCGCAGTGGAAGACCTCCGAGGCCTCACCGAGCGGGGTCGCCTACGCCGAGGGCTCGGTGTGGATGGCGGGACTGCGGGGCGAGCGGTTGTGGCGTATCCCGGTGCGGGGCGTGGAGGGCGAGCCGGAGCCGCAGGCGTTCCTGAAGGGCGAGTACGGCCGCCTGCGCACGGTGCTCGCGGCGGGCGGCGACAAGCTGTGGCTGGTCACCAGTGAGACGGACTCGCGGGGCACCCCGGAGAAGGGGGACGACAAGATCCTGGAGGTGCGGGTGAAGTAGCTCAGCTCTCCGGCTCGTCGCCGTCCTCGCGCGGGGACGGCACGGGCGGGCGTACGACCACCTTGCCCGAGGTCAGGTCTATCGGCCCGCGCCCCGGGTCGCCGTCGGCGACGTCGACGCGGCTCAGTTCCAGGCGCTTCTTCTCGTCGTCGGTGTGCCTGCGGCCCGGCGCGAACAGGGCCTCGATCGCGTTGAACACTGCGCCTCCCAGGAGCCGTGATTCCGCAGTCCAGCGTAGGCGAGGCCGCCACAGTCCTGCTGGGGAGCGGGAACGTACAGGTCAGCGCACCGCCGGGGGGAAGAGTCGCAGGCGGTGGGCGAGGGCAGCGGCCTCGCCGCGGCCGGTGACGGACAGCTTGGCGAGGATGTTGGAGACATGGACGCTCGCCGTCTTCGGGGAGATGAAGAGCTCCTCGGCGATCTGCCGGTTGCTGCGGCCCACGGCGACCAGCCGCAGGACGTCCCGCTCCCTGCTGGTGAGACCGAGCGCCTCGGCGGGGTCGGCCGGTGCCTCGGGGGCGCGGGCGGTCTCGGCGGGGTTCAGGGTGAGGCGGGCGCGCTGGGCGAGTCCGGTGATCGCGTCGGAGAGCGGGCGGGCGCCGAGCCGGTCGGCGACCTCCGCCGCCTGCCGCAGGAGGTCCGCGGCGCGCTCGCGGTCGGTGGTGTCCGGGCCGAGCAGGGACTCGGCGAGGCGCAGGCGGACACGGGCCAGGTCGAAGGGGCGGTCGAGGGGTTCGACGGCGGCGACCACGGTGGTCCAGTCGGCGAGGGTGTCGCGGCCCTCGGAGCGGAGGAGTTCGGCGCGGGTCCATTCGTCGTAGGCCCGCCAGAGCGGGATGGGGGTGGCGAGGGACTTGGTGGCGGCGCGGATGCGGGCGAGGGCGGCGGGGCGGCCGGGTTCGGCGGCGGGCAGGCCGCGGGCGTCGGCCTCCATCCGGGCGGCGGCGAGCAGGAGCGGCCAGCCGTACTTGTAGGTGCCGAAGGGGAGGCCGGGGGCGACGCCGCGTTCGAGTGCGGCGCGGGCGTCGAGGATGCGGCCCTCGGCGGCGGCGACACCCAGGGCGATACGGAGGAGGACGAGGGTGTACTGGGGCTGGGGGTCGTGGGTGCCGAGGTGGTGGTGGGCGGTCTGCATGTGCCGGAGGGCGGCGGCGTACTCACCGCGGTGCAGGGCCATGCGGGCCAGGCGTTCGGAGGCCGAGACGCGGGGTTTTGAACTCTGGACGCAGCGCTGGGTGTGGGCGACGGCCTCGGCGGCCTCGTCCCAGCGGCCGAGGGAGATGAGGGACTCGGCGACGTTGGCCCAGACCCAGCCCTCGGTGTCGACCAGGCCGTACTTGCGGCAGAACTCGATGCCCTCCATGCCGACGCGGACGGCTTCGGCGGAGCGGCCGACGCCTTCCAGGGAGGAGGGCAGGTTGATGTGGACGCGGCTCAGGTTGGTGACCAGGGCGTCGCGGACGACGCGGTCCCTGATCTCGTACATCTCGGCGAGGCCGGCCTCGGGGTCGCCGGCCTCGACGAGGAGGGCGCCGCGGGTGAGGCGGGCGTTGAGCTCGATGACGTCGGCCTTGACCATGCGGGCGTACTCGACGGCGCGTTCGGCGGCGGCGAGGGTCTCGGGCCCCGGGGCGTGGAGCATGCCCCAGGAGGCGCGGTGGACCAGGACCTCGGCGTGCACCTCGGACGGCGGCAGGCCGCGCATCAGCTCCTCGGCCTTGGCTATCTCGTCCCAGCCGTCACTGCGGCCCAGGGTGGAGACGAGGCGGGAGCGGGCTATCCAGAACCAGGCGGCGCGGTGGGGGTCGTGGCCGTCGTCGAGGGTGCGCAGGGCACGCTTGGTGATCTTCAGGGCGCGTTCGCGTTCGCCGCAGAGGCGGCCCGCGACCGTGGCCTCGGCCATCAGGTCCAGGTAGTCGAGGGGCGTGGTGGCGGGGTCGCAGCCGCAGGGCGGATAACCCTCTACGTAGTCGGCGGGGCGGAGTTCTCGGCGGACGGCGTCCGGGGCGTCGTCCCAGAGCTCCATCGCGCGTTCGAGGAGGCGGAGTTGCTCGCTGTAGGCGTGCCGGTGGCGGGCCTCGACGGAGGCGCCGAGGACGGCGGGCAGGGCCTTGGCCGCGTCGTGCGCGTGGTACCAGTACGTGGCGAGGCGGGCGGCGCGCTGGTCGGCGGCGACGAGCGAGGGGTCGGCCTCCAGGGCTTCGGCGAAGCGGCGGTTGATGCGGGAGCGCTCGCCGGGCAGCAGGTCGTCGCTGACGGCCTCGCGGACCAGGGAGTGCCGGAAGCGGTAGCCGTCGCCGTCCGGGGACGCGAGCAGGATGTTGGCGCCGACCGCGGCCCGCAACGCCTCGATCAGGTCGTCCTCGCCGAGCCCGGCGACCTCGGCGAGCAGTTCGTACTCGACGGTGGAGCCGCCCTCGGCGACGATCCGCGCCACCCGCTGGGTGTCCTCGGGCAACTCCTCCACGCGGACGAGGAGCAGGTCGCGCAGGGAGTCCGTCAGGCCGGCGCAGCTGTCGCCGCCGTGGGAGGCGACGGCGAGCTCCTCGACGAAGAACGCGTTGCCGTCGGAGCGGTCGAACACGTCGTCCACCAGGGACGGTTCGGGTTCGGTGGCGAGGATCCCGGCCATCTGGCGGGCGACCTCGTCCTTGGTGAGGCGGCCCAGTTCGAGGCGGCGCACGGTGCGCAGCCTGTCGAGTTCGGCGAGGAGGGGGCGCAGGGGGTGGCGGCGGTGGATGTCGTCGGCGCGGTAGGTGGCGAGGAGGACGAGGCGGCCGCCGCGCAGGGTGCGGAAGAGATACGCGAGGAGGTGGCGGGTCGAGGCGTCGGCCCAGTGCAGGTCCTCCAGGGCGACGACGACGGTGCGGTCGCGCGAGACGCGTTCCAGGAGGCGTGCGGTGAGTTCGAAGAGGCGCGCCGTGCCCTCGTCGGAGCGGCCGCCGGGGGTGTGTCCGTGCGGGGCGGGTCCCGCCAGTTCGGGCAGGAGTCTGGCGAGCTCCTCCTCCTGGCCCTCGGCCGCGGCGGCCAGTTCGTCGGGGAGCAGGCGGCGCAGGGCGCGCAGCGCGGTGGAGAAGGGGGCGAACGGCAGGCCGTCGGCGCCGATCTCGACGCAGCCGCCGACCGCGACGACGGCGCCCTGTTCCCGGGCGGCCGCGGTGAACTCCTCGACGAGGCGGGTCTTGCCGACTCCCGCCTCGCCGCCGAGCAGCAACGCCTGGGGCTCGCCCGGGCCCGGGCCCCCGGCTCCTTCGAGGGGGGTGCCCGTGGCGCGGGCGAGCGCTTCGTTCAGTACGCCCAGTTCATCGGTGCGGCCGACGAACACCGGGCTGACGGACCTGGTCTCCACAGCCGCGAGCATCGCACAGTGCGAGGACACCACGGCACCCGTTATCCGCACAGCGGACAGAGGTGCGGAGGTCGTCATGTCAGGCGGCCCGCATGAAGCGGATCTTCCGGAAGGGCGTACTCACCGGCCCCTCGGCTTCGTCGCGGGCCGATCGGCGGGCGGCGGCGCGGTGCTTGCGGGCCTCGCCGACCAGACGCTGGTGGTCGGCCTGACGGGCCAGCTCGGCGGCGCGCATCTGGTGCATCTCGTACTCGAACATCTCGTGCCCCTCGGGTGGTGGGTGGTATCGCCGGTGTCGTTCCCTGCGATGTCTCCACTTTCGTCTCCCAGGGGGGTCGCCCACATCGGGCGGCTGCCGCATCTCCGGGGCGTGGGGGTCCTTAGACGTGACGGAGGGCGGGGCGGGGGCCTTAGCCCCTGCCCCGCCCGTGCCTTAGGCGTCCCGCGACGTGCCGCCCACGAAGGCGACGAGCCGCCTACGAGGGTGCCGAGGGCAGTCCGAGCAGCAGGTCGGAGTACTTGGCGATGGCGAGGACGAGCCCGATCACGCCGAGCACGAAGCCCGCCCACGCGACGGACTTGATCCACGGCGCGGGCTCCTTGCCGGGAGCGCCGAACGCGGGCCGGACGAGGACCAGGAAGCCGATGACGAGCGCGGAGAGCGCGAAGAGCCCGGCGACCAGCGCGGTGGCCTGCCAGGAGTCGCCGTACATCGCCTGGAGCTGGTCGGAGACGCTGGCGGACTGCCGGGCCTTGGTGTCCAGCTGTCCCATGATGTTCGAGCGCGCCCCGGCGATCGTGCCGAGCCAGCCGCCGGAGAGGCCGATCACGCCGAGCGCGGCGGAGACGACGGCCGCGGCGCCCATGCCGACGTCGGTGGACTTGGCGGCGGCGACGGGTTCGGCGTCGGGCTCGTCCAGCGCCTCGTCGTCCGTGTCCGTGTCCGTATTCGTGTCCGCGTCCGCGTCCACGTCCGTCTTTGCGTCGGCAGCGTCGGCCGCGTCGGACTTCGTGACGTCGACCGTCTCCGGCTCTCCGGCCGCGGTCACCTCGTCGGCCTCGGCGTCGGCCCCGGTCCCGGCCGCGCCCTTGGCGGCGGCCGCGTCATCTGTCTTAGTACCCATGCTCCGCACCGTACGGACGGAGTCTGAGAGCTCTCTTAACGCGCGTCGCCAACCGCGCCCGCGTCGCCCTCGCCGCGCAGCGCCCGCCACTCCGGCGCCAGGACGGACCAGACCTCCATGTCGTGCCGGATCCCCTGCCAGGGGAAGCTCTCCCGCAGCACGCCGTCCTTGGTGAAGCCGAGCCGCTTGGCGGCCGCCTTGCTGCGGTCGTTGCGCGAGGAGACGAGCCACTCCACGCGGTGCATGCCGCGCTCGTCGACGGCCCAGTCGATGAGGACCTTGGACGCCTTGTTCACCAGACCGCGCCCGGCGGCCGAGGGCTCCAGCCAGACGCCGACCTCGCAGCCGTCCACGCTGGTGTCGAAGATCCGGAAGAGGACGCCGCCGACGAGCGTGCCGTCCAGCCAGATGCCGTAGAAGCGGCCGGTGTCCGCGGCCTGCCGGTCGGCGAAGGTCTGGAGGAGCTCCCGCGCGGACTCCAGGTCCTTCACCTTCGCGGTGAAGGGCACGTACGGCGCCGCGTACTCCCGCGCCCGCTCGACGTGTTCGAGGAACTCCTGCGCCTGCCACGGCTCGATCGGCCGCAGCTCAGCGCCCTCGCCCAGCGATATCGCGAACATCCTGCTCCTTCGGCCCTGTCATGTCTTCGGCTGTGTCCCGCTGTTCCGGGATCTTCGCAGATGTGCCGCCCGCGTTCGAACGACATTCGGGCGGCTCGATGCTGATGCGCGGCAGGAGGCGGTCCAGGCGGCGCGGCAGCCACCAGTTGGCGCCGCCGAGCAGATGCATGAGGGCCGGCACGAGCAACGTACGCAGCACGAAGGCGTCGAGCGCGACGGCCGCCGCGAGCGCGATGCCGAACATCGCGATGACGCGGTCGCCGCTGAGGACGAAGGCGAGGAAGACCGAGATCATGATGACGGCGGCGGAGTTGATGACGCGGCTCGTCTCGGCGAGCCCGACGCGGACGGCCCGCCGGTTGTCGCCGGTCTCCAGCCATTCCTCGTACATCCGGCTGACCAGGAAGACCTGGTAGTCCATGGAGAGCCCGAAGAGCACGGACACCATGATCACGGGGAGGAAGGGTTCGATGGGGCCCGCTCTGCCGAGTCCGAGCAGTTCGCTCCCCCACCCCCACTGGAAGATCGCGACGACGACGCCGAAGGCGGAGGCGACGGCGGCGACGTTCATCGCGGCGGCCTTGAGGGGGATGCCGACGGAGCGGAAGGCCAGCAGGAGCAGGACGCAGCCGAGCCCGATGACCACGCCCACGAAGAGCGGCAGTTTGCCGACGATGACCTCGGCGAAGTCGTCGTAGCTCGCGGTGACGCCGCCGACGCGCAGGTCCAGGGAGCGGTCGGCCTCGGCCCGCGGCAGGACGTCCTCGCGCAGCCGGTCGACGAGCGCGCTGGTCGCCTCGGACTGCGGTGCCGAGTCGGGGACGACGGTGAGGAACGCGGCGCGGCCGCCGTCGTCGTACGTCACCGGGCCGACGGAGGCGATGCCCTCGGTCGACCTCAGCGTCGTGACGAGGTCGTCGAGGGCCACCCGGCCGCCCGCTCCGTAGACGTCGCCCACTAGGGTCAGGGGGCCGTTCACGCCGGGCCCGAAGCCGTCGGCGAGCAGGTCGTACGCCTGCCGTGTCGTGGCCTTCGCCGGGTTGTTGCCCTGGTCGGACGTGCCCAGGTGCAGGCCGAGCGTGGGCAGTGCGAGCACGGCCATGACGAGGACCGCGACGGCGCCGAGCAGCTTGGGGTGGCGCTCCACGAAGGCGGCCCAGCGGGCGGCGAGCCCGGTCGGCAGCTCGGGTTCGGGGCCGTGCGCGGCGATCCTGCGGCGCTCGCGGCGGCTGAGCGCGCGCGGGCCGATCCAGCCGAGGAGGGCGGGCAGCAGGGTGACGGACGCGGCGACGGTGAGGACGACGGTCAGCGACGCGGCGATGGCGACGCCGTTGAGGAAGCCGAGCCGCAGGATGAGCATGCCGAGGAGGGCGATGCACACGGTGGCGCCCGCGAAGACGACGGCGCGTCCGGTGGTGGCGACGGCGCGCTCGGCGGCGACGGCGACGGGCAGGCCGCGTTTGAGGCCCTTGCGGTGTCTGGTGACGATGAAGAGGGCGTAGTCGATGCCGACGCCGAGCCCGATGAGGGTGCCGAGCATCGGTGCGAAGTCGGCGACGGTCATCAGGTGGCCGAGCAGCACGATGCCCGCGTACGCGGTGCCGACGGACACCAGGGCGGTGGCGATGGGCAGGGCGGACGCGGCGAGGGAGCCGAAGGCGAGGAAGAGGACGACGGCGGCGACGGCCACGCCGACGACCTCGGCGACCTGGGCGCTCTTGGACTCGGTGAGCCCGATGGCGGTGCCGCCGAGCTCGACCTGGAGGCGGTCGGACGCGGCGGCCTTGGCGGTGTCGACGACGGCCTGGGCGTCGGCCTTGTCGATGTCGTCGGCCTGTTCGCGGAAGGTGACGGTGGCGTACGCCGTGCGGCCGTCGGCGCTGATCCGGCTCGCGCCCCCGTGGTCGTAGGGGCCGGAAACGGAAGCCACGGCGGGCTGGTCGGCGATCTTGCCGAGGGCGTCGGACATCGTCTGCTCGACGTCGGCGGCGCGGACGGAGGTGCCGGGCCCGGTGTGCCAGACGACGGTGTCGCTGTCACCGCCGAGGCCGTGGAAGTTCTCGTTCAGGAGCTGGGTCGCACGGCCCGACTCGGTGCCCGGTACTTCGTAGTCGTTCGAGTACGCGGATCCGGCGACGGCCGCGGCGGTCGCGGCGCCGCCGAGAGCGAGGAGCCACAGCAGGACGACGACGAGGCGGTGCCTGACGCACCAGCGGGCAAGTGCTGCCACGGACCGGCTCCCTGGTTGTTTCGTGGATCTTCACCGGGAGCGGCAGTCGACGAACTGAACGGCCCGCAAAGAACGCATGAGTGGCGACATGTGCGCCGCAGTCACTTTGACAGCCGTTGGAGATCATTGGTCCGCTTCGTGGCCTTACTCACAAGAGCACAAGGAGCGCGGGGGCTCATCGTGAGCCCCTCGCGCCCCCTGCGCGCTTCGCGCCTCAGCCCGAGACGCTCGCGCGCCCGTTCTCGATGTGTCCCATGAGCCTGCGCCGGAAGGCGGCGTCGCCGTCGGCGGTCACCTCGACGTCGTACCAGCCGTGCTCGTCGGCGGTGTGCCAGGCGACCGTACGGCTGCTGCGGGCCTTGACGCGGACGGTCCGCGTCCGCGACCGGACGTCCGATTCGTCCACGTAGCCGAGCGGCTTGACCGTGAAGACGAGGTCGCGGCGGCCGCGGTTGGCCAGCGTGAGGTGGATCTCCCGTCGGGTGATCGCGGAGGCGACCCGCGCCCCGTCGGCCGCGGCCCCCGCGAACTCGCGCCGGAAGCCGTTCGGTCCTGTGACGGTGAAGGAGTACGTGTCCCCCGGCACCGGCACGGTCCAGGAACCCTTGCGGACGACGTCCTGATGCTGCGGGACCGCGAACTCACCCGCGTACGGGTAGAGCGCGAAGTGGGCGCTGGAGCTGCCGCCGTTGCGCAGCCGCACCTCGAGCGTGCCGTCCGCGTCGCCCGGCCTGACGTCGGCGTCGGGCTGGTAGGGCAGCGGGCGGGCGCGGCGGACGCCCGGTTCCTGGACCGGCATGGACTGCTTCAGGGGCGGCTGCGGGTTCCAGCGGCCGCTGAACGGGGGGATGGCGCCCGGCTGCTCGACGTCGGGCCGCCGGTGGCCGCGCCGGAAGTCGAAGGCGCCGGTGAGGTCGCCGGTGACCTTGCGGCGCCAGGCGCTGATGTTGGGCTCGCGCACGCCGGTCCACTTCTCCAGGAAGCGCACGACGGAGGTGTGGTCGAAGACCTCGGAGCAGACGTAACCGCCGACGGTCCACGGCGAGACGACGAGCATCGGCACGCGCGCGCCGAGCCCCGTCGGCCTGCCCTCCCAGCGCTCCTCGCGCTCCTCGGCGGAGTCGCCGCCGGGCACGGGCGGCGGGACGTGGTCGAAGAAGCCGTCGTTCTCGTCGTAGTTGATGAAGACGGCGGTGCGGCGCCAGACGTCCGGGTGCGAGGCGAGGGCGTCGAGCACCTTGTAGACGATGGTCGCGCTGTGGATCGGCGAGGAGACGCTGGGGTGCTCGGAGTCGAGGGCGGACGGCACCAGGTAGCTGACCTTGGCCAGCCTGCCGCGCGCGACGTCGTCGGCGAACTCCTCGGCCAGCCTGCCGGTGGGCACGCGCCGCAGTCCGCGCTCGAAGAGGGACCGTTCACGCTTGTTCAGCGTGGCGACGCCCTCCTCCAGGGTGGCGAGCAGCTTGGCGCGCTCGGCCTCGTCCTTCGCGTCGCGCACCTTGGCGTAGAAGGCCTCCATGTAGGTGAGGCCCGTCTTGACGAGGGCCTTGCGGGCGATGGCCTTGAAGGTCGTGAAGAACTCGATCTGGTTGTCGGTGAAGTTCTCCCACTCGGTGTACGTCTGCCAGCTGATGCCCGACTTCTCCAGGCGCTCGGCGTACGTGCCCCAGCCGTACCCCGGGTGCGTGTCCTCGGCGTACGCGTCGTTGCCGACGGCCCGCTTGCCGTTCGGTTCGTAGCCCGTCCTGCCGCTCCACAGGTGGTTGCGGTTGGGGCTGGTGGAGGTGTGGATGGAGGAGTGGTAGGCGTCGCAGACGGTGAAGGTGTCGGCGAGTTCGTAGTGCAGCGGGATGTCCTCGCGCGTGTAGTACGCCATGGTGGCCGCCGTCTTGGCGGTGACCCAGCCGTCCATCCAGCCGTCGTGCCAGGCCTTCGCGCCGCCGCTCCAGGAGTGGTCGAGGGCGCCGATGTACTGGAGGTCCTTCTTCTGCGTCTCGGCGGCCTGCCGCACGGGGAACGGCAGGATGGTGCGCAGGGCGCCCGGCTGCTCGAAGACCGAGGTGCCGCCGGGGAGGCGTATCGCGTTGCGGTCGCCGAAGCCGCGCACGCCGCGCAGGGAACCGAAGTAGTGGTCGAACGACCGGTTCTCCTGCATCAGGATGACCACGTGCTCGATCTTGTCGAGACCGCCGTGGGCCGGCGGCTCGTGCGCGAGTGCCTCCTGCAGCGAGGGCGGCAGGAACGAGCCGACGGCGGCGACGCCGAGCGCACCGCCGCCGATCGCCATCAGGCGTCTGCGCGAAATCTCCGGAGTCACGTGGGACCTCCCAGTAGTCCTGGCCGACATCCAATGGTTCTCGGCTGATCCATTGACCTGTACGGCGGGGACGCTAGTGACGCCCGGTTTCCTTGTGAAGGCTGCGGGACGAAGTCGCGGTGAACGTCCAAAAGTTCACCACGGCAGTCCATGGCGGACGGCGCCGTCTGCAGCCGCGTGGGGCATGCGGCGGGCGGCGATGTCAGTGGCGGGTGTCATTCTCGGACACATGGAACACGCCAACCGCATCGCCACCTTCACGGAGCTGCTCGGACCGCCCGCCGACGCCGCGCCCGCCGTCGACTGGGCCTCGGTGGAGGCCTGGCTCGAAGTCCCGCTCCCCGGGGACTACAAGTCGCTGGTGACGGCGTACGGCCCGGTGGAAATAGGCCACCCCGGCACGGCTTCCATACGGCTGCACACGCCCTGTGTGAGCGCCGACGGGCGGTATGCGTACGGGGCGTGGGTGGTCGAGACCCACCGGCACTCGGCCATCAGGCCGGGCATGTTCACCCAGGAACGGCGCCGGTTCCTGCCCGACGAGGGCGGCCTCCTCGCCTTCGCCACGACGTCGGCGGGCGACCACCTGTTCTGGGACACCTCGGTCTCGAAGGACCCCGACGCGTGGCCCGTGGTGCTCCTGACCACGTCCGTCGCGGTCGGCGGCGCCGCCCCCTGGGTGACGTACGAGATGCCGCTCCTGGAGTTCCTGCACACCGCGCTCCACGACGGCGTGCCCGTCCCCGGCGAGCCCGGCGGCCTCCTCGGCCCGCTGCCGCCCGCGACGCGCACCTGGGCGCCGCTGGCCGGTGCCGCGCCGTGGTCGCCCCCGCCCCGGGGGACGTACGTCGACGCACGCCAGCACGCCGCGCTCACCGAGGGCGAGGGCCTGGCGGCGATCACCGCGCTGATACCGCCGCCGCTCACCCCCCACCTGGGCAAGGGCAGTTGGGAGGCGCTCTTCGAACGGCTCGGGACGCGGCTTCCCGCGGACTTCGTGGCGCTGTCGGAGGCGTACGGCGCGGGGAACTGGAGCTGGTGGCTCGACATGCCGGCGCCGCTCGACCTCGACCACCGGCTCGGCCTCGCGCGGGGCACGGAGGAGATGCTGGAGGGGTACCGCAGCCTGCGCGAGAGCTTCCCCCAGTACTACCCGATGCCCGCCTGGCCCGAGCCCGGCGGCTTCCTGCCCGTCGCCTCGACGATCGACGGCGACCAGATCGGCTGGTGCGCCGAGGGCGACGACCCCGACCGGTGGCGCGTCGCGGTCAACCCGCGGCACGCGGACCAAGGGCCGCCCCTGGAGACGAACTTCACGGAGACGCTGCTGAACTGGCTGCGCGGCGGCCGCCCCGTCGGCGACGGCTTCTACTGGCTGCGCAAGGACCAGGACCCGCTGGAGCACATGTTCTTCGAGCCGTTCGGGGAGCCGCGGGAGGAGCCGTAGCCGGTCTTTCCGCTGCCCGAGAGGACAGGTACGCGAAAGGGCGGCGCGTTCCGGGGAACGCACCGCCCTCGCATGGAGCCTGTCTCCGAGCCTCAGCCTTCGCTGACGCCCAGCTTCTCCAGGATCAGCTCCTTGACGCGGGCCGCGTCGGCCTGGCCACGGGTGGCCTTCATGACCGCGCCGACCAGCGCACCGGCGGCCGCGACCTTGCCGCCGCGGATCTTGTCCGCGACACCCGGGTTGCCGGCGATGGCCTCGTCGACGGCGGCCGTCAAGGCGCCCTCGTCCGAGACGACCTTCAGGCCGCGCTTCTCCACGACCTCGTCCGGCGTGCCCTCGCCCTTCAGGACACCCTCGATGACCTGGCGGGCCAGCTTGTCGTTCAGGTCGCCCGCGGAGACGAGCGCGGTCACCCGGGCGACGTGCGCCGGAGTGATCGGAAGCTCCTCGAGGGCGACACCCGACTCGTTGGCGTTTCGGGCCAGCTCGCCCATCCACCACTTGCGGGCCGACCCCGCGTCGGCGCCCGCCTCGATGGTGGCGACGATCGGCTCGACCGCGCCCGCGTTGAGGATCGACTGCATGTCGTGCTCGCTGATGCCCCATTCCTCGCGGAGGCGGTTGCGGCGCACGCGCGGCATCTCGGGGAGACCCGCCCGCAGCTTCTCGACCCACTCGCGGGCCGGGGCGACGGGGACGAGGTCGGGCTCCGGGAAGTACCGGTAGTCCTCGGCGTTGTCCTTGATGCGGCCGGAGGTGGTGGACCCGTCGTCCTCGTGGAAGTGACGGGTCTCCTGCACGATGGTGCCGCCGGAGTTCAGGACCGCCGCGTGGCGCTGGATCTCGAAGCGCGCCGCGCGCTCCACGGAGCGCAGCGAGTTGACGTTCTTCGTCTCGCTGCGCGTGCCGAACTCCTGCTGACCCTTCGGGCGCAGCGAGAGGTTCACGTCGCAGCGCATCTGGCCCTTGTCCATCCGGGCCTCGGAGACGTCGAGCGCCTTGATGAGCTCGCGCAGCTCGGCGACGTACGCCTTGGCGACCTCGGGGGCACGCTCGCCCGCGCCCTCGATCGGCTTGGTGACGATCTCGATGAGCGGGATGCCGGCGCGGTTGTAGTCCAGGAGGGAGTGCGAGGCGCCGTGGATACGGCCCGTCGCGCCGCCCACGTGCGTGGACTTGCCGGTGTCCTCCTCCATGTGGGCGCGCTCGATCTCGACGCGGAAGATCTCGCCGTCCTCCAGCTGGACGTCCAGATAGCCGTTGAAGGCGATCGGCTCGTCGTACTGGGAGGTCTGGAAGTTCTTCGGCATGTCCGGATAGAAGTAGTTCTTCCGGGCGAAGCGGCACCACTCGGCGATCTCGCAGTTCAGCGCGAGGCCGATCTTGATCGCGGACTCGACACCGATCTCGTTGACGACCGGCAGGGCGCCGGGCAGGCCGAGACAGGTCGGGCAGGTCTGGCTGTTGGCGTCCTGCTTGAGCGCGGTCGAGCAGCCGCAGAACATCTTGGTCTTGGTGCCGAGCTCGACATGGACCTCAAGGCCCATGACGGGGTCGTACGTCGCGAGGGCTTCCTCGTACGACACCAGGTCAGAAGTGACAGTCACGGTGAAACTTTCCCTCTCAGCCCAGCAGGACGTCGTCGTCGCCGAGGCGCTTGAGCTCGCGTACGAGCAGCGCGACGCCGGTGACGATGGCGGCAGCGGAGACGACGGCGTCCACGAGGCGGAGCGTGTCGTGTTCGGAGCGGGCCATCCTGGCCTGCTTGAGCACGCTGACCGCGCCGAACGCGGTGGTGCCGATCGACAGGTACGTGCCGGTCTTGGACTTCTTGAAGCCCTTGGCCTTGTTCAGTGCACTCACAGCGACGGTGCCTCCTCAAGCAGCGGGTGACCCCACCTTTCCACGAAGGCGGCCTCGACGGCAGCGCCGACCTTGTACAGCCGGTCGTCCTTCATGGCGGGGGCGATGATCTGCAGTCCGACGGGCAGGCCGTCCTCCGGCGCGAGGCCGCAGGGCAGCGACATGGCGGCGTTGCCCGCCAGGTTGGTCGGGATGGTGCACAGGTCGGCGAGGTACATCGCCATCGGGTCGTCGGCGCGCTCGCCGATCGGGAACGCGGTGGTCGGCGTCGTCGGGGAGACGATCACGTCGACCTGCTCGAACGCCGCTTCGAACTCGCGGGTGATGAGCGTACGGACCTTCTGGGCGCTGCCGTAGTACGCGTCGTAGTAGCCGGAGCTGAGCGCGTACGTGCCGAGGATGACGCGGCGCTTGACCTCGTCGCCGAAGCCGGCCTCACGGGTGAGCGCGGTGACCTCCTCCGCGGAACGGGTGCCGTCGTCGCCGACGCGCAGGCCGTAGCGCATGGCGTCGAAGCGGGCGAGGTTCGAGGAGCACTCGGAGGGCGCGATCAGGTAGTACGCGGAGAGCGCCAGGTCGAACGTCGGGCAGTCCAGCTCGACGATCTCGGCGCCGAGCTCCTTGAGCAGCTCCACCGACTCGTCGAAGCGCTGCACGACACCGGCCTGGTAGCCCTCGCCGCGGAACTGCTTGACGACGCCGACGCGCATGCCCTGGACGGAGCCGTTGCGGGCGGCCTCGACGACCGGCGGGACCGGGGCGTCGATGGACGTCGAGTCGAGCTCGTCGTGACCGGCGATGACCTCGTGCAGCAGCGCGGCGTCGAGCACGGTGCGGGCGCAGGGGCCGCCCTGGTCGAGGCTGGAGCTGAACGCGACCATGCCGTAGCGGGACACGCCGCCGTAGGTCGGCTTGACGCCGACCGTGCCGGTGACGGCCGCGGGCTGGCGGATCGAGCCGCCGGTGTCCGTGCCGAGGGCGAGGGGACTCTCGTACGAGGCGAGGGCCGCGGAGGAGCCGCCGCCGGAGCCGCCGGGGATGCGGGTGAGGTCCCAGGGGTTGCCGGTGGGGCCGTACGCGCTGTTCTCCGTGGAGGACCCCATGGCGAACTCGTCCATGTTGGTCTTGCCGAGGATGACGACGTCGGCGGCCTTCAGGCGCTTGGTGACGGTCGCGTCGTACGGCGGGATCCAGCCCTCGAGGATCTTCGAGCCGACGGTGGTCGGCACGCCTTCGGTGGTGAAGATGTCCTTGAGCGCGACGGGGACGCCGGCCAGCGGGCCGAGCTTCTCGCCCCGGGCACGCTTCTCGTCGACGGCGCGGGCCTGCGCGAGGGCGCCCTCGCGGTCGACGTGCAGGAAGGCGTGGACCTTCTCGTCGACGGCGTCGATGCGGGCCAGGTGGGCCTCGGTGACCTCGACCGCGGTGAGCTCGCCGGAGGCGATCCTCGACGCGATCTCTGCTGCGGTGAGCTTGATGATGTCCGTCATGACTTTCAGTCCTCCCCCAGGATCTGCGGCACCTTGAAACGCTGCTGCTCCTGGGCGGGGGCGCCCGAGAGCGCCTGCTCGGGGGTGAGCGACGGGCGGACCTCGTCCGCGCGCATGACGTTGGTCAGCGGCAGCGGGTGCGAGGTCGGCGGTACGTCTTGGTCGGCGACCTCCGAGACGCGGGCGACCGCGCCGATGATGTCGTCGAGCTGTCCGGCGAAGTGGTCGAGCTCCTCGGCCTTCAGCTCCAGACGTGCAAGGCGGGCGAGGTGGGCGACCTCCTCGCGCGTGATGCCAGGCATGCGGCGATCCTCAGGGGTGAGTGTGTGGTTTGTGCCCCAATCCTATGGGTCCCCGACCCGTGCCCGTGAAACGGTTTCCTCGCCGGGTCCCCGGCCACCGCTCCCCGTCGCTCCGCGACGGCTTCCACGCCGCTCCGCGGCGACCTCCCCCCGCCGCTCCGCGCCGGACACCACGCCGCTCCGCGCCGGACAACCTCGTCGCTCCGCGACGACTTTCCCACCCGCCCACCCGGCACCCCGCACCACCGCGGGCCCACACCCCGTCGCTCCGCGACGGCACCGTCGGCGGGGGTGGGTGGGAAGCACCCCGCACTACCCGCGGGCCTCCACCCCCGTCGCTCCGCGACGGCACCGTCGGCGTCGGGTACGGGGGGATTGGGGCTACTGGACCACGTGGCCCGGGGACTGTTCCGCTGAGGCGTTGGCCGCTTCTGCTGCTACGTCTGCGGGGCGGCGCCAGCCGCGGGAGCCGCGGGCGCGGAGCCAGGCCGTGGTCTCCTCGGCCGGCATCGCGGCGGCGACGAGCCAGCCCTGGACCGCGTCGCATCCGAGGTCCCGCAGCCGCTCCCACGTCTCGTCGTCCTCGACGCCCTCGGCGACGACGAGCAGGCCGAGGGAGTGGGCGAGGTCGACGGTGCAGCGGACGATCTCCGCGTCCTCGTTGTCGACGGCGAGGCGGGCCACGAAGGAGCGGTCGATCTTGAGTTCGCTGACCGGGAGGCGGCGCAGGTGGACCAGGGAGGAGTACCCCGTGCCGAAGTCGTCCAGGGACATCTTGACGCCGTGGCCGGTGAGACCCGCCAGGGTGTCCGCGGCGCGCTGTGGGTCCTCCAACAGGACGTGCTCGGTTATCTCCAGTTGCAGGGCTCCCGCGGGGACCCCGTGGCGGGCGAGCCGTGCCGCGACCGCTCCGGCGAAGCCCGGCGTGTGGACGTCGCGCGGGGAGACGTTGACCGCGACGGGCACCTTCAGGCCCTGCGCCTGCCACTTCGCGACCTGGCCGAGCGCGGTCTCCAGGACGTACTCGGTGAGGTGCGGCATGAGGCCGGACGACTCGGCGATGGCGATGAACTCGTCGGGCGGCACCTTCCCCCGTTCGGGGTGCACCCAGCGCACCAGCGCCTCCAGGCCCGCGACCTGTCCGTCGAACTGGACCTTCGGCTGGTAGTGGAGCTCGACGTCGCCCGCGTCGAGGGCGCGGCGCAGGTCGCCGAGGAGGCCGAGCCGGTCGGGAGTGTTGGAGTCCCGCTTGGATTCGTAGACCTCGACGCCCGTGCGGTCCCGCTTGGCCTGGTACATCGCGACGTCCGCGCGCCGCAGGAGGCCTTCCGCGTCGAGTGCGTGGTCGGGGAAGACCGCGAGGCCCGCGCTGGCCTCCAGGACGAGGGTGAGGCCGTCGAGGTCGAGCGGGGAGCCGAGCGCGGCGACGAGCTGGCGGGCCACGCGCGTGGCCGACGTCGTGGAGTCGGCGACCGGCAACAGGACGGCGAACTCGTCGCCGCCGAGGCGCGCCGCCTCCGCCCCGCTGGGCAGTGCGAGGCGCAGCCGGTCCGCGATCTGGAGGAGCAGCCGGTCACCGGCGAGGTGACCGAGGGTGTCGTTGACGGACCGGAAGCGGTCCATGTCGATGAGCATTAACGCGGACCGCGCGCCGATCCGCTCGGCGTCGTCGAGCGCGGTCCAGGTCCGTTCGAGGAGCCACTGCCGGTTGGGCAGCCCGGTGAGGGGGTCGCGGAGCTGTTCCTCGGCGCGGGCGCGGGCGATCCAGAGGGTGGAGTCGAGGGCGACGAGCGGGATCGCGAAGAGGGGCAGCAGGATCGGCAGGGAGATCGCGACGACGCAGATCAGCGGGGCGATGCCGAGCAGCGCGATGCCGAGGAGGCCCTGCCGGACGAGGGCGGTGCGGGTGACGGTGGGCAGGGCCTCGGTGCGCGGCGCGTGGACGTACCAGAGCAGGACGCGGGTGACGGCGAGGTATGCGACGGCGACGAGGGCCACTTGGGGCGCGGTGTAGAGGTCCCAGGTCTCGGGGAGCCAGGGCGTTTCCGCGCTGGGCGCCGTGCCGAACGCGGCCAGGGTGAGTGCGCCCGCGCCGATGCCGAGGATGTCGACCGCGCCGTGCAGCAGGCCTTGGCGCCAGCGGTGCCTGCGGGCGACGCCGACGAGGACGACGACGGTGAGGCTGACCATGCCGGCGGGCACCCAGCCGTAGAGGAGCAGGACGGCGACGGTGAGGGCGCCGCCGGAGCCCGTGCCGCCCCACCACCGGTTGCGGCCGAGGGCGACGAGGTGCCCGACGATGAGGCCGGTGAGGACGGCGAGGGACCAGCCCGCGGCGCCGGTGGGGAACAGGGCGTGGCGGCCCGTGAAGGCCTGGAAGAAGCCCGTGCCGAGCAGCACGGCGGCCGCGGCGACGGTGAGGAGCGGCAGCAGCGGCCAGGGGTCACGGCTGTCCTGCACGGCGGGCGCGCCCGGTCCGGCGAGGGTCGCGGGGCTGTCGGTGTCGTGCTGCGGTGCGGCGGTCCAGGCCCGTTCGCGTGGTTCGACGGCGGTGCTCAGCGTGCAGGGTCCGGAACCGGGGGCGGGCTGCGGCATGCCGCCCGGGTCGGTGTTCGTCGCGGTCCGGCGGCCGCGCAGCCAGGCTCCCGGCGCGCGCCACAGGCGCGCGCGCAGCCGTGAGTCCGGGGCGGCGCTCTCGGTCGGTTCCATTCCCGTCCCTCTCACAGCCGGCGGTGCCCACGCCATGCGGACTCGGCCCTGATGCGGCCGCGC
The DNA here is from genome assembly GCF_008642335.1 of Streptomyces venezuelae. NCBI lineage: Bacteria > Bacillati > Actinomycetota > Actinomycetes > Kitasatosporales > Streptomycetaceae > Streptomyces > Streptomyces venezuelae. The sequence continues at coordinate 5,734,932 of NZ_CP029191.1, read as the reverse complement.
CCATGAATCCGTCCCCGCACTCCGCTCGAGCGAGGAGATGCGGTTCTCCCGCACTCGCGCCGAGCAGGGGATGCCCCCTTCCAAGCTCTTGATGAGCAGGTGATACCCCGTTCGCAGCGGGGCACGGCAGGCGCACACCTCAACAGTAGGCCGCAGAAGGCTTCCACGGGCAGCGGTCGACTACGGTTGCCCGAATGCGACCCGGCCACCCGTATGCCTCTGGTATGCGCCGAACGGGTGGCCTTCAACCGCTACTCCTCGGTCGGAAGCGCGACTTCCCGCGCTGCGTCCGGTCCTTGTTCGAGCAGGACAGCGAAGCCTTCCTCGTTGAGAACCGGAACCTTCACCTGCATGGCCTTGTCGTACTTCGACCCGGGGTTGTCGCCGACGACCACGAACGATGTCTTCTTGGAAACGGAACCGGTCACCTTGGCTCCGCGGCTCTGCAGCGCTTCTTTTGCGCCATCCCGGGTGTGGTGTTCGAGCGTTCCGGTGACGACGACCGTGAGGCCCGCGAGCGGCCGCGGTCCCTCGTCCTCGCCGCTCGCCTCCTCCTCCATGCGCACGCCGGCCTCCCGCCACTTGCGCAGGATCTCCCGGTGCCAGTCCTCGGCGAACCACTGTTTGAGGGAGGCGGCGATGGTCGAGCCGACGCCCTCCACCGCGGCCAGCTCCTCCTCGGTGGCCTGATCGATGCGGTCGATGGAACGGAACTCGCGGGCCAGTGCCTCGGCGGCCACCGGGCCGACGTGCCGGATCGAGAGGCCCGTGAGGACGCGGGCGAGGGGGCGCTCCTTGGCCGCCGCGATGTTCTCCAGCATGGCCAGGGTGTTCTTCTTCGCCTCGCCCTTCTGGTTGGCGAAGAAGGTGACGACCTTCTCCTCGCCGGTCTTGGGGTCGCGCTTGGGAAGTCCGGAGTCCTGGTCCAGTACGTAGGACTTGATGGGCAGGAGCTCGTCGACCTTGAGGTCGAAGATGTCGCCCTCGTCGAGGATCGGCGGTTCGGCGGGCTCCAGCGGCCTGGTGAGGGCGGCCGCGGCGACGTACCCGAAGTTCTCGATGTCCAGGGACTTGCGGCCCGCGAGGTAGAAGAGACGTTCACGCAACTGGGCGGGGCAGGACTGGGCGTTGGGGCAGCGGAGGTCGATGTCGCCCTCCTTCATGGGGCGCAGAGCCGTGCCGCACTCGGGGCACTCGGCGGGCATCACGAACTCCCGCTCGGTGCCGTCCCGCAGGTCGACGACGGGGCCGAGGATCTCCGGGATGACGTCTCCGGCCTTGCGGATGACGACGGTGTCCCCGATGAGGACGCCCTTCTTCTTCACCACGTCCTGGTTGTGGAGGGTGGCGAACTCGACCTCGGATCCCGCGACGGTGACGGGTTCCACCTGCGCGTACGGCGTGACGCGGCCGGTGCGGCCGACGCCGACGCGGATGTTGATGAGTTTGGTGTTGACCTCCTCGGGCGCGTACTTCCAGGCGATGGCCCAGCGCGGGGCGCGCGAGGTGGAGCCGAGGCGGCCCTGCAACGGGATCTCGTCGAGCTTGACGACGACTCCGTCGATCTCGTGCTCCACGGAGTGGCGGTTCTCCCCGAAGTACGTGATGAAGTCCCGGACGCCCTCCAGGCCCTCGACGACCTTGTTGTGCTTGGCGGTGGGCAGGCCCCACTCGTGCAGCAGCTCATAGGCGTGGCTGAGGCAGTCGATGTCGAAGCCCTCGCGGGCACCGATGCCGTGCACCACCATGTGCAGCGGCCGGGTCGCGGTGACGCGCGGGTCCTTCTGGCGCAGTGAACCGGCCGCCGCGTTGCGGGGGTTGGCGAAGGGCTTGTCGCCCGCCTCGACGAGGCGGGCGTTGAGCTCCTCGAACTTCTCCATGGGGAAGAAGACCTCGCCGCGGATCTCGACGAGGGCGGGGACGCGGTCGCCCGCGAGGCGCTGCGGGATGTCCGCGATCGTGCGGACGTTCGGCGTGATGTCCTCGCCGGTGCGGCCGTCGCCCCTGGTCGCGGCGCGGGTCAGCTTCCCGTCCTCGTACGTGAGGTTGACCGCGAGGCCGTCCACCTTCAGCTCGCAGAGGAGGTGGAAGTCCGGGGTGCCGGCCTCCTTGGCGACGCGGTCGGCCCAGGCGGCGAGCTCGGCGTCGTCGAACGCGTTGTCCAGGGACAGCATGCGCTCGCGGTGCTCGACGGCGGTGAACTCCGTCTCGTACGAACCCGAGACCTTCTGGGTCGGCGAGTCGGGGGTCCGGAGCTCGGGGTGCTCGTCCTCCAGTGCTTCGAGGGAGCGCAGGAGCTTGTCGAACTCGGCATCGCTGACGACCGGCTGGTCCTTCACGTAATACCGGAAGCGGTGCTCCTCGATCTGCTCGGCCAGCTGGGCGTGCTGATCCCGTGCCTCGGCGGGCACAGAGCCTTGCTGTTCGACAGCCACCGTTTCGTCCTCCCGTTTACGTCATACCCAATTACTCAGGGTTGTCTGCGAGCGATCTCGCCGCTCTGGCGCAGTGGGCGAGCGCCGCGCGCGCGTACGCGGGTGATGCGCCCGCGAGCCCGCACGACGGAGTGACCACGACCGACTCCGCGAGTGATCCCGGATTCAGCCCCAGCCTGCGCCACAACGTCCTGACACCCATGACGCTACCGGCAGGGTCTGACAATCGGCCGTCCACGCCCGGCACGACACCGGCGAAGAGCCGCGTACCGCCCTCGACCGCCTCACCGATCGTCTCGTCGTCACGCTCGGTGAGCAGGTCGAAGTCGAAGGAGACCGCGTCGGCCCCGGCGCGGCGCAGGAGCGCGAACGGTACGTCGGGCGCGCAGGAGTGCACGACCGTGGCGCCGTCGCCGCCGTCACCCCGGACGGCGAGAACGTCCCGCAGCGTGCTCTCGACGAGCTGCCGGTCCACGGCGCGGTGGGTGCGGTACCCGCTCGCGGTCTTGACCTGCCCGCGCAGCACGGCGATCAGCGAGGGTTCGTCGAGCTGCAGGACGACCTGGGCGCCGGGCACCCTGCGGCGGACATCCGCGAGGTGCTCGCGCAGGCCTTCGGCGAGGGATCCCGCGAGGTCGCGGCAGGCGCCGGGGTCGGAGAGCGCGGCCTCGCCGTTCCTGAGCTCCAGGGCGGCGGCGAGGGTCCAGGGGCCGACGGCCTGGACCTTCAGCGGGCCCTCGTACCCCTGGGTGAACTCCTCCAGGGCGTCGAGGTCCTCGCCGAGCCACGCCCTGGCGCGGCGGGTGTCGCGTCCCGGGCGGTCGCCGACGCGCCAGCCGCTGGGCTCCACGCGCGCGTACAGGTCGACGAGGAGCCCGGCGGTGCGGCCGATCATGTCGGCGCCGGGGCCGCGGGCGGGCAGCTCGGCGAGGTAGGGCATGCCCTGCTCGGGCCCCTCGAAGCTGCCGGTGACGGTCTTGGCGGCCTCGCGGGCATCCCCGCCGGGCATGGACCCGATGCCGGTGGCCGGGCCCCAGGTGAACGCGTCGCTCATCGTCCCGGCCGCACCGTCAGGTCGTTGACCTCCGCGTCGCGCGGCAGGTCCAGGGCCATGATGATCGTCGTGGCGACCGACTCGGGGTCGATCCAGCGGGACGCGTCGTACTCCTTGCCCTCCTGCTGGTGGACCTTGACCTGCATGGCGCTCGCCGTGCGGCCGGGGTAGACCGAGGTGACCCGGACGCCGTTGTCGTGCTCCTCCTGGCGGAGGGAGTCGGCGAGGGCCTTCAGGCCGTGCTTGGAGGCCGCGTAGGCGGACCACTCCGGGCCGGCCCGCAGCCCGGAGCCCGAGTTGACGAAGACCACGTGCCCCTGGGCGGCCCGGAGTTGGGGCAGGAAGTGGCGGGTCAGCTCGGCGGGGGCGATGAGGTTGACGTTGAGCTGGTGGCGCCAGGCCTTGGGGGTGAGCTCGCCGACCGGGCCGAGGTCGACGACGCCCGCGATGTGCAGCAGGGAGTCCACGCGCGAGGGCAGCGACTGGTGCCCGAACGCCCAGGACAGCTTGTCGGGGTCGGAGAGGTCTCCGACGAGGGTGCTCGCGCCGGGGAACTCGGCGGCGAGCTCTTTGGCGCGGCCCGCGTCCCGCGCGTGCAGGACGAGGTCGTCGCCGCGGGTGTGGAGGCGGCGGGCCACGGCCGCGCCGATGCCGGAGCCGGCCCCGGTGATCACATGTGTTGCCATACCCGCCATGCTCGCATCACCGGGTGCCCGCGGACTCCTCCAGGTAGGCGAGCGCGCCGACGGGCTCCTCGGCGAAGAAGACCAGGTCGGTGAGCGGGAGGGGCAGGAAACCCTCGTCCTCCATGCGCTGGAACTGCTCCTTGAGGCCGTCGTAGAACCCCGCCGAGTTGAGCAGCACCACCGGCTTGGCGTGCTTCCCGTGCTTCTTGAGCTCCAGGATCTCGGTGGCCTCGTCGAGCGTGCCGGTGCCGCCCACCATGATCACGATCGCGTCGGCCTTCTCCAGGAGCAGCGCCTTGCGCTCGGCGAGGTCGCGCGCGATGACCATCTCGTGGGGCTCCACGACCTGCCGGGCCTTGGCGGCGAGGAAGTCCACGGAGACGCCCACGAGCCGCCCTCCCGCCGCGTGCACGCCGTCCGCCACGACCTTCATCAGGCCGCTCTCGGAGCCGCCCCAGACCAGCGTGTGGCCGCCCTTGCCGAGCAGTTCCGCGAACTCGCGGGCCGGGCGGGTGTAGCGGTCGTCGAGGTCGGCGGCGGAGAGGAAGACGCAGATGTTCATGCGCCCACGGTACGTTCCGTCCCACAGGACATTCACTGGGCATCCGAGGAGGGCACGACATGACCAACGGGCACCGGATCACCGTCGAGCAGGGCACGGACCACGTGCGCGTGGTGCACGACGGGCAGGTCGTGGCGGAGAGCAGCCGCCCCGTGCTGCTGCGCGAGACGGGCTACCCCGTCCGGCACTACCTCCCGCCGGAGGACGTCCGCACGGACCTGCTGACCCCGTCGAAGACCACCACGTACTGCCCCTTCAAGGGCACGGCCTCCTACTGGTCGCTGCCGGGGGCGGCGGACACGGTGTGGGCGTATCCGGAGCCGAAGGACGCGGTGGCCGGGATCAAGGACCACTTCTGCTTCTACGAAGCAGAAGTCACGGAAGCGTAGGTCGGGTCACGACGCAGCAGTGAACGTCCGCCGGTAGGCGACCGGCGAGACGCCGAGCACGGCCCGCATGTGCTGGCGCAGCGAGTTGCCGGTGCCGAAGCCGGACCGGTGGGCGACCACGTCCACCGGCAGGTCGCTGGACTCCAGGAGCTGGCGGGCGAGTTCGATGCGCTGGGCGGTGAGCCACCGGCCGGGCGGCATGCCGACCTCTTCCTGGAAGCGGCGGGTGAAGGTGCGCAGGCTCATGCGCGCGTGGGCGGCCAGTTCGCCGAGGGGCAGCGGCTCATGGAGCCGTTCGAGTGCCCACGCGCGCGTGGCGGCCGTCGTGGCGAGCGTGGGCTCGGGGACGGGCCGCTCGATGTACTGGGCCTGGCCGCCGTCGCGCCAGGGCGGCACGACGCACACGCGCGCGACGTGGTTGGCGACGGCGGCGCCGTGGTCCCGCCGCACGACGTGCAGGCAGAGGTCGATGCCGGCGGCGACGCCCGCAGCGGTCAGCACGTCGCCGTCGTCCACGAAGAGCACGTCCGCGTCGACCTTGATCCTGGGGAAGGACCGCTGGAAGTCGCGGGCGACGTGCCAGTGCGTCGTCGCGGGGCGCCCGTCGAGGAGACCGACGGCCGCGAGGACGTACGAGGCGTTGCAGAAGGACACGATGCGGGTGCCGGGCCTGATCCTTCGCAGGGCCGCGGCGACCGGCTCGGGCAGTTCCTCGCCCGCCATGCCCCGGTCGAAGCTGCGGGTCGGCGTGATCACCACGGTGTCCGCGGTGTCGAGGGCCTCGGGCCCGTGCTCGGCCGCGACCGTGAACCCGGAGTCCGTGCGCACGGGGCGTCCGTCCACCGTGCAGACGACGACGTCGTAGAGCGCCTCTCCGCGGTCGTTCAGCGCGTTGCCGAAGACGCGGGAGGGGATGCCGAGCTCGAAGGCGTACGCGCCGTCCAGCGCGATGACGACCACGCGGTGCGCGCCGTCGCGGTCGCCGAGGCCACTGAGGTTCATGGCCGAATCCTGTCACATACTGGCCAAACTGCCAGCACCGCGCGGCCCCGCGCCGCCGCACTCTTGTCCTGACCAGCCCTTTTGCTGCTCTGCGACAGAAAGACCAGGACCATGAAGATGCGTGCCGTCAGCCCCCGCGCCTGGGGCGCCCCCGAGAACCTCGTTCCGGTGGAGGTGGACCGCCCCGAGCCCGGACTGACCGAGATCCTGGTCCGCGTCCACGCGGCGGGCGTCAACCCCGTCGACTGGAAGACCCGCGCGGAGGGCGCGTTCGGCACCTGGGGCGACACCCCGATCCTCGGCTACGACGTCTCGGGCGTCGTCGAGGAGGTAGGCCCCGGAGTAACCCTGTACCAGCCCGGCGACGCCGTGTTCGGCATGCCCCGTTTCCCCGAACAGACGGGCGGCTACGCGGAGTTCGTCGCGGCCCCCGCCCGCCGCTTCGCACCCAAGCCGGCAAGCCTCTCCCACGTGGAGGCCGCCGCGCTCCCCCTCGCCGCGCTCACCGCCTGGCAGGGCCTGATCGAGACGGCGGGGCTCCGCGCCGGGCAGCGCGTGCTGATCCACGCGGCCGCCGGCGGCGTCGGCCACCTCGCCGTGCAGATCGCCAAGGCGCACGGCGCGAACGTCATCGGCACCGCGCGCGCGGACAAGCACGACTTCCTGCGCTCGCTCGGCGCGGACGAGCTGATCGACTACACGGTGACGGACTTCTCCGAAGCGGTGCGCGACGTGGACGTGGTCCTGGACGGTGTGGGCGGCGCCTACGGAGACCGCTCCCTGCCCGTCCTGCGGCGCGGCGGCCACCTGGTGACGCTGCCCGACCCGGGCGGCCTGCCGGATCCTCAGCGGGCGGCGGAGCTCGGCGTGCACGCCGGGTGGACGATCGTCGAGCCCGACCGCCTGGGCCTCCTGGAGATCGCCCGCCTCGTCGACGAGGGCAAACTCCGCGTCGAGGTGGACACGGTGCTGCCCCTGGAGGAGGCCGCCAAGGCGCACGCGTACGGCGAACAGGGCCGCACGCAGGGCAAGATCGTGTTGAAGGTCGCGTGATACACGTCCTCCTGGCTAGACCGTCGCCGTCGCCCGCTCCGTAGTAGCGATCGTCGCCGAGCCCACCACGCGCGTGCCGTCGTACAGCACGATCGCCTGGCCGGGGGCGACGCCGCGGACGGGCTCGGTGAAGGTGACTCGCAGCTCCCCCTCGACCACCTCCGCCGCGACGGACGTCTCCCCGCCGTGGGCCCGGAGCTGCGCCGTGTACGTGCCGGGACCGGTGGGAGCGGCGCCGCACCAGCGGGGCTTGATGGCCGTCAGGGACGTGACGTCCAGGGCTGCCGCCGGGCCGACCGTCACCGTGTTGTTCACCGGCGAGATGTCCAGGACGTAGCGCGGCTTGCCGTCGGGGGCGGGGGTGCCGATGCGGAGGCCCTTGCGCTGGCCGATCGTGTAGCCGTAGGCGCCCTCGTGTGTGCCCAGGACCGAGCCGGACTCGTCCACGATGTCGCCCTCCGCCTTGCCCAGGCGGGAGGCCAGGAAGCCCTGCGTGTCGCCGTCGGCGATGAAGCAGATGTCGTGGCTGTCCGGCTTTTTGGCGACGGCCAGACCCCGGCGCTCCGCCTCCGCGCGGATCTCCTCCTTGGTGGTGACCGTGTCGCCGAGAGGGAACATCGCGTGGGCGAGCTGGCGGTCGTCCAGGACCCCGAGGACGTAGCTCTGGTCCTTGGCCATGTCGGAGGCGCGGTGCAGCTCGCGGGTGCCGTCCTCGCGGACGATCACTTGCGCGTAGTGGCCCGTCACGACCGCGTCGAAGCCGAGGGCGAGCGCCTTGTCGAGGAGCGCGGCGAACTTGATCTTCTCGTTGCACCGCAGGCACGGGTTCGGGGTGCGCCCGGCCTCGTACTCCGCGATGAAGTCCTCCACCACGTCCTCGCGGAACCGCTCGGCGAGGTCCCACACGTAGAACGGGATGCCGATGACGTCGGCGGCGCGGCGGGCGTCGCGGGAGTCCTCGATGGTGCAACAGCCCCGCGCGCCCGTGCGGAACGACTGGGGGTTCGCCGAGAGCGCGAGGTGCACTCCCGTCACGTCGTGGCCGGCTTCGGCGGCGCGGGCGGCGGCGACGGCGGAGTCCACACCGCCGGACATGGCGGCCAGGACACGGAGGGGGCGCTGGGCACGCTGCGGGGTCTGCGGGGTCTCGGTCAAAGTCATAGCTCTAACAGAGTACGGGGCGGCGGGAACCGGACGCCCGTGAGTAAGCGTTGACGATCACATGGGGGAACCTCAGCAGGGCGGGCAGGGGCACCGGGGGATCAACCGGCGCACCTTGCTGATCGGCGGCGCGGCCGCGGCCGCCGGAACCGTCGTGCTCGCGCGGGACGAGCTCGGCAGGCTGTGGTGGCGGATGCCCGGTGTGGTCAAGAAGCGGAAAGAGGGCGAGGTCGACGCTCCCGGTGTGCAGTGGATCGCCGCGTCCGATTACAACTGGCGCCGCGCGGACCGTCCCGACGACTACGAGATCGACCGCGTCGTCATCCACGTCGTCCAGGGCGGGTACCAGACGGCGCTGCGCGTCTTCAAGGACCCGGGCCACGGCGCCGCCGCGCACTACGTGGTGCGCAAGGACGGTCACATAGCCCAGATGATCCGCGAGCTGGACGTGGCGTTCCACGCGGGCAACAAGAGCTGGAACGAACGCAGCATCGGCATCGAGCACGAAGGCTTCGTCGACAAGGCGTCCTCGTTCACCGGTCCGATGTACGCGGCGTCCGCTCGGCTCACCGCCGGGATCTGCCGGCGGTACGACATCCCCGTGGACCGGGAGCACATCGTCGGCCACGTGGAGGTGCCGGGCACGGACCACACGGACCCGGGGCCCTACTGGGACTGGGACCGGTATCTGCGTCTGGTGCGGGAGGAGCGGGACAAACCGGCACCCAAGAGCACCGCCGACCCCACGAAAAAGGCCTAGCTCAGACCCGCCGTCCGCGCCCGGTCCACCGCCGGGCCGATCGCCGCCGCCACCGCGTCCACGTCCGCCTTCGTCGACGTATGGCCGAGCGAGAAGCGCAGCGTGCCACGGGCCAGATCGGGGTCGGTGCCGGTGGCGAGCAGGACGTGGCTGGGCTGGGCGATGCCCGCCGTGCACGCGGAGCCGGTGGAGCACTCGATGCCCTGTGCGTCGAGGAGCAGGAGGAGGGAGTCGCCCTCGCAGCCCGGGAACGTGAAGTGCGCGTTGGCGGGCAACCTCCCCTCCGGGTACGGGTCGCCGCCGAGGATCGCCTCGGGGACCGCCGCACGGACGGCGGTCACGAGATCGTCGCGGAGCGCGCCGATCTCGGCGGCGAACCGCTCGCGGTGGGCCGCGGCGTGCTCCCCCGCGACGGCGAACGCCGCGATGGCGGGCACGTCCAGCGTCCCGGAGCGCACGTGCCGCTCCTGGCCCCCGCCGTGCAGCACGGGCACGGGGCTGTACTCACGGCCGAGGAGCAGCGCGCCGATGCCGTAGGGCCCGCCGATCTTGTGGCTGGAAACGGTCATGGCGGCGAGCCCGGAGGCGGCGAAGTCGACGGGGATCTGACCGTAGGCCTGGACGGCGTCGGCGTGCAGCGGGACGCCGAACTCCTGGGCGACGTCGGCCAGTTCACGGATCGGCTGGATCGTGCCGATCTCGTTGTTGGCCCACATGACGGTGGCCAGGGCGACGTCGTCGGGGTTGCGGGCGATGGCTTCGCGCAGCGCCTCGGGGTGCACGCGGCCGTGCGTGTCGACGGGGAGGTACTCGACGGTGGCGCCCTCGTGCTCGCCGAGCCAGTGCACGGCGTCGAGGACGGCGTGGTGCTCGACGGGGCTCGCGAGGATCCGGGTGCGGGCCGGTTCGGCGTCGCGCCGCGCCCAGTAGAGCCCCTTGACGGCGAGGTTGTCCGCCTCGGTGCCGCCGGAGGTGAAGACGGTTTCGCTGGGTCGGGCGCCGAGCGACTCGGCGAGTGTCTCGCGGGCCTCCTCGACGGTGCGTCGCGCCCGCCGTCCCGCCGCGTGCAGCGAGGAGGCGTTGCCGGTGACGGCGATCTGCGCGGTCATCGCCGCGATCGCCTCCGGGAGCATCGGAGTGGTCGCTGCGTGGTCGAGGTAGGCCATGGTGCGCACGATTCTACGAGCCGTGCGGGGCCCTTTGCCCCGGCGGTATCAGCCTGCGAGACCCCAGGACACGGTGTTGTCCACCGAGACGAGCGCGGCGAGCACGACGAGGTCGGCCACGCCGAGGCCGAGTCCGAGCAGCGCACGGCCCCTGCGGGCGGTACCGCGCCACAGGGCGACGCTCGCGAGGACGATCGCGATGGGGCCGAGGACGAGGTTCAGGACGAGCAGTCCGACCAGGCCGAGGATGAAGGAGGCGACGGCCATGCCGTCGGTGTCGCGCCGCCCGACGGGACGGGGGCGGGGCTCCTCGGCGGGGGCCGTGTCGTTCGCGGGGGCGGCCCCGGGGGTCGTGTCGGTCCGAGGACGGGGGTGCGTTGCGGTGCTTCCCATGGTGCGACTCCTGGCAGGTGGAGGTGTCGTACAGAGAGGAGTACGGAGTGAAGTACGGAGAGATGCCGTACGCCGGAGCGGGTCAGCGGTGGCGCGCGCGGCGCTCGCGCACGGCGAAGACCGCGAGCCACACGCCGATCACGGCGGCGGCGACGAGGCTGACCGGCAGCGGGGCGTGTGCCACGGAACCCATGGCGACGCCCAGCAGCATCAGGGCGGCGACGATGAACAGCACGGAGATCCCTCTCTCGGTTCTCGGTTCGGTGAACGCTTGTGGTTACAGTTGTTCACTGACTTAGAGAGTACTCCTTCTCCGGCTTTCAAAACTCGGAGAACAGTTGTTAACTGCATGGCATGAGTCACACCCTCGGCGTCCGGCAGGCCCAGAAGCAGAAGACCCGGCAGGCAATCCTCGACGCAGCCCTTCAACTGCTTGAGGAGCAGAGCCTCAGCAGCCTGGGCCTGCGCGAGGTCACCCGCGCCGTGGGCGTCGCCCCCACCGCCTTCTACCGGCACTTCCGCGACACCGCCGACCTGGGCGTGACCCTGGTCGAGGAGACCCTCGGCAGCCTGCACACGACGCTCACCGCGATGCTCGCGTCGGAGAAGGGCGACAGCGAGCAGCGCATCGCGGGCACGGTCGAGTTGATAGCCGGATACGTCCGCGCCCACCCCGCGCACGTCCGCTTCATCGCCCGCGAGCGGCACGGGGGCGTGCGGGCGGTGCGGGACGCGATCGGCGCCCAGCTCGCCCTGTTCGCCGAGGAGGTGGCGGACCAGTTCGCCCACGAGCCGCCGACGTCGCGGTGGCCCGAGGACGATCTGCTGATGCTGGCGGGCATGTACGTCGACCACATGGTCATGACCGCGTCCGCCTTCCTCGACGCGGGCCCCGGCTCGGCGGAGGAGGCACGGGTGGCGGACGTGGCCCGCAGACAGCTGCGCCTGGTGGGCCTGGGCCGCGACCACTGGACGGACGAGCATCAGGCTTAGCACTTCACTCGGAACGCTCGACGGGCCCGTAAGGAGCTACTAGCCTTACGGTCATGACGGCCGCACGCGCAAGCGACACCCGGGACCCCTGGGACCTCGACCGGACCTACGCCGGCCCCACCGGCACCGTGCGCTGGGCCGCCCTCGGCCCGGCCGACGCCCCGCCCGTCGTCCTCGTCCACGGCACGCCGTTCTCGTCGTACGTCTGGCGCGGCATCGCCCGCTCCCTGGCGAGCGGCGGACACCGCGTGTACGTCTGGGACCTGCCGGGGTACGGCGCCTCGGAGATGCGGCCCGGACAGGACGTGTCGCTCGCCGCGCAGGGCGGCGTCTTCGCCGAACTCCTCGAACACTGGGGCCTGGAGCGGCCCGCCGTCGTGGCCCACGACTTCGGCGGCTGCGTGGCCCTGCGCGCGCACCTGCTCCACGGCGCCCGCTACGAACGCCTCGCCCTCGTCGACCCGGTGGCCCTCGCCCCCTGGGGCTCCCCGTCCTACCGGCTGCTCGGCGAGAACGCCGAGGTATTCGCGCAGCTCCCGCCCGCGCTGCACCGGGCCATGATCCGCGAGTATGTCGCCTCGACGAGCCCGCGCGGACTGCACCCCGCCGCCCTCGACCGTCTCGTGGAGCCCTGGTGCACGGAGGAGGGCCAGGCCGCCTTCTACCGGCAGATCGCCCAGAACGACCAGCGGTTCACCGACGAGATCCAGGGCCGGTACGGCGAACTGGACCTGCCCGTCCTCATCTGCTGGGGCACGGAGGACCCCTGGATCCCCGTGGCGAAGGCCAAGGAGCTCGCGGACCTCGTCCCCGGCGCCGAGCTGCGCCTGATCGAGGGTGCGGGACACCTCGTACAGGAGGACGCCCCCGCGGAGCTCGCGGGCGAGCTCATCTGCTTCCTCCAGACCTGAGACCTGGTCAGCTCAGCCGGGCCCGTGCCAGCTGCCGCGACTGGGCGACCAGGCGGTCCTCGCTGTCCCAGACCTCGGCGTCCTCCTCCAGGAAGCCGCCCGCGAGGTTGCGGGTGGTGATGGAGACGCGCAGCGGGCCCGGGGCCGGGCGGTGGCGGACGTGGACCGTGAGCTCCACGGTCGGGACCCAGCCGGTCAGGCCCATCTCGAAGGCGGTCGGCGGCAGCGCGTCGACGGCGAGGAGGAGCGAGAGCGGGTCCGCGTCGCGGCCGTCCGCGAGGCCGAACCAGGCCCGCATCTCGCCCTTGCCGGACGGCTGCCCGAGCGCCCAGCCGAGGGTGGCGGGGTCGAGCTTGAGGAAGAGGCGGTCGGCGATGGCCGAACTGCCGGGCACCGGACGGTGGTCGGGCGCGTCTTGGGCGCCGAAGCACTGGTCGAGCGGCGGGATGGCCGGCGGTTCGGCCGTGGTGCGCACGTCGTCGGGGAGCGCGTCGAGGTCGCCGTACGAGGCGAGCACACGGATCCGCTCGACCTCGCGCCCCTCCTCGTCGTACTGGAAGAGCGAGGCCTGTCCGGTGGAGAGCGAACGGCCGCCGCGCACCACGTCCGTGCGGATGACGGCGGGGCCGGGGCTCGACGCGGTGAGGTAGTGGGCCGAGACGGTGAAGGGGTCGGCGTGCGGGAGGGCGTCCGCGAGGGCGCGGCCGATGACGGCGAGGAGATAGCCGCCGTTGACGGCGCTGATGATCGTCCAGCCGGCGGAGAGTTCGGTGTCGTAGACGCCGGGTTCGCGCCGGGTGACCGCGGTGTCGCGGTCGAACTCGCTGTCGCCGATGCGCGCGGGCGCTGCCGCGGAGGTTGGGGCCGTGGATGCCGCCGATGCTGCCGTTGCCATGCCAGCAACGTACAACAGGAAACTACTGAGCGGTAGCTTTTCCTCGCTCGGCAACTCCACGATCCCTACGGCGTCTCCTCCACCTCCGCCTCCACCGCCGTCGACCGCCGGTTCCACGCGCGGGGTGCCCGCCAGTGGTACCGCAGCGCGAGCAGCCGCAGCGTGAACGCCGTCACGACCGCGATGCTGCTGGTGACGGCCGTCAGCCGTTCGAGGTGAATGCACAGGGCCACCATCGTGGCGCCCACGATGGCGGGGACCGCGTACAGGTCGCGGTCCCAGCGGACCAGCGAGGGCACTTCGTTGGCGACGATGTCCCGCAGGACACCGCCGCCCACCGCGGTCATCAGGCCGAGCGTCGCGGACGCGGTGAGGCCGAGCCCGTAGTCATACGCCTTGACCGTGCCCGTCACGCAGAACAGGCCGAGGCCCGCCGCGTCGAAGACGTTCACGGCGAGCTGGGTGCGCTCCACCTCCGGGTGCAGGAAGAAGACCAGGGCGGCCGCGAACAGCGGGGTGATGAAGTAGCCGAGGTCGGTGAAGGCGGCCGGCGGCACCGCCCCGATGACCAGGTCGCGGAAGAGCCCTCCGCCCAGCGCGGTGATCTCGGCGAGGACGGCGATGCCGAAGACGTCGAAGTTCTTGCGCACCGCGAGCAGGGCGCCGGAGATCGCGAAGACGAAGATCCCCACGATGTCGAGCGAATGCTGGACGGAGGGAGTGAAGAGATCCAGGAGCACGCGCCATTCTTACCTGTGGGGAAGCGCCGGCTTGCCCTTCGTGAAGAGCCAGGTGGTGAAGAGGTCGTCGAGCTGTTCGCCGGAGACCTTCTCGGCGAGCCGCACGAAGTCGGCGGTGGTCACGTTGCCGTACCGGTGCTGCTTCACCCAGCTCCGCAGCAGCGCGAAGAAGTCCTTGTCGCCGATGCGCTCCCTCAGCACCTGGAGCGTCATCGCGCCGCGCTGGTAGACGGCGGACGCGAACATCGTGTCGCGCTGCGGGTCGCCGACGGTGATCTGCCAGAAGGCGGAGTCGGCGGGGCGCGCGTTGTAGCCCGCGAGGAAGGCGTCATGGGCGGTCTGGGTGCCCTTGTGCTCGCTCCACAGCCACTGCGAGTAGGTCGCGAAGCCCTCGTTGAGCCAGATGTGGTTCCACTTCGCGGGCGAGACGGAGTCGCCGAACCACTGGTGGGCCAGCTCGTGGGCGATGGTCGACTCGCTGCGGATCGCCGAGTACACCGGCTTGGTCTGGGTCTCCAGGGAGAAGCCCGCCTGCGGCATGTCGTCGACGATCGCGCCGGTCTCCTCGAACGGGTAGGGGCCGAAGAGCTTCGACCAGTGGTCGGTGACCTCGGCCGTGACGCCGTACACGTCGACGTTGTTGCTGTTCTCCAGGACGGGGTCGATGGCGACGTAGATCGGGGTGCCGCCCGGCGTCGTGCCCTTCTTCACGTCGAACTTGCCGATGGTGGCCGTCGCGAGATAGGTCGCCATGGGCTTGGACTCGCGCCAGTGGGCGACGGTCTGCCCGCCCTTGTCGTACGTGCCGACGAGACGGCCGTTGGAGACGCCGGTCAGACCCTTGGGAGCCTTGATGCGGATGTCGAAGGCAGCCTTGTCGGAGGGGTGGTCGCTGGACGGGAACCAGGTGGACGCGGCGTTCGGCTCGCAGGCGACGAAGACGCCGTCGGTGGTCTTCATCCAGCCGTAGTCGGAGCCGAAGACGATGGGCCCGCTGAGCGGTTCGGGCACTCCTCCGTAGGTGACGGTCACCGTGAAGTTCTTGTTCTTGTGCAGGGCGTCACGCGGCGTGACGCGTATTTCGTCGCCGGTGCGCGTGAACGGGGCGCGTCTGCCGTTCACCTCGATTCTCGTGACCGTCAGCTTCTGCAGGTCGAGGTCGAAGGACGACAGGTTCTGGGTGGCGCGGGCGGTGATCGTGGTGCGGCCGTCGAGGCGGTCGGTGTCGGGGTTGTAGGCGATGTCCAGGCCGTAGTGGTGTACGTCGAAGCCGCCGTTGCCGAGCTGGGGGAAGTACGGGTCGCCGACGCCCTCGGAACCGGGGTGGGGCGCGGGTGCGGCGGCGATCAGACAGAAGGAGAGCGCCGCGGTCGCGAGCGCGCCCAGACGTGCCGAACGGGAGAGTGCCATGAGTCTTCCCTTCGAACGCGTTTCGATGGGGTGTCCGTTGAAACAGACACGGACACGCAGACTCTGCACTCTCCCGCTACGGCATGTACATGACCCGATACGCGTACTTGGTCCGGGTCAACTTGCCTTACGCGTCAGTCGACTTCTGACCCTTGGTCTTCGCAGCCTCGTCCTTCGAAACCTCGGTCTTGGAGACCTCGGCCTTGGAGACCTCGGCCTTGGAAGCCGCTACGTCGGACTCCTCCGCCTTGGAGACCACCGACACGACCTCGATCGCCTCCTTGGCCGCCGAGAGGAGCTTGGTGTCCTCGGGCGCCTGGTCCTCGGCGTTCTCCGGGTGGTGGCACGCCACCTGGTGTCCGGTGCCGAGCGTGAGCAGCGGCGGTTCCTTCGTCTTGCAGATCTCCGTCGCCTTCCAGCACCGCGTGTGGAAACGGCAGCCGGTGGGCGGGTCGATCGGCGAGGGGACATCGCCGCGGAGCAGGATGCGCTCGCTCTTGACGCCGCGCCGCTTGGGGTCGGGCACCGGCACCGCGGAGAGCAGCGCCTTGGTGTACGGGTGCATCGGCGTGGAGTAGAGGTCCTTGCGGTCCGCCAGCTCCACGATCTTGCCGAGGTACATCACCGCGATGCGGTCCGAGACGTGCCGGATGACCGACAGGTCGTGCGCGATGATCACGTACGTGAGGCCGAGCTCGTCCTGCAGGTCGTCCAGGAGGTTGACCACCTGGGCCTGGATGGAGACGTCGAGCGCCGAGACCGGCTCGTCCGCCACGACCAGCTTGGGCCGCAGGGCGAGCGCCCGCGCGATGCCGATGCGCTGCCGCTGGCCGCCGGAGAATTCGTGCGGGTAGCGGTTGTAGTGCTCGGGGTTGAGCCCGACGCGCTCCAGCATCTCCTGCACGGTCTTCTTCACGCCGCCCTCGGGCTTGACGCCCTGGAGCTTGAAGGGCGCGCCGACGATCGTGCCGATGGTGTGCCGCGGGTTCAGCGACGAGTACGGGTCCTGGAAGATCATCTGCACGTCGCGGCGGTACGGGCGCATGCCGCCCGTACCCAGGTGCGTGATGTCCTTGCCCTGGAACTCGACGCGCCCGCCGGTCGGTTCGAGCAGACGCGTGATGAGGCGTCCCATCGTCGACTTGCCGCAGCCGGACTCGCCGACGACGCCGAGGGTTTCCCCGGGGCGTACGTCGAAGGTGAGCCCGTCGACCGCCTGGACGGCCGCCACCTGGCGCTGGAGCAGCCCCTTCTTGATGGGGAAGTGCTTCACCAGGCCGTCGACCTTGAGCAGCGGCTCGGGCGAGCTCTGCGTCTGCGCCGGGATCGTCATCTCCTGGCCCTTCACGTCATCGTTCACAGCTTCGGCGCAATCTCTTCGGTCCAGATCCGGGTGCGCTCCTCCTGCGACATGTGGCAGGCGGACCAGTGTCCGTCGGCCACCAGACGCAGTTCGGGACGTTCGGTGCGGGTGATCTGGCCCTTGGGGATGTCCGCGTAGGGGCAGCGCGGGTTGAAGGCGCAGCCGCTCGGCAGGTTGATCAGGCTGGGCGGGGAGCCCTTGACCGGGATGAGCCGGTCGGTCTCCTCGCGGTCGATGCGGGGCATCGAGCCGAGCAGACCCCAGGTGTAGGGGTGCTGCGGTTCGTAGAAGACCTTCTCGGCGCTGCCGCGCTCGACGCACCGGCCGCCGTACATGACCAGGAGCTCGTCCGCCATCTCGGCGACCACGCCCAGGTCGTGCGTGATCATGATGACGGCGGAGCCGAACTCCTTCTGCAGATCCCGGATGAGGTCGAGGATCTGCGCCTGGACGGTCACGTCCAGGGCGGTCGTCGGCTCGTCCGCGATGAGCAGCTCGGGGTTGTTCACCAGCGCCATGGCGATCATCGCGCGCTGGCGCATGCCGCCCGAGAACTCGTGCGGGTAGGAGTCGACGCGCTTGTCCGGCTGCGGGATACCGACCCGGTCGAGCATCTCGATCGCCCGCTTGCGGGCGGTCTTCTTGTCGACGTCGTTGTGGACCCGGTACGCCTCGGTGATCTGCTTGCCGATGGTGTAGTACGGGTGCAGCGCGGACAGCGGGTCCTGGAAGATCATCGCCATCTCGCGGCCGCGCAGCTTGCGCACCTCGTCGGCCGGTGCGCTCAGCAGCTCGGTGCCGTCCAGCCAGATCTCGCCGGAGAGCTGCGCCCTGCGGGAGCCGTACTGACCGGCGGTGTGCAGGCCGAGGATGCCGAGCGAGGTGACCGACTTGCCGGAGCCCGACTCGCCCACGATGCCGAGGGTCTTGCCCTTCTCCAGCTGGAAGCTGAGCCCGTCGACGGACTTGACCAGGCCGTCGTCGGTCGGGAAGTGCACCTTGAGGTCGCGCACCTCGAGGAAGGCGGTGGGAGCGGCGGATCCGGCGACGGGCTCGCCCACCGCTGCTCCGCTCTTGGACAGTTCGGTCATCCCAGCCTCACTCGCGGGTCGATGACGGCGTACAGAAGGTCGACGACGAGGTTGGCCACGGCGATCGCGAGCGCCGCAAACAGGGTGACGCCGAGAATGACGGGCAGGTCCTTGCTGCTGATGGCCCTGACCGCTTCGAGGCCGAGCCCCGGCAGGTTGAACGTGGACTCGGTGAGCACGGCGCCGCCGAGGAGCACGCCGAGGTCGAGCCCGAAGACGGTGAGGATCGGGGTCATCGCGGAGCGCAGCGCGTGCTTGCGGATGACGGTGGCCTCGCCGAGGCCCTTGGCGCGGGCGGTGCGGATGTAGTCCTCGCCGAGCACTTCGAGCATGGTCGCTCTGGTGAGGCGGGCGTACATCGCCGCGTTCAGGAAGGCGAGGACGATCCACGGCAGGATCATCGTCTGCAGCCAGACGTCGATCGAGTCGTCGGTACTGAGGCTGTCCGCGATCTTCACCCAGCCGAGCTGGTGGACGAAGATGCCCATCGCGATCATGCCGGTGAAGAAGACGGGGAGCGAGACACCGCCGAGGGCGATGGTCATCGCGGAGCGGTCCCAGATCGTGCCCCGCTTGAGCGCGGAGACGACACCGGTGGCGACACCGGCGGCGAGCCAGAGGACACAGGCGCCGGCGGCGAGCGCGATGGTGACGGGCAGGGCTTCCTTGAGGGTCTCCCAGACGGGGGCCTCGGTACGGAAGGAGTAGCCGAAGCAGGGCGCCGGGCAGTGCGTGACGTCACTGCCGTTGACGTAGTCGCGCCCCATCGGGATGCCCTTGACGAAGTCCCAGAACTGGACGAGCAGGGGGTCGTCGAGTCCCAGTTTGGTCCGGATGCCTTCGATCTGCTCGGCTCCGGTGGCCTTGCCGGCGAAGAGGACGGCGATGTCCTGTCCCGCCCACTTGGGCAGCATGAAGAAGACGGTGAAGGTCGCGAGCAGTACGACCAGCACCATGATGATTACGGCGATCAGGCGCCGGATGAGATAAGCAAGCACTGTGCGCGGCCCGGCGGTGGCCGGGACCCCCTTGTGAGGAGTCCCGGCCACCGCCCGGGGCCATCACCTGCCCTTCGGACTGGCGGGATTCGGCGGCGGTGGAACGAACAACTACTGGTGTGACGTCAACGGGTGTTACTTGACGACGCCGAGCGAGGCGTAGTCGTAACGGCCGTTGTAGCCGTCGGACATGTAGGCGTTGGTCAGCCGCGACCCGCGCCAGGTGATGTTCTTCTCGTAGAGGAAGGGCATCCAGTCGGCCTGGTCGAGGATCTTCTTGTCGAGTTCCTTGTAGATCTCGCCCGCCGCGGCCGGGTCGGTCTCCGCGATCGCCTTGTCGAAGAGCGCGTCGACCTTCTTGTCCTTGATCTGCGACTCGTTGTAGTTACCGGTCGGGTTCAGGAAGCGGCTGTCGAACAGCGGCTGCGCGTAGCCCTGGCCGGACGGGAAGTCCGGGCCCCAGCCGCTCATCGTCATGCCGTAGCCGCGCTTCTTCACGACGGAGGGCGAGCCGGTGATGCTGGAGGTGTCGGCGCCGTCGAGGGAGTCGACCTGGACCTTGATGCCGACCTTGTCGAGGGCCTGCTGGAGGGCCTCGGCGGCGTCGACCTCACCCGGGTTGTTGCTGCGGGCGGTGAGCTTGGTGGTGAAGCCGGACGGCTTGCCGCACTGCTTCAGCTCGTCCTTGGCCTTGGCGACGTCGGGCTTGCCCTTGCGCTTCAGCACGCCGTACGGGTCGTAGTCGCTGTGGCCGGGGATCGCGACGGGGAAGGTGCTGTTGGCGATGTCGCCGGCCGCGACCTTGCCGCCGCGGGTCTGCTGGATGCTCGCGAAGTCGGTCGCGTAGAACACGGCCTTGCGGCAGTGCTCGTTGTCGAACGGCTTGGCGGTGTGGATGAGCGCGACGTAGCGCACGAAGGACGTGTGCATGTTGTCGACGTTGTCGCGGTGGTCCGTGACGGCGCTGACGCGGCCGGACTGGGTCATGCCCGTGCCGTTGAGGTCGAGGTCGAAGTCGCCCTCCATCAGCTTCTTGTCGTTCTCCTCCTGGTTGGCGGAGATCGTCACGTCGATCTTGTCGGGCAGCGCGGCGCGGATCGGGTCCGAGGACTTCTTCCACTTGTCGTTGCGGACCAGAACGATCTTCTTGTTCGACTTGTACGTCTCGAACTTGTACGGGCCCGAGGAGAACGGCCGCTGCGTGTACTTGGCCTTCGTGTCCTTGGACTCCTTCACCGCCGAACCGGTGGGCATGGCCAGGAACTGCTCGAAGTCACCGTTGCGCTTGGGCAGCTTGAAGATGATCGTCTGGTCGTCGGGGGTCTCGATCGCGTCGAGGCCGCCCTTGTCCTTGTAGGGACCCTTGTACTTCGTCTTGGGGTCGAGCGTCTGGCGGATGTAGCCGGGGCCGCCGGTGATGGTGTCCGTCGCCCAGGTGCGCTCGATGCCGTACTTGACGTCCTTGGAGGTCAGCTTGGAGCCGTCCTCCCAGGTGAGGCCGTCACGCAGCTTGTACGTGTAGGTCTTGCCGTCGTCGGAGATCTTCGCCGTGGAGGTGGCGAGGTCCGGGACCAGCTTCGTGCCCGCCTTGCCCGGCTTGGTGTCGTAGGTCACCAGCTGCCGGGTGTAGAAGCGCATGAAGTCCCACGACATGCCGTAGTAGGCGCGCTGCGGGTCGGCGGAGTCCAGGTCCTGCTTGCCGACCATCTTCAGCGTGCCTCCCTTCTTCTTGGAAGGGTTGGCGATCTTGTTCAGCGCCGCGTTGTAACCGGCACCCTTGGAGTCGCTGTCGTCACCGTCACCGCCGCCGCACGCCGTGGTGGTCACCAGCGCCGCGACGACGAGGGCCGCACCGCTGGTGAGCCGTCGTTTCGTGGAACCTGTGGGCATTTTCTCGTAACCTCCGAGATCGCGGTCCCTGGCCATCTGCTGCCGGAGAACCATGGTTAAAGCCACCTGACATGCGGCAGGGGCAAGCCAGTTGGGACCTTCTAGCGCGTCCCCTTCGGGTCGAGTGCGTCACGCAGCCCGTCGCCGAAGAGGTTGAAGGCCAGGACGGTGATGAAGATCGTGACGCCCGGGAAGACCATGAACATCGGGTCGTGCTCGTACGTCTTGAGGGCGTCGCGCAGCATGCCGCCCCACGAGGCCGTCGGCGGCTTGACGCCGGCGCCGAGGAAGCTGAGTGCCGCCTCCGTGAGGATGTTGGTCGGGATCATCAGCGTCGCGTAGACGGTGATGGGGGCGACCAGGTTGGGCAGCAGTTCGCGGAACAGGATGTGCCGCTTGCCGCCGCCGAGGCTGCGGGCCGCCTCCACGTACTCGCGCTCACGGAGCGAGAGCGTCTGGCCGCGGACGATGCGGCCGACGTACGGCCAGCCGAAGAAGCCGATGACCATGACGAGGATCGCGACGCGCACGCTGGTGCCCTGGAGACCGAGCAGGTCGTCGGGGAGCACGGAGACCAGCGAGATGATGAAGAGCAGCTGCGGGAACGAGAGCAGCACGTCCATCACGCGGCTGATCAGGGCGTCGACCCAGCCGCCGAAGTAACCGGCGATGATCCCGAAGAGGGTGCCGAGCGCCACGGCCACGATGGCCGCGAGGAACGCCACGAGGAGCGAGATCCGCGCGCCGTAGACGATCCGGCTGAAGACGTCGCGGCCCTTGTTGGGCTCGACCCCGAAGAGGAAGTCGCCGCTCACGCCGCCGAGGGCGCCCTTGGGGAGGCCGGTCAGCTCATCGAGCTCGTCCTGGTGGAAGCCGTTCGGGTCGTGGCCCAGCAGGTTCACGATCAGGGGCGCGAGGATGGCGACAAGCACCAGGAGCAGCACGGTGATGCCGCCGGCCAGGGCGACCTTGTCCCGCTTCAGGCGGTTCCAGGCGATCTGCTTGAGGGACCGACCCTCGACCTTCTTCACCCCTGCATCAACTGCGGGGGCGACGTCCTGGGTCGGGTCCGCATCCGCAGGTGTGTCATGCAATGGTGCCGTCATCGTGGCAGGGACCCCTCTCAACCGGTGGTGACCGGCCCGCACTTGCCGCTGTAGCGACGTGATCAGTCCGTCGTACACAGGGGCATCAGGCCCCTGGAGCGGGAGTCTTCATCCACGTCGCGATCTGTTACCAGACTTGACGGGGAAAGGATGCGCAACCGTGATGCTGATCGAGGTGTTCCGTTATCCGGACGCGAGTGAACGAGGGCCGAACACGGGGCAGTTGGGTCGCAAGGCGGCACGGGCCCCCATAGGGCCCCACCTGCACCACAACGGACATCACGTCCGTCGTGGCTGCTCGGTGGCCGGTTCCAGCCCCTCAGTACTGCGCGGGGTAGCCGTATCCGCCCGCGGGGGCCGGGGCCGCGTGGGCCTCGCGGTCGTAGAACGGCCTGGCGTTGGCTCGTAGCCACATCGCGACCGGGTCGTAATCGTCGGACATCGCGACCGTCGAGACGGGCAGGCCCTCGGGGACGGCGGGGATGGACTGGCGCATCATCGTGCGCACCGCGTCGACGGACGGCGGCGACGTGTCGTACACGTCGAGGCCGATGGCCAGATAAGGCGCCCCGAGGGCGGGCTGCACCCAGGCGCGGCGCAGCGAGCGGACCACGGGGGTGCGGTGGGCGTTCTGCGTCAACAGGGCGTAGAACTGGGGAATTTCGATGCTGGGCTCGGTGAGCCGGAGCGGGCCCGCGGGGAGAAGGTCCAGGCCCGTGGCGATGCGGCGCAGGTCGAGCCAGGGGATGCCGACGCCGCCGCCGGGCGCGTGCGGGTTGAGCCAGATGCCGTAGTGGTCGGGGTAGAGGGTGCGGGCGATGTCGATGCCGCGCACCACTTCGTAGCTACGGTTCCAGCCACTGGCGGACAGCTCCTGGGCGGAGGTCACGCACGGTGCGTAGCCGAGCCCCTCCACTTCCATGTTCCCGTACTGGGCGTCGGGGGAGCCGGCCTGGCCGTGCCAGAGCAGCATCCACACCTGGTCGGCGGCGAGCGCGCGCAGCAGTGCCTCGTACGCGTCGTAACGCCCCGGCGTCACCTGGCGCAGCACCTGCTCGACCTGCTGCCCGGCCGCGGCCGTGCCCGACGCACTCACCCGTAACCGCCCCTTCGCGACGAACTCGGTGCCCCCACGGGAGACAGTGGAGGGCGTAAGAATGCAACCAGCTTAAGCGTCGATGCGGTGGTAGAAGGGCCGTACCTTCGCGCGCAGCCAGTCGCCGACCGGGTCCTGTGCCACGTCGAGGAGGACCAGGTTCACCGGCCACGGGACCGGGACCTGTCCGAGTGCGCGGCCGAGCGCCTCCATGGGCAGGTCGCGTGCGTTGCCGTCCCAGGTGGACAGCTCGACGCCGACGAAGAGGGTCGGGTCGTCCGTCTCCACGGCGGCCAGACAGCGGCGCGCGGTGAGGACGACGCCCGCCGCCTCGAACTCACGTCCCGCGGTGGCGAGGAAGTCGACCGGGTCCTCCTGCCAGTCCGGCTCGAAGAGGCGGACCCGGCCGCCGGTGGTCGGGCCGTCCAGCTCGGTGCGGCCGACGCGGCAGAGCTCGGCGACGGCCGGCGGGGGCAGCGGGGCGCCGACGGTGCCGTCCGGGTTCAGCGCGATGCCCAGCTGCGGGGGCAGCCCGCGGGCGAACTCCACGGCGGGCGCCACGGTGACGCCCATCCGGTCCGCCGCGTCGCCGAGCGCCTGGCGGAACTGCTGCTCGGAGGTGAAGACGGGGACGTACGCCTGTCCTTCGATCTCCAGGGTCGGCAGGTCCAGCGTGCCGCTGTCGGGACCGCCGCCGTTCGGCAGCGGTATCCACAGGTGGCTGCGGCCGAGCACCTCGACGATGCGGGCGCCCGCCGATTCGGGGGCGCCGAGGGAGGCCGCGAGGACCTCCTCGAGTTCGTTGCCCGGCCATCCGCCGTACGGATGGGCATGTGCCTGCGCCGGAAAGTCCATCTGTCCAACCCCTGCTCGCGACCGCTCTGCCTGCGGCTCGAACCCTAACGCCGGGCCCGCTCAGCGGTCGAAGGCGATCACCCGCAGGACCTGCGCGGCCGCGCGGTCGAGCAGCACCGCGGAGCGGCAGCCGCGCGGCAGGTCGCCCCGCTCGGTGGCGGCGACGAGCCGTCCGACCGTCCTGCGGTGGCGTGCGAACGCGTACCGCGAGACGCCGCGGCCGCGCTCGTGCTGGCCGCGCAGCGCGGTGTCCACGGGGACGTCGAGCATCAGGAGGTGCAGGGCCGTGCCGCGGCGTGCGGCCTCGCGGGCGAGCCAGCGGCGCACCCACGCCTGGGTGCCGCAGTCGTGCACGACGACGCTCGCCCCTGAGCGGAGCGTGCGGCGCAGCGTCGCGTAGTGCGCGAGGCGGACCAGGGGGCGGTACACCGCGTAGGGCAGCAGGCGCGGCATGCGGCGCGACCAGCGGTCGCGGGTGTCCTGGGAGTCGATGCGCGGGCCGGTGACGGCTTGGCGCATGAGGGTCGATTTTCCGCCGCCGGGCAGCCCGGAGACGACGACCAGGTCGCCCTCGCCGAACGTGAGGCGGCGCGGGCTGTGGCCTGCGCGCTGCCGCAGGTCGCGGACGACGGCCGCGGCGTCCCGGCCGCAGCTCTCCGCGGCCGGGACGGAGGCCTGTTCGGGCAGCGCCCCGGACAGTGCCTTGGGCAGCGCCACCCCCGTGGAAGTGGCGTAGAGACTCGTCCTGCTGCGCACCGTGATCGGCCTCCCCATAGCGGTCACGTACTGCTTCCCCACCAAGTGTAAAGAGAAGGTAATGCGGCACAAGAGCATTCCGGAGTGACGGGCCCCGTGCCGGACCCATGACGGAACCCGCTGCCGGGCACCGCTCCCCCTGGACAGAGTCGCGTGCAATGATGTGCGCGCCAACTCCATACAGGCCGTTCGAATCCGCGCGGGAGAGTCTCCGGAACCAGCTTGCTGTGCTGGGTACCCGGAGCGCCGAAGGAGCAAGCCCCTCCCTTGAATCTCTCAGGCCCCGTACCGCGCGGGCGAGGCACATCTGAAAAGCGGGCCGCCCCGGCGGTCCCACCCAAGGTGCAAGCCGGCGTCTCACTGGACGAGACACTTCCGGCGAACCTCTCAGGTTCCGATGACAGATGGGGAGGATCGACCTCGCCCGTCATGCCCTGGGAGTTCCCTTCATGAGCACTGCCCCCCGTCTGACCGCCCTCGACGCCGTGCACCGGTCCCTTGGCGCCACCATGACCGACTTCGCGGGCTGGGACATGCCGCTGCGGTACGCCAGCGAGCGCGACGAGCACAACGCCGTGCGCACCAAGGCCGGCCTCTTCGACCTGTCGCACATGGGCGAGATCACCGTCACCGGACCCGCCGCCGCGGACTTCCTGAACTTCGCGCTGGTCGGCAACATCGGCTCGGTCGGTGTCGGCCGCGCCCGCTACACCATGATCGTCGCCGAGGACGGCGGCATCCTGGACGATTTGATCGTCTACCGCTTGGGCGAGACGGAGTACATGGTCGTCGCCAACGCCTCGAACGCGCAGGTCGTCCTCGACGCGCTCACCGCCCGCGCCGAGGGCTTCGACGCCGAGGTCCGCGACGACCGTGACGCGTACGCGCTGCTCGCCGTCCAGGGCCCCGAGTCCCCCGGCATCCTGAAGTCCCTCACGGACGCGGACCTGGACGGCCTGAAGTACTACGCGGGCCTGCCCGGCACCGTCGCGGGCGTCTCCGCCCTGATCGCCCGCACGGGCTACACGGGCGAGGACGGTTTCGAGCTGTTCGTCTCCCCCGCCGACGCGGAGAAGCTGTGGGGCGCGCTGATGGAGGCGGGCACGCCCGTCGGCATGGTCCCGGCCGGTCTCTCCTGCCGTGACACGCTGCGCCTGGAGGCGGGCATGCCGCTGTACGGGCACGAGCTGACCGCGGAGCTGACGCCGTTCGACGCGGGTCTCGGCCGGGTCGTGAAGTTCGAGAAGACCAGTCAGTCGGACTCCTTCGTGGGGCGCGGCGCGCTCGCGGCCGCCGCCGAGCGCGCCGAGACCGCCCCGCCGCGCAAGCTCGTCGGCCTGGTCGCCGAGGGCCGCCGGGTCCCGCGCGCCGGTTTCCCGGTGGTCGCGGACGGCAAGGTGATCGGCGAGGTCACCTCGGGCGCCCCGTCGCCGACGCTGGGCAAGCCGATCGCGATGGCGTACGTCGACGCGGAGCACGCCGCTCCCGGCACCGAGGGCGTGGGCGTGGACATCCGCGGCACCCACGAGCCCTACGAGGTCGTGGCGCTGCCGTTCTACAAGCGCCAGAAGTGACCCCCCGCACATCCTTCCCGTTCCGCAGCACCCACCCGCGTACAGGAGAATTCAGGTCATGAGCAACCCCCAGCAGCTTCGCTACAGCAAGGAGCACGAGTGGCTCTCGGCCACCGAGGACGGCGTGGCGACCGTCGGCATCACCGAGCACGCGGCCAACGCGCTCGGTGACGTCGTCTTCGCCCAGCTTCCCGAGGTCGGTGACACGGTGACCGCGGGCGAGTCCTGCGGCGAGCTGGAGTCGACCAAGTCGGTCAGCGACCTCTACGCCCCGGTGACCGGCGAGATCGTCGCCGCCAACCAGGACGTCGTGGACGACCCGTCGCTGGTCAACTCCGCCCCGTTCGAGGGCGGTTGGCTGTTCAAGGTGCGCATCACCGGCGAGCCGGACGACCTGCTCTCCGCCGATGAGTACACCGCCTTCACCGCCGGCTGACCCATACCGATAGGGATCGTGTGATGTCGCTTCTGAACACCCCCCTCCACGAGCTGGACCCGGACGTCGCCGCCGCCGTCGACGCCGAGGTCCACCGTCAGCAGTCGACCCTGGAAATGATCGCCTCGGAGAACTTCGCTCCGGTCGCGGTCATGGAGGCCCAGGGCTCGGTCCTGACCAACAAGTACGCCGAGGGCTACCCCGGCCGCCGCTACTACGGCGGCTGCGAGCACGTCGACGTCGCCGAGCAGATCGCGATCGACCGGGTCAAGGACCTGTTCGGCGCCGAGTACGCGAACGTGCAGCCGCACTCCGGCGCCTCCGCCAACCAGGCCGCCCTCTTCGCGATCGCCCAGCCCGGCGACACGATCCTCGGCCTGGACCTGGCGCACGGCGGCCACCTCACGCACGGCATGCGCCTGAACTTCTCCGGCAAGCAGTTCAACGTGGTCGCCTACCACGTCGACGAGGCCGGTCTGGTCGACATGGCCGAGGTCGAGCGCCTCGCCAAGGAGAACAGCCCGAAGGTGATCATCGCGGGCTGGTCGGCCTACCCGCGCCACCTGGACTTCGCCGAGTTCCGCCGGATCGCCGACGAGGTCGGCGCGTACCTGTGGGTCGACATGGCGCACTTCGCCGGTCTCGTCGCCGCGGGCCTGCACCCGAACCCGGTGCCCTACGCGGACGTGGTGACCTCCACCACGCACAAGACGCTCGGCGGCCCGCGCGGCGGCATCATCCTGGCCCGCAGCAAGGAGTTCGCGAAGAAGCTGAACTCCGCGGTCTTCCCCGGCTTCCAGGGCGGCCCGCTGGAGCACGTGATCGCGGCCAAGGCCGTCTCCTTCAAGGTCGCCGCGTCGGACGACTTCAAGGAGCGCCAGCAGCGCACCCTGGACGGCGCCCGCATCCTGGCCGAGCGCCTGGTGCAGGACGACGCGAAGGCCGTCGGCGTCGACGTCCTGTCGGGCGGCACGGACGTGCACCTGGTCCTGGTGGACCTGCGCAACTCCGAGCTGGACGGCCAGCAGGCCGAGGACCGCCTCCACGAGGTCGGCATCACGGTCAACCGCAACGCCGTCCCGAACGACCCGCGCCCCCCGATGGTCACCTCGGGCCTGCGGATCGGCACGCCCGCGCTCGCGACCCGCGGGTTCGGCGAGGAGGACTTCCGCGAGGTCGCCGACATCATCGCCGAGGCCCTCAAGCCGGGCTTCGACGCGGCGTCCCTCAAGACCCGCGTGACCGCTCTGGCCGACAAGCACCCCTTGTACCCCGGCCTGAAGTAGTTTCGTACCCTCTGTTTGTACGCTTTTGTTCGTACGTACGAAACATCGGGGCACCCCGCACACTGGAGAGTGAGCGAGGTGCCCCGCACCACGTCCCGCACCGCCCCGCAGTTCCCGCACCGCCTTGTACTTCTGCATCACCCGGCAGACAACGGCGTCTACCAACCACCCTTGGAGTGTTCCGTGGCCATCTCGGTCTTCGACCTGTTCTCGATCGGCATCGGCCCGTCCAGCTCCCACACGGTCGGTCCCATGCGCGCGGCCCGCATGTTCGCGAGCCGCCTCAAGAACGAGGGCCTCATGGCCCACACGACGGCGATACGGGCGGAGCTGTACGGCTCGCTCGGCGCGACCGGCCACGGGCACGGCACCCCGAAGGCCGTCCTGCTCGGCCTGGAGGGCGAGTCGCCGCGCACGGTGAACGTGGAGAGCGCCGACGACCGCGTCGAGGAGATCAAGAGCGGCGGCCGCATCAACCTCCTCGGCATGCACGAGATCGACTTCGATTTCGACGAGGACCTGATCCTGCACCGCCGCAAGGCCCTGCCGTACCACGCCAACGGCATGACGATCTTCGCGTACGACCGTGAGGGCGGCCTCGTCCTGGAGAAGACGTACTACTCCGTAGGCGGCGGTTTCGTGGTGGACGAAGACGCCGTCGCGGGCGAGAACCCGATCGTGCCGGACGACACCGTCCTGCGGCACCCCTTCCGCACCGGCGACGAGCTGCTCCGCCTCACGGAGGAGACGGGCCTCTCCATCTCCGCGCTGATGCTGGAGAACGAGAAGGCGTGGCGCACCGAGGAGGAGATCCGCGCGGGTCTGCTCGACATCTGGGGCGTCATGCAGTCCTGCGTCTCACGCGGCATGACCCGCGAGGGCATCCTGCCGGGCGGCCTCAAGGTGCGCCGCCGCGCCGCGAACTCGGCCAGGCAGCTGCGCGCCGAGGGCGAGCCGCAGGCCCGCGCCATGGAGTGGATCACGCTCTACGCCATGGCGGTGAACGAGGAGAACGCCGCGGGCGGCCGCGTGGTCACCGCGCCCACGAACGGCGCGGCGGGCATCATCCCGGCCGTCCTGCACTACTACATGAACTTCGTGCCCGGCGCCGACGAGGACGGCGTGGTCCGCTTCCTGCTCGCGGCCGGCGCGATCGGCATGCTCTTCAAGGAGAACGCCTCGATCTCCGGCGCCGAGGTCGGCTGCCAGGGCGAGGTCGGCTCCGCCTGCTCGATGGCGGCGGGCGCGCTCGCCGAGGTCATGGGCGGCTCCCCGTCCAAGGTCGAGAACGCCGCCGAGATCGGCATGGAGCACAACCTCGGCCTGACCTGCGACCCGGTCGGCGGCCTCGTTCAGATCCCGTGCATCGAGCGCAACGGCATGGCGGCGGTCAAGGCCGTCACCGCCGCGAAGATGGCGATGCGCGGCGACGGCTCCCACAAGGTGTCCCTCGACAAGGTCATCAAGACGATGAAGGAGACGGGCGCCGACATGAGCGTCAAGTACAAGGAGACCGCGCGCGGCGGGCTCGCGGTCAACATCATCGAGTGCTGAACCGACGAGCGCTGAATCAACGAGTGCCGAGCAGCTGGGCCGTCGAGCCGCGGACGACGAGTTCCGGCTCGAAGAGCAGCTCGCCGGGGTGCGTCTGGGTGCCCCGGATCTGCGCGCACAGCAGGTCGACCGCCGCGCGGCCCATCGCCTCGATGGGCTGGCGCACGGTGGACAGGGGCGGCTCGGTGCAGGTCATGAAGGCCGAGTCGTCGTAGCCGACGACGGAGACGTCGGCGGGGACGGAGAGGCCCTTGCGGCGGGCGGCCCTGACGGCGCCGAGGGCGAGCGGGTCGCTGGCGCAGACGATGCCGGTGACGCCGCGCTCCATGAGGCGCGCGGCGGCGGCCTGGCCGCCCTCCAGGGAGAAGATCGACCGCTCGACGAACGCGTCGGGCAGCTCCATGCCCGCGGCCGCGGCGATGTCGCGGGCCGCCACGAGCTTGCGGCGCGAGGGCACGTGGTCGGCCGGGCCGAGGACGAGGCCGATGCGCTCGTGGCCGAGCGAGGCGAGGTGGCGCCACGCCTGCTCGACGGCGACGGCGTCGTCGCACGCGACGCACGGGAAGTCGAGGCCCTCGATCGACGCGTTGATCAGGACGACGGGGATGTTGCGCTCGGCGAGGCGCCGGTAGTGGTCGTGCGGCGCGTCGGCCTCCGCGAAGAGGCCGCCCGCGAAGACGACGCCGGAGACGTGCTGCTGGAGCAGCAGGTCCACGTAGTCGGCCTCGGAGACGCCGCCCCTGGTCTGCGTGCACAGCACGGGCGTGAGGCCCTGCTGGGCGAGGGCGCCACCGATGACCTCGGCGAACGCGGGGAAGATCGGGTTCTGCAGCTCGGGAAGGACGAGACCGACGAGGCGGGCCCGCTCGCCGCGCAGCTGGGTCGGCCGCTCGTAGCCGAGGACGTCGAGCGCCGTCAGCACGGACTGTCGGGTCGCGGCGGAGACGCCGGGCTTGTCGTTGAGGACACGGCTGACCGTCGCCTCGCTGACCCCCACCTTCTTCGCAACTTGAGCAAGTCGTCGCGTCATGGCCGCAAGAATAGCGCAAGGCCTGCAAGCCAGTTACGTAAACGGCCGCCCGGAATCCGGACGGCCGCGTACGTGGATGTCACCTCCGCGGGTCAGGGCTGCAGCGTGAGCTTGAATGTCGACGTGTCGTTCTTGATGTCCTGTCCGTTGCCGCTCAACTTGGGCCGGATGAACGTCGCTTCACCGACGGCAGGGCCCTGGCCCGCCTCCGGCATCTCGTTGACGTAGATGCCGATCGGCGCGCCCTTGATGGACACGTCGGTGAAAATCGTGTCCTTGACCGGGAACTCGGGCTGGCTGCCCGTGTACTTCGTCTGGAACATCACCCCGTGGAACGTCGGGTCGACGATGTCGACGTTGTTCACACGGATCCCCTGGAAGACCTTCGACGCGGAGAACGCCCAGATGGCCGGGAAGTCCTGGCCCTTCCAGAAGGTGCCGCCGGCCCGTTCGACCGTGATGTTCTCGAACGTGGTCGGATCCTTCCCGAAGCCGTTCATCGGGTAGCCGAAGTCCAGCGACGAGATGGTGATCCCGGAGTAGACGAGGGTGTCGGCGATGCGGCTGTTGCGGAAGGTGTTGTTGTAGCCGCCGTAGACCGCGAAGCCCGCCGCGCGCCAGGTCAGGAGCGAGGTCAGGTTCTCGTAGACGTTGTTCTTCATGTCCGCGCCGCCCGCGTCGATGGCGGAGAAGAGGGCGAAGCTGTCGTCGCCCGTGGCCCGCGCCTCGTTGTTGGCGACCAGGTTGTCGGTGCTGCCGTTGGTCATGTTGATGCCGTCGGCGAACATGTCGCGGATCCGCGAGTTCTTGATGGTCATGCGGTCCGTGTTGGCGCCCCAGTAGAGGCACACCATGTGCTCGTTCCAGATGTCGTCGATGGTGATGTCGGAGACGTTCTGGAAGTCGAAGACCTTGCCGGGGCCGTCGATTCGGGACGTGTAGTTGCCGAAGTAGGCGAAGCCGGAGAAGGAGGAGCCCTTGGCGCTCGCCTCGGCACGGAATCCGACGTCCGTGTTGTCCTGGCTGCGCGGCGCGTGGAACCGGGTGAACCAGGGTCCGGCGCCGACGACCTGGACGGCCTTTCCGTAGACCTGGAACTTGTTGCTCGTCTCGTAGTCGCCGGGCGGCAGGTAGACGCCCGTCAGCTTGCCGGTGGTGTCCATGCGGACCTTGTCCAGGGCGTTCTGCACGTCCTGGTGGGTGAATCCTGCGGGCACGGTGTACGCGGCCGGGTCGGGATTGGGCTTCGCCGTGACCTGCTCCAGGTCGACGAAGTCGATGGCGTAGCGGGAGGTGTTGGCGCTGTCCTTCTGCAGCTTGATCCTGCTGCCCGCCTTGACCGTGCCGTCGAGCATGACGTGGGCCTCGTCGTAGATGTGCCGGGCGGGGCCGGCTCCCGGCGAGTTGCCGGGCGAGGCCTCGTCCCCGTACAGCCAGGCGTACTTGGAGGTGAGGTCGATGGCCTTGCGGAAGACGCCGTCCACGTAGACGTTCAGGGTGGCCTGGGTGCCTCCGCCGCCCGGGGCGTCCGGGATGGAGAAGCGGGTGACCAGGGTGTTGGTGTCCTGCTTGGCGGTGAACTCCACGGACTCGCCGGTCGAGTTCAGCGTGACGGCCTTGCGGCCGGAGGCCTCGCCGGCCAGGTCGCCGACGGTGCGGTTGGGGCCGACGGTCTTCGCACCGCCCGCGAGGACGCCGTCCTCCGCCTCGTAGGTGTCGTAGGGCATGTCGGCGCCGCGGCCGACGAACAGCGAGTGCGTGGTGGTGTTGTTCTCGCGCTTGACCGGCAGTTCGTTGGCGTCGTCGGCGATGACGGTTCTGATCGTGAAGCGGCCGTCCCCCGCGGTCCAGGTGCCGAGCTTGACCGGCGCCGTGGTGTCACCCGCGCCGATCACGCCGTTGTGCTCGCCGGTGAGGGTCTTCACTGTGGCGCCCTTGTCATCCTGGAGGATGAGCTTGATGCCGTGCGCGCCGGACGCTGACGCCTTGGTGCCCTGGTTCTTGAGGGCGACACTGAAGGTGACCTCTTTGCCCTTGGAGGGCGCGGACGGCGTCCAGCTGACCGGCGACGCCACCAGGTCGGAGGAGTCGACCGGCTTGACCACCAGCGGACTGGTACCGGTGTAGGTGTTGTTTCCCTCGTCCTGTTCGATCACCTCGTTCTTGGTGTCCACCTCCGCGCTGAAGGGGTACGAGCCCGCGTCGCGCGCGCCCGTCTTGGCGCTCACCGTCGTCGACTCGCCCGCGCCGAGCGCGCCCACGGACGCCGTGCCCGCCTTGGCGCCGCCGAGCCGGAAGACGGCGTCCGTGGCCGTCGACGCCTCGGTGCCGCGGTTGCGCACGGTCGCGGTCAGGGTCAGCTCGTCGGTCTCGGTCGGCGCCGCGGGGGCGTACGACAGCTTGGTGATCTCCAGGTCGGGGTTGGCCGCGGGGGCGCCCATGACCTGGAACTCGGCGACCTGTCCTGCCGTGGCGCCGCTGTTCGCGGTGAACCGCAGGCGTACGTCGGCGACCTTGGCGGAGACGGGGATGGTGACGGTGTTCTGGTTGCCGGACGGACTGAAGGAGTACTCCTTCTCCGCCACCAGCGAGGTGACGTCGGCGGCCTTCTGCTCCCGGCCGAGGACCTGCACCTTCTGGGTGCGGGCGCCCCATCCGGCGTCGGGGTTGAGCTTGACGACGACCGCGTCGACGTCGGCGTTGGCGCCGAGCTTGACGGTCAGGGTGTTGGGGTAGCTGCCCGCGGCGCCCTCCCAGTAGGTGGACGTCTGTCCGTCGTTGGCGTTCTCGGCGACGAAGGTGTGGATCACCGAGGAAGCGGCGATCGGCTTGCCCTCGGCCAGGTTCTTGTTGCCGCCGCCGGGGCGCGTCACGGTGTTGCTGTGCGCCGAGACGTTCCCCGCCGCGTCACGGGCGCGGACCGTGTAGGAGACGGTGACGTTCGCGGGACGGGTGTCGGTGTACGTCGTCACGTCACCGGCCACGGACTTCAGGAGCTTGCCGTCCGCGTACACGTCGTACGCCGTGACCTTCACGTTGTCGTTCGACGCGCCCCACGTCAGCTTGATCTCACCGCTTGAGGGCTGGCTGAACGTGAGATGCGTGGGCGCGGTCGGTGCCTGGGTGTCGCCGGAATCGCCCTTGCGGGTCACGGAGTTGCTGTTGGCGGAGGCATTCCCCGCCGCGTCGCGGGCGCGCACGTAGTACGTGACGGTGGCGCTGACGGGGCGCGTGTCGGTGTACGTGCGCACGTCGCCGGCGAGGCTGGTGAGCAGCTCCCCGTTGGCGTAGACGTCGTACGCGGTCACGCCCTTGTCGTCGTCGGAGGCGTCCCAGGCGAGCCTGATCCGGCCGGGCTCCGGCTCGGTGAGGGCGAGGTTCTTCGGCGCGGTGGGCGCCTGCATGTCGCCGCCCGCCGGGCCGTAGATCTCCAGCTCGGACAGCTGGCCCGCGGGCTGCGCGGTGTTCGCGGTGATCAGGACGCGGACGTAGCGGGTGGTGACGGTGTCGAGGGCGAGGGTCGCGGAGTGTTCCGAGGCCTTGGTGAAGGCGTACTCCTTCGACGCGGTCAGGTCGGTGAAGTCCGAGCCGTCCGTGCTGCCCTGGACCTTGAGGGTCTGGCTGCGGTCGCCCCAGGCGTCGGGCACGCGCAGGACCACCTCGTCGATCCGCGCCGAGCTGCCGAGGTCGGCCTGGATCCACTGCGGGAGCTTGCTGTTCTCGCTCTCCCAGTACGTGGCGCGGTTGCCGTCGTTGGCGTGGGCGGCGGCGTAGTCCTGCGTGTGGCTGCTCGCCTTGAGGGTCTTGCCGAGCGCCAGGTTCACCGAGGCGTCGGCGGCCGCGTGCACCCGCAGTTCGGAGAGCTGGGCGGCGGGCCAGCCGGTGTTGGCGGTGATGTGCACCCGTACGTAACGGGTCTGCGCGGACGGGAAGCGGATCGTCACCGTGTTGCCGGAGCCGGGCTCGAAGGAGCGGGCCTCGGACGCGGCGAGGGTGCCGAAGCCGCTGCCGTCGGCGCTGCCCTGCACGGACAGGGTCTGCTTGCGGGCCTCCCAGGCCGGGGGCAGCTTGAGGACGACCTCGTCGACGCGGGTGCCGCGGCCGAGGTCGACCTGGACCCACTGCGGCAGGTCGGACGACGCACTCTCCCAGTACGTGCCCGCGTTGCCGTCGGTGATGTGCGCGGCGCCGTACTCCGCCTTGGCGCTGCTCGCCCTGGCCGGCTTGCCCGCGGCCAGGTCGGGACCGCCCGCCGCGACCGCGGGCAGGGCGGGCAGGCCGAGGAGCAGCAGCGCCGCGGTGAGAGCGGCGGCGAAGGGCCGCCACCACCTGTGTGGTCTTCGGGCCCGTGCGTCTCTGATGCGTTTCATGACGTGTGTGTCTCCCTCACGGTCGAGCACGCAACTTCTGGCGTGAAGCAGTGGGAGAATTGCAGAGAACTGTCGAGTTGACTACAGCCGAAGCGGAAGTCGTGACACCGCGCATCGCGCTGCCCTCCACACATCAATCAACTTTTTTCAATCTCTGCTCAAGTTATTGCGTGCCCGGTTGCGTCGGTGGTTATGTATGCGCCGCACGGCCCGGCACCCACAGCACGGACGTACAGCACGACCCGGAGGGGGTCTCCCGATGTCATCCACGAGCAGCCCACGCGGCCGCAGCGGCCGCACGCTCCCGCTCGCCACCGCGACCGTCCTCGCGTTGATCGCGCTCACCGCGTGCGGCACGAGCAGCGACGGCGCCGAATCGGATTCCGGCGGCAAGGTGACGCTCGACGTCAACGGACAGCCGCCCAAGACCCAGGCCTTCGAGCGCAAGCTCTACGACAAGCACGTGCAGCAGTTCGAGAAGGCCAACCCGGACATCGACATCGTGCCCCACGAGGGCTTCATGGACCCGAAGACGTTCAACGCGAAGCTCGCGGGCGGCAAGCTGGAGGACGTCTTCTACGTCTACTTCACCGACACCCGGTCCCTGATCGAGAAGAAACAGGCAGCGGACATCACGGACGCCGTCAAGGACATGCCGCGCCGCGGCGACCTCCAGGACCCGCTGATGAAGATCTTCCAGGACGAGGAGGGCCACCAGTACGGCCTGCCGACGTCGAACTACTCGATGGGCCTCATCTACAACCGCGCCCTGTTCGAGAAGGCCGGCCTCGATCCCGACCAGCCGCCGAAGACGTGGGCGGACGTCCGCAAGGCGGCCAAGAAGATCGCCGCGCTCGGCGACAACACCGTGGGCTACGCCGACTTCTCCAAGAACAACCAGGGCGGCTGGCACTACACCGCGGAGCTGTACTCCCGCGGCGGCCGGATCGCGGCCGAGAGCGACGGCAAGTGGAAGGCCGCGTTCAACACGCCCGAGGGCAAGGCCACCTTCCAGGACCTCCACGACATGCGCTGGAAGGACGGATCGATGGGCAGCAAGCAGCTGCTCCAGGTCGAGGACGTCCAGCGGATGATGGGCTCCGGCAAGCTCGGCATGTACGTCGCCGCCGCCGACAACATCACCGTCATCGCCAAGCAGTTCGGCGGGAAGTACGAGGACTACGCACTCGCCCCCGTACCCGACGCGAAGGCCACGCTGCTCGGCGGCGAGGGCTACATGTTCAACCCCAAGGCGTCCCCGGCGAAGATCAAGGCCGGCGTCAAGTGGATCCAGTGGCGCTACCTCAACCCCGACGTCATCGAGAAGAACGTCGCCGACTACGCCGACGCCGAGCTCCCCGTCGGCATCCCGATGCCCACCGTGCCCGACGTCTTCGAAGGCGCCGTCCGCGACCGGATCGAGAAGGTCAAGAAGGACAACGCCAACATGCCGACCGGCAACTACCAGGCGTTCATGGACTCCGCCCCGAAGGTGCCCGGCGTGATCGAACCGCCCAGGGCCCAGGAGGTCTACGCGGTCCTCGACTCGGCGATGCAGTCCGTCCTCACCAAGAAGGACGCCGACATCGACGCCCTGCTCGACACCGCCGAGGACAAGGTCAACGCGATCTACGACGCCTCCTGATGAGCACGTCCCTGAAGACACCGGCCCGGGACACGGCCGTCGCGCCGGCCCCCTCCCCCGCACCCCGCAGACCACGCGCGGCCCGCCGCCGCGCGCTGCGCGAGAACGTGACGGCGTACGGATTCCTGAGCGCGGCCGTGGTGATCTTCGCGCTGTTCTCCTGGTGGCCGATCGTCCGCAACGTCCTCCTCGGCTTCCAGGACGTCAACTTCGCCACCGGCAACACGTGGAACGGCACGAGCAACTTCGCGAAGCTCTTCGACGACCCGCTGTTCCTCACCGCCTGGAAGAACACCGGCCTGTTCACCCTGTACGCGCTGGTCCTCGGCTTCGCCGTGCCGTTCCTGACCGCGGTCCTCCTCAACGAGTTCCGGCACGCGCGCGCGTACTTCCGGGTCCTCGTCTATCTGCCCGTCATGCTGCCCCCGGTCGTGGTCGCGCTGATGTGGAAGTGGTTCTACGACCCCGGCCCCGGCCTCTTCAACGAGATCCTCCGCACGCTCCACCTGCCGACATCGGCATGGCTGGACTCGTCGTCCACCTCGCTGATCTCCCTGGTCATCGTCTCCACCTGGGCCAACATGGGCACCACCACCCTGATCTACCTGGCCGCGCTCCAGACCATCCCCGGCGAGCTGTACGAAGCGGCGGAGCTGGACGGTGCCAACGTGTGGCAGCGGCTGCGCCACGTCACGATCCCGCAGACCCGGTTCGTGCTGCTCGTCCTGCTGCTGCTCCAGATCGTCGCGACGATGCAGGTCTTCACCGAGCCGTACGTCATGACGGGCGGCGGCCCCGAGGACTCCACGGTGACCGTAATGTTCCTCGTCTACCGGTACGCCTTCGTCTACAACGACTTCGGCACCGCCAGCGCACTGAGCCTGCTGCTCCTGATCGCCCTGGGCGTCTTCTCCGCCCTCTATCTGCGGGTCACCCGCGCCGCCAAGGAGTGAGCGATGTCCGCCTCGACGCGCACCCTCGTCCGCCCCGCCGTCCTGAAGACGCGCAAGGGACGGCTGATCTACTGGTCGGTCCTCGCCCTCGCGCTCCTCCTCTTCACGGTCGCCTTCATCGTGCCCCTGTACTGGGCGGCGACCGGCGCCATGAAGTCCTCCACCGAGCTGGCGCGGAACCCGCCCACGTACGTCCCCGAGAGCTGGCACCCCGAGAACTACGCGAAGGCGTGGCGGGAGATGGACCTCTCCCGCTACTTCCTCAACACGGTCGTCCTGGCCGGCGGGGCCTGGCTGGTGCAACTCGCGGTGCAGATCCCGGCCGCGTACGCCCTGTCGAAGCTGCGCCCCCGGTTCGGCAACGTGGTGCTCGGCCTGATGCTCGTGACGCTGATGATGCCCGCCACCGCGCTCCTCGTGCCGGTCTACCTCACCGTCGTCGACGTCCCGCTGTTCAACCGCAACCTGATCAACAGCCCCAGCGCGGTGTGGCTGCCCGCGGCCGCCAACGCGTTCAACATCTACATCCTGAAGAACTTCTTCGACCGGATCCCCGACGAGCTCCTCGACGCGGCGAAGGTCGACGGCGCGGGGCCCGTGACGACCATGTGGCGCGTGGTGCTCCCACTGGCCCGACCGATCATCGCCGTGGTCTCCATCCTCTCCATCGTCACGGCGTGGAAGGACTTCCTCTGGCCGCTGCTCGTGCTGCCCGACCCGGCACGGCAACCGCTGAGCGTGTTCCTCCAGCGCGTCGCCCAGGACACCCCGCTCAACAGCCTGGTGGCCGGGCTCGTCATGGCCTCCCTGCCGCTGGTCGCCCTCTTCCTCGTCTTCCAGCGCCACATCATCGCCGGGCTCGGCGCCGGCAGCCTCAAGGGCTGAGCTCTCCGCAGCAGCTCCCCGCAGCACGTCTTCGGAGCACGTACGAAAGGACTCCCCTTGCCCAGCACGGAGTGGTGGCGCAGCGCTGCCATCTATCAGGTGTACGTCCGTTCCTTCGCGGACGGGAACGGCGACGGCACCGGCGACCTCGCCGGAGTCCGGGCCCGTCTCCCCTATCTGGCCGAACTGGGCGTGGACGCCCTGTGGTTCACCCCCTGGTACCTGTCACCCATGGCCGACGGCGGCTACGACGTCGCGGACTACCGCACCATCGACCCGGCGTTCGGCAGCCTCGGCGAGGCCGAGAAGCTGATCGCCGAGGCCCGGGAGCTCGGCCTGCGCTGCATCGTGGACATCGTGCCGAACCACGTGTCCGACCAGCACGAATGGTTCAAGGCGGCGCTGGCGGCCGGGCCGGGGTCCCCGGAACGGGAGCTGTTCCACTTCCGGCCGCACTCGCCGGAGCCGCCCAACGACTGGGTCGGCGAGTTCGGCGGGGTGCCGTGGTCCCGCACGGAGGACGGCGAGTGGTACCTCCACCTGTTCGCACCCGAACAGCCCGACCTCAACTGGGCCCACCCGAGAGTCCGGCAGGAACACGAGGACGTGCTGCGCTTCTGGTTCGAGCGCGGCGCGGCGGGCGTACGCATCGACTCGGCGGCGCTCCTCGCCAAGGCGGACGGACTGCCCTCCATGGATCCGGCCCGCCCGCACCCCTTCCACGACCGGCCCGAACTGCACGACATCTACCGCTCCTGGCGGCGGATCGCCGACGAGTACGGCGCCGCGCTCATCGGCGAGATCTGGCTGCCGGACGCGGAGCGCTTCGCCCGCTACCTGCGCCCGGACGAGCTGCACACCGCCTTCAACTTCGACTTCCTGTCCCGGCCATGGGACCCGACGCAGCTCTGGGAGTCCATCGACCTGACCCTGACCACGCACGCCCCGGTCGGCGCCCCCGCCACCTGGGTCCTCGCCAACCACGACGTGACCCGCACGGTCACGCGCTACGGGCGGGCCGAGGACACCGGCTTCGCCTTCGAACGCAAACGGTTCGGCGTCCCCACCGACCTGGCCCTCGGCACGCGCAGGGCGCGGGCCGCGGCGCTCCTCACCCTGGCGCTCCCCGGCTCGCTCTACCTCTACCAGGGCGAGGAGCTCGGACTGCCGGAGGCGGACATCCCGCGGGACCGCGTCCAGGACCCGATGCACGCGCGGTCGGGCGGCGTCGACCCGGGCAGGGACGGCTGCCGGGTGCCGCTGCCGTGGGACGGCGCCCCGGAGCGGAGCTGGCTGCCCGTGCCGCCGGACTGGTCCGCGTACGCGGCCGACTCCCAGGACCGCGACCCGGACTCGATGCTCTCCCTGTACCGGACGGCGCTGCGGCTGCGGCGCTCCTTCTCCGACGCGGGACCGCTGCGCAGGCTGCGCGCCGACGAGCCCGGCGTGCTGTCCTTCGCACGCACCTGCGAGCGGGACGGCGCCACGCTGATCTGCCTGGTCAACTTCGGGCCCGGCGACGCGGCGCTGCCCGCGGACACCGAACTGCTGCTGGCCAGCGGTCCCTTGTCCCCGCGGGGGCGGTTGCCGCGGGACACCGCGGTCTGGCTGCGGGCCTGAGAGGCGTCGTTTGTCGGCCGGGCGGGGGTTCGGGGACCATGAGGAGGAGGGCGCAACCGCCCCTCCCCCATGATCCAGACGGAGTTCCGGCAGTGCTTTTCGACGTCACCCGCTCCGCGGTCACCGGCATCTTCGGCGAGGGCCGGCTCGCGACGCTGCCCGCGTCCGCGTTTCCCGCCCCGGCCGCGGACACGCCGGGTGCCCGTCTCCTCCAGACCGTCGGCGTTCCCACCGGGACGCTTCATCTGCGGGTGCCCGACGAGGACTCCGGACTGCTGCCCCTCGCCGGGGACGTCGTCGACGTCGAGGACCTCGAAGGCCTTGAGGAGGGGGCGGCGGAGGACGCGGGGGCATGGCCCGTCGTCGGCTGGCTGCTCAACGCGCACCTGGTCCTCGACCCCGTTTCCGGGAAGGTGTACGCCTTCGACCCCGACGAGGAGACCGCGCGGGCACTCCACGCGGACGTATCCTCCCTCGTGCACGTCACTCTCCGGTTCCAGCGCCTGCTGGACGAGTTCGCGTTCGGCGACGACGGCGAGGAGGCCGGCTTCGAGCGGCTGGAGCGCGAGGTCGGGCGCGTCCGCGAGGAGACGAGCCGCGTCGACCCTCTCCCGTTCCGGGACGACGAGACGGCCTGGTGGGTGATCGGCGACGAGATCGCCGCAGGTCAGCGCTTTACGGGGGACAGTCCGGCGGGGCGCTCGCTGTACGGGTGACCGTTGCCGTTTTGCCGACTCTTTGCGTAGTCGTTTGCGTAGTTCTACGGATGCCGGGACCGGTCGCGTCCTGAAAGGCTGTGCGTCCAGGGGGAGCCGTGCCGTGTCCGCACCCGCCCCGGACCAGCCGAACTAGGAACGCACATGGGCCCGCAGGGCGCGACCAGGAACCTCCACGCCCGCGCCGGAGAGCTCGCCGACGAGGCGGCTGCCACCGACGACCGCCCGCGGCTCGTGGCGGCGCTGACGCTCCTCGTCCAGTCGTACAGCTTCGGCGGCGAGTGCGCGCGGACGTTCGTGCCGTTCCGGCGGCTGCTGCGCCTGTACGACGAGCACCCGGCGGACTTCGGCGAGGACGACGTCCGGCGGCTGCACTGGATGTTCAAGTGGGTGGTGACCGACGCACGGCGGCAGCCCGGCGTCCCGCTCACCGAGGTCGAGGCGTGGCTGGCCCGGATGCGACGCCGCTACAGCGCGGCGGGGTACTCCGAACGGGCCGTGCACGGCGCCGAGTTCAGGCTCGCCCGGCATCTGGGCGACGCGGCCCGCGCCACGCGCGCGTACACCGCGTGGACGGCGGCCGCGCGGGACGACATGGCCGACTGCCTGGCCTGCGAGTACGCGACGGAGGGCCTGCGGCAGCTGGACCTGGGCGACGACCGGGCGGCCCTCGACGGGTGGGAGCCGGTCCTGAACGGCACCCACAGCTGCCACCGCGAGCCGCACGAGACCCTCGCCCGGTCGCTGCTGCCCCTGGTCCGCACGGGCCGCACCGACCAGGCCCGCGACCACCATCTGCGCGGCTACGGGATGGTCCGCGCCGAGGAGGCGTTCGGCTCCGTCGTCGGACGGCACGTCGAGTTCTGCGCGCTCACCGGCAACGAACCGCGCGGCCTGCGGATCCTCGCCGAGCAGAGCCGGCGCTGGGCGGACACGGGCGATCCGCTCGACCATCTGGAGTGGCTGGCCGGCGCGGCGCTGCTGTTGCGCCGTGCGGTGGAGACGGGCCACGGGAAGCGGCCGGTGCCGGGGCCGCCGGGCGGCGCGTGGACGGCGGCGACGCTGCTGGACCACGCCAGGGAGGCGGCGCTCGGCCTGGCGTCCCGCTTCGACCGCCGAAACGGTACGACCGCCGTCTCGGACGGCGTACGGTCCCGTATGGCCGCGGAACCGCTGCGGGAAGACCTGCGTCTGTCCGCCGGGCCGCCCGGCCCGGCACCGCACTCCCGCACCCCCGGCTCCCGCCCCGACCCCGGTCCCGGC
Organism: Streptomyces venezuelae; assembly: GCF_008642335.1. Classification (NCBI taxonomy): domain Bacteria; kingdom Bacillati; phylum Actinomycetota; class Actinomycetes; order Kitasatosporales; family Streptomycetaceae; genus Streptomyces; species Streptomyces venezuelae. The sequence goes on along the minus strand of NZ_CP029191.1, from coordinate 5,692,835 downwards.
CCGGAGTCGTCGCTGTCCCCGGTGGACCGGGCCCGCCTGTCCCTGGCCCTCGCGCAGTCCCTCGCCTCGTCCGACGACGGGACGGGCCCGCAAGCGGAACGGCTCCTGGCCGACGCCGCGTACTTCGCGGGGCTTCCCGGGGGCAGCCGGCACCTCGGCACCCTGGCCCGGCTGCGGCTCGGCGGGCTGCACTGCGAGGCGGGCCGTCACGACGAGGCCGTGGCGGTCCTGGAGTCCGTACTGCCCGACCTCGACGAGACCCACGAGCCGGACGACCGCACCCAGGCACACACCTGGCTGGCCCGCGGCTACCTCCACACGCACCAACCGGCTCTGGCAGCGGCCCAGTTCACGCTGGCCGCCGCACTCGCGCGCACCTCGCCCGACGGCCGGCACGAGGAAGCCTCCCTGACCCAGCGGGCGGCGCAGGCGCTGGGCCTGGCCGGACAGCCGGCGCAGGCGTGCCGGGCCTACGCGCGGGCCGAGGAACTGTGGCGCGCCCTCGGCGAAGACGGCGCCCTGGTCCGCGCGCAGCGGGCCCGCGCGTGGGAGACCCTGGCCGCACACGGACTCGCCGCCGCCGACACGGCCATGGCGGAGGCCCTGCGCACGAACCGACACCACGCGGAGGCGGCGGAACAGGACCCGGAACGCACGGAGCTGTACGTGGAACTGGGCCGCACGCACGTCCAGTTGGCCCGCCTGGCGATGGAACACGCCGACGGCCCTCCGCTGGCCGACTGGGGCACCCCTGAGCAGTACACGGCCAACACACGCGCCTTCGAGACCGCACTGGCCCACACGGAACGGGCGATCGAGACCTTACGCACGTGCGGCGGCCCGGGCCTGGCGGACCTGCACCCGACCGAACTCCTCGCCACGCGCCTGGAGTTCGCCCTCGGCCACCACGACAGGGCGGCAGCCCGAGCGAGCGCACTGGCGGCAGCGGTACGCGAACGCCCGGACCCGGACGGCACGTTGGCGCACCTCGCGGAGGAGTGCGACCTACTCGCCGGGCCGGGCCGCGCACCGCGTCACCAGCGACGCCAGGGCCGCGCGTGAGGTGACGCCCGTTTTGCGGTACACCCGGCCCACATGGCTCTCGACCGTGCGCGTGCTGAGGCAGAGCCGGTCGGCGACCGCCTGGTTGGTGAGGCCCTCGGCCACCAGCGCGGCTATCTCGCGCTCGCGCGGTGTCAGCGAGGCGAACGGTCCGGACGGCAGTGGGGGGACGTCGGCGTGGGGAACCGGTGGCGCGGTCGCCGCCGGGTCGAGTGCGGGGCCGGACGCGGGCGGGGCCGCGGGCACGTCCGCACCGCCGGGGTCCCGGCCCGCGCTCCCGCTTTCCGCCCGCCCCCGTGCCGCCATGTCCAGGAGCAGGCGCGCTCCGCTCTCCTCGGCGAGGCGCAGGCCGCGGCGGGACATGGTGGCGGCGCGGGCCGTGTCGCCGGTGGCGGCCGCGAAGGGGGCGCCGAGCAGGAGGCTCTGGGCCTCCCGCAGAACCGCGCCGGCCCGCGCGCATTCACGCGCGGACTCCGTGAACGCCTCGTCCGCCGCGGCCAGTTCACCCCGCCGCGCCGCGACGAGACCGACCGCGCGCAGGGCCGCGCCCCGCTGGACGGGCAGGCCGAGGCGGTCCGCCAGGGCCAGCGCGTGGGACGCCCAGCGTTCCGCGTCCGCCACGTCATCCGTGGCCAGCGACGCGGTGACGAGCAGCTCGAAGAAGTTGGGCCGCATCGAGGGCTGTACGCGGGACAGGTCGCTGTCACCGCCCGCGTCCATGAGGATGTCCCGCACCCGGTACGGGTCACCCGCGCCCAGCGCGGCGTACGCGAGCAGGCACCGGGACACCGTCGCCCACCAGCCCTCGACCGCGCCCACCGTCGCCGCCGCCTCCTCGGCCGCGGCCAGCACCTCCGGGTCCCCGGCCGGGCGCACCTGCATGAGGATGAGGGCGCGGATGGCCCGGCTGATGCCGAGGAGTTCGGCGCCGCCCAGTGCTCCGGCGACCGCGACGGACTCGTCGGCCCACTCCAGCGCTTCGTGCAGGCGGCCCGTGGTGAGGCGGGCGTACGCGCCGGTGAGCAGCAGTTGCGCCAGGGCGAAGGGGCGGCCGGTGCGCCGGGCGATGTCGACGCCGCGTTCGGAGTGGCGTCGCGCGGCGGCGCAGTCGTCGAGGAACACCTCGCTCCAGGCCAGGCGTACGAGCGACTCGCACTGCCCGGCGAGGTCGGCGTCGGTCGTGACGTCGGTGAGCGCGGCGGCGTCGGCGGCATATCTGCGGGCCGCCTCGGTCTCCCCTTGGTACGCCTCGCCGAGCGCGGCGAGCGTCAGGGTCTCCGCGGCGCCGAGTTCGTCGCCGCGGAGCCGGGCGTCGGCCAGGGCCCTGGCCACGTCGTCGCGCACGTCGAGGTAGCGCGTGGCGAACAGGGCGCGGTTGCCCCACTCGACGACCAGGCCGGTGCGCTGGGCGGGCGGCGGGCCGGGGCGGCGGTCGAGTTCGCGGCGGAGCAGGGCGCCGGCCGCCGCGTACCGCCCGAGGGTGCGCTCCATGAAGGCGCACTGCACGACGGCGGCCGTCCGCAGCGCGTCCCCGCCCTCGGGCCCCTCAGGGGCGGGGCGGTGTGTCGCGATGAGCCGGTGGAGGAGGTCCCTGCTCTCCTTGACGGCTCCGGTCATGCCGAGCGCGGTGGCCTGCTTGAGCATCAACTCGCTGCGGGTGGCGTGGTGTTCGGGCGTGTCGGGCAGGACGCGGAGGACGACGCCGAGGAGCCGTGCGCTGTCGGCGGGTGCCGTGGCGGCGGCCTGCTCCGCCGCTTCCGTCAGGATCGCGGCCGCCTTGGGGTCCCAGCGGGAGAGGGACTCCTCGACGTGGTGGGCGCGGTCGTTGAGGGGTGCGCCGGTCCGGGTGAGTTCGACGGCGGCCGCGCGGTGCAGTTCGAGGCGCCGCCAGGGGTCGACGGCCTCGCGCATCCAGGCGCGCAGGAGCGGGTGGCGGGGCGCGAGGCAGCCGGCGCGCCGGTCCGGCCTGAGGAGGTCGCGGTCGATGAGCTCCCGCAGCGCGGCGATGAGGTCGAAGCGGTCGGCGCCCGTCACGGCGGCGATCAGGTCCGTGTGCGCGTGCTCGCCGAGCACCGCGACGGCGTCCAGGGCGGCCCGCTCCAGCGCGGAAAGACCGGCGAGTTCGTCGAGGAACGCCGCCGAGTGGTCGCCGTGGAGGAGAGCGAGGAAGTACAGCGGACTGCCCTGGCTCGCCTCGTACATCTCCGCGGCCCGCTCCCGCGGCACCCCCGCGGCGAACGCGGGGATCAGCTCGTCCCCGCTCAGCGGCCCGAGGGCGGTCCGCAGGACGACACCGGAGTCGAGGCCGCGCGTGAGGGCGGCGGACAGCGCGGACGGGGACTGGCGTTCACGCCGGGCGACGGCCAGCAGGAACGGGGCGCGCACGGGGTGGCGTACGAGATGGTCGACGAGCTCGACCGTCGCCTCGTCCGCCCAGTGCAGATCGTCGAGGACGACGAGGAGACCGCGCCCGCCGACGCCGCCGAGCGCGGCGGCGGTGACCCGGCACAGGCCGAAGAGGTCCATGCCCGACACCGCGCCCGAGACCCCGACGGACACCGCGCCCGGAAGCGCGCCGTCACCGTCCCCCCGCACCATCGCGGGCAGTCCGCCGAGCGAGGGGAACGCGCGGCGTGCGCGCGGGTCGAGTTCGGTGAAGGCGTCCGTGAACGGCCGCAGCGGAAGCGCCCTGCCCCTCTCCGACCCCCTGCCCCGCAGCACGGTCACGCCCCGGTCCCTGGCCAGCGCCGCGAACTCCGTCAGCAGCCTGCTCTTGCCGATCCCCGGGTCCCCGACCACGTCGACGACGCCCGCGGTCGTTCCCCCCGCCCCGACCTCGTCCAGCAGCGCTTCGAGGCGGCCGAGCTCCGCACCCCTGCCCACGAACGGCGCCCGCCCCGCGGGCCCCTTCGCGCCTCCGACCATCTCCACCACAGCCCACGCCCCTTCACGGAGGCGCGCGGGCCCCCTCGGTGACGTTGTACCGCACCCGCCTCGCGCGCGACGCGGGCCGGGATATCGGTTCGTGCACAAGATATGGAGAAAGGTCACGATGTGATCACGGACGGAAGTGCTGGCCATGGGCCCTACTCCTTGTCATCGGGCCCCGGCGCGACCGTTACCCTGACCCCCGTCAGTAGTGCACCAAGAAGGGGTGGATCCGGTGGCGGACATCGAGGAAGCGCGCAAGACGTTCGAGCAGTTCGACGCGGACGGCGACGGCTTCATCACGGCGGCGGAGTGGAAGAGCGCCATGGCCAGGATGGGCGACTTCTACCAGACCGAGGCGGTGGCCGAGGCCGTGATCGGCACGAAGGACACCGACGCGGACAAGCGTCTCTCCTTCGACGAGTTCTGGGCGAGCCTGAACAAGTAGTCGGCGGGTCGGCACCGGCCGACGCGACGGAAGGGCCCGGCACACCAGGTGCCGGGCCCTTCGTCGTTCCCCGCCCGTGTCAGCGCTTCAGCAGGAAGGTGAAGTCCCCGGAGGTCCTGCCGCCGAGGCGGACCGCCGAGACGACCTTCCCCTCCACGATCAGCCGCTCCACCTCGCCCCGCGACAGACCGCACCCTTCGGCGATCAGCCGCACCGGCCGGACCGGGATCCGGGCCGCGAAGCGGACCGAGACGTCGAGCACGTCGCCGTCGGGGCGGTCCGGCGCCCCGGCGCCCGTGTCGAGGCGCCAGGCCCCGTCCCAGTCGACGGACACGCGATTGCGCCGCAGCAGCGCCGGATCCTGCAGCAACTCCGCTGCCAGAGCCGGGTCGTTGGCGTGCATGCGGTCCAGCAGCGCGGGCCGTACGGAACGGACGTTCCGCCGCTCCAGGACCGTGAGCTTCGTGGTCGCCCCGCACGTCGTGCAGAGCGCGAGGAGCCAGGCGTCGATCAGCTTGTGGTTCGCGTTGACCCGGAATTTCCCGTCGGCACGGAAGCGCCCGGACGCGCAGGTGTGACAGCGACGGAGAACCTGAGGCAGGCAGGTGGGCATGACGACCCAATGGGTGAGCACAGAAGTACACCGATTTCAGTGAGAAGACCGCAGCAAGAAGCAGCGCGGCGCGCAGGCGCGACGCGCGACCGATCAGCGCTCGGGGTGTCTCACACGGTGTACAACGGCACGTCCTTAGCCTGGGCGATGTGGTCCGGCAGCACGGTAATGGGCTCCGTCGGCACGGCTCCACCCGTTTTCCGAGGACGAACGCGGAATACTCCCGCCGATCCGGAGGTTCCCTCCGTTACGACCGCGGCACCCCGCCGCCTCGCCTCGGAAAGGCAGTCAGTCATGAAGATCGGCATCATCGGCGCGGGCAACATCGGCGGCAACCTCACCCGTCGCCTCACCGCCCTCGGCCACGACGTGTCCGTCGCCAACTCGCGCGGCCCGCACACCCTGACCGCCCTGGCCGAGGAGACCGGCGCGAAGCCCGTCGCCGTCGGCGAGGCCGCGCGCGGCGCGCAGGTCGTCGTCGTGACCGTCCCGCTCAAGGCCGTCCCCGACCTGCCCGCCGGCTTCCTCGACGGCGCGGCCGAGGACGTCGCCGTCATCGACACCGGCAACTACTACCCGCAGCAGCGCGACGGGAGGATCGCCGAGATCGAGGAGGGCCTCACCGAGAGCCGCTGGACCGAGCGGCAGATCGGCCACCCCGTCATCAAGGCCTTCAACGGCACGTACGCCCAGGACATCCTCGACAAGCCCCTGCCGAAGGGCGCCCCCGGCCGGGTCGCGCTGCCCGTGTCCGGCGACGACGAGGCCGCCAAGAAGGTCGTGCGCGACCTGATCGACGAGCTCGGTTTCGACACCGTGGACAACGGCGGGCAGGACGAGTCCTGGCGTCAGCAGCCCGGAACCCCCGTGTACGGCAACACCGGCGGGACGGACGAGATCCGCAAGGCGCTGGACGCGGCGTCCCCGGAGCGTACGGCGGAGTGGCGCGCCTGACCGACGCGCCCTCCTGGGACGACACTCAGGGCGTGGCCCACTCCCGCAGTGCGTCGTCGTCCTCGAAATCGGCCACGTTCTTGTCCAGCGGTGTCGACGTGTACTGGTGGATCTTCCACTTCGCCTGGATGCGGGGCTTGCCCGCGCGGACGTAGTCGGCGATCCACAGTCCGTCGCCCGCGTACGAAGTGGTGTCGTGGTTCAACCAAAAGTCGCGGTTGCAGTACAGGAGGACGCGGTGGTCGGGCCGCAGCCGCTTCACCTCCCGGATGAAGCGGTCCTTCTCGCCGTTGCTCGCGCGCGTATGGTCCCCCGTCCACTCCCAGTCCGCCGCCAGCAGGTCCCCCTCCTTCTCGGGGGCCTTGCTCACGAAATACTCCGCCTGCGCCTTGATGTTGCCCGGCCAGAGGAAGTGGTAGTAGCCGACCACGCAGCCCGCGTCGCGGGCGCGCTTCGTCTGGGCGGACAGCTTCGGGTTGACGTACGAACGGCCCTCCGTCGCCTTTATGAAGACGAAGGAGAAACCGTCCGTGTCGAAGGTCGTCTGGTGGGAGCTGACGTCGATGCCACGGATCACGGGCGCCTCCAGATTGGGCGCTAGGCAGTACCTGAACTGCCCGTTTTGTGCCCGCTGTTGGCTACGGTCAACCGTCAACCATCAACTGTTCAACGGAAGATCCCCGTGTGCCCGAGCGAGTAGCGGCCCGGCTGCGGGTACACCGCGAGGCCGTGCGGCCCCTTACCGACCGGGATGCGGGCCAGCTGCACTCCGGTTCGGGTGTCGATGGCGTACACCTCGGAGTCGTAACGCCCGGACAGCCAGAGGGTGTTGCCGTCCGCCGAGACGCCGCCCATGTCGGGGCTGCCGCCGTCCGGGAGCTTCCACTTCTTGGTGAGCCTGTTCTTCGGGAAGTCGAAGACGGAGATCGTTCCCTCGCCCCGGTTGGAGATGTACATCTCCTTGGAGTCGCGGCTGACATACAGGCCGTGGCAGCCCTTGCCCGTGCGCATCAGCTTCGGTTCCGTGAACTTGTCGCCGTCCAGGACCCACATGCCGTGCGCCATCATGTCGGCGATGTAGAACGTCTTGCCGTCGGGCGACATCTTCACGTCCTGCGGCATGGCGCCCTTGAAGGGGATCTTCTGCTGGCCGACGACCTCCATCTTCTCCGTGTCGACCTTGAGGAGTTCGCCGGAGAACTCGCAGGACACGATGAAGTAGCGGCCGTCCATGGAGAAGTCGGCGTGGTTGACGCCCGCGCAGGTGACGGGGACGGTCTTGTTGCGGTTCATGGTCTTCGGGTCGCGGAAGACGAGTTCGCGGTCCATGGAGGCCATGACGACGGCGTGCTTGCCGTTCGGCGTGAAGTAGAGGTTGTACGGGTCGGAGACCTCGACCGTACGGCCCGTCTTGCCGGTGACGGGGTCGATCGCGGTGAGGCTGTCGCCGAGGTCGTTGTTGACCCAGAGCGTCTTCATGTCCCAGGAGGGGACGACGTGCTGCGGCTGATTGCCGACCTTGATGGTCTCGATGACCTCGAACTTCTTGGGGTCGATCACCGACACCGTGTTGGACTCGGTGTTGGGGACATAGATGCGCTGGAGGAACTTCTTGGCCACCGGCTGGAGCGCGTTGGGGCGGTCGGCGGCGTACGCGTCCTTGGGGTCGAGCACGGGCGGCATGCCGGGCAGGCCGGGCGCGACCTTCGGCTTGGCGGGCTTGCGGACGCCTTCGGTGCCGAGGGCCTCGGAGTCGCCCTTGCCGGCGCCGCAGCCCGCGAGGGCGGCGAGGACGGCGCCGGCGGCGAGCACGGCCGCGGTGCGTCGGGTGGCCCTGAGCCGCGGGGCGTCGGGCAGCATCTCGTTCGGGTTCGGGTGCATCAGGTCAGCAGCTCCGTGGTCGTGACCGCGCGCAGGCCGCGGCGTTCCAGTTCTTCCAGGACGGCGGGCAGGGCGGCGACCGTGTCCGCGTACCCGAAGTGCAGGCTCACGACGGACCCCTCGCGGATCCCGCCCGCGACGGCGCGGGTCACGGCCGGGGCGCCCGGTGACGTGAAGTCGAGGGAGTCGACGTCGTACGAGAGGACGTGCGGGTAGCCCGCGCGGCGGGCGAGGCGTTCGACGAGGGGCGTCGCCGTCTGTGTGCGCGAGGGGCGGAACCAGGTGCCGATGGAGCCGGTGAGGCGGCGCAGGCGGTCCGCGCAGCCGGTGATCTCGGCGCGGGCGTCGGCCTCGGACATGGTGTTGATGTCGAGGTGGTGGTGGGTGTGGTTGCCCAGGTCGTGGCCGCCGTCGAGGATGCGGCGTGCCAGGTCGGGGTGGGCGTCGAGCCAGCTGCCGACGGCGAGCACGGTGATTTTCGCGCCGGCTCCCTCCGCCTGGGCGAGCAGCGCCTTCGCGGTGGCGGGGTCACCCTGGCCGTGGAAGGTGAGGGCGACCTGGGGGCGGGTGCGGGGGCCGTGGCTGATCTGGGCGGGGAGGCCGGGGAAGCGGCGGGGTGCGGGGGCGGCGGCCGGGGCGGGCCCGGCCGGGCGGCGGGTGGTTGCGGGCGGGCGGTCGCGTGCGGGGGCGGCGGGGCCGGTCGCGGCGCACCCGGTGGTGAGCGCGCCCGCGGCGACCAGGCCGGCGCCCGCGCGCAGGGCTCTGCGGCGGTCGGTCTCGATCACCGGACCATTTAATGGGAAAAACATGGAAAAGATGCTGATTGCCCGCTTCGGCAGCGTTGCGCGGGCAGCACGGACCGCCGCCCCGGACCCGCGGACCGGCTCTCGCCCCTTGCTTATCGCCTGTCACAGCCGCCGCTTAACCAGCGTTTACCAGGCAGGTGTCCCATCTCACCAAGGATTCACCTCTAAACTGTTACCGTTTGCCCGGTTTTGTACACCCCTGGGCTTTTGGATCCGTCAGGCCCTTCTGCCATAGTCGGAGACACGACCCCCATTGACCCGGGCTCAGGTCGTCTCGGCGGCTGCGGATCACACCCCAATATCCGCGCCGCTTCACGAAGGCCCCCTCGCGCCGACCACGGCGACCGGGGGCTTTCGCGTATCCACGCCCGGTCAGCGGTCGGCGGCGCGCATCTCGAACCACGTGGTCTTGCCGCGGGGCAGCAGGTCCACGCCCCACCGGTCGGAGAGCTTGTCGACGAGGAACAGGCCGCGGCCGCTCAGGTCCATCTCGTGGACGGGCAGCAGACAGGGCAGCCCGCGCGAGGGGTCGCGGACCTCCACGCGGATCCAGCCGCGCCGCCGCTGCATGCGCAGGCCGAAGACGCGGGCGCCGGTGTGCCGCACGGCGTTCCCGACGAGTTCGGAGACGAGGAGGACGACATCCTCGGTGAGTTTCGGGGAGAGGCCCCAGTGGCGCAGGACCACGACCTGGGCGAGGCGGCGCGCGATGGCGGCGGACTCCGGGCGCGACGGCAGCGGGACCTCCGCGTCCGTGGGATTGCCGAACAACTCGAGCGCCTTCAGCGCGTGTTCGTCCTCAACCGCCGGCGACCAGCGCGCCGCGGTCGCACTGCCGTGCCGCCGCGGCCGTTCGTCACCCTCCAGCCCCGCCATGCCCCCATCATGGCCGCCCAGAGCGCTCTCCGTGGCCGTTCCGGCGGAATAAGCCCCCCGGAACCATCCATTCCGGGGGGCCGGTTTGACATATGCCAGCGGCAGTCAACAGCGGTTGTAGCTGGGCTGACCTGCGGTGACTTGTCGCTTACACATGATCACTTACAGCTTTGCGGCCACTTGATTTAAGGCTCTGTTAAGTCGTCCATAATCCGCCCCATCGAGGGACACCTTCGCTGACGCCCGTTCAACTTGGCGCACGCGTGGTCCAGTTCAGGCGAACTTGGCCTTGCCCGGGCCCTCCTCGACGAAGCTGCGCATGCCCCGCTCACGGTCCTCGGTCGCGAACAGGCCTGCGAACCACGTCCGTTCGATGGCGAGCCCCGTGTCGATGTCCGTCTCCAGGCCCGCGTCGATCGACTCCTTGGCGGCGCGCAGCGCGATGGCCGGGCCCCGCGCGAGCCGTGCGGCCCACGCGTGCGCCTGCTCGTACACCTCGGCGGCGGGCACGACACGGTCCACCAGGCCCATGGTGAGCGCCTCGTCGGCCTTCACGTGGCGGCCGGTGAAGATGAGGTCCTTGGCCTTGGACGGGCCGACGAGCCGGGCCAGTCGCTGGGTGCCGCCCGCGCCGGGGATGACGCCGAGCAGGATTTCGGGCTGGCCGAGCTTGGCGTTGTCCGCGGCGATGCGGAAGTCGGCGCAGAGGGCGAGCTCGCAGCCGCCGCCCAGCGCGTAACCGGTGACGGCGGCGACGACGGGCTTGGGGATGCGGGCGACGGCGGTGAAGGACTCCTGCAGCGCCCCGGAGCGTACGACCATGGCCGCGTGGTCCATGTCCTGCATCTCCTTGATGTCCGCGCCCGCCGCGAACACCTTCTCGCCGCCGTAGAGCACCACGGCGCGCACGTCGTCGCGGCGCGTCGCCTCTTCGGCGAGTTCCTTGAGGCGGTCCTGGGTCGCGATGTCCAGGGCGTTCATCGGGGGACGGTCGAGCCGGATCGTGCCGACGCCTTCGGCGACTTCGAGGGTTGCAGTCATGGCAGCAGGTTAACGGGGACTAACGGGACCGGGCCCGGTGCACTTGGTCACAGTGCGCCGGGCCCGGTACGGAGGAGGCGGGCTCGCGCCCGCGGGGAGGCTTACGCCTTCCACTCCTCCCACGACATGTTCCAGCCGTTGAGGCCGTTGTCGGGCTGGATCTTCTTGTCCGCGGAGTTCTTCACGATGACGACATCACCGATGAGCGAGTTGTCGAAGAACCATCCGGCGGGCGTCTTCTTGCTGTAGCCGCCGCGCACGTCGCTCAGGCCTATGCAGCCGTGGCTGGCGTTGGTGTTGCCGAAGGCGCCGCCCGACCAGTAGTTGCCGTGCAGGAACGTGCCGGAGGTGGACAGGCGCATGGCGTGCGGGACGTCCTTGATGTCGTACTCGCCGCCGAAGCCGACGGTCTCGCCGTTCATCCGGGTCACCTGCAGCTTCTCACTGATGACCATCTCGCCGTTGTACGTGGTGGTGCCGGGGGCGCCCGCCGTGATCGGGATCTTCTTGATCTGCTTGCCGTCGCGGACGACCTTCATGTGGTGCGTCTTGGCGTCGACGGTGGAGACCTGGCTGCGGCCGATGGTGAAGTCCAGCGTCTTGTTCTGCTTGCCGTAGACCCCCGGGCGGCCCTCGACGCCGTCGAGGTTGAGCTTGACGGTGACCTTCGTGCCGGCCTTCCAGTACTTCTCAGGGCGGAAGTCCAGGCGGTCGTTGCCGAACCAGTGGCCCTCGACCGGCACGGACGGCTCGGTCTTGATCTGGATGGCCTTCTCGACCGCGTCCGGGTCGGTGATGCCGCGCGTGAAGTTGACCGAGAACGGCATTCCGACGCCGACCTTCGAGCCGTCCTCCGGAGTGAACTGGCCGATGAAGGTGTTCTTCGGGGTCAGCGTCGTGAAGACGGTGTCCTTGGCGGAGGCCCTGCCCTCGGAGTCCTTGGCCACGGCGTGGACCTTGTACTTGGTGGCGGCCGCGAGGTGGTGGGCCGGCGTCCAGCTGGTCCCGCCCGACGTGATCTTGCCGGGGACCGGATTCCCCTTGTTGTCCTCCACCTTGACCTCGGACAACTTGCCCTTGGCGGCGGCTATCTTCAGGGCGCCGCTGGTGGCCACCGCGTCCGCGCCGTCCTTGGGGGCTATGGTGACGACCGCCGCCGAAGGGGCGTTCTTGTCCGCCCCGGCCTTGCCGTCGCCGTCGCCCGCGTCCGAACCCCCGCCGCAGGCCGCGACGAACAGCAGCGTCGCCCCGGACACCGCCGCCGTCAGAGTTCTGGCGCCCCGCCGCCGCACGCGCACGCGCGCGCCAACCGACGTCCCCGATATCGGTCGCCCGTTCACGATCTCGTCTCCCCTCGCACGGCCTGATCCCCCAGGCCCGCACCCCAGTGCACCTGCGCGTTTCGGACACGCGCCAGCGATAGATAACCACACGGTTCCCGGCGAAAAGTCCCCGCCAATGTCACCGTTCAGTTCCAACTGCGCCGAGGGTGCGGGCAGACCAAGATCACCTGGTGGTTCCGAGCCGGACACCTGGCGATCACCCGGCGGATCAGGCGTTCTTCACCCAGTCCTTCCATTCCATGTTCCAGCCGCCGAGGCCGTTGTCAGGAGCGACTTTTTTGTCATTGCTGTTGATCACTTCGACGACGTCCCCGATGAGGCTCCGGTCGAAGAACCAGCCCGCCGGCGTCCGTGAGCTGCCGCCCTTCACATCGCGCAGGCCCACGCAGCCGTGGCTGACATTGGTGTTGCCGGGAGCGTCCGGGGACCAGTAGTTGCCGTGCAGGAAGGTGCCGGAGGTCGTGAGGCGCATGGCGTGCGGGACGTCGGGGATGTCGTACTCGCCGCCGAAGCCGACGGTGCGGCTGTTCATGCGGGTCACCTCCAGCATCTCCGTCACCACCATCTTCCCGTTGTACGTGGTGGTCTTGGGGGCGCCCGCGGTGATCGGCACGGTGGAGACCAGCTCGCCGTCCCTGCGCACCTCCATGGTGTGCTCGGCGGCGTCGACCAGGGACTGCTGGTCGCGGCCGACGGTGAACGTGAAGCTCTTGTCCTGGAGGCCGTAGACGCCGGGGGCGGCCTGCACGTCGCGCAGGCGCAGGCCGACGGTGACCTTCGTGCCGGGCTTCCAGTACTTCTCCGGGCGGAAGTCCACGCGGCTCTTGCCGAACCAGTGCGGGCGGATGTCGACGTCCGGGTGCGCGGTGACGTGGATGGCGCGCTGGACGGCCTCGCGGTTCTCGACCTCCCGGTTGAACTCCAGGGAGACGATCATGCCGGTGCCGACGGTGGCGCGGTTCTCCGGCGCCACGTATCCGATGAAGCGCTCGTCGGGGACGTACGTGCGGAAGGTGGTGTGCCGGGCGGAGCGGCGGCCGTGGCCGTCCATGGCGACGGCGTCGACCTCGTACGTGGCGGCGAGCGCGAGCGGTCCGCGGTCGAGGGGGCGCCACGTCATGCCGTCCTCGTCGATGCGGCCGGGTACATCGAACTCCTGCGCGTCCTGCGTCCGGACGACCTTCACCGACTCCAGGCGGCCGTCGGGGACCGTCACCTCCAGGCGTTCGTCCGCCTTGACCCCCTTGCTGTCGTCGTCGGGTGACACCCGGATCGCGTCCGCCGGGGAGCGGGGCTTCCCCATCAGCCCGTCGACCCCGTCGGAGGAGCAGCCCGCCAGCAGCCCCGCCCATGTCAGTACCGCGGCCAGTGCGGCCCCTGCGCGCCGTGCGCGCCTCGCATCCTGTCTCACGTGGGTCCCAACGACCGTCCCCCTGCCGGGGAAACGTGAGTGCGACGCGTGCGGTGGGCAGAACCATGGGGAGGACGACGTATGGGGAGCCGCGGCCGGGACGCCGCACGCCCTTCTTCGCGCGTCGCCCGACGGAGCCGCGGGAGGCCGACAGGTGGCGAGCGCACCCGAGCAGGACGCAGTGCAGCAGGCGCGGGCGGTGGGGCGCGGCACGACGGAGCGGCCCGCGCCGACGGTGAACGGGAGCAGAAGGGCGGCGCCGCGTGCCGCGCCGACGCGGCCCGTGTGGCCGGGGGCGCCGACGCCGCTCGGGGCGCGCTTCCGGGTCGGGCCCGACGGGGTCGCGGGCACCAACTTCGCGCTGTGGGCGGGCGGGGCGGAGGCGGTGGAGCTCTGTCTGTTCGACGACGGGCAGGTGGAGACGCGCTGTCCGCTGACCGAGCTGACGCACGAGATATGGCACGGCTTCGTGCCGGGCGTGCGGCCGGGGCAGCGGTACGGCTACCGCGTGCACGGCCGCTGGGACCCGTGGACGGGCGCCCGCTGGAACCCGGCGAAGCTGCTTCTGGATCCGTATGCGCGGGCGGTGGACGGCGGCCCCGGTCTCGACTACGGATCGCTGCCCGCCGAGGTGTACGGGCATGTGCGGGACTGGCCGCAGCAGCATGTGGCGGACACGGTCCGCGACGACCGCGACTCGGCGCCGTACGTCCCCAAGGGCGTGGTCGTGCACGACGACGCGCCGGACGACGAGTGGACCGACGACCGCAGGCCGAAGACGCCGTGGGCGGACTCGGTCATCTACGAACTGCACGTGCGCGGCTTCACGAAGCTCCATCCAGGGGTGCCGGAGGAACTGCGCGGTACGTACGCGGGGTTGGCGCACCCGGCCGCGCTCGACCATCTCGTACGGCTCGGGGTGACGGCGGTCGAGCTGCTTCCCGTGCACCAGTTCGCGCACGAGGACCATCTGCTGCGGCGGGGTCTGCGCAACTACTGGGGCTACAACTCGATCGGCTACTTCGCGCCGCACGCGGCCTACGCGGCGTCCGGGACGCGCGGCGAGCAGGTCGGCGAGTTCCGGCGGATGGTGCGGGCGCTGCACGAGGCCGGGATCGAGGTGATCCTCGACGTGGTCTACAACCACACGGCGGAGGCCGGGGAGCTCGGCCCGATGCTGTCCCTCAAGGGCATCGACAACCGCGGCTACTACCGGCTGCAGCAGAACGACGCGCGCAGGTACGCGGACTACACGGGCTGCGGGAACACGCTGCAGGTCGTCCAGCCGCACGTGCTGCGCCTGATCACCGACTCGCTGCGGTACTGGGTGTCGGAGATGGGGGTGGACGGGTTCCGGTTCGATCTGGCGGCGGCGCTGGCGCGCTCCTTCCACGACGTCGACATGCTGTCGCCGTTCCTCGCGGTGATCGCGCAGGATCCGGTGCTGCGGCGCGTGAAGCTGATCGCCGAGCCGTGGGACGTGGGGTCCGGCGGTTATCAGGTGGGGGCGTTCCCGCCGCTGTGGACGGAGTGGAACGACCGCTACCGGGGTGCGGTGCGGGACTTCTGGCGGGGTGCACTGCCGGACGTACGGGATCTGGGGTACCGGCTGTCGGGGTCGAGCGATCTGTACGCGTGGGGCGGGCGCAGGCCGTACGCGTCGGTGAACTTCGTGACGGCGCACGACGGTTTCACGCTGCGGGACCTGGTGAGTTACGAGCGCAAGCACAACGAGGCCAACGGCGAGGGCAACCGGGACGGGTCCGACGACAACCGGGCGTGGAACTGCGGCGCCGAGGGCGAGACCGACGACGCGGACATCACGGCGCTGCGCCGGCGTCAGCTGCGCAACCTGATGACGACGCTGCTGCTGTCCACCGGGGTGCCGATGCTGGTGGCGGGCGACGAGATGGGCCGCACGCAGGGCGGCTCGAACAACGCGTACTGCCAGGACAACGAGATCAGCTGGGTCGACTGGAAGCTCAGGGAGGAGCCGGGCTGGCGGGAGCTGTTCGCGCTGACGTCCCGCCTCATCGCGCTGCGGCACCGCCATCCGGTGCTGCGCAGGCGGGCGTTCTTCTCGGGGCGCGCGCACTCCGCGGACGGGCTGCGGGACCTGGCGTGGTTCACGGCGGGCGGCGGGGAGATGACGGAGGCGGACTGGTACGCGCCGAGGGCGACGCTCGGCATGTACCTGTCGGGGCGCGACATACCGGGCCGGGACGCGCGGGGCGCGCCGGTCGTCGACGAGAGTTTCCTGGCGGTGCTGCACGCGGACGGGGAGCCGACGGCGTTCGTGCTGCCGGGTCCGCCGTGGGCGGAGGCGTACGAGGTCGTGGTGGACACGTCCCTGGAGGAGCAGGACGCGCCGCCCGGCACGGTGCACCGGGCGGGCGAGACGGTGACGGTGCCGGGGAGGTCGGTGATGCTGCTGCGGGTGACGACCTGACGCCGGTCCCGTCGCGGGTGCGCGCATATGCGCGCGCTTGGTCCGGACCTGAGTCTTGCCCCTGCTCTTGGGTGACCCCAAGCTCGCCTTATGGACCTGGAGTTGCGGCACCTCAAGACGATCCGGGCGATCGCCGACGCGGGCAGCCTGACCAAGGCCGCCACCGCGCTCGGGCTCGCCCAGCCCGCCCTGAGCGCGCAGTTGAAGAGGATCGAGCGCGCCCTGGGCGGCCCGCTCTTCGAGCGCGGGCAGTACGGGGTGCGGGCCACGGCGCTCGGCGAGTTCGTGCTCGCGCGGGCCCGGGTGGTCCTGCCCGCGGTGAGCGGGCTGCGCGAGGAGGCCCAGCGGTTCGTGCGGGCGTGGGAGGGCGGGGCGGGGTTCAGGCTCGGCGGCATCCACGGGCCGCTGCTCGGGGCGCTGGTGGACCGGCTCGCCGCGGCGTACCCGGGGGTGCCGGTGTCGACGCACACGTCGTGGTCGGAGCGGGAGATCGCGTCCCGTACGGCGGCGGGCCGACTGGACTTCGCGCTGGTCGGTACGTGCGGGGCGAGCGCGCCGCCGGAGAACGAACTCCTCGTGTGGCGCGAGGTGGCCCGTGACCCCGTCTTCGTGATGCTGCCGACCTCCCATCCGCTGGCCGACGTCCAGGAGATCGACCTGGCGCGGCTCGCGGACGAGGCGTGGACGGACGTGCCGGGCGACGGCTGTTTCGCCGACTGTTTCTCGGCGGCGTGCGCGCGGGCGGGGTTCACGCCGTCGCGGGTGTACGAGACGGATGTCGCCTCGTGCGTGCATCTGGTGCAGGTGGGGCGGGCGGTGGGGCTCTGCCGGGCGACGTTCCCGCCGACGCCGGGGCTCGTGACCAGGCCGCTGGTGGGGGCGCCGCTGTTCTGGCGGCACCTGCTGGGCTGGCATCCCGCGGCGCCCGCCCACGACACGGCGGCGGCGGTCTTCGCGCAGGCGCGGGCGGCGCACGCGGAGGCGGCGGCGCGCAGCGAGAGCTATACGGCGTGGCTGTCGGCGCCGTCGCCGCCGTCTCCGTGACACGACGCGTTCCCCGGCGGTCCATAACGTCGGCGTACGGGGTCGGATGACAGCTCCTCGGGGGCTGTTGAGAGTTCTACCGTGTGGGCGATCCCCGCTCGTCCTTGCACATCGAGGAGACCTCGTATGCTCCCCACCCATCACAGACGTGTCGCCGCCGCGTGTGCCGCCGTCACCGCGGCCGGTGCGCTGGTCCTCGCCGGTCTGCCCGGCGCCGCGTCCGCCTCCCCCTCCTCCTCCGCTTCCCCCGCTTCCCCCTCCTCCCGGCTCTCCCCCGCCGAGAGCGCCGCCGTCGGCAAGACCTCTCCCGGAGTCTTGAAGGCCATGCAGCGCGACCTCGGCCTCACGTCGGCGCAGGCCGAGGCCCGTCTGGTCAACGAGGCCGAGGCCGGCGCCGTCGCGGGAGCCCTGCGGAACGCGCTCGGCCGTGATTTCGCGGGCGCCTGGGTGCACGGCGCCACCTCCGCGAAGCTCACCGTGGCGACCACCGACGCCGCCGACGTCTCCAGGATCGAGGCGCGGGGCGCGCGGGCCGAGGTCGTCGGCCACTCGGTCGCGCAGCTGGACGCGGCCAAGGCACGCCTGGACCGCGCGGCGAAGAAGACGGCGACGCGTGACGCGCCGGTCTGGTACGTCGACGTGCGCTCCAACGCGGTCGTCGTGCGGGCCGTGAAGACGTCCGCCGCGAAGTCCCTCGTCGAGGCGGCGGGCGTGGACGCCTCCCTCGTACGCGTGGAGCGGACCACGGAGCGGCCGCGGCCGCTGTACGACCTGGTGGGCGGCGAGGCGTACTACATGGGCGGCGGCCGCTGCTCCATCGGCTTCCCGGTCACCAAGGGCACTCAGCAGGGCTTCGCCACGGCCGGTCACTGCGGGCGCGCGGGCACCGCGACCACCGGCTACAACCAGGTGGCCCAGGGCTCGTTCCAGGCGTCCGTGTTCCCCGGGAACGACATGGCCTGGGTCGCCACGAACACGCAGTGGACCGCCACCCCGTACGTGAAGGGCCAGGGCGGCCAGCGGGTCGGCGTCGGGGGCTCGACACAGTCCCCGGTGGGTGCGTCGATCTGCCGGTCGGGCTCCACTACGGGGTGGCACTGCGGCACCGTCTCGCAGCACAACACGAGCGTCACCTACCCCGAGGGCACCATCAGCGGCGTGACGCGGACGACGGTCTGCGCCGAGCCGGGCGACTCGGGCGGCTCCTACATATCGGGCAGCCAGGCGCAGGGTGTCACCTCGGGCGGCTCGGGCAACTGCTCCAGCGGCGGTACGACGTACCACCAGCCGATCAACCCGCTGCTGCAGCGGTTCGGCCTGACGCTGAAGACCACCGGCGGCGGTGAGGACCCGGGTCCCGGTGAGCCGGAGCCGGGCGGTACCTGGGCGGCGGGCAAGGTGTACGCCGCGGGCGACACGGTGACCTACGGCGGCGCCACGTACCGCTGCCTCCAGGGCCACCAGGCGCAGCAGGGCTGGGAGCCGCCGAGCACGCCGGCGCTCTGGCAGCAGGCGTAGCTCCGCGGGCCTGCCGGTCAGGCGCCGAGGATGCCGCGGTCGTACGCCGTCGCGACGGCCGCGGCACGGTCCTTGACGCCGAGCTTGCCGTAGATGTGGGTGAGATGCGTCTTGACCGTGGCCTCGCTGATGAAGAGTTCCGCGGCGATCTCACGGTTCGACCTGCCCCTGGCGACGAGCGCGAGCACTTCCCTCTCACGGGAGCTCAGCGGTTCGTTGCCGGGGGCACGCACGCGTGAGACGAGGCGGGACGCGACGGCGGGCGACAGGACGGTGTGGCCTTCGGCGGCGGCGCGGACCGCGGTGAACAGCTCGTCGCGCGGCGCGTCCTTGAGCAGGTAGCCGGTGGCGCCCGCCTCGATCGCGGGGAGCGTGTCGGAGTCGGTGTCGTACGTGGTGAGGACCAGGACGCGGGCGCGGGCGCCGCGACGGGTGAGCTCGGTGATCGCGTCGACACCGCCGCCGCCCGGCATGCGCAGGTCCATGAGGACGACGTCGGGGTCGAGTTCGGCGGTCAGGGCGACCGCCTCCACGCCGTTCGACGCCTCGCCGAGCACCTCGAATCCCGGGGCCGACCGGAACATCCCACGCAGGCCGTCGCGGACGACGGGATGGTCGTCCACGACGATGAGAGTGATCACTTCAGTGCTCATGGCGGACCAACGGTACGCGAGCGGAGACGGCGGTGCCGCCGCCCGCCTCCGACTCCACGGTGAGCGATCCGGCGATGCGTTCGGCGCGGGCCCGCATGCCGTCGAGGCCGAACCCGCCGGTGCCGGTGCGCTCCACGGGGGCGAGGGGGTCGAAGCCGCGGCCGTCGTCGCGTACGTCGAGGGTGACCTCGTCGTCCATGAAGGAGAGGGTCACTCCGAGGCGGGCCGCTGCCGCGTGCCGTGCGGTGTTGGAGAGGGCTTCCTGGACGATGCGCAGGAGGGTCGCCTCGATCTCCTCGTGCAGCGGTTCGGCGGTGCCGGTGACGGTGAAATGGGCGCGCACGCCGGTGCGTTCGGCCCACTGGGCGACCGTCTTGTCGAGCGCTTCGGGGAGCCGGTCGTGCTCCAGGGGCGCGGGTGACAGGTTGTGCACGGAGCGGCGGGCCTCGCCGAGGCTGTGCCGGGCGAGGGCGGCGGCGCGGTCCAGGTGTTCGCGGGCCAGCTTCTCGTCGTCGGCGCCGGAGACGACCTGGAGCTGGGCGATGATCCCGGTGAGGCCCTGCGCGATGGTGTCGTGGATCTCGGCGGCGAGCCTGCGCCGCTCGTCGGCGACGCCGGCCTCCCGCGCCTGCACGAGGAGCTGGGCGTGAAGCGCGGCGTTCTCGTCCATGGCCTGCTGGAGCGCGGTGTTGGTGCGTTCCAGCTCGGTGATGGTGGCGGCGGCGTCGCGGGCGCGCCGGTCCTCCTGGTCGGCGAGGTGGGCGAAGACGATGAGCAGGGCGATGTTCACCGCGAGCAGCCCGCCGAAGACGACCCAGCCGAGCTCGCCCCGCGGCGGCAGCCCGCCGGACTGGGAGCCGGACATGATGACGGCGGTGGCGAAGAGGCCGAGCTTGACCAGGCGCGGGGGCAGCAGCCGCTCGGTGCCGAAGTAGCCGACGACGGCGTAGAACGCGAAGAACGGGTTGAGCCAGGTGAGGACGAAGGCGACGGCCCAGCGCAGGACGTAGTAGAGGACGGAGGCGGACGAGGGTCCTGGGCGGGTGCGGACCTTCGCGTCCCACCACAGCTGGAGCGCGGCGCCCGCCGCGACCAGCGCCCCGGCCACGTACCACTGGCGGCGGTCCATGCCGACGACACCGCTCGTGGCGACGGCCATCAGGAGCCCGAAGGCGAGCAGTGTGTAGGGCCCCCAGCGGTGGAACATGCTCCAGCGCTGTTCGATCAGTTCCGCCGCGTCCGCCGTGCTCCTGCTCACGGGCCCAGTGTGGTCCGTCACTCCCACCGGAACCAACGCGAGGCCCCCGCCGACAGGAGCGCGGTCCACAGGGCGAGTACGCCCAGGTGGCTCCAGCCGGGCCAGTCGCCCGCCGCGGCCTCGGCGAGGGCCTGGGAGGCGGCGCCGAGCGGGGCGAACTCGACGACGCGGGCGAGCGTGCCGGGCATCGCCTGCACCGGCAGCCAGACGCCGGCACTGAACATCATCGGGAAGAAGACGGCGGAGCCGATCGCCGTCGCGGCCTTCGTGGTGCGGGCGAGCGCGGAGACGAGGGCGCCCAGGGCGAGCCCGCACAGGACGGCGAGGACGAGCGCGAGGACGTATCCGAAGGCCTGGCGCGGCAGGGTCACGTCGAAGGCGAGGCGCCCGACGGTCAGGGAGAGCAGCGCGGAGACGAGGGCGGCCGTGCCGTGGATGCTCATCTGCGCGCCGAGGACGGCGGAGGGCCGCACCGGGGTCGTGGACATCCGGCGCAGGATGCCGCGCTCGCGGTAGCCGGTGATGAGCGGCGGCATGGCCTGCAGCCCCGCCATGATCAGGCCGAGGAGCACCGTGACGGGTACGTACGCGTCGACCATCCTGCTGCCGCCGAGCGAGTCGGCGGGCTCACGGAAAGAGGGGATGGAGCCGAGGATCACGAGGAGGACCGTGGGGAACGCCATGATCCAGAACAGGGCGCCGGGTTCGCGCCGGAAGAGCCGGAACTCCGCCCTGAGGACGGCGGATCCGCCGCTTCCGCCGGAGGTGGTGTGCGGTGCGGCGACGGCGGTCATGCCGATGCTCCCGTCAGGTCGAGGAAGGCGTCGTCCAGGGTGGCGTCGGCGACGCGGAGTTGGTGGGCGGTGATGTGCCGACGGGCGAGCAGGGTGATGGCGGCGTCGACGGTCTCGTCGGTGCCGTTCAGGGTGTAGCGGCCGTCGCGCTCCTGGACGGAGGTGACGGCGGGCAGGGCCGCGAGGGCGCGCTCGTCGAGCGGCGCGGACGGCGTGAACGACATGACGGTGGAGCTCGCGGACCGGCTGATCAGGCCCGCCGGGGAGTCGAGGGCGGCGACGCGGCCCTTGTCGATGACCGCGATGCGGTCGCAGAGGCGCTGCGCCTCCTCCATGAAGTGGGTGACGAGGAGGACGGTGACGCCCCGGTCGCGCACGTCCTCGATGAGCTCCCAGGTGTCGCGGCGGGCGCGCGGGTCGAGCCCGGTGGTCAGCTCGTCGAGGACGACGACCTTCGGGTTCCCGATCAGGGCGAGCGCGATGAACAGCCGCTGCTTCTGGCCGCCCGAGAGCCTGCCGAAGCGGCTGTCGAGCTTGTCGGTCAGCCGCAGCCGTTCGGCGAGGGGCCGCCAGTCGGCGGGGTCCGCATAGAACGCGGCGTACAGCTCGAGGGCCTCGCGCACGGTGAGCTTCGGCTGCAGCTCGCTCTGCTGGAGCTGCGCGCCGAGGACGTGCGTGAGCCGCTGGTGGTCGGCGACGGGGTCGAGCCCCGCGACGCGCACGACACCGGAGTCGGGGACGCGCAGGCCCTCCACGCACTCCACGGTGGTGGTCTTGCCCGCGCCGTTCGGCCCGAGTATCCCGAAGATCTCGCCCTCCTCGACGCCGAAGGAGACACCGTCGACGACGGTGCGTCCGCCGTAGGCCTTGCTGAGTCCGTGCACTTCGATGAGGGGCATGCGTCGAGAATCGCCGGTGGGCGGGGGCGCGGGCATCGCCCATCGCGCTCGAAGCGGCATCAGCCGATCGGTTGATGCCGGGCTACGACCCCGGCGGCGGTGCGGTGCAGCGCGCGCCCCGCTCGTAGCCCTGGACGCGGCGGCCGCGCACCTCGATGTCCGTGCAGCGCGTGAAGTGCTCGACCAGGACCCGGCGCTTGACGGTGTCGCGCCCGCCGCCGGGTTGGTCGTCGGCGTCCGCGACGACCAGGATGCGGTGCTTGCGGAGCATCGCTTCGCGTATGTACGAGGGTGACTTCTCCGTGCCCTGGAGCGAGCCGGAGGCGGCGGGGCTCTCGGCCAGCGCCAGGTCGTCGAGGTCGGCGAAGGAGCCGGGCGACACCTCGGCGGTGTCGCGGCGCCAGGCCGGGATGAAGAGCACGCCGTCGCCCGGCCGCGAGGTCCCGGCCACCGTCTCGGCGGGGGCGAGGACGTCGTCGACACGGCTCTGCGGGGTGCGCAGGTCGAGCTGGAACGGCAGCAGGGCGGCGAAGACGGCCAGGACGAGCGCGGTGAGGGGACGCCAGGAGCGTACGAGGGCGGCGAGCGCGGTGCCGACGAGCAGGGCGAGGCCGAGGTTGGTGTAGAGGACGTAGCGGTCTATGTAGAGCGGTTTGACCAGGGAGACGAGGAGCAAGGCGGCGAGGGGGACCGCGAGGAGGGGCAGGCCGAGGGAGACGGCGGTGGGGCCGGGCGCTGCGGTCCGCGCGGCCGGATGCCGCTTCAGCAGACCCGCGCACAGCGCGCCCGCAGCCAGCAGGAGCAGGGGCACGAGTGCGGTCGACCAGGTCAAGGGGCGTATCCAGGCGATCTGTTGGGCCTGGGAGCGGCTGGCGAGGACGATCGGCAGCGCACCGGCGACGACCACCGCGGCCGCCGTGAGCCAGCGGGTCAGAAGCAGCAGGGGGGCGCCGCGACGGCGCGCGACGAGGACGGTCGCCGCGTGGGCCGGGAGTACGAGCAGCGAGAACCAGTTGAGCAGCGCGGCGACCAGCAGGGCGGCCGCGTACGCGGTCCAGCGGTGGCCGGACGGGCCCGGCTTTCCGCGCCCGTCCACGAGGGTCACGAGGAGCAGCGTCGCCACCGCCACGGCGGCCACCACCAGGGCGTACGGGCGTCCCTCCTGTGCGTAGTGCTGGGTGCTCGGCACGAGCGCGAAGGCGACGCCGGCCGCGACGCCCGCGCGGGGTCCGGCCAGTCGGCGGGCGGTCGCGGCGAGCGCGGCGGCCGCACCGGCCATGGCGAGGACGGAGGGCAGGCGCAGGGTGACGAGGCCGTCTCCGAGGACGGCGAAGACGCCGTGCATGAACAGGTAGTAGGCGCCGTGCACGACATCGATCCGGTCAAGGAGGTGCGCGAGATCGGGGAGCGTCCGGTGGGCGGCCTCCCACGTGGCCGCCTCGTCGCGCCACATGCTGTCCTCGCGCGTGATGCCCCATGAGCCGAGGAGGAGGGTGAGGGCGGCGGGCCCGAGCGTGCCGAGTGCTGATCTGGGCGTGGGCATGACGGAGCTCCGGGCGGCGTGAAGGGGTGCGGGCGACCGGGACACCGGGCTGCCGCCGGACGGTCGCGATCACGGTTCTCACGCTAGGCAACGGCACGATCAAGGACGTCACCTGCGGCGACGAGGTACCGACTCCGTCCCGGGAGTGACTTCGGGCCGGCGTCGGCCGCGGGGAGTAGCACTTGCGTACCGCCTGGCGTGCCCGCGAACCTGGACACAGGCCCTAGGTCCAGCGCAGTACTGCCTACCGTCCAAAACTCGGTGGGCTCTGTCAGTGGCGATCCGTAGGCTCGCTCCTGATGCCGAAATCAGATGCCCCTGCCAAGGAACCTGCCAAGGATCGGTCCGCCGTACGGATATTGCTGCGCCTCTGGCCGTACGTGCGCCCGGTGCGAACTCGCCTGATCATCGCGGCGGTTGTCGCGATCGTCGCCTCCTGCACGGGGCTCGTCTTCCCCCTCGTGCTGAAGTGGATGGTGGACGGCCCGGTGGCCGACCGGGATCCGACGGGAGTGTGGCTGGGGGCCCTGCTGCTGCTTCTGCTCGGGGTCACCGAGGCGCTGCTGTTCGGGCTGCGGCGGTGGCTGGTCGCCCGGCCGCTCGCGAGCGTGGAGGCGGCGATGCGGGCGGATCTGTTCCGCCATCTGCAGCGGCTCCCGGTGGCCTTCCACGACCGGTGGGCGTCCGGCCAACTCCTTTCACGCGGCACGACCGACCTGATGCTGCTGCGCATGTTCCTCGCCTTCCCGCTGACGTTCCTGCTGGTCAACGGGGCGACGATCGTGGTCGGCGTGATCATCCTGCTGGGGCAGGACTTCGCGCTCGGGCTCGTGCTGCTCGCCCCCGTGGTGCCGATGGTCATCGCGACGGCGTACTTCGAGGGGCGGTACGCCGCGGTGGCGCGGCAGGCGCAGGACCAGGTCGGCGACCTGACGACGGTCGTCGAGGAGAGCGTGCTCGGCATCCGCATCATCAAGGGCTTCGGCCGCCACCGCAGCCAGGCGCGGGCGTTCCGCGAACTCTCGCACACCCTGCGCGGCACCGAGATGGTCAAGGCGCGGCTGCTCGCCGCGATCTGGGCCGTGATCGTGACGCTGCCCGAGATCGCCATCGGGGCGGCGCTGGTGCTCGGCACGGTGCGGGTCGCCGACGGCGGGCTCTCGGCCGGCACGCTGGTCGCCTTCCTGTCGACGGCGCTCGCGTTGCGGTGGCCCGTGGAGTCGATCGGGTTCCTTCTCGCGATGAGCCAGGAGTCGGCGACGGCCACGGAGCGGTACTTCGAGGTGATGGACGCGGAGCCGGAGAGCGGGACGGGGGCCGTTGCCCGGAAGGAACTCTCCGCGGGCGCGTCGGACGACGACTCTTCTTCCTCGCACGACGGACTCCGTTTCCACGACGTCGAGTTCAGGTATCCGGACGCCGCGGCCGACGCCCCCGCCGTCCTCTCCCACGTCGATCTCCACGTACGCCGCGGCGAGACCATGGCGCTCGTCGGCGCGACCGGCAGCGGCAAGACCACGCTCACCGCGCTGGTGCCCCGGCTGCACGAGGTGACCGGCGGCCGCATCACCCTCGACGGCGAGGACATCACCGCGATGGACCGCGCGCACCTGCGGACCCTCGTGGCCGTCGCCTTCGAGGAGCCCACCCTGTTCTCCGCCACGGTCGGCGAGAACGTCCTGATGGGCGCCGACGAGGAAGCGGGCGACGCGGCGCTGGCCCGCGCCCTCGACGTGGCGCAGGCCGGCTTCGCGCACGCCCTGCCGCAGGGCACCGGCACGCAGGTCGGGGAGCAGGGCCTGAGCCTCTCCGGCGGCCAGCGCCAGCGCCTCGCCCTGGCCCGCGCGGTGGTGGGCCGCCCCCGCTTCCTCGTCCTCGACGACCCGCTGTCCGCGCTCGACGTCCACACGGAGGCGCTCGTGGAGGCGGCGCTGCGGAGGGTCCTCGCGGACACGACCGCGCTCATCGTCGCTCACCGCCCGTCCACGGTGCTGCTCGCCGACCGGGTAGCCCTGCTCTCGGGCGGCCGTGTCGCCGCGGTCGGCACGCACCAGGAACTCCTGCGGGACAACGCGGAGTACGCGTGGCTGATGTCGGGCACCGAGAACGCGACGGACCCGCCGCCCGCGCCGGCACCCGGCACGCCCGCCGCCCCCACCACGCCCGCCGCCCCCGCCGAGGAGGCCGCTCGATGACCGTGCCCGCATCCGTACGGGAGAAGCCCTTCGACCCCGAGGGCGACGACGAGCCCGGCCTGCCCGGCGCGTCGCCCGCCGAGCCCGACGACCCGTTCGACAAGGACGAGCTGCCCGCTCCGCCGGGCGCCACCCGCGCCCTGCTGCTCTCGCTGCTCTCACCGCTGCGCCGCCGCGTCGTGCTCGCCGCCGTGCTGCTCCTCGTACAGCAGGCCGTCGTGCAGGCGGGACCGCTGCTCGTCGCGTATGCCATCGACCGCGGCGCGCCCGCCGTGCGCGCCGACGACTACGGCCCGCTGATCGCCGTCGCCGTCGGCTACCTGTGCTGCGCGGGCGCGTCCGGCGCTCTCCAGTACGCGTTCATCATCGCCTCCGCCCGCGTCAACCAGGACGTCCTGCTCGATCTGCGCGGCCGCATCTTCCGGCACGCGCAGGCGCTCAGCGTCGACTTCCACGAGCGGTACACCTCGGGGCGGCTGATCTCCCGCTCCACCACCGACGTCGAGTCGCTGCGCGAGCTGCTCAGCGAGGGGCTGCAGGAACTCCTCACGGTCATCCTGTCCTTCGTCTACATCTCCGCGATGCTGCTCTGGCTCGACCTGGGCCTCGGTGCGGTGGCGGTCGCCTCCTTCATCCCGCTGTATCTGCTCATCCGTCTCTACCAACGGCGCGCCGGGGTCATGTTCCGCAACCGGTCGACGGCGATCGCCGCCGTCATCGTGAAGTTCGCGGAGACCATGAACGGCATCCGGCCGGTGCGGGCCTTCCGCAGGGAGCAGGCCAACGACGCGGAGTTCCGGGTGCTCAACCACCGGCACGAGCGGACCAACGGCGACGCGATGCTGGAGATGGCCCGCTATGTCGTCGGCTCGCGGCTCGTCGCCAACACCGCGGTGGCCGCGATCGTGCTGTGGGGCGCCCACCGGGTCGCGGACGGCGGGCTCGCGCTCGGCGTGCTGGCCGCTGCCGTGCTGTATCTGCGGCGCCTTTACGACCCGATCGACCGGCTCGGCATGTTCCTCAACTCCTACCAGTCGGCGGCCGCGTCCCTGGAGAAGGTCGCGGGACTGCTCGCCCAGACCCCGACCGTGCCCGAGCCGGACCCGTCCGTCGCCCGCCCGCTGCCGGTCCTCGAGACCGACCACCCCGGTCGCGAAGTCCGCTTCGAGGGCGTCCGGTTCGCCTACCGCACGGGCGGCGAGATCCTGCCCCGCTTCGACCTCACGCTGCCCGCCGGGCAGACCGTGGCGGTGGTCGGCTCCACGGGCGCGGGCAAGTCGACGCTGGCGAAACTCCTCGCCCGCTTCTACGACCCGACGGAGGGCGGCGTCCTCCTGGACGGCGTCGACCTGCGCGAACTCGCCCTCGCCGAGCTGCGGCGCGGGGTCGTCATGGTGACGCAGGAGGCGTTCCTGTTCTCCGGGACCGTCGCGGAGAACATCGCGATCGGCCGTCCGGAGGCCACCCGCGAGGACATCGAGCGCGCGGCGAAGGCCATCGGCGCCCACGACTTCATCGTGTCGCTCCCGGACGGCTACGACACGGACGTACGCAAGCGGGGCGGCCGGATCTCCGCGGGCCAGCGCCAGCTGGTCGCCTTCGCCCGCGCCCTGCTCGCCGACCCGGCGGTGCTGATCCTCGACGAGGCGACGAGCTCCCTGGACATCCCCGGCGAGCGTGCGGTGCAGCGCGCCATGCACACGGTGCTGCGCGGCCGCACGGCCGTGGTCATCGCCCACCGCCTGTCCACGGTGGAGATCGCCGACCGGGTACTGGTCATGGAGCACGGCCGCATCGTGGAGGACGGCACGCCCGAGGAACTCATCGCGGGTACGGGTGCCTTCGCGGAGCTGCACCGGGCGTGGCGCGAGAGTGTGGTGGGCTGACGGCATGAGCGACGGGACGAGCACGGACATGCGGGCGGGCGCGGCGGGGGCCGGCGAGGTGGTCACCGTCCCGGCGAGCCACCAGGGGTATCCGGGCGTCGCCTTCGGCGGGTACGTCGCCGGGCTGCTCGCCGCACGCGCGCCGGCCGGCACGGTCCGAGTGGACTTCCGGGCGGCGACGCCGGTGTCCGAACCGGTTCGGCTGACCGAACTCCCGGATGGGGGAGCGAAGTTGAGCGGCAGGTCAGGCGCCGTGCTCGCGACCGCGACGCCCGTCCCCGACCTGTCCGCCTCCGCCGTCCCGGCCCCGCCGTCCTGGGACCGGGCAGCGGCGGCGGCCGAGGCGTTCCGCACGGCGGGGCCGACGGGGCTCGCCGCGGACGGAACCGTGGTCGACTGCTTCGGCTGCGGGCCGCGCCCGCCGGGCCGCGGCCTGCGGCAGTGCTGCATGCCGGTGCCGGGCCGTGACGTGGTGGCGACGGCGTGGACGGCGCACCCCGCCTTCGCGGACGCGCGGGGACTGATGCGCGCCGAAATGCTGTGGGCCGTCCTCGACTGCCCGACGGCCTGGGCGGGCGTGCACGCGGGGAGCCTCCGCCCCGGCGCGGTCACGGCCTCGCTCACGGCGACCCTGCTGCGGCCCGTGGCGGCGGGCGAGGACCACATCACGTACGCGTGGCGGATGTCGTCGGCGGGCCGCAAGCACACGATGGGCGCGGCGGTGACGACGGCCCGGGGCGAGCTGTGCGCGGTGGGCGAGGCGCTGTGGATCGACCCGCGGCGGGAGCCCGGGACCCGCGGCACCTGACGGTCCGCCGTGGGGATCAATGGGCGGCGATGGGGATATCTCCCGTTCTCCGCCCCGCGGCCCACAGGACTGGACCACCGACGAAATACGGCCATGCGCCGCAGGTCGGCGTGGCGCGCACCGCTCTCGAACAGGGTTCCGCACGGTCCCGCGGCGCGAGCATGACGTGCGGACTTACAGCCGCCGTACGCTCCTCGGACGCCCGTCGACGGCTGTCGGCCGTGACTCCGGATAGCGAACGCGTGCCACCGGCCAACGGACTGATTCCGGCCAACTACTGATGCGCACCTGACAACAGGCGCTCTCTGGTGCCACTCTTCCCCTCGACCGCCGCACGACTTTCAACAAGGCGACGGTTTCTCTTCACGCAATACCCGTTGTGCACCGCCCAGTTCTGCGTTCCGCCTTGCTCTGCCCGGACGGCGACCCAACCGCCCGGTAGCTCTGGCCGCGCATCCCCGCGGCCGCGCAGAAGGAGTCCGTGTTGAGAAACACCTCCCACAGACACACCCCCCGCACTCGTTCGGTCCGCACCCGTGCGACCGCCGCCGGTGCCCTCTCCGCCGTCGCCGCGCTCCTGGCCGTGGCCGTCCAGGCGGGCCCCGCTTCGGCCGACGACCCGGCCGTCAAGGCGAGCCCCGCGGCGGCCCAGAAGCTCGGCAAGGTCGACCCCGGCGCCCTGGCCGCCAAGCTCTCCCCCGCCCAGCGCGCGGAGCTCATCCGCGACGCCAACGCCACCAAGGCGGAGACCGCCGAGGACCTGAACCTCGGCGCCAAGGAGAAGCTGGTCGTCCGCGACGTCTCCAAGGACCGTGACGGCACCGTCCACACCCGCTACGAGCGCACCTACGACGGCCTGCCCGTCCTCGGCGGCGACCTCGTGGTCGACACCGCGAAGTCCGGGAAGACCGAGAGCGTCACCAAGGCGTCGAAGGCGCAGCTCAAGGGCGTCGACACCAGCGCCGACATCAAGGCGTCGGCCGCCGAGAAGCAGGCGCTCGGCGCGGCGAAGGCCGCGGGCTCGAAGAAGACCGACGCGGACCGGGCGCCGCGCAAGGTCGTGTGGATGGCCAAGGGCACGCCGACCCTCGCGTACGAGACCGTGGTCGGCGGGCTGCAGCACGACGGCACCCCGAACGAGCTGCACGTCATCACGGACGCCGCCACCGGCAAGAAGCTCTTCCAGTGGCAGGGCGTCGAGAACGGCACGGGCAACACGCAGTACAGCGGCCAGGTGACGGTCGGCTCGGTCCAGTCGGGCTCCACGTACAACCTGACCGACTCGGGCCGCGGCAACCACAAGACGTACAACCTGAACCGCGCCACGTCGGGCACCGGCACGCTCTTCTCCGGTCCCGACGACATCTGGGGCAACGGGCAGGCCTCGAACCTGGAGACCGCGGGCGCGGACGCCGCCTACGGCGCGCAGCTCACCTGGGACTACTACAAGAACGTGCACGGCCGCAGCGGCATCCGCGGCGACGGTGTCGGTGCGTCCTCCCGCGTCCACTACGGCAACAACTACGTCAACGCCTTCTGGCAGGACTCCTGCTTCTGCATGACGTACGGCGACGGCTCCGGCAACTCCAAGCCGCTGACGTCCATCGACGTCGCCGCCCACGAGATGACGCACGGCGTGACGGCCGCGACCGGCAACATGACGTACAGCGGCGAGTCCGGCGGCCTGAACGAGGCCACCTCCGACATCTTCGCGGCGGCCGTGGAGTTCAACGCCAACAACGCGCAGGACAAGGGCGACTACCTCGTCGGCGAGAAGATCGACATCAACGGCGACGGCACCCCGCTGCGCTACATGGACAAGCCCTCCAAGGACGGCGGGTCCAAGGACTCGTGGTACTCGGGCATCGGCAACATCGACGTGCACTACTCGTCGGGCGTCGCCAACCACTTCTACTACCTGCTGAGCGAGGGCAGCGGCAAGAAGGAGATCAACGGCGTCCAGTACGACTCGCCGACCTCCGACGGCCTGCCGGTGACCGGCATCGGCCGCGACAAGGCCTCGCTGATCTGGTTCAAGGCGCTCACCACGAAGTTCACCACGACCACCAACTACGCGGCGGCCCGCACCGGGACGCTCGCGGCGGCCGGTGAGCTGTACGGCACCACCAGCACCGAGTACAAGGCCGTCGCCCACGCCTGGGCGGCCGTGAACGTCGGCAGCCGGCCGGGCGGCGAGGAGCCCCCCGGGACGTCCTTCGAGAACACCACGGACGTCGCCATTCCGGACGCCGGCGCCGCGGTGACCTCGTCCATCAACGTCACCGGCCGCACCGGCAACGCGCCGAGCGCCCTCAAGGTCGGCGTCGACATCGTGCACACGTGGCGCGGTGACCTGAAGGTCGACCTGCTCGCCCCCGACGGGACGGTCTACCCGCTGAAGCCGGCCAGTTCCTCCGACTCGGCGGACAACGTCAAGGAGACCTACACGGTCAACGCCTCGTCCGAGGTGGCCAACGGCACCTGGAAGCTGCGCGTCCAGGACGTGGCGCGGCAGGACACGGGCTACATCAACAGCTGGAAGGTCACCTTCCCGTAAGCCCACGTGAGCCCACGTGAGCCCATGTAGGGCCACGTACGGCCACTCAAGGCCATTGCAGACGGCGCCGCCCCGGGTGACTCAACTCCCCGGGGCGGCGCGCTTTTTGCTGCCCGCGTGCCGTTCACACACTGTTCGCAATGCGTACTTCGTCTCCCGCTCAACGAACTATTTCCGGCCAACATGCGATCAAGGGATGACATGTACCTGGCTCGAATGACACTCTTCCCTCGCACCACACATGAGTCACACCCGCACCGCATCTTTCATGCCCGGACGGACACCCACACCATCCGGGCCCCCCACAGAAGGAGCCTGCGTGACCCCCCACATATCCCGTAAGCGTTCGATGCTGGCGATCTCGACCGCGGTCGCCGCCGGAGCGCTGCTCGCCGCCGGTCTCACCACCGGCGCCTCCGCGCAGCCCGTCTCCGCGTCCGGCACACCCGTCGCCCTCTCGTCGACGGCCCGCGCGGACCTGCTGCAGGACGCGAGCGCGGACACGGCAGCCACCGCCGACAGGATCGGCCTCGGCGCCAAGGAGAAGCTGGTCGTCCGCGACGTCGTCAAGGACGCCAATGGCACCACGCACACCCGCTACGAGCGCACCTACGACGGCCTGCCCGTCCTCGGCGGCGACCTCGTCGTGCACACCGCCAAGAGCGGCAAGGTGAAGAGCGTCACCAAGGCCACCAAGGCCTCGGTGAAGGTCGCGTCCACCGACGCGAAGCTCGGCAAGTCCGCCGTGGCCAAGTCGGCCGAGTCGACCGCCGCCAAGGCCAAGACCGGCAAGGCCGACGCGCAGTCGCCGCGCAAGGTGATCTGGGCCGCCTCCGGCAAGCCCGTCCTCGCGTACGAAACCGTCGTCACCGGTGTGCAGAAGGACGGCACGCCGAGCAGACTGCACGTCATCACCGACGCCACGACCGGCAAGAAGCTCTTCGAGCGTCAGGCCATCGAGAACGGCACCGGCAACAGCCAGTACAGCGGCAAGGTCGAGATCGGCTCCAAGAAGGGCAGCAACGGCTTCGACCTGACCGACGACTCGCGCGGCGGCCACTCCACGTTCAACCTGGAGAACGGCCAGGGCGAGGGCAAGCTCTTCACGGACGACGACGACACGTGGGGCAACGGCAAGCCGGACGACGCCCAGACCGCCGCCGTCGACGCCGCCTACGGCGCCCAGGTCACCTGGGACTACTACAAGAACGTCCACGGCCGCGAGGGCATCAAGGGCGACGGCAAGGGCGCGACCTCCCGCGTCCACTACGGCGACTCGTACGTCAACGCCTTCTGGGACGACAGCTGCTTCTGCATGACGTACGGCGACGGCGAGGGCAACAAGAAGCCCCTCACCTCGATCGACGTCGCGGCCCACGAGATGTCGCACGGCGTCACCTCGGCGACCGGCAACATGGAGTACAGCGGTGAGTCGGGCGGCCTGAACGAGGCCACCTCCGACATCTTCGGCTCCTCCGTCGAGTTCAACGCCAAGAGCCCCGAGGACATCGGCGACTACCTCATCGGCGAAGAGATCGACATCAACGGCGACGGCTCCCCGCTGCGCTACATGGACAAGCCCTCCAAGGACGGCCAGTCCCTGGACAGCTGGAGCACCGACGCGGGCAACGTCGACGTCCACTACTCCTCGGGCATCGCCAACCACTTCTTCTACCTCCTGTCCGAGGGCAGCGGCGCGAAGGAGATCAACGGCGTCAAGTACGACTCGCCGACCGCCGACGGCTCCAAGGTCGAGGGCATCGGCCGTGACAAGGCCGAGAAGATCTGGTTCAAGGCCCTGACGGCTTACTTCACGTCGACGACCGACTACAAGGCGGCCCGCGAGGGCACGCTGAAGGCGGCGACGGACCTGTACGGCGCGGACTCGGCCGAGGTCAAGGCCGTGGGCGCGGCCTGGACGGGCGTCGCGGTCAAGTAAGCGGTCACCGCGACGGGCGGCACCCGGGGGTTCCTTCCTCCCCCCGGGTGCCGCTTTTCCGTTCACTCCCCCTTGAGCTCCCGGCTGTTGGCCCGGTTCTTCGCGATGTTCCGCGTCTTTTTGGTACGGGCCGACTCGGCGACCACGGCGAGCACGGCCGGCGACCTCGACCACTCGGCGAGCTCGCGCTGCATCCAGTCGGTGACCCCGCCGAGCTCGTCCGGTGTCGGTACGTGGCCGTCCTTGACGGTCAGGTAGAGCAGCCAGTCGTCGATGCGGCGGCGGATGAAGTCGCGGTTCCCCCCGGCCGGGAGCCGTTCGATCTCCGGCAGCACCTCGTCCGCCCACTGCCGGAACTCGTCGGGACCGCTCGCTTCAGACGCGATCTTGTCCACAAGGGCGACCACCGCCGTCTTGGCCGCCACCTCGTCGGGGTCGCGCAGGTATGCGGACACGCGCGCGTGCCCGGAACTCAGTGCCACTCGTCGGGATCGAGAGCGGCTCCGACGAAGCCGTCGCCCCTCGTGACGATCAGGTCGGGCTGCTCCACTCTGCGAGCGACCTTCTCCTGCATCTCCCGATCGAACTCGCCGCACTCGAAGACGAAATGCTCGGCGATGGCAGCCCTGTCCAGAGGGAATCCGTCCAGATCCACCGCCGAGTTCGCACGGTCCGCCCCTTGGCAGAGCACGGAGACGAACAGGGGGAAGTGTTCCGTTCCCACCAGGGCATACGCATCGTGAATGACGCACGCGATGCCCACCCGGCTCGTGACCGCGCCGCACAAGTCGTCCAGACAGTCCACCAAGGCATCCCAGTTCCTGCCGTAATAGTTGGGAAACTGGAGTGTGCGCGCGAACGCACTGTGGATGCCCTGCTCAGTCATCAGGTCCGCCGCGGCGAAGTGATAGACGTGACCGCCCTTCGCCTCCAGCGCGGCCAGCTGCCCCTCCGCTTCGGGTGCGCCTTGAGGTACGAAGAGGGCCCAGGGGGCAGACGTCCCTGTGATGTCGAAGCCGGTCATTTTCGCATCATCCCGTGAATTCGCCGACGTAGTAGAACGTTCCATAGTGGTCCGGGGTGTAATACGCGGGGCCGGGACCGTCCTTCGGGGTCAGAAGGCGTTCGGTGCCCCTGATTTCGTCTCCGCAGCCCGGTGCACTGCAGTGCGGGAGATCGGTCTTCGCGTTGACGTCCCATTCCTTGTACTTGCCCCCGGGCAGTTGGGATTTGTTGTTACCCCAGTTCTTGTTGCCATGGTATCCGTCGACCTTTCCGATTCCGTCGGGCCGGGCGTTGACCTTGTTCAACATGTCCGTGGCCCGCTGCGGCGCGGGGCCGGGCAGCAGTCCGGGGCCGTCGGGGCTGCCGGTGTCTCCGCCGTGCTTGTGGCACAGCGGCGCGAGACCCAGGGGGTCGGACCAGGTGTGGGGGTTGTGGACGTAGGCGACGGGGTTCGGCGCCGGGAGCAGGCCCAGGGGGTCGGGGCTGGTGTAGCGCCCGGTCTCCGGATCGTAGTGCCGGTGGTGGTTGTAGTGGAGGCCCGTCTCTGGGTCGTGGTACTGGCCGGGGAAGCGCAGTGGGGTGTACGCCGTCGCGTCTCGGTTCCAGACGGTGCTGCCCCAGAGCGTGGACCGGGTGTGCCAGGCTGTCTCGCCGTCCGGAGTGAGCAGCTGGGTCGGAGTGCCGACCAGATCGGTGACGATGGCGAAGAAGCGCTCGTCGATGACCTCTTGAGGTGCGTCGGCAGCCCATATTCGTTCGGCCTGGCTCAGCGGCGAGAGCCCGTCGTGATCCCAGGTGAGCGTGGTGTACCGGCCCGGTTTTTCCAGCTCGGTGGTCTGCTCGCAGAGCGTGTTGCCGTCCCAGGAGAAGACGACCCGTTCCAGAACGGTCTCCCCGTCGGCGCCGAGACGGAGCTTGGCGGTCCGCCTGCCCAAGGGGTCGTAGGTGTAACGCCAGCGGCTGCCGTCCGGAGTGGTGACCGCGGTGAGACGGTCCTCGGCGTCCCATTCGTAACTCCAGATGTCGGGCTTGCGGGAGAGCCGGGTCTTGCGGCGCACGACCACACGCCCTTGGGCGTCATGCTCGTAATGCACACTTCCCGCCCGGGTCAGCCGTGTACCCGCGTACGTGCGCGGCCCTGTGGCCTCGTGGCCGGGGTGGCGGGCGGGCCACTCCGCCTCGGTCTGGTTGCCCATGGAGTCGTAGGCATAACGCTCGCTCCACCCCGCCGCCCGCACGGCCGTCACCCGGCCCGGCCCGTCGAGGTCGAAGCGCCGGCTGCCGGTGCTGGAGTCCTCGATGCCGGTGAGGTGGCCGTCGGGCCGATAGGTGTAGGAGCGCCGCGCGATCCGCCGGTCCCCGGGAGCCGTGCTCTCCTGCGTGACGAGCCTGCCGAGGCTGTCGTAGTCGTGGGTGAAGGTGAGGGCCCGGTCGATGTGGCGGTGGACCTCACGGTCGGCCGCGTCGTGGGTGAAGTCGATGGTGTGCCCGGCTGTGGAGAGCCGGACGGCGCGTCCCGCGGCGTCGTAGTCCCAGGTGCTACGGGTGCCGGAGGGCGTGGTGCGCAGGGTCCGGTTGCCCGCGGGGTCGTAGGCGAAGCGCATGGTCCGGCCGTCCACCGTCTCCGTGACGCGGCGGCCGACCGCGTCGAGTTCCACCTGCAGGCTGCTGTCCGGGGCGACGGCACCGGTCAGGGAACCGTTCACCGAGTACGTGTAGGTGGTGACCCTGCCGTCCGCGTCCTTGGCCGTGATCTGCCCCAGTGGGTCCCGGTGGTAGCGGATCCGCTGCCCGAGCCCGTTCGTCCGCTCAGAGAGCCGGCCCGCCGCGTCGTAGGAGTAGCGGGCGAGGCGTCCGTCGAAGTCGGTCTCGCAGAGCAGTCGGCCCGCCGCATCGTAGGAGTAGTCCCAGGTCATTCCCAGCGGATTGGTCACCCGGGTGAGGCGGAGCGCGGCGTCGTGCGTGAAGGAGTACCGCTCGCCTCCCGGTTCGATGCGCGCGCTCAACCGGTCGAAGTGCGTGTACTCGAAGGTGCTGGCCCGGCCCAGGGCGTCGAGATGACGGACACAGTTGCCCTCACCGTCGTACTCCCAGGTCTCGTACGTTCCGTCGGGGTCGGTGCGCCGGGACGGCAGGCCTTCGACGGTCCAGTCGATGCGGGTGCGGTTGCCGAGCGGGTCGGTCACCTCGCTGGTCAGTCCAAAGGGGTTGTACGTGTAGTGCGTGGTGCTGCCCCGACTGTCCGTCGCGGAAAGCGGCAGACCAGCGGCGTCGTTCACATAGGCGGCGGTGCGGCCCGTCGCGTCCCGCGCCTCGACGACGCTTCCGTCCGGGCCGCGGAGGAATTGCGTGGTCGCACCGACGGGGTCCGTGACGGCCGTGACGTTGCCGCGCTCGTCGTTGGTGTACCTCCAGAACGTGCCGTCCGGCAGAGCCAGTTCCGTGGGCAGGTACAGGTCGTCGTAGGCGATGCGCACGACGCTTCCGTCGGGCCGTGTCACCTGGACGGGCTGTCCCTGCTCGTTGTTCACGAAAGCCGTGCGGTGCCCGAGCTGGTCCGTGGTGGCCGTGACGTGCTGGTGGGAGTCGTATGTGGTGGTGACCGTGGCACCGAGCGGGTCGGTCTCGGCGACCACCAGGCAGTCGTCGTCGACGACGACACGGGAGACGGCTCCCTCGGCCGTGGTGACCTCCGTGACGCGGCAGTCCGGCCAGGCTGGGTCCAGTACGTCGTAGGCGAAGGTGAATGCCTGGTGGCCGGCCATGCCCCACTGCGCGACGCACCGGTCCTGGTCGTCATAGGTGTAGTGGTAGCGGCTGTTGTTGGTGTCCTCCCACGAGGTGATGCGCAGCCCGTCGTCGTAGGTGAATCGCAGGGGCAGGCCGGAGGAGTTGGTGACGGTGGTGAGGTTGCCGTCGGTGTAGCCGTACCGCTTGACGAGGATGTCGTCGCCGCCCGCGGGGTCCACCAGGGCGAGGGCGGTGACGCGGTCGTCCTCGACGGACAGTCTGAGGTGGTAGCCGCCGGAGTGACGCAGGGCGAGCGGCGTGCCGTCGGCGTCGTGGTCGAAGTCGACCGTGTTGTTGTTGCGGTCGCTGATCCGGTGCAGAGGCGCCACGTCGGGGTAGTCGTCGGTGGGCTCGGCAAAGTGGCGGTCGTGACCGGTGAGCGGCTCGCTGACGCGGTAGCCGCCGCCGTCGAGGCGGGTCAGCGGCCAGCGCGGTCCCGACTCCGGCAGGACGGGGGTGCCCGGCTCCTCCGGATGCGGGTACGTGAGGAGCATGCCGTCCGCGGTGACGAAGACGACGCCGTCCTCGTCGATCTCCAGGCGCTGGTCGATCGTGGACGTCCAGCTCGGGCCGAACCAGCCGCCGGACCGGTAACCCGAGGCGACCCGACGGGTGAAGGACAAGGGCAGCGTGCCCGGCAGGGAGACGTCGGTCTCGTCCAGGAACATCTGCCCGGTGGCCGCGTCGACCGGGTCGCCGCAGCCCTTGATCTTGCTCTTGGCGCGGTTGTACGCGCCCTTCGCCCCGTCCTTGAGGGCCGTGCGCGCGGACTTGAATCCTTTGAGCCCACCCTTGAGGCCCTTTAGCCCCTTGCCGAGTTTGGCGGCGGTGGTGAGGCCCTTCATGCCGGGGACGCAGTCCATGG
This sequence comes from Streptomyces venezuelae, assembly GCF_008642335.1. NCBI lineage: Bacteria > Bacillati > Actinomycetota > Actinomycetes > Kitasatosporales > Streptomycetaceae > Streptomyces > Streptomyces venezuelae. The sequence continues at coordinate 5,655,269 of NZ_CP029191.1, read as the reverse complement.
CGGCGAAGGCCACGTCCATGAGGGTGGCCTGGCCTTTCGCGTATTTGCTCAAGGTGTCGGCCAGCACGATGGCGCCCGCGACGATCACGATCGCGGCGAGGATGGGGCCGCCGACGATCATCGCGATGATCCCGACGACCGCGACGACGACCTTGCAGACGGCGACGATGGTGTCCCAGTTGTCGGAGACCCAGTCGCCGATCTCCTCCCACCACTTGCGGTTCCTGATGCCCGCGTCGGAGGCCTCGTCGATCTTCTTCTTCGCGGTGCCCGCGGCCTCCTCGCGCATCTTGCGCGCGTCGGCCGCCATCTTCTTCGCCGCCTCCAGCGCACTCTTCGCCGAGTCGACATCGCCTTGAGCGGACTTCTGCGCCTTCTCCGCCGAGTTCGCGTTGCGGGTCGCGGCGCGGACCTTGTCCTCGTCCGGCTTGGGCACGTCCTTGCCGCCGCCCGGCTTGTCCTTGTACTTGTCCGCTTCCTTGCCCGCCCGCTCCACCCAGGAATCGGCCGAGGAGAGCCGGGACTTGGCGCTGCTCAGGTCGGCCTGGGCCTCGCGGCCCTTGACCAGCGCCTTGTCGGCCAGGGTCTGGGCGCGCTCCAGCTCGGGCCAGTACGCGGACAGCGCGTCGCCCGCCATCTCGTAGCTCTTCTTGAGCTTCTTCAGCTTGTCCGGGGCGTCCTCGAACTTCTCCGTGAACGCGTCGGCGGTCTTGCCCACCCACTTCAGGATGGCCTCGTCGCCCGCCATCCCCTTGATGTCACGGAGGACCCTGCCCACGTCGTCGGCGAAGTCGTGCAGGCTCTTGGCCAGCGACCGCACCCGATGCGGATCACCCGGCGTCGGATCCTTGTCCAGGTCGAGTACATGCCAATCGGCTGGACGGTGCGCCACTGCTGATTCCCCCGTGCTGGTAAAGGCCGCGCGCCGCGGGCGAACCGTCGGCTCCCGGTGGTGCGTGTGCTTCCTGGGAGACGTGACGCACCTCAGCGCCCACCGGTTTCACCCGAGCGCGTTCTCGGCCCCTACCGCCGGAGACCTCCCCACCTTCCACCGGAGCCTCTCACCGCATCAACACTCCCGCCTCCTCCCCCGTCGCCTCCGAGGGAACCGCCACGAGCCCCAGCTCCGCGGCCCCGCCCGCCAGCAGCCGGTGCGCGGGCAGAATGCGCACCGTGTAACCGAACGGTCCCGTGCGGTCCAGGGCGAGCGGGCCCTCGTACACCCGCCGCCCCTCCACGTCAGGACCGCTGACCGGCTTCAGCGGCATCGGGGACGGGTCGGCGAGGTGGTCCTCCGGGTCGACGCGGCCCGCGACGGCCTGCACCTCCACGTCGTCCGGGGTCAGTTCGCCGAGGTGCACCCGGACCCGCAGGGAGAGCGTCGTGCCCAGTTCGGCGGTGGCGCCGCTCGCCGACGCCTCGACGTGGTCGACGGCGACCCGCGGCCAGGCCGCCCGCACCCGCGCCTTCCAGGCGGCGAGTTCGCCCGCGGCGGTGACGCCGAGCGCGCGGTGGGCCCGTGCGGCGGGCGCGTACAGCTGCTCGACGTACTCGCGCACCATGCGGCCCGCGAGGACCTTCGGGCCGAGCCGGGTCAGGGTCCTGCGGACCATCTCGATCCAGCGGTCGGGCAGCCCGCCGGGGCCCTGTTCGTAGAAGCGGGGCGCGATGCGGCGCTCCAGGAGGTCGTAGAGCGCGGCGGCCTCCAGGTCGTCGCGGCGGTCCTCGTCCGTGGCCGCCCCGTCAGCGGTCGGGATGGCCCAGCCGAAGTCCGGCTCGAACCATTCGTCCCACCAGCCGTCGAGGACCGAGAGGTTGAGGCAGCCGTTCAGGGCCGCCTTCATCCCGGACGTCCCGCACGCCTCCAGCGGCCGCAGCGGGTTGTTCAGCCACACGTCGCAGCCCGGGTAGAGCTTCTGCGCCATCGCCATGCCGTAGTCCGGCAGGAACACGATGTGGCGGCGCACCCGCGGGTCGTCGGTGAACCTGACCAGCTCCTGGATGAGCCGCTTGCCGCCGTCGTCCGCCGGGTGCGCCTTGCCCGCGACGACGATCTGCACGGGCCGCTCCGGATGGCGGAGCAGTTCCATCAGCCGGTCGCGGTCGCGCAGCATCAGCGTGAGACGTTTGTACGAGGGGACGCGGCGGGCGAAGCCGACGGTGAGGGCGCCCGGGTCGAGGACGCCGTCGATCCAGCCCAGCTCGGCGGTGGCGGCGCCGCGCTGGCGCCACGAGTCGTACAGGCGCCGCCTGACCTCCTCCACGAGCTGCTCGCGAAGGGTGCGGCGGAGGTCCCAGATGTCGGCGTCCTGGATGTCCGCCACCGCGTCCCACCGGTCGGAGCCGCCGACGGACAGCGCGTCCTCGGTGCGCCGTTCACCGATCTGGCGGGCGCCGAGCCGGAACACCTCGGGGGCCACCCAGGTCGGGGCGTGCACGCCGTTCGTGATGGAGGCGATCGGCACTTCCTGGGCGTCGAAGCCCGGCCACAGGCCCGCGAACATCTCGCGGCTCACCGAGCCGTGCAGGGTGCTGACGCCGTTGGCGCGGCTGCCGAGCCGCAGGCCCATGACGGCCATGTTGAAGAGGTTGGGCTCGCCTCCCGGGTACGTCTCCATGCCGAGCCGCAGGACGTCGCCCGCGTCGATGCGGGGCAGCTCGGCGCCGGGTCCGAAGTGGTGGGCGACCAGCTCGCGGTCGAAGCGGTCGATGCCGGCGGGCACGGGCGTGTGGGTGGTGAAGACGGTCCCGGCGCGCACGCTCTCCAGCGCGGCGTCGAAGCCGACGCCCTGGTGGGCGAGTTCGTGGATGCGTTCGAGGCCGAGGAAGCCGGCGTGGCCCTCGTTGGTGTGGAAGACCTCGGGTTCCGGGTGTCCGGTGAGTCGGCAGTACGCGCGGACCGCCCGGACCCCGCCGATGCCGAGCAGCATCTCCTGGAGCAGCCGGTGCTCGCTGCCGCCGCCGTAGAGGCGGTCGGTGACGTCGCGCTCGCCGGGGTCGTTCTCCTCGACGTCGGAGTCGAGCAGCAGCAGCGGGACGCGGCCGACCTGCGCCTGCCAGACGTGGGCGCGCAGCGACCGGCCGCCGGGCAGCGCGAGCGCCACGATGGCGGGGGTGCCGTCGGTCTCGCGCAGCAGGACGAGGGGCAGCTCGTTGGGGTCGAGGACGGGGTAGTGCTCCTGCTGCCAGGCGTCGTGGGACAGCGACTGGCGGAAGTAGCCGTGCCGGTAGAGCAGTCCGACGCCGATGAGCGGCACGCCGAGGTCGCTCGCGGCCTTCAGGTGGTCTCCGGCGAGGATGCCGAGGCCGCCGGAGTACTGCGGCAGCGCGGCGGTGATGCCGAACTCGGGCGAGAAGTAGGCGACGGCGCGCGGCAGCGACCCTTCGCCGCCGCCCCGCTCCTGGTACCAGCGCTCCCCTTCCACGTAAGCGCGGAGGTCGTCGGCGGCCTCGTCGAGGCGCCGCAGGAAGTCCTCGTCGCGGGCGAGCTCGTCGAGCCGGGCGGGCGGCACCTCCCCGAGGAGCCGCACGGGGTCGCAGCCGGAGGCCTCCCACAGCCGGGGGTCGACGGACTTGAACAGGTCACGGGTGCGCGGATGCCACGACCAGCGCAGATTGCGGGCCAGCTCGGAGAGCCGGCCGAGAGGCTCGGGAAGGACGGGACGTACGGTGAATCGACGGATGGCCTTCACAGCGACTCCACCTCTACGGGGAATGCGTACAGATCGACCTACGCGTCGACGGTAGCGGTGAGCGGGCCCCGGGAACCACGGCGCGCGGACGGGCGCGCGAGCGGCGGGACATCGAGACAGGCGCCGCCCGCGTCAGTTCTGCCAGTGGAGGCCGCCCGGGAACGTGGCGGCGCCCGGGTCGAGGTCGCGGACGAACGCCGTCCAGGCGCCGTGCATCGTGTCGGCGAGGGCCTGGGGCGGGGCGGCGCCCGCGGCGGCGGTGACCCCTTCGGCGTGGAGCAGGTCGAACGCGAAGGGCAGGTCGAGACAGTGGAAGGCGAGGCCGTGCCGGGGGCCCGGCACGGGTGAGGGCCACACGAACTCGTAGCGCCAGGTGGGCTGTCGGCGTGCCGCACGGGCCCGCGCCACCGCGAGGGCCGGGCGCCGGAAGACGAGGTCGGTCAGCTCCTGGCCGCCGAACTCGTGGAACTCGTGCCGGGTGTACCCGAGGAGCAGCGGCACATCGGCGGCCAGGTCGCCCTCGGTGAGCTCGGTGAGGACCGGCCGCGGGACGAGCCGCCCGTCGGCGACCGGTCCGAGCAGGGGCCCGGGCAGCCGTTCCCGGTCGGGGCCGGGCCCGGTCAGCGCGTCCTGGAGTTCGAGGAGCCGGTCGTCGGACAGGTCGCGGAGGGCCGCCGCCTCGGCGGGCAGACCCGTGCGCCGGGTGAACAGGTCGGCCACGGCCGGGCCGACCCAGCGCTCCTGCGGCTCGATGAGCGAGCCTGACATGGATATCGCCGCGCGGAACAGACCGCGGGCGGAGGGTGCCGCGAGCAGCGTCTGGACGGCCCCGCCGCCCGCCGACTGCCCGGTTAGCGTGACCTTCGCGGGGTCGCCGCCGAACCCCGCGATGTTGTCGCGCACCCATTCCAGGGCGGCGATCCAGTCGCGTACGCCGCGGTTGTCCGGGGCGTCGCGCAGGTGCAGGAAGCCCTCGATGCCCAGTCGGTAGCCGACCGACACGAGGACGACGCCGTCCCGGTTGAACGCGGCGCCGTCGTACCAGGGGCTCGCCGCGGACCCCGCGACGTAGCCGCCGCCGTGGATCCAGAACAGGACGGGCAGCGACGCGTCCGGGGCCGGATCGGGGGTGAAGACGTTCAGGTTGAGGATGTCCGCGCCGGGGACCGACGGTTCCGGGATGGTCGCTCCGTCGCCGAATCCGCGGCGTTGCGCGGTCGGCCCGTACGCGGTGGCGTCCAGCGGCGCGGTCCATGGGTGGGGCGGGGCGGGTGCCGCGAAGCGGAGGTCGCCGACGGGCGGCGCGGCGTAGGGGATGCCGAGGAACCGGGCCCCGGTGGCCCGGCGTTCGCCGCGGACGGGGCCATGGACTGTCATGGCGGTCGGGTGCGAGCGGTCTGCGTCGGCGGCCATGCCGCCACTCGACACCACATTCGGCCCGCCGGGCAACGCCCGCGACGTTCCGGGCCCCCGTGGCTTCGGCGGTCAGGCGTAGCGGTGTCCCGGCCAGTGCGGGTCGTCCCACCGGGAATGGAGGTCCAGGCCGAGGATCCGTACGCGGTGCAGGAGGTCGTCGGACGCCCCGTGGGCGCGCAGGCGGGCCGGGGCGTGGCGGACGAGCCAGGCGGAGAGCTTCTGCCGTTTCCTCTCGTCCTCCTCCCTCTCCGTCCAAGGGTTGTTGTCGCCGAGCAGTTCGTACTCCCACTCCGTGACGGCGAGGGCCAGATGGCGGTCGGGGACGGGTCCCGTGGACCGCTCCCATATGCCGAGCCACGGCTCGGGCGTGCCGGACGCCTCGGTGCACAGCGCGAAGATCTCGTGCGCGGGCTCGGGCGGGTCCGGCTGCGTGAGGGTCCACGTCCACCAGGCGCGCAGGAACTCCTCCACGGCCGCGGCCTGCTCGGCGGGCCACTCCTGCCACGCGCCGTTCGCCAGGAAGTGCCCGACCTCCGCCATTCCGTACATGGGCGGTACGACCAGGCCGTACACGAGGTGCACGGCGAGCTGGGGCAGGATGCGGCGCGTCATCGCGGGCTTGTCGGACCAGTCGCAGACCTGCCAGGTGCGGGCCAGGAGTTCGGGGTCGAGCTCCACGCCCGGCACGCGCAGCAGCTCGACGTCCTCGTCGGGTCCCCAGTGGCAGTCGCACTGGGCCTCGTCGGGGTGGGCGGTCTCTCCGCGGAGGGTGACGGCGAGGCGCTCCAGGGCGGCATCGAGCCGCCGTCGCGCCGGTGGGCCGGGGTCGACGTTCGTCATGACGTCTGCCTTCGAGTACTCCGGCGGCTGCCGCCTGCCGAAGATCGCGACCTTACCCGACGCGTCCCCGGCACGCCTCCGCGATCGCCGCCGTATCCCAGTAGAAGGGCCGCACCTCGGTGATCCGGCAGGCCCGTACCGTGATCGTCTGCAGGAGGGGGAAGGCGAGTTCGCGGCCCGTCGCGCGGGCGCGGGCGCGGATGTCGCTGCGGACGACCGCCGTCGTCCCCGTGGCGAGGAACTCCTGGCCGCTGACGGCGAAGGCCTCCCACGTCTCGCTCATCGCGAGGAAGAACCGCGCCATGCCGCCGTGGCCGCGCCACGTCCCGCCGTAGGGCAGGCCCTCGGCCTGGTGGAGGACGACCTCCGGCGAGAAGTACGGCGCGAGCGGAGCGAACGAGGCGCGGCCGGGGCCGCCCGCCGCCAGGTACTCCTCCTCCGCCGCGTACATGCCGGTCAGTACCCGCACGGAATCCGTCATGGTCGTCGTGTCCGAATGAGTGGTCATACCCCCATCCGACCGCGTGGGCGCGTCGCACACCGGCGGTTTTCGGACCTCTGCCTCGGTCGGCGGCGGCCCGCATACCGCCCCGTCGCGCCGCGCGCTCTCGTACCGCAGAGCGTACGCGGACGGTTCAACAAGCCACACGGCATATGCGAATTGGGTCCGCTCTTGCCATTCATGGCGGGGCCGGTCTTGCATGCGCCCTTACGCACTAGTAGTTAACAAAGCGCCGGATTGCCCACCCGAAGGGTGTGGGAAGGCTCATTCGGTACGCACTCGGCCCCACCGGCCGGCACGCACCGCGGAACTTTCTCCAGCACCCGTATCCGTGCAGCGGACAGGAGCGGTCAGACATGCCTCTAGGCTCAACCCCGCCAAGCTCGCCCACGCATTCCAGGCATCCCACGCACGCCACGCCCCCCGCGCAACCCACCATTCCCGTCCTGGACGTGCGTCCCGCCGTCCACGGCGGGCGAAAACCGGCGAAGGCGGTGCCGGGCGAGACGTTCCAGGTCACCGCCACCGTCTTCCGGGAAGGACACGAGGCGGTCGCCGCCAACGTCGTCCTGCGCGACCCCGAGGGGCGCGCCGGCCCGTGGACCCCCATGCGGGAGCTCGCGCCGGGCACCGACCGGTGGGGCGCCGACGTGACGCCGGACACCGAAGGGCGCTGGACCTTCGCCGTGGAGGCGTGGGGCGACCCGGTGACGACCTGGCGCCACCACGCGCAGATCAAGATACCCGCGGGCATCGACACCGATCTGGTGCTCGAGGAGGGCGCCCGGCTCCACGAGCGGGCCGCCACCGGCATACCCCGCGGCGAGCGGGACGCCGTCCTCGGCGCCGCCGACGCACTGCGCGACACGGGCCGCTCACCAGCGGCCCGTCTTGCTGCGGCCCTCACCCCGGAGGTGCGGGGCGTCCTCGACCGCCATCCGCTGCGCGAACTCGTCACGCCCTCCGAGGAGTTGCCGCTCCTCGTCGAGCGGCGCCGGGCCCTCTTCGGGTCCTGGTACGAGTTCTTCCCGCGCTCGGAGGGCGCCGTCGTCGAGGAGGGCGCGCCGCCCGTGTCGGGAACCTTCCGCACGGCCGCCGCCCGGCTGCCCGCCATCGCCGAGATGGGTTTCGACGTCGTCTACCTGCCGCCGATCCATCCCATCGGCACGACCTACCGGAAGGGGCCGAACAACTCCCTGTCCGTGGGCCCGGACGACGTGGGCGTGCCGTGGGCGATCGGTTCACCGGAGGGCGGTCACGACGCCGTCCACCCGGATCTGGGCACGCTCGACGACTTCGACGCGTTCGTGCGCCGCGCCGAGGACCTCGGTCTCGAAGTCGCGCTGGACTTCGCGTTGCAGTGCTCCCCCGACCACCCGTGGGTGGAGAAGCATCCCGACTGGTTCCGCCGCAGGGCGGACGGCACCATCGCGTACGCCGAGAATCCGCCGAAGAAGTACCAGGACATCTATCCGCTCGCCTTCGACAAGGACCTGCCGGGGCTCGTCGCGGAGACCGTGCGGCTGCTGCGGTTCTGGATGGGGCACGGCGTACGGATCTTCCGCGTCGACAACCCGCACACGAAGCCCGTCGTGTTCTGGGAGCAGGTGCTCGCGGACATCAACGGCACCGACCCCGACGTCATCTTCCTCGCCGAGGCGTTCACGCGGCCCGCGATGATGCAGACCCTCGCGGCCATCGGCTTCCAGCAGTCCTACACGTACTTCACCTGGCGTAACGGAAAGGACGAACTCACCGACTACCTCACCGAGTTGTCGCGGGAGACCGCGCACTTCCTGCGTCCCAATCTCTTCGTGAACACCCCCGACATCCTGCACGCCTACCTCCAGGAGGGTGGCCGCCCCGCCTTCGAGGTACGGGCCGTGCTGGCCGCCACGCTGTCGCCGACGTGGGGTGTCTACAGCGGATTCGAGTTGTGCGAAAAAACGGCCGTCCGGCCCGGAAGCGAGGAGTATCTGGACTCGGAGAAGTACCAACTGAGGCCCCGCGACTGGGCGTCGGCCGCGCGGAGGGGTGACACGATCGCCCCGCTGATCACCGCGCTCAACCGCGTCCGGCGCGCGAGCCCCGCCCTCCAACAACTCCGCGACCTGCACTTCCACGAGACCGATCAGGAGGCGGTGATCGCGTACTCGAAACGGGCCGTCGACGAGCACGGTTCGAACATTGTTCTGGTGGTCGTCAACCTCGACCCTCACCACACCCAGGAGGCCACGGTCTCGTTGGACATGCCGCAACTCGGCCTCGACTGGCACGAGTCGGTGCCGGTGCGCGACGAGCTCACCGGCGAGACCTACCACTGGGGCAGGGCCAACTACGTGCGCCTGGAACCCGGCCGCGCGCCCGCGCACCTCTTCACGGTCCTGCGACCGTCCTCACCGTTGATCGGAGGGTCACCCACACCATGATCGTCAACGAGCCCGTCCAGGACACCTTCGAGGACACACCGGCCAAGGACCGCGACCCCGAATGGTTCAAACGCGCCGTCTTCTACGAAGTCCTCGTCCGCTCCTTCCAGGACAGCAACGGCGACGGCATCGGCGACCTCAAAGGCATCACCGCCAAACTCGACTACCTCCAATGGCTCGGCGTCGACTGCCTCTGGCTGCCGCCCTTCTTCAAATCCCCCCTGCGCGACGGCGGCTACGACGTCTCCGACTACACCGCCGTCCTCCCCGAATTCGGCGACCTCGCCGACTTCGTGGAATTCGTCGACTCCGCCCACCAGCGCGGCATGCGCGTCATCATCGACTTCGTCATGAACCACACCAGCGACCAGCACCCGTGGTTCCAGGCCTCGCGCACCGACCCCGAAGGCCCCTACGGCGACTACTACGTCTGGGCCGACGACGACAAGCAGTACCAGGACGCCCGCATCATCTTCGTCGACACCGAAGCCTCCAACTGGACCTTCGACCCCGTCCGCAAGCAGTACTTCTGGCACCGCTTCTTCTCCCACCAACCCGACCTCAACTACGAAAACCCCGCGGTCCAGGAAGAGATCATCTCCGCCCTGCGCTTCTGGCTCGACCTCGGCATCGACGGCTTCCGCCTCGACGCCGTCCCCTACCTCTTCGCCGAAGAGGGCACCAACTGCGAGAACCTGCCCCGCTCCCACGCCTTCCTGCAACGCGTCCGCGCCGAGATCGACGCCCACTATCCGGACACCGTTCTGCTTGCCGAGGCCAATCAGTGGCCCGAGGACGTCGTCGACTACTTCGGCGACTTCGAAAAGGGCGGCGACGAATGCCACATGGCGTTCCACTTCCCCGTCATGCCCCGCATCTTCATGGCCGTACGCCGTGAATCCCGCTACCCCGTCTCGGAAATCCTCGCGAAGACCCCCGCCATCCCCTCGGGCTGTCAGTGGGGCATCTTCCTGCGCAACCACGACGAGCTGACCCTGGAAATGGTCACCGACGAAGAGCGCGACTACATGTACGCGGAGTACGCCAAGGACCCGCGCATGCGCGCCAACATCGGCATCCGCCGGCGCCTGGCCCCGCTCCTGGACAACGACCGCAACCAGATCGAACTCTTCACCGCGCTCCTGCTCTCTTTGCCCGGCTCGCCGATCCTGTACTACGGCGACGAGATCGGCATGGGCGACAACATCTGGCTCGGCGACCGCGACGCGGTGCGCACCCCCATGCAGTGGACCCCGGACCGCAACGCGGGCTTCTCGTCCTCCGATCCCGGGCGGCTCTACCTCCCCACGATCATGGACCCGGTCTACGGCTACCAGGTCACCAACGTCGAAGCGTCCATGTCCTCGCCGTCCTCCCTGCTCCACTGGACGCGCCGCATGATCGAGATCCGCAAACAGAACCCGGCGTTCGGACTCGGCTCATACACCGAACTCCCGTCGTCCAACCCGGCGGTGCTCGCCTTCCTCCGAGAGGCGCCGTCGAGCGAGACCGACGAGGACGAGGGCGACGACCTGGTGCTGTGCGTGCACAACTTCTCGCGCTTCGCCCAGCCCACCGAACTGGATCTCCAGACCTTCGCGGGTCGCCATCCCGTCGAGCTCATCGGCGGGGTGCGCTTTCCGGCCATCGGTGAGCTCCCGTACCTCCTGACCCTCGCGGGACACGGGTTCTACTGGTTCCGGTTGCGCAAGGAACCGGCGTAGGCTCCGGCAGCGCGACCGCCTCGCGGGGCGGTTTCCACCGCCCCGCCCTGGGCACTCCTACGCAACGACCGGCACTCCCATCCGCACCACCGGCACTCCCGCACCCTGCCTTGTCCGCGACGCGGAAAGGACGCGACGCCATGTCGGAAGCCGCCATACGCCCCGGTGTGCACGCCTCTGCGCTGCTCACCTCGCTCGACCCGCTGCTGCGCGCATGGTTGCCCCGGCAGCGGTGGTTCGCCGGAAAGGGCCGCCCCGTCACCGCACTGGAAGCGGTGGCGGTGACCGAGCTCCTGCCGCGCAGCTCACCCTCCGGCCTGCTCCACGTCCTCCTGCGGGTCCGCCAGCCGATGCTGCCCCCACAGGACGCGGGACTCGACGGATCGCCCGCCGAACGCCCCACCGACTGTTACCAGTTGCTGCTCGGCGTGCGCCGCACGCTGCCGCCGCACCTGGCTCCCGCCCTGATCGGGCACGTCACCGAGGGCCCGCTCACCGGCCACACCGTGTACGACGCGCTGCACGACCCGCGGCTCACCGGGCTCCTCCTGGAACGGCTCCGCATACCGGGACGCCACGGAGTCCTCCGCTTCGAGCGCGACGCGGGCGTCGAGATCCCCTCGGGTCTCAGCCCGCGCCTGCTCGCGTCCGAACAGTCCAACTCCTCGCTCGTGTACGGCGATACGTTCATCCTGAAGCTGTTCCGCCGCGTCCAGCCCGGCCTCAACCCCGACCTCGAACTGCCGCTGCGGCTCGCCGCCGAGGGCTGCGCACGGGTGCCCGCACCCGCCGCGTGGTTCCTCGCCGACCTGGAGACGCATGCGTCCACGCCCGAGGAGAGCTACGGCCTCGGGGTGCTCCAGCCGTATCTGGCCGGGGCCGAGGACGGCTGGGAGCTCGCCCTGCGGATGCGCGACAAGGGCGAGTCCTTCACCGGCGAGGCACGAGCGCTCGGCCGCGCCACCGCGGAGGTCCACGCGGCCCTCGCGACGGCGCTGCCGACCGTCACGCTGGGCCGGGCCCAGGTGGAGACGGTCGCCGACGCCATGGCGGAGCGCCTCACCGCGGCGGCACAGGCGGTCCCCGCGCTGCGGCCCTACGCCCCCGGGCTGCTCACCGCCTTCGAGGCGCTCGCCGACCTCGGCGGCGAGGGGCAGGCGTGGACGGCCCAGCGCGTCCACGGCGACCTGCACCTCGGGCAGTGCCTGCGCTCCCCGGACGGCGAGTGGACGCTCATAGACTTCGAGGGCGAACCCGCGCGGCCCCTCGCCGAGCGCCGCCTCCCCCAGCCGACCGCCCGCGACGTCGCGGGCATGCTGCGCTCCTTCGACTACGCCGCGTCCCACGGCACCTGGTCGCCCGAGTGGGCCGAGGAGTGCCGGGCCGCCTACTGCTCGGGGTACGCGGAGGTGGCGGGCCGCGACCCGCGCACGGACCCCGTGCTGCTGCGCGCGCACGAGACCGACAAGGCGGTCTACGAAGTCCTGTACGAGGCCCGCCACCGCCCCGACTGGCTGCCGGTCCCGCTGGCCGCGGTCCGCCGCCTCGCCGAGGACGGCCCCGCCGCCGAAGCCCACTGACCACTCCTCCGGAGGAGGCCTCCCCCGTGTCCCCGCGCCCCCGCAAACCGTCCGACGAAGCCGCCGCCCCCATCCCACCGGCCACGCCCGCCACTCCGGCCCCCAAGCGTGCGACGACCGGGAAGACCCCGAAGGCGGCGAAGCCCGCCAAGGCCGCGAAGACTGTGAAGGCCGCCAAGACCACCAGGAGCGCGAAGAAACCCCCGGCGAAACCCCCGGTCACCGCACCCGCCGCACCCGCCGCACCCGCCGTCACCGAATCCCCCGTCCCCGAGGACGACCGCGTCCGGCTCCTGAGCGGGACGCACCACGACCCGCACGGTGTCCTGGGCGCGCACTCCGTGCCGGGCGGCACGGCCTTCCGCGCGCTGCGCCCGTACGCGAAGGGAGTCGCCGTCGTCGCCGACGGGCTCCGCGCCGAGCTGCGCGACGACGGCGACGGCTTCTTCTCCGCCGTCCTCCCGCTGCGGACCGTGCCCGAGGACTACCGCCTCCACGTCACGTACGAGGACGCGGAACTGGAGATCCACGACGCGTACTCCTTCCTGCCCTCGCTCGGCGAGTTCGACCTGCACCTGATCGGGGAGGGACGGCACGAGCGGCTGTGGGAGGCGCTCGGCGCGCGGCTCATGACACATCAGGGCGCCACCGGGACGCGGTTCACGGTGTGGGCGCCCAACGCCCGCGGGGTGCGGATCGTCGGCGGCTTCAACTACTGGGACGGCCTCGGGTTCCCGATGCGTTCGCTGGGCGGCAGCGGCGTGTGGGAGCTCTTCGTGCCCTCGGTCGGCGAGGGCGAGCTGTACAAGTTCGAGATCACCCGGCCCGACGGCTCGATGACGCAGCGCGCCGACCCGCTGGCCCGCCGCACGGAGGCACCGCCCGCGAACTCCTCGGTGGTGCACGAGTCGCGCCACGAGTGGCACGACCAGGAGTGGCTGGACAGGCGGGCGGAGGTGCCCGTCCACGAGGCACCCTTCTCGGTGTACGAGGTCCATCTCGCGTCCTGGCGGCCCGGTCTGACGTACCGCCAGCTCGCGGAGCAGCTGCCCGCGTACGTCGCGGACCTCGGGTTCACGCACGTGGAGCTGATGCCGGTCGCCGAGCACCCCTTCGGCGGGTCCTGGGGCTACCAGGTCACCGGCTTCTACGCGCCGACCGCACGCCTCGGCACGCCCGACGACTTCAAGTTCCTCGTCGACGCGCTGCACCGGGCGGGCATCGGTGTCCTGATGGACTGGGTGCCCGCGCACTTCCCGCGCGACGACTGGGCGCTCGCCGAGTTCGACGGCCGCCCGCTGTACGAGCACGAGGACCCCGCGCGGTCCGCGCACCCCGACTGGGGGACGCTGGAGTTCGACTACGGCCGCAGGGAGGTGCGCAACTTCCTGGTCGCCAACGCCAGTTACTGGTGCGAGGAGTTCCACATCGACGGCCTGCGCGTCGACGCCGTGGCCTCCATGCTCTACCTCGACTACTCGCGCGAGGACGGCCAGTGGACGCCGAACGCGCACGGCGGGCGCGAGAACCTCGACGCCGTCGCCTTCCTCCAGGAGATGAACGCCACCGTCTACCGCCGCTCCCCCGGTGTCGTCACCATCGCCGAGGAGTCCACGGCCTGGGACGGCGTCACCCGGGCGACCCACCACCAGGGCCCCGGCGGGTTCGGAGGCCTCGGCTTCGGCCTGAAGTGGAACATGGGCTGGATGCACGACTCCCTCGGCTACGTCTCCAAGGAGCCGGTGCACCGCAAATACCACCACAACGAGATGACGTTCTCGATGGTGTACGCGTACAGCGAGAACTACGTCCTGCCGATCTCGCACGACGAGGTCGTCCACGGCAAGCGGTCGCTGGTGTCGAAGATGCCGGGCGACTGGTGGCAGCAGCGGGCCACGCAACGCGCCTACCTCGGCTTCATGTGGGCCCACCCCGGCAAGCAACTCCTTTTCATGGGGCAGGAGTTCGCGCAGGGCGCCGAGTGGTCGGAGAGCCACGGCCCGGACTGGTGGCTGCTCGATCCGGCGTACGGCGCGGAGCCCGACCACCGGGGCATGCGGGACCTGGTCCGCGAGCTGAACACGGTCTACCGGCGCGAGGGCGCCCTGTGGCAGCGCGACACGGACCCGGGCGGCTTCGCCTGGGTGGACGGCGACGCGGCCGAGGACAACGTCTTCGCGTTCCTCCGGTACCCCGCCGAGAACGGCACGGGGTCCGAGAGCCGGCCGCTGCTCGCCGTCTCGAACTTCTCACCGGTCGTCCGGCACGGCTACCGCCTGGGCGTGCCGGACGAGTTCGCCGCGTGGCAGGAGGTGCTGAACACGGACGAGGCCCGCTTCGGCGGCGGGGACGTCATCAACCCCGACCCGCTCAAGCCGGCCCCGACCCCGTCCCACGGCCGTCCCGTGTCCCTGCACCTGACCCTGCCGCCGCTGGCTACGGTGTGGCTTCGACCTGCTTGAGAGCGACGGGCAGCTCGTCCGTGTACAGAACGCCGAGGCGCTGCGTGGCCCGGGTCAGGGCCACGTACAGGTCGCTCGTCCCGTACCGCGCGGGCTCCACGACCAGGACCGTGTCGAACTCCAGGCCCTTCGCCTGACGCGGGTCGATCAGGACGACCGGCCGCGTCAGGTCCGGGACCTGCCCGGCCGTCACCCCGGGCAGCTCTGCGGCGAGCTCCGCGTGGAGCTCGCGGGGCGCGATCACCGCGAGGCGGCCCTCGTCCCTGGCCTCGGCGGCGACCGCCTCGGCCACGGAGGCGGCGAGGTCACCGGTGCGGCGCGCCCAGGGACGTACGCCCGTGGACCGCACCGAGCTCGGCGGCATGAAGTCGGGCCGCTCCTGGCGCGGCACCTCCGCCGCCACGTCCATGATCTCCACGGGCGTGCGGTAGTTCACACCGAGCCGGGTGTACTCCCAGCGGTCCTCGACGTAGGGGCCGAGGATGCTGTCCCACGAGCCGCAGCCGCCCGCCTCGGCGGTCTGCGCGGGGTCGCCGACGAGCGTCATGGAGCGGGTCGGGCAGCGCCGCATGAGCAGCCGCCACGCCATCGCGGAGAGCTCCTGCGCCTCGTCGACGATGATGTGCCCGAACGCCCAGGTGCGGTCGGCGGCCGCGCGCTCGGCGGCACTGCGGTGGTCGGCCTCCTCCTGGCGTTCGGCCATGCGCTCCGCGTCGATGATGTTGTGCGCGAGAAGGACCTCGGCGTCGTCCTCGTCCTTGTCCTCGAACTCGTACGTCCGGGAGGCCCGCGACACGTCGAGGACGCCCTGCGCGTAGGCGATCTGCTTGGCCCGCTCCGCCTCGGCCGCCGCCCGTACGGCGCTGTCGTCGTGGCCGAGCAGTTCGGCGGCCTCGTCGAGGAGCGGGACGTCGGCGGCGGTCCAGGGCGCGTCGTACGCCCTGCGGACGGCGTCCGCGTCCCGCTCGGAGAGCCCCGTCGGGTCCTCCAGGAATTCGGCGAGGAAGCGCTGCGGGGTGAGCGTCGGCCACAGCTCCTCGATGGCGGCGTGCACCTCGGCGCTGGCCGCGACGCCCTTGCCGAGCTGGGCGATGTCGTCGGGGCCGAGGAAGTTCGGGCCGCCGTACGGGTCGTGGCCGATGCGCTCGGCGAGCTGCGCGGTCAGCTCGTCGATGACGCGGAAGGCGAAGTGCGGGCGGCCGGGGTTGTGCGGCACGTCGGCGGCGCGGGCCGCCTCGCGGGCCTGGTCGGCGATCGTCCAGTCCAGGATCAGGTCGCCGTCGTCGTGCTCGATGACGATCGGCTCGCCCGGCTCGGGGGTCCGCTGCCGGTCCCGCACGGCCGCGGCGAGGACGTCCGCCATCTCCGCGCGGCCCTTGACCTCGGCCGCCTCGGGGGTGTCCGTGCCGGTCGCGGTCACACCGGGGAAGAGCTCGCCGACCGTCGAGAGCAGCACGCCGGTCTCGCCGAGTGCGGGCAGGACCTCGCCGATGTAGCCGAGGAACGCCGGATTGGGGCCGACGATGAGGACGGCCCGCTTGGCGAGCAGCTCGCGGTGGGCGTAGAGGAGGAACGCCGCCCGGTGCAGGGCCACGACGGTCTTGCCCGTTCCCGGGCCGCCCTCGACGACGAGGACGCCGCGGTGCGGGGCGCGGATGATGCGGTCCTGCTCGGCCTGGATGGTCTGCACGATGTCGTGCATGCGGCCGGTGCGGGCCGAGTCGAGGGCAGCGAGCAGCACCTCGTCGGCGTCGGCGCCCTCGTGGCCGGTGCGGGTCGTGTCGCTCAGGTCGAGGAGCTCGTCGTGCAGGGCGGTGACCTCACGGCCCTCGGTGGTGATGTGCCGGCGCCTGCGCAGGCCCATCGGGGTGTGGCCCGTCGCGAGATAGAAGGGGCGCGCCACATCGGCACGCCAATCGATCACGAGTGGGGTGCGTTCCGTGTCGGACGCGCGGATTCCGATGCGTCCGATGTGGTGATCACGGCCGTCCCGGAATTCGAGCCTCCCGAAGCACAGACCGTTCTCCCCCGCGTCGAAGGCGGCGAGCAGCCCGGAGCGCTCCGCGACCAGGACGTCCCGCTCAAGGCGCGCCTGGAGACCGTTGCCGACCTGCGACAACGACGCCTGCACGGCGGACTCGGCCTCCTCGCGCAGCGCGTCCAGGCGCGCGTACAGCCCGGAGACGAATTGCTGCTCTTCACGCAATTCCTCGGTTGACAATTCAGCCCCTCGCCAGTTACAGTGCTCTTATTGAACTTCTCGTGGCGCTGCGCTGTGCAAATGCGCGAGGCGTCGCGAAAGAAACCAATATACGCAGAGAAATGCCCCGGACGTCAATTCGTCCGGGGCATTTCTTTTCGAGGCCGAGGCCTCAGATCACGTCGGCCAGCTCCGCGAGGAGCTTGCGCTTCGCCCGCGCGCCCACCATCTGCAGGACCGGCTCACCGCCACGGAACACGATCATCGTCGGCGCCGAGAGCACCTTGTACGCGATCGCCGTCTCCGGGCTGCGGTCCACGTCCAGCTGCACGATCTTCAGGCGGTCCGCCTCCTCGCGCGCCAGCTCACTGAGCACCGGCGCCAGCTGCCGGCACGGCCCGCACCAGTCCGCCGTGAACTCCACGAGCACGGGCCGGTCCGCCTCCCGCAGCACCTCCCCCTCGAAATCCGCGTCCGTCACCTCGGCCACGCCTGCTGCCTTCACTGCCTCACACTCCCCATCCCGTCATCCCGTCATCCCGTCATCCCGACAGTTCGCACCGCGGCTCGGGCCCGCCGTCGAGTGCCGCCTCGGCGCGCACGAGCTGCGCCCCGACCTGGTCACGCACCGCGCTCAACTCGCCGATCAGCGCGTCGAGTTCGGCGAGCTTGCGGCGGTAGACGGCGAGCGACGCCGGGCAGGAGTCGCCCTCCGGATGGCCGGAGCGCAGACACTCCACGAACGGCCTGGTCTCCTCCAGGTCGAACCCGAAGTCCTGGAGCGTCCTGATCTGCTCCAGGAGCCGCACGTCGTCCTCGTCGTACGTGCGGTAGTTGTTGCCGGTCCGCCGTGCGGGGAGCAGCCCGCGGGACTCGTAGTAGCGCAGCGTCCGCGTGGTCGTCCCCGCGCGCGCCGCGAGCTCGCCGATTCGCATGCGTCGACGGTAATCCTTGACGTGGGCGTCAAGGCCAGAGGTTTCTGCCCGTATGGAGCGGTGAGGCGGGGGAGCTCAGCCGAAGTCCAGTGCCCCGTACGCCCGCCGGAACTCATGGAAGCCCTCCACCCCGGCCATCAGCACCACGCCGTCCCACAGCCGCCCCGCCCGCTCGCCCCGCGGCGCCGGGGACACGACCGGCCCGAACAGCGCGCCCGCGCCCTCGACGGAGAGCACGGGGGTGCCGACGTCGTCGCCCACGAGCGCGACGGCCGCCTCCTGCGAGGAGCGCACCGCGTCGTCGTACTCGGTGGTCATCGCGACCGAGTCGAGCTCCGCGGGCAGCCCCGCGTCGGCGAGCGCGGCGGCCGTGCCCGACCAGTCCTGCTGCCCGTGGATCCGCGCGCCGAGCGCGTCGAAGTACCGCCCGAGCGCCTCGTTGCCGTACCGCTCGCGGACGGCCGCGCAGATCCGCCCCGGCGCCTTCATGTACTCCTTGTACAGCCCCTCGGGATCCTCCGGGTCGACGTCAAGATGCTCATTGAGCACGGCCAGGCTCATCACCCGCCATCGCACGTCGATGTCCCGCATGCGCTCCACCTCACGGAGCCAGCGCGAGGTGATCCAGGTGTACGGGCACACGGGGTCGAACCAGAAGTCGACGGTCACGGCAGTTTTCACGCGACTACCGTACGACTCAGTGAGCCATCGGCGGGTTCGACGAACTCAGCGCCGCACGCAGCCAGTTGTCGATGCTGCCGGGCGTCGGCTGCGCTGTCTCGGCGGGCGGGGTCGCCACCTCGGACGCCAGCTGCCAGTAGCGGTCGATGCGGGGCTCGGCCGCGAGCATTCGGTGCAGGGTGCGGCGGAAGTCCGGGGTGTCGCGGCGGTTGAGTGCGGCGGCGTGGACGGCGACGAAGCAGTCCAGGGCCTCGCCCTCGCGCGGGGCGCGGCCGGCGCGCACGTCGGGGCCGGCCAGTTCGAAGGCCTCGGGGAGTCCTTCGTAGAGCACGGCGGGCCGGTACCCCTTGCCGGACGAATGCACTTCGGGCTGACCGTAATCGGTTCCCGCGCGCGGCCCCGAGACGAAGCACGGGGCGGTGACGAAGTCCTGGAGCCGCGCGAAGGCGAGGACTTGGGCGGGGGCCGGGGCGTCGGGCGGTACGGGTACGGCCCGGTCGACGACGGCCGTGACGACGCGGGACGGGAGCCGCGCGGGCAGCCAGCACCGCCAGAACCGGGCGAGCGCGGCTGTCCCGGGCGGCGTGGACACGGCTCCCACCAACCGCAGTCGTTCGGCGCGTTCCTGGGGCGTCGCGCAGTCGGTGAGGAGCTGCAGCGCCGCCTCCCGCCAGCGCAGCGCGGCGAGCCGCGACCCGACCGCCTCCAGCTGCCCGGCGATGACATCCTCCAGTACGTCCTCCAATACGTCCTCCCGCCCGTCCCCGTCCAGGACGCGGCTCACGTCGGGGACGGAAAGGTCGAGCGTGCGCAGGGAGCGGATGAGGCGGAGCCGGTCGAGGGCGTCGGGGCCGTAGCGGCGGTGGCCGCCTCCGCTGCGGGCGGCTTCGGGGAGCAGGCCGCGGTCGGAGTAGAACCGGACCGTCTTGACGGAGACACCGGCGCGTTCGGCGAGCTGTCCGATGCTCCACAGGTCGTCGGCCGGCAGGTGTCGATTCTCGGCGGGCGTCACGGCTTGAACCTCCCTCAGGGGGAGTTCCTACCGTACCGGCGAGCGCGGGGCGGTCCCGGGCTCGGCTGACCGTACGAGGAGGAACCATGACCGCGTCGTTCGTGCTGGTGTCGGGCGGATACACGGGTGGCTGGCTCTGGCGGGACGTGGCCGCGGGGCTGCGGGCGGCGGGGGCGGAGGTGCATGCGGCGACGCTCACGGGGCTCGGCGACCGCCGCCACTTGGCAGGCCCGGAGGTCGACCTCGACACGCACATCGAGGACGTGACGCAACTGCTCGACCACATCGACGCCGCCGATTCGCCCGAGGTCGTCCTCGTCGGCTACTGCTACGGCATCTATCCGTCCGTGGGCGCCGCCGACCGCCGCGCGGACCGCGTCTCGCGCCTTGTCTACCTGGACTCCCCCATGCCGCAGGACGGCTACTCCATGATCGACCAGGTGCGGGAGCAGATGCCGGACGGCCCGGCCAGGGATCGGACTCTGGCCCAGCAGGAGCGGGCGGAGGACGGCTGGCGGATCCCGGCGCCGTCGGTGGAGGAGTGGCGGGCGCACGGAAACCTGGCGGGGGTGTCCGACGAAGCGCTGACCCGACTGGCACGCCTCGCCTCCCCCGCGCCGGCGGGCCCGTACGCGCAGAAGCTCCGCATCTCGGAGACGGTCGCGGCCCTTCCCACGACCGGCGTGTTCTGTACGACCGGCGGCACGATGGACATCGCGTCGCTGGAGGCCCTGGTGGTGTCGGGCCTGCCGCTCGTCCAGCACCTGGCCGACCCGCGCGCCACGTTCTTCGACATGGCGACGGGTCACTGGCCGATGCTCTCGGTCCCTGATGAGCTGGTGGAGGTGCTGTTGCGGGCGGCGGCGGGTGAGGGGCACCGGCTGAGGAGTGCGGCTCCCGCCGTGGGCCCGGCTTAGGAGTGCGGCTCCCGCCGTGGGTCCGACTTAGGCCTTCTTGTCGTACGTCAGGAAGATCGTGCCGCTGTCGAGGAGCACGGCGTCGCTCCGCTCGTACAGGACCGGGTCGAACGCGGTCTTCTGCGCGAACAGAGGCGTGCCCGAACCGAGCGTGAGCGGACCGATCTTGACGACGAGCCGATCGATCTCACCGCGCAACACTCCGGCGAGCTCGCCGCCACCGCACAGCCAAATGTCCTTGCCGTCCTCCCTCTTGAGCTCCCGCACCTTCTCGACGGGGTCGGTGGCGACGACTTCGACGCCCGGGTCGGGGCTCTCGGTGAGGGTGCGGCTGAAGACGTAGTGGCGGAGGTGGGGGTAGGCGTTGGTCAGCCCGGCGTCGAGGCCGATCCCGTAGGTCCTGCGGCCTTCGAGAACGGTGTCGAAGTGGGTCCCCTCGGCGGTGATGCCGAGGGCGTCCCTGGCGGGGGCGGGGAGGGTCTCGGGGTAGGTCGTGGCGAGGTGCTGGACGTAATCCTGCGCGACGGGCCAGAAACCGTCGGGGCCGGTGGGGTCGGCGCCGTCGGGACCTGCGATGAATCCGTCGAGGCTGACGGCGATGAAGTAGACGAGCTTTCGCATACGGGCTCCCTGGCCTGGGCCGTGGCGGCGAGCCACGTTGTTCGTTGTACTCCGAGTGAAGTGGTCAGACCGTAGTACTTCAGGTGGAGTGGTGTCAACGGTTGGCGGGTGGGACCGGGTTTCGGTGCAGCCATTCCTGGAGCTCGCTGTGGCGGAACTGGTAGGCGCCGCCGACTATGCGGAGGAGGCCTGCGTGGTAGGCCCAGGCGAGGAAGGTGTCGGGGGTGAGGGGGGTGCGGCCGAGGAGGTGGGCGGTGAGGGTGAGGAGTGCGTGGGCCAGTGGCTCGATCAGGATCAGCGTCATCCAGGCGATGGCAAGGAAGACGACCCCGGCGAAACCGATGTACACGGTCGCTCCCATGCCGATCAGGAGTGGCCCGACGACAATGCCGAGCGGCAGCAGCCACCGAACGCTCCGCGCCACGCCCCGCGCCGCTTCACGAGTGCGTTCCGCCGACCCCGACCCGAGCAGTGCGCACCCCAGGGCGTACGAGGTGAGAATGCCCGCCGCTCCACCGGCCGAGAAGCTGCCGGCAGGCCCCAGATAGACCGGTTCCCATGTGAGGGCCCACCCCAGTAATCCACCGATGAGGGAGTAGGCCCGCAGGCAACCGAACCGTCGGAGGAGAATGACGGCACCGAGCAGCGAGGCCGTGCAGGCGAAGTCCCCCGCGGGAGAGTCGACTTCACGGATCACGAACGCCGCGAGACCGCAGACCGTCGGCAGTGCTGCGCAACCGATGCCTTCGCGCACGTCGGAGTGGGCGACAACGTCCTCGTCCACCGCGATTGCACCGGCCACGACAAGGACGGTCACCAATCCACTCGCGTACCAGACCGGGGACGGAATCTCCGCGTACCAGTCGGTGAACGGGATCATGGCTTCCGAACCCACAGCGATCACAGGCGCGCACGCCAGGGCGACGACCACCCCCGCCCGCCGCGCCACCCGGGCGGCCGTGTTGCCGACTCCGCCGGGCCGCTGACGCACCTGCTCCGACGGCCGCGAAGGTCTCCGCTCGCGTTGTCCCTCAGACCATACGAGGGCCGTGACGGAAACGAACAGCACCGCATAGGCCCAGGACTCGCCGGAACCCACCCGGTGCTGCCACCAGGATTCCGGGAAGTACTGCGCCACCGCGTCCGGAAGGGCCAGCAGGACGAACACGACAGGAACCAGAGCCGCGATCAGCGCCAGGACTGTTGTGCAGCCCCTTCCCAGCACCCGTCCCGCCGAGGCGATCCCGCCCTCCGCCCCCGCCATGTGGTGAAGCCACCGGTGCACCGCTCCCGGGTCGTGATCCGGCTGTCGGATCCATGGCGTGCGTGACCCCATGACGCTCGCCCTGGCCTGCCGCGCGGCGGCGTTGGCCGCGGCCGTCGCGGTGGGGACACAGCGTGCGAGGAGGTAGTAGCGCAGGTCGTCCTCGGAACCGAAGTCCGGCAAGGGACGCAGCCCGTCCGGAGATCCGCCGTACACGGCGACGGCGAGCCCCAGGTAGAACGGCGAGCTCAGCACCACGGCCACCGGCCCCGCCGCGTCCCGCCGCATGGCGGGGGCCACCGCACCCACCGGCGACGACCGCCCGTCGGACCGCAACTCCACGTACGCGCCCGCCTGATCCGCGTCGACCCCCGCGATGCGCAGCAGCGTCGCCTCCCGCAACCAGGCCTGTCGCTCCGCGAGTTCGGTGTACCGCTCCTCACGGCAGGTGAGCACGAGCGGGGCGCTGCCACCGAGCCCCTGGTAACCGTTGAGCTCGCTCAGAGCCTGCCGCGCGCGCCCCGAGTCGCCCTCCGTGTCCATCTCGTCGAGCCCGTCCAGCACCGGAATGACGAGCCGCCGCGCCACGAGCTCCACGGCCGCGACGCCATCAACGTCGTACGACTTGACGAGGCTGGAGACGAGCCACTGCTCAAGCCCGCCCCGCGCCCTCCGCAGCCCCCACCACCGGCGCCGGCCCACCGGCGTCAGATCCCGGATCGACAGCCGCACCGGCACCGGTGAACCGGCCGCCCGCGCCTCCAGCAACCGCACCACGAGATGTACCGCGAGCACCGTCTTGCCCGCCCCCGGCGGCCCGGTGACGACGAGGCGGTCCGGCGCATCGCAGTACCACCGCGCGACGTCGGACAACCGCTGCCGCCCCCGCGGCGCCGCACCGCCACCACGTGGCTCGACGTCGACGTGCAGGTCGATGAGATGCGCCCCCGTACCGAGCATGTGCGTACGCTCGGCGACCTCGACATCCTCGACAGACCCCGCCAGCCGGTCCAGGGCGACACCCAGACCATCACTCGCCCGCTGCAAGCGCAAGGCACTCAGACTGATGGCCGTACCGACGAGAAGCCCCAGCACCCCGAGCGGCAGCCCGAGCACCCCCGCCACATCCTGCGGCTGCATGCCATCCCGGCGCACCGCCCAGACCGCCCACGCCCCACTGACCGCCAGCGTCGCCGCCCCACCCAAGAACAGCCACCGCGCGGGCCCCCGCACCTGCCGTGCCCCCATGCCCCGCAGCATGCCCGAGCGCCCCCGCCCGGACCAGACAGAAGCACCGAGCCGCAGCTACCGGGCCCCGACGCCAACCCTGGCGCGTACGGTCTTGCCGACTCCCGTACGCGGAAACCAATCGAACTCGACGGTGAGCTGCCGCACCACGAGCAGGCCGCGCCCACCCTCTCCCCCGTCGACGGCCGCACCGACGCCCCCGTCGAACGCCGGGAACACGGGCACCGGATCCGAGACATCGACGACGAGCCGCACCCCTTCCTCCATGGCAAGGCGCAGCCACACGTGGTGGCCGGGGACTTTGCCGTGGCGCACGGCGTTGGCGAGCAGTTCGGAGACGACGAGGACGGCGTCGTCGATGTTGCCGGTCCACGCCCACGTCGTGAGCCGTCGGCGGACGTGCCGGCGGGCGAGGCGGACGGTGGCGAGCGCCATGGGGTAGCCCATGACCCAATCGCGGGCGGGCGGAGCCTTGAGTTCGGGCATGAGCGGAACCCTTGTTCGGCGGCACGGGGTGGGCCCCCGGCCGGTGCGAGCGTTGCCCAACCACCGTGACCGGTCCCTCCGATAGGTTTCAATCGAAACCCAGCTGATTAATCAGCCGGGTCGAGATTGAACTATGCGCGGATCTACACAAAGGGCCGTATGAGCAGCACAGTTGCTGCCAGACTCGACGCACGTCACCCAGTGACTCGCACGACGAAACATGGACGGTGCACATGGCGGCCAAACGCGGGCGGACAGCACAGCGGCTCGAACTCGGGCTACAGCTGCGGCAGCTGCGTGAGAACTGTGGGCTCGGCGATCGAGGCGGTGGCCTCACACGCCGCCAAGCGGCGCAGGGCCTGCGCATCTCCGAGGCCTCGCTCCAGCGCATCGAGGCGGGCGCCTTGAACTTCCGCAACGTAGGAGACCTGCGAAAGCTGTTGGAGAGGTACAACGTCACGGACGAGGCCGTCGTCGAGTCTCTGATCAACCTCAACCGGGAATCAAGCAACCAGGACTGGTTGACGCAGTACCGAGGCCTCATGCCCGCGGGTATGCCTGGCTTCGTCGGTCTTGAACCAGAGGCGCGCGCCATGAAGGCGTACCACCCGACAGTGGTCTACGGCCTGCTCCAGACCGAGCGTTACGCACGCGCCACGCACGAGGCGCACAAGCCGATCGAGGAGTACACGACCGAGTTCATCCGAAGTAGCGTGGAACTGCGGATGAGACGTCAGGAAGTGCTCACACGGGAGTACCCGGTAAAGCTGCACGTCATCCTCGGCGAGGCAGCCCTGCGCCACGTTGCGGGTGATGCCGATGTGATGCGCGAACAATACGGAAGGATTGAGGAGTTGTCGGGCTGGGGCCATGTCACCGTCCAGGTGCTGCCCTTCCGCAGGAACTACCGCTCCACCAACGACTTCGTACTCCTCGACTTCGGCAACGCACTGCCTCCGCGAGTCCAGACCGACAGCGCTTGGGGCTCTGTCTCCACCTCGGACAAACCACGCGAAGTCGATCGCTTCAGCCGCCGGTTCGACGCCATGACAGCATCTGCCTTGCCGCCCGAGGAGACACCGGATTTCCTGCACCGACTAGAACGAGAGCTGTAAATCCATGAGGACTCACCGCACCATGGCTGAACTGATCAGCGACGACGCTTGGTTCAAGTCGTCCTACAGCGACCCCGGCCAGAACTGCCTGGAGGTCGCCGACCTGACGGCAACCCCCAGCACCGGCATAGCCATACGAGACTCCAAAAACCCCCAGGGCCCCGCCCTGCTCCTCAACCCGTCATCCTGGTCCGCATTCGTGGCACATGCGAGCCACACAGGCATGCCGAACGGCCATTAGTGAGAGAGCAACTGAGAGCGCGGGGGGGGACGACGCAAACCTCGGGTAAGCGCCGCGAAGTCGACCGGTTCATGCGCCGGTTCGAAGCCATGGCCGCTTCGGCCCTGTCACCCGAGGACACGCCTGAGTTCCTGAACCGACTAGAACGAGAGCTATAGACCATGAAACCTCGCCACACAGCACCCGACCTCGCCCCGGACCGGGCCTGGTTCAAGTCGTCGTACAGCGACGGCACCGGGCAGAACTGCCTGGAGGTCGCCTACCTGACCGCACCCCCCGGCACCGGCATAGCCGTCCGAGACTCCAAGAACCCCCACGGGCCCGCCCTGCTCCTCCGCCCGTCGTCCTGGTCCGCGTTCGTGGCACACGCCAGCCGTACGTACGCGCCGAACGGCCAGTAGCAGGACATACGACACCGCCCCCGACGCCGCCGCCATGGCGCCCGGGGGCGGTGTCACCGCTGAAACCTCCGCGCAGCTCCTACCGCTGAGGCTCCCGCTCCCGTACGCCCGCGTCCCCCGGAACAGCCGCAGCCGTATCCGCATCCGCATCCCCGACCGACGCCGACTTCCTCGGCAGCAGCACCGCCACGAGAACCGTGCCGACTCCGAGGATCACCGCGCCGACGAGGCTCGTGTGTGCCACGGAATCCGAGAACGCGGAGCCGACCGCGTCGGCCATCTTGCCCGCGCCCTGCGCGAGCTGCTCGGCCTGGCCCTTCAGCTGAGCGGCCTGCTCCGGCGAGGTCGCCTTCGCGGCCTGGCCCGCGACCTCGTGCGCCTTGTCGCCGATGCCCTGCGCCACCGCGTAGCCCGCGCCGACGGAGTCCTGCGCGGTGTCCAGCGTGCCGTCGGGCAGCTTGGCGCCGGACGCCGCGGCGGCGTCCGCCAGCTTCGAGGAGTACGAACTGGCGAGCACCGAGCCGAGGATGGCGATGCCGAGCGAGCCGCCGAGCTCCAGCGACGTGTCGTTGACCGCGCCGCCGACGCCGAGCTCGGACTCGGGGAACGCGCCCATGATCGCGTCGGTGCAGGGCGACAGGGCGAGGCCGATGGCGAGGCCCAGGATGATCAGGGGGGCGACGAAGTCCCCGTATGACGAGGACGCGTCGACGCGCGTCAGGAGCGCGAGCGCCACCGTGCCCGCGACCATGCCCGCCGACACCGTGATCTTCATGCCGATACGCGGGGTCAGGTAGCCCGTGAGTGCCGAACCGACGAAGACCGCGCCCGCGAGCGGCAGCATGCGCACGCCCGTCTCCAGCGGGTTGTAGCCGAGGACGAACTGCAGGTGCTGCGTGAGGTAGTAGAACGCGCCGAAGACCGCGAGGAAGAACAGCGCGACCGCGAGGTTCGAGCCGGAGAAGCGGCGGTCGAGGAAGCGGCGGACGTTCAGGATGGGGTGGGGGTGGCGGAGCTCCCAGGCCACGAAGGCCACCAGGCCCACGCCCGCGACGACGGCCGCCGAAATCGCCTTGGCGTCCCAGCCGAAGTGCGGACCCTGGATGATCATGTAGACGAGCGCGCCGGTCCAGATGACCGAGAGCAGGCCGCCGACGTAGTCGATGCGGTTCGAGTGGCCCGCCTTGGACGGCGGCACGAGGAGCAGCGCGCCGACGATGGCGATCGCGGCGATCGGCACGTTGATCAGGAAGGTCGACGCCCAGCCGTGGTCCTCAAGGAGCGCGCCCGCGACCAGCGGGCCCGCCGCGATCGCGAGGCCCGCCGTGGCGGTCCACAGCACGATCGCCTTGGCGCGCTCCGCGCGCGGGAACGTCGCGGCGAGCAGCGACAGAGTGGCGGGCATGATCATGGCCGCGCCGAAGCCCATCACCGCGCGGGCCGCGATGACGCCGCCCGAGCTGTCGACGAGCGAGCCGGCGACCGATCCTGCGCCGAAGACGACGAGGCCGAGCACGAGCGCGCCGCGCCGGCTGTACTTGTCGCCGATCGCGCCGAGCAGCAGCATCAGCGCGGCGTACGGGACGGTGTAGCCGTCGATGACCCACTGGAGGTCGGAGCTGGAGAGCCCGAGGTCCTTGGTCATGTCGGGGGCGGCGACGGTCAGCGCCGTGTTCGCCATCACGATGATCAGGAGACTCAGGCAGAGCACGAGCAGCGCCCACCAGCGGCGCGCGTACGGCTGCTTCATCTCCTCGACCGGTCGGTTCATGAGTAGAGCCACCGAAGCCTCACCCTTCCATGGTTCTTATACGTACTTGTCCGGTGACCTTGCACAGCACTGTGCAATTACACACGAGTGTGCAACTTACGCCACTGCACAGGACTGTGCAAAACGGGTGGGAACTCCCCTCCTGGAGGCGCGTGCACAATGGAGCCCATGAGCCGAGCCGACGCCAACCGCCGCCGCATCCTGGAGGTGGCACTAGCCGAGCTGCTGCGCGATCCGGACGCCTCGATGGACCAGATCGCCCGCGCGGCCGGCGTCGTGCGCAGGACGGTGTACGGCCACTTCCCCAGCCGGGAGGCCCTGGTCGGCGCCCTCATCGACGGCGCGGTCGAGGCGGTCGCTGCGGCCCACGCCTCCGGACGCGCCCGCTCGGACGACCCCGCCGAGTCGCTCGCCCACTCGATGGTCGCCGTCTGGGAGATCGCCGACGGTTACCGCCTGCTCGTCGGCCTCGCCCAGCGCAGCGTCGCCATGGAGGGCATCAGACAGCGCCTCGCCCCGGTCCGCGACGAGTGCGTCAACGTCCTGCGACTCGGCCTCGCCCAGGGCGCGTTCACGTCCTCCCTGCCGCCCGCCGCGCTCGCGTACGTCCACGAACAGCAGCTCTTCGGCCTGATGGAGGCAGTCAACGACGGCCTCCTCGACCCGAAGGACGCGGGCCGCGCCGCGGCATCGACGGCACTCATGTCGGCGGGGGTTCCCGCGGAGCGGGCTCGGGAGATCATCGCGGGGCTGGGCTGATCCCCGCACGGACACCCCCGTACCGGACAGCGAAAAGCGCCGCCCGCGGCGTACGAGGAGGAAGCTCTCGTACGTCGCGGGCGGCGCCGGCGGCCCCCTTGGAGGAGGGGTGGGGGCCCCTTCGCACGGCCGGGCCGGTGAACTACACCTTCACCGGCTCCTTGCCGTCGTCCCGCGCTTCCGGCACGGCGTCCGTGTCACGGCTGCGGCTGTCGTCCTCCACGGCGGGCGCCCCATGCCCGCCGTCGTCCACCAACGTACGCTCGTCGAAGGGGAGTTGTCCGGCGAGCACCGCCGTGACCCGCTCCTTGTCGACCTCCTTGGTCCAGGTGCCGATGAGGAGCGTGGCGACCGCGTTGCCCGCGAAGTTGGTGAGGGCGCGGGCCTCGCTCATGAAGCGGTCGACGCCGATGATCAGGCCGACGCCGTCGACCAGCGCGGGCTTGTGCGACTGGAGGCCGCTCGCGAGGACCGCGATGCCGGAGCCGGAGACGCCCGCCGCGCCCTTGGACGCGATCATCATGAAGAGGAGCAGCGAGATCTGCTCACCGATGCCGAGCGGCTGGTCCATGGCGTCGGCGATGAAGAGCGAGGCCATGGTCAGGTAGATCATCGTGCCGTCGAGGTTGAAGGAGTAGCCCGTCGGGACCGTGATGCCGACGACGGGACGGCTGACCCCCAGGTGCTCCATCTTCGCGATGAGCCGCGGCAGCGCGGACTCGGAGGACGACGTGGAGAGGATCAGCAGGAACTCGCGGCCCAGGTACTTGAGCAGCTTGAACAGGTTGACGCCGGTCACGAGCCGGACGAGCGTGCCGAGCACGACGACGACGAACAGGACGCAGGTGACGTAGAACCCGATCATGATCGTGGCGAGCGCCTTGAGCGCGTCGAGGCCGGTCTCGCCGATGACGGCGGCCATCGCGCCGAACGCGCCGACGGGGGCGGCCCACATGATCATGCCGAGGACCCGGAAGACCAGCTTCTGGATGTGCTCGACGCCGCGCAGCACGGGTTCGCCGGAGCGGCCCATCGCCTGCAGCGCGAAACCCACGAGCAGCGCCACGAGCAGCGTCTGGAGCACCTCGCCCTGGGTGAAGGCGGAGACGAAGGTCTTGGGGATGATGCCGAGCACGAAGTCGACGAGACCCTTGTCCGCCTCGTCGGCCGCCTTGTGGCCCGCGCCCTTCTCGGACTCGGTGATGTCCATGCCCGAGCCCGGGTGCAGGATGTTGCCGACGACGAGGCCGATGGCGAGCGCGACGGCGGACATCGCGATGAAGTAGCCGAGCGCGAGGCCGCCGACCTTGCCGACCTTCGCGGCCTTGCGGACGGAACCGACGCCGAGAACGATCGTGCAGAAGATGATCGGCGAGATCATCATCTTGATCAGGTCGACGAAGCCGCTACCGACCGGCTTCAGCTCCTTGGCGAAGTCCGGCCAGATGAAGCCGACGGCGATGCCGAGCAGCACGGCGCCGATGACGGCGATGTAGAGGTAGTGCGTGCGGTCCCGCTTGGCGGCGGGCTGCGTTTGTGGGTCGGCCGTGGTGGTCACGGGGCCCTCCTTGAACGACGTCGTCGGCGTTGTGGTGCCTGGGTGCTCCGGCACCCTCTGGTGCCTCTTGTGCCTTCGGTACGTGCGGCTCGCGTCCCGGGGATCCCGGTGACTATCTCCCGGCCTGTGAGGGCGGTCACCCTTGCGTTCATTTAGTTCGCGCCGAAACGACCACGTGTACGAGGAGGCAGACTTGCACCATGTCCCGCACCCGCACCTCCCGTCCGCGCAGGCTCCCGCGCAGCCTGGCGGGCCAGCTCTTCGCGATGCAGATCGTGCTGGTCACGGCGGTGGTCGCCGGGTGCGCCCTCTTCACGTACATCAGCGACAAGCACCAGGCCGAGGACGGCGCGCGCCGTCAGGCGACCGCGGCGGCGCGGGCGGTCGCGGACTCCCCCTCCGTACGGGAGGCCATCCGCGGCAGCGACCCGTCGAAGGAACTCCAGCCGTACGCGGCGCGCGTGCAGCGCGACACGGGCGTCGACTTCGTGACGATCATGGACCCGCGCGGGATCCGCTGGACGCACCCCGACGAGCGCCGCATCGGCGAGCGTTTCCTCGGCCACCGGGCCGACGCGCTCCGCGGCCGGACCTTCGCGGAGACGTACACCGGCACGCTCGGCCCCTCGGTGCGCGTCGTCACCCCCATCTGGGACGGTCCGACCGCCGGGGACGGCCGCATCGTCGGCCTGGTCAGCGCCGGCATCACCGTCGAGGAGATCACCGAGAAGGCGCGCGGCCAGCTCGTCGCGCTGATCGGGGTGGCGGCCGCGGCGATCGTGCTCGGCGGGATCGGCACGTACGTCATCAACGCGCGCCTGCGCCGCAGTACGCACGGCATGAACGCGGGCGAGCTCAGCCGCATGCACGACTACCACGAGGCGGCGCTGCACGCGGTGCGCGAGGGGCTGCTGATGCTGGACGGGCAGCGGCGCGTCGCCCTCATCAACGACGGCGGGCGCGAGCTGCTCGGGGTGCGGGACGAGCCGGTGATCGGCCGGAACGTCTCCGAGCTCGGGCTTCCCGCCCCGCTCACGGGCGCGCTGCTCGCGGCCGAGCCGCGCGTCGACGAGCTGCATCTGACCGCCGACCGCGTGGTCGTCGTCAACACCTCGCCGGTGTCGGGCGGCGAGCGCCGCGGCACGGTGGTGACCCTGCGCGACCACACCGAGCTGCAGGCGCTCACCGGGGAGCTGGACTCCGAGCGCGGGTTCACGCGGGCGCTGCGCTCGCAGGCCCACGAGGCGGCGAACCGGCTCCACACGGTGGTGTCCCTCATCGAGCTCGGCCGCGCGGACGAGGCGGTCGACTTCGCCACGGCCGAGCTGGAGCTGGCGCAGGCGCTGACCGACCAGGTGGTCGCCGCGGTCAGCGAACCCGTCCTCGCCGCCCTCCTCCTCGGCAAGGCGGCGCAGGCCAACGAGCACGGGGTGGAGCTCGTCGTCTCCGACGACAGCAGCATCGACGACGGCATGCTCCCGGCGTCCCTGCCCGCCCGCGACCTGGTGACGGTCCTCGGCAACCTCATCGACAACGCGGTCGACGCGGCGCAGGGGTCCCCTGCCGCGCGCGTCACGGTGACGGCGCGGGCCGACGCGGCGGGACTCCTCCTGCGCGTCTCCGACACGGGGCCCGGCGTCGACCCCGCGCAGCGCGAGGCGGTCTTCGAACGCGGCTGGTCCACCAAGGCGACCACGGGCCGCGGCCTCGGCCTGTCCCTGGTCCACCAGACGGTCACCCGCAACGCGGGCACCCTGACGGTCCGGGAATCCCCGGAGGGCGGCGCGGAGTTCGAGGTGACCCTGACGACGGCCACCGCCGAGACCATCCCGGGAGGCGCCCAGTGATCCGCGTACTCGTAGTCGAGGACGACCCCGTCGCGGCGGACGCCCACGTCCTCTACGTGAACAGAGTTCCCGGCTTCGAAGCCATCGCCCGCCCCGCCCACTCCGCCGCCGAGGCCCGCCGCACCCTCGACCGCACCCAGGTCGACCTGATCCTCCTGGACCTGCACCTGCCCGACGGCCACGGGCTGCAGCTGGCCCGTTCCCTGCGCGCCGCGGGACACCCGACGGACGTCATCGCGGTGACGTCGGCCCGGGACCTCGCGGTCGTCCGCGAGGGCGTCTCCCTCGGCGTCGTCCAGTACGTCCTGAAGCCGTTCACCTTCGCGACGCTCCGCGACCGCCTCACCCGGTACGCGGAGTTCCGCACCGCCGCCGCGGAGGGCGAGGCCACCGGTCAGGACGAGGTGGACCGCGCGCTCGCCACCCTGCGCGCCCCGGGCCCCGCCGCCCTGCCGAAGGGACTCAGCGGCCCCACCCTCGAACGCGTCATCCGCACCCTGCGCGACGCCCCCGACGGCCTCACCGCCACCGCCGCCGCCCAGTCCGCGGGCCTCTCCCGCATCACCGCCCGCCGCTACCTGGAACACCTGGTCGACACGGTCCGCGCGGCCCGCAGCCCGCAGTACGGCCACGTCGGCCGCCCCGAGCTGGTCTATCGCTGGCTTACGCCGAACGACTGAAACTCTCCGCGGCCCTGCCCCGGCCCGCCGCGGCCCCCCGCACTTCCCGCCCCGGAGGCCTCACCGACGTACGCCCGATAACAACGTTGTCACGGTGGTGACAGGCAACAACGCACAGCGCCCGCAGAGGCATTGACCTTGCTCCGAACACGCCCTTACGTTCACCGGGCAACCCACGTGGCGGCCCCGCCGCGTCGGCCAGTAGGAGGTCGTGCCCGTGCGCCCCACCACCACCCCACTGCTCCTCGCCGCCACCACCCTGCTCGCCGCCGGCACCCTCACCGCGTGCGGCGGCGGCTCAGGCGACGACCCCGACACCGTGAAGATCTCCTTCAAGCAGTCCACCGACAACCAGATCAGAGTCATGGACACCTACCTGGAGGACATCAAGAAGCAGTTCGAGAAGGAGAACCCGGGCAAGAAGGTGAAGCTGGTGCCGATCAAGGCGCCGGACTCCGAGTACTACACGAAGCTGCAGCAGATGCTGCGCTCCCCCAAGACCGCCCCCGACCTGGTCTACGAGGACACGTTCCTCATCAACTCGGACATCACCAGCGGGTACTTGAAACCCCTCGACACCTATCTGGCCAAGTGGAAGGACTGGGACCAGTTCATCGGCACGGCCAAGACGGCGGCGAAGGCGGCCGACGGCAAGACGTACGGCGTGCCGGACGGCACGGACACCCGCGGCCTCTGGTTCAGCAAGGCGATCTTCAAGAAGGCCGGCCTGCCCGCCGACTGGCGGCCCAAGACGTGGGACGACGTCCTGGAAGCGGCCCGCACCGTGAAGAAGAAGGTCCCCGACGTCACGCCCCTCAACGTGTACACGGGCAAACCGGCCGGTGAGGCGGCCACGATGCAGGGCTTCGAGATGCTCGCGTACGGCACGGGCAAGGACCCCCTCTACGACCCCGCGGCGAAGAAGTGGGTCACGGGCAGCAAGGGGTTCAAGGACTCCCTGAAGTTCGTGGAGACCGTCTACAAGGAGAAGCTCGGCCCGGACGTCTCGGACGCCCTCGACCCGAACTTCGCCACGCGCGTCCGCGGCGAGCTGCTGCCCGAGGGCAAGCTGGCGATCAACCTCGACGGTTCGTGGCTGCCGCAGGACTGGGGCAAGGGCGCGGGACACGAGTGGCCCGAGTGGTCGCAGGAGCTGGGCCTCGCCGCGATGCCGACCCAGCACGGCCAGGCGCCCGGCAAGGTGAGCATGTCCGGCGGCTGGACCTGGGCGATCCCCGCCAAGGCCGACAACCCCGACCTCGCCTTCAAGTTCATCGAGACGATGCAGACCAAGGCCAACGCCAAGAAGTGGTACATCGCCAACTCCGGCATCGCGGTCCGCAAGGACGTCGCCGCCGACCCGACGTACGTGAAGGCGCAGCCCGGCATCAAGTTCTTCACGGACCTGGTCGCCTCGACGTACTACCGGCCCGCGTACCCCGAGTACCCGAAGGTCTCCACGGCGATCCAGGAGGCGATGGAGTCGGTCACGACGGGCGACAGCTCGGTGGAGGACGCCGCGAACGGGTACGACGAAGAGGTCGACTCGGCCACGGACGGCCAGGTCATCGAGAAGTAGCGCGAGTGGCGCGCCGGTACCGCCGCATGGACTGCCCGCCCGCCCACGCCGGACAGTGAGCGCCCGCACGACCGAGGAATTGGTGCCTGCCCGCACCGGAGAGTGAGCGCCCGCACGTGACTTCCGCATCCCCCGCACCCTCCGCGGGCCCCGGCGGCGTCGCCAAGACGCCGTCGCCGCCGGGCCCCCCGCACTCCGCACCCCCGACCGCCGGCCCCCCCGGCACCCGGTCCCGCGCCCCCGCCCGCGTCCGCCGCGGCCTGCTCCGGGCCCTGCCCGTCTCCCCCGCCGTCGTCCTGCTCGCCCTCTTCCTCGCGGGCCCGATCGGCTACTGCGCGTACATCGCCTTCACCGACCTCCAGCTCACCGGCCAGGCCGAGTCGAGCTTCGTGGGGCTCGACAACTTCCGCGAGGCGTTCGGCGACGAGCGGTTCCTCAACGCGGTCTGGCTGACCCTCGTCTTCACGTTCCTCTCCTCGATCATCGGCCAGAACACGCTGGGGCTGGCCCTCGCCACCCTCATGCAGCGCGCCTCGAAGCCGGTCCGCACCCTCACGGGCGCGATCGTCGTCACGGCGTGGGTGCTGCCCGAGGTCGTCGCGGGCTTCCTCCTCTACGCGTTCTTCCGCCGCGAGGGCACCCTCAACGCCGTCCTCGACTTCCTCCATCTCCCGTCCCAGAACTGGCTGTTCACGCTGCCGATCCTCGCGGTGTCGTTCGCGAACGTCTGGCGGGGCACGGCGTTCTCGATGCTCGTCTACTCCGCCGCCCTCAACGAGATCCCCAAGGAGATCACCGAGGCCGCGGAGGTCGACGGCGCGGGCGGCTGGCGCCGCATGTGGCACATCACGCTGCCGATGATCCGCCGCTCCATCGGCACGAACCTCATGCTCAACACCCTGCAGACGCTCTCCGTCTTCGGTCTGATCTGGGTGATGACGCGCGGCGGCCCGGGAAACGACAGCCAGACGCTCCCGCTCTTCATGTACGAGCAGGCCTTCCAGAAGAGCATGATCGGCTACGGCACGGCCGTGGCCCTGCTGCTGCTCCTCGTCGGCTCGCTCTTCTCCGTCGTCTA
The DNA here is from genome assembly GCF_008642335.1 of Streptomyces venezuelae. Taxonomy (NCBI): domain Bacteria; kingdom Bacillati; phylum Actinomycetota; class Actinomycetes; order Kitasatosporales; family Streptomycetaceae; genus Streptomyces; species Streptomyces venezuelae. The sequence continues at coordinate 5,620,231 of NZ_CP029191.1, read as the reverse complement.
CATGCGCCTGCTCCGCACGGAGGTCTGAGTGCCGCTCAAGTCACCTTCCCGTACGCCGTCTCGTACACCTTCCCGTACACCGCGTTCGCGCCGCGCGTCGCACCGCGTCGCCGCCGACGCGGGCCTCCTGTTCGTGGCGGCGGCGTTCATCCTCCCCCTCGCGTGGGTGGTCCTCTCCTCCCTCGACCCGAAGGCGGACCTGAGGGTGCGGCTCCCCGACAGCCTCACCCTCGACAACTACGACCAGGTCCTCACGCCCGAGATCACGTTCACCCCGCTCCTCAACAGCCTGCTGCTCTGCGGCGGCGGCACGCTCCTCACGGTGGTCTGCGCGGCCCTCGCGGCCTACCCGCTCTCCCGCTACCGCTCCCGCCTGAACCGCCCCTTCATGCTGACGATCCTCTTCGCGACGAGCCTGCCGATCACGGCGATCATGGTTCCGGTGTACGCGCTGTTCGTGCAGGTCGACCTCATCGACACGATGCAGGGCACGATCTTCTTCTTCGCGGCGTCCCAACTCCCGTTCGCCATCTGGCTGATGAAGAACTTCATGGACGGCGTGCCGAAGGAGCTGGAGGAGGCCGCGTGGACGGACGGCGCGTCGTCCTTCCAGTCCCTGCTGCGGATCGTGCTGCCCCTGATGGGTCCAGGGGTGGCCGTGGTGACGGTCTTCTCGTTCGTCATGATGTGGGGCAACTTCTTCGTCCCCTTCATGCTGCTGCTCACGCCGGAGCAGATGCCGGCGTCGGTCAGCATCAACGACTTCTTCGGCAACAAGGGGACGGTGGTGTACGGCCAGCTCGCCGCGTTCTCGATCCTCTACTCGACGCCGGTGATCCTGCTGTACGTCCTCGTCTCGCGGAAGCTGGGGGGCGGGTTCGCGCTGGGGGGCGCGGTGAAGGGGTGAGGACGCGCCGTGGGCTGACGGGATCCGGCCTTACGGCGGACACGAAACTGTGACATGAGTTCGCGGCGATACGTTCCTCCTCGCCCCTTTCGTGGTCACACATCTCCCTGGTATCGGGCCCGGGACCGCACTAGCGTGCTGAGCTCGCGCCCTCCCCCACCTGTCCCCACCTGCCAGGAGCCGAACAGTGACCCGCCCTCTCCGCCTCGCGACGGCCGCACTCGCGGTCTCCGCCGCGCTGCTCATGACGTCCTGCGGCAGCGACGACGACAGCCCGAAGGCCGACGACAAGATCGCCGGCGCGGACCAGGGCGACGAGAAGTCGCCATCGGCGGACGAGTCAGGGGAGGCGGGGGCGGAGGTACGGCGCCCGAAGATCGAGCTGCCGTCGGACCTGACGTACAAGTTCGACTGGTCGAAGACGGGTGACAAGACCAAGGACGCGGTCCTGGCCGACACCGAGCAGTACGTGCAGGCCGTCGACATGGCCATCGCCGAGCAGGACCCGCTGCACAAGGCGTACCGCTTCTACTCCGAGGGCGACGCGGCGGCCGGGAGCCAGAAGTTCGTACAGGAGTACGTCGACTACAAGGACCGCATCACCGGCGTCAAGCGGTACTTCAACGCACGGGTGGACGTCACGGGCGGCAAGACGGCGGCCCTCGTCTACTGCGAGGACCAGCGGAAGGCGCACAACAAGAGCCTGAAGACGGGGAGGACGGCGAAGGCGCCGGCCCCGTCCAAGGACGACTTCGTGCTGTACAGCAGCCGACTGCACGTGAACAAGCAGGGCGTCTGGGTCACCGAGACGACCACATCAGACCGGGGGAACGCCACATGTCAGCCATGACGAGGAAGAGCAGGACACCACTGATCGCAGCCGGGGCGGTGGCGATGGCCGCCGTGCTGCTCCTGCCCGGGCCCGCCTCGGCGGGAACCGGCCACGGCGGGAGCACCAACGGCGACGCCAAGGGCCCCACCGAGGACGGGGGCGACGGCACCCTGATCGCCTCCGCCGGCGGCATCTCTTTCGACCGTTCCAAGAACGGCTCGGGTCCCAAGGCCGGCGCCATCGCCCCCACCGGCACGTACAGCCCGCCCCCCTGCTGGTACGGCCCGACCTACACCCCCGCCCAGTTCAAGAAGGAGCGCGAGGCCGTCTGGGCCGTCGACTCCACGGGGCACCAGTGGGACCTGGAACAGCAGGAGCGCTACGTCAAGGGCAAGCCGTACAAGAACTTCAACCTGGACAAGGCCGGCAAGGGCTACTGGTGGACGTCGTTCCCCAACAAGTCGTACCCGCCGGGCTGGGACAAGTGCACGAAGGAGACGTTCTGGGTCGACATAGGCGACCCGCCGCCCGCCGACGTCCCCGAGGCGATCGATGCGGAGATCCTCGCGAAGCTCGCGTACGCCGAGATCCGCGTCCCCGGCACGAAGGTGTCCCTCGCTCCCGAGGGCGGCACGAAGGTCAACCTGCCGACGTGGGCGTGGCTGGACGGCGCGGAGTTCAAACCCGTGTCCGTGACCGCCAGGGTCGACGTGCTCGGCATCGAGGCCACGACGACCGCCACACCCGTCTCCCTGAAGATCGACCCGGGCACGGCGGACGCGGAGACGTACCCCGCGAACGGCGTCTGCGACCTGGTCGGCGACAAGATCGGCACGCCCTACGCGAAGGGCAAGTCGAAGGAGACTCCGCCCTGCGGCGTGAAGTACCTCCGCTCGTCCGGCGACGGCTCGTACCCGCTGAAGGCCACGGTCACGTGGAAGATCCACTGGACGGGCACGGGCGTGACCGACGAACAGCGCCTGCCCGACGGCGAGTTCGGTGCGGAGCAGGACGTGGTGGTGGACGAGATCCAGTCCATCAACCGCTGACGACACGGTTCCACGAGGGAAGGCGGCCCGGTGCGGGGGCGGTTGCTCAACGGCCGTTACGAGCTGCTCGCGCCGATCGGCGCGGGCGGCATGGGAGAGGTCTGGCGCGCACGCGACACGCGCCTCGGCCGCGAGGCAGCGGTCAAACTCCTGGTGCCGGGGCCGACGACGTCCGAGGACGAGCGCCGGGAACTCCTGGCCCGCTTCCGCCAGGAGGCCCGCGCGGCCGCCTCCCTGGACAGCCCGTACATCGTCGCCGTCCACGACCACGGCGAGGACGACGGCACCCCGTACCTGGTGATGGCTCTCGTGCGGGGCCGCTCGCTGGACGAGGTGCTGCGCGAGAGCGTACGGGTGCCCGTGGCGGACGCGCTGCGCTGGGCGGCGGACATCTGCCGCGCCCTGGACGTGGCGCACGCGGCGGGCATCGTGCACCGCGACATCAAGCCCGGCAACGTGATGGTCGCGCCGGACGGCACGGCGAAGGTCGTCGACTTCGGCATCGCGACGTTCGTGGAGCGCGCGGCCGGGGACGCGCGCCTCACGCGGAGCGGGCAGCTGCCGTTCGGGAGCGTGCCGTATCTGGCACCGGAACGGTTCCGCCAGGAGCCGGGCGACGGCCGCACGGACCTGTACGCGCTGGGCTGCGTCCTGTACGAACTCCTCGTCGGCAGGCCCCCGTTCACGGGCTCCGCGGCGGGCATCATGCACCACCACATCAACGACGCGCCGCTGCGCCCGAGCGCGGCGCGCCCCGAGGTGCCGCGGCCGCTGGAACGCCTGATCCTGGACCTCCTGGCCAAGGACCCGGCGGACCGCCCGCCGGACGCGGCGACGACACTCGCCCGCCTGGCGACGGCAACGAGCCCGCTCCCCGCGCGTCCGCACATCCAGAAGGACGACACCCCGCCGCCCATCCAGGACGAGATCACAAAGCACTGCTCGACCACGACCACGAGCATGGCCACGGCCACGACCGCCGTGTCCGTCAGCCCGGCCCCCGCCCACCGCACCCGCCGCGCCCGCCGCCGCCTGCTCCTCCCCGCCGCGCTGGTCCTCGCCCTCGGCATCCCGGCGGGCCTCGGCATACGCGCCCTCGCGGCGCCCGACCCGGGCCCTGGGAAGGCCACCTTCAAGATCGGCGTGGCCCACAGCTACCGGCACGTGGGCGAACCGTCGGCGGACGGCGGCGCCCCGGACACGTACGCGAAGTCGGAGTACAAGCAGTTCACGACGCAGCAGCTGCGCACGGTCGAGTCGGCTTTCGCGGAGGTGCTCGGCGACGAACACGGCGGAAGCCGCTTCCGCTTCGTCCCCGTGGCCGCGGACCCGGACGTGAGCAGCCGCAAGCTGCTGGCTCAGCACCCGGACATGCTGGCCGTCATCGGCGACACCGTCGACTTCTCCTGGGTGCACGACACGGACGAGGCGTTTCTGCCGGAGATCAGCACCTGCCACGAGTACGCCCACGCCGGGGGCGCGTTCGCGATCCCCGCGGACGACGCCCGGCAGGGCGAGGCGATCGCCCGCTACCTCCGCTCCGAGACCGAGGCACGCCGCGTGCTCGTCGCCGAGGACAAGCTCTGGGTGAACCGCGAGGACGGCATAGGCACGGCACTCCGCAGGAACGGTGTCACCGTCGAGGCGCTGGACGTGACACCCGACAAGGTGAAGACATCCCAGATCCCTTCCCTGATCACCGAGGCACGGGCGGACGCGGTCGTAGTGCCGACCGGCACTCCGGTCGACGTATGGGCGAAGGAGCTCCGGGCCGGCGGCTTCAAGGGCCCGGTGCTCGGCCAGGGCGACCAGGAGGGCACCTGCGCGGACTCGGAGGAACGGTCGGCCGAGGAGAAGAGGGACAGAACACTCCCCGACGGTGTCATCCGCGTACGCAACTACTCGGCGGAACCCGACGACAACCTCCCCGCACGGGGCAACGAGGAGCTGTACGACGGCGCTTTGGCCCTGGCCAAGGCACTGTCCACCCTCCCCGCGGACGACACCTCCCCCGCATCCCTCCGCCACACCCTGGACCGCGAGCTCCAGCAAGTCACCGTCAACGGTGTCCAGGCCGAGGTCGGCTTCGAGAAGCGACGCTCGGCGAGGGGCCGCCCCGTATGGTTCGACCGCCGCGACGGAAACCGCTGGACGGAGATCGGCAAGGTGACCAAGAAGTACGCCAAGACCCCCCAACAGCCACCCGCATGACCTTCCCGCACCCCAAGTGGGACATCCCGGAACACCTGCTCGCCCGCTCGGTCTTCGGACCGCTGGGCGGCATCGTGGAGATCGGCGCGGTGGCCACGACCGGAACGTGGTCGCCTGCGGACGCCTCGACGGCGGACTTCGCAGCCTCACACAGGCGCGAGCTGAGCCGCCTCCTCGAAATCGTCCGCCGCTTGGGCGAGTTCAGCCGCGAGACGATGGCGGTCTTCGACGACCTCGGCCACCTCCGCGAACACTCCGTACAGGCCTCGTCCCTCCTCATGTGGTCGTCGGCGTACGAGGACGTGTCGTCCCCGCTCGACACCCCCGAAGCCGTGCGGCGGATGAGCCGCACCGGCGCCGACCTGCAACTCGCCCGCCTACTCCAGGGACTGATGGAGGCGGCGATCACTCGCGGTCCGGACGTCACGCACGACGTGAGGCTGATCGCCGAGGCGCTGGGCATCGCGGTGGGCCTGCTCGCGGGCGCACTGGAAGACGAGGATCCGCTCACCGCGCAGAGAACGGCGTTCAGAATCTGGCGCACCACGTTCCTGACCGACCTGCTCCTACCGACCTCCGCAGCCCATCCGGAGGCCCGCCCCCTCTTCAGGCAGTACGGACACGCCCTGGAGGCACTGCCGACGAAGAGGGCAACAGCGTCCGCGTCACGGTGACCGGACGCCACCCGAGCTCGACCGGCACCGACCCCGGCACGGGCATGCTCGCCGCGGAGATCAGCGTTACAACGCCCTTCGTCCGCGGCCGGGTCGATCTCGTCCTGTGGGCCTCGCGGCTCGAAGAGTGGGGGCGTGTCCTGGACCGGCTGGAGGCGGGTGAGGACGCCGGGTGGATGACGGCGGGGAGGGGGCCCTCGCTGGCGGTTCGGCTCGTCGGCGAGCGCGGCTGCCCGGAAGTGGTCGTCGAGGACGTCACCGTCTCCATGGTGACCGTCCGCGTACCCGTGTCCCTGCCCCACGACTGGATCGCACGGCACCGGGAACGCCTCGCCGCGCTGCTCGACGCCCGCGAGGATTCGGTGCCGTACCTTCCCACCAATCCGCAACCTCGTAGAAACACACCGTAGTCACCACCCCCACGGGCGCCTACGGTGTGCCCGTGCAACCGAGCCAAGCCGGCCAGCCGCCGCACCGCCCCCAGCAGCCCACGCAGCCCACCCCTCCCTTCGACTTCCCTGCCGCCCGGCGCCTTCGGGAGGCGCTGGGGATGGCGCACGGGCATGTCGCCTATGGGATGCGGGCCAGTTACGGGCTCGCCTACGTCACCGCCGACACCGTCGCCGCCTGGGAGCGCGGGCTCTCCTCGCCCACGTCCGCCGAGCTGACCGCGCTCGCCGCGACGCTGTGGTGTTCACCGGGGGAGCTGATGGGGGCCGCGCGGACCCTGCGCGAGCACCGGATCGCGCGCGGGCTCGCGCCGGAGGACGTCGCGCGCGGGTCGGGCGTGGAGATCCAGGCGTATCTGCGGATGGAGGAGACCGACACGTGGCGGGGCAACGAACGGCAGTCCGCCGCCCTCGCCGAGGTGCTCCAGCTGTCGACGCCCGACTTCGTGACCGTGACGGGGCGGGCGGACCGGCTCGCCGAGCTGCTGCGCAGCGCCGTCAGTACTCGCTGGCAGGGGTACGTGCGGCCGGTCAGCAAGCTGCTGCCCCTGGAGAAGCGGCACGTCGAGGACGTGCTGCGGCAGATGCACGAGGACTACCAGTCACGCATGGCGCGGACCCTGAGCTGGGGCGGCGGCGCCGGGTCGGACGCGTCCGGGGAAGCCGGGCGGGACTATCTGGAGCGGGTTCTCGAGCATTTCTGGGCGTTGGTCCGGGGTGGGCGGGGCTGAGGGCCCGGCCCCGACGGGTCCCGTGACCTGCCGGGGCAGGTCAGAAGACCGACTCCGCCTCGTCCATCCGGTCCTTGGGGACCGTCTTGAGCTCCGTGGTCGCCTCCGCCAGCGGCACCATCGTGATGTCCGTGCCCCGCAGCGCCGTCATCCGCCCGTAGTCGCCGCGGTGCACCGCCTCCACCGCGTGCCAGCCGAAGCGGGTCGCGAGGACGCGGTCGTACGCCGTGGGGGTGCCGCCGCGCTGGACGTGGCCCAGGATGACCGGCTTGGCCTCCTTGCCGAGGCGGGACTCCAGCTCGTACGCGAGCGCCGTGCCGATGCCCTGGAAGCGCTCGTGGCCGAACTGGTCGATCGCGCCCTTGCCGTAGTTCATCGTGCCGTCCTGCGGGTGCGCGCCCTCGGCGACGCAGATCACCGCGAACTTCTTGCCGCGCGAGAACCGCTCCTCGACCATCGCGACCAGGTCGGCGGGGTCGAAGGGCCGCTCGGGCAGACAGATGCCGTGCGCGCCGCCGGCCATGCCGGACTCCAGGGCGATCCAGCCCGCGTGGCGGCCCATGACCTCGACGACCATCACGCGCTGGTGGGACTCCGCCGTGGTCTTCAGGCGGTCCATCGCCTCGGTCGCCACGCCGACCGCCGTGTCGAAGCCGAAGGTGCGGTCCGTGGAGGAGATGTCGTTGTCGATGGTCTTCGGTACGCCGACGACCGGCACGCCCGCGTCGGACAGCATCCGCGCCGCCGTCAGGGTGCCCTCGCCGCCGATCGGGATGAGCGCGTCGAAGCCGCTGCGCTCGATGAGCTCCTTGGCGTTGTCGCAGGCCGCGCGGAAGCGTGCGCGCTCCAGGCGGGAGGAGCCGAGGATGGTGCCGCCGCGGGCCAGGATGCCGCTGACGGCATTCAGGTCGAGGGCGCGGTACCGCCCGTCGAGCAGGCCCGCGTAGCCGTCCTCGAAGCCGATGACCTCGTCGCCGTGGTGCGTCACGGCGCGGTGCACGACCGACCGGATCACTGCGTTGAGGCCCGGGCAGTCGCCGCCCGCGGTGAGAATTCCGATACGCATCGCGCTGTGTCTCCTGCTCGCTGCTGGTACTTGTGAGCCGGTCCGATTGTTCCACGGCCGAAGGGGGGTCGCCGCTCACACATGTCCGACGGATGTGTGTCCGACGGCCGGGCGGGGACTTGGGGAAGGGGTGGGCAGGGACCTTCGCACCCCGGGCGCCGGGCCTTTCGTCCGGCGGGCGGCCTACTCAGCCGCAGAGGTATTGTCAAGGGGACACAGCCGCGATATCGGGTACTTTGTCCGACTCGGGGCGCCGACGGGTCCTCCTGGCCCCCATGAAGTCCACCGACCTCGTAGAAGGAGAGAGCACGCGTGACGCGCAGCGTGTACGTGACCGGCATCGACCGGGGCGACGGCCGCCAGGTCGTCGAACTGGGAGTCATGGAGCTTCTCACCCGGCAGGTCGACCGGGTGGGCGTCTTCCGGCCACTGGTCCACGACGGCCCGGACCGCCTCTTCGACCTGCTGCGCGCCCGGTACCGGCTCTCGCAGGACGCCGCGACCGTGTACGGCATGGACTACCACGAGGCGTCCGCGCTCCAGGCGGAGCAGGGCACCGACGAACTGGTCTCGCGGCTCGTCGACCGGTTCCACCGGGTCGCGAGGGACTATGAAGTCGTTCTCGTGCTTGGTACGGATTTCGCCGACACCCAGCTGCCCGACGAGCTCGCGCTGAACGCTCGGCTCGCCAACGAGTTCGGCGCCTCCGTGCTGCCCGTGGTCGGCGGCAAGAACCAGACCGCCGAGTCCGTGCGCGCCGAGACCCGCAACGCCTACCGCGCGTACGACTCGCTCGGCTGCGACGTCCTCGCGATGGTCACCAACCGGGTCGCCCCCGCCGACCGGGACGAGATCCACGAGCGCCTCGACGCCCGCCTCCCCGTGCCCTGCTACGTCCTGCCGGACGAGCCCGCGCTCTCCGCGCCGACGGTCGCGCAGATCACCCACGCGCTGGGCGGCCGCGTGCTGCTCGGCGACGACTCGGGGCTCGCGCGCGACGCCCTGGACTTCGTGTTCGGCGGCGCCATGCTGCCCAACTTCCTGAACGCCCTGACCCCGGGCTGCCTGGTCGTCACCCCCGGCGATCGCGCCGACCTCGTCGTGGGCTCGCTCGCCGCGCACAGCGCGGGCACCCCGCCCATCGCGGGCGTCCTGCTGACCCTGAACGAGCAGCCGGGCCAGGAGATACTCACCCTCGCCGACCGGCTCGCCCCCGGCACCCCGGTCGTCGCGGTCTCCGGCGGCTCCTTCCCCACCGCGGCGGAGCTCTTCGCGCTGGAGGGGAAGCTCAACGCGGCGACGCCCCGCAAGGCGGAGACGGCCCTCGGTCTCTTCGAGCGGTACGTCGACAGCGCAGACCTGCTCAAGCGCGTCTCGGCGCCCAGCAGCGACCGCCTCACGCCGATGATGTTCGAGCACAAGCTCCTGGAGCGGGCGCGCGCCGACCGGCGCCGCGTCGTGCTGCCCGAGGGCACCGAGGAGCGGGTGCTGCGCGCCGCCGACGTGCTGCTGCGCCGCCGGGTCTGTGACCTGACGCTGCTCGGCCCGGTCGAGCAGATCCGGAAGAAGGCCGCCGACCTCGGCGTGGACCTCGCCGACTCCGAGCTCATCGACCCGCAGACCTCCGAGCTGCGGGACCGCTTCGCCGCCGCCTACGCCGAGCTGCGCGCCCACAAGGGCGTCACCGTCGAGCTCGCGTACGACGTGGTGGCCGACGTGAACTACTTCGGCACGCTGATGGTGCAGGAGGGTCTCGCCGACGGCATGGTGTCGGGCTCCGTCCACTCGACGGCGGCGACCATCCGCCCCGCCTTCGAGATCATCAAGACCAAGCCGGACGCCTCCATCGTGAGCTCCGTGTTCTTCATGTGCCTGGCCGACAAGGTCCTCGTGTACGGCGACTGCGCGGTCAACCCGGACCCGAACGCCCCGCAGCTCGCGGACATCGCCGTGCAGTCGGCGACCACCGCCGAGCAGTTCGGGGTGGAGCCGCGGATCGCGATGCTGTCGTACTCGACGGGCACGTCCGGTTCGGGCGCCGACGTCGACAAGGTGCGCGAGGCCACCGAGCTGGTGCGGGCCCAGCGCTCCGACCTGAAGATCGAGGGGCCGATCCAGTACGACGCCGCCGTCGAGCCGTCGGTCGCGGCGACCAAGCTGCCGGACTCGGACGTCGCGGGCCAGGCCAGCGTGCTGATCTTCCCCGACCTGAACACCGGCAACAACACGTACAAGGCCGTGCAGCGCTCGGCCGGCGCGATCGCCGTCGGCCCGGTCCTCCAGGGCCTGCGCAAGCCGGTCAACGACCTGTCCCGTGGCGCGCTCGTCCAGGACATCGTCAACACCGTCGCCATCACGGCGATCCAGTCCCAGCCCCAGCCGCCGACCCAGTAACCCCCCGCAGCCCCCACAGAAGGTGTCTCGATCAGTGACCGCCACGCGCGTACTCGTCCTCAACTCCGGCTCGTCGTCGGTGAAGTACCAGCTCCTCGACATGCGGGACAGCTCGCGGCTCGCCGTGGGCCTGGTCGAGCGGATCGGCGAGGAGATCTCCCGGCTCAAGCACACCCCGCTGACCGGCGGCGGCGAGCCGCGTGAGCGCGAGGAGCCGATGGCCGACCACGAGCAGGCGCTGCGTGCCGTCGCCGACGAGCTGGCCGCGGACGGGCTCGGCCTGGACTCCCCCGAGCTCGCCGCGATCGGCCACCGCGTGGTGCACGGCGGTCTGAAGTTCACCGAGCCGACCGTGATCGACGACGCGGTCATGAAGGAGATCGAGCGGCTGGTGCCGGTGGCTCCGCTGCACAACCCGGCGAACATCACCGGCATCCGCACCGCGCAGGCGCTCCGCCCCGACCTGCCGCAGGTCGCCGTCTTCGACACGGCGTTCCACACGACGATGCCGGAGTCCGCGGCGCGCTACGCGCTGGACGTGAAGACCGCCGACGAGCACCGCGTGCGGCGCTACGGCTTCCACGGCACGTCCCACGCGTACGTCTCGCGCAAGACCGCGCAGCTGCTGGGCAGGGCGCCCGAGGACGTCAACGTGATCGTGCTGCACCTGGGCAACGGCGCTTCGGCGAGCGCGGTGCGGGGCGGTCGTTGCGTCGACACCTCGATGGGGCTCACGCCACTGGAGGGGCTCGTGATGGGTACCCGTACCGGTGACATGGATCCGGCGGTGATCTTCCATCTCGCCCGGGTCGGCGGAATGTCCATCGACGAGATCGACATTCTGGTCAACAAGAAGAGCGGTCTGATCGGTCTCTGCGGCGACAACGACATGCGGGAGATCAGGCGCCGTATAGACGCCGGTGACGAAGAGGCGGCTCTCGCCTTCGAGATCTACATCCACCGTTTGAAGAAGTACATCGGCGCCTATTACGCGGTGCTCGGCCGGGTGGACGCCATCGCGTTCACCGCCGGGGTCGGCGAGAACGCCGCTCCGGTGCGGGAAGCGGCGGTGGCGGGCCTGGAGGAGCTGGGTCTCGCGGTGGACGGCGCTCTCAATTCCGTACGTTCCGACGAAGCCCGTCTCATTTCGCCGGAGTACGCGCGCGTGGCCGTCGCCGTGGTGCCCACCGACGAAGAACTGGAGATCGCCGATCAGACGTATGCATTGGTCAGTGACCGCAACGCCTGAGCGCCCGTCCGCCCATTTGTAGATTCCACCAGACGGAATATTCCGTAGCGAAACAAACCGATAGGATCGCCCCCATGCGCCGTTCCAAAATCGTCTGCACGCTGGGCCCCGCCGTCGACTCCGAAGAGCAGCTCGTCTCGCTGATCGAGGCCGGCATGAACGTGGCCCGATTCAACTTCAGCCACGGCACGCACGCCGAGCACCAGGGGCGGTACGACCGCGTCCGTGCGGCCGCCGGGAAGACCGGCCGTGCCATCGGCGTCCTCGCCGACCTCCAGGGCCCGAAGATCCGTCTGGAGACCTTCGCCGAGGGTCCCGTCGAGCTGGTGCGCGGTGACGAGTTCACCATCACCACCGAGGACGTCCCCGGCGACAAGTCCATCTGCGGCACGACCTACAAGGGTCTGCCCGGCGACGTCTCCAAGGGCGACCAGATCCTCATCAACGACGGCAACGTCGAGCTGCGCGTCGTCGAGGTGGACGGCCCGCGCGTGAAGACGATCGTCGTCGAGGGCGGTGTCATCTCCGACCACAAGGGCATCAACCTGCCCGGCGCGGCCGTGAACGTGCCCGCCCTGTCGGAGAAGGACATCGAGGACCTCCGCTTCGCCCTGAAGATGGGCTGCGACATGGTCGCCCTGTCCTTCGTGCGCGACGCCAACGACGTCAAGGACGTCCACAAGGTGATGGACGAGGAGGGCCGCCGGGTCCCCGTCATCGCCAAGGTGGAGAAGCCGCAGGCCGTCGCCAACATGGAGGGCGTCGTCGCGGCGTTCGACGCCGTGATGGTGGCCCGTGGCGACCTCGCCGTCGAGTACCCGCTCGAGAAGGTCCCGATGGTGCAGAAGCGCCTCGTGGAGATGTGCCGCCGCAACGCCAAGCCGGTGATCGTCGCGACCCAGATGATGGAGTCGATGATCACCAACTCGCGCCCCACGCGCGCCGAGGCGTCCGACGTCGCCAACGCGATCCTGGACGGCGCCGACGCGGTCATGCTGTCGGCCGAGTCGAGCGTCGGCGCGTACCCGATCGAGACCGTCAAGACGATGTCGAAGATCGTGCAGGCCGCCGAGGGCGAGCTGCTCTCCAAGGGCCTGCAGCCGCTGGTGCCGGGCAAGAAGCCCCGCACGCAGGGTGGTTCGGTGGCCCGTGCCGCGTGCGAGATCGCGGACTTCCTCGGCGGCGAGGCGCTGATCGCCTTCACGCAGTCCGGCGACACGGCCCGCCGTCTCTCGCGCTACCGCGCGGCCCAGCCGATCCTGGCGTTCACCACGGACGAGTCGACCCGCAACCAGCTCACGCTGAGCTGGGGCGTCGACACGTACGTCGTGCCGCACGTCGACAACACCGACGCGATGGTCGAGCTCGTCGACGCCGAGCTGATCAAGCTCAACCGCTTCAACGACGGCGACACGGTCGTCATCACCGCGGGCTCGCCCCCCGGCGTCCCCGGCACCACCAACATGGTCCGGGTGCACCACCTGGGCGGCGGCGAGCGCGACTGACCGCCGCTCCCCCGTACGACGCTGTACGACGCCGAGGGCGCCCCCTGCGAAAGGGGGCGCCCTCGGCGTCGGTCACGAACGGGGTTCAGCGGTCGATCGTCTGCTCCAGGCCCGGCACCGTCAGGGTGCCGCCGAACTGAGCGGCCTGCACGACCTTCACCTTGGTGAAGTACGCGATGGGGACGTTCAGCGGCGGCGGGTGCTCGGGGTCGAAGACGATCGGGATCAGGCCGAACAGGTTGCCCTGCAGCCGCTCCGTGTACATGATCGTCTGCCCGTCGCGGATCGTGGACGTGGAGCCCTCGTCCGCCCTGATGTGGTACTTCGAGCCGTCGGGGCCCGGGGCGATCTGGTGCAGGTCGCCGATGTCCGTGCCGTTGTCGACCGTGAACTTCAGCGCCTGCTTCTTCTTGCCGCCGGCCGTCGTCAGGTTCACGACGCCCTTGTAGTCGAGGCCCTTCAGGAGCAGGGAGCTGGCCTCCAGCTCCCACGGGTCGTCCGGGATCGGCGCGGGCGTCGTCTCGGCGTCGCCGTCGACCTTCTTCTCGACCACGCACGGGAACGGCTTCTTGCCGTCCGCGTCCGGGGCCATGGGGTCCGCGGACTCCTCGGCCTCGTCGGACGCGTCGCCCTCGGCCTTGTCCTTGAGCTCGTCCGCCTTGTCCTTGAGGTCGTCGACGCCGTCCTCGACCGGCTCGGTGACCTTGTCCGTCGTGTCCTTGACGGGGTCCTCGGCCTTGTCCTCGGGCTTGTCCTCCGGCGACTTGGTCTCCTCCGAGGCGGAGGGGGACGGCGTCGCGTCGGGGGACTTCTCGTCGGCGGGCTCGTCGGCGGGCTTGTCGGCGGGCTTGTCGGGCGTGAAGACGTCCTTGAGCGCGTCGCCCACGCCCAGCGGGTCCCAGGGGTTCTTGGTCTTGGAGGGCGTGGGGTCCGGGGCGGGCTCCTCGGTGGTGCCCTTGTCCCCGTCGCCGGAACCGGTCCCGGCCTTGTCCTCCGCGGCCTTGTCGCCCGAGGAGGAGGGCTTGTCGCCCGAGGAGGGGGGCGTCGGCTCGGTGGAGCCCTTGCCCGCCCGGTCCTTGGCCGCCTCGTCCTTGGCCGCCTCGTCCTGCTCCGCCTTCTTCTCGGCGTCCTCGGCGTCCTTGGCGTCCTTCGCGTCCTTCGCGTCCTTGGCGTCCTTCGCTTCCTTTTCCAGGTCCTTGGAAGCGTCGTCCGGCGCCGTCACGCACGGGCCGTCCCGGAAGGGGTTCTTGGGGACGCCCGGCTTCGCCTGCGCGAGCGTGGGCGTCAGGCCCATTCCCATGAGCACCGCACTCGGCATGGCCGCGAGGGCTATCGCCTTGCCCGCGGGCATCTGCAGACGGGTGAGCAGCGGCTTCCTGGGGGCCGCGTGACGCGGCCCGGATCTCGCACGGGACTCCCCCGCGGAGTCGTCGTGGTGCACCTCGTCAGCCTGCACGGTGCCTCCCGTTCGTCCCGTCCACCGGGCTCGTTGCTGACAGATCGTCGTTGGCGCTCGCACCGTCCACACCGTTCGGGGCGCCCGCGACGGCGGGCTCGGACTCCTTCTCCGTACGCCCCTTCGCGGCCTTCGCGCCCTTCGCGCCCTTGGCGGGCACGCTTCCGGGCTCGCCCCAGGCGATGCCGAGGGCGCCGCCGATCAGTGCGAGCAGGAAGCCGACGAGGAAGCCGCCGATGTTGGAGACGACCAGGGAGACCAGGGCGAGCAGGATCGCCGCGACACCCGCGAAGACGCGCGTGTGCACCTGGAACCACATGGTCAGGCCGAGCACCATCAGGAGTACGCCGATGATCAGCGAACCCGCTCCCGCCGTCGTGGCGAGGGCGAGCGTCAGGTTGCCGAGCTTGATGTTGCCGTAGGGCAGGTAGGCGATCGGCACGCCGCCAAGCATGGTCAGGAGGCCTGCCCAGAACGGGCGGGAGCCCCGCCAGGCCCGGAACTTCCTGCGGTAGACGGTGAGGAAGTGGTCGTTCGGCCCCGGTGACTTGGCGCTCATGGGAAAACAGCTCCTTGGAACCGGCGGTACGTGAATTCGGTGTAGCTCTGCGGTGGCGGGCGGGAGAGTGGATCTCCCCGCCCGCCCGGCCGGCCGCTGCCCCGGGCCCGCCCTGCGAAAAGGACCGGCGGGTCAAGGGCTCAGCGAGTGCTTAGAAGCACTCCTTCTTGCCCTTGTGCAGCTTCATGTTGAGGCCGCTCAGCTTGAAGGTTCCGGCGCTGGTGGCCCAGGCCGTCTGCTCGATGTCCTTCAGGATGGCGCGGTCGGCTTCCTGGGCGAAACCGTTGGGGTTCGCCTGCTCCTTGCCGCCCTTCATGCCGGGGCCCTTGGTGGAGGACCCGGCCGCGACACCGATGTTGATGTCCCTGAACTCGGCGTCGGCATCGAGCTGCGCCACGTCGATGTACAGGTTCTTGGCCTCGACGGGCTTCTTGCCGCCACCCGCGTTCAGCTGGAGCGTGACGTCGCCGAGCACCGGGATGTGCGTCACGACGGACTGACACATGTTGGTGATCTTGGCCTTCTTGAAGGCGGAGACCGACACGGGGTGGGCGGCCTTCTTGCCCTCCATGTCGACACCGACGTCAACGCCGCCGTACTGAACCATTCCGCGGCCGTCGAGCTTGTCGGCCGACACCTTGAACGACTGGCCGGACACACTGAACGATGCCGCGAGCGCGCCCTGCGAGAGGGCGACACCTATCGCGGCGGTAGCCGCGACGCTCGGCACCATGACTACGGCGAACCGCTTCCATCTGGTTCCGCCACGAGCCACAGATTCCATGACTTTCCTCCTTCTCGGACGTACATCTCCGGCCCTGACTGCTCCCTTTCGGGCGGCTCAGCCGGGCAGGGATGGGAGAAGTGCTACGTCCTCGGGAAGGAGAGCGCCCGCATCGGAGGCGCGCAACCGCACCACGTTCACCGGCGATCACCCCCGAGCGACAACCACTGGTCGCGCCTGACGCATCACGCACAACCTCGCGGACAGGCCCTGCCGGTGACGGCAGAGACCCCCCTGTCCAGACCGGCGACGGCGTCACCGGCCTGCTCGGTGGGGACCCGAAAGGCCCGCTCCCGACTGGCTTTCGGGCTGCGGGTCAACGGACCGAGCGTGGCCGATCGTGGTGCATTCTCGGCCCCCGCACAAGGGGGTTCGTTACTGGCTAGTAACGGCCGGATAACCGAAGCGCGACCGGGCGGTATCGGTCGGGCACGGACGGTGGCCCCGAACGGCGTCGCAGAACGGGGCATCATCGGACGTATCCACGCAGAGGGAAGCCGATGTCTTACTCGCAGTAACAGTGGCCGCATTTGCCAAGTTTTGGCAAAGTGCGGCCACTGTGACGCCTGGGAACAGACTTTTCACTCCGGCATCACAGTGCCCCGCGTTTAGGGACTGGTCAGCCGGGGGTGCGGGATCCGGGTCAGAAAAGGACCCGGGCGAGTGCCGTGCGCGCCGACGTCACGCGCGGGTCCTCGCCGCCCACGACCTCGAAGAGTTCGAGGAGCCGCACCCGCGCCGCGTCCCTGTCGTCGCCCGCGGTGCGCTGGACGGTGTCGACGAGCCGCCCGAAGGCGTCCTCGACGTGGCCGCCCACCAGGTCCAGGTCGGCCGCGGCGATCTGCGCCTGCACATCGGTGGGACGGTCGGCCGCGTCCTTGCGGACCACCTGGGCGTCCAGGCCCTGGACGCGCTGGAGCAGTTCGGCCTGGGCGAGGCCGAGCTTGGCCTCGGTGTTGGCGGGATCGTCGCTGAGCACGTTCCTGTACGCCTGCACGGCACCGGCGAGATCGCCCGCGTCCAGCGCCTGCACGGCCGCTTCGAGCAGGGCGTCGTACGGACCTGCCGGCACCTCGGGCGCCGCGACGGCCTGCTCGCCCTGCGCGTCCGCGTCGACGACCAGACCGGTCAGGCCGAAGCGCTCCTCGCCGACCTGGATGAGCTGGTCCAGGGTCTGGCGGATCTGCCCCTCGGGGGCGGCACCCTGGAAAAGGGGCAGGGCCTGTCCGGCCACCACCGCGAAGACAGCCGGGATCCCCTGGACCCCGAACTGCTGCATCAGCATCTGGTTCGCGTCGACATCGATCTTGGCAAGAAGGAAACGGCCGTTGTATTCCTGCGCGAGCCGCTCAAGGAGGGGGCCCAGCTGCTTGCACGGCTCGCACCACTCGGCCCAGAAGTCGATGACGACCGGGACCTCGGTGGAGCGCTGCAGGACGTCGCGCTCGAAGCCCGCCTCGTCGACCTCGATGACGAGGGAGGCCGGGGAGATCGCGGCACCCGCCGCGCCCCCGCCCTGCCGGGCCGCTTCGGCGCGCGCCTGCTCCGCCTTCGCCTTGGCCTCCTGGGCCGCCTTCACCGCGGCGAGGTCGACGACTCCGCTCATGGACATGTTCCGTGGCTGCATGAGTACATCCTCCCCCAAGCCGTGCGGGAACCGCGCCCGTCCGTGACCCTCCGCCGGAATGCGGGGTCAGGGGCGGCACGGTTCAGGTCCCTGTGGAGACCGGCGGACCGGTCGATGACGTTCGATGGCCCGGGGTCCCCACCCCTGGCCGGTATTGCGTGGTCTGTCGCTCGTGGCTTTCGCTACGGGTCGTAGCGTAACTGTCGCCCGCCGGGCCTGGGGAGCCCCCTTCCGGTGATCTCCCTCACTCGGCACCCCGAACGGCTACGTACTGACCGGTATGGTCGCCGCCATGCAGAGCCGTACGTCGTCCTCCACGCCGCCCGCCCGCACCGGCGGCCGCCCGCGCAGCGCGGCCGCCGACGCCGCGATCCTGGAGGCGACCCGGCAGGGCCTCGTCGAACTCGGCTGGTCCAAGCTGACGCTGGGCGCCGTCGCCACGCGCGCGGGCGTCGCCAAGACGACCCTCTACCGACGCTGGGCGGGCAAGAGCGAGCTCGTCGTCGACGCGGTGGCGGAGCTCTTCGACGAGCTGGAGCTGCCCGACCGGGGCAGCCTCGCCGCCGACATCGAGGGCGTCGTCCTCCAGTTCGCGGTGCTGCTCGGCCGGCCCGAGACGAAGACGGCACTCATGGCGGTGGTCGCGGAGTCCACGACGGACGAGCCGCTGCGGGACCGCATCCGCGCCTCCATCGTCGACCGCCAGAAGCGGCTCGTCCTCGCGGGCCGCAAGCGGGCCCAGGAGCGCGGCGAACTCCCCGCCGAACCCGACGCGGTCTCGGCGTCCCGCACCGCCGACCTCATCTTCGACGTGATCGCGGGCGCGGTGGTCCACCGCGCCCTGGTCAGCGCGGAACCGGTAGACGAGGAATGGGCCCGCCGCTTCACCCTGCTCCTCCTGGGCGGCTTGGCGGCGGCAGCGGCCCAGTCCTGAGGCGCTCCTACGCGGAGGTTGCGGTGCGGGGTAAACGGGTGGGCGGGTGGGAGTGATCCGCCGCGAAGCGGCGGTACAGGTTCCGCCCCACCGGCCCGCGGCCGAGGTCAGACCTGATACCGCCCAGGAGCAAACAACGCCAGGTTCTCGGCGACCCAGGCCGACGTGTGCTTGAGCCCGTCCGCGAGGGAGACCTCAGGAACCCACCCCGCCCACTCCCGCGCCCGGGAGTTGTCCGACAGCAACCGCTCCACCTCACTCCCCGAGGGCCGAAGCCGCGCCGGGTCGACGACCACGGACGCCTCCCGCCCCGACGCCGCGATCAACGCCTCCGCGAGGTCACCGATCGAGATCTCCCGGCCCACGCCGAGGTTGACCACGTGGCCGAGCACCCGGTCGGCGACCGCCATCGCCATGAACCCGCGCGCCGTGTCCGTCACATACGTGAAGTCCCGCGTGGGCGTCAGCGACCCCAGCTTGATCTCGCGCGCACCGGCGTGCAGTTGGGCGAGGATCGTCGGGATGACGGCACGGGCCGACTGGCGCGGACCGTACGTGTTGAAGGGCCGCACCACCGTCACCGGCAGCTCGAACGCGTGCCAGTGCGAGAGCGCCATCATGTCGGCGCCGATCTTCGACGCGGAGTACGGCGACTGCGGCTGGAGCGGGTGCGCCTCACTGATCGGCGCCGTCAGGGCAGTCCCGTACACCTCGCTCGTGGACGTATGCACCATGCGTCGCACGGAGTGCCGTCGGCACGCCTCCGCGACGTTCTCCGTGCCGACGACGTTCGTCTGGACGTACGCGCCCGGGGAATCGTACGAGTACGGGATGCCGATCAGCGCGGCGAGGTGGAAGACCGTGTCGCACCCGGCGACCGCGTCCATCACGCGCCCGGCGTCCCGTACGTCGCCCGCGATCATCTCGACCCGCGGGTCACCGAGGAGATGCGCCAGGTGCCCCTTCTCCGCGTACGGCTTGTAGTGCACGAACGCGCGGACCTTCGCGCCCGCTTCGAGGAGCTGGTCGACGAGCGTCGAGCCGATGAAGCCCTCGGCGCCGGTGACGAGGACGGTGCGGTTCTGCCAGGAAAAGGTGCTCATGCTGCGTGCTCCAGGTGGGACGTGGGGTGGGTGAGGCCGAGGACCCGCTCGGCGAGCAGGTCGGCGGCGCGGGCGTGCGGTCCGGGGTCGGCGGCGCCGCTCATCGCGGCGAGCCGCACCGGGTCCGCGAGGAGCGGGCCGACGAGCCGCGCGAGCCGGTCCGCGGTGGTCTCGGCGTCGGGCAGCAGGAGGCCCGCCCCGGCGTCGGAGAGGACCCGCGCGTTGTGGGTCTGGTGGTCGCCGGGCGCGTGCGGGTAGGGCACGAGGACGGCGGGGACGCCGGTGGCGGCGAGTTCGGCGACGGTCGCCGAGCCCGCACGGCACACGACGAGGTCGGCGGCGGCATAGGAGAGGTCCATGCGGTCGAGGTAGGGAACGGCGCGGGCGACCGCGTCACCGCCCTCGGCGGCGAGCCGCGCCCGCGTCTCCGCAAGGGCCGCGGGCCCGGTCTTGATGAGGAGGTGTACGTCCCCGCGCTCCCGCCACCGCGCCGCGAGGCCGACCGCCGCCGCCGTGAGGCGGGCCGCGCCGAGGCTGCCGCCGTTGAAGAGGATCAGGCGGGCGCCGGGCGGCACGCCGAGCTCGCGCCGGGCCTCCGGGCGCAGCGCGGCGCGGTCGAGCGCGGCGAGCGGCGCCGCGATCGGCATGCCGGTGGTGTGCGCGCGGTCGCCGCCGGGCAGGTGGGCGCGGCTGCGGTCGAAGGCGACGGCGATGTTCGGGGTGAGCCGGGCGGCGAACCGGTTGGCGCGGCCCGGTACGGCGTTGGACTCGTGGATGAGGCTGGGCAGCCCCGCCATGCGGGCGCCGACGATGACGGGGGCGCTGGGGTAGCCGCCCATGCCGACGGCGACCTGTGCGCCCTGCTCGCGCAGGATGGCCCGGCACTGGGCGCCGGACTTCAGGAGGGCGGCGGGGAGCAGGTAGCGGCGGGCGCCGAGCGACGGATCGAAGGGGATCATGTCGACGGTGTGGAGCCGGTACCCGGCGTCGGGTATCAGCCGGGTCTCCAGGCCCCGTTCGGTGCCGACGAAGGAGATCACCGCGTCCGGTACGGCCCTGCGCAGCGCGTCGGCGAGGGCGAGGCCGGGATAGATGTGCCCGCCGGTGCCGCCCGCGCCGATCACGACGGAGAGAGAGGTTCGCATGGCAGTGGAGCCTCACGCGCAGGTCTAAGAGGGTTTTAAGAGCCGCGTTTGGCACCTTTGGACCATGAGTCTCACGAGCGTGACCAACAAGGGTGGCCCGCCGGGCGCGGGCGGGACGGCGCACCGCATCCTCGTCGTCGACGACGACCCCGAGGTCCGCGCCGCCGTCGAGGACGCCCTGACGGTCGAGGGTCACCAGGTGCGGGGCGCGGCGGACGGCCACCGCGCGCTCACGGCGGTGGCGCGCTGGCAGCCGGACCTGCTGGTCCTCGACGTGATGATGCCGGTCATGGACGGCCTCGCGGTCTGCCGTCAGCTGCGCGCCGCGGGCGACCGCACGCCGGTCCTGGTGCTCACGGCCCTGGACTCGGTGAGCGAGCGCGTCGACGGCCTGGACGCGGGCGCCGACGACTACCTGGTCAAGCCGTTCGCGCTCGACGAGCTGGTGGCGCGGGTGCGGGCGCTGCTGCGGCGCGCGACGCCGGAGCGTGCCGCGGACGACGGCGACGACCTCTCGTACGGCGATCTGGTCCTGGACCCCGCGACGCGCACCGGTCGGCGCGGCGGGCGGCGGGTCGAGTTCAGCCGCACGGAGGCCGTCCTGCTCGAACTGCTGCTGCGCAACGCGGGGCAGGTCCTGCCGCGCGACCTGATCCAGCAGGCGGTGTGGGGCCGCGACTTCGGCCCGGACTCCAACTCGCTCGCCGTGTACGTGGGTTATCTGCGCCGGAAGCTGGAATCGGGCGGCGAGCCGCGTCTCGTCCACACCGTGCACGGCGTCGGCTACCGGCTGGGCTCCCCGTGAGCGCGCGGCGCAGGCTCGGCGCGCGCTGGCGGCGGCGCAGGCCGCTGCGGACCCGGCTCGCGGTGGTCGCGGCGGCCGCCGTGGCGGTGGTGGCGATCGGGGTGTGCGCCGCCGCGTTCTTCGTGATCCGCTACAAGCTGTACCAGCAGCTGGACCAGAACCTCGCCCAGTCGGCGACGCTCATCGCGCAGCAGCACCGCTCCGAGGGGCTCGGCGTCATGACGGGCGAGTGCCGGTTCCTCGGCGCGCCCGCCTGCTCGCAGATCGTCCCGGCGGACGCGGCGGACGACCCGTCGAAGCCGTACCTGCTGCCGGTGTCGGACCGGACGCGCGCGGTCGCCGCCGGCCACCGTCCCCCTTACTACGCGAACATCACGCTCCCCGGCGGCAAGCCGGGCCGCATGTACACCACGACATTCGGCAAGGAGGGCGAGGCGGTGCAGGTCGCCCTGCGCGCGGACATCGCCGAGCGCGGCGTCAGCCAGGCCGCGTCGCTGCTGGCCGCGGTGGGCGGCGCGGGCGTCCTGCTCTCGGCCCTCGGGGGCTACTGGGTCTCCCGCACCGGCCTGGCGCCGATCACCCGCCTCACGGCCACCGCCGAGCGCATCGCCGCGACCCGCGACGCCCGCCACCGCATCGAACTCCCCCCGGGCCGACCGGCCCGCCCGGGCCACGAGGACGAGGTGACCCGCCTCGCCACCACCTTCAACACGATGCTGGCCGAACTGGAGGAGTCCGTCGCGGCCCGCCGCCGACTGGTCGCCGACGCCTCGCACGAGCTGCGCACGCCGCTGACCGCGCTGCGCACGAACGCGGAACTCCTGGCACGCGCGGACCGGCTGACGGACACCCAGCGGGACCGGGCCTCCGGGGCGCTGGCCCGTCAGCTGCGCGAGGTCACGGGTCTGGTCAACGACTTGATCGAGCTGGCGAGGGAGGCGGAGCCGCAGCCGCTGTTGGAAGCGGTACGGCTCGCTCCGCTCGCCGCGCACACGGTCGACGCGGCCCGAGGCCACTGGCCGGCGGTCTCCTTCGAGCTCCACGTGGCCCAGGAGGCGGCCGACCTCAGCGTGCCCGGCGTACCGGCACGCCTGTCCCGCCTGCTCACCAACCTCGTCGACAACGCGGCCAAGTTCAGCCCGCCGGGCGGGCCGGTGGAGGTCACGTTGACCCGCACGGAGCTGACCGTGCGCGACCACGGCCCCGGCATCACGGAGGAGGACCTGCCGTACGTCTTCGACCGCTTCTACCGCGCGGAGAAGGCGCGCGCCCTGCCGGGCTCGGGACTGGGCCTGGCGATGGCGCGCCAGATCGCGCATGCGCACGGGGCTGAGCTGACGGCGGAGCGGGCGCCGGGAGGAGGCGCACTGTTCCGCGTCACGCTGCCGACGCCCTGAAGGCCCGGGGACGGTCTACTCGCCCTTCTCCCAGGCGCAGCTGCCGAGGGTGGCCTTGCCCTTGGCGACGAGGCGGTCGGCCTCGCGGGCGACGAGTACGCGGGTGTGGTCGCCCTTGCAGACCACGGTGCGGTCGCCGTGCCCGGCGAGGTCGACGAGGATCTGGTCCCAGTGGCGGTACTGCACGTCGTGCCCGGAGTCGGCGTACGAGCGCACCTTCGCGGTGCCGGGCAGCTCCCGCTGCCACGTCTTCAGCGTCGCGGGCGGCACGGTGGTGTCCTTCTTGCCGCCGTAGAGGTAGACGGGGGCGTCGAGCTTCGACAGGTCGGGGCCGGGGCGCCCGCAGTAGAGCCTCTGCTCGTGGACCTGGGGCGCGGGGTCGGCCTGCTGGCCGCGCTGGTTGTACGTGCGCGCCCCTTCCTCGTACGCCGTGTCGGCGAAGCCGGGAATGGACTTGACGGGGCTGTCGTCGGGGAAGGCCCACCACGTGCGGGGGTCCTTGATCTGGTCCTTGACGGCGTCGGAGAGCGCGTCGTCCGAGAGACCGCAGTACTCGGGCTTGGCGCCGTACGGGGGCAGGGCGGCGGCGAGGTGCAGCTGCGAGACGCGCTCGGGGGCGCGGGCGGCGAGCTCGGCGGCGTAGGGGCCGCCGCCGGATATCGCGACGACGGACACGTCGTCGACACCGAGCTTGTCGAGAACTTCGAGGGCGTCCTTCGCGAAGTCCCCCTTGCCGAGCTCCTCATCGAACTCGGTGTCACCGAAACCGTTCCGCTCCACGGAGATGAGGCGCAGGCCCAGGTCCTCGCGGGTGGTGCGGAAGAAGTCCGTCATGTGCGAGGCGCGGGCGCTGGTGCCGGTGCCGCCGATGAAGAGGACGGGCTTGCCGTCCTTCTCGCCGGTGTCGGAGTAGTGGGCGGTCCGCCCGTCGGAGAGCTTCGCGGCGCGTACCTCGGGGCCGAGGGAGTCGAAGTCGTCCTGCACCTTGGGCTCGGGCGGCGGGCTCGCGCTCACTTCCCCGGAGCCGCCCACGAGCAGCGCGCCGAGGACGGTGCAGGTGGCGGCACCGATGGCGAGGGCGGCGGTGCGGGCGTGACCGGTCGAGCTCACGGGTTCTCCTGGGGCGGGGGGTCGCTGGCCGGCCTGCGCCTGCCCAGGCCCCTGGGCCCTAAACCCACAAATTCCAGCCCCGCGCCCGGCGGGCACCGCCCTGGGCACCCGCCTCGCACCTGCCTGCGGCCCGGTGGGGGCGGGCCGCGCAGTTCCCCGCGCCCCTGACGGGGCACGCCTTCGACGAGCCCGCCCCGGGTAGCTCAGGGGCGCGGGGAACTGCGCGAGCAACCCCCACCGGCCTGCAGAAAACAGCGCTCAGGGCAGCCCCCCCCCCAGGGGCGCGGGGAACCGGGCTAGAAGCCCGGGGGCTCCACGTATACGCCCCACTCATCCCGAAGCACCCCGCAGATCTCCCCGAGCGTCGCCTCCGCCCGAACCGCCTCCAGCATGGGCGCGATCATGTTCGAGCCATCGCGCGCCGCCGCGAGCATCGCGTCCAGGGAGGAGCGGACCCGCGCGTCGTCACGACGCGCCTTCCGCCCACCCAGCTCACGCACCTGCTCCCGCTCCACCTCATGGCTGACCCGCAGGATCTCCAGGTCACCCGTGACGGAGCCTTCGAGGCAGTTGACGCCGACGACCCGCTTGTCGCCCTTCTCCAGGGACCGCTGGTACTGGAACGCGGACTCGGCGATCTCGCCGGTGAACCAGCCGTCCTCGATGCCACGGAGAATGCCCGAGGTGATCGGGCCGATGGGGTGCTGCCCGTCCGGGCAGGCCCTCCGCCCCCGCTCCTTGATCTGCTCGAAGATCTTCTCCGCGTCGGCCTCGATGCGGTCGGTGAGCTGCTCGATGTACCAGGAGCCGCCCAGCGGGTCGGCGACGTTCGCGACCCCCGTCTCCTCCATGAGCACCTGCTGCGTACGGAGCGCGATCTCCGCCGCCTGCTCGCTGGGCAGCGCGAGCGTCTCGTCCAGCGCGTTGGTGTGGAGGGAGTTCGTGCCGCCGAGGACGGCCGCCAGGGCCTCCACCGCCGTACGGACCACGTTGTTGTACGGCTGCTGGGCTGTCAGCGAGACACCCGCCGTCTGCGTGTGGAAGCGGAGCCACTGCGCCTTGTCGGTCTGCGCGCCGTACTCGTCCCGCAGCCACCGCGCCCAGATGCGCCGCGCCGCCCGGAACTTCGCGATCTCCTCGAAGAAGTCGACGTGCGCGTCGAAGAAGAAGGAGAGGCCGGGGGCGAAGACGTCGACGTCGAGCCCGCGGCTGAGGCCCAGCTCCACGTACCCGAAGCCGTCCGCGAGCGTGTACGCCAGCTCCTGCGCGGCCGTCGCCCCGGCCTCGCGGATGTGGTAGCCGGAGACGGAGAGCGGCTTGTACGCGGGGATGTCGCGCGCGCAGTGCTCCATCAGGTCGCCGATGAGGCGCAGGTGCGGCTCGGGCTGGAAGAGCCACTCCTTCTGCGCGATGTACTCCTTGAAGATGTCCGTCTGGAGCGTGCCGTTGAGGACGCCCGGGTCGACGCCCTGGCGCTCGGCGGCGACCAGGTACATGCAGAAGACGGGCACGGCGGGGCCGCTGATGGTCATCGACGTCGTCACGTCGCCGAGCGGGATGTCCTTGAAGAGGACCTCCATGTCGGCGGCGGAGTCGATGGCGACACCGCAGTGGCCGACCTCGCCCAGCGAGCGCGGGTCGTCGGAGTCGCGGCCCATGAGGGTCGGCATGTCGAAGGCGACGGAGAGGCCGCCGCCTCCGTTGGCGAGGATCATCTTGTAGCGCTCGTTCGTCTGCTCGGCGTTGCCGAAGCCCGCGAACTGGCGGATGGTCCAGGTCCGGCCGCGGTACCCGGTCGGGTAGAGCCCGCGCGTGAAGGGGTACTCCCCCGGCCAGCCGATCCGCTCGAACCCGTCGTACGTGTCGCCGGGCCGCGGCCCGTAGACGGGGTCGACCGGGTCCCCGGAGAGCGTGGTGAAGTCCGCGTCGCGCTTGCGGGCCTTGTCGTAACGGGCCTGCCAGCGCCGGCGGCCTTCCTCGATCGCGTCAGCGTCCATACCTTCGAATTTACTAGGACGTCCTAGTAAAAGTCGATGGCCAACCGCCGTACGTTCCCGTACGGCGGGGAAGTGTTACGCGCGTTACGCCTTCGCGATGACCGGCGAGCCGTTGTCGACCAGCGGCTGGACCTCACGGACGACCTTGCGCTCCACGAAGAACGCGGCGGTCGGAATCGTGCCCGAGACCAGCACCCACAGCAGCTTCCCGAACGGCCACTTCGCCTTGGAGCCCAGGTCGAAGGCGAAGATCAGGTAGATGATGTAGAGGACTCCGTGGACCTGGGAGACCACCAGGGTCAGCCCCTCGCCCTTCTCGAAGCCGTACTTCGCCACCATGCAGGCGCACAGGATGAGGAGCATGACGGCGGTGACGTAAGCCATCACCCGGTAGCGGGTCAGCACGCTGGATTTCATGGCTACGAGCGTAACCGCCTGATTTGCGCGATCTTCGCCGCCCCCGCCCGACCGGAACGAGCCGGTCCCGCCCCGGGCACCGCCCCCCGGGCCCTACTTCTCCTCGAAGTCCTCCGCCGCCACCCGCAGCGGCCTGAGCATCGCGAAGATCTCCCCGCACTCCTCCGCGTCGTACACCCCGAGCCCGAAGTCCATCGCCATCAGCTCGCGCGTCGCCGCCTCGACGACCTCGCGGCCCTTCTCCGTGATGGAGGCGAGTGTGCCGCGGCCGTCGTTGGGGTTCGGGCGCTTGTCGACCAGGCCGGACTTGACCAGCCGGTCCACCGTGTTCGTGACCGACGTCGGGTGCACCATGAGCCGCTCGCCGATCTTCGACATCGGCAACTCGCCGGCCTGCGAGAAGGTGAGCAGCACCAGCGCCTCGTAGCGCGCGAAGGTCAGTCCGTACGGCTTCACGACCGCGTCGACCTCGGCGAGCAGGATCTGGTGCGCCCGCATGATCGAGGTGATCGCGCCCATGGCCGGGACCGATCCCCAGCGCTGCTTCCAGAGCTCGTCGGCGCGGGCGATGGGATCGAAGGGGAGGCTGAGCGGCTTCGGCACGCCATCGACCTTACCGGTCGGTCACATGCTGGTCAGCCCCGTCTCGCAATTCGGTCGACCGCACCTCCGCCAAGGGAGGCGTCCTTTATGTAACGATTGTCGCCCTGACTGCCCGTCACCGTCACCGTCACCACCGCCCAAGGGGGCTGGATGCACCGGCTGCTCCGTACGTTCACGGCACTGGCGGCGTTCGCCGCCCTCGGGCTCCCGGCGGGCTGCTCCTCCGACTCCGCGTCAGGCGCGAAGGAGGAGGCCACCGTGCGCGAGGCCGCCACCGGGTCCGCGGGGCCGCCGGAGAGCGCCTTCTGGGTCGACCCGGACAGCCCCGCCGCACGCCAGGTCGAGCAGTGGCGGCAGCAGGGCCGCACGCGTGACGCCGAGGCCCTGCGGCGCATCTCCGAGCAGCCCATGGCCGTGTGGCCCGCGGGCGACGACCCGGCGCCCGACATCGCGCAGGCCACGCGGGGCGCGGCGAAGGAGAACCGCACCGCCGTGCTCGTCGCGTACAACATCCCGCACCGCGACTGCGGCCAGCACTCCGCGGGCGGCGCGGGCAGCGCGGACCAGTACCGGAGCTGGGTGGACACGTTCGCCGGCGCGATCGGCGACGCGCCCGCGCTGGTCGTCCTCGAACCCGACGCGATCCCGCACATCGTGGACGGCTGCACCCCGGCCGAGTACCACGAGGACCGCTACCAGCTGCTTTCCGAGGCGATCCAGCGGCTGAAGCGGCAGCCGGAGGTCAAGGTGTACCTCGACGCGGGGAACCCCGGCTGGATCTCCGAGCCCGGCAAGCTCACCGAGCCTCTGCAGAAGGCGGGCGTCGCGCAGGCCGACGGCTTCTCCCTGAACGTCTCCAACTTCCAGAGCGACGGGACGATCAAGGCGTACGGCCGCACGCTGTCGGCCGCGGTCGGCGGCAAGCACTTCGTCATGGACACCAGCCGCAACGGCAGGGGCCCGCTGGCGGGTGACCGCCAGGACGCCTGGTGCAACCCGCCGGGACGTGGCCTCGGCACGCCGCCGACCGACCGCACGGGCGACCCGCTGGTCGACGCCGTGCTGTGGATCAAGCGGCCCGGCGACTCGGACGGACCGTGCCGGGGCGGCCCGGCGGCGGGCCAGTGGTGGCCGGACTACGCGCTGGGCCTCGCGCGCAACGCGAAGGCCGCCTGAGCATTCCGCTCCGCTCGGGCGGCCCAGCGGTCGGCCCTCCGGCCGACGGTCCGGTCATCGCTCCGTGCCGACGTGGATCCACTTCGCCTCGGACGACGTGCCGTCCTTGTCCGTCACGAACAGCATGTACCAGCCCGGCGGTACGAGCGCCGCGTCCTCACGCGGCACGTCCACCGTCACCGTGCCCTGGCCCTTGCTGACCCCCAGCGCGATCGACCGCTGCTCGACGTCCGTCGTGTGCGTCACCGCGCTCGGCCGCATCAGACGGGCCGACGCGATGGTCTCGGGGCGGTCGATCCGGAACGTCGCGCGGCCGTCGGCCGCCAGCTCCTCGGGGCCCTCGCCGAGCACCGGGCGCGTCTCGCCGCCCCGGTGCAGCGACGGCGGCGTGAAGATCTCCATGCGCTGCTCGAAGTGGCCGAGCTTGGTGTTCTGCTCGTTGTCGTAGAGCGGGTCGGAGCCGAACGTGGCGACCCGGCCGTCGGGCAGCAGCAGCGCCTCGGAGTGGTAGTTGCGGCCGACCTCCGGCGCCGCGGCCTCCTGGAAGGCGTTGGTCCTGGGATCGTAGAACTGCGCCTTGTGGATGTTGCTCGCGCTGCGTCCGCGGTAGTCCGACGCGCCGTTCGTCGTGAACACGGAGTCGTTCGGCATGAGGACGCTGTTCAGATAGCGCGTGCCCTGCGGGAGCTGCGGCCCGGTCTTGAAGGACGGGTTGTCCTCCTTCAAGTCGATGACGGCCGTCCGTCGGGTCGCCTTCTCCGACTCGCCCACTCCCCCGCCACCGAGGATCATCACCTTCTGGTCCTGGGCGGGCGGCAGCAGCACGGACGCCGACGTCTCGGTCTGGTCGAGGTCCTCCAGACCGGGGACCTTCTCGAACTTGTTCGTGTCGAGGTCCCACAGACCCGGTTCACGGCCCTTCTCCGCGGGTCCGTAACCGGCGTTCGACGCGGGGTAGAAGAGCTTGCCACCCTTGGTGAGGAAGAGCGCGGGGTACGTCGGGAAGTACCGCTTGGGCCCGTCCGTCCACTTCTTCGTCTTCGGGTCGTAGATCTCGTTGTCGCCCGGGTCGACGACACCCACGTCGTCGAGTCCGGAGACCGCGAGCACCTTGCCGTCCTCCAGACCGACGAGCGTCGGATACCAGCGGGCCTTCTCCATCGGCTCCACGGGAATGTACTTCTCGGCCTTCGGGTCGAACTCGTACGCCGCCTTGATCCCCTGGAAGTCCTGCTTCTCCATGTCGATCTTCTCGGCGATGCCGTACGTGTTGTCGGCCTCCTCACCGGTCAGTCCCTCGATCTCGTACTGCGCGGACTTCTCGGTGACCGACTGCTCGCCGTCCTGGACCGCCTCGACGAAGACCCGCGCCTCGCTCGCCTTGACCTTGGTCTTCCAGGGCTGCATCACGCCGGACTTGGAGTAGGTGATCTCGAAGTCGCGCTTGGCCTTCGGCACTTCGACATCGAATTTGCTGACGTACTCGACGCCCGATGGCGACCGGAACTTCGTGCCCTTCTTCAGGACCACGGGTTTGTCGGGGTTCTCGTTCTTGACCCGCATACCGCCACCGGCCCGCTCGACCTCACCGTCGAGCAGCTCGTAACGGGCGGTGCCGCCGGCCACCAGAAGCCGTCCGTCGGGAAGTTGCGCGTGCCCGGAGCAGAAGAAGTCCTCGGGCGTCGGAATCTTCTTGAACGTGTCGTTCTTCGGATCCCACAGCACGGTGTCGAAGGACCCCGCGTCGAACTTCTTCTGTTCGTTGCCCGACCCCGCGACGATCAGCACCTTGCCCGTGTGGAGCAGCGCGGCGTGAATGGCGTTGGTGCGGAACTCCTCCGGAATGCTGACCTGTTTCCAGGAGCCGTACTTCTTCTTGTAGCCGGGCTGGGCGATCTTGTAGGCGTAGTACTTCTCCTCGGCGAAGGAGAGCGCGGCGGGCGCGTTCAGTCCGACGAGCAGGGCGCCCGCGCCGACTCCGAGGAGCGTCTTCCTGGTGCGCTTGGAAGGCCGGTAGGCCATGGGGGCCATGAATCAATTCCCTCCTGTCGACGTGCCGGTGGCGAACGCGGGCTCCGGCTCGCCTTCGGGGGCGGCCTCGCCGCGCAGGGCGGCCCGCTGCGTCTGCGTCTGCGTCTGCGTGTGCGGGTGCGGCTGGGCCCGGCGCTCCCTGACGAGGCCGTACGCCCAGATGGTCACCGGTGCCAGGGAGATGACCATGGCGAGGACGGCCCAGGTGCGCATCGCCACGTGGGTGTGGCCGAGGACGAACGACGCGGTCAGCGAACTCACGAGCACGAAGGCCCAGAACAGGTGGATCCGGAAGGTGAGGAGCCGGTCCGGGCTGGCGTCGCCGCCCTTCGGGGTGACGACGAAGCGGCTGGGCCTGCGCACGACGGCGGCGCCGAGCGACTTGGCGTAGATGGGCGCGGAGAGCGCGGACATCGCCATTCCGGCGAGCCCGCCGGACCCCTGGGGCTCGTGCGGGGACACGTTGTGCCGGCGATTCCACAGATAGAGCCCGATCTGCAGGGCGGCCGCGTCGCTGTAGAGCATCAGCCAGACGGAGGCGGCGACCTGCGTCCCGGAGGCCCCGAACCACAGGAACAGCACACAACTCAGAATCCCGAGCAGCCAGTTCACAGCGGTCATGGGGTAGTACACGAGCATCAGGGAGTACGAGAAGAGCCGTCCGGGCGGCATCGTGAACGGTGCCTTCCAGTACTGCTTGAACAGCGTCTCGTACGTGCCGCGCGACCACCGCATCTGCTGCGTGAAGAAGTCCGTCCAGGAAGCGGGCCCTTCCCCCACGGCCAGCACGTCGGGGGTATACACCGACCGCCAGTGCTTCTTCGTGACCGGATTGCGGCGCCGGTGCAGTTCGAAGCCGGTGGCCATGTCCTCGGTGATCGAGTCGTAGAGCCCGCCGATCTGCGTGAGCGCGCTGATCCGCACGACGTTGTTCGTACCCACGAACATCGGGGCGCGGTAGCGGTTGCCCGCGCGCTGGATCAGCGCGTGGAAGAGGAACTGCTGCGACTCCGCGGCCTTGGTGACGGGTGCGGTGTAATTCCCGTACACCTGCGGTCCTACGACGAAGGCGACATCCGGGTCCCGGAAGTACCCCATCATCCGCTCCAGGAAATTCGGGAGCGGTACGTGGTCCGTGTCGACGGAGGCGAAGAAGTCGTACTCCGCGTGGTGCAGGGCCAGCCAGGCGTTGTAGTTGCCGTGCTTGGTACGCGCCTTGTGGGCCCCCTTCTTCCGATTCCACTCGGGCACTCCCTTACGCGTGAAGTGCCGCACGCCGAGCTCTTCGCAGAGTGCCTTGGCCTCGGGATCGTCCCCTTCGTCGAGGAGCCATACGTCGAGGGGCCCGGTGTGGTGTATCCGAACCGCACCTTCGAGCGTGGCCCGCACCATACTGAGGGGTTCCTTGCCGGGAACGTACGTGGTCAGGAACGCGACGCGCGTGCCTTTCTCCGGCCGTACGGGTATCGGGTCCCTCGCGACCATCGTCGCGTGGGCGATCGATACGACGTTGACGAGCATGAAGAGCTCGATCAGTCCGATCGCCACGAGCATCGTGATGTCGAGCCCGATCAGCCAGCGGTCGCCGCCCTCGCGTTCGGTCCAGTGGGTGGGCCACACGAGGTAGACGAGCAGGAGTCCCGTGAGGACGGGGGCGAGGCTCATGAGCAGGACGGCGCGTATTCGGTGCGGTTCGCCGGAGAGCAGCGAGCGGTACTGCACGCGATACGTGCCCTTGCCGCCTCCGTCTTCGCCGTCCGGCTCGGTGAGCGGGCCGGCGAGCGTGCTGTGGGTCTCGTAGTCGTAGCCCTCCGGCTGCCGCACAGCGCCCTCCAGGTTCTGGTGGTCCAAGTTCCGCCGATACCCTCACAAAAGTGGACTTCCCCGGGCGTGTCGAACGGGGTTCCCCCGTGCGAGCGGTTTTACGGTGGACGGTTTGGGTGGGGTTGCGGTGGGGGGTGGGGTGTGTCGGGGGTCGGTGGGTGGTGCGGGTGCGCGGAGGGGGCGGGTGCGCGGAGGGTGCGGGTGCGCTGGGGCTGGGGCGCCCAGGGCCCGTCTGTGGGTGCGGGGCCGCGGGGGTATGTGCGTACTCGCCATCCCTGCGCCACGCGGAATGCGCCCGACCGTCGTGGTGGGCTCGGTGCTCCGTGCGCACATACCCCCACGTCCCCTCCGGCCCGCTCGCGCCTGCGGCCCGGAGGGGGGAGGGCCCTCACCACTCCACTCGGCGGATCCTCCCCACCCAGCCACCCGCCCCTACTCCCGCTCGACGTTGCGGGGTGAACGGGTGGGTGGGTGGGGAGGATCCGCCGCGCAGCGGCGGGGTCGGTGCTCCTGGCCCGGCAGGACGTCGCAGAGGTCGGTCCCACCCCGCAGCCACCGCAGGGTTACCGCAGGCGCCGCAGCCGGTGCCGGACCGCCCGCTGGGCCAGCGGCCCGAGGTCCTCGACGGCGGAGACGAGGAGGGAGAGCGACTCCAGGGAGTCGAGCGCCCGCTCGGCCCCCGCCGCGTCCACCCCTTCGTACAGCTCCATGCCCACGAACGACGCCCCCACCGCCCGCGCCAGCCCCACCGCGTCCACGAACTCCCCGAGCGGGGACGCCGAAAGCACCCGCGTCAGGACCTTCTCGATCTCCTCGATCCAGAGGGCGAGCCCCGCCGCCGTGGCCACGGCGAGCCGCGGCTGCGTCTGGGACCCGGCGAGCAGCTGGCCGAGCACGGCGACGTGCCCCGCCTCGCGCTCCTCCTCGTGCATCTCCCGCCCGAAGGCGAGCAGCCCGGCGAGGGAGTCGATCCCGGAGAGACGCTCCCGGTACCGGGAGACCCGCTGCTCCGTCCCGTGCCGGCACGCCGCCGCGAGCAACTCGTCGACGGAACCGAAGTGGTAGAAGACGAGCGCCTGATTGACCCCCGCCGTCGCCGCGATGTTCCGCGCGGACGTCTTGGCGATGCCCTGCTCCGTCAACGTACGCAACGCGCCCTCGAGGAGCTTGGTCCGGGTCTCCAGGCTCTTGGCCGGGTCCTTGGCCGCACTCACGCGCGTGCCTCCTCGCGGACCGGCCGGAGGCCCGGGCGGACTCCGCACGTGCGGACGTCGGTGTACGTCGCCGTGAAGGACCCCTCGTAGCCGAACAGTGGCCCGAAGCGGGGGTTGGTGACGCTGACCTTGATGCGGAAGCGGCCCGCGGCCTCGTCCCAGGATTCGCGGACCTCCGCGTCGCCCCCGATGAGGGAGGGCACGCGGCAGTCGACGGGCCCCTCCCGGAACCGGTGCTCTCCGGAGCGGATGAGGAGCGAGCCGTCGGGCTCCGCACGGAAGTGGAGGTCGCTGGCGAGGTGCTGGTGCGTGCCGAGGTAGTCGAGCACGCGGTCGCCCTTGGGGCTCAGGACCATGTGGGCGTCGAAGCGGCGGGGGCCGCCGGGCAAGTCGAAGGTGCGCACGAAGGTCACCGTCTCACGGCCGTACGTATCGGTGTACGGCACGTTCTCGATGACGAAGGGAACGTTCCTGCCCTGGCGCGGGACGAGGATGTTGCGGGTGCCGCCGAGCGCGAGGAACGGCTTCACGAAGCCGCGCCCGTGCCAGATGCGGTCCATGACGCCCCGCCCCGTACAGGCCTCGCCGCCCGCGAGCCCGACGGAGAAGCGCCGCTGGATCCGCGGGTGCAGGCGGTGGAAGTCGGCTCCCATGACGGTGCGGAAGATCGAAGAGGGCTGCGTCACGAGTACTGCCCCTCGGTCCTGGTGCGCGGAGCGCGCGGCGTCATCGGGCCGAGGCCGGCGAGAATTCGCGGCGCACGCGCGCGTGCCGGCGCCTTGCGCAGGCAGCGGCGGGCGGCCGGAGTCGTGGGCAGCGGCGGCAGCATCAGCATCGTCGCCGCAACCGCCAGAGCCACCATGGGTACGAAGAGGACCGCGGCGGCCACGCACAGCAGGCGAACGGCCAGCTCCACCGCCGCGTGAAGCAGCGCCCGCTCCGGAGTGATCCCCCGCTCCAGCCACAGCCTGAGCCGGTCGAACGACCAGGCGGTCGCCCACCCCATGAGGGGGCGGAAGACCAGCCGGTCGGTGATCCGCCCGAATCGGCCCCAGCGCGGGCGGTAGTCGTACCCGGTGAGGAAGCGGACCCCGTCGCCGTCCTCCGCGGGTACGTAGCGCCAGTAACCGCTGCCCTCTTCGAGGAGGGAGAGCGGGTGCGGGGACGCGAAGCGCAGAGCCGAGGTCCTGGTGCCGTCCGGGCGCCGCTTCTCGCCCGCGGAGACCCCGGTGCCGGCGACGGTCAGGAAGGGCAGCACGCGCGTGGCGTACCGGAAACGCTGCGGCTCGCCCTCCTCGCACGGGAGGTAGTCGATCTCGCCGAACCTGAGGTCCCAGCGCCGATGCTGAGCGGGTTCCTGGGTGTGCGCCCAGAGGTCGTCGAGATCGGCGCGTATGCGCGCCTCGATGTACAGACTCACGGCAAACCCCCACGTCGACGGCTTTTTGAGCGACCGCTCAAAACACAAGGTAGCCCCTGTTTGAGCAGTCGCTCAAGTCGGTGGGCGGAGAAAAGCCCCCGCCCTGTGATGGGCGGGGGCTTTCCGTGCACCTTGAGGCCGGCCGTCTACGCGGACAGGTGCCGCTCCACCGTCTCGACCTTCGACGTGAGACCGTCCGTCACGCCGGGGCGGATGTCCGCCTTCATGACGACCGAGACCCGGGGCGACCGCGCCTCCACGGCGGCGACGGCACGCTTGACGACGTCCATCACCTCGTCCCACTCGCCCTCGACGGACGTGAACATGGCGTCGGTCCGGTTCGGGAGGCCGGACTCGCGGACCACACGGACCGCGTCGGCGACGTACTCGCCGACGTCCTCGCCGACCCCGAGCGGGGTCACGGAGAAGGCGACGATCATGCGTTCACGACGCCTTCCTTGCGGGCGCGCGACGCGATCACCGCGGCCTCGGCCTCACGCTTCAGCTTGCGCTCGGCCATGAAGCCGCCGCCGGGGATGAACGAGAACGCGAAGTACAGCGCGCCGGTCCCGAAGTCCCACTTGGCGCGGTTCCAGGCGTCGAGCCAGAAGACCACGTACAGGACGAAGAGCACGCCGTGGATCGGGCCGAGCACCGGCGCCACGTTGAAGTCCTCGGAGACCGTGTACTTGATGATCGTGCAGACCAACAGCACGATCCAGGAAATGCCCTCGGGCACGGAGACCAGACGGAGGCGGCGGAGTGCGGAAGCGGTTTTGATGTCCACGGGTCACCTTCGGTGGGACGGACGACAGGCAGGGGGCGGGGCTCGGCGGCGCCGATCTTGTGAACGGACGCACAAGCGACCCCCATTGTGACATCGGGGTGTTCTCCGGGTTCGCTCAGGGCCCTTCACCCTGTTCTGGGTGGGTACGCGGCGGCTACCGTCGATTCGTGGCTACGTTCCGGCTCCAAGGGAGCAGAGTGCTCGCCGTCGACATGACGGGCGACGCCGTGAAGGCGAAGAACGGCTCGATGGTGGCGTACGACGGCCAGATGGCCTTCAAGAAGATGACCGGCGGCGGCGAGGGCATCCGGGGCATGGTGACCCGCCGCGTCACCGGCGAGCAGATGACGGTGATGGAGGTGAAGGGGCACGGCACCTGCTGGTTCGCCGACCGCGCCACCGAGATCAATCTGGTGCGGCTGAACGGCGAGAAGCTGTACGTCGAGGCGAGCAACCTGCTCTGCACCGACGCCGGCCTGCGCACCGGCACCAGCTTCACCGGCATGCGCGGCGCGACGCAGGGGAACGGCCTGTTCACGACGACCGTCGAGGGCACCGGCCAGGCGGCGATCGTCTCCGACGGCCCGGCGGTGGCGCTGCGCGTCTCGCGGGAGTATCCGCTGACGGTGGACCCGGGGGCGTACATCGCGCATCAGGGCGATGTGCGGCAGAGCTTCCAGTCCGGGGTCACGTTCCGCACGTTCATGGGCGAGGGCGGTGGCGAGGCCTTCCAGGTCCGCTTCGAGGGCGAGGGGCTGGTCTATGTCCAGCCCAGCGAGCGGGCGACGATCGCGGGGGATGTGTGACATGCCCTTCCGTGAGATCAACTCGAAGATGATCGAGGCCACCGTGCACCCCGGCACCAAGATCTTCAGCCAGCGCGGCGCGATGCTCGCCTATCAGGGGGAGGTCTCCTTCACCCCCAACCTCCAGGGCGGCCAGGGCGGCCTCGCCTCCATGATCGGGCGCCGGGTCGCGGGCGAGGCCACTCCCTTGATGACCGTCGAGGGCAGCGGCACCGTCCTGTTCGGGCACGGCGGGCACCACATCCAGGTGATCGGCCTCTCCGGAGACACGCTGTACGTGGAGGCGGACCGCCTGCTCGCCTTCGACGGCACGCTCCAGCAGGGCACGATGTTCCTGGGCTCCCAGGGCGGCGTGATGGGCATGGTGCGCGGTCAGGTGAGCGGCCAGGGCCTGTTCACCACGACCCTGAAGGGCCACGGCGCGGTCGCCGTCATGGCGCACGGCGGCGTCATCGAGGTGCCGATCACCCCGCAGCGCCCGGTGCACGTGGACCCGCAGGCATATGTCGCGCACCACGGCGACGTGCGCAACAAGCTGTCCACGGCGCTCGGCTGGCGCGACATGGTGGGCCGCGGCTCCGGTGAGGCCTTCCAGCTGGAGCTGTCGGGGACCGGCGCGGTGTACGTCCAGGCTTCGGAGGAGAAGCTGTGAACCCCAACGTCCCCAACGTCTCGACGCCCGCGGGCGCGCCCCCCGTCTTCGACCCGATGACGCTGCCGAGCGACGACAGCGTGAATCCATACACCTTCTGCGTGGAGCTCAAGGGGAA
Source organism: Streptomyces venezuelae (assembly GCF_008642335.1). Taxonomy (NCBI): domain Bacteria; kingdom Bacillati; phylum Actinomycetota; class Actinomycetes; order Kitasatosporales; family Streptomycetaceae; genus Streptomyces; species Streptomyces venezuelae. The sequence continues at coordinate 5,583,199 of NZ_CP029191.1, read as the reverse complement.
CCAGTGGTTCCTGCAGAAGGGGAAGATGATCGCCTACTACGGGCGGATCGAGTTCAACGGCATCGGGCACGGCCGCCTGGACCGTCTGGTCCGGACCAGCTTTCATTCGCCGCTGCACGCGAGCGACTGGGTCGTGGCGGACGGCCAGGGCAAGATGCTCCTCGCCGACCGGGCCTTCGACGTGAATTCGTACGATCTCGAAGAGGGCAACCTGACCATTCGCTCCGGCAACCTCCTCGCTTTTCAGCCAACTCTCGCGCTGAAGCAGTCGATCGTTCCGGGCTTTCTGACCCTCATCGGCACGGGCAAGTTCGTCGCCGCGTCGAACGGCCCCGTGGTCTTCATGGAGCCTCCGATTCGCGTGGATCCACAGGCACTCGTGGGGTGGGCGGACTGCCCGTCACCCTGCCATCACTACGACCACGGGTACCTCACGGGCGTGATCGGAGGCGTGCGGGCACTGACCGGCATCGGCGGGACGTCCGGCGAGGAGCACCAGTTCGAGTTCGTGGGCGCCGGCACGGTCCTGCTCCAGTCCAGCGAGGCGCTGATGCCCGAACGGGCATCGGGAGAGGTGCCTCATCAGGGGGGCGTACCAGGCGGACGGGGCACTCCGGGCCAACCGGGTCAGCAGCCGGGTGCACCGCGCCTTCCCGGACAACTGGGGGACCTCCAGCGTCGCTTCGGGCTGTGAGCGGTAGTCTGCGGAGTGTGACGGCGAACGCCTGTGCCCCTCCTGGAGGCAGGTGGTGCGAGGCGTGTCACATCCCACCATTCGTTCACCTTTCAACTTCTTAGGTAGAATCGATTCCATGGAGACCGAGACGGCCCCGCAGTGGCTGACCGACGAGGAACAGTGCGCCTGGCGCACCCACGTGGAGGTCAACAGGATGCTGACGTATCAGCTCGAAAAGGACCTTCAGCCGTTCAACCTGACCATGAACGACTACGACATTCTCGTGTATCTCTCCGAGTCGGAAGAGCTCCGGATGCGGATGAGCGACCTTGCCGCCGCCACCCTGCAGTCCAAGAGCCGCCTGTCCCACCAGATCACCCGCATGGAGAACGCGGGTCTGGTGCGCCGTGAGAACTGCGAGTCCGACCGCCGGGGGCTCTACACCGTCCTCACCGAGGAGGGCATGGAGACCATGCGGAAGGTGGCCCCGCACCACGTCGCCTCCGTGCGGCGGCACTTCGTCGACCTCATCTCCGACGAGGCACTCGAAGACCTGCGCAAGGCCCTGACCCCGATCGCGGAACACCTGCGCTCCCAGCGCGGCAAGCCCTGATCCGCACCGCCACCACGGCCTGGCGCACCCCTCATTCCGCCGACGACTGAGGGCCCGGCAGCCGCAGCTCGAACAGCGCACCACCGGACGGCGCCTCCCGCACCACGAGCGTGCCGCCGTGCCGCGCCGCGACGTCCCGCGCGATGGCGAGGCCCAGACCGGCCCCGCCCTCGTCGCGGGTCCGCGCGTCGTCGAGGCGTACGAACCGCTCGAAGATCCGCTCCCGCTCACCCTCCGGCACGCCGCTGCCGTCATCGGCCACCTCAAGGACCGCCCAGGCCCCGTCGCTCCGGGTGGTGACCGTGACGCGGGAGCGTGCGTGCCGCTGCGCGTTGTTCAGGAGGTTGCCGAGCACCCGCGCCAACTGGCTCCGGGAGCCCGCGACTTCGGCGCTCTTCAGCTCCGCGTGCACCTCGACGCGGTCCCGGGTGCGCTGCGAGAGCTCCTCGCGCACGAAGGCCGCCAGGTCGACGCGGCCCGCCCCCGGCTTCTCCCCCGCGTCCAGACGGGCCAGGAGCAGCAGGTCGGCGGCGAGTTCCTGGAGCCGCACGGTGTCCTCGACGGCGCCGTCGACGTCCAGCAGCTCCGGGTGCGCGGCGCCCACTTCGAGCTGGGTGCGCAGCGAGGCGATGGGGCTGCGCAGCTCGTGCGAGGCGTCCGCCACGAACCGACGCTGGCGCTCCACGGAGGTCTGCAGCGCGGTCAGCGTCTCGTTCGTGGTGCGGGCGAGGCGGGCGATCTCGTCGTGCGTGTCCGGTTCGGGCACGCGGCGCGCGAGGTCCTCCGACGCGGTGATCGCGGACATCTCCGCGGTGATCGCGGCGACCGGGCGCAGGGCGCGCCGTGTCACCAGCCAGGTGACGCCGGCGACGACCGCGAGGAGCAGCGGGAAACCGATCAGCATCGCCGTCAGCGCCGTGGACACCGCGCTCTTCTCACTGGCGAGCGAACCGCCCGCGTAGACGGTGAAGTCACCCTTCGGCGAGCTCACCTCGACGGCGGCGAAGCGGTACTGGGCGCTCTCGCCGTCGATGGTGGCGGAGCCGTCGGTGTACTTGGTCTCGTCGTCGATCTCCCCGTCCTCGCGGTCCCCGCGGTCCTCACGGTCCCCGCGGTCCTCGACGTCGCCGCCGTCCTCCTTCGCCCCCGCTCCCCCACGGCCCGGCTTCACCTGGTCGACGCCCGTGCCGCTGATCCGCTGCAGGTCGTCGTTGGCCGCGACCAGCCTGCCGTCGCCGTCGACGACCTGGACGGGCTGGTCCTCGTCGTCCGGCAGGTCCAGGTCGCCGAACGACCGGACCGTGAGGAGCTGTGAGGCGACCTTGCGGGCGGCCGAGTCGGCCCGGGAGCCCGCCTGGTCGGTGAGGTTGCCCCGCAGCGAGAGCAGCACGGCGGCGCCCGCCGCGACCAGGGCGAGGGCGACGACGAGGCTCGCGCCGAGCGTGGCCCGGGCCCGCACCGATCCGAACAGGCGGCTCATCCTGCTCATCGCGGGGCCTCCAGGCGGTAACCGGCACCGCGCACCGTCTTGATGAGGGCCGCGCCGAGCTTGCGCCGCAGCGTGCTCACGTACACCTCGACGATGTTGGGATCGCCCTCGTACGCGAAGTCCCAGACGTGGTCCAGGATGTCGCCTTTGGAGACGACCTCGCCGCTCCGCAGCACCAGCTGTTCCAGGACCGCGAACTCCTTGGCCGTGAGCGTCACTTCGTCCTCGCCGCGGAAGACGCGGCGCGCCGCCGTGTCGATCCTGAGGTCGCCCAGGGTGTGGACCGGCGAGGGGCCCGCGGTGCCGCGGCGGCGCAGCAGCGCCTTCACGCGGGCGACCAGCACGACGTACGAGAAGGGCTTGGTGAGGTAGTCGTCCGCGCCGGTGTCGAGGCCCTCGGCCTCGTCGTACTCGCCGTCCTTGGCCGTGAGCATGAGGATCGGCACGTCGTGTCCCGCGGCTCGGAGCGTGGAGCAGACGCGGTAGCCGTTCATGCCGGGCAGCATGATGTCGAGGATCACCAGGTCGTACGTGCCCTCGCTCGCGCGGTGGAGCCCGTCGACGCCGTCGTGGACGACGTCCACGGCGAAGCCCTCGGCCGTCAGGCCCTTGGCCAGCGACAGGGCCAGTCGCTTCTCGTCCTCCACGATCAACAGGCGCATGCGTTCAGGGTGGCAGAGCGAAGCTGAAGAGTTCTTCAGGCGGCTTCAGCGTGCGTTCAGGATCGCTCCGCCAGATTGGTCCGTGTCGAAAGCGAACGGCGGCGGCCCCCGGGCCGCCGCTCACACCGCCCACTTCTCGGGAGGACCCTCATGAAGCGCAACATCGTCATCGCCACCGTCGCCGCCGCGGCCCTGATCGGAGGCGGCACCGCAGCCTTCGCGACCGGCGGTGACGACGACAGCGCCGCGAGCAAGTCGAGCGTCCAGCTGAAGGACAGCGACCGCAAGGACGACCGGGACGACGACCGCGACGACGCCGCCGAGAACACCGCGGAGGCGAAGGCAGCCAAGGTGACCGCCGCCGACGCCATCAAGGCGGCCCTCGCGGACACGTCCGGCACCGCGGTCTCCGCCGAGCTCGACGACGAGGACGGCGGCCTGGTCTGGGACGTCGACATCCTGAAGGGCAAGACCTGGCACAGCGTCGAGGTCGACCCGGGCACGGGCAAGGTCCTGGGCTCCTGGGTCGACAAGGACGACGACAAGGACGACGCCGCCGAGGACGCCGCCGACGCCGCCCGCATCAACTCCGCCCTGAAGGGCGCCTCCGTCAGCGCCGCGGACGCCGCGAAGGCCGGCGCCGACAAGGGCACGGTGACCTCCGTGGACCTGGACGACGACGGCACGGCGACCGCCTGGAACGTGGAGACGACCGACGCGAAGGGCGCCGAGTCCGAGTACGACGTCGACCTGAAGACCGGCAAGGTCACGGCCGACCGCACGGACACGCACGACGACGACCACGGCGACCACGACGGTCAGGACGACGACTGACGCCCACAGGAGCACCACCGCAGGGGCGGCGTCACCGACGCCGCCCCTGCGGCATGTCTCAGCTCTCCGTCAGACGCTCTCCGTCAGGCCTTCGACGAGCTCGTCCGCCGCCGTGTACGGATCCAGCTCCCCCGCCACGATCCGCTCCGCGAGCGCGGAGAGCCGCAGGTCGCCGTGGAGCGAGCCGATGCGCTCGCGCAGGGCCGTGACGGCGATCGTCTCGACCTCGCGGGAGGCGCGGGCGACCCGGCGCTCGCCGAGGACCCCCCGCTCCTCCATCCACGCCCGGTGCTTCTCCAGCGCCTCGACGACCTCGTCGACGCCCTCGCCGCGCGCCGCGACCGTCTTCACGATGGGCGGGCGCCAGTCGCCGGGGCCGCGGGACTCGCCGAGGCCCAGCATGTGGTTCAGTTCGCGCGCGGTCGCGTCGGCGCCGTCGCGGTCCGCCTTGTTGACGACGTACACGTCGCCGATCTCCAGGATTCCGGCCTTCGCCGCCTGGATGCCGTCGCCCATGCCGGGCGCGAGGAGCACGACGGAGGTGTCCGCCTGGGAGGCGATCTCCACCTCGGACTGTCCGACGCCGACGGTCTCGACGAGGATCACGTCGCAGCCCGCCGCGTCGAGCACACGGATGGCCTGCGGCGCGGCCCAGGCGAGCCCGCCGAGGTGACCGCGGGTGGCCATGGAGCGGATGTAGACGCCCGGGTCGGACGCGTGGTCGGACATCCGCACGCGGTCGCCGAGAAGCGCGCCGCCGGAGAAGGGGGACGACGGGTCGACGGCGAGGACACCGACCCGCTTCCCCGTACGCCGGTAGGCGCTCACGAGCGCGGACGTCGATGTCGACTTGCCGACACCGGGGGATCCCGTGAGGCCGACCACGTACGCGTGGCCGGCGAGCGGCGCCAGCGCCGCCATCACTTCACGCAGCTGCGGTGACGCCCCCTCGACCAGTGAGATCAGCCGGGCCACGGCCCGCGGCCTGCCCTCGCGGGCCTGCGCCACCAGGGAGGGGACGTCCTGCATCACAGCTCCGTTCACTACGTACTACGTACGAGACGACAGCGGCCGGCCGAGGGGGGCCTAGGCCTTGGCCACCTTGACGATCAGGGCGTCGCCCTGGCCGCCGCCACCGCACAGCGCGGCCGCGCCCACGCCGCCGCCCCGGCGCTTCAGCTCCAGGGCGAGGTGCAGCACGAGCCGCGCGCCGGACATCCCGATCGGGTGACCCAGCGCGATCGCTCCGCCGTTGACGTTCACCTTTTCCGAGGACACCCCGAGGTCCTTCATTGACTGCACGGCGACGGCGGCGAAGGCCTCGTTGATCTCGATGAGGTCGAGGTCCGCGACCGCCAGGCCCTCCTTCTTCAGGGCGTGCTGGATGGCGTTGGAGGGCTGCGACTGGAGTGAGCTGTCGGGGCCCGCCACGTTGCCGTGCGCGCCGATCTCGGCGAGCCAGGCGAGGCCGAGCTCCTCCGCCTTGGCCTTGGACATCACCACGACGGCGGCGGCGCCGTCGGAGATCTGCGAGGACGTGCCCGCCGTGATCGTGCCGTCCTTGGCGAAGGCCGGGCGCAGCTTGGCGAGGGTCTCCACGGTGGTCTCGCCGCGGATGCCCTCGTCCTGGGCGAAGAGGACCGGGTCGCCCTTGCGCTGCGGGATCTCGACGGGGGTGATCTCGGCCTCGAACAGGCCGTTCTTCTGCGCGGCGGCGGCCCGCTGGTGGGACAGGGCGGCCACTTCGTCCTGCTCCGGGCGGCCGATGCCCAGGCGGGTGTTGTGCTTCTCCGTGGACTCGCCCATCGCGACGCCGTCGAAGGAGTCGGTCAGGCCGTCGTACGCCATGGAGTCGATCATTTCGATCGCGCCGTACTTGTGGCCCTCACGGGACTTGGGGAGCAGGTGCGGGGCGTTGGTCATGGACTCCTGACCGCCGGCCACCACGATGTCGAACTCGCCGGCGCGGATGAGCTGGTCGGCGAGCGCGATGGAGTCGAGGCCCGACAGACAGACCTTGTTGATGGTCAGCGCGGGGACGTTCATGGGGATGCCCGCCTTGACGGCGGCCTGGCGTGCCGGGATCTGCCCTGTCCCGGCCTGGAGCACCTGGCCCATGATCACGTACTGGACCTGGTCGCCTCCGATGCCCGCGCGCTCCAGCGCGGCCTTGATCGCGAATCCCCCCAGATCCGCACCCGAGAAGGACTTCAGGGAGCCGAGGAGACGGCCCATGGGCGTGCGTGCGCCCGAGACGATCACTGAGGTGGTGCCGGTCGTTCCTGCCATGTGCGACGACCCCTTGGGAGGAGAGGAGTTAACGAGGGTTTATCTGAATGTACTGAGCAGTACCCCCGCCGTCACCGGGCGGCGACTGTGATCGCGCGCACGTTGCGTAATCACTGCATCAAGCGCTGCACTTGAAGCATGCTGACGCGAATCGATCACATCGGGATCGCCTGTTTCGACCTCGACAAGACCGTCGAGTTCTACCGCGCGACGTACGGATTCGAGGTGACCCACTCCGAGGTCAACGAAGAGCAGGGCGTGCGCGAGGCCATGCTGAAGATCAACGACACCGGCGACGGAGGCGCCTCCTACCTGCAGCTTCTGGAACCGACCCGCGACGACTCCGCGGTCGGCAAGTGGCTGGCCAAGAACGGCGAGGGCGTGCACCACATCGCCTTCGGCACCGCGGACGTCGACGGCGACGCCGCGGCCATCAAGGACAAGGGCGTACGCGTCCTCTACGACGAGCCCCGCATCGGCTCCATGGGCTCGCGCATCACCTTCCTGCACCCGAAGGACTGTCACGGCGTCCTGACGGAACTTGTCACTTCGGCGCCCTCCGACTCCCTGGAGCACTGACCTCCCCATATCCGGGCCGGTAGGGTGAGGGGCGGCCGTCCGAAGTCGGGGCGGCCACATGCCGGGGTCCGGGTTTCGGGGGACGAGCGTCGGGGCAGCAGCCCATGCTCCGCTGTTGATCTGACACCATTCCCCCGGGGGCCTCGTTCGGCGGATGGACGGGGCTCGTTGGAGAGACGTGCGACCAGGGTTGGGGTATCCCCTGCTCGACGAGCTTGGGGAAGGATGGGACCGCGCAGTGCGGGGCTACGAACGCCAAGAGAACTCGCGGGCTGAGACCGACAGTCTGTCCCGGTTCGAGGCCGAGATGGACCGGCTGAAGACCGAGCGGGAGAAGGCCGTCCAGCACGCCGAGGACCTCGGCTACCAGGTCGAGGTGTTGCGCGCCAAGCTGCACGAGGCGCGCCGCAACCTCGCGTCCCGCCCTGCCTACGACAGCGCGGACATCGGGTATCAGGCCGAGCAGTTGCTCCGCAATGCCCAGATCCAGGCCGAACAGCTGCGCGCCGATGCCGAGCGCGAGCTGCGGGACGCCAGGGCGCAGACCCAGCGCATCCTCCAGGAGCACGCCGAGCAGCAGGCCAGGCTCCAGTCCGAGCTGCACACCGAGGCCGTGACGCGGCGCCAGCAGCTCGACCAGGAGCTGAACGAGCGCCGGCAGACCGTCGAGTCGCACGTCAACGAGAACGTGGCCTGGGCCGAGCAGCTCAGGGCCCGCACCGAGCAGCAGGCCCGCCGTCTCCTCGACGAGTCGCGCGCCGAGGCCGACCAGGCCCTGGCCGCCGCCCGCGCGGAGGCCGCCCGCGTCGCCGAGGAGGCGCGCCAGCGCCTCGCCGGTGACGCCGAGGCCGCCCGCGCCGAGGCCGAGGCCATCCTGCGCCGTGCCCGTTCGGACGCCGAGCGTCTCCTGAACGCCGCGTCGACGCAGGCCCAGGAGGCCACCGACCACGCCGAGCAGCTGCGGTCCAGCACGGCGGCCGAGACGGAGCAGGCGCGCCGCCAGGCCGCCGAGGCGAGCCGCGCCGCCGAGCAGCGCATGGCCGAGGCCGAGACGGCGCTGCGCGAGGCGCGCGCCGAGGCCGAGAAGGTGCTCGCCGAGGCCAAGGAGACCGCGACCAAGCAGCTCCAGGCCGCCGAGGGCGCCAACGAACAGCGCACGCGCACCGCGAAGGAGCAGGTCGCACGCCTGGTCGGCGAGGCCACCAAGGAGGCGGAGGCCACCAGGTCCGAGGCCGAGCAGCTGGTCGCCGACGCCCGCGCGGAGGCCGAGAAGCTGATCGCGGAGGCCGCCGAGAAGGCGCGCACGATCACCGCCGAGGAGACCGCGGGCCAGCTCGCGAAGGCGGCGCGGACCGCCGAGGAAGTCCTCGACAAGGCGTCCAAGAACGCCAAGGAGACCACGAAGGCCGCCACCGAGCAGGCCGAGCGGATCCGCTCCGAGGCGGAGGCCGAAGCGGACCGGCTGCGCGCGGAGGCGCACGACATCGCCGAGGAGCTCAAGGGCGCGGCGAAGGACGACACCAAGGAGTACCGCGCCAAGACCGTCGAGCTGCAGGAGGAGGCGCGCAGGCTGCGCGGCGAGGCCGAGCAGCTGCGGGCCGACGCGGCCGCCGAGGGCGACCGCATCCGCAGCGAGGCGCGGCGCGAGGCCGTCCAGCAGATCGAGGAGGCGGCCAAGTCCGCCGAGGAGCTCCTCGCCAAGGCGAAGGCCGACGCGGATGAGCTGCGTACGGCCGCGACCACCGAGAGCGAGCGGGTCCGCGCCGAGGCCGTCGAGCGTGCCACGACGCTGCGCACGCAGGCCGAGGAGACCCTGGAGCGCACCCGCGCGGAGGCCGAGCGGCACCGCGAGGAGGCCGCCGAGCAGGCCGAGGCCACGAAGTCGGGGGCCGAGGAGGCCGCGCGGGCGCTGCGCGAGGAGACCGAGCAGGCCATAGCGGCCCGGCAGGCCGAGGCCGCCGAAGAGCTGACGCGGCTGCACACGGAGGCCGAGGAGCGTCTTTCGGCCGCCGAGCAGGCGCTGACCGACGCCCGCGCGGAGGCCGAGCGCATCCGCAAGGAGGCCGCGGACGAGACGGACCGGCTGCGCACGGAGGCCGCCGAGCGGATCCGTACGCTCCAGTCGCAGGCCGAGACGGAGGCGGAGCGGCTGCGCACGGAGGCCGCCGCCGACGCGTCACAGGCCCGCGCGGAGGGCGAGAACATCGCCGTGCGCCTGCGTTCGGAGGCCGCCGCCGAGGCCGAGCGACTGAAGACCGAGGCGCAGGAGTCCGCCGACCGCGTGCGCGCGGAGGCCGCTGCCGCCGCCGAGCGCGTGGGCGCGGAGGCCGCCGAGGAGCTGGCCGCCGCGCAGGAGGAGGCGGCGCGCCGTCGCCGCGAGGCCGAGGAGACGCTGGGCTCCGCCCGCGCGGAGGCCGATCAGGAGCGCGAGCGGGCCCGCGAGCAGAGCGAGGAGCTCCTCGCCTCCGCCCGCAAGCGCGTCGAGGAGGCGCAGGCCGAGGCGATCCGGCTGGTCGAGGAGGCCGACCGGCGCGCGACCGAGATGGTCTCGGCCGCCGAGCAGCACGCCCAGTCGGTACGGGACTCCGTCGCCGGTCTGCACGAGGCGGCGCAGGAGGAGGTCGCGGGCCTGCGTTCGGCCGCCGAGCACGCCGCCGAGCGCACGAGGACGGAGGCGCAGGAGGAGGCCGACCGCGTCCGCTCCGACGCCTACGCGGAGCGGGAGCGCGCCACCGAGGACGCCAACCGCACCCGGCGCGAGGCGACGGAGGCGTCGGAGGCCGCGAAGGCCCTTGCCGAGCGCACCGTCTCGGACGCCATCGCGGAGGCCGAGCGGATGCGTTCGGACGCCTCGGAGCACGCCCAGCGGGTGCGCACGGAGGCGTCGGACACCATCGCGCAGGCCGAGCAGGACGCGTCCCGTACGCGCGCCGACGCCCGCGAGGACGCCAACCGCATCCGCAACGACGCCGCGAGCCAGGCCGACACGCTGATCGGCGAGGCCCGCAGCGAGGCCGAGAAGCTGCAGTCCGACACGGCCGCGGAGGCCGAGCGGGTCCGTACGGAAGCGCTGGAGCAGGCGGAGCGGCTGCGTGCCGAGTCCACCGCGGAGGCGGAGCGCCTCAAGGCCGAGACGACGACCGAGGCGGAGCGGGTCCGCGCGGAGTCGGTGGCGAAGGCCGAGAAGCTCATCGCGGACGCGTCGGGCGACGCGGAGCGGCTGCGCGCCGAGGCCGCGGAGACGGTCAACTCCGCGCAGCAGCACTCCGAGCGGATCCGCAACGAGTCCGAGCGGGTCAAGGCGGAGGCGGCGCGGGAGGCCGAGCGGCTCACGTCCGAGGCGCGCGAGGAGGCGGAGCGGACCCTCGACGAGGCCCGTCAGGCCGCCAACAAGCGCCGTCAGGAAGCGGCCGAGCAGGTCGACACGCTCATCACGGAGGCGGCCGCAGAGGCGGAGAAGCTGACGGCGGACGCGCAGGAGAAGGCGCTCAAGGCGACGACGGACGCCGAGGCGCAGGCCGACACGATGGTGGGCGCGGCCCGCAAGGAGGCCGAGCGGCTGGTCGCGGCGGCGACGGTCGAGGGCAACTCGCTGGTGGAGAAGGCGCGTACGGACGCGGACGAGCTGCTGGTCGGTGCCCGTGGCGACGCGACCGCCATAAGGGAGCGCGCGGAGGAGCAGCGCGACCGTCTGACGGCCGAGATCGAGGAGATGCACGAGCGGGCGCGCCGGGAGTCCGCGGAGGCGATGAAGACGGCGGGCGAGCGCTGCGACGCGCTGGTCAAGGCGGCGGAGGAGCAGCTGGCCGAGGCCGAGGCGAAGGCGAAGGAACTCGTCTCGGACGCCAACTCCGAGGCGAGCAAGGTCCGTATCTCGGCCGTGAAGAAGGCCGAGGGTCTCCTGAAGGAGGCCGAGGCGAAGAAGAGCGAGCTGACGCGCGAGGCGGAGCGCATCAAGGCCGAGGCCGAGGCCGAGGCGACGCGCATGGTCGAGGAGGGCAAGCAGGAGCTGGAGGTCCTCGTCCGCCGTCGCGCCGACATCAATGCGGAGATCTCCCGTGTCCAGGACGTGCTGGAGGCGTTGGAGTCTTTCGAGGCCCCGTCAGGCGGTGCGAAGACCGGGCCCGGCAGCGGCTCGGCCGCGGGTGGCGTCAAGGCCGGAGCCGCGGCAGGGTCTACACGTTCGAGTGGGAAGCAGTCGGATGGGTAGCCAAGGAGCATTGCCCGTGCTCTGAAAGGACCTTTGGCCCTGTCCCTGGCAAGCACTCCCGCGGTTGACCACTCAAAAGGGGTGTCATTCTCCAGATCAAACGGGCATCTGCTCGATGACACGCCGCTTGGACCCCTAGGATTCCCTCTATCACCTCACCGGTCTCATTCGACAGGAACCCCATGAGCGACACTTCCCCCTACGGCTTCGAGCTTGTGCGGCGTGGGTACGACCGCGCTCAGGTGGACGAACGTATCTCCAAGCTCGTCTCCGACCGTGACAGCGCTCTTGCCCGCATCACTGCTCTGGAAAAGCGCATCGAGGAACTGCACCTCGAGACGCAGAACGCCCAGGCCCAGGTCGCCGACGCCGAGCCGTCGTACGCCGGTCTCGGTGCCCGCGTCGAGAAGATCCTCCGCCTCGCGGAGGAGGAGGCGAAGGACCTGCGCGAGGAGGCCCGGCGCGCCGCCGAGCAGCACCGCGAGCTCGCCGAGTCCGCAGCCCAGCAGGTGCGCAACGACGCCGAGTCGTTCGCGGCCGAGCGCAAGGCCAAGGCCGAGGACGAGGGCGTCCGGATCGTCGAGAAGGCCAAGGGCGAGGCGAGCGCGCTGCGGGCCGAGGCCCAGAAGGACGCGCAGTCCAAGCGTGAGGAGGCCGACGCCCTCTTCGAGGAGACCCGCGCCAAGGCCGCCCAGGCCGCCGCGGACTTCGAGACGAACCTCGCCAAGCGCCGTGAGCAGTCCGAGCGTGATCTGGCCTCGCGTCAGGCCAAGGCGGAGAAGCGCCTCGCGGAGATCGAGCACCGCGCGGAGCAGCTGCGTCTGGAGGCCGAGAAGCTGCGTACGGACGCGGAGCGCCGCGCCCGTCAGACGGTGGAGACCGCGCAGCGCCAGGCCGAGGACATCGTGGCCGACGCGAACGCGAAGGCGGACCGCATCCGTTCGGAGTCCGAGCGCGAGCTCGCCGCTCTGACGAACCGTCGCGACTCCATCAACGCGCAGCTGACGAACGTGCGCGAGATGCTGGCGACGCTCACGGGTGCGGCTGTGGCTGCCGCCGGGACGCCTGCCGAGGACGAGCCGATCTCCCGTGGGGTCCCTGCGCAGCAGACCCGCTGAAGCGCTCCGTCAGGACAGCGAAGCCCCCCCGCCACTCCGGTGGCAGGGGGCTTTGTCCCGTTTTAGCGTTGCCGCATGATTGAGCTCGAGGGGCTGACCAAGCGGTACGGCGAGAAAATGGCCGTCAACAACCTGACCTTCACCGTCCGGCCTGGCATGGTCACCGGCTTTCTCGGGCCGAACGGGGCGGGGAAGTCCACGACCATGCGCATGCTGCTCGGCCTCGACAACCCGTCGGCCGGCTCCGTCCGCATCGACGGCCGGCACTACGCGCAGCTGAAGGACCCCCTCAAGTACATCGGCGCCCTGCTCGACGCCAAAGCGATGCACGGCGGCCGCAGCGCCTACAACCACCTCCTGTGCCTCGCGCAGAGCAACGGCATCCCGCGCGCCCGCGTCGCCGAGGTCCTGGACACCGTCGGCCTGACCGCCGTCGCGAAGAAGAAGGCCAAGGGCTTCTCGCTCGGCATGGGCCAGCGCCTCGGCATCGCGGGGGCGCTCCTCGGCGACCCCGAGATCCTGATGTTCGACGAGCCCGTCAACGGCCTCGACCCCGAGGGCATCCACTGGATCCGCAACCTGATGAAGTCCCTTGCCGCACAAGGGCGTACGGTCTTCGTCTCCTCGCACCTGATGAGCGAGATGGCGCTCACCGCCGACCACCTCGTCGTCATCGGACAGGGCCGCCTCCTCGCCGACATGTCGATGTCCGACTTCATCCGGCGGAACTCGCGGTCGTACGTCAGACTCCGCTCCCCACAGCGCGAACGCCTCCTCGACGTCCTGCACGAGGCGGGCATCACCGCGGTCGAGGCGGGCAACGGCGCCCTCGAAGTGGACGGGACGCCGGCCGAGGAGCTCGGCGAGCTCGCCGCGAGCCGTCAGCTGGTCCTCCATGAACTGAGTCCCCAGCAGGCCTCCCTGGAAGAAGCCTTCATGCAGCTCACCGCGGAGTCGGTCGAGTACCACGCGCACACGGGCGACACAGCCGCACAACCGCCCCCGCCCGGCGGCTGGGGCGACGGCTGGCAGCAGCAGCAGCGAAAGGGGGCCTGAGCGATGGCCGCGACACAAATACTGCAATCCGAGTGGACCAAGATCCGCTCGGTCTCGTCGACCATCTGGACGCTCGGCCTCGCCTTCGTCGTCACGATCGCGCTCGGCACGTTGATCAGCATCCTGTCCAAGAACGACTACGACGGGCTCGACGCCAAGGACAGGCTGACCTTCGACCCGACGTACATCAGCTTCGCCGGGATGTCCCTCGGCCAGCTCGCGATGATCGTCTTCGGTGTGCTCGTCGTCGCGAACGAGTACAGCACCGGCATGATCCGCACCTCGCTCGCCGCGGTCCCGCAGCGCGCCACGTTCCTGTTCGGCAAGATCGCCGTGGCGACGCTGCTCGCGTTCGTGGTGGGCCTGGCCACCAGCTTCGTCACGTTCTTCGTGGGGCAGGCGATGCTCGGCCCGTACAAGGCGCACCTCGGTGACCCCGGTGTGCTGCGTGCCGTGATCGGCGGCGCGCTCTACATGACGCTGATCGCGGTGTTCTCGATGGGCGTCGCGGCGATGCTGCGCAGCCCGATGCTCTCCCTCGGCATCCTGATGCCCTTCTTCTTCCTGATCTCCAGCATCCTCGGCAACGTATCGGCGACGAAGAAGATCGGCCGCTTCCTGCCGGACCAGGCCGGGAGCAAGATCATGCAGGTCAAGTCGCCGTTCGACGACGACACCCCGTACGGGCCGTGGGGCGGTCTCGCGATCATGCTGGCGTGGGTGGTGCTCGCGCTGATCGGTGGGTACGTACTGCTGAAGAAGCGGGACGCGTAGCGGCAGCGGTACCTCAGGGGGGCGTGTGACGGCACAGGACCGCGGGCTCGCGGCGCTCGGCCTCGACGGGGTGCCCATGCTGCAGCCCCTGACCTACCCGGGCCTGCCCGTCACCGCCCCCGCCCTGCTGACCGGGACCGAGCTGCTGCCGTTGCGGGCGCGGCCGGGCGGCCTCGGCACGTGGGGCGTCGAAGCCGCCGGGGCCCGGCGCACGCTGGACGACGTCCTCGGCGCCCTCGGGCAGGCGCCCGTCGCCGGACGTCACCCCGTGCTCGCCGTCGGCTCGAACGCCTCCCCCGGCCAGCTCGCCCACAAGCTCGGCAGGCTCGGCATCCCCAACACGGTGCCGATGGTGCCCGTGCGGCTGCGCGGTCTCGGCATCGGCTGCTCGGCGCACATCGGCCGCGCCGGATACGTGGCGACCGCGCCCTACGCGCGCGCCGGGGAGCGGCGCACGCTCGTCGTCTCGTGGCTGGACCCCGCGCAGCTGCCCGCGATCGACGCCACCGAGCTCCCCAACTACCGGCGCGTCCCGCTGTCCGGGGAGGCGTACGGGATGACCCTGCCGTCGGGCGAGCCGCTCACCGGCGCGTCCGTCTACGTCAGCGCGCGCGGTGTCCTCGCCGACCCGCTCACCGGCCTGCCGCGGCCAGGGGGCGGCGACCAGGCCGCGCTCCTCGACGCTCTGCTCGACGCGTCCGCGCCGCTGCGCGAGCTGCTCGGCCCGGACGCGGCCACATGGGTGCGCAGGGCGGCCGCGGACCCGGAGCTGCGCGCCCGGGGCACGCTGCTCTTCGCGGAGGAGGGCTGGGTGCTGCCCTGGACGGATCTGCCGTAGACACAGCGGGCGTGGACGAGCTACCCCACCCGTCCGTGTGAAGCGCCGGTTTTACTTGCTCTTGGCTGGAACCGTCAGCCCACCGTTATCCTCCTAACCCTTACGGGGGCGTGTGCCCCGACGTCCTGAACCATTCGATGGGTGCGGAGAATGATCGAGGCAGTCGGCCTGACGAAGCGCTATGGCGCCAAGACAGCCGTGTACAACCTTTCCTTCCAGGTGCGGCCCGGAACCGTCACCGGCTTCCTCGGGCCGAACGGCTCCGGCAAGTCGACGACGATGCGCATGATCCTGGGGCTCGACGCGCCCACCAGCGGGCAGGTGACGATCGGCGGCTATCCGTACCGGAAGCTGCCGAACGCGCCGCGCCAGGTCGGTGCGCTCCTCGACGCCAAGGCCGTCCACGGCGGCCGGCACGCCCGCAACCACCTGCTCTGCCTCGCGCAGCTCTCCGGCATCCCGGCCCGCCGGGTCGACGAGGTGCTCGGCGTCGTGGGCCTCCAGGACGTGGCGAAGAAGCGCTCCAAGGGCTTCTCGCTCGGCATGGGCCAGCGCCTCGGCATCGCGGCGGCGCTCCTCGGCGACCCGCAGGTGCTGCTCTTCGACGAGCCGGTCAACGGCCTCGACCCCGAGGGCATCCTCTGGGTCCGCAACCTGATGAAGTCGCTCGCGGCCGAGGGGCGCACGGTCTTCGTGTCGTCCCACCTGATGAGCGAGATGGCCCTCACCGCCGAGCACCTCGTCGTGATCGGCCGCGGCCAGCTGCTCGCCGACATGAGCGTCCGGGACTTCATCTCGCACAACTCCGCGGACTTCGCGCGGGTGCGGACGCCGGACGGCGAGGCCACCGCCCGCGAGAAGCTGACGGCAGCGCTGACCGAGGCCGGCGGCCAGGTGCTGCCCGAGCAGGACGGCGCGCTCCGCGTCACGGGCCTGCCGCTCCCCCGCATCAGCGACCTCGCGCACGGCGCGGACGTCCGCCTGTGGGAGCTCTCCCCGCACCAGGCCTCGCTGGAAGAGGCGTACATGCGGATGACGCAGGGCGCCGTCGACTACCGCTCCACCGTCGACCAGCGCGCCGGGTTCCAGCAGGAGATGCCGCCCGGCGCCCTGCCGCCCGGCCAGCAGCCGCCGGTGCCCGGCCAGGGCCAGCCCGGCTGGTACGCCCCGCCGCCGCCCCAGCCGGGCGGTCAGCCCTTCGCGATGCCGCAGCCGCAGGGCGCGCCCGGCACGCCGAACCCGTACGCCGCCGCTCCCCCGCAGCAGGCCCCGGCAGCGGCGCCCGCGGCCCCCGCCGCCGCGCCTTCCCCCGCCCCCGCCCCCGCCCCCGACATGACCAAGCGCGACAGCGAGGACAAGCGATGACCACGCCTCCGACTCCGCCGCAGCAGCCGCAGGCGCAGCCCCAGGCGCAGCCCCAGCAGGCGTACGCACAGGCGGGCGTCCCCATGCAGGGAGCTCCCCCGCAGGGCGCCCCCGCGGCCCCCGCGCCCGCCGCCCCCGCGCCGCCCTCCGCCTGGCAGCAGGCGATGGCGAACGCCTACACCTCGCCGATCCCGGTCAAGAAGACCCACCTCGGCAACGCCCTCTCCTCGGAGTGGACGAAGATCAAGTCGGTCCGCTCCACGATGTGGACCCTGGGCATCTTCCTGCTCCTGGTCATCGGCATCGGCCTGCTCGCCGTGGCCAACACCGACCCGGTCGACTACGCGACCATGCCGTTCACGGTCCCGGCCTTCTTCGGCCTGATGCTGGGCCAGATCTGCCTGATCACGCTGGGCGTGCTGGTCACCTCGTCCGAGTACGGCACGGGCATGATCCGTACGACGTTCACCGCGTCGCCGCAGCGCCACCGCGTCCTCACCGCGAAGATCATCATCTTCTTCGTGGTCGCCTTCGTGGTGTCCGCGGGCTCCATCCTCCTGGTGGGCCTCGCGGCGTCGGCCGCCAACAGCGGCCCGGAGGCGGGCGACGTCCCCTGGGCGGGGACGGTCTTCAAGGGCGGCCTGTACGTCTCGCTGCTCGGCGTCCTCGCGCTCGCCGTCGGCTCGATGCTGCGGCACTCCGCGGGCGCCATCACGGCGATGCTCGGCGTGGTGCTGCTGCCCGCCATCCTCGGCGGGTTCCTGATGATCTGGGAGAGCACGCAGCCGCTCGGCGAGAAGATGAACGACTACAACGCCATCACGGCCCTCGCCAAGATCTTCGGCGCGGACGACACGGGCGCCAGCGGCGGCTCGCAGCTGACACTGCTCGTCGTCATCACCCTGGCCGCCGTCGCCGGCGCGTTCGCACTCCTGGAGAAGCGCGACGTATAGCCGTACGGACACGAGACGTACGAGGACCTAGTACCTCGGTGCGTTACGGGACCGCTGCACCCGCGTGGTGCGGCGGTCCTTCGCGTTCCAGCACGCCTTGTGCCAGTGCCTGCGCTCGTCGACACCGGAGTGCTCGGGCCAGGCCACCACGTGCGCGAGGCCCGAGGGGATCTCCTGGTCGCAGCCGGGGCAGCGGTACCGCTTGCCCGCCGCGCTCGCGCCCGCGACATGGCGCACGCTCCACTCCTCGCCCTGCCAGCTCTCGGTGCTCTGGAAGCCGCCGTACCGACCGGAGGGCTCCGCGCCCGTAGCGGTGGCTTGGCTCGGCTCTCCGGCGCCCTTGGGGCGGTTGCGACGCGGGGACACGGAAACACCTCACGGGCTGTACGGCGGTCAGGGGTGCGACCAGCCTACGCGCCGCGCCGCGGGGTACCCGGCCCGGACCGAAGGGCCGGATCCCGTCCCCTGCACGGAAAATCAAACAATCTTCTTGCCAAGCCGTGCCTTTGGCACGTGTCACGCGTTGTTGCCCGTAGGGGGAGTGCCTGCGTCGGCGCCAAGGAGGCAGGAGTTCGATGCGAGTAGGTAGTTTTGTTCTGGCCGCCCAGTTCCCCGGACAGGGGCAGGGGGAGGCACTGCACCGCGCGGTGCGGTCCGCCGAGGTGGCCGAGGAGGCGGGGCTCGACTCGGTCTGGCTCGCCGAGCACCACTTCGTGCCGTACGGCACCTGTCCGTCGGCGGTGACCCTCGCGGCACTGATCCTCGGGCGGACGCGGCGGATCCACGTCGGCACGGCTGTGAGCGTGCTCCCGACCGCCCACCCCGTGGCGCTCGGCGAGCAGGCTGCGCTGCTGCACGTGACGACCGGCGGCCGGTTCTCGCTCGGCGTCGGACGCGGCGGTCCCTGGGTGGACCTGGAAGTGTTCGGCGCGGGCCTGGAGGCGTACGAGAAGGGGTTCCCCGAATCCCTCGACCTGCTGCTGCGGTGGCTGCGGGAGCCGCGCGTCGCGGGCAACGGCGAGCGGTTCGCGTTCCGTGAGGTCGCCGTGGTGCCGCGCCCGCAGGAAGCGCTGAACGGGCAGGGCGCCGAAGGTCCCGAAGTGGTCGTCGCGTGCACCTCGCCGTCCAGCGTGCGGCTCGCCGCGCAGCGCTGTCTGCCGATGCTGCTCGGGATGCACGTGGGCGACGACGAGAAGGCCGAAATGGTGGCCTTGTGGAATCGCCACGCACGTGCTGCGGGGCACCCGCCGGAGAGGGTTTCCGCGGCGCCCCACGTATCCGCCGGTGTCGCACAGGTCGCGGACCGCCGCCTCGACGCGGCGGAGGCGTTACAGAAGGCGATGCCGGGGTGGTTGAAGCAGGGGCTGGACGCCCATGTGACCGTGGACGACAGGCACCGCGCCATGCGTGACCCGGTGGCGTACACGGAGTTGCTGTGCAAGCTGCACCCCGTG
Organism: Streptomyces venezuelae; assembly: GCF_008642335.1. Classification (NCBI taxonomy): domain Bacteria; kingdom Bacillati; phylum Actinomycetota; class Actinomycetes; order Kitasatosporales; family Streptomycetaceae; genus Streptomyces; species Streptomyces venezuelae. The sequence goes on along the minus strand of NZ_CP029191.1, from coordinate 5,564,289 downwards.
GGCACCCCGCAGGTCTGCGCCGACCGTCTCGCCGCCACCGCCGAGCGCACCGGCATCACGCGCTTCGCGCTGCTGGTGGAGGGCTCCGGCGACCTCGCGGCCACGGAGGAGAACGTACGGAGGCTGGGCGCCGAGGTGCTGCCCCAGCTCCGCTGAGCGCCTGTTCCGCCTGGGGAGCTGCCGCTCCGGACTGACACACCTCCCGCGTACGGAGCGGCAGCAACAGGCGTCAGCAGTCCCGGAGTTCCGGCGACTGGTTGAGCAGCTGGCCCCGGATCGAGGTGAAGCGGGCGAGCCGGTCGTCCACCGCCGGGTCAAGCGGGAACACTGCCACGCGGTGACAGTTCTGGAATGCCAGGCGCACCCCGAAATGCCTTTGCAGAGCACCGCGGATCGCGTCACTCGCGAGCGCGCGCAGCAGCTGGCCACGCGCCTGCTCGTCCGGCGGCGGGGTCTGGTTGTCGGCGAACTCGCCGCCGTCGACCTTCAGCTGGGCCACCAGGGAGCTGATCATCTCCCATGCGTAAGGCAGGGAGGTCCGGACGCAGTCGACGAATTCTGCTTCGTCCACCTCGCCTCGCTCGGCCTGTTCCAACAGTGCCGGTGAGACGTCGAGCGACATGGGTTCTCCTCTCGCACCCCCGGGGAGCGGGGGCCTACGGACAGGGATGGAGTCCGCCTACGCAGCGTGCACGGATGACGACCTCTAGCTTCTACGGTAGGCACCGGGCGGTGTGGGCACCAGGAGATTGGGCGCATAACCGGCCAGGATCGAACAGGTCCATCGACGGACAAGTCGCCTCTTCAGCGCGGGGGTGACGGGAGCGGGACGGGCGAATCGCGTACACCGCCCCGAGTCGAGTAGCGTTGCGCCCCATGCGTCTCGTCATTGCCCGATGCTCCGTGGACTACGCGGGCCGGCTCACCGCCCATCTCCCGTCGGCGCCCCGTCTGATCCTCGTGAAGGCGGACGGCAGCGTCTCCATCCACGCGGACGACAGGGCCTACAAACCGCTCAACTGGATGTCGCCGCCCTGCACCTTGAAGGAGGGGACCGGGGACGACGCCGGCGTGTGGACCGTCGTGAACAAGGCGGGCGAGAAGCTCATCATCACGATGGAGGAAGTCCTGCACGACTCCTCGCACGAACTGGGTGTGGACCCCGGCCTCATCAAGGACGGCGTGGAAGCACACCTTCAGGAGCTGCTCGCCGACCGGATCGAGACGCTCGGTGAGGGATATACGCTCATCCGCCGCGAGTACATGACGGCGATCGGCCCGGTGGACATCCTCTGCCGCGACGCCGACGGGCAGACCGTCGCCGTCGAGATCAAGCGCCGCGGCGAGATCGACGGTGTCGAGCAACTCACGCGCTACCTCGAGCTGTTGAACCGCGACCCGCACCTGGCGCCCGTCCGGGGCATCTTCGCCGCCCAGGAGATCAAGCCGCAGGCACGCGTCCTCGCCACGGACCGCGGCATCGGCTGCACCGTCCTCGACTACAACGCGCTGCGCGGCATCGAGGACGACAAGCTCCGGCTGTTCTGACGCTCCGCGTCAGATCCTGTCCTCGGCCCCGGGGCCGCTCGCCGAGTTCGAGTTGTCGGGCGAGGTGGGCGGCGACTCCTCGTCGGGAGGCGTCGTCGGCGGGGTCGTGGGCGGGGTGGTCGGCGGGGTCGTCGGAGGCGTGGTCGGCGGGTCCGGCTTGTCGGTCGGCTTCGTGGGCTTGTCCGTGGGCTTCGTCGGCTTGTCGGTCGGCTTGGTCGGCTTGTCCGAGGGCTTCGACGGGGTGTCGGACGGCTTGGCGCTCTTGCTCGGCGTGTCCGACGGCTCGTCGCTGGCGCTCGGCGCCGGATCGTCGGACGTTCCGGCGACGCCGTCCTCGCCGGGTGTGTCGGAGCGGCTCGTGGAGTCCTTGCGCGGCTCGTCGGCGGTGAGGCCGCCCTCGTCGCGGTCCTCCTTCGCCGACTGCTCGGTCGTGACCTTGTCGTTCGGCGGGTCGTTGTTGTCGGACGTGGCACCGAGGGTGACGACGGTGCCGAGAACGGCGACCAGCAGGGCTCCCGCGCCCGCCGCGACGAGGTTGCGGCGGGTGCCGCTGATGATGGAGCGGCGGCTCGGCGCGGGGCCCGCCCCGGACACCGGCGTCGCCTTGCTGGTGACGAGCGTCTCCGGCTCCGGGGGCGGCGTGGGCAGGGCGAACGCGGCGGCGGACGGCGTGAACGTGGCGGGGATGCCGCCGGGCGGCGACGCCGATTCCTCGTAGCGCGCGTCGGGCACCTCTTCGCCCGCGGCCGTGCGCCCGCCGGGCAGCGCGCCGCCCGACCGGTCGGCGACCAGCGCGAGGGCCCTGCGCCCGGAGATCATGCCGCGCTTGTCGGCGAGCGCGCCGCGCAGGCCTATGGACGCCTCCAGTTCGGCGCGGGCCCGGTCGAGCTGTCCGCCGCAGAGCGCGAGGATGCCCAACTCGTGGTGGAAGTACGCCTCTTCGGCGACCTCGCCCGCGTTCCGCGCCGCCTCCTGGCCGGAGCGCAGGGCACGCTCCCAGGCGCCCCAGTCGAGTCCGCCCGCGAAGGCGGGCGCGGCGGTGCGGGCGAGCAGCACGGCCGCGCCGCTCTCGGTGGCGACCAGCGCGGCGAGGGCGGCCTGCACGGCGTCGGCCTCGGCGGCGACCCGCTCCGGGGTGACGGAGGGGTGCCCGGACCACCAGGCGTAGTGCTGGGCGGCGCCCAGCGCGTACTCGGCGGCCTCCTCCGCGTACCCGGCGGCCTCCAGCTGGGTGCGGACACCGGCGGCCAGGCGGTAGTGCGCGCCGACCGGGGTGACCAGGGCGCAGCCGACGAGCTCGGCGAGGGCCGCGTCGGCGTGGGTGTCGCCCACGAGGGCGGGCAGGTGGGCCTGGTGCGGGAGCTCGCCGCCGAGGGCGACGGCGAACTTCAGTGTGGCGCGGGCGGACGGGCTGAGCCGCGAGGCGAGCAGGGCGGCGGGCGCGGCGCCGTCGGCGAGGGAGGGCAGCGGTACGTCGTGCTCGTCGGCACCCGAGTCGAAGGGCGCGTCGACGGGGATGACGGGGGTGTCGACGTAGTAGCCGTGCTCCTCGAAGGCGTGCGGGTCGGCGCGGAGCTGGTCGCGCTGGCGGAGCAGGGCGCCGGCCTGGACGAAGCGCAGCGGCAGGCCCTCGGACTCGAACCACAGGTCGCCCGCCCAGTTGGCCTCCTCGTCGTCGAGGACGCGGCCGACGGCGCGCTCCAGGAGTTCGAGGCCGCCGCCGCGGCCGAGGCCGCCGAGGAAGACCTCTTCGAGGTGGGAGTCGGCGGAGGGCGCGGCCACGTCGGGTGTGGTGGCGACGAGGAAGGCGCATTCGGGTGTCGCGTCGAGCAGCTCGTCGAGGGCGGCGCCGCCGAATTCGAGGTCGTCGAGGACGACGACGGCGCCGATCTCGTGGACGTGTTCGAGGAGCTGGGCGCGTTCGGGGCGGTGCAGCGGCGCTTCGTGGACGGCGGCGAAGAGGTCGTGGAGCAGTTCGCCGGGTGTCCTGCGGTAGCCGGAGAGGCGGACGACGCCGTCGGGGGCGAGGTCCGCGCAGTCGTCGGCGACGGCGTTGAGGAGCGCTGTGCGGCCCGAACCGGCGGGTCCGGTCAGCCGGACGGAGCGGCCGCGTGCGAGGAGCCGTACGAGCCGCTCACGCTCTTCCTGGCGCTCCAGGAGCGGCAGCCTGGGCAGTGCGGGCCCCGGCGGCACGGGCGGCATCGAGGCGCGGCGCAGTTCGGCGCGGTCGGCTGCGGAGCGCTTGCCGGGGCGCGGGGGCCGTTCGCCGGGCGGGCAGGGTTCGATCTCGCTGCCGTCGACGGGGTTCACGGTGAGCAGGAAGTCGCCCGAGACCAGCCGGACCGTGCGGGCGAGAGCGGGTGCGGGCTGCCCGAAGTCCGGTGTCAGAGCGTCGCGGGGCGGCCGTCCGGGGCGCGCCGAGCCGTCGTCGTCGATGCCGCCGTCGAAGTCGTCGATGCCGTCGTGGCCGTACTCTTCGGGTCCCCGGTTCATCGGGTCCATGGTCCTAGCCCCCCAGATGCGTGGTGTGCAGAGCCCCCTCCGGCCTTCGTGCACACTGCGCTGTCGCTTCTGGTCCGGCGCCCCCGTGCGGGTCCGTATATCGGTGGCCACCGAACCCTAGACCTTTGCTCAGTATCTACGGGAGGGCGGGGTACCGCCCCGTCCGAGACGTCACAGGTTCGTGAGGATTGTGCGGTCGGATCCTTCAGACTCTGGGGAGGGATTCGACTCCGATGCCGCCCTCGATGGCGAGGATCCGGTGCAGTCGGGTCGCGACGAGGAGGCGCTGCATCTGCGGCGGTACGTGGCGGAGGACGAGTCGGCGTCCGCAGCGTCCCGCGCGGCGGTGGGCGCCCATGATGACGCCGAGGCCCGTGGCGTCCCACGAGTCGAGTTCGGAGAGGTCGAGCACCAGATCGCCGACGCCGTCGTCGACGGCCGAGTGCAGGACCGTGCGGGCGTCCGCCGCGCTGCGTACGTCGAGGCGTCCCCCGACGACCAGCTGGGCCTGGTCGCCCCTGATGTGCATATGCGCTCCCCGAGAGTGCTGTGTCTGCTGTGACGCCCGATACGTAAGGCGTCTGCGTATGTCACTGCAACTGACTGCCGCGTGGGCGAGGAAGTTGCCGTCTGTAAGCGAACCGATACCGAATTCACTCCGAGGGGTGACCCGCCGGGCGCCGAAGCGTCCGACGGGGCGTCAGACGGCGTACGTCAGTGCTGGTTCAGTGCTTGTAGAACCCTTGCCCGCTCTTGCGCCCGATGTCACCGGCGTCAACCATCCGGCGCATCGACTCCGGCGGCGCGAACTTCTCGTCCTGCGATTCCGTGTAGATGTTCTGGGTGGCGTGCAGCAGGATGTCGACGCCGGTGAGGTCGGCGGTCGCGAGCGGGCCCATGGCGTGGCCGAAGCCGAGCTTGCAGGCGATGTCGATGTCCTCGGCGGTGGCGACGCCCGACTCGTGGAGCTTGGCGGCCTCGACGACGAGCGCGGAGATCAGACGGGTCGTCACGAAGCCGGCGACGTCGCGGTTGACGACGATGCAGGTCTTGCCGACGGACTCGGCGAACTCACGGGTGCGGGCGAGCGTTTCGTCGCTGGTCTTGTAGCCGCGTACGAGCTCGCAGAGCTGCATCATCGGGACGGGCGAGAAGAAGTGGGCGCCGACGACGCGCTCCGGGCGCTCCGTCACGGCCGCGATCTTGGTGATCGGGATGGCGGAGGTGTTGGAGGCGAGCACGGCGTCGTCGCGCACGAGCTTGTCGAGCGTACGGAAGATCTCGTGCTTGACCTCGAGCTTCTCGAAGACGGCCTCGACGACGATGTCCGCGTCGGCGACGGCGTCCAGGTCGGTGGTGGTCGTGATGCGTCCGAGCGCGGCCTCCGCGTCCTTGGCCGCGAGCTTGCCCTTGCTCACGAACTTGTCGTACGACGCCTTGATCCCGTCGGTGCCGCGGGTCAGGGCCTCATCGGTGACGTCGCGCAGGACGACGTCCCAGCCCGCCTGGGCGGAGACCTGAGCGATGCCGGACCCCATGAGTCCGGCTCCGATGACGGCGAGCTTCCGTGCCACTGTTCCGACTCCCCTACCGCTTGTCACGCTTGGCTTGCACGCTGTTCACGTATGCCTTCCCGGCGCACGTTAGCGGCCGTGGGCGCGCCTGTGGTGGTAAGGAGATGCGCGTCACGTCTCAAATGACGGACATCACACTGGTACGCGTCATTCGGCGGCCCGCGGCGCGTAGTTGAGGACCTTGTCGCTCAGCAGGTCCTCCATCTCGTCGAGCAGCGCGAGGGCTTCGCGGGAGACCTCGGCGGGCTCGCGCCCCTTGGACATCTCGTCGCCGATCCACGCCATGAGGGTGCTGTGGACCCAGGAGAGCTGACCGGCGACGAGGCCGGGAAGCGGGTCGCCCCCGTCGGCGCCGGTCTCCTCGGCGAGGGTGCGGGTGAGCCGGTCGTGGGCCTCCTGCTGGATCGCCCAGAGCCGGGAGCGCAGGGCGTGCGCCTCGGTGATGACCTTCATGAAGTCGGCCCAGCCGGGGAAGAGCCCGACGGCCGGCGAGACGCCTTCCACGTCGGCGCGGAGCTCGCGCAGGACCGCGTCGGCGGCGGACTCCCCGGCGCGCCGGCCGCGCACGTGACGGGAGAGGCGGTCGACGACGTCGTCGCCCCGGTCGAGGAACAGGTCCTCCTTGGCCGGGAAGTAGTTGTAGACCGTGTTGACCGAGACGTCCGCGGCGTCCGCGATCTCGGCGATGGTCACGGCGACGAACCCGTGTTCCAGGAAGAGCCCGGTCGCGACGTCCGAGATCCGCTGCTTCGTCTGCCTCTTCTTGCGCTCCCGCAGGCCCTCACTCATGCCTCCCATCCTAGGGACCCTGAAATTTTGGCGTCACCCTGAAAGTTAGGGCTTGTTTGGTTTTTGGAGGCGTTGCAAAATTTCAGTGCCTCTGTTTTTGTGGACGTCATGGCCATCATCAGCACCTCCGGGCTCACCCGGACCTTCCAGACCAAGGCCGGCCCCGTCGAGGCCGTGCGCGGCATCGACCTGCGCGTCGAGCCCGGCGAGATCCTCGGCTTCCTCGGGCCGAACGGCGCGGGAAAGACCACGACCCTGCGCATGCTGACCACGCTGCTCCCGCCCACCGGCGGCGCCGCCACCGTCGCGGGCCGCGACCTCGCGAAGGACCCCGCCGGCGTGCGCGAGAGGATCGGGTACGTGGCCCAGTCGGGCGGCGTCGACCTGAGCATCTCCGTACGCGAGGAACTCGTCACCCAGGGCCGCCTCTACCGCCTGACGAAGTCTCAGGCGGCGGCCCGCGCGGAGGAACTGGCGCGCGACCTCGGCCTGACCGAGCTGATGGAGCGGCCCTGCGCCGCGCTCTCCGGCGGCCAGCGCAGGCGGCTCGACATCGCCCTCGGGCTCACCCACCGCCCCGAGGTCCTCTTCCTCGACGAGCCGACCACCGGACTCGACCCGGGCAGCCGCGCCGACCTGTGGCAGCTGGTGCGCGGGCTGCGCGACGAGCACGGCACGACCGTCTTCCTCACCACGCACTACCTCGACGAGGCCGACGCCCTCTCCGACCGCCTGGTCGTCGTCGACAAGGGCGTCGTCGTCGCCGAAGGCACGCCGAGCGCGCTGAAGCTCCAGTACGGCGGCTCGATCGACGCCACCCTCCAGGACACCTTCCTCGCCATCACCGGGCGCGACATCGCGCCCGCGAACACGACCCCCGTCGCCGTCTGACCCTCACCACCCGGGACCCCCACCATGCCTGCACTGCTCGCCGACACCGCCCTGATCTTCGGGCGGTACGCCCGGCAGACCCTGCGCTCCACGTTCCAGATCCTGTTCGGCGTCCTCACCCCGCTGCTCTACCTCCTCTTCTTCGGCCCGCTCCTCACCGACCTGCCGCTCGGCTCCGACGGCGACTCCTGGCAGGTCCTCGTACCGGGACTGCTGCTGCAACTCGGCCTGTTCGGCGCCACGTTCAGCGGGTTCGCGCTCATCATCGAGAAGCAGTTCGGCGTGGTGGAAAGGATGCGGGTGACACCCGTGAGCCGTCTCGCGCTGCTCCTCGGGCGGATCCTCCGCGACGCCGCGCTCTTCGTCTTCCAGGCCGTGCTGCTCGTGCTCGCCTCGCTGGCGATGGGGCTCAGGGCGCCGCTCGCGGGCATCCTCATCGGGTTCGCGTTCGTGGGGCTCCTGACGGCCGGACTCGCGTCGCTCTCGTACGCGCTGGCCATGAAGGTCGACAAGCCGCACGAGTTCGGCCCCGCCGTCAACGCGGTGAGCATGCCGTCGATGCTGCTCTCCGGCCTGATGCTGCCGATGGCGCTCGCCCCGGCCTGGCTCGACGTCCTCTCCCACTTCATGCCGTTCCGCTACCTCGTCGACGCGGTCCGCGCGGGCTACGTCGGCGACTACGCGACCACGACGATGCTGTACGGCGCCCTGATGGCCCTCGCCTTCGTCCTGCTCTCCGTGACGGTCGGCACACGTGTCTTCAGGAAGGCCGGAGCGTGACCAGGGCGTGTGCCGGAGGTCCTAGGCTGGCCGCATGGTCAATCTGACGCGCATCTACACCAGGACCGGCGACCAGGGCACGACGGCCCTCGGGGACATGAGCCGCACCGCCAAGACCGATCCGCGGATCTCGGCGTACGCCGACGCCAACGAGGCCAACGCGGCCATCGGGACGGCGATCGCGCTCGGTCAGCTCGACGCGGACGTGGTGAAGGTCCTCGTACGCGTCCAGAACGACCTCTTCGACGTGGGCGCCGACCTCTCCACGCCGGTCGTGGAGGACCCGAAGTACCCGCCGCTGCGCGTCGAGCAGTCCTACATCGACAAGCTGGAGGCGGACTGCGACCGCTTCCTCGAGGAGCTGGAGAAGCTCCGCAGCTTCATCCTGCCGGGGGGTACGCCGGGCGCGGCGCTCCTGCACCAGGCGTGCACCGTGGTGCGGCGCGCCGAACGGTCGACGTGGGCGGCCTTCGAGACCCACGGCGACACGATGAACCCGCTGACCGCGACCTACCTCAACCGCCTCTCCGACCTCCTGTTCATCCTCGCCCGTACGGCGAACAAGGCGGTCGGGGACGTGCTGTGGGTGCCGGGCGGCGAGCGGTAGCGCTCCCCACAGCCCCTCAGGCCGGGGCCTTCTTCGGGAAAAGCGTGTAGCTGAGCGCGATCAGACCGTGGATGCCCGCCGTGCGCCACGCCGTGTACATCCAGCTCTGCAGCGACGTGGTGCGGTCGGGGTCGTCGACGTACCACATGGCGAGCAGCAGCAGCCCGCTCGCGACGGCCGCGCCGACGACGGAGCCGAGCCAGACCTTCGCCTCGTGCAGGGCGCGGGCCTTGCCGTAGCGCGGCGGGCGCGGCACCGGCGTGCCGTTGAAGCGGTGTGCCGCGTGGCCATCGAGCCATTTCACGGTGCGGTGGCCGTGGCCCACGGTGTAGCCGATGTACAGCGCCGCGAGGCCGTGCTTCCAGCTGGGGTCGGCGCCGTTCTTCAGGTCGAGCGCGGTCACCACGAGGAGCACGAGTTCGAGCACCGGTTCGCACAGCAGGATCGCGATGCCGAGGCGCGGCATGCGCAGCAGATAGCGGGTGGCGAGCCCGGCGGCCAGCAGGACCCAGAAGCCGACCTCGCAGATGATGATCAGCGCGACGATCACAGCGCTCTCCTCACGTTCGCTCCCCCGTTCACCCCTCAAGGCTCACCCGCCGTCCGCGGAGGATCATCGTCGGCAGTGAGGAAGTGGGACTGCATCCTTCGATGTAGCGCCCGGTTCCTCCCCCAGGACCAGGCAGGATGCCCGGTCCACCGTGTTGGATGGGGGCATGGCCCCGTCCCTGCCCCGCCCGCAACGCGTCGACGTACAGATCGCCGCGGCCAGCCTGCTCTGCGGGCTGGCGCTGTGGGCGCTCGGGCTGAAGTCGCAGACGGACCGGCCGCTCGGCGACCACTGGGCGCTGGTCCCCCTCTTCGTCCTCGCGGGGCTCGAACTGCTGCGCAGCACCAAGCCTCAGTTCGCCCTGGTGATGGCCACGTTCGCGCTGGTGGCCGACCAGTTCACGGCGGGCAACCTCGCCTCGATCCTGATGTTCACGGACATCATGTACGCGGCCGTCGTGTACGGGACCCCGGCCGCCGCGCGACGCATCCCGATCACGTCGGGCGTCATCACGGTGGCCATGACCGTGGCCTTCCTCGCCTGGTGGCAGGACCCGCAGGCCGTCCTCCTCGGCGTCGCGACCGCCATCGTGGCCTTTACGCCCGCCGCCACCGGAGTTCTCGTGCGCAACCACCGCGAAGCCACCGCCGCGGCGAAGCTGCGGGCCGAGCAGACCGCGCTGCTCGCCGAGATGGACCGGGTGCAGGCCGTCGGCGCCGAGCGCGCCAGGATGGCCAGGGAGCTGCACGACATGGTCGCCAACCACCTCTCGGCGATCGCCATCCACTCGACGGCCGCGCTCTCCCTCGACGACCCGAAGACCAGTCAGGACGCCCTCGCCGTCATCCGCGAGAACAGCGTCGAGGGCCTCGCCGAGATGCGCCGCCTCATCGGCATCCTGCGCGACCAGACCGGCGACCTCGAACCCGCGGCCGCACCCACCCTGGACGGCCTCGCCGCCCTCGTCGCGGGCGCCCGCACCAACGGACTCGACGTCACGCTCGACGACGCACGCCCCGCGGACGGTGCGAAGCTGCCCGCTCCGGTCGAGCTGGCCGCCTACCGCATCGTGCAGGAATCCCTGACGAACGCCCTGAAGCACGCCTCCCCCGGCCTCGTCACCGTGACCCTCACCCAGCAGCCGCGCGCCCTCACCGTCCGCGTGACCTCCCCCTACGGGGACCCCGCGGGGCCGCGCGCCCCCGGCTCCGGTGCCGGCCTCGTCGGCATGCGCGAGCGCACCGACCTGCTCGGCGGCACCTTCGAAGCGGGCCCCGAGAGCACCCCTGACGGCAAGGTCTGGAGCGTCTTCGCGACCCTGCCCGTCGACCCAGCCGACGAAGGAGCCAAGGAATGATCCGGGTACTGGTCGCCGAGGACCAGTCGGCCGTGCGCGCGGGACTCGTCCTGATCCTGCGCAGCGCGCCCGACATCGAGGTCGTCGGCGAGGCGGCGGACGGCGAGGAGGCCGTCGCGCTCGCCCGCGAGCTCCGTCCCGACCTGGTCCTGATGGACGTACAGATGCCGCGCCTTGACGGGGTGTCGGCGACGCGGCAGGTCGTCGCCGAGCAGCTCGCGGACGTGCTCGTCCTGACCACCTTCGACCTCGACGAGTACGTGTTCGGGGCGCTGCGGGCGGGCGCGTCCGGGTTCCTCCTGAAGAACACGGAGGCGAAGGATCTCATCGAGGGTGTCCGCACGGTCGCGCGTGGCGAGGGCCTCATCGCGCCCGCCGTCACCCGTCGGCTGATCGCCGAGTTCGCCGCTCCCGGGAGGGTCGTACGCGACGAGAACGCGCCGGACCCCGCGATCCTGGACAGCCTGACGCGGCGCGAGCGCGAGGTGCTCTCCTGCATCGGTGAGGGTCTGTCGAACGCGGAGATCGCGGCCCGTCTGGCGATGGCGGAGGCAACGGTGAAGACGCACGTCAGCCGGATGCTGGGCAAGCTGGAACTGCGCAGCCGGGTGCAAGCCGCCGTACTGGCGCAGGAGTTGGGCGTCTGAAGCGGAACGGGGGGCACCGGACCGTCGCGATCCGGCCAATGGTTCAGACCTCTTGACCGATGGTCCAGACCTTTCTATTCTCGCCGCACTGCGGTGAGCACTCCCCCACGTGTCCACGTGCTCACGGGCGGCGCAGGGTCCAAGCCCCTAACGGCCCCGGAACTCACCCGAGGAGCACTCGTGCGCTTCACGACGAACAGCACACGCCCGAGAGTCAGATTCAGACACAAAGCCGTGGCGGGAGTGACGACGCTGTTCCTCCCTCTCGCCACCCTCGTCGCCCTCGGCGGCCCCGCCGACGCGGCGCCCGACGCCGCCCCCGAGGCCACCGCCACGTACGCCAAGACCCAGGACTGGGGCAACGGCTTCGAGGGCAAGTGGACGATCAAGAACACCGGCACCACCACGCTCAGCTCCTGGAACGTCCAGTGGGACTTCCCCTCGGACACCAAGGTGACCTCGGCCTGGGACGCCACCGTCACCAACTCCGGCACCCGCTGGACCGCCAAGAACCTCGGATGGAACGGGACGCTCGCCCCCGGCGCCTCGGTCTCCTTCGGGTTCAACGGCACCGGACCCGGCGCCCCCTCCAAGTGCACCCTGAACGGCGGCAGCTGCGACGGCGGCAGCGTCCCCGGCGACAACCCGCCGAGCGCCCCCGGCACCCCGACCGCGTCCGGCATCACCGACACCGGCGTGAAGCTGGACTGGAAGGCCGCGACCGACGACAAGGGCGTCAAGAACTACGACGTCCTGCGCGACGGCGCGAAGGTCGCCACGGTCACCGGCACCTCGTACACCGACAGCGGCCTGACCGCCGGCACGGACTACTCGTACAGCGTCCAGGCCCGTGACACCGCCGACCAGACGGGACCGGCCAGCGACGCCGTCAAGGTCCGCACGACCGGTGGCGGCGGCCCCGACCCCGAGCCCGGCGACAAGGTCAAGCTCGGCTACTTCACCGAGTGGGGCGTCTACCAGCGCAACTACCACGCGAAGAACATCGCGACCTCCGGCTCGGCCGGCAAGATCACGCACATCAACTACAGCTTCGGCAACGTCCAGGGCGGCAAGTGCACCATGGGCGACTCGTACGCGGCGATCGACAAGGCGTACACCGCCGACCAGTCGGTGGACGGTGTCGCCGACACGTGGGACCAGCCGCTGCGCGGCAACTTCAACCAGCTGCGCAAGCTCAAGGCCAAGTACCCGAACATCAAGATCCTCTGGTCCTTCGGCGGCTGGACCTGGTCCGGCGGCTTCACCGACGCCATGAAGAACCCGGCGGCCTTCGCCAAGTCCTGTCACGACCTGGTCGAGGACCCGCGCTGGGCCGACGTCTTCGACGGCATCGACCTGGACTGGGAGTACCCGAACGCCTGCGGTCTGTCCTGTGACACCAGCGGTCCCGCCGTCTTCAAGAACATGATGCAGGCGTTCCGCAACGAGTTCGGTTCCAAGAACCTCGTCACGGCCGCGATCACCGCGGACGGCTCCAACGGCGGCAAGATCGACGCGGCCGACTACGGCGGCGCCTCGCAGTACGCCGACTGGTACAACGTGATGACGTACGACTTCTTCGGCGCATGGGCGGCGAAGGGCCCGACGGCCCCGCACTCCCCGCTCACGTCCTACCCGGGCATACCGCAGGACGGCTTCAACTCCGCGGACGCGATCGCCAAGCTCAAGGCGAAGGGCGTGCCGTCGGCCAAGCTGCTGCTCGGCATCGGCTTCTACGGCCGCGGCTGGACCGGCGTCACACAGAAGGAGCCGGGCGGCACGGCGACGGGGCCGGCTCCCGGTGCGTACGAGCAGGGCATCGAGGACTACAAGATCCTCAAGAACTCCTGCCCGTCCAACGGCACGATCGCCGGTACGGCGTATGCCCACTGCGGCACGAACTGGTGGTCCTACGACACGCCCGCGACCGTCAAGTCCAAGATGGCCTGGGCGAAGGACCAGAAGCTCGGCGGTGCGTTCTTCTGGGAGTTCAGCGGTGATACGGCCAACGGGGAGTTGGTCAGCGCTATCAATGACGGCCTGAAGTAGCCTTCGGGGCTGTCCCACGAACGAAGCCGGGAAGACAAGAACGCCCCTTGTCTTCCCGGCTTCTTCATGCCGTACGAGATGTACTAGGCCACATTTACTCTCTGGCCCGGCGGTGCTGCCTCCAGCCACGCCAGGAAACCCGTCAGGGCGTCCTCGCTCATCGCCAGTTCCAGGCGCGTGCCGCGGTGCAGGCAGCCGAGGACGATCGCGTCGGAGAGCAGGGCCAGCTCCTCCTCGCCGTCCGGGGCGCGGCGGTCCACGACCTCGATGGCGGAGCGCTCGAGGACCCGGCGGGGCCGGGGAGCGTAGGAGAAGACGCGGAACCACTCGACGCGGTCACCGTTGTAGCGGGCGACCCCGTACCCCCAGCCCTTGCCGGACGTGTCGCCCTTGTCCGGGGCGTTCCACCGCAGACTGCAGTCGAACGTACCGCCGGAGCGCTGGATGAGCCGGCGCCGGAGGCCGAAGACGAAGAGCCCCACCAACACCAGCACGATCAAAGCAAGTCCGCACACGAGCAGAGTGAGGATCATCGGCACCGACCTCCTCGCCTCTACCGTCGGCCGAAGGGCCGACAACGGACCAATACATTGCACCCGCATTGCCTCAGCCGCGACCCGGTCCGGAATGTTCCCGGACCTGGCCGCGGCTGAGTCACGTTACGCCGCGCGCTGGGGTCAGCGCGTCGCCACCGCACGCAGTCGGACGTCGGCGCGACGCTCGGCCGAGGCGTCGGCCTCGCCCTTCGCGCGCTCCAGCGCCCGCTCCGCACGCTGGACGTCGATCTCGTCGGACAGCTCCGCGATCTCGGCCAGCAGCGACAGCTTGTCGTCCGCGAAGGAGATGAATCCTCCGTGGACAGCGGCCACGACCGTGCCGCCGTCACTCGTACGAATGGTCACCGGGCCCGATTCCAGCACACCGAGCAGCGGCTGGTGACCGGGCATGACGCCGATGTCGCCGGACGTGGTGCGCGCGACGACCAGGGTGGCCTCACCGGACCAGACACTGCGGTCCGCTGCGACCAGCTCGACATGCAGCTCAGCAGCCAAGGGTGGCTCCTCGGGTCACCACCCGGCGGTTCAGCCGGGTGTTGGGTCAAATTCTAGTGGGCGTACGAAGAGGGGCGGGACACGGCCCCTGCGCGGGGTGCCCCCGCCCCTCTCCGGATCGAGCTACCGAGCTCAGGAGACGCCGAGCTCCTTGGCGTTCTTCTTGAGGTCCTCGAGACCACCGCACATGAAGAAGGCCTGCTCGGGGAAGTGGTCGTACTCACCGTCGCAGATCGCGTTGAACGCCGCGATCGACTCCTCGAGGGACACGTCCGAGCCGTCCACGCCGGTGAACTGCTTGGCGGCGTGGGTGTTCTGCGACAGGAAGCGCTCCACGCGACGGGCACGGGCGACGACGAGCTTGTCTTCCTCGCTGAGCTCGTCGATACCGAGGATCGCGATGATGTCCTGGAGGTCCTTGTACTTCTGCAGGATCCCCTTGACGCGCATGGCGCAGTCGTAGTGGTCCTGCGCGATGTAGCGCGGGTCCAGGATGCGGGACGTGGAGTCCAGCGGGTCCACGGCCGGGTAGATGCCCTTCTCGGAGATCGGACGGGAGAGCACCGTCGTCGCGTCGAGGTGGGCGAACGTGGTGGCCGGGGCCGGGTCGGTCAGGTCGTCCGCGGGGACGTAGATCGCCTGCATCGAGGTGATCGAGTGACCACGGGTCGACGTGATGCGCTCCTGGAGGAGACCCATCTCGTCGGCCAGGTTCGGCTGGTAACCCACCGCGGAGGGCATGCGGCCGAGCAGCGTCGAGACCTCGGAACCGGCCTGCGTGAAGCGGAAGATGTTGTCGATGAAGAACAGCACGTCCTGCTTCTGCACATCGCGGAAGTACTCCGCCATGGTCAGACCGGCCAGGGCGACGCGCAGACGCGTGCCCGGCGGCTCGTCCATCTGGCCGAAGACCAGCGCGGTCTTGTCCAGAACGCCGGCTTCCTCCATCTCGACCATGAGGTCGTTGCCCTCACGGGTGCGCTCGCCGACACCGGCGAAGACGGAGACACCGTCGTGCAGCTTGGCCACACGGACGATCATTTCCTGGATCAGAACGGTCTTGCCGACACCGGCACCACCGAACAGACCGATCTTTCCACCCTTGACGTACGGGGTGAGGAGGTCGACGACCTTCAGGCCGGTCTCGAACATCTCGGTCTTGGACTCGAGCTGGTCGAAGGCCGGGGCCTTGCGGTGGATCGTCCAGCGCTCGGCGTCGGCGACCGTGGACGGGTCGTCGTTCAGGACCTCGCCGAGGGTGTTGAACACGCGGCCCTTGGTCACGTCGCCGACCGGCACCGAGATGCCCTTGCCGGTGTTGGTGACCGGGGCCTGGCGGACCAGGCCGTCGGTGGGCTGCATCGAGATCGCGCGGACCACGCCGTCACCCAGGTGCTGGGCGACCTCGAGGGTCAGCGTCTTCTTCGCGCCCGCGGTCGACGGGTCGTCGACCTGGACGTGCAGGGCGTTGTAGATCTCCGGCATCGCGTCGACGGGGAACTCCACGTCGACGACCGGGCCGATGACCCGGGCGACGCGGCCCGTGGCAACGGCCGTCTCAACAGTGGTCGTCATTACTTGTCACTCCCCGCGGTCGCGTCGGCCAGGGCTGCTGTGCCGCCGACGATCTCGCTGATTTCCTGGGTGATTTCGGCCTGGCGGGCCGCGTTGGCAAGCCGGGAGAGGCTGTTGATCAGATCCCCGGCGTTGTCGGTCGCCGACTTCATCGCGCGGCGCGTGGCGGCGTGCTTGGAGGCAGCCGACTGGAGCATCGCGTTGTAGATACGGCTCTCGACGTAGCGCGGCAGCAGGGCGTCGAGGACGTCCTCCGCCGACGGCTCGAAGTCGTACAGCGGGAGAATCTCGTCCTTGCCGGACTTCGACTCCTCCGCCACTGCTTCGAGGCTGAGCGGCAGCAGGCGGCCGTCGATGGCCGTCTGCGTCATCATCGAGACGAACTCGGTGTAGACGATGTGGAGCTCGTCCACGCCGCCCTCCGCCGTCTCCTTCTCGATGGCCTCGATCAGCGGCACCGCGACCTTCTTGGCGTCCGCGTACGTGGGCTCATCGGTGAAGCCCGACCACGACTCCACGACCTTGCGCTCGCGGAAGTTGTAGTGGGCCAGACCACGGCGGCCGACGATGTACATGTCGACCTCCTTGCCCTCGCTCTCGAGGCGCGCGGTGAGCTGCTCCGCGGCCTTGATGGCGTTGGAGTTGAAGGCGCCGGCCAGTCCGCGGTCGCTCGTGAGGAGCAGCACCGCGGAACGGGTCGCCGTCTCCGGCTCGGTGGTCAGCGGGTGCTTCGTGTTCGAACCAGTGCCGACCGCCGTGACCGCCCGGGTGAGCTCGGTCGCGTACGGCGTGGACGCCGCCACCTTGCGCTGCGCCTTGACGACACGCGAGGCGGCGATCATCTCCATCGCCTTGGTGATCTTCTTGGTCGCGGTGACGGATCGGATGCGACGCTTGTAGACCCGGAGCTGGGCTCCCATGAGTCAGGTCCCTTCCTTACGTCACTTGGCAGCGGCGGGGGCGTCGTCGCCGAGAAGCTTGCCGTCCGAAGTCTTGAACTGCTTCTTGAACTTCTCGATGGCGTCGCCGACGGCCTGCAGGGTGTCGTCCGACATCTTGCCGCCCTCCTTGATGGAGGTCATGAGGCCCTTCTCGCTCTGGTGCAGGTACGAGAGGAGCTCGCTCTCGAAGCGGCGGATGTCGACGACCGGCACGTCGTCCATGCGACCGGTGGTACCGGCCCACACGGACACGACCTGGTTCTCGGTCGCCATCGGCTCGTACTGCGGCTGCTTGAGCAGCTCGACCATGCGCTGGCCGCGCTCGAGCTGGGCCTTCGACGCGGCGTCCAGGTCGGAACCGAAGGCGGCGAACGCCTCCAGCTCACGGAACTGGGCGAGGTCCACGCGGAGACGGCCGGAGACCTGCTTCATCGCCTTGTGCTGGGCGGAACCACCGACACGGGAGACGGAGATACCGACGTTCAGCGCGGGGCGCTGACCGGCGTTGAAGAGGTCCGACTCCAGGAAGCACTGGCCGTCGGTGATGGAGATGACGTTGGTCGGGATGAACGCCGACACGTCGTTCGCCTTGGTCTCGACGATCGGCAGACCGGTCATCGAGCCCTTGCCCAGCTCGTCCGAGAGCTTCGCGCAGCGCTCGAGCAGACGCGAGTGGACGTAGAAGACGTCACCCGGGTAGGCCTCGCGCCCCGGCGGGCGGCGGAGCAGCAGGGACACGGCGCGGTAGGCGTCGGCCTGCTTCGAGAGGTCGTCGAAGATGATGAGGACGTGCTTGCCCTCGTACATCCACTGCTGGCCGATGGCCGAGCCGGTGTAGGGCGCCAGGTACTTGAAGCCCGCCGGGTCGGACGCCGGGGCGGCGACGATGGTCGTGTACTCCAGCGCGCCGGCCTCTTCGAGGGCACCGCGCACGGAGGCGATGGTGGAGCCCTTCTGACCGATGGCGACGTAGATGCAGCGCACCTGCTTGTTCACGTCGCCCGTGCGCCAGTTGTCGCGCTGGTTGATGATCGTGTCGACGGCCAGGGCGGTCTTGCCCGTCTGGCGGTCACCGATGATCAGCTGACGCTGGCCACGGCCGATCGGGGTCATCGCGTCGACGGCCTTGTAGCCGGTCTCCATCGGCTCGTGCACCGACTTGCGCTGCATGACCGTGGGGGCCTGCAGCTCAAGGGCACGACGTCCGCTGGTCTCGATCTCGCCGAGGCCGTCGATCGGGTTGCCGAGCGGGTCGACGACGCGGCCGAGGTAGCCCTCGCCCACGGCGACCGACAGCACCTCGCCGGTACGGGTGACCGACTGGCCTTCCTCGATACCGCTGAACTCACCGAGGACGATCGAACCGATCTCGCGCTCTTCCAGGTTCAGCGCGAGACCGAGGGTCCCGTCCTCGAACTTCAGCAGCTCGTTGGCCATGGCCGAGGGCAGGCCCTCGACCTTCGCGATGCCGTCGCCGGCAAGGGTGACCGTACCGACCTCCTCGCGCGAGGCCGCGTCCGGCTTGTACGCCTGGACAAAGTTCTCCAGCGCGTCCCGGATCTCCTCCGGCCGGATCGTGAGCTCCGCCATCTGGGTTCCCTGCTCTCCTTGTTGGGCCCGAAGTTTTCTTGGGGGGTCTGGGGTCAGCCCCCAGGAATCCTCTGCACGGCCCAACTAGGGCCGTAGGTCGTGCTTTGTTGCTTTACTGGCCGGCCACGCGGCGGCCGACTTCCTCGATGCGGTCCGCGATGGAGCCGTTGATGACCTCGTCGCCCACCTGGACCGTGATCCCGCCGAGGACCGCGGGGTCCACGTCGAGGTTCAGGTGCATCGGGCGTCCGTACACCTTGGCCAGGGCGGCGCCGAGACGCTCCTTCTGCCGGTCCGAGAGCGGAACGGCGGAAGTGACGACGGCGACCATCCGGTTGCGGCGGTCGGCGGCCAGCTTGGAGAGGGACTCGATGCCCTCTTCCAGGCTACGTCCACGCGGCGCGGTCACGAGGCGCTCGACGAGACGCTCCGTGACGACCTCGGCGCGGCCGCCGAGCAGGCTGCGCAGCAGCTCGCTCTTGGCCGTGCCGCTCGCGGCGCGGTCGGTCAGCGCGGCACGCAGCGCGGTGTTGGACGAGACGATCCGGCTGAACCGGAAGAGCTCGTCCTCGACGTTGTCCAGGCCGCCGGTCTTCTGCGCACCGGTCAGGTCGGCGAGGTCGGCGAGCTCCTCGAGGGCGTCCACCAGGTCACGCGACTGCGACCAGCGTGAGCGCACCATGCCGGCCACCAGGTCGGCGGTCTCGCCGCCCACCTGTCCGGAGAGCAGGCGTCCCGCGAGCTCGGCCTTGGCCTCGCCGGACTGCGCCGGGTCGGTCAGGACCCGACGCAGCGAGACCTCGCGGCTGAACAGCGCGGTGACCGCGGCGAGCTCGTCGGCGAGCTGCTTCGGGTCGACCGAGGTGCTGTCCGTCAGCGCGTCGAGGCGCTCGCGCGCGGCGGCCAGGGCCTCGCGGCTAGCTCCGTGCGCTGTCATCGAGCGGCCTCGGCCTTCTCCTCGAGCTCATCGAGGAAACGGTCGATCGTGCGGCTCTGCCGGGCGTGGTCCTCGAGGGACTCGCCGACCAGCTTGCCGGCCAGGTCGGTGGCCAGCTGGCCCACGTCCTGGCGCAGCGACTGCGCGGCGGCCTTGCGGTCGGCCTCGATCTGCGCGTGACCGGCGGCGACGATCTCCTCGCGCTGACGCTGGCCCTCGGCCCGCATCTCGGCGATGAGCGTGGCGCCCTGCTCCTGCGCCTCCTGGCGCAGACGCGCGGCCTCGTGCCGGGCCTCGGCGAGCTGAGCCTTGTACTGCTCAAGAACGCTCTGGGCCTCGGTCTGAGCGGCCTCGGCCTTCTCGATACCGCCTTCGATCGCCTCCCGGCGCTCTTCCAGAACCTTGTTGATGTTCGGGAGGAGCTTCTTCCAGAAGAAGAAGAAGACGATGGCGAAGGCGATGGCGCCGACGAGCAGCTCAGGACCGGGCGGAACGAGCGGGTTCTGCTCCTCCGCGTGCTCGGCCGCCAGCTGTACCAGGTTGGCGATCACATCATTGCCTTTCGTCGAACGGGACTAATCGTCTCGGGCGATCAGGAGCCGTAGACGAACGGCATGACGATGCCGATGAGGGCGAGCGCCTCACAGAAGGCGAAACCGAGGATCTGGTTGGCACGGATCAGGCCGGCAGCTTCGGGCTGACGGGCGAGAGCCTCGGTGCCCTTGCCGAAGACAATGCCGACACCGATGCCGGGGCCGATGGCCGCGAGGCCGTAGCCGATGGAGCCGAGGGCCTTGATGTCACCCTGGAGGGCGGCGAGCTCGAGAGTCGCGGACATGCCGTTACTTCCTTCTCTTTCATGGACCGGTGGGGGTTGGCCACCGGGCGCTTAGGGGGTTGCGTGAGGGCGATCAGTGGTGCTCGGCCAGAGCGCCCTGGATGTACGAGCAGGCAAGGAGCACGAAGACGTACGCCTGGACGGCCTGCACGAAAAGCTCGAAGAGGATCATCGCCATGGTCATCACGAAGGAGACACCGGCGGCCGGGATCATCCAGCTGTTCAGGAGGTACCAGGAGGCGACGGTGAACATCACCAGCATCAGGTGACCGGCGAACATGTTGGCGAAGAGTCGCACGGCGTGCGTGAAGGGGCGCACCAGCAGGTTCGAGAAGAACTCGATGAACGACACGAGCCACTTGATCGGGCCGAGGGAGTTGTCGAACCCGGTGATGTTCTTCCAGCCGCCCACGAAGCCGTGCTTCTTGAAGGTGAGGGGCACCCAGACCAGGTAGACGACCGCCGCGAGCACCGCCGGGTAGGCGATGATCGACGAGACCGGGAACTGGGTCAGCGGGATCACGGACCAGATGTTCATGATCCAGATGAAGAAGAACAGCGAGACCATGAGCGGGACGTACTTCTCGCCGTCCTTCTTGCCCATCGTCTCGTAGACGATCCCGCGGCGTACGAAGTCGTAGCCGGCCTCGCCCATCATCTGCAGCTTGCCCGGAACGACCTTGGCCTTGCCGAACGCCACGTAGAAGAAGGTGACGACGACGAGCGTGGTCATCAGGGCGAGCAGCATGACCTTGTTGAACTCGAACCCGCCGACAGTGAACATCGGCTTGAAAAGGAACGAGTGCAGGCCCGGAGCCGGGAAGCCACAGCCGTTGTCGGACATGATCCGACAGCTCCAGTCAAAGGCGAGCTCAGTTTGGTCAGCACTCACCGCGGGCTCCTTCGGCGTGACGCATAGGTACGGCAACCTCGTTGTCGTGTCGGCGCGGCGCGCGGCCGCGGGTCGGCACCGGACTGGTGTTTCGGAAGTGTGAGCGGCATTCAGGCATCGAGCCTCGCGATTGTGCAGGCGTCAGCTCAGATGCCCGCGCCCGCAGTGCCGCAGTTGGCACCGGACGATAGCAGCATCTCGAACGGCCATTTATCCCGCCCCTACCCTTCACGTCGACGACCCCGACTTCTCCGGCTTGTCCTTCTTGGAGGAGTCGCTTTCGGAGTCGGGTTCGACGTAAAGGATCTTCGCCTTCATGTGCGCACGCGCCTGTGCGGCCATCCACACGATGGTCGCCGCGACCAGTGCGGCGGCGAAGGCCCTCGGATTGAAGAGCGTGGTGTCCTTGAACAGACCCATGAAGACGAGGAGCAGCAAGAGTTGGGCGACGTAGAGCATCATGCCCATCGCCTGAAAAAGCTGTGGAAGCGATTTCGCCGTCTTCTGCAGGACGAACAGACCGAGCCCCATGAAGGCAATGACGACCGCGGTGCCGACGACCGCTCCGATCGCCCCCTTGCCACCGGCGACGACACCGCTGACGACGGCGACGATCGCGCCGACGGCAGCCGTGGGCACGGCGGACTGAAGGAGATTTCGGGCGTCTTGAGACGGCATGGCGGCGCTCCGCTTACTGATGGGGGCAGGGTGTCGTCATGGACGAGCGTAGACCCGGGTCGAGAGGGTCCCTCGGGCCAATGGACCGTCGCACTACGGTCCTTCGGCTCTATCCCGGGATCTCGTGAACCGTATCACAAACTATTTGATGAGGTCTTTACCTCTTGGGTGTGCCGACTGTCACACATGAGAAGCAATCTGCGCGTCTGTGCATCCAGAGCGCCAATTTGTCTGGTAATGGAGCGATTTCGAGGTGCGCGTCAACGTGACGACTCGGCCTCTCGCCTCTCCTGGAAGCGCGAACGGGCGCCGATCGCGGTCGCTCCGTTGACGCCCGCGGGCACCGGAACCTCCTCTTCCACCGGCGTCGCGTCCTGGGCGGCCAGTTCCGCGGCGGCAGCGGCACGGCGGCGGCGGTAGCGCGGCGGCACGAACGCCTCGGCCCACCGCGGGGTGCGCGGGGTGAACCGCGGCAGCAGGAGCAGGACGAGGCCCAGCGCGCTGAGCGCGACGATCAGCAGCAGGATCCACATGCTCGTCGAGTGGACCGAGTACGCGACGGTGCCGAAGGCGATGAGCGCCGACCAGAAGTACATGATCAGCACCGCGCGGCTGTGCGAGTGGCCGATCTCCAGGAGCCGGTGGT
Source organism: Streptomyces venezuelae (assembly GCF_008642335.1). Classification (NCBI taxonomy): domain Bacteria; kingdom Bacillati; phylum Actinomycetota; class Actinomycetes; order Kitasatosporales; family Streptomycetaceae; genus Streptomyces; species Streptomyces venezuelae. The sequence continues at coordinate 5,541,846 of NZ_CP029191.1, read as the reverse complement.
GGAGGTGGCCGCGGTCGGCGGCGAACGGCGACTTGCCGTTCCAGGTGCGCCGCACGATCGCGAGGACCAGGTCCGCGAAGGGGATCGCGATGATCGTGAGCGGCATCAGGAGCGGGATGAAGACGGGGAGCATCGCGTGCGTCGCGTCACGCCCGGTGCCGAAGTTCAGCTTCATCGTCGCGGGGTCGACCTGTCCGGTGACGGAGATCGCACCCGCCGCGAGGATGAGCCCGATGAGCATCGAACCGGAGTCGCCCATGAAGATGCGGGCGGGGTGCATGTTGTGCGGCAGGAAGCCGAGGCACATGCCCATGAGGATGGCGGCGAAGAGCGTGGCGGGCGCGGCTGCCTCGATGCCGTAGCCGTACCAGATGCGGTAGGCGTACATGAAGGACGCGGCGGACGCGATGCACACCATGCCCGCGGCGAGACCGTCGAGCCCGTCGACGAAGTTGACGGCGTTGATCGTGATGACGACCAGCGCGACCGTCAGGAGCGTGCCCTGGCCGGACGTGAGCGAGACCGTGCCGACGCCGGGCACCGGGATCCACAGGATCGTCAGACCCTGCATGACCATGACGCCCGCGGCGATCATCTGGGCGCCGAGCTTGATGAGCGCGTCGATCTCGAACTTGTCGTCCAGGACGCCGATCAGCCAGATCAGCGCCGCCCCGGAGAGCAGCGCGCGCGGCTCGTTGGAGTTCTCGAAGACCGCGTTGAGGTTCGGCAGGTGGTCGGCGACGAGGAGCCCGGCGCACAGACCGAAGAACATCGCGATCCCGCCGAGCCGCGGTGTGGGCTCCCGGTGCACGTCACGAGCGCGGATCTCCGGCATGGCGCCGGCCACGATCGCGAACTTCCGCACCGGGCCGGTCAGCAGGTAGGTCACCGCGGCCGTGATGCAGAGCGTCAGGAGGTATTCACGCACGGGCTTCCCCACAGGTCTCGCTGGCCATCTCAGCCCCACACCCTAGCTTTGCGCGCATACGGTTGGGGACTTACGGGTAGCGACGATGGTTGCACGACTCTCCGTCGCCCTCTGACCCGACCGCCCCTGGCTAGGACGGATACGGCGGAAATTCTCCCACCAGCGCGCGTACCTCGTCTCGTACGTTCGTGTCCTCGCGCACCGCTTCCACCAGCAGTCCCGCGATGCGCGCCTGTTCCGCGGGGCCCATCCCCTGGGTCGTGGCCGCCGCCGTGCCGAGGCGCAGGCCGCGGGTGTCGTCGTGGGGCAGGGCGCAGGTGTCGAGGAAGATCCCGGACGCGGCGAGGCGGCCGCGGGCCGTGTGGGCGTCCACCCCCAAGGGGGTCGGATCGGCCAGGATCAGATGCGTGTCCGTGCCGCCGGTCGTGACGGCGAAGCCCGCGGCAGCCAGCGCTTCGGCCAGAACGCGTGCGTTGCGGACCACCTGATGGGCGTACCCCGTGAACGCCGGCGTGGCCGCCTCGCCGAACGCCACGGCCTTGGCGGCGATCGTGTGCATCTGTGCGCCGCCCTGCGTGAACGGGAAGACGGCCCGGTCGATCCGTTCCGCAAGATCCGTCCCGCACAGCAGGAGGCCGCCTCGCGGGCCGCGCAGGACCTTGTGTGTCGTCGCGCAGACGACGTCCGCGTGCGGCACCGGGTTCGGCGCCGCTCCCCCGGCGATCAGGCCCATGGGGTGCGCGGCGTCGGCGATGAGGTACGCGCCCACGTCGTCGGCGATCTCTCGGAAGGCCGCGTAGTCGATGTGCCGGGGATAGGAGATCGAACCGCAGACGATGGCCTTGGGCCGGTGCGAGCGGGCGAGGGCGTGCACCTGGTCGTAGTCGATGAGGCCGCTCTCGGGGTCCACTCCGTACCCGACGAAGTCGAACCACCGTCCGGAGAAGTTCGCGGGCGAACCGTGCGTGAGGTGACCGCCGTACGGCAGGCCCATCGCCAGGACCGTGTCGCCGGGACGCAGCAGCGCGGCGTACGCGGCGAGGACGGCGGACGAGCCGGAGTGCGGCTGTACGTTGGCGTGCTCCGCGCCGAACAGGGCCTTGGCCCGGTCGACGGCGATCCGCTCGGCGATGTCGACGAGCTCGCAGCCGCCGTGGTGCCGGGCGCCCGGATAGCCCTCCGCGTACTTGTTGGCGAGCGGCGAGCCGAGCGCGGTGAGGACGGCGGGCGAGGTGAAGTTCTCGGCGGCGATCAGCTGCAGCGCGTCGGCCTGCCGGGCGGCCTCCGCGGCGAGGATCTCGGCCAGCTCGGGGTCCTGCCTGCGCAGCCCTTCGAGGTCCGTGTAGGAGGTGGGTGCGAGCGGTGCGGTGCTGACCGTGCTGAGCGACATCGTGGGCTCCGGGGCCTGTGCAGGGGTGACCTCAGATCCAATGTAGGCCGCTACATGTGCGCGGGCACCCCGGTCAGCGCCGTCACCACGGGGTCGAGGGCCTGGTTGATCTCGTCGCCCACCGACCGGAAGAACGGCAGGGGCGCCCCGTACGGGTCGTACACCTCGTCGGCCTCCACGTTCGGCGCGAGGAGCCAGCCGCGCAGCGCGGCGGCGGCCCGCACCAGGGCGCGGGCCCGCTCCACCACTCCGCCGTCCGGGTCCGGCAGCGTCGTCATGTCTATGGCCCGTACGAGCCGCGTGAACTCCTTGAGCGTGAACGTGCGCAGGCCCGCCGAGTGGCCCATGGAGATGACCTGCGCCCGGTGGTCGCGGGTCGCGGTCAGCACCAGGTCGGCGCGGATGACGTGGTCGTCGAGGAGCTCGCGGCCCATGAAGCCGGTGGGGTCCGCGCCGAAGTCGGCGAGGACCGTCTCGGCGTTGGTCTCCATGGGCGCGCCCTCATGGCCCCAGGTGCCCGCGCTCTCCACGATGAGACCGCCGGTGAGGGGGTCGCCGAGGCGGTCGGCCAGGGCATGTCTGGTCAGCCGCTCGGTGATGGGTGAGCGGCACACGTTGCCGGTACTGACGTGGAGGATGCGGAAGGAGTCCGCAGAGCCCGGGAAGCCCGCTATGCCACGCCCCGTCTCAGGGGCTGTCAATTCGCCACCTCGAGGTCGGGTACCACCTTGCGCAGCTCGTCCGCGTCGAGTGCGCCGGCGCGCAGCAGCACCGGCACCTTGCCCGTGACGTCGACGATCGACGACGGGACGATGCCGGGGGTCGGGCCGCCGTCCAGGTAGACGGAGACGGAGTCGCCGAGCATCTCCTGCGCGGCGTCGCAGTCCTCGGGGGCGGGGTGTCCCGTGAGGTTGGCCGAGGAGACGGCCATCGGGCCGACCTCGGTGAGCAGCTCGATGGCGACGGGGTGCAGCGGCATGCGGATGGCGACCGTGCCGCGGGTGTCGCCGAGGTCCCACTGGAGGGACGGCTGCTGCTTGGCGATGAGGGTCAGGGCGCCCGGCCAGAAGGCGTCGACGAGCTCCCAGGCCATCTCGGAGAAGTCGGTGACCAGGCCGTGCAGCGTGTTCGGTGAGCCGATCAGGACGGGCGTGGGCATGTTGCGGCCGCGGCCCTTGGCGTCCAGCAGGTCGGCGCACGCCTCCGGGGAGAAGGCGTCGGCGCCGATGCCGTAGACCGTGTCGGTGGGCAGCACGACCAGTTCGCCGCGGCGGACGGCGGACGCGGCCTCGCGCAGACCGGTCGTACGGTCGGTCGCGTCGTTGGTGTCGTATCGCCGTGCCATTAGTCCGGACTCCTCACTGAAAAGCTGACACTGATGATCTGGGTCGTCAGGGCTGTCGTCACGGCATCGCCTTGCGGGCGGTGGCGAAGCGCGGGCGGTTGTTGAGATCGGGGTGGTCGGCCGCGTCGGCCCAGCCGCGTTCCTCGGTGAAGATCCACGGGACCTGGCCGCCCTGGGTGTCCGCGTGCTCAATGACGACGACTCCCCCGGGCCTGAGCAGGCGGTGCGCGGTGCGCTCGATGCCGCGGATCAGTTCCAGGCCGTCCTCGCCGGAGAAGAGGGCGAGCTCGGGGTCGTAGTCACGGGCTTCCGGCGCGACGTACTCCCACTCGGTGAGCGGGATGTACGGCGGGTTGGAGATCACGAGGTCGACCTGCCCGTCGAGCTCGGGGAAGGCCTCCCTGGCGTCGCCCCGCACGAGCTCGACCCTGGACCCCTCGACGTTCTTCCGCGTCCATTTCAGGGCGTCCTCGGACAGCTCCACGGCGTGCACCCGCGAGCGCGGGACCTCCTGCGCCATGGCGAGGGCGATGGCGCCCGAGCCGGTGCACAGGTCGACGATGAGCGGCTCGACGACGTCCATCGCGCGGACGGCGTCTATGGCCCAGCCGACGACGGACTCGGTCTCCGGGCGCGGCACGAAGACACCGGGACCGACCTGCAGCTCCAGGTACCGGAAGAAGGCCCGGCCCGTGATGTGCTGCAGCGGTTCGCGGGCCTCGCGGCGCGCGACGGTCTCCCAGTAGCGGGCGTCGAAGTCGGAGTCCTTGACGGAGTGCAGCTCGCCCCGCTTCACGCCGTGCACGAAGGCGGCGAGCTCCTCCGCGTCGTTGCGCGGCGAGGGCACGCCGGCGTCGGCCAGCCGCTGGGTGGCCTGGGCCACTTCCGCGAGCAGCAGGTTCACGCTGGTCCTCCGTGGACGGTCGTACGAGCGGGTGTGCTTACGCGGCAGCGAGCTTGGCGGCCGAGTCGGCGTCGACGCAGGCCTGGATGACCGGGTCGAGTTCGCCGTCGAGCACCTGGTCCAAGTTGTACGCCTTGAAGCCGACGCGGTGGTCCGAGATCCGGTTTTCCGGGAAGTTGTACGTGCGGATCTTCTCGGAGCGGTCGACCGTGCGGACCTGGCTGCGGCGGGCGTCCGCGGCCTTGCTCTCCGCCTCTTCCTGGGCCGCCGCGAGGAGCCTGGAGCGCAGAATACGCATGGCCTGCTCCTTGTTCTGGAGCTGGCTCTTCTCGTTCTGGCAGGAGGCGACGACGCCGGTGGGGAGGTGCGTGATGCGGACGGCGGAGTCCGTGGTGTTGACGGACTGGCCGCCGGGCCCGGAGGAGCGGTACACGTCGATGCGCAGGTCGTTGGCGTGGATCTCGACGTCGATCTCCTCGGCCTCGGGCGTCACGAGGACACCGGCCGCGGAGGTGTGGATGCGCCCCTGGGACTCGGTGGAGGGCACGCGCTGCACGCGGTGCACGCCGCCCTCGTACTTCAGGCGCGCCCAGACGCCCTGGCCGGGCTCGGTCGCGCCCTGGCCGCCCTTGGTCTTCACGGCGACCTGGACGTCCTTGTAGCCGCCGAGCTCGGACTCGGTGGAGTCGATGATCTCGGTCTTCCAGCCGACGCGCTCCGCGTACCGCAGGTACATGCGCAGGAGGTCACCGGCGAACAGGGCGGACTCGTCGCCGCCCGCGCCCGCCTTGATCTCCAGGATGACGTCCTTGTCGTCGGACGGGTCCCGCGGCACGAGCAGCAGCCGCAGCTTCTCGGTGATCTCCTCGCGCTGCCGCTCCAGGTCCTTGACCTCGGCGGCGAAGTCCGGGTCGTCGGCCGCGAACTCGCGCGCGGTCTCGATGTCATCCCCGGTCTGCTTCCAGGAGCGGTACGTCGCGACGATCGGGGTCAGCTCGGCGTAGCGCTTGTTGAGCTTGCGCGCGTTGGCCTGGTCGGCGTGGACCGACGGGTCCGCGAGCTTCCGTTCGAGATCGGCGTGCTCGCCGATCAGTTCCTCGACCGCCTCGAACATCGGGGGCTCCTGGTCTTCTGCGCGGTGGTTCTCCGCGAATTGGCTGCGGGACGGCAAAAGCGCCGGTCCCGGCCACCCCCTCGTGAGGGCGGCCGACGACCGGCGCAGTGGCTCGCTACTTCTTGGCGGAGCCGGCCTTGCCGAAGCGGGCCTCGAAGCGGGCCACACGGCCACCGGTGTCGAGGATCTTCTGCTTGCCCGTGTAGAACGGGTGGCACTCGGAGCAGACCTCGGCACGGACGGTGCCGCTGGAGATCGTGCTGCGGGTGGTGAATTCGGCGCCGCAGGTGCAGCTGACCTGGGTCTCGACGTACTCGGGGTGGATGTCGCGCTTCAAGGTGTCTCCTAGTTTCGGGAGGGCGCCGGGTCGTACGCGCGGATTGCTCGTACGTGAACCGGGGCCGACGTACCAGTCTGCCAGGACAGGCCGTATCTCCCAAAACCGGGGTAGAGGCCGATCTATTCCGGACCGCTCCGGATCAGTGGCTCGCCACCACGTCGCCCGCGTCGCCCTTGTCGCCGGCGGACTTCTCCGTGGCGGACCTGGGTATGGACCGGTCGGCCCGGAGGGCGTCCCAGACCTGCTGGTCGGCCTTCTCCAGGGGAAGCACGCGGTTGGGATCGTTCGGGTCGTACTGGATGGGCAGCGTGACCATCTTCATGTCGCCCGCGCCGATGCCCTTGAGTCCGTTGGCGAAGCCCGCGAGGGACTTGACGTCGTTCAGGTCGGAGTCGGTGGTGATCGCGCTGGTCGCGTCGTCCGCGAGGTCGAACAGCTTCTTCGGGTTGCTGAAGACGCCGACGTCCTTGACCTGGTCGAGGAGGGCCTTGATGAAGGCCTGCTGGAGCTGGATGCGGCCGAGGTCGCTGCCGTCGCCGACGCCGTGCCGGGTGCGGACCAGACCGAGGGCCTGCTCGCCGTCGAGGGTGTGGGTGCCGGCATCCAGGTCGAGGTGGCTGTCCTTGTCGTGGATGGCCTTCTTCGTGGTGATGTCGACGCCGCCGAGGGTGTCTATGAGCTTCTTGAAGCCCGTGAAATCAACCTCTACGTAGTGGTCCATCCGGATGCCGGACATCTTCTCGACCGTCTTGACGGCGCAGGCGGGGCCCCCGACCTCGTACGCCGTGTTGAACATCTGCCGCTGCCCGCCGGGCTCCGTCTTCCCGTCCTCGGACGTGCAGTCCGGCCTGGATATGAGGGTGTCGCGGGGTATGGAGACGACGCTGGCCTTCTTATGGCCCTTGTAGACGTGGACGATCATCGCCGTGTCCGAGCGGGCGGCGCCCTCGTCCTTGCCGTACTTGGCGTTGTCGCCGGAGCGCGAGTCGGAGCCGAGGACGAGGATGTCCTGGGAGCCGTTGTCGACGTCCAGGGGGCGGTCCGTGCCGAGAGCGGCGTTGATGTCGACGCCCTTGATGTTGCCGTTGAGCTTGAAATACACGTAACCGAGGCCGGTGCCTCCGAGGACGGCCACACCCGCGGCGGTCCAGGCCGTGACGACGAGCACCTTCTTGCGCGTACTCCGCGGCTTGCGGCGGCGGCCCCGCTTGCCGCGCTTCGGCGCGTCGGCGGTCCTGCTCTCGTCGGTCATGCGCTCCTCAGTCCCGTCGCTCGGCTACCCCCTGCTTTCAGGGTCGGATCGGTGTGTCGTCACTAGTCAGACGGCAAAACCGCTTGAAGGGTTGCACAGGGCTTTGTGAGCGCCCCCGACACCGGCAGTGACCGCCCGTGTACCCCCGGCCCACGATTTCAGGCCTCACCTGCGGCTTTTTCCGCCACAGGACTACTGCACGTGACCGTGAGAATCTCTTAGGTGTGTGGCCAAGGTCTCTCCCTGGTCGCATCGCGCACCAAAAGGGCCGCCCCGTCACAGCTGTGACGGGGCGGCCCTGCGGACTGCTGAGGACGACTAGTCGTTGCCGTTGCCCGGCGTCGGCGTCGTCTTCTGGATCTGCAGCAGGAACTCGGCGTTCGACTTCGTCTGCTTCATCTTGTCCAGGAGCAGCTCGATCGCCTGCTGCTGGTCGAGCGCGTGCAGCACGCGGCGCAGCTTCCAGGTGATCGCGAGCTCGTCGGAGCCGAGCAGGATCTCTTCCTTGCGGGTGCCGGACGCGTCGACGTCCACCGCCGGGAAGATGCGCTTGTCGGCGAGCTTCCGGTCGAGCTTGAGCTCGGCGTTGCCGGTGCCCTTGAACTCCTCGAAGATGACCTCGTCCATGCGCGAGCCGGTGTCCACGAGCGCCGTGGCGAGGATGGTCAGCGAGCCGCCGTCCTCGATGTTGCGCGCGGCACCGAAGAAGCGCTTCGGCGGGTAGAGGGCGGTCGAGTCGACACCACCGGACAGGATGCGGCCGGAGGCCGGGGCGGCGAGGTTGTACGCACGGCCCAGACGCGTGATCGAGTCGAGCAGCACGACGACGTCGTGGCCCAGCTCCACGAGGCGCTTGGCGCGCTCGATGGCGAGCTCGGCGACCGTGGTGTGGTCCTCGGCGGGGCGGTCGAAGGTCGAGGAGATGACCTCGCCCTTCACCGACCGCTGCATGTCGGTGACCTCTTCCGGACGCTCGTCGACCAGGACGACCATCAGGTGGCACTCGGGGTTGTTGTGCGTGATCGCGTTGGCGATCGCCTGCATGATCATGGTCTTGCCGGTCTTCGGCGGGGCCACGATCAGACCGCGCTGGCCCTTGCCGATGGGCGCGACGAGGTCGATGATGCGGGTCGTCAGCACGCCCGGGTCGGTCTCCAGGCGGAGCCGGTCCTGCGGGTAAAGGGGCGTCAGCTTGTTGAACTCCGGCCGCCCGCGCCCGGATTCGGGTGCCATGCCGTTGACGGAGTCGAGGCGCACGAGCGCGTTGAACTTCTCGCGGCGCTCGCCGTCCTTGGGCTGCCGGACCGCGCCGGTGACGTGGTCGCCCTTGCGCAGACCGTTCTTGCGGACCTGGGCCAGCGAGACGTAGACGTCGTTGGGGCCGGGGAGGTAGCCCGACGTACGGATGAACGCGTAGTTGTCGAGGATGTCCAGGATGCCCGCGACGGGGATCAGGACGTCGTCCTCGGAGACCTGCGGCTCGTTGCCGAAGCCCTGCTCGTCGCGGCCGCGACGGCCACGGCGGTCGCGGTAGCGCCCGCGGCGTCCGCGGCGCCCGCCCTCGAAGTCGTCGTCATCCTGCGGACCGTTGTCCCGCTGCTGGCGGTCCTGGCGGTCCTGCCGCCCGCCGCCCTGCTGCTGACGGTCCTGGCGGTCCGAGCGGTCCTGACGGCCACCGCCCTGCTGGTCGTCGCCCTTGTTGCCGCGGCGGTCGCGGTCACGGTCACGGCCGCGGCCCTGCCGGTCACGGCGCTCGCGACGGCCCTCGCCGTTGTCGCCGGAGGCGTCGTTGCCCTTGTCGCCCTTGGCACCCTTGTCGTCGGACGCGTCGCCCGAGGCGTCGCCCTTCGCCTCGGCGGCGACCGTCTCCGGGCTGCCCGCGTCGGCGGTGGCCCGGCGGCGACGGCGCTCGGCCGGCTGCTGGTCCTCTCCGCCGCGCTCGCCCTCGTTCGCGCGGGCGGCGGGCTGACCGGGGATGTCGATCTGCTGCTGGGCCGCGGACTTGTCGGCCTTGGCGTCGGACTTGCCGCTCGCGGCCTTCGCCGGGGCGCTCGCCTTGGCGGCGGGCTCGGCGTCCTCACCCGTGCGGGCCTTCGAGGTGGCGCGGCGCTTGGGCTTGGTCTCGGTGGTGTCCCCCGAGGAGGCGGCGCTCTTCGCCGGGGCTCCGCCCCCTGCCTGCGCCTCCTTGATGACCTCGATCAGCTGGCTCTTGCGCATGCGCCCGGTGCCCTTGATCCCAAGGCCCGATGCGACCTGCTGCAGTTCCGCCAGCACCATGCCCTCGAGGCCGGTGCCGCGGCGCCGCCTCGACCCGGCCGAAGCACCGGTGGCAGGCGCCGCGGAGGCGTCCGTGGCGGGCGTGTCGGCAGTCACGCCCATCAGATCGGTGGTGTCGCTCACGAAGGGTCCTTCCCTGGAGCGGACGTCGGCCTGTCTGGCTCGGCGACCGGTTGTGCTGTCCGGCGGTCGGTCCTTGCATTCTGTGGACCGTGCCGGGGCGGTGGTCCGCCAACGCGGCGGAAGAATTCATTGGTGATGGCGATTCCCGGTGCGGTGCCACTGAAGTGCGGTGTCACGCGGCTCGGTCACGCCGGTTCCGGAGCGTGCTCAGGACTGCTCAGTGCGGGGCACGAAGCAGTTTGGGAGGCTCCCGGAAGAATGGTTGTCCCGGACGGGGACACAAAGCACCTCGCCATGGTGAGGTCGGGTGCAGACTTGAGATTAACACTACCGGATCCAACAAACATTCCCCCTCTCAGGATCGGGACACCCCGAATCCCTTCGTCCACTCCGTCAGGGTGCGAGCGGCAGCACGCTCGCGCCCGAGGCGTCGAGCTCCAGGCGGTTGGCCGCCCAGCCCTCTCCCGCCAGTCGTGCGACCTTGTCGGCCGCACTGTCTTCGGCCAGCGCGAGGACCGTGGGTCCCGCGCCGGAGATCACCGCGGGCACGCCGTCGGCGCGCAGCCGCTCCACGAGGGCGGCGCTCTCCGGCATGGCGGGCGAGCGGTACTCCTGGTGGAGACGGTCCTCGGTGGCGGGCAGCAGCAGCTCGGGGCGCCTGGTCAGGGCCTCGACGAGCAGGGCCGCACGGCCCGCGTTGGCGGCCGCGTCGACGTGCGGGACGGTGCGCGGCAGCAGGCCGCGGGCCGTCTCGGTGAGGACGGGCTTTCCGGGGACGAAAACCACCGGAACGATGGAATCGACGGGCTCCATCCTGATCGCGCGGGCGGTGCCCCCGTCCATCCAGGAGAGCGTGAAGCCGCCGAGCAGACAGGCGGCGACGTTGTCGGGGTGGCCCTCGATCTCGGTGGCCAGCTCAAGAAGCGCGGCGTCGTCGAGCCGGGCTTCGCCGCCTATCGTCACGGCGCGGGCGGCGACGATGCCGGCGCAGATGGCGGCGGACGACGAGCCGAGACCACGGCCGTGCGGAATGCGGTTGGCGCAGACGATCTCGAGGCCGCGCGGCTGTCCGCCGAGCAGGTCGAAGGCGGTGCGCAGGGAGCGCACCAGCAGATGCGACTCGTCGCGCGGGAGGGTTTCACTGCCCTCGCCGGCGATGTCGATGTTCAGGCCGGAGTCGGCCACCCGGACGACGACGTCGTCGTACAGACCCAGCGACAGGCCCAGGGCGTCGAAGCCCGGACCGAGGTTGGCGCTGGTGGCGGGGACGCGCACCCGGACGGCGGCGGCGCGGAACGCGGGACCGGCCATCGCTCGATGACTCTCCTTGAGCTGCGTGTTTTTTGAGGCTGCGTATTTTCGGTACGTGCCACATGTACGGAACACCCGAAGGCCGCGGACAACGGCGGCACCGCGGCATATGCGGCGGGCGGGTTCGGTACAGCCTATCGAAGGAAGGTTCTGTGGCGACATAGGGCGCACAGGAGGCGCACGATGCGTGTCGTAAGCCCCCTGTGCCACCCCCTGTACAGGGTCGCGGGTTTCGTCGGCCCGGTCGGCCCGCGTGGTGACGCGAGACCGTGGCGCTCGGCGTTACGCGAGACCGAGACGCTCAGCCGCGGCGGCCGCGTCGACCGGGACGGTGACCGGCTGCGGAGCACCGGCGACGGCCCAATCGGGGTCCTTCAGCCCGTTGCCCGTGACCGTGCAGACGATCCGCTGCCCCTTGTCGACCTTGCCCTGCTCGGCGGCCTTCAGGAGGCCGGCGACCGAGGCGGCCGACGCGGGCTCCACGAAGACGCCCTCCTGGGACGCCAACAGCTTGTAGGCGCGCAGGATCTCACGGTCCGTCACCTCGTCGATGAAGCCGTCCGACTCGTCGCGCGCGGCGAGCGCGTGCTGCCACGACGCGGGGTTGCCGATGCGAATCGCGGTGGCGATCGTCGAGGGGTCCTTGACGATCTCGCCGCGCACGATGGGCGCGGAGCCGGAGGCCTGGAAGCCCCACATCCGTGGGGTACGGGTCGACACCGCGTCGGCCGCGTACTCCTTGTAGCCCTTCCAGTAGGCGGTGATGTTGCCGGCGTTGCCGACGGGAAGGACGTGGATGTCCGGCGCGTCGCCGAGCGCGTCGACGATCTCGAACGAGGCGGTCTTCTGGCCCTCGATGCGGAACGGGTTCACCGAATTGACCAGTGCCACCGGGTAGTTCTCCGACAGACCTCGAGCGAGGTTCAAGCAGTCGTCGAAGTTGCCGTCGACCTGGAGGATCTTCGAGCCGTAGACGAGCGCCTGGCCCATCTTGCCGAGCGCGATCTTGCCCTGCGGCACGAGGACCGCGCAGACCATTCCGGCGCGTACGGCATAGGCCGCCGCGGACGCCGACGTGTTGCCGGTGGAGGCGCAGATGACGGCCTTCGCGCCCTCCTCCTTGGCCTTGGTGATCGCCATGGTCATGCCGCGGTCCTTGAAGGACCCCGTGGGGTTGGCGCCCTCGACCTTGAGGTGGACCTCGCAGCCGGTGCGCTCGGAGAGCACCTGCGCGGGCACGAGCGGCGTGCCGCCCTCCCGGAGCGTCACGACCGGCGTGGTGCCGGAGACCGGAAGACGGTCCCGGTACTCCTCGATGATTCCGCGCCACTGGTGGGTCATTGCTGCTTACTCCCCTTCAACCCGCATGATGCTGGCGACACCACGCACGGTGTCGAGATTGCGCAGCGCCTCGACGGTGCCGCTGAGGGCGGCGTCGGGCGCGCGGTGGGTGACGACGACGAGGGAGGCCTCGCCGTCCTTGCCCGTCTGACGGACCGTATCGATCGATACGCCGTGTTCGGCGAAGACCGTCGCGACCTGGGCGAGCACGCCCGGCTTGTCGGCCACGTCGAGGCTGATGTGGTAGCGCGTGACGACCTCGCCCATGGAGCTCACGGGCAGCTGGGTGTACGCGGAGTCGCCGGGTCCGGTGGCCTCGGCGAGCTTGTTGCGGCAGACGGCGACGAGGTCGCCGAGGACGGCGGACGCGGTGGGCGAGCCACCGGCGCCGGGCCCATAGAACATGAGCTGCCCCGCGGCCTCCGCCTCGACGAAGACGGCGTTGTACGCCCCTCGCACCGACGCCAGCGGGTGGCTGAGCGGAATCATCGCGGGATGCACGCGCGCGGTGACGGATTCACCGTCGGCGGCCCGCTCGCAGATGGCGAGCAGCTTGATGGTGCAGCCCATCCGTTTCGCGGAGGCGAAGTCGGCGGCGGTGACCTCGGTCATGCCCTCGCGGTACACGTCGTCGAGACGCACGCGCGTGTGGAAGGCGATCCCGGCGAGGATGGCGGCCTTGGCGGCGGCGTCGAAGCCTTCGACATCGGCGGTGGGGTCGGCCTCGGCATACCCGAGCGCGGTGGCCTCGTCGAGGGCTTCCTGATAGCCGGCCCCCGTCGTGTCCATCGCATCGAGGATGAAATTGGTCGTCCCGTTCACGATCCCCAGCACGCGGTTGACCTTGTCACCGGCGAGGGACTCGCGCAGCGGCCGGATCAGCGGAATGGCCCCGGCGACGGCGGCCTCGTAGTAGAGATCCCGCCCGTGCTCCACGGCGGCGGCGTGCAGCGCGGCCCCGTCCTGGGCGATGAGCGCCTTGTTGGCGGAGACGACGGAGGCACCGTGCTCGAAAGCGGTGGTGATGAGGGTCCGAGCGGGCTCGATCCCCCCGATGACCTCGACGATGACGTCGATGTCCCCACGCTTGACCAGTGCGGTCGCGTCGGTGGTGATCAGTGACGGATCGATTCCCTCACGCACCTTGGAGGGGCGGCGGACGGCGACCCCGGCGAGCTCCACCGGGGCGCCGATCCTGGCTGTGAGGTCGTCGGCGTGCGTCGTCATGATGCGCGCCACCTCTGAGCCGACAACCCCACAGCCCAGCAGCGCCACCTTCAGCGGACGCGTACGCATCATCCGACCTCACTTCTCATACATCTACGGTGGGACCAGTCTCACCCACCGGAACGGACTTTCTGTCCATCGTCCGGATCCTGAGACATCTATTTCATCTTTTGCGTCATCCGACGTCGAGACGCAGGAGATCTTCCTCCGTCTCACGCCGGACGATCACCCGCGCCTCGCCGTCGCGCACGGCGACGACGGGCGGGCGAAGTGCGTGGTTGTAGTTGCTCGCCATCGAGCGGCAGTACGCGCCGGTCGCGGGCACGGCGATCAGGTCACCGGGCGCGAGATCCGCCGGAAGGAAAGCATCTCGTACGACGATGTCACCACTCTCGCAGTGCTTGCCCACGACACGCACCAGGACGGGCTCGGCGTCGGAGGAGCGGGAGACGAGGGCGACGGTGTATTCGGCGTCGTACAGCGCGGTGCGGATGTTGTCGGACATGCCGCCGTCCACGGACACGTACGTCCGCAGCCCTTCGAGGGGCTTGACGGTGCCGACTTCATAAAGGGTGAAGGCGGTGGGTCCGACGATGGCGCGCCCCGGCTCGACGGAGATGCGGGGGACCTGGAGCTGCGCCGCGGCACACTCCCGCGAAACGATCTCGTTGAGCGCCGCGGCGATCTCGTGCGGCTCGCGGGGGTCGTCGTCGGAGGTGTAGGCGATGCCGAGCCCGCCGCCGAGGTCGATCTCGGGCAGCTCGACGCCGTGCTCGTCGCGCACCTCGGCGAGCAGCTGCACGACGCGGCGGGCGGAGACCTCGAACCCGGCCATGTCGAAGATCTGCGACCCGATGTGGGAGTGGATCCCGATGAGTTCCAGCGAATCGAGCTTCAGCACGCGCCGCACGGCCTCGGCGGCCTGCCCGCCCGCGAGCGCGATGCCGAACTTCTGGTCTTCGTGCGCGGTGGCGATGAACTCATGAGTGTGCGCTTCCACACCCACGGTCACGCGGATCTGCACGCGCTGCCGCGTGCCGAGCCGCTCGGCGATGTGCGCGACGCGGACGATCTCCTGGAAGGAGTCGAGCACGATGCGGCCGACGCCGGCGGCGATGGCGCGCTCGATCTCGTCCGGGGTCTTGTTGTTCCCGTGGAACGCGATGCGCTCGGCGGGCATCCCGGCGCCGAGGGCGGTGGCGAGCTCGCCCCCGCTGCACACGTCGAGGTTGAGCCCTTCTTCGTGCAGCCACCGCACGACGGCACGCGACAGGAACGCCTTCCCGGCGTAGAACACGTCGGCCTCGCTGCCGAAGGCGTCCCGCCAGGCCTGGCACCGGGCACGGAAGTCGGCCTCGTCGATGAAGTAGGCGGGCGTACCGAACTCCTCGGCGAGCCGGGTCACCGTGATGCCGCCGGCGGTCACGACCCCGTCGGGGTCACGGGTGACGGTCCGGGACCAGACCTTGGGGTCCAGCGCGTTGAGATCGGCGGGCGGCGCGCTGTAGTGCCCTTCGGGGAGCACGTCGGCGTGACGGGGGCCTGCGGGGTGGGCGGAACGGCTCATGGGTGTGGTGTCTCGTCTCTTGCGGGGTGACGGAGGTGAGGAAGCGGGGCGGGCGGGGCGGGTGCGGGGCGCGGTACGTGTTTCTCGCAAGACACGTACCGCACGCGGTGCACGGGATGCCGCCTGTCGCTCTGCTGCTCACTCACGGGTGTCACAGGAATTCGGGTGCGTCGATGCCGAGCAGGGACAGGCCACCGGCGAGCACCGTCCCGGCGGCTTCGGCGAGGGCCAGCCGGGCGCGGTGGGCGGCCGAGGGTTTCTCGTCACCGCGCGGCAGGACGGCTCCCTGCTGGGCGCTCTGAAAGGCCAGGAACGCGTCGGCGATGACGACGAGCTGCCGGGCGAGTCGGTCCGGGGCGCGGTGGCGCCCTGCGGAGGCGAGGGTGGCGGGGTAGTCGCCGAGGGCGTCGACCAGGGCCTGGGCGGTGGCATCCGGGGCGCCGTCCGGCTGGGCGGTGAAGCCGAGGGCGGCCGCGTTGCGGGTGAGGGCGCGGGTGCGGGCGTACGCGTACCTGACGCGGAACAGCGGATTGCTCTCGCGCTGTACGAGGTGGTCGTCGCCGCCCTGCTCCGGGGTGACGCGGGGGTGGTCGTGCGGGGCGGGGTGGAGCAGGGCCCAGCGTGCGGCGTCGCGGCCGAGGCGGAGGACGGCGTCGGCGGGAACGGGGGCGGCGACCGGTACGGGGCGGAGGGTGGGGAGGGGCTCGGGGGGCCGACCGTACGCGTCGATGCGTACGCCGAGGGCGCCGAGGGCGTCCGCCAGGGCCGGGTCGGGCTCGTCGTCGCACGTCACCCGGACGAGGACGCCCTGTGAGCGCAGGATGCGGCGGGCGCTGTCGGCGAGGACGGCGGCCCGTAGCTCGCGGGGGACGTGGATCTGGGCGATGCCGCCGGTGTCGGGGTGGACGTGGCCGTAGCAGCGGCCGCGCTCGCGGATCTCGCGCACGAGGGCGTCGGCGCGGGCACGGGCGTCCGTGAGGGTGATGTTGAGGAACCCGGGTCCGGTGATGTCGACGCTCGCGATACCGGCCTCGGCGGCGAGTCGCGACGAGAGCACCTCGGCGACGTCGCGTGGTGCGCGTCCGGCGGCGCGGGCGATCTGGAGGGCGACGTTCGTGGCGAAGTCCCCGCGTCCCCCTGGCCGGGGCCGCTCGACCCGCACGTTTCCCGCGTCGGCGGACGCGGTGACGGCCACGCCGAGCTCCCCGGCATCGACGGCCTGGCGCATGGCGCGCAGCACGGTGCGGGAGAGCTCGACGGGGGTCACGGGTCCAGCGTATGGGAGGAGGGGGGTGGGTAGGCGACTCGGTTTCGGGGATGGTCCGGGATGTGGACGGGCCGACGCGACCACCGACCTGCGTGACGGGTCAGGCGCCCCGGACACGGGCCACGTCGACACGGGCCACGTCGACTCGGCCGCCTCGACACCGACACCGTCTCCGCGACGGGCAGCGGCACCGACTGCGCGACCGGCACCGACACCGACACCGGCACCGACACCGACACCGGCTCCGCGAACGTCACCGGCGCACCGGCAGCGACTCACCGCCCCCGCCATGAGCACCGACTCACCGGCTGCGGCCCCGGCCCCGGCACCGCAGCCACGCCCGCTACTGCTCCGAGGACTCACACCCCGCGCCACCGCGACCGAGATCACGCCCGACCGTGACGCCTTCCGGCACTCTTTCCCCACCGGAGTCGGGCTCACCTTCCCCCTCGGACTCGGGCTCCGGCTCCCCCTCCCCCACACCGTCCCGTTTCCCTCTCCGCTTCCCCTCGGCCGAGATCAACTGGCGGACGATGCCGACCAGTTCGTTCGGCTCGAAGGGCTTGGCGAGGAACGCGTCGACACCGACATCGAGGCCGCTCTCGACCTCGTACTGCGTGCACGCACTGATGACGACGATGGGGAGATCACGGGTGCGTGCGTCGGACCGCAGCCGCGCCGCGGTCCGGAGCCCGTCGAGCCGGGGCATCACGACGTCGAGGGTGACCACGTCGGGCTGGACCTGCTGCACGACGTCCAGGCACTCGACACCATCGGCCGCGGTCACGACCTCGAAGCCCTCCAGCTCGAGGTTGACCCTGATCAGCTGCCGGATGACCTTGTTGTCGTCCACAACAAGCACGCGGCCGGGCACGCCTGGCACAACTCGAGAGTAGGTCCGCGCCCACCACCGCGTCCCGGTTTTCCCTACTTCCGCCCCGTGCGGCGCGCCCGGCCACCGCTCCCCTCCCCCTCGGGAGGACCCCGCTCCCGGCCCGCCCCGGAGGCACGGAAATACCTGTTCATGGCGAGCCCTGGAGAGCTGGTAGGGTTCTACCCGTCACCGCGCAAGCGTGCTGATACGCCCCCGTAGCTCAGGGGATAGAGCAACGGCCTCCGGAGCCGTGTGCGCAGGTTCGAATCCTGCCGGGGGCACTCGCCACACAGCCAGCGGAAATCATGCGCTGAGCTGGGCGGATGCCGACACGAGAGAGCGGGAGTCAGTCTCACTGATTCCCGCTCTTTCTCGTTGTCTCTCAGTGTTCGCGACACACCTCCGACACAGTTTCTAGGCCGCGTCGGCGTCGTCCTCCGACCACCCCATGGTTCTTTCGATCTTTTTGTTGTCCTCCGCTTCGCTGTTGTCGATGCAGCCCGCGTAGTGCCGGTCGATGACCTCTGGGGACGTGCCTGCGCGGCGGGCCACCTCCGCCACGGGGAGCCCGGAGCGAAGCCAGTCCGTGATGCATGTGGCGCGAGCGTCGTATGGCTTCCCGGCGAGCGGTGACGCGACCTTGTGCGGCGGGAACGCGAACGGGCGGGCTTCCTGCCAGACACGCCAGTAGCTGGACGTGCCCACCAGACCGCCCCGCTCGTTCTGGAACAGCCGTCCATCCGCCGCCGTACCGAACTCCTTCACGTGGGCCCGGAGCATCGCCACGAGTACAGGCGGGATGGGAACGGGACGGTCGGTGTCGGGGTCCCGCATTTTCAACCCGCGCTTGTCGTGGCGCTCGCCTGAGTCGGTCCACGTCTTGCCGGATACGGGACGGGTCTCCCGAAGGGTGAGCACACCCCATCCGGTTTCGGGTAGATGGCAGTCCTCAAGCCTCAAGGCAACGACTTCCGCCGGACGCATCGCGGCGTACAAAATACATCCGAAGAATGCGACCAGTCGCCTCCCCCGGTTCCGGTGCACTGACCCGATGTACGAAACGGCGGTGAGGAAATCGCGCCCCTGGCGAGCATTCATGAGGACGCGCGGGTCAATCGCTCCACGCCCCGCTGTGGCATACCGCTCCAACTCGGCAATGGGGTTCGATTCGAGGTATCCACGCTGGACCGCATAATTCATCGCGGCGTTGAATCCTCTGCGGCGACGCTTGTACGTGTCCTTCGCTGCGAGCTTTCCGTCCAGCTTGTAAGCGAGCCGGTAGTGCACATCCTCTGCCGTGTCGGAGGTTGTGAGCGCCGAGAGCGGCAGAGCGTTTTCAGCAAGCCAGGCACATGCCTTCTCCAGACCAGGCGGCGGCTCCTCGTCTGCGTGGGACGGGACAACGGCCCACCTCACAG
Source organism: Streptomyces venezuelae (assembly GCF_008642335.1). Lineage (NCBI taxonomy): Bacteria > Bacillati > Actinomycetota > Actinomycetes > Kitasatosporales > Streptomycetaceae > Streptomyces > Streptomyces venezuelae. The sequence goes on along the minus strand of NZ_CP029191.1, from coordinate 5,523,168 downwards.
CACGTCGCACGGTTAGAGCGTCCGGGGCGTCACTCCTCTCCGCCATCATCCCCAAGGCTGCGGACGCCAGACTGTCAGCGAATCCTTCACGCGTCTTAGCCGCTGCCGTACGCCAACGGCGCTTCATGAACTCCCGAGCGAAAAGCCACCAGTTGGGGTCGTTCTTCGCCTTGGCCTTTTCCGCTTCAACGGATTCCGCGTTCCGGACTTCAGACTCGGGGAGTCCCGAAGCAATCTCGAACGCTTCGCCCCGCCTGTTCATCGCGTTCCACAGCTCATTTCGGCGACTCTCAGCGAGCGGGTACGTAGCGAAGGTCCCGCCCCATACTCGACCGGATACCACCCAACGGACGCGCCATGGACGGGATTTGCGTCCCGTTTTCGAAATCACCCACAGCTTGACATCAAAGGTGTAGCCCGGCCGGGCTGACCCACGCGGGCGCCCGGCCGTGCTGTTGCTCTTGGTGCTCACGCAGCGTCCTCCCGCTCCGAGAGCCAGCGCTCATACTCGGACTTCCGGATTCGGATATCGCCGTTCGGGAGTTTGATGGAACGGGGAGCCTTGCCGAGTTGGCGCCACCGGTAGAAGGTTGCCGGGGCAACCTTGAGGTCGGCCAGCACTTCCTTGATCGTCAGTTTCTCGTCCCTCGCGCGGACGCTCATGCCGCGGTCCTCTCTTCTGTTGTGGTCGAGGGTGCGTCGGGGGCCTGGATGCCCGACCCCGGTCTCCCAGGGCCGCTACTCCCGCTACCTCCGCTACCTCGCAGGTCAGAGGGGGTGCGGACGGTAGCGGCTGAGGTAGCGGTAGCGGATGGGTAGCGGCAAGCACGATGGCTTGCCGCTACCGCATCGCTGCTGGTCAGGCCAGGTTTTCGGTGCCCGGTAGCGGAGGTAGCGGACTTTCAGGGGGTGGGGGGCAGTAGCGCTGCCACGCGTCGTGGAGATCAGCGGCGTAGTAGCCCTTGAGGACGCTCGCGCCGGTCTTGATGTTGCGGGAGGTGATGGGCTCGATGTCGGCCGTCATGTACTCGGCGAGCATCTTGGACAGGCGCCGGTTGTCCAGCGGCTTGCCGCCCAAATCGGCCCAGGGTGCGTCATCCAGGGAGTTGAGCCGGTCCAGGATGGCGACGGTGGGCAGGCGGTCGGTGCCTGCCATGACGTGGTCGCGCAGGTCGGTGAGCAGGCGCACGCCGATGCTGCCCTTGTCGTCGGAACGCGAGGCGGTCACCAGGGACACACACGCGGTGCGGGCCCGCTCGGGCCAGGCTCCGCCTGCCGCGTCCGCGACGGCGAGGAGCGGTTCCCACACGTCCGCGGGCCGGTCCGTGACGTCGTCGGGCATCTGCGGCCAGGCATTCGCGACGCGTTCGGTGACCTGCGTCGCCCACGCGGCAAGCAGGTCGCGCAGCGCGAACCCTTCCTTCTCGTGGATGCGGGTCCGGTAGGGCTCGATCTGCTCGTTGCGGGCCCTGCGGCGCATGCGGATGCTGACGGAGCGGTCCCGGATCGTGGCGGGCAGGTGCCCCAGTCCCGCCACGGCGACAGCGGTGTAGGAGTGGAAGGCCTGCACCGTCTGGTTCGCACCGTCGCCCACACACCGGAACATCGGCCGGTTGCGGCGGTGGCCTGCGTTGATGAACCCGCGCAGCTGTTCGTTCTCCCCCGCCTTGGGGCCGAAGATGGTGTCGATCTCGTCGAAGAGGATCGTGGGCCGACTCCCTTCGACTCCGGACACGGCGCGGAAGAGGGCTGCGGCGGACGCGTCGACCGCGGCCATCGGATTGGGCACCAGGGTTTCCACGATCTCCAGTGCGCGGGACTTGCCGGACCCCGGTTCCGGGGAGAGGAAGGCGAGGCGCGGGGTGGACTCGAAGCAGTCGATGAGGTGGGCATGCGCGTCCCACAGCACCACGGCGACGTAGGCGGCTTCGTGGGGGAAGACGTTGAAGCGCCGGTGGAAGGTCTCCACCTCGTCGAGCAGTGCCGCGCCGTCGATGGTCTCGTTCATGCGGCGGCCCTTCCTTCCTGGGGGTTGCGCAGGGGGCATGCGTCGCGGTGGTTCTTGTGGTCGGTGATGAGGGTGAGCACCTTCAGGAGGCCGACCGCGCTGCGGTCGCGGCCGCACTCGCATCGCGAGGTGGCGGTGGGCATCGCGCCGCGCGGGGCGCAGATGTGCAGCCACGCGATGGCGTACCGCCCGTCGCCAGCCTGCGAGTCAGGGCGAACAGCAGTGGGGACGCCTTCGGCGACGCCCTTCGGGGCGCCCACGGTCGGGCGCGGCCCACGCTGTTCGGCGGGGCGCGGGTCGGTCGTGGTGGGCGGAATGCTCTTCAGGCGGGGGCGGTTGGGGGTACTCATGCGGTCGTCCGGCGCTGCGGGTTGTGGGCGATGGACCAGTTCAGCGCGCTGCGCAGAGTCGAGCGGCACTGTGACGCCGGCAGTCCCGTGGCCTCCCCCGCCTCCTGAAGAGCAGCCTCCACCCGTGCTCGGGGGAGGTCGCCCCACGCGATGAACCGCCCCAGGGCTCGCGCCGCCGCGAACAACTTCGCCTCGCGCTCCCCGCGTTGGGCCCCACTGACGGTGCGCGTCTCGTTGGCGAGCGCAGTGTCGGCGTATCGGCGGGATTGTGCCGTTACAGCCACAGAAGGGGCCTGTGCGGGCTTAGGGGATGGCTTGAGAATGCTCAGCAGCCAGGACGGCACCGGGGCCGCCAGAGGGCCGCTGAGAGCTTCGTAGCTTCCGGACGGGGTGACGCTGCCCGCAGCGACGACGTAGCCACCCCACGCCCGGGTGTCCACCAACCGGGCGAGCGTGCCAGCCGTGTTGGCCAGCCGGACGCTGCTCGGGGCGGTGAAGTACAGGTGCTGCCCACCGCTCGCAGTCCGGATGCGGTAGGTGTCGGGGACGGCATGCCCGGCGCGCTCGCAGAGCGCCGTGAAGGTCGTCGCGCCGCAAGGCGCGTCCGTACTGCCGTTGTCCTTGGGCATGTCCAGGTCGACGACGAGCAGTCGGGAGGGGCCGGTGGCGATGCCGACGTTGTACGGGGCGTGCGACCAGGTGGCGCGGATACGGTCCACGTCGGTCGTGGCCCGCTGCTCCCACTTACGGTGCCCGTCGACGCACGGGCCGGTGCGCGGGCAGGCGGCTTCGCCGTGCAGCGCGGGCCGCTTGGTGCCGGGACGGAGCGGGAAGACGTGCCAGCCCCGTTCCGCAGCGTTCAAAGCGGCGGTGAGCAGGCTCTCTCGCCGGATGTCGGTCGGTTGCGTCATGCTGGATGTCTCCAGTTCTGATAGGTGCTGGTGACAAGGGCGGCCCCGGTTCTTTGGCGAGATGCGGGGGCCGCCCTTGGCGTAGCTAGCGGTCGGGGTGCAGGAAGCAGGGGCCTTCGCCGGGGTCGTCGCAGACACAGACGGCTTGCCGGTCGTACTGCTGGCGGACGTAGCCGCGCGGGTCCTTCTCGCCCTCTGCCGCGAGGTGCGCGGCGAGGTGCGGCCGGTCGATGTCCAGCAGCATCAGGGCCGCGGCGAGCGCGGTCTCCGTGACGTCATCGTCACTGAACAGGTCGGGCTCATCCAGCAGCGCGATGCGGTCGAGCAGCGCGGCTTTGCGCAGGTAGTACTCCCGCTCCAACTCGTCGAAGCACTCCGCGTCGGCGACGGTGCGTGTCGTCCAACCGATCTCGCTGAGGATGCTCGGGGCCAGCGCGTACGCCTCCGTCGGGGCGATGTAGCGGATGGTCTTGCAGTGTTGTCCGCTGCTCACAGTGGATTTCCTTCCCCGGGCTGGTCAGTGCTGGTTGGTGGTCTTGGCCCACACGCCGCTGGTGCGGCTGTGGACGGTGCGCTGGTCCTGATGGACCGGACCGGCGTAGTGGTGGTGGATGTCCGGGGCGGGCTTGGCCCGTCGGGCGAGGCGGGCCAGGGCGAGCACGAGGAAGCTCGGGGCGCCGAAGACGAGGCCGCAGACGATCGGGTCGGCGAACTGCGAGACATACATGAGCGCGCTCGCGGTGCCGCCGACCATGACGGTGGTGGCGCCCCCGGCGAGCAGGAGCACGCTGGCATCGGTGGCGCCCTGACTCATCGGGGGCCGTCCGGGCTGAGCGACGGGCGTGGTGTCGCGGTAGGCGTCGGCGATGATCCGGCGTGCCTCAACGTCGGCCTGCGCCTCGCTCAGATCGGCGCCCGTGACGGCCGCCTCGGGGGTGGTGTCGGAATGCATGCGGAATCCCTTCATCAAGCGTTCAGGGAGGCAGAGACACCCCCTTCCGGGGGCTCTCAGGAGGGGGTTTCAGGGGGGTGACCTGTGGTGCCTCCCTGCCTCCCTGAACGATCATTTGTGCAGGTCAGGGGCAGGGAGGCGGGGCAGGGAGGCGGTCAGGGAGTTCTCCCTGCCTCCCTGCCCCGAAGCGGCTCGGCTCCCTCTAGTCGATGTGCGAAATGGAAGCGTCCGGACCCTCGTCCTCGGGGCGGTTGGCGAGGGCGCGGGCGACCCGGTCACGGGAGACGACCATGACGCCATCGGACTTGTACGGCTCCGCCCCCGCGTTGTCGAGAACCCGCTTGAGGTTGATGAACGACCACTCGCCGTACGTGCCCGCGTCGAGCGTGGCGAGCCGCGCAAGCACGTCCTTGGTCCGCACGCGGGGCGCGTCCCCGAGCACGGAGAGAATGTCCGTGAGCGGGTCGCGCTGCTCACTCCGGTCGATGGCGTGCAAGGTGGTGACCCCGTCCCGCAGGGCCTTCGCGCGCTCGGTGATGGCCTTGGCGTCGTCGTCGTTGATGTAGTGCGTGCGCACCGTGATGGACGACTGGCCCTGTGGGATGTCGATGCCGCTGGATGCCAGGATCAGGGTTCCCTGATCCAAGCCGGGACGGAGCAGGTTCGGGGCCGCGCCCCCATCCACCGCCTTATCGCCGAGCGCCATCCGCGCCTGCGACTCCGTGCCCAGCGCGAGGGAGGCGCGGGTGTGGGCGCCCTCGCGCACGAGCTTGGGCAGGTTCTCGTTTGTCGGGTCCTGGGTGCCCTGCCACATCAGGACGTTCACCGCACGGCCCTGGTTGTGAATCTTGCGGACGGCCATGAAGTAGCGGGAGTTGGCCTTCGAGCCGCCGTAGGGGCGCCGGTCCTCGTCCTTGGCGGGGCACATGAACGCCACCTGCGCCTCGTCGACGAGGACGATCAGGGGCGGGAAGGTGGTGCCGGGCGGGGCTTGGATGCGACGGTTCATCTCCTCGACCGCGGCCTCGACCATCTCGGTGACCTCGATGACGTGCTCGTCGGTCGGCCCCTGGATGAGCGTCGTGGCGAGGCCGTCGAACATGGCCCAGTCGCCCACGCCCTTGAGGTCGCCCATGAGGAACTGCACCGACTTGTCCAGGGCCAGCCACAGGGCCAGGGAGCGCAGGGCGACGGTCTTGCCCTGGTTGGACAGGCCGGTGATGAGCAGGTGGCGTTGGTAGAGGCTGAGCGCGGCGGCATCGCCGCGCAGGTCCTGACCCCACGGCGCCTTGCCCTTGCAGTAGTCCGCGGTCATCGTCTCGTCGGTGACCAGCGGAGACGGACCGATCGGCTCGTCCAGCGCACCGGAGTCGGCGACCCACAGGCGCACCGTTCGGGCGGCTTCGGGGATGGTGATGAACACCTCGTGCTCGTGCCGGGTCAGGTTCTCGGCGAGCTTGCGCCGCCGCTGCTGCACCTCAACCGTGGACACTCCGGACGGGAGGGTGACGTCGACTTCGACGCCGCATCCGGCGATCCGGATCGGTCCCAGCATCGCCGCGCCCGCATCGCCCATCTCTTTGATGGCGTTGCGCAGCGCGGGCACGCCGAGGTCGCCCAGGGCCTTGACGACGATGGATGGGGTGATGGGTTCGCCCTCGCCGGAGCGTGCGTTGGCGGGGAGCACCCAGTTCGGTGCGGCTTGCTGCTTGCGGCCCACGCTCCACAGCGCGAGCAGCACCAGCAGCGGTCCGATCTTCAGCGCGGGGCCCCAGACGACGGACACGATGGTGATGAGCAGGCGGATGAACTCGATGACCGCCAGCAACGGCGTGAGGACGTCAGTGATGTCCTCGTTCGCGATGGCCAGCACGACCCCGAGCCCGACGAGCGTGCCGATGCCGGCGCCGGTCCCGACCGCGAGTCCCTTGGCCACGTCCACGGGGGACTTCAGGAGGTCCATGCGGCGGCGGTGACGGGCTTCGCGGAAGCGCTGCAGCCGCTCCTCCCACTCCGCGGCCACCTCATAGTTCCCGGTGGCTTCAGCAGCGCGGAGGAGGCGTTCGTAGCGGGCACCGGTACGGCCATCCCAAGCCCGACGGGTCACGATCCTCGTGCCACCGACTACGTACATGCTGTGCCGCACGGCCAACCGGCCGACCTCAACAGTGCGTTCGTGGGTGACCGCATGCCGCACGGCACGCCCGGAGCGCACCCACAGCGGAGCGACCGGCGCCGGGGCGGGCTCGGGCACCACGGTCAGGTTCGGGCCCTGCTCGCTGCTGGGCGCGATGTCGGGCGGGGCGGGGGTCTTGTGCAGGGGTACGACGTTGCCGCTCATGACGGCATCACTCCTGACTGCCCCAGACGGGGCGGGAAGGCGAGGGGAAGAGCAGGGGCGGGGGTGGTCACCACCAGCTGGACGGCTTCTTGGGCACCAGGACGGGGTGGCCGTTGTTCATGTGGTCCAGGCACGGCAGGCACTGCTCGCCCTTGAGGGCCCTGTGGATGCTCTTGTCGTGCGCGTGCGCCCAGCACTGCGGGCACTCACCGGGAGGCGCCGGTTTGGCAGCCACGGTCACCACCACCCCGAAGACTTCTTCGCGGTCTTGGCCGCCTTCTCAGCAGCCGCCGCGTTCACGACGTTCTGCCGCTCCGTCTCCAGGGCGGTGATCTCCGCCTGAAGCCGCGTCGCGGCCGACTCCCACGCCTGGTCGGCCTTCGTGACGTCGCGATCGGTGCTCTTGTGCCGCGCCACCTTGACGGAAACGCTGGTCATAGCGGCGAGGATGGCGCGGCGTTCACGTCCGTTCAGCGGCCACATCTGGCGCTGCCGGGCCGCGTCGAGCTTGCGGGTCGTCTCGCGAATCTGGCGGTCGAGGTGGCGCGTGTCGGGCTTGCCCATCACTCACTCCTAGGAGAGGCAGAGAGAGGAGGTGCGGGGCGCGCAAAGGCCCCGCACGAGGGGATGAAGCGGAGGTCAGGTCATGCACCAGCCGGAGTCACAGCCGGAGTCGAATTCGTCGAACGGCAGCGTGTCCACGCCGTCCGGGATCGCGGCCCGTAGCGGCCGGTTGAACCGGGTCAGCCAGACATGGTCCTTGCCGAGTTCATCTCGGCGGCGGTTCAAGAGCTCTTCGAGCTGGCACGCCCGCTCGAACAGCTCCGGCTCGTCGCGGCGCATGTCGTGCCAGGCTTCCGGCCGCTTGAAGGGGCAGAACCAGCACGAGGACTTCGGCGGCACCGGTAGGCCCGCGCTGCGGATGATCCGGGCACAGTCGATGCGGCGGATACCGCGTTCGAGCAGCGGGTATTCGATGATCTCGTGCGGCTCGCAGCGCCGTTTGTTCGCCCGGTGAATCTCATCGAGGCTGATGCCGATCCCGACCGTGGCCGGGGCGTCCTTGGTGGCACCGCGGCGCTTGAGTTCGTCGCCAACGACCTTGATTTTGAACTGAGCCGTGCACGAGCGGGTGCCGGGGGCCCCGTTCGACATCCGTACCGGGATCTTCAGCGACCGCGAGCCCTCGCGGGTGAGGTCCTGGAACAGGGTGCGGACCTCACCCGAGCGCTTCATCACCCGATCCAGGACGACCAGCTCAAGGCCGTGGGCCTTGGCGTAGGGGAGGGCGTACTGCTTGAGGTAAGCGAGGGTGCCGGGGTGCTCGGAGTCGTCCCCGACGTTCGCCATCAAGAACGTGCGATAGTCCAGCTCCCCACGGGCGGCGAGGACCAGGGCGGCCATGGACTGCCAGCCCCCGCCGAAGCTGAACGACTTCACCGCCGCGGTGGTGGGCGTGCTCATGTGGCCACCCCCGCCATGCGGGCCCGCTCCGCAAGGAGCGTGTCCCGCAGCACCCGGGCGTTGGCCGGGGAGGTGCGGATCGCGCGGCGGATGCCCTCGCCGGTCACCTTCGCGTCCGGCCAAGCAGCCGTCGCCGCCCGTGCTTCGGCGAGCAGTTGTTCCGGCGTGCGCTTGGGCTGTCGCGGCTTCGCCGCGTCTGGCACGCGGCCGGTGGCGCGACGCGGTCGGGCTGACTCGGCAGCCACCACGCCCCGCTCGATCGGCACGACCGGAGCCGGAGCGATCGAGCGGGGCGGCTTGGCCGGAAGGGCCGACTTCACAAAGCCGACAGGCACAGGTCGGGGCAGCGTCATCGCGCTGGCGTTGATCGGCGCCGGAGTCGATACCGGCAGGTCAGCCGTAGACCGTTTTACGACAGTCTCAGTAGATTCCTCCGCATTCATCATCGGCGGGTCGATCGGGGCGGGGCGGTGGTGGAGCACCTTGGCGACCAGATCCGATCCGAAGTAGATCGACCCGACCGGCAGCGACGTGGCCAGCAGCACCAGCACCCAGTTGGCCAGGTCCCAGTCGGCCAGTCGACCCCAGGCCACGGTCTGGTCGTGCAGTTCCGGCACCAGACCATGCACGTAGTTCAGGACCAGCGAGGCGACGGTGTAGGTGCCCAGCACCCGCAGCGCGAACCTGCGGTCGTCGCCGACCAGGACGAGGGTGGCGACCAGGGCCAGCGCCATCAGACCGTCGACCACGAACGGGTACAGCGTCGCGGCCCGCTCGTCGGCACCGACCGCGTTCGCGATGTCCCGCAATGCGTTCCACGAGACCCGAAAGGCCATGCCGACCACGCCGACCAGCGCGAGCACCAGCAGGGTCTTGCCCTTGCGGTTCATGCCGCGCCCCCCGCCATGCCGTGGGGCGTGTTGGTGAGGGCGCGTCGGGCGGCGAGCACCTTGCGGTGGGCCCGACGGAGACGTCGGGCGTCGACCTCGTTCGGAACCCGGTCCAGGGTAATGATCTGTGCGTCCAGCAACTCGACGTCGGCGAGGATCGCGGGCAGCTCGTGTTCGATGGCGTCCAGCTCAGCGGCCGTCGGCTCGCCCTCGATTCCGTCGGCGGTAACGGCCGCCTGAAGTGCAGCGATGTGCATCATGGGTCGGAGTTCTCCCTAGCAGGTAGCAACGGCCCCAACAGAGCCCCCGGAGTTCCAGCTCCGGGGGCTCGCACCGTTATCGGTTGAATGGCCGCGAACTATGCGCGGCACGGCCGCTGACAGCGACCTGAATGCCCCGGCGCCGATCCGGTGCCGGGACGGGACTGAATGTCGGGTCAGGCGGGGGTGATGTCGCGGGCACTGACGATGTCGTCCCGCGTGATGTGGCCGCTGTCCATGGCGATACGGACCTCACCGCCGCTGAGGTGCTCAAGGACGGTGACCCGTCGGCCGGTGGCCTTGAGACGGTACTGGTCGGTCTGTGCGGTGGGAGTGGTCGCGGCCTTGCGCTTGCCGAACATGACGAGGTCCTCTCGTGGACGCAACGGCATGAGCAGCGACCCCGGTGTTCAGCACCGGGGTCGCGCGCCGTTGAAGTCGGTAATTCCGGCTCCCCTCAGCGCTGCTCGTGCGAGACGAGCAGCGGAGGCAACCGGCCGCAGCACACGCAGCACTGCGGAGGGGTCGGGTTGTGCTGTACCGCGCACCGGAGAGGACCGGTGCGCGTCCGCCCTCTTGCTGCGAGGTGGGGCGGGAATCCTCAGCACTCTGTTGAGTTCTCAAGACGCCGCGAGGGCGCCACGATCGCTTTCGATGAGCGCGGTAACCCCCAGGTCAGGGGCTCCCGTCTTCACGGGGCTCACCGAGCGCGTTCAGTGCAGACGACGGCAACTCAAAGGAATTGCACCGCTTGCTCAACTTGTTGGTACAAGCTGATGCAGTGATGTTGCACCCACGGACGGTGAGTCGTCAAGGGATTGGGGCCCACATGTACCAACAAGTTGACCGAGTGCGTCATGATGGGCGCATGAGTAAGCAACCGAAGTACCAACAGGTGGCCGACGCCCTGCGCCGAGAGATCGACAGCGGCACGTACGCGCCGGGTGCGCGGTTGCCCTCTGAAAGCGAGCTGATGAAGCGTTTTGACGCTTCGCGGAACACGGTCCGGAACGGGCTGAGCCTCCTGGTGACCCAAGGGCTCGTCTCGTCGAGCCAGGGGTTGGGGTACGAGGTTCGGTCCCACGAGGTCTTCAAGCTGAACGCGTCGCGGTTCGAGAACCTGAGCTTCCCTCAGAACGGGGACGCGTACAGAACCGACGTCACGAACGCCGGCCGCCGCCCGCATCAGACCTTCCGAGTGGAGATGACCCCCGCGTCCCCGGACGTCGCCGAACGACTCAAGGTCGATGCTGGTTCGACTACGGTCCTGCGGTTCTGCCACCGGTACGTCGATGACGTGCCGTGGTCCACACAAGCCACCTGGTACCCGGGGTGGCTCGCAGAGCAGTCTCCCCGGCTCGCTCAGCCCGGCGATATCGAGGAAGGCACCACCCGCTACCTCGCGTCGTACGGCATCGAGCAGATCGGCTACTTCGACGAGATCGCCGCGCGAATGCCGACGCCCGAAGAGGCGCGGCTCTTGGAGATCGGCGCCGGGGTGCCTGTGCTCCTGTGGACCCGTACCGGTTACTCGGAGGACCGGCCGATTCGCTGCACAGTCACGACCTTCCGCGGCGACCTGAACCAGATGAACTACGAGATCGGCAATCTGGCCGGACGGGAAGAGAACGAACCCCAGTGAAGATTTGCCCTGCGGAACCGCATGACGTGGCCAAGCTGCTTGCCTTCCGAGAGGAGGCGGCGGCTTGGCTGTCTCAGCTCGGAACGGACCAGTGGCAGCGCCCGTACCCGGCTGACAAGCTGCTCGCCACGATCGAATCCGGGCACGTCTTCATGCTCCAGGACGGACACATGACTGCCGCCACGATCACGCTGACCCCGGATGCCGAAGAAGGTCTCTGGACTGAAGACGAGCTGCGGGAACCCTGCATGTTCGTCAACAAGCTCACTGTGGGACGCGAGTACGGCGGACAGAACATCGGCGGCCGCCTTCTCGACTGGGCCGGTGACCGGGCTCACCGCGCCGGGGCGAAATGGCTGCGTCTGGACGCGTGGACTGCGAACGAGGCGTTGCAGCGCTACTACCTCGCGCAGGGGTTCACGCATGTGCGCACGGTCAGTGAGGGCACTGCGGTGAACGGCGGCCCTCGCGTTTCCGGATGGCTCGCGCAGCGCGAAGCGCGTCCTTCGGTTCACGACTTCCACGACCTCACGCCAGCTCCGGCACGGCTCCCCTTCGCGGCCTGAGACGAGGGCCGGAACCAACCCTCTGCACGCTCCCCCGACAGCGTGCAGAGGCCCCTGCGACACACGCCCGACACGCCACACTGCCAGCCGTGCCCGGGTGGGGCTCCACCGCAGGTCAGAAGGGGTGTTGATAGTGATCGGCGCGCTCTCTCCGGAGCCGTGTGCGCAGGTTCGAATCCTGCCGGGGGCACCTTGTATTAGGTGCCCAAAGACCCCGTCACCAGCGGAAACGCTGAGGCCGGGGTCTTCGCGTATGTGCGGGCGGATCAGTCCGACGCGCCCGGTACCCTCCCGAGACCGCCTGACCAGTCATCAGGCGTCGTACGAGCACGAGGGACCCCCGTACATGACTCAGCTTGCCCCTGCCTTCGACGACCAGATACGGACCCTGATCGCGCACAAGCGGGAGGTGGCTCAGCTCAAGCGGGACATTTCCCGCATGCGCAGAGGGACTCTGGCCGGGGTGCTCGTGGTGGGCTTGGCCATGGCGTTGCTGGCGACTCTGATCGTCGTCACCGCCCGTACCTGGGGCCGCTACGACATGGGCATGGTCAATTTCCTCGGGCTGATCGCGGTCGGTGGCCTGACTGCGGCAGGGGTTCTGCTCGTTGTTCGGTCCTCTTCGTTGCAGGTCGTCGGCGAGAACGGCGCCAAGGCGTCGAAGTCCGTGCCTGACCTGCGGCTCGATCTCGAGCTGGCCGAGGAACAGCGTGTCCTCGTAGCCGCGTACGTCGCTCGTCCCGCGTACGAGCGCCGGTACTCCTATCGGGACGCCATCCCGGCGGAGGTCGGGCGGCTCCGTTCCGAGGGGCGGCGGTACAGCCGCTGGCACAACGGTCTGCAGTGGCTGCTGATCCTCTCTTCCGCCGCCATTCCCGCCGTCGCCGCCCTATACGATCCGCCGCAGCCCGGCAAAGGCCTGCTCATCGGCCTCGGAGCCGGCGTATCGGTCATCACGTCCACGATGGGCTACTACAAGTTCCGTGAGCGCAGTTTCAACTTGCAGCAGACCGCGGACTCCATCGAACAGCACCTCACTGCCCTGGATCTCGCGATTCCCCCGTACGGCGACAGCGACGAAAAGCAGAACCTGGCGCGGTTCGCCGAGACCGTGGAATCCCTGCGGGATGAACAGCGCAAACGGGAACAGCAACTGGACCAGCCCCACCAGGGCCGGCAGGAGGTCATCTAGCCGACCCGTTTACGGCGTTGCACGCCCGTCGCGGGCGCGGTCGCGCCACGGGCCGGCCGGGGCCAATGTCGCGAGCAGGGTCAGCAGTTGTGGGGGTTCGACCGGGTCCTCCAGGGCGTGCAAGTTCGGCCGGGCGATCCAAATGTGCCTGTCCAGGCTGGCTTTTTCGGCGGGGAGCAGGCCCGTCCGGGTCAGGGGTGGTTCGTCTTCCGTGTAGCGGGCGAGGAAGAAGTGTTCCGTTCCTGTGTGCCGCTTGCCGTTCCAGTACAAATCTCGGTCTACGAGTATCGACTCGTTCAGGACGGCGGCCGGGTCCAGGCCCGTTTCCTCGGTCAGTTCGCGTCTTGCTGCCGCCAGTGGGGTCTCGCCCGGCTCCATGCCGCCGCCGGGCGGCTCCCAGAGCCATGAACCGTCGAACGGGTCCTGCCAGCGCATGAGGAGCAGGCGGTGGGAGGCGTCCAGGCAGAGGATTCGGGCTGCGGAGCGCGGCGTTGGTGAGTCCATCTTCGGGACGCTATGCGGGCGTTGGGTTGTTGACCAACGTCTGTGCCGGTCTTGTAGGTGTGCCGGGCAGGCGTAGTGGAGGCTTCCCCGTTCGGGGGTGGGGGTTGCAGGCTTGGGTGGGGGGTGGGGGCCTGAGGGGGCGTGTGCTAGCGAGAGGGTTGGGTCATGATTCGAGCGGGTCTGTCCAGTGAGGGTGTGCCCCCGGCGGAGCGGTTTGACTGGTGGTTCGGGTTGAAGTCCGCTTCGCCGATCGCGACTACCTTGCGCAGTGACTTCACCGATGACTTTCCTGTGGCCGTCGATCATGTGGACCTCGGTGCCGCTACGTTGACCACCATGTCCTATCCGTCGGCCGAGGTGCGGCGGACCGCTCGGCATATTCGGAGAGGGGATCCTGGGAGTCTGCAGGTTTCTCTTACCCTGCAGGGGCTCAGCGGGTTTGAGCAGGGTGGGCGGAATGTGGAGTTCGGGGCCGGGAATTTTCTGTTCTACGAGTCCTCCTCGCCCTTTGCGGGGTGGATGCGGCGGATGGACGAGAGTGGTGCTCCGACGCGGAGCATCGTGGCCACCCTGCCCATGCATCTGTTGCCGTTTCCCGTCGACCGTCTTCCCGATCTCGTCTCCCGGCCCCTGTCCGGGCAGGACGGGTTCGGGGCACTGCTTTCTCATTTCATGTGCCAAGTGGTGGGCGATCCGGGGCAGTTCGGGGATACGGCCGCTGCCGCTGATCGGCTCACTCATACGCTCGTCGACCTCGTGGGACATCTTGCCGCCCAGCACCTCGACAACGACCTCTCGTTACCGGCCGAGAGCCGTACGCGCGCCCTGTTGTTGCGGGTACAGAGTCATGTGCGGCGGCATCTGCGTGATCCAGGATTGAATCCTGACAGCATTGCTGCTGCTCATCATATTTCTACGCGGTATTTGCATCGGCTCTTCCAGGAGCAAGGGTTGACCGTGTCCTCCTGGATACGGCAGCTGCGGCTCGAGCGGTGTCGGCGGGCGCTCGCCAATCCCGCCCTCGCCGCCGTGCCCGTCGGCGCCATCGCGGCCCGGTGGGGGTTCACCCGGCCCGCCGTCTTCACCCGCGCGTTCCGTGCCGCGTACGGGCTCACGCCCAGCGAGGTCCGCGCGCGCACGTTGCTGAGCGACGGGAGTGCGCTGGCGGTCAACAAGAGTGCGCCCATGGTCAACGACGTCGAGTGAACGGGCCGGAAGACTTTGGGGCGGCGGCGAGGTCGGGGGTTCGCCGCCTGTGTCCGCCACTGCGCCCGAAGGAACGGGGGAGGGCGTAGGGGCGCGTACACCTGGTGAGGGATGGGGCGGTGTGTCGGCCGACGATGTCCCGGTGCGTGCGGTGCGTGCGTGTCGGTGGCTCCGGCACGCCGCCCGGGGGCGCCGGGCCCGGCCGGGGGGCAACTCGGGGCGTCGGCGCCCTCCCCCGCCCCGGCACTCCGTGTCGTAACCGTGCGTCACGTACGGCGTCCGACCGTGCATCCACATCATGTCGATCCTGTGCAGCTTTGCCGTCGGCACCATGGAACCCGGACGAGGCCGCCCATCTTGCGAGGTGGTGGGCGTGGGCCGCGTGATAGCACGGAGCGATCATCGTCGAGGGAGGGTACGAAACCCGTGGGCATCTTCAGCCGTCGTCAGACCGCCACCATCGAGCCGACGTCGGCCGGGGGCTCCGGCGCGTCCGGCGCGTACCCCTCGACCGGTGGCGGTGTCGCGCTCGACTCCGCGCTGCGCGGGCTCACCGGGCAGTGGACCATCGACCGGCCGCACAGCCGCGTCGGATTCTCCGTGCGGCACGCGATGGTGACGACCGTCCGGGGCGCCTTCGCCGACTACGACAGCACGTTGCACTTCGACGGCGACCGGCCCTCCGCGTCGCGGGCCGAGATCGTCATCCGGGTCGGCAGCGTCGACACGGGCGTGGAGCAGCGGGACGCGCACCTCGTCGGCACCGACTTCTTCGACGCGCGCCGCTTCCCGGAGATGGTGTTCCGCAGCACGTCCACCGTCCACGAAGGCGGTGAGACCTTCCGTATGACCGGGGATCTGACCATCCGCGACGTCACGCGGCCCGTCGAGCTGCAACTCGACTACCTGGGGTCGGTCGTGGACCCCTTCGGGTTCGAGCGCGTCGGGTTCGACGGCACCACCACCATCGACCGCACCGACTGGGGACTCGTCTACAACCAGCGCCTCGCCGCGGGCGGCACGATGGTCAGCGAGAAGGTGCGGCTGCAGTTCGACATCTCGGCGATTCGCGCCACGTCATGAGGTGACGTCCGCACCGGTTCGCCGTCCGGTCTGCCCCCGCTCCTGCTCCCACTCCTGCTCCCGCTGGGCGTCCTCTTCCCTCAGCGCCTTCGTCTCGCTCTTGAGGATGCGCAGGGACTTGCCCACCGAGCGGGCGGCGTCCGGGAGTTTTTTGCTGCCGAACAGCACGACGACCACGAGCAGCACGACCAGTAGGTGCCAGGGCTGCAGGGCGTTGCGGATCATTTGGGCCCTCCTATAGTTGCCTTGTTGCGCAACTGTACAACTGTCGTCGCGTAGAGCGTCAGGACCACGGTCAGCAGTGCGTAGTAGAGGGGTGGCAGGGGCGTCATGCCCAGCGGTGGGCCCAGTGGGGAGAGGGGGACGAGGATGCCTGCGGCCGCCAGGGCCAGTGCCGCGCGGGTGACAGGGGTGGTGGTGGCTGTTCCGGCCGGGGCGGTCGTCGCGTAGGCCGCGCCGCGCAGGAGCAGCATGGCGAGTGCCTGCGTGAGCAGGTTCTCCGTGAACCAGCCCGCGTGGAACAGGGACTCGTCCTCCGTTCCCGTCGGGCCCGGTGCCGCGAGCGCGAGGACCGCGAAGGTCGCCAGGTCCGCCACCGCGTTGAGCACGCCGAAGCCCGTGATGACGCGGAGGAAGGCGCGGGGGCGGAGCGTGGTGGGGCGGCGCAGGGCGGTGGGGGCGGGGCGTTCGTGGGCGAAGGCGAGTTGGGCCACGTCGAAGCAGAGGTTCTGGACCAGTACCTGGGCCGGGAGCATCGGCAGGAAGGGCAGGAGCAGCGCCGCGGTGAGCATCGCGATCACATTGCCGAGGTTCGAGGAGAGTGTGATGCGCAGATACGTGGCTATGTTCGTGCCGCTGCTCCGGCCCGCGGTGACGGCGTGGTCGATGGCTGCCAGGCCGCCCGCCTGAGGCAGCAGCACATCCGCCGCCTCCCTCGCCACCGGCACCGCGTCGTGCGGGGCCACGCCCACGTCGGCCGCGAGCAGGGCCGGCAGGTCGTTGACGCCGTCGCCGAGGAAGCCCACGGTGCGGCCGTTGGCGCGCAGGGCCGCCACGACGCGGGCTTTGTGGGCGGGGGTGCAGCCGGCGAAGACCGTGGTGCGGTCAGCTAGATCCGCCAAGGCCGCGACGTCGGTGGGAGGCACGGCGTCCATGTCCTCGGCCGTGCGGGTGGCGTCGGGGGCCATGGGCGGCATGGCCAGGTCTCGGCAGATGCGGGCGGCCGTGCCGGGGTGGTCGCCGGTGAGGATCTTGACGGTGACGCCTCGGTCGGCGAGCGCGCGCAGGGCCGGGCCCGCTGCCGGGTCCGGGGCATCGTGGAAGGTGACGAAGCCGATGAGGGTGAGCCCGTGCGGGTCCGGTGGGGGTCGGGGCGCGTTGTGTCGGCGCCGTGCCGGGCGGTCGTGGTCTTTCGTCGCCACGGCCAGGACGCGCAGGCCCTCCGCCGCCTGGTGGGCTGCCAGGGCTTGGAGGCGTGCTCGCTCCTCCTCGGGCAGGGCGCAGAGTTCCAGTACGTTCTCCACGGCGCCCTTGACCACCAGCGTGTGGACTCCCAGGTCCGCGCCGGGACGGGTGACCACTGCGGTGGCGAGGCGGCGTACGGGGTCGAAGGGCAGGGCCGCGATGCCTTCGTACGCCTCGTACGCCTCGTACCCCTCGTAGTGCTCCCGCGCGGTCAGGATCGCCTCGTCCAGCGCGTCCGGCGTGGGCGGGTCGGCCAGCTGCAGGGTCCACCACGCGTTCACCGCCGCCCAGTGCAGCGCCTCGGGGGTGTCGCGGCCCGCCGCGTCGAGGCTGCGGTCGACCACGGGGCGGTCCTGCGTGAGCGTGCCGGTCTTGTCCACGCACAGGACGTCCATGGCGCCGAGGTCGTGCAGCGCGGGCAGGCGTCCGACGATCACGCCGTGGGCGCGGGCCAGGTGGGCGGCGCCCCGGGCCAGGCACGTCGTCACCACGACCGGCAGCATCTCCGGGGTCAGTCCCACCGCCACGGCCACGGCGAACGGCAGCGTCTCCAGGCCCCGGCCGCGCAGCACCGCGTCCGCCACGAGCACCAGCGGGGGCGTGAGCAGCATGAAGCGGACGAGGGTCCAGGAGATGCCGGACACGGAGCGGTCGAAGGCGCCGACTCCACCTGACCGCTCGCCGCCGGTCGCGCCGGTCGCCTCGTACGTCGTACCGGCGAACCGCGTGTGCCCGCCCGTCGCCGTCACCACCGCCGTGCCGATGCCCGCGGTGACGCTGCCGCCCTGGAAGCAGAGGTGTTCCGTCCGCTCCCCCGGCCCGGCCGCCGTCCACGTCCACGGTTCTTTGGGCGTCGGGGACGACTCGCCCGTCAGCGGTGCCTCGTTCACGGACAGCCCCGTCGCCGTGAGCACCTGCACGTCCGCCGGGATCACGTCCCCGGCGGCGAGCCGGATGACGTCGCCGGGGACCAGTTCCTCGGCGGGGACTTCGCGGGACGTCGCCCCCTGCCCGGGCGTCGGGCGGCGCACGACCGTCGCCGTCGTCGGCACCAGGTCGCGCAGCGCCGTCATCGCGCGGTCGGCCCGGTGCTCACCGGTCGCGCGAAGCGCACAGCTCACCGCCACCAGGACCGTGATCACGGAGGCCGTGCCCCAGGCCGCCGTGGCGGCCGAGACGAGCCCCAGGCAGAACAGGACCGCGGTGAACGGGTCGCGCAGCCCTCGTACGAAACGGAGCGGCCAGGACACCCTGCCCCGGGTCGGCGGCACGTTCGGGCCGTACCGGGCCAGGCGCGCGTCGGCCTCCTCGTCCGTGAGGCCGCGCGGTCCCGTCTCCAGCGAGCGCAGGACTTGGTGCGTGGTCGGTCCGGACATCGGAGGACCCTCAGGCACCGGTTCCGCGGAAACGGCGGGCCGGGGCGGTGGACGCCTCGGCCCGCGACGCGAGCTGGGTGACCATGAGACGTACGACCGTCACCACGTCGGGGTCGGCGACGAAGTACACCATGCGGCGGCCCTCGCGGCGCGACCCGACGAGCCCGGCCAGTTTCAGCTTGGTGAGGTGCTGGCTCACGGCGGGCAGCGCGCCGCCCACCCGCTCCGCGAGGCCGCTCACGTCGCTCTCGCCCTGCGCCAGGGCCCACACGATGTGCAGCCGCGCGGACGACGCGAGCAGACCGAAGGCTGCGGCCGCTTCCGTGAGCAGTTCCGGGGACGGGTCGTCGTGGCCGTCGTGGCCGTCGTGGCCGTCGTGGCCGCCGGCGACAGCCTCCGCGGGAGCCACCGCGCCGTCCGGCGCCGTCCGTCGGCCTCCCGCTCTCACAACCCTCGCCCTTCTCGTCCACCGCCTCGTCATCGGCGTCCGCCGTCAGTCTAGGTTGGACGGACACAGCACCTCAGCACTCGTCACCCAGCACATCGCCGCCCCGCGCGGCAGCGAAAGGAAGGTCGCGCTCGTGGGCGACTGGATACGCAGCTTCCACCCCGCGCCCGCCGCCGGGACCCGCCTCGTCTGCTTCCCGCACGCGGGCGGCTCCGCCAGCGCCTTCCACGCGCTGTCCGCCGCCGTCTCCGGCACCGTCGACCCGATGGTCGTGCAGTACCCGGGGCGCCAGGAGCGGTACGGCGAGCCGTTCGCCGAGCGCGCGGACGACGTCGTCGACGCGGTGCTCGCCGCGCTCTCCGGGCCGTCCGACATCAGGCCCACCGCCCTGTTCGGGCACAGCATGGGCGCGGTCCTCGCCTTCGAGACCGCGCGGCGCATGACGGCCGAGGGGCGGCCCCCCGTCACCCTCTTCGTCTCCGGACGGCAGGCCCCCTCGCTGCCCTGGCGCCCCGCCGCGGCCGAGCGGCCCGTGCACGAGATGTCCGACGGCGAACTCGTGGACGAGATGCGCAAGCTGTCCGGCACCGCGAACGAGCTCCTCTCCTCCCCCGACCTGCTGCCGCTCATCCTTCCGCCCGTGCGCGCCGACTACCGGCTCCTCGACTCCCACGTCCACCGCGCCGGTCCCCCGCTCGGCTGCCCGGTCGTCGCGCTGACCGGAGACGCGGACCCGCGCGTCACCGTCGAGGGCGCGCGGGCCTGGGAAAGCGAGACGCGCGGCGACTTCTCCTGCCACGTACTGCCCGGGGGCCACTTCTTCCTCGACGATCACCTGCCGTACGTCGCCGAGGTCATCGCCTCCTCACCGGCGGGCCGGGGCGCGACGGCGTAGGCGCGTACACGGACGCGAGCCCGGACCCCTACGTTCAGGCGGAAGCCCTGCGCCTTCCCGTCCCCGTCCCCGTCGTCTTCTTCGCCGCTGTCTTCTTGGACGCCGTCTTCTTGGCCGCCCCGCTCTTCGCCGACCCTGTCTGCTTCGCCGTGGTCGTCTTGCGCGCGGTCGACTTGGCCGACGCCTTCTTCGCGGCGGGGGCGGCCTTCTTCTTCGCCGCGGTCGACGTCGACTTCTTCCCTCCCACCTGCTTGGGCGTCGCCCGCGACGACTTGCGGGCGAGCGGCGTCACCTCGGCCACCGCCTCCGGGTCCTGGTCCTCGCCCCGCGCCGTCCGCGCCTCGCGGACACTGTTCTCCAGGGCCGCGAGCAGGTCGATGACCTTGCCGCCGCCGTCCCCGGCCGGGGCCCTCTCCGCCGGGGTCACGCCGTCGACCTTGGCGGCGACCAGTTCCTCGACCGCCTCGCGGTAGTCGTCGTGGAGGGTGTTGATGTCGACCTCGCCGAGGGTGTCCATCAGCGCGTCCGCCAGGTCGAGCTCGGCCTCGCGCACGGTGACGTCCGCGTCCGGGGCCACCCCTTCGGGCGCACGGATCTCGTCCGGCCAGAGCAGTCCGTGCATGGCGATCACGTCGTCGACGACGCGCAGCATGCCGAGCCGCTCCCGGCCCCGCAGCGCGAACTTCGCGATGGCCACCTTCTGGCTCCGCTTCAGCGCCTCGCGCAGCAGCGTGTACGGCTTGGCGGCCGGGGTTCCGCTCGCCGCCAGGTAGTACGCGGCGCCCATCTGGAGCGGGTCGATGCGGTCGGCCGGGACGAAGGCGACGATCTCGATCGTCTTGGCGGTGGGGATGGGCAGCGTGGCCAGGTCCTGGTCGGTGATGGGGATGATCGAGCCGTCCGCGTCCTCGTACCCCTTGCCGATCTCCGCCGTCGGCACCTCGCGCTCCTCCAGCTCGCACACCTTGCGGTAGCGGATGCGGCCGCCGTCCTCCGTGTGGATCTGGCGGAAGGAGACCGCGTGGTTCTCGGTCGCGTTCACGAGCTTGATCGGGATGCTGACCAGCCCGAAGGAGATCGCACCGTTCCATATGGATCGCACGTCCGGCACCTCACTGAGAGCTGATTTGTGACGCTTTGGGCGTTATATGGGACTCTCATCCTATGACGCCGATCACAGAGGTGGAGGGGCGGCGGCTCGCGCTCAGGAACCTGGACAAGGTCCTGTATCCCGCGAGCGGCTTCACCAAGGCCGAGGTCCTGCACTACTACGCCTCCACGGCCGACGCCCTCCTCCCCCACCTCCGCGACCGACCCGTCTCCTTCCTGCGCTATCCGGACGGCCCCGACGGCCAGCAGTTCTTCTCCAAGAACGTGCCGCCGGGC
This sequence comes from Streptomyces venezuelae, assembly GCF_008642335.1. Lineage (NCBI taxonomy): Bacteria > Bacillati > Actinomycetota > Actinomycetes > Kitasatosporales > Streptomycetaceae > Streptomyces > Streptomyces venezuelae. Next base: position 5,502,230 of record NZ_CP029191.1, on the reverse strand, counting down.
ACCCCCGACTGGGTGCATACCGCCGAGGTGCCGCGCTCCCGCTCCGAGGGGACCGCGCGGCAGGTCCTCGTACAGGACCTGCCGACGCTGATGTGGGCGGCCAACCTGGTCACCGAGTTCCACGTGCCGCAGTGGCGGGCGGACGCGCCCGCGCAGGCCGACCGGATGGTCTTCGACCTGGATCCGGGGCCGCCCGCCACGGTCGTGGAGTGCTGCCGGGCGGCGCTCTGGCTGCGGGAGCGGCTGGCGGCCGACGGTTTCCACGTGTACGCGAAGACGTCGGGCAGCAAGGGACTGCATCTCCTCGTACCGCTGGAGCCGACCCCCTCCGAACGGGTCACGGCGTACGCCAAATCACTGGCTGTCGCGGCCGAGCGCGAGCTGCCCGAACTCGTCGTGCACCGCATGACGCGGAGCCTGCGCCCCGGCAAGGTCTTCGTCGACTTCAGCCAGAACGCGGCCGCGAAGACCACCGCCGCGCCCTACACCCTGCGGGCGCGGCGGGAGCCGACCGTCTCCGCCCCCGTGACCTGGGACGAGGTCGAGGCCTGTGACGAGCCCGGCCGGCTGGTCTTCGCCGCGGACGACATCGCGCCGCGGCTCGAGGAGTACGGGGACCTGATCGAGCCCCTCGACGACCCCGGCCGGGCGCGCCCGCTGCCGTCCTGACGGCCATTCGGCCGCCCCCGCGTCGGACCCGGCGGCCGGACCTCACTTCAGGACTTCAGATGCCGCGCGAGGAACCGTCCCGCCTCCTCCCCCGCCGACTCCGGGACCCCCGTGTGCCCGCCCATGTTCGCGTGCAGGGACTTCTCCTCGGAGCCGAAGGCGTCGAACAGGTCCAGGGAGGCCTGTCGGTCGTTGCCCTCGTCGTCCCACTGCAACAGGACGTGCAGCGGGATGGTGACCCGCCGGGCCTCCTCGAACACCGCGCGCGGTACGAGACTCCCCGCGAACAGGACCGCGGCCGCGACGCGCGGCTCGACCGCCGCAAGGCGGACCCCGACGGAGATCACACCGCCCGAGTATCCGACCGGGCCACCGATTCCGGGCAGTGTCAGGAGGGCGTCCAGCGCCGCCTGCCATTCCGGGACCGCCTGTTCCACCAGCGGGAGGACGAGCCGGTCCACGATGTCGTCGCCGACGGGCTCGCCGGCCGCCAGGGCCCGGCGCAGCTCGGCACGGGCCTCGTCGACGACGGGCATACGCGGACGGGCTCCGCTGCCGGGGAGCTCGATGGTGGCGGCGGCGAAACCGTCCGCCACGACGTGCCGGGCCCTCGCCGCCAGCCTGGGATACATCTTGTCCAGCCCGAGCGGCGGGAGCCCCAGCAGGATCAGCGGTGCCTCGGTGGACGGCTCGGAGGCGGGCGTCCACAGGATGCCGGGGACCTGGACCTCGCCGAGCGTGAACTCTCGCTCTCGGACGCTGCGGCCTGGGACCTCGGTGTCGAGGTGCTTGTCGGAAGTGAAGTGCATGGTCGTGCCTTTCGGGAATGCGCGGTACGGCGCTCCCGGGCGGCGCAGGAAACGTAGCAACGGCCGCCGCGGACATCCATAGGTTTTTTCGTTAATCAAGTTTGACTACTCCTCCTCCGTGGCATACCTTTCCCACCGAGACACGTAGTCAAAGTTGATTAGAGACACAGAGGAGCCCGCGTGACCCGTCTTCCCGACACCGACACCGGATACGTCCCGACCGACGAGGACCGCGCGAGCCTGGACGCCTGGTTCGCCGAGTACGACGCGCACAGCGCGAAGCGCGATGTCGAGCGGATGGCGGACCTGGCCGTCTTCCCGCTCAACCTGGTCAGCGACGACTCCGCCGGTGACGGGCGGGCGGCGCAGTGGGACCGGGAGCAGTTCGTCGGGACCATGACGCACGTCATGGGGGACGGCGGCGAGGACATCTCGTTCGAGTCCACGCGCACGCCCGTCTTCCTCTCCCCCGCGATGGCCGTCGTCTTCACGGACTCGGTGATGACGGCGAACGGCGAGACGCAGCGGCTGCGTTACGCCGACATCCTGATCAGGCGCGGCGGCTCCTGGGCCTTCCAGACCATGATCCAGGGCGGCTGGGGCGACAACCTGTAGGTCAGCCCGACCGTCAGACCCGTTCCCACGTCCTACGGTCCCTGGCCAGCGCGTGCAGCGCCTCCACATCGGCCGGTTTCAGCACCCCGCCGAGGCGGGCCAGGCCCGGCAGGTCCGCCTCGCGCAGCACCCGGACATCGCGTGGCGGCGCCGCCACGTCCAGGTCGGCGGCGCCCGACCCGGCGAGGACGAGGACCGGGCGGACCTCCGCCGTCAGCGCGAAGGACGCCCGGCCCGCGTCCGAGCGGAGGGAGCGCAGGAGGGGGAACGGCTCGGCGCGGCCGACCGTCACCATCGGGTCGGCGATGCGCACCCGCTGCTTGCGGACGGCGAGGGTGGCCACGCAGAACAGGCCACCGGGGCCGATCAGCAGGTGGTGGATCCGGGCGTCGCCGGGCAGCGGCAAGGAGTGCAGGACCCGCCAGCCCGCGCCCTCCAGGGCGTCGAGCGCCTCGCCCACCGCCTGTTCGGCGGCGAGCGCGCGGTGCCGGGGGTCGGCGCGGAGCCTGCGGGCGGGCGCCGGGTCGCGGTCGAGGGAGATCCGCAGGGCCTCGCCGGGGCGGTTGGGGGCGAGGTCGTCGTCCGGGTGGAGGGCGAGCCTGGCCAGTTCGGCGGGGGTCGGCACGGGCGGCGGACCCACGGTGACCTGGCCGGTAAGGAAAGGCGCCAGGACGTCGAGGACGTCCTCCTCGCTCTCCTCGCTGAGCAGGTTGACGCGGGACGCCTCACGGTCGTACCAGGCCACGTTCCTGCCGTCCGCGAGGTACACGTACAAACGCTCCTGGCCGTGCCTCCAGGCCGGTACGACACGCAGTCCGGTCATGAGCCCTCACCCCCTCGACCATGGGAACAGCCCACACGCTCCCCGGCAAGAACCAGGTCGCGGCCGGGAGGAGCGGGGGCGTCTTTGCGCCGAGTGCGCCCGGTCCGGGTGTGAAGTCCCACCCACCCCGTAACGGCACTGCCCACGCAGTTATGGGCTGTTGTTACATATCCGCCGAATTGCCGCAATAGCGGACATCTAACTTCTTACGAGTCCCCCCGATCACGCCGGAGCGATCAGCCGACCGACCGTAAGGAACGTCCCGTGAGCCTCACTCGCCGCCCCACCCTCCTCCGTACCGCCGCCGTCTCCGCCCTCGTCGGCGGGTCGCTGCTCCTGCCGGCCGCCGGTGCCTTCGCGGACTCACCCGCTCCCACGCCCACGGCGACGGCGTTCAAGCCGCATGCGAAGGGCGAGGTCTACGAAGTCGTCCTCGGCAACGGCGCGAAGGCGAGGATCCAGAACCGCGGCGGTGCGTACGTGGCGACGATCTCCCTGAAGGGCAAGGAGATCGCCACCCTCTCCGCCACGCACCGGACGGTCACCCAGGGCGGTGTGGAGTACGAGCTGCACCCCTCGAACGGGCACATCGGCATCGCGTACCTCGACGGCAAGGACCGGACGGACGGCGGCAAGAACGACCAGAAGCAGCGGCCCGCCCCGCGCACCGGTGACACGGCCGGCGCCCCCAAGGGCGGGGTGAAGGCCGGTGCCGAGGGCGTGCGGGACGCCGGGAGCCCCGCGTTCCTCGTGGCCGGGGGCGGCATGGCGGCGGCCGGGGCGGCCGGTCTCGGGTTCGCGATGCTGCGCCGCGGCCGCTCGGACGGCTGACCCCGGCCGCACCGCCCCCAGCCCTCCCCTCCACCCCAGGAGTCCCCCATGACCCCCCGCACGCCCGACGCCCCCGAGGCGCCCGCCGTCCGCCCCCGGCGCACCGGCCGCATCGCCGCCGCCGGAGCCCTCACCGCCGCCCTCGGCATCGGCATGATCGCCTGCGGGCAGAGCGGCGGCGGCAACGGCGACCCGGCGCCCGACGTGAAGGTCCACAACGCCGCGACCGCGCGGGCCCACCAGACCGTCGCGCCGCTGAAGGCGTCGAAGCCGACCGGGCTGCGCATCCCCGCCGCGGGCGTCGACACCACGTCGATGCTCGACCTCGGCGTGGGCGCGGACCAGGAGCTGGAAGTGCCGCCCGTGGACAAGGCGGACGAGCCCGGCTGGTGGACCGGCGGGGTCACGCCCGGCGAGAAGGGGCCCGCCGTGATCGTCGCGCACTACGACACGGCGAACGGTCCGGCGCTGATGAAGAACGTCGCGAAGGTCGAGGTCGGCGACACTGTGGAGGTGCCCCGCGCGGACGGCAGCACGGCGACGTTCGAGGTGCGGGAGATCCAGCAGGTCGACAAGAGGGACTTCCCCACCAATAAGGTGTACGGGGCGACCGACCGACCCGAGTTGCGCCTGCTGACCTGCGGCGGGCCCATCGTGGGCGGTCACCGCTCGGACAACATCATTCTCTACGCCGACCTCGTGACGTAACAATGGTGACGTAACGACAGGCCTGGTGCCACGACAGGCCGCGCGTCCGCGGCAGGCAGGAGTGCAGTGCAACGCAGCCGGCTCGCGCCCGCCGCCTTCGCCGTCCTCGCCGTCCTGCTGGCCGGTGGCTGCGGCGACCCCGGCGGGCTGCGCGGCGCCGGCCCGACGCCGACCGCCGAGGGGCCCACGCACCTCTGGCCGGATCTTCCGTCACCTTCGGTGCCCGCCGAGGACTACGGCGCCATAGAAGCCGTCAAGGTCAAGGGCGTCGAGGTGCCGAAGGGCGACCTGCGCAAGGTGGACCCGGTCGACGTCGTGCGCGCGGACTTCACGGAGAACCCGGGGACGTACGAGCCCACCGACCGGGCGTACAAGGAAACCGTCGAACGGCTGAAGGACTGCGCCGAGGACGGCTCGGGCGAGCAGGGGCGGTGTCCGGTCCTCAAGGCGTACTACCGCGACCTGACCGGCGACGGCAGGGACGACCTGATCGTCGGCGTCTCCACGCCCGACGACAACCTCGACATCCGCGTCTACGCCGAGGAGAAGCGGCAGCTGACGCAGATCATGGAGATGAGCGATGCCGTGCTCGGCGTCGAGCTCGCCGGGCGTGATCTCATCATCCGCGCCATCTCCAGCCTCGCCGGGTACGAGTACCACACGGTGTGGTCCTGGGACTCGCACCAGAAGGCGATGCTGCCGACCAGCGACGAGATCGTCCGCTCCGCGAAGGGGCCGAGGAAGAAGGCGCCGAAGTCGTCGACCCCCCGGCCCTCCACGCAGCCCTCGCCCTCGGGGAGCGGCGGGTGATGAGCCGCCGTCAGCCGCGCGGGCCGCGGCTCCCCGCCTGGACGGCGACCCTCACCTGGAAGGCCGCCGTCTTCATCACCGTGATGTGCTGTGCGCTGGCCGCGCTGCTCGGCGCGCTCGTGCACGTCTCGGTGACCAACCAGACCGTGGGCCAGGCCCGTGACCGTGCCCTCTCCCGCCTCGACGAGGCCACCGAGCGGTACGAGGCGGGCGACCGGCTCGGCCCCGGCGCGGGCGTCGACCCGGTGGGCCTGCCCTCGCGGCTGCGGGACCTCGCGGTGAGCGGGCAGCGCGGCACGATGGTCGCCGCCCACGACGCGCGGCCGACGATGTGGGCGGCGGGGCCCGCCGACGGGGGCCGCGCCATCGCCGTCCAGGTCGACTACGCGCAGGGTGCCCGCACTATCGACGGGCTCGACCGGGCGATCCTCGGCTCGTCGGTCCTCGCGATCGGGGCGACGCTGCTGGTCGGCGCGTTCGCGGTGACGCGGGTGACGCGGCGGCTGCACCAGACCGCGCAGGTGGCCCGGCGGATCAGCGCGGGCGACCTGGACGCGCGCGTCAGGGACCCGCACGCGCGGCCGGACGACACGGGTTTCCCGCGCCACCAGGACGAGGTGGCCGCGGTCGCCGGGGCCCTGGACACGATGGCGTCCACGCTCCAGGGCAAGCTGCTGAGCGAGCAGCGGTTCACCGCGGACGTGGCGCACGAGCTGCGCACGCCGCTGACCGGGCTGCACGCGGCGGCGGAGCTGCTGCCGCCGGGGCGGCCGACCGAGCTGGTGCGGGACCGGGTCGCCGCGCTGCGCACGCTGACGGAGGATCTCCTCGAGATCTCGCGGCTCGACGCGAAGAGCGAGGCGGTGGACCTGGACGCCCATCAACTCGCTCCACTGGCGGAGCGCGTGGTGCGTTCTTCCGGGGAGGGCACCGAGCTCGTCGTCGTACGCGATGTCTGTGTGGACACCGACCGGCGGCGCCTGGAGCGGGTGCTCGGCAATCTCGTGGCCAACGCGCACAAGCACGGGCGGTCGCCGGTGGTCGTGACCGTGGACGGTCCCGTCGTCTCCGTGCGGGACCACGGCGACGGCTATCCGGAGTACCTCGTGGAGCACGGGCCGCAGCGCTTCAGGACCGAGGGCACCAGCAAGGGGACGAGCAAGGGGCACGGGCTCGGGCTGACCATCGCGCTGGGCCAGGCGGCGGTGCTCGGTGCGCGGCTGACCTTCTCGAACGCGGCGGACGGCGGGGCGGTGGCGACGCTGCGGCTGCCGTACGAGACGGCCGGGGACGGCGAGGAGACGGGCGCTCCGCACGACGGAGCGTGAGCTTGCGCGGGTGCGAGGTGCCGCTTTTAGTGTGAATTGCGGCTTGCGGGCATCCGCATCGGCCGCCCCGCTCCCCTTCCCCCGAGGAGGCCCCATGTCCCCGCGGACCACCACCGTCCGGCTCGGCATATTCGCCGCCGGCAGCGCCCTCGCGGCGCTCGCCGCCGCAGGACCGGCCGTCGCCCTGGACAGCGCAGGCGACACGAACAACCACCCGCCCGTCTACAAGGGCCGCGTCACCGCCAAGAGCGGACTGCTGCTCCACACCTCCCCGACCCGCGGCAGCAAGGTGATCCGCACGGTGCCGCGCGGCAAGGTCGTCACCATCTTCTGCAAGACCAGAGGCGACCGCGTCGTCAACAACAACATCTGGTACCTGCTCACCGACGGCACCTGGGCCTGGGGCGCCGCGCACTACATCGCCAACATCGGCAAGGTCCCGCGCTGGTGCTGACGGCAGCCCTCTTCGCCCGGCCGACATAATCGACATAAGCGGACTTCAGGGTGAATTGCTTGCTACGTTCCCGGCATGGCCGGAACCAGCGCGGGCACCGCACCCCCCGCGGTCCCGGCTGTCCGCGTCCCGCGCCGCCGCGGCACCGAACTCACCCTGCTCGTCGTCGCCGTCCTGCTCTCCGTGTACGGCTACTGCGCCGTCGGCCTCGCCAAGAACGACACCGTCCCGCCCGGCGCCGCCGGTTACGGCGCCGGGCTCGGCGTGCTCGCCCTCGTCGCGCACCTCGCCGTCCGGCTGCGCGCCCCCTACGCCGATCCGCTGCTGCTGCCCATCGCGGTCCTGCTCAACGGCCTGGGCCTGGTCCTCATCTACCGGCTCGACCTGGAGACCCCGCGCGACGAGGCGGCGCCCGCGCAGCTGATCTGGTCGACGGTCGGCGTGGGCCTGTTCATCGCCGTCGTCCTCTTCCTGCGCGACCACCGCGTGCTGCAGCGCTACGCCTATCTCTCCGTTGTCACCGCGCTGGTCCTGATGATCGTGCCGATCTTCTTCCCCGCCGTGAACGGCGCCCGCATCTGGATCAGGTTCGGCGGCTTCTCCATCCAGCCCGGCGAGTTCGCGAAGATCCTGCTCGCCGTCTTCTTCGCCAGCTACCTCGCGGCCAACCGCAACGCCCTCGCCTACACCGGCCGCACCCTGTGGCGGTTCCGGCGGCTCCAGCTGCCCACCGGGCGCGTCCTCGGCCCCATCGTGGCGATCTGGCTGCTCAGCGTCGGCGTCCTCGTCCTGGAGCGCGACCTCGGCACATCGCTCCTGTTCTTCGGGCTCTTCGTGATCCTGCTGTACGTCGCCACGGGCCGCATCGGCTGGATCGCGGTGGGCCTGCTCCTCGCCGCGCTCGGCGCGTTCGCCGTCGGCTCCCTGGAGCCGCACGTCCACAGCCGTGTGGAGGACTGGCTGCACCCCTTCGCCTCGATCGAAGCGGGCCGCGGCCCGAACCAACTCGCGCAGTCGCTCTTCGCGTTCGCGGCCGGCGGGATGCTCGGCACCGGGCTCGGGCTCGGGCACTCCATCCTCATCGGCTTCGCCGCGAAGTCCGACTTCATCCTGGCGACCGCGGGCGAGGAGCTCGGCCTCTCGGGGCTCTGTGCGATCTTCCTGCTCTACGCCCTGCTCGTGGAGCGCGGCTTCCGCGCCGGGCTCGCCCTGCGCGACGCCTTCGGGCGGCTGCTCGCGATCGGGCTCGCCTCGATCCTCGCGCTCCAGGTGTTCGTGATCGCGGGCGGCGTCATGGGGCTCATCCCGCTCACCGGCATGGCCATGCCGTTCCTCGCACAGGGCGGCTCGTCCGTCGTCACCAACTGGATCATCGTGGCGCTGCTGATCCGGGTCAGCGACTCGGCCCGCGGTCAGCCCGTCCCCGTGGAGGCGGCGTGACATGACCAGGTACATCCGGCACGCCGCCGCGTTCTGCGCGCTGCTGCTCATCGCCCTGCTCGTCAACGCCACCCGCGTCCAGGTCTTCCAGGCCGACGCCCTCGACGCCGACGAGGCCAATCGCCGCAACGCCATCGTCCGCTTCGAGCAGCCGCGCGGCGACATCCTCGTCGACGGGCGGCCCGTGACCGGCTCGCGCGACACCGGCGAGCAGCTCCGCTACGAACGGACCTACAAGAACGGGCCGTTGTACGCGCCCGTGACCGGCTACGCCTCACAGGTGTACGGCACGACGTTCCTGGAGCACGCCGAGGACGACATCCTCTCCGGCACCGACCCGATGCTCGCCCCGCTCCCCCTGTGGAACGACATCACGCGCGCCCAGAACCCCGGCGGCAAGGTCGAGACCACCATCAAGGCGGCGGTGCAGCAGGCGGCGTACGCGGGCCTGGGCGGCAAGCGGGGCGCGGTCGCCGCGCTCGAACCGTCGACCGGGAAGATCCTCGCGCTGGTCAGCACCCCTTCGTACGATCCCGAGCGGCTCTCGGGGACGGACCGGGCGGTGGCCGACACCTGGGCGGAGCTGAACGGCGGCGCGACCAAGCCGATGCTGAACCGGGCGATCCGGCAGACCTATCCGCCCGGCTCGACGTTCAAGGTGGTGACGGCCGCGGCGGCGCTCGACTCGGGAGAGGTGACGGACCCGGACGCGCCGACGAAGTCCCCGAACCCGTACACGCTGCCGGGCACGAGCACCCAGCTGACCAACGAGGTCGACGGCTGCACGAACGCCAGCCTGCGCTACGCCTTCCGGTGGTCCTGCAACACGGTCTTCGCGAAGCTCGGCGTGGACACGGGCCTCGCCCCGATGGTCGGCACGGCCCGGAACTTCGGCTTCAACGACAGCGGTCTGCGGATCCCGTCTTCCGTCGCGGCCAGCAACTTCGACACCTCCATGGACCGGGCGCAGCTCGGGCTCTCCGCGATCGGGCAGTACGACACGCGGGCGACGCCGCTGCAGATGGCGATGGTGTCGGCGGCGGTGGCCAACGGCGGCTCGGTGAAGGCGCCGCACCTGGTGGACCGTACGACGACGGAGGACGGGGACGTCGTCGACGCGACGGGCGCCAAGACGCTGCGGCAGGCGATGAATCCGGGCACGGCGGCGCAGCTGCGCGAGATGATGACGCAGGTCGTCGACGAGGGCACGGGCACGAACGCGGCGATCCCGGGTGTGACGGTCGGCGGCAAGACGGGCACTGCTCAGCACGGCATCGACAACTCCGGTACGCCGTACGCCTGGTTCATCTCCTGGGCGCAGGCGCCCGACGACCCGGAGCCGTCGGTGGCGGTCGCCGTCGTCGTGGAGGACGCGGCGGCGGACCGCGGGGACATCAGCGGGGGCGGCAGCGCGGCACCGATCGCGAAGGCGGTGATGGAGGCGGCGATCGGCGCGCACTGACTTTCCTGTGTGGTGTCAGCCCGCCTCGCCCGCCGCGATCGCGTCCCGCACCTCCGCCACCCGCTCGCGCTCCTCGGCCGCGAACCGCTCGGCGTCCAGCTTCTCGGCGATCTCCTCGTCCTGGGCCATGAGCAGGTCGAGGTTGGCGTCGCCCATCTCGAAGACGCCCATGTCGAGGTAGGCCTCCTGGAGGCGCTTGCCCCACAGGCCGATGTCCTTGACGCAGGGCACGATGCGGGAGAACAGCAACTGGCGGAAGATGGCGAGGAATTCGGACTGCTCGCTGTACTCCTGGGCCTGCGCTCTGGGGATGCCGAAGTTCTCCAGGACCTCGACGCCGCGCAGCCGGTCGCGCATCAGGTAGCAGCCCTCGATGACGAACTCCTCGCGCTCGCGGAGTTCGGCGTCGGTGAGCTGCTTGTAGTAGTCGCGCAGCGCCATCCTGCCGAAGGCCACGTGCCGGGCCTCGTCCTGCATCACGTACGCGAGGATCTGCTTGGGCAGCGGCTTGTCCGTGGTGTCGCGGATCATGCCGAACGCGGCGAGCGCGAGGCCCTCGATGAGGACCTGCATGCCGAGGTAGGGCATGTCCCAGCGGGAGTCGCGGAGCGTGTCGCCGAGCAGCGCCTGGAGGTTGTCGTTGATCGGGTAGAGCATGCCGATCTTGTCGTGCAGGAAGCGGCTGTAGATCTCGGCGTGCCGTGCCTCGTCCATGGTCTGGGTCGCGGAGTAGAACTTCGCGTCCAGGTCGGGGACCGACTCGACGATGCGGGCCGCGCACACCATCGCGCCCTGCTCGCCATGGAGGAACTGGCTGAACTGCCAGGAGGCGTAGTGCTTGCGCAGCTCACCCTTGTCGCGGTCGGTCATCTTCGCCCAGTGCGGTGTGCCATAGAGCGTCATCGACTCGTCGGGGGTGCCAAGGGGGTCGAGCGGGTCGACCTCCAGGTCCCATGCGATGCGCCTGGCGCCGTCCCACTGCTTGTCCTTGCCCTTCTGGTAGAGAGCGAGGAGTCGGTCGCGCCCTTCGTCGTACTCCCAGCTGAAGCGGGCCGAACTGGCGGACGGTACGCGCCAGTTGAGCCCGTCCGGTGGACTGGTGTAAAGCTCGTGCGTCGCCATGACGGCAGGCTCACACGCTACTGGACAAGCGGTCAACAAGTCGTGCGCAAGGGATTGACGGCCTTGCTGACAGGCAGTCTCATAAGAGTTGACCGCCGGTAACCCGCGACAAGTCAGGAACAGTCATGACGACCGTGACGGAAGACGCTTCGCTCGAGGGCCTGCGGGACGCGCTGGGACTGCTCAAGGACCGGGAGCAGGTGGCCCTGCGGCTCCTGGAGTCCTCCGCCAAGCACTCCTTCGACCCCGACAAGGAACTCGACTGGGACGCGCCGCTCGAAGAGGGCAAGTGGTTCTGGCCGCCGGAGCTCGTCTCCCTCTACGGCACGCCGATGTGGAAGCGGATGTCCGAGGAGCAGCGGTTCGACCTGGCCCGCCACGAGGCCGCTTCCCTCACCTCGCTCGGCATCTGGTTCGAGATCATCCTGATGCAGCTGCTCGTGCGGCACATCTACGACAAGTCGGTGACCAGCAACCACGTGCGGTACGCGCTCACCGAGATCGCCGACGAGTGCCGGCACTCCATGATGTTCGCCCGGGTGATCCAGAAGGGCGGCGCCCCGACGTACCCCGTCACGCGCCTCAACCACAACCTCGCGCGCGTCCTGAAGACGGTCTCCACGACCCCCGGTTCGTTCGCCTGCACGCTGCTCGGCGAGGAGATCCTCGACTGGATGCAGCGCCTCACGTTCCCCGACGAGCGCGTCCAGACACTGGTGCGCGGGGTGACCCGCATCCACGTCGTCGAGGAGGCCCGGCACGTCCGGTACGCGCGTGAGGAGCTGCGGCGCCAGATGGTGACCGCCCCCGCGTGGGAGCGCCAGCTGACCCGCCTCAGCTGCGGCGAGGCCGCCCGCGTCTTCTCCCTCGCCTTCGTGAACCCCAAGGTCTACACGAACGTGGGCCTCGACCGCAGGGAGGCCGTCGCGCAGGTGAAGGCGAGCGGGCACCGCAGGGAGGTCATGCAGACCGGTGCGAAGCGACTGACGGACTTCCTGGACGACATCGGTGTGATGCGGGGGGTCGGGCGACGGCTCTGGAGGTCTTCGGGATTGCTGGCCTGAGTTCCCCGCACCCCTGCGGGGGCGCACCCCGGGTTACGCTGCGAGGCATGACCTCGCCTGCCGCCACCACGCCCGCGTACCGCCGCCTGAGCGTCGAGGCACGGCGGCGGCAGCTCCTCGACTCCGCGCTCACGCTCTTCGCGCACCGCGCGCCCGAGGAGGTCAACCTCGACGACGTCGCCGAGGCGGCCGGTGTCTCGCGGCCCCTCGTGTACCGCTACTTCCCCGGCGGCAAGCAGCAGTTGTACGAGGCCGCGCTGCGGTCCGCCGCGGACGACCTGGAGCAGTGCTTCGCCGAGCCGCCGGAGGGCCCGCTCAGCCGGCGGCTCTCCCGCGCCCTCGACCGCTACCTCGCCTTCGTCGACCAGCACGACACGGGGTTCAGCGCGCTGCTGCAGGGCGGCAGCGTGGTCGAGACGTCGCGGACGTCCGCGATCGTGGACGGCGTGCGCAGGGCCGCCGCGGAGCACATCCTCAGCCACCTGGACGTGCCGGAGCCGGGGCCGCGGCTCCGGATGACCGTCCGCATGTGGATCACGGCGGTCGAGGCGGCGTCCCTGATCTGGCTCGACGAGGAGAAGCAGCCGCCGCTCGACGACTTGCGGGACATGCTCGTGGAGCAGTTCATGGCGGTGCTCGTGGCGACGGCGGGGCGGGATCCGCAGACCGCGGAGGTCGTCCGGTGGGCGCTGACCCTGGAGACGCCGGAGGGCCCCGTGGGCGCGCTCGCCCGCCGCGTCCTGCCGGTGGTCGCGGACGCGGCGCACCTGCTCTGACCTCGGCGGTGTGACACTGGAGCGGTGAAGAGCGAAGAGACTCCGTTCGTGGACGGCCCCCTGGACGGCCGGGTCCTCCCGGTCCTCCTCGGCCCGACCGGACACCCCCCGAAGGTCTACCGCGTCCCCGTCCCCGACGACGCGGGCGGCCCTCCGACGGTCCTCGTCTACCGCCGTGTCCCCGCGGCGGGCGGCAGCCGGGTCTCGCTGGGGGCGAGGTGGCAGTACGAGTACGACCCGGACGGCGCGAAGTCCACGGGCCTGAAGTGGCCGTGGTCCAAACCGGGCCCCCGCTGAGGATCCGCCCCTGCGGGCGAGCGCGGGCTGGCCACACCCCTGCGGCTGTGTGGGGGCTTGTCGCGCAGTTCCCCGCGCCCCTAAACCCGTACCTTCGCCCCGCCCCCCGGAAAGCGACCCCGTGACCAGTCACGCGCCACCCCTGGGGCGCCCCGCAGGGGCGCTTCAGGGGCGCGGGGAACTGCGCGACCAGCCCCCACCCGCCCGCAGGCGAACGACCGTGGGACGCAACCCGCCACGCCGACGCCCCCTGCAAGGGTGACCAGGGTTGGGCCGACCGCCCCCGTCGGGAGGCGGACCAGGCAGGCGGGCCGGATGCTCGCCCTGCGCGCAGGAGAGCCCTCCGCGCACCGGAGGTGATGACGTGTCAGGCACACTGCTGCGGTGGGTCTGCACCGGGGCCGCCCTCGGCGCCCTGTGCACAACCGCACCCAACGCCCACGCGGCCCCAGGGCCGGAAGAACGGTCCGTCGGACAGCTCCTGACGGATCTTCAGCGGCTGTACCGATCCGCGGAGGAGACCGCCGAGACGTACAACGCCACCGCGGAGAAGCTGAAGGAGCAGCGGGCCCGAGCCGCCGACCTCGACCGGAAGCTGGCGAAGGCGCGCGCCTCCGTGCGCGACAGCCGGAGCGACGCAGGACGGTTCGTGCGCCAGCAGTACCAGGGCACGAGCAACCTCTCCCCGTACATGCGTCTGCTGCTCGCCCGCGACCCCCAGCGCGCCCTCGACCAGGGCCACGTGCTGCAGCGGGCAGCCGCGGGCCGCGCCGCCACCGTGCGGCGGCTGACCGGCGGGGAGAAGGAGGCAGGTGATCTCGCGGGGGCCGCGAAGCGGGCCCTCACCGCGCAGACCGCCCTGGCCGCCCGGCAGAAGAAGCAGCGGGACCGCGTCGACGGGCAGCTGCGGGACGTGGAGGAGCTGCTGTCCTCGCTGAGCGTCGAGCAGCTGGCCGCGCTGCGGCGGGCCGAGGAGGCCCACACGGCCGAGGCGCAGGAGAAGTTCATGGCGTCCCGCGCCCTCGGCGGCAGCCCGGCGCGCCGGGCTCCGTCACGGCAGGGCGACACGGCCGTCGACTACGCCGTACGGCAGATCGGCCGGCCCTACAAGTGGGGCGCCGAGGGACCGAAGGCGTTCGACTGCTCGGGGCTGACCCAGCGCGCCTGGGCGCACGCGGGCCGCAAGATCCCGCGGACCAGCCAGGAGCAGTGGAAGGAGCTGCGCCGTATCCCCCTGTCCAAGCTCCGCCCGGGTGACCTGGTCGTCTACTTCCCGAAGGCCACACACGTGGCGCTGTACCTGGGCGACGGCAAGGTCGTCCAGGCACCGCGTCCCGGCGCCCGCGTCAAGGTCTCCCCCATCGCGGCGAACCCGGTCCTCGGAGCCGTGCGGCCCGACCCCGGGGGCCGGGCCATGCGCGGCTACACGCCGCCGAAGCTGCCCGCGGGCGCCGGCTCGGGCAGCGACCTCGGGTACGGCAGGAGTCAGGCGCCGGGCGCGACGGACTCCAGGTAGGCGGCCGTCTTCTCCGGGTCGAAGAAGAAGTTCTCGAGGTCCGCCGGGTCGTCGAAGCCATTGACGAACCGGTCGGCGACCGGCTGGAGCTGACCGGCCGCGCCGAGGAGGTTCAGGACGTGCTCCGGCGGGGGGCCCAGCATCGCGTTCGTCCACTTGGTGACGTGCTGCGCCGTCTGCCAGTAGCGGTCGAAGGCCGACTGCATCCACTCCGCGTCGAAGGGCTTGTCGCCGTGCTCGACGATGGAGGAGATGTATGACGCGGCGCACTTGGACGCCGAGTTGGAGCCCTGGCCGGTGATCGGGTCGTTGGCGACGACGACGTCGGCGACCCCGAGGACGAGCCCGCCGCTGGGCAGGTGCCCGATCGGCTTGCGCACGGTAGGGGCGTACCGCCCGGCCAGCGTGCCGCCCGCGTCGGTCAGCTCGACCTTCGTGGCGCGCGCGTACTCCCAGGGCAGGAACTTCTCCAGGAGTTCGAGGGTGAGCGCCAGGTGCTCGCTGGGGTCCTTGATGCCCTGGAAGACGTCGAGCGGGCCGCCGGGGATGCCCTCCCAGAAGAGGATGTCCGCGCGTCCTGACGTGGTGAGCGTCGGCATGACGAAGAGCTCGCCCACGCCGGGCACCATGTTGCAGCGGACCGCGTCGAACTCGGGGTGCTCCGGGCGCGGGCCGAGGCCGTGCACGTACGCCACCGCGAGCGCGCGCTGCGGGGTGTCGAACGGCGAGCGGGACGCGTCGCGCTCGAACATGGACACCAGCTCGCCCTTGCCGGCGGAGACGAGCACCAGGTCGTAGGTGCGCGAGAAGTAGTCGAGGTCGCCGACGGCCGCGCCGTGGATGACCAGCTGGCCGCCGCGCTGCGCGAACGTGTCCATCCAGCCGGCCATCTTCACGCGCTGGTCGACGGATTGCGCGTACCCGTCGAGCTTGCCGACCCAGTCGATGACCCGCGAGCCGTCGGGCCCCGCGACGGAGATGCCGACGCCCTCGATCTTCGGGGCCTGCGACTCCCAGAAGTTCGCCTGGATGTCGCGCTCGTGCTGGAGCGCCGTGTGGAACATGCACTGCGTGGACATGACCCGGCCGGACCGGATCTCGTCCGCGGTGCGGTTGGACATCAGGGTGACCTCGTACCCCTGCGCCTGGAGCCCGAGAGCGATCTGGAGCCCGGACTGCCCGGCTCCGACGACAAGTATCTTCCGCATGAGGGTCCTTCTCTTACTCAGGGGTTACGTCGAGCGCGTGGCCGACCAGGGCGAGGAGCGACTCGACGACCGAGATCCGCTGCCTGGCGTCCATGATCAGCACCGGTATGTGCGGCGGCACCGTCAGGGCCTCGCGCACGTCCGCCACCTCGAACTTCTCGCTGCCGTCGAAGTGGTTGACGGCGACGACGTACGGCAGGCCGCAGCTCTCGAAGTAGTCGAGCGCCGGGAAGCAGTCGGACAGGCGGCGGGTGTCGGCGAGCACGACGGCGCCGATCGCGCCGCGCACCAGGTCGTCCCACATGAACCAGAACCGCTGCTGGCCCGGCGTACCGAAGAGGTAGAGCACCAGGTCGTCGTCGAGCGTGATGCGGCCGAAGTCCATGGCGACCGTCGTGGTCGTCTTCTCGGGGGTCCCGGTCAGATCGTCGGTGTCGGCGCTCGCCTGCGTCATCAGCGCCTCCGTCTGGAGGGGCGTGATCTCGGAGACGGCGGTCACCAGCGTCGTCTTGCCGACACCGAAACCGCCCGCCACCACTATCTTCGTGGCGATCGGGGCGCGTGACCTGTCCGTCTGCCAGGCCTGCAACTGACCCTCGTTCTCGTTCTCGAGGAGTTCAGAGACGGCGGAGTCCACTCAGCACCCTTTCCAGCAGTGCGCGGTCGGGCTGTCCCGGGCCGTGGCCCGTTCCGTACACGCGGATCTTTCCCTGGTCGGCGAGGTCGCTGAGCAGGACGCGGACGACACCGAGCGGCATCTTGAGGAGCGCGGCGATCTCCGCCACCGTGCGCATGCGACGGCAGATCTCGACGATCGCCCGCATCTCCGGCATGACCTTCGACAGCGTGCCCTTGGGCAGTTCCAGGCGCTCGTCGGGCGCCTCGATCGCGGCGTTGCTCGCCACGAACGTCTCGACGAGCAGGACGTGACCGAACCTGGTCCTGCCGCCGGTCAGCGAGTAGGGGCGGACGCGGGCGGGTTTTCGGTCGCCGCCGCGCTGCGGCAGCTTCGGCGTCTTGTTGCGGCCGGTGCTGCGGCTGCTGCTGCTCATCGGGCACTCTCCATCGACTGGCGCAGTTCGCTGCGGAGTTCGGGGGTGAGCACGTGCCCGGCGCGGCCGACGAAGAGGGCCATATGGTACGCGACGACGCTCATGTCGCAGTCCGGGGTGGCGTGCACGCCGAGCAACGAGCCGTCGCTGATCACCGTGACGAAGAGGCTGCCCTCTTCCATCGCGACGACGGTCTGCTTGACCCCGCCGCCGTCCATGAGCTTCGCGGCACCGATGGTGAGGGAGCCGAGCCCGGACACGATGGTCGCGAGGTCGGCGCTCGACCCCTTGGGTCCCGTGGGCTTCTCCGCGGGCTGCTCGGCGTTCCGCCCGGGGTCGGAGGAGAGCAGGAGCAGCCCGTCGGACGAGACGACCGCGACGGAGAGGAGCCCGGGCACCTCCTCCACCAGGTTCGTCAGAAGCCAGTGCAGGTTGCGTGCTTCCCTGCTCAGGCCGTACGTGGCGGGTTCGGCGGAAGAACTGGGCGTGCGCATGGGCGCAGTCAACTGCTTGCCTCCTCGACTGGGTCCCCCATTACGTCTGCGGCTCGTTCGTTCTTTTCGTCACCCGAGTCGTCACCTGAGCCATCACCCGCGATCTCGGCCTCCACGTCCCGTCGGCCGCTGATCGCGCCCTGGTGGAAGTTGCCGAGGCGGCGCCGGAGCGATTCGGCGTCCACGGAGCCGGTGCGCGGCGTGGGCGCGGCGGCTGCCGGGGCGGTGATCTTCGGGGTGCGCTTGGGCAGGCCCTTGTCGGTGACGCGCTCCCACTTGGGGGGCGCGGGCCGGGTGGAGTCGGGCTCGGGCTGCGGCGCCGATTCCTGCTCCGTCTCCGGCTGCGGCTGCGGCTGCGGCTCCGGGGCGAGCTCCTCTGCGGTCTCCTCCGGTACCGGGGGGACCGCCAGCTCCATGGTCGTCTCCGGCGACGGGGACGGCCCGGTGTCCGGGTCCGGGCCCGGCTCGGGGGTCGGGTCGGTGTCCGGCTCGGGGCCGGCGTCTGGGCCCGGGCCGGGGCCCGGTTCCGGCGACGGCGAAGGCCGCTCCGTCTCCAGGGTCCGCTCCGCCGCCGCGATCAGCGGGTCCTCGCCGGGCGCGCCGGCCAGCCGCCCCGGAAGCACGTTGGAGTTGGCCTCCGCCTCCGACCCCGGCAGATGGGTCAGCGGCTCGCCCGCGCGCGGCGGCGTGACCACCGGGGCCTGCGAGGGCGCGTCCGCGAGGATGCCCTCGGGCAGCACCACGACCGCCGCGACCCCGCCCTGCTTCTGGTCCCGCAGCCGCACCCGCGCCCCGTGCCGGGCGGCGAGCCGCGCGACGACGTACAGGCCGAGCCCGAGGCCGTCCCCGCTCTCCTGGTCGTACGCGTCGTCGGGGTCGAAGTCGGCGAGGCGGGCGTTGAGCTCCCGCATGCGGTCCTGCGTGACGCCGATGCCCTCGTCCTGGACGGAGAGCATGACCTCGCCGTTCTCCAGGAGCCAGCCGGAGACCTCGACGGAGGAGTCCGGCGGCGAGAACGAGGTCGCGTTCTCCAGGAGTTCGGCGGTGAGATGGCTGATGTCGTCCGCCGCGAAGCCCGCCACGTGCGTGTGCGGCGGCAGCGTGGCGATGCGGACGCGTTCGTACCGCTCGATCTCGGAGACGGCGGCGCGCACCACGTCGACGAGCGGGACGGCGCCGGGGTGCTGGTGGCCGTGTTCCGCGCCGGCGAGGACGAGAAGGTTCTCGCTGTGGCGCCGCATGACGGTGGCGAGGTGGTCGAGCTTGAAGAGCGTGGCGAGGCGGTCCGGGTCCTGCTCGCGGTCCTCCAGGTGCTCGATGACGGCGAGCTGGCGCTCGACCAGGCCGAGCGTGCGCAGGGCGAGGTTGACGAAGGTGCCGTGGATGGACTGGCGCACCCGCTCCAGGTGCGCGGAGGCCTCGGCGAGCTCCTCGCGCAGCGCGGCACGCTCGTCGGCCATGGACTGCCGCTGCCCGATGAGGTGCTTGCGGTCCGATTCGAGGGTGGCGAGGCGCTCGGTGAGGGCGGCCGCGTGGCCGTGCAGGGCGTTGACGGAGCGTACGACCTGGGCGAACTCGTCGTCGCGGCCGGTGAAGCGGATCGGCTCCTGGGGCGCGGGGTCGGTGGCGAGGCGGGCCGAGCCGAGGCGCAGGACGGCGAGCGGGCGGGTCAGCGAGCGGGCCGCGCCCATGGCGACGCCGACGGCGACGAGCAGGCAGACGCCGACGAGGGCGATCCGGATCTCCAGTGCCGTGACGTCGTCGTCGCGCAGCTGGGCCAGGTGCTTGGTCCGCTCGACGGCGAGCGCGGACTCGGCGCCGCGCATCGTCTCGATGCGGGCGGAGAGCGCGGCGTCGACCTTCTTCCGGTCGTAGCGCCGCTCGGCCGCGGAGAGCTTCGGCTGGTCGGTGAGGCGCTCCAGGTACTTCTCGGCGGCGCCGACCTCGGAGCCGGTGACGGTCGACTCGTACGTGGCGCGGGCCGGGTCGCTCGCCGCGTCACGGAAGTCGGCGAGTGCGGCCAGCTCGCGGACGCGGGCCTGCTGGGCGGCGGAGCTGAGCTCGTCGCGCCGCTTGGCGTCGGTGGGCGACTCCTCGGTGACGGTGGTCGGCAGGCCGGTGACCGGGTCGACGGTGGAGGTGCCGGTGGGGCGGGGCAGGGCGAGGGCGGCGAGGAGGAGGCCGCGGGCGGCGGCGGCCTGTTCGACGGCGTGGTCGAGGTCGGAGAGGGCGAGGGCGCCCTGGTTGGCCTCGGGGGGCAGCTTCTCGGCCAGGTCGCGGGTGAGGCCGTGCAGTTCGGCGATGACCTTCGTGTACGCCTCGTGGGCTTCGAGAGCGGTGCTCTTGCCGGTGAGCGCCGCTCTGCGCACGGCGGCGATGTCGGCGAGGTCGCCGCGCAGTCCGGCGGGCGCGTCGGCGCCGCGGAGCTCGTCGATCTGCCGGTCCACGCGGGCGCTGCGGCTCTGGGAGAGCCCCTTGTCCTGCGGCCGCCCGGCGGCGATGAAGGTGGTGACCTCGTCCCGCTCGTCGGCGAGCGAGTGGCCGAGGGAGACCGCCTGCTGGGTCTGTTCGGCGAGGGTGACCAGGTTCTGCGTGTCGTTCAGGTCGGCGGACGCCGCGAGGACGGCGGGTGCGCCCGCGCCCGCGATGGCGGCGGCCACGACCGCGACGGCGACGATCAGCCGATTGCGTACGCGTGCGGTGGGCGCCTTGTTGACCGGCGGCGGCGCGGCGTCGGGCGCGGAGGCGTCCGCGGCCGTGCGCTCCGGCACATGCTCGGTTGGAGTCGTCGCGCCCGGCGTGGCCCCTTCCGGGGCCGTCTGCTTGCCTTTGCGCCGAGGCCGCATCTTCTGCACCGGTGCTCGCATTCCTGTTTTCGTCTGCCCTTGACCCGGGTGACGACCTGTCAACACGGGCGCTCCCCCGGTACGGCACCTGACCTTTCCAGTGCCGGTTGGTGGCGGTCGTGCATCGCCAGCCTGGCCACCCGAAGGAGTGAACATCGGCGGGGAGTTGGCGGGCAAGTCCCGGCTCGGCCGTCGGAGGGCCTCCGCGGAGCGCCGGTTGGACGTCTCCGACCGGCTTTGGCAGGATGCGCCGCCACACCCCTGCCGGAGGTGATCATTCCGGCCGAATTCCGGCGCCCGCGCCGCCCGTACGCGACTCCCCTGGGGCGCATCGCGGCTTCTGGTGGCCCTGTGAAGGGGTCGTGCAGACTGGCCGGATGCGTATCGAACTCGCCACCGAGCCCGGTGACCCCGCACGTCCCAACGAGGACTACGCGTCGGTCGCGCTTCCCGCGTCCGGACAGGGCGGATCGCTCGTCCTGCTCGACGGCGTGACCCCGCCGGAGGGGTCGGTGGGCTGTCCGCATTCCGTCCCTTGGTTCACTGCGCGACTGGGCGGCGCGCTGGGGGAACTGTCCGTTTCACGCCGGGATATGACGCTCACTGAGGTCCTGGCGGCCGGCATCACGCGTACCGCCGAGGCACATGGTTCAACCTGTGACCTTTCTCACCCACGCACCCCACAGGCAACCGTGGTGCTCGTGCGCTGGGACGACGAGCGCGTCGAGCACCTCGTCCTGTCCGACTCGGCGCTCCTCATAGCGGGCCACGACGGGGAGGTGACGGCCGTCCTCGACCGGCGCCTCGCCGAACTGCCGCCCGCCGTGCAGGCCCTGCGCGACCAGGTGCGCGCCCTGCCCCGCGGCTCCGCGGAGCGGGACGTGGCGGCCCGCGCCTACGGAACGGCGGTCGAGGCACTGCGCAACGCCGAGGACGGCTTCTTCACGGCCGCGTCCGACCCGTCGGCCGCCGGGCGCGCGGTCACCGGTGAGCTGCCGCGTGCGGACGTCACGGCGGTGGCGGCGCTCACCGACGGGGCCGGGCGGTGGGTCGAGACGTTCCGCGAGGGCGACTGGACGGACTGCTTCGCGCTGCTGCGCAAGCAGGGGCCGCGGCATCTGGTGGACCGGGTGCGGGAATTGGAGCGCGCGGACCCGGACCGCCTGGCCTTTCCGCGCGGCAAGCGCCACGACGACGCGGCGGTCGTCTACGCGGAGTGGTGACGTACGCGAGCGGGGTACGTGCTCGGCTCTCCGCGCCCGCGTTCACTTCTCGGCGGCCGCGGGTCAGTTCTCCGCGCTCGCGTTCAGGCGGCCGAGCAGTCGGGCGAGTTCGGCGACCTCGGCGCGGTCCCAGCTCGCGAGCCGCCGTACGTACCGGGCGCGGCGGGCGGCGCGCACCGTGCGGAAGCGGGTGCGGCCCTCGGGCGTGAGCCGGATGAGCCAGGCGCGGCCGTCGGCCGGGTCGGGCTCGCGCGCGACCAGACCGAGCTCTTCGAGGGCGCGCAGCTGGCGGCTCATCGTGGCCTTGCCGACGCCGATGAAGGCGGCGAGGTCGGTGGCCCGCTGCGGACCCGAGTCGTCCAGGCAGACGAGCAGCCCGTACGCGGCGGGCTCAAGGTCGGGGTGGACCTGCCGGGCCATCTCGCCCGAGGAGGCCCGCGCGCGGCGCAGCAGGAGCGACAACTCCCGCTCCAAGGAGAGGAACTCGCGGTCCTCTCCCCGTGCCTCCTGCGTCTCCTGTCCGCCGTCGTCGTCCTGCGCGCCGGGCGTCACGCCCTCTTCTGCAGCACCCATGTCCCGCTTTCCCGATTCTGAAAGTTATCGCCGGAAGGCCCTCGCGCCGCGGCCGTGGCGGCAGCGGTCTGACCAGTATTTCGCAAGGTCCGGGCGGTGCCGCTCCCGTGCCACCGCCACTGGAGTGGACCAACGGCAGAACTCTGGACCTCTTCCCTAGCAGCGGTCTACGTGCGTAGCGTTTCTTCTGACATGTTCACACCACTACATGTCGGCAGGTCCCCACCGAGCACCACTGAGGCCTTCGGAGGCACGCCATGCCCGTGCACAGACCCGGACCGGCCCGCCGCTCGCGCTTGTCGCCGGCGGGGGTTCTCCTCGCAGCACTGTCCGCACTCTCCCTCCTCCTGACGCTCCCCACGGCGGCCAGGGCCGATGACGTCCCCGAGCGCGGCACCGCCCGCCTCGGCCAGGGCGTCATCGAACACGACGGCCAGGGCGGCCGCCCCTCCGGCGGTGACGCGACCCAGACCGAGGGCGTCGACGTCAGCAGCCACCAGGGCAACGTCGCCTGGTCGACGCTCTGGAACAGCGGAGTGAAGTGGGCCTACACCAAGGCCACCGAGGGCACGTACTACAAGAACCCCTACTTCGCCCAGCAGTACAACGGCTCGTACAACGTCGGCATGATCCGCGGCGCGTACCACTTCGCGACGCCGGACACCGCGAGCGGTGCCGCACAGGCGAACTACTTCGTGGACAACGGCGGCGGCTGGTCGCGCGACGGCAGGACGCTGCCGGGCGCACTGGACATCGAGTGGAACCCGTACGGGGCGGCCTGCTTCGGCAAGACGCAGTCCGGGATGGTCAGCTGGATCCGTGACTTCCTGAACACCTACAAGGCCCGCACCGGACGCGACGCCGTCATCTACACCGCGACCAGCTGGTGGAAGCAGTGCACCGGCAACTACAGCGGCTTCGGCGCGAGCAACCCGCTCTGGATCGCCCGCTACAACACGAGCCCGGGCGAACTCCCGGCCGGCTGGGGCTTCCAGACGATGTGGCAGTACACCTCGTCGGGCCCGACGGTCGGTGACCACAACAAGTTCAACGGCGCCCTCGACCGGGTGGTGGCGCTCGCCAACGGCTGAGCGCGCACGGAAGGCGGCCACCCCCGATGCGGGGGTGGCCGCCTTCCCCTGCCCGGGTCCTACGCCGCGGCCGGGATCTTCACCTCGGCCGCCGTCAGGGCCAGTTCGAGCACCTGGCGCACGTCGGTGACCGCGTGCACGTCGAGCTTCTCCAGGACCTCGGCCGGGACGTCGTCGAGGTCCGGCTCGTTCCGCTTCGGGATGATCACCGTGGTGATCCCGGCGCGGTGCGCGGCGAGCAGCTTCTGCTTCACCCCGCCGATCGGCAGGACGCGGCCGGTCAGCGAGATCTCACCGGTCATCGCCACGTCCGTACGGACGAGACGGCCGCTGAGCAGCGACGCGAGGGCGGTCGTCAGGGTGACGCCCGCGCTCGGGCCGTCCTTCGGCACGGCGCCCGCCGGGAAGTGGACGTGCACGCCCCGTTCCTTCAGGTCGCCGACGGGCAGCTCCAGTTCGGCGCCGTGCGAGCGCAGGAAGCTCAGCGCGATCTGCGCCGACTCCTTCATGACCTCGCCGAGCTGGCCGGTGAGCGTGAGCCCGGAGGCCCCCGTCTCCGGGTCCGCGAGCGACGCCTCCACGAACAGGACGTCGCCGCCCGCCCCGGTGACCGCGAGCCCGGTCGCCACGCCCGGCACCGACGTGCGTCGCTCCGCCGGGTCCTGCGCGGACTCCGGCACGTGGCGCGGGCGCCCGATCAGGCCGCGCAGGTCGGCGTCCGTGACGGTGAAGGGCAGCTCGCGGTCGCCCAGTTCGTGCTGGGCCGCGACCTTGCGGAGCAGCCGTGCGACGGACCGCTCCAGGTTGCGCACGCCCGCCTCGCGCGTGTACTCGCCGGCGAGCTTGCGCAGCGCGCTCTCGTCCAGGACCACCTCGTCCTTGTCGAGGCCCGCGCGCTCCAGCTGGCGCGGGAGCAGGTGGTCACGGGCGATGACGACCTTCTCGTCCTCGGTGTACCCGTCGAGGCGGACGAGCTCCATGCGGTCGAGGAGCGCCTCGGGGATGGCTTCGAGGACGTTGGCGGTGGCGAGGAAGACGACGTCGCTGAGGTCGAGCTCGACCTCCAGGTAGTGGTCGCGGAAGGTGTGGTTCTGGGCCGGGTCGAGGACTTCGAGGAGGGCGGCGGCCGGGTCGCCCCGGAAGTCCGAGCCGACCTTGTCGATCTCGTCGAGGAGCACCACCGGGTTCATGGACCCGGCCTCCTTGATGGCCCGCACGATGCGTCCGGGCAGCGCCCCCACGTACGTACGCCGGTGGCCGCGGATCTCCGCCTCGTCGCGTACGCCGCCGAGCGCGACCCGCACGAACTTGCGGCCCATGGCGTGCGCGACGGACTCGCCGAGACTCGTCTTGCCCACTCCCGGAGGACCCACCAGGGCGAGCACGGCACCCCCGCGCCGGCCGCCGACGACACCGAGGCCGCGGTCGGCGCGGCGCTTGCGCACCGCGAGGTACTCGGTGATGCGCTCCTTCACGTCCTGGAGCCCGGAGTGCTCGGCGTCCAGGATCTCCTGGGCGCCCTTGATGTCGTACTCGTCCTCGGTGCGCTCGTTCCAGGGCAGTTCGAGGACCGTGTCGAGCCAGGTGCGGATCCAGGAGCCCTCGGGCGACTGGTCGCTGGCGCGCTCCAGCTTGTCGACCTCCTTGAGGGCGGCCTCGCGGACCTTCTCGGGGAGGTCGGCGGCCTCGACGCGGGCGCGGTAGTCGTCGGACTCCTCGCCCTCCTGCTCACCGTTGATCTCGCGCAGCTCCTTGCGGACGGCGTCGAGCTGGCGCCGCAGCAGGAACTCGCGCTGCTGCTTGTCCACGCCTTCCTGTACGTCCTTGGCGATGGTCTCCGCGACGTCCTGCTCGGCGAGGTGCTCGCGCAGCTGCGCGGTGGCGAGCTTGAGGCGGGCGACCGCGTCCTCGGTCTCCAGGAGCTGGATCTTCTGCTGGGTGGTCAGGAACGGGGAGTATCCGGAGTTGTCGGCGAGCGCGGCGACGTCGTCGATCTGCGTGACGCGGTCCACGACCTGCCAGGCACCGCGCTTCTTCAGCCAGCTGGTGGCGAGCGCCTTGTACTCCTTGACGAGCTCGGTGACGGCGCCCGGCAGGGGCTCCGGCACGGCGTCGTCGACCTTCGTGCCCTCGACCCACAGGGCCGCGCCGGGGCCGGTCGTGCCCGCGCCGATGCGCACGCGGCTGCGGCCGCGGATGAGGGCGCCGGGGTCGCCGTCGGAGAGCCGGCCGACCTGCTCGACGGTGCCGAGGACGCCGGTCGCGGCGTACGTCCCGTCGATGCGCGGAACAAGCAGCACCTTCGGCTTGCTGTCGCCACTGGACCGGGCGGCGGCCTGCGCGGCCTCCACCGCGGCCCGTACATCGGCGTCCGACAGGTCGAACGGAACCACCATGCCGGGCAGGACCACCTCGTCGTCGAGCGGCAGCACAGGCAGAGTGAGCGAAGTGTACGAGGCGGACTCAGTAGCCATGATCTCCCTTTCGGCATTCAAGTTGAGCTGTACCGACTCAATGCTTGTGAGTGCCGAGATGTTCCCTCACGCGTGTTCGCTGTGAGCGATCAGGAGACGCCGTTCCGTAGACCCCGCGCGGGCACGGGCACGCGCCGAAGCAAGGGCCAGGTGAGGACGCCGATCGTGAGGGCGAGCAGGTGTCCCCAGTTCGTCATGGGGTCGGCGAACGCGATGAGGTCGTCGACCAGCATCCCGCCGAAGCAGACCAGCACGGTCCACCGGAGCCACGGTGTGAGGAGTCCCGCGAGCGCGCCGACGCTCGCGGCGACACCGAAGCTGATGCCGTAGTCGAGCCGGTGCAGCGAGCTGTCGGGCAGATGGCCCGCGAGGACGGAGAAGCCGACCGGGACCTCCGTCGCGAGCGTGGCGACGACGTGCCCGAGGAGGAAGACACCGGCGGCGCGCAGCCCTCCGATGCGCCGCTCCAGCGCGGTCAGCACCAGCAGGAAGACGATCGCGTACGGGGACGTGATGCCGCCCGCGATCCACAGGGCGCTGGCGACCAGGACGAGGAGGGGACTCTTCGTGAGGTGCGCGACGTCGGTGCTCGACCCGTGGAGCAGCGAGTCGACGAGGTCCGGGTTCGCGTACTGGGTCAGGAGCGAGGTGGCGGCCAGGATCACCGCGTACCCAAAGGTGAAAGGGGTGCCGGTGGGCGTCGGCAGGATCCGCCACAGGCGCGGGCGCCGCGCGGAGGTTCCGGGCGCACCGGACACACTTGAGGCACCTGCCGCACGGTCCGCCGTATCCGACGTGGGGCGCTCCCCCGTTCGGGGTGGCCGGGGCGTCGGCTGCCGCGGTATTCCGTTCAGGGTGCCCGGCGTCTCGACGTCGGACACAGCCGGCGTCCCGGCGTCGGACACGGCCCCGGCGGGCCGCACGCTCTGGTTCACGGGGGTGGCGCTCCTTCCGTCCCACTCCACCCTTTGCCCTTTTTTCGGGCGCTGTCTATGACGGGCGCCACGTGAGGTGCGTCTCACACGTCAACCCGCCGGGTGACTCCTGCGTCGCACGTACGCCCGCGACAGCACCGAAAACCACCGGACTTCGGGCACCTCCCGGAAATAATCTGTGCGCCATGCGCACCGACACCACCGCCCCCGTCGTCCTCGACCGGCGCGAGGGCCCGTACGGCGAGGTCGTGCTGCGGCGCCACGGTGAGCTGCTGCAGATCATCGCCAACGGCTGTTTCCTGATGGACACCTCCGACGGCCGCTCCGAGCGCCTGCTCGTCGACGCGGCCCGCGACGCCCTCGACGACCGTCCCGCCCCCGCCCTCCTCATCGGCGGCCTCGGCGTCGGCTTCTCCCTCGCGCACGCCGCCGCGGACCCCCGCTGGGGACGCATCGCCGTCGTCGAGCGCGAGCAGGCGATCATCGACTGGCACCACGGCGGACCCCTCGCCGAGCTCTCCGGAGCGGCACTCCGCGACACACGTGCGCAGATTCTTCACACCGACCTCGTCTCCTACGTATCCGGAGCCACGGAGTCCTACGACGCGCTCTGTCTCGACATCGACAACGGCCCCGGCTGGACGGTGACGGAGGGCAACAACTCCCTTTACTCGCCTGCCGGTCTGGCCGCCTGCAAAGCCCGTCTGAACCCCGGCGGAGTGCTTGCCGTGTGGTCCGCACAGCCCTCGTCCGCTTTCGACGACGCTCTACGGAATGCCGGATTCCAGAGGGTACGAACCGAAGAGATCCCCGTTGCCCGAGGCGTCCCTGACGTGGTCCACCTCGGCGTCCGGGCTGCGTAGCCGAGGTGCCTTCGCGACCCGTACTCTGCTGACCGAACACAAGCGATCAGTGTCAGGGGCGGGCGATGGAGCAGACACACACCTCCCACAACGGCGCCACGGCGATGCCGGGCGCCCAGCGCCGGGTGCTGGTGGTCGAGGACGACCCGACGATCGTCGATGCCATCGCGGCCCGGCTGCGCGCCGAGGGTTTCGTCGTGCAAACGGCCGGAGACGGCCCTTCGGCGGTCGACACCGCCCAGGCGTGGCAGCCCGACCTGCTGATTCTCGACATCATGCTGCCGGGCTTCGACGGCCTGGAGGTGTGCCGCCGGGTCCAGGCCCAGCGGCCCGTCCCGGTCCTCATGCTCACCGCGCGTGACGACGAGACGGACATGCTGGTCGGGCTCGGCGTCGGCGCGGACGACTACATGACCAAGCCGTTCTCGATGCGCGAGCTCGCGGCCCGCGTGCACGTCCTGCTGCGCCGGGTCGAGCGGGCCGCCCTGGCCGCGACGACGCCGCGCAGCGGCATCCTGCGCCTCGGCGAGCTGGAGATCGACCACGCCCAGCGGCGGGTCCGGGTGCGCAGCGAGGACGTCCACCTGACGCCCACCGAGTTCGACCTGCTGGTCTGCCTGGCCAACACCCCGCGCGCGGTCCTGTCGCGCGAGCAGCTGCTCGCCGAGGTGTGGGACTGGGCCGACGCGTCCGGCACCCGCACCGTCGACAGCCACATCAAGGCGCTGCGCCGCAAGATCGGGGCCGAGCGGATCCGCACGGTGCACGGCGTGGGATACGCGCTGGAGACCCCCACCCCGTGAGGCGGAGGCGCGTGACGTGATGTACGGGCCCTTCGGGGGACTGCGGCCGTTCTCCATCAAGACCAAGCTCGGCGCCCTGGTCGTCGTCTCGGTGTTCATCACCACAGGCCTGCTCCTCGTGGCCATGAAGACCCAGACCGAGCTGCGCTTCATCACCGTCTTCTCGGTGATCGCCACGCTCCTCATCACGCAGTTCGTGGCGCACAGCCTCACCGCCCCGCTGGACGAGATGAACGCGGTGGCCCGCGCCGTCTCGCACGGCGACTACACGCGCCGCGCCCGTGGCGCCGACCGGCGCGACGAACTGGGCGACGTGGCCGCCACCATCAACGCCATGGCGGACGACCTGGAGGCCCAGGACACGCAGCGCAAGGAGCTCGTCGCCAACGTCTCGCACGAGCTGCGCACCCCCATCGCGGCGCTCCGTGCCGTCCTGGAGAACGTCGTCGACGGGGTGTCGGCCGCCGACCCCGAGACGATGCGCACGGCCCTGAAGCAGACCGAGCGCCTGGGGCGGCTCGTCGAGACGCTGCTCGACCTCTCCCGCCTGGACAACGGCGTCGTGCCGCTGAAGGCCCGCCGCTTCGAGGTGTGGCCGTATCTGTCGGGCGTCCTGAAGGAGGCCAACATGGTGGCCTCCGCGCGCGCGGGCATCGCGTCGGGCTCCGGCAGCCACACGCGTACGGACGTCCACCTGCACCTCGACGTGTCACCCCCTGAACTGACGGCCCACGCGGACGCGGAGCGGCTCCACCAGGTCGTGGCGAACCTCATCGACAACGCGGTCAAGCACAGCCCGCCGCACGGGCGCGTGACGGTGCGGGCCCGGCGCGGCCCCTACCCCGAGTCCCTGGACCTGGAGGTGCTCGACGAGGGCCCCGGCATCCCGGAGTCGGAGTGGCACCGCGTCTTCGAGCGCTTCAACCGCGGCAGCCACGCCGGAGCCCCCGTCAAGGGCTCCGGCAACGACGGCGGGACGGGCCTCGGCCTGGCCATCGCGCGCTGGGCGGTCGATCTCCACGGGGGTCACATCGGGGTGGCCGAATCCCCTCGCGGCTGCCGGATCCAGGTCACTCTTCCGGGCCTGCCCGAGGCGTGAAGTTGACGTAGGGTTCGAGTGGAAGCGATTCACGGGGGCCACTTCGGGGCACCCGGTGGGCGCCGCCGCGCGTAGACGTCGTACCGACGTACCCGCGCGGCCATCTGGCGTTGCAGAACCTCGCTTGTTTCCCGCCATTTACAGCGCCGAAACCACGGATCCAGTGTGACTTACGCGACGGATGCCGGGCCCGGTCTGCACCTCACGCTCCGGGAGGCGTAGCCTTTATTTCCGCTGTCCATCACCTTGTGAAGCGGAAGAGGGCGGTTACCGCCGTGTCGTCACAGTCCCCCAGTAGCTCGAGCATCTCGACCGACCAAGACGGTCAGGGCAAGGACCCTGCTGCTGCCTTCGGTCCCAACGAGTGGCTCGTCGACGAGATCTACCAGCAGTACCTCCAGGACCCGAACTCGGTCGACCGAGCCTGGTGGGACTTCTTCGCCGACTACAAGCCAGGAACGGCCGCCTCTGCAGCCGCCGCCCCGGCGAAGCCGGCGGGTGACACGGCCGCGGGGGCCGCGTCCACCACTGCTCCCGCCCCTGCCGCGCCCGCCGCCCCGGCGAAGCCCGCGGCCCAGGCCCAGGCCGCCCCCGCCGCTCCCCAGGCGCAGGCACCGGCCGCTCCCGCGAAGCCCGCGGCCGCCGCTCCGGCGCCCGCCGCGAAGCCCGCCGCCAAGCCCGATGCTGCCAAGCCCGCCGCGAAGGCGGAGCCCGCGGCCGAGGCTCCGGCCGGCCCCGAGTACGTGACGCTGCGCGGCCCGAGCGCCGCGGTCGCGAAGAACATGAACGCCTCCATCGAGGTCCCCACCGCCACGTCGGTGCGCGCGGTCCCGGTGAAGCTGCTCTTCGACAACCGCATCGTCATCAACAACCACCTCAAGCGCGCCCGCGGCGGGAAGATCTCCTTCACGCACCTCATCGGGTACGCGATGGTGCAGGCCATCAAGGCCATGCCGTCGATGAACTACTCCTTCGTGGAGAAGGACGGCAAGCCCACCCTGGTCAAGCCGGAGCACGTCAACTTCGGCCTCGCCATCGACCTGGTGAAGCCCAACGGCGACCGCCAGCTGGTCGTCGCGGGCATCAAGAAGGCCGAGACCCTGAACTTCTTCGAGTTCTGGCAGGCCTACGAGGACATCGTCCGCCGCGCCCGCGACGGCAAGCTGGGCATGGACGACTTCACCGGCGTGACGGTCTCCCTGACCAACCCCGGCGGCCTCGGCACCGTCCACTCGGTCCCGCGCCTGATGCCCGGCCAGTCGGTCATCATGGGCGTCGGCTCCATGGACTACCCGGCGGAGTTCCAGGGCACCTCGCAGGACACCCTGAACAAGCTCGGCATCTCGAAGGTCATGACGCTCACGTCGACCTACGACCACCGGGTCATCCAGGGCGCCGCCTCCGGCGAATTCCTGCGCATCGTCGCGAACCTCCTCCTCGGCGAGAACGAGTTCTACGACGAGATCTTCAAGGCGCTCCGGATCCCCTACGAGCCGGTCCGCTGGCTCAAGGACATCGACGCCTCGCACGACGACGACGTCACGAAGGCCGCCCGCGTCTTCGAGCTGATCCACTCCTACCGCGTCCGCGGCCACGTCATGGCCGACACGGACCCGCTGGAGTACAAGCAGCGCAAGCACCCCGACCTGGACATCACCGAGCACGGCCTCACCCTGTGGGACCTGGAGCGGGAGTTCGCGGTCGGCGGCTTCGCCGGCAAGTCGATGATGAAGCTGCGCGACGTCCTCGGCGTGCTGCGCGACTCGTACTGCCGGACCACCGGCGTCGAGTTCATGCACATCCAGGACCCGAAGCAGCGCAAGTGGCTGCAGGACCGCATCGAGCGGACCCACGCCACCAAGCCCGAGCGCGAGGAGCAGCTGCGCATCCTGCGCCGCCTGAACTCCGCGGAGGCCTTCGAGACCTTCCTGCAGACGAAGTACGTCGGCCAGAAGCGCTTCTCCCTGGAGGGCGGCGAGTCCGTCATCCCGCTGCTCGACGCCGTGCTCGACAGCGCCGCCGAGTCGCGCCTGGACGAGGTCGTCATCGGCATGGCCCACCGCGGCCGCCTGAACGTCCTCGCCAACATCGTCGGCAAGTCGTACGCCCAGATCTTCCGCGAGTTCGAGGGCAACATGGACCCCAAGTCCATGCACGGCTCCGGCGACGTGAAGTACCACCTGGGCGCCGAGGGCACCTTCACCGGCCTGGACGGCGAGCAGATCAAGGTCTCGCTGGCCGCCAACCCGTCCCACCTGGAGACGGTCGACCCGGTCATCGAGGGCATCGTCCGCGCCAAGCAGGACATCATCAACAAGGGCGGCACGGACTTCACGGTCCTGCCCGTCGCCCTGCACGGTGACGCGGCCTTCGCGGGCCAGGGTGTGGTCGCCGAGACGCTCAACATGTCGCAGCTGCGCGGCTACCGCACGGGCGGCACGGTCCACATCGTCATCAACAACCAGGTCGGCTTCACCGCCGCCCCGGAGTCGTCGCGCTCCTCCATGTACGCCACCGACGTGGCCCGCATGATCGAGGCGCCGATCTTCCACGTGAACGGCGACGACCCCGAGGCCGTCGTCCGCGTCGCCCGTCTCGCCTTCGAGTTCCGCCAGGCGTTCAACAAGGACGTGGTCATCGACCTCATCTGCTACCGCCGCCGCGGGCACAACGAGTCGGACAACCCGGCGTTCACGCAGCCGCTGATGTACGACCTGATCGACAAGAAGCGCTCGGTGCGCAAGCTCTACACCGAGTCCCTCATCGGTCGCGGCGACATCACCCTGGAAGAGGCCGAGCAGGCGCTGCAGGACTTCCAGGGCCAGCTGGAGAAGGTCTTCACCGAGGTCCGCGAGGCCGTCTCGCAGCCCGCGCAGGCCGACGTGCCGGCGCCGCAGGCCGAGTTCCCCGTGCACGTCGAGACCGCGATCTCCCAGGAGGTCGTCAAGCGGATCGCCGAGTCCCAGGTCAACATCCCCGACCGGGTCACCGTCCACCCGCGTCTGCTGCCGCAGCTGCAGCGCCGCGCGACGATGGTCGAAGAGGGCACGATCGACTGGGGCATGGGCGAGACCCTCGCCATCGGCTCGCTGCTCCTGGAGGGCACCCCGGTCCGCCTGTCGGGCCAGGACTCCCGCCGCGGCACGTTCGGCCAGCGCCACGCGGTCCTCATCGACCGCGCGACGGGCGAGGACTACACGCCCCTGATGTACCTCTCCGAGGACCAGGCGCGCTACAACGTCTACGACTCGCTGCTCTCCGAGTACGCGGTGATGGGCTTCGAGTACGGCTACTCGCTGGCCCGCCCCGAGTCGCTCGTCATGTGGGAAGCGCAGTTCGGTGACTTCGTCAACGGCGCGCAGACGGTGGTGGACGAGTACATCTCCGCCGCCGAGCAGAAGTGGAACCAGCACTCCGGTGTCACGCTGCTCCTGCCCCACGGCTACGAGGGCCAGGGCCCGGACCACTCGTCCGCCCGCATCGAGCGCTTCCTCCAGCTGTGCGCGCAGAACAACATGACGGTCGCGATGCCGACCCTCCCGTCGAACTACTTCCACCTCCTGCGGTGGCAGGTGCACAACCCGCACCACAAGCCGCTGGTGGTCTTCACCCCGAAGTCGATGCTGCGCCTGAAGGCGGCGGCCTCGAAGACGGAGGAGTTCACGACGGGCGGCTTCCGCCCGGTCATCGGCGACAGCCACGTCGACCCGTCGGCGGTCCGCAAGGTCGTCTTCTGCGCCGGCAAGCTGTACTACGACCTGGAGGCCGCCCGCCAGAAGCGCGGCGCCGACGACACGGCCATCATCCGCATCGAGCGTCTGTACCCGCTGCCGGGTGCCGAGCTCCAGGCGGAGATCGCCAAGTACCCGAACGCCGAGAAGTACCTGTGGGCGCAGGAGGAGCCGGCGAACCAGGGCGCGTGGCCGTTCATCGCCCTCAACCTCATCGACCACCTGGACCTGGCGGTCGGCGCGGACATCCCGCACGGCGAGCGCCTGCGCCGCATCTCGCGGCCGCACAGCTCGTCCCCGGCGGTCGGTTCGGCCAAGCGTCACCAGGCCGAGCAGGAGCAGCTCATCAGCGAGGTCTTCGAGGCGTAACCCTCGACGCTCGTACGCAGGCGGGCCCGGCCCCCCGAGTTCCAGGACTCGGAGGCCGGGCCCTCCGGCGTTCCCGGGCCCGCCCGGCGCCTATCCTGAGGTGGAACGATCCGTCCGCATCAGGAGCATGAGTTGTACTTCACCGACCGTGGCATCGAGGAGCTGGAGAAGCGGCGCGGCGAGGAAGAGGTCACCTTCGAGTGGCTCGCCGAGCAGCTCCGCACGTTCGTGGACCTCAACCCGGACTTCGAGGTCCCGGTCGAGCGCCTGGCGACGTGGCTGGCGCGGCTGGACGACGAGGACGAGGACGAGTAGTCGCGTCGTAGGCGCGGGACGCCGGGGCCTCAGGCGCTCCGCACGCGGTCGTACGCGAGCCCCGCCGCCCCCTGCGCCATCAGGAGGGCCGCCGCCGCGCCCCAGCCTCCGCTGCGGCGCCGTACGGCCCATACCGCCAACGGGAGGCCCGCGGCGAGCTGAGCGGCCGCCAGGGCCCTTGCGCGGGGTCCACGCACCCAGGGGCCCAGGGGGCCCTTCTCGACCGCTCCGAACTCCGCTCTGACCGCGTCCCGCCATCCGGGCCACTCGACCTGGCGCACGCCCTGCTGGACGCGGGCCGCCTCGCGCAGCCGGTCCGCCGGTTCGCCGGGGCCGAGGCCCGGCGGGAGGGTGAGGCCCGCGCGCGTGAGGACGGCGAGGAGTCCGAGCATCCTGGCCCGCGCGTCCGCCTCCGTGTCGGGGCGGGCCAGCGCCTCCAGTGACTGCATGTCCAGGACGGGGTCGAGGCCGAGCCGCGCGGCGAACGTGCGCATCGCCTCGTCCTCCCCCACGGGCGTCCCGTTGGCCAGCCATTCGTACCCGACCGTCCGCCGGAACCCCGAGGCGAGGGTGTAGCCGGAGCGGTCGCCGTCCCACCACAGGGCGAGCACGGGCCATGCCGAGCCGACGGCGAGCGCGGTGGCCCAACCGGTCAGCACGCGGTCGACGGGCTCCTCGCCGTGCAGCCACGGCTTGCCCTCGGGCACGAGCACGCTCCAGTCACGGCCGGCCTCCGCGAGCAGCATCCGCTCGCGGAGCAGCTGGGCCGCGATCTCCACGACGTCGGGCTCGGCCCGGCAGAGCAGCAGCGCACCTGGGGAAACAGCATCGGACGACATGATCCCACGCTAGGGCAGAACGGCTTAATAGGCTTATACGGCTCATAACCCACTCACTCGTACGAGTTCTTGACTTCCCGGCACCGCGATATATCGTGAATAGCAGAAGACGCGATATGGCGCGTCGCATCCGGCCCGCCGCCCAGGAGGTCAGCTCATGTCGGAGTGGTCCGTCGCCGAGCCGATGAAGCTCACGTTCGACGCCCCCGTGACCGCACTCCACGTCCGTGTCGTCAACGGGACGGTGAACGTGGTGGGCACGGACGAGGGCGCCGCCCGCCTGGAGGTCACGGAGATAGAAGGGCCACCCCTCAAGGTGACCCACGAGGACGGCACGCTGACCGTCGCGTACGAGGACCTGCCCTGGAAGGGCTTCCTCAAGTGGCTCGACCGCAAGGGCTGGCGCCGCAGCGCGCTCGTCTCCCTGGCCGTGCCCGCCGCCACCCGCGTCGAGGTGGGCGTGGTCGGCGCCGGCGCCGTGGTCTCCGGCATCGAGGGCCGCACCGAGGTGAAGGGCGTCACCGGCGACACGACCCTGCTCGGTCTCGCGGGGCAGGTCCGCGCGGACACCGTGTCCGGCAACGTGGAGGCACAGGGCGTCACCGGCGACCTCCGCTTCAACTCCGTCTCCGGCGGCCTCACGGTCGTCGAGGCGGCGGGCCACTCCGTCCGGGCCGACTCCGTGAGCGGCTCGATGATCGTGGACCTCGACCCGGCGGGCACCCCGACCGACGTCGCCCTCACGAGCGTTTCCGGCGAGATGGCGATCCGGCTCCCCCACCCCGCGGACGCGGAGGTCGAGGTCGACACGGCGAGCGGCTCCGTGTCCAACGCCTTCGAGGACCTGCGGGTCGGGGGTCAGTGGGGCGCCAAGCGGATCACCGGGCGCCTCGGCGCGGGCCGCGGGCGGCTCAGGGCGACGACGGTCTCCGGCTCCATCGCGCTCCTGCGCAGGCCACAGATGGAGGAGGATCCGTACGACGACGCCGGGAACGAACACAAGAACGACGGCTCGACCGACAAGAAGGTTCTCTGACATGCCCCCCGTGTTCGCCCACGGCCGCCTGCGCCTGTACCTGCTCAAGCTGCTCGACGAGGCCCCCCGCCACGGCTACGAGGTGATCAGGCTCCTGGAGGAGCGCTTCCACGGGCTGTACGCACCCTCCGCGGGCACCGTGTACCCCCGCCTCGCGAAGCTGGAGGCCGAGGGTCTCGTCACGCACACCACGGAGGGCGGCCGGAAGGTCTACGCCATCACGGACGCCGGCCGCGCCGAACTGGCGGGCCGCAGCGGTGAGCTGGCCGACCTGGAGCTGGAGATCCGCGAGTCGGTCGCCGAGCTCGCCGCCGAGATCCGCGACGGGGTGCAGGGCGCCGCGGGCGACCTGCGCCGCGAGATGCGGGCCGCCGCCAAGGAGGCGCTCAGCTCGGAGGGTACGGAGGGCTGGCACCAGACGAAGGAGGAGTTCAAGCGCGCCAAGCAGGGGTGGAAGGAGCAGGCCCGGCGCGCGAAGGACGAGAGCCGCCGTGCCCGCGAGGAGGCTCAGCGTGCCCGGCGCCAGGCGAAGGACGCCCAGGAGCAGGCCCACGCCCAGGCGCGGCAGGCCCAGGCGGAGGCGCAGCGCATCGTCAGGCACGTACAGGAGCAGGTGCAGGACCACTTCGCGCGGGGCGACTGGCCGACGGGCGTGCGGGAGGGGCTGACGGAACTGGCCAAGGAGTTCGGCGACTTCGGGACGCGGCTCGGCAAGGACTTCGGCAAGGGGTTCGGCACCCGGACCGACTCCGGGACCGCCGACTCCGGGACCGCCGAGCCCGGGACCGCCGACCCCGGGACCGCCGCCGCCGGGAAGGGGCCCACGTTCAGCGTCGCCCGTGAGGACCTCCCCGTGGAGTACGCACCCGACTGGGCCAAGGAGGACACCACCGGCGACCCCGGCCGTGACCTCGACCGTCTCCTGGACCGCTTCCGGGACGACATCCGCGACGCGGCCCGCGACCACGGCGTGTCGGAGTCCCAGCTCCGGGAGGCGCGCCGCCACCTGTCGGAGGCGGCGGCACACATCGGCGCGGCCCTCCGCGCTCCCACCCCCGAGAGCTGAGGAGGTCGGCGAGGTCAGACCGCCAGCACGATCTTCCCGAACTGCTCGCCCGACTCCAGGCGCCGGAAGCCCTCCTTGGCCCGGTCCAGGGGCAGGATCTCGTCGACCACGGGCCGCACGCCGGTGGTCGCGCAGAAGGCCAGCAGGTCCTCCAGCTCGTCCTTGGTGCCCATGGTCGAGCCGACGACCTTGAGTTCGAGGAAGAAGATGCGGGTGAGCTCCGCGTGCGAGGGGCGGTCGCCGCTGGTCGCTCCGGAGATGACCAGCGAGCCGCCCGGCTTCAGCGACTTGACCGAGTGGGACCAGGTCGCCGCGCCGACGGTCTCGATGACCGCGTCGACGCGCTGCGGGAGGCGCGCGCCCGCCTCGACGGCCTCCACGGCGCCCAGCTCCAGCGCCCGCTTGCGCTTGGCCTCGTCGCGGCTGGTCGCGAAGACCCGCAGGCCGGCCGCCTTGCCGAGGACGATCGCCGCCGTGGCGACGCCGCCGCCCGCGCCCTGCACGAGGACCGAGTCGCCGGGCCGGACACCGGCGTTGGTGAAGAGCATGCGGTACGCGGTCAGCCACGCGGTGGGCAGGCAGGCCGCCTCCGCGAAGGAGAGCTCCTTCGGCTTGGGCAGCACGTTCCAGGTGGGGACGGCGACGCGCTCGGCGAAGGTGCCCTGGTACTTCTCGGTGAGGATGGAGCGGCCCTCGTGCGGCCCGACGCCGTGGCCGGACTGTCCGATGACGGAGTGGAGAACGACCTCGTTCCCGTCCTCGTCGATCCCCGCCGCGTCGCAGCCGAGGATCATGGGCAGCTTGTCCTCGGCCAGGCCGACGCCGCGCAGCGACCACAGGTCGTGGTGGTTGAGGGAGGCGGCCTTGACGTTCACGGTCGACCAGCCGGGGCGTGCCTCGGGGGCGGGCCGCTCCCCCAACTCAAGGCCGTCGAGCGGCTGGTCACGGTCGATACGAGCAGCGTAGGCAGCGAACATGAGGCGACCCTAGGCGGGCGGGGTGCCCCGGCGGAACCACGTACGGCTGTGACACGCACCGCGCCCCCTGCCGCACGGTGTGGCGGGGCAGGGGGCGCGACCGGCCTCGGAGAGGGGACGTCAGCTGCGGGCGACGCCCTCCGCGCGGGCCGCGGCGGCGACCGCCGCGGTCACGGCCGGTGCGACGCGCTCGTCGAACGGCGAGGGGATCACGTAGTCCGCGGAGAGCTCGTCGCCGACGACGTCCGCGAGGGCGTCGGCAGCGGCGATCTTCATGCCCTCGGTGATGCGGGAGGCCCGCACCTGGAGCGCGCCCGCGAAAATGCCGGGGAAGGCCAGCACGTTGTTGATCTGGTTCGGGTAGTCCGAACGGCCGGTCGCCACCACGGCCGCGTACTTGTGCGCGACGTCGGGGTGGACCTCGGGGTTCGGGTTGGCCATGGCGAACACGAACGCGTTCGGCGCCATCGACGCGACGGCGGGCTCCGGGACGGTGCCGCCCGAGACGCCGATGAACACGTCGGCGCCCTTCAGGGCCGCCTCCAGCGAGCCGCTGATGCCGGCCTTGTTCGTCAGCTCGGCGAGCTCGCGCTTGACCGGGGTGAGGTCGTCCCGGTCGCGGCTCACGATGCCCTTGCGGTCCGCGACCGCCACGTCGCCGAGCCCCGCCTCCAGGAGGAACTTGGCGATGGCGACACCGGCCGCGCCGGCGCCGGAGATGACGGCCCGCAGGTCGCCGAGGGTGCGCCCGGTCAGCTTCGCCGCGTTGCGCAGCGCCGCCAGCGTCACGACGGCCGTGCCGTGCTGGTCGTCGTGGAAGACGGGGATGTCGAGCCGCTCCTGGAGCTTGCGCTCGATCTCGAAGCACCGCGGCGCCGAGATGTCCTCCAGGTTGACGCCGCCGAAGGACGGGGCGAGGCGCACCACCGTCTCGACGATCTCGTCGGCGTCCGTCGTCGCGAGCGCGATCGGCACCGCGTCGACGCCGCCGAACTGCTTGAACAGGATGGCCTTGCCCTCCATCACGGGGAGGGAGGCCTCGGCGCCGATGTCGCCGAGACCGAGCACGGCGGTCCCGTCGGTCACCACGGCGACGACATTCGATTTCCACGTGTAGTCGTGGACGAGCTCCGGACGCTCCGCGATCGCGCTGCACACTTTCGCGACGCCGGGCGTGTACGCCAGGGACAGGTCGTCCTTGTCGCGGACCGGCACGGTGGCCTGCACGGCCATCTTGCCGCCGCGGTGCAGCGCAAACGCCGGATCGAAGGGCTCGTCGGCGCCTTCGTGATCCGTACTGCTGTCGCTGCGAGGATTGACGATCTCCGCTGCCACTTGTCTGACCCCTTAAGTCTTATTCATCAGTTGAGGGTGTCCACTCCCGGTTGGGAAGTGGGCGGGCACCGCGTCCGTTCCCCGCCTGTCGGCGGAGGGAGGTACGGACACGCGAGCGCGCCGCACACGCGCCCTGGGCCCCGGATGAGGGGTGTAGCCAACCTTTGTACCTGAAGGCGGTGGGCACGGGCGAGTGACATTGGTTGCAGCATGCTCAGCAGAAGTCCCTGGAGGCCGGGACGAGTGTCACTGGGGAATGCCCGATTCCTCCAGATTCCCCGAATAGGGCATTTTGCGGCCCACTCAGCCACCAATGTCGCGTTTCGAGGCTCTCCCGTTATCCGATTTTGATATCTCCGGCACCCAGAATCGGACGGTCCGAATGGCAAGATGCGCTCATCACACGAGGTCGCGACACCCGAAGGTGTGTGCCCGACCGTTCGGCAACTCCCTCATCCGCCGGAGGACCCACCATGACCGCAAGCTCCATTTGTCGTAGGACCGTCGGCAAGTCCGCGAAGTCCCGGATTGCCGCGGTCGGCACGATCGCGGTCGTCGGCTCGCTGCTGCTCTCCGGCTGCGGCGACCAGACCAACGACAAGGGAAGCGACTCGGTCAGCAACGCCCCGCTCGCCGACAAGCTGCCCAAGGACATCCGCGACGCGGGCGTCATCAAGGTCGGGTCCGACATCGCCTATCCGCCGGTCGAGTTCAAGGACAAGTCCGGCGACACGGTCGGCATCGACCCGGACCTGGGCGAGGCGCTGGGCAAGCAGCTCGGCGTGCGGTTCGAGTTCGAGAACGGCACCTTCGACACCCTCCTCGGCGGCCTGCGCTCCAAGCGCTACCAGGTCGCGATGTCGGCCATGACCGACACGAAGAACCGCCAGGAGGGCGTCGACGAGGAGACCGGGAAGAAGGTCGGCGACGGCGTCGACTTCATCGACTACTTCACGGCGGGCGTCTCGATCTACACCAAGAAGGGCGACGACCAGGGAATCAAGACCTGGGCGGACCTCTGCGGCAAGAAGATCGTCGTCCAGCGCGGCACCGTCTCGCACGACCTGGCGAAGGCCGAGTCGAAGAAGTGCAAGGGCGGCAAGAAGATCGCGATCGAGCAGTTCGACAACGACCAGCAGGCCCAGACCCGGCTGCGCTCCGGCGGCGCCGACGCGGGTTCGTCCGACTTCCCGGTCGCCGCGTACGCGGTGAAGACCTCGGGCGGCGGCAAGGACTTCGAGCTGGTCGGCGAGCAGGTCGAGGCGGCCCCGTACGGCATCGCCGTCTCCAAGAAGAACCCCGAGCTGCGCGACGCGATCCAGGCGGCCCTCGACGCGATCATCAAGAACGGCGACTACGAAAAGATCATCAAGAAGTGGGGCGTCGAGGACGGCGCGGTCGAGAAGGCCGTCATCAACGGCGGCAAGTGACCCCCTCCCCCTCCCTCCCAGTCGCTGAAAGGCCACTCACGTGACCACCGACATCTCCAAGAAGGGCCCGGAGGACGACGTCCCCGCGGCCCGCCCGGCGGAGGCCATCAAGGCCATCCCGGTCCGGCACTTCGGCCGCTACGTCGCCGCGGTCCTCGCGATCGGCGTGCTCGCCGCGATCGTCTACGCCTTCTCGCAGGGCGACATCAACTGGGGCGCGATCCCCGACAATTTCTTCGACGAGCGCATCCTCAAGGGTGTCCGCGAGACGCTGATCCTCACCTTCCTCTCGATGCTCATCGGCGTCGTCGGCGGTGTGCTGCTCTCGGTGATGCGCCTGTCGAAGAACCCGGTGACCTCGTCGATCGCCTGGTTCTACATCTGGTTCTTCCGCGGCACGCCGGTCCTGGTCCAGCTCTTCGTCTGGTTCAACCTCGGCTTCGTCTTCGACTACATCAACCTCGGGCCCGTCTACAAGGACGAGTGGTCGGACTTCATGACGCCGTTCCTGACGGCGCTGCTCGGCCTCGGCCTCAACGAGGCGGCGTACATGGCCGAGATCTGCCGCGCCGGTCTGCTCTCGGTCGACGAGGGCCAGACCGAGGCGGCGCACGCTCTCGGCATGAGCCACAACAAGACGCTGCGCCGCGTGGTGCTGCCGCAGGCGATGCGCGTCGTGGTGCCGCCGACGGGCAACGAGTTCATCAACATGCTGAAGACGACGTCCCTGGTGGCCGCCGTGCAGTACTACGAGCTCCTCAAGTACGCGCAGGACATCGGCACGTCGTCCGGCGCGACCGTCGAGACGCTGCTGCTCGCCGCCTGCTGGTACCTGATCATGACGTCGATCCTCAGCGTCGGGCAGTACTACCTCGAGCGGTACTACGCCCGCGGCTCGTCCCGCACCCTGCCGGACACCCCCTTCCAGAAGATCAAGGCCAACATGCTGTCGCTGGGCAACCGCGCGGGAGGTGTCCGCTGATGACCGCCATGGTGAAGTCCGAGGGCGTCCACAAGTCCTTCGGCAACGTAGAGGTCCTCAAGGGCATCGACCTCGAGGTCAAGACGGGCGAGGTCTTCTGCCTGATCGGCCCGTCCGGTTCCGGCAAGTCGACGTTCCTGCGCTGCATCAACCACCTGGAGAAGATCAACGCGGGTCGGCTGTACGTCGACGGGGAGCTGGTCGGCTACCGGCAGAAGGGGGACAAGCTGTACGAGCTCAAGGACAGCGAAGTCGCCCTGAAGCGCCGTGACATCGGCATGGTCTTCCAGCGCTTCAACCTCTTCCCGCACATGACGGCCCTTGAGAACGTCATGGAGGCGCCGGTGCAGGTCAAGGGCGTCGCGAAGGCCGAGGCGCGGGAGCGCGCGGGCCAGCTTTTGGAGCGGGTCGGCCTCGCCGACAAGGCGGGCAACTACCCCTCGCAGCTCTCCGGCGGCCAGCAGCAGCGCGTCGCGATCGCCCGTGCGCTCGCGATGGACCCGAAGCTGATGCTGTTCGACGAGCCGACGTCGGCGCTCGACCCCGAGCTGGTCGGCGACGTCCTCGACGTGATGCGCGACCTCGCCGAGACCGGCATGACGATGGTCGTCGTCACGCACGAGATGGGCTTCGCCCGCGAGGTCGGCGACAGCCTCGTCTTCATGGACGGCGGCGTGGTGGTCGAGTCCGGCAACCCCCGCGACGTCCTGACGAACCCGCAGCAGGAGCGTACGCAGTCGTTCCTGTCGAAGGTGTTGTAGCGCTTCGCTGATCGGGCGATCACGGAGGGGCCGGTACGGATTCCGTACCGGCCCCTCCGGCGTGCCCCGTCAGGGGCGCGGGGAACTGCGCGACAAGCCCCCACCGGCCCGCAGCCGGGGTTCCGCTACTTGAGACCAAGAACCATCGCATCGGAGGGCGACGCCCACACCGTCCGCGCCTCGCCGAAGCCCGCCTCGCGCAGCGTTCGCGCGTGCCACTCGGGCGACGGCGTGTCGCCGTCCGCGTGCTCGCCGTAGATCTCGAACCGCCTGGCGGTGGGCTCGGCCAGCACCGGGTCCTTGGCTGCGAGCTGCCACCACTCCTTCCAGTCCACGGCGCCCTCGGCCTTGGCGCGGTCCATACGGGCGTGGCGCTGGGCGCGGTCGGCCTCGTTCAGGCGCGGGGTCGCCGGGTCCGGCATGTGGTCGGCGTTCATGAAGACGCCGCCGTCGCGGACGAGCCCGGCGACCTGGCCGTAGAGCGCGGCCAGGGGCTCGCTGAAGAGCCAGTGCAGCGCGGTGGCGGTCAGCACGGCGTCGTACGAGTCGTGCGGCAGCGCCGCCGTCCAGTCCGGGTCCTTCAGGTCGGCGGTGACGAAGGTGACCCGGTCGTCCCCGGCGAACGTGCCCTCGGCGATGGTGAGCAGTGCGGGGTCGAGGTCGACGCCGACGCTCGTCGCGTCCGGGAACCTCTTGAGCAGCCGGTCCGTAATACTTCCCGTACCGCACGCCAGATCGAGGATGCGCGGCGCGGTCCCGACCACGGCCTCGACCATGTCGAGCATGATCCGGAACCGCTCCTCGCGGTCGGGCAGGTACCACTGCTGCTGCCGGTCCCAGCTGTCCTGCCAGGCGCGCCAGTCGGTGCCGCGCGCGGCGCCGGCTTCTGTTCCGGTCCCCGTTTCCGTCATCAGAACCCCTCCACTACGTAATACCCTGGTACCGCAATCGGCCATTACCGGCCGACGAGATGACCCTAGCCCGCCCTCGTAAGGACTACAAGTGGAACTGGCCTATTACTCGGACTACGCCGTACGCCTGGTCAACAGCGAGGAGC
The DNA here is from genome assembly GCF_008642335.1 of Streptomyces venezuelae. Taxonomy (NCBI): domain Bacteria; kingdom Bacillati; phylum Actinomycetota; class Actinomycetes; order Kitasatosporales; family Streptomycetaceae; genus Streptomyces; species Streptomyces venezuelae. The sequence goes on along the minus strand of NZ_CP029191.1, from coordinate 5,458,947 downwards.
CGGGCCGCAACAAGGACACGCTGACGTCCGTCGAGGCGATCAGGGAGCTCTTCGGACCGAGCACGCAGATGGCCCGCCGCGCCACGGACTCCGACGTGACGCGCTTCCGGTCCGTGCGGGCCAGGCTCCGGGCCGTCTTCGAGGCGGCCGACGGCGGCGACGAGACCCTCGCGGTCGACCTGCTGAACTCACTGCTCCTGGAGTTCCCCGTCAGCCCGCAGATCTCGGGCCACGACCACCGGGACGACGACGGCCGCCCGCTGTGGCACCTGCACCTGGCGGACCACCCCTCCAACGCGACCGCCGGGTACGCCGCGATCGCCGCGATGGGCCTCGCCTTCCACCTCACCGAGCACGGCGTGGACCGCCTCGGCCTGTGCGAGGCGGCGCCGTGCCGCAACGCCTACCTCGACACGTCGACGAACCGCTCCCGGCGCTACTGCTCGGACCGCTGCGCGACCCGCGCCAACGTCGCCGCCTACCGCGCCCGCAAGCGCCTGGAGACGGAACGTTCCGCGAGCACCGGCCGCACCGCGCCCACCGCCCAGCGCGCCAGCGCGAACGCCGAACGGCGGCCCGGCGCCGGCGGACGGTAGCGGAACCGGACCTTCCCGAGGACGAGTTCCTCGGGAACGACTCCGTAGTCCGTGCTGTCCCCGCCCGCGAACGGGTTGTCGCCGAGCACCCACCAGCCGCCCGCGCGCCGCTCCTTGGCCCGTTTGACCACGAGGAGGTCCTGCTGGAAGGGGTGGCGGAGGACCACCACGTCACCCGGACGCACCCGCGCCCCCCACTGCACGAGCAGCCGGTCCCCGTGGTGCAGCGTCGGCACCATCGAAGGGCCCGTCACCTCCGCGGCGCCCCACGGCACGAGGGCCCTCCCGCGCTCGCTCTCCTGCGACAGCTCCGGCATCACCGGCACCTCCCCGGTCCTATCCTCCACCAGTCCCAGTCTGACCCTGGACTTTTGTCCTAAGCCCATGGGGGCCCTCGCGAAAACCCGTCTCTCACGGAGTAATGTCCCACCTGAGAAGACGATCACGAGGAGGACAGCAACATGCTCACCCGCCTGTTTGCCCCCAAGGTGAAGGTCAGCGCGCACTGCGACCTGCCCTGCGGCGTGTACGACCCGGCCCAGGCCCGCATCGAGGCGGAGTCGGTCAAGGCCGTGCAGGAGAAGATGGCCGCCAACGACGACGCGCACTTCCAGGCGCGCGCCGTGGTCATCAAGGAGCAGCGTGCCGAGCTCGCCAAGCACCACGTCTCGGTGCTGTGGAGCGACTACTTCAAGCCCCCGCACTTCGAGAAGTACCCGGAGCTGCACCAGCTGGTCAACGACACCCTGAAGGCCCTCTCGGCCGCCAAGGGTTCGACCGACCCGGCCACGGGCCAGAAGGCGCTCGACTACATCGCCCAGATCGACAAGATCTTCTGGGAGACGAAGAAGGCCTGACGCACTCGCGTCGCTTTCGCGTTCACTGACAGCACCCGGCATCCGCGCGGAGCCGGGTGCTGTCGGCGTTTCACCTCGTCCGTGGTCTGGCCAGGCCCAGGTCGTACGCGAGGATCGTGGCCTGTACCCGGTCGCGCAGGCCCAGTTTGCCGAGGACCGCGTTGACGTGGGACTTCACCGTGCCGGTCGTCACGCCCAGCGCGTCGGCGATCTCCGCGTTCGTGTGGCCCGCGGCCACCAGGGTCAGGACCTCGCGCTCTCGGGGCGTCAGGGACTCCAGGACTTCGGGGTCCTGGGCGGTCGTCGGCGCCGGGACCGTGCCCGCGAAGGCGTCGATGAGGCGGCGTGTGACGGTGGGGGCGAGCATCGCCTCGCCCGAGGCCACGATGCGGATGCCCGCGAGGAGTTCCTCGGGCAGCGCGTCCTTCAGGAGGAACCCGGAGGCGCCCGCGCGCAGGGCGTCGTGGACGTACGCGTCCTGGTCGAAGGTGGTCAGGACGAGGACGCGGGGGGTGCCGGCGACGGGGTCCGCCGTCAGCAGGCGGGTCGCCGTGAGTCCGTCCATGCCGGGCATGCGGATGTCCATGAGGACGACGTCCGTGGCGAGCTCGGAGGCGAGCTGCACGGCGTGGGCGCCGTCCGCCGCCTCGGCCACCACCTGGAGGTCCGGTTCCGCGTCGACGATCGCGGCGAAGCCGGCACGGACGACGGCCTGGTCGTCGACGACCATCACCCGGATGGGGGTGGGGGCGGGACCGATCATGTGAGGGCTCCTTGAGGGGACGTCTTCCGCTCCGTCGTGGCGGCGCGCGCGGCTTCGGTGTCACCGGGTGCCGTCACCTCGCGCAGCGCGGCCAGCAGCTCGCGCATCGCGGCGAGGCCCGCCCGCGCCTCAGCGGCGACGCCGCTCAGGTCGCCCGCCTCGGCCCGCGCGACCACGGCGTCGGCGTGCCGCAGGACTTGGCCGCGCAGTTCCACGGCGATGCGGCGCCGCTCCTCGTGCGCCTCGGCGACCGCCGACCACACCGTGGCCGTCAGCGCGTGGTCCTCCCAGGCCCTGACGCGTTCGCGCCGGGACCGTACGGCGGCACCGAGGCCCCAGAACGCGGCCATCGGCGGCAGGAACGCGGCGCCGACGATGACGTTCAGGAACAGCAGCAGCCCGACGCCGCCGTCCTCTTCAAGTTGCGTCATGCCGTCGGCCACGGCGAGGGCGAGGAAGGACAGGCACAGGCCGGCGGCCGCCACGGCCATGACGGGCCATGTGCCCCGCGCCGGGCCCGCGAACGCCCCCACGGCGTACACGGCGACGCACTCCGCGACGGCACCCGCCGTCGCCAGACAGAGCGCCACATCGGGCGAGAGCAGCCCGAACGCCAGGCCGAGCGGCGCGAGCCAGGCCGTGGCGAGGACCGCGCAGAGCACCGCCCAGGGCGCGCGGCGCCGCCACAGCAGCGGAAGCGCGTGCGCGACGGCGGGACCGCAGGCCAGGGCGGCGGCAGTGGGCTCCTCGACGACGACCGCGAAGACGGGCAGCGTGGCGACGGCGAGCGCGACGGCCCCGTCGGACAGGTCGAGGCCGCGCAGCGCGCGGTGGCCGACGGCCCGTTGGCGCTGGGCTCTCGTCGCGCCCGGCAGGTGGGCGTGGACCGCCCACCCGGCGCCGTCCGTACGCGGCCCGGCCGTGAACGTGCCGCCGAGCGCGGTGGCACGCTCGCGCATCCCGACGGTTCCCCGCCCGCCCCCGAGCCGCTGTCGCGCGGCGGGAACGCCGCCGGGCACCCCGCCCGCCGCCCCGTCGTCCTCCACGGTGACGTCCACCGTGCCGTCGGCGGCCTTGGACAGGACGTGGATGCGTACCGTCGAACCCGGGGCGTAGCGCAGGGCGTTCGTGAGGGCCTCGCGGACGATGGCGAAGGCCGCTTCCGCCGTCGGACCCGTCAGGGGCGCCGCCTCCGGTGCGACATGCACGCCGGGGCGCAGGCCGAGCCGGGCGAAGCCTGCGGAGAGCTCGGCGACGCGTTCGCCGAGAGGGCTCTCCTCGTCCGCCGCCGACGTCCGCATCAGGGCGACCAGGCGGTGCAGCGCCGCCGTCGTCTCACGGCCCGTGTCCGCCGCGAACTCCAGCGCTTGGGCCGTCAGTTCCGGCTTGCGGTCGCCGAGCCGCAGTGCCGCGTCCGCGGTGACGACCACCGACGTGAGGTGGTGGGCGCTCACGTCGTGCAGTTCGCGGGCGAGCCGCTCGCGTTCGGTGAGCGCGGCGCGGGCGCGTTCGGACTCGGCCCGCGCCAGCTCCCGCGCCGCGCTGCGTCGGCCCGCGAGCCAGCGGCGGCGGCTGCGGCCGAGACCCACGACGGTCAGGAACAACACGCAGTTGACCACGGCCTCGCCCGCCGCTTCGGTCCCCGAATCGAGCACCAGCACCGACCGGCCCGCCTCACAGAGCGCGAGGACGGGTCCGACGACGGCCACCGTCCGCCCGGGACACCGCACGGCGACCGAGTACAGGGCGATCAGCACGCCCAGCGCGTGCACGAGCGTCGCGTCCTGCGGGAGCGGCAGGCAGGCGAGCAGGACGGCCTCGACGGTGAGCGCCGCGGCGACGGGGCGACGGCGGCGTACGGCGAGCCCCGCGGTGAGCGCGGCCGCAGCGGCGAGCGCCGCCGCCGACTGGACCGCACCGACCGCCGGATCGTCCTCGCGCAGGGCGCGGCCCGGCCAGTAGGCCAGCTGCAGGGCCGTCAGCAGGACGGGCAGCAGCCAATGACGTATTCGCTCCATATCGGGCTCGATGATACGGAGGCCGGATCTCTCTATCTCTGGTTGGAGGGCGTGATCGTGCGGGCGGCCGACGCGTGGAGCCGGTGCCGCCGGAATGCTGGTGTCCATGACCGCTACGCCGTTCCCCGACGCTCCGCTTCCCCCACCGCTCCCCTACCACCGTCTCGCCCGCTCCACCGGCCGTCACCGCTGGTGGAGGCCCCTGGTGGGGACCGCTCTCGTGCTGGCCGGTGCGCTCGTCGCGGCGGTCGCCGTGCTGCTGGGCGGTGAGATCGCGGGAGCGTTCCTGGACCGGCCCGTCGACAAGGACGGGTTTCACGTCTGGGGCGGTATCGGGGAGACCGGCAGCGCGCTGCTCTCGCTCGCCCTGCTCACGCCCGTGGTCTTCCTCGCCGCGCGCTGGGCGCAGCGGCGTCCGGCGGGCACGCTGTCGTCGGTCGCGGGCAGGCTGCGGTGGGACTGGCTGGGGCGGTGCCTCGTCGTCGCGCTGCCGTTGGTCGTCGCGTCGCTCGGGGTCATGATGCTGCTGCCCGAGTCCGCGGGCGGGGGCGTGGACGGCAGCGGTGGCGGCACGGAGTGGGCGGGGTGGCCGGACTTCCTGCTCGGCCTCGCGATGGTGTGCGTGCTGGTGCCGTTCCAGGCGTCGGCGGAGGAGTACGTGTTCCGGGGCTGGCTCGTCCAGGCGGTCGGGGCGTGGTGCCGTACGCCGTGGCCCGCGCTCGTGCCGCAGGCGCTGCTGTTCGCGGCGGCGCACGGCTGGGGCACGCCGTGGGGCTTCGCGGACCTCGTGGTGTTCGGCCTGGTGGCGGGGGTGTTGACGGTCCGTACGGGTGGGCTGGAGGCGGCGATCGGCCTGCACGTGGTCAACAACCTGCTGGCGATGGGCGTCTCCGCGGCGATCGCCGGCGCGCTGGCCTCCGACGAGACGGCGGCGGACATGGACTGGCTGGCGGTGGGCGTGGACGTGGTGATGCTCTGCGGGTACGCCGCCCTCGTGCTCCGCCTCGCGAACCGCCGCGGAGTCGGCGTTAATCAGTTGCCGGAAGAGGCCGCTGTTGCTGGACTGGGGGGTGTCGGCGGAAGGCCGGCGTCGTCCATGGAGGAGAAGGAAATGCGGCGTTCGTGCATGTCCCACGCGAATGGAATCCCCACTCCCCCAAAGGACATGGACGTACGTGGAATCAACCCTTCCGCACACTCTGAACCTGGGCATTCTGGCCCACATCGACGCCGGTAAGACCAGCCTGACCGAGCGGCTGCTGCACGCCGCCGGTGTCATCGACGAGATCGGCCGCGTCGACGACGGGAACACGCAGACCGATTCGCTCGCCCTGGAGCGGCGGCGCGGCATCACCATCAAGTCCGCCGTCGTCTCCTTCGCCGTCGACGGTACGGCCGTCAACCTGATCGACACCCCCGGCCACCCGGACTTCATCGCCGAGGTGGAGCGCGTGCTCAGCGTGCTCGACGGGGCGGTACTCGTGGTCTCCGCCGTCGAGGGCGTGCAGGCGCAGACCCGCGTCCTGCTGCGGACGCTGCGGCGGCTCCGCATCCCCACGCTGATCTTCGTGAACAAGACCGACCGGCGCGGCGCGCGCTACGAGGGCGTGCTGCGGCACATCGCCGAGCGTCTGACCGCTGACGTCGTCCCGATGGGGTCCGTCCCCGGCATCGGCGCGCGCGGCGCGCGCTTCGTCCCGTTCACCGGCAGGGACGAGGCTTTCACCGCCCGGCTGACCGAGCTGCTGGCCGAGCACGACGACGCGCTCCTCGCCGCGTACGTCGACGACCCGGCGTCCCTCCCGTACGACCGGCTCCGCGCCGAACTCGCCCGGCAGACCCACCGCGCCCTTGTGCACCCCGTGTTCTTCGGGTCGGCCGTCACCGGCGTTGGGGTGCCCGAACTGATGCGTGGCATCCGCGAGTTGCTGCCCGCTCGGCGCGGTGACGCGGACGCCCCCGTCTCCGGCAGCGTCTTCAAGGTCGAGCGCGGTGCCGCCGGGGAGAAGATCGCCTACGTGCGCATGTTCTCGGGCACCGTCCGCACCCGCGACCGATTCCCGGAAGGCAAGGTCACCGGCGTCAGCGTCTTCGAGCAGGGCGCCGACGTACCGCGCGACGAGGTGCGCGCGGGGCAGATCGCGAAGGTGCGGGGGCTCGCGGGCGTACGGATCGGGGACGTCATCGGCGTACCGCGAGAGGGCGTCCGAGCCGGTGCGCGGCATTTCGCGCCGCCCACCCTGGAGACCGTCGTCAGCCCGCTGCGCGCCGCCGACCGCGGCGCCCTGCACCTCGCGCTCGGCCAGCTCGCCGAGCAGGACCCGCTGATCGACCTGCGGCAGGACGACGTCCGCCAGGAGGTCTCCGTGTCGCTCTACGGAGAGGTCCAGAAGGAGGTCATCCAGGCGACGCTCGCCGAGGAGTACGGGCTCGACGTGACGTTCCGGGAGACCACGACGATCTGCGTGGAGCGGGTCGTCGGCACCGGTGCGGCGTACGAGATCATCGACACCGGCCCCAACCCGTTCCTGGCCACGGTCGGGCTGCGGGTGGAGCCCGCGCCGGTCGGGGCGGGGGTGGAGTTCCGGCTCGGGGTGGAGCTCGGGTCGATGCCGTACGCGTTCTTCCGTGCCGTCGAGGAGACCGTCAGGGAGACGCTCCACCAGGGCGTGCACGGCTGGCGCGTCCCCGACTGCACGGTCACGATGACGCACGCGGGCTACTGGCCGCGGCAGAGCCACGCCCACGGCACGTTCGACAAAAGCATGTCGAGCACCGCGGGCGACTTCCGGCACCTGACGCCGCTGGTCCTGATGGACGCGCTGCGGGCGGCGGGCACGGAGGTGCACGAGCCGATGCACCGCTTCCGGCTCGACGTGCCCGCCGACACGGTCGGCGCGGTCCTGCCCGCGCTCGCCCGGCTGCGCGCCGTCCCGCACACGCAGACGACGGGCGGGGCCGGGGCGTCGTACCGGCTGGAGGGGGACATCCCCGCACAGCGGGTGCACGCGCTGGAGCAGCTGCTGCCCGGACTCACCCGGGGCGAGGGCGAGTTGGAGTCCGCCTTCGACCACTACGAGCCCGTGCGCGGCGGCACGACGCCGACGCGTGAGCGGACCGACCACGACCCGCTCCACCGCAAGGACTACCTGCTGCGCGTGGTGCGCCGGACCGGCGGCAGCGGACGGGAGGGCGCCGCTGCCACCGCCGACCGGTGACCCTCAGGCATCCCTCAGCGGGCGCGTCAGGAACTCGAGGCGCTCGCGGTCCGCGATGATGTTGATCTCCACGATGCGGCCGTCCACCACCGTGAGGGCGCCGAGGGAGACCGGCTCGCCGCCGGGGAGCGCGACCAGGCCCGGCATGCCGTTGATGAACACCAGGTGCTGGTCCGCGGCGACCGACGCGAACATCGCGGCCTGCCCGGCCACCGCCGCGGCGCCGCGCACCACCTTGGAGAGGCCGGAGGACAGTTCGCCCGTGTCGGCGCGCAGCACGACGTCCGGGTCGAGGAGTTCGAGGAGCGCGTCGAAGTCACCGGCGCGCGTGGCGGCCATCCACGCCTCCACGACCTCGCGCTGCTTGGCGACGTCGGTCTCCGCCGCGGGCGTGGAACCCTGCACGCGGCGGCGGGCCCGGCTGGCCAGCTGCCGGGTCGTGGCCGGTGAGCGCTCCACGATGGGCGCGATGTCGTCGAAGGGCACGCCGAACATGTCGTGCAGCACGAACGCGAGGCGCTCGGCGGGCGCCAGCGTCTCCAGTACGACGAGGAGCGCGAGGCCCACCGAGTCGGCGAGCAGCACTTCCTGTTCGGGGTCGGCGACGTCGGCGCGGGACACGACCGGGTCCGGGACGTGGGTCTCGCCGTGCGCCTGCACGGACGCGTCCAGGGAGTCCTCGCGCCGGGACTGCCGGGTGCGCAGCAGGTCGAGGCAGATGCGGCCGACGACGGTGGTCAGCCAGCCGCCCAGATTGTGCACCTCCTCCGCCCCGGGGTCCGCCTCGGTGCGGCTCAGCCGGAACCACGCCTCCTGCACCGCGTCCTCGGACTCGCTCAGCGAGCCGAGCATGCGGTACGCGACCGCGTTCAGGCGGGGCCTGTGCTCCTCGAAGCGTGCCGCGAGGGCGACTTGGGCCGAACCGTTCTCGATCATGCCGTCATTGAACAGGAGGCTCAGGCGACGTGGTCCGCCGCCCTCGGTTCCCCGGCCGGGGCCGCCGGACCGGGGCGCCGTCGCATGAGGAGGACGGAGACGATCCCCAGAACCGCCGCGCACAGCGTGGAGCCGATCGTGATGGCGGCGAAACCGCCGCGCGACGCGTCGTCGGCGTCGCCCGCGAAGCTGGCGAACAGCGAGCCGAAGAGCGACACCGCGATCGCCTCGCTGCCGAGCCTGACCGTGTTGATCCAGCCCGCCCCCATGCCCGCCTCGTCCGCCGGCACGTGCGCGAGCGCCTCGCCGTCGACGAGGCCCGCCTGCAGCCCGAACCCGATGCCCACGACGACCATCGGGAGCATCATCCAGACGAGTCCGGGAGCGGCGGTCGCGCCCGCGAGGACGAGACCCACGACCAGCAGGCCGATGCTCCACGTGAAGATCGTGTGGGCCGGTGTGCCGCGCGCGGTCAGGCGGGCGGCGATCAGCGGGGCGACCAGGACGGGCAGCGTCAGGAACATCAGGTACGCGCCGCTGGCACCGGCCGACGCGCCGTACGCGCCCTGGAAGAAGACCGGGAGGTAGGCGACCGCGTTGGTGAAGGTGAACGACGCCACCGCGACCACCAGCGTGATGCCGGAGAAGCGCCTGCTGCGCAGGGTGCGCAGGCTCAGGAGCGGGTTGGGCGCGGTGGACTCGCGCCAGGCGAACAGGCCGTAGCAGCCGATGCCGAGGGCCGTGCAGAGCAGGAAGGGCGGCGAGGCCCAGCCCGTCGCGGAGCCGAGGGCGAGGCCGCCGAGCGTGACGGTGGTCGCCGTGCAGAACAGCGCCGCTCCCGGCCAGTCGATGCGGGCCGCGTGCCGCTTCTCGTGGGCGGCGGCGCGGCGGATCAGCGGCATGCCCGCGCAGGCGACGACCAGGCAGGCCAGCTGGAAGCCGTAGACGAGCCGCCAGCCGGAGAGCTGGGTGAGCAGGCCGCACAGGGACGGGCCGAACGCGAGGGAGAGGCCCGCGACCGACCCGAGGAGCGCGAAGGCGCGGGTGCGCCGTTCGCCCTCGAAGTGGGACGACACGACGGCCGTGCCCACCGAGAAGACCGCCCCGGCCCCCGCACCGGCCAGCAGCCGGGCCCCGTCGAGGACCCAGTAGTCGCCGGCGAAGAGGCTGAGCGCGGAGCCCGCGCCGAACGTGAGCAGCCCGAAGAACAGCGCCTGCCAGCGCCCGATGATGTCGGCGACCGATCCCCAGACGAGGGTCGAGCAGGCGAACGTCAGGTTGTAGCCGTTGAGGACCCACTGCTCCCCCACCGACGAGCTGCCCAGGTCGTCGGCGATGTCGCCCAGGGACACGGCGGTGCCGGAGACCGACAGCGGGACCGTGAAGATGGCGAGCAGGATGACGGGCATGAGCAGCCGCGTGCCGGGCGCCGGGGCGGCAGGGCGGTCAGGCGCGGACGTCATCGGAGACCCGGCACCCGTCGAGGAAGTCGACGATGTGGCCGAACACGTCGAGTGCGGCGTTGCGGCCGATGAACGCGTCGAGGTGGCCGTAGCCGGGCACCTCCACGTACCGGACGTCCATCTCGGGGTGGCGGCGCTTCAGCACGTCGTGGCAGATCTCGTTCGAGTCGTACCAGAAGCGGTTGTCGCTGCCGGAGAGCAGCATCAGCGGGGTGTCGAACGAGCCCGCCTCGTCGAGGGCGTTCTTCGGCAGCGCGTCGTAGCGGCCGTCGCCGTCGTTGTACCGCATCATCGTGTGCGCCAGTTCGATGCTGCGCAGGTGCGGCAGGATCCACATCGGCACCGTGCCGTACAGGTCGGCGAGGCGGTCGTGGGTGACCTCGTCGAGGTTGTCGTGCTCGAAGAGCGAGCCGCCGACGCCCCACGAGTCGTTGTGGAGGATCTGGCAGTTGGGGTCCTTGCACTCGGCGCCGAGCGACACCTCCGCGAAGATCAGCGAGTGCTTCGACCACAGGCCGACCTTCTTGAAGTCGGTGGGGATGTTGACGAAGCGGGAGCGCAGCAGCTCGCCGCCGAAGTGCAGGCGGGCACGCGTCTTCCAGGACATCTTCGGGGTGAGGAACACGCCCTGCGCGACGACGCCGGACAGGCCCGGCACGAGCCCCGCGGCCATGCTGAGCGACAGGCACATCGCGCCGATGCAGTGCGCGACGACGAGGAGTTCGCGCCCGTCGATACGTTCCTTGATCAGCGCCACCGCCTCCGGGATGTCGTAGAGCGCGACGTCGTCGAAGGTGTAGCGGACCCGGCCCTCGTTGTACGGCAGCCGGCAGCTGCCCCGCCAGTCCAGGAGCCACGGTTCGTAGCCCGCGTCGAGCAGGACGTCCACGAGGTTGCGGGTCTCGGGGAGCGTGAACATGTCGGCCGACGCGGTCAGTCCGTGCAGGATCAGGACGACCGGGCGGTCGGTGGAGCCGTCCTCGGGGGCGACGCGGGTGAGACCGAGCCGGGTGCCGTCGGACGCGGTGAAGGGGATGTCCTCGACGCGGGCGCCGAGTGCGTGGTGGAGGGGCCTCAGCGTCGTCATCGGGTCTGCTCCCTTTTGATCATCAGCTTCCTGATCTTGCGTTGCAGCTTGTCCTGGTCGCGGTCGATGGCGTCCTTGCGCAGGTCGAGGAGTTCCGCGACGGCGCGCAGGGACGGTTCGGCGAGGCCCATGCCGACCTGTACGAAGAACCAGGAGAGCCAGGCGAGCTTGGCGAGGCGCTGCTCCTGCGACGTGAGCCGCGGGTCTACCTCGATGCCGTCGATCTGATCGGGCACGTAGCTCTTGCCGGGGACCTTGACGACGCCTTCAAGGCTCGCGGGTTCGTTCTCGCGGCCGATGGTGACGTCGATGGTGCGGGTCTGCTTCCAGAAGTCGCGGCTCGCGCGGGCCGTCTTCCAGCCCTCCAGCCACCAGCGGCCGCCGTCGCGGTCCACGAGGACCAGCCGGTAGCGCAGCAGCGGGTGGTCGCTCCCGTGCCGCAGCGGCACGCCCTCGTCCGGGCGCACCCAGATCTCGCCCGCCTCGACGGTCAGCGGCTCCGCGTGCAGCCGCTCACAGAACACCTCGCCGCGGACGTCGATCCTCCGGTGGCGTACGACCTGGTACATGCTGGCGATCGAAAGAGTCAGCGCCATCCTGCACTTGGCGTCACGCTCCGCTCCGACAGGGCCGATCCGCCCCTTGGTCCGCTCGCGGAACTGCAGATAGGGCGGGTCCTCGCGGCTGGGGAGCCGGGCGACGCCGTCCTTCGCCATCCGCTCGAACGCCTTCAACTGGGCCTGTGACCCGTACCGTTCGGCCTCGGGCAGCCGCTTGCGCGCGACGAACCGGTCGGTGCGCTCCGAGCCCGCCTCCGGGCCGAACATCAGCGCCTCGAAGAGCTTCATCGCGGTGGGGCTGCGCAGGATGCGGATCAGGAAGTCGAGCTCGGGCACGGGGTCGGCGGCATGCCGCGCGATGAGATCGTCCCGCCACTCGCGCCAGTTGGCGACACGGACGTTCATCCCGGCCAGCTTCATGTCCTTGACCAGCTGGGGCAGGGTCTCGGCGCGGCCGGTGACGTTGTAGTTCTGGCCCCACGCGGCGGGGTCGAAGACGACGGCGGCGGTCACCTTGCTGATCCAGTCGACCGGCGCGAGGTTCATGAACTTGAAGGCGGGCACGGTCCGGTACCGGGAGAACGCGCCGATCAGGCCGGTGCTGAGGTCACGCGGGTTGTACACACCGGTGCGGGTGTGCCCGCCGATGGCGCCGGGCCGCAGGAACGTGACGGTGAGCCCGTGCTCGCGGGCGCGTCGCAGCACGGCTTCCGCGGCCCACTTCGACTTGTCGTACCCGGCGAAGAGCCGGTCGATGTGGGCGACCGGGTCGTCCTCGCCCATCTTCTCGATGCCGACCTCGTTGAAGACGGCGACCGAGGAAATGTGGTGCAGCGGCTTGGGACGACCCGTCATCGCCAGCTCGGCGAGGGCGAGCGGGCCCAGCACGTTGGTCTGGCGCAGGGAGGGGTAGCCGCGCAGGAAGTCGACGGCGGCGGCGACGTTGACGATGGAATCGAGCTCTTGGGCAAGCCCCTCCCACACGTCCTTCGCCAACCCGAGGAACGGCTGCCGGAGGTCGGCGGCGAGCACGGTGACGCGGCGGCGGACCTCGGCGGTCCAGGGCTGGTCGAAACTCGCGAGCGCGTCGGCGAGCCGCCGCTCCGCGGCGGAGTCGTCGGCGCCGCGCACGAGACACACCACATGCGCGTCGCCCTGCCGCAACAGATCGAGCAACAGGTGACTCCCGAGATACCCGGTGGCCCCGGTGAGCAGAATCCGCCGCGGCGCCACGGGTTCGGCCTGCCGACTGAACGGCAGCCGGTCGGCGAGGGCGAGGTCTTCGAGGATGACCTCCAGATCCTCGTGGACGGCGGCGTCGCCGGCCGGGGCGGGGATGACGACGGGGGCGATGGAGGGGGTGGGGACGGCCGTGGGGGTCACGGTCGCGGGGGCGGCTTCGGAGGTCGTTGCCACCGGGGCCGCGGGGGCGGCTTCGGAGGGCACGGCCACGGGGGCCGCGGGGGCTGTCGTGGACGCGGCCGAGGCCGTCGTGGGGAGGCCCAGGGCCTTGGCCCAGCGTTGGGCCAGGCGTCGCGGGCGGGCGTCGGCGAAGACGTCGTCCAGGGTCAGCTGTACGTCGAGCTCCCGCGCCATCAGCGCGACGAGCTCGACGGCGTCGACGGAGGACAGCCCCGCGTCGAACAGGTCCGTCTCGGGGTCGGGCACGCCACCGGGCAGGAAGCGGGCGGCGCGGGCCGCGATGTCCGCGGCAACATCCGCGACGGTCCGCGCGGGACGGCCGTCGGCGGGACCGTCGGCAGGTGCGGCCGGTGCGACCTGCACGGCGGGTGCGGTTTGCTCGCCGGGGGCGACCCGCGCGGGCCCCGCCGGGCTCACCAGCCCCGCAGAAGCCGCGGGCTGCGTCGACCCGGCGGACTGCCGCGCGGAGACAGCGGCGGGTGTCGCGGCCTGCGTGGGACCCGCCGGGCTCGCAGGGCCCGCGGACCCCGTCGTCCCGGCAGCCCCCTGCGGCGCCGCGGACGTGGGCTTGGGTTTGCGGAAGTGGGTCAGGAGGTTTGCCGCCGCGGTTCGCGCGGGGGCGCCTCGTTCTATTGCCTCCTCTTCCGGTCGCCGGTTGACACTGCGGTTGCGACTCGTGCCGCCGGCCGCCTCAGGCATTGCTGTCCTCCGCTGCGTGATCCGATGCGGGGTCCCAGGAACGGAACTCCCGAAGGTGTGCGAGCCCCACCGCCGCCTCCAGGCGTGGCGCGTCGACGTCGCCGCCGCCGAGGCGGGACACGAGGCGTCGGGCGGGGATGTTGCGGGGCGTGTTCTCGGCGATCAGCCGCACCGCGGTGCAGCCGTGTGCCTCGGCCCGGTCCGCGAGCCACTGCAGGAGCCGGTCCTCGACGCCCCGGCCGAGCACGCGGCAGCTCATCATCCAGGCGACGACTTCGAGCGCGTCGCCGTCGACGGTGACGGCGAGGACGCCGATCTGCCCGTACGCGCCGAAGCGGTCCCGCGCGGTCGCCGTCCACACCTCCCCGCTCTGCCGCAGCCGCGCCAGCTCCGCGTCGTCCAGCGGGCGGGGCCGCAGGTTGAACTGGTTGGTGCGCCTGCTGAGCTGCACCGTGCGCTCGGCGGTCTCCTCGTTCACCGGCTCGATGTCGAGTTCGAGCCGGAGGTTCGCCAGGAACTCGGCGAAGCCGAGCTGGGCCCTCGCCTCGTCGCGCACCTGCTCCTGGCGGTAGAAGTCGGCCCGCGCCGAGTCCTCCGCCGTCGCCGCCCGCGGCACCATCGGCCACAACCGCGCCACGAACTCCGCGAGTTCGTCCGCGCTCGGGCACGTGAGGCAGAGCACCTCAGGCAACTGGGCGCGTACACCGGCGATCTCGACCGGGTTGTCGTCGAGGAAGAGGAAGCTGTCGAGGCCGAGACGGAGGTCGTCGGCGATCCGCGTGATCCGGGTCCACTTGGGTTCCCAGGCCGCGGAGATCGCCGCGAAGTGTTCGCGACGCAGCGGACTGTCGGGCCGGTCGAGGATGCGGTGCACGGTCTCCTCGTCGTTGTTGGAGACCATGGCGAGCAGGACGCCCGCCTCCCGCCACTGGAGGAGCCGCGCCGCGAGCAGCGCACGCGCCCCGGTGAAGTCGACGTTCTCCGGGCCGACCTCGCCCGCGACACCGCTCCACAGCGTCTCGTCGCCGTCGACGACGATCACCTTGGGCGCCCGCCGGCACACCTGCTGGAGGACGTCGGCGAGGCGCAGCGCCACCAGTGCCTGGAACTCGTCCTGGAACGGCAGGTGGGCCATCGCGTCGGTGTGGGCGTCGAACACGTCCGCCACCGGATAGTCGTCGCCGGTCCACGTGTCGGAGGGCAGGACGGCGATGCCGGGGACGTCCGCGAGGCGCCCCGTCACCCGCCGTTCCCAGTCGCACAGGCGTCCGTCGTCCGCGCTCTCGGGCAGGAAGCTCTCGGGCAGGAAGGCGACGACGAGCGGCTTACGGGTGCGCTCGGCGAGGGAGCGCAGCGCGGCCGGGTACTCGTCGGCGAGCTGGTCGAGCAGGGCGTGCTCGGGTCCGCTCGCTTCGTCCGTGAAGCGGGTGAGGTCGCCGGGGCGCAGCAGGACGAGCCCGGCGGCCGTCGCCCCCTGCACGAACACGCTGCCCGGATCGTGCAGGCTCGCGAGGACCTGGTGGTACGGCGCCTCCACCACGTCGAACGGCCCTCCCTCGACCCCGCCTTCCCGTACGGCGAAGGACAGCATGGCCGGGAGGTTGCCGAGGGCGAAGGTCGCGGCCACAGCGAGTCGGGGTGTGGGGTCGGGGGTGGCGAGGGGCGCTGTGGGCGCGGGCGCGGCCGCCCGTCGCGCCGGTGTCGTCGCGTCCGCCGCGAACTCCTCGGCGAGCCGCAGGAAGTCCTCCGCGAGCGACGCACACGACGCGTCGTCGAGTACGTCCGTGTTGTACTCCAGGCCGACCTTCCCGAGGCCCGGCATGACCGTGACCATCAGGTCGAGGTCGGAGTAGCCGGTGCCCGCGGGGACGATGTGAAGGCCCTCCGCCGCCCCGGCCTGCGGCGGCATGTAGTTGAAGTAGACCTCGACGAGCGGCGCGTCCTTGCGGTACAGGCCCTCCTGGACGAGCGCCGACATCGCGTCGAAGAACGTGACGCCGCGCTCCAGGACCCGGCTGAGCCGGCCGTCGGTGCGCCGCAGGACGTCCTCGGCGGTGTCGTCGGCGTCGACCTGGGCGGCGTACGGGATCGGCAGCCCGAAGTAGCCGACGGCGTCGAGCGCCCCCACGTGCATGCGGGTGTCCACGGGGACGGCGAGGACGAACCGGTCCCGGTCGCGCAGCCGCGCGAGGTGCGCGGTCAGCGCGCCGAGCCAGAACGCGGCGGGCGTGATGCCGAGGCCCCTGGCCCGGCTCTCCACCCGCTCCTGGAGCTCGCGCGGCAGCTCGGCGAGGTGCATGGCCGAGCGGTACGACCGCTGCGCGGGACGCGGCGCGGCCAGCTCCAGGTCGAGCCGTCCCGCGCCCGCGAAGTCCGCACGCCAGTCCCCCGCGTCCGACGGCGCCCCGGAGGGCGCGGCGGACCCGCTCTGAGCACTTTGTGCACTCTGTGCGCGCAGCAGCAGGTCGATGTCGCGGTTGGTGACCTCGGCGGGCGGCTGCGCCCCCGCGAGCCCGGCGCCCAGACCGTGCGCCACGAGCATCAGCGACGCCAGGTCGGAGACCGCGTGGTGCGCGCCGAACACGAGGACCTGCTCGCCGGACGGGCGCGCGAGCAGCTCGAACCGCCACAGCGGCGCCGCGGCCAGGTCGAACGGCGGCTCCATCAGCGCGCACAGCCGCTCGTCGACGTCGGTGTCCTCGGCGACGTCCGACCACCGCACCAGGTCGCCGTCGAGCGTGCGGCGTACCTCCAACTGCTGTACGCCGTCGGCGTCCTGGACGATCGCGGTGCGCAGCGCGGCGTGCCGGGCGGCGAGCGAGGCGACGACCTCGGCGAGCCGCTCCGGGGTCGTCGGCGCGGTGAGGCGCACGGCGAGTCCGATGTGGTGGGTGACGCCGGGCGTGCCGTGCTGTTCGGCGCGGAGGAGGCGTACGACGTCGCGGGTGGCCGGGTGGCGTACGACGTCGTGGACGATCTCGGCACCCTCGGCGTGCTCCGAGGCGGCCGCACCCTCGGGCGCCGCCTCGACGGCCCCCGCGCCCGCGATCAGCTGGTCGGCGATCGAGTCGACACTCGCTCCGTTGAACAGCGAGGCGATCGGCAGGGACTGGCCGAAGTCCGCCTCGATCAGGCTGCGGATCTGCATGGCCATCACGGAGTCGAGGCCCTGCCCGACGAGTGCCGCGCCGGCGTCGAGCTCGTCGGTGCCGAAGCCCATCGTCGCGGCGAACCGGTACCGCAGCCGTTCGACGACCGCGTCCCGCGAGTCGAGGGAGAGCCGCCCGCCGGCGTCCGCCGGGCGTCCCTCGCGGGATCCCGCGAGGCGGCGGCGCGGTGGGTACAGGCCCGCGAGGAGCGGGGGCAGCAGCGCCGGTTCGGTGGTGCGCAGGACGGGTTCGTTGAGGGCGGCCGCCAGGAGCAGCGCGTCGTCCGCGTCCCGGGTGAGCGCCGCGTCGAGGAGCGCGAGCCCCTGCTCGGTGGTGAGCGCGGCGATGCCGCCGCGGTTGATCCGCTCCAGATCGTCGTCGCCGAGGTGCCCGGTCATGCCGGTCGCCTCGGCCCACAGGCCCCAGGCCAGGGAGAGTCCGGGCAGTCCGGTACGGCAGCGCTGCTGCATCAGCGCGTCGAGGAACGCGTTGGCGGCGGCGTAACTGCCCTGTCCCGCACCGCCGAGGACGCCGGCGAGGGAGGAGAAGACGACGAAGGCGGAGAGCTCGGTGCCCTCGGTCAGCGTGTGGAGGTTCCAGACGGCGTCGGACTTCGGCCGCAGCACGGCGTTCAGGCTGTCCGCGTCGATGGACTCGACGACGGCGTCACGGAGTATGCCCGCGGCGTGGACGACGGCGGTCAGCGGATACTCCGGCGGCAACTGGCGCAGGACACGGGCCAGTTGCTCACGGTCGGCCGCGTCACACGCGACGACGGTGACCCGGGCTCCGGAGGCGGTGAGTTCGTCCCTCAGGGCCGCCACGCCCTCGCTCTCGGGGCCGCGCCGCGACAGCAGGAGAAGGTGCCGGGCACCGAGCCGGGCGGCGTGCCGGGCGACCTGCGCGCCGAGGCCGCTGGTGCCGCCCGTGATGAGGACGGTGCCGGTGCCGAGAGCGGCGGCGGGAGAGGTACGGGGGGTGGCTCGGGTGGTCTGGGTGGCTTGCGTGTCTTCGGGGCGGAGGGACGGTACGTACAACTTGCCGTCCCGCAGGGCAAGTTCGGGTGCGCCGGAACGCAGTACACCGGTGAAAGCGTCCTGGTCGAGCCCGTCAGCGCCGGTAGCGGTATCCGTGTCCACGAGGATCACGCGGCCTGGGTTCTCCGCGCGGGCGGCCCTGGCGAGGCCCCATACGGAGGCCTGGGCCAGGTCGAGCGGGGCGCCTGGCGCCTCGGCCCCCGTGAGCACGGCGTGCCGGGTCAGCACGACCAGGCGGGCCGACGCGGGCCGGTCCTGAGCGAGCCACTCCTGCACCCGGACCAGGGTGTCCTGGAGAACGGCCCGCGCACGGGCGGCGTCGGTGTTGGTGCCAGTGCCGGTGTCACCGACGGCCGCGGCGACGTCGAGGACCGTGACGTCCGAGGTGTCCGTCCCCGCACCCGTCCCGCCGTCGCCCGCCGCGTGCGGCGTCCAGGCGAGGGAGAGCAGCGACCGCGTGCTGCTGTCCGGAGCGGCGAGATCGCCTGCGGCCACCGGGCGTACGAGGAGGGAGTCGATGCGCGCGACCGGTGTACCGGACGGGTCGGCCGCCTCGACCGTGAACGTGTCGTCGCCGGTGGGCACGATGCGTACCCGCACCTCGTTCGCGCCCCGGCTGTGCAGGGTGACCGAGCCGAAGGAGAACGGCAGCGGCGTGGCGCCGTCGAGGCTGTCGACGGCGGCGGCCTGCAGCGCGGCGTCGAGGAGGGCGGGGTGGGCGCCGAAGCGCCGCGCCTCCTCCGCCTGCCGGCCGGGCAGGGCGACCTGCGCGAGGATCTCGCCGTCGAGCCGCCACACGTCGGAGAGGCCCTGGAACGCGGGCCCGTACTCCAGGCCCGCGTCCGCCATCGTGTCGTAGTGCGCGGCGGCGTCCAGGCGTTCGGCGCCCGCGGGCGGCCAGGCGGCGCCGTACAGCGGGTTGTCGCCGGAAGTGTCCGTCGCCGTGCCACCGGTCGTCAGGAGCGCGGACGCGTGGCGGGTCCACGTCCCGGAACCGTCGGACGTGCGGGGCCGGGCGTAGACGTCGAGGGGACGCCCCGCGCCATCCGCACCGTCCGTGCCGTGCGCGCCGCCGATCTGCACCTGTACGTCGACCTCGCCCTGTTCGGGCAGGCGCAGCGGCGCGGTGAGGGTCAGGTCCCGCACCGTGTCGCAGCCCACCTCGTCGGCGGCGCGCAGGGCCAGCTCGACGAAGGCGGTGCCGGGCAGGATGACCGTGCCGAAGACCGCGTGGTCCGCCAGCCAGGGCTGCGCGGCGCGGGACAGGCGCCCGGTGAGGACGACGTCGTCGCTGTCGGCGAGAGGCACGGACGCGCCGAGCAGCGGGTGCCGTACGGCTTCCAGGCCCGCGGAGCCGACGTCGGCGGAGGCGGCCGCGGCGGGCTGCCAGTACCGGCGGCGCTGGAAGGCGTACGTCGGCAGCTCGACGAGCTCGCCGCCCGCGAGCCACAGCGACCAGTTCACGTCGGCACCGGCGACGAACACCTCGGCCAGACCACGGAGCAGCTGAGCCTTCTCGTCCTCGTTCCGCCGGAGCGTGCCCACGGCGGTCACACCCTTCGTACGGAGGTGATCGGCGTACTGCACGACGGCGCCGAGGAGCACGGGATGCGGGCTGGACTCGACGAAGACGCGATGCCCGGCGCCCATCAGGTTCTTCAGCGCGGCGTCGAACCGGACGGTCTGCCGAAGATTCGTGAACCAGTACTCCGCATCCATCACCGCCGTGTCGATCACGTCACCGGTGACCGTGGAGAACAGCGGGACCTGCCCGGCCTGCGGCTGGATCTCCGCGAGCACATCCAGCAGCTCATCCCGCAGCTCCTCGACCTGCGGCGAATGCGAGGCATAGTCCACGGCGATCCGCCGCACCTGCACCCCATCGGCCTCACACACGGCCATGAACGCATCCAGCTCGCCAGGCGAACCCGACACCACGACCTGCTCAGGCCCGTTCACCACAGCCACCTGCAGCCCGGAACTCAACCGCCCCACAACCTGAGCCTCCGGCGCCAGAACGGACACCATCCCGCCCCTACCCGCCAGCCGCACGATCGCCCGCGACCGCAACGCGACGACTCGCGCCGCATCACCCAACGACAGCGCACCGGCTACGCACGCCGCAGCAATCTCACCCTGCGAATGCCCCACCACCGCAGCAGGCCGCACCCCCAGCGAACGCCACAACTCCGCCAGCGACACCATCACCGCGAACAACACCGGCTGCACCACATCAACCCGACGCAGCGCCTCCTCGTCGCCCTCCCGCACCACATCAAGCAGCGACCAGCCATCCACAAACGGCTCAAGCGCAGCACCACACTCCGCCATCCGCGACGCGAACACCGGCGAGAACTCCAACAGCTCCCGAGCCATCCCGACCCACTGCGAACCCTGCCCCGGGAACACGAACACCGCACCACTGGAGGCGTTCGTCACGGCACGCCCGGATACGACACCGGGGGCCGCACGTCCTGCCGCCAACTCGGTCAAGGCGGCGGTGAGTTCGTCGATGTCGCTGCCCAGCACGACCGCCCGGCGCTCCAGCACCGCACGCCCCTCCGCCAGCGTGTGGCCCACGTCCCGCAGCCCCGGCAGCCCGCCCTCGTCGAGCCGGGCCAGCAGCCTCTCGGCCTGCTCGGCGAGCGCGGCCTCGCTCCTCGCCGACAGCACCCACGGCAGCACCAGGGAACCGTCGTCCGACGGCTCCAACTCGGCGACGCGCGGCGAGGACTGTGGTGCTGGAGCGGCCTCCACGATCACGTGGGCGTTCGTGCCGCTGTAGCCGAACGACGAGACACCGGCCCGGCGCGGGCGGTCGCCCTCGGGCCACGGGCGGTTCTCCGTGAGGAGCCTGACCTGGCCCTCGGTCCAGTCGACGTGGCGCGAGGGCTCGTCGACGTGCAGCGTGCTGGGCATGATGCCGTGCCGCATCGCCTGGACCATCTTGATGATGCCCGCGACACCGGCCGCCGCCTGGGTGTGCCCGATGTTGGACTTGACCGAACCGAGCCACAACGGGCGTTCCGGGTCCCGGCCTTGGCCGTACGTGGCGAGCAGCGCCTGCGCCTCGATCGGGTCGCCGAGGGTCGTGCCGGTGCCGTGGCCCTCGACGACGTCGACGTCCGCGGTCGTCAGCCCGGCCGAGGCGAGGGCGTCCTGAATGACGCGCTGCTGGGCGGGTCCGTTGGGCGCGGTCTGGCCGTTCGACGCGCCGTCCTGGTTCACCGCGCTGCCCCGCACGACGGCGAGGACCCGGTGGCCGTTGCGTTCCGCGTCGGACAGGCGCTCCAGGGCCAGTACGGCCACGCCCTCGCCCCAGCCGGTGCCGTCGGCGGCGGTGGCGTACGACTTGCAGCGGCCGTCGGCGGCGAGGCCGCGCTGGCGGGAGAACTCGATGAAGACGCCGGGCGTGGACAGCACGGTCACGCCGCCCGCCAGGGCGAGCGTGCACTCGCCGTCGCGCAGCGACTGCACGGCCTGGTGCAGGGCCACCAGCGAGGAGGAGCAGGCCGTGTCGACGGTGACGGCCGGGCCCTGGAGGCCGAGTGCGTAGGAGACGCGGCCGGACACGAGGCTGCCGACGCTGCCGCCGCCGGGGTCGTAGTCGTGGTGGAAGGACCCGGCGAAGACACCGGTGGCGGTGTCCTTGAGGGTCTGCGGGTTGATGCCCGCGCTCTCCAGGGCCTGCCACGACGCCTCCAGCATGAGGCGGTGCTGCGGGTCCATGCCGTGGGCCTCGCGGGGCGTGATGCCGAAGAAGGCCGGGTCGAAGTCCGCCGCGTCGTGCAGGAAGCCGCCGGAGCGGGTGTAGGTCTTGCCGGGGTTGCCGGGCTCCGGGTCGTAGAGGGCGTCGACGTCCCAGCCGCGGTCGGCGGGGAAGTTGCCGATCATGTCCTCGCCCTTGAGGACGACGTCCCACAGGTGGTCCGGCGAGGACACGCCGCCGGGCAGCCGGCAGCTCATCCCGACGATCGCCACGGGCTCGCTGCGACGGTCCTCCAGGCTCTGCAACCGCCCTCGGGTGGCGTGCAGTTCCTGCGAGACCGCCTTGAGGTATTGGAGCAGTTCGTTCTCGGTGGGCATGAACTCACTCTCAACTCTGGTCGGTGGCGGGCGTGGCGTACGTGTCGGGCGTGACATCGCTCGGGAGGGAGATGCCGAGGTTGTTGGTGACGAAGTCCAGGACCTCCGCCGCCGTGGCGGCCTCCAGGTCCGCGGGCGGCTCCGCGAGCGCCGGTTCGTCCTCGGTCTGGACGGGGTGTCCGTGCGCCGGCGGTTCGGTCAGGCAGCGGACGGTCTCGGCGAGGGCGGCGCGCTGGCCGCCGGTGAGCCGCAGCCCGTTCAGCCGGGCGCCGATCCGGGCGAGGTCGGCCATGATCCCCTCGTAGCCGGGCTGCTCCTCGGCGGCCGGTGTCGGTACCGGTGTGGGAGCCGGTGCCGGCGTGAGCTTCGTCGCCAGATGGTCGACCAGGGCGCGCGGGCTCGGGTGGTCGAACACCGCGGTCGCGCTGAGCTTCACGCCGATCCGGCCGCTGATCCTGTTGCGGAGCTCCACCGCGGTCAGCGAGTCGAACCCGAGGTCGCGGAACGCCCCGTCGGCGGAGACGCCGCGCGGATCACCGTGCCCGAGCACCTGGGCGACGTCCGCGAGGACGAGGTCGAGCAGGAGCGCGGTGCGCTGCTCGGCCGGGAGCCCGCGCAGCTTGCTCTCCAGCGACTCGGCGGGTGCCGTCGGCGCGCTCGACGCGGTCCGGCGTCGCGGCGCGGGCGCCAGGTCCCGCAGCAGCGGCGGCACGGTGTCGGCCGTCCGCAGAGCCGCGGTGTCGACGTGTACCGGGACGAGGTGCGGCATGGCCGCCGTGAGCGCCAGGTCGAACGCGGCGAGGCCCTCCTCGGTGGTGGTGGGCAGCAGTCCGGTGCGGGCGATCCGGCCGAGGTCGGCGGCGCCGAGCCCGGCCGTCATCGAACTGGTCTCCTGCCACAGGCCCCAGGCCACGGACACCGCGGGGGCACCGGCCGCGTGCCTGCGGGCCGCGTACGCGTCCAGGTAGGCGTTGGCGGCGGCGTAGTTGGCCTGCCCCGCCGAGCCGAGGACCCCGGCGACCGAGGAGAACACCACGAAGGCGGCGAGATCGGCGCCCGCCGTCACGTCGTGCAGGGCCCGTACGGCGTCCGCCTTCGGGCGCAGCACGGTGGCGAGGCGCTCCGGGGTGAGGGACGCGAGAATCCCGTCGTCCAGGACGCCCGCGGTGTGCACGACCGCGGTCAGTGGATGTTCGGCGGGGATGCCCGCGAGGGCCGCGGCCAGTTGCTCGCGGTCGGCCACGTCGCAGGCCACGGAGCGGATCCGGAGGCCGTCGTCGCGTACGTCCAGGGTGTCGAGGACGTCGAGGAGGTCACCGGGGGCCTCCGTACCGCTGCGGCTGAGCAGCAGGACGTTGCGCACGCCGTGCTCGGCGACCAGGCGGCGCAGGACCAGCCGGCCGAGGGTGCCGCTCGCACCGGTGAGGACGACGGTGCCGTCGGGGTCGATGGGGCGGGGGACGGTGAGGACGGAGCGGCCGTGGGGCGTGGTTGCCGCGCGGGAGCGCTGGGAGTCGTGGGAGCTGTGGGAGCCGTGGAGCACTTCCGTGGCGGACCGGATGTCGTACGCCGTGAACGGCAGCGCGCGCAGCGCCCCGGAGTCGAGCAGGCCGGAGAGTTCGGTGAGGATCTCCTGCCGCCGTCCCGCGTCGAGGGCGGTGACCGCGGCCCGCGCGTCGACGGCGACGTACCGGCCGTCGGCGGTGAGCAGCAGGGCCGCTGCCACCTCGGCGCCGGTGCTGCGGTGCGGGCCGACGACGAGGTCGAGGCCGGCCGGTACGCGCTGGGCGATGTCGGCGGGTTCGGGCCCGGTGAGGTGCGTGCCGTCGAGCCCCGCGTCGCGCAGGGCGTCGTGGGCGGCGGGCGGCGCGGAAGCGTAGACCTCGGCGCCCAGGTGCCGGGCGATGTGCACCGCGGCGAGGCCGACGGGGTCGGCGGCATCGGCAGAACTCACGCGGTCGGTGGCCGCGTGGATCAGCACCCGCTGCCCCCGCCCCGCCCGGAGGCCGCCCTCGTCCACGAGTGCGTGCCAGGCGGCGAGGTACGGGGTCGCCGCCGCCGCTGCCTCCGCGAAGGTCAGGGCCTTCGGCAGGCGGGCGACGGAACGGTGGTCGGTGACGGCGGTCCTGGCGGCGGCGCCGCCCTCGGGGAAGACGCCCCAGACACGGTCGCCCACGGCGGGTGCCGTGACCTCCGCGCCGACTTCGGTCACGACTCCGGCGCCTTCGATCCCGATGGCCCGGCCGCTGTCGGCCAGGTCGTCGGCGCCGACGCCCGCGGCGCGGATCGCGACCCGGATCTCCTGAGGGGCGAGGGGCGTCTCGGAGACGACGGGTACGAGCGCGAGGTCGCCGACGTCCGCGGGATCTGCGGAGTCCGTGCCCTCGCCGGTCGTCTCAAGGCGCCACTCGGACGCGTCGTCCGGCAGGACGAGCAGGTCGGGAGCGGTGCGGCTCAGCCGCGGCACGTACGCCTGCCCGTCGCGCCAGGCGAGCTCGGGTTCGCCGGTGGCGACGGCCGCCGCGACGGCGTCCGCGGAGCGGGCGGTGCGGGCGTCGACGTCGACGAGCAGCAGACGACCGGGGTGCTCCGCACGGGCGGCCCGGATCAGACCCCATACGGCGGCGGTCGCCGGGTCGGGGCGGTCCATCATGTCGCCGCGGGTGACGACGACGAGCCGTTCGTCGGCGTCGCCGGAATCCTCGCCCGCCGTTTCCGCCAGGAAGCGCTGCACGCGCACGAGCACTTCGGAGAGCCGGGCCTGCACCTCACCGTCGCCGTCACCGTGGCCTTCGGACCCGGGCCCGACCTCGGTCACCGTGACGCCGTGAACGGGCGCCCCGGAGGTTTCCGGGACGGCCACCGGGCGCCAGCGCAGGTGGAGTCCGCCGTCCCCGCCGGGCGTCGTGACCGCGGCCGCGGCCATCGGCCGCAGCAGCAGCGCGTCCACGGTGACGACGGGCTGCCCCGCGGTGTCGACGGCCGTCAGGGAGACGGCGCCGTCGGCGGTGGCGGTGAGCCTGACCCGTACCGCCGCGGCCCCCGACGCGTGCAGGGTGACGCCCGTCCAGGAGAACGGGAGCAGCGGTCGCGGCCCGTCCGTGCCGGGCAGTGACGGCACGCCGAGGGTGATGGCGTGCAGCGCGGCGTCGAGGAGCGCCGGGTGGATGCCGAACGTGCCGGGCTGCGCGGGGAGTTCGGCCTCCGCGTGGAGCGCGTCGGGCGTACGCCAGGCGGCGCGCAGGCCCTGGAAGGCGGGACCGTAGCCGTAGCCGCGGGCGGCCAGGTCGGCGTAGAGGCCGTCGACCGGGATGCGCTCGGCGTCGGCGGGCACCGGCTCCGCCGCGTCGCCGGGGTGCGCGGGCGTGGCGGTCAGGGTGCCCGTCGCGTGCTGGACCTGCGGTTCGGTGCCGGAGGCCGGGGCGGACGACGAGTGGACGGCGACCGTACGGCGGCCTGTCGCGTCCGGGGCGCCGACGACCACCTGCAGGTAGACGGCGGAGTCGGCGGGGAGCAACAGCGGTGCCTGCAGCGTCAGTTCCTCGACTGCCGGGCAGCCCGTCTCGGCGCCCGCGTGCAGCGCCAGGTCGAGGAAGGCGGTGCCGGGCAGCAGCACCGTGCCGCCGATCGCGTGGTCGGCGAGCCACGGGTGGGCGCCGGGCAGGATGCGCCCGGTGAGCACCGTCTGTCCGTCGGGCAGGTGGACGGCGGCGCCGAGCAGCGGGTGCCGGGTGCCGGTGAGGCCCGCGGCGCGGATGCCGACCGTGGAGGCGGCCGCGTCCTGCCAGTAGCGCCGGCCCGCGAAGGGGTAGCCCGGCAGTTCGGTGGGGCGGCCGCCCGGCAGCAGCCGGTGCCAGCGCACCGGGGTGCCGGTCACGTATGTCTCTGCGAGGGCCCGCGTCAGGGCGAGGGCCTCGTCCTGCCCGGACTTGAGGGTGGCCACGGCGACGTATCCGTCGTCCCCGAGGCACTCGTCGAGCGTGGCGTGCGCCATGGGGGTCACGGCGGCGTCGGCGCCGACCTCCAGGAAGGCGCGGACGCCGTGCTCGGCGAGGGCGCGCACACCGTCGGCGAAGCGGACGGCGCCGCGGACATGCTCCACCCAGTACTGAACGGTGCACAGGCGTTCGGCGTCGACAGGACCGCCGGTCAGGTTCGAGATGACGGGTATGCGGGGCGGGTTGAAGGACAGGTCGGCGAGCGCGTCGGCGAACTCGTCGAGCATGGCGTCCATGCGGTGCGAGTGGAACGCGTGCGACACCGCGAGGCGGTGCACGCGGTGGCCCGCGGCCCGGAAGTGGTCGGCGACGTCGAGCGCGGCGGCCTCGTCGCCGGAGACGACGACGGCCTGCGGGCCGTTGACGGCGGCGATCCCGACGGCGTCGGCAAGGCCCGCCTCCGCGATGTACGCGCGGGTCTCCTCCTCGCCCGCCGCGACGGCCACCATCGCGCCGCCCTCCGGCAGGGCCTGCATGAGGCGTCCGCGGGCCGCGACGAGGGCGCACGCGTCGGACAGCGAGAGGACGTCCGCCGCGTAGGCCGCGGTGATCTCGCCGAGCGAGTGGCCCATGACGTGCCCGGGGGTCACTCCCCATTCCCTGAGCAGTTCGAGGAGGGCGACTTCGAGGGCGAACAGGCCCGTCTGGGTGTACATGCTCTGCTGCAGCAGCGGCGCGAGGGCCGAGCCCTCGGGCGCGAACACGACGTCACGCAGGGGGTGTTCGGCGTACCCGTCGAGGTGCGCGTCGACGGCGGCGCACACGGCGTCGAAGGCCGCGGCGAAGACGGGGTACCGCTCGTACAGCTCCTGTCCCATGCCGGCGCGCTGCGAGCCCTGCCCGGAGAAGACCAGGGCGAGACCGCCCGCCCCGACGGCCGGGACGGTGCCGGTGACGGCGGCGGGCGTGTCCTCGCCCCGGGCGACGGCGGCGAGCGCCTCGGTGAGGCCGTCGAGCCCGGTGCCGAGGACGACGGCCCGGTGGTCCATCAGCGCCCGGCCGGTGGCCAGGGTGTGGCCGATGTCGCGGGGGTCGGGGGCGGTGTTCTCGGCGTGCTCGTGCTCGTGCTCGTGCTCCGCGAGGTGGTCGAGCAGCCGCGCCGCCTGCCGACGCAGCCCGTCGGCCGTCCTGGCCGACAGGGTCCAGGGGAGGGTGGGGGCCGGGGTGTCCACGGGGGCCGGGGCCCCGGCGGGCGCGGGCGCGCTGGTGGGCGCGGGCTCGTTCTCGGGCGTACTCGTGTCCTCGGGCGCCGCCTCCAGGATCACGTGCGCGTTCGTCCCGCTGATGCCGAAGGACGACACGGCCGAGCGGCGCGGCCGGTCGAGCTCGGGCCACTCCTGCTGGGCCGCCAGCACGCTGACCGCACCGGACTCCCAGTCCACGTGACGGGAGGGCGTGTCGGCGTGGAGCGTGCGCGGCATGACGCCGTTGCGCATCGCCTGCACCATCTTGATGATGCCCGCGACACCGGCCGCGGCCTGCGTGTGCCCGATGTTGGACTTGACCGAACCGAGCCACAACGGCCGCCCCGCGTCCCGCCCTTGACCGTACGTGGCCAGCAGCGCCTGCGCCTCGATCGGGTCGCCCAACGACGTACCCGTACCGTGCGCCTCCACCACATCCACGTCCGCCGACGTCAACCGCGCACTCGCCAGCGCGTCACGGATGACGCGCTGCTGCGAGGGACCGTTGGGGGCGGTCATGCCGTTGCTGCCGCCGTCCTGGTTCACCGCGGAACCCCGTACGACCGCGTGGACGCGATGGCCGAGCCGCCGCGCCTCGGACAGCCGCTCGACGACGAGCAGGCCCACGCCCTCGGCCCAGCCCGCGCCGTCCGCATCGTCCGAGAACGCCTTGCAGCGTCCGTCCACGGACATCGCCCGCTGCCGCGAGAACTCCACGAACGTCGTCGGCGTCGACATCACCGTCACGCCGCCCGCCAGCGCCAGCGAGCACTCACCGTTCCTGATCGCCTGCACCGCGAGATGCAGGGCGACGAGCGACGAGGAGCAGGCCGTGTCGATCGTCATCGCCGGGCCTTCGAGGCCCAGCTGGTACGAGATACGTCCCGACGCCACGCTCGACGCGCTGCCGAGCATGCGGAAGCCGTCCATGCCCTCGACGGGCTCGTGCAGCGGCGGACCGTACTCCATCGGCATGAGCCCGGTGAAGACACCCGTCCTGCTGCCGCGCAGCGAGTCCGGGGCGATACCGGTCCGCTCCAGCGCCTCCCACGCCGTCTCCAGGAGCAGCCGCTGCTGCGGGTCCATCGCCGCCGCCTCACGCGGACTGATCCCGAAGAACTCGGGCTCGAACACGGCGGCGTCGTGCAGGAAGCCGCCGCGCCGCGTGTACGTCTTGCCGGGCCGGTCGGGGTCGGGGTCGTAGAGGTCGGCGATGTCCCAGCCGCGGTCGTCGGGGAAGTCGGTGATCGCGTCGACCCCGTCGAGGGTCGCCTGCCACAGCTCCTGCGGGGACCGGATCCCGCCCGGGAAACGGCACGCCATCCCGACGATGACGATCGGATCGTCGTCATCATCCGAGGTGCCGCCCCCGGCCGCCGCCGGGACCGGCGCCGCCGAGACCGCGTCCGTCCCGCCGATCTCTTCCCGAAGGAAGTCGGCCAGCGCGGTCGGCGTCGGGTAGTCGAAGACGAGCGTCGACGGCAGCCGCAGCCCCGTCACCGTCTGCAGCCGCTGCCTCAGCTCCAGGCCCGTCAGCGAGTCGAGGCCCAGCTCACGGAAGGCCCGGTCGGCCTCGACGGAAGCACCCGATCCGATCCCGAGCACCAACGCGACCTGGCCGCGGACGAGTTCGAGCAGCGCCTCCTGCCGTTCGCCCGCCTCCAGCGCCGCCATCTCGGCGACCCACGACGAGGCCTGTCCGGCTCCCGTGGCGGCCGCCGCGCGACGGGCGGGAGCGCGGACGAGCGACTTGAAGACGGCCGGCAGCCGGTCCTGGGCCGCCTGGTTGCGCAGCGCGGGCAGGTCCAGGCGGGCCGGGAAGAGCGTGGCGCGGTCGGCGGCCAGAGCCGCGTCGAACAGGGCGAGGCCCTGCGCCGGGGTCATCGGGGCGAGCCCGCCCCGGGTCAGCCG
Organism: Streptomyces venezuelae; assembly: GCF_008642335.1. Taxonomy (NCBI): domain Bacteria; kingdom Bacillati; phylum Actinomycetota; class Actinomycetes; order Kitasatosporales; family Streptomycetaceae; genus Streptomyces; species Streptomyces venezuelae. The sequence continues at coordinate 5,429,963 of NZ_CP029191.1, read as the reverse complement.
GGCGATGTCGGTCTCGTCGAGGTGCGCGGTCATGGCGCTGTCACCACCGGCCCACAGGCCCCAGGCCAGCGAGGTCGCCGCGAGCCCTTCGGCTCGGCGGGCGTGGGCGAGGGCGTCCAGGTAGGTGTTGGCGGCCGCGTAGTTGCCCTGCCCGGCCGTACCCATCACGCCGGCTGCGGAGGAGAACAGCACGAACGCGGCGAGGCCGGCGTCGCGCGTCAGCTCGTGCAGGTGGCGGGCCCCGTCGACCTTCGGGCGCATGACGGTGTCGATGCGGTCGGGGGTCAGGGCGGTGACGATGCCGTCGTCGAGGACACCGGCCGCGTGGATCACGGCGGTGAGCGGGTGATCGTCCGGGATCTCCGCCAGGGCGGCCGCGAGGCCTTCCCGGTCGGCGACGTCGCAGGCCGCGAAGGTCACGGTCGCACCGGCGCCGGTCAGCTCGGCGGCCAGCACCTCGGAGCCTTCGGCGCCGCGACGGCTGACGAGGAGCAGGTGACGTACGCCGTACTCGGCCACGACATGCCGGGCGACGAGCCCGCCGAGGGAGCCACCGGCGCCGGTGATGAGGACGGTGCCGTCGGGGTTCCAGGCGGGGACTGGGGTGGCGGCGTCGGTGTCGGTGGCGGTGTCGGTGTCGGCACTGACCGGCGCCAGCCGCGGAGCGGTCAACTTGGCGCCGCGCTGGGCGAGTTGCGGCTCTCCCGACGCGAGCGCGGTGAGCAGCGCCGACTGCGTCTCGCCGCTCGCGGAGGCGTCCTCCGTGGATACGTCGACGACCAGGATGCGGCCGGGGTGCTCGGTCTGAGCCGAGCGCAGCAGGCCCCACACGGCCGCGGTGGCGGGGTCGGGCAGCGTGCCCGCGATGCCGCCACGGGTGACGACGGCGAGCCGGGAGCTCTCGTCGTCCGCCGACGCGGTGAGGAAGCCCTGGACCGTCTCCAGTACGCCCGCGACGCTCGTACGGACGTCGCCGCCGGGCTCGACGTACGCGACCACGACATCGGCCGGAAGCTCAGCACCGGGCACAGCCGGTACAGGCACATCGACCCAACGCACCTCGTACAGCGGGTCACCGCCCGCCACCGCCGCACCCAACTGCTCCCGCGACATCTTCTGCAGCCGCAGCTCGTCCACCGAGACCACCGGCAGACCGGCACCGTCGAACGCCACCAGCCGCACGGCACCGTCGGCATCCCGCGACAACCGCACCCGCAACGCCGAGGCACCGACGGAGTGCAGCCGCACCCCGCTCCACGAGAACGGCACCCACAGGTCGCCCGAGGGCAGCGGATGCAGAGCGGCGTCGAGGAGCGCCGGGTGGATGCCGAACTCGTCGGCGTCCACCGGCAACTGGACCTCGGCGAACAGTTCGTCGCCGTCGCGCCATACCGCGCGCAGGCCCTGGAAGACGGGACCGTAGCCGTAGCCGAGGTCGGCGAGCGTCTCGTAGGCGTCGGTGACGTCCACGCGCTCGGCACCGGCCGGCGGCCACTGCCCCACCAGCCGCTCGTCCGACGCGACGGAACCGGAACGGGAACCGGCGTCGGCGCCGATGTCGGCGAGTACTCCGACGGCGTGCCGCACCCAGTCCGCTCCCCCGGTGACATCCACGGCGGCGTCGCCGTCCTGGACCTGGGAGTGGACGGTGACGGTCCGTCGCCCGGTGTCGTCCGGCGCCCCCACGGACACCTGCACCGACACCTGGGCGTCCTCCGCCAGCACGAGCGGCCGCTCAAGCGTCAGCTCCTCGATGGCACCGCAGCCGACCTCGTCGGCGGCGCGGAGCGTCATCTCGATGAACGCGGTACCCGGAAGCAGAACGGTGCCGAAGACCCCGTGGTCGTCGAGCCACGGATGAGTGGCACGGGACAGCCGTCCGGTGAGGACGACCTCGTCACCACCGGCGATCCGGACGGCGGCGCCGAGCAGCGGGTGCCCGGCGGGCCGCAGCCCGAGCCCGGCCGCGTCCACCACGGAACGCCCGGCCGGCAGCCAGTGACGACGACGCTGGAAGGCATACGTAGGCAACTCCACGAGCCGTCCGCCCGCCACCCACGGCGACCAGTCCACGGCCAGGCCCGCGACATAGACCTCGGCCAGACTCTGCAACAACCGAGCCGAACCACCCTCGTTCCGCCGCAGCGACCCGACCGCGGTCACACCCGCGACACCCTCGCCCTCGGCGGCCTGGGACACCGCGCCCACGAGCACCGGGTGCGGACTCGACTCGACGAAAACGCGATGCCCAGCACCCAACAAGCTCTTCAGCGCGGCGTCGAACCGGACGGTCTGCCGAAGATTGGTGAACCAGTACTCCGCATCCATCACCGCCGTGTCGATCACGTCACCAGTGACCGTGGAGAACAACGGAACCTGCCCGGCCCGAGGCTGGATCTCCGCGAGCACGTCCAGCAGCTCATCCCGCAGCTCCTCGACCTGCGGCGAATGCGAGGCATAATCCACGGCGATCCGCCGCACCTGCACCCCATCGCCTTCACACGCGTCCATGAACGCATCCAGCTCACCAGGCGAACCCGACACCACGACCTGCTCAGGCCCGTTCACCACAGCCACCTGCAGCCCCGCCGTCAGACGCCCCACAACCTGAGCCTCCGGCGCCAGGACAGACACCATCCCGCCCTTACCCGCCAGCCGCACAATCGCCCGCGACCGCAACGCCACAACCCGCGCCGCATCACCCAACGACAACGCACCAGCAACACACGCCGCAGCAATCTCACCCTGCGAATGCCCCACCACCGCAGCAGGCCGCACCCCCAGCGAACGCCACAACTCCGCCAGCGACACCATCACCGCAAACAACACCGGCTGCACCACATCAACCCGACGCAGCAGCTCTTCGTCGCCCTCACGGACCACATCAAGCAGCGACCAGCCATCCACAAACGGCTCAAGCGCAGCACCACACTCCGCCATCCGCGACGCGAACACCGGCGAGAACCCCAGCAGCTCCCGGGCCATCCCGACCCACTGCGAACCCTGCCCCGGGAACACGAACACCGCGCCCCCACCGGACGACCCCGCACGACCGGAGACGACCCCCGAAGCCGCACGCCCGGCCGCCAACTCACCCAGTGCCGAAGCCAATTCATGCACGTCACTGCCGAGCACGACCGCCCGGTGCTCCAACCCCGCACGCCCACTCACCAACGTGTGCGCCACATCCCGCAGCCCCAGCTGCTCACCTTCACCAAGCCGAGCCGCCAACCGCCCCGCCTGCTCCGCGAGCGCCGCCTCACTCCGCGCCGACAACACCCACGGCACCACAGACACGGGCGCCTCACCCGCGTCCGCACCCACCGCGTCCGGTGCCACATCGACCGGCGCCGCCTCCAGGATCACGTGCGCATTCGTCCCGCCGATGCCGAACGACGAGACACCGGAACGGCGCGGGCGGTCGAGTTCCGCCCACTCCTGGTTCTCGGTGAGGAGCCTGACCTGGCCCGACTCCCAGTCGACATGGTGGGAGGGCGTGTCGGCGTGGAGCGTGCGCGGCATGACGCCGTTGCGCATCGCCTGGACCATCTTGATGATGCCCGCGACACCCGCTGCCGCCTGCGTGTGCCCGATGTTGGACTTGACCGAACCGAGCCACAACGGCCGCTCCGCGTCCCGCCCTTGCCCATACGTGGCCAACAACGCCTGCGCCTCGATCGGGTCACCCAACGACGTGCCCGTACCATGCGCCTCCACCACATCCACATCCGCCGACGTCAAGCGCGCACTCGCCAATGCGTCACGGATGACCCGCTGCTGCGAAGGACCGTTCGGCGCCGTCAGTCCATTGCTGCCGCCGTCCTGATTCACCGCACTGCCCCGCACCACCGCAAGCACCTGGTGCCCACGCCGCCGCGCCTCCGAAAGACGCTCGACGACGAGCAGGCCCACGCCCTCGGCCCAGCCCGCACCGTCCGCGTCGTCCGAGAACGCCTTGCAGCGCCCGTCCACCGACATCGCCCGCTGCCGCGAGAACTCCACGAACGTCGTCGGCGTCGACATCACCGTCACGCCGCCCGCCAGCGCCAGCGAGCACTCACCGTTCCTGATCGCCTGCACCGCGAGATGCAAGGCCACCAGCGACGAGGAGCAGGCCGTGTCGACCGTCATCGCCGGGCCTTCGAGGCCCAGCTGGTACGAGATACGTCCCGACGCCACGCCACCGCTGTTGCCGGTGATCATCAGGCCTTCGACGTCCTCGGTCGCCTCACCGAGCCACGTGCCGTAGTCGTGGTACATGAGCCCGGTGAACACGCCGGTCCTGCTGCCGCGCAGGGAGTCCGGGTCGATGCCGGTCCGCTCCAGCGCCTCCCACGCCGTCTCCAGGAGCAGCCGCTGCTGCGGGTCCATCGCCGCCGCCTCACGCGGACTGATCCCGAAGAACTCCGCGTCGAAGTCCCCGGCACCTGCCAGGAACCCGCCCCGACGGGAGTAGCTGGTACCGATGTGGCCCGGGTCCGGGTCGAAGAGGTTCGCCAGATCCCAGTCGCGGTCCTCGGGGAAGTCCGTGATCGCGTCGACCCCGTCGAGGGTCGCCTGCCACAGCTCCTGCGGGGACCGGATCCCGCCCGGGAAACGGCACGCCATCCCCACGATCACGATCGGATCGTCGTCATCCGGGACAACACCCCCGGCCGCCGCCGGGGCCTGCAGCGCCGAGACCGCGTCCGTCCCGCCGATCTCCTCCAGGAGGTAGCCGACGAGTACGGTCGGCGTCGGGTAGTCGAAGACGAGCGTCGACGGCAGCCGCAGCCCCGTCACCGTCTGCAACCGCTGCCGCAGCTCAAGCCCCGTCAGCGAGTCGAAGCCCAGATCGCGGAAGGCGCGGTCCGCCTCCACCGAGGCGCCCGTGCCGAGGCCGAGCACCAACGAAACCTGGCCGCGGACGAGTTCGAGCAGCGCGTCCCGCCGCTCCCCCTCGTCCAGCGCCGCCATCCCGGCGGCCCACGACGAGGCCTCCTCCGCGGTGGGCGCCACGGCCCGGCGTACGGGCGCACGCACCAGCGACTTGAACACGGCCGGCAGCCGGTCCTGGGCCGCCTGGTTGCGCAGCGCGGGCAGGTCGAAGCGGGCGGGGACGACGGTCGTCCGGTCGGCCGCCAGGGCGGCGTCGAACAGGGCGAGGCCCTGGGACGTCGACATGGCTCCGAGGCCGCCGCGGGAGAGCCGCGCGATGTCGGCCGCGTCGAGGTGCGCGGTCATCGCGCTGTCGCCGGCCCACAGGCCCCACGCCAGCGAGGTCGCCGCGAGCCCTTCGGCACGGCGGGCGAGGGCGAGGGCGTCCAGGTAGGCGTTGGCGGCGGCGTAGTTGCCCTGTCCGGCCGTGCCCATCACGTTCGCGGCGGACGAGAACAGCACGAACGCGGCGAGGTCGGCGTCGCGCGTCAGCTCGTCCAGGAGCCTGGCCCCCTCCGCCTTCGGACGCCACACCGTGTCGACCCGCTCGGCGGTCAGCGCGGTGACGATGCCGTCGTCCAGTACACCCGCCGCATGGATCACGGCGGTCAGCGGACGGTCCTCCGGGATCCCCGCCAGCACCGCCGCGAGGCCTTCCCGGTCGGCGACGTCGCAGGCCGCGAAGGTCACGGTCGCACCGGCTCCGGTCAGCGCGGCGGCCAGCTCCTCCGAGCCCTCGCCGCCGCGACGGCTGACGAGCAGCAGGTGACGTACCCCGTACTCGGCCACGAGGTGCCGCGCGAAGAGCTGCCCCAGCGCGCCGCTCGCCCCCGTGATCAGGACCGTGCCGTCCGGGTCCCACGCCACCGCGGCACCCGCCTCGGCGGGGACGGTCATCACGCGCGCCGCGACCACCCTGTCGCCGTCGAGAGCGAGTTGCGGCTCCCCGCAGGCGAGCGCCGACGCGACGACTGCCTCCGTGTCCGTGTCCGTGTCGGAACCCTCGGGCACGTCGACGACCACGATGCGTCCGGGCTGCTCGGTCTGCGCCGAACGCAGCAGGCCCCACACCGCGGCCGTCGCCGGGTCCGGCGTGTCCGTCATCCCGCCGCGCGTGACCACGACGAGCCTGGCCTCCTCAGCCGACTCGGCGAGGAAACGCTGAACCGTCTCAAGAACCTCCGCGACCCGCGCACCCGCGTCGCCGCCGGGCTCGACGTGGGCGACGACGACATCGGCCGGAAGCTCACGACCGGGCGCGGCCGGTACGGGCACGTCGACCCAACGCACCTCGTACAGCGGGTCACCGCCCGCCACCGCCGCACCCAACTGCTCCCGCGACATCTTCTGCAGCCGCAGCTCGTCCACCGAGACCACCGGCAGACCGGCACCATCGAACGCCGCCAACCGCACGGCACCGTCGGCATCCCGCGACAACCGCACCCGCAACGCCGAGGCGCCCACGGAGTGCAGCCGCACCCCGCTCCACGAGAACGGAACGACGATCTCCCCGGCGAGCAGCGGATGCAGAGCGGCGTCCAGCAGCGCGGGGTGCACGCCGAACTCGTCGGGCTCCGTCGGGAGCCGCACGTCGGCGAAGAGGTCATCCCCCGCACGCCACACCGCGCGCAGGCCCTGGAAGACGGGACCGTAGCCGTAGCCGAGGTCGGCAAGGGTCTCGTAGGCGTCGGCGACGTCCACGCGCTCGGCACCGGCCGGCGGCCACTGCCCCTCCAGCCGCTCCGTCCCCGCCTCTGCCGCCGCCCCGTCGGCCAGTACGCCCACGGCGTGCCGGACCCACTCCGCGCCCTGATCGGCGTGGACCTCGGCGTCCTGCACGCGCGAGTGCACGGAGATCGTCCGGCGGCCCGCCTCGTCCGGAGCCCCCACCGACACCTGCACGGACGTCGACACGCCCGGCGCCAGCACGAGCGGCCGCTCCAGCGTCAGCTCTTCGACGGCACCGCAGCCGACCTCGTCACCGGCGTGCAGCGCCAGCTCGACGAAGGCGGTGCCGGGCAGGATGACGGTCCCGTAGACGGCGTGGTCCTCCAGCCACGGGTACGTGTGCAGCGACAGCTGACCCGTGAGGACGAGGCCTTCCTGCGGCGCGAGAGCAACGGCGGCGCCGAGCAGCGGGTGCCCGGCGGCTCGCAGCCCCAGCCCCGCCGCGTCCACCACAGAACGCCCGGCCGGCAGCCAGTGACGACGACGCTGGAAGGCATACGTAGGCAACTCCACGAGCCGTCCGCCCGCCACCCACGGCGACCAGTCCACGGCCAGGCCCGCGACATAGACCTCGGCCAGACTCTGCAACAACCGAGCCGAACCACCCTCGTTCCGCCGCAGCGTCCCCACCGCGGTCACACCCGCGACACCCTCGCCCTCGGCGGCCTGCGTCACGGCGCCCACGAGCACCGGGTGCGGACTCGACTCGACGAAAACGCGGTGTCCAGCACCCAACAAGCTCTTCAGCGCGGCATCGAACCGGACAGTCTGCCGAAGATTCGTGAACCAGTACTCCGCATCCATCCCGGTCGTGTCGATCACGTCACCAGTGACCGTGGAGAACAGGGGAACCTGCCCGGCCTGCGGCTCAATAGGCGCGAGCACGTCCAACAGCTCATCCCGCAGCTCCTCGACCTGCGGCGAATGCGAGGCATAGTCCACGGCGATCCGCCGCACCTGCACCCCATCGGCCTCACACACGGCCATGAACGCATCCAGCTCATCAGGCGAACCCGACACCACGACCTGCTCAGGCCCATTGACCACAGCCACCTGCAGCCCCGCCGTCAGACGCCCCACAACCTGAGCCTCCGGCGCCAGAACGGACACCATCCCGCCCTTACCCGCCAGCCGCACAATCGCCCGCGACCGCAACGCCACAACCCGCGCCGCATCACCCAACGACAACGCACCCGCCACACACGCCGCAGCGATCTCACCCTGCGAATGCCCCACCACCGCAGCAGGCCGCACCCCCAGCGAACGCCACAACTCCGCCAGCGACACCATCACCGCAAACAACACCGGCTGCACCACATCAACCCGACGCAGCAGCTCTTCGTCGCCCTCCCGCACCACATCAAGCAGCGACCAGCCATCCACAAACGGCTCAAGCGCAGCACCACACTCCGCCATCCGCGACGCGAACACCGGCGAGAACCCCAACAGCTCCCGAGCCATCCCCACCCACTGCGAACCCTGCCCCGGGAACACGAACACCGCGCCCGCGTCAGCGGCACCGGAGCCGACACGGCCCGACACGACACCAGAGGCCTCACGCCCGGCAGCCAACTCGCCCAGCGCAGCTGACAGTTCACCAACGTCACTGCCGAGCACGACCGCCCGGTGCTCCAACGCCGCACGCCCACTCACCAACGTGTGCGCCACATCCCGCAGCCCCAGCAGCTCACCCTCACCAAGCCGAGCCGCCAACCGCCCCGCCTGCTCCGCGAGCGCCGCCTCACTCCGCGCCGACAACACCCACGGCACCACAGACACGGGCGCCTCACCCGCGTCCGCACCCGCCTCGACCGGCGCCACATCGACCGGCGCCGCCTCCAGGATCACGTGCGCGTTCGTCCCGCTGATCCCGAACGACGACACGGCCGACCTACGCGGACGGTCGAGCTCGGGCCACTCCTGCTGGGCCGCCAGCACGCTGACCGCACCGGACTCCCAGTCCACGTGACGGGACGGCGCGGAGACGTTCAGGGAGCGCGGCATGACGCCGTTGCGCATCGCCTGCACCATCTTGATGACGCCCGCGACACCGGCCGCGGCCTGCGTGTGCCCGATGTTGGACTTCACCGAACCGAGCCACAACGGCCGCCCCGCGTCCCGCCCCTGGCCATACGTGGCCAGCAACGCCTGCGCCTCGATCGGGTCACCCAACGACGTACCCGTACCGTGCGCCTCCACCACATCCACGTCCGCCGACGTCAACCGCGCACTCGCCAACGCATCACGGATGACCCGCTGCTGCGAAGGACCGTTCGGCGCCGTCAGTCCATTGCTGCCGCCGTCCTGATTCACCGCACTGCCGCGCACCACGGCCAGCACCTGGTGCCCGCGCCGCCGCGCCTCCGAAAGGCGCTCCACGACCAGCAGACCCACGCCCTCGGCCCAGCCCGTGCCGTCCGCGTCGTCGGAGAACGGCTTGCAGCGGCCGTCTGCGGCGAGCCCGCGCTGACGGGAGAACTCGACGAACATGCCGGGTGTCGACAGCACGGTCACGCCGCCCGCCAGCGCCAGCGAGCACTCACCGTTCCTGATCGCCTGCACCGCAAGATGCAGGGCGACGAGCGACGAGGAGCAGGCCGTGTCGACCGTCATCGCCGGGCCTTCGAGGCCGAGCTGGTACGAGATGCGGCCCGAGGCCACACTGCTCGTGTTGCCGGTGAGCCGGAAGCCCTCCGTGCCGTCGGTCGGGGCGTCCAAGTGCGGGCCGTACTCCATGTTCGTGGCGCCGACGAAGACGCCGGTCCTGCTGCGGCGCAGGGAGTCCGGGTCGATACCGGTCCGCTCCAGCGCCTCCCACGCCGTCTCCAGGAGCAGCCGCTGCTGCGGGTCCATCGCCGCCGCCTCGCGAGGGCTGATCCCGAAGAACTCGGCGTCGAAGTCCCCGGCGCCGGTAAGGAATCCGCCGCGGAGCGTGTACGTCGTGCCGGGGTTGGCCGGGTCCGGGTCGAAGAGGTTCGCCAGGTCCCAGCCGCGGTCCTCGGGGAAGTCGGACGTGGCGTCCACGCCCGCGGCGAGCGCCTCCCACAGCCGCTGCGGCGAGTCGATGCCGCCGGGCAGCCGGCAGGCCATGCCGACGATCGCGACGGGATCGTCGTCGTCCGCCGCCGCCACCGTCGTACCGGCGGCCACCTCCGTGTCCGCGGGGGCGCCGGGCGCGGGCGCAAGCGCGCCGACGATGCGTTCGTGCAGGTGGTCGGCGAGGTCGCGGAGCGTCGGATAGTCGAAGAGGATGCTCGCGGGCATCCGCAGTCCGGTCGCCGAGACGAGACGGTTGCGCAGTTCGACGGAGAGGACCGAGTCCAGGCCGAGGTCGCGGAACGTCGCGGCGGGGTCGACGGCCGCGGTGCCGGTGAGGTACGCCATGTGGTCGGCGAGCCAGCGGACGAGGAAGCCGTCGGGTTCGGTCCGGATGCGGTCGCGCAGGGCGAGCGTCGCGGAACCGATGTGCTCCTCGGCCTCCTCCGGGGCGGGCCGTTCGTCGAGCCAGTGGCGGCGGCGCTGGAAGGCGTACGTGGGCAGGTCCACCCTCCGCGCCGGGCCGACGACCGCCGCCCAGTCGACGGGGGTGCCCGCGGTCCAGGCCGTGGCGAGACCGGTCAGGAGCGCCTGCGCCTCCGGGTGGTCGCGGTGCTGGAGGGCGACCGCGGTCTCCGTCTCGTCCGGCGCGACGAGCGGGGTGAGCACGCTGCCCGGACCGAGTTCGACGAACCGGGTCACGCCCCGCGCCCGGCATTCGGCGAGCGCGTCGTGGAAGCGGACGGTGGCGCTGAGGTGCCCGATCCAGTACTCCTCCGTGAGCGCGGCACCGGTGCGTCCGGTGACGGTGGAGACGATGGGGACGGCGGGCTCGTCGACGTCGAGGCCGTGGATGCGGCGGGCGAACTCGTCGAGCATGGGGGCCATCAGCGGCGAGTGCGCGGCATTCTTGACGCGGAGGCGGCTCGTGCGGTGGCCGTCGGCGGCGAGCGCGTCGGCGATCCGGGTGACGGACTCGTCGGCGCCGGAGAGCACCACGGCGCGCGGGCCGTTGATGACGCCGACCGACACGTCGTCGACGCCGTCGAGGGCGGTGAGCAGCTCCTCCTCGGTCGCCTCGACCGCGATCATGGCGCCGCCCGGCGGCAGTTGCTCCATGAGTTCACCGCGCGCGGCGACGAGAGCGGCGGCGTGGGCGAGCGGCAGGGCGCCGGAGACGTGCGCGGCGACGATCTCGCCGAAGGAGTGGCCGACCAGCAGGTCAGGGGTGACGCCCCAGGAGGTGACGAGGCGGTACAGGGCGACCTGGAAGGCGAACAGGGCGGGCTGCATGTACCGCATGCCGTCGAGCGCCTCCGCGGCCGCGGCGTCGTCGTCGCCGAGCAGCACCGTGCGCAGGTCGAGGCCGGGGACGAAGTGGTCGAGCACGTCGTCGAGGGCGGCGGCGAACACGGGGTACGTCTCGTACAGTTCGCGGCCCATGCCGACGCGGTGGGAGCCGACGCCGGAGAACAGGAACGCGGTCCCGCCCGGCTCTGCGACGCCGCTCACGGCCTGCTCGTGGAGGCGCGCGAGCCCTGCCGCGAGGTCGTCCCCGTCCTTGCCGACGACGACGGCGCGGTGCTCCCACGTCGAGCGTCCGGCGGCGAGCGAGTGGGCGATGTCGGCATTGCTGGACGCCGGGTGCTCCTGTACGTACGTGTGCAGCCGCGCGGCCTGCGCTGCGAGTGCCTCCTCGGTGCGGGCCGACAGGACCCAGGGCAGGGGCCGGCGGGCCGCGGGGCGGAGTGTGTCGTCCTGGGCAGCGGCGGGTGTGTCGTCGTGCGTGGCCGCGCGCTCGGGCGCCTCCGCGAGCACCACATGGCAGTTCGTGCCGCCGATCCCGAACGAGCTGACTCCCGCGACGAGTTGGCCGTCCGGCGCGGGCCAGTCGGTCGGCTCGGTCTGCACCCGGAGGTTCAGGTCGTCCAGGGGGATCGCCGGGTTGGGCGCGGTGAAGTGCAGGGTGGGCGGGAGCTGACGGTGGCGCAGGGACAGCGCGGCCTTCAGCAGGCCGACGATGCCCGCGGCGGCCTCCAGGTGCCCGAGGTTCGTCTTGACGGAGCCGACCCGCAGGGGCTCCCGGCCCGCGTCCCCCTCGGCGCCGCCGCGTGCGATGACGTCGGCGACGGCCGCCGCCTCGACCGGGTCGCCGACCGGCGTACCGGTGCCGTGGAGTTCGACGTACTGGACGGTGTCGGGGCTGATCCCGGCATCGGCGTAGGCCCGGCGCAGCACGTCGCGCTGGCCGTCGGCGTCGGGGTCGGTGAGGCGTTCGCCGCCGCCGTCGTTGTTGACGGCGCTGCCCTCGATGACGCAGTAGACGCGGTCGCCGTCCGCGAGCGCGCGGTCGAGCGGCTTGAGGAGGACGACTCCCCCGCCCTCCCCGCGTACGAACCCGTCGGCGTTCTCGTCGAACGTGGCGCAGCGCCCCTTCGCGGAGAGCGCGCCGAGGTTCGCGGTGGCGCGCATGCTCTCGGGCGAGAGGATCAGGTTCACGCCGGCGGCGAAGGCGAGGTCGGCGTCGCCGCTGCGGATGCTCTCGCAGGCGAGGTGGACGGCGACCAGGGACGAGGCCTGGGCGGCGTCGACGGCCAGGCTGGGGCCGCGCAGGCCCAGGTGCCAGGAGACCCGGTTGGCGATGACGGCGCGGTGGCGGCCGGTGAAGTCGTGCGGTCCGCCGGGGCCCGGCGTCCCGCCGCGGGCGGCGAGGCCCGCGTAGTCGTCGGAGGAGACACCGACGAAGACGCCGGTGCGGGAGCCGCGCAGCCGATCGTCGCGGACACCGGCGTCCTCCATGGCCTCCCACACCAGTTCCAGCGCGAGGCGCTGCTGGGGGTCCATCGCGGCGGCCTCGTCGGGGGCGATGCCGAAGAAGGCGGCGTCGAAGGAGGCGACGTCGTCGAGGAATCCGCCGCGCCAGGACGGGCTGCCCGCTCCGCGCTCCGCGGGCCAGGCCGAGACGGCGTCGGTGCCCTCCATGAGGAGGCTCCACAGCTGTGCCGGAGTCGACGCCGAGGGCACTCGGCAGGAGGCCCCGATCACTGCGATGGCGGTGCCGCGGGCCTCGCCCGTCCTCTGCTCGTCAGACCTGGATGCCTTCATACGGCGAGTATCTGTTTCGGACCGGGGTACGGACTTCGGCCAGAGGACGGTGCTCGTCGGCCGGGCTTAGGTGCAGGTACGGGGCGCGGAACCTGGTCTTTCGGCCAGGTTCCGCGCCCCGTACGACGACGGGGGTGCCCGCACGGCCGAACCGTGCGGGCACCCCCGTCCTCATGTACGTGCATGCCGCCCCTACATCGCGGGCGCCAGTGCGATCAGCTGCGCCCGGGAAGCCACATGGGCCTTCGCGAGCACATTCGAGACATGGAATTTGATCGTCTTCTCACTCAGGCCGAGTCGCCGGGCGATCTCTTTGTTCGCGAGCCCCCTGCGCACCAGTTGCAGCACCTCGGACTCGCGGGAGGTGAGCGGCGCATGCGTGGGCACCGCCGAGAGGTGGCGCGGGGCCATGGCCCGGGTGAGCTTGAGCAGCGCCCCGCTGAGGCCGGGCGACACGTACCCGGTGCCGTCGACCGCCTTGCGGACCGCCACGACGAGGTCCTCCACGGGGTCGTAGCAGTGCACCAGCGCACCCACGTCCACCTGCGTGAGGCCGATCCAGCGGGTGGCCGAATCCGTGTCCCCGACGACGACGAGAGCGGCGCCGAGTCCGGCGAGTTCCTGGGCGTGGCCGATGTGCAGCTGCCCGTCGAGCACGACGGCATCCGGATCGTACAATTCCGCCGCGGAAAGGAGCTCGGCGAGCTCGGCGACCTCGGCCACGACGGACAGCGCGGGGTCCTTTTCCAGTGATCTTCGAATTCCGAGCCGCGCATAGGGATGCGGGTCGCAAATAATGACTCGTGCGGTTACTCGTGCTTTAATTCCCCGGTCCAACTTGAAGACCCCCCGTTGATCGGGCCTTCTTTTCGTTGCGCATATTTCACCCACCGAAAAAGAACGCACCGGCCTATTTGATTTTCCGAGCGCCGTACTGGTCCAAGGACCAGGATCACGGCGCGGGCGCCGCCCGTCAGGACGACGCGGGCACACGCTCCTCGATCTCGATCGCGCCCACCGGGCACATCTGCGCGGCCGTCTCGACCAGTTCATACAGGTCCTGGGGCGGCTCCGCGATCTGCAGCAGCACGAGCCCCTCCTTCTCGTCCTGGTCGAACACTTCCGAGACCGTCGCCACGCAGTTGCCGGCGCCCGCGCACAGCTCCCTGTCCACCGTGATCCGCATCGTCATCACGTCACCACGTCACGGGCAGCTCGGCCACGCCGAACGTCACGGCCATGGGGCGCTGCGGGACGTCGGCGAGGGACAGTTCGGAGCGCAGCTTCGGGAAGCGGCGGGCCAGTTCGACGAGGGCCACGCGCAGCTCGGCGCGGGCCAGCGGCTGGCCGATGCACTGGTGGAGGCCGAAGCCGAACGCCATGTGGCGGTGCGCCTCGCGCCGCTGCGGGTCGAACAGGTCCGGGTCGGAGAAGACGGACTGGTCGCGGTTGGACATCGCGAGCATCGCGACGACACCCTCACCGGCGCGGATCTGCTGCCCGCCGATCTCCGCGTCCTCCATGGCCAGGCGCGGCAGCCCGGTGCGTACGACGGTGAGGTAGCGGAGGAGCTCCTCGACCATGCCCGGCGCGAGCGACGGGTCCTCGCGCAGGGCTTCGAGGTGCTCGGGGTGCTGCAGGAGCACCAGCGCCGAGAGGCCGATCATGTTCGCGGTGGTCTCGTGTCCCGCCACGAGCAGGAGCATGGCCAGGCTGACGAGTTCGTCCTTGCGCAGCTCGCCGGTGTCCACGCGCTCCAGGGTGAGCCGGCTGAGGAGGTCCTCGCCGGGATCCTCGCGCTTGGCGTCGACGAGGTCGCCGAGGAGTCCCGCGAGGGCGCCGAGGGCCGCCTCGACCTCCGCGGGGCCCGACTTCCTGTCCATGATCACGCGGCTGTGGTCCTGGAAGAAGTCGTGGTCGGCGTACGGGACGCCGAGGAGGTGGCAGATCGTCATCGACGGCACGGGGAGCGCGAACTCCGCCATCAGGTCGGCGGGCGCGCCGAGGTCCCGCATGCGGTCGAGCGCCTCGACGACCGTCTCCTCGATGAGGGGCTCGATCCGCCGGATGTTCTTGATCATGAATTCGGCGGTCAGCATCTTGCGGAACCGGCTGTGCGCGTCGCCGTCCATGAAGATGAACAGGCCCGAGGCGTCGTCCTGCTTGGGCGGGATCGGGTTGAGCACCGGGAACCCGGGCTTGTACTGGTCGGAGCTGAAGCCCGGGTGCCGCAGCAGCTGCCGCACGTCCTCGTGGCGGGTGACGAGCCACGCCCATCCCCCGAACGGAAGCCGCACCTTCCCCACGGGCCCTTCGAGCCGTTCCAGATCCGCCCCGGTGACCGGGATGAACGGATTGTCGTCCGGCCCTATGAACGGGTATGCCGGTAGGCCGGCAATGTCTGTCTCGGCCACGTCCACGTCCCCCATGTTTTCCAACACCTCGCACGACTCGCATCCGAAAGAGGAATTCAGCCTAACAAGGTGGTTGGCGCAAACAAGGTGGTTTACCGGAATACATTTTGCCGTGATCAAGGTCACACGATAAATGTAATTCCGCAATAGCGACGCTGGATTACGGCAATAGTCCCGCTAGAATCCGCCTTGAAACCGTATCGGCGACACTTGACATCTGTTCCGTGAGATAGAAATGCCCGCCGGAACGGGTCTCCAGGCTGAAACCGCCCGTCGTGTGACCGGCCCACGCCTGCGCCTCGTCCGGCGTGACTCGGCCATCATCGGCGCCGACGATCACGTGGACGGGCGCCGAGAGCGGGGGGCGCGGGACGTACCGGTAGGTTTCGGCCGCCTTGTAGTCGCTGCGGATCGCGGGCAGCGCCCTGCGCAGCAGTTCCTCGTCCTCGAAGACCCGGGCGTCGGTGCCGCTGAGCGCCCGCAGTTCGTCGATCAGGCCGCGGTCGTCGCGCAGATGGATGGGCGACGGGTTGTCGCGCAGCCGGGACGGGGCGCGCCGCCCGGAGGCGAACACGGCAAGGGGCGGCGACCCCGCGCGCTCCAGGCGTACGGCCAGTTCGTAACCGACCATCGCGCCCATGCTGTGCCCGAAGAGCGCGAGCGGCCGGTCGGCCCACGGCAGCACCTCGTCGAGCAGCGCGTCGGCGAGACCGGTGACGGAGTCCACGCACGGCTCGTGCCAGCGGTCCTGGCGCCCCGGGTACTGCACGGTCAGTACGTCGATGTCGGGCCCGAACGCGCGGGCGAACGGAAGGTAGAACGAGGCGGAGCCGCCGGCGTGCGGCAGACACAGCAGCCTCGCGCGCGCCTCGTCGGCCGGCCGGTACCGGCGGATCCAGGCACTGCCCCCGGCGGTCTTCGCGGTCATCCCCTGCCCCCGCCGCGGTCAGGCCGCGGCACGGAACGCGAAGCGCACGGAGGTGAGTTCCTCCGACAGGTCCCAGAGCTTGCGGCCGCTCTCCGCGTCCGCGGCACGGGGCGCGAGCTCCACCGTCTTGGGCGCGCCGCGCAGTTCGGCCATGCCGTCGGGGCCGATGAACTGGCCGCCCGTCACGCTCGGGTCCGTCGCCGCGAACAGCGTCGGCAGCGCGCCCTGGTCCGGGGTCTGGGCGAGCGGCAGCAGCAGCCGCCCGAACAGGAACTTCACCATGCCCGCGGGCGAACTGGTCTGGAGGTTGGTCGAGGTGTAGCCGGGGTGGGCGAGCAGGCTGCGCACCCGGCTGCCCGCCGCGGTCAGCTTCTGGTGGAGCTGCCAGCCGAAGACGGCGTTCGCGAGCTTCGACTGGTTGTAGTGGCCCATCGGCGAGTACTTGCGCTCGCCGTTGATGTCGTCGAAGAAGAGCTTCGCCTGGCGGTGGTTGGGCGAGCTCACGGTCACGACCCGCGGGTCGTCCCCGGCCTCCAGGAGGTCGAGCAGCAGCCCGGTGAGCGCGAAGTGGCCGAGGTGGTTGGCGGCGAACTGCACCTCGTGGCCCTGCGGGCTGAGGAGCCGCTTCGGCGGCGCCATCAGGCCGGCGTTGTTGACCAGCACGTCGAGGCGCGCGTGGTCCGCGTGGAGCTTGTCGGAGAAGGCGCGGACGGAGTCCAGGTCGGCCAGGTCGACCCGCCGCACCTCCAGTCGGGCGCCCGGGATCTCGGTGGTGAGCCGGTCGGCGGTGGCGCGGCCCTTCGCCTCGTCGCGCACGGCGAGGATCACGTGCGCGCCCTTGCGCGCCAAGGCCCGGGTGGTCGCGAGACCGAGGCCGCTGTTGGCCCCGGTGACGACGATGACGCGGTTGCTCTGGTCAGGGATCTGCTCGGCGGTCCAGCCACGCTGATTACTCATACGACACAAGCTGCCCTACTTGGCACTCGGTGTCAAGAAGTACTCTCAATGCCTCAAGCAACTCTTGATGACGTGCAGGGCACGAAATGTACACTGAGGCAGTGAGTACCCACCCGGAAGTGAGCCTGGCCCAACGCAAGCGCCAACTCGTCTCGGACGAGCTGACGTCGGCCGCGCTGCGGCTGCTGGCCCGCAGGGGGTTCGACGCGGTCACGGCCGACGAGATCGCGGCCGTCGCGGGGGTGTCCAAGCGGACCTTCTTCCGGTACTTCGCGTCCAAAGAGGACGTGGTGATCCACCTGCTCGCCGACGTGGGCACCGACATGCGCGCGGAGTTGGCGTCCCGCCCGGCCGAGGAACCGCCGTCGGTCGCACTGCGCCACACCGTCTGGGTCTCCGTGAACGCCTGCGCGGGTCCGAGTCAACAGGCCCTGCGCGTCACTCAGTTGATCCTCGAAAGCCCGGCCCTGCACGCCCGCTTCCTGGAGCGCCAGGCGCAGTGGGGCGGCGAACTCGCCGAGGAACTCGCCCACCGCCTCGGCCTCGACCCGCGGACGGACCTCTATCCGCAACTGGCGGCCCGTATCGCCCTGTCCGCCTTCGGAGCCGTGCTGCAGAGATGGAGCGCGGGGGACGGCGCGGAGGACCCGGCCGCACTGACGGACCGGGTCTTCGCCGTCATCGCACCGGCGCTTGACGCGGTGCGCGGAAGATAGTCGTGCGCCGTGCCGTCAGGACGCCTCGGCGCCACGGACGGACCGCCCGGCCAGCCGGCACCCGACACAGTTCGCGTGCCCGGCACGCGCGGTCAGGTCCCGCGTCGAGAAGACCCGCTGGTCGAGGCTGCGCGGTATCGGAGGCTTGCCCCAGCCCGCCAGGTGCAGCATCCAGGTGGCGAGCACCGACACCACCAGGAGTCCGACCCCCAGCCAGATCCCCGGGCGCCAGCCGACGATGCCCACACCCACGGACACGGTCCCGAGCATCGCGATGAGGGAACCCGTCCACCCCGCGACGGTGTGGCCTTCGTCGTGCAGTCCACTCACGTTCCTGCCTCCTTCTCGTACACGCCTGTACACGCACGCCGTAAGATGTCTTAGCAAGTGAGGAATTTAACTTAGACAGTAAGGGAGTTCAATGCAGGGAGAGCTGAGCGGGCATGGAGAGCGGGAAGAGCGGGGAACGCCGCGCACCGGCGCCACCGCCGCGGACGCCATCGGCGCGCTGGACGACCTCGTCGCCACGAACCTCGTCGGACGTCAGGAACTCGCCCGCAACCTCGACCTGAGCGTCAAGGACCTGGTCTGCTTCGCCCACGTCCTGGAGTCGGACGCCCCGGTCACCGCCGGCGACCTGGCCGCCCGCGCCCACGTCACGACGGGCGCCGTCACCGGCATCCTGAACCGTCTGGAGCGCGGCGGGTTCGTGGAGCGCAAACCCGACCCCACCGACCGGCGCCGGGTGCACGTCATCCCGGTCCCGGCCGCCGCGGAGCGGGTGCAGGCCGTCTACGGCCCGTACGCGAAGCTGCTCACCGAACTCTGCGCGCGGTACTCGGCGGACGAGCTGGCGGTGATCACCGACTGGCTCACCGGCGCCGCGGCCCTCGCCCGCACCTATCTGGAGGACTCCTGCTGAGACCCGTCCGCGGTGGCGGCCGCGGTCAGACCAGCTGTCAGACCAGCGGAGCCAACGCAGCGCGCAGGTCCGCCGGTTCGCCGTACAGCAGGCCGGTCATGCCGAGCGCGACGGCGGCGTCCACGTTCTCCTGCCGGTCGTCGACGAAGAGACAGCGGGCGGGAGCGGCACCGGCGCGCTCGGCGGCCGTCTCGTAGATGCGCCGGTCCGGCTTGGTGATGCCGAGGTCGGCGCTGCTGATCACGTCGTCGAGACAGCCGTCGGGGCCGGTGAGGCCGAGCAGGGCGAGATCGTCCGCGAGCCACGGCGTCGCGTTCGTCACGAGCAGGACGGGCAGCCCGGCCGCCCGCGCCTGCCGCAGCAGACCCACCACGGCGTCGTCGGCCCGGAACTTGGTCTCGGCGAGCGTCGTCCCGAGCTCGCGCCCGCGCTCCCGCGGCACCCGGTCGGCGAGCCCGTCGGCGATCGACTCGATCCACCGCTCCCTGGTGATCTCGCCGCGCATCAGCGGCATGTCGGTCTCGGGCCGGAAGGCGATCTCGGCGGTACTGCCCGCCGGCAGACCGGCCGCACGCTCCGCCTGCTCCAGTTCCGCCATCTCGTAGAAGCGGATCACGCCGTCGAGGTCAGTCAGTACGGCGTCGAACGCCCGGCCGCGGCTCGTCATGCCCCGTGTCTATCACGCACCCGCGAACTCCCCCGCGGCCTCCCCGCGCACCGTCAGCGCAGGTGCCCTCGCGTCACGTCCGCGCCCCACGCCGCAAGGCGCTCCGCCGTCGGCCCCGTCCCGTCCAGCACATTCCGTACGTAGGCGTCGCGCTCGTGAGCGATCACCGCCGCCTCCCACACGCACGGGGCGAGGCCGACCCGCCCGGGCCGCATCTCGTCCGGCCTGCCCGCGGGCCCGAGGAACACGGCGAGGTCCGACATGGACGCCTCGATCCAGGTCTGGACGAGGACGTAGTCCCCGTCGCCGCCCGCGTGCAGGATCAGCACGGCGAGACCGAGCGAGCCACGGGCGCGGCCGAGCTCCAGGTGCGGTCCCGCGACGCGGAGCGCCGACGCCTCCTCCCGCTCCGTGACGACCCGCCCCGGCGCCTCGATCGCGTACACCTTCACGAGGTGCCCGGCGATCTCGCGCGTGCCCAGCGGCCGTACGGCACGGGCATGGTGCGTCTCGGCGAGCGCGGTCAGAGCACGGACGTCGACGGCGCCGGGCACCGGCGTCCGAGCGGCCTTCGACGCGCCCTCGGGCTCCTCACCCGAAACCGCGCCCGGCGTCGGCTCCGACTCACCGATCCCCTTGAGTTCACTCATGCGCCCATCATCCCGCTTCGCCGAGCACCTCACGGACCACTGCGCGCACCCGGTCCTGGTCCTTGCGCACGGCTTCGTAGCGAGACCTGTTGCGGCGCAGGTCGGCGCGCTGCCTCTCGGCGGTGACCGCCCACCACACCCCCGTGACGTTGAGGCCGCGGTTGCACTCGACGTCGGCGACGGCCGTACCCAACTCACGTTCCGTACGGTGCGAGCTGCCGTCGTCGAGCCCCTTGCTCCACGCCTTGTCGGTGGACGCCCGCGCAGGGCTCGCGTACCGCTTGAAGCCCCTGTCCTGGACACAGCGCGACCAGTCACGGAACGCCCGGCGGACCCGCTCGTCCTTCGCGACGGCCTTGTCGATCTCCGCCGTCCGCCGGGAGACGTACTCCCCCATCCGCGTCGGGTCGGCCACCGCCGCCTCCATGCGACGCTCCGCCTTCGCGGAGCAGCCGCCCTTCGGGACCTTCCGCCCGTTCACGACCAGGCGGCCGCCCTCGCCCGCCTCGGGCCCCTCCAGCACCTGGCGCTCCCGCCCGGTCACCTCTCGCCCCTTCGGCCGGAACACCGCTTCCTGCTTCTCGGCCAGGCCGGGGTCGAGGCCGTAGCCCCAGCGGCGGGCCCGGTCGAGGTCGAGCGTCCCGTACGGGCTCACGAGGATCAGCGTCGACTCGAACGCGTCTGCCATGTGGAGGGACGTGTCGGGGTCGAGCGGAAAGTCCTCGAACCCGAAGTCGCGCATGCACTGCCGCTGCAGCAGTTTGCGCGCCTTCTCCTGCCGCTCGACGTCCTTGACGCCGAACTCGTACCGCGCGAGGGGCAGTTCAGGGATGTCGGCTTCGCTCTTCACGCGCGGTACGCCGGGCTCGCGCGCGTAACCGGGCGGCGAGATGTCGTCCGCATCCGGTCCCGACCCGCCCCCGCACCCCGCCAACACCACGCATACCAGGGCGAGTAAGCCTGACCTCACCTTCATCGGGTCCCCTCCCGGACGGCCTCGTCACCGCGCCGAGGGGACCCTACTCGCTCGCGTCACCGACTCCCGTCACCGGGCGGAGCGTGCCGCCTGCCGTGCCGTGAGCGTGAACGCCGCGCGCCCGCCCCCGGCTTCTCGTCCGTCTCGACGACGCACGCCTCGCACTCCGCGTTGCGGCACGGCCCGGGGCCCCATACGGGGACGAACACCCCGAGCACCTTGCGCCGCTTGATCGCCGTACCCACCGGCCCTCCGCAGGCCCCGCAGACCGGCTCGTCCTGCCCGTCCCGCGGTGCCGGGCCGGGCCGTGGCCCTTCGCTGCCCATGCGTCCAGGCTATTCCGGTACGGGCGGCCTTGGCAGCCCTGCGACCAGCGCTTCTTCAGACCCGCGGCGCGCGCCACATCGGCCACATGGGCGGCCCGTCGGGCAGGTCGAGCGTCGTCCCCATGAAGGTGAAGCCGAGGCGCGCGTACAGGTCACGGCTGCGCGCGTTGCTGGCCTCCAGATAGGCGTGCAGGCCGTCGCGGTCGCAGCGGTCGAGCACGGCGGTGACGAGTGCCGTACCGAGTCCTTCGCCCTGGCGGTCGGGGCGCACGGCTATGAGGTGCAGGTATTCGTGCGCGCGGTCGGTCGGGTGGATCTCCTCGGTCAGCCGGCCGATCACCTCGACCCGTTCGTTGCCGGGATCGACGGCCTGCCGCAGCAGCGCGGGCCCGTCCTCCGCACCGCCGTCGTCCCCCTGCGGGCCCGCGGGTACGGACCACCACAGCGCCACGGCGGCACCGTCCTCGGTGATGTCGACGTACCCCTCGTCGAGCGCGATGTCGAGGAAGGCGCCCATCAGGGCCCGGTGCGTGCGCAGACGGTGGCCCTCCTCGGGGAAGACCCAACTGCTCACCGGGTCGTGCACCAACGCCGCGTCGAGCAGCCGGATCACGTCCTCCCGGTCGGCCGCCCCTGCTCTCCGGATCGCCACACCCACAGCCCGCCCCTGTCCGCTCGTCCGCATACGACCGCGCGCCGACCGGCACCATGCCGTGCCCGCCCGCCTGCGCGCCGCTCGCAGCGTACGTGGTGACCCGTTCCGTGCGTACGTCGCGTTCGGCGTCGCGCGTTCGGCGTCACGTTCAGTACGTACGTCGCGTCACGAACTCCGCGAGCGCCAGCAGACCGCCGGCCGCCTCCGGGTCCGGCACCGCCGCGGCCAGCTGTCCGATCGCGCGGGACATCCGGTCGGCGGCGTGCACCTGCGCCCAGTCGCGGCCGCCCGCCCGCTCCACGGCACGGGCCGCGCGCGCCGCCTGCTCGGGCGCGCTCTCCGCGCCGCCGGGCGGCCTGTCGTACAGCTCGGCGAGTTCGGCCGCGGCCGGTGTGCCCGACGCCAGGGCGGCGACGACGGGCAGGGACTTCTTGCGGGCGGCGAGGTCGGCGCCCGCCGGTTTGCCGGTGCGGTGGGGGTCGCCCCAGATGCCGATGACGTCGTCGATCAGCTGGAAGGCGAGACCCGCCTCCCGGCCGAAGCCGTCGAGCGAGTCGACCTCCTCGTGGTCCGCGCCCGCGTACACCGCCCCGAGCGCGCAGGCGCAGCCGAGCAGCGCCCCCGTCTTGGCCTCGGCCATGGCGAGGCACTCGTCGAGCGTGACCTCGTCCGGGCCGCGGCGTTCCAGCGCGCAGTCCGCGTGCTGGCCCGCGCAGAGCTCCATGACACAGGTGGCGAGGCGGGCGGCGGCGGCCGGGGCCCCCGGGTGGGGGTCCTCGGCGAGCAGCCGCTGCGCCAGCGCCTGCAGGGCGTCACCGGTGAGGATCGCGTCGGCGTCGCCGAACACGGTCCATGCGGTGGGCCGGTGCCTGCGCGTGGTGTCGCGGTCCATCACGTCGTCGTGCAGGAGCGTGAAGTTGTGGACCAGCTCCACGGCGGCGGCGGCCCGCACCGCGCCCACGGGGTCCCCGCCGAGGGCCCGCGCCGCCGTGAGCACGAGCGCGGGCCTGATGGCCTTGCCCGCACTCCCCGCGGCCGGTGTGCCGTCGGCGTGCTCCCACCCGAAGTGGTAGAGCGCGACCCTGCGCAGGGATCCGGGCAGCGTCTCGATCGCCCTGCGCAGCTCCGGGTCGACGAGCTTCCTGGCCGCCGCCAGGATGTCAGCGGCCTCCAGCCCCTCACCGGGCTCACCCGGCCGACCGGGTTCCAGGATGTGCCCCTCCACGTGCACCGTGCCTGCCGTGTCCGTCGTCGTGTCCGTCATGGACTCACCCCGGGAAGGATGCGGACGGTGGCCGTTCCTCGGCGTGTGGGCGCGTACGGAGGGGGTGTACCCCGTGCCGCGGCCGGGGACACGGCCCCGGGGTCAGCTCCAGCGGCCGATCTCCACGTTCTCCAGGACGCCGAGCGCGTCGGGCACGAGCACCGCGGCGGAGTAGTAGGTCGACACGAGGTACGAGATGATCGCCTGCTCGCTGATGCCCATGAACCGGACGGACAGGCTCGGCTCGATCTCGTCCGGGATGCCGGTCTGGTGCAGGCCGACGACGCCCTGCTCCTCCTCGCCCGTACGCATGCAGATGATGGAGGTCGTGCTGGCGTCGGTGACCGGGATCTTGTTGCACGGGAAGATCGGCACGCCGCGCCAGGTGGGGATCCTGGTGCCGCTCACGTCGATGGTCTCGGGGACGAGTCCGCGCTTGTTGAGCTCGCGGCCGAACGCGGCGATCGCGCGCGGGTGCGCGAGGAACAGCTTGGAGCCGCGCCTGCGGCTGAGGAGCTCGTCCAGGTCGTCCGGACTGGGCACGCCCGCGTGCGGCTGCAGCCGCTGGTCGTACTCGCAGTTGTTGAGGAGGCCGAACTCCCGGTTGTTGATGAGCTCGTGCTCCTGGCGCTCCTTGAGCGCCTCGACCGTCAGCCGCAGCTGCTGCTCGGTCTGGTTCATCGGCTGGTTGTAGAGGTCGGCCACGCGCGTGTGGACGCGCAGGACGGTCTGGGCGACGCTCAGTTCGTACTCGCGCGGCGACGATTCGTAGTCCACGAAGGTGCCGGGGAGCACGGCCTCGCCGACGTGGCCCGCCGACAGGTCGATGGGCGACTCGCCGAACGTGTTGGTGCGCTGCGCCGGCAGGGAGCGCAGGCGCTCCAGGTGGCCGCGGAGGGATTCGCTGCGCTCCGCGATCTGCTCGACGTCCTGGCGGGGCAGGGCGAGGACGGTGCACGCGGTCACGGCACGCGCGGTGTACTCCCAGATCGTCTCGGAGTCGACGAGGGCCTGGTCGCCGAAGTGGGCGCCGTCGGCGAGGGTTTCGAGGACGGTGTCGTCCCCGTAGGGACCGGTGCCGATCTTCTCGACGCGGCCGTGCGCGAGCAGGAACACCTCGTTCGCCGGGCTGCCGAAGGAGGTCAGGACCTCGCCCGGGGCGAACTCCCGCTGCTGGCAGCGCTGCGCGAGCTCGCCGAGGACGTCCTGGTCGTCGAAGTCCCGCAGCGCGGGCAGCTCGCCGAGCTCCGCGGGGATGACCTGCACGCGGTCACCCGTCTTCACGAAGGTCACCCGACCGTCCCCGACCGAGTAGCTCAGCCTGCGGTTCACCCGGTACGTGCCACCCTGCACCTGGACCCAGGGCAGCATGCGCAGCAGCCAGCGCGAGCTGATCTCCTGCATCTGTGGCGCGGACTTGGTGGTGGTGGCCAGATTCCGTGCGGCGGAGGTGCCGAGACTCTGCTGCGGCTGCTCCGACTCGGAACGGATCTCTTCGCCTACCGACATTGGCTATGCCCTCCCGGATACCTGCGGTCATCTGCGCGCCCCACCCTTCCAGCACGGAGTGTGCTCGCGCCATTACACAAAAGAGCGGGAATGGATCACCCTGCGGCGGGGCACTAGGGGGCATTCCACTCGTTCGGCGGGAACCCCAAGATCCGCGCGACCGTTGAACCCCGTACCGCACCACCCGCACCGAACGGCAGGAGACAGCGATGGCAGGCTTCTTGGACCGCGCCAAAGAGCAGGCCCAGCAGGCCCTCAACCAGGGCAAGCAGAAAGTCGACGAGGTCCAGGAGAAGCGTGCGGGCGACGCGCTCCTGAAGAAGCTCGGCGCGGCGTACTACGCGGAGCGCCGGGGCACCGGCTCCTCGCAGGACACCCAGCAGGCGCTGCAGGCCCTGGAGTCCCACGTCGCGACGCACGGAGACGGCTTCCTGCGCGCCAACTGACCGGATCGGCTCGCACGGTGCCCGAACAGGCCCCGGATCGCTTCCGAACAGCTGGTCCGGGCACCGGAACTCCGGTACAAGCAGGGCATACGAGGCGGCCGCGACAGGCGGCCGTCGCGCCTTGCAAAGGAGGCGGCCATGGCCCCACCCATGTCCGCGGGACGGTTCCTCGACATCCTGCGGGACGAAGGCGTGACCGTCGTCGAAGTCGGCGACTGGGAGCATCACAACCGCAACCACAAGGGCCCCTGGGGGCCCGTTCACGGCGTGGTGATCCACCACACCGTCACGCGGGGCAGCGACCACACGGTGGAGATCTGCCGCGACGGTTTCGCCTCCCTCCCCGGCCCGCTCTGCCATGGCGTCATCACCAAGGACGGCCGCGTCCACCTCGTCGGGTACGGCCGCGCCAACCACGCGGGCCTCGGCGACGACGACGTGCTCCGCGCGGTCATCGCCGAGAAGCGCCTGCCCCCGGACAACGAGGCGAACACCGACGGCAACCGCCACTTCTACGGCTTCGAGTGCGAGAACATGGGCGACGGCGAGGACCCGTGGCCCGACGAGCAGCTGGAGGCCATCGAGAAGGTCTCGGCCGCGATCTGCCGCCACCACGGCTGGACGGAGCGTTCGGTCATCGGTCACCTGGAGTGGCAGCCGGGCAAGATCGACCCGCGCGGCTTCACGATGGACTCGATGCGGGAGCGCATCGAGGAACGCCTCAAGTGACAATGGCGGGGTGCACCACACCCCGCCCGCCCCGCGCCCGCTGCTGCCGTCGCCTCTGCAGCGCGTGGAGGACGACCGCTTCGGGCGCCACGGCGTGGAGCTCTCGCTCAAGCGGGACGACCTGATCCACCCGGACCTGCCGGGCAACAAGTACCGCAAGCTCGTCCTGAACCTGCGGTCGGCCGCCGACGCGGGCCACGACACCCTGCTCACGTTCGGCGGCGCCTACTCCAACCACCTGCGCGCCACCGCCGCGGCGGGCCGCCTCCTGGGCCTCGCCACGGTCGGCGTCGTACGCGGCGACGAGCTCGCGGGGCGCCCCCTGAACCCGTCCCTGGCCCGCTGCGCGGCCGACGGCATGCGACTGCACTTCGTGGACCGCTCGACGTACCGGAGGAAGACCGAGGCCGGGACGCTGGCCGCGCTGCTGCGCGAGACGGGCTGCCAGGACGCGTACGTGATCCCGGAAGGCGGCAGCAACCCCCTGGCCGTGCGGGGCTGCACGGCTCTCGGCGAGGAGCTGCGCGAGCACACCGAGGTGGCGGCCGTGGCGTGCGGCACCGGCGGCACCCTGGCGGGTCTCGCCGCGGGACTCGGCCCCGGCCGGCGGGCCCTCGGCATACCGGTCCTCAAGGGCGGCTTCCTGGGCGAGGACATAGCCGCCCTGCAACGGCGCACGTTCGGTGAACCGACCGCCAACTGGCGCCTGGACGAGCGTTTCCACTGGGGTGGCTACGCCCGCACCCCGCCGGAACTCCTCGCCTTCGCCGAGGACTTCGAGGACCGCCACGGGGAGTCGACCGGTCTCTCCGTGGAGCGCCTCTACGTCGCGAAGCTGCTGTACGCCCTGACCGTCCTCTCCGAAGAGGGCGCTTTTCCGCCCGGCACCCGCCTCACCGCGGTCATCACGGGCACGCGCGACACCGTCGCGTAGGCCACTCAGTCCTCGATCTCGCGGTGGGCGGCCGCCTCCTCCAGGTCGAGCTTGCGGAGCAGCGTCCGCATCATCTCGTCGTCGATGCGCCGCTCGTCCCGCATCCTCACGAACACCTCGCGCTCCGCGGCGATCGCCTCGCGCGCGAGGCGCCGGTAGGTGTCGTCCGCCGACTCCCCCGTCACCGGGTTCGCCTGGCCGAGCCGCTCCCACACGGAGTTGCGGCGGCGCTCCAGGACGGTGCGCAGGCGGTCCTGGAGGGGCTGTGGAAGGCTGTTGCGCTCATCCCGCATGAGTTCCTCCACCCGGGCCTCCGCGGCCTGTGAGGCGGCGTTCTGCGCCTGCGCCTCCGCGAGCGTCTGCGCCTGCGCGTCCCGGCCCGGCAGTTTCAGGACGCGGATCAGCCACGGCAGCGAGAGTCCCTGCACGACGAGCGTTCCGATCACTGTGGTGAACGTCAGAAACAGGACAAGATTGCGCGCGGGGAACGGCTCGCCGTCGTCCGTGACGAGCGGGATCGAGAACGCGATGGCGAGCGAGACCACGCCCCGCATGCCGGCCCAGCTGACGATGAGCGGCCTGCGCCAGTCCATGTCGTCCTCGCGCTCCTTGATCCGCGCCGAGAGCCCGCGCGGCAGGTACGTCGCCGGATACGACCACACGAAGCGCGCCACCACGACGAAGACGAAGACCCCGAACGCGTACCAGACGGCCTGCCCCACGCTGTACTCGCCGAGCCCCTTGAGCACGACGGGCAGCTGCAGCCCGATCAGCGCGAAGACCGCCGACTCCAGGATGAACGCGACGACCTTCCACACCGCGGCCTCCTGGAGCCGCGTCTCGAAGTCGACCTGCCAGGAGCGGTGCCCCAGGTAGAGCGCGACGACGACCACGGCGAGCACCCCGGAGGCGCCGACCTGCTCGGCGGCGGCGTACGCCACGAAGGGGATGAGCAGCGACAGCGTGTTCTGCAGCATCGCCTCCTTCAGGTGGGTGCGCAGCCAGTGGATCGGCACCATGAGGAGCAGCCCGACGCCGACGCCGCCGACCGCGGCCACCAGGAACTCCCGGACGCCGCCCGACCAGCTCGCGCCCTCGCCGACGGCGGCCGCGATGGCCACTTTGTAGGCGGTGATCGCGGTCGCGTCGTTCACCAGGGACTCGCCCTGGAGGATCGTGGTGATCCGCGACGGGAGGCCCACCCTGCGCGCGATGGCGGTCGCGGCGACCGCGTCGGGCGGCGCGATCACGGCGCCGAGGACGAGCGCGGCGGTCAGCGGCAGGTCGGGGATGAGCAGATACGCGAGCCAGCCGACGGCGACCGTGGCGAACAGAACGTAACCGACCGACAGGAGCGCGACGGGCCTGATGTTGGCCCGCAGGTCGAGGTAGGAGCTCTCCAGCGCGGCGGTGTGCAGCAGCGGGGGCAGGATCAGCGGCAGCACGATGTGCGGGTCGAGGTGGTAGTCGGGCACGCCCGGCAGGTACGAGGCGGCGAGCCCCACGGCGACCAGGAGCAGCGGCGCGGGCACCGGTGTCCTGCGCGCCGCCCCCGCCACCACCGCGCTCGCCGCGATCAGCGCCACCAGTGGCAATGCATCCATCGGCAGACCCCTCCGCCCTCCGTGTTCCCGTCGTAACCTGGCAATCATGAACGAGTGCCCGCACGTCGCAGCGCTGCCGCACCCCGAGCCCGCGCCGCTGAGCGAAACGTGTCTCGAGTGCCTGGCGGCCGGCAGCCACCCCGTCCAGTTGCGGCTGTGCCTGGAGTGCGGGCATGTGGGCTGTTGCGACTCCTCGCCCTTCCAGCACGCGACGGCGCACTTCAAGGAGACCTCACACCCTGTGATGAGGACCTTCGAGCCGGGCGAGAGCTGGCGCTGGTGCTTCGTGGACGGTTCGATCGTCTGACGTTTGGGTACGTCAACCCGGCGCCCGTTCTTTCCAATTGGGCCTGCGCGACCCCTAGCCACTGTCCGTACTCATAGGCTTACTATGAGTGACAGCATCAGGCCGGGGTCCCCGGGACACGGAGCTGGGGAGCGCGGTAGCGTCACCGCAGAACGACGTGGGGCGTTACCCGTGTGACGCAGTCCGGACCACCGCTCGACGGCGGTCCCGGAACCCCGAAAGTGCTTGTACCACCTTGGAGGTGAGGGTGTCCCAGATCGCAGGCGAGCCCGGGAATCAGGACTTCGTGGAGGTCCGCCTTCCGGCTGCGGGTGCCTACCTGTCGGTGCTGCGGACGGCCACGGCCGGTCTGGCAGCGCGCTTGGACTTCACGCTCGACGAGATCGAGGACCTCCGCATCGCGGTCGACGAGGCCTGCGCGATCCTGCTCCAGCAGGCCGTGCCCGGCTCGGTGCTCAGCTGCGTCTTCCGACTCGTCGACGACTCGTTGGAGGTGACGGTTTCGGCGCCCACGACCGACGGCCGGGCCCCGGAGCGGGACACCTTCGCCTGGACGGTGCTGTCGGCCCTCGCGGGCCAGGTGGACTCGACCGTCGCCGAGGACAACACCGTCTCGATCAGCCTCTACAAGAAGCGCGGCGCGGGACCCGGGCCGGCGTGAGGGACGGGGACGGGCCGGTGCGGGACGAAGAGCGCGGCACACGAGGCACGCCCGCCGTCGGCAGGGAGGGGTTGCGCCGCATGACCACCGGAATCCCCGAACAGCAGGCCAAACCGCACCCGGAGGAGCCGGACCAGTCGGGTCCGCTGAGGGTGGCCGATGTGTCGGAGCAGGCAGAGCCGACCGCCAGGGACGAGCTCGAGCAGCTCTCCGGCCGGGGCGGCGGGCGACGGGCGGGAAACATGAGCGAGCACGTTCGGCACGATCCGCAGGACCGCAGCGGCGCACGCGCGATGTTCATCGAGCTGCGCACCCTGGACGGCGGCAGTCGGGAGTACGCGGAGCTGCGCAACCAGCTGGTCCGCATGCACCTGCCGCTCGTCGAGCACCTGGCCCGCCGCTTCCGCAACCGCGGCGAGCCGCTGGACGACCTGACCCAGGTCGCGACGATCGGCCTGATCAAGTCCGTGGACCGCTTCGACCCGGAGCGCGGCGTGGAGTTCTCCACGTACGCGACCCCGACCGTCGTCGGTGAGATCAAGCGGCACTTCCGCGACAAGGGGTGGGCCGTCCGCGTCCCGCGGCGCCTTCAGGAGCTGCGTCTCGCGCTGACGACGGCGACGGCGGAGCTGTCCCAGCTGCACGGCCGCTCCCCCACGGTGCACGAGCTGGCGGAGAAACTGGCCATCTCCGAAGAGGAGGTCCTGGAGGGCCTGGAGTCCGCGAACGCGTACTCGACACTGTCCCTGGACGTCCCCGACACGGACGACGAGTCCCCGGCCGTCGCGGACACCCTGGGCGCCGAGGACGAGGCTCTGGAGGGCGTCGAGTACCGCGAGTCCCTCAAGCCGCTCCTGGAGGACCTGCCCCCGCGCGAGAAGCGCATCCTGCTGCTGCGCTTCTTCGGCAACATGACCCAGTCGCAGATCGCGCAGGAGGTCGGCATCTCCCAGATGCACGTCTCCCGACTGCTGGCGCGCACGCTGGCGCAGCTCCGGGAGAAGCTCCTCGTCGAGGAGTGATCACTCTACGTAGTCGCGGCTTCTGCTCCTGGGCCGCTACTTCTGATCCTGGACGTTGCCGGGGCCCTGGATGCCGAGGGCCTCGGTCGTCGCCGGGTTGATCAGGAAGACGAGCGACGCGACGGCGCAGAGCGCGAGCACGATGCCGGCCGGGATCGCCAGGCTGTCGGCCTGCAGCATCTGCCAGGCCACCGGAAGCGCCATGATCTGCGTGATGATCGCGGGCCCGCGGCTCCACCGGCGCAGTTTCAGCAGCCCCCGCGCGGCGAGCAGCGGAAGCAGCGCGAGGACGATCAGCGTGACGCCGCCCGTCCATGCCTGCTGCGCGTCGTCGGACGATCCGGTGACGCCCAGCGCGAGCATGTAGACGCCCCCGGCGACGAGGGCGAGGCCCTCCAGAGCGACCAGCGCCGCGGCGGCGGTCACCCGCGCGGGTCGCTGGCCCGGCTCGGGCGACTCCGGGGCTTCGGGGGTGGTTTTCCGCTGATTACTCACCCCTGCAGGGTAGCCCCGGGTGCGTCGGCCCCGGCACCTCGGTCTAGGCCGTGTAAAGAGCGCTAGGTAGTCTGCTTCGCATGCGTGCACTTCTCGTGGTCAACCCGGCGGCAACCACCACCAGTGCGCGTACGCGTGACGTGCTGGTCCACGCACTGGCGAGCGAGATGAAGCTCGACGCGGTCACCACCGAGTACCGCGGGCACGCCAGGGACCTCGGCCGGCAGGCCGCGGAGAGCAAGGACATCGAGCTGGTCGTCGCCCTGGGCGGCGACGGCACCGTCAACGAGGTCGTCAACGGTCTGCTGCACCACGGCCCCGACCCGGACCGCCTCCCCCGCCTCGCCGTCGTGCCCGGCGGCTCCACCAACGTCTTCGCGCGCGCCCTCGGGCTGCCCAATGACGCCGTGGAGGCCACCGGTGCCCTTCTGGACGCCTTGCGCGAGGGAAGTGAGCGCACGGTGGGCCTGGGGATCGCGGGCGGCACACCGGGCACGGAGGACGAGGCGGTGCCGTCGCGCTGGTTCACGTTCTGCGCGGGGCTCGGCTTCGACGGCGGCGTGGTGGGCAGGGTCGAACAGCAGCGCGAGCTCGGCCGACGCTCGACGCATGCGCTCTACGTGCGTCAGGTGCTGCGTCAGTTCATCGACGAGCCCCACCGCAGGCACGGAATGATCACGCTGGAGCGGCCCGGCGAGGACCCGGTGACGGATCTGGTGATGTCGATAGTCTGCAACACCTCTCCGTACTCCTACCTGGGCAATCGCCCTCTGTACGCGTCACCGCGGGCGTCCTTCGACACGGCCTTGGACGTGCTGGGTCTGAAGAAGCTCTCCACGGCCGCGGTGGCCCGGTACGGCACTCAGCTCCTGACGTCGACGCCGGAGCGGGGACCACACGGTAAGCACGCGGTCACGCTCCACGACCTCACAGACTTCACCTTGCATTCAAAGGTTCCTCTGCCCCTTCAGATGGACGGTGACCACTTGGGACTCCGCACGAGCGTGACGTTCACAGGCGTACGCCGTGCACTGCGTGTGATTGTGTGAGTAGAAGGGCCTAAAGTCCTTTCACTCGAACGTTTAAACCAGGGTCCACCCCATGGAAGTACGGCTGTGACCCAGCCGACACTGAGGAATCAAAAAAAACTTTCCTGAAGGGGTTGTATCCGCCGCCGAGGTTTGCGAATCTCTACATGGCGATCGGGACGGCCCGCAACATCGGCCCCACAGAGAGCCAGAACCCCTCCTCCACCACAGGTCCACACCAGGCAACTGGGCGTCGACCCTTCCCGTGCGGGGGGATTCGTGAAAGCGTTCACATTCACAAGCAACCTGCATGTAATACCAAGGAGAGGTAGCAGCCATGGACTGGCGTCACAACGCCGTTTGCCGCGAGGAAGACCCCGAGCTCTTCTTCCCCATCGGCAACACCGGTCCTGCGCTGCTGCAGATCGAGGAAGCCAAGGCCGTCTGCCGCCGCTGCCCCGTCATGGAGCAGTGCCTGCAGTGGGCGCTCGAGTCCGGCCAGGACTCCGGCGTCTGGGGTGGCCTCAGCGAGGACGAGCGCCGCGCAATGAAGCGCCGCGCCGCTCGCAACCGTGCACGCCAGGCCAGCGCCTGACGCCCACACCCCCCACGAGCCTGAGCTTGGCGGCGCGTACAGCGCGTACGCAACTCCCGCCCCCGAGCCGCAGCCGCGCAGTACCCCCGATGCGCAACGCAACGTGAGCAGTGAGCCCCGGACCCTACGGTCCGGGGCTCACTGCTTTGCGCGCTGCCTGTAGGCGTTCGTTACTTGTCGGCGCGGACCGGGATGTCCAGGAGCACCTGCGTGCCGCGCTCCGGCGCCCGGACCATGTCGAAGGTGCCGCTCAGCTCCCCCTCGACCAGGGTGCGGACGATCTGCAGACCGAGGTTCCCCGAGCGGTGCGGGTCGAAGCCCTCGGGGAGACCGACCCCGTCGTCGTGGACGGTGATCAGCAGCCGCGCGTCCTTGGTCGTGCCGCCGCGCACCGCCGACACCTCGACCGTGCCGGTGTCGCCCTCGCGGAAACCGTGCTCCAGCGCGTTCTGCAGGATCTCCGTGAGCACCATCGACAGCGGCGTCGCGACCTCCGCGTCGAGGATCCCGAAGCGGCCGGTACGCCGGCCCGTGACCTTGCCGGGTGAGATCTCGGCGACCATCGCGAGCACCCGGTCGGCGATCTCGTCGAACTCCACGCGCTCGTCGAGGTTCTGGGAGAGCGTCTCGTGGACGATGGCGATGGAGCCCACGCGCCGCACGGCCTCTTCGAGCGCCTCGCGGCCCTTGGCGGAGTCGATGCGGCGCGCCTGCAGCCGCAGCAGCGCGGCGACCGTCTGGAGGTTGTTCTTCACCCGGTGGTGGATCTCCCGGATGGTGGCGTCCTTTGTGATCAACTCCCGCTCGCGGCGACGGAGTTCGGTCACGTCGCGGAGGAGTACCAGCGAACCGATGCGCGGGCCCTTGGGCTTGAGCGGGATCGCGCGCAGCTGGATCACTCCGTCGCCGCCCTCGATCTCGAACTCGCGCGGCGCCCAGCCGCTCGCGACCTTGGCGAGGGCCTCGTCCACCGGGCCGCGGGACGGGGCGAGTTCGGCGGTCGCCGTGCCCAGGTGGTGGCCGACGAGATCGGATGCGAGACCGAGGCGGTGGTACGCGGAGAGGGCGTTCGGCGACGCGTACTGGACGATGCCGTCGGCGTCGAGCCGCAGCAGACCGTCCCCCACGCGCGGGGAGGCATCCATGTCGACCTGCTGCCCGGGGAACGGGAACGACCCCGCCGCGATCATCTGCGCGAGGTCGGACGCCGACTGGAGGTAGGTCAGCTCGAGGCGGGACGGCGTGCGGACCGTCAGGAGATTGGTGTTGCGGGCGATGACGCCGAGGACGCGCCCCTCCCTGCGTACGGGGATGGACTCGACGCGGACCGGCACCTCCTCGCGCCACTCCGGGTCGCCCTCGCGCACGATGCGCCCCTCGTCCAGGGCGGCGTCCAGGAGGGGGCGGCGACCGCGCGGGACGAGGTGCCCGACCATGTCGTCCTGGTAGGAGGTGGGCCCGGTGTTGGGCCGCATCTGCGCCACGGACACATAGCGGGTGCCGTCGAGCGTGGGGACCCAGAGGACCAGATCGGCGAAGGAGAGGTCGGAGAGCAGCTGCCACTCCGAGACCAGCAGATGCAGCCACTCGAGATCGGAGTCACCGAGGGCGGTGTGCTGGCGGACGAGATCGTTCATGGAGGGCACGTGTGGAGCGTACCTTTCGCGTCCGGCGGCCCCCGTCGAGCCGCGGCGCCAGGGCGGGACCCTCAGCCCGCCCACGGCACCGCAGCCCTTCAGGTGCATCGGCCGCCAGAATGTGCGGTACTGAACAGCCGATCTTGAGGATCCGACACGGTCAGGGCAGAGAGTGCCGGTTCCTCGATCCGCTCTCCTGTGCGGGGAGAGCGGAGGCTTTACCCACGCATTGTGGACTAGACCATTCTCCTCTGTCCATGCGTCGGCAGATGTTTGTTGTTGTCTCTTTCTCCGACAATCGGAGCCGACTTTCTCACATCGGCCACGCCGCCATGGCGAGATCGGCCACCGCCTCCAGATCCTCCCTGGTGGCGCCGTCCCTGGCCTGTTGCGACATCCCCTGGAAGACCGCTGCCGTATATCGGGCGAGGGCGGCGGGGTCGGTGCGGTCGGGCAGTTCCCCGGCCGCGACGGAGGCGCGGATGCGGGACTCGATGTCCGCCACGTTCGCGTTCCGGCGATTTCTCAGGGCCTCCTCCACCTCCGGCGTCGTGCAGTTCGTGGCCGCGGTGATGACGAGGCAGCCGCGGGGGTGACCGGGGTCGGTGAACTCGACCGCCGCCTCGTGCAGCAGCCGCGACACCGCGGCGCGCGCGGTGGGCTCCTCCTCGAAGGCGCGCACGCCGAAGGCTCCGTGCGTCGCGCCGTACCGCACCACGACCTCGTCGAAGAGGGTGCGCTTGTCGCCGAAGGCCGCGTAGAGACTCGGGGCGCCGATGCCCATGACCCGGGTGAGGTCGGAGACGGACGTCCCCTCGTACCCGTTCTCCCAGAATGTGCGGATCGCCTGTTCCAGGGCCGTCTCGCGGTCGAAGGAGCGGGGGCGCCCGCGCTGTTTCGTCGCCATGGAGTGAATTGTATAGCGGGCACTAGAAAAAGGGAGCGGGTGTGGGGTAGCGTTCTTTCTGTAACGACCGCTAGAGAAATCATCGAGAGCGAAAGAGGGGGCCTCCGTCATGGGAGCGCACACGGGCACGAGCAGGCTTGCCGGGAAGACCGCGCTGGTCACGGGCGGCAGCCGGGGCATCGGGCGGGGCATCGCCGAGCGGCTCGGCCGGGACGGGGCGCGGGTCGGCGTGCACTACGGCAGCAATGAGGTGGCCGCGAAGGAGACGGTGGCGGCGATCGAGGCGGCGGGCGGGTCCGCCTTCGCGTTCGGCGCCGAGCTGGGGGTGCCCGGCGACGCCGACGCGCTCTGGGCCGAGTTCGACCGGCACGCGGACGGCCTGGACATCCTGGTGAACAACGCCGGCATCGGGCTGTACAGCCATGTGGGAGAGGTCGAGGAAGAGGATTACGACCGCGTGTTCGCGGTCAACACGAAGGCGCTGTTCTTCGTGGTCCAGAAGGGCCTCGACCGGCTGCGCGACGGCGGCCGGATCATCAACATCTCGTCGGGCGTCACACGCATCGCGTTCCCGGTCACCGTGGCGTATTCGATGACGAAGGGCGCGGTGAACGTCCTGACGCACACGCTGGCGCAGGAGCTCGGCCCCCGCGGGATCACGGTGAACGCGGTCGCGCCCGGAATCATCCAGACCGAGATGATGGACGGGATCCCCGAGGCCCAGCGCGCCGAGATGGCGGGGTATTCGACCTTCGACCGGATAGGCCAGCCCGCCGACGTGGCGGACATCGTCTCCTTCGTGGCCTCGGAGGA
Source organism: Streptomyces venezuelae (assembly GCF_008642335.1). Lineage (NCBI taxonomy): Bacteria > Bacillati > Actinomycetota > Actinomycetes > Kitasatosporales > Streptomycetaceae > Streptomyces > Streptomyces venezuelae. The sequence goes on along the minus strand of NZ_CP029191.1, from coordinate 5,394,015 downwards.
CGCGCGGTGGATCACCGGTCAGTACATCGACGCGACGGGGGGTTCGGTGCTGGGGGTGTGACCGGGCGTTCCGGGCCCTCGCGCACGGTTCGACGGGCGGAGGCGGGGCGGAGAGTCGAGCATGGATCGAAGAGCGGCGGAATCGGCTGTCCTGGCTTTGCGGCACTGCTGTTCCAGCGGCGCAGCTCTGCTAGATTGGTCTATACCACCAGTACTCCCCCAGTACTTTCGAGCCCCTCTCCAGATCGGCAGGCCCAGCGTGGAAGTTGTCATCGTCCCGGACGCCACGGCAGGCGGCGAGCTCATCGCGGAGGCCATGGCCGCCCTGGTGCGTCGTAAGCCTGACGCCCTGCTCGGTGTCGCCACCGGCTCCACTCCCCTGCCCATCTACGAAGCCCTGGCGGCCAAGGTCGCGGCCGGTTCCGTGGATGCCTCGCGGGCCCGCATCTGCCAGCTCGACGAGTACGTGGGGCTGCCCGCAGGGCACCCGGAGTCGTACCGTTCCGTGGTCCTGCGGGAGGTCGTCGAGCCGCTCGGGCTCAGCGAGAGCTCCTTCATGGGGCCCGACGGCAGCGCCGAGGACGTGCAGGCGGCGTGCGTGGCGTACGACAAGGCGCTCGCCGAGGCCGGCGGTGTCGACCTGCAGCTGCTCGGCATCGGCACGGACGGGCACATCGGGTTCAACGAGCCCTGCTCGTCGCTCGCGTCCCGTACGCGCATCAAGACGCTGACGGAGCAGACGCGGGTGGACAACGCACGCTTCTTCGACGGGGACATCGAGCAGGTCCCGCACCACGTCATCACCCAGGGGATCGGGACGATCCTGGAGGCGCGGCACCTGGTGCTGCTCGCCACGGGTGAGGGCAAGGCCGACGCGGTGGCCGCGACCGTGGAGGGCCCTGTCGCCTCGGTCGTGCCCGCCTCCGCGCTGCAGCTGCACCCGCACGCCACGGTCGTGGTGGACGAGGCCGCCGCGTCGAAGCTGAAGCTGGCGGACTACTTCCGGCACACGTACGCGAACAAGCCGGAGTGGCAGGGCCTGTAGGAGCAGCGGAAACGGATACGCCGGAAGGGGCGCCCCCGGCGGGGGCGCCCCTTCCGTGTGCCGCGCGTTCGTGCAGCGGGTGGTCAGCCCGCGACGATGACCTCCGCCGCCGCCTCGCCGCACACGCGGGCCGCGCCGCGCGTCGCGATGTGGAGGGCGCCGATGGGAGCGGACTGCGGGACGCCCATCTCGACGACGACCGTGTCGGGCCGGGCGGCGACGAGGGTCTGGAGGGCGTCGGCCATCCAGGCGTGGCGGTGCGCGTCGCGGACGACGGCCACGATGCGGCGCGTGCCCGCCGCCGCGAGGGCCTGGCTGCCCGAGCCCTCGCCGGAGTAGGTGGCGGACTCGGTGCCGGGGAGGCGGCGCTCCAGTTCGGCGGTGACGCCCCAGGGGGTCTCGTCGCCGACGGCGATGTTGGGGAGCGGGGAGAACGTGGCGACGAAGGGGGCCTCGGTGACCGGGGCGGCGTAGGTCTCGCCGCGGGTAACCGTCAGCGCGCGGCGGGCCCCGATGAGGCCGATGCCGGTGTCGGGCGCGCCCCCCGAACGCTCGGCCGCGCCCGACATCGACGCCCAGCCGGCCAGCGCCCGCACGCGGTCCGCCGCGTCGGCGAGCCGCTCCTCGGGCAGCTCGCCCGAGCGCACGGCCGCGACGAAGGCGTCCCGCAGCCGCAGCACGGTCCCCTCGTCCGAGGGGCCGCCGCCCGTGCAGATCGCGTCGGCTCCGGCGGCGATGGCGAGGACGCAGCCGCGCTCGAAGCCGTAGGTGCCCGCGATGGCCTGCATGTCCATGCCGTCGGTGACGATGAGGCCCTCGTAGCCGAACTCCTCGCGCAGCAGTCCGGTCAGGATGCGCCGGGAGAGCGTGCCGGGGTTGTCCGGGTCCAGGGCCGGGGCCAGGACGTGGGCACTCATCACGGCCCGGGTGCCGGCGGCGAGGGCCGCGCGGAACGGGGCGAGGTCGCGGGAGTTCAGGACGTCCCGGTCGACGTCGATGACCGGCACGGAGTGGTGCGAGTCGATCGCCGTGTCGCCGTGCCCCGGGAAGTGCTTGGCTGAGGTGGCGACGCCGGACGACTGCATGCCCTCGACGTAGGCGGCGGTGTGCCGGGCCACCAGGTCGGGGTCCGAGCCGAAGGAGCGTACGCCGATGACCGGGTTGTCGGGGTTGGCGTTGACGTCGGCCGACGGCGCCCAGTTGAAGTTGATGCCGCAGGCGGCGAGGCGGCGGCCGAGGTCGGCGGCGACCTCGCGGGTCAGCGTGGTGTCGTCGACGGCGCCGAGCGCGTGGTTGCCCGGGTAGGAGGAGCCGGTGCGGACCTCCAGGCGGGTGACGTCGCCGCTCTCCTCGTCGATGGCGATCAGGAGGTCGTCGCGTTCGGCGCGCAGTTGCGCGGTGAGCCGGGCCACCTGCTCCGCGGTCTGTACGTTGCGGCCGAAGAGACTGACGGAGGCGAGGCCTTCGTCGATCCGGTGGCGCACCCAGTCCGGCACCGCGGTGGTGCCGTCGAAGCCGGGCTGGAGGACGGCGAGGGCGTTGCGGGTGAGGGTGTCACCGGCGTGCGTGAGTGTCGTCATGTGCGGAGTTATCCCTTCACTGCGCCGTCGGTGAGGCCGGCCACGGCCCTGCGCTGCAGGAAGACGAAGAGGACGAGGATCGGGACGGCGAAGAGGGAGGCGGCGGCCATGGTGGCGCCCCAGTCGTCGCCGAAGGCGGTCTGGAAGCTGGACAGCCAGATCGGGAGGGTCTTGGCCTCGGCTTCCTTGTTGAGCACGAGCGCCAGCGGGAACTCGTTCCATGCGGTGATGAAGCCGAAGAGCGAGGTCGACATCAGGCCCGGCGCGAGCAGCGGCAGGATCACCCGGCGGAAGGCCTGCATGCGGGTGCAGCCGTCGACCATGGCGGACTCCTCCAGCTCCTTGGGCACGGCGGCGACGAAGCCGCGGAGCGTGAGGAGGGTGAAGGGCAGGATCATCACCATGTAGAAGAGGGTCAGCGGGATCAGGCTGTTCAGCATGTCCGCGTCGCGCACGATGATGTAGATCGCGATGACCATGACTTCCCACGGCGCCATCTGCGCGAGCATGAAGCCGATGATGAAGCCGCGCCGGCCCTTGAACCGCATGCGGGCGAGGGCGAACGCCGCGGTCACGCCGATGATGAGCGAGAAGACGACGGCGAGGACCGTCACGATGACGGAGTTGCCGACCATGGTCCAGAAGTGGTCGGCGTCGATCGCCGTCTTGAAGTGTTCGAGCGTGGCATTGGTCGGGAACCAGACCGGGTCCTCGGCGATGATGTCGCCGGTCGGCTTGAAGGCCGTGGCGAACATCCAGTACACGGGGAAGACGCAGAAGACGAAGATGACGACCGCGACCAGGTTGGGCCAGAGGCGGCCCATCAGCGAGCGCTTCACAGCTCGTCCTCCTCTTGCTTGAGCACGATCCGCAGGTAGAACGAGGTGATGGCCAGCAGGATGATGATGGTGAGCAGCGCGATCGCGGCGCCCATGCCGAAGTGCTGGTTGCCCATGCCCTCGATGTAGGCGTAGACGGGCAGGATCTCGGTGAGCCGGTCGGGGCCGCCCTCGTTGATGGTGAAGACCTGCACGAACGCCTTGAAGACCCAGATGATCTCCAGGAACGTCGTGGCGTAGAGGAAGGGCTTCAGGTACGGCAGCGTCACCTGGGTGAACTGCTTGATGGCCCCCGCGCCGTCCAGCGCCGCGGCCTCGTACAGCTCCTTGGGGATGGTGGTCGTGGCGGCGTACAGGTTGATCGCCACGAAGGGGATGGACATCCAGACGATCAGCAGCAGCACGACGAAGAAGGTCGAGTACTGCGTGGCCAGCCAGTCGTGGTCGGCCATCGACTCGAAGCCGATCTTGGCGAGGATCCAGTTGACGACGCCGAAGCGCTGCGCGAACAGCCACTGGTAGACCGTGCTGGCCGCGACGACGGGCATGGCCCAGGCGAGCACGAGGCCGAGCAGGAGGAACGTGCGCATCTTCCGGCCGAGGCGCGCGAGAAGGAGTCCGACCAGCGTGCCGAGTGCCATGATCAGCACGACGTTGACGGCGGTGAAGACGACCGAGCGTCCTGTGACCCGCCAGAAGTCCTCGCCGGTGAGGACGTCCTTGTAGTTGTCGAATCCGTTCCACTCGGTCAAGTGCAGAATGAACTGCCGCATGTTGAGGTTCTGGAACGACAGGATCCCGTTGTTGACCAGTGGCCAGCCGAGCAGCAGCAGGGTGGCGACGATCGCGGGGGCAAGGAGCAGATAGGGCGTCAGGCCGGCGAGCCGCCGGGGCTCCTTGCGCGGGTCACTCGGCCGTGGCCCGCCTTCCGGTGTCTGCACCTCCGTCGGGCCGGAGGGCGGCCGTTCGGTCTTCTGCACGGTCATGCTCGCCATCTCTTTCGTGGGCATCGCGGTACGCAGAGGAATGCCGGGGGCGGCGAGGACGGTTCACCCGCCGCCCCCGGCAAGAGGGGCGTTCTTACTGCTTCTGCGCCAGGCGCTTGTTGAGCTCGCCCTCGACCTGCTTCGCGGCCGCCTCGGGAGACTTACCGTTGAGCACCGCGGTCATGTAGTTCTTGATCGGGTTCGGCGGGTTCTCGACCGCGCCCCACTCCGGGATCAGCGGGGTGGTGCCGCCGCCGGAGGTGGCGGGAGCGGCGGCCTCGGCGGCCGCGTTGCCCTTGAGGTTGGACTCCAGGGCCTTCTTGTTCGGGATCGTGCCGCCTTCCTTGGCGAACTGGCCCTCGAACTTGTCGGACAGCGCGATCTTGAGGAACTCCTTGGCGAGCTCCTGCTTCTTGCTGGTCGCGGCGATGGCGAGGTTGGAGCCGCCGAGGAAGACGCCCTCGGGCTTGTCGGCCGTCTCACCGGGGATCGTGAAGAAGCCGATGTCCTTCTCGATCTTCTTGTTGGCCTTGATCGCGGTCGCGGCCTCCCAGCTCATGCCGATGAAGGCGCCGGTCTTGCCCTTGGCGAAGACCTCGGCCTGCTGCGGGGTGGCCTCGTCCTTGTTCTTGGGGGCCTTGGAGAGGTCCGCGAACTCCTTGTACGTCTTCATGGCCTTGCTGACCTTGGGGTCACCCAGGTTGGAGACGTACTTGTCGCCGTCCTTCTTGACCAGCTCGGCGCCCTCACCGATGGTCAGGCCGACGAAGTGGTACCAGTTCTGGCCGGGCAGGTAGATCGGCTCGGCGTCGGTCTTGGAACCGATCTGCTTGAGGTCCTTGAGGAACTCGGCGCGGGTCTTGGGGAGCTCCTTGATGCCGGCGTCGGCCCAGACCTTCTTGTTGTAGACCACGACGCGGTTCAGGACGAACCACGGGGCGGCGTACTGCTTGCCGTCGATGACCGAGGCCTTGTTCATCGACTCGGTCCAGTCCGCGCCGATGGACTCCTTGAGGTCGCCGAGCTCGGCGAGGCCGCCGGTCTTGGCGTACGCGGCGGTCTGGGTGTTGCCGATCTCGAAGACGTCCGGCGGGTTCTCCTCGGAGAGGGCGGTGGTCAGCTTCTGCTGGATACCGTTCCACTGCTGGACTTCGAACTTCAGCTTCGCGCCGGTCTTCTTCTCGAAGGCCGCGGTGACATCCTTCTGCCACTGGTCCGGCGTCGAACCATCCATCGCCCAGAGCGTCAGGGTCTCGCCCTTGAAGCTGTCGGCTCCCCCGGCCTTCTTGTCGTCGTCGTCACTGCCGCAGGCCGCGACCGAGACCAACATGCCCGCGACACCGATGGCCGCAATGAGCTTGCGCTTCACGTTCACCCTCCTCAAGGGATGCCAGTCAACCCCCCACCCGCAGCGACCAAATGGACCGAGATCTGCCCGTGGGACTGGAACCTGGTCTTTAATGGTGTAGACCAGTACGGGGAGCTTGGCCTAGACCTTTAGGGGTGTCAAGGGTGTATAAGAAGGGCTGTCGCGTCCGTTATCGGACCGACACCTGAGCAGGCGCAGTCTGCTCTGCCCGTACCGTGCCACGATGTGAGCCGCGACAGACGGAGGAGCCGGTGACGGCAGCAGCACAGGAGCCGGGAAGGTCGATCATGGGCAGCGAGGCGGGCAGTACGGCGGGCGAGATCGACGTGTCCCCGGAGGCCCCGAGCGTCGGTCGTACGGCGCGCGTGCCCAAGTACTACCGCCTGAAGCGGCACTTGCTGGACATCACCGAGACGCTGCCGCCGGGCACTCCGGTGCCCCCGGAGCGCACCCTCGCCGCCGAGTTCGACACCTCCCGCACGACGGTGCGCCAGGCCCTCCAGGAGCTCGTCGTCGAGGGCCGTCTTGAGCGCATCCAGGGCAAGGGCACGTTCGTCGCGAAGCCGAAGGTGTCGCAGGCCCTGCAGCTCACCTCGTACACGGAGGACATGCGGGCCCAGGGACTGGAGCCCACCTCGCAGCTCCTGGACATCGGGTACATCACCGCCGACGACCGGCTCGCCGACCTGCTCGACATCACCGCGGGCGGCCGGGTGCTCCGCATCGAGCGGCTCCGGCTCGCCAACGGCGAGGCGATGGCCATCGAGACCACGCACCTCTCGGCCAAGCGCTTCCCCGCGCTGCGCCGCTCCCTGGTGAAGTACACCTCGCTGTACACGGCGCTCGCCGAGGTGTACGACGTGCACCTCGCGGAGGCCGAGGAGACCATCGAGACCTCCCTGGCCACCCCGCGCGAGGCCGGCCTGCTCGGCACGGATGTGGGCCTGCCGATGCTGCTCCTGTCCCGCCACTCGCTGGACGGCGACGGCCAGCCGGTGGAGTGGGTGCGCTCGGTCTACCGCGGCGACCGCTACAAGTTCGTGGCCCGCCTCAAGCGGCCCACGGACTGACAGCCGCCCGAGGTCTGGCGCGGGTCCCCCGTGCTGCTCTACGTTCCTCCCGTCATCGCCTGATGAACGGGAGGACGACCCGGTGCGCAGAGCGAACCCCCGATCCATCGTCATCTGGTCCCTCGTCGCGCTGGTCGGCGCCGCGGGCTGGACCGTCCTGGCCCTCGCGCGCGACGAGGAGGTGTCGGCGGCCTGGATGGTGGCGGCGGCACTCGGCTCGTACGCCGTCGCGTACCGCTTCTACTCCAAGTTCATCGCGTACAAGGTTCTGAAGGTCGACAAGAAGCGGGCCACCCCGGCCGAGCGGCTCGACAACGGCATCGACTTCCATCCGACCGACCGCCGGGTGCTGCTCGGCCACCACTTCGCGGCGATCGCGGGCGCGGGACCGCTGGTGGGGCCGGTGCTCGCGGCCCAGATGGGGTACCTGCCCGGCACGATCTGGATCATCGCGGGCGTGATCTTCGCGGGCGCCGTGCAGGACATGGTCGTGCTGTTCTTCTCGACACGGCGCGACGGCAAGTCGCTCGGCCAGATGGCGCGCGAGGAGATCGGCCCGGTCGGCGGGGCCGCCGCGCTGCTCGCCACCTTCGCCATCATGATCATCCTGCTCGGGGTGCTCGCGCTCGTCGTCGTCAACGCGCTCGCCGAGTCGCCGTGGGGCACCTTCTCCATCGCGATGACCATCCCGATCGCCCTGCTCATGGGCTTCTACCTGCGGGTGCTGCGGCCTGGACGGGTCAGCGAGGTCTCGCTGATCGGCGTCGCGCTGCTGCTCCTCGCGCTCGTCGGCGGGCGCTGGGTCGCCGAGTCGTCCCTCGCGGACACGTTCACACTGGCGCCGTCGACGCTGGTGATCTGGCTGGTGGCGTACGGGTTCATCGCCTCGATCCTGCCGGTGTGGATGCTGCTCGCGCCCCGCGACTACCTCTCCACCTTCATGAAGATCGGCACGATCGTGCTGCTCGCGCTCGGCGTCGTCGTCGCCCTGCCGACGCTGAAGATGGACCCGGTGACCGACTTCGCCTCGCGCGGCGACGGTCCGGTCTTCGCGGGCTCGCTCTTCCCCTTCGTCTTCATCACGATCGCCTGCGGCGCGCTGTCCGGCTTCCACGCGCTGATCTCCTCGGGCACGACGCCGAAGATGATCCAGAAGGAGACGCAGGTCCGGATGATCGGCTACGGCTCCATGCTCATGGAGTCGTCGGTCGCGGTGATGGCGCTCGTCGCGGCGTCGATCATCGACCCCGGTCTGTACTTCGCGATGAACGCGCCGGCGGGAGTCGTCGGCGACACCGTCCAGGAGGCGTCGAAGGCCGTCGCCGGTTTCGGCTACTCCATCTCACCGGCCGACCTGGCGCAGGCCGCGAAGAACGTCGAGGAGTCCTCGCTGCTCTCGCGCACCGGCGGCGCGCCCACGCTCGCGGTCGGCGTCTCCGAGATCTTCTCCAAGGTCACCGGCGGCTCGCTGCGCGCCTTCTGGTACCACTTCGCGATCATGTTCGAGGCGCTGTTCATCCTGACGGCGCTCGACGCGGGCACGCGCGTGGGCCGCTTCATGCTGCAGGACATGCTCGGGAACGTCTACAAGCCGTTCCGGCGGATGAGCTGGAAGCCGGGGCTCGTGTTCACCAGCGCCGTCGTCACCGGCCTCTGGGGCTACTTCCTGTGGGTCGGCGTGCACGAGCCGCTCGGCGGGATCAACCAGCTCTTCCCGATCTTCGGCATCGCCAACCAGCTCCTCGCCGCCGTCGCCCTCGCCGTCTGCACCACGCTGCTCGTGAAGTCCGGGCGGCTCAAGTGGGCCTGGATCACCGGGATCCCGCTCGTCTGGGACGCCACGGTGACGCTCACCGCGAGCTGGCAGAAGGTGTTCTCCAGCGATCCGCGCGTCGGCTTCTTCCAGCAGCGCGCCAACTACCAGGACGCCATCGACGAGGGCAAGATCCTGCCGCCCGCCAAGACCATGGACGACATGCACACCGTCGTCACCAACTCCACGGTGGACGGCGTCCTTTCGGCGGCGCTCGCGCTGCTGATCGTCGTCGTCATCCTGGACGCGGCCCGGATCTGCGTCAAGCACGTCCGCGACCCCGCGGCCTCGCGGCTGAGCGAAGCGCCGTACGTGGAGTCGAAGTTGACCGCTCCGGCGGGGCTCATCGCGACCCGGGAGGAGAAGCAGGAGGAGCGGCGGGAGAAGCGGGAAGAGCGGCGGGAGGTGGCGCCGTGACGTGGCTGCTGCGCGGCGTGCGCTGGATGCGGTGGTACGTCCGCGAGCTGACCGACGAGTCGGCGTACGAACGGTACGTGGCGCACGTGCGCAAGGAGCATCCGGCAGCAACCGTCCCCAGCCGCCGCGCATTTGAACGTATGCGGACGGAGCGGGCGGAGTCGGACCCGCGCCAGGGCTTCCGCTGCTGCTGAGCAGGTAACTTGCCCTGTCCGTTATCCGGACAGGGGTTCCATACAGCGAGACTGTGGCTTAGATTTCCCGCACGTTAAGCATGGGATAAGTGAGGGAACGGAGCCGCGATATGTCAGATGCGCCTGAAGTGAACAGACCGGTGGTGACGCCGGTCCGTGTGGTCATCGCAGCCTGCCTTGTCGCGCCCTTCGTGGCAATGCTCTGGGTGGGGTCGTACGCGAAGATCGACCCGACCTTCATCGGCATCCCGTTCTTCTACTGGTACCAGATGCTCTGGGTGCTCATCTCGACGGCGCTCACGATGATCGCGTACCAGCTGTGGCAGCGTGACCAGCGCGCCCGCAAGGCCGAGCAGGCCCACGGGGGTGCCGGAAAGTGACCACACTCGCATCGGGCGGCGTCAACGGCGTCGCGCTCGGCGTCTTCATCTTCTTCTTCCTCGCCGTCACCGTCATGGGCTTCATGGCGGCCCGCTGGCGCAAGGCGGAGAACGAGCAGAGCCTCGATGAATGGGGCCTCGGCGGCCGCTCGTTCGGCACCTGGGTCACCTGGTTCCTGCTCGGCGGCGACCTGTACACCGCCTACACGTTCGTGGCCGTCCCGGCGGCGATCTACGCGGCGGGCGCGGCCGGCTTCTTCGCCGTGCCGTACACGATCCTCGTCTACCCGCTGATCTTCACCTTCCTGCCGCGCCTGTGGTCGGTCTCGCACAAGCACGGCTACGTCACCACCTCGGACTTCGTGCGCGGCCGGTTCGGCTCCAAGGGGCTCTCGCTGGCGGTAGCCGTCACCGGCATCCTCGCCACGATGCCGTACATCGCGCTCCAACTGGTCGGCATCCAGGCGGTCCTCGACGTCATGGGGATCGGCGGCGGACCCGACACCAACTGGTTCATCAAGGACCTGCCGCTGCTGATCGCGTTCGCGGTGCTCGCCGCGTACACCTACTCGTCGGGGCTGCGCGCGCCCGCGCTGATCGCGTTCGTGAAGGACGGTCTGATCTACCTCGTCATCGCCGTCGCGATCATCTACATCCCGATCAAGCTCGGCGGTTTCGACGAGATCTTCCACGCGGCGAACGAGAAGTTCTCCGCGGCGAACGACGCGGCGGGCAAGCCCGTCGCGGGTCTCGCCCCCGGCGAGGCCGGGCAGTGGACCTACGCCACGCTCGCGCTCGGCTCCGCGCTCGCCCTGTTCATGTACCCGCACTCGATCACGGCGACGCTCTCCTCCAAGAGCCGTGACGTGATCCGCCGCAACACCACGATCCTGCCGCTCTACTCACTGATGCTGGGCCTGCTCGCGCTGCTCGGCTTCATGGCGATCGCGGCCGGGGTCAAGGTCGAGAACGGCCAGCTGGCCATCCCGCAGCTGTTCGAGGACATGTTCCCCGACTGGTTCACCGGCGTCGCCTTCGCCGCCATCGGCATCGGCGCGCTCGTGCCCGCGGCGATCATGTCGATCGCGGCCGCGAACCTCTTCACGAGGAACATCTACAAGGACTTCATCAAGCCGGACGCGACGCCCGAGCAGGAGACGAAGATCTCCAAGCTGGTCTCGCTCCTGGTGAAGGTCGGCGCGCTCGCCTTCGTCCTCACCATGGACAAGACGGTCGCGATCAACTTCCAGCTCCTCGGCGGCATCTGGATCCTGCAGACGATGCCGGCGCTGGTCGGCGGCCTGTTCACGCGGTGGTTCCACCGCTGGGCGCTGCTCGCGGGCTGGGCGGTCGGCATGGTCTACGGAACCGTCGCCGCGTACGGCGTCGCGTCGCCGACGCAGAAGCACTTCGGCGGCTCGTCCGACGAGATCCCCGGCATCGGCGAGATCGGCTACATCGGTCTCACCGCGTTCGTCCTGAACGTCGTCGTGACCGTGGTCATGACCTTCGTCCTGAAGGCGCTGAACGCCCCCGAGGGCATCGACGAGACGTCGCCCGGGGACTACACGGCGGACGCCGGCGACCCCGGCGTCATCGAGGAACTGCCGCCGGCCACGGCGGGGGCGCCGGGCGGGCACTGACCCTCCCCCGCGTACGACGCGGCGTACGACGTGCGGGCCGCCGGAGGAATCCGGCGGCCCGTTCTCGTGCTCTCCGACACAAGATGTGGGGCTGCCACCCAGAGCCAGCACAAGATGTATGCTCGTGCTCGCTGTCGCCGCAGGGGAATCCGGTGCAAGTCCGGAACTGTCCCGCAACGGTAGACGTGTACGCATTTGTCGTGCGCGGAGTCCGAAGACCTGCCGGCAGTGCACCCGTGTCGTCCGGCCCGGGTGCCGACCGTCCGGGCCTCGTGGAATGGGCCGGTGGACGCGGTACGCCGCCCTGGCCCTGCCCGGGTGCGCCCGTGTGTGCCATCCCCTCCTCAGGCCCAGAGCCGAGCGAGGGAGAGCTCCACGTGACCATCGCGCCTGCCGAACCTGCGTCAGCGCCGTCATCACTGCCGATCGCCGAGGGCACCGACGCGCCGGGGACCGCGCTGCTGCGCACCCTGACCGACCTCACCGCCGACCTCCCCGACGCCGACCCCGGCCGGGTCGCCGCCGCCGCGCTGCGCGGCCGCTCGGCGCGGGCGGACGAGGCGGAGCTGCGGACCCTCGCCACCGAGGCGGCCGCGGGGCTCATCTCCGAGGACCCCGCGTACTCGAAGCTCGCCGCCAGGCTGCTCACGCTCTCCATCGCCGACGAGGCCGCATCCCAGGGCGTGCGCTCCTTCACCGAGTCGATCGCCGTCGGCCACCGCGAAGGCCTGATCGCCGACCGCACCGCCGACTTCGTGGACGCCCACGCGGCCCGCCTCGACGCGCTCGTGGACGCCGCGCTCGGCGACGGCGCCGACTTCCGCTTCGGCTACTTCGGCCTGCGCACCCTGCACAGCCGCTACCTGCTGCGCCACCCGATCACCCGCCAGGTCATCGAGACCCCGCAGCACTTCATGCTGCGCGTCGCGAGCGGCCTCGCGGAGGACGAGAGCGCCCGCGCCGTCGACGAGGTCGCCGCGCTGTACGGCCTGATGAGCCGCCTCGACTACCTGCCGTCCTCGCCGACGCTCTTCAACTCCGGCACGCGTCACCCGCAGATGTCGTCCTGCTACCTCCTCGACTCCCCGCAGGACGAGCTCGACTCCATCTACGACCGCTACCACCAGGTCGCGCGGCTCTCCAAGCACGCGGGCGGCATCGGCCTCTCGTACTCCCGCATCCGCTCCCGCGGTTCGCTGATCCGCGGCACGAACGGCCACTCCAACGGCATCGTGCCGTTCCTCAAGACGCTCGACGCCTCGGTCGCCGCCGTGAACCAGGGCGGGCGGCGCAAGGGCGCGGCCGCGGTCTACCTGGAGACCTGGCACTCCGACATCGAGGAGTTCCTGGAGCTGCGCGACAACACCGGTGAGGACGCGCGCCGCACGCACAACCTCAACCTGGCGCACTGGATCCCCGACGAGTTCATGCGCCGGGTCGCCGCCGACCAGCAGTGGTCGCTGTTCTCGCCGTCCGACGTGCCCGAGCTCGTCGACCTGTGGGGCGACGCGTTCGACGCCGCCTACCGCAAGGCGGAGGCCGCCGGGCTCGCGAAGAAGAGCATGTCGGCCCGGGACCTGTACGGCCGCATGATGCGCACCCTCGCGCAGACCGGCAACGGCTGGATGACCTTCAAGGACGCCGCCAACCGCACCGCCAACCAGACGGCCGAGCCCGGCCACACCGTCCACTCCTCCAACCTGTGCACGGAGATCCTGGAGGTGACGGACGACGGGGAGACGGCCGTCTGCAACCTCGGCTCGGTGAACCTCGGCGCGTTCGTCGACAACGGCGACATCGACTGGGAGCGGCTCGACGAGACCGTCCGTACCGCCGTCACCTTCCTCGACCGCGTCGTCGACATCAACTTCTACCCGACCGAGCAGGCCGGGCGCTCCAACGCCAAGTGGCGTCCGGTGGGCCTCGGCGCGATGGGCCTCCAGGACGTCTTCTTCCAGCTGAAGCTGCCGTTCGACTCCCCCGAGGCGCGTGCCCTCTCCACCCGTATCGCCGAGCGCATCATGCTCGCCGCGTACGAGGCGTCCGCCGACCTCGCCGAGCGCAGCGGTCCGCTCCCCGCCTGGGAGAAGACCCGCACCGCGCGCGGCGTCCTGCACCCCGACCACTACGGCGTCGAGCTGACGTGGCCCGAGCGCTGGGCGGCGCTGCGGGAGCGGATCGCCGCGACCGGCATGCGCAACTCGCTGCTGCTCGCGATCGCGCCGACCGCGACCATCGCGTCCATCGCCGGTGTGTACGAGTGCATCGAGCCGCAGGTCTCCAACCTCTTCAAGCGCGAGACGCTGTCCGGCGAGTTCCTCCAGGTCAACGCTTATCTGGTGGAGGAGCTGAAGCGGCACGGCCTGTGGGACGCGAAGACCCGTGAGGCGCTGCGCGAGTCCAACGGCTCGGTGCAGGACTTCGACTGGGTGCCCGACGAGGTCCGCGCGCTGTACCGCACGGCGTGGGAGATCCCGCAGCGCGGCCTGATCGACATGGCCGCCGACCGCACCCCGTTCCTCGACCAGGCCCAGTCGCTGAACCTCTTCCTGGAGACGCCGACCATCGGCAAGCTCTCCTCGATGTACGCGTACGCCTGGCAGCGCGGCCTGAAGACCACGTACTACCTGCGCTCGCGCCCCGCGACGCGCATCGCCCGCGCCGCCGGCGGCTCGAACGCCGCGGCCGCCGCCCCCGTCCCCGCCCAGGCCACGGCCGAAGAAGCCGTCGCCTGCTCCCTGGAAAACCCCGAGTCCTGCGAGGCCTGCCAGTAATGCCCTCCCGTCGCCCGACCACCACCCCTGATGGACAGCGCTTCGCGCCGGAAGCCGCCCCCACGAACAGCGAGAAGAACCTCCTCGACCCGGGCTTCGAGCTGACCCTGCGCCCCATGCGCTACCCCGACTTCTACGAGCGCTACCGGGACGCGATCAAGAACACCTGGACCGTCGAGGAGGTCGACCTCCACTCGGACGTCGCCGACCTCGCCAAGCTCAGCCCCGGCGAGCAGCACATGATCGGCCGCCTCGTCGCGTTCTTCGCGACCGGCGACTCGATCGTCTCGAACAACCTGGTGCTTACGCTGTACAAGCACATCAACTCCCCCGAGGCACGGCTCTACCTGAGCCGTCAGCTGTTCGAGGAGGCCGTGCACGTCCAGTTCTATCTGACGCTGCTCGACACCTACCTGCCCGACCCGGAGGACCGCGCGGCGGCCTTCGATGCGGTCGAGGAGATCCCCTCGATCCGTGAGAAGGCCGAGTTCTGCTTCAAGTGGATGGACTCGGTCGAGACGCTGGACCGCCTGGAGACGCAGGCCGACCGGCGCCGCTTCCTGCTCAACCTCATCTGCTTCGCCGCGTGCATCGAGGGCCTCTTCTTCTACGGTGCCTTCGCGTACGTGTACTGGTTCCGCAGCCGCGGCCTGCTGCACGGCCTGGCCACCGGCACCAACTGGGTGTTCCGCGACGAGACGATGCACATGAGCTTCGCCTTCGACGTGGTCGACACGGTCCGCAAGGAGGAGCCCGAGCTCTTCGACGACGCGCTTCAGCAGCAGGTCACGGACATGCTGAAGGAGGCCGTCGAGGCCGAGCTGCAGTTCGCCCGCGACCTGTGCGGCGACGGCCTGCCCGGCATGAACACCGACTCGATGCGCGAGTACCTGCAGTGCGTCGCCGACCAGCGTCTGCAGCGCCTCGGTTTCGCGCCGGTCTACGGCTCCGAGAACCCCTTCTCCTTCATGGAGCTGCAGGGCGTCCAGGAGCTGACCAACTTCTTCGAGCGGCGGCCCTCGGCCTACCAGGTCGCCGTGGAGGGCTCGGTCTCGTTCGACGACGAGTTCTAGACGCGTACGGGTGTGCCCGCTCCTGTTCCGATGGACGGGGGCGGGCACACCGCTGTGTCAGCGCGGCGTGGCCCGCAGGACGAGCCGCTTGGGGTGCAGGGTGATGCCGACCTGCGTGCGGGCGTCGGTCTCCTTGACGGGCCCAAGACGCCACTTCGGCGCCACCGTCCCGAGGATCAGGGCGAGTTCCGCCAGGCTGAAGTGGTCGCCGGGGCACTTCCTGTTGCCGACGCTGAACGGCATCATCGCGAACTCCGGCACGGCGGCGGCCCGTTCCGGATTCCACCGGTCGGGGTCGAACTCAAGGTTCCGCTCGAAGGAACGCGGGTCGCGCTGCATCGCGTACACGCTGTAGACGATGTCGGCGTCCGCCGGAATCGAATAGCCGCCCAGATCGGTTTCGGCCACGGACCGGCGCGTGAATATCCAGGCGGCCGGCCGTATGCGCATTGCCTCGGTGACAACATTGCGGAGGTGCGGCAGGTCACCCAGATCGGCGAATGTGATCGCGCGATCCGGGGCCACGGCATTTACCTCTTCAACCAACCGCTCTTCCTGCTCCGGGTGTTCGGTCAGCAGATGGAACGCCCACGCCAGCGTCGACGCCACATTCTCCGCTCCCGCCACCACGAGCGAAACCACGTTGTCGTGGATCTCCTGGTCGGTGATGGGCGCCCCGGTTTCGTCCGTGGCCCGCAGCAATTCGGCGAGCAGGTCGTCCGGCGCGCCTGGTCCTGCCGCGCGGCGCTCCGCGATGATCTCGTCGACGAGGGTGTGCAGGTCGGCGAGCGCGCTCTCGAACCGCCGGTTGGCGGGGGTCGGCACGCGGTGGAGCGGGCCGACCGAGAGCACCATCCTGCGGTAGAGCCCCTCGAAGACGGTGTGCAGCGAGTCGGCGATCCGGTCCGCCTTGTCCCGTATCGAATCGACCTCCAGGAGCGAGCGCGAGACGATGCGCACGGCCGTGCGGAACATCTCGGCGCTCACGTCGACGGTGGCGCCCGGCTGCCAGCGGGCAGCCGTGGCGCGGGCCTCCTCCTCCATCACCTTGGCGTAGCCGGCGATCCGCTCGGGCCGGAACGCGGGCTGCATCATGCGGCGCTGGCGCCGGTGCAGCTTGCCGTTGCTGGTCGCCACACCCTTGCCGAGGAGCACTTCCAGGGTGTCCCAGAGCGGGCCGCCGACGATGTACTCGGGGTTCTTGAGCATGGCGCCGACCAGTTCCGGGTCGCACACCACGTACGCGGTCCTGGGTCCCAGCCTGATCCTGACGAGGTCCCCGTGGTCGCGCAGTGCGGAGAGGAAGCCGAGTGGGTCGCGCACCAGGTTCCATGCGTGGCCGAGGAGCGGGGCGCCGCCGCGGACGAGAGGCGGGGTGCGCAGCGGCTCGGGGCCGGACGCGGGGGGAGCGGGTATCGCGGATTCGACGCTCATTCCTCACCTACCAGTTCGTTTTCCGCCAGGGCTTCTTCCGTCACATACGGGGGCATGGACCTGTCGTCCCAGCTGTCCACCCGATAGCGACCGGATTCGTGATGGAACCAGTAGACGGACGAGAACCAGTTCCGCATGTTGAAGACGCAGGATTTCACCGCGTCCGCGAGTTCCCTGCCGCCGTCGCCGCCCTCCGCCAACTCATCGGCGAATCGCAGGACTTCCCGTTCTGCTTCCAGGAATTCCCTGACGCATTCGGTGACGCGCCTGTGCACTTCCCGGACCGCTTCTTCCAGCGTCATTCCTTCGTGCTGGATGAGGCTGATCCCGAGATTGTGCAGTTCGTCTCCCGCAAGTTCTTTCGGGAGGGAGCACAAGTCGTTGTACCAGGCCGAGAAATCCTGGGTCGCCCGCGCCGCGCGCCGGTAGGCGGGGTGCTTGCGCACCGGGTCCGGCAGCTCATACCGCGCGGTGGGCTCCAGGAGGTCGATCCACGCCCAGTGGGCGAACGTGAGGCGGCGCAGCTCTATGTACGCCTCGACCGTCGGCACGGTGCCGCAGCGCCGGTTCCTGAACTCCTGGTCGTACGCGTCGATCACGGGGTGGAAGTGCCGGGCGAACCTGGCGTTCCAGCTGGGACCGAGGGACGAGTACAGACGCAGCACGCAGTCCGCGAAGCCGGCGACCAGCGGATCCCGGTGGTGCCGGTACCGGAGGGGCTCGTCGAGCGTGCCGTGCAGGCCCCGGCAGAGCTGCTGCCACTGGGCCGTCCTGCCGTGCACGGAGTCCCTGTCGTGCCGGTCGTCCCACGCGAAGAACCAGCTGCTGAGGTCCGCTATCGCGGTCAGCAACTCGTCGGGGGCGCCAATGTAGTACCCCGCCACCAGATCCGTGTAGCAGAGACTGTCCGCGTACCGTTCGACCTTGTCCGGGGGCATGAGGCGCATTTCGCGCAGCCAGGTCCTGGACTTCTCCTGCAGCTTTGGCCAATACGGATGCAGGCGGCGAGGGAACGCTGCTTCGATCATCGGAACGGCCAGTGCCCGCGGTACCGATACCGCGGGTGAACGTGGCCGTGTGTGCGGATGTGTCTGTGAAGTGCTCCCGGAATATGCACGCACGAACAAACCCCTTTCAGCCGCCTGAGGACACGCGCCCCTCCCGCCGTACCGGGCGCGCGCCGTTGCGTATCCCCGCGCTTTCCATTCAGCACCACAACTGACCGTTCAGGGAACAGATTTGCGCCATTCACTACCCCTGGGTGCCGAGAACATCCCCTTACGTGACTGAATATGGATCACCGGCAGCTTGATTTGCTCGCACACGCGAGCGGCTACGCCAACGGCCCCTGGTCAGGAGAGAGTTCCTGCACCAGGGGCCGTTCGCGTCACGCCGTTCCCGCGCTTCCCGGGGGCCGCGGGAGTCAGCCGTTGTCCACCACGGGGTAGCGCGGGGTGCCTTCCTCCATCTGGCGAAGCGCGTCCTTGCGCTCCCGCTTGGAGAGGCGGTCGATGTACAGGTACCCGTACAGGTGGTCCGTCTCGTGCTGCAGGCAGCGCGCGAAGTAACCGGTGCCGCGCACCTTGATCGGGTTGCCCTTCTGGTCCTGGCCCGTCACCTCGGCGTAGTCCGGGCGGGCCAGCGGCGCGTAGGCGGTCGGGACCGAGAGGCAGCCCTCGCCCGAGTCGTCCAGACGGCGCTTCTCGGCGGGCAGCTCCTGGAGCACCGGGTTGCAGACGACACCGACGTGGCGCACGCCGTCGTCGTCCATGCAGTCGTAGACGAAGACCTTCAGGTCGACGCCGACCTGGTTGGCGGCCACGCCCACGCCCTGCGCGACGCGCTGGGTCGCGAACATGTCGTCGATCAGCTGAGCGAGCTCGTCGTCGAAGGACGTGACGTCCTTGCACTCCTTGTGCAGCACCGGGTTGCCGACGACCGTGATCGGCCGGGACGTGCCGCGCTCGCGGTAGGCCGTCTCCCGCTCCTCGCAGTCCTCGGTGTCGATGACGAAGCCCTCGTCGTCGACGGGGAGCACCCCGTCCCCGTCGATGGCCTGCTGCTCAGTGTCCTGCGCCATGTCCGCCGTACGCCTTCCTTGAAACCCTCAAGAGTTTGTGCCGGTACAGCCTACGGCGAAGTGTCAGCAGACCTCTTCGAGATCCCGCCAGTCGCGGGAATCCGGGCTGTCCGCCACCCAGCCGTCCAGCAGACCGCGCACCAGCGCCGCCGGCGCGGCCAGGCCGCACTCGCGCTCCGGAACCCACAGCGCGCCCGGGCTGCGGTGGCCGAGCGGTCCCGGATGGCCCGGCTCGCTGTGGTCGTGCGGGTCCAGGTGCTCGCCGTCGCCCTCGTCGCTCGGCATCCGGGACTCGGAGCACATCCGGCACAGCAGCCGCACGGACGACGACCAGTCCTCGGCGGCGAAGCCCGCGTCGGCCGCGAGCCGCTCCAGGGCGTCCCTGTCGTCCTCGGTGGCGGCCTCCAGGAGGACCACCCAGGTCGGCACCGGTGAGGGCGCCCACAGCTCGATCTCGTCGAAGACGGGGTACGAGTGCCCGTCGCCCGTCGTCCGCTCGCCGTGCGGAACGCCGTCGTGCAGCACGACCTCGCCCCAGCGCCGCCCGGAAGAGGGCAGCGGAATGGACAGGACCTCCATGCGGGCCGGGTCCAGACGGCGGCCCCACACGACCTCGGCCTCCCCCTCCGGGGAGAGCCGCACGGCCGCGCTGCCCAGCTCCATGCCCGTCGGCTCGCCGGAGGCGGCCACACCGCCGGGCACCCGAAGGCCGTACGCCTGCCAGGCGCGGCGGGCCAGGGGCCAGTCCTGGAGCGCGGTCGCCGCGATGCCGACGTTCCACCAGTCGGGGGCGCCCGCCGAACGGTCCAGGAGCGCGACGGCGCGCAGCCCCGCGGCCCGCGCCTGCTCCCAGTCGTGCCGGAACTTGTGCAGCAGCGCCAGGTTGAACCAGGACTCCGACAGCCAGGGTTCGAGATCCGCCGCACGCGTGAGCAGCGCCCCCGCGTCCTCGTACCGGCCGTCGCCGATCAGCGTGAACGCGCGGTCGGTCGCCTGCCGCCATGAGGCGGAGGGCCGGTGCCGTCCCTTGCCGAAGATCCTCACGATTCCCGCCTGATTCCCGCCTGCCACGTATTTCGTAGGTCGCTCGTCGTCGGGGCGCGGCGTCGGGGGCCGTACCCCCGTGCGCCCCATTTCCTGTCTTCTTCGCATCCAACCACGGACGGTCGGACGGCCGCTCATTACCCATGGGTTACCCAGCCCGGCGCGAGGTAAGGCCATGGGTGAGGCCGTCCCTCGACAGGACGCGCGCCAGGGACTCCACGACCTCCGGCTGGTAGTCGTGGCCCGTGGCGAGACGGAGCCGCTCCAGGGCCTTGAGCGGGCCGTCCAGCGCCCCTGAGGGTCCTTCTCCCCGCGCCATCTCGTCGTACGCGTTCGCCGTCCGCACAATACGTGCGGTGAGCGGCTGTTCGCGGTACGGGTCGGCCTGCCGCTCCACGACGACGGCGACGGCGGCGTCCACCCCGGTCTGGCGGACGACGGCGCCGCCGAGCAGGGCTATTCGGCGCTGTTCCGCCTCGGAGAGGGCGGCGGTGGCCCCCTCGGGGACGGGGTCGACCAGGGAGAGCTGTCCGATGTCGTGCATGAGCGCCGCGTGCTCCAGGACGGTGAGGTCCGACTCACAGAGACCGAGGTCACGCCCGACGGCCCGGCTGAGCCCGGCCACGCGGTGCGCGTGGCCCTGCGGGGTGTACCCGGCGATCTCGGTGGCCCTGGCCAGGGAGGCGATGGTCTGCCGGTAGGTCGCGCGCACTGCCGCGTACCGCCGGAAGGAGAGCTGGGTGAGCAGCAGCGGAAGGCTGAACACGGGCAGCGCCCAGAGCCCTGCCACGGCCACCGCGAGCGCCATCACGGCGCCGCTCGCGCAGACGGCGGAGCCGATGCCGAGCATCGCCCGCAGCTCCTCGCGCAGCAGCGGCCCGAACGGCCACCGGGTGCGGGCGTGCGCCGTCACGGCGGCGAGTACGGCGTCGCAGAGCGCGGTGAGGACGAGCAGGGCGACGATCACGAACGGGAAGTACGGCCCGTGCCCCACCCACTCGCCGAACTTGCCCGCGTTGTAGAGCGGTTGGAAACACGCGGCGGCGAACCCGACGGTGAGCACGCGGCGCGCCATCTGGTCGAGCGTGGGGCCGCGGCCGAGCGCCACGTTCGGCACCGCGCCGACGAGGGCGGCCGCGACGACGACGGCGAGCACCTGCAGCACCCCGTGGTGCGTGGCGTGTCCCGCGTTCTCGCCGAGCAGGGCGTACGAGAGGGCGCCCGCGGCACCGAGAGGCGCGGGCTCCCTGTCCCCTTCGCTCCCCCACCGGGCCAGCTCGCCGAGGGCGATCAGGACGCCGAAGGCGAGGGCGGCCCGGCCTTCGGCGACGCCGTGCCAGAGGGTCCAGACGAGGGAGGCGCAGGCCAGCACTCCGGCCAGACCGACGACCGCGCCGGGCAGCCGCGAGGGGGGCCTCACCGGGCCCCCGGACGCACGGCGGCGGGAGCGGACGCGGGCGCGGGCCGGACGTGCGACGCCACGGGCGCGCCCTGCTCCGCCCCGCTCTGCTCCCCTCCGCCCTGCTCCGGCACGTCCGCCGTGACCTCGGGGTGCCATCCGTACCGGTCGAGCGCGCGCGTGAGCGCCCCGACCATGACGGGGTCGAAGTGGGCGCCCGCGCACCGGTTGAGCTCGGCCACGGCCGCCTCGACGGGCCTGGCCCGCCGGTAGGAGCGGGTGGACGTCATGGCGTCGAAGGCGTCGGCGACGGCGACCACCCGCGCGCACTCGGGGATCTGCGGGCCGGTGAGTCCGTACGGATAGCCGCCGCCGTCCATGCGCTCGTGGTGGTGGAGGATCGCGGCGCGCGCCTCGCCCAGGAAACCGATGCCGCGGACCATCTCGTGGCCGTACTCGGGGTGGAGCTCGATGATGCGCCGTTCCTCGGGCGTGAGCGGTCCGTCCTTGCGCAACAGCCGGGTGGGGACGCCGAGTTTGCCGACGTCGTGCAGGATCCCGGCGAACCGGAGAACCTCGACGCGGTCGTCGTCCATGCCCAGTTCGCGCGCGATCAGGACGGAGGCGCGGCCGACGCGCTCGCTGTGCCCGCGGGTGTACTTGTCCTTGAGGTCGACGGCCTGCACGAGCGCCCGGATGGTGGCCTGGTGGGCGGCGCGCTCGCGGTGGTACTGCGCGAAGGCCCAGCAGGAGACGCCCATCGGCAGGAGCACGAGGAGCGCGGCCGCCGGGCCGTACGGACTGGTCCAGAGCACCGCCATCATCAGTCCCGCGAGGCCGTGCACGGCGACGGGCGCGAGCGAGCGCAGGAAGAGGCCCCGCCACGCGGTCCGCGCGGGGACGCGTTCGGCGGTCAGCAGGACGCCGCCGTCCAGCACGGCGAGGACGGCGGAGAAGACGAGCACGGCCGCGCCCGCGGGCCCGAGGACGTGCGGGAAGTCGGGGCCCGCACCGGCCGCGGGCCCGCCGAGCGCCGCGTACACGCGCGCGGACGCCCAGGCGGCGAGGGCGAGTTGGGAGGCGCGCCACAGCCGGCGCACCCAGCGGGGCTCCCGGTCGACCCGGGCGAGCAGCGCGCCGGGCACGGCGACGAGCGCGGCGGCGGACGGCGGCAGCAGGAACACCCCGGCGAGCAGTACGGGGAAGAAGGTGCCGAGCCCGCGCGGGACACGGCCGCCGACGACGCGGCATCTGGTGATCCGCTCGCACCCGGCGTAGAGGACGGCCAGGAGCGCGACGGCGGGCCAGGAGGGGTGTGCGCCGGGGGCGGGCGCGGCGCAGGCCACGCCGGCGAGGGCGACGCACAGGATGTAGACGCGGGCCCGCACCGGCACCGACCGCATGGAGTTCTCCTCCCCGTTCCGGTCCGGAGACTAGAACGGCGCTCTCCCTGCCTGCGCCCGGCCGCCGTTAATTAGCACGTTCGAGTGACGGAAGGGAGCGGGAGGGGAGAGCGGGCCGCGCGGTGTTCCGAGGGCTGGAAGCCAGGCTCTCAGGCCTCGGAGGGGGCCGTGGTGTCCTGCGTGATGTCCTGCTCGGGCACGGCCTGCCCGGAGCGGATGAGGTCGATGCGGCCCATGACCTTGGCCCGCAGGTCGACGGGGACGTCGTCCTGGCCGCAGCAGCGCTTCACCAGCTTCTTGACGGCCTGCTCCAGGCCGTACTTCTCCAGGCACGGAGAGCACTCCTCGAAGTGCGTCTCGAACTTGGTGCAGTCGCTGTCCGGCATCTCGTGGTCGAGGAACTCGTAGAGATGGTCCAGGACTTCACTGCAGTCAGTCTCGTGCGGCTCTCCGCAGCTCATGAGCCCGAGCCTTTCGTTCCGTTCGACTCCCCGGCACCGGCCGGGACGAGCCCGCGCTCACGGGCGTAGTCCTCCAGCATGCCGCGCAGCTGGCGGCGGCCCCGGTGCAGTCGGGACATCACCGTACCGATGGGTGTCCCCATAATGTCCGCGATCTCCTTGTACGCAAAGCCCTCTACGTCGGCCAGATAGACGGCGATGCGGAATTCCTCGGGGATCGCCTGCAGCGCCCGCTTCACGTCCGTGTCGGGCAGGTGGTCCAGCGCCTGCGACTCGGCCGAGCGCAGACCGGTGGACATGTGCGACTCGGCGCGTGCCAGCTGCCAGTCCTCGATCTCCTCGGCGGCACTGCGCTGGGGCTCGCGCTGCTTCTTGCGGTACGAGTTGATGAACGTGTTGGTGAGGATGCGGTACAGCCATGCCTTGAGGTTCGTGCCCTCGCGGAACTGGTGGAACGACGCGTACGCCTTCGCGTACGTCTCCTGCACCAGGTCCTCCGCGTCCGCCGGGTTGCGCGTCATGCGCAGCGCCGCCGAGTACATCTGGTCGAGGAACGTCAGCGCGTCCCGCTCGAAGCGGGCCGTGCGCTCCGCGGCCGTCTCGGACTTCTCCGAACTCTCTCGGGGCTGCTCCGCCTGGCCGTGCTCGGTCCCTGCGTCGGTCCCAGTGACCGGACCCACCTCCTCCAACGACGTGGTGAGGCCGAAAGCAGCCCCACTCGAATCGGAGGATAGACGACGACCCGCACCACGCGCCGCCCGAATAGATGCGGTTTTGGGTGCGCTCAGCACCGTCCACTCCAGGTCAGCGGCGCTGGAGCGGTTCGGGCAGATGGTCGAACCCATGCGGCGGACTCCCTCTCGTACGAACAGCTGTGACGGCGTTTTCCGTCTGTCCGCCACAACAGAGGTCACGCGTCCAACATTCCCGCCCAGCGGGTGACTCCGTCCGTGATGCGCTTCACGGCCTCGTCCTGGCCGATGTCGGCGCGCTTGGGCACGGCGAATCCGTGGTCGCCGAACGGGATCTCCACCAGTTCGTACGTGCCTTCGGGGAACTCGGCGGGCTTCCCGAAGGGGTCGTTGCCGCCCTGCACGACGAGGGTGGGCACTCCGGCGCCGAGCAGTTCGTCGGCGCGGGACTTCTCGGGCTTGCCCGGGGGGTGCAGCGGGAAGCTGAGGGCGAGCACGGCGGCGGCGCCGAGTTCGGTGGCGGTGCGGCAGGCGACGCGGGCACCGGCGCTGCGGCCGCCGGAGATCACCGGGAGTCCCTTCTTCTCCAGCGCGGGCCAGATGCCGCGCCACCCCGTGTCCAGCGTCTTCGGCGCGGGCGCGAGCTTCTTGCCCGCGACGCGCCAGGGCTGCTCGACGAGGGCGACGCTCACGCCGTGCGCGGGGAGCTCGGCGGCGAGGGCCCGGAGGTCGCGGGCCTCGATGCCGCCGCCCGCGCCGTGGCTGACCGCGAGCAGCAGGCGGGCGCTCTTCGCGGGAGCCGGGTGCCAGGTGATGCGCGCCTCACCGGCGTCGGTCGGGATGATCTCGCTCTTGGGTGCGTCCTTGGTCACGTCGGTCACGTCAGAAGAGTGTGCCCTCTTCGGGTCCGTCCAGCTCCTTCAACAGCTCCGGGCCGTTGTTGCGTACGTTGCTGACGGCGGTGGAGACCGGGAAGGCCCGCATCAGTCCGTGCGGCGGCGGCTCCAGGAGGGTGCGCAGGTCCTCGACGTCGGTGCGGGACGGGTCGAGCCAGGCGTCCCAGCGGTCCGGCGTCAGCATGAGCGGCATGCGCGGGTGGATGTCCGCGAGCGAGCGCGGGCCCTCTTCGGGGGCGACGGCGAGGGGCGCGGTCTCCGCCTCCGTGGTGATCACGGTGCACGTCACCCACCAGGCGAGGGGGTGCTCGTCGGGCAGGGTCTTGTCCCGCCAGAATTCGTAGAGCCCCGCCATGGCGAAGACCGAGCCGTCGGCGGGCGTCACGAAGTAGGGCTGCTTGCGCGGCCGCTTCTTCTTGCCCTCGACCTCCAGCTGCCGCTCCTCGGGCGCGGTCACCCACTCGTAGTAGCCGTCGGCGGGGATGACGCACCGGCGCGAGGTGAAGGCACGCCTGTAGGAGGGCTTTTCGTGGACGGTCTCCGCGCGGGCGTTGATCATCCGGGCGCCGCCCTCCGGCGTCTTGGACCAGGACGGCACGAGGCCCCACTTCAGGGTGCGCAGCTGGCGAACCGGAGTGGGGTCGTCGGCGTCTTTCAGGGGACGGTCCAGAACCGCGTAGACCTCCTTAGTAGGAGCCACGTTGAAATCGGGGGCGAGCGCCTCCTCCGGCTCCCACTTCTCGATCTCGAAGATTCCCGCGAGATCCTCGGGCCCACGACTGGATGCAAACCGTCCGCACATACGTGCCAGACTGCCAGACCCCGTACGACCAGAGGAGCCGGTCCAGCCAATGGCCCAGGAAATGGAAAGCACCGCGAACGCCGGCCTGACCGACCTCTGGGACCGCGTCTTCGGCACACAGGCCGCGCCCGAGCAGTGGCTGGTGATCGCGGCGGGCGTCGTCGCCCTCGCGGTCGTCGTCCCGCACAACATATGGCGCCTCGCCCGCAACGCGATCACCATCGCGCACGAGGGCGGCCACGGCCTGGTCGCGCTGCTCACCGGGCGACGCCTCGACGGCATCCGGCTGCACTCGGACACCTCGGGCCTCACCGTCTCGCGCGGCAAGCCCACCGGCCTCGGCATGATCCTCACCGCGGCCGCCGGGTACACCGCTCCCCCGCTGCTCGGCCTCGGCGGCGCCGCGCTGCTCGACTCGGGACGCATCACGGCGTTCCTGTGGATCGCCACGGCCCTGCTCGTCGTGATGCTGGTGATGATCCGCAACGCGTACGGCGCCCTGACGGTGGTCCTCACCGGCGGCACGTTCCTGGTCGTCTCCTGGCTGGCGAACACGGACGTGCAGGCGGCGTTCGCGTACGCGGTGGTGTGGTTCCTGCTCCTTGGCGGTGTGCGTCCCGCCTTCGAGCTGCAGTCCAAGCGCAGGCGCGGGGGCGCGGGCGACTCGGACGCGGACCAGCTGTCGCGGCTGACGCACGTCCCCGCGGGTCTGTGGCTCTTCCTCTTCCACGCCGTGTCGCTCTGCTCCCTGATGGGCGGCGCCCGCTGGCTCCTCGACGTCTGAGCGACGTCACTGCCAGCCACTAAAGTGAGGGCATGACCGAAACCCCGGCGCACACCGCCCTCTGGCCCGCCCCGCACGCAAGCGGAGCCGTCACCGCGACGGTCCACGTCCCCGGCTCGAAATCGGTCACCAACCGTGCGTTGGTCCTGGCCGCGCTGGCCGCCGAGCCGGGGTGGCTGCGCCGCCCGCTGCGCTCGCGGGACACGCTGCTGATGGCGGGCGCGCTGCGCGCGATGGGCGTCGGCATCGAGGAGACCGTGTCGTCGAGCTCGTCCGTGGCGGGCGGTCAGGACGGCACCGGCGAGGCGTGGCGCGTGATCCCGTCGGGCCTGCACGGCCCGGCCACGGTCGACGTCGGCAACGCCGGCACGGTCATGCGCTTCCTGCCGCCGGTCGCCGCCCTCGCCGACGGGCCCATCCACTTCGACGGCGACCCCCGTTCGTACGAGCGCCCCCTGCACGGCGTGATCGACGCGCTGCGCGTGCTCGGCGCCCGCATCGACGACACGCGCGGCACGCCCGGCGCGCTGCCGCTGACCGTGCACGGCTGCGGCGCCCTGGAGGGCGGCCGGGTGGAGATCGACGCGTCGTCGTCCTCGCAGTTCGTGAGCGCCCTGCTGCTGTCGGGCCCGGGCTTCAACCAGGGTGTGGAGGTCCGGCACGTGGGCGGCGCGCTGCCGTCGGTGCCGCACATCCGGATGACCGTCGACATGCTGCGCTCGGTCGGCGCCCAGGTCGACACCCCCGAGGCGGGCGGCGAGCCGAACGTGTGGCGGGTCACCCCCGGCGCCCTGCTCGGCCGCGACCTGACCGTCGAGCCCGACCTGTCGAACGCGCAGCCGTTCCTCGCCGCGGCCCTGGTCACCGGCGGCACGGTCACGATCCCCGACTGGCCCGCGCACACCACGCAGCCCGGTGACGCGCTGCGCGAGATCTTCACCGAGATGGGCGGTTCCTGCGAACTGACCGAGCAGGGTCTGGTCTTCACCGGCTCCGGGTCGATCCGCGGCATCGACGTGGACCTCAGCGAGGTCGGCGAGCTGACCCCCGGTATCGCGGCGGTCGCGGCCCTCGCGGACTCCCCCTCGACGCTGCGCGGCGTCGCGCACCTGCGGCTGCACGAGACGGACCGCCTGGCCGCGCTCACCAAGGAGATCAACGAGCTGGGCGGTGACGTCACGGAGACCGCGGACGGCCTGCACATCAAGCCGCGCAGGCTGCACGGCGGCATCTTCCACACGTACGACGACCACCGCATGGCGACCGCGGGCGCGATCATCGGCCTCGCGGTGGACGGCGTGCAGATCGAGAACGTCGCGACGACGGCGAAGACGCTCCCGGACTTCCCCGACCTCTGGACCGGGATGCTGGGGAACTGACGGGCGGATCGAGAACCATGCGCCGCTACGGCAAGAACCCCGACGAGGACGACATCCGCGTCCGCCCCAACCGCAAGGGCAACCGCCCCCGCACCCACATCAGGCCCAAGCACGAGGACGCGGCCGAGGGCATGGTCCTCACCGTCGACCGCGGCCGGCTCACCGTCCTGGTCGACGATCGCATCGTGATGGCGATGAAGGCCCGCGAGCTGGGCCGCAAGGCCGCCGTGGTGGGTGACAGGGTCGCGGTCGTCGGGGATCTCTCCGGCAAGAAGGACACGCTCGCGCGGATCGTGCGGATCGCGGAGCGCACCTCCGTCCTGCGGCGCACCGCGGACGACGACGACCCGTACGAGCGGGTGGTCGTCGCCAACGCCGACCAGCTGGCTATCGTCACGGCACTCGCCGACCCCGAGCCGCGGCCGCGCCTGATCGACCGGTGCGTGGTGGCGGCGTACGACGGCGGTCTTGAG
This sequence comes from Streptomyces venezuelae, assembly GCF_008642335.1. Taxonomy (NCBI): domain Bacteria; kingdom Bacillati; phylum Actinomycetota; class Actinomycetes; order Kitasatosporales; family Streptomycetaceae; genus Streptomyces; species Streptomyces venezuelae. Next base: position 5,365,985 of record NZ_CP029191.1, on the reverse strand, counting down.
CCGATCCTCGTGCTCACCAAGTCGGACCTGGCCCCCGCCGACAAGATCCTGGAGACGTACGCCTCCCTCGACATCCCCTATGTCGTCACCAGCCGCGAGGAGTTCACCGACGGCGCGGAGCTCGCGCGCGTCCACGAACTGCTCGACGGCAAGGTCACCGCCTTCGTCGGGCACTCCGGGGTCGGCAAGACGACGCTCGTCAACGCGCTGGTCCCGCAGGAGCGGCGGCGCACGACGGGGCACGTCAACGCGGTCACGGGCCGCGGCAGGCACACGACCACCTCCGCCCTCGCGCTCCCCCTCGAGGGCTCCGACGGCTGGGTGATCGACACTCCCGGAGTGCGATCGTTCGGCCTCAACCACGTCGACCCGTCGCGCGTCATCCTCGCCTTCCCCGATCTGGAGCCGGGGACGGCGGAGTGCCCGCGCGGCTGCAGCCACGACGAGAAGGACTGCGCCCTGGACGCATGGGTGGCCGACGGGCACGCGGATCCGGCCCGCCTCTACTCCCTGCGCAGGCTGCTCGCCACGCGGGAGCGGCGCGAGGGC